>JAXMCV010000001.1:0-1622476 GCA_046349215.1 Beijerinckiaceae bacterium
GAAGCCCGGCTCACCGTTGCCGCCGCGGACTGCGAGCTTCACCTACGACCCGTTTTTCAACAAGACGACCAGCATCACCGATCCCCTGGGGCTGGTCACGACGATGGCCTACGATTCAGCGACGGGCAATCTTCTGTCGATCGTGGCCGACAGCGGTTCCGCGCCGCATTTCAACGCGACGAGTTCGTTCCGCTACGACGCCTACGGTCACGTGATCTCGGCGAAAGATCCAGTGGGCATCGCAACAACCTTCGCTTACGACGCCTCTGGCAACCTCGTCACGCGGGTCGCAGGCGCCGGCTCGGTCAACGCCACCACGCGTTTCGGCTATGACGCGGTCGGCAATGTCGTCAGCCGGACGGACCCGAACGGCAATACGACGACATTAGCCTATGACGCCGATCGACGCCTCCTGACGGCGACGGCGCCAAGTCCGTTCGATAGCGGCCCCCTGCTGGTTCAAACCAGCAATGTCTACGATCCCGACGGCCATCTCCTGTCGGTCACCCGCAGCAACGCCACCACACCCGTCGTCACGCAATTCACCTATACGCCAACGGGCAAGCCGCGGACATTCGTCGACCCCAATGGAAACACGACCACATATAACTATGACGCCGTCGACAGGGTGGCGAGCGTCGTCGATCCGCTACTGGTGACCACGAACTATTCCTACGACGCGGCCAGCCGCCTGATCGCGGTCGCCACTCCCGCGATCCAGTCCGTGCCGCTGGCTCACTTCGCCTACACGCCCGATGGTCGGGTCGGGAACCTGTCGTTTGCGCGCAGCAACGCGCAATTCAACATCACGACCCTGGCCTATGACGGTTTCGATCGGCTCGCGACGACGACCTATCCAAATTCCAGCGTCGAGAGGCTCGGCTACGACGCCAATGACAATATCCTGACGCGCCAGACGCGCGCCGGCCCGACGATCGCCTATACGTATGACACGCTCAACCGGCTTTCGACCAAGGCAGCCCCGTCCGAAGCGACCGTCACCTATCGCTACGATCTCGACAATCGCCTGACCGGCGCAAGCGACAATAGCGCGGCCATACCAAGCCCGACGATCGCCGCCGGGCCGACGCTGATGACGGCGACCATGAGCTACGATGTCCTCAACCGGATGACGGCGCTCAATTTCGGGACGGTTCCCAACCAGACGGCGCCTCCGGCGAGCACGACACAATTCGGGTTCGCCTACGATCGCAATAATCGCCGCACGGGCCAGACGGCGAGCGATAATTCCTGGTGGTTCTACCCTGCTGCGGCTCCGGGAACCGTCAACTACTCGGTCAACAATCTCGATCAATACACGGCTGTCGGCGCGATCACGCCGACCTATGACGGCAACGGCTCTCTCACCTACGACGGCGTCTTCACCTACGGCTACGATGCCGAAAGCCGCCTGATCTCGGCAAGCCAGGGCGGCAGCACGGTCGCCACCTACTCATACGACGCGCTGGGCCATCGCAAATCCAGGACGACCGGCGGCTCGACGACGCTCTATGTCACCGATCCCGCCAATCGCGCCCTCCTCGACTATGCGACGAGCGGGGAGATCTCGCGCTGGTACGCCTTCGGTCCCGGCCTCAACGAGCCGCTCGCCCAGATCAACGTCGCGGCCAACACGCGCACGACCTTCATCCCGGATATCCAGGGCTCGATCATCGGGTCGCTCGACTCGGCGACCGGGACACTAACCAAGACCGGATATGGCGCATTCGGCGAAAGCGCCACGACAGCCGGGACGCTCCGCTACACCGGCGCGCGGATCGATGCCGAGACCAACGGCCTCTACGACTTCCGGGCGCGGATGTATTCGCCGCAGCTCGGCCGGTTCCTGCAAACCGATCCGATCAGCTACGCCGGCGGCTCCAACCTCTACGCCTACGTCAATAATGACCCGCTGAACCTCACAGATCCGCTCGGACTCGCTGCTGACAATCCAACTCCCGCTGCCGCAGCAGCGGCAGCGGGCGGAGCGGGTGGCCGCCCGCCCGGCGGAGGTGGGACCGGTGGTGACGGCGGTGACGATGGAAATGGGCCGGGCGCGGGAGGACCCGCCGAGGGGGTAGCTCCATATGCGGTCGGGACGTACTACTCACTAAAGGCGCGTTCTGTCGTCGGGGATGCCTTGGATATACATCACGTAGTACAAGCGAATCCCGCTGGGCAGATTATTCCTGGCTACCTAAGATGGAGCGGTCCTTCCATTGTTCTCCCAGAAGCCGAGCATGCGCTGATACCTCGACTTTCGGGGCCGTATACCGGAACAGCGCGCAGTCTTCTGGCTCGGGACATACGCAACCTTCGGAATTATACGAACGCATCGAATACGCCGCTCCAAGAACTAATCAATCTTAACAAGCAGATGTATCCCGGCGCCTTTGCCAAATGGGGCTATGATGGACGGTAAACAGTTTGTCGACTTGCTCAAGATCGTCGTTAGGGATGCTGCGGTGTCTCAAGAGCTAAGCGTGTTGCAACGCCCCCCTGGCAAACGCCCATCACAAGAGGTTCTCAAGCGATCAAAATGGTACAATTCTTTAGAAGACGATCAGAAGAAAATTCTTTCCTCTATCATCATGGATGTTGCCGATAGGGCAGTTTTTGGTTTTCTTTGTGTATTAGACGGTGCGCGCGTTATTGAGAGCAGTTCGCAAAAGGGACGCTTGGAGCTTTACTACATAAAAGATGAGTCAATTTTATTGAATCCACCCGAGGGAGAGGTTCTGCATGAGCTATGGTAATTTTCTTTGGGTTTCTATTGTTAGGAAACGGCCTGTTTGAGACTGGCGGCGCAATGGGGGCTGCCACGTGCTGCGCCCAAAGGGACAAATGAGTCGCGCTGAATTTGACCTGAGACCGTGTCCTCCTCCGGTTTAGGGGAGAGTCCTTGGTTTCGAGAAAGTAGGAACCGTTGCTTGACCACGTAACTTTTTTCACTCACATTCGTGAATGAAAAAAGTTACGTGGTGATTCGATGGCTGCGATAATTCACGAAACTCCGCGCGAGTGCGATCGTCGCCTCGCCCAATATTTCAATTCGACCCGTTCTCAGTGGGTCGACGTTGTCACTGCGATGGTGGCGGCGCGCGCGTCGCGTGGAGCGGATAGCCCGAAGGCATCGCCTGGCTATTTCGCGTGGGATGCCGGCATAACCAGGATGCGTCAGATTTTCCGCCGCGAAGGATGGGAGTCGGGCGATGACAATGGCATCGAACACATCATCAATAGGGACTTTCGACGGAAGATCACGGTGATGAATGCAGACGCCGGCGTCTGCGATCTCAGCAGGTCACCGCGCAACCGTACACTCAAGGGGCCGGCCGCCGAAAAAATCACTGATTTGAATAACCAGTTGGACTTGTTTCGCCGTGAACATCCGCGACAGGTGAAAGAAAACGTATTTGATCTTTGGCAGCTTTGCGTTTTCGACGACGGCAAACTGGTCAGAGCAGAACTGTCGCGACCAATCGATTTTAGTTCTGGTTACTTTATCGAATACAGTGAACGGATTTGGATTTTGCGACCCGGTGAATGGGAGCGGATCGCGATTAAAACCCTGTCCGAAAGCGGCGGAGGCGATGCAGGCCGAGAGATCGAGATCAATATCCGTCGGAAATAAGCAACATGTTTACGCCGGGACGACTCAGCCTTGCTCGCCGGCGGCGGGGGCTGACCAAGAAGGGCTTCGCGGACGCAATTGACGTAACGCCGCATACCGTCTTGCGGTACGAAAGCGGCGACATCGACCCGCCCGACGAGATGATCGCTAAATTCTCAGCGGTGCTGGATTTTCCCGTTCAGTTTTTCCATGAGCCGGACGTAGAGGAAGTGGTACCAGACGCCGCCAGTTTTCGTGGACTGACTGCGATGTCTGCGAAGGACAGAGATTCCGCTCTGGCGGCGGGGACTATTTCTTACCTGTTGTCCGATTGGGTCGACCAAAATTTTGACCTTCCCGCGCCGCAATTGATCGACTTGTCCGACGACAAGCCGGATGTTGCGGCGCGGTCTTTGCGCGAAGAATGGGCGCTAGGTGAGCGGCCCGTAAGAAACATGGTCCATTTGCTGGAAGCAAAAGGTATTCGTGTTTTTTCCCTCGCCGAAAATACAAGAACGGTAGATGCATTCTCTGTTTGGCGTGGCGAACGACCATACGTATTCCTAAATATGATGAAATCGCCAGAGCATAGCCGTTTCGACGCTGCGCATGAACTCGGTCATCTCGTCTTGCATAAGCATGGCGGCCCAAGAGGGCGTCGCGCGGAAGATGATGCAAATCAATTTGCTTCTGCTTTCCTAATGCCAGAGGAGGACGTTAGAGCTCAAATCCCACGGGTTCACGCACTTAATCAAATCATTGTTGCAAAGAAGAGATGGCTGGTGTCCGTCATGGCGCTTACCTATCGGCTACATGCCTTGCAAATATTGTCAGACTGGCAATACCGCATGTTTTGTATTCAAGCGACTGACGCTGGTTACAGGACATCGGAACCATTTGGAATCGCGCGGGAGCAGTCGATTATCTGGCAGAAGGTGCTTACGACACTGTGGTCCGAAAAGATCACAAAGAAGGAAATAGCGGATCGCCTACATGTCCCGCAGAAGGAAATTGAGAACGTTCTTTTTGGTCTAGCCAACATGCTGTCGAATTCGGCAGGCTCGCGACCCTCGAGAAATCAGGATGGGCTTAAGTTGATTTCGTAACCACGTAAGCGCTGTTCTCAGGTCTGGGGTCAGGTCCTTGCCGCGCCCCTCGCCCTCTGCGGATCGCGATCACTCCAGTTCAGCGAAATCCGCGTCGGAAAAGCCGAGCCGCTTTCCAACGGTCGCCACGATCTTTTCGCTACGATCTCTCAAGAAGGTGCCAAACCTTCTGTAATCAAGCATCTCGCGGTCAATGATCGCTCGCTGCATTTCAGAATCGCTAACGTCCTCGAAAAATTTTGCCGGATGCTTGTCGCTCTTGTTCTGGTTCTTGCTCGCAGCCAGAATCCAATAATTAGCGAAGTGATTGATTTCTGACTCGTCGAACTGTTTCCTTCGAAGTTCCGCCCTCGGAAATATGTGGTCAATTTGTCCAGCATTTCGCTCATAATGAGCCTTATTCGTGCTGATGTGCTGCAAGACATGTAGAGTCAGAGGCACGTTAGACTGCAATAGAAGCTCGTTGAATCCTGAAATCGTCTCCCAATATTGGCTATTCGGAATTAGCCGTTGGTCATGGCCAAACAGTTTCGTAGATCAGGCGCTAGAGCGGCGTTGGTCGTGATTGAACAGACCACTATGGAACTGAAGCTTGCTTTTTACGGGAAGTGCGCGCCGAACCTCGATCTGCGCTCGCGGCGATCAGCGGAGTGACGAGCTTCTCATAGATGCCGAATAGGTGCTCAACACGCTCGCGATCACTCTGGAATCGCGCTGTTGATTTCCACTGAGAGCTGACCCGGGCGCCACGGGTTTTTCCATCGAGAACTGACCCATGTTCGAACTTTGCCCCCTTGGCCTAGGCAGGGGGCGACGGAGTGATCGACATGGAGTTATTGAGCGTCATCCGACGCTGGCGCTATCGGGATCGGTATTCGATCCGGGAGATATCGCGGCGGACGGGGCTGTCGAGGAACACAGTCCGCAAATACCTGCGATCGGACAGCGTCGAGCCGAAGTTCAACACGCCTGACCGGCCGAGCAAGCTAGATCCTTACGCCGAAAAGCTGTCGCAGATGCTGCGTCAAGAGGCGGCGAAGTCGCGCAAGCAGAAGCGGACGATCAAGCAATTGCATGCCGACCTGGCGGCTCTCGGCTATGACGGCTCATACAATCGGGTGGCGGCCTTTGCCCGCGACTGGAAGACCGCTCGGCAGCGGGAACAGAAGACTACCGGCCGTGGCGTGTTCGTTCCCCTGGTGTTCGCGCCCGGCGAAGCATTCCAGTTCGACTGGTCGGAAGACTGGGCGATCATCGGCGGCGAACGAACCAAGTTGCAGGTCGCGCACTTCAAGCTCTCCTACAGTCGCGCCTTCGTGCTCCGGGCCTATCCTCAGCAGACCCATGAGATGCTGTTCGACGCTCACAATCACGCCTTCCGCGTTCTAGGCGGCGTGCCGCGGCGGGGCGTCTACGACAATATGCGGACGGCCGTCGACAAAATCGGCCGCGGCAAGGAGCGCCGGGTCAACGCGCGCTTCTCGGCCATGGTCAGCCACTTCCTGTTCGAGGCCGAGTTCTGCAATCCGGCGTCTGGCTGGGAGAAAGGGCAAATCGAAAAGAACGTCCAGGATGCGCGCCATCGGCTCTGGCAACCCATGCCCAACTTCGCCTCACTGGCGGCGCTGAACGACTGGCTGGAAGCGCGATGCCGGGAACTATGGACATTGACGCCGCACGGCTCGCACCCGGGAACGATCGCCGACGCCTGGGCTGAAGAAGCCGGGCTCCTGATGCAGCTTCCCCGACCATTCGACGGGTTCGTCGAATACGCCAAGCGGGTCTCGCCGACTTGCCTGGTCCATCTGGATCGCAATCGCTACAGCGTGCCGGCGTCGTTCGCCAATCGTCCGGTCAGCGTTCGGGTTTATCCTGAGCGTATTGTCGTCGTCGCCGAGGGGCAGATCATCTGCGAGCATCCTCGCGCCTTCGCCCGCTCCCACCAACGGCAAAGCGCTACGACGGTTTACGACTGGCGGCATTATCTGGCAGTCGTGCAACGCAAGCCCGGCGCCCTCCGGAACGGCGCGCCGTTCGTCGAGCTGCCTCCCGCGTTCCGGGCTCTGCAACAGCGCATGCTCAAGACACCAGGCGGCGACCGCGAGATGGTCGAGATCCTGGCTCTCGTGCTCCAGCATGACGAGCAGGCCGTGCTCACCGCCGTCGAACTGGCGCTGGAGGCCGGAGCCCCGACGAAGACACATATCCTGAATCTGCTGCACCGCCTTGTCGACGGAAAGCCGACGGACACGCCGCCGATAAAGGCGCCGCAAGCGTTGACGCTGGCCACCGAACCGCAAGCCGACGTCGAGCGTTACGACGCCCTGCGCACTGTCGGGGAGGTGCGCCATGCGTCATAATCCAGCCGCCGGCGCCGTCATCATCATGCTGCGCAGCCTCAAGATGCACGGGATGGCTCAAGCCGTCGGCGAGTTGACCGAACAAGGCTCTCCAGCCTTCGAGGCCGCCCTGCCGATCCTGTCGCAACTTCTGAAGGCGGAGACCGCCGATAGGGAGGTCCGATCGACAGCCTATCAGATGAAGGCGGCGCGCTTCCCGAACTACCGCGATCTCACCGGCTTCGACTTCGCCAGCAGCGAGGTCAACGAATCGCTTGTGCGACAACTCCATCGCTGCGAGTTCCTGGAAGATGCGCACAACGTCGTCCTGGTCGGCGGCCCCGGCACTGGCAAGACACATCTCGCCACGGCGATCGGCGTCCAGGCCATCCAGCAGCACCGCAAGCGCGTCCGGTTCTTCTCCACTGTCGAACTCGTCAACGCGCTCGAGCAGGAAAAGCTGCAGGGAAAACCGGGACAGATCGCAACGCGCCTCGCCCACTCCGACCTCGTCGTCCTCGACGAGCTGGGCTACTTGCCGTTCAGCGCCTCCGGCGGCGCCTTGCTGTTCCATCTCCTGAGCAAGCTCTACGAGCGCACCAGCATCATCATCACGACGAATCTCAGCTTCGGCGAATGGGCCACCGTGTTCGGCGACCCGAAGATGACGACCGCGCTGCTCGACCGCCTCACGCACCGCTGCCACATCCTCGAGACCGGCAACGACAGCTTCCGCTTCAAGAATAGCTCGGCGAAGCCCGCCAAACCCAACAAGGAGAAGCCTCGGAACTTGACGAACGCCTGACCTCGCAACCATCATCAACCACGGGTCAGTTCTCAACGGAAATCCCGGGTCAACTCTCAGCGGAAATCAACAGTCGATTTAACCGCGAGCGCGCGCAAGTCTCGGCGACAAGAGACGGGGGCAGGCAAATATTGTTATAGTTCATAACAATTTGGCAATGGAGAGCGTTGTATTTTTGCAACACTTAAATGGGCGGCTTTCTCGGCCCAAACAGTCGCCCTACCCCGTTTTTCCGTTAACTATTTGATCCAAAAGCCCTTTATCGTCCGCCCGCCTCGTGTCATAAATCACTACGTCCGATGTGATTGGTGTGTTCTGACATGGAATCCGGGAAAACAGTCCTAATCTCCTATCTCCGGGTCTCGACCGTCCGTCAGGGCCAGTCGGGGCTCGGGATCGAAGCCCAGCGCGCCGCCGTCGCCGCGCATCTGGCGGCGTATCCGACTGCTCGGATCGCCGGGGAATTCGTGGAGGTCGAAAGCGGCAAACGCAACGACCGGCCCGAACTAGCGAAGGCAATAGCCACCGCTCGCCTGCACAATGGCGTGCTTGTCATCGCCAAGCTCGACCGATTGAGTCGTGACGCTCATTTCCTGCTGGGCCTCCAGAAGAGCGGCATCCAGTTTGTGGCGTGCGACATGCCCCACGCGGACTCCTTCAGCGTCGGAATTCTCGCATTGGTCGCGCAGAAAGAACGCGAGATGATCAGCGCCCGCACGAAGGCCGCTCTCGCCGCCGCCAAGGCCCGTGGCGTCGCTCTTGGCGGCAACAGGGGCAAGTTGCATCAGATCATAGGTACGGGCGTCGCCAACAGCGTCGCGACGCGCCGCGCCAAGGCGCAAGAGCGCGCGCGGGACGTGCTGCCTACCATTGAAGAGATTGCCGCGTCTGGCGCGTCGCTGCATCGGATCGCCGCTGAATTGACGGCGCGCGGCATTCCGACGCCGCGCGGCGGGACTTGGACCGCGACCGCCGTGCGCCGCGCTCGCGCACGCATTGCAGAAGCTGCGTGAAACGAGGCCATACCCTACGCGAAATTTTCCCGCCAAATCAGGGACTAGGGTCCCACAGGCGTCCCCGAGTCTGCCCCACCCCCACGAGGCGGCCGGTGGGTTACGCTAAAGAATTACATCGCCGGAACAGGCCAGCCATTCGCCGGCTTTCATCCGTCAACGTCGGCATCCCGACTGCAGATGCTACAAACGGAAAATATGGGTAGTCAGCGGTTCTTCAGCACGCCCAAGTACGAGCGCAAACTACAGAGTCCACGGTGGTACCTTTTACCGATCTTCAATCGGCGCGGCATTATAAATAGTTCAGAAAAAGGAACGCTTTCCAATGTATCTGCCGCGCTCTTTATTGGTATTTCTCCTATCGCCAATTTTGGCCGTCCTTCAGATATTCCCGATTACCGGGGTCGTTTTGATGATGGTCGCGGCCGCCGCCTTCCATGCTGGCATCATTAACGCTGGGATGTTTCTACTGGCTGCCGAAGCTATCGCAGTCAGGAAATTTGTGTGGCTAATCGTTCCCGCAGTTTGGTTTGGTGCCTACGGACACATGGCATGGCAAAGTCACGCGGAGATTGCAGCGTTCGAGGAGTTTGTCGCTCACGAGAACTATGGGACAAGGATTGAATTTAATCAGCCGACTCAGGCGCTGATAATCGAAAGTTCCGGCATCCTTCATCGCTTTTCACAAAATCTTCTCGATGATTATAGCGTGACCGAAATATTTGATTCAAACGTTTACGGCGTAACTCGTAAGCGGCTTGCCAATGCCTCAACTTGTGCGACAGCGACGAAGATAATCCCGCCCTATCTTGGTGCCCCTCCAGTGTCACCCGTGCGAGAACCAAACGGACGATTTGACTCGAAGCTCCCCGGCGTTTGTTGGATCACAAGTCACGAAAAGCCCGACCGTGAAGAACTTCGCGTCACCTCAACACACGAGGATGGCAAGTTTAACGCTTCCCTTCCCTATTCAATCGACCGCGTCCAAATCTCATCGCTCAAAGGCTTGATAAGTCAGGCTGCTCAAGCGCGCGCACACCCGTACGTATGGTTTCCAACTCCATTCTTTGGATGTGGTCTAATCAGCGGTGGAACTCCGCGTTGGGAATGCACGGGTTACTTCATGAAGGACACGATTCAGGTCGGGCCTAATCTACTTGACCAAACGATTGCGGCACTTGGGCTTCGGAAATCCCCTCTTGTAGAACGTGCAAATTCCGTTGCGGCGACCGAAAACAATGAGTTCGAATATTCAAGTGACGAGGTAACCCATCTGACTAGCGCGATCAGTAATTTCTTTCAGGACGCGGGCTCTCAATTGTCCCAGCACGATTTGAATCGGATACTCGTGCGCAAAGATTTTTATGAACCGTACACCATGGAGTTGTCTGAGGCCCTGTGTCGCGGCGCGGCCAATGGAGATGAGGCAAAAATTGGCGCAATTTCCTCGCTCATGCGGAACTTGGACCTCCGCCGTTATATGTCCGGCCTTCAACCAGATGAGTTGCGTCGGTTCGTGGGTAATGCGGCGAACGCACGATACATTGCGGCGCGCAGCAACTCAAAGTCGTTGCTTGACCAGGTTCGGTCAGTGTCGCAAGGCGTCGAAGAATTGTGCAACGAACGAAGAAAGGGTTGCCCGCCCGAATTCTGCAAAATAGTCACAAGCCCGTGTGAATTTCCTCCTGCTCCCAAACAGGGAGAAATTCCGCACTGCTGAGTTTCATTCGAAATGGTGGTCCGCCTCCGGTCGATATTTCGCATAAATCCCGGCCGCAACCCGGACGCCCACCCCATCAGCGTACTTCTCTCGACAGTAAAGCAGTCTGGCCTCAACTTGTTCCCCATTTCGGGTGGAAAGTCGGTCCGGAGACCGGTCCGTCCATTTTATTAATGCCAATCTTTTCAATAGTTTAATATGTGATAACAAAATTCGACATGTACTATTCGGTCTAGTCCTCAGCGGACGACCGATGCGAAGGGCGGCCCGTAAGGCCGCCCTTTTGCGTTTCGGGCCGCCGTCGCGGAAGCGCGCCCGCCTTCACTTCGGCAGCGCGTCGATCGCCTTCTGCGCCTGCGCGATGAATGCCTGCCACGACGGCGTCGCCTTCAGCTTTTCCACGTAGCATGTGCGATAGGCCGCCGAGCCCTCTTCCTCGAGTTTCGAGGCCGTATCGCCATCGGCCCTGGCGGCCTTTTTCTCGATGACCTTCCACGCCGCGTCGCAGGCCGGAAAGGCCGGCGCCTTGCCCGCTGCCGGCGACGAGACGAGGAACACGCGCTCGCCGCGCACCAGCGCGACGATGATCTCGTCGGGCCTGCCGACGCCGACATCCTGGCTGCGCAGGTCGAGCATGGCCGTCGCGACGTCCGCGCCCTCGGGCTTCGTCACGGGAAGGTCGGCGAATTTCGATACTGCCGCGTCGCCGCTTAGCGCCTGCGTGTAGAAACCGTCGAAGGCGAGCGCGTCGGCGGTCTTCTGCGGCACGTTGGGCGTGTCCTTGTCCCACCAGTCCTTGTGCTCGACGAGCCATTTGTCGATGAGGCCGCGCGTCGAGACGACGGTCTCGGTCTTGCCGCCGCGTTGCGTAAAGACGAGCGCGTCGAGCTTGCCGAAATCCATGTCGCCCTTGATGAGCGAACCGAGATTGCTCTTGGCAGACCCCGCACCCGCGATCTCGACCGGCCCGACGAGCGCCCGCAATTTCCTTTCGAGATCGGCCATGGCGGCGGCGTGCGGTTTTTCGATCTTCTTGTAGTCGACTTCCTTGTCGCCGGAATCGAACTTCGCGACATAGGCGTCGCGGGCCGACAGATAGTCGTCAAGCGGCGAGGCGGCGTGCGAGGTCGACAGCGTCGCAAGCAGCGCGAGCGCGCCGAAGACCGCGATCTTCGTCAGCGCATGTCGATATAGCCTGTCCATGGAAAGCTCCGTCGTGTCAGGCCGAACCTAGCGGGTCGTCCGACGGAAGCTGTGCCGCGGCGCACGCTCCGCGCCGGCGTCTCGTTTCAGCGCATCGCCGCCGCGGCGACGAAAGCGCGCCATGCATAGATTTGCAGCGCCAGGCCGCCGGCGAGCAGCGCGCCGCAAGTCCAGAGCAAGGGACGGCGCGCGTCGCTCCAGAATATGGCGCAGCCGGCCGCCGGCCCCGCGAGAGCCGCCGCGACGACGCCGGCCATCATGATGGCGAGCAAGGCCGCGTGGCGTTCCGATGCGACCGCGCCGGAATCATTGGCCATGACGCCGCCCATCAGGACCATGAAGCCCCAGACGGCGGAGGCCGCCAGCCAGACAAGCGCGATAATTGTCCCGGCGAGGACGGCCATTTTCAGGCCGTCCGTTTCACCGTGGAGACGCGACTATTCCTCGTCATCCCCGCCGCCGCCTTCGTCGCCGCCCCCGTCGTCGTCTCCACCGCCGTCGTCGTCGCCGCCGCCGTCATCATCGTCTCCAGCGTCGTCATCGCCGCCGCCGTCATCGTCGTCTCCAGCGTCGTCATCGTCGCCCGCGTCGTCGTCTTCGCCAGCGTCGTCGTCTTCGGCCTCGGAATCATCCTCCGCCTCGGCATCGTCGTCGTCCCAGTCCTGCTCGTCGGACTCTTCGTCGGATTCTTCCGACTCCTCGGATTCCTCGTCCTCGGACTCATCCTCTTCGGATTCTTCCTCCTCGGATTCCTCGTCTTCGGATTCTTCCTCGTCGAGCAATTCTTCTTCTTCGGATTCGTCGAGCGATTCCTCGTCCTCCAGCGTCTCTTCCTCGAGCGATTCCTCCTCCAGGGATTCCTCGTCCAGAAGCTCCTCGGAATATTCCGATTCCTCGCTGTATTCGGCCAGATAGCTCTCGTAGTCGAAACTCTCCATCAGCGACCACTGGCTGGCGCTCGCCCAGGAGACATATTCGCTGTAGTCCGAAAGCAGCGTCGTGTTGAACGGACGCCGCACGTCGGCGAACAGGTCGATCGCCAACGAGGCATAATCGGCGATGCTGTAGGGCGAGATTTCGAAATCGACGCCCTGCCCGCGATTGGTGATGTAGACGGGCTGCTCGATCCAGGCGTCGCGCGGCGGCGGCATAGGCACGCGCGGCGTGAACACCCAGCTGTCGCCGTCGTTGAACTTCGGATTGAGCAGGTAGTCGTACGGCATGTAGCAATAGCCGTCCTCGCCCCATTCCGTGCCCCACGAATTGCGGACGATGAACACCTTCTCGGCGTCGTTGTAGCCGACCGCGCACATCGAATGATTGCCGTGCTCGCCGCGCGACAATTCCTTCGGCGCCGGCATCGGCACCACGCCGCCGCGCTTGCTGCACTCGTCGAAGGAATCGAACAGCGCGCAACCGAAGACGATCGGCTTGCCTTCAGCCAGCGCCTGCTTCCAGGATTCGAGCTGCAGCGGCACCTGCGCCATGTCCTGCACGCGATTGCGCGAACCTTCCTTGTAGGCGTCGGAGCCGGGCTTGTGCAGGACGAGCCGGTGATCGAACGGCCAGACCTGTTCGGAACAGGCGCCGAACTTCTGCAGGCCTTCCATGGCGAGCTGGATGACGCTGCCGCCGTCCTCGTGCTGCGAGCCGTCGCGCCAGCGCGCGTTGTAATAGACGAACAGACGGCTGATCGCCGTGTCGGTCTTGGTCGCCTTCTTCACCCAATATTCGTAGGCCCCGGCCACCGCATTGGCGACGCAGGAATTGGTATTCCCCTGGTCCTCGATCGGCGTCATCAGCGGACGCAGGTCGACCGCGCCCGGAAGCTTGGCGAACTTGATGGTGGCCGAGGGCTGGTACTTCTGCGCCCCCTCGCGCGCCGCCATGGGCGTATAGCCGGACGGGCGGCGCGGGGACTGGCCCCCGTCGGCGTCGGCATCGCCGTCGGCTTCCTCGTCCTGCGCGGCGGCGCGGGCGGCGGCGGACGCTCCCGCCTTCCTCGGCGCGGCCGGAGCGGCGCTTGCGTCGTCCTCCGAGGGTTCGTCGCCGGAATCCTCGTCAGCGGCCGGGGCGGCGGCCGCAGCCGCGGCCTTTGCGCCGACGGCGGCGACAGCTATGCCCGCGGCGACCGCGGCGGCAGCCTTGACGATTGATTTCTTGGCCGGTTTACCCGCGGCCTGGGCTGCCGCCTTCGCGGGCGCGGCGGCGGAGGGCTTGTTCAGCCCGGGGATGGGATCGGCCGAATGTTCCGTTCCGGCGGGCAGCGCGCCCGATGCGACGAGCACCTTGGTGATTTCGGCGATCGACTTGTCCAGCGAATTGAGCGTCAGAAAGCGCGGGTCTTTCTGGAGCTCCTCCGCCACGTTCTGACGGAGGGACTTGAGCTGGTTCAGAATTTCTACAGGCATGAGCACCCCTGAAACGCACGCGTTACGCGGCCGGTGGGGCAAACTCGCCTAGAGCTGAAGCGGAATCAAGCGCGACGATGGGCGTTGGTTACGCCACGCGACGCGTCTGGCCGCGCGCTGGCGCGCGGGTCCGCGTGGCGCGCGGAATGCGATCGTCGAGACGGCGCAGGCTCGCGGCCATGGCGCCCACGGCGTCGACGGTCTGTGTCAGGTTGGTCGGGTCGGCGACCGCCAGTTCGCGTTGCAGATGTTCGAGCTGGCGCAGGAGGAGATGGTACATACGCGTCGTCCTCGTTGAGACGCATGCACGTTGACCGAAATTGATTAACGAAGATTCGCGGTCAGGCCACGACGAAGACGAGCATCAGGGCGAGCCGCCAGAACGACGTCGAAGCGGGCGTGCGCTGGCGCCTGAGCGCGCGCGACGGCGCTTCGTCGTCCCAGGCCGACACCGCCGCATAGCCAGCCGCATAGGCGCAGCGGTCGAGTGAGACGGACGAGAGCGGCTTTCGCTTCATGCGAGAATGATGGGCGCCATCGGCTGAACTTTCCGTAAAGCTCTGGCCCGCCGGAACCGTAACGGATTTCGCCGCGTTGAAGCGGCGGTCAGCCGAGAGGACATTCCATGCGCGGAATCCTGCCTTCGTCGTCGCTGGGCGGCGACGTCAAGAACGATCGCGAAGGATGGTTCCGGGAACTCGCAACCAAGACGGCCCACTATTCGGGACGGCCGGCGACCTTCGCGACCGCCGCCGCAATCGTCGCAGTGTGGGGCGTCACCGGTCCTGTCTTCGCCTATAGCGATACGTGGCAACTCGTCATCAACACAGGCACGACGATCGTCACCTTTCTCATGGTGTTCCTGATACAGGCGACGCAGAACCGCGACACGACGGCGATTCACCTGAAACTCGACGAGCTCATTCGCGCCGTCGGACAGGCCCGCAACAGCATCATCGCGGTGGAGGAACTGAGCGACGATGAACTGTCGAAGCTGAAGGAGCAGATCGCGCGTCTGAGGCCCAGGGACGACGGCCGCAGCGCGGCCTGATCAGATCTCCGCGCCGAGATCGCGAAACAGCGCCGCGTAGCGCGCCGCTGCGTCGTCCCACGAATAGATGCGCGCGCGATCTTCGCCGGCCCTCTGGAGAGCGGCGCGAAGTTCCGCGTCGGACGCCAGCCTGACAATGCCGCTCGCAATGTCCTGCGCGGAATTCGGGTCGACCAGCAGCGCAGCATCGCCCGCGACCTCCTGCGTCGCCGTCGCCGCGCTCGTCAGCACCGGCGCGCCGCAGGCCAGCGCCTCTATGATCGGCAGTCCGAACCCCTCGTAGAGCGTCGGAAAGAGGAAAGCCTCGGCGCCGGCGAGCAGCGGTCCCATATGCTCGTCCGCCACATAGCCGATCAGCTTTGCGCGCGGCGTGTCGCCGACAGGACCCATTTCGCCGAACACGTGGCTGCGCGCGAGATTCCCCGAGACGACCAGGGTCAGATCGTCGGGCAGGCGAGGCAGCGCCAGCGACCAGGCTTCGAGCGCGCGCGCCAGGTTCTTGCGGCGGTCGGATGTCGCCTGCAGGAGGAAATAGCGTTGCGGCAGGTCGAGCGCCGCGCGCGTCGCCTCGATCTCCTCCAGCGTATAACGTCGGAATTGCGCGCTGACGCCATTGCCGATCACCTCCACGCGGCTCGCATCGAGGCCGTACCATTCCGCGATGCGCGCGCGCGAGAATTCCGAGACCGTGACGACGCGCGCGGCGCGCTTCAGCAAGGGCGGCAGGATCGCGCGATAGAAGCGCGCGAAATTCGCGGAGAAGAATTGCGGGCAATCGAGAAAGGCGACGTCGTGCAACGTCACCACCTGGTCGCGCTTGACGACCGGCCCGGTGGCGGACGGCGACCACAAGAGCCTCCCGGCCGAACGCATCGGCAGGACGAATTGCTCCCAGGCGTGACCGGCGGCGCCGCCGAGCGGCCGCGACGGCGCGATGGCCTCGACCTCGCCGAGCCGCTTCAGGATTTCCGCGGTCACCCGCTGCTGGCCGCCCATCGAAAAGGCGGTCACGCGCGCGTTTACGGCGAGGCGCATGCGGCCTTCCCTGCAAGCGTCGACGCCCGCGCGCCCACAGGCGCCTGCAGCATCCCGACGTAGGCCTGTTCGAGACCGCGCACATGCCGCTCGAGAGTCGGCGGATCGCGCCAGTAGGCGTCGTAGGCGGCGTTGGACATGGCGCGGACGCGCGCGTCGTCCTTCATGGCCACGAGCGCGCGCGCGAGGTCGCGCGGATCGCCGGAACGGAACCACAGGCCGGTCGCGCCGTCGGCGATTTCCTCGCGGCCCGCGCAAACATCGGAAACGATCACCGGCGTGCCGGCGGCCTTCGCCTCGAGCACGGTCAGCGGCTGGCCTTCGTACCAGCGTGAAGGAAAGACGAGCGCGCGCGCCGTGCGCAGTCTCTCGCGCGCGACATCGGGACTCTGCCAGCCGAGCACCTGCGCTTCCGGATATTTTTCGCGCAATCCGGACGCAGCTGGTCCGTCGCCCACGAAGATCGGCGTCAGGCCGGCGATCCGCGCCGCCTCTGCGAACAGGAGCGGTCCCTTTTCCGGCGAGATGCGGCCGACAAAAATCATGTCGCCGGACGCCGGCTCGGCCTTGCGTCCGAGATCGCGCGTGGCGATCGGATTGGAGATGAGATGAACGCGCGCGCCGGCGGGCAGATATGGCGCGACGATCTCGCCCTGGACGCCCGAGATGCAGATGAAATCCGAAAACAGGCCGCGCAGGCCGACGATGTCGTTGGCGAGCGCCAGCCGCGCGCTGCGCCAGATCTTGCGCGGCATGCTGACGGCGTCGCAATTGGTCGCCAGGCACGAAGCGCCGAGGGGCCTGCGCAGGCACAATTCGTGGGCGCGGTAATCGTAGAAGCCGCCTGTCGGGCAAAAGAGAAAGTAGTCGTGCAGCGTGAAGATGGCCGGCAGGCCGGAAGCGCGGATGGCCGGCGCGATCGACGGCGACAGCGCCTTGGCCCAGCCGTGGACATGCACCACGCTCGATCCGCGCGGCAGGCTCGCCAGCAATTCGCGCAAGGCGCGCGCCGCTTCGAAATTCCACACGCCCTGCGCCGCGCCCTTCAGCCGGGACGAAGCGCCGAGCAGGTCGGTCTGGCCTAGGCAGACAGTCTCGATCCCGTTGTCGCGCAGCAGGGGATCGACGGGACCGGCGGCGGCGAAGACGATCGGCCGATGGCCGGCCCGCTTGAGGCCTATGGCGCTGTCGAAGGCGACCTTCGCCTGGCCGCCGTTGACGGTGGCATGGTCGAGACAGATCGCGATGGTGAGCCGTTCGGCCAAGTCCAGCCTCTCCTGACGAGCGGCGAGCCTAGTCCGCGAGGCTTTAAGGCGAGGTCAACGCGTTGCGTTCGCTGCGCCGGCTTCCGCGCCGGCCAGCGCCGCCTGGCGGGCCGCGCCGATCTGCTCCAGAAGGCCCGCCGTCTTCGGCGTCCGGCCGCCGAGCACCGCCCGCGCCACCTGGAACTGCAGCGTCTTGGCAAGCGACGACACCTGCTTGCAGGCGTCGCGCGCCGCCCTGAAGCGCGGGCCGCCGTCGAGCCAACCCAGGTGGTCGCCGAACAGTTCGAACCCGGCGCCGAGCTGGCGCAGGTTGTGGAAGGCCCAGTCGTGGAAGGCGTTCTCGCCGGCCCCGGCGAGCCGCTCCAGCTGGGCGGGAAACGTCGCTGCAAAGGCTGCGACCGGGTCGCCCGCAGGACGGCGGGACAGGCGCCAGGCCAGCCGCTCGAGCGCCGCCGCGCGCAAGGCGGCTTCGCCGAGCGGTTCGCGCTCGAAGCGGATGACCTCGGCATGTGGCGGAATGATCTCGTCGGCCTGCAGGTGCAGCGGACGATGCACCGTCATGTCGTAGTCGTCGCCTTCCAGGCGCCAGAAGCCGAGGTTGTGGAAATAGTCGGCGCGACGCCGGGCGGGATCGATCGCCGCGATGGCGATGGCCGACTGGATATGGCGACGGCGGTAGGCGACGCCGCGGGAATCCGGGAGGTAGAAGGAATCCGTCTCGATGACGACGACGCCGCCGCTGCGCACATGAGCCGCGAAATGGTCCTCGAAACGTCCGTAGAGCGCCAATGGCCGGATCGTGACGCCGTAGAAGCGCTCCAGATCGTCCTTGGCGGGCACCAGCAGGGAGAACTGGTCGACGATGAAGTCCTGGGCGGCGATGAAACCGAGCATGGCCTCCGGCGCCAGACCGCGCGAGGCCACGAGTTCGATCCAGTAATCGAGGTCGCAATTGGTCTCGGGCCAGTCCCGCCCGAATGCGTGCAGCCGACTGGGACGCCAGCCTTCCGGCGACGTCAGCGGCGCATGATCGGCCGCCACGAGGGCGTCCTGGTTCTGATCTGCCGGAGAAATGCTATCCATTTCAAATTGCTAAGTTTTGGGCGTCGCCAATGGCCACAGTGATGGAGAGGGGCGGGAAGCGCAACGTCAAAGTGGGGAAACAGGCAGCTATAATCCGGACAAGAATAACAATAATGATTAAACCTGCATATGTTCCCGCTTCGTTCGCATCACGCGCCGTTTTCGGGCATAGAAGGGCATGGCCCGAATCAGCATAAAAGGCGGCATGGCCCGTAACGACGATCTGTTCGGCGGGGCGGCGCGAAAGGTCGCCCCCGCCCCTGCGAAAAAGGACTCACCCCGGAGCGGCACGCCCGGCGAGGCCGGCTACACGGCCGCGTCGATCGAGGTGCTGGAGGGACTCGAGCCGGTCAGACGCCGGCCGGGCATGTACATCGGCGGCACCGACGAGACGGCGCTCCACCATCTCTTCGCGGAAGTCATCGACAATTCGATGGACGAGGCGGTCGCCGGGCACGCGACCTTCATCGAGGTCGATCTCGACGCCGACGGCTTCGTCACGGTCATCGACAACGGGCGCGGCATGCCGGTCGACCCGCATCCGAAATTCCCGAAGAAGTCGGCGCTCGAAGTCATCATGACGATGCTGCACGCCGGCGGCAAATTCGATTCGGGCGCCTACCAGACTTCGGGCGGCCTGCACGGCGTCGGCGTCTCCGTCGTCAACGCGCTGTCGGATTCGCTCGAAGTGGAAGTGGCGCGCGGCCAGCAGCTCTACCGCCAGACGTTTACACGCGGCGTCCCGACGTCCAAGCTCGAGCAGCTCGGCAAGGTCAACAACCGGCGCGGCACCAAGGTGCGCTTCCATCCCGATCCGCAGATTTTCGGCAAGACGGCGCATTTCCGCCCTGCCCGCCTGTTCCGCATGGCGCGCTCGAAGGCCTATCTGTTCGGCGGCGTCGAGATCCGCTGGAAATGCGCGCCGGCCCTGGTCGAAGGCACTGACACGCCGGCCGAAGCGACGTTCCGTTTCCCGGGCGGCCTGAAGGACTACCTGGCGCGCGAGATCGAGGGCAAGGAAACGGTCACGCCCGAGCCCTTCTTCGGCAAGGTAGAGCGGGACGGCGGGCACGGCTCGCTCGAATGGGCGATCTCGTGGCTGCCGGCCGACGACGGCTTCACCAATTCCTACTGCAACACGATTCCGACGCCGGACGGCGGCACGCACGAGGCGGGCTTCCGCCTGGCGCTGCTGCGCGGCCTGAAGGATCATGCCGAACGCATCGGCCAGACGAAGCGCGCCGCCAACATCCAGGGCGACGACGTCGTCGGCCAGACCGCGTCGATGATCTCTGTCTTCATCCGCGAGCCGGAATTCCAGGGGCAGAACAAGAGCCGCCTGATGACGGTCGAAGCCTCGCGCATCGTCGAGAGCACGGTGCGCGACGCCTTCGACCATTGGCTCGCCGGCTCGCCGACACAGGCGACGCAGCTTCTGAACTTCGTCATCGAGCGCGCCGACGAGCGCCTGCGCCGGCGCGCCGAAAAGGACGTGGCGCGCAAGACGGCGACGCGCAAGCTGCGCCTGCCCGGCAAGCTCGCCGATTGCTCGAGCGCCGGCGCGGCCGGCTCCGAACTGTTCATCGTCGAGGGCGATTCCGCCGGCGGCTCCGCCAAGCAGGCGCGCGATCGCGCGACGCAGGCCGTACTGCCGCTGCGCGGCAAGATTCTCAACGTGGCCTCGGCTACGCGCGACAAGCTCGCCGCCAACCAGCAGATCTCCGACCTCGTGCAGGCTCTGGGCTGCGGAACCGGCGCGCAATACCGCCACGACGACCTGCGCTACGAGCGCGTCATCATCATGACCGACGCCGACGTCGACGGCGCGCATATCGCCTCGCTGCTCATCACTTTCTTCTACCGGCAGATGCCGCGCATGATCGAGGAAGGGCATCTCTTTCTCGCTGCGCCGCCGCTCTACAAGCTGACGCAGGGCACGAAGACGGTCTATGCGCGCGACGACGCGCACCGGAAGGAACTGAGCGAGAAGGTGCTGACGGCCAAGGGCAAGATCGAGGTGTCGCGCTTCAAGGGTCTCGGCGAGATGCTGCCCAGCCAGCTGAAGGAAACGACCATGGATCCGAGGAAGCGGATCCTGCTCAAGGTGATGATCGCGCCGGAAGATCGCGAAGAGACCGCCGACAGCGTCGAGCGCCTGATGGGCAACAAGCCCGAGGCGCGGTTCCAGTTCATCCAGGAACGCGCAGCCTTCGCGCAGGAGCAGGACATCATCGACGTGTGACGTCGCGCCTCGGACATGCGACGAAAAAAAGCCGCGGCGCGAGCCGCGGCTTTTCTTATTCCGTTGGATCGAACGCGATCAGTATTTCGCGACGACCGGTTTCGGCGCGACGCCGCCGAAGCGGTAGTTCAGCCCGACGCGGATGACGTTGAGCGTCGTGCGCAGCCGTTCCATGTTCGGCGGCACGGCGTAGAACGTGCCGCGGTTGCCGAGGTCGGTATAGAGATATTCGAGCTTGACCGACCAGTTCGGCGCGACGAGCGCCTCGAGGCCGCCGCCGAGCGTCCAGCCCACCGCCGTCTTCGTGCCGGAACCGCCGAGCAGGCCGTCCCAGCCCCTGATGCCGCCGAACGCAAAACCGCCGGTCACGTAGGCGAGCAGCGGAACGCCGATATTGCCGATCTCGTAGCCGAGCTTGCCGCGCACCGTGCCGAGCGAGGTTACGCCGCCGCCGCAGCCGTGGGGCAGAGCGAACGGGAAGCCGCACCAGCCGTTGCCGCGAGCGCCGACCCAGGAAAAGTCGGCCTCGAGGCCGAGAACAGCCCTGTCGAACTGCCAGTCGTAACCGACGCCGGCGCCGAGGGCTGCGCCGCCGATACGATAGCTGCCGTCGGGAATGATCGGTGACGTAAAGGTCGTGCCGCTCGGAAGGAGACGATGTTCAGACCATCTGGCGCATGCGCCAGCTGCGCCGATTCTTCGATGCGTTGCAGGCTGACATAAGTAACGCCCGGGATGCGTCCCAGCGGCGCAAAGGCGGTCAGCGGAATCGAACGATGGTCGTCGGCGCTCCCCTGCCAGACAAGACCGATCTTGAGGCCGTCCTTTGGAAGGCGTTCGCGCCAATACGCGGCCCTCGCCTCCTCCGCTCGCAAATAGGGAACATTGCGCGCTAGCTCATCCTCCTTCACGCCCAAAAGGTGCGGAAGACTCATCAGCGGCACATGAAAATCATATGCGCCCGTATGCTCGCCATGAAGCACGATTTCCGGTTGAAACGTCAGCGATCGGAACAGCGCCGCCAGCGGCCTGTGAATGCCGAGCGAAACCTTCACGCCGCGCTCGGCGAGCATGCCGGCGAAACGCGCGAACTGCAGCGTATCGCCCATGGCTTGCTCGGCGTAAACGAAGATGCGCTTGCCCTCGTACGCGTCGCCGGGGCTCCACTCTGGCCCATCCAGATCGACCCACTTCGTATTCTTCTGACGCCGTCGGGCCTCGTACAGAGACCAGCCTTGCGCGAAATTGCCGAGAATGAGGTGGATCCACCCAAGATTCCATGCCGCCTCCGGCTGTTCGGGAGCCAGCGATAGCGCCCTCTGAAGGTCGTCGAGAGCCTCGACATATCGCCTGAGATTCAAGAGGATGAGACCACGTTGGCAATGCGCCTGCGCGAGCGACTTTCCCCTGAGGTGGGGCGGCCTGGACAGCTTGTCCGCGTACGCCTCGACATCATCGCAGATCGCCAGCGCTCGTTTCAGGCGCGCATCGCTGTCGGCAAGACGTTTCAGCCTGCGAAGGCAGACGCTAGATCCGATGAGCGCCTCGACCCAGTCCGCCTTGCCCCGCAGCGCGCCGTCGTAGCTTTCGAGGGCATCGCCGAAACGCGCGATTTCGCGCAGGCATAAGGCGCGCGCAAACAGCGCTTCATGGTTGTTCGGATCCTTTTCGAGCGCCCTGCCAAGAAATAGCAGCGCTTCTTCGTATCGCTCCAGGTTTGAAAGCGCCCCGCCCGCGTTGATCAAGGCGCCGATAAAGTCCGGACGCATCGAGAGAGCGTCCTCAAAGCAGGCGAGCGCATCGTCGTATCGGTCGAGACGCACGAGCGCCCGTCCCAGGTTGTTGGTGAAGTCGGCGCTCGATGGATCGATCGTCACCGCCCTCGCGAATGTCGCCAAGGCTTCCTCGAAATTTTCGAGCAGCAACAGCGCACAGCCGCGATCGTTGAGCGTCGGCGCATGGTCCGGGCGGATCGCGAGCGCAAGATCGTAGTCGTTGAGCCCCTCGGCCAGGCGTCCGAGTTCGACCAGCGCGCTGCCGCGATTTCGCAGCACGTCGGGATGGCCGCGGCGAATGTCCATCGCCCTGTCGAGGTAGGTCAGCGCCTCGGCCTGCCTGCCGAGGCGGCCGCAGATCACCCCCATCAGGTGCAGCGCATTGAAGTCGAGCGGATAGGCGCGCAGGACGGCGGCGCAATGCTTCTCGGCCTTCGAAAGATCGCCGCGCCCGTAAGCGGCGGCGGCGCGCTTGAGGTCCCTGTTCGCGTCGGCGGGCGCGGTCATCGGCTGCTCAGGCCTCGACCGTCGTGCATGGCCTCGACGCCCGTGGAGTCACGCGGTCCCGACGCCCCCCGAAACCCCTCTGCTGTTCGCATCCCCTGCCCCTCGCGCACGGAACAGGCCGGCCCGTTGCGCAATGCCGCTCTTACCCCCGGCGCGGCTTTTTCGCCAGCTTGCTGAGCGCCTTGAGAAAACCGGCCGGCGAAATCACTTCGGCAGTACGGCGTAGAGCGCCTTGCGGGCCTCGGGGCCGGCGATCTTCTCGATCGAATCCTGGGGCGAAGCCGCCTTCCAGCCTTTTGCGGCGAGCGCGGCCTGCAAGGCGTCGGGCGTCGTCTTCAGCACCGGCGCAAGGTCCGCGAGCGAAGCCTTCGTCATGATGCGCATCGGCAGCGACGGCGAGCCGCCTTCGCGCGTACCGCTCAGCGCCGGCCAGGCGAAGGGAATGGCGACGAGGAGCGACAGGACGAGCGGAACCACGAGCCAGCCGCGTCTGGCGTAGGAGACGATCGGGTTCCAGTTCTTCCAGACGTGAAAACCGAAGGGCAGCAGCAGGACCATGCTCAGCCATTCGTGCATCTCGTGGAAGACCGGCTGGCCGACGTGCAGGAACAGGGCGACGCCGGAAATTGTCGATACGGCGAAAAGGCCGAGCGTCAGCGGCGTCGAATAGCGGTTCAGAAATTCATTCATCGTTGCAAACCCCTCGTCCGCCCTATGCGGACCTCGTCCAGTCAATGACAAGTTCCTCGCGGAACGCGAAGCGGACGAGATGTCGCGCGATCACGTCCTCGAGTTGCGGCGCATTCTCCGCCTCCGTCGCGGTCGCAACGATGTGCAGGCCGGAATCGTCGGCCGTCAATTCGCAGAGCCCCGAGCCGAATTCGATGCGACCCCGGTCGTCGCCCCACGTCGCAGGCCGCTTGTGCTGGAAATGCTTGCAGAGCTGGACGAGATATTTGCGGCCTTCCTTCGTCGTCACATCGGCGCGGCTTATGGCTTCGGTCATTGGTCCTTCTCCACGGCGCGGTCGGTTCGACGCCGACGTCGCCATTTCGTACTTGCGCGCGGAAAAGGCTAGAATGAGGCGGCTTGTCGAGGCGCCGGCGACGCAAGCCCTCGCCCGGCCTTTCCCGCAGGCCGGCGAACAATCGTGGCGGGCGCGTTGCGACAGATGACAGATGCACACATCAACGCCGGTCTGGACGAGTTGCGCGCTGTCGCAGCAGCTGCGCTGCGCGCGGCGGGCTGTGACGAAAGCCATGCGCTGGCGACAGCCGATGTTCTCGTTCGCGCCGAGCAGGACGGCTGCGCCTCGCACGGATTGTTCCGGCTGCCCGGATTTCTCGCCGCGCTGAAATGCGGCAAGGCGACAGGCGATCTCGCGCCGATTGTCGAGCGCCTCGCGCCCGGCGTCCTGCGGATCGACGGACGACGCGGTCTTTCGGCTTTCGCCACGCATCTCGCGCGCGAAAACATCCTGCCGCTGGCGCGCGACAATGGCATTGCCGCGGCGGCGATCACGAACGTCCATCATTTCTCGGCGCTGTGGGTCGATATCGAACCCCTGGTCGATAGCGGGCTCGGCGCCCTCGTCTGCACCGCCTATGTGCCGTTCGTCGCGCCGGCCGGCGCATCGCAACGCTTTTTTGGCACCAATGCGATCGCCTTCGGCTTTCCCGGCGACGACGGCTTCATCTTCGACCAGGCCTCGGCCGCCACCGCGCGCGGCGAATTGCAGATTGCGGCGCGCGACGGAAAGCTGGCGCCGGAAGGCGCGGGCGTCGGACCGGACGGCCAGCCGACGCGCGATCCCGCCGCCATCCTGCTCGGCGCGCAATCGCCGTTCGGCGGTCACAAGGGCTCGTCCATCGCGCTGATGGTCGAATTGCTGGCCGGCGTGCTGATCGGCCAGCCGACCAGCCCGGAAGCCGGTCGCGAGGAAGCAAGGCTCGGCGCGCTGGAGGACACGGGCCCGCCGAATGGCGGGATGCTGCTGATCGCCTTCGATCCCGACCGCTTCGGCGATCCGCAGGGATGGCGCGGCCATTCCGCATCGTTCTTCGCCGAATTGCGCGCCCTGCCCGGCGTGCGCCTGCCCGGCGACAGGCGCCGGCAGGAACGAGAGCGCATCGCGCGCGACGGCGTGACCCTGCCTGCCGCACTCTGGCGCCAGATCCGCGCCGCAGCCGGACAGCCGCCTGCGAAGACCGGATAACCCTGCGGAAGCACGGACTTAGGCGTCGCGCAAGGCTCCGTTAACCATGTTGCGGCATGATCGCATCGAGGAGATCGCGACATGCGCGGGATCAACGGCATTCGCAAATTCTGGAGCGACAGGCGCGGCGGCGCGATCGAGCGGATCGCGGTGCTGGCCGGCGCGCTGGCGCTCGCCAGCATGGGCGGCGCGCATTTTCTCGACGTCGCCTCGCGCAATCCGAACTCGAGACTCTACGCCTGGTTCGGCAAGAAGCCGGAGATCGACTACACGCCGACCGCCAGCATCAGAAAGCAGGCGGGCCAGATCGTTCTCGATCCATGCACCGGCAAGCCGAAATAAAGTGACGCTCTCGATCCGCGCGGCGCGCCGCGACGAAGCTGCCCTCGTCCTGTCGTTCGTGCGTGAACTCGCCGAATACGAAAAGCTCTCGCACGAAGTCGACGCGACCGAGGCGATGATCGCCGACGCGCTGTTCGGCGCCTCGCCATCGATCTTCTGCGATCTCGCCGAGTGGCAAGGCGAACCCGTCGGCTTCGCCCTCTGGTTCAATACTTTCTCGTCGTTTCGCGGTCGCAGGGGCGTCTGGCTCGAAGACATTTTCGTGCGGCCGGCGCATCGTGGACGCGGGATCGGGCAAGCGCTCCTGAAACGTCTGGCGCGCCGCTGCGTCGAGGAGGGCTGGACGCGGTTCGAATGGTCGGTGCTCGACTGGAATGCGCCGTCGATTTCCTTCTATCGCGCGCAGGGCGCGGAACTGATGGACGGCTGGACGATCTGTCGCGTCAGCGGCGACGCCTTGGAAAAACTCGCCGGCTAGAAGAAATCCGCAAGCGCGGAATTGACGCTCCGCGGCTTCTCCAGCGTCGAGATATGCCCGCAATCCGGAACGATCACGAGTTTCGCGCCCTTGATCCCTTGCTCGATTTCGCGCGCCTTTTCCGGCGGCGTCAGCTGGTCCTGCGCGCCGGTCAGCACCAGCGTCGGACAGGCGATTTCCGCGAGGCCCGGGCGCGAGTCCGGGCGATTTGAAATCGCCGTCGCCTGCCGCAGGAACACGTCGAAGCCGGTGTCGCGCGCCATGCCGCGCACTTTCGCGCGTAGCGGTTCGTCTTCGTAGCGCGCGGGATGGACGAAGGATTCCCAGACGAGATCCGACAGCGCATCCATGCCCTGCTCCCGCGCGATGCGCACGCGTTCGGCGCGATTGGTTCGCTGCTGGTCGCTTTCCGGCGTCGCCTGGGTGTCGAGCAGCGCCAGCTTAGTCACGCGCTGCGGCGCCTGCCGCATCAATTCGAAAGCGAGATAGCCGCCCATCGACAGGCCGCACAGAATGAATTTTTCCGGCGCTGCGGCGAGTATGTCCCGCACGATGCCGGCCATGGAATCCGATTTCGTGTGATCGGCGACGAGGCAATCGAAGCGCGGGGACAGGGCTGCGATCTGCGGCGCCCAAAGGTCGGGCGTGCAGGTGAAGCCTGGAATGAAGAGGACGGTTTCTTTCATGAATCGGAGCTTCCTGTTGCCCGCAGGCTATTCGGTTTGTCGCCGGAACGAAAACACCGACGCGACCTGCTCGCCCCCGCCGCTCGCGCCGAAGTCGCGCGCCGCATGTTCGGCGATCAGCGCGAGCCTGTCGCGCGGCAGGAAGGCGCGGCCTGGATCGCCGACATAGACCTCGCAACCGGCCGCGACGCACCGGTCGAGAAAACGCGTACAGCGCGACGCGACGCGCCGGTCGTAGAAGAGATCGCCGACCAGCACGACATCGACTTCCGGCGGCGCCCCGTCGAGGAGATCGTCATGCCGGCTGGAAAGCTCCACGCGATTGGCTTGCGCATTCAGACCGATCGCCACGATCGCGTCCTCGTCGACGTCGACCGCCACGACCTCTCGCGCGCCGGCGCGCGCCGCCGCTATGCCCACCAGCCCAGACCCCGCGCCGAGATCGAGCACGCGCCTGGCCGAAACGACATGCGGATTGGCGAGCACGTGGCGCGCCAGCGCGAGGCCGCCGGCCCAGCACCACGCCCAGTAGGGATTGCGGCCCGAAACCAGCCGCCTCAGGCCGCTCGCCGGCGTCGCGGTATGGATGAGAATCTGCGGCAGGCCGGGCGCGGGCTGAAGCGGCAGATTCGCCGCGATGAAGGCCGCAGCCCCCTCGTCACGGGTTGAAACGTCGTGTTCCAGCCTTGTCTCTCCTTTTACGCCGCCAAACCAAGGCAAGGAAATATCAGCCATTTTGGCTCGCGCCCGGGCGCAGGGGCCGTAATTCCTTGACTTTCCGGAATTTCAGCATATTGCATGGCGGCGGACGACAGGAGGGCTCCCGAAGGAGCCGGTCATGATCGCATGCTGCGATCGCGCTGACGACGTCTACCGACCTCCACACCCCGGCGCCAATCCATCCGCGGCAGCGCCCGTCCACACATGAGCCGCATTCAGGACTCTTGATGCAATTCAACGAACTGGGCCTTTCGGAAAAGGTCCTTCAGGCGGTCGAGGCATCCGGCTACACGACCCCCACCCCGATCCAGGCGCAGGCCATTCCGCAGGCGCTCGGCGGCCGTGACATCCTCGGCATCGCCCAGACCGGCACCGGCAAGACCGCCGCCTTCACCCTTCCCATGCTCTCCAGGCTCGAACAGGGCCGCGCCCGCGCCCGCATGCCGCGCACGCTCATTCTCGAGCCGACGCGCGAACTGGCGGCGCAGGTCGAGGAAAGCTTCGCCAAATACGGCGTCAACCACAAGCTGAACGTCGCGTTGCTGATCGGCGGCGTGTCGTTCGGCGACCAGGAAGCCAAGATCATGCGCGGCGCCGACGTGCTGATCGCCACGCCCGGCCGGCTGCTCGACTTCTTCGAGCGCGGCAAGCTGCTGCTGACCGGCATCGAAATCCTCGTCATCGACGAAGCCGACCGCATGCTCGACATGGGCTTCATCCCGGACATCGAGAAGATCTGCAAGCTCGTGCCGTTCACGCGGCAGACCCTGTTCTTCTCGGCGACCATGCCGCCGGAAATCACGCGCCTGACGGAAGCGTTCCTGCACAATCCCGTGCGCATCGAAGTGGCGCGCGCCGCGACCACGGCGTCGACGATCACGCAGGGCCTCGTCGCCTCGCACGGCCACGCCGCCAAGCGCGAGACGCTGCGCCAGCTGATCCGCAGCCAGGAAAACCTGAAGAACGCGATCATCTTCTGCAACCGCAAGCGCGATGTCGCGATCCTGCACAAGTCCCTCGTCAAGCACGGCTTCTCCGCCGGCGCGCTGCACGGCGACATGGACCAGCTCGCGCGCATGGCCTCGCTCGACGCCTTCAAGAACGGCGAAGTGCAACTGATCGTCTGTTCCGACGTCGCCGCGCGCGGCCTCGATATTCCGGACGTCAGCCACGTCTTCAACTTCGACGCGCCGACGCATTCGGAAGACTATGTCCATCGCATCGGCCGCACCGGCCGCGCCGGCAAGAGCGGCGTCGCGCTGACCATCGTCACCGACGACGACCGCAAGTACATCGACCAGATCGAGAAGCTGATCGCCAAGCAGATCGACTGGATCGGTCCGAAGCTCGACGAACTCGGCCCCGACGAGACGCCCCGCGAACATCGCGGACGCGGAAACGGACGCGACGGCGACCGCCGTGGCCCGCGTCGCGGCCGCGACCGCAACCACGGCAGCGGCCCGCGCGGGAAAGACGTTCGCGCGCCCGGCGAGATCGAAGCCTCGATGGAGCCTTTCGATCCGAACGCGCCGCGCGAAGAGCGTGAGCCCCGCGAGGCGAGAGCGCCGCGCGAGGATCGCGGCGCCGAACGGCCGCGCGGCGACAGGCCGCGTCGCGAACGCCACGAGCGCAAGCCGCGCGCCCCGCGTTTCGGCGACGAGGCGCCGGCGCAGGGCGCGTCCGCGCAGGACGCCCAGCCGCGCCGCGAGCGCGGCGAGCGTCCCGAGCGCGGAGACCGTCGTCCGCGCAACGACAACGAACAACGCAACGACCAGCGCGGACGCGACCGCCGCCCGCGTCGCGACGATCACGACGACGGTCCGGCCGTCGTCGGCTTCGGCGACCACATGCCGTCCTTCCTGACGCGCGCGCCGCGCAAGGCCGCCGCACCGGCCAAGGTCGAGGAATGATCTTCGGCCTGTGCTGAAACGAAAAAGGGCTCCGGAGACGGAGCCCTTTTTTGTGATCGGTGGTCGATCCGCTCAGAACGGAATGTCGTCGTCGAGATCCATCGAGCGGCCGCCGCCGACCGCCGCCGGACGGCGATCTCCGCCGCCCCCGCCGCCGCCACGCGAATAGCCGCCGCCCGAGGACGAACCGCGCTCGTAGCTCGCGCCCTCTTCGCCGCCGCGCGAATTGCGGCTGTCGAGCAGGGTCAGTTCGCCGCGGAAACGCTGCAGCACCACTTCGGTGGACTTGCGCTGGTTGCCGTCCTTGTCGGTGTATTCACGCGTCTGCAATTGGCCCTCGATGTAGATCTTCGAGCCTTTCTTGCAGTACTGCTCGGCCACGCGGCCGAGGTTCTCGTTGAAGATGACGACGTTGTGCCACTCGGTCTTGTCCTTGCGCTCGCCGGTCGCCTTGTCGCGCCAGGATTCCGTGGTGGCGAGCGAGAAGCTGACCAGCTTGTCGCCCGAAGGCATGGTGCGGGATTCCGGATCGCGGCCGAGATTGCCGACCAGGATCACCTTGTTGACGCTGCCGGACATGAACGATCTCCACGGCTGATGGCTTGAAACTGGAAGGGCCACACTACCCCGGCCCACGGGCGAATGTTTCGCGAAAACCAGCCGGAACGGCCTTGTCCACAGCGGAAAGGCCGCCGCGGCCACACGGCCAAGGCCACGATGTTCCCTATATGTTCTAGCAGGCAGGACCGGGGCGCGCAAGCGCCCCGGCCAGACTAAACGGCTGTGTCAGCCCGTGGTGACGGCCGTCTCGACGTCGGTCGGGTCGATCCGTCGGTTCAACCCGGCATTCAGCTTGTCGCGGTCGAGTTCGCCCTCCCACCAGGAGACGACGACACAGGCGACGCCGTTGCCGGACAGGTTGGTCAGCGCGCGGCATTCCGACATGAACTTGTCGATGCCGAGCACGATCGCCATGCCCGGCACGAGGCGCGGATCGACGGACGCGAGCGTCGCCGCAAGCGTGATGAAGCCCGCGCCGGAAATGCCGGAGGCGCCTTTCGAGGTCAGCATCGCCACCAGCAGGATCGTCAGCTGCTGGCCGAAACTGAGATCGATGCCGAGCGCCTGCGCGATGAACAGCGTCGCCAGCGTCATGTAGATGTTGGTGCCGTCGAGGTTGAACGAATAGCCGGTCGGAACGACGAGACCGACGACCGACTTCGAGCAGCCCAGACGCTCCAGCTTCTCCATCAGGGTCGGCAGCGCCGATTCCGACGAGGACGTGCCGAGCACGATCAGCAGCTCTTCCTTGATGTAGGCGAGGAACTTGAAGATGCTGAAGCCGGCTATGCGCGCGATGATCCCGAGCACGACGAGCACGAACAGCAGCGCGGTCACGTAGAAGGTGGCGATCAGGCTCAGCAGGTTGACCATCGAGCCGAGGCCATAGCGGCCGATCGTGTAGGCCATGGCGCCGAAGGCGCCGATCGGCGCGGCCTTCATGACGATGGCGATCACGCCGAAGACGGCATGCGCCATGTCGTCGACCAGCGCGCGCACGGTGTGGCCACGCTCGCCGAGCGCCATCAGCGCGAAGCCGAACAGGATCGAGAACAGCAATACCTGCAGCACGTCGCCCTTGGCGAAGGCGCCGACCACCGAATCCGGGATGATGCCCATCACGAAATCGACGCTCGACTGCGCCTTGCCCGTATATTGCTTGACCGCGTCGGCGTTGGCGGCCGCGCCCGAGAATCCGGCGCCCGGCTTGACGAGATTGCCGATGACGAGGCCGAGCACCAGGGCGAAGGTCGAGACGACCTCGAAATAGACCAGGGCCTTGACCGCGACGCGGCCGACCTTCTTGGCCTCCTGGATGTGCGAAATGCCGGATACCACGGTGCAGAAGATGATCGGCGCGATCACCATCTTGATCAGCTTGATGAAGCCGTCGCCCATCGCCTTGATCCAGTCGTTCTTGGCGAATTCCGGCCATACGGCGCCGACGATTATGCCGAGCACGATGGCGAAAAGGACCTGAACGTACAGAAGCTTGTACAGCGGCTTGCGCTCGGGCGCCGCGGCGATGGTTGCTGCAGTCATCAATTGCTCCCCTCGGGCGGCGCTTTCGCCTTGTTATCCTCTGGAAAATGCTTAGTTCCGCCGGGCGGTCGTGACAAGGGGACACAAGCGGCCGAAACGTGGCGGGCGGTCGCAGGACCGGGCTGGGGATAAGTGTCCCTGCCCTCGACCGGACCATTGTGGGCGCCTAGATTGGTCCTGATCCGTTCTCCAGCGTAAAAGTCACATGAAGACGCCCAAGTCCGTCAAGTCCGCCGCCGCGAAGAAGGCGCCGGCGGGAAATTCCGATTCAGCCCGCCAGCGCGACCTGCGCCTGCCCGTCCGCGCCGCCGAAAGCCGCGGAATCGTGGTGCGCGGCGCCCGCGAGCACAATCTGAAGAACGTGGACCTGGCCATCCCGCGCGACGCGCTGGTCGTGTTCACGGGCCTTTCGGGGTCCGGCAAGTCGTCGCTCGCCTTCGACACGATCTATGCCGAGGGCCAGCGACGCTACGTGGAATCCCTGTCGGCCTACGCGCGGCAGTTCCTGGAGATGATGCAGAAGCCGGACGTCGACCAGATCGACGGCCTGTCGCCGGCCATTTCCATCGAGCAGAAGACGACCTCGAAGAACCCGCGCTCGACCGTCGGCACGGTGACCGAAATCTACGACTACATGCGCCTGCTGTGGGCGCGCGTCGGCATTCCCTATTCGCCGGCCACCGGCCTGCCGATCGAGAGCCAGACGGTCAGCCAGATGGTCGACCGCGTGCTGGCCTTGCCGGAAAAGACGCGTCTCTACCTGCTCGCGCCGGTCGTGCGCGGCCGCAAGGGCGAGTATCGCAAGGAAATCGCCGAATACATGAAGCGCGGCTTCCAGCGGCTGAAGATCGACGGGCAATATTACGAGATCGCCGACGCGCCGGCGCTGGACAAGAAGTTCAAGCACGACATCGACGTGGTCGTGGACCGCATCGTCGTGCGGCCCGACATCGGCTCGCGGCTGGCCGAGAGCTTCGAGACCGCGCTGGAACTGAGCGGCGGCGTGGCGGTGATGGAATTTGCGGACCAGGCCGCCGCACAGGCGCAGGCGCCTGCGTCAGGCGAGAAGCCCGCCGACAAGCAGGCCAACGTCTCCACCCATTACGCCGCGAACCATATCCTGTTCTCCTCGCAATTCGCCTGCCCCGTCTCGGGCTTCACGATTCCCGAGATCGAACCGAGGCTCTTTTCGTTCAACAATCCATTCGGCGCCTGTCCGACCTGTTCAGGCCTCGGCTCCGAGCAGACGATCGACCCGGATCTCGTCGTGCCGGATCCCAAACTCACCCTGCGCAAGGGCGCGATCGCGCCCTGGGCGCGCTCGACCTCGCCCTATTACGCGCAGACGCTCGCCGCGCTCGGCAAGCACTACAAGTTCCGGCTCGACACGCCGTTCGAGGACCTGCCGAAGAAAGCGCAGGACGTGATCCTCTATGGCTCCGACGAGGAGACGATCAAGTTCTCCTATGACGACGGCCTGCGGGCCTATGACGTGAAGAAGCCGTTCGAGGGCGTCGTTTCCAATCTTCAGCGCCGTTATCTCGAAACCGAATCCGAATGGGCGCGCGAGGAAATCGGCCGGTTCATGTCGGCGACGCCGTGCAAGGCCTGCAAGGGATTCCGCCTCAAGCCCGAGGCGCTGGCGGTGAAGATCGGCATGAAGCACATCGCCGACGTCAGCGAATTGTCCGTCAAGGCGGCGGCGAAATGGTTTGCCGACGCGCCCGACCTGCTCGACGACAAGCGCAACGAGATCGCCGTCCGCATCCTCAAGGAAATTCGCGACCGTCTCGACTTTCTGGTCGACGTCGGCCTCGACTATCTCACTCTTGCGCGCGGTTCCGGCTCTCTTTCGGGCGGCGAGAGCCAGCGCATCCGGCTCGCCTCGCAGATCGGCTCGGGTCTGACGGGCGTGCTGTACGTTCTCGACGAACCCTCGATCGGCCTGCACCAGCGCGACAACGCGCGGCTGCTCGAAACGCTGCGCCGGCTGCGCGACCTCGGCAATACGGTGATCGTCGTCGAGCACGACGAGGACGCGATCCTCACCGCCGACCATGTCGTCGACGTCGGCCCCGGCGCGGGCATCCACGGCGGCCGCATCGTGGCGGAAGGCACGCCGGCCGAGATCATGGCCAATCCGAAATCGCTGACCGGCCAGTACCTGACCGGCGCGCGCGAGGTGGCGACGCCGAAGAAGCGGCGCAAGCCGCAGGCCGGGCGCAGGTTGAAACTCGTCGGCGCGAAGGGCAACAACCTGAAGAACGTCACGGCGGAAATCCCGCTCGGCCTGTTCACCTGCATCACCGGCGTGTCGGGCGGCGGCAAGTCGACGCTGGTCATCGACACCCTGTACAAGGCGGTTGCGCGACGACTCTCCGGGGCGCTGGAACACGCCTCGCCGTTCGACCGGCTCGAAGGCGTCGAGCATATCGACAAGGTGATCGACATCGACCAATCGCCGATCGGCCGCACGCCGCGTTCCAATCCCGCGACCTACACGGGCGCCTTCACGCCGATCCGCGAATGGTTCGCGGGCCTGCCGGAAGCCAAGGCGCGCGGCTATGCGCCGGGTCGCTTCTCGTTCAACGTCAAGGGCGGCCGCTGCGAGGCGTGCCAGGGCGACGGCGTCATCAAGATCGAGATGCACTTCCTGCCCGATGTCTACGTCACCTGCGACGTATGCAAGGGCAAGCGCTACGACCGCGAGACGCTGGAGGTGAAATATCGCGAGAAGTCCATCGCCGACGTGCTCGACATGACGGTGGAGGAAGCCGCCGACCTGTTCAAGGCGGTGCCGGCGATCCGCGAGAAGATGGAGACGCTGAAGCGCGTCGGCCTCGACTACATCCATGTCGGCCAGCAGGCGACGACGCTCTCAGGCGGCGAGGCGCAGCGCGTAAAACTGTCGAAGGAACTGGCGCGCCGCTCGACGGGCCGCACGCTCTACATTCTCGACGAGCCGACGACCGGCCTGCACTTCCACGACGTGAAGAAGCTGCTGGAAGTGCTGCACGAGCTGGTCGACCAGGGCAATTCGGTCGTGGTGATCGAGCATAATCTGGAAGTCATCAAGACTGCCGACTGGATCATCGACATGGGACCGGAAGGCGGCGACGGCGGCGGCGAGATCGTCGCGCAGGGCACGCCCGAAGACGTGGTGAAGGTTTCGCGCAGCCACACCGGGCGCTTCCTGAAGGAAGTGCTGGCGCGACGGCCGATGAAGATTCCGGGAGAGGCGGCGGAGTGAGGACGCTACCTCAGTTCTAGGTAGCGACGGAGTCGCTGCACATCATCAATGCTTTCGAGTCGAACAGTCCACTCGCCCTTTGGGTTGGTCGACGCGCTTTCAAACGCGGCCTTCAACCTATCGAATGCATAAGCACCTGAACGCACAGACGGCGGCCTGAAATAAAACAATAGCGACGACTTGTTCGTGATGAACGAAAATGGCTGTTCGCCATTCGTGTCGATAAAGCGAAAATCTCTGATCGTCCCCTTGAACTGTGGATGGCACGTCATCGATCGCAAGGCTGATGCCGCCCCGACGAGTAGGAGAAATGCTTCTTTAGTCCCATCGTTCTCGATAGAATCGGCCCACTCGGCCAACAAATCCGCATTTCGCGCATCAGCAATCATGCTTACGCCGCCTTCCCCTCGAACTTCCTGATCTTCGCCAGTTCGCCCGCCGCCGCGCGCTGGGCGGTCAGCACCTCGTAGCGGCCCTGCAGGTTCATCCAGAATTCCGGCGTCGTGCCGAAGAATTTCGCCAGCCGCACGGCGGTGTCGCCGGATATGCCGAGTTCCTCGCGTACGATCCGCTCGATCCGCGTGCGCGGCACGCCGCAACCCTTTGCGACCTTGCCGGCCGACAGGCCAAGCGGTTCGATGAATTCCTCGCGCAGATATTCGCCGGGGTGCATCGGTCTGGAGCGTCTGGCGGCCTTGAAACGAACGCTCATCACAGAAATTCCGTCCGACGTGCTTTTCAAAAGGCCTTCGGCAATCCCGCGTCCTTTAAAATTCCATTTGCCGTATGTCGCGACTTGATCGAAACCGGGACGATCAGGCGCTTGCCTTCTTTCGTCGTCCAGACGTCGTGGTCGCCCTTGCCATGACGCCGAAAAACGCAGCCGGCATTCCCGAGCATTTCGCGAACCGGCTTGCCGTAATTGTTCATGCCGCCGCGCGCACGCGCAACGATTGATGCGCGATGATCTCGACGGGGATGTCGCTCTCGTCTTCCAGCAGATCGGCGACCGCCGCAGCGACATTCTCGCGAAACGCTTCGAAAGTTTCGCCCTCGACGTGCAGGCCTTCGAGATCGGAGCTTTCGACGTACCAGACGCCTGCTTCCTCGTCCCGGGCCGCCTTGACCAGCGTGATGCGCATGGCGCCTCCTTGCCCAGTCAGGATAGCACGACCGGCCCGACCTTCCAGACCGCTTCGCTCCCCTCTTTGCGTCCCGCCCCAAGCTCGGCCATGATCCCCTCAAAGCGGGGCGGAACATGCAGAACGAGTCTCAGGCGGCGCCGGCCGTTCAATGGGCGCGCAAACTCGCGCCTTTCATCGTCTTCGTCCTGGTCTGGCTGATCCCGCCGCCCGCCGGTCTCAATTCCGCGCAATGGAGCTATTTCGCGATCTTCGCGGGCGCGATCGCCGGGCTGATTCTCGAATCCGCCGCGCCCGGCGCCGTCGGCTTCGTCGCCATGGTGGCGGCAGGCATATGGGGCCTCGTCGAAAAGGAGCCGGCCAAGGCTTTGTCCTGGGCGCTGCATGGCTTTTCGGACGGCACGGTCTGGCTGATCTTCGGCGCCTTCGTCTTCTCGACCGGCTACAAGAAGAGCGGCCTCGGCCGCCGCATCGCGCTCAATCTCGTACGCGCGCTGGGCAGTTCGACGCTCGGCCTCGGCTACGCCGCCTCGCTGACCGACCTGGCGCTGGCGCCCGGAACGCCGTCCAACACGGCGCGCTGCGGCGGCACGATCTTCCCGATCGTCTCGAACATTCCCGCCGTCTATGGCTCCGAGCCCGGCCCCACGGCGCGAAAGATCGGCGCCTACGTCATGTGGAACTCGTTCGCCACGACGGCCGTGACGAGTTCGATGTTCCTGACCGCGCTCGCCCCCAATGCGGCGGCGATCGCCATCGCCAAGCGCACGGTCGGCGTGGAGATAAGCTGGGGCCAGTGGGCGCTCGGCTTCCTGCCGATGGGCATCCTGCTTTTCCTGGCGACGCCGCTGCTCGGCTACCTGCTCTATCCGCCGGAAGTCAAAAAGAGCCCCGAGATATCGAACTGGGCGGCCGGCGAACTGAAGGCCATGGGACCGTTGCAGCGCAACGAATGGCTGATGCTGGCCTTCGTGATCCTGGCGATGTCGCTGTGGATCTTCGGCAGCAATCCGAACATCGCCGTGCCGTTCTTCGGCTCGAACTTCATCAACGCGACCATGGTCGTGCTGCTGGTGATCGCCCTCATGCTGGTCTCGGGCGTCGTCGACCTGCAGAACATCATCGACAACAAGGCGGCCTGGGAGGTGCTGCTGTATTTCACCACCCTGCTGACGCTGGCCGACGGCCTGAACCAGATCGGCTTCGTCAAATGGTTCGCCGCCTGGGCCTCGGCGCCGCTCGCCGGCCGCGATCCGACCTTCGCGCTGATCGGCCTCGTGACCCTGTTCTTCTGGGTCCATTATTTCTTCTCGAGCCTGACGGCGCATACGGCCGCCATCCTGCCGATCGTGCTGGCGCTCGGCAAAGGCATCCCGGGCCTGCCGATGACGGAACTCGTCATGCTCTGCTGCTACGGCCTCGGCCTGATGGGCGTGATCTCGCCCTATGCGACGGGTCCCGCGCCCATGTTCTACGGGGCGGGCTACATTTCGCGCGGCGCCTTCTGGGGACTGGGACTCGTGTTCGGCCTGTTCTACTTCCTGACGCTGGTCGGCATGGGCGTGCCGTGGCTGCGGATGATGGGATACTGACGCCGTTGCCAAGGCGCGCCGCGCGGCGCACCATCGCGACGGGTCCGCCGGGAGACGGACTTAAAAGGACCGGGAGGAACACATGCTGTCACGCCGCGGATTTGCCGGGCTGATCGCGGGCTGCGCGCTCTGCGATCTCACCGCCACGGGTTTCATCGCCACCGACGCTTCGGCGCAGACGCCGCCGACCCCTACGCCCGGACTGAACCGCAAGCTGATCTCGCGCATGGACGGGCCGATGGCCGGGTACGAGACCATCACAATGGAAGTGGAGATCGATCCCAACGTCATGGTCGGCCGCCATACGCATCCCGGCATCGAGGCCGGGTATGTCGTCAGCGGCGAAATCGAGTTGCCGATCGAGGGCCAGCCGACCAAGACGGTCAAGGCCGGCGAGGGTTTCCAGATCCCGCCGAACACGCCGCACGCAGGCGCCAAGAACGGACCGGCCAAGGTCAAGATCGTGTCGACCTACATCGTCGAGAAGGGCAAGCCGCTGGCCACGCCGGCGTGACGCTGCCCGGACCAGGGCATTTTCGAAAGCAGTTCAGTCCCGCGCCCGTGCGCGGGACTTTGCGCTTCCGGGCGATCGCGGCCACGGGAGACATGCTGCAGTGCATAAGATGTTTATTTTCGCCCGGCGAAACCGGCATGCATTTTCAATTCATTAACGCGACCTATTCGGCCTTCAGGCCTTATTTACATGCAAATTGCGCATGGCTGGCTTGACCATATCCCGCTTTCCGACCGTTCATACCTCCACTATATTGCACTGCATCAAAGGACGACGACCCGTCACCGGGCCGCCGAAATGCGGTTAGGAATTACAAATGTCGATCCGTGAAATCACCCACAAGATCCAGGAATGGCGCCGCTATCGCGCGTCCGTGCGCGAATTGTCCCGCCTTTCCGATCGCGAGCTGCACGACCTCGGGCTTACCCGCGCCGACATCGAATATGTCGCGAAGAAGTCGTCGCACTACTGAGTTCGCATGACGCAGAGGCCGGGGCTCTCCTCCCTTTCCCCGGTTGAACATCATGCCATGCGCCCGTCGGATCCTCCCCCGACGGGCGCTTTTTTTATGCGCCCGGTCCGTCTAGATACCGGCCTATGAAACCAGTCCACATCATCGGCGGCGGCCTCGCCGGCTCCGAGGCCGCCTGGCAGGTGGCCTCCGCCGGCGTCCCCGTCGTCCTGCACGAGATGCGCGGCGTGCGCGGCACCGACGCGCACCGCACCGACGGACTGGCCGAACTCGTCTGCTCCAATTCCTTCCGGTCGGACGACGCCGCAGCCAACGCGGTCGGAGTCCTGCATCGGGAGATGCGGGCCATGGGCTCGCTCATCATGCGCGCGGCCGACGCCAACCAGGTGCCGGCCGGCGGAGCGCTGGCCGTCGACCGCGACGGCTTTTCGGGGGCCGTGACCGCTGCGATCGACGCTCACGAGCTGATTCAGGTGCTTCGCGAAGAGATTCCGGATATTCCGCCAAGCGATTGGGATAGCGTAATAATTTCGACCGGGCCTCTGACCTCGAATCAACTCGCGAAGGCCATCGGCGATCTGACCGGAGAGGCGGGCCTCGCCTTCTTCGACGCGATCGCGCCGATCGTCCACCGCGACTCGATCGACATGTCCAAGGCCTGGTTCCAGTCGCGCTACGACAAGGCGGGACCGGGCGGCACGGGCGCCGACTACATCAATTGCCCGCTCGACCGCGACCAGTACCAGGCCTTCGTCGCGGCGCTGGTCGCCGGCGAGAAGACCGAATTCCGGGAGTGGGAGGGCACGCCCTATTTCGACGGCTGCCTGCCGATCGAGATCATGGCCGAGCGCGGACCGGAGACGCTGCGGCACGGGCCGATGAAGCCGATGGGGCTGACCAACGCCCACAATCCGACCGTGAAACCCTACGCCGTCGTCCAGCTCCGGCAGGACAATGCGCTCGGCACGCTCTACAACATGGTGGGCTTCCAGACGAAGCTGAAATACGGCGCGCAGGCCGAGATCTTCCGGACCATCCCGGGGCTCGAGAAGGCCGAGTTCGCGCGTCTCGGCGGCATCCATCGCAATACCTACCTGAACTCGCCCGCCCTGCTCGACCCGGCGCTGCGCCTGAAGGCCGACCCGCGCCTGCGCTTCGCCGGCCAGATCACGGGCTGCGAGGGCTATGTCGAGAGCGCGGCGGTCGGGCTCATCGCCGGGCGCATGGCGGCGGCCGAACGGCTCGGCGGCAGGCTGGCGCCGCCGCCGTCGACCACAGCCATCGGCGCGCTGATCAACCACATCACCGGCGGCCATGTGACCACCATCGACGCCGGCCCGCGCTCCTTCCAGCCGATGAACGTCAATTTCGGCCTGTTCCCGCCGCTGACCGAGGCCGTGAAGCACCCCGAGGGCAAGCGCCTGCGGGGGCCGGAAAAGACGCGCGCGAAGAAGATGGCTCTGTCGGCGCGCGCGGAGCGCGATCTGGCGGCATGGCTCGGGCCGGACCCGGATCCGAAATTGAGCCTATCCGTTGTCCGGCGGAACGAGCGGAGCTAGCTCGCCGAGGAGCCGCGGCGTCTCGTTTACGACCACGTTCCATACGACGTCGAGCCGCACTTCGCTATACGCGTGGATCAGCCGATGGCGCATGTTGACGATGTCGCGCCAGGGAATTGCCGGGTGAGCCGCCTGGAAGTTTGCCGATAATTTGCCAGCCGCCTCTCCGATGATCTCGAGGCTCCTGATCACGGCGTTCTGATGCAGCCGGCTCATCTCGAACGCATGCCAGTCGAGCCCCTGCACGAACTCCTGTACGTCTTTGGCAGCGAGAACGATATCCAGAACCAGCGCCTCGTCACGCGACATAGACAGGTTCCGCGGATTCCAGAATTGCCTTGCGACGAATGTAGTTGCGGCTGGTCTCTATGGCTCCCCGATCCATCAGGTCGACCGGCCGGCGCAGGATGCACTGCAGCGCTTCCTTGAGGTCCAGGAATGGGTCTCGCCCGGATGACGGGCGGAACGAGACGATGAAATCGGCGTCGCTGCGAGCCGGGTCGAAGTCGACGCCTCGTGCGCCGGAGCCGAACAGGTCGAGTCGAACGACATCGAACCGCTTGCAGGCGGCGATCAGTTCCGTTCGCTTCTCGGCGATCGAAGGATGCATTTCGCAGTCTCCAATCGGATCATATCACAAGCCGGCCGTTGCGCTGAGAGGGAGAATGTCGCCGGCTAGCCCGGTTCGTGGCAGGCGACGCAGAACTTGTTGCCGTCCGGATCGCGGAAATAGGCGCCGTAATAATCCGGGTGATAGCGCGGCCGCAGACCCGGCGCGCCCTCGTCGCGACCGCCGAGCGCCATCGCTTTCGCATGGCAGGCGTCGACCGACCTGCGGTCCGCGGCCACCAGCGCCACCATGTTGCCGTTGCCGGGCGCAGCCGGGCCGCCGTCGAACGGCAGGCCCACGAAAAGCAGGGGCCGGCCGCCCGCCGGCCCCTCGAACGTGACGAAGCGTCCCGCCGGATCGGCGTAGCGAAAGCGGATTCCGAGCGGCGCAAGCACATCGGTCAGGAACGAGCGGGCGCGGGAGACGTCGGCGGTCCCGATGCAGATGTGCGAAAACAAACGGCCGTCTCCTGCGAAAAGCACGACGAAGCGTAGCCGGGATTTCCGGGGCCTGCGAGTTGCGCGTCGCGATACGCCGGGCGCAGGATGCTGCGGGGGAAGCGCATGAACGAGAATTCGGCCGAAACTGCGCCGGCGCTGTTCGAGGCGCGCGTCCTGCGCGGCGCCGTCGTTGTCTCGTCCGGCGCGCTGATCGCCTTCGGGGCGATCTGCTGGGTGGCCGCCAACTGGTCCGCTTTCCATCGCCTGACCAGGATGGAGCTCGTCGCCGGGCTTCTCGCCGCTTCCGCCCTGCTCGCCATGGCCGCGCCGCGCGTCCGCGTTCCCGCCCTGCTCGTCTCGGCGGGCGCTGTCGGCGGCCTGCTGGCGCTGATCGGCCAGTCCTATCCGAGCGGCGCCGACGCGTGGCAATTGTTCGCGCTCTGGGCGGCGCTGGCCCTGCCCTTCGCGCTGGCCGCCCGGCACGACTCGGTCTGGTCCCTGTGGGTCCTGGTCGCCTCCGCCGCCATCGCGCTCTGGCGCATCCAGGAGCATGTCGGCCGGGGCCTGACGGACTGGGCGCCGGCCTGCGGCCTCGCCCTGCTGCTTGCGATCGTCGTGAGCCCCTGGCTGCCGCTGCAGCGGCTGACCGGCAGGAGCGCATGGGCGTTCCGCCTGGCCGCCCTCGGCGCGATCGCGCTGATCGGCTGGGAAGGCCTGTCCGAGCTTTTCCTGCGCGGCGCCAATATCGACGACCGCGCCTTTCTTCCGGCCCTCGCGCTGCTGGTCGCCATCTGCTGCGCGCTGTCGGCGTTGCGGCCGCTCGAGTTCGGCGTGCTGGCGCTGGCGGCGCTCGGCGTCGACGTGCTTCTGGTGGCGCGCCTCACGCAGGCGCTGATGGGCGCCAGGAGCGATTTCGGCACGTTCCTCGTCATCGGCGTCCTCGCGTCGCTGATCGTCGGCGCCAGCGTCGTCGCCCTGCGCGAGGTTTCGAAACGGTCGCGGCCAAGCGCGGGCGAACTCCGGGGCGCCGCGCCCGAGACCGAAGCCGCGGGCTTCTCGTGGCCGCTCGCCGCGCTGAGCGGCTTCGGCGCCTTGCTCGCCGCCATTCCCCTCCTCTCGGCGATCGGCATGGTTCTCGACATCGAGCATCCCACGAGTTCGACGCTGCTCGGCCTCGTGCTGCTTGCCGGGTCGATCGCGCTGCTGCGCGGCGGGCAGGCCTTCGGCTTTCGCCAGAACTTCGGCGTCATCGTCGCGCTGGCGGCCCTGCTGCTGCTGACGGCGGGAATGGGCCGCATGCTGGAGCGCGACGCGGGCTTCGCGCTCTGCCTCGTCGCGGTGGCGGCGTCCTTCTTCATCCCGACGCAGGGCGTGCGCTCGATCTTCGGATTCTTCGCCGCCGGCGCGCTGATCGCCTCGCTGTTCGCGCGCATCGGCTGGCGGCAGGCCGATCTCGCCATAGCCGCGACATCTCTCGTCGCGACCGCCGGCGCGCTCGGCCTGGCGTGGCTTCCGCCAGCCGAGCGCGACGACGAAGAGATTTTCGGACAGGCGCGCGGCCTGCTGTCCGGATGGACCGTCGCATCGCTCGCAGCGCTGGTCCTGCTCGCCGGGCGGCCATTCCTGCTCGGCGCGGGTTCGCTCGCCGCCGATCTGCCGGAGATCATCCATGCGCCGGCCGGAAGTGTCGCGCGCGCGACCTCCATCCTGCTGGCGATCGTCGGCCCCGCGCTGCTTTTCCTGAGACGGCGCGATCTGGCGACGACGGTCGGCGTCGCGGTCGCCGCGGCGGGCGTGGCGCTTTCGGTCTTCAACCCGACGCTCGGCGCGACGATCGTCGTCCTCGCCTGCGCCCTGCTCCTGCCGTCGCGCGCGCTGTCCGTCGCCGCCGGCCTGGCGGCGATCTGGATCGTCAGCGCGCTCTATTATTCGCTCAGCCTGCCGCTCGCGCAGAAAGGCTACGGCCTGATGGCGCTGGGCGCGCTTCTGGGCGGCGTGCTGCTGGCGACGCGCCACGAGCAGACGCAGAGCGCCCCCGTGCGGCGCAGCGCAGCCTCGATGGCGCTGATCGCGCTCGGCCTCGTCGCGACCGGCGCGCTGGCCGGCAATGCGGTGCGCAGCGCCGAGGACGTCATCGCCAACGGGCGCGAAGTGTTCATAGGCCTGCGCCCTGTCGATCCGCGCTCCCTCGTGCAGGGCGACTACATGGCGCTCGGCTTCGACACCGGAGGCTTGCCGGCGCCGCGCGACGTGAAGGGGGAAATCGTCGTTCTCGGCCGGGTCGATGCGCGCGGCATCGTCACGCTCGCCATGCCGCCGGAGGGCGCGGCGCCGAAAGCCGGCCCGAACGAAATTCTTGCGCGCGTGCGCAGGAAATCGGGACGCTGGTTCGTCGGCACTGACGCGTTCTATTTCGAGGAAGGCAGGGGATCCGACTATGCCAGCGCGAAATACGGCGTGTTTCGCGTCGGCGCGGATGGGCGCCTGCTGCTGGTTGGGCTGGCCGACAAGGATCTGAAGAAGCTGCCCTAGATCGACACCCGATATTTCGCCCGCAGGCGAAGCGGACGGATGCGTTCGGGCGGGTTGCGGACGTCCGGAACGGCTGCAGGGGGCGGATAGCGAACGGGGCATGTCATTGCGAGCGAAGCGAAGCAATCCAGAGTCGAGTACCGGCGCTGGATTGCTTCGTCACTGCGTTCCTCGCAATGACGGCTATCGGTCGTTAGCGGACTTTGGCGACGACCGGACCACCGCATAGTCGCTGGCTTGCGAACAGTCTTGCGCGCTAGCCCTGCCTGCGCGACATGCGCCAGATCGCCCATTGCCGGCGCCATTGCGGCGCATCGGTCGGCGACGTGAACGGGTTGTAGGCGGCCTGCTCCATGATGGCGAGATAGAGCGGCACGGTCGCCAGCGGCAGGAAGGCGGCGCGCGCCTGCGGCGCGACATCGCCCATTGCGTCTCGGGCTTCCTCCAGCCGCCGCGCCGCATGGGCGCGCAGGTCGCCGAGCGCCTGCAGAAGGCCGGGATTGGCCGGGCGAACGAGGGCGGCGGCCGGCGTGACGCCGCGCTTTTCGAGGAGGTCGGCGGGCACGTAGATCTGGCCGCGCGCCGCATGCCAGGGAAAGGCGCGCAGCAGGCCGGTCACCGCATAGGCGACGCCGGCATAGCCGCAGGCTTCCGCCCCGCCCGGTTCGCCGCCGTCGGCGAGAATGATGGAAGCCAGCCGGAACAGGGCCGAGGCGGTATGGCCGCAATAGGCCTCCAGCGATCGCCAGTCCGGCATCGGATCGTCGTAGAGATCGAAGCGGCGCGCCTCGATCAGATCGGTGAAGGCCTTGCGCGGCAGGGAGAGCGAGCGGATCGTGTCGATCAGCGCATCGGCGACGGGATGGTTGCGAACGTCGCCGCGCGCCTCGCCCTCGATGGCGTCGACCCACCATTGCATGCGGATTTCGCCCGGCATCGGGTCGCGCACGTTTTCCCGCACGCGCGCGATTTCCAGATTGAAGGCGTAGAGCGCGTGCAGGCGCGGACGCGCCGGCGCCGGCGCGAACATGCAGGAAAACCAGCGATCCCTGTCGTGGGCGCGCAGTTCCGCCTCGCAATGCGCGTAATGGGCGGCGAGTTGCGCGGCCCGCTCCGGCGGGGGGCCCGATCTTGCCTGCGCGGTCTGGTCGGCGTCGTTCATCGCGGTTTCTTGCAGCGTCACACCGCGATCAGCGCCGCGGCGACCCGGCGTTTCTCGCCGAGCAGGATATTATAGGTGCGCGCCGCCGCGCCTGTAGCCATCGGCTCCGCCACGATGCCGGCCGCGCGCAATTTTTCACGCAACGCGGGCTTCAGCGGGATCAGGTCGAGCCCGGTTCCGACGAGCAGGTGTTCGATGGCGCCCGGTTCCTCCGCAAAGACGCGCGCCAGCGAATCCGCGTCGATCCCGGCGGCGCCCGTCGCGTCCCAGGCGTAGACGCCCGACGGCAGCGTCAGGATCGAGCCGCGATGCGACATGCCGCCGAACTTGAAACCGCCTTCGCCATAGGCGTCGACGGGATGAGCGCCAGGAAGGAAGCCCTTCGGGCGATCGGTCATGTCACCGCGCCGCGGCGGGCGCCGTATCGTCCTTGGCCGCCTCGCCCTTGCCGGCGCTTTCGCTGCGCAGGCCGAGGTAGATCATCATCGGCGAGCAGATGAAGATCGAGGAATAGACGGCCACGCAGACGCCCCAGGTCATGGCGATCGAGAAGGAGCGGATCACCTGGCCGCCGAAGGCCACCAGCGCGAACAGCGCGAGCAGCACCGTCGTCGCCGTCATCAGCGTGCGCGGCAGGACGGCGTTGATCGACATGTCGATGATCTGGTCGGTCGGCATGCGCTTGTACTTGCGCAGCATCTCGCGGATGCGGTCGAGCACGACGACGGTTTCGTTCAGCGAATAGCCGACGATGGTCAGAATGGCGGCGATCGAGGTCGTGTTGAATTCCAGATGCGTGAGCGCGAAGAAGCCGACCGTCAGCAGAAGGTCGTGCATGGTCGCGATGACGGCCGAGACGGCGAACTGCCATTCGAACCGGAACCAGAGATAGGTCAGGACCGCGAAGATCGACAGCACGACGCCGAGCGTGCCGGACTGCACGAGTTCGGACGAGACGCTCGGGCCGACCGTTTCGACGCGGCGGATCTCGTAGCCATCGGAAACGGCCGTCTTCACCTTCTCGACCGCGGCCGCCTGCGCGGCGTCGCCGCCGGGCTGGACGCCGAAGCGCAGCGTCACGTCGGACGCAGCGCCAAAACCCTGAACGCCGACATCGCCGACGCCGAGCTTCTCGGCGATGTTACGCAGCATGCCGATGTCGGCTGTTCCGTTCTTGGCGCGCAGCTCCATCAGCGTGCCGCCGGCGAAGTCGATGCCGAAGTTCATGCCCCAGAATACGAACATCAGGACGGAGCAGATCGAGAGGAAGGCCGAGAACGGGTAGCTCACGCGGCGGAACCGCATGAACGGGAACTTGGTGTTCTCTGGCGTGAGGCGCAGGAGCTTCATGTCTGTCTCCCGCTCAGATCGGCAGCTTGGTCGGCCGCGCGTAGCGGTACCACACGGCGATCATCATGCGCGTCATGGTGACCGCGGTGACGATGGTCGTGAGGATGCCGAGCGCCAGCGACACGGCGAAGCCGCGCACCGGACCCGAGCCCAGGAAGTAGAGGATGATGGCCGCCACCAGCATGGTGACGTTGGAATCGACGATCGTGCCGAAGGCGCGCTTGAAGCCGGCGTCCAGCGCCGAGATGATCGAGCGGCCGAGATGCGCCTCCTCGCGGATGCGCTCGTAGATCAGCACGTTCGAGTCCACCGCCATGCCGATGGTGAGCACGATGCCGGCGATGCCGGGCAGCGTCAGCGTCGCGCCGAGCAGCACGAGCGAGGCGAAGATCAGCGCGATGTGCACGAACAGCGCGAGGTTCGCGAAGATTCCGAAGATGCCATAGGTGATCAGCATGTAGACGACGACCAGCGCCGCGCCGACGTAGGAGGCGAGCTTGCCGGCGTCGATCGAATCCTGGCCGAGGCCGGGGCCGACGGTGCGCTCCTCGATCGTCGTCAGCTTGGCCGGCAGCGCGCCGGCGCGCAGCAGGATGGCGAGATTGTTGGCCTGCTCGACCGTGAAGCGGCCGGAAATCTGGCCAGAACCGCCGGTGATCGGCGACAGGATGCGCGGCGCCGAGATGACCTTGTTGTCGAGCACGATGGCGAAGGGCCGGCCGACGTTGCGGGTGGTCACGTCTGCGAATTTCTGGCCGCCGCGCAGGTTGAAGCGGAAATTGACGACGGGTTCGCTGGTGCGCTGATCGAAGCCGGGCTGCGCGTCGGTCAGGTCCTCGCCCTGCACCATCACCTGCTTCTCGACGGGAATGCGGCCGCCCTCGGTCTGCTCCAGTTCCTCGATGTCGGCGGGGTCCGAACCCGGCTGCGCGACGAGACGGAACTCGAGCTTGGCGGTCGTGCCGAGCAGGTCCTTCAGCTGCTGCGGATCCTGGAGGCCCGGCACCTGCACGAGAATGCGGTCGGCGCCCTGACGCTGGATCGTCGGCTCCTTCATGCCCGAGGCGTCGATACGACGGCGCAGCACCTCGATGGATTGATCCACCGCGCGGCGCACCTTTTCGGTCACGCCGGCCTCCGTCACGGCGACCTGGACGACGCCGCCATCCGTGGAGGTGACTTCGACCGTCGGCTGGCCGGCGGCGCCGAGCAGCGCGGCGCTGGAGGACTGGCCGAGGGCGCGCAGCTTCGGCAATATCTTCTGCGCGTCGGCCGGATTGGAAAGCTGGAAACGCACGCTGCGCGGCTGCATGGCGATGCCGCCCTGCACGCCGACGCGCTCCTCGCGCAGGATGCGGCGCACGTCGTCGCGCATGTTCTCGACAAGGGTGCGCACGACGGCCGGCGAATCGACTTCGAGCAGGATGTGCGAACCGCCCTGCAGGTCGAGACCGAGCGTGATCGTCTTGACGGGAACCCAGGACGGCAGCTTCGCGCGCAGGGCGTCGACCGTCGACGGCGCGAGCATGGAGGGGATCACGATCAGGATCGCGATCAGCGTCATGCCGACGATGGAGGCGACTTTCCAGGGTGCGAAGCGCAGCATCTTGTCGTCCGTCCGCCGCTCAGGCGGCCGTGTCCTTCACGGGCTCGCCCTTCGAACGAACCTCGGCAACCATCTGGCGCAGCACGCGAACCTTCACGTTCGGGGCGATCTCGACCTCGATCTCGGAATTGTCCGTGACCTTGGTGACCTTGCCGATGATGCCGCCGGTCGTGATGACCACATCGCCGCGGCGGATGTTGGTGATCATCTCCTGCGTCTCCTTGGCGCGCTTCTGCTGCGGCCGGATGATGAGGAAATACATGATCACGAGGATGATGCCGAAGGGCGCCATCTGCATGATGACGTCCGCGCCGCCGGCGCCGCCAGCCGCCTGGGCATAGGCGGGGGTGATGAAGTTCATGTCGGTCTCGCCAAAAAGGGCCCACGGCCCGAAATTTGCGCGGACTATAGCCAGAAGCGCGCCCGAGGCAATGGCGGATCGAGGCGACGCCATGCCGGACATTCTGCGCTTGCAGCGACCTTGCCCGGGGTTGGACAAGTCTGGAGGCTTGAGCTACATATTGTATATACTTTAGGATTTTCATCCGATGCGCTTTTCGTGGGACGAGAGCAAGCGTCTCCGCACGATCGCTGATCGCGCCCTCGATTTCCGGGATGCGACATTCTTCTTCGACGGGCGGCCGGCGCTACATCAGTTCAGCCCGCGTCGCGACGAGGAGAGATGGAAAACGACGGTCGAACGAAACGAAGTCTTCTTCACGCTCGTCTGGACATGGCGGGACGATACACGGCACCTGATCTCGATGAGGCGCGCACATGACAAGGAAGTCAGAAAATATCGTGAGCTATTCGCTCGATGAACTCGTCGCCAAGCAGAAGCGCGGCGACACCCGTACCGACTGGAAGAAGGCCGCCACTGCGCCTATGCCCGACGGCAGCGATCCCGACGACGGCATGACCGGCGACTGGATGATTTCCGAACTGCCTGAACGCCAGTCGAAGACGCACGCCTCGCTTCGCATCGACAGCGACGTGCTGGACTGGTTCAAGGCGCAGGGGCGCGGATACCAGACGCGGATCAATGCCGTGCTGCGCAGCTACTTCCTCCACCATGCACGCCGCTGACAGGCTTTCGGAATGGAAAAAGAACGGCTTGCGGCCTTCTCCGATGGCGTCATCGCCATCATCATCACGATCATGGTGCTGGAGCTGAAGGCGCCGCACGGCGGCAGCCCCGGCGACCTCCTCAAGCTCGTCCCGGCCTTCCTCAGCTATGTGCTCAGCTTCGTCTATGTGGCGATCTACTGGAACAACCACCACCATATGCTGGCCACCGTCACGCGGGTGAATGGCGCGATTCTCTGGGCCAACATGCATCTCCTGTTCTGGCTGTCGCTGATCCCCTTCGCCACCGCATGGCTCGGCGAGAACCATTTCTCCAAATGGCCGACGGCGCTCTACGGCGTCGCCCTGCTCGGCCCGGCCGTCGCCTATTTCATCCTGCAGAACGTGATCGTCAGGGCGCAGGGACCGGATTCGCTCCTGAAGAAGGCGGTCGGCGGCGACCTGAAGGGCAAGGCCTCGCCCATACTCTACGCCAGCGCGATCGGGCTGGCCTTCGTCGCGCCGCTCGTTTCAAATCTCGTCTACGTCGCCGTCGCGCTCGTCTGGCTCGTGCCGGACAAGCGCATCGAACGCATTCTCGCGGAGGCTGAAAAGTGACCGACTACATCGATCCGACCAAGGAAACCTTCGCCAATTTCAGGCAGACGGACCGTCCGGGGCCAATCCACATGCTGAACCTCGTGAAGTTCCGCAAGAAGGCCGTCTATCCCGACGGCCGCGACGTGACCGGCGCGGAAGCCTACAAATCCTATGCGCGGGAAAGCGGCCCGATTTTCCGGGGTCTCGGCGGCCGGCAGGTGTGGATCGGCAAGCCCGAAGTCATGCTGATCGGTCCGCAGGATTCCGAACAATGGGACATAGCCTTCATCGCCGAATATCCGAGCGTGCAGGCTTTCGTGGACATGCTGCGCGACCCGGTCTACCGCGAAGCCGCCAGGCACCGCACGGCGGGCGTCGAAGATTCACGGCTGCTTCGGCTGCAACCCGCCAACGCCGGCGCGGAGTTCGGCGAGACGCTGTAGCCGCCGCCGACGCTTCGCGGCTTTTGTGGCCGGCAGAAATCGGCGAATGTGCGCCCTCCACGGGTTCCGGTCGATGACACAGGGAATTTGCGATACCTGCCGCTGGTTCGCCGAAGGCTTCCGGGATCACGAGGGCGTCCTGAAAAAGATGCCGCGGCGGAACGACAGGCCCGCCCGCGGCCGCTGCCATATCCGCTCCAGTCCCGACATCTTCCCGATGAGGTGGTCGGACGATCATTGCGGCGAACATTCGCCGAAAGGCTCAGCGGAAGCGAGATCGACCGACCAGAAATCGGCCGAAGAGAAAATGGACGAACAGAAGCAGGATTCCTGACCCGATAGTCCTCCCATTGTTAAGATCAAGCAACGCCCGTAATCTTTGCAGAGGCGATTCGCTTACTTCTTTTATTTGTCCGGGGGTCACATGCTCCGAGACGATACTTCACCGCATCGACCGCATTGCGCATTCGACGAATCCGGCTCTCGAGACGGTTCGCTGAAAGCTCTGCCTCCCTTCTGCGCAAACTGCGCCTGCGTCGACGAATGCCGATTTCGCGCCGGAATCATCTCGGAAAATTGCCCGGTGACGGGATCCGACCTGAAGTCCCTGCAGGGATCCGGCCTCTCCGACCGCTTCTATTCATGGCGCGGCGTTTCCGGCGCACGGCACATCTGCCGGATCGTGCCCATCGAAATGGAAAGCGTCATCGGCCAGTTCAGCAAGGTCTTGGCGATCGGCGCCAGACGTTCGGGCCAGCAGGTCCGCCCGGTGTGCTTCATCCTCTCCGACGAATTCAACGCGCCCGCGGGATACAGGATGCGACGCCACGCCGCCTCGCACGGATGCTCGGAATGGCACCTGTATTTCGAGGACCAGCCCCAGAAGGTCCGCGACCTGACCCTGTCGCTCGGATTGGCGTAAACGACCGACTTGCAAGAGCGGCCCCGTTCCGCGCATAGCGGCGCGAGGGAGGGCTGGATGGCCAAGACAAGAGACGAAATCGACGCCTTCGTGGCGGGCGTACTCGGCGCGCCGGCGCATCGGGCGCAGGGGCTGACGATCGTTTCGATCGGCGACGGCGAGGCGGTCCTCGCCTTCGAGGCGGGACCGGCGGCGCTCGCGCCGCATGGCGGCGTGCATGGCGGCGTGCTCGCCATGCTGATGGAGCCGGCCGCCGTCTGCGCGCTCTACCCCCTGCTGCCGCCGGACCGCATGGCGGTGACCGCCGACATGCATGTGCAGAACATGCGGCCCGTGCGCGCCGGCGCCCGCGTCGAGATTCACGCGCGCGTGCTGCGCGTCGGCAAGTCGCTCGCCTTCTGCGAGGCGAGCGTCATCGACGACGGCAAGGTCTGCACGTCGGCGCGGCTGACGAAGGCTGTCGTTCCGGCATGAGATATCGCGTCATGCCGACGTCGGCGTCGGCATGACGGACTGAAGGATTCGCTCTTCCTATTCCACGAAATCCCACGCCTTGCCGTTGAACTTCTGCAGCTTCATGTAATTGACGACGCGATAGTCGTCGGGGCTCGTATTGATGGAGCCGCCCGGCAGCATCAGCGAGAAGCGCCAGTTCTTCAGGTTCGCCGCCTGTTTCATGATGTTTTCGCGCGACAGGTCATTGCCCGCCTGCTTCAGCACCTGCTCCAGCGTCTGGCCGAAGGAATAGCCGGCGACGACAAGCGAGTCGCTGGGATCTGCTGACGGCATGTTCGCCTTCTGCCACTCGAAATATTCCTTCACGGCCGGCTCGTTCGCCCATTTCGGGTCGGTCACGTCCATCTGGAAGCCGGCCGTCATGATGCCCGCCGATTTTTCGAGGCCGGCTGGCTTGAAGGTGGCCCCGATCGAGGCGGCGCCGAGATGCAGGTAGGTCGCGGGCTTCCAGCCGAGATCCGACATCTTGGTGATCGCCTGCGCCGCCTGCTTGGCGTAGGTGAACAGCATCAGCACGTCGACGTTTGCGTTCTTGATGAGCACGAGCTGCGAGTCGATGGAGGGATCGGTCGCCTGAAAACTCTGCGTGGACACGATCATGCTGTCGGCCTTGGCGCCCAGGCCTTCGCGCAGGCCGTTCAGCAGGTCCTTGCCGAAATCGTCGTTCTGGTAGAGCACGCCGATCCTGGCGTTGGGCATCCGCTTCAGGATGTCGGCGGCGTAGAAATTCGCTTCCGAACGCAGGTTGGGCTGCCAGCCCATCACCCAGGGAAAATTCTTCGGATCGTTGAATGCCGACGATCCCGCCGCGATGAACAGCAGCGGCACGCCCTTCGAATTCAGATAGGGACGGATCGCCATGTTGATGGGCGTGCCGAGCACGCCGAACACCAGCGCGACGTCGTCCTCCTCGACGAGCCGACGCGCGTTCTCGACGGCCTTGGGCGGCGAATAGGCGTCGTCGCGCGAGATGAACTTGATCTTCCGCCCGTTGATGCCGCCCTTGGCGTTGATGGAATCGAAATAGGCCTGCTCGGCCTTCCCGAGTTGCCCGTAGGCGGAGGCCGGCCCCGAATAGGCGATGGTCTGGCCTATCCTGATTTCCGTCGGCGTGACGCCCGGCGTCTGGGCAAACGCAGAAACAGTCCCCAACGCGGCGAACGCCGCGCCGAATATCGCCTTCCTCATTTCTTCCTCCCTGTCCGGACTGACGCCGGTCTGGGGGAGAGTTTATGCGCTCCACACAGGCGCGCCAGTGCGAAAGAACAGGCCATGCGCCTTGCGCCGCAGCCATCGAGCGACGATGCGTTGAGGCTTTCCGGCTTGCGGGCGGCCAGAACCTTTGCAGCGAGGCCAAATCCCGATTAATCAAGCGCCCATGACCGACCGCGACGACCTCCTTTCCCGCATCGCCTCCGCCCTCGAGCGGATCGCCCCGCCCGCGCCTGCCGTGCCGGATTTCGACGCGGCGGACGCTTTCGTCTGGAGCGCGTCGCGCCGAAACCTCAATCCGGTGAAGAAGGTCAATCGCGTCGAACTGCCGCTGCTGAAGGGGATCGACCGCGTGCGCGACCAGCTCGCCGCCAACACCGAGCGGTTCGCGCAAGGGCTGCCGGCCAACAACGCGCTGCTCTGGGGCGCGCGCGGCATGGGCAAGTCGTCGCTCGTGAAGGCCGTGCACGCCGACATCGTCGCGCGCGAGATCGGCGGCAGGAGAAAACTCAAGCTTGTCGAGATCCATCGCGAGGACATCGAGAGCCTGCCGGTCCTGATGGGCCTCGTGCGCGAGGTGCCATGCCGCTTTCTCGTCTTCTGCGACGACCTGTCGTTCGATTCCGGCGACACTAGTTACAAGTCGCTGAAGGCGGCGCTCGACGGCGGCGTCGAGGGACGGCCCGAAAACGTATTGTTCTACGCGACCTCAAATCGCAGGCATCTGCTGCCGCGCGACATGATGGAGAACGAACGCTCGACCGCGATCAATCCGGGCGAGGCGGTCGAAGAGAAGGTCTCGCTGTCCGACCGTTTCGGACTGTGGCTCGGCTTCCACAAGTGCAGCCAGGACGAATATCTCGACATGGTCTTCGGCTATTGCGACCATTTCGGCCTGAAGGCGCCGCGCGAGCAGATCGAGGCGGAGGCGCTGGAATGGGCGACGACGCGCGGAAGCCGGTCGGGCCGCACGGCGTGGCAATATATTCAGGATCTCGCGGGACGGCTGGGTAAACATACGGGCTGAACAGGCGCGGGTTTGCGCGCCGGCGCGGCCTGCAGCATCATTGTCGCCGTCCAAGTCGACCGTCACCGCGAGCCTTTATGCCGATCGTCAACCGCATCGCCGCCCTCACCGACGAGATCGCCGCGTGGCGGCATGATTTCCACGAACATCCGGAACTGCTCTACGAGGTGCACCGCACAGCCGGCATCGTCGCCGACAAGCTGCGCGCCTTCGGCTGCGACGAGGTGACGACGGGCGTCGGCCAGACCGGCGTCGTCGGCGTGATCCGCGGCGCGAAGACTTCGTCGGGCCGCGTCATTGGATTGCGCGCCGACATGGACGCGCTGCCGATCGAGGAACAATCGGGAGTCGACTACGCGTCGAAGACCCCGGGCCTTATGCACGCCTGCGGCCACGACGGACATACGGCGATGCTGCTCGGCGCGGCCAAATACCTGGCCGAGACGCGAAATTTCGACGGCACGGCGGTCGTCATCTTCCAGCCGGCGGAAGAAGGCGGCGCCGGCGGCAAGGCGATGGTCGACGATGGCCTGATGGAGCGCTGGGGCATCGAGGAAGTCTATGGCCTGCACAACATGCCCGGCCTGCCGGAAGGCCAGTTCGCCATCACGCCCGGCCCGATCCTGGCGGCGGCCGACGCTTTCGAGATCAAGGTCAACGGCAAGGGCGGGCACGGCGGCGCCGGCCCGCACCGGGCGATCGACAGCCTGCTGATCGGCGCCGAGATCGTCAGCGCGCTGCAGTCGATCGTCTCGCGCAATGTCGATCCGATGAAGACCGCCGTCGTCTCGGCATGTTCGTTCCACGCCGGCACGACGTTCAACATCATTCCGCAGACCGCGCATATTTCCGGCACGGCGCGTACTTTCGATCCGAAGGTTCGCGACCTCGTCGAGCGCCGCATCGGCGAGATCGCCGACGGCATCGCGCGCGCCTACGGCGCGACGGCCGAGACGACTTACATGCGCAAGTATCCGCCGACTATCAATCACGCCCGCGAGACGAAGATCGCCGCCGATGCGGCGCGCGACATCGTCGGCGCCGAGCGCGTCGACGAAAACGCGACGCCGATCATGGGCGGCGAAGACTTCGCCTTCATGCTGGAAGCCCGTCCAGGCGCCTTCATCCTGCTCGGCATGGGCGACGGCCACGAGTGCCATCATCCATCGTATGTCTTCAACGATTCCATTCTCGGGCACGGCGCGTCCTACTGGGCGCGCCTTGTCGAGAAGTCGATGCCGGCGTAGCGCCGGATCAGCGCGTGGGCGCGGGATGAAAATGAACAGAATCCCGCCGCATTTCCAGACGATTTCGTGTAAATTGCTGAAACGCCTGAAGTAGATTGTGACATCGGCACATATTCGCGCAGACGTCATAGCTGCTACCCGCTGATTTTACCGCTTTCTGTTTGACTCTCGATTTCCAGCCTTTATGACGCGCCGCGGCTGGACTGGGCTGACATCGCCAAATCAGGAGATGTCTTTTGGCCAATATTCTCAAGAACGCGCTTTCGCGCGGAACGCTGATGGCGCTCGCCGTCGTCGGCGCAACTCATGCGCGCGCCGACGAGGCGCTGCAGACGTTTTTCGCCAGCGACCGTGGCGGCGGCGAACGCCCCTATTTCGGCGAAGCGGTGCAAAGCTTCGCCCCGGACGCGCGCATTCACATCGGCTTTGCGCGCCCGCGCGGCGGCGTGTCGCTGTCCGGCGTTTCCGGAGCGCTGGCCGCCAAGGCGCAGGAGATTTCGAGCGCATGCGGTTCGACCGTCATCTCGGGCTATCGCCACACGCGCGTCGCCGGCACGCGCCACATGAGCCTGCACGCGTCCGGCCGCGCCGTCGACATGCGCGGCAATCCCTCGTGCATCTATGCGCATCTGCAGGGCTGGGCCGGCGGCTATTCCACCGACTATGGCCGCGTACAGCACGTCCACATTTCGCTCGGCGGCCGCGAAGACGGATTGCGCTTTGCGCACCGCGGCGGGCATCACCGTCACTATGCGGGACTGCGCCATCATCACGGACAAAGCTACGCGCACCGCGGCTACCGGCGTTACGCGCGGGCGTGACGTCAGCTAGGCGCCGCGCCGCGTCGGCCAGTTGACCATCAATATGCCAACGGCGACCAGCGCGACGGCGGCGGCGAAGCCAGGCGTGATCTCGTCGCCGAGCACGAAATGGCCTGCCGCCGCACCGAACAGCGGCGTCAGAAACGTGAAGGCGGAGAGTTCCCCGGCGCGATAGGTCTGCACCATCCAGAACCAGATCGCGAAGGTGAGACATACGACCCACAGCGTCTGGTAGGCGAAGGCGGCCGCAGTCAGCGGCGAGATGTGCTGCGGCAACGTCTCGCCGCGCCACCATGCGAAGGCGCCGAGCACGAAGACCGATGTCACCAGCTGGTAGAGCAGCGTCTTCTCGGGCCGCACGAGGCGCAGCTTCGTGCCCTTCATGATGAGCGTCGTCGCGCCCCACATCACCCCCGCAACGAGGCTGAGCACGTCGCCGAAGAACATCTCGCGCGAAGCCGCCGAGACGCGCAGCGCCAGCGCGACGCCGACGAAGGAAAGCGCGAGGCCGATCCATTGCAGGCGGTTCAGCCTTTCGCTCGGGTTGATCCACGGCAGGCAGAGCGCAACGACGAAGGGCGCGGCATAGAGGAAGAGGATGGCGTGGCTGGCGCTGGTCCATTGCAGGCCGATGAACAGCGCGACGAATTCCAGCCCGAAGGCGAGGCCGCTGGCGAGTCCGGCCCACAAGGTTCCGTCGCGCGCAAACAGCCGCGGGTCGCGCCACATGGCCCAGGCGCCGAGGATGATCGTGCCGCCGACCGAGCGCAGCGTCGCCTGCATCATCGGCGTGATCTCGGCCATGGCGATCTTCGCCGTGACCTGGTTGAAGCCCCAGCTCGCGCAGAGAAAGACGACGACGAGGATTCCGAAACGATCGAGGTGGCGCGGCGCGGGACTCATTCGCCCATTGTGCACACGGATCGTGCAGATGCGACGGCTTGGGGCGCGACGCTGGGATGCGCCTGCGGCAAGCGGTGCAACATTGCCGCGTGTGCCCCTTTCCCCGCACGCGGGGAGAGGGACTGCAAAAAAGATGGCGGCGGCCCTTTCCTTGGAGCCGCCGCCCTCACCCCGGATCGTGTCTCGCGGCCCGGGGAATTCCTGATGCTTGCTACAGTCCCGCGAGATAGCCCGTCGGATCGACCGGCGTCGCGCCCTTGCGCAATTCGAAGTGAACCTGCGGCGTCGTCACATTGCCGGTCTGGCCGGCCTTGGCGATCGTCTGGCCGCGCTTGACCTGGTCGCCACGCTTCACGTCGAGCTCGCCGTTGTGGGCATAGGCCGAGACGTAGCCGTTGGGATGCTGGATCAGCACGAGGTTGCCGTAGCCCTTGAGTTCGCTGCCGGCGTATTTCACGACGCCGCCTTCGGCCGCCTTGACCGGCGTTCCTTCCGGCACGGCGATGTTGATGCCGTCGTTGCCGCCCGACTTGAAGCCCTGGATGACGCGGCCGCGCGCCGGCCAGCGGAATTCGGGATTGCCGTTCTCGGCGCTGGCGGCAGGCTTTTCCTCTTCCTTCGGCGGCAGGCTGGCGGTCGGCTCGCGATCGACCTTCGACGGTTTCGCTTCCGCGACGCGCTGCTGCGCGGGCTGCTGGACCTCGGCCTTGCGCTCGGGCTTCGCCTTCGCTTCGGCCTTCGGCTCGCTGCGCGCCTTCACGGGCTTGATGTCGTCATCGTCGTCGTCGGCGCGCACGACCTTGGCCTTCTTGTCGGCCTTCGGTTCGTTCTTCGCGGTCTTGACGCTGTCCTTCTTGTCCTTCGACTTGTCGGCAGTCTTGTCGACCTTGCCGGACGACTTCTCGGCCTTGGCCGAAGCCTTGCCCTTGGCGGCCGGCTTGTCGTCGTCGTCCTCGACCTTCGCGGTCTTCGTCGACGTCTTCGAATTCTTCGCCGCCGGCTCGGGGCCCTTCACGAGCTTCAGCGTCTCCTTGCCCTGCGCGGGCTTGGCTTCAACCCTGGCGAGAGGCGCAGGCGCAGCGGTAGGCGCGGCGGCGACGCGCGAAACTGCGCCGTTGCGATAGACGGGGATGACGAGACGCGCGCCCGGCTGCACCTGGCCGGCGCTGGAGAGGCCATTGGCGCTGAGCAGCGCTTCCGAGGGCACGCCGTAGCGGTTCGACAGCATGGAAACCGTTTCGCCCTGCGCGACGACGATTGGCGTGCCGCCTTCGGGGCTCCACGAACCATGCGCGGCGGCGACGGTGCGCGGCGAAGATTGTGCGGGAGCCGGCGCGGGTTCGAGCGCGGCCTGCTGCGCGGGCGCGGGGGTGACGACAGGCGCCGGCTGGCTGGTTGCGCCGGGCGGCGGGGCGAGCGGCTGGGATTCGATGCGCGTGCTCGACGCGGCGCGCGGCTTCTGCGCGATCGTGCCGGTGGGATTGCGATCGACGCTCGCCGTCTGCGTGTTCGAAAATGGATTGGAGAAGGGATCCGCGGAGAACCGCGTCGCATCCGAGCAGCCGGTGAGAAGGGCTGCGGCTGCTGTCGCCAGAACGAGGCGGAGCCCGATGCGGGATCCAGGAACGCGCTTCATTGCACCCATAACGCAACCCATCCGAACGCCACTTTGCAGCCTTGATTTACAACGGACGGGGTTAATGGAGCGTTTAAGATGAACGGCTGTTCACCCAATTCCTTCAAATAGTTTCGTTTAATCGGTTGTTCACTTTACAGCGCGCGCGCCGCCCCGGTCGCGATCGCGCCGAGTCGCGCCGGGCCGAGCGACGTCGCATCTCGGTCGGGCGAGGTGAAGACGACGAGGCGATCGCCGCCGCCCTCCTCGTCGGCGCGCGCGCAGACGAGCCTGCCGCCCGGCGCCAGCGCGCCGAGCAGGCCCGTGGCATCGTCGACGCGGCCGTGCGCGATCACGCGGTCGAAACGGCCGTAGCGCGCCGGTTCGGCGAGCCCGTCGGCGAAGAAGATCGTCGCATTGACGACGTTCATCTGCTCGAGCCGCGCGCGCGCCTCGACGCAGAGCGTCTGGTAGCGTTCGAAGGAAACAACCTCGCGCACGAGGCGCGACAGGACGGCGGTCGCATAGCCGGAGCCGGCGCCGATCTCCATCACGCGATGGGCGGGATGCAGGTCGAGCGCCTCCAGCATGCGCGCGAGCAGGCCCGGCGCCATCATCGTCTGCCCGCAGGCGATCGGCAGCGGGCAGTTCTTCGCGGCCAGATCGCGCAGCCGCCATGGCACGAAGATCTCGCGAGGCACCGTCTCGATGGCGCGCAGCACGTCGACATCGCGCACGCCGGACTGGCGCAAGGCCAGCACCAGCGCGCCGCGGGCCGCTGTATTGGCGGCCTCGTCGAACATCAGGTGAGCGCGGCTGCGAGCGCGGTCATGGTTGGCTCGTCGGTGAGATCGAGGCGCAGCGGCGTGACCGAAATCTTGCGCGCGGCAAGCGCCTCCAGATCCGTGCCCGGTCCCGGCGTGTAGCCGCCGCGCTGGAAGGCGATCCAGTAATAGGGGATGCCGCGCCCGTCGTAGCGCGCGTCGATGCCGATGAGTTCGGCCGAGCGCACGCCCTGCGCGGTGACAGCGACGCCGGCCACCTCGCCGGGCTGGCAGTCGGGAAAATTGACGTTGTAGAGCACGTTCTTCGGCACGCCCTGCCTGATCAGCTTCTTCAGGATCGACGGACCGTGCTCGGCCGCCGTTTCCCAGATCGGGCTGAAGCGCTCGGAAACGAGGCCATAGGCCTGCGAAAGCGCGATGGAGGGAATGCCGAGGATCGTGCCTTCCATCGCGCCGGCGATCGTACCGGAATAGGTCACGTCTTCCGCCACGTTCTGCCCGCGATTGACGCCGGAGAGAATGAGATCGGGCTTGCGGCCGTGCAGGATGTTGCGCACGCCCATGATGACGCAATCGGTCGGCGTGCCGCGCACCGCGAAGCGGCGGTCGGAAATCTGGCGCAGGCGCAGGGGATCGTTGAGCGACAGCGAATGCGCGACGCCGGACTGGTCGCTTTCGGGTGCGACCGTATAGACGTCGTCGGAAATCTGCGCGGCGATGCGTTCGAGGATTTCCAGCCCCGGCGCGTGAATGCCGTCGTCGTTGGTGATGAGAATGCGCATGGGACGATGGAGACCTAGCTGGACTCCCTCCCCCCTTGAGGGGGAGGGTTGGGGTGGGGGGTCGAGAAATCGTCGACGATTTCCGCCCGAGGCCGCAATTCTTTCAATCTCGCCACGACGGCGTCGACCACCGAATCGAGATGCTCATAGACATCGACATTGTAGAACCGCAGCACGGCATAGCCAGCCGCTTCAAGCGAAGCCTGGCGTCGCGCGTCATGCGCCAACTCCTCTTCAGTCGAATGGGTCGCGCCGTCAATTTCGACGATCAGCTTGGCGTCGTGACAGGCGAAATCCGCGACATAACCCGCGATGGGCGCCTGACGCCTGAACCTGAAACCTTCGAGCGCCTTGCCGCGCAGCGCGCGCCACAAGGCCTTCTCCGCCGGCGTGGCGTCTCGACGCAATCGACGCGCAATTGGCGTGAGGCGATGGGGCAAGGGTTTCCTTTCCCGACAGGCGCCTCTCCCCTCCCCCTTGAGGGGAGGGGCAGGGGGAGGGGGTGGGGAAATGTCGCCGAAGAAGTCGCAACGGGCAAACTCGCGAGGCTGCGCGACCCCCCACCCTAGCCCTCCCCCTCAAGGGGGGAGGGAATAACCCGCGCCCAATTCTACGCCCGCTCGATTCGCTCCACACCGCCCATGTAGGGGCGCAGCACGTCCGGCACGGTCACCGAGCCGTCGGAATTCTGGTAATTCTCCAGCACCGCCACCAGCGCGCGGCCGACAGCCACGCCCGAGCCGTTGAGCGTGGCGACGAAACGCGGACCCTTGCCATCGGCGGGGCGATAGCGCGCGTTCATGCGGCGCGCCTGGAAATCGCCGCAGACCGAGCAGGACGATATTTCACGGTACTTGCCCTGCCCCGGCAGCCAGACCTCGAGATCGTAAGTCTTCTGCGAGGCAAAGCCCATGTCGCCGGTGCACAGCACGACCTTGCGATAGGGCAGCTTCAAAGCCTGCAGAATGTTCTCGGCGCATTGCGTCATGCGCTCGTGCTCCTCCAGCGCCTGTTCCGGCGTCGTGACGGAGACGAGTTCGACCTTGAAGAACTGGTGCTGGCGGATCATGCCGCGCGTGTCGCGCCCGGCTGATCCCGCTTCCGCGCGGAAGCAATAGGTGCCGGCCGTCATGCGCAAGGGCAATTTGCTCTCGTCGAGAATGGATTCACGCACTAGATTGGTCAGCGGGACTTCGGCGGTGGGGATGAGCCACCAATCCGAGACCTGTTCTTCCTGTTGCGCATCGCCCGCCTGTCGCCCCGCCGTTACGGAGAACTGGTCGTCGCGAAACTTCGGCAATTGCGCCGTGCCGAACATCGCGTCGTCGCGCACCAGCAGCGGCGGATCGACTTCCATGTAGCCGTGCTTGTCGGTGTGCGTGTCGAGCATGAATTGCGCGAGCGCGCGTTCGAGCCGCGCCAGCCTGCCCTTCAGCACGCCGAAGCGCGCGCCGGAAATTTTGGCGGCGCTCTCGAAATCCATCAGGCCGAGCGCCTCGCCGATGTCGAAATGCTCTTTCGGCTCGAAGTCGAATTTTTTCGGCTCGCCCCATTTCAGCACTTCGACATTGTCGTGCTCGTCTTTCCCTTCCGGCACGATGTCGAGCGGCGAATTGGGAATTTCGGACAAGGCCCTGTTCAGCGCCTCGACGGCGTCGCGTTCTTCCTTTTCCCAGCCGGGGAAATCTTCCTTGATCTTCGCGACCTCGGCCTTCAGCGCCTCGGCTTTCGCGGAATCCTTCTCGCGCATGGCGAGGCCGATTTCCTTCGACGCAGCGTTGCGGCGCTCCTGCGCCGCCTGAAGCTTGCCGATCGCCGCGCGCCGCGCGTCGTCGAGGCCGAGCAGCTTTTCGGCGAGCGGCTCGAGGCCGCGCCGCTTGCGCGCGAGATCGAAGGCTGCCGGATTGTCGCGGATGGTCTTGATGTCGAACATCGAAAATCTCGGGCGTCTCCTTCTCCCGTGGAACGGGAGAAGGTGGCCCTCGCGCAGCGAGGGTCGGATGAGGGCGACGCAGCGCTGCGGAATTGGGAAAATCCCTCATCCGTCACGCTGCGCGTGACACCTTCTCCCGCAAGCGGGAGAAGGAATCAACCAGCGCCGATCGGTATCAGTCCGCCTTTTCGGCAGCTTCCTGCGCCCGCTTCTTCTCGATCATGCCGACCGAGATGATGGACGCCTCGTAGAGCAGGATGCCGGGCACGGCGAGCGCGAGCTGGCTGAAAACGTCGGGCGGCGTCAGAACGGCCGCCACCACGAAGACGATGACGATGGCGTAGCGGCGGTTGTTCTTCAGGAATTGCGAATCGATGATGCCGACGCGCCCGAGCAGCGTGAGGATGACCGGCAACTGGAAGACGATGCCGAAGGCGAAGATCAGCGTCATCACGAGCGAGAGATATTCGGAGACGCGCGGCAAGAGTTCGATCTGCGCCCTGCCCGGTTCGTTCGCCTGCTGCATGCCGATGAAGAAATGCAGCAGGTTCGGCATGACGACGTAGAAGACGAGCAGCGCGCCGGCGGCGAAGAACACCGGCGTCGCCCACAGATACGGGCGGAACGCCTCGCGCTCGTTGCGATAGAGGCCCGGCGCCACGAAGGCGTAGAGCTGCGAGAAGATCACGGGGCAGGACAGGAAGGCGGCCGCGAACATCGCGACCTTGATCTGCGTGAAGAAGAATTCCTGAGGCGCGGTGTAGATCAGTTTCGCTTCGGGACCGGCCGCGTGCTGATAGGGCAGCACGAGGATGTTGTAGATGTCCTTGGCGAAGAAGAAGCACACCACGAACATCAGCAGGAAGGCCATCAGCGCCTTGATGAGCCGCGAGCGCAGCTCGATCAGATGCTCCATCAGCGGCGCGCGCGTGGCGTCGATATCGGCCTGGCTCATGGCTCGACGCTCATGCCTTGGCTTCCGGCGCAAGCGCCTCTGCCTTGGCTTCCGGCGCAAGCGCCTTGGCCTTGGTTTCCGGCGCGACGACCTTCTCGGGCGCGGGCGGGGCAGGCACGGGCGGCTCCAGCGTCGCCTCCTCGAAGGCGTGGGGCTCCGGCGCTGCGGCTTCAACCGGCGCGGGTTCGGCCGCGCCCTGCGCGGCGTCCATGGCCGGATCGAGCGATTCAGGCGGCGCGGCGGGCGCATCGACGGACGCCAGCGCCTCGACGGCGCTGGACTGGTCCTCGATGGACTTCACGAGGTCGTTGTGGGCGTCCTTCAGCGGGTCGAAGGCGGAATCGAGCTTGATGGCGTCGGCGGCCTTGTCGAGATCCTTCTTCAGGTCCTCCACGTCGGCCTCGCGCATCGCCTCCATGAACTGGCTCTGGAATTCGTTGGCCATGCGGCGCATCTTGCCCATGGCGCCGCCCACCTGCCGCATGACGCGCGGCAAATCCTTCGGGCCGATCACGACCAGCGCGACGACGCCTATGACGACGAGTTTGCCGACGTCGAAGTCGAACATGTCCTAAAGACCTCGGGCCGGCCGCGGCTCCCCTGCGGTTCAGACCTTGCGGGCGTCGGCCTGGTCGACCTTGGCGGCCGCCTGGTGGTCGATCGTGCGGACCGGGTCCGGCTTGGCCGCCTCTTCCTTGTCCTCGTCGGCCAGCCCCTTCTTGAAGCTTTTGATGCCCTTGGCGAAGTCGCCCATGATGTCGGAAATCTTGCCCTTGCCGCCGAACAGCAGGAGCACGACCGCGCCGACGATCAGCCAGTGCCAGATGGAGAAACTACCCATGACGAACTCCCCGCGCCGCGCGCCCTGCCCCGCCGACGCCGGGAGACGTCGGGCAGCGGCTCTTTGGCCCGGAACCTAAGCCGCCGACACGCCAAAAACAAGGCGATGGCTGCATTATCGGCGGGCGTAGACGGGCTCGACGCGGCCTACGCCGCCGTCGGCGCCGCGCGCGATGCAGAAGCGCGCCGAACGCGGCGCCCAGGCCGAGACGTCCGACCGCTCGATGCAGACCGGCCATTCCGCGAGGCAGGCCGATTGCGTCTTGTAGGCGCCGCCGGAGACGCGGGCGACCCTGTCCGTCTCGGGCCACGCCTTCGCGCAGAAGGGAGCGCCGAATCTGGCGCGACATTCCTCCTCGATCGATACGACCTGCCCGCCCGGACATTCCGTCTCGAAGGCCTTCCAGCCCATGAAGACGGCGACGGCGAGGATGAAGGCGAAGACGACAAGGCGCATGGCGACGCGAGCTTAGCCAGCCGTCGCCGCCCCGCAACGCTTTCGTAGGCTTAACGCGGATTCAGCGGTTTTTGCGGGGCTTTTGGTAATATCGCGGCGCGAGAAAAGGTCCCATACAAGGCGCAAGACCATGTTCAACAGGACCTTTACTTTCCTCCTCGCCGCCGGCCTCGCAGCCGCGCCGACGCTCGCCCACGCGGAGAGCCGCGCCATCGAGCAGACGCGCATGGTGGACGGCACGATAGGCGCCGTCGCCGGCGCGCTGATCGGCGGCCCGATCGGGCTGCTCATCGGCGGCGCGCTCGGCTACACGATGGGTCCGGAGGTCACCGGGCCGATGAAGGGCGCGGGCCAACCCGTGCGGGTCGCCAAGAAACGGACTGTCCGCAAGCGCCCGCCGGCCGCGCCGGCCGCCTACCAGCAGGCGGCGCTGCCGCCCGGCTATCCGCAATATCTCGCCTATCCCGGCGCCGCCTATCCCGGCATGCCGCAGCAATATCCCATGCAGGGCTATCCGCAGCAGCCGGGCCAACCGGCGGTCCAGCAGCGCCCGGCCTTCAATCCGGCGCGCAACGCCCTCGTGCCCGCGCCCGACATGGTGGCGCCGAGTCAGCCCTACGCGGCCGTCGTGACCGCCCCGCAGGCGCCCGTCGCCTATCCGCCGGGGGCGCGGCCGCCGGCGGGATATGCGCCGCAGGGCTATCCGCAGGCCGCGCCGGTCATCCGCGCCGCTCCGGTGCCGCTGCCGCGCTAGGGAGCTTTCCCGGCGCGCAGCTTCGGCGCGAGATCGAGCGCCGTCACCGACAGGAAGCCGCCGATCCACGCGCCGGCCGCCGCAAACAGCACATAAGCCCAGTTCGACGTGTAGCTGATGACGGCGAATGCCGAGAGCATGTACCAGGCCGACGACCAGCTCGCCGCCGCCATGCGTCGGCGATCGCTGACAGCCGCGTTGAAGAACACGTAGACGGCGTCGGTGGCCGCGGTCGACGCGAAGACGCCGAGCGCGACGAGGGGTTCGATTTCCGGGATGGTCATGCGCCAGCATGGCGCAAAATTGCGGCGCCGTTCAGGCCGCGTTTTCGGCAGGCTCCGCGCGGCCGACCAGCCAATCCGCGAGATTTTGGGGCGGCATCGGGCGCGCATAGAGATAGCCCTGCGCCGCATCGCAGCCGAGCGCCCGCAGCGCCTCGCGCTGTTCGGCTGTCTCGACGCCCTCGGCCACCACGCGCTTGCGCAGGCTCTTGCCGATCTGCACGGCGATGTTGGCGACCGCGCGCATGTCGGAATCCTCGGCGATGCGGGCGATCAGGCTGCGGTCGATCTTCAGCTCGTCGATCGGCAATTGCGCGAGACGCGCGAGATTCGAATAGCCCGTGCCGAAATCGTCGAGCGAGATGCAGACGCCCATGGCGCTCATCGCGCGAATCTGTTCGAGCGCCAGCCGGTCGGTCATCAGCGCGCCTTCCGTGATCTCGATGACCAGATCGCGCGGCGACAGGCGATGTTCGTCCAGCGCGCGCGCGATCGCGTCGAGTTGCCCGCCCTCGTGCAATTGCGCCGGCGACAGGTTGACCGAGACATGCGGCACCGCCAGCCCCTCGGCGCGCCAGCGCGCGAGATGGCGCGCGGCTTCGTTCAGCGACCATTCCCCGATCGCGCCGGCCAGGCCGTATTCCTCGGCGATGGGAATGAAGCGCGCGGGCGAGACGTCGCCCAGCACAGGATCGCGCCAGCGCGCCAGGGCCTCGACGCCCCGCAGCGCGCCGCTGGCGGTCCACACCTGCGGCTGGAAATGCAGCATCAGGCCGCCGGTCGCCAGCGCCTCGCGCAAGGCGCGGCTGCAGGCGACGCGCGCCTCGACATCGCTGCGCATCGAAGGGTCGAAGCGGCGATGCGTGCTGCGGCCGGCGCGCTTGGCGCCGTACATGGCGAAGTCGGCGTTGGTGAGCAGCGTGTCGGAATCCGGCCCGTCCTGCGGATAGAGGCTGACGCCGATCGACAGCGACACCGGCGCGAGCGTCTCGCCGAGCCTGATCGGCCGGTCGAGATGGGCGCGCAGCTTTTCGGCGAAGGCGCTGGCCCCGTCGGCGTCGACGCCGGGCAGGACGATCACGAATTCGTCGCCGCCGTGCCGGACGAGAATATCCTCCGGCCCGACGACGGATTTCAGCAGTTTCGAAACGCCCGCGAGCAATTCGTCGCCGAGGTTGTGACCGAGCGTGTCGTTCACGTCCTTGAAATTGTCGATGTCGACGAAAAGAAACGCCGCGCGGTCGAGACCGCCCTGCCGCATCTTCATCGCCTCGAATTTTTCGCGCAGGCGCGAGCGGTTGGGCAGGCCGGTCAGCGCGTCGAAATAGGCGAGGCGCTCGATCTCGCCCTGCGCCTCGAAGCGGTCGATCGCCAGCGCGCACAGACCCAGCACGGCGTTGACGATCTTGCGATGCCAGCGGCTCGGGCCGCGCCTGTCCTTGAAGTAGAAAGCGAAGGCGCCGAGGCTGCGGCCGTCCTTGCCGATGATCGGCGAAGACCAGCAGGCGCGCAGGCCCGCGGCGAGCGGAATGTCCTTGAAAGGCGCCCAGTTCGGATCGGTCGAGATGTCGCGCGACAGCGCCTGCTTCTGGTTCCAGGCGGCGGCGCCGCAACAGCCCATTGTCGGACCGATCGGCACGCCGTCGATCAGCGTCGAGAATTCCTCGGGAATGCCGAGCGCGGCGACGGGATGCACGCAGCCGGCCGCGTCGACGCGCAGCAGCGAGGGCGTCACGTCTGGGGCGAGCCGCGCGATGCGCTTGCACAGGATCCCGCCGATCTCGGCGAGCGGCTTGTCCTTGGCGACGGCGTCGAGGATGGCCCGCTGCAAGGAGCGTATCTTCCGCGATTCGCCGATGTCCTCGATCAGCAGGACGTAGTTCGTCGCCTGCCCGCGCTCATTGAGCACGGCGCGGGTGAGAATCGTCGTCCAGATCTCGTGGCCCGCCTTGTCGTAGAGCAGCATTTCGCAGCGCGCCGACCCCTTCTCCATGCGCTTGCGCACGCGCGCGCACTGTCCGTGATCGGTATGCAGGCCGGACAGCAGGTCCATCGGCTTGCGGCCGAGCAGTTCGTCGGCGCGGTAGCCGAAGGTCTTCTCGAACGCCTCGCTGCAGAAGATCGCGGCGCCCTTGCGGTCGCAGACGATGCCGACGTGGCGGATCTGGCCGATGACCATGCGCGCGAGCTTCACCTCGCGTTCGAGCAGCGTGCGGGCCGTGACATCGGTCGCCATTGCGATGAAACGCGAAGCGTCGTCCGGCAGGCGGAACAGCGTGAAGTCGAACCAGCGCGGCGCGCCGTCGGCGGCGTCGAGACGCAACTGGATGGAGGGCTGATCTTCGTCGCCCCTGGCCGCCAGCGCCCCGAACAGGTCGTCCGGCCCGACGGTCGCGCTTTCCCTGGCCTTCGAAGCGGACCAGAGCGTCGACCATTCGTCGTTATGGGCGAGAATGCGGCCCTGCGCGTCCAGCAAGGCCGCTGGTCCCACGCATTGCGCGAGCAGCCCGGCGGCCTCTGGATCAGGCTTGTTCGACGCGACCATCGTCGCGAATTCTCCCAGGCCGGCGCCCCCTGCGCCCGCGAACGCCGCAGACTAGCCCGGGAAAGATGATCGACAGGTAAACAAGGCCCGCGACCGCGGGATACTTTGCTATTGATTACAAGTGCTTGGATTACGCCCCGGAAGCCGGGCCCCGGCGCGCGCCCACGCCTCAATAATGCGGCGGCGGCGGCTCCGGCTCGTTGCGGCCGGGCCAGGAATTGCGGATTTCCTCACGCAGCATTTTCAGCTCGCGCTCGAGGATCTCGATGCGCCGCCATTGGCCTGCGACGACCTCGTTGAGTTCGGCGATGGTCTTGTCCTGGTGGGCGATGCGGATTTCGAGCGCGTCGAGGCGGGGGTCGCTGGTCATTCCGGGTCTCTGGCTCGTCATGCCCAGCCTCGCGCCGGGCATCCACGCCGCGCCACACGAAGCGCGATCAACGTTTGCGGCATTCGCAGGGCGTGGATGGCCGGGACAAGCCCGGCCATGACGCCACTTTCGACCTACACCAACCGGCTCTGTCGCTTCGCCGCCTCGATAAAGCTCGCAAACAGCGGATGCGGCTCGAACGGCCGGCTCTTCAGTTCCGGGTGGTATTGCACGCCGATGAACCAGGGGTGGTTCGAAATCTCCACCGTCTCGGGCAGCAGGCCGTCCGGCGACATGCCGGCAAACGACATGCCGCAGGCTTCCAGCCGGTCCTTGTAGGCGGTGTTCACCTCGTAGCGGTGGCGGTGGCGCTCGGAGATTTCCGTGTCGCCGTAGATGTCCGATATGCGCGAGCCGGGCTTGAGGAACGACTTGTACGCGCCGAGCCGCATCGTGCCGCCGAGGTCGCCGCCGGCGGCGCGAGTCTCGAGTTCGTTGCCGCGCATCCATTCGGTCATCAGGCCGACGACGGGTTCGCTGGTCTCGCCGAATTCGGTCGAGCCCGCCTTGTCGACGCCCGCCAGCGCGCGCGCCGCCTCGATGACGGCCATCTGCATGCCGAAGCAGATGCCGAAATACGGCACGTTTCTTTCGCGCGCGAAACGAGCGGCGAGGATTTTCCCTTCAGAGCCGCGCTGGCCAAAACCGCCGGGCACGAGAATGCCGTGGACGTGTTCGAGATGCGGCGCCGGGTCCTCGCTCTCGAATATCTCGCTCTCGATCCAGTCGAGATTGACCTTGACGCGATTGGCCATGCCGCCGTGCGCCAGCGCCTCGATCAGCGATTTATACGCGTCCTTCATGCCGGTGTACTTGCCGACGATGGCGATGGTGACTTCGCCTTCCGGGTTGTGGATGCGCTCGGAGACGGCGTTCCAGCGGCTCATGTCGGGACGCGGCGCCGGCTCGATGCCGAAGGCCGCCAGCACCTCACGGTCGAGGCCGGCCGCATGATAGGCCGCCGGCACGTCGTAGATGTTGGAGGCGTCGCGCGCTTCGACCACGGCGCTCTCGCGCACGTTGCAGAACAGGCCGAGCTTGCGGCGCTCTTCCGGCGGGATCGGCCGGTCGGTGCGGCAGAGCAGGATGTCCGGCTGGATGCCGATCGAGCGCAGTTCCTTCACCGAATGCTGCGTCGGCTTGGTCTTGAGTTCGCCCGCGCTCGGAATGAAGGGCAAGAGCGTCAAATGGATGTAGCAGGAATGGCCGCGCGGAAGATCGTTGCCGAGCTGGCGGATCGCCTCGAAGAACGGCAGGCCCTCGATGTCGCCGACCGTGCCGCCGATTTCCACGAGCACGAAGTCGACGCCCTCGTTGCCGGAAAGCGTGAATTCCTTGATGGCGTTGGTGACGTGCGGGATGACCTGCACCGTGCCGCCGAGATAGTCGCCGCGGCGCTCCTTGGTGATGATCTCCTGGTAGATGCGCCCCGTCGTGATGTTGTCCTGCTTGTTGGCGGGACGGCCGGTGAAGCGCTCGTAATGGCCGAGGTCGAGGTCGGTCTCGGCGCCGTCGTCGGTGACGAACACCTCGCCGTGCTGGTAGGGGCTCATCGTGCCCGGATCGACGTTGAGATAGGGATCGAGCTTTCTCAGCCGCACGGTATAGCCGCGCGCCTGAAGAAGGGCGCCGAGCGCCGCCGAAGCCAGACCCTTGCCGAGCGAGGAAACCACGCCGCCGGTTATGAAAATGTACCGCGCCATGGGATTCGAGCCGTAATCCTTTTGAACCGATTCGGGGAGAGCGGAATCGCAATCCCCACATGCGTTGTTGTCGCGCCCCCGGGGGCGCCAACTGAAAGGGGCCGGCGAACCGGCCCCTTCGGGATGTCTTACTGGCTGCGCGGGACCTGCGGCCCGGAGGGCGCCGGCGGGGTCGCAGGCGCCGGAGCGTTCTGGCGCTGCTGCTGCATCTGCTGCAGCTCCTTCATCAGGTCGCCGCTCGGCGGGGCGCCGGGCGCGGCCGGCGTGCTGGTCGAGGCGGGCGCGCCTTCGAGGATCGACTTCGGGGCGCGGTTCATGGCCGCGAGCCAGGTCAGCGCGATCGAGGTGATGAAGAAGATGGTGGCCAAAATGGCCGTGGCGCGGGTCAGCGCGTTCGCCTGGCCGCGGCCGGTGAAGAAGCCGCCCGCCCCTCCGCCGCCGCCGATGCCGAGCGCGCCGCCTTCGGAACGTTGCAGAAGCACGACAATCACAAGGGCGGTGACCACCATGAGGTGGATGACGATGAGAACGGTCTGCATGGATGTTCCGATTTCCGACGGCCGGAGCCGATATCGTGCGGCCTTCTAGACCATGCAAGGGCCGATGGCCAGCGTTGAGCCTATCCTATTTGTAAACGCCCGCAATACCCATGAAATCAGCGCATTTCAGGCTCGCGCCGCCGACCAGCGCGCCGTCGACGTTCTTCACGCCCATCAGTTCGGCTGCGTTCGAGGGCTTTACCGAGCCGCCGTAGAGGATGCGGATGGCGCCGCCCTTGGGGCCGTAGGCTTTCAGGAGCTTCTGGCGGATCACGGCGTGGATTTCGGCGACGTCGCCGGCCGTCGGGGTCAGGCCCGTGCCGATCGCCCAGACCGGCTCGTAGGCGACGACGAGATGGGTCGCCGGGAAATCGGGGTCGAGCGACCCGTCGATCTGGCCGCCGACGATCGCAGCCGCCTGGCCGGCGAGGCGCTCGTCCTTCGTCTCGCCGACGCAGACGATGGCCGTCAGACCGGCCTTGATGACGGCGGCCGCCTTGGCGCGGACGATGGCGTCCGTCTCGCCGTGGTCGGCGCGCCGCTCGGAATGGCCGACGATGATGTAGGTCGCGCCGGCGTCCGCCAGCATCTGGGCGGAGACATCGCCGGTATGGGCGCCGGAGGCGTTGGCGTGGCAATCCTGCGCGCCGATGGCGAGCGGCGAGCCGTTGGCCGCCTCGGCCGCGGCGGCGACGAGGGTGAACGGCGGGCAGATCGCCACTTCCGCCCGGCCCGCAGCCCCGGCCTTCGCGGCGTCGCGGATCGCGCCCAGCTCGCCCAGCGCGGCCTTCAGGCCGTTCATCTTCCAGTTTCCGGCGACGAGCGGACGCGGGGCGGTCATGGGTCTCTCCCTGTCGAATTATTCCGCGCGGGCGATAGCAGAGGCGCGAGCATCAGCGCAATGCGACCTTCCGCGCGGCCATCCGCCCGGTTTTCCTTGCCGCATTGCATCCCCCCGCCCCCGCCTATATGGTCCGCGCCGCTTTTTCCCGGAGGATTCCTCTTGCTCGACGGCATGCGCGCCGCCTCAAAAAACTGGATGGGCCGACTGCTCATGGCCGTGGTCATGGGCGTCATCGTCGTGTCCTTCGCCATCTGGGGCATCGGCGACATCTTCCGCGGCTTCGGCGCGGGCGCGCTCGGCACGGTCGGCTCGACCGAAATCTCCAAGGAGACGATGCGCTTCGCCTACCAGAACGAATTGCAGCGCCTGCAGCAGCAGACCGGCCGGGTCATCACCAACGACCAGGCGCGGCTCGCCGGCGTCGACCGCCAGGTGCTGGGCCGCCTCGTCACGGAAGCGACCCTCGACCAGAAGGCGCGCAGCCTCGGCCTCGCCATGTCGGACGCGCAGGTCGCCAAATCCATCACCACCGACCCGATGTTCAAGGGCCCCGGCGGCGAGTTCGATCGCAACCGCTTCGACGCCGCCCTGCGCGACAGCGGCTACAACGAGCGCAGCTTCGTGCGCGAGCAGAAGGCCATCTATCTGCGCCGCGAGATCGGCGAGGCGCTCGCCGGCCTTCTGGAAACGCCCGATGCCCTCCTCATGGCCGTCGACCGCTTCCGCGGCGAGGCCCGCAGCGTCGACTATGTCGTGCTGACGCCGGCTGCGGCCGGCGATATTCCGGGGCCCTCCGACGCCGATCTCCAGAAGTTCTACGAAGCTCGCAAGTCGTCGTTCGTCGCGCCGCAATATCGCAAGATCGTCACGCTGGCGCTGACGCCGGCGACCGCAGCCAAGCCCGAAGACATCAGCGACGCCGACGCCCAGAAGATCTACGACGCCACCAAGACGCAGCGCTTCGGCACGCCCGAAAGGCGCGAGGTGCAGCAGATCGTCTTTCCGAGCGAGGCGGAAGCCGCCGCCGCGTCGGACAAGATCAAGGCCGGCGCGACCTTCGAAGCCATCGCCGCCGAGCGCAAGCTGACGCCGAAGGACACCGATCTCGGGCTGGTGACGCGCGCCGACATCCACGACAAGGCGATCGCCGACGCCGCCTTCGCGCTCAAGCAGGGCGAGACGAGCGGACCGGTGAAGGGCGAGTTCGGCTATGCGCTGGTGCGCGCCGCCGGCATCACGCCGGAAAACGTCAGGCCGTTCGCCGAGGTCGCGCCGCAGATCAAGCAGGACATCGCGCGCGACCGCGCGAAGAAGACCGTGCAGGTCCTGCACGACAAGATCGAGGACCAGCGCGCCTCGGGCAAGCCGCTCGCGGAAGCCGCCAAGAGCGCCGGCCTCGAGACGCGCACGATCGAGGCGATCGACAACCAGGGCAACGACCGCAACGGCATGCCGGTGCCCGGCCTGGTCTCCGGACCGGAATTGCTGCGCGCCGTCTTCGCCTCCGACATCGGCGTCGACAACGAGACGATCGCGACGCGCGACAACGGCTACGTGTGGTTCGAGGTGGCGCAGGTCGATCCGTCCCGCCAGCTCTCGTTCGACGAGGTGAAGGATCGCGTCGCCGCCGCCTGGAAGGCCGACGAGATGGACAAGCGTCTCGCGCAGAAGGCTTCCGACCTCGTCAAGCAGCTTCGCGGCGGCGGCGAATTGTCGAAGATCGCGGCCGAGCAGAAGCTCGAACTGAAGCACGATTCCGGCGTGCGCCGCTCCGGCGGCGAAGGACTCGATCCGCAGGCGATCGTCGCGATCTTCAACGAGCCGGACAAGGGCGCGGGCTCCGCCTCGTCGCCGGCCGGCCGCATCGTGTTCCAGATCCTCGACACGTCGCTTCCGAACTTCAATGCCGAATCCGACAGCAACAAGCAGATGTCGGCGCAACTCAAGCAGGCGCTCGCCGACGACCTTCTCACGCAGTACATCCAGCGGCTGGAGAAGGATTACGGCGTGAAGATCAGCGATCAGGCCGTGCGCGAGGCGATCGGCGCGAGCGAGCAGTGACACTCGAGCCCGCCTTCGAGGATTTCGCGCGCGCCTACGACAAGGGCGCGCCGCAACTCGTCTCGACGCGCCTCGTCGCCGATCTCGAAACGCCGGTTTCCGCCTTCCTGAAACTGTCGCGCGGGCGCGAAGGCAACGTCTTCCTGCTCGAATCCGTCGAGGGCGGCGCGACGCGCGGGCGCTATTCGATGATCGGCCTCGATCCCGACATCCTGTGGCGCGCGCAGGCCGGCAAGGCCGAGATCAACCGGCGCGCGCTGACAGATCGCGAAGCCTTCGAACCCTGCGCCGACAGGCCGCTCGATTCCCTGCGCAAGCTGATCGCCGAATCCGCCATTCCTGCTACGCCCGGCATGGCGCCGATGGCGGCCGGCGTGTTCGGCTATCTGGGCTACGACATGGTTCGCGAGATGGAGCGGCTGGCGCCGGCCAAGCCGGATCCGATCGGCACGCCCGATGCGGTCATGATGCGCCCGACGCTCATGGCGATCTTCGATTCCGTGCGCGACGAGATTTCGGTCGTCACGCCCGTGCGACCGGCGCCGGGCGTTTCCGCGCGCATCGCTTACGACAGGGCGGTGGAACGCATCGACGCGCTCGTCGCGCGGCTCGAAGGACCGCTCGACCACGATTCCCACGCCGATCCGCACCTGCTGGCGACGCCGCCCGTGTCGAACACGCCGGAGCCGGTCTTCCTCGACATGGTGGCGCGCGCCAAGGAATACATAAAGGCCGGCGACATTTTCCAGGTGGTGCTGTCGCAACGCTTCACGGCGCCCTTCGCCCTGCCCGCCTTCGCGCTCTATCGCGCGCTGCGCCGCGTGAACCCCGCGCCCTTCCTCTGCTATCTCGATTTCGGTCCGTTCCAGGTCGTCTGTTCGAGCCCGGAAATCCTCGTGCGCGTGCGCGACGGCGAAGTGACGATACGTCCCATCGCCGGCACGCGCTGGCGCGGCAAGACCCCGGCCGAGGACGAGGCGCTCGCCGCCGAACTGCTCGCCGACGAGAAGGAACGCGCCGAACACCTGATGCTGCTCGACCTCGGCCGCAATGATGTCGGTCGCGTCGCGAAGATCGGCACGGTGGAGGTCACCGAGCAATTCGCAATCGAGCGCTACAGCCACGTCATGCACATCGTGTCGAACGTGATCGGCGCGCTCGATCCGCGCCGCGACGCCATCGACGCCTTGTCGGCAGGCTTTCCGGCGGGCACCGTATCGGGCGCGCCAAAAGTGCGGGCGATGGAGATCATCGACGAACTGGAAATCGACAAGCGCGGCATCTACGGCGGCTGCATCGGCTATTTCTCGGCGGCAGGCGACATGGACACGTGCATCGTGCTGCGCACCTCCATCGTCAAGGACGGCAGGATGCACGCGCAGGCCGGCGCGGGCATCGTCTACGATTCCGATCCCGCCTACGAACACCGCGAATGCGTGAACAAGGCCACCGCGCTTTTCCGCGCGGCGGAGGAAGCGGTCAGATTCGCGACGCGCGGCAAGCGCGGGCAGTAAAACGCAGGCTTCCGAACGTCATGCGACTTTCGGCGCCAGACGCGCGACCTTTATCCTTCCCGCCTGGTTGCGGACTTGCGCCAGATCGAAAGCGGCCTGCATCCGCAACCATGTATCTGCCGAACTGCCGAGCGCGTGCTCCAGCCGCACCGCCATTTCGGCAGAGACAGCGCTGCGCCCGGCGATCACGTTGTGAAGCTGCTGGCGCGTCACGCCGAGATTTCGCGCGGCCTCGCTGATCGAGACTCCGAGTTCCTGCAGAATGTCGCCGATCATTTCGCCGGGATGAGGCGGGTTTTTCATGGCCACTGGGCATCGTCCCCTAATGATAGTCGACGAGATCGACGTCGGTCGCCCTGCCGTCTTCGAAACGAAACACGATCCGCCAGTTCGAACGGACGGTCATCGACCAGAAGCCCCTGAGATCAGCCCGCAACTGGTGCAATCTGAACGTCGGCAAGTCGAGTTGCTCTACCTGCTCCGCCGCGTCCATAACCGCGAGGATCTGGCGAATCTTTCGCACATGTTCCGGATTCAGCCCGCTCGGGTCGTCGTCCTCGAAGAGCTTGCGCAGGCCCTTGTGCCGGATGGTTCCGATCATCGGGGCGTTCTCTCGATGTTAGTAGCGATTCAAAAAATGTAAAGTATTATTTTACACTCGCGCATTCGGTCATTCTAGTCCCTGAACGGCTGCGTCAGCATCCTGCCCAGCCCAAGCTCCCGTTCCTCGCGAAAGTCCGGCAGGCCGATCGTCATGCCGCCCTGCCCGGCCGCGGGCGCCGCGCGATAGAGGCCGGCCAGCCGGTCCCAGAACGAGAAGTTGAACCCGAAATTCGAATCCGTCTCGTCCCGCAGGATCGAATGATGAATGCGATGCATGTCGGGCGTCACGAACAGCCATCTCACGAAAGGTTCGATGCGCGGCGGCAGGCCGGCGTTGGCGTGATTGAACATGGCGAGCGCGTTGAGCGCGATCTCGAAGAAGAGCACGCTTTCCGGCGGCGCGCCGAGCGCGACGACGGCGGTCATCTTTAGCAGCATCGACAGCGCGATCTCCAGGGGATGAAAGCGCAGCGCCGTCGTCACGTCATAGTCCAGATCGGCGTGATGCATCCTGTGGACGCGCCAGAGCAGCGGAACACGGTGCGAGACGACATGCTGGCCCCAGACGAGCGCATCGAGGGCCAGAAACGACACGACCGAGGCCGGCCAGAAGGACAGGCCGAGCGCGGGAAGCAGGCCCCATCCGCGCGCCTGCGCGAAGGCGGCGGCGCCGACCGCCGCCACTGGAAACAGGACGCGGACGACGAGCGCGCCCGCCACGACGATCCCCAGATTGGCCGGCCATCGCACCGATCGCGGAAAGGAGCGCGTGCGGCGCGGCGCCAGAGCCTCCCAGAGCGCCATGGCGGTCAGAACGGACAGGAAAAACGCCATCCGCAGCGTAATCTCGTCGCGCCAGCTCATCGGCGTCCCCGGCCCGGGCCGAATTCGTTGACTTCGCCGGCGCAAAACCCGAAAACACGGGCGAAGTCAGGGGTCATGATGCCTTCGGTCACGCTCATCGACAATTACGACAGTTTCACCTTCAACCTCGTGCATTATCTGGGCTCTCTCGGCGCGGATGTCACGGTGTGGCGCAACGACGCGCGCTCGGTGGACGAGATCGTGGCCGACGCGCCGGACGCCATCGTCCTGTCGCCGGGCCCCTGCACGCCGCGCGAGGCCGGCGTATGCCTCGACCTCATCAAGGCGGCGAGCGCCACGATCCCGATGTTCGGCGTCTGCCTCGGCCACCAGTCGATGGGCGAGGCCTTCGGCGGAAACGTGATCCGCGCGCCGCTGCCGATCCACGGCAAGATCGCGCAGATCCGGCACCAGGGCCAAGGCGTGTTCCACGGCATCAACGGCCCGTTCGCGGCAACGCGCTACCATTCGCTGGTCGTCGACCGCGCGACCCTGCCGGCCGATCTCGCCGTGACGGCGGAGACGGAAGACGGGCTCATCATGGGCCTCGCCCATCGCACGCGGCCCTCCTGGGGCGTACAATTCCATCCCGAGAGCATCGCCTCCGAGCACGGCAAGACGATCCTCAAGAATTTCCTCGATCTGGCGGCCCGCTGGAACGGGACCGAGCGCAAGGCCGCCTGACGCACATGGATTCCTTCAAGCCCTTCATCGCCAAGATCGCCACGGGCGCGCGACTGAGCGCCGAGGAAGCGCGCGAATCCTTCGAGGCCATGCTGTCGGGCGAAGTGACGCCGGCCCAGATGGGCGGCTTCCTGATGGCGCTGCGCGTGCGCGGCGAATCCGTCGAGGAGATCACCGGCGCGGTCACCGCCATGCGCGCCAAGATGCTGCGTGTCACGCCGCCGGACGGCGCGATCGACATCGTCGGCACCGGCGGCGACGGCCACGGCTCCTACAATGTCTCGACGCTATCGGCGCTGATCGTCGCCGGCTGCGGCGTGCCGGTCGCCAAGCACGGCAATCGCGCCGCCTCCTCGCGCTCGGGCGCCAGCGACGTGCTGACGGCGCTCGGCGTCAGGATCGGCATCTCGGCGCCCGGCGTCGAGCAGTGCATTCGCGAGGCGAATGTCGGATTCATGATGGCGCAGACCCATCACGCGGCCATGCGCCACGTCGGCGCGGCGCGCGTCGAACTCGGCACGCGCACCATCTTCAACCTGCTCGGACCGCTGTCGAACCCCGCCGGCGTGAAACGGCAGTTGCTCGGCGTGTTCTCGCGCGAATGGCTCGTCCCGATGGCCGAGACACTGAAGACGCTGGGCTCGCAGCGCGTCTGGCTCGTCCACGGCTCCGACGGGCTCGACGAGATCACCACGACCGGCCCGACTCATGTCGTCGAACTGAACGAAGGCGAGATCAAATCCTTCGATATCGCGCCCGAAGACATCGGCCTGCCGCGCGCAAAACTCGCGGACCTGAAGGGCGGCGACCCCTCGCACAACGCGGCTGCGCTGACGGCCGTGCTCGAGGGCGCGCGTGGCCCTTACCGCGACATCGCCATCTTCAATTCCGCCGCGGCGTTGATCGTCGCCGGCAAGGCGCGCGACCTGAAAGAGGGCGCAGCGCTGGCGGCAAAATCCATCGACGAAGGAAAGGCGCGTGCGGCGCTCGCCAAACTCGCTACAATATCGAACGCGGTTGGGAGCGCCTGAAATGCCGGACATCCTGCGCAAGATCGAAGCCTACAAGCGACGCGAGATCGCCGAGGCGAAGGTGCGCATGCCCTTCAAGACGCTGGAACGCCAGGCGCGCGATCACGATCCGCCGCGCGGCTTCATCCGCGCCATCGAGCGCCAGCACAGCCAGGGCCGCATCGCCATCATCGCCGAGATCAAGAAGGCGAGCCCGTCGAAAGGCGTGATCCGCGAGGATTTCGATCCGGCCGCGCTCGCCAAGGCCTATGAAAAAGGCGGCGCGACGTGCCTTTCGGTCCTGACCGACGCGCCGTCGTTCCAGGGTTCGCTCGCCAATCTCGAGATGGCCCGCAAGGCGGCGATCATGCCGGCGCTTCGCAAGGACTTCATGCTCGATCCGTACCAGGTGTACGAAGCGCGCGCCAACGGCGCCGACTGCATCCTCATCGTCATGGCGAGCGTCGACGATTCCGCCGCCAAGGCGCTGAACGCCGCCGCGCACGACCTGCGCATGGACGTTCTGGTGGAAGTGCACGACGAGGAGCAGTTGAAGCGCGCGCTGCAACTCGAGGCGCGCCTCATCGGCATCAACAACCGCGACCTGCACACGTTCAAGGTTGCGCTCGAGACAACCGAGCGTCTCGCACCGAAGATTCCGAAGGACAGGATCGTCGTGTCGGAAAGCGGCATCGAGAAGCACGAGGATTGCGTGCGACTGGAGCGCGCCGGCGTCGCGACCTTCCTGGTCGGCGAATCGCTGATGCGTCACAAGGACGTGACGGAAGCGACGCGCAACCTGATCGCCGGCGCGCCCGCCAAGGCGGCCCACGCCTGATGGCGAAGCTCACGCATCTGTCGCAGACCGGCGAGGCCCACATGGTGGATGTCTCGCCCAAGGCCGCGACGGAGCGGATCGCAGTCGCCGAGGGTCGCGTCGAAATGGCGCGCGAGACGCTGGCGCTCTGCCTGTCCGGCAATGCGAAGAAGGGCGACGTGTTCGCCACCGCGCGCATCGCCGGAATCATGGCGGCCAAGAAGACATCCGATCTGATCCCGCTCTGCCATCCGATCGCGCTGACGAAGGTTTCGGTGGAACTGGACGCCGACGAGAAAGTGCCGGGCGTGCGCGTGCGCGCCACGGCGAAGGTCAACGGCCAGACCGGCGTGGAAATGGAAGCGCTGACGGCTGTTTCCGTCGCCTGCCTCACCATCTACGACATGCTGAAGGCCGCCGACCGCGGCATGCGCATCGAGGGCGTGCGGCTGCTCGAAAAGCGCGGCGGCAAGTCCGGGGACTGGACGGCGGAATGATCCGATTGAGCGCATCCTCCCTCCCCGCTTGCGGGGAGGGTGTCGCCGCAGGCGACGGGTGGGGCCAGCGACCGGAGGAGCGGACACGCCGAGGACAGCGCCCAGCGAACCCCACCCGCCTCGCGCGGCATTTGCGCTACGCGCACAGCCGGACGATGCGACCTCCCCGCAAGCGGGGAGGTAGAGGCGCCCGAGGGAGCACGTGTACGAGGACCAGCGACTGATGCCCCCCAAGAACCTCCTGCCGGTCGCCGACGCATTGAAGCGCGTGCTGGACGCCGCAAGTCCGATCGCCGACGTCGAGACCATTGCGCTGCGCGAGGCCTTCGGCCGCACGCTGGCGCGCGATCTTCTCGCCACGCGCACGCAGCCGCCGTTCGACGTCTCGGCCATGGACGGATACGGCGTGCGCCACGCCGACATTTCCACGCCCGGCGCGCGTGTGAAACTGGTGGGTGAAGCGGCGGCGGGGCGCAGCTTCCCGGGCGAGGTCAAGGCCGGCGAATGCGTGCGCATCTTCACCGGCGCGCCTGTGCCTCCCGGCGTCGACACGATCCTCATCCAGGAAGATTCGATCGTCGAAGGCGACATGATTGGCGCATCCGAGCTTCCGCGCGCGGGAAAAAACATCCGGCCGTCCGGCCTCGACTTTCGCGCGGGCGAAACAGGCCTTGCGGCCGGCGTGCGGCTCGGCCCGGCGGAACTCGCGCTCGCCGCCGCCATGAACCATGCGCTGCTGCCGGTCACACGCCGCCCGCGCGTCGCCATTCTCGCGACAGGCGACGAACTCGTCGTTCCGGGCGAGACGCCCGGGCCCGACCAGATCGTCTGCTCCAACACGTTTTCGACGGCGGCCTATGTCGAAGGCGCGGGCGCGGAGGTCTTCGATCTCGGCATCGCCGGCGACCGTTTCGCCGATCTCGAACGCGCCATCGCGCAGGCGCGCGCCATCAAGGCCGACGTGCTCGTCACGCTCGGCGGCGCGTCCGTCGGCGACCACGACCTCGTGCAATCCGCGCTCGCGAAGGAAGGCATGCAACTCGGCTTCTGGCGGATCGCCATGCGGCCGGGCAAGCCGCTGATCCACGGCGCGCTGGGCGACATGCAGATCATGGGCCTGCCAGGCAATCCCGTGTCTTCGATCGTCTGCGCGCTGATCTTCCTCATCCCGCTCGTGCGCAAGCTTTCGGGCGACCGAGACGCCGGCGGCGACCGCTCGCAGCCGGCGATCCTTGGCAGCGATCTCAAGGCCAACGACCAGCGCATGGATTTTTTACGCGCGACGTTGTCGCGCGACGCGCAGGGGCGCGTGGTGGCGACGCCGCACGAGCTGCAGGATTCCTCGCTGCTGAGCATCTTCTCGCGCTCGCAGGCGCTGCTGCTGCGCGAGGCGCATGCGCCGGCGGCCAGGGCCGGCGATCCGTGCCGGATGATCCGGCTGGAGCGAGGCGGGTTCTAGAACGAACTCCCGCTATGTCATACCCGCGCAAGCGGGTATCCAGTTCCCCAATCGAGCAAGGCTAGGGAACCGGGTTCCCGCTTTCGCGGGAACGACACTCACCCCAGCCCCAGCGCCGCCTTGGTCTGGCGCAACTGCTCCTGGTGCAGCGAATAATTCTTGCCGCCGATGACGCCGCCATCGACGACGATGTCGGTGGCGTTGATGAAACTGCCGCGATCCGAGCACAGGAACAGCACGCATTGCGCGATGTCTTCCGGCAATCCCGCACGCGGAATGGGCTGCGCCTTGGCGAAACCGTCCTTCATGTGCTCGGCGATCTGGTCGGCCTTGCCCGTCTCCATGCCGAGCGCCTTGGCGAGAATGCCGGTCGCGATCGCGCCGGGCGAGACCGACGTCACGCGCACGTTGCTCTCGCCGAGTTCCATGCCAGCGCAGACGGTCAGGTGCTTCACCGCCGCCTTGGCCGCGCCGTAGATCATCGACGAGGAATAGCCGGCGAGATGGCCGGCGATCGACGCATTGTTGACGATGGCGCCGGACTTCTGCGCGATCATCACCTTGCCGACGTGCTTGAGGCCGAGCATGACAGAGCGCACGAGCAGCGCCATCGCGTCGTCGAAGCCCTGCACGTCGACCGAGGTGATCGAGCCGGTCGGCGCCGGGCCTCCGGCGTTGTTGAACAAGGCGTCGATGCGCCCGAATTTCTTCTGCGTCTCCTCGACGACGCGTATCCAGTCGGCTTCCAGCGTCGCGTCGGCCCGCACGAACAGGGCGTTGGCGCCGATCTTCTTCGCCAGCGCCTCGCCCTCTGCGACGCGCCGCCCGGTGAACACGACCCTTGCGCCCTCCTCGACGAAGAGTTCCGCCGTGCGTGCGCCGATGCCGCTCGTGCCGCCCGTGATGATCGCAACCTTGCCGTCCACCAGACCCATGTCCGCCTCCCGTTTGGGGCAGGTTGGTCCGGCGGCCGCCACCCGTCAATGCAATGCGTTTCGCGCCATGGGTTTAACAGAAAGGCAATCGGCTCGGGCGATCATCGCGCCAGTTTCGCAACCGGTCGAGCCGGGGACGCCATGAGCAAGTTCGCCATCAATCCCAACGCCCTTCCTTCGGAAGCCGCCGAAGAGCGCGCCGCGCTCGAGCGCGACAACGCGCATCTGCATCATTTCGACGACGACGGCGCCGGCGCCGATTATCAGGTTCCGAAGGGCGGCGCGCCCCTGCCGCCGGCCATGTTCGTGCCCGACCCGCGCTATCCGCACGGCGACATCGACGAGATCGAGGAGGGCATCGCCGCCCTGAAGCGGCTCGCCGCCGAGGGCCGCAGGGAGCCCGCGAAGGCGCCCGCGCCCGCGCCGAAACCCGCCGCCGCGAACCCGCCCGCCAGGCCGCCCCTCAAGGCGCAGGACCACCCGCTGATCGCCTCGCTGATCGTCGCCCTGCCCTCGCCGGGCGATTCCTGGCCGGAAGCCGACCGGGCCGCGTGGCTGAAGGCCGCCGAGGGCATTCTGGCCCTGGTCTATCCGGCAGCAAAGGATGGCCAGAAGGCGGCGTGACCGCCGGAAGCCCCGCGAAACGCCCGACCGCGCGCTTGACGGAACGCATGGCGAACAGATAGTGTTTGTTCATGCTTTGTTTAGCAGCGCGATTCAGTGTACGGGCGTTTGGACGGCGTGACGCGATTCGCGCGCGCAGGGGCGAAAGGGCTTTTCCGACATGCTGACCCGCAAGCAGAGCGAATTGCTGCGTTTCATCCACGAACGGTTGAAGGAAACGGGCGTGCCGCCCTCCTTCGACGAGATGAAGGACGCGCTCGACCTGCGCTCCAAGTCCGGCATCCACCGGCTCATCATGGCGCTCGAGGAGCGCGGCTTCATCCGCCGCCTGCCCAACCGCGCCCGCGCGCTGGAAGTGCTGCGCCTGCCCGAATCCGCCACGCCCGGCCCGACACGCGCCCGCTTCGCGCCCTCCGTCATCGAGGGCAATCTCGGCCGCACGCGCGCCGCCCCGGCGGCCACCGACGACGGGCCGATGCACGTGTCGATCCCGGTCATGGGCCGCATCGCCGCCGGCACGCCCATCTCGGCCATCCAGAGCCGCAGCCACACCATTCCCATGCCGCCGGACTTTCTGGCCTCGGGCGATCATTTCGCGCTCGAGGTGCGCGGCGATTCCATGATCGAGGCCGGCATCTTCGAGGGCGACACGGTCATCGTGAAGAAGCAGGACACGGCGGACACGGGCGACATCGTCGTGGCGCTGATCGACGACGAGGAAGCGACCCTGAAGCGCCTGCGCAAGCGCGGCGCCTCGATCGCGCTGGAAGCCGCCAATCCCGCCTACGAGACGCGGATTTTCGGGCCGGACCGCGTCCGCATCCAGGGCAAGCTGGTGAGCCTGCTCCGGAAGTATTGAGACGGCGACGCTCGCCTGTCATTCCCGCGAAAGCGGGAATCCAGTTCCCCGGCTTGTGGACGGGACCGCTGCGGCCAATGAGGCCTGCGCCCTGCGCGCACAATCTGGATCACCGCTTTCTGGATCCCCGCTTTCGCGGGGATGACATTGCTGCGCCGCCAGCGCGCAACGGGCGCCTCCCAAGACAAAAGGCCCGCGGTTTCCCGCGGGCCTCTGCATTTCAGACGTCCGACGAAGCTCAGCGCTTGGAGGTCGGCACGTAGTCGCGGCGCGGCGCGCCCGTGTAGAGCTGGCGCGGACGGCCGATCTTCTGGCCCGGATCCTCGATCATCTCGCGCCATTGCGCGATCCAGCCGACGGTGCGCGCCAGCGCGAACAGCACGGTGAACATCGAGGTCGGGAAGCCCATCGCCTTCAGCGTGATGCCCGAATAGAAGTCGATGTTCGGGTAGAGCTTCTTCTCGATGAAATATTCGTCGTGCAGCGCGATGCGCTCGAGTTCGACCGCCACGTCCAGCAGCGGGTCGTCCTTGATGCCGAGTTCGCTCAGCACCTCGTGCGCCGTCTTCTGCATGATCTTCGCGCGCGGGTCGTAATTCTTGTACACGCGATGGCCGAAACCCATCAGGCGGAACGGATCGTTCTTGTCCTTCGCCTTGGCGACGAATTTCGGAATGTTCTCGACCGAGCCGATCTCCGCGAGCATGGCCAGCGCGGCTTCGTTGGCGCCGCCGTGCGAGGGACCCCACAGGCAGGCGATGCCGGCCGCGATGCAGGCGAAGGGATTGGCGCCCGACGAACCGGCGAGACGCACCGTCGAGGTCGAGGCGTTCTGCTCATGGTCGGCGTGCAGGATGAAGATGCGGTCGAGCGCGCGCGAGAGGATCGGGTTGACCTTGTATTCCTCGCACGGCACGGCGAAGCACATGCGCAGGAAGTTCGACGTGTAGTCGAGATCGTTGCGCGGATAGATGAAGGGCTGGCCGATCGTGTACTTGTAGGCCATCGCCGCCAGCGTCGGCACTTTCGCGATCATGCGGATCGAGGCGATCATGCGCTGCTGCGGATCGGAAATGTCGGTCGAGTCGTGATAGAAGGCCGACAGCGCGCCGACGGAGGCGACCATGACCGCCATGGGATGCGCGTCGCGGCGGAAGCCCTGGAAGAAGCGGGCCATCTGCTCGTGCACCATCGTGTGGCGCGTCACGCGATAGTCGAAATCGGCCTTCTGCGCGGCCGTCGGCAATTCGCCGTACAGCAGCAGGTAGCAGGTCTCGAGAAAATCGCCGTGCTCGGCGACCTGGTCGATCGGATAGCCGCGATAGAGCAGCACGCCCTCGTCGCCGTCGATGTAGGTGATCTTCGACTCGCAGCTCGCCGTCGAGGTGAAGCCGGGATCGTAAGTGAACATCCCGGTCTTGCCGTAGAACGAGCCGATATCGAGCACGGACGGCCCGATCGTGCCCGGAAGCACCTTCGTGTCGTAGCTCTTTTCGCCGATCTTGATGGAACCCGTGCTGTCGGTCATACGCCGCCCCTTCTCTTCAGGGCCGACCAGGCGGCGCGCGATTCACGCAGCGGCGACGCTGCGCCACGCGGCCGGAAAATCGGCTTTTGTGCGTTGCATTAGAGCTATCCCATTGCCTGCTGGCATTCAAGCGGACGAAGGCCTCCGGGACACTCGACTTTTAGCCGGGACGGTTTACGCGACGGCGCCGAAACGGACGGGATTTGCGCCCTTCGTTCGGGCCTCAGGCCTTCGCCTGGTCGCCGATGCGCGCCAGGCTTTCCTCGCGCCCCAGCACTTCCAGAACGTCGAAAATGCCGGGCGAGGTCGTCTTGCCGGTCAGCGCGGCGCGCAAAGGCTGGGCGAGGTCGCCGAGCTTGGCGCCTGTCTCCTCCGCCTGCGCGCGCACTGCGCCTTCGGTCGCCGCCGCCGTCCATTCCGGCAGCGATTCCAGCCGCGGCAGGAGCGCCGCCAAATGCGCCCTGCCCCTGGCGACGAGTTCGGACGCCTTGGCTTCCATCGGCAGCGGACGCTGCGCGAACAGATAATCGGCGCCGTCGGAAAGCTGCACGAGCGTCTTGGCGCGCTCCTTCAGGCCCGGCATGGCGGCGCGCAATTGCGCGCGCTTATTCTCGTCCAGCGCGGCGAGTTTCTGCGGCCCGTTCGGCAGGAAGGGCAGCGTGTCGATCAAAGCCTGCGTCAATTCGCCGTCGTCGGCGGCGCGCATGTAATGGCCGTTCATGTTCTCGAGCTTGACGAAGTCGAAGCGCGCCGGCGAACGGTGCACCTGCGCCAGGTCGAAGGCCTCGATCATGTCTTCGGTCGAGAAGAATTCGCGGTCGCCCTGGCTCCAGCCGAGGCGCACGAGATAATTGCGGAGCGCGGCCGGCAGGTAGCCCATGGCGCGATAGGCGTCGACGCCGAGCGCGCCGTGGCGCTTCGACAGTTTCGCGCCGTCGGCGCCGTGGATCAGCGGAATGTGCGCCCAGGCGGGAATGTCCCAGCCCATCGCCTGGTAGATGTGCGTCTGGCGCGCGGCGTTGGTGAGATGGTCGTCGCCGCGGATGATCTGCGTGACGCCCATGTCGTGATCGTCGACGACGACGGCCAGCATGTAGGTCGGCGTTCCGTCCGAGCGCAGCAGGATCAGGTCGTCGAGATCCTTGTTCGGAAACACGACGCGGCCCTGCACGGAATCCTCGATGACCGTCTCGCCTTCCTGCGGCGCCTTGAGGCGCACCACGGGCTTCAGTCCCTTCGCCGCGGCGGCGTCGCGGTCCGCCTGCGCGGCGTCGCGCCAGCGTCCGTCGTAGCGCGGCGGCCGGCCCTCCTTGCGCGCCAGTTCGCGCATGGCCGTCAGTTCGTCCGGCGTCGCGTAGCAATGATAGGCCTTGCCGGCGGCCAGCAGTTCGTTCGCGACCTCGGCGTGACGCCCGGCGCGCGCGAATTGATAGATGACCTCGCCGTCCCACTTGAGGCCGATCCAGTCGAGGCCATCGATGATCTCCTTGATCGCGGCGTCCGTGGAACGCTCGCGATCGGTGTCCTCGATGCGCAGCAGCATCCTGCCGCCCGCCTTGCGGGCGAACAGCCAGTTGAACAGCGCCGTGCGCGCGCCGCCGATGTGCAGGAAGCCCGTCGGCGAGGGGGCGAAGCGGGTGACGACGGGCTTGGTCATGGGCGGCCTTGGACGGGTCGGCAGTCGGCGCGGGGCGCTGCGGCGACGCTTGGACGGGAAAATCCGAAATTCGCCGCTGCGCGACGAAGGGCGCCCCTGTAACATGGGTGGACGCGGGCAAAAAGGGGCGGAGAATTTGGAGCGCCCCGGAGCCTGCAAAGGGCTGAAGCGTGGCGAAAATTGCCGTCGAACCGCTTGCTCAGGAAGGCGCCGCCGCGCCTTCGCGTTTTTTCGCGCGCCTGTCCGGCGCCATCCGAGGCATGCACGGGCGGTTCGCCGCCGCCCTCGAGGAGGAGCGGGCCTGGCGGCGTCCGGCGCTCTGGCTGCCGGTCGCGGCCGGCGCGGGCGCGATCCTGTCGCTGACCGCCGAGACCGAGCCGTCGCTGCCGGTCGCCGCCCTGTTGCTGGCGGCGTTTTCCGCCCTCGCCTTCCTCGTCCGGTCGCGTCGCGCGCCGTTCGCGCTGGCGCTGGCGCTGGCGGCGGCCGCCGCCGGCTTCGTGGCGCAGGGCTGGCGCACGGCGCGCGTGGCGGCGCCCGTCGTCGCCCGACCCTTCGCGACCGAGATTTCAGGCTTCGTCGAGCAGGTCGATCTGCGCCGCGCCGGCGCGCGTTTCGTGCTGCGGCTGACATCGGCGCAAGGCTACACCGACGCAGACCTGCCGAAGCGTGTGCGGCTGACGACGCGCCAGCGCCCCGATATCGTAGCCGGCGATCACATCGCGCTGAAGGCCCGCCTGCTGCCGCCGGCCCGCGCCGCCCTGCCCGGCGGCTACGATTTCGCGCGCGACGCCTGGTTCGCCGGCCTCGGCGGCGTCGGCAACGCGCTCGGCCGCATCGAGAAGACCGACGCGCCGGAGGCGGCGCCCCTGTCGCTGCGATTCTTCGCCGCCGTCGACCGCTATCGCAACGCGCTGGTCGAGCGCGTGACCGACCGCCTGCCCGGCGACACCGGCGCGATCGCCGCCGCGATGGTGGCGGGCAACCGCGATTTCCTGTCGCCCGCCGCGCGCGAACTGATCCGCGAGGCCGGCATCTTTCACATCATCACCATTTCCGGCGTTCAGATGACGCTGGTCGCCGGCATCTTCTTCGTCGGGCTGCGCCGCCTGCTGGCGCTGTCGCAGACGCTGGCGCTGAATTATCCGATCAAGAAATGGGCGGCGGGCTGCGCCATTCTCGCGGCCATCGCCTACGACCTCTTCACCGGCTCGCGCGTCGGCGCGGAGCGCGCGCTGGTCATGACGCTGATCCTGCTCGCCGCCGTCATCTTCGACCGGCCGTCGATCTCGATGCGCAACCTCGCGCTCGCTGCCATATTCGTCATCGCTTTCGAGCCGGAAGCGCTCATGGGCGCGAGTTTCCAATTGTCCTTCGCAGCGGTGGCCGCGCTGATCGCCGTCTGGGAATCACGCAGCGCGTGGCTGGCGCGCGAACGCGCGGCGCCCTTTGCGAACGCGCAGGCGGGGCGCGTCGGGGAATTTCTCGCATGGCTGTCGGCGTCGCGCTGGCATGGTCTCGGCGCCATGCTTTTCGCCACTTTCTGCGCGACGTCGGCGACCGCATCCTTCATGGCCGGCGATTTCCACGAACTCTCGCCCTATGTGCTGATCGGCAATCCACTGACGCTCGCCATCATCGAATTCTTCGCCGTGCCCGCCGCGCTCGCCGGCGCGCTCCTTTATCCGCTCGGCCTCGACGCGCCGGTGTGGCTATGGCTCGGCCTCGGCATCGACATCATCACGACGGCCGCGCGCTGGCTCGCCGCCGCGCCCGCGTCCACCGTGCACCTGCGCGAATTTTCGTGGTGGGCGCTGCCCTTTCTCTCCCTCGCCGTCCTTTCCGCCGTCATCTGGCGCACCAATCTCCTGAAGGCGACGGCGATCCCGCTGGCGCTGATCGGGCTCGTCGGCGCTTTCTCCGGTCCGCGCTGGGACATTGCCGTGCAGTCGAACGGCGAGAGCGCGGCGATCCGCGGCGAAGACGGCAGGCTCGTGACGCTCGGCCGCCCGCAGGGCTTCACGACGGAACAATGGCTGCGCGCCGACGCCGACGGTCGGGAAACGGATTCCGCGCGCATCCAGACCTGCGACCGGCAGGGCTGCACGGCGCGGACGCGCGACGGCCTTGTCGTTGCATTCGTAAAGGAAGCCTCCGCCTTCGCCGAGGATTGCGCGCGCGCCAATATCGTCGTCACGCCGCTGTTTGCGCCCTCGGGCTGCGCGGCGGAGATCGTGGTCGACCGCCGCAGGCTGGAGGAGACGGGCGCGCTGACGATCAGTTTCGAGAGCGGCAGTACAGTCCTGCGCACGGCGCGCGCGCCGGGCGAGGATCGTCCGTGGTCGCGGCCGCCGAAGCGACGCGCGGAACGTGCGGTCGAACACGCGCGGCCCGGCGAGAGAGACGATAGTCTCGACCTATGGACAAGACCCGACTGACCCTTCTTCTCGCTCTCCTGATTCCGGCGACGTTGGCGGCCGGCGCGCCGGCGCGCGCTGCGCCCGATGTCTGCAATCGCTATGTCGACGCCTATCGCAAATGGCTCGCCTCGCAGTCTGACCCGACAGCGACGGCGAACGGGCCGCTCGGGATGGCGCAGGCGAAGGCGAACGGCGTCGCGACCGTGGATCCGGTCGGGCGTTTCGACGACAAGGGCGTCGCGCGGCTCGCAGATTGGGCCGCGGCGCAGAAGCCGCCGGTCCAGATGCCGAAGTCGCTGACGGAAAAGCTCGTCGGAACGACGTCTGACGGCGTCACGCTCGAACAGGCGCCGGGCGCGAATTATTACGCCGCGAGCAAGACGGCGGGAACGGCGAGTTGCATCGCTTCGGCGACTTTCACGATCGCCAGCGGCGTGGCCTCTCCCGCGCCCGCGCCCGCCAGCTGGGCGGGTTCGGCCTGCGGAATCTCGCGCGGCTTCCTGCGCATGAACGACGCGGCCGTCGCCTACCGCGACGACACGAGCTTCGGACCGGATCTTTCCGCGCGGCTGTCGCTTGCGCCGTGGACGGGCGCCGGCTTCGGCAAGGCCTGCACGATCCGCTTCGACTATGCGCCGGGCTTTTCGACCGAGCATCTGCTCAACGAATGGGAGACGAAATGCGACGATGCGCGCTGTCCCGCTCTCAGGCGCGCGGCCATCGACCTCGTGAAGGACGCGAAGAAGGACTGGAAGGGCCTGTCCGCCCGCGCGTTGGCGCGGCTTCCGGCCGCAGACCGCGCGCGCTTTTCGAAGGATGATCTGGAAGCCAGGCGCGAGAGCAAGGACGCGCCGACCGACAATGACCCACTCGTCGTCCTCACGACGATCGACGGCGCGCCTTACCGCGTCGAAATCGGCCATTTCACCATCGGCTGGCGCGTGTTCGGCGACTGGAAGGTTTCGTTCGCCACGCCCGACGGCAAGGATGTCGGATCGTTCGGCGTCGGCATGGGGCGTGGCGCGCTGACGAAGACGAGCGTCAATTAGCCGAGCCCGCGCGGCGCCCTATAATGGGCGCCGTCACCTCTCAAAAGCCACGCATGCTCTCGCTCGAACTGCTTCTCGTCCTCGTCCTCACGCTGCTCAACGGCGCGCTCGCCATGTCGGAACTGGCCGTTGTTTCCTCGCGTCCGGCGCGGTTGCGCGCCATGGTCGAGCGCGGCGTCAAGGGTTCGCGGCGGGCGCTGGCGCTCGCCTCCGACCCCGGCCGCTTCCTGTCCACGGTGCAGATCGGCATCACGCTGGTCGGCGTCGCCTCCGGCGCCTTTTCCGGCGCGACGCTCGGCGAACGCCTGTCGTCCTGGCTCGCCGCCAACGGCATGCCTGCGGCCTGGGCGCAGGTGATCGGCGTCGGCCTCGTCGTCGGCGCCATCACCTATGTCTCGCTGATCGTCGGCGAGCTCGCGCCCAAGCGCCTCGCGCTCAACAATCCGGAAAAGCTCGCCTGCGCGGTTGCGCCGGCCATGACCTTTCTCGCCAATGTTTCGCATCCCGTGGTGTGGCTGGTCGATCGCTCGGGCAAGCTCGTCCTCGCGCTGCTCGGGCAGGCGCAGCAGCGCGAGCAGGTCGTCACCGAAGACGAAATCAAGGCGCTGGTCGCGGAAGCCGAGAGCGCCGGCGTGGTCGAACCCGGCGAACGCCAGATGATCGCGCGCGTGCTGCGGCTCGGCGACCAGCCCGTCGTCAGCGTCATGACGCCCCGCAACGAGATCGAACTGGTCGATCTCGGCGATCCCCTTCCCGAGATCCTCGCGCTGATCGAGAAAAGCCAGCACGCGCGATTCCCCGTGCACGAAGGCGCCGGCGACGTCGAGATCGTGGGCGTCATCCAGGCGCGCGATCTCGTCGGCGCGACCGTCGCCTCGCTCGACGATCTGCGCCGGCACGTCAAGGGGGCGCCGGTCATTCCCGCGACCGTCGATGCGCTCGATGTCGTCGAGACATTGCGCAAGGCGCCGGTTCGCATGGGCCTCGTGCACGACGAATACGGTCACTTTCTCGGCGTGGTCACGCCCGCCGACCTGCTGGAGGCGATCGTCGGCGCCTTCGCCGACGACGAAGGCGCGGCGGAAGAATCCATCGTCGAACGCAGCGACGGCTCCCTGCTGATTTCCGGCTGGACGCCGGCCGGCGAGATGGCGGATGCGCTCGGCGCGCCGCTGCCGGATCATCCCTCCTACGCGACCGCCGCCGGATTCCTCATCCAGGCGTTCGGCCATCTCCCGGCGGTCGGCGAAAGCATAGATGTCGGCGCCTGGTCGTTCGAAATCCTCGATCTCGACGGCCGGCGCATCGACAAGATTCTGGCGACGCGCCGCATGGCGCGCGCGCGCTGATGGATGGACTCTGACACTTTATCTGACTTCTGGCGCCCGTCGGTTGCGCTCGCCCGGCGCATAACGACGCGGCCCGGAAGCGGATAGCCGGAATACACGCTTTGGGCGGATGGCCGTCATTGGCGGCGCCCTCCCTCCCCGCTCGCGGGGAGGGTGTCGAGCGGAGCGAGACGGGTGGGGTCGCTCGCCGCAGAAGCGGAGGAATTCGGAGCAACGCCAGGCTTGCCCCACCCGACATCCGCTGCGCGGATGGTCGACCTCCCCGCGAGCGGGGAGGTAACGCGCGCTTTCAACCGAATCTCCGCCTTCGGTCGACAGTTCGCATTGGCCCGCGAGCCGAAGCGGGCGTTCATTGCTGGCATCGCGGTTCGCCGAGCTTTCGGAATTCGATGGCGAATTGCGACCATTGCAAGAATCTCGAACGGCAATCGCGCGCGGATCATCACGGGCGCGGGCGCGATCCACCCTTGAAAATCCCGAAATAACAGCAGGCGGGCGCGACCGCCGCCGCCGGTCGCCAATTCTCAACGCCGCTTCACTTTTTTTCGCGGCTTTTGTCGAACATTGACGCGCAACATCGTTAACCCGCGGCGCCCTAGACGATTTTCGTCATTCGGGAGAGCGAGTTAGTCACATGACCGGTCGGATCGCAGGCCGCCGATCCGAGGATGCGGCGAAGGACAAGCGAAGTTGGCTCGTCCGCGAGCGCAACAAGGTTTTGACCGAATGGATGCAGGCGACCGCGAACGGCGCCGACAGCGAGGAGGCGCGCCAGAAATTCGCATTCGCGCGCTCGCTCGACATGGCGATCGCGGCGCTCGACGCCGCGCGCGCCGAGAACGACGTCCCGCGCATTGCGCCGCCCCAGAAAGCCGCCGCGCCCGAAGCGGAACGTTCACCGCCGTACAGGCGGATCGAGCGGCCGTCCGACGGCGTATCCGCAGAGGACTACGCGCGCGCCGCCGGCTTTCCGTTTTCGCGCGGCGGCCACGACCTGCGGGCCGTCGGCGCGCTGGCGTTCATCCTGCTGGCCGCCTGCATCCTCATCCGCTGAAGCCGCCCCCGCAATTGCATTGACGCGCAATGATTTAGCTACGAATCTGGCGATCGGTCCTCCCGGCGGAGAACACCATGACCCGCGCCCTGATTGCCCTCATCCTGTCGCTCCTCGTTGGCATTGCGTCGGCGCCGGCGCCGGTCTTCGCACAAGGCGCGGACCCGCTGCCCTCGTGGAACGAAGGCGCCGCGAAGCGCTCGATCGTTTCGTTCGTCACGGCGGTCACGACGCCGGGTTCGCCCGATTTCGTCGCGCCTGAGCAACGCGTCGCAACCTTCGACAACGACGGCACGCTCTGGTGCGAGCAACCGATGTATGTGCAGCTCGCTTTCGCGCTCGATCGCACGAAGGCGCTCGCCCCGCTCAATCCCGACTGGACGACGAGGCAACCGTTCGCGGCGGTTCTGTCGAACGACATGGCCGCGCTGGCGAAGGCCGGCGAAACGGGCATGGCCGATCTCGTCGCGCAGACCCATGCCGGCATGACGCCGGAGCAATTCGGCGGGATCGTGCGCGAATGGCTGGCGAAGTCGCAGCATCCGCGCTTCAGGCGTCCCTACACCGATCTCGTCTATCAGCCCATGCAGGAGGTCATGAGCTACCTTCGCGCCAACGGGTTTCGCGTGTTCATCGTCTCCGGCGGCGGCGTCGAATTCATGCGCGCCTTCGCCACAACGACCTACGGCGTTCCGGCGAACCAGATCGTCGGTTCGTCGATCCAGACCCGCTTCGAATTGCGCGACGGCCGTCCCGAATTGTTCCGGCTGCCGAAGATCGACTTCATCGACGACGGACCCGGCAAGCCCGTCGGAATCAACGCGCATATCGGCGCCCGCCCGATCGCCGCCTTCGGCAATTCCGACGGCGATCTCGAAATGCTGCAATGGACGACCATGTCCGGCGGCCGGCGCCTCGGCGTCATCATCCGGCACACCGACGCCGACCGCGAATATGCCTACGATCGCGCGAGCGCATTCGGGCGTCTCGACCGCGCGCTCGACGCCGCCGCCGCCAACCAGTGGACGGTCGTCAGCATGAAGGACGACTGGAAGCGCGTGTTCGCCTTCGACAAATAGGCTGTCGCAATCTCTAGTCGCGCGTTGCGCCGCGCCCTGCCCGCGCGACGTCGAGCACGTTGCGGGCGGCCGCATCGCTCGGCCGCTCGCCGGACGCCGGCTTCAGCAATGCGTCGATGCGCGCGAAGGCGGAGAGCTGCGCATCGCGCTCGACGCCGCCGGTGAACAAGGGGCCGAGCGCCTGCGTCAGCGCTTGCGGGTTGCAGGCGTCCTGCAGGAATTCCGGCACGACATTTTCGCCGAGCACGAGATTGGCGAGGACGATCGAGGGTACGTCGACCACATATTTCAACAGACCTTCGACACGCGACACCCTGTAGGCGACGGCCATCGGCACGCCGGCCAGAGCGAGTTCGAGCGTCGCCGTGCCCGAGGCGACGAGCGCGACGCGGGCGCGGTGGAAGGCGGCGAGCTTCGGCGGGTCGCCGACGACCACCTCGGGCTTGTAGGGCCACGACCGCAATTCCTCGCGAATGTCCTTTTCCAGATGCGGCACGGCCGGCAGGATCACCTCCATGCGGCGGCCGCGCTGCGCCACCTGGTGCAGCACCTGGCCGAACGGCGGCATCAGGCGCTCGATCTCGGAACGACGCGATCCCGGCATCAGCAGGAACACCGAAGGTTCGCTTTCGCGCGCGCGCGCCTCGTCGGCGTCCGGTCGCAATTCGTCGAGATGCTCGACGAGGGGATGGCCGACGAAGACGCAGGGCGGACCGCCCAGGCGCTCGTGCGCGGCGGGTTCGAAGGGAAACAGCGCGAGCACGCGATCGACATAGGCGCGCATGGCCGGCGCGCGACCCGGCCGCCACGCCCAGACCGTGGGGCTGACATAATCGACGATGGGAATATCGGGGGCGGCCCTGCGCACGCGGCGCGCGACGCGATGCGTGAAATCCGGGCTGTCGACGATGACGAGCACATCCGGCTTCTGCGCGACGATGGCCTGCGCGGTCGTATCGATGCGCGCGAAGATGCGCGGCAGATGCGAGAGGATCGAAGTGATCCCCATCACGGCGATGTCCTCGATGGGAAACAGGCTGACCAGGCCTTCCCGCGCCATCGCTTCGCCGCCGACGCCCGATATCTGGACGTCGGGATCGGCGCGGCGCAGCCCCTGGATCAGCTTGGCGCCGAGCAGGTCGCCCGATTTTTCGCCCGCGACGACGAAGACCTTCATGGCGCGTTCAGTCGCGCGCGCTGCGCGGCCGGCAGATCGGCCTGTCGCCCGACGCGCGCAGGAAATCGATCATCGCGGCGACATGCGGGTCGCCGCCATGCGCGGCCGCCGCCTCGTCGATCCGCGCCTTCATCACGCCGTCCTCGTTAAAGAGAATGCGATAGGCGCCTTGCAGCGCCGCGATACTGTCGCGCGGAAAATTGCGTCGGCGCAGCCCGATCAGGTTGAGGCCGGCGAGGTGCGCGCGATTGCCGAAGGCCAGGCCATAGGGGATGAGATCGCCTTCCAGCCCCGACAGGCCGCCGACGAAAGCATGCGCGCCGATACGCGCGAACTGGTGCACGCCGACGCCGCCGCTGAGAATGGCGTGGTCGCCGATCGTCACGTGGCCGGCGATCATCACATTGTTGGACAGGACGACATCACTGCCGATGACCGAATCGTGTCCGACATGCGCATGCGCCAGCAGCACGCAGCGATCGCCGAGGCGCGTGACCATGCCGCCGCCGGCGGTGCCGGGATTGATGGTCACGCCCTCGCGCAGCGTGCAATCCGCGCCGATCTCGAGCGACGATTCCTCGCCCGCATATTTCAGATCCTGCGGCTGGTGGCCGATCGAGGCGAAAGGAAATATTTTTGCGCGCGCGCCGATCTTCGTGCGGCCGGCGATCACGACATGCGAAACGAGGTCGCAATCCGCGCCGAGTTCCACATCGGCGCCGATCGTGCAGAACGGGCCGACGCGCACGCCCGCGCCCAGGCGCGCGCCCGGCGCGACGATCGACGTCGGATGGACGTCGGCCATGCGTTCAGGCCGTCTGCGGCGCGACCATCGCGCTGATCTCGGCCTCGCACACGACCTGGCCGTCGACTTTCGCCTGGCCCGAGAACCACACCATGTTGCGGCGCTGGTTGGTCTTCTTCATGTGATATTCGATGCGGTCGCCGGGCTGCACGGGTTTGCGGAACTTCGCCTTGTCGATCGTCATGAAATAGACGAGGTCCGGCTTCTCGCCCTTGCCCTGCGCATGGATGCAGATCGCGCCCGCGCATTGCGCCATGCCCTCGATGATGAGCACGCCGGGATAGACCGGGCGGCCCGGAAAATGCCCCATGAACTGCGGTTCGTTGATCGTCACGTTCTTGATGCCGACGCAGGATTCATCGCCCTTGATGTCGAAGATGCGGTCGACGAGCAGGAAGGGATAGCGGTGCGGCAGCGCGGCCAGAATTTTCTGGATGTCCATCGCTTCGAGTCGTTCGGCGGTCGCCGTGGTCAATGTCTCACTCCTTCCTGGACTGGGCCGGCGCGCGCCGTGCGCGCGCCGCGTTCTGCAGAAAATTGCGCAGGTCCTGCGCCGGCGCGCCGCCGACGCTGGCGCCGGCCGGCACGTCGCGCATGACGCCGGATTGCGCGGCGATGCGTGCGCCGTCGCCGATCACGAGATGACCGGCGATGCCGGCCTGGCCGCCGACCATCACGAAATCGCCGAGTTCGGCGGATCCCGCGATTCCGGTCTGCGCGACAATGACGCAATGCCGGCCGACGACAACGTTGTGGCCGATCTGCACGAGGTTATCGATCTTGGTTCCCTCGCCGACGATCGTGTCGCGCGTCGCGCCGCGATCGAGCGTGCAATTGGCGCCGATCTCGACATCATCCTGGACGATCACGCGGCCGAACTGGGGCGCCTTCTGGTGATCGCGCGGGCCGAGGGCGAAGCCGAAACCGTCCTGGCCGATGCGCACGCCGGGATGCAGGATGACGCGGTCGCCGAGCAGCGCGTGCGAAAGGCTGACGCCGGCGCCGATCACGCAATCGCGGCCGATGCGCACGCCCGCGCCGATCACGGCATTGGCGCCGACGAGGGTGCCCGCGCCGATCTCGGCGCCGGCGCCCACAACGGCGCCGGCCTCGACATCGACCCCGGCCTCGAGGCGCGCCGCGGGATCGACATGGGCGGCGTGTGAAACGCCTGTCCCGTGCAGCGGGGCGGCCCGCAGCGAGGCGGGCATGAGGCGCGCGGCGATGGAGGCGAAGGCGCGGTAGGGATTGTCGACGACGAGGGCCACGCAGGCGGCTGGCGCCTTGTCGCGTGCCGGCGCGCGCAGGAGGACGGCGGCGGCACGCGTCGTCCGCAGGGCGTCGAGGTAGCGGGGGTTGTCGTAATAGGCGAGGTCGCGCGGCCCCGCCGTCTCGATCGGCGCCAGGCCTTCGATCCTGAGGTCGGCCTCGCCGGCCTCGAATTTCGCGCCGGCCATTTCGGCCAGGTCGCCGAGGGTCGGCGCGAAGGCGAAGGCGAAGAAAAACGGCTCGGACATGCGCTCTCCGGCGCCCGCGCACGGGGCTGAACTCAACGTCTTTTAGAACATCCGCCGCAAAAGGTGCAGACTTTTGCGAGGGGCGGGAGGCGACGCGCGCCGCGCCAGCGGGACCGGCGCGCCCGGCCTGCGCACAAAAGAAAACGGCCCCCGAAGGGGCCGTGCTCCGTATCCGGTTCGATCAGAAGCTGCCGCCGCCCGAGAAGCGGAAGACCTGCGTCTGGTCGTATTTCGACTTCGCGACGGCCTTGGCGAGGTCGAAGCGGATCGGCCCCATCGGCGAGTTCCAGAGCAGCGAACCGCCGAGCGAGGCGCGCAGGCGCGTCGTGTCGCCGCCGACGACGAGGCAGGAGCCCGGGCCCATGAGCGGCGCCTGGTAGGGGATGATACAGCCGTTGGCCGGATTGAGGGCCGCCGGGTTGTAGGGCAGGTAATTGATGTAGTCGTTGATCGTCGTGAAGTTGGTCGGACCCTTGTAGCCCCACAACGTACCGGCGTCGGCGAAGACCGCGCCCTTGAGGCCGAGTTCGCGCGGAACGCCCCACAGCGGGAACTGCGCTTCGACCGAAGCGCCGACGTAATTCGCGCCGCCGATCGAATTGCCCCTCCAGTTGTAGGGGTTCGAGATGTCGCGCGGGCCAATGCCGCCGGGCGCGAAGCCGCGGACCAGCGCCGGGCCGAGGTTGAACATGTCCGTCGTGCGCAGCTGGTAGCCGCCGATGCCGAACATGTTGCCGCCCTGCAGCTTCACGAAGCCGATGACGTCGTCGAAGATCTCGCGATAGTAGCGCGCTTCCGCCGTGGTGCGGATGAAGCGGGCGTTGCCGCCGGCGCCGGCGAAGTCCTGGTTGAGGACGGCCATGACGCCGCTGGTCGGCTGCTTCGGATTGTCGAGCGTCGAATAGCCCAGCGTGTAGCCGAACAGCGAGGTGACGCGCGTGCCCTGCTGCGCCTTGATGGCGATCGAGGCCTCGTTGTTGCTGGTGCAGTTGAAGAACAGGTTGGCGGGCAGCGAGCCCGGCGCGCCCGGCGTCAGCATCGGCATCGGCCAGGTACAATCGTTGTACGGATATTGCTGCGTGTTCGGGATCGACAGGTAGGTCGAATAGGCGGAATAGCGACCCTGCAGCGAGATCTCGTCGGTGAGCGGGATGGCCGCGCGCAGCGTGCCGCCGAACACCGTCGTGTCGTACATCGAGTACTTGGAGACGGTGTTCTTCTTCACGTAGAGGTCGAAGCCGGCGGCGATGCGCTGGTCGAGGAAGTAAGGCTCGGTGAAGTTGAATTCGAGGCCCTTGGTGCGCTGACCGATCGTGGCGGCGGCGCGAACATACTGGCCACGGCCCATGAAGTTCGATTCGCTGACCGACAGTTCGGCGATGAAGCCGTCCGAGGTAGAATAACCGCCGGAGATCGAGAAATTGCCCGTGGGCTGGTCTTCGACCTCGACGTTGATCACGACGCGGTCAGGCGCCGAACCCGGTTCGTTGGTGATGCGCACCTTCTTGAAATAGCCGAGGCTGTTCAGGCGCTTTTCGGCGCGGTCGATCATGACGCGGTTGTAGGCGTCGCCCTCGCCGATCTCGAATTCACGACGAATGACGTAGTCGCGGGTGCGCGTGTTGCCGCGCAGGTTGATGCGCTCGATATAGACGCGCGGTCCCTCCTCCACGACGAAGTTGATCGTGACGGACTGGGCGGCCGCATTGCGCTCGCCGCGCGGGCGCACCTGCGCGAAGGCGTAGCCGCGGCGAGCCAGGTCCTTGGTGATCGATTCGACCGATTTCTCGACGAGGTCGCCGTTGTAGATCTCGCCGGCGTTGATGCGCGAAAGCGGAATAAGCTCGGTGCTCGGCACGTTCGGCAGGTTCGACTGCACGTTGACGCTGGCGACGCGATACTGCGGGCCTTCCTCGACGGTGATGTTGATGATGTAGCCGCCGATCGCAGGGTCGAAATGCGCCTCGCTGTTGACGACGCGGAAGTCGGCGTAGCCGTTCTTCAGATAATATCGACGGACCAGTTCGAGATCGCTGGCGATCTTGTCCGGATCGTACACGTCGCTGTTCTTGAAGAACGAGAAGATGTTCATCTCGGTCGTCTGCATCAGACCGGTCAGCTTGCCGGTCGAGTAGACCTGGTTGCCGATGAAGTTGATGGTCTTGACGCCGGTCTTGCCGCCCTCGTCGATCGTGTAGACGACGTCGATGCGGCCGTTGGGCAGCGGCACGATGCGGTAGCTGACCTTGGCGGCGGCGCGGCCGCCGCGAGTGTAGAGGTCCTTGATCCGCTCGACGTCCGCCTGCGCGACCGATTCGCTGAACGGGCCGCGGGACTTCAAAGCCATTTCAGGCAGGAGCACGTCGCTCTTCAGCTTGCTGTTGCCCTCGAAGGCGACGCGATTGATGACGTTGTTCTCGGAAACCTGGACGACGATCTCGTCGCCGCGACGGGTGGCGCGAACCGACGAGAACAGCCCGCTGGCGCGAAGCTCCTTCACGCCCTTGTCGATGCTGGCCTGGTCCGTACCGGTGAAATAGCCCTTGACCGTCGCCGCGTCGACGCGGCCATTGCCCTGCACAACAACCGTTTGGGCGTAGGCGGAGCCGAAGCTCACGGCGCCGATCAGCGACGCTGCGATGAGCAGGCGGCCCAAACGATTCTTGAAGCGATTCATTACGCCTATCCCCGTCAATCCAACCGGCCCTGTCGCCGCCCCGCCATTTGTTTCGTTTGCTGCTTTGCGGCAACGCACGAACAGGCGGAAATCATTCGTATTCGGCCGAGCCCTTTCCAGGCTCGACCGTTCAGATTGCTTCTACTCGGTTTACGTTAACCTGCAAATGCCGATCAACCGTCCGGAGGGCGTTTTCGACCCGGCGTGGCGCGGGTGACACAACTTATGGTAACCGCCCGGTTAACCCGGCAAAATCCACTTCAGGAGCGGCGGGCCGAGCCGCAGGATGTCGTTGTACGTCGCCACGACCATCAGGCACCCGACGACCGCGATTCCCACCCGGAAACCGATTTCCTGGGCCTTTTCGGGCAGCGCGCGGCCGCGGATCGCCTCGATGAGGTAGAAAAGCAGGTGGCCGCCGTCCAGGAGCGGCACCGGGGCGAGATTCAGCAGGCCGATCGAGATCGACAGGATCGCGACGAGATTGAGAAGCGCCGAGAGGCCGAGCTTCGCCATTTCGCCGGACGCCTGGGCCAGGCCGGCGGGTCCCGACAACTGGTCGGCCGATTCGCGGCCGACGACCAGCGCGCCGAGATATTTGGCGGTAGACGAAAGCACGAACCAGGTCTCGCCGCCCGCCAGTTTCATCGAATCGACGAACCCGTAGCTCTCCATTTTCCAGTTCTCGCGGCGGCCGCCCGCCTCGATGCCGAGCTGGCCGACGCGCGACTTGCCGACCGGGGTGGTCACTTCCTTCAGGCGCGGCACGGCCTGCAGGCGGATCCCCTGCCCGTTGCGGTCGATCAGGAAGTTCAGGCGGCGGTCGGGCGACGCCGTCACGACCCGCTGGAGATCGGTAAAGCTCTCGATCTTCTCGCCGTCGATCTCGAGAACGAGGTCGCCCGCCTTGAAGCCGGCCGCCTCGGCGGCGCTGCCCGTCTGGACGCCGTCGATGCGCGGCTGAAGAACGGCGCGACCGTAGAAATAGAAGACGCCGGTCAGGATCACGAGCGCCAGGATGAAATTGGCGATCGGCCCGGCGGCGACGACCGCCGCCCGCTTCCAGAGCTTCTGGCCGGCGAAGGTGACGTTACGCTCGGCCTCCGGCATGGCGGAGATCGCCGAATCGTCGGCCATGCTGGCGCCGTTGGCGTCGCCGTGGAACTTGACGTAGCCGCCGAGCGGCAGCGCCGCCACGCGCCACCTCGTGCCCTGCCTGTCGTGGAAGGCGAAGAGTTCCGGGCCGAAGCCGATGGAAAAGGCGTCGACCTTGATCCCGCACCAGCGGCCGACGAGGAAATGCCCGAGCTCGTGGAAGAAGACGACGATCGTCAACACCACCACGAAGGGGACGATGTAAGTCCCGGTTGTCATCAACGCATCGAACATGTGGCCTCCGGCTTCGCTCAATTTCCGGGGCTTCCCGGGCGGCGAATGGTTACTGAACCGTTACCATGCCGGATAAGGGTTTAGAGGCCAATATGGTCCGGGACCTTTCTCTTGCAATATGGTCAACGCCGAGGGCGTCCTCGATGTTGGCCAATTCGCGCATGTCATTGGAGCGCAAGGATTCTTCGATCGTTGCGGCCACCAGGCGGGGGATGTCGCCGAAGCCGATGCGCCCGGCCAGGAAGGCTTCCACGGCGACTTCGTTGGCGGCGTTCAGCACCGTCGGCGCCGCCCCGCCCTGCTTCAGCGCGTCGATGGCGATGCCGAGCGAGGGGAAGCGGCCGGTGTCCGGCCTCTCGAAGGTCAGGGAGCCGAGTTCGGCAAGGTCGAGCCGGCGGGCGTTGGTTTCGAGCCGCTCGGGATAGCCCAGGCAATGGGCGATCGGGACCCGCATGTCGGGCACGTAGAGGCTGGCCGTCACCGATCCGTCGGAGAATTGCACCAGGCCGTGGACGATCGACTGCGGATGGACAAGTACCCCCAGCCGTTCCGGATCGATCGCGAACAGGTGACGCGCCTCGATCAGTTCGAGCCCCTTGTTCATCATCGAGGCCGAGTCGATGGTGATCTTCTGGCCCATCGACCAGTTCGGATGCTTCAGCGCCTGCTCGCGCGTCGCGGATTCGATCTGTTCCCTGGACCAGGCCCGGAACGGCCCGCCCGAAGCGGTGATGATGAGCTTCTCGACGCTGGTCGCCTCGGCGCCGCCCAGCGCCTGCCACAGCGCGTCGTGCTCGCTGTCGAGCGGCAGGATCGTCGCTTTCGTCTCCGCCGCCGTCCGCATGAACGGCGCGCCGGCGCAAACCAGGCATTCCTTGTTGGCCAGCGCGATCGTACGGCCCTCGGCCAGCGCCGCATGGGTGGCGCGCACGCCGGCCGCGCCGGAAATGGCGGCGACGACGATGTCGGCCTGGCGCAGCGCCGCCTCGACAATGGCCTTCGGCCCGGCGCCTGCCTCTATGCCCGAACCCGACAGCGCGGCCTTCAGCGCCTCGAAACGGCTCTCGTCGTGGATGGCGGCGAAACGCGCCCCGTAACGGATCGCGATCTCGGCAAGCGCCTCGGCGTCGCGGCCTCCGGCGACGGCCTCGACGCGAAACGCCTCGGGCCGCTGCGCGACGATGTCGAGCGTCGAGCGGCCGATCGAACCGGTGGCGCCGAGAATGACGAGACTGCGCAGCGGCTTTAGCGCCATTGGAACAGACCTTCCGCGACCGCCGGCCAGGCGCGGGCCGCGCCGATGGCGGCGGCCAGCGCGGCCGACGTGATGAAACCGTCGAGTCGGTCCATCACACCTCCATGCCCGGGGATCAAGTTGCTGGAGTCCTTGACGTCGAAACGCCGCTTGACCGCGGATTCGAGCAGATCTCCCGCCTGCGCGACCGCGGCCGCGACGAGACCGACGAAAAACATCGGCAGGAGCGCAACTTGCGCATCGTTACGGACGACCGCGACGCCCAGCCCGAGAGCCGCGCCGCTGGCGACGCCCACCAGCGTGCCGGACCAGGTCTTGCCGGCGGAGACCCGCGTCCACAGTTTGGGACCGCCGATCAGCCGCCCTCCGAAATAGGCCATGACGTCGGTTCCCCAGACGACAGCGAACAGCCAGATAATGGCGCGGGTCGTCTGGGTCGAATCGAGGAAGGTGGCGAAGCGTAGCGGCGCGAGGGGCGGCTTCAGCGCGCAGACCGCAAGTATCAGCACGGCGGCGTAGACCACGCCCGCGCCCGACCACAAACGCAAGCCGCGATCGGCCAGCATGGCCGTCAGGACAGCGGCGACCATCACGATCGCGATGGCGAACTCCATCTGAAGCTGCGCGGCGAAGCTGCAGGCCAGCGCAATCGCCGATCCGCCGACGTAAAACCGCGCCCTGACACGCGCGCCCCCGACGAGATTTTGCCATTCCCAGCAGATGGCGATGGCGGCGGCCAGCCAGAACAATGTGAAGGCGACGCCGCCGGCGACGAGCGTGCCGACCGCCGCGACGATCATCACGATGGCCGAGAGGATGCGGACCTTCAGGTCCGCAAAGCCGCCGCCCTTATTCTGCTTCGCCGCCGGTCCGGCCGACGCGGGCTCGCTCACGAGGCCGTCTTCTGCGCGACCGGGGCGGAGATGCCGCCGAAGCGGCGTTCGCGTCGCGCGAATTCGTCGAGCGCCTCGGCAAGGCAGCCCTTGTCGAAGTCCGGCCACAGGACCGGCATGAAGACGAATTCCGAATAGGCCGCCTGCCACGGCAGAAAATTGGACAGGCGCTGTTCGCCCGACGTGCGGATGACGAGGTCGGGATCGGGAATTCCGGCCGTCGACAGTCGCCGTTCGAACGCATCGGCGTCGATGTCGTCAGGATCGATGCGGCCTGCGGCGGCGTCCCGCGCCAGCGCGCGCGCTGCGGCGAGAATTTCCTGGCGACCGCCGTAATTGAAGGCGATCACGAGGTTGAGGCCGCCGTTGCCGCGGGTGACCTCTTCGGCCTCCGTCAGAAGCGGCGCGATGTCGGACGGCAGTCCGTCGCGCTCGCCGATGACGCGAATGCGCACGTTGTTGGCGTGCAGGTCCGCCAGATCGTTGCGGATGAAGCGCTTCAGCAGGCCCATCAGGCCGCGCACCTCGTCCTTCGGGCGCGACCAGTTTTCGGACGAGAACGAATAGACGGTCAGCCACGATATGCCGAGATCGATCGCCGCGCGCACCGTGCGGCGCAAAGCCTCGACGCCGCGCCGATGCCCTTCGAAGCGCGGCAGCGAACGCTGCGCGGCCCAGCGACCGTTTCCATCCATGATGATCCCGACGTGCGTCGGAACGATCGAACGCGCGCGCGCAAGCGTTTCTCGCATCGCGGCGACGGGATCTCGGATGTCGGCGTCGTCCATCTGGCTCCTTGCCGCTGCGCCCGCGGGGCGCAACACGTCAGGCGTTCCGCTTCGCAGCGGAACTAGACCTGCATGATTTCCTTTTCCTTCTGCGCCAGCACCTGGTCGACTTCGCCGATCGCGGCGTCGGTCGCCTTCTGCACTTCTGTTTCGTGGCGCTTCTCGTCGTCCTCGCCGATCGCGTGGTCCTTGAGCTGCTTCTTCAGGATATCGAGGCCATCGCGCCGGATATGGCGGATCGCCACACGGGATTCTTCCGCATATTTGTGCGCGACCTTCACGAGTTCCTTGCGGCGCTGCTCGTTGAGTTCCGGCAGGCGGATGCGCAGGATCTGTCCTTCGATCGTCGGCGAGAGGCCGAGGTTCGACACGCGGATCGCCTTGTCGACGGCCGCAACCATGCCCTTGTCCCACACCTGGATCGAGATCATGCGCGCTTCGGGTATCGAGATCGTGGCGACCTGGTTCATCGGCATGGACTGGCCGTAAGCCTCGACATGCAGCGGCTCGACGAGGCTGGCCGAGGCGCGGCCGGTGCGAAGCCCTCCCAGCTCGTGCTTGAGCGAGGCGATGGACGCCTGCATTCGGCGCTTGAGGTCGTTCAGATCGAAGGATGCGGAGGACATTTCGTCACCTGTTCTTGCGGGCGCACGACGCCCGGAGTCTCAAATCGCGTCCGGCGTCACGAGCGTCGACCGGCCGACGCCCTCTAGCGCGCCCTTTATGGCGTCCTGCCCCGAAAGCGCAAAGACGATTATCGGAATACGGTTCTCGCGGGCAAGTGCGAAGGCCGCCGTGTCCATGACCGCCAGCCGCTTTTCGATGGCCTCGTCGTGGGTCAGCTTTTCGTAGCGTTTGGCGGTGGGGTCCTTCTTCGGGTCGGCGGTGTAGATCCCGTCCACCTGGGTCGCCTTCATCAGCACGTCGGCGGAGAGTTCGGCGGCCCGCAGCGCCGCGCCCGTGTCGGTCGTAAAGAACGGGTTGCCGGTGCCGCCGGCCAGGACCACGACCCGCTGCTTGGCCAGATGGTTCAGCGCCGCCTGGCGGGAATAGGGCTGGCAGATGGCCGGCATGGCGACGGCCGAGAGCGCGCGGGCCGCCTGCCCTTCCCGCTCGATGGCCTGCTCCAGCGCCAGCGCGTTCATGACGGTCGCCAGCATGCCGATGGAATCGGCCCTGGCGCGCTCGATGCCCTTGTCGGCGCCCTGAATGCCCCTGAAGAAGTTGCCGCCGCCGACCACGACGGCGATCTCGACGCCGAGCGCGGCGGTCGCGGCGAGGTCGCGGGCGATGCGGGTCAGGGTCGGCTGGTCGAGCCCGTGGCTGAGGCCGCCCATCAGCGCCTCTCCCGACAGTTTCACCAGAACGCGCTTCCAGCGCGGCTGAGCCGGGGACGTCATGAGGGCCGGTATCCTTTCGACTCGCCGCATCAGCGACGGCGAAACTTCATAGGAAATAGCTGGCCAAGCCACAAGCCGCGCGAAACGCGGGGCGGGCTTCGGCGCGAGCTTGGCGGCCTGCCTGGCGACGCCCTCGCGAAGATCCGGGGATCAGGCGGGGCGCAAGCGGAGCCGCGCCTGCACCCGGGGAAAGGGAAATAGGAGGAGCGGCATGGGGGGCGCCGCTCCTCCGTCCGCTGCCCTGCGCGATGGGCAGGCCCATCGCAATCTCTGCGCCGTCCCGGCCAGAAACGACACGTCGAACAGGTCAACGAACAACGACGACGATTCAACGCAGCCGCGCGAGCGCACGGCTGCCGGCAAACCGCCGATGGCTACATGATCCGCCGACGGAACGTTCTGAAATCAACCGTTCGGCGCGACAAAACCAATAATTACAATTTGAACTTATAGCACATGCTTGGCCAGTGAGACTCGTCATGAAGGTTAAATGACCTTCGTCATATGGCGCGCGTCGGGCCGCGATCCAGCGCCGCCGCAGGAGGTTTGTGGCCGAAACTCAGGATGATGCGCCTTCAGGCGCGGCTTTTCGACGCGAGCCGCCGCCGTCGCCCGTGCGACGGATGGAGGCGCGTTCCCGAACCCGCGCGAAACGCATCGCGAGATTCCCGTGTCAGCGCGAACGAAAAACGCCGCCTGCGGATGCAGGCGGCGCCTTCGTTTTCGAATCAGCTAGGGCGATCAGCCCTTGACGGCGGCGGCGACTTCCGCAGCGAAATCGTCGACCGCCTTCTCGATGCCCTCGCCGAGCGCGTAGCGCACGAAGCCCTTGATGGCGATCGGCGCGCCGGCCTTGCCTTCGTGTTCCTTCACGGCCTGGGAGATCGACTTGCCGGAATGGTCGGCGTGGATCGACACCTGGTCGACCAGCGTCACTTCCTTGAAATAGGTCTTGAGGCCGGATTCGACGATCTTCTCGAGCACGTGCGCGGGCTTGCCGGCGTTCTTGTCGGCGAGCACCGCCTTCTCGCGGGCGATGGTGGCCGGGTCGATCGAGGCGCCGTCGAGCGCGATCGGCGAGGCGGCCGCGACATGCATGGCCAGCTGACGCGCCAGCGGCGCGAGCACCGCCTTGTCGCCCTTCGATTCGAGCGCGACGATCACGCCGATCTTGCCGAGACCGTCGGCGATCGGCGAATGCACGTAATGGCCGATCACGCCGTCCGTCACCGACAGCTTGTCGGCGCGGCGCAGCGTCATGTTCTCGCCGATCGTGGCGACCGCGTTCGTGATCGCGTCGGCGACCGAGCCCGAACCGCCGGGATAATGCTGCTTCAGCAGCGCTTCCACATTGGTCTCGCCCTTCTCGAGCGACACGGCGGCGATCGAACGGGCGAGCGCCTGGAATTCCTCGTTTCGGGCGACGAAGTCGGTCTCGGAATTCACCTCGACGACGACGCCGCTGTTGTCGCGCACGAGCACGGCGACGAGGCCTTCGGCGGCGACGCGGCCGGACTTCTTGGCGGCCTTCGACAGGCCCTTCTTGCGCAGCCAGTCGATGGCGGCCTCGATGTCGCCGTTCGTCTCGCCGAGCGCGGTCTTGCAATCCATCATGCCAGCGCCGGTCTTCTCGCGCAGGTCCTTGACCATGGCGGCGGAAATCGTGGCCATTCAGATGATCCTTTTTCTAGCGGTTTCGGCCCGCCTCGTCAGAGGCAGGCCGTTGTCTCGTGATGCTGTGTCGAAGAGGCGGCGGCGCCGCCTCCGGTGTCAGCGCGTCAGGCGCTGGCGAGCGTGCGCGCCTGGGCGATCCAGCCGTCGCGCTCGATGCGGCCGTTGAGCTTGAGATCGGCGTCCACCTTGGCGGCGTCCTCGGCGCTCATCGCGCCGATCTGCCAGTAGTGGTAGATGCCGCCGTCGTTCAGCTTCTTGACGAGCTGCGGGCCGACGCCGTGCAGCTTGGCGAGATCGTCCGGGGCGCCGCGCGGCGCCGACAGGATCTCGAACTTCTCGGTCGGCTCGTCGCCGGCGTCCGTAACGGCCGCGGCCGACGGGAGCTCCTCTGCGGCAGGCTCCTCGGAAGCGCCGAGATCGACGCCGGAGGAACCCTGGCTGCGGCCGATGCCGTCGATGGCGGCGCGCGCGACGAGGTCGCAGTAGAGCGCGATCGCGCGGCCGGCGTCGTCATTGGCCGGGATCGGGAAGGCGATGCCGTCCGGATCGGAATTGGTGTCGAGGATGGCGGCCACCGGAATGTTGAGGCGGTTGGCCTCCTTCACGGCGAGCTGTTCCTTGTTGGTGTCGATGACGAAGATCAGGTCGGGCACGCCGCCCATGTCCTTGATGCCGCCCAGCGCCTTCTCGAGCTTCTCGCGCTCGCGCGAGAGCATCAGGCGCTCCTTCTTGGTGAGGCCCGAGGCGCCGGATTCGAGCTGCTCGTCCAGCTTGCGCAGGCGGTTGATCGAACCGGAGATCGTCTTCCAGTTGGTCAGCATGCCGCCGAGCCAGCGGGAGTTGATGTAGTACTGCGCCGAACGCTTGGCGGCGTCGGCGATCTGGTCCTGCGCCTGGCGCTTGGTGCCGACGAACAGCACGCGACCGCCCTTGGCGACCGTGTCCGACACGGCCTTCAGCGCCTGATGGAACAGCGGCACCGTCTGGGCGAGGTCGATGATGTGGATGTTGTTGCGGGCACCGAAAATGTACTCGCCCATCTTCGGGTTCCAGCGGTGAGCCTGGTGGCCGAAATGCGCGCCGGCCTCGAGAAGGCCACGCATGGATACGTCAGGAAGCGCCATAGGTCTTTTTCTCCGGTTAGCCTCGGCGGGCCGGAGAGGCCGGAAATCCGGCCACCGGACGCGATTCCTTGAATCAGGAAACGCCAAAGCCCGCCTGTGGGATGGGCGGGCTTATAGGGGAAGAGGATTCTTCGCGCAAGCGGCGTCGAATATCCTCAGATTTCAGCTTCTTCCACGTTCCTCGCGCGGGCCTGGGGGCTGCGGGCGCGACCGGTCAGCCTGTCCCAGCCCTGGGCGAGGTCTTCCCGCAGCGTCTTCATCTCGCCGTCGAAGACCGTCCAGTTGACGAGCGCCCGCTCCTGCCGCGCCGGCCCCTCCGGCAGCGAGGCATCGTGGACATAGGCGGCGCCGACCGCGACCAGCACGCCGAATACAAGTCCAACGAGGAAATTCATGACCCTCTCCCTTGCTCGGCGAGACAACAAGCCAAGCTCCGGACGGTTCCGCGCGCTGCCTCCATACGCTCCGAAGGCAACATGGAATTGGAACAATTCTGATCTTTTCCGCGCGCATTGACGCCGCGCGCCGCGCGTCTGAAGGCTGAAGCGCAACAGATCCGGCGCGGCTTTCATGCGACACGACAGACACATTCTCTTCATTTCGACCATGCTCGCCGCGCTCGCGAGCGTCGCCGCCACGGCGCAGACGGCGCCGGACGCAAGGCTCGACGCGAAGCAACGGCTCGGCAAGGCGATCTTCGCGGACGTGAACCTGTCCGAGCCGCGCGGCATGTCCTGCGCGACGTGCCACGATCCCGCGAAGGCGTTCCAGGGCAATGCGGGGTCCGACAATCCGGCGCTGGCGCGCGGCGCGCCCGCCGGCAGCCTCGGCGACCGCAACGTGCCGACGATCATGTATTCGAAATTCTCGCCGCGCTTCGCCTTCCGCAAGAAGAAGGATCCCGAGACCGGCAAGATGGAGCTGGTGCCGGTCGGCGGCCAGTTCTGGGACGGCCGTGCGCTCGATCTGGAAGAACAGGCGGGCGGACCTCTACTCAATCCGCGCGAGATGGCCAATCCTTCCAAGCGCGCCGTCGTCGACAAGATCCGCGACGGCTCCTATGCGGCGCTGGCGCGCGAAGTGTATGGCGCAAAGATATTCGACGAAGATGCCGACAAGGCCTATGCGAAGCTGACGGCCGCCGTCGCCGCCTTCGAGAGAACAGAAGCGTTCGCGCCCTTCTCGTCGAAATTCGACGACGTGCTGCGCGGCAAGGCGCAATTTTCCGCGCAGGAGGCGAAAGGCTTCGCGCTGTTCAAGGACCCGAAGAAGGGCAATTGCCTCGCCTGTCACGACGGCAAGGAGAAATCGCGTAATCCCAGGGATTGGCTCTTCACCGATTTCACCTACGACACGCTCGGCGCGCCGCGCAATGCGACGATCCCCGACAACAGGGACGGCGCACGTTTCGATCCGGGCCTGTGCAAACGCGCAGGTCTGGAGAAATTCGCGCCGAAAGGTTTCGACGCAAACAGCGTCTGCGGCGCCTTCAAGGTTCCGACGTTGCGCAATATCGCGGTGACCGCGCCCTACATGCACAATGGCGCGTTCGGGACGCTGCGCGACGCGGTCGCCTTCTATTTCACGCGAGATACAAACCCGGAGAAATGGTATCCGCGCGACGCGAAGGGCGCAGCGCAGAAATTCGACGACCTGCCGGAAGCGTGGCGCGGCAACGCCAACGTCAAGGAAGTTCCGTACGACCGCAAGCCCGGCGAGACCCCGCGCGCCGACGATTCCGAGATCGACGCGATTGTCGCGTTTTTGCAGACGCTGACTGACCGGCAATTCGTGGCGACGGCTGCGGGCAAGTGAGCGGCAATGGCGGTCGGGTCGCCTAAGGGCGGGAAGCTAGCATTGCGAGCGCAGTGGAGGCGCCCCTCCCTCACCGCTTGCGTGGAGGGTGGCGCGCGCAGCGCGTCGGGTGGGGTCCGGCGCCGGACAAGCGGACGCGTTGCCGACCACGCCCAGCGCGCCCCACCCGACATCCGCTGCGCGGATGATCGACCTCCCCGCAAGGGGGGAGGTAGGTCGCGGTCTTCTTAACGTCCGCTCTCGGTCGAAAGCGGCCATCGCTCCTGCCCTGCCCCTACTTCCCCACTCGCCCCGCCACCGCGCGCACCTTGCGCGGGCTGGCCAGCCAGATCGCGCCCGACGAAACGAAACACAGCGCGATCGCCAGCCAGAAGGCGCCGTCGTAAGAGCCCGTGCGATCCTGGATGAGGCCCGCGACATAGGGCCCCGCGGCGCCGCCGGCGAGCGAGGATAGCGACAGCGCGCCGAAGATCGAGCCGTAATGCTTGCCTTCGAACACTTCGAAAGCGACGGAGCCGAACACAGCCGTCACGCCGTAGCCGAGCAGTCCCTGGGCGATGAACATGGCGTAGAGCAGCGGCATCGTCGGCTGCGTCTTCATCGCCAGCAGCGCGATGTAGGTCAGCGCGAAACCGACCGAGCCGATCGTCCACACCCATTCGCGTCCGATGCGGTCGGACAGCCAGCCGAGGCCGATCTGTCCGGGAATGCCGGCGAGGCTGACGGCGCCGAGCGCCCATGCCGCGACAGACGCGCTGTAGCCGATCTCGATCAGATATTTCGTCTGGTGGACCTGCACCGCGTACCAGTAGAACAGGCCGGTGAAATAGCCGAGCGCCAGCATCCAGAAGCGGAATGTCTTCACCGCGCGCGAAAGCGTCCAGTCGACCGCCGCCCATTCTGCGTCGACGACATTGCTCTTCTTCACCGGTCCGCCGGGCACGGCCGCCGCATCGCCGTCCGGTTCGAGGCCGAGGTCGGACGGCTTCTTGGCGACGAAAAGATTGAGCGGCGCGAGCAGGCAGAACAGCAATATGCCGAGGGTCACGCAGGCCGCGCGCCAGCCGTAGCGTTCGATCCATGTCTGGAAGGCAGGCAGGAGCAGGATCGAGCCGACGCCGACGCCGGAGAAGGCGACGCTGACGGCGAAGCCGCGCTTGCGCACGAACCAGTTCGGCAGGTAGAGCGACTGCCCCGTAAAACTGAGGCAGACGCTGCCGCCGCCGACCAGCAGGCCGATCGTCATGTAGAGATGCCACGGCTGCGTCGTGTAGGGCGCGAGCAGGAAGCCGAGCGTCATCAGCACGACGCCGATCTCGATGACGACGCGCGGCCCGCGCGCATCCATCAGCCGGCCGAGAAAGGGACTGGCTGCGCCCGACACGAGAAAACCGAAGGAGAAGGCGCCGGCGACGGTAGCGCGCTCCCAGCCGAATTCGCTGACGAGCGGCCCGAACAGCAGCGAGAAGGCGGTGCGCGCATTGACGCCGAGCGCCATCGAGACGAAGGCGACGGCGACGACGACCCAGCCGTAGAAGAACGGCAGGCGCCGTGCGAGCGCGGCGATCAAGCGACCAGCTCCGCCACGTCCTTTGCCGGCATGGCGCGCTCGCTCAGCAGCGCATCGGCGATGGCGGCGTCGCGCGCGCCGGTCTGCAGCGCGAAAGGATCGGGCGCGGACAGGCGATGATCCATGACGAGCCGCGAATAGAGCAGCCGGCGCGCATCGCCGCGGCGCTCGTGCGTGAGATGGGCTTCCCAGGCGAGCGTGACGGCGCTCGACACGTGATAGAGCAGGCTCGTGGCGCGGCGCGCCTCGGCCTCGTTGTCGCCGTGGCGCGCCACTTCCTGCGCCAGCGCGATCGACGCGTCGACGGCCTTGCGCAGACGATCGCGATAGGCCTGCGGCGCAATCGCCGTTTCATCCAGGCGCGCGTGCAGATCGGCGGCGAGCGCCCCTTCGGCGTGGTGACGCCCTACGGCGCGCGACAGCGCGTCGAGAGCGACGATATTGCCCGTGCCTTCCCAGATCGAGCCGAGATAGGAATCGCGCAAAACGCGGGCGGAAGCGAATTCCTCGACATAGCCGATGCCGCCGCGCATCTCGAGCGCATCGCCCGCCACCTTGCGCGCATCGCGCGTCGAGCGGAATTTCACGACGGGCGTCAGGATGCGCAGAAGCGTCGCCGCCTCCTGGCTGCCGCCGGTCTCGGCGCGGTCGAGCGCGGTCGCCGTGACGAAGCTGAGCGACAAAGCCTGCTCCACGGGCAGCATGAGCTTCAGCAATTGCCGGCGCGCCAGCGGCAGGTCGACGATCAGCTTGCCGAAGGCGTAGCGGTTGCGCGCGACATGCAGCGCGTCGGTGAGCGCGCGGCGCATCAGCGCCGTCGATTTCACCGAATTGGAGAGACGCGACCAGTTGACCATCTCGGCCATCTGCACGAAGCCGCGGTCGAGACGGCCGAGCGGATAGGCGATCGCGCCGTCGAACTTGATCTCGCCGGACGCCATCGAGCGCGTGCCGAGCTTTTCCTTGAGGCGCACGATCCGGTAGGCATTGGCCGAGCCATCGTCGAGAAAGCGCGGCATGATGAAGAGACCGAGACCGCGCGTGCCGGGGCCGGCGCCTTCAGGCCGCGCCAGCAGCGTCGCAACCTTCGCGTCGGCGTTGGAGCAGAACCATTTCTCGCCGTAGAGACGCCAGACGCCGTCTTGCTGCCGCGCCACCGTCGTCAGCGAGCCGACGTCGGAGCCGCCCTCCTTCTCGGTCATGAATTGCGCGCCCTGCGTCAGGCGGCTCATGTCGGTCGTCGTCAGCCCGTCGAAATACTTGCGCTTCAACTCGTCGTCGCCGTAGCGCGACAGGAGCATGGCGGCGCCGTCCGTCACGTTGATCGGGCAGCCCATGCCGAATTCGGTCTGGTTGAACAGGTAGGTGAAGGCGTGCTTGGCGGCGGCGGGATAGACGTCGTCCCAGCCCATGATGCCCTTGCGATGCGACAGCGCATGGATGCCGAAGCGCCCGAAGGCGGCGTCCTCCAGCTCGCGATAGGCCGGATGATATTCGATGGTCTGCACGTCGCGGCCGAACTTGTCGCGCTGGTGCAGGATCGGCGTGTGGCGGTCGGCGAGCCTCGCGCATTCGTCGAGACGCCCGCCGGCGAGCGCGCCCAGTTCGACGAGGTGCGGCTCGATGTGCGCGCGTAGCCTTTTCTCGAGGTGGATGTCGAGAAGATCGGGCAGCGAGGAATCGACGGTATAGAAATTTAGGCCGGTCGTGTCCGGCGCGATGGCGTCCGAGGACACCCGCTTTTCGGCCTTCATGCATCTCGCTCCCGCGCGGCTGTTGTTCGTTTTTGCGCGCTGACGAAGCGTAGCGTCAAAGCGCGGGGCGGCGCAATGACGCGAAGGGTAGGCAAGCGCGTGTCGCGCGCAGGTCAGACATGCTCCACGGCGACAATGCCCGGAATGGCCTTCAGCGCGCCGGCGATGGCGGCGTTGACCGGGAACTTGCCGGGCAGCTTCACCTCGACCTCGTCGCCCGCGCCGCGCATCAGGATCAGCGATACGTCGCCTTCGCCCCTGCCCTTCAGCCTTTCCTGGATCGACGGCAGGGGCGCGGGATCGCGGAGGAAGATGCGCAGGCCCTTCTGGATGCGGGCGGCGGCCTGGTCGAGCGGTTCGGCCGTGATGATGCGCGCGCGCACGTCCTCGCCTTCGACATTGGCCTGCAATTGCAGGAGCAGGCACGCGCCCTTTTCCAGCAGGTCGCGATACTGGTTCAATCCTTCCTGGAACAGGATCGCCTCGTACTGGCCGGAGGAATCCGACAATTGCACGATGCCCATCTTGGAGCCGGACTTGGTGCGGCGCTCGGAACGGTCGAGCACGGCGGCCGCGAGTCGGCCTGCCGACGCCCCCTGCTTCACGGCGCGCGCGAATTCCGCCCAGCGCTGCACGCGCAGGCGCTGCAGGACGCTTTCATAAGCGTCGAGCGGATGACCCGACAGGAAGAAGCCGACGGCGTCGAATTCGCGTTTCAGCTTTTCCGCCGCAGGCCACGCTTGCGCCCTGGGCGTGACGAAGCTGTCGCCGCCCGAACCGCCGAACAGCGCGCTCTGCCCGTTCTCGCGTTCGCTCTCCATGCGGTTGGCTGTGGCGAGGATCGGTTCGATCGCCGCGAAGGCGCGGGCGCGGTCTGATTCCAGATCGTCGAAGGCGCCGGCGGCGGCCAGACTTTCCAGCACCTTCTTGTTCACCTCGCGCGGCGAGAAACGCGCCGCGAGGTCGCCGAGCGAGCGGAACGGCTCCCTGCCGCGCGTGCGCACGATGGCTTCCGCCTGCCCTTCGCCGACGCCCTTCACGGCCGACAATGCGTAGCGGATCGACAGGTTCTTCTCGTCGCCGTGCACGTCGAAATCGACGCCGGAATGGACGATCGAGGGCGGATCGACGCGCACGCCGAGACGGCGCGCCTCGTTGCGGAATTCGGCGAGCTTGTCCGTGTTGCCCTTGTCGAGCGTCATCGAGGCGGCCAAGAATTCCACGGGATAGTTCGCCTTGAACCAGGCGGTCTGGTAGGCGATCAGGGCGTAGGCCGCCGCATGGCTCTTGTTGAATCCGTAGTCGGCGAATTTCGCCAGCAGGTCGAAAATCTCGTCCGCCTTCGGTTTCTGCAGGCCGCGCTCGACGGCGCCCGACACGAAACGCGCGCGCTGCGCGTCCATCTCGGCCTTGATCTTCTTGCCCATCGCGCGACGCAGCATGTCGGCCTCGCCGAGCGAATAGCCCGACAGCACCTGCGCGATCTGCATCACCTGCTCCTGGTAGATGATGACGCCGAACGTCTCCTTCAGGATGTGCTCGATCTTGGGATGGATGTAGTCGGCCTGCTCCTCGCCGGCCTTGACCGCGCAATAGGTCGGGATGTTGGCCATCGGACCCGGACGGTAGAGCGCGACCAGCGCGATGATGTCCTCGAAACGGTCGGCGCGCATTTCAACGAGCGCCTTGCGCATGCCGGCGCTTTCCAGCTGGAACACGCCCACCGTCTCGCCGCGGCCGAGCATCTCGTATGTCTTCTTGTCGTCGAGCGGGATCGCCGAGAGATCGATCGATATGCCGCGCCGTTCCAGCAGCGCGACACAGGTCGAGAGCGTCGTCAGGGTCTTGAGGCCGAGAAAGTCGAATTTCACGAGGCCGGCCGGTTCGACCCATTTCATGTTGAACTGCGTCGCCGGCATTTCCGATTTCGGATCGCGATAGAGCGGCACCAGTTCGTGCAGCGGCCGGTCGCCGATGACGACGCCCGCCGCATGCGTCGAGGCGTTGGAATAGAGACCCTCGAGCTTTTCTGCGACCTCCAGCAGGTGCTTCACCTGCTCGTCGGCGCTGGCCGCCTCCTGCAGGCGCGGCTCGCCGGAGATCGCCTCCTTCAGCGTGACGGGCTTGGCCGGATTTTGCGGCACCAGCTTGGCGAGCCTGTCCACCTGGCCGAGCGGCAATTGCATGACGCGCCCGACATTGCGCAGAACGCCGCGCGCCAGGAACGAGCCGAAGGTGATGATCTGCGCGACGCGATCGACGCCGTAGCGTTCGCGCACATAGGCGATCACCTCGTCGCGGCGGGTCTGGCAGAAGTCGATGTCGAAATCCGGCATCGACACGCGTTCGGGATTGAGGAAGCGCTCGAACAGCAGGCCGAAGCGCATCGGATCGAGATCGGTAATGGTCAGGGCGTAGGCGACGAGCGAGCCCGCGCCCGAACCGCGCCCCGGGCCGACCGGAATGCCCTGCTCCTTCGCCCATTTGATGAAATCCGCGACGATCAGGAAGTAGCCGGGGAATTTCATCTTCTCGATCACGTCGAGTTCGAATGCGAGGCGCTCCTCGTAGTCCTTCAACGTGTAATCGTGGGCAGGCGGATGGGCCGACAGGCGCGCCTTCAGGCCCTCCTCCGCCTGGCGCCGCAACTCGCCCGCCTCGGCGCGCCCGGAATCCTCGGCGACGCCCGTCGTGAAGCGCGGCAGGATCGGTTTGCGCGTCGTCGGCCGGTAGGAGCAGCGCAGCGCGATCTCGACGGAATTGTCGGTCGCCTCGGTGAGATCGGCGAACAGGGCGCGCATTTCCGCGCGGGTCTTGAAGCGATGTTCGGGCGTGAGCCGGCGGCGCGCGTCGTCGCCGAGCGTCGCGCCTTCCGAAATGCAGAGCAGCGCGTCATGCGCCTCGAAGTCGGAGCGCGCGGCGAAATAGGGTTCGTTGCTCGCCACCAGCGGCAGGCCGCGGCGATAGGCCATGTCGCGCAGGAGCCGCTCCGTCTCGCGCGTCTCGTCCAGGCCGTGACGCTGGATCTCGACGTAGAGACGGTCCCCGAAAATGCGGGCGAGGCTGTCGATGCGGGCGCGCGCTGCTTCCGGCCGGCCGGCGCGGAACAGGCTGTCGACCGGCCCGGCCATGCCGCCGGTCAGCGCGATCAGCCCGGCGGCGTCTTCAGCCAGCGCCGGCAGCTTCACATGCGCATAGCCTTCATCCTCGGTGTCGATCCAGGCGGAGGTGACGAGACGCATCAGCGACTGGTAGCCCGCCTCGTTGCGGGCCAGCAGCACGAGGCCGCCGGGTTCAGGCTGGCGCAGGCGCTCCTGCGCCAGGCTCGCGTCGGCGTCGCCGAAGTCGACGGCGAGTTGCACGCCGATGATCGGTTGCACGCCGTCCTTCGAGAGCTTTTCGGAGAATTCCAGCGCGCCAAACAGATTGTTGGTGTCGGTGATCGCCAGCGCCGGCTGCCCGTCGGCCGTCGCCAGTTTCGCCAGCTTCGCAATGGTGAGCGCGCCTTCGCGCAGCGAATAGGAGGAGTGCACGTGCAGATGCACGAAGCCTATCTCGCGAAAAATCTCCAACCCCGCCTCCGCCGCGCCCGCTCATGTCGCGCCGCGCGACTCTAGGCAGAGTCGCCGGCGCGCAGAAGGCGCGCGCACGCACGCCGGGCAGACATTTTTCGAAGGCCGGCAGGACGGCTCACGCCGCCTGGAGGGCGGCGCTCATCAGGCCAATTCCCGCCAGAAACAGGCCAATGGCCAGAAGCTCGACCATTTCGACGACCGCTACGCGCACCATGACAGGCTCCATCCGGATCACGTTCTGAACATTGTATGTTCTTTTTTTGTTCTGTCCAGTTGGAACCCACATCAACGCGAATGCGGCGGCGCGCGAACGAAGCGATAACTGGGGAGGAAGCCGTGAGCGGCCCCGGCGCTCAATTTGGGGGGCAAGCGCCGGGGCCTGTCACGATAGGACCAAAAGCCCCGATAAGTGACGGTTTCTTCTAGCAGAACGGGATATTGGCAACAATCGCCGCTTCTATGCGGGGGCGCCCTTTGCACGCTCCGCAGGCGCTTCCGCGCAAGCTTGGCTTGAACTTACTCGCCGTTAAGCATGACGGAAGTATGCTCCCGGCCTCCGGAGCCCCCGACATCATGCCCGACAGCCGCAAGACCGACCGCTTCCGCAGCCTGCTCCGCGGCCATGTCGTCTTCAACGGCGGCGCCTCGACCTATGATTGCATCGTGCGCAACGTCTCGCCGGCCGGCGCGCGTCTCGATATGGCCGACAGCGTTGCGCTGCCGACGGAATTCGACCTCGACATTCCCCATCGCGGCCGCGTCTTCCGGGTGCGCATCGTCTGGCGCAGCGAGGGCCAGGTCGGCGTCGAGATGATCGGCCAGCCGCCGGCGCCGACGGCGCTCGCGCCCGCATCGGACGCCGACCGCGTCGACCAGCTCATGCGCGAGAACGCGAGACTGAAGGCGCAGGTGCTGGAGCTGCAGCAACGCGTCGCGCAGCTCTCGGAAGCCTGATCTCAGGTTTCGACGACCAGCCCGTCGCGCAGGGTGATGCGCCGGTCCATGCGCTCGGCCAGTTCGAAATTGTGCGTGGCGATCAGCGCGGCCAGCCCCGTGGCCCGCACGAGCGACATCAGCGTCTCGAACACATGCGCCGCGGTCTTCGGATCGAGGTTGCCGGTCGGTTCGTCGGCCAGCAGCACATGCGGCGCATTGGCGACGGCGCGCGCGATGGCGACGCGCTGCTGCTCGCCGCCCGACAATTCCGCGGGACGATGCGCGCCGCGGGCGCCGAGCCCGAGATAGCGCAGCAATTCGTCGGCGCGCTTGCCGGCCTCGCCGCGATCGAGGCCGCGGATCATCTGGGGCAGCATGATGTTCTCGCGCGCCGAGAATTCCGGCAGCAGATGATGGAACTGATAGACGAAGCCGATGGCGCTGCGGCGCAATTCGGTGCGGCCGGCGTCCGACATGTCGTAGGTCGGCGCGCCGGCGACCAGCACGTCGCCGCCGTCGGGGCGCTCCAGCAGACCCGCTACATGCAGCAGGGTCGACTTGCCGGCGCCCGATGGCGCGGTCAGCGCCACCGCTTCGCCGGCGCGCAGTTCGAAATCTACGCCGCGCAGAATGTCGAGGGCGGTGTCGCCCTGCATGTAGCGGCGCTGCACGCCGACGAGGCTGAGCGCGGCGGTCATTTCGTCGCTTTCATTCGTGCGAAGACGTCTCGTCCCCTCCCCCCTTGAGGGGGAGGGCTAGGGAGGGGGGTCGAAATATCTTGCGAGATTGCGCGACCCCCTCCCCCTGCCCCTCCCCTCAGGGGGGAGGGGAGGCGCGCGAGCGCCCCGGATTTAGCGATGAGACTCATTCGTACCTCAGCGCCTCGACCGGATCGAGGCTCGCCGCCCGCCAGGCCGGATAGAGGCTTGCCAGCAGCGACAGCACGAGCGTCATGACGACAACGAGCGCCACTTCGCGCGGCTCGACCACCGCCGGCAGGCGCGACAGGAAATAGATCTCGGCCGGAAAGAGATCCGCATGCAGCAAGCGGTTGAGCAGGCCGCGGATGGCCTCGAGATTGGTGGCGAGCACGAGACCCAGGATGCAGCCGGCGATCGTGCCGACGATGCCGATCGACGAACCGGTAATGAGGAAGACGCGCATGACCGCGTATTTCGTCGCGCCCATCGTGCGCAGGATGGCGATGTCGTGGCTCTTGTCGCGCACCAGCATGATGAGGCCGGAAATGATGTTGAGCGCGGCCACCAGCACGATCAGCGTCAGGATGATGAACATGACATTGCGCTCGACCTTGAGCGCGTTGAAGAAGGTTTCGTTGGCCTGCCGCCAGTCGGTCATGATGACGGGGCGGCCCGCCGCGAATTCGATCAGCGGGCGGATGTCGTCGACCTTGTCCGGATCGTCGACGAAGACCTCGACGACGGAAACCTCGCCGTCCTTGTTGAAGAAGGCCTGCGCCTCGGGCAACGGCATGTAGACGAACACGCCGTCGAATTCGGCCATGCCCATCGAGAAGATGGCGCGCACGGGATAGGCCTTGATGCGCGGCGCGACGCCGAACGGCGTCTGCGCGCCGCGCGCCGTCAGCACGCTGATGTTGTCGCCGATCCGCAGCGCCAGCTTGTCGGCCATGCGCCGGCCGATGGCGACGCCATATGGCCGGTCTTCCTCCGCCTTGCCGAATCCCTCCAGCGTGCCGAGCGTCACGTGGCCAGAGACGCCCGGCAGTTTCTTCAGGTCCTGCTCGCGAATGCCGCGCACGAGCGCGCCGGTCTGGCCGTAGGGCGACGACACGCCGGCCGCGCCCTCGATCATCGGCAGGGCCAGCGTCACGCCCTTCACCTTCGAGATGCGGTCGACCAGATCGACGTAATTGTTCATCGGCCCGTCGGCGGTCTGCACGAAGATATGGCCGTTGATGCCGACGATCTTGTCGAGCAGTTCCTTGTGGAAGCCGTTCATCACGCTCATCACGACGATGAGCGTGGCGACGCCGAGCATGATGCCGAGAAACGAGAAGCCGGCGATCACCGAAACGAAGCCGCCGGCGCGCCGTGCGCGCAGGTAGCGCAGCGCCAGCATCCATTCGAAGGGCGCGAAGATTTTCGTACGCAGGGCCGGTTGGGCTTCTTCGCTCATCCTCGGCGCCGCCTGCAAACCTGTCTGTCGTCCCCGCGGAAGCGGGGACCCAGTTCCCATCTCTCGCAAGGTTGGGGAACCGGATTCCCGCTTGCGCGGGAATGACACGGAGAGACGCGCGTCATCCCGCGACCTTCTGCAACGCGTCCTCCGGCGACAGCATGGCCTTCTCGCCGGTACGGCGGTTCTTCACCTCGACCTTGCCCTCGGCCAGGCCCTTCGGGCCGACGATCACCTGCCAGGGCAGGCCGATCAGGTCGAGCGTCGCGAATTTGGCGCCCGGCCGCTCGTCGCGGTCGTCGTAGAGCGTCTCCGCGCCGGCCTGCTCCAGCCTGGCGTAGAGGTCGGCGCAGGCGGCGTCGGTGGCTGCGTCGCCGACCTTGAGATTTGCAAGGCCGACACGGAAGGGCGCGACCGAATCCGGCCAGACGATGCCGTTGTCGTCATGGCTCGCCTCGATGATGGCGGCCACCAGCCGCGACGGGCCGATGCCGTAGGAGCCCATCTGCACGGGCGTCTCCTTGCCGTCCGGGCCGTTGACGACGGCCTTCATCGGCGCGGAATACTTGGTCCCGAAGTAGAAAATATGGCCGACCTCGATGCCGCGGGCCGAAACCTGCGCTTCGGCGGGCAGCGCCTCGAACTTAGCCGCATCGTGCATTTCCTCGGTCGCGGCGTAGCGGCCGGTCCACTTGTCGAACACGCCCTGCATGACGCTGCGGTCCTCGAAGGCGATATCGGCGGGCGGAACCTCGTAGTCGAGGAAATCCTTGTGGCAGAACACCTGGCTCTCGCCGGTCGAGGCGAGCACGATGAACTCGTGGCTGAGGTCGCCGCCGATCGGGCCGGTGTCGGCGCGCATCGGGATCGCCTTCAGGCCGAGCCGCGCGAAGGTGCGCAGGTAGGCCGTGAACATCCGGTTGTAGGAGTGCCGCGCCCCGGCCTCGTCCAGGTCGAAGGAATAGGCGTCCTTCATCAGGAATTCGCGGCCGCGCATGACGCCGAAGCGCGGGCGCACCTCGTCCCGGAACTTCCACTGGATGTGGTACAGGTTCAGCGGCAGGTCCTTGTAGCTCTTCACGTAGGCGCGGAAGATCTCGGTGATCATTTCCTCGTTGGTCGGCCCGAACAGCATGTCGCGGTCGTGCCGGTCGCGGATGCGCAGCATCTCCTTGCCGTAATCGTCGTAGCGCCCGGACTCCCGCCACAGGTCGGCCGACTGGATGGTCGGCATCAGCAGTTCGATGGCGCCCGCCCGGTTCTGCTCCTCTCGGACGATCGCGTTGATCTTGTTGAGGACGCGCAGGCCCAGCGGCAGCCAGGCGTAGATGCCGGCCGATTCCTGCCGGATCATGCCGGCGCGCAGCATCAGGCGGTGCGAGACGATCTCCGCTTCCTTGGGATTTTCTCTGAGGATCGGCAGGAAATAGCGGGAAAGTCGCATGGTCTGGTCGTCTCGAATCTCGGGCGTCAGGCGGGTTGCGCCACTTGAAACGCAAGGGCCCCCAAAACACAAGGGAAGCGCCAGGGCGCGGATCGGCGCGGCCGGGCCGGACCCGATGCTGCATTGCAATGGCTAAATTGTGCGCTGCGGGATGAAATTTCGGACAAAAATTTGCTCCGACCCGGTGACTTTACGAAACGCCTGAACTAGCCTGCGCTTCCTTTCGCAAGGGGCCTGACCGGGAAACCGGTTCGGAGCTGCAGTCCAAGTCGAGGGAGGACGCTGGTTTAGACCGCACGACATCGTAACGTGAGTAGCGTTCCGGCGTTGGTCAGAGCTCCCCAGGGGCCAAGCGGAAGACCGGTTCAAAGGACAAGGGCAGACGGGAGCGGGAGCGGCGATGGCCGCCCCGCTCTTTTCATTTGAGCAGCGGGAGCGGCGATGGCCGCCCCGCTCTTTTCATTTGAAACTCTGACTCGTCACTTCGCATAGGCGCCCTTGTAGCTGCCGTCGGCGATCGACTGCATGATCTCGGCTTCGCGCGCGATCTGCTTCTGCACGGCGCCCGCGAGCGCGGCCGCGATATCGGGCGAGAAGGTCACGATTCCATCCTCGTCGCCGACCACGATGTCTCCCGGCGAAACGACCGCGCCTGAAATGGCGACGGGAACGTCGAGCGCGCCCGGACCGTCCTTGTAGGGACCGCGATGCGTGACGCCGCGCGCGAAGCACGGGAAGTCGGACGCGGCGAAGGCCGCCGAATCCCGGATTGCGCCGTCGATCACGAAGCCGGCCACGCCGCGCTTCTCGGCAATGGATTTCATGATCTCGCCGACCAGCGCGCGCGTAACGTCGCCTTCGCCCGCCACGACCACGACATCGCCCGGTTCGACCAGGTCGAGCATCTTGTGGATGAAGAGGTTGTCGCCCGGCCGGGTGCGCACCGTGCGCGCGGGGCCGAGCAGATGGCCCTTGCGATGGAACGGCCGCAGGCCCGGCAGGCCAGGCAGTCGATCGAGATTGTCCGATATGACGGCGGTCGGCGCATCCCGGAACGCTTCGATGAGAGCGCGGTCCGGTCTTCTGAAACCCTGCATGATTCACCCTGTGGCCCGCGACCCGCGAAATGCGCGACACGAGCCGGAATTGAACCCGCGCCGCACGCGCATTGCAATCGCCCGGACACCGGATAGCCTTGCCGCAGCGGCGGGAGGCGCCGCGTCACGACAAGAAGCGGGGGAAAGACCATGCAGCGAAGCAAATGGCTGATGCTGGCAACGGCGCTTGCGTTGGCGACGCCGGCGCTCTCGCAGGGCCTGCCCCATGCGCAACCGCAGGCCGTCGGCATGTCGGCCGAACGTCTCGCGCGCATCCATCCGATCCTGCAGAAGGAAGTCGATGCGCAGCGCATGCCCGGCGCCGTCGTGATGATCGCGCGCAAGGGCAAGCTCGTCTACGCGGACGCCGTCGGCTTCCAGGACAAGGCGGCCAACAAGCCGATGACGAAGGACGCGATCTTCGAGATATTCTCGATGACGAAGCCGCTCACCTCGGTCGGCGCGATGATGCTGGTCGAGGAAGGCAGGATCCAGCTTGCCGATCCCGTTTCCAAATTCCTCCCCGCGCTGGGCAAGATGGAAGTTCTCGTCACCGACAAGGACGGCAAGACGGCGCGCGAGCCGGCAAAGAACCAGATCACCATCCAGGACCTGCTGCGGCACACGTCGGGTCTCACCTACGGGGAATTCACGAGCAATCCCGAACTCAAGCAGGCCTATACGGACAACAGGCTGATGACCGGCGTGTCGCGCACGCTGACGCCGCAGGAATACACGGCCGCCGTCGCGAAGGTTCCGCTCGGGCGCGAACCGGGGACGGCGTGGGAATACAGCATTTCCGTCGACATTCTCGGGCGCGTGATCGAGCAGGTCTCCGGCCAGCGCCTGTCGGTGTTCCTCAACGAGCGCCTGTTCCAGCCGCTGAAGATGGCGGACACCGGCTTCCGGGTTCCGGAGAAGGACATCGGCCGTCTCGCTGCGGTCCTGCCCGGCCAGCCGCCGCTGCTCGACGTGTCGAAGGACTTTCCGAACGATCTCGGCGGCGCCGGCGGCGTGTCGACGGCGGCCGATTATCTGCGCTTCTGCCAGATGATGCTCAACGGCGGAACGCTCGACGGCAAGCGCATCCTCAGCCCCGCCACCGTGCGGCTGATGGCGTCAGACCATGTCGGCGCGCGGCCCGGTTCGCCGGGGCGTGGCCTGATGCGCGTCGACGGCTACACGTTCGGCCTGGGTTTCGCCGTGCGGCAGGGGCCGGGCATCGCCGCAGCTTCCGGTTCGGAAGGCGAATATTCGTGGGCGGGCTATGCCGGCACGTTCTTCTGGATCGATCCGAAGGAACAGATGGCCGTCGTCCTGATGACGCTGACCGCCCATCCCGACCGCTCCTACTATCGGCGCATGATCAAGGATTTCGTAGCGGCGACATTGGAGAAGTGAGCGCAAGCGCGGCCGCGCGACGCGCGATCAGTTCAGCCGCACCGAAACGACGACGCATCCGTTTCCGGCCGTCGGCATCAGAATGTCGCGACGGCCGTTGGCCGATTGCACGACCGGCAGCGAACCGAGGGAGGCGACGGTGCGCCCGTTGCGCAGGAGATTCGCCTGCACCTTCACGCAATCCTGCGAGGTCGGATAGACCTGCACGCTCTGGCCTTCGCATTTGCCGGGGCCGACGGGCGCGGCCAGCAACACCGCCAGTCCGTTCGGCGTCAGCGGGTTCGTGTAGGCCATGCCGACGATCGAACTGAAGAGATTGTCGTTCGGCGCTTCCGTCACCCATGTCGAGATCGCCTGGTGCGGGCGATCGATGGTCTGCGCGGATTGGGTGACGAGATTGTCCATGCAGGTCGTCACCTTCGCGTTGCGCGCATGGAGCACCGGCTGGATCTCGCCGACCGGCGCATTGGCGAGGGTCTGCGGCGCAGTCGGCGCGGGCGTCGCTGCCGGCGCGGCCGGCGCGGCCGGCGACGCGGTCGATGCGGCAGGCGCCGGGTCTTTCGCAGGCGCGCGCGACGCAGGCGCGGGCTTCGGCGCCGCCTTGGGTCTTGCGCGCGCGGGCGCTGCTTCTGGCGCTTTCGTCTGCGTCTTCGCCGCATCGGGCGCGGCTTCGTCGGCGTCCTGCGCGGCGGCGGGAACGCCGAGCGCACAAAGCGCCCACAGGAGCAGCGCAGCTCCTCTCGACGCCCGCGCCCGATATGTCCCGCGCATCAGAACTCGGCCAGGAAGCCGACGCGCCCGGTGACGTAGCGCTGCTGGCTGATCGACGCCGCCGCCGTCAACGCCACGGGCGTGTTGACGTCGAGGCGATGCGTGAGCGCGGCGCCGACCGACGATGCGCCGCGGAAGTGCCCGAGATTGCCGGCGACCGTCGTCTTGCCCGGCTGCGAGGGCATGGGCGCGGTCGTCAACGCCGCGACAGCGGCGATGCCGTTGCGCTCTTCCTTCTTGGTGCGCTGCAGGTCGTTGTTCACCGCGTTCAATTGCTGGTTCAGCGAACTGACCTGCGAATTGAGCAGCGACACGGCCGTATTGTAGGAACCGATGGTCTGGAACAATTGCGAACCGTTGATCGCATCGGTCGACGTTGCGTTGACGGCGCCGTCCGCGACATTCGTGACCTGGCGATACGGCGTCGCCGAACCCGGGCCGCCGCCGACCGAAACGACCGAGGTCGCCGAAGCATTCGTGGCCGCGACGCCAGCGGCGATGATCGTGCCGGCCCAGCCGGCGTTGGCCGCGCCAGCCGCGGCGCCCTGCCCCAGCGCGACCGAACCCGCCACCGAGACGCTGGCGCTCGCGCCGACGCCATAGGCGCTCGCATTGGCGGCGGAGCCGACGGCGTTCACGCCGCTCACGGTCGCGCCGGACGCTGTCGCCTGCGCGCCCTGTCCCGTGGCGGTGCCGTTCGTTCCCGAGGCGAGCGCGTTGGCGCCGAAGGCGCTGGCGCCGCCCTTGGACGCAATGGCGCCCTGGCCCGTCGCCGTCGAACTCGTCGCAGTGGCCTGCGCGCTTTGGCCGATCGCCGTGCTGGCGAGGCCGGAGGCGAGCGACGTCGCGCCGAAGGCGCTGGCGCTCGTGCTCGTGGCCTGGCTGCCCTGGCCATTCGCCGTCGAACTCGGACCCGTCGCCTGCGCGCTCTGGCCCGTCGCGGTGCTTTGCGCGCCGGACGCCGCGGAATTGGCGCCGAAGGCGCTCGCGCCCGACGCCGAGGCCGTGGCGCCCTGGCCGATGGCGCTCGTGCTACCGGCTGTCGCCTGCGCGCCCTGGCCGGTCGCCGTGCTGTTCGTGCCGGTCGCGTTGGCGCCCTGGCCGAAGGCGCTGGCGCCCGCCTTCGAGGCGATGCTGGAATCGCCGACCGCCGTCGATATGGTCGCTGTAGCCTGCGCGCCCTGGCCGAGGGCGGCGCTCGAAAGACCGGACGCAACGGAATTCGCGCCGAAAGCGCTGGAGCTTGTATTCGTGGCCTGGCTCGCCTGGCCGTTGGCGGTGGAACTGGCGCCCGTCGCCTGCGCGGCCTCGCCGGTGGCGGTCGAGTTCGTTCCCAATGCTTTCGCGGAGGCGCCGAAGGCGCTCGCGTTGGTGTTGAACGCCTGGCTGGTTGCGCCGATGGCCGTAGATTTGTCGAACAGGGCTTCCGCGAAATAGCCCGTCGCGGTGCTCTGGTCGCCGGAGGCGACGGACGCCGCGCCGGTTGCGCTCGCCCCGAAATTCGTCGCCTGGGCATTATATCCGGTCGCCGTACTATTGACGCTGGATGCGATCGATGTCGCGCCGAAGGCGCTCGCCGCGCTGCTTGACGCTTGCGCATTGAAACCCACTGCCGAGCTTCCGAGACCGGTGGCGCCCGCAGTGGCGCCGAAGGCGCTCGAGAAGGAGCCCGTGGCCTTGCTGCTTGCGCCATTGGCCGTCGCACTTTCATCCGTCGCTTGCGCGCCCTGGCCGGTCGCGGTGCTGTTGAAAGCCGATGCGGTAGCGTTCGCGCCGAAGGCGCTGGCGTTCGTGTTCGTCGCCTGGCTGCTGGCGCCATTCGCTGTCGCGTTTGTCGCGGTCGCCTGCGCTTTGAAGCCGGTCGCCGTGCTGTCGACGCCGGACGCCGTCGCATTGGCGCCGAAGGCGCTCGCCTCGGTGTTAATGGCCTTGCTGTTCGCGCCATTCGCTGTCGCATTCGTCGCGGTCGCCTGCGCGTTGAAGCCGGTCGCGGTGCTGTCGACGCCGGACGCCGTCGCATTGGCGCCGAAGGCGCTCGCCTCGACGGCTGTCGCCTTGGCGAGCCGCCCGATCGCCGTCGTGCGCGCATCGGTCGCTTGCGCGCCCTGTCCGACCGCCGTGCTGCTGAGGCCGGTCGCCTGCGCATTCGCGCCGAAGGCCGCCGTATTCGTGTTGGGAGCGGCGGCGTTCGCGCCGACGGCGGTGGAGGTTCCCGTCGTCGCGCTGGAGCCGTTGCCGATGGCGATCGAATCCTGCGCGCTGGATGTCGCGCCGGCGCCGAGGCCGCCCGCGCCCGAAAGCGCGCCGCCGCCGAGCGCGATGCCTGCATTGGAGCCGCCGACAGTGACATTGCCGAGCGTCGCGGAATTGGGCGTGGTGATCGTCGTCGCGGCCAGCGTGCCGCCGACATTGAGATTGCCGGCGACGCCGAGATTGTTGTTGAAGATCGAATCGCCGGACACGTTGACGCCGCCGGCGCTGACCGAAACCGTGCCGGTAAACTGCGCATCGCAATTGGGCAGGTTCGAGACGCCCTGCTGCACGGTCGCCGCGACGATGGCCGTCGCCACGCCGGCCGCCTGCGTCGTCACGCCGGCGATGGCGGCGGCGATGCCGATGTCCAGGGTGACGATGCCGAGTTCGACGCCGAGGCCTGCGATCTCAGCCGCGAGGCCGGCCGCGTCGGTCGCCGTCGAAGCGATGTTCAGACTGTTCTGATAATTCGTGTATTGCTGCGCGCACGCGTTGGGATCGACGGTCGGCCCGACGATCTGGTTTGCGCTCGGCGTGACTGCAGGCGGCGTCGCGACCGTGACGGTTCCGGCGGCTTGCGCGCTGGAAAGCGCGAGCTGGGAAGCGAGGATTCCAAGGGCGAGGACGGATACGGCGGAGCGCAGCTCGGACGCCGGGCGCAAAATGGCCACGTGTTCTCCAATTTCTGAAATACGTTGAAAAGAAAACGCAAACTGAAATGAGCATCACGCGACGAATATGCGCGGACCGTCGACCAGAATCAGTTAACGAATAGTTAATAATCTCGATTCGCGGAGCTTGAATACTGGACGCGACCTTGCGGGCCTTGCACCGACTGGCGCGCCCGACAATCCGTCAGGCGCCGCCTTCGCCCTGCGCCCAGCGCGCCTTGCATTCCGCAACGTAATCGCCGTAGCGCCCTTGCGCGATCGCCGCGCGCGCGCCGGCCATCAATTGCTGGTAATAGGCGAGATTGTTCCAGGTCAGCAGCATCATGGCGAGGATCTCGCCGGACTTCACGAGATGATGCAGATAGGCGCGCGAATAGTCGCGCGCGGCGGGACAATCCGATTCAGGATCGAGCGACCTCGTGTCGTCGCCGTGGCGCGCGTTCTTCAGGTTCACGCGGCCGAAGCGCGTGTAGGCGAGGCCGTGCCGGCCGGCGCGCGTCGGCATGACGCAATCGAACATGTCGATGCCGCGCGCGATGCTCTGCAGGATATCGTCGGGCGTGCCGACGCCCATGAGGTAGCGCGGCTTGCCTGCCGGCAGGTGCGGCTCCACCGTCTCGATCATCGCCAGCATCACGTCCTGCGGTTCGCCGACCGCGAGACCGCCGACCGCAAGCCCGCCGAAATCCATATCGGCGAGCGCCTTCGCGCTTTCCACGCGCAGCGCGCGATCGTCGCCGCCCTGCACGATGCCGAAGATCGCCCGGCCCTCCTGCTCCGCGAAGGCCTTGCGCGAACGCTCGGCCCAGCGCAGCGACAGGCGCATGGCGCGCTCGACATCCTCGCGCGAGGCCGGCAGGCGGATGCATTCGTCGAACTGCATCTGGATGTCGGAGCCGAGCAGAGCCTGGATCTCCATCGAGCGTTCGGGCGTCAGCACGTGTTTCGAGCCGTCGAGATGCGACTGGAAGGTCACGCCGTTCTCGTCGAGCTTGCGGAGCTTCGACAGCGACATGACCTGGAATCCGCCGGAATCGGTGAGGATCGGATGTGGCCAGTTCATGAGCTTGTGGAGCCCGCCGAGCGCTGCGACGCGTTCGGCGCCCGGCCGCAGCATCAGGTGATAGACGTTGCCGAGCACGATGTCGGCGCCCAAAGCCCGCACCTGATCGGCGTACATGGCCTTGACGGTCGCCGCTGTGCCGACCGGCATGAAGGCCGGCGTGCGGATGTCGCCGCGCCCGGTCGAGATCAGGCCGGTGCGGGCGGCGGCGTCGATTGCCGCGAGGCGGAAGGAAAAGGCCGTCATGCCGCTGTCTTAGTGGGGCTGCGGCGGCAGGGCTAGCCCGGCGGGCGCAGACCCTTTAGACGGTAGCCGGAATTGACTTTCCTCCCCGCCGGACCCGGTCCGGGGGCAGTCGGAGTAGGCGAAGTGCAAGGGAACATTCTGCAGAAGCTGCCGGTCGGCGAGCGCGTCGGCATCGCCTTTTCGGGCGGCCTGGACACCTCGGCGGCGGTGCACTGGATGCGCGCCAAGGGCGCCTTCCCGCACGCCTATACCGCCAATCTCGGCCAGCCCGACGAGAGCGACTACGAGGAAATCCCGCGCAAGGCGCTGGCCTATGGCGCGGAGGCCGCCCGGCTGATCGACTGCCGCGCGCAGCTCGTCGCCGAAGGCATCGCCGCCATCCAGTGCGGCGCCTTCCACATCACCACCGCTGGCGCGACCTATTTCAACACCACCCCGCTCGGCCGCGCGGTGACCGGCACGGCGCTCGTCAGCGCGATGAAGGAAGACGGCGTCAACATCTGGGGCGACGGCTCGACCTACAAGGGCAACGACATCGAGCGGTTCTACCGCTACGGCCTGCTCGCCAACCCGTCGCTGCGCATCTACAAGCCCTGGCTCGACCAGCAATTCATCGACGAACTCGGCGGCCGCAAGGAGATGAGCGAATACATGGCCGCCGCCGGCTTCGAGTACAAGGCGAGCGTCGAGAAGGCCTATTCGACCGACAGCAACATCCTCGGCGCCACGCACGAGGCCAAGGATCTCGAATATCTCAACGCCGGCGTGAACATCGTCAATCCGATCATGGGCGTCGCCTTCTGGCGCGAGGACGTGAAGGTTCCGCACGAGACGGTGTCCGTGCGTTTCGAGCAGGGCCAGCCCGTCGCGCTCAACGGCAAGACGTTTGCGAGCGCACTCGATCTCTTCACCGAAGCGAACGCCATCGGCGGCCGCCACGGCCTCGGCATGTGCGACCAGATCGAGAACCGCATCATCGAGGCCAAGAGCCGCGGCATCTACGAGGCGCCGGGCATGGCGCTGCTGTTCATCGCCTACGAGCGGCTCGTGACGGGCATCCACAACGAGGACACGATCGAGCAGTACCGCAACAACGGCCGCCGGCTCGGCCGCCTGCTCTACCAGGGCCGCTGGTTCGACCCGCAGACGCTGATGCTGCGCGAGACGGCGCAGCGCTGGGTGGCGAGCGCCATCACCGGCGAGGTGACGATCGAATTGCGGCGCGGCAACGATTATTCGCTGCTCGACACGACGAGCCCGAACCTCACCTATCATCCGGAACGGCTGACGATGGAGAGCGGCACGGGCATGTTCACGCCCGCCGACCGCATCGGCCAGCTCACCATGCGCAACATGGACATTGCCGACACGCGCGAGAAGCTCGGCGTGTACAACAATGTCGGCCTGATCGGCGGCGGCTCGGCCTTCGAGGCGCTGGCGCTGCCTGGGGCGAACGAGAAGAAGAAGGATTGAGCTGACTCGTCATTGCGAGGAGCCTGCGCGCAGGCGACGAAGCAATCCAGAGCCACATTTCGATCCCTGGATTGCTTCGCTCCGCTCGCAATGACGGATTGGAGCGCTAGCCCAACATGAACGCCGCGAAATAATCCGCCAGTTCCTTGCGCGCATCGAACGGCAGGACGTGCGCGACATATTGGTCGGGCCGCACGATCAGCAGGCAGCCGCGCTCGCGATCTATTCCGCGCAGATTGTAGATGTCGGGACCCGTCTTCAGATCGGGGCAGAACATCTTCTCGTAATCGCGCAGGCCGAGCTTGCCCTTCGCCGGCAGCAGGAAGCCAGGCATTTTCTCCAGCCGCAGGTCGCGATGGTTCTGCTGGAAGACAGCGCGGAAGTCGATCACCGAATCCACGTCGGCGCCTTTCTTCGTGAATCGCCGCATCGGCGATGACGCATCCCTTTCCAGCCAGTCGCAGAGCCCGGCGATCGGCGCGCCGGCATCCATCGGGTCCTGCCGGCCGCAGAAGGCGAACAGCCGCCAGCGGCCGTCGGCCAGCAACGTATCGCCGAGCCGCATCGGCTTGGCGTCGCCGAGCCGTATCACCGGCCCGGAATGGAAGCGCGTGCCGATCTCGAAGCCCTTCGCCAGATGCTGGTGCGTGCTCTCGCCGGTCAGCAGCGAGGGCGTGTAGCGCGTAGCGACGCCGGCCGTGTAGCGGCCGTGCTTCATGAAATAATCCTGGATCTGCGCGGGCTCGACGCCATCGGGCTTTTCCGGCGACTTCAGCGGCTTCGACAGCATCTGCGTCCATTCGCGGTCGAAGTCGATCAGGTTCTTGGCGATGGTCTGGCGTTCGGCCGAATAGGTGTGCAGGAATTCCGGCGCGCATTGGCCGCGCAGCACGGCCGCCAGCTTCCAGCCGAGATTGAACGTGTCCTGCATCGACACGTTCATGCCCTGCCCCGCCTTGGCGCTGTGCGTGTGGCAGGCGTCGCCGGCGATGAAGACGCGCGGCGCCTTCTTGTCGCCGGCCGGAACGTCGTCAAACTTGTCGCAAAGGCGCTGGCCGACTTCATACACCGACCACCACGCGACTTCCTTCGCCTCCAGTTTCCACGGATGGAAGATGCGCTGCGCGGCGGCGACCAGATAGTCGATCGTCACTTCCTTGTTGGGCACGCGCTTGTCCTTCGCCACCTTGTCGAGTTCGACATAGATGCGCACGAGATAGCCGCCCTCGCGCGGAATGAGCACGATGGCGCCTTCAGTGGCAGACTGGATCAGCGACTTCAGCCTGATGTCGGGAAAATCCGTGACGGCGAGAATGTCCATCACGCCCCAGGCCTGGTTGGCGAAATCGCCCTTCAGTTCGCGGCCCAGAGCCTGCCGCACGCCGGAGCGCGCGCCGTCGCAGCCCACGACATATTTCGCGCGCACCGTCTCGGTCTCGCCCTTGTGCGCGGCGCCGATGCGCTCCAGCGTGACGGTGACGGGATGGCTTCCCTCGTTGGCGATCTGCAGGCCGGCGAAACGGCGCTCGTACAGCGGCTCCAGCCGGCGCGGCTGCTTGCGCATGAATTCGAGATAGAAATCGTGCACGCGCGCCTGGTTCATGATGACATGCGGAAAGTCGGACAGGCCGTCCTCGACGTCCTGGATGCGGCCGGAGCGCACGATGTTTTCGCGCCTGGCGTCGTCGGGCTTCCAGAAGGTCGTCTCGTTGACCCAATAGGCCTGCTTCTGCAGGCGCTCGCGGAAGCCGAAGCCCTCGAACATTTCCATCGAGCGGCAGGCGATGCCGTCGGCGTGGCCGAGTTGCAGCGGCCCTTCCCGCTGCTCGACGATGCAGACGGAAATGTCGGGGAAGGCGGAAAGTTGCGCGGCGAGCGTCAGGCCGGCCGGGCCGCAGCCGACGATCAGCACGTCGACCTCCGCCGGCGGCTTGTCTTTCGGCGCGACATGCGCGGCGGCAGGCTCGAGTTCGGGATCGCCATAGCGATAGCCGTCGACGTGAAACTGCATGAACGCCTCCCCCGGAGATTGCTTGTTCTGGACGCCGCGGGCGCCTTGCGCCGATACGGCCTATTGATAAGCATACTGATGATTGGTATGCTTGTCAATAATGGCCACATCGAACGCAACAAGGAACTTGGCGATGGACCCGACCGAAGCGCCCGGACATCTCGCGCGACGATTCCAGCAGATCGCCGTCGCTGTGTTCCATGCGGAGGTCGGCGCGGCCGGCTGCGACCTGACGCCCGTCCAATTTGCGGCGCTGACGAAGATCGCCGCAGAACCCGGCCTCGACCAGGCGACGCTGGCGGGCCTCATCGCCTACGACCGCACCACCATCGGCGGCGTCGTGGACCGGCTCGTCGAAAAGGGTTTCGTCGCCCGCGAAATCAGCGCCAAAGACAGGCGCGCGCGCGAATTGCGGATCACCAAAGCCGGACGCGACATGCTGAAGCGCATCGCGCCGGCCGTGGAAGAGACGCAGCGCATCCTGCTCAGCGGCCTCAGCGAGAAGGAAGCCGCGCAATTCATGAAGCTGCTGAACAAGGCGATCGCCGCGCTGAACGATCTTTCGCGCGCGCCGCTGCGCGCGGCGTGAAAGATGTTTCTGTCATGCCCGCGAAAGCGGGCATCCAGTTCCCTTGCCCTGCGGAATTGACTGGATCCCCGCTTTCGCGGGGATGACATGCGGACGGTCCCTCGCGGCGACGCCTAATTGCTCCAGAGCCGCGTCGCGTAGCCCGTCGCGATGCGTTCGTCGATGGCGTCCGCCATCGCTTCGTCGCCGCCGACGCGCGGGGCAATGATCTTGCCGAATTTCACGCGGCCCGGCGCCGGCCAGCTTTCCGGCTCCCACAATTTCGAGCGCAGCATGGCGCGCGCGCAGTGGAAATAGCAGCGATCGACGCGAATGCGGATGGCGAGCAGCGCCGGGCGTTCCGGCGTGCCCAGCTTTTCGCGCAGATCGGAATCGTCGAGGATTTCCGCTGTCCCCGTGACCCGCAGGGTCTCGCCGGTGCGCGGCTTCAGGAAGATCATGCCGACCTTGCCGGTCGCGATGATGTTCTGCAGGCCGAAGGCGAGATTGTTGCCGGCGCGCTCGGGCATCAGCAGCGTGCGTTCGTCCTCGACATGCACGAATCCCGGTTCGTCGCCCTTGGGCGAGGCTTCGACCGTCCCGTCGGCGCCGAGCGTCGAAAGCACGGCGAAGGCGCTCGTCCCAACGAAGTCGCGCGCCTGCTCGTCGAGATGATCCAGCACTTTCTTGATCGTCGTCGGACGCGGTTCGCCGAGCACGCGCCGCAGGGATTCGATGGAATCGATCTTCGCCATGTCGCGCCCTCCCGATGCCGGAGACTAGCGCAACAGCAGGCAGGCGTCGCCATAGGAGTAGAATCGGTAGTTCGAAGCTATGGCGTGGGCGTAGGCGGCGCGCATCCTCTCCAGCCCCGAGAAGGCCGAAACCAGCATGAACAGCGTCGAGCGCGGCAGATGGAAATTCGTCACCAGCGCATCCACCGCGCGAAAGCGGTAGCCCGGCGTGATGAAGATCGACGTGTCGCCGGAAAAGGGCTGCACCGCGCCGTCGTCCGTCGCCGCGCTTTCCAGAATGCGCAGAGCGGTCGTGCCGACGGCGAAGACCCGCCCGCCCTTCGCCCGCGCCGCGTTCAGCGCCGCCGCCGTCTCGGCGCTCACGCTGCCCCATTCCGAATGCATGACATGGGCGTCCGTATCGTCGACCTTCACGGGCAGGAAGGTGCCCGCCCCGACATGCAGCGTCACGCGATGCAGCGCGACTTCCCTCGCCTCGATCGCTTCCGTCAGCGCCGTCGTGAAATGCAGGCCGGCGGTGGGCGCAGCGACCGCGCCCGGCTCGCGCGCGAACATCGTCTGGTAGTCGGCGGAATCCTTTTCGTCGTCCGCCCGCCGCGCCGCGATATAGGGCGGCAGCGGCATGTGCCCGAGCCTGCCGATCGCCTCGTCCAGCGCCGCGCCGTCGAGATGGAAGGACAGCAGCACTTCGCCTTCGTTGCGCTCGACCACGTCGGCGTCGAGCGAGGCGAGCAGGCAGGCCATGCTCTCGGAGGCCTCGCCGAAACGGATGCGGTCGCCCGCGGCGAGGCGCTTTGCAGGTTTCGCCAGCGCGCGCCATTGGTGCGAATTCTCGCGGCGTATCAGCGTGACTTCCGTGCGCGCTAGATTTTCGCCGCGCGCGCGAATGCCTTCGAGCCGCGCCGGAATGACGCGGGTGTCGTTGACGACAAGCGCGTCGCCCGGCCGCAGGAAATCCGGCAATTCACGGATGATCCGGTCTTCGAGCCCGTCCGGCCGCACGACGAGCATCCGCGCGCTGTCGCGCGGCTCGGCCGGTCGCAGCGCGATGCGCTCGGGCGGAAGCTCGAAGTCGAAGAGGTCTACGCGCATGGCGCGTCGCACATGAGAGAAACGCCGCGTCCCATCTCCAAGCTGATCCCGATCACGGCTCTCTCAACCAGTTCTCGATCGCCAGGCCCGGTATATCGTGGAAGTCGGCGACATTGTCGGTGACGAACGTAGCGCGCGACGCGATCGCGTGAGCCGCGATCATCCTGTCGAAATCCCGTCCCTTGCTCCAGCCGCAGGCCGCGATGATCTGGCCATAGGCGAGAGCCGCGGGCGCGTCGAACGGCAGAACCCGAACGGCGCGCAGCAAGGCATCCAGCCGCCTGGCGCGCGCCGCAAACAGGTCCGGGTTCTTGTACAAGCCGCGTTGCATTTCTGCGAGGCTCAGCGAAGAGAGCATTGTCGCGCCCGCATGTTCGGTGAACTTCGCCAGGACCTGCGCGTCGCCGTCGCGCGCGTGGATCGCGATATTCGTGTCGATGAGATACGGCATGCCGATATTATTCCCGTTCGGGAATTTCAATCGGCTCCCGCACTTCGGTTTCGCTCGGTCGCGGCAGGGTTCTCAGTTCCTCGATCGCGGCCTTGATGTCGCCCTTTGCGGGCCAGATCGTAATGACGTCGCCGGTCCGCGTGATCTGCAGGTCCTGCGTCATATCGGCGTAAGCGATCTCGGCGGGGATGCGCACCGCCTGGCTGTTGCCCGACTTGAAAGCTTTCGTGATCGGCATCGCCCTACCCGCGCCCGTCGTTCAGCGCTGAAAATAGGCGGAATTCTAAAAATGTCAATACATGTATATACGCCCTCTCCCCGCGTAGGGGAGAGGGAATTCGCGACTTCAGTTCATCTTGGCCGAAACGATCTTGTCGGGATCGCGCACGGGTTCGCCACGCTTGATCTTGTCGACGTTCTCCATGCCCGACACGACCTCGCCCCACACCGTGTATTGACGGTCGAGAAAGCTCGCGTCGTCGAAGCAGATGAAGAACTGGCTGTTGGCGGAATCGGGGCTGGCGGCGCGCGCCATCGAGCACGTGCCGCGCTTGTGCGGGGCCGCGTTGAACTCCTGCTTGAGGTTCGGATATTTCGAGCCGCCGGTGCCGGTGCCGTGCGGGCAGCCGGTCTGCGCCATGAAGCCGTCGATCACGCGGTGGAAGACGATGCCGTCGTAGAAGCCTTCGCCGACCAGCTTCTTGATATGCGCGACATGGTTCGGCGCGAGATCCGGGCGCATGCGGATGACCACCGGGCCCTTCGTCGTCTCGAGCGTGAGCGTATTGCCTTCGTCCGCCATGGGACCTCCTGTTTTCGAGCGTTTCGCCTGATTTTGCTTCAGCTTCGCGCGGGAAGGACAAAGCGGATGGCGAACGGACGCCCCGCTATAGACTTCCCCAGCGCCGGGGTAAACCGCAAGGGCGCGCAGCCTTCCAGCGCCCTCAGGAGCGAGGCGCGCAGCGCGTCGCCGGCCGCCTTGTCCGGCGCTTTCACATAGGTGATTTTCGCGCCGATCGGCTGCGCCATCCTCGAGAAGGCGACACGCAGCGTGATCTCCCGGGCCGGCCCCGCCGGCGGCGACCAGCAGGCGAGGATGGCGTCGGCCACCTGCGTCGGGCGCGACAATGGTTCGTCGGGCGACGGCGCCGCTGCGCCGGTCGTCCGCGTCATCGTGAAGCCGCGGCCGGCGATCGCGGGCATGCAGGTGTTCGTCGCGTAGGGGACCTCGGCATTGTAGCCGCCGAGGCAATGCCGGTCGGCGTCCATGTCCGTGCGCACCGGACCCATCGGATGCGTCTGCAGATATTCGTTGGGCGGGCCGACCTGATAAGCGTTCTGCGCCAGGCCAGCGCCGGGCCACAGCACGCCCGGCAGCAACGCCGTCGCGATGACGGGCGAGGCGCGCAACAAGACGCGCGCCCCTGCCATCGTCACTTCGGATCGGTGGCGAGGCGCATCTTGGTGATCTTGTCGGGATTTACGACAGGCTCGCCGCGCTTGATCTTGTCGACATTCTCCATGCCCGACTTCACCTGGCCGACGACCGTATACTTGCCGTCCAGGAATCCCGCGTCGCCGAAGACGATGAAGAATTGCGAATTGGCCGAATTCGGGCTGCTCGAGCGCGCCATGCCTACCGTGCCGCGACCGAAATGCTGGCTGGAGAATTCAGCGGGAATGTTCGGCAGTTTCGAGCCGCCCGTGCCGGTGCCCGTCGGATCGCCGGTCTGCGCCATGAAGCCGTCGATCACGCGGTGGAAGACGATGCCGTCGTAGAATTTTTCCTTCACCAGCGCCTTGATCTGCGCGGCGTGCTTGGGCGCGATGTCCGGGAAGAGTTCGATCACGACGCGGCCCTTGGTCGTGTCCATGATGATCGTGTCGGCGTCGCCAGCGGCGTTGACGCCGGAAGCCGCCAGCATCAGCGCCGGCGCGGCGGCGAGGAGAAAACGTCTGTCGAGGCGCATGTCTGTCCTTTCGCGTGAATTCACTTGTTCTTCGCCCGTTCCGCCATGCGCTTCTTCAGCGCGGCGGCCACGACCTTGGGAACGAAGGGCCGGATGTCGCCGCCCATGGCGGCGATCTGGCGCACCAGCGTGGCGGTGATGTGGCGCACGCCCGGCGTGGCGGCGAAGAAGACCGTGCGGACCTCCGGCGCCATCACGCCGTTCATGCCGGCCATCTGCATTTCGTAATCGAGGTCTGTCCCGTCGCGCAGGCCGCGGATCATCATGCCGGCCTTGTGCTCGCGGGCCGCCTCGACGGCGAGGCCGGCGAAGGTCGCAACGGCAAGCTCGCATTTCTCGGCCTTCAGCATGTCGCCGCAGGCGGCGCGGATCAGGTCGGCGCGCTCGTCCGCCGAAAACACCGGGGTCTTGCCGGGATGCACGCCGATGCCGACGACGATGCGGTCGCAGACGGCGGCCGCCTGCCGGATCACGTCGACATGGCCGTTGGTAAGGGGATCGAAGGAGCCGGTGTAGAGGGCGATGCACATCTGTCTTTCTTTCGCGAACCGCAGCGATCTAGGCGCAGCAGGACGAAGATGGCAAGGTCACTCCTCGCCGCCGTCTACGTTCTCGCCCTCTTCCTCTTCGGCCGCGACGCGTTCGACCGAGACGACCTTCTCGTCGTCGGCGGTGTTGAACACCGTCACGCCCTGGGCGCTGCGGCCGGTCGTGCGGATGCCGTCGACCGGGCAGCGGATGAGCTGGCCGCCGTCCGTCACAAGCATGATCTGGTCGGAATCCTCGACCGGGAACGACGCGACGATCGGGCCGTTGCGCTCGTTGACCGTCATCGCGACGATGCCCTTGCCGCCGCGACCGGTAATTCTGTACTCGAACGAGGACGTGCGCTTGCCGTAGCCGTTCACCGAAACGGTGAGGATGTGCTGTTCGGCGACCGACATCTCGACATAGCGTTCCTGCGCGAGCTGTTCCCCGTTGACGCCGGCGCCGCTCGTCTCCTCGACGCCTTCCGTTTCCGTCTCGACGCCGTTCTCGCCGGCCGCCTCGCCGGCGATGGCGCGACGCATCTTGAGATAGGCGGCGCGTTCGTCGGGGGTCGCCTCGAAATGGCGCAGGATCGACAGCGAGATGACGCGGTCTTCCTTCTCCAGCGAAATGCCGCGCACGCCCATCGAGTCGCGGCCCTTGAAGACGCGCACTTCCGGCACGGCGAAGCGGATGCACTGGCCCTGCGCCGTCGTCAGAAGGACGTCGTCGCCTTCGGTGCAGATCGCCACGTCGACGATCGCTTCGCCCTCGTCCAGCTTCATGGCGATCTTGCCGGCGCGGTTCACCTGCGTGAAATCGGAAAGCTTGTTGCGCCTCACCGTGCCGCCCGTCGTGGCGAAGAACACGTCGAGCGTGCCCCAGCTCTCCTCGTCTTCCGGCAAAGGCATGATCGTCGTGATGCGCTCGTCGGCTTCCAGCGGCAGGATGTTGCGCAGGAATTTCCCTGTCGCCTGCGGCGCAGCCAGCGGCAGCCGCCACACCTTCTCCTTGTAGACCTGGCCGCGCGAGGAGAAGAACAGCACGGGCGTATGCGTCGAGGCCACGAACAGCCGCGCGACGAAATCCTCCTCGCGGGTCTGCATGCCCGAACGGCCCTTGCCGCCGCGACGCTGCGCCCGGTAGGTCGAGAGCGGCACGCGCTTGATGTAGCCGGCATGCGAAACGGTGACGACCATGTCCTCGCGCTGGATGAGGTCCTCGTCCTCCATGTCGCCGGCGGCGTCCAGGATGATTGTGCGGCGCGGCGTGGCGTGCGCCTCGCGCACCTCGATCAGTTCCGACTTGACGATTCCGAACAGCTTTTCGCGCGAACGCAGCGTCTCGAGGTAATCGGCGATCTCGGCGGCGAGCTTGTTCAGCGCCTCGGCGATCTCGTCGCGGCCGAGCGCGGTCAGGCGCTGCAGGCGCAGGTCGAGAATGGCGCGGGCCTGCGCTTCCGACAGGTGGATATTGCCGTCGGCGTCGAGGTTGTGGCGCGGATCGGCGATCAGCGCCACCAGCGGCGCCATGTCGCGCGCCGGCCAGGCGCGCTCCATCAGGGCTTCGCGCGCAGCGCTGGCGTCCGGCGACGTGCGGATCAGGCGGATCACCTCGTCGATATTGGCGACCGCGATCGCAAGGCCCACCTGCAGATGCGCATTGTCGCGCGCCTTGTTGAGGCGATGCTTGGTCCGCCGTGTAACGACGTCCTCGCGGAAGTCGATGAAGGCGCGCAGCACGTCCTTCAGGTTGAGCATTTCCGGCTTGCCGCCGTTCAGCGCGATCATGTTGACGCCGAATGACGATTGCATCGCCGTGAAGCGGTAGAGCTGGTTCAGCACGACGTCTGGAACCGCGTCGCGCTTCAGTTCGATGACGATGCGCATGCCGTCGCGGTCGGACTCGTCTCGCAGGTCGGAAATGCCCTCGACCTTCTTCTCGCGCACGAGTTCGGCGATGCGCTCGACCAGCGTCGCCTTGTTCACCTGATAGGGAATCTCGCTGACGATCAGCGCGGAACGGCCGGCGCGGGTCTCCTCGACGTCCACCTTCGCGCGGATCATCACCGAGCCGCGGCCGGTGAGATAGGCCGAATGCACGCCGGAGCGGCCGACGATCGAACCGCCCGTCGGGAAATCCGGCCCCGGCACGATCTCGATCAGGTCGGCGATGCTCATGTCGGGCCGGTCGATCATGGCGATCGTCGCGTCGATCACCTCGCCCAGATTGTGCGGGGGAATGTTCGTCGCCATGCCGACCGCGATGCCGCCCGCGCCATTGACCAGGAGGTTGGGCAGGCGCGCCGGCAGCACGACCGGCTCGTGCTCCTTGCCGTCGTAGTTCGGCTGGAAATCGACCGTGCCCTCGTCGATGTCGTCCAGCAGCGCCAGCGCGGGACGGGCGAGCCGCGATTCCGTGTAGCGCATCGCCGCCGGCGGATCGCCGTCGACCGAGCCGAAATTGCCCTGCCCGTCGATCAGCGGCAGGCGCATCGAGAAGGGCTGCGCCATGCGCACGAGCGCGTCGTAGATCGCGGCGTCGCCGTGCGGATGATACTTGCCCATCACGTCGCCGACGATGCGCGCCGACTTGACATAGGACTTGTCGGGCGTGTGGCCGTTCTCGTGCATCGAGAACAGGATGCGCCGATGGACCGGCTTCAGGCCGTCGCGCACGTCGGGCAGAGCGCGCGAGACGATCACGCTCATGGCGTAATCGAGATACGAGCGCTTCATCTCGTCGACGATGGAAACCGGCCTGATGTCGGAGGGCTGGCCGGGCGGCGGCGTGTCGTTTTCGTCTGCCAAGATGGAACCTGGAATGAGCCCGGCGGGAGCGGGCGGAATCGGATGGGAGACCCTATCCGATTCCCGGCCGCGGCGCGAATTTCGGACCGCGTCCGGGCGCCCGGAACGGCCTTTTAAATCCGCTATTTAGCCGAAGCGGAGCGGGAGCGTGCGGTTTTTCCCGCCCTGGTTTTCGCGCCGCCGGGTTTCGCAGCCTTGCGCGCCTTCTTCAGCGCCTTTTCGGCGGCCGTGCGCCGGGCGGCTTCCAGCGCCGGCCGGCACCAGCGGCGCAATTCGTCCTCGTCGTCCAGCGCCGCGTCGGGCAGCTTCCAGAAGGCGTTCATGATGCGGACGCCGCCGTCCGGCGCCGTATAGTTGAAGGCCTCCGACCCCGCCGCCTCCAGCGCGGCGCGCTCCTTGTCGCTGTCTGTCTTGATCCAGATCGCGCCCAGCACGCAGAGCGCGATGCAGGCGTCATCGACATAGACGCCGTGGCCGGAGAACATCCTCTTGGCGCGTACGCGCGCGAAAGGCGCGAAGAAGTCTTCGACGGATTCGGCGTCCATGTAGGTCTCGTCATTGCGAGCGCAGCGAAGCAATCCAGAGCCGAATTGCGGCCCCTAGATTGCTTCGTCGCTGCGCTCCTCGCAATGACGTAGCCTCACGCCCCCGTGCGCTCGCCTTCGGACAGGCTCGCCGGCGTGATGGCCACGCTCTCGCCGCAGCCGCAGGCCGAGGTCTGGTTGGGATTGTTGAAGACGAAGCCCGACGACAGCTTGCTGGTCTGGAAGTCCATCTGCGTGCCGAGCAGGAAAAGCACGGCCTTGGGGTCGACCAGCACGCGCACGCCCTTGTCCTCGACGATCTCGTCGCCGGGATTGGGCGCATCGGCCATTTCCATCGTGTAGGACATGCCGGCGCAACCGCCGTTCCTGACGCCGACGCGCAGGCCGAACGGCGGCTTTTCGGCGTTCGAGACGATCTCCTGCAGGCGCGCGGCTGCGGCCTCGGTCAGGGAAATCACGTTCATTTTCGGGCGAACGCCCATGTCTCTCTCCCTTCAGGGTTCAAGGCCCTGCGAATAGAGTCTGTGACGAATATAGGCGCGGCCGCCCGTATCCGCCAGCCTCACCACATGTCCAGCGCCACGCGCGCCTCTTCAGACATGCGGCTCTGGTCCCACGGCGGATCGAAGACCATGTTGACCTTCACGCCCGCGATGCCCTGCACGCCCGAGACCGCGCTCTCCACCCACAGCGGCATTTCGCCGGCCACCGGGCAGCCCGGCGCGGTCAGCGTCATGTCGATGTTCACGAAGCGGGATTCGTCGATCTCGACGCGGTAGATCAGGCCGAGTTCGTAGATGTCGGCCGGAATCTCCGGATCGTACACCGATTTCAGCGCGGCGATGATGTCCTCGGTCAGCCGGTCGTAATCCTCCGCCGACAATTCCTTGGAAAAGTCGATCGCAGGCCGGTTGGGGGAGAACGGGGCGTCCGTTGCCTCGGTCATGGCGTCCTCACGAAAACAGGGCTTCCGCCCGTTGCAGGGCGGCGGCCAGCGCGTCGATCTCGGCGCGCGTGTTGTAGAGCGCGAACGAAGCGCGGCACGTCGATGTCGCGCCGAAGCGTTCGAGCAACGGCATGGCGCAATGGGTTCCCGCGCGCACCGCGACGCCTGCGCGGTCGATGATGGTGGCGACGTCGTGGGCGTGCGCGCCCTTCATCTCGAAGGCGACGATCGGCCCCTTGTCCTTCGCCTTGCCGATGATGCGCAGCGAATTCATGCGCGACAGCAGGTCCATCGCGTAAGCCGTGAGATCGGCCTCGTGCGCGCGGATCGCCGAGCGGCCCACCTCGTCCATGTAGTCGAGCGCGGCGCCGAGCCCCACCGCCTGGACGATCGGCGGCGTGCCGGCCTCGAAGCGATGCGGAGGCGCGTTATAGGTGACGCGGTCGCGGGTCACGACCTCGATCATCTCGCCGCCGCCGTTGAAGGGCGGCAGGCTTTCCAGCCACTTCTTCTTGCCATAGAGCACGCCGATGCCGGTCGGTCCGTACACCTTGTGGCCGGTGAAGACGTAGAAATCGGCGTCGAGCGCCCGCACGTCGACGTCGAGATGCACCGCCCCCTGCGAGCCGTCGACCAGCACGGGAACGCCGTGGGCGTGGGCGATGCGCACGATGTCGGCGATCGGCGTCGGCGCGCCGAGCACGTTCGACATGTGCGTGATCGCGACGATCTTCGTCCTGTCCGTCAGCTGCTTCTCGAATGCGTCGAGATCGACATGGCCATCGTCGTCGATCTCGATCCATTTCAGCACCGCGCCCTTGCGCTCGCGATGGAAATGCCAGGGCACGATGTTGGAATGGTGCTCCATGATCGAGAGGACGATTTCGTCGCCTTCCCCGATATGCGCCTGCCCGAACGAGGCGGCGACGAGATTGATCGCCTCCGTCGCGGAACGGGTGAACACGATCTCGTCGCTGGATTCCGCGTTCAGGAAGCGTCGCACGCTCGAGCGCGCGCCCTCGAAGGCGTCGGTCGCCGCATTGGCGAGATAGTGCAGGCCACGATGCACGTTGGCGTATTCGTGCTCGTAGACATGCACCATGCGCTCGATCACCTGTCGCGGCTTCTGCGCGGAGGCGGCGTTGTCGAGATAGACGAGGTCCTTGCCGTAGGGCTTTTCCGCGAGAATCGGAAAATCCCGCCGCAGCTTTTCGACGTCGTAGGGCGCGTGGGCGTTCATGCCTCGCCCCTCCGCGACAGCCAGTCCTGCGTGATCGCGGCGTAGCGCTCGCGCAGGGCTTCGTCCGTCACCATGTCGAGCGCCTCGCCGGCGAAGGCTTCGAGCAGCAGGGATTCCGCTTCGGGCTTCGAGAGGCCGCGGGCGCGCAGATAGAAAATCTGGTCGTCGTCGAGCTGGCCGACGGTGGCGCCGTGCCCGCAGACCACGTCGTCGGCGAAGATTTCGAGTTCCGGCTTGTTGTTCATCACGGCGTCGTCGCCGAGCATGATCGCCTGGCTCTTCATCGCGCCGTCTGTCTTCTGCGCGTGCTGGCGCACGACGACCTTGCCCTGGAAGACGCCGGTCGATTCGTGGTCGAGAATGTGCCGGAACAATTCGCGGCTCGTGCAATGCGGCACGGCGTGGTCGACGACCAGCGTAGTGTCGGCGTGCTCCTTGCCCCGCAACAGCGACAGGCCGCCGAAGCGCACGTTGGTCCGCTCTCCGTTCAGCCGCGCGAAAATCTGGCGGCGGGCCGTGGCGGCCGACGGGGTGAAGCAGAAGGACGAGAGGTCGGCGTCCGCGCCGAGGGTCGCCAGAAGCGAATGCAGCGCCACCGCGCCCGGCCCCTGCTGCTCGACGGACGAGAACAATTCGACCTTCGCGCCATCGCCGATCGCGATCACCAGCGCTTCGTTGGTCTGCGTCGCCGACGGCGCGCAGGCTCCGGTCATCTCGAACAGCCGCACGCGGGCGCCTGCGCCGACGAGCACGACCGAACGCGTGAAGGCGGCGTGAGCCCCGCCGCCGGTCATCATGTTGATGAGCGCCAGCGGCCGCTCGACCTGCGCGCCGGGCGCGATGCGCAGCGCGACGCCGTCCTGCATCAGCGCAGCGTTGAGCGCGACGACGGGATCATCGCCGCCGAGTCCGTTCGCCGTCAGCGCGGCGAGAATCTCGGCGTCGCCGGCGACCAGCGCATCGGAGAGGGAATGCAGGGTCACGCCGGCCGGCAGGTCGGCCATGTCGGAGAGATCGGGCCGGAAGGCGCCGTTGACGACGACGAGTCTGACGCCGCCGAGGCGTGCATTGTGGTCGAGGCATTCGCGGGCGCGGGCGACGCTCACGTCGTCCGGAGCGCGGACAGGCGCCGCCTCGCGCAGCAGCGCACGCAGGTCCGTATAGTGCCAGGACTCGACCCGGCGGCTCGGCAGGCCGGCCGCCTCGAAGCGCGCCATGGCGGCGGCGCGCAGGTCGGTCGCGCCGCGCAGCCGCAGATCAGCCGAATCGAACGCGTCGATATAGGCGGCTTCCGCTTCCGTGCGCTGCGCCATGGGGATCGGACGGTTCATGCCGCCTCGCCGACGAAGCCGGCATAGCCGGACTTTTCGAGTTCGAGCGCCAGTTCCGGCCCGCCGGTCTTGGCGATCCTGCCCTTGGCCATCACGTGCACCGTGTCCGGCTTGATGTAGTCGAGCAGGCGCTGGTAGTGCGTGATGACGAGGAACGAACGGTTCTGCGCGCGCAGGGCGTTCACGCCATCGGCGACGATGCGCAGGGCGTCGATGTCGAGACCGGAATCCGTTTCGTCGAGGATGGCGAATTTCGGCTGCAGCAGCGCCATCTGCAGGATTTCCATGCGCTTCTTCTCGCCGCCGGAAAAGCCGACGTTGAGCGGGCGCTTCAGCATGTCCTGGTTGACGCCGAGCTTGCCCGCCGCCTCACGCACGCGCTTCATGAATTCGGGCGTCTGCAATTCCTTGTCGCCGCGCGCGCGGGCGTGCGCGTTCAGCGCGGCCTTGAGAAACGTCATGGTGGCGACGCCGGGAATCTCCAGCGGATACTGGAACGCGAGAAACACGCCGGCATTGGCGCGCTCGGTCACGTCCATGTCGAGAAGGTTGACGCCGTCGAGCAGCACTTCGCCCTGCTCCACCTCGTAGTCCTCGCGCCCTGCGATGACGTAGGAGAGCGTCGACTTGCCGGTGCCGTTCGGCCCCATGATGGCGGCGACCTCGCCGTCCTTCACGGTGAGGTTCAGGCCGTCGAGAATCTTGCGGTCGCCGACCGAGACGTGGAGGTTTCTGACTTCGAGCATTTCTTTTCCGTTCAAACTTGCTTTGGGCGCCTGGCCGTCATTGCGAGCGAAGCGAAGCAATCCATCCACCGGATCTGTCCACATGGATGGATTGCTTCGTCGCTTCGCTCCTCGCAATGACGGGACTCACCCCACGCTCCCCTCGAGTGAGATGGCGATCAGCTTCTGGGCTTCGACAGCGAATTCCATCGGCAATTGCTGCAGCACGTCGCGCACGAAGCCGTTGACGATCAGCGCCGTCGCTTCTTCCTCCGACAGGCCGCGCTGCGTGCAGTAGAAGAGCTGGTCTTCCGATATCTTCGACGTGGTCGCCTCGTGTTCGAACACGGCCGACGCATTCTTGGCTTCCATGTAGGGCACGGTATGCGCGCCGCATTCGTGGCCGATCAGCAAGGAGTCGCAATTGGTGAAATTGCGGGCGTTGGTCGCCTTGCGGTGCGCGCTCACCTGGCCGCGATAGGTGTTGTTGGAGCGGCCGGCCGAAATGCCCTTGGAAATGATCCGGCTCGTCGTGTTCTTGCCGAGGTGGATCATCTTCGTGCCGGAATCGACCTGCTGGCGGCCGTTGGAAATGGCGATCGAATAGAACTCGCCGCGGCTGTCGTCGCCGCGCAGGATGCAGGACGGATATTTCCAGGTGATGGCCGAGCCCGTTTCGACCTGCGTCCACGAAATCTTCGAGCGCGCGCCGCGGCAATCGCCGCGCTTCGTCACGAAATTGTAGATGCCGCCCTTGCCTTCGCTGTCGCCGGGATACCAGTTCTGCACCGTCGAATATTTGATCTCGGCGTCCTCGTGCGCGACCAGTTCGACGACGGCGGCGTGCAACTGGTTCTCGTCGCGCTGCGGCGCGGTGCAGCCTTCTAGATAGGAAACGTAGGAGCCCGCGTCGGCGATGATCAGCGTGCGCTCGAACTGGCCGGTGTTGCGCTCGTTGATGCGGAAATAGGTCGACAGTTCCATCGGGCAACGCACGCCCGGCGGAATGTAGACGAAGGAGCCGTCGGAATAGACCGCCGAATTCAGCGTCGCATAATAATTGTCGGTCACCGGCACGACGGAGCCGAGATATTTCTTCACGAGTTCGGGGTGCGAATGCACGGCTTCCGAAATCGGGCAGAATATGACGCCGGCCTTCGCCAGTTCGGCGCGGAAGGTGGTCGCGACGGAGACCGAATCGAACACGGCGTCGACGGCGACCTTCGAGGTCTGCACGCCCGCCAGAATCTCCTGCTCGCGCAGCGGAATGCCGAGCTTCTCGTAGGTGCGCAGGAGTTCGGGATCGACCTCGTCGAGCGACTTGGGGCCGTCGTCCATGCTCTTGGGCGCGGAATAGTAGTAGAGGTCCTGGAAGTCGATCTTCGGATATTCGACGCGCGCCCAGTCCGGCTCGCGCATCGTCAGCCAGCGGCGATAGGCGTCGAGGCGCCATTCGGTCAGCCAGTCCGGTTCGTTCTTCTTTGCGGAAATGAAGCGAACGATGTCCTCGTTCAGCCCCTTGGGCGCCTTCTCGGATTCGATGTCTGTGACGAACCCGTACTTGTAGGCATCCACGTCGATCGCCTTCACGCGATCGACGGTCTCTTTAACAGCCGCCATAATTCACTCCTGCCCTGCGCGGTTTCAAGGGCCGCCGGTCGGAGCCTCTATAATGTACCTTTGAACGGTTCCATTCAACCCGCGCTGCAACGCAAACGAGGCTGTTCACGCCGTTTTGCGCTGTTTTCGCGCGAGAATGCCGGCGAGCGCGGCCAGCGCCGCCTCGACCTCCGCCGCGCCTGAATTCCAGCCGAAGCTGACGCGCAGCGTTCCTTTGGCCACATCGGCGGAAATCCCCATGGCGGCCAGGATATGCGACGTCTTGACCTTGCCGGACGAACAGGCCGAGCCCGATGACACGGCCAGGCCCGCGAGATCGGTCGCCATCAGCATGGTCTCGGCCGAGGTTCCGGGGATCGAGAAGGCGGACGTGTTGGGAAGGCGCGGCGCGGCCGCCCCATAGATCACGACATCGGGCGCCAGCGCCTTCAGCCGGGCCTCGAATTCGTCGCGCAACGCTGCGATCCGCGGCGTCTCCGGCGCGCCGGTCACGCATCCGGCCGCAGCGCCGAAACCGGCGATCGCGGCCACGTTCTCGGTGCCGGCGCGGATTCCGCGCTCCTGCCCGCCGCCCCGGATCATCACGGAATCGCAGACGATCGACGGATCGCGGACGACCAGCGCGCCGACGCCCATCGGCCCGCCGATCTTGTGGGACGAGACGACCAGCATGTCGGCCCCGGTCGTCTCGAACGTACAGGGCACGCGACCGGCGGCCTGCACGGCGTCGGTCACGACGAGGCCGCCTGCCGCATGGACCCTTGCCGCCGCATCGGCGACGGGTTGCAGCACGCCGGTCTCGTTGTTTGCGGCCTGCAGGCAGAGCATCGGCCGGCCCTCTTGCGCCAGCGCGGCGTCGAGCGCGGCGAGATCCAGCCGTCCGTCTCGATCGACCGCCAGCGACGAGACCGCCGCGCCGAACCTGTGGCCCTCGTGGGCCGCGACGTGATCGGTCGCCGAAATCAGCAGGCGTTCCGGCGCGCCGGAAGGCCCGCGCCAGGCCGGCGACAGGGCGAGGTTCAGCCCCTCCGTCGCCCCCGACGTGAAGACGACGTTGCGCGCCTTGCCGCCGACGAGGGCTGCGACCCTTTCGCGCGCTTCCTCGACGAAGGCGCGCGCAGCCCTGCCCTCGGCATGGACGGACGAGGCGTTGCCGCCGGCGTCGAGCGCCTGGAGCATTTTCGTTCGCGCTTCCGGGCGGAGCGGCGAGGTTGCGTTGTGGTCGAGATAGACGCGGGCCATGCCGGATATGTAGCGGGCGCGGCGCACAGGGGGAAGGCGGGGCGTCCCTGCATCCTCGTCCTGAGGAGCGGCCGCGGGCAGCGTCTCGAAGGACGGCCGCAATCCGCATCCTTCGAGACGGCGCTTCGCGCCTCCTCAGGATGAGGGCCGACGCGACTCTTGCTACCATCCGCGCCCGAGGGAGTCGTTATGGCGCAAGATTTCCACCTGCCTGTCATGCTCGACTACATGGCGGTCGTCGCATGGGCGGTGTCGGGCGCGCTCGTCGGCGCACGCAAGGGCTACGATCTCGTCGGCGTCTTCATGACGGCGCTCGTCTCGTCGCTCGGCGGCGGCCTGCTGCGCGACGGCGTGCTGCTGCAGACGATCCCGCCCGTGCTCACCAACGCCGCCTACCTGCCGCTGATCGCGCTCTCGACGGGCCTCGCCATCCTCATCGCGCGCAAGGTGCAGACGGTCGGGCGCATCGAGAAAATCGTCGAACTGATCGACGCGGCGGGCACGCCGGCCTTCGCGGTCGTCGGCGTCGAGGCGGCGCGCGCCGTCGGCGTCCCGCTGCCGGGCGTTCTCTTCGTCGGCTGCGTCAGCGGCGTCGGCGGCGGCGTGCTGCGCGACATTCTCGTGCGCGAGACGCCGGAGATCATGCTGCCGGGGCGCTACCTTGCGATCCTCGTGGCGCTGTTCTGCGCGCTCTACATGGTCCTGACGATCGGCCTCGATCTTCCACGCGGCATTTGCGCATGGGGAATCGTGGCGGGCCATTTCGCCGTGCGCTGGGCGACGATCCGTTATGATTGGCGCACGAAGCCGGTGATGGAGATTTAGCGAACTACTCTGCCGTCATGGCCGGGCATAGCCGTCATGAGACGGCGTCGCTTCGCTCGCCTACGTCCCGGCCATCCACGCCGATGGATTGCGGCGAACGCCAGCATCATCTTCGACTGTCCTGACGTGGATGCCCGGGACAAGCCCGGGCATGACGCTCGGTAAATTGGCTCGCTCACAACGCGAAGCCAGCCGCATCCCCTACACTTACCGCGCCGCTTGCCACCACATCCGCATAAACCCCGAAACACGCATCCGCGTGCTGCGCCAGCGGACGCAGTAAATCCGGGCCGGCGCGTCCGTCGGGCGCGACATTGACCATCAGGCAGCGCTCGGTCGGCGCCAGAATCTCGAGTTCGGCGCAGCCGATCCTCATGCGCCGTCCGAGCCACGATTCCGAACGCTCTGCGCTCTCGATCAGGATGTTCGGGCGAAAGCTCTCGAAAGCCGGCCGCGCGCCGCCCATAATTTCGAGCGCGGCGAGATCGGCCGTCGTCACGATGTGCACGGGCGCGGCGTCGAAATGCGAGATGTCGGTCTCGCGGGCGATCGTCACGGGGCGGCCGACCTGCGCGCTCAAGAGCGCGGCGGCTTCCGCGCCCTGCGCATCGAGCCAGCCCGCGCCGTCCGGCGGCAGGACCTCGACGCTCTCGCCGCCCAGGCGCGCCGACCAGAGCGCCAGCCCGTCCATGCGCGCAAAACGCCGGGTGTTCTTTCCCGAGCCGAACTTGCCGGCCTCGTCGCGCACGGCGTAGAGCCTGTCGCCTTCGATTCCACGCGAAACGATGCGCGCGGAATCCGACGCGAAACCGCGCATCGACTTGACGGGATAGACCCGCAGCGCCGAGACGCGGCCGACCACGGCGCGGCTCAGTCGAGCTTGAACTTCTCGAACTGGCGGTGCTCCGCGAAGATGCGGCGCACGGTGCCGGTCACCGAGCGATAGATGATCGTCTCGGTCGTGATGAGCTTCGGGTGGAACTTCACGCCCTTCAGCAGCGCGCCGTCGGTCACGCCCGTGGCGCAGACGATGACGTCGCCCGAGGCCAGTTCCTTGATGTCGTATTTCTTCTTCGGGTCTTTCACGCCCATCTTGCCGGCGCGCTCGACCTTGGCCTGCGTGTCGAGGATCAGGCGGCCCTGCATCTGGCCGCCGACGCAGCGCAGCGCGCCCGCCGCCAGCACGCCTTCCGGCGCGCCGCCCGTGCCGAGATAGAGATCGCAGCCCGTCTCCTCGGCCTGCGCGCAATGGATGATGCCGGCCACGTCGCCGTCGGTGATGAGGCGGATCGAGGCGCCGGCCTTGCGGCAGGCGGCGATCAGGTCGGCATGGCGCGGACGGTCGAGAATGACGACCGTAATCTCGCCGGCGGCGACGCCCTTGGCCTTGGCGAGCGCGTTGATGTTGTCGGCCGGGCTCGCGTCGAGATCGACGACGCCCTTCGGATAGCCGGGTCCGATGGCGATCTTGTCCATGTAGACGTCGGGCGCGTTGAGCAGCGTGCCGGCTTCCGCCATCGCCATGACGGCGATCGAGCCGGGCATGTCCTTGGCGCAGAGCGTCGTGCCTTCGAGCGGATCGACCGCGATGTCGACACGCGGCCCGGTCTTTGTGCCGACTTCCTCGCCGATGAACAGCATCGGCGCCTCGTCGCGCTCGCCTTCGCCGATCACCACCTTGCCGTGGATCGGCAGGCGGTTCAGTTCGCGACGCATCGCGTCCACAGCCGCCTGGTCGGCCGCCTTCTCGTCGCCGCGACCGCGCAGACGCGCCGAGGAGACGGCGGCGCGCTCGGTCACGCGCACCAACTCCGTGGAGAGGATGCGCTCGATGATTTTGTCTTCCTTGACGACGAGATCGACCATGTTCTTCTTTCCCGGGCTGAAAATTCGGTTCCGTCCCTCGGCCTATTCTCGTTCGATTCGGATGGATTGCGGCCGTTCCGCCACATATCCGTCCGCCACGATGGCGTCGAGGGCTTCGCGCACGAGTTTCTCGGTCGTGGCGTAAGTAATTAGGACGACTGGCACCGGCCCGCCGGCCTGCTTGCCGTCCTTCGGGTTTCGCGCCCGCTGGACGATGCTTTCGAGCGAAATGCCGCGCTCGGCCATGCGCGTCGCAATGCCGGCGAAGGCGCCCGGCTTGTCGAATACGGACAGGCGAATGTAGTAGCCGCCTTCGTGGCGCTGCATCTCGACGCGCTTCACCTTCGTCAGCGCCGCGCGCGGCAGGCCGAGCGGGCGCGACCGCACGCCGCGGGCGATATCGGCGATGTCGGCGACGACGGCCGACGCGGTGGCGGCGCCGCCGGCGCCGGGGCCGACAAGCGTCAGTTCATGCACGGCGTCGGCGTCGATGGTGACGGCGTTGGTCACGCCCATCACCTGCGCGATCGACGACGTCTTGGGCACCATCGTGGGATGCACGCGCTGCTCCACGCCATGCGGCGTGCGCTGCGCGACGCCCAGCAGCTTGATGCGATAGCCCAGTTCGTCGGCGGCCTTGAGATCGGCGAGGGTCACGTGCTCGATGCCCTCGATCGAGATCGCGCCGGCGTCGATTTCCGTGCCGAAGGCGAGCGTGGCGAGGATCGCCAGCTTGTGGGCCGTGTCGAAGCCGCCGATGTCGAAGGTTGGATCGGCTTCCGCATAGCCCAGTCGCTGCGCCTCTTTCAGACAGACCTCGAAGGGCAGGCCTTCGGTCTCCATTTTCGAGAGGATGTAATTGCAGGTTCCGTTGAGGATGCCGTAAACCCGTTCGATCGAATTGCCGGCCAGACCTTCACGCAGCGTTTTCACAATCGGAATGCCGCCTGCGACCGAGGCCTCGTAGGCGAGCGCCACGCGCTTTTCTTCCGCCAGCGCCGCCAGCGCCAGGCCGTGCTTGGCCAGCAGCGCCTTGTTGGCGGTCACGACGGCCTTGCCGGCCTTCAGGGCCGCCTCGACCGAGGCGCGCGCGGCGCCCTCGTCGCCGCCGATCAGTTCCACGAACAGGTCGATGTCGGGCGAAGCGGCCAATTGGACCGGATCGGCGAAGAAATGCAGGCCCGATGCGGGAAAGCCGCGGTCCTTGCCGGCGTCGCGGGCGGAAATGGCGGTCACGACGATCTTGCGGCCGGTGCGGGCCGTCAGCGCCTCGTCCTGCTGGGCCAGCATCCGCACCACGGACGCTCCGACCGTGCCGACGCCGGCGATCCCGACCCGCAGAATCTCAGCCATTTTCCTCGTGTCCCCTGCCGCCGGGCGCGCCCCGCCTCCGGGCGAAGCGCCCGGACCTGCGACGGCGCCGCCTTGTGCCCGATTTGGCCGGGGCGATCAAGGAAACGGGGCGGCCTTCAGGCCCCTCTCGCCTCCTCGGCGGTCATCTGCGAGGCGAACCAGCGCGTCCACCAGACCAGCACCCAGGGGATGGGGATGACGAAGCTGCAGGCCAGCGCGCCGACCACGACCCGCCAGAGGATTTCGAGGCCCGTCCCGTTGAAGCCGAAGAGCGGGCCGCCGCGCACGTTCCTGCAGATCCAGTCGATGAACCAGGCGAGCGCCCACGCCCAGCCGATCAAGGTCAGGAAGGACAGCGCGTAGACGAGAATCCAGCCGATGAAGCCGCCGAGCCCGCCGTCGAAGCGCAGGCTCCGCCCGTCGGGCAATTGCGTCTTCTCGCAGAACCAGCGCAGCACGAGATAGGACAGGCACATGGACAGGACGAGCGACCAGCCCATGCCGTATTTCGTGTAGCCGAAGGCGCCGAGCAGACCCTGCAGGATGAACACCCACCAGATGTCAGTCGCCTTTCCCGAGAACCGGAAGCGTCCGCCGTCCGGCATGGCCGTGGCTTCGGCGACGTAGCGGTAGAAGCCCGTCGCGGTCCAGGGCGCCGGGATCACGAACAGGCCGCCGACCAGCAGCAGAAGCGAGCGGCCGAGCATGGGCAGCGTCTCGACATGGGAGGCGAGAGCCGGCCCCTGGCCTGCGGATTGCGGATGTTGCACGCTCGCGCCCTGCTGCGGCGGGCTCGGCCACCCCCGCGCCTGCTGGGCCGGCGGCGTCGGCGGCTGGCCGGCGAAAGCTGCGGAAAGCCCGGGGACCTCGCCTGCCGGCGCCCATTGCGCCATGCCGTCCGTCCACGCCAGCGTCTCGCGCCGCACGCTTCCCGCGCCGATCAGCCTGCGGAATTCCGCTTCCTCGACCGGCCCCTGCCGCGCGCCCGCGCCGTCGATCCACCAGAATGCAGCCATCGCCCCCGAATCCCGCTCTCGCGATTACGCCAGGCTCCAGCTTGCGACGGATGGACGGTCAATAAAACCCCCGTCGAACAGGCGCGCGCTGCGCGCCCTGCTGCTTTCGGGCGACGTGTCGTCTAAACAGGCGCAAGGGAGGAAGACATGGCCGTCGAGATCGAACGCTGCGCGAGCGTGGATGAATTGCGCGCCTCCATGTCCTCGATCTGGCATTATTTCGGCCTGCCGCCGACAGACGAGGCGGTCGCGAATTTCGCTGCGCTGGTGGGACCGGAACGCGCTTTCCTGGCGCGCGAGGACGGCGCGACGGCCGGCGGCTGCTGTTCCTTTCCGTTCGAACTGACGACGCCGGGCGGCCGGATGAAGACGGCGGGCGTGACCATGGTCGGCGTGCAGCCGACGCACCGGCGGCGCGGCGTGCTCTCGGCGCTGATGAAGCGCCAGCTCGCCGACATGCGCGAACGCGGCGAGGCGGCCGGCTATCTCTGGGCGTCCGAGGAGCGGATCTACGGCCGCTTCGGCTACGGCCTCACGGCGCTTGCCGGCGAGGTGGAGATTTCGCGAGACCGCAACGCCTTCTTCGCCGAAACGCCACGGATCGGGACCGTCAGGCTGGTCCCGCTCGCCGAAGCGCTCGCGCCGGCGCGCGCGGTCTACGACAGCGTTGCGGCGACGAGGCCCGGCATGTTCGCGCGCTCCGACGAATGGTGGAAGCGCCGCACGCTCACCGATCCGGCATGGCAGCGCGCCGGCGGCGGCGAACTCGTCTGCGCCATCCTGGACATCGACGGGAAGCCCGCAGCCTATGCGCTCTATCGATTCGACGCGAAATGGGAACGCTCGATTCCCTCGGGCGTCGTGCGCGTCGTCGAGGCTTTCGGCGCAACGCCGGACTCGACGCGCGCGATCTGGCGCTACCTGCTCGACCTCGACTGGTGCGCGACGATCAAGGGCGGCTTCCTGCCGCTCGATCATCCCCTGCTGCTGCTCGCCGCCGAACCGCGACGGATGCGCATGACCCTGCGCGACGGATGCTTTCTCAGACTGGTCGACGTGGAAAAGGCGCTCGCCTCGCGCGCCTTCGGGCCGGGAGAGATCGTCATCGAGGTCTCCGATGCGCTGTGTGCGTGGAACGCCGGCAGGTGGCTGGTGCGCGAGGGCGGCGCAGCGCGCACGGATCGCGCCGCCGATCTTGCCTGCGACGTCGGCGCGCTGGCCTCCGCCTATCTCGGCGGATTTTCGTGGCGCCAGATCGTTTCGTCGTCGCGTGCGACGGCTGCGGGCGAGGACGCGATCCTGCGCGCCGACCGCGTCTTCGAGCAGCGCGGCGCGCCGTGGGTCCCGGAGATTTTCTGAGCGGCCTGTTTTCGTTTTCGTCGCGTGGAACGCCTTCGCCGCGGCGATCGAGCGCGCGCAGCACAAGCTTCATGGTTTCCTCCCGGCCTTTGGTTGCGTCGATGCCGCGGCGCCACGCGGCGAAGGTCAGCGCACGGACGGGCGGGCTTGACATGACTAGGAATTTATGTCTATACAGGGCGGTCTCGTCGCGCCGGGCGGTTTTGCCGTCCAGAGCCGCAAGGTTCGCGGAAGCCGCGCCTCATCAGCGCGGTTGCGGCGGGAGCGGAGGCCTTTCGTCCGGGTGTGATGAGCACGGCGGGAGGCGGCCCAAGCCATTCCATCCTGTGCCGCTGTACGTGGCATTTACGCGGAGGACAGCAAGTTAAGCCTCCGGGGGTGCGCGATGGAGCAAGCCTCAAACTCCGCGCCGGGACGTCGTTCTCCAAAACGACGACTGGATCTGAATTCACCCTTTCGCACGACCATCCGGTCGCGTCGAAAGGACGGCGTCCCGCGCCCTCCGGGGCGATTTATCCGAAACCCCGCGCCTGAAAAGGCGGCGGGGCATGAGGCGCAGGCGAGGCCCGAGCGTTTTTTCTTGCTTTTCGCCCCTGCCCCCGTGCTAGACCCCGCGCCGAACGGAGTTTCATATGCCCGAGGTCATTTTCACCGGTCCGGCCGGACGCATCGAAGGCCGGTTCCATCCGTCCAAGACGCGCGGCGCGCCGATCGCCATCATCCTGCACCCGCACCCGCAGTTCGGCGGCACGATGAACAACCAGATCGTCTACAATCTCTATTACGCCTTCGCGGAGCGTGGCTTCTCGGTGCTGCGGTTCAATTTCCGCGGGGTCGGCCGCTCGCAGGGCGCCTTCGACCACGGCCAGGGCGAACTCTCCGACGCCGCCGCCGCGCTCGACTGGGCGCAGTCGATCAACCCGGAGGCGCGCGCCTGCTGGATCGCCGGCGTATCCTTCGGTTCGTGGATCGGCATGCAATTGCTGATGCGCCGCCCGGAGATCGAGGGCTTCATCTCGATCGCCCCGCCGGCCAACCGCTTCGACTTCTCCTTCCTCGCCCCCTGCCCCTCGTCGGGCCTGTTCGTGCACGGCGACCAGGACCGCGTCGCCCCCATCAAGGAAGTGACGCCGCTGATCGAGAAACTGAAGACGCAGAAGGGCATCGTGATCGAGCACGCCGTCGTGCAGGGCGCGAACCATTTCTTCGAGAACCGCGTCGAACCGCTGATCGAGGAAGTCGGCGCCTATCTCGACAAGCGCCTCGGCAATCCGCCGCGCGTCGCCGTTCCGTCGCGGCGCGACTGACGTTCGTCATGGCCGGGCTCGTCCCGGCCATCCATGTCGACCGTTCGGCGCCGGCGCCAGGTTGGGCGACATCTCGACATTCTCGCTGGCCTCCTCAGTCGGCACGGCGTGGATGCCCGGCACAAGGCCGGGCATGACGCTGCTGTGAACCGCTCTGCTGCAACGGCGCTCAAATCTCCGCGCTGTCGCCGATCGCCGGCAGCGTCTTCTCGCCGGGCAGCGCGGGCGCCAACGCCTCCATTGCCGCGACTTCGCCGTGCACGAGAAACGTCTTCGGCGCCTTGACGCGATTGCGCCAGGCGATGAGCGAAGCGCGCCCGGCGTGGCCGGAGAATCCGTTGATCGTATGCACCGAGGCGCGCACAGGCACTTCGTCTTCCAGGATGTGCACGCTCCTGGCGCCGTCGATGATCTTGCGGGCGAGCGTTCCGACGCTGGCGAAGCCGACGAAGACCACGCCGCATTCCGGCCGCGCCAGATTGTGCCGCAGGTGATGCAGCACGCGGCCGCCCGTCGCCATGCCGGAACCGGCGAGGATCACCGCGCCGCCCCTGATATTGTTGATCTCCATCGAGTCGCGCGACAGTTTGGTGAAGCGCAGCCGCGGCGGCGCGAACGGATCGTCGCCTGCGTCGAGCAGCGCCTTGAGGTTCGGCCGCAGGAAATCCGCCGAATTGCGCGCGATCTCCGTCGCGGAAATCGCCATCGGCGAATCCACGAAGATCTGAAGATCGGGCGGCAGCCTGTTCTGCGCGACGCCGGTCTTCAGATAGAACAGGAGCTCCTGCGCGCGTTCGAGCGCGAATGTCGGGATGACGACATTGCCGCCGCGCGCGCGGACCTGTGCGATGGCCTCGTAGAATTCCTCGATCGAGGCGTCGAGCGGCTTGTGGTCGCGATCGCCGTAGGTCGTCTCCATCACGATCGCGTCGGCTTCCGGCGGCGGCGCAAAGTCGTTGAGCAGCGCACGGCCGGGATCGCCGAGATCGCCGGACATGAGGATGCGCTTCGTCGCGCCGTTCTCGGTCGTCTCGATCAGCACGCTCGCCGACCCGAGGATATGGCCCGCCTCGTGGAAGGTCGCGCGCACGTTCGGGACCAGGTCGATCGTGTCGCCGATTCCCGGCATCCGGCCGAAACGGTCGAGCGCGGCCATTGCATCTTCCAGATCGTAGATCAGCCGTTCGCCCGGCGCCTTCGGCTCCCAATGCGCGGCCTTGCGCATCTGCCGGTGCGCGTCTTCTTCCTGCAGGCGAGCGGCGTCGAGCATGACGAGGCGGGCAAGTTCGCGCGTCGGCGCCGTGCAGACGATCTCGCCACGGAAGCCGCGCTTCACCAGCAGCGGGATGCGTCCGCAATGATCGAGATGCGCGTGGGTGAGCACCAGAAGATCGATGGCGCGCGCATCGAAACCGAAATCCATCGCGTTCTGCGACCGCTCGGTCGCGCCGCCCTGGAACATGCCGCAATCGACGAGAATGCGCTTGCCGGCCGCCTCGATCAGATGGCACGAGCCGGTGACGCCGCGGTCGGCGCCGTGGAACGAGATCTTCATGGGCGGCCTCCCCGCGCGTTGTGTTGCGCGCAGTGTGGAGGCAACGTCAGCGTGCGTCCACAGGCGGAAGTTGACAAGCCGATCGCAACACGGCGCGATAGCGTCGGGAGGGCGAGATGGACACCAAACAGACAAACCGCCGGCAGGCCCTGGCGCTGGCGCTCGGCGCGACGACCCTGGCGCTTTCGGCCGAACGCGCGCAGGCCAAGGCGTCGATGAAGGCCGCGAAATACCAGGCCCGGCCCAACGACGGGAATTCCTGCGGCAATTGTCGCGTCTTCCAGCCGCCGAGCGATTGCGCGCTGGTCGAAGGGCCTGTCGCGCGCAACGGCTGGTGCGTGCTCTGGACGGGATCGTAGCGTCTCTCCCGAAGCGGGAACGATAGACCTCGCCGGGCGTTGCAGTGCGACGCGGCGTAGGCTTGACCTGACTTCGGGCCTCGCCGCCGCGCGAGGACGCCGATGCGATTTTTCAGACTTGTTTCGGGCTTCTGGAGCGGGCCGACCCGCAACAAGGCCTGGCTTCTTTCGCTTGCCTTCCTCGCCTGCCTGTTCATGAGCATGGGCCTGCAGGTCGCCGTCACACGCTGGAACAAGTATTTCTTCGACGCGCTGCAATCGAAGGACATGCGCGTCATCGAACTCAGCATCGCGGCCGCGCTGGCGCTGGCGCTTGCCACCGCGGTCGTGTCAATCGGCCTCATCCAGTCGCGGATGCGGCTGCAATTGCGCTGGCGGCGCTGGCTCACCGACAGGCTGGTCGGGCGCTGGCTCGGCGAACGGCGCTTCTACCAGCTGAACATCCTGCGCACGATCGACAACCCCGAGGCGCGAATCGCCGAGGATGGACGCCTGTCGATCGAACTCTTCGTCGACATCGCCGGCGGCGTGCTCAATACCGTCATCCTGTCCGCCTCGTTCATGATCGTGTTGTGGTACGTCGGTGGTTCGATCAGCGTCGGCGGCGTGACGATCCCGGGCTATCTCGTCATCGCCGTCGTGGCCTACACGGCGCTGACCTCGCTCGGCATGTTCCTGCTCGGCCGGCCGCTCGTGCGCGCCGTCGAACACAAGGCGGCCGGCGAAGGCGACCTTCGCTATGCGCTCACGCGCACGCGTGAGAACGCCGAGACGATCGCGCTGATCGGCGGCGACGAGGACGAACGCGCCAGCGTCATGACCTCGTTCGGCGAACTGGCGCAACGCTGGATCGCGGTCATCGGCCGGCAGACACGCATGATGTTCCTGTCGAGCGGCAACAACGTGCTCGCCCCGGTCGTGCCGCTGCTGCTTTGCACGCCGAAATTCATCGCCGGCGAAATGTCGCTCGGCGACCTGATGCAGGCGGCGGCCGCTTTCGGGCAGGTGCAGACGGCGCTCAACTGGCTCGCCGACAACGCCTACAATCTGGCCAACTGGTCGGCTTCGGCGCGACGCGTCGCAGAACTCGATCGCGCCTTCTCCGATCTCGACGAAGCGAGCGCCGGCGGCGCCGGCACGATCGTGCTGGAGGACAGCCCCGACGGCGCCTTCCACATTCTGGGCCTCACCATCTCGCAGGCGGGCGGCGCGGCGATGCTGGCGGAATCCGACGCGCATTTCGAACCGGGCGACAAGGTGCTCGTGCAAGGCGAATCCGGCAGCGGCAAGAGTACGCTGATCCGCGCCATCGCCGGCCTCTGGCCCTGGGGATCCGGAAAGATCCAGCGACCGAACGACGCCTCGATCGCCTTCCTGCCGCAAAAGCCCTACATGCCGCTCGGCACGCTGCGCAATGCGATCAACTATCCATCGGGCGAAACCGAGCCGCAGACCGGCGAGATCGAAAGCATCCTCGCCGATTGCGGCCTCGACCATCTCGCGCCACGGCTCGACGAGGAGGACACGTGGGCGAGCGTATTGTCCGGCGGCGAACTGCAACGCGTCGCCTTCGCGCGCATCCTGCTCAAGAAGCCCGACATCGTCATCATGGACGAAGCGACGTCGGCGCTCGACGAACTCACGCAAAAGCGCATGATGGAACTGATCGTCGAGAGGCTGACGCAATCGACATTGCTGCACGTCGCGCACCGGCCGGGGCTCGAGAAATACCACAATCGCCAGATCGTGCTGAAACGCGACGAGCGCGGGCCGGCGGTGATCAGCGACGAGGGATCGCGCGGCGGCATGGGGCGCCTGCTCGGCCGGCTCGCCGGATGGCGCGGCGCGAAGGCGGCGTGAGCGCCGGCCTGTTCGTGAATGACGCCGGACCCGCTAGTCTGCGGCACGGAGACCAGATTCGTGCCGAGATTGCGCTGCATTGGCCTGATGTCCGGCACGTCGATGGACGGCGTCGACATCGCCCTGATCGAGACCGACGGCGAAAAGGCCGTCAGCTTCGGCGCGACGGGCTTCACACCCTATGACGATGCCGACCGCGCTCTCTTGCGCTCGGCTCTTGCCGAGGCTGCGGGTCTCGAAGGTCGCGACTCGCGTCCCGGCGCCGTCGCGAAGGCGGAGGCGATGGTCACAGGGCGCCATGCGGAGGCCATCGAAACCTTCCTGCGCGACAACGGACTGAAAGCCTCCGATATCGATCTCGTCGGATTTCACGGCCAGACCGTGCTGCACCGGCCGAAGCAGCGCCTGACCATCCAGATCGGCGACGGCGCGGCACTGGCGCGACGGCTCGGCATCGCCGTCGTCTACGACTTCCGCTCGGCGGACGTGGCTGCCGGCGGCGAAGGCGCGCCCATCGTGCCCGTCTTTCATCGTGCGCTCGTCGAGGCCAGCGGCATGCCCGGGCCGCTGGCGCTGCTTAACATCGGCGGCGTCGCCAATGTCACCTATGTCGACGACGGGTGCGATCCGGTCGCCTGCGATACGGGCCCAGGCAATGCTTTGCTGGACGACCTGATGCTGGCGCGCGCCGGCCAGCCCATGGACCGGCACGGACACACGGCGGCGCGCGGCAAGGTCGACGAGGTCGCGCTCGCCGCCCTTCTCGACGATCCCTATTTCGACCTGCCGCCGCCGAAATCTCTCGACCGCAACGCCTTCTCGGCGAAGGCGGTGGGGCATCTGGCGCTGGAGGACGCAGCCGCCACGCTCACCGCCTTCACCGCCGCCTCGGTCAACCGGCTGTTCGATCGCCTGCCAAAGCCGCCGCGCAGCCTGATCGTCTGCGGCGGCGGCGCCCGGAACCCGATCCTGGTCCGCGAACTGGTCAATCGCCTGCCCTGCAAGGTGACCACGGCGGACGTCTGCGGCTGGTCGGCGGATTCGATGGAAGCCCAGGCCTTTGCCTATCTCGCGGCCCGTGCGGCGCGCGGCCTGCCGTTCACCTTCCCGACCACGACCGGCGCGCCCGGACCGATGACTGGCGGAATTATTGCTAAACCGTAAAGATCGAGGCAATATTCAGCCAACAGGGCAGGAAACGACCAAAAAATGTCGCGTTTTGGATCGACCCGGCGAGACGTGTTCGCCGCCGCCGGAGCGTTGGGGCTGTTCGGCGCCGCCGCCGCTGTCGGCTGGCGGCAGCTCGACATGGGCGAGCGTCTTTTCAACCCGGTCAAGCTCGGCGACTTCAAGCTGCTGCCCGTGAGAGGCGTGACCGACGCGGACGGCGCGCAGGCGCGCGGCTTCGGCGCCTCCGACCTCAGCGCGGGGCCGAGCGTCGTCATGCTCTTCGCCTCCTGGTGCCCGCCGTGCCGTCGCGAGCACCGGATGATCTCGGAACTGTCGGAGGGCCAGGGCATTCCGGTCTATGGCGCGCTCTACAAGGACAAGCCCGAAGACGCAGCCGAATTCCTCAAGCGCAAGGGCAATCCCTTCACCGCGGTCGGAGACGATCCGCGCGGCCTGTTTGCGCGGGCGATGGGCGCGCGCGGCGTGCCGTCGACCCTGCTGGTCCGGCCCGGCCCGCGCATCGCGCTGCGGATCGACGGACCGCTCGGCGATACGGACGTCGCACAACGGATATTGCCGGCGCTGAAGGCGGGGTAAGAAGGATTTCCGAGACGACCGGAGATCCCATGAGCACCGTCAAGATCCTGCAGGACCATGAACTGCCGCCGGCCTCGGCCGAGGTGTTCGCCGACATCAGGGCCGTCCGCAAGACCGACTTCGTCAACAATTTCTGGCGCACGCTCGCCCATGACCCGGCGCTGCTCAAGCGCACCTGGGAAGGCGTGAAGGACGTCATGGCGCCTGGCGCGCTGGACCCGCTCACCAAGGAAATGATCTACATCGCCGTGTCCGCCGCGCAATCCTGCGAATATTGCGTCCGCTCGCACACGGCAGCGGCTCGCGCCAAGGGCATGACCGACCAGCAGCTGATGGAACTGGTCGCGGTCGTCGGCATGGCGGCCGAGACGAACCGCCTCGCCATCGCGCTGCAGACGCCGGTCGACGACGCCTTCCTGCGAAAGGACTGAAATCAGGCCAGCTTCTTCGCCGCCGCCAGCACTTCGGCGGCATGGCCCGCCACCTTGACCTTCGGCCAGATGGCGCGGATCACGCCCTTGCCATCGATCAGGAACGTGGTCCGCTCGACGCCCATGTACTTGCGGCCGTACATGCTCTTCTCCTTCCACACGCCGTAGGCCTCCAGAACCTTCTTCTCCTCGTCGGCCAGGAGCGCGATTTCGAGGCCGTGCTTGGCCTTGAACCTGTCGTGCTTCTTCGCGCCGTCGGGCGAAACGCCGACCACATCGGCGCCGGCCTTTTCGAACTGCTTGCGCAGGCCGTTGAAATCGATCGCCTCCTGCGTGCAGCCGGACGTGTCGTCCTTGGGGTAGAAGTAGAGGACGAGCTTGCGGCCCTTGTAGTCGGCGAGCTTCGCCCTGCCGCCGCCGTCGCGGTCCAGATGAAAATCGGGGGCCTTCGAGCCGACCGCGAGATCTGCAGACATCCGCCTTCCTTTCGTCCAATTGCCCAAACAAATGAGGGCCAAACCACGCGCCGCGGTTCGCCTGCGCTCCCCGGCCGGCTTATATTGTTCCGCGAGTCGCGGGACTTGTCCCGCCCAGAGCAGGATCGCTCTGCACCTTTACGACACGACACGGGAGGGAGGATCTGTCGCTCGCCGAATTCACGGCGCTTCTTCGGCGTATCCTCCTGCGGATCGGCGCCGAAGCGTCAGCTGCCGTAACCTCTCGTGCGATCGTCGGGCCCCTCAAATGGGTGGCCGGGCTGTTTGCCGCCGTCGCCCTCATCGGCGGGATCGGCTTCGGCGCCCTGATGTTCCGGCTCGCCAAGGGGCCGATCGAATTCGACCAGATCGGAGAGCGCGCGGCCGAGGCGCTGACCAAGCGTTTCGACGGCGCTGTGCAATTCACTTTCGGCGCGACCCGCATTGCGCGCACCGAGCATGGGCCGACCATTACCGTGGACGGGATGAAGGCTGTCGCGGCGGGACGCACCGTCGTCGAATCCCCGCGCGCGGAACTGTCGCTCGATCCGCTCGCCCTGCTGCGGCTGGACGTGTCGCCGCGACGCCTGCACATCTACGACCTGACGGTCCGGCTGCTGGTGCTGCCTGACGGCGCGCTGGCGATGACCGCCGGCGGCCCGCACGAGGAGGCGATCACCCTGTCGCCGCCGCCATCGTCCTTTCCGACAAGGCTGCCGCCCGCGCCCGGCGACAAGCCGCGGCGATCCATCGTGCTGAAGGAGGCCGCCGCGGCGCTCCGCGCCTTTTTCGATCTCGCCACCAGTCCGAAATCGCCGCTCGCCGCCTTGCAGAGCGTCGCCGTTCATAACGGCAAGCTGGTCGTCGACGACAAGACGGCTGATCGCACGACCGCCTTCGGCGATGTCGAGATGGCTTTCGACAAGACGCGCCGCCAGACGACATTCTCGCTGGCCGCCGACGGACCCAACGGCAAGATATCGATTCACGCCAAGGCGCTCGGTACGCCCGACTCGGAACGCCAGCTCGACATCGAGGCGCGCGACATATCGATGGACGAGATCATCCTCGTCGCCGGCACGCGGCGCCCGGTGATCGACAGCGACGCGTCGCTCTCGTTCAAGATGCGGTTCATCCTCGAGGCGACCAACGAATTGCGCGAGGCGAGCGGCCGCGCCGTTTTCAGTCCGGGCTATCTGCGTCTCGAGGATCCCGACCACGAACCGCTGTTCTTCGACGAGATTTCCGGCGGCTTTCACTGGGATACGGTGAACCAGCGCATCGTCGTCGATCCCGTGCAGTTCTTCGCAGGCGAGACGCAATTCGTGACAGGCGGCGCGCTCGACCCGCCGACGCGCCCGCAGGACGGCTGGAAGATGACGCTCGGCCTGATCAAGCCGGGCGGCATCGCCGCCGATCGTCCGGGCGAGAAATTCCTCGCGATCGAGAAGGCCGACGTCGAGGCCCGAATCTTCATCGACGAGAAGCACATCGCCATTTCGCGCGCCGAGATCGCCGGTCCGCAGATCGCGGTGGCGGCCGCCGGCGACATCGACTGGGTCACGGGCGCGCACATTAGGCTCGGCGTTTCGGCCGGACGCATGCCGATCCGCTCGCTGTTTCGCGTCTGGCCGAGCCTCATGGGCGCGCCGGCGCGCAACTGGCTGATCCAGCGCGCGCATGGCGGCATGATCGAAACCGGGACGGCCGCCGTCGACTTCGACAAGGACGCCCTGCTTTCCATGCGCCACGACAGGCCGCCGCCGGATGAATCCGTCGCTCTGGATTTCAGACTGTCTGGCGGTTCGCTGACGGCCCTCGACGGCATTCCCGACGTGACCGGCCTCGACGGTTCGGGCCACGTGACGGGCCGCACCGCCGCTTTCAATGCGACAGCCGGATCGATGGAGACGGCGCCGGGACGCAAGCTCGCCATGGCCAGCGGATCGTTCGGACTTCCCTGGAATGACGGACTGCCTGCGACGCCTGCGTTCGTGGAAGCGAAGCTCGGCGGCTCGGTCGAGGCGGTCGCCGATCTCCTGTCGCGCGACGCCATCAAGGATTTCGCCAGCCTGCCGCTCGAACCCGGATCGCTCAAGGGACAGGTCGACGGACGCCTGCGCGTCGACTTCAAGGTCGGACCAGCCGCCACGGGACAGGACGTGAAGATCGGCGTGAACGCCAACGTGTCGAATTTCACCGCCGACCATCTTCTGGGCAAGGAGCGGTTCGAAGCCGGCACGCTGACGGTCGTCGGCGATCCCGGCGGCATCAAGGCAAACGGGTCGGGCCGGATGTTCGGACTGCCCGCGTCTCTCGACCTGCGCAAGGATGTCGGCCAGCCCACGATCGTCAATCTGTCGGCTTCAGTCGACGAAGCCGCGCGCGCGCGGTTCGGAATGGGTTCGCCCGCCATCACGGGACCGGCGGGCCTGAAACTCACCGCGGTTTTCGACCGCGACACCAAGGTCGGGGTCGATCTCGACCTGACGCGCGTCGGCCTCAACAATCCGGTGCCCGGCGTGACGAAGGCGGCGGGGCGACCGGGCCGCGCCACGTTCAATCTCGTGCAGCGGGACAATGCGATCCGCATCGACGATCTCGTCGCCGATCTCGGCGGGCCGTCTGCGCGCGGCTCGATCGAGTTATCCGGTCAGGGCGAGTTCATCGCCGCGCGCCTTTCGCAGGCGAAGGTGTCGCCCGGCGACGACATGCGCATCGAGATCGTCAAGATGGGAGAAGCGTATCGAACCACGGTGCGCGGCGCATCGCTCGACGCGCGACCGTTCATCAAGAGCGTGACGCAGGGCGGCGACGGCAGGAAAGAGAACGATGATTTCGAACTGGACCTCAAGATGCCCGTGCTCAGCGGGTTTCAGAGGCAGTCGATCGTCAACGCCGACATGCGCGTGTCGCGAAAGAACGGAGCGCTGCGCGCGCTCTCCATGAGCGGCCAGTTCGGACGCGGTCCCTTCTCGGCCGTGCTCGCGCGCGGCGACAACGGGCAACCGCAGGTGAACGTCTCGTCGGCCGACGCCGGCGCCCTGCTCGGCTTCACCGATCTCTACGCGCGCATGGAAGGCGGTTCGCTTACAGCCGCCATGCAATTCGGCGACCGCACCGTCACCGGGATGCTGAACGTCAAGACGTTCTTCCTGCGCGACGAACCCTCGCTGCGCCGCCTCGTGACGGAAGGCAGCGTCCGCGTCGATTCGAACGGCGCTCGCGTCGACCCGACGCTCGTGCGTTTCGACCGGCTGTCGGCCGTCTTCTCGCGCACCGGAGGCCTGCTCACGGTGCGCGACGGCGTGATGAACGGACCGAATATCGGCCTGACCTTCGAAGGCCAGATCGATTCCGACAGGGACGCGCTGGCGCTCAACGGCACGTTCATCCCCGCCTACACCGTGAACAATTTCTTCGCGAAAATCCCCGTCGTCGGCCTGCTCCTCGGCGGTGGCTGGAACGAAGGATTGTTTGCGATCAACTACCGCATCGCCGGCCGCATGAGCGCGCCGCAGGTGTCGGTCAATCCGCTGACGGTCGCGCCCGGCTTCCTGCGCAAGATCTTCGGCGCCTTCGACAATGCAACGAGCGCGCCCCCGACGCGGTAGCCGGCCTAGTTCGCCTTCAGCAGGACGTGCTTCTTCTTGCCGAGCGAAAGCTTGATCGCGCCGTCGCGCAGGTCGCCTGCATTCAGCACGGCGCGTTCGTCGGTCACGGCGGAATCGTTGACGCGCAGTCCGCCGCCCTTCACCTGACGGCGCGCCTCGCCGGTCGAGGCGACGAGCCCCGCCTTGACGAAGGCCGAGAGCACGCCGAGTCCGGCGTCGAGTTCGCCGGCGGCCAGATCGACCGAGGGCAGCGTGTCGGCGGCGACGCCTTCTTCGAAGGTCTTGCGCGCCGTCTCGGCCGCCTGTTCGGCCGCGGCGCGGCCATGCACCAGCGCGGTCGCCTCGTTGGCGAGGATCTTCTTCGCCTCGTTGATCTCGGCGCCGCCGAGCGCTTCGAGGCGGCGAACCTCGTCCATCGGCATGAATGTGAAAAGCCGAAGGAAGCGCGCGACGTCGGCGTCCTCGGCGTTGCGCCAGAACTGCCAGTAGCCGTAGGGGCTGAGCAGGTCGGGCTCGAGCCAGACGGCGCCGGCGGCCGTCTTGCCCATCTTGACGCCGGACGATGTCGTCAACAGCGGGGCCGTCAGCGCGAAGAGTTGCGGCGTGCCCATGCGGCGGCCGAGGTCGATGCCGGTGACGATATTGCCCCACTGGTCTGAACCGCCCATCTGCGCGAGGCAGCCGTAGCGGCGGTTCAGTTCGACGAAATCATAGGCCTGCAGGCACATGTAGTTGAATTCGATGAACGACAATTCCTGGTCGCGCTCGAGACGAAGCTTCACCGAATCCATCGACATCATGCGGTTGACCGAGAAATGCCGGCCGACGTCGCGCAGGAATTCGATGTAGTTCAGCTTCGTCAGCCACTCGGCGTTGTCGGCCATCACGGCCTCGGTCTTGCCGTCGCCGAAGGTCAGGAAGTTCGAGAAGATGCGCTTGATCGCGGCCTTGTTGGCGTCGATCGTTTCGATCGACAGGATCTTTCTGGTCTCGTCCTTGCCCGACGGATCGCCGACACGCGTCGTGCCGCCGCCCATCAGCGGAATCGGGCGGCCGCCGCCGGTGCGCTGCAGCCAGGCCAGCATCATGATCGACAGGAGGTGGCCGACATGCAGCGAGGGGGCGGTGCAGTCGTAGCCGATGTAGGAGATCAGTTCGCCAGCCTTCGCCCTGGCGTCGAGCGCCTCGAAATCAGAGCATTGATGCACGTAGCCGCGCTCGAGAAGCGTGGCGACGAAATCGGACTTCGGACGAAAATCGGACGGGGCGGCTGACATGGCTTTGACCTGTTGGAAGGCCCGAACCTTTAGGGGCCAGCCCGCCCCGAGGCAAGCGGGAGCCGCCTGCCTGTTTCGGAAGCATTAACCTTAATGGTTTCAGATGGCCCCGGGCGTTTCTCCGCCCGGAGCATTGTGCATGTCTGTAAAGTCGAGAGCGCCGGCGCCGCGCACGCCGGACACCCATTTCCTCCTCACCCTTTCCCGCGGCGGCACGCAGAAGAAGCTCAAGCTTCGACCAGGCGCCCTCTATGCGATATGCGGCGCGTTTCCGGCCGTCGCCAGCGTTTATCTGGCCGCCACGGCCTTCCTGTTCTTCCGCGACGACATGGTCGCCGCGCTGATGGCGCGACAGGCCCGCCAGCAATACGCCTACGAGGACCGGCTGGCCGCCATGCGCGTCCAGCTCGACCGGGTGACCAGCCGGCAATTGCTCGACCAGGATTCCTTCGAGGGCAAGGTTCAGCGCCTGATCGCGCGTGAGGCGCAGCTGGAGAACCGCACGGCGATCGTCGCCGCGCTGGGCGACCGGCTCGGCGCGCCGGCGGAACCGGCGGCGGCGCTGGCTTCGGCGCGCAAGGCGCCGGTCCGCCCGGGCGACGCCGCCCGCGCGACCAGCTTCGCGCCGATCGAGGAGCCGATGGATTCCGGCGGCCCGTTCCAGACGAACAAGCCGCGCCCGGATACGTTCGAATTGCGCACCAACAGCGCGGACGGCCCGCGCGCCGCCGTCGAACCGCCGCCGCCGACGCCGCTGGCCCATGCCGCCGACGCCGACATTCCGACGGCCGCCCGGATCGAGCTCCTGAGCGCGTCGCTCGACCGGATCGAACGCCGCCAGGTCGCGACGCTGGCCGCGCTTGCGGGTCCCGCGGCGCGCAAGGCCGACCAGTTGAAGACCGCCATCGCGGAGACAGGCCTTTCACCCGATCGTCTCGCGCCCGCCAGGTCCGAGCCGGTAGGCGGGCCCTATGTGCCGGCGAGGCTCGACGCCAACGCCACCCCCTTCGAACGACAGCTCGCCGGCGTGCAGGGGTCGTTCGCCGCGATCGAACGCTATCGTCGCGCCCTGCCCTTCCTGCCGATCCGCAAGCCGCTGTCCGGTCAGCTCGACCTGACATCCGGCTATGGCTATCGGCTCGACCCGTTTCTCGGCCGTCCGGCCCTGCACTCGGGTCTCGACATGCGAGCCGAGACCGGCACGCCCGCCCGCGCCACCGCATCGGGCACAATTGTCTCGGCCGGCCCGTCGGGCGGCTATGGCAATCTCGTCGAGATCGACCACGGCAACGGCCTGTCGACCCGCTACGGCCATCTCTCCTCGATCGCCGTCGAGGAGGGTCAGAAGGTTCAGGCCGGCGACATGATCGGCCGGGTCGGCTCGACCGGCCGCTCGACCGGTCCGCATCTGCACTACGAAGTCAGGATCGACGACGAGGCGACGGACCCGTCGCGTTTCGTGAAGGCATCGCGTCTGCTGGCCGCGAAGGACTGACAGGCGCCGGCGCGGAGGCTCGGGAGGCGACAGCCGTTCCGCAGGCTCTGCTGCGCCGCGCCTTGCCGCCGCACGCCATGTGTTGCAACTTGCGGCGATGCAAGGCCGCGCTGATCGAGCTGGCCGGGCGTTACGCTATGGTCGTCGGGGACCGGGACACGTGCCTCAGGGGGACGAGGATTTCGAACAGTCAATGCGCTCGCTGCGCAACATGGTGGGGCTCGCCTGCTGCCTGATCAGCGGCGCGCTGATCGTCCTCGCCTATGGCGACTGGCTGATGTTCGTCGCCCTCATCCTCCTGTACTGGCCGTTTTCAATCGCAATGGATCTGGGATCGCGTCGCGACTGGCGCGGGCGGGCGCGCAGGACGCTGGGCGGCATGAAATTGCTGCTCGTCGTCGATCTGCTCGTCGGCGGGCTTGTGGCGCTCGGGCCTGTATTGATCGCCCGGAGCCTGGCACTGGAAATCGGCCCGGCGGCGCTGGCGCTCGTGCTCTTCGCAGCGCTGGCGGCGCTCTGGCTCGAGCCTGCCTGGCAGGGCGTCAGCGTCGTCGGCGCGCTGGCGCTGTTCGAATATTTCATCGTCCCGCCGGCAGGCAGCTTCGTGTTCAGAAGCGTGCAGGACGCGTTCGCCTTTGGGCTAGCCGCCTGCGCAGTCGTTGTAATGGCCTGGGGCGCCCGGCGGCTCGCAGCCCTGTCGTCCCACCGGGTCTGACGGCCGCGTCGGCGGAGCCCGCGCTTGCGCTTCGTCGGACCGACGCCGTCAGTCGACGTCCTCGACCTTCTCCGGTCCGCCGCCATGGATGCGTTGCGCCAGCGCTGCTTCCATGAACTCGTCGAGATCGCCATCGAGCACTTCGTCGGGCGTGCCTGACGTGACGCCCGTGCGCAGGTCCTTCACGAGCTGATAGGGCTGCAGCACGTACGAACGGATCTGGTGGCCCCAGCCGATGTCGGTCTTCGAGGCGGCGATCGCGCTGGCTTCGGCCTCTCGCTTTTCGAGCTCCAGTTCGTAGAGCCGCGCGCGCAGCATGTTCCAGGCGGTGGCGCGATTCTTGTGCTGCGAGCGCTCCATCTGGCAGGCGACGACGATGCCGGTCGGGATATGCGTGATGCGGATCGCCGAATCCGTCGTGTTGACGTGCTGGCCGCCGGCGCCCGACGAGCGGAACGTATCGATGCGGCAGTCGCTCTCGTTGATCTGGATGTCGATCTTGTCGTCGACGACCGGATAGACCCAGACGGATGCAAAGCTCGTGTGGCGACGGGCATTCGAGTCGAAGGGCGAAATGCGCACGAGGCGATGCACGCCCGACTCGGTCTTCGCCCAGCCGTGCGCGTTATGGCCCTTGACCAGAAGCGTGCCGGACTTGATGCCCGCCTCTTCGCCGGCAGTCTCCTCGATCAGTTCGACCTTGAATTTATGGCGCTCGGCCCAGCGCGCATACATGCGAAACAGCATGCGCGCCCAGTCCTGGCTCTCGGTGCCGCCGGCGCCCGAATGAACTTCGAGGTAGGTGTCGTTGCCGTCCGCCTCGCCCGAGAACAGGGCCTCGATCTGGCTGCGCCGCGAATCGGCGACAAGTTTCTTCAGCGCCGCGACGCCTTCCTTTTCGGTCGGCTCGTCGTTCTCGCTCTCGCCGAGTTCGACCAGCGTTACGGCGTCCTCGAGTTCGCTCTCGTAGCGCGAAATCGCGGTCAGGCGATCTTCGAGCTCGGTGCGCTCGCGCATGAGTTTCTGCGCGGCCTCCGGATCGTTCCAGAAACTGGGGTCTTCGGACTTTGCGTTCAGTTCCGCGAGGCGGCGCGTCGATGTTTCGACGTCAAAGATGCCTCCTCAGCAGTCCCAGGGACTGCTTGATCTGTTCGACGAGGGCTTCGGGTTCTGCGCGCATGATGTCCGGGGCGTGGCGAATTGCGATGGGCGAGCGGTCGGTACTCCCTACTCGCTATTCGCCTCGTCAGTAAAGTCCGCCCGTGCCGGAGCCAACGGTCTTGTCGACGTCAGGAGCGGAAGCCGCGCCGCGCGACGTTGCGTCGCCGATCACGGAATAGGTGTCGGGCGGCGCGGTGCCGGGCTTGAACGCTTCGAGAATCGAACCCTGGCCGTTGGCGCGCAGACCGGTGCGCGGATCGATCGAGATCAGCTTGATACCCGGCGGCACGCGGAACGGCACGTCAGGCTTGTCCTTCAGCGCCGCCATCATGAAGTCGCGGAAGATCGGCGCGGCGTAGGTCGCCGCCTGCGCGCTGTCGCCGAGCGAGCGCGGCCGGTCATAGCCGATGAACACGCCGACCGCGAGGTCGGGCGAGAAGCCGACAAACCAGAGGTCCTTCGCTTCGTTGGTCGTGCCCGTCTTGCCGGCAAGATGCTTGCCGACGGCGCGAATGCTCTGGCCGGTGCCGCGCTGTACGACGCCTTCCATGATCGAGGTGATCTGGTATGCGGTCAGCGGGTCGAGCACCTGCTCGCGCTTGTCCACGAGCTTCGGTTCGTTCTGGCCGTCGTATTTCGCGGCGTCGCAACCCAGGCACTGGCGCTCGTCGTGGCGATAGATCGTGCGGCCCCAGCGGTCCTGCACGCGGTCGATGAGCGTCGACTTGATGCGCTTGCCGCCGTTCACGAGCATCGAATTGGCGGTCACCATGCGCATCAGCGTCGTCTCGCCGGCGCCGAGCGACAGCGACAGATAGGGCGGCAGGTCGTCGTAGATGCCGAAGCGCTTGGCGTATTCGACGATCAGCGGCATGCCGACGTCCTTGGCGAGACGCACCGTCATCATGTTCTTGGAATGCTCGACGCCGTAGCGCAAAGTATGCGCGCCGGTGCCGCCGTGCTCGAAGTTTTCCGGACGCCAGATTTCGCCGTTGCCCTGGTCGATCTCGATCGGCTCGTCGAGAATGACGGAGGAAGGCGTATAGCCGCCGTCGAGCGCCGTCGCATAGACAAACGGCTTGAAGGCGGAGCCCGGCTGGCGCATCGCCTGCGTCGCGCGGTTGAATTCAGACTGGTCGAACGAGAAGCCGCCGACCATTGCGAAGACACGCCCGGTATAGGGGTCCATGGCGACGATGGCGCCGGATATTTCCGGCACCTGACGCAACCTGTACTGGCCAGGGCTCTTCTCGATCGGCTCCACATAGACGACATCGCCGACAGTGAGCGCCGACTTGGGGGTCTTGCGCGTCCAGCCCATCCCGGCAGCACCGAGAACGCCCGTCAGGCGTTCGCGCGAAAGCTCGCCGGACTTTTCCTTGGCTGGCTGGATGCCAATGCGCGCGCCCGAATCGTTGATGTCGAGCACCACCGCCAGCTTCCAGGGCTGCACATCGCCGAGCGCGGGAATGGCGCCGAGCGGCGGCCCCCAGTCGCCCGACGTGTCGATATGCTGCATCGGGCCGCGGAAGCCGTGGGCCTCGTCGAAACGCACAAGGCCATCTACGAGCGCCTTGCGCGCCCACAATTGCATCTGCGGATCGAGCGTGGTGCGCACCGACAGTCCGCCCTCGTAGAGCTTCTTGTCGCCGTAACGATCCAGCAGTTCGCGGCGCACTTCCTCGGCGAAATAGCCGGCGACATAGGTGTTCGGCGACAGCGCGCGCGGATTGACGCCGAGAGGCTCGGATTTGGCCTTGTCGGCCTCTTCCTTGCTGATCCAGCCGTCGTCCAACATGCGCTTGATGACGTAGTTGCGGCGGTCGAGCGCACGCTCGCGCTGCCGGAACGGGTTGAGGTCGCTCGGCGCCTTCGGCAGCGCCGCAAGGTAGGCCACTTCAGCCACCGTCAGTTCGTGAACCGACTTGTTGAAATAGTTCAGCGCGGCGGCGGCGATGCCGTAGTTGCCGAGGCCGAGATAGATCTCGTTCAGGTACAGTTCGAGGATCTTTTCCTTCGGATAGGCGGCCTCGATGCGGAAGGAGATCAGCGCCTCGCGAATCTTGCGCTCGATCGACCGCTCGGAGCCGACCAGGAAGTTCTTGGCGACCTGCTGCGTGATGGTCGATGCGCCCTGGACATGCTTCTGCCCTTGCAGCAGCACCATGACGGCGCGGGCGATGCCTTCCGGGTCGACGCCGTTGTGGGTGTAGAAGTTCTTGTCCTCGGCGGAGATGAACGCGTGCTTGACCAGCGGCGGGATCGCGCCCGACGGCAGGTACAGGCGGCGTTCGTGCGAATATTCGGCGAGGATCGAACCGTCGCCGCCGTGGACGCGCGTCATGACCGGCGGCTCGTAGTTCCGGAGCTGCGCCGTATCCGGCAGGTCCTTGCTGTAGGAATAGATCAGGGCGGCCGCAGCGACGGCGCCGATCAGGAACAGGATCGCGCCCGTAGCAAAGACGAAACCGAAGAAGCGGCCGATCATCCGCATGAATTGTCTCTGTCACCCTGCTGCGGCTCGCGCCATCGCGCGAATCCGAAAATGCGGTCGGCGCGCCTGCGGATGCAAGGCGCAGCACAGGCAGGCCGGCCCGGCCCCCCTGTTCGACGGCGTGTCATATACGCATTGGGCGGCACGATCCACCGTCGATGACGTGGTGCGGTCGCTTTGTGGTCAATTCAGGGCGCAGAGGCCGAAACGGCACAGCCTACGACAATTTAATCAGCGGTTTGGACGCGTCTGTCAGCGAGCGGGACCGGCGATCCGGTCCGCGGAAGCCGTGAGGCCCTCCGCACTGCGCGGACGGGTCGCAAAATAGCGCTCGATGGCCTGCGCCACCTTTTCGGTCGCCTGCTCGCGCCATTCCGGCGAGGTCAGCTTGGCGAGGTCCCGGGAGCTGGAAAGGTATCCGAGTTCGAGCAGAACGGATGGCACGTCGGGCGCCTTGAGAACGACGAAGGCGGCCGACCGGATGGGATTCTTGTTGAGATCGCCCGCGGTCCTCAGTTCGGAGACCACCCCCTCCGCGAAGGCGTGGCTCATCGTGCGGGTCTCGCGCCGCGTCAGATCGAACAGGATGTCGTTGACGTCAACCATTTCGTCGGTCTCGGCGAGGCCGCCTGCCCTGTCCGCCGCGTTTTCCTTGGCGGCAAGGCGAGCCGCTTCGGCGTCCGAGGCGCGGTCAGACAGTGTGTACACGGTGGCGCCATGGACCGAGGATTCATTGAGCGTGTCGGCGTGCAGCGACATGAAGAGCGCAGCTCCGCCCTCCCGCGCGATCTTCACGCGCTCGGCGAGGGGAATGAAAACGTCGTCCCGTCGGGTCAGCAGCGGCCGGACCTTGCCGCTCTTTTCGAGTCGCCCGGCAAGCTGGCGGGCGAAGTCGAGAACGATCGTTTTCTCGTAGGTATCCTTGCCGCCGACCGCGCCCATGTCGACGCCGCCATGGCCGGGGTCGAGGAATACGACCGGCAGGGCAGTCGCCTGCGGGACCGCCGCGGCGGAAGGCGAGACGCCCTGCGTGGCTTGCCCGGCGGCTTGCGCGGCCTGCAATTGCGCCGCGCGGCCGGCCCGGGCGGCCGCGCGGAACGAATCCGCATCGGTCGCCGCCAGTTCGATCACAAGGCGGGCGGCGCCCCCCGAGGGCGTCGGCTCCACGTCCGCCCTGGCGATGCGGGCCGGCCCTGCCAGATCGATGACGATCCGGGAGCGGCCGATTGCGAATTGACCGAACCTGAAGGCGGACACGAGCGGCTGCGCTTCGTTTCGCGCGGGCGCTGGCAGCCGGCCCGCCGAGGGGTTCAACAGGAAGCCGATCTCGGGCAGATCGACGATCACCCGGTCCGGCTCCGCCAGGACAAACGCCTTGACCGCGACCGGCAGGTTCATTTCGAAGACCAGCCTCGCCGACGCCGCGGACCGCTCGATCGTCGCCGCCGTCGCGGCGGGGCCCCCGCTGTAGACGCGGGCGGCGGAACGGGCCCCGACCAGACCCGCCGCCGTCGCCGGCGCGGCCAATGCGGCGAACGCCAGCAGGCCGGCGATGCAGCCAACGGCTCCGATTCTGCGTCGTGGGATCCGGTCCATAATCGCTCAGGTCTCCGGCTAAGCACAGCCGCGGGGAGCGTCCTTATCCTAAGCTTTAGGGAGCGGAGGGTTAACGGAAGGTTTCGGGCGAACGTCTTTTCGTGCCAAACTGTAACATGACCGCAACATATTCTGCACGAAACTTGCCAAGGGCGAGTTCGATCGCATATGAATGTTGGTCTCCGGTCCCGAAACAAGCGCGTTGAGCTGCGGAGGGAACCCGGAGGCGTTTCCGGACAAGGCGCGCGATGCTGCGACGCCCCGGATCTTTTCACGGATCGAGGCAATGTCCTGTCGCCGATCCATTCGCCAAGGCCAAAGTTTGGCCCGAGAGATGCCGCGTGACAGCTATTGTCGCTACACACCGAGACAGTGAAGGCCTTCCGGCCGGTCGCTGCCTTGGTTCCTGTCGCGGCAATGCCGGCGCCCCAGCCGGCGCGAGCGCATCTTTCAATCTCCCCAGTTTCGACGTCTCCGCCGCCTGGTCGGGGACGCGACTGAATTCAACACTGTTCCTCAATCCTCAAACATCGCGCGTCAGTGCTCCGAACCGGAGCCGTCCCTCCCGAACAAGGCGCCTTCTGCGCCTGCGCGGGACCACGGCGCCGCCGGGCGGCACGCGCCAAAGAGTTCACTATGGCCAACAAAATGCTGATCGATGCATCCCATCCGGAAGAAACCCGGGTAGTGGTGCTCAAGGGTAACCGCGTCGAAGAATTCGACTTCGAGTCCGCGTCGAAGAAGCCTCTCAGGGGCAACATCTATCTTGCCAAGGTGACGAGGGTCGAACCCTCGCTGCAGGCCGCGTTCGTCGATTACGGCGGCAACCGGCACGGCTTTCTTGCCTTCTCGGAAATTCATCCCGACTATTACCAGATCCCGGTCGCCGACCGTCTCGCGCTCCTCGAAGAGGAAGCCGCTTCCCATGAGGAGGAGGAGGAAGAGCGCCGTCCACGTCGCAGCCGCCGGCGTCGCGGACGCGACCACGACGCCGCCAAGCGTCAGGCCGGCGTCGACGAGAGCATCTCGGAAGCTGCGCCTCTCGGCGACGAAGCCGAATCGGAAATGGACATCGCGACGGCCGAAACGGCCGGTCCGGGCGACGAGAGCGCCGAACCGGTCGCCGATCTTTCCGACCGCGAGGTCGAACCGGTGTCCGAACCGGTGGTGGCCGAAGCGCCCGAGCCCGCTCCGATCTTCGGCGCGCCCGAATCCGAACCCGAGCCCGTCCGCGCCGACGCCGACCAGGAGCCGGACGCCCCGCACATGATCGCGGTCGACGAGCAGGGCTTCGCGACGATCGAGGAGCGGGACGCCTCTCACGAAGGCGAACCCTCCGACAGCACGCCCGATCACGAGGCGAAGGCGCGGCGGATCGACCAGCGGGATTCCGAACACGAAGACGACGAAGAAGAAGACGAAGAAGAACACGTCGAACAGATCGGCGGCGACGCGCTCGAGGAGATGCCGCGCCGCCAGGCGCGCCAGCGCCGCCAGTACAAGATCCAGGAAGTCATCAAGCGCCGGCAGGTGCTGCTGGTGCAGGTCGTCAAGGAAGAGCGCGGCAACAAGGGCGCGGCGCTGACCACCTACCTGTCGCTGGCCGGCCGCTATTCGGTCCTCATGCCCAACACGGCTCGCGGCGGCGGCATTTCCCGCAAGATCACCGACGCCGGCGACCGCAAGCGCCTCAAGACCATCGCCCAGGACCTCGAGGTTCCCGACGGCATGGGCGTCATCCTGCGCACGGCCGGCGCGAGCCGCACGCGCCAGGAGGTCAAGCGCGACTTCGAATATCTCATGCGCATGTGGGAGACGGTGCGCGAGACGACGCTGCAATCCTCGGCGCCGACGCTCGTCTACGAGGAAGGCTCGCTCATCAAGCGCGCCATCCGCGACCTCTACAACAAGGACGTCGACGAGGTGAACGTCTCGGGCCAGGGCGGCTACAAGGAAGCGCGCGATTTCATGCGCCTCCTGATGCCGAGCCACGTCAGGAACGTGAAGCTGTGGCGCGAGCCGCAGGCGATCTTCGTCAAGTCGGGCGTCGAATCGCAGCTCGACGCGATGTTCTCGCCGCAGGTCACTCTGAAGTCCGGCGGCTACCTGGTCATCAACCAGACCGAGGCGCTGGTCGCCATCGACGTCAACTCGGGCCGTTCGACGCGCGAGCACAACATCGAGGATACGGCGCTGCGCACCAATCTGGAGGCCGCCGACGAGGTAGCCCGCCAGTTGCGCCTGCGCGACCTCGCCGGCCTCATCGTCGTCGACTTCATCGACATGGAGGAGCCGCGCAACAATCGTGCGGTCGAGCGGCGCATCAAGGACGCGCTCAAGAACGATCGCGCGCGCATCCAGGTCGGCCGCATCTCGCATTTCGGCCTGCTTGAAATGTCGCGGCAGCGCATCCGCACCGGCGTGCTCGAAGGCTCCACCGTCGCCTGCCCGCATTGCGCCGGCGCCGGCATGGTGCGCTCCACCTCCTCGATCGCGCTGCACGTTCTGCGCGTACTGGAAGAGGCGCTCAACAAGAGCGCGTCGCACAACATCATCGTCAAGACGCGCACCAATGTCGCGCTCTACATCCTCAACCAGAAACGCGGTCACCTGCGCGAGATCGAGCGTCGCTTCGGCGTCGAGATCTATGTCGTGGCCGACGAGACCCTGACGGGCGCGACCTATCACGCGCTCGAGCGCGGCGAACCCGCGACCGGCACGCCCGAACCCGTCGTGATCGACCCTGCCCTGCTCGCGGAAGACGAGCAGATCGAGGATGTGATCGAGGAGGATATCGACGAGGAGGAGGCCGAGGATCGCGGCGACGCCGACCAGGATTCCGACGCCGACAGCGAGTCGGACGGCGAGGATTCCGAAGGCGCGGAAGGCGAAGGCCGCCGGTCCCGCGAGGACCGTGGAGAGGACGAGGAAGGCGGTCGTCGCCGCCGTCGTCGTCGTCGCCGTCGCGGCGGACGCGGCGAGCGCGAAGGCGGCCCGATTTCCGCCGACGCGCCGCAGCCCTCCGACGACGGCCTCGCCTATGTCGCCGAGGCCAACGGCGATTTCCCGCGCGAGATTCCCCCGGTGCGTTCCGACAATGGATTCTGGGCGCGCGAGAATTCGGATCGTCCGGAGCCGTTCCACGCGCCGGAACCGGCAGCCGAAGCCGCGCCGGCGCACACCGAGGCCGAGAGCGTCGCGCCCGTCGTGACTCACGTTCCGGCGCCGGAGCCGCAGGCTGCGTCGACGCCGGAACCCGTTGCGGTCCACGCCCCTGCCCCGGCCGCGCCCGAACCGGCAAGTCCCGCGCCCGCCGCCAGCGAACCGCCGCCGGCGCGCATCGCGCCGCGCGAGGACATCGGCAAGGTGATCACGCAGGCCGACCCCAACGCCCCCAAGAAGGGCGGCTGGTGGCAGCGCGCCAAGGCTTCGATCACCGGCGATTGATTTCGCGCCGACTTCGTCGGCGTGTCGAAACAAGGCGGCGCCGCGCGAACAATTGCGCGGCGCTTTTTTTTTTGCTGGGCTTGCGTGCGCGAAGTGTCGAGGCGACGTCCGGGGCGGTTTCCAGACACAACGAGCGCAACGCCGCTCGACAATGCGCGCCCGGCGATAACAGTCAGCCGAGCGCCGTTCTCATTTTCCCGCGAGGTTCTTGGCGGCCTGCCGGATATAGCCGGGCAGCAAATCTGCGCTGCCGGTCATCGGCACTGTCGAAAAGAACACGCCGACGACGTCGCGCATCGGATCGACATAGATGCCCTGATAGAGGTTGCCATGTTTGAACATGGCGCCGTCCGCCCAGACTGCGTCGAACTGCCTGCTGTTGAAGACGGGCATGTCCTTGCCGAAGACGTCGCCGACCCAGCCGCGCGTCCAGTCTCCCGCTAGATAGGCCTTGTGGTCGCCCGACGTCTGGAGGGCCTTCAGGACTCTTGGGGAGACGACCTCGGACTTCGAGACCGCCTTCCAGCTCGGCGTGAAGACAAGCGCGTAACGCGCCAGATCTTCCAGCGTCGAATAGCCGAGGCCATAGGCGCCAGCCACGCCGTCGGGGCCGACGCCCACCATGAACGGCTGACGTGCGCCGATCTTCGACCAGACTTTCTCGCCGTACAGATCCGTGAACGAACGGCTGGTCGCCCCTTCGATCACATAGACGAGGACCTTCGTCGTGAGCGTGCTGTAGCGCGATGGCATCCCCGGAGCTTCGCCGGCGATCGGCTTTGCAGCGCGCAGGACGTCCAGTGGCGTTTCGACCACGCCATTGCCGTTCGGCACGCCTAGTTCGGCGGCGCCGAAGCGCTGGAACATCGACATGGGATCGGTGAGAGCCTTGAGGTCCTCCTGAATATCGAGACCGACCGCCATGTTCAGCGCATCGATGACGCGAACCTTGTCCCATTGCGATCCCGCCAGTTGTTTTGCGTAGGCGGTTACGGGCCTGTTCACGTCGATCAGGCCCTGCTCCTCGAGCATGCTCGCCAGTAGGCCAACTGTCGATTTCGTCACAGAAGCCCAGAAATGCGGTTGGGCAGGATCGAGGCCCGGATAGGCCTCGTAGACGACCTTGCCCCGATGCAGGATCATCACGGCCTGCGCGCGCATTTTGCCGTTCGTCACGTATTCGTCGAGCGGGATCGCCTGCGATCCGTCGGCATGAACGAAAACGGTCTTCTTCACGCTCGCGACGGGGCTTCGCCGCAGCCGACTGACATCCCCCACCGGCGGAGCAACCGCCATCGGCATGAATTCGGAGAGATGGGTGTTGTAGTACAAGGCGTGGTCGCCGCCCATCTGCCAGTGGAAGTTGCCCCAATATTTCCGGGCTTCGGCGATGAAGGCATTGTCGAACGGCTTTCTGGCGGCCGAGACGGGAAGCACCGGTTTTGCTCCGGGAACCTTAAGCGCTTCCTCGACCTGGCTCTGCGCCAGGGCGACATTGGCCGGGGCGAGCAAGATCGCAGCCGCGAGCACTGCGCTGATTCCGATCGCCAATGTCCGTTTCACCGGTCCCTCCCCCAAACGCCTGAAGGGAGCATTCTGCCGGTTCCGCACGGCCCCAATGTTGCGCAAGATACCAATGTGCAAGGCAAAATTCCGTTGTACGATTGCCGATGCCCGAAACGGCGTCGCGTCGGGTACCGCCAGACGAACTGGAAGCCGCCATTGCGGCTCGCGGCGGGCTTCCGAGCATCCGGCCTCATTCCGGTCGTTTGATTGATTGCTCAATCATCGAGCCGATCGCCAATCGATCAGCTCGCGTTCGTCAGCCGACATGCCATGCAAGCGCCGATGAGCCCGCGCGGCTCATCGGCCGAGCCACGCGCCCATCCGTCGCACCGCTTCGGCCACGTCCTGCTCGCTTCCGGCGTAGGAGAACCGCATCGTGCGGGCGCCGCGCGCGCGGTCGAAGTCGCGGCCCGTCGTCGCCGCGACGCCCGCCTCTTCCAGAAGGCGTCTCGAGAAATCCAGCGAGTCGTTGGTGAAGCGTCCCACGTCGGCGTAGATGTAGAAGGCCCCGTCCGGCGGCTGGAAATCCGCAATCCCCATCTTCGGCAGCGCCTCCATCAGCAGCGCGCGATTGCGCGCATATCCCGCCTTGACGGTTTCCAGTTCTTCGCGGGCGTCGAATGCGGCTTCCGCCGCGACCTGGCTGAGGAACGGCACGGAGATCGCCAGCGATTGCTGCAATCGCTCGACGGTGCGCACGAGATTTTCCGGCACGACGAGCCAGCCGATGCGCCAGCCGGTCATGCAGTAATATTTGGAGAACGAATTGACCACGATCGCATCGCGCGAGAAACGCAGCGCCGTCTCGGCCGGCTCGTCGTAGGTGAGCCCGTGGTAGATTTCGTCTGAAATGAAGGCGATCCCGAGCCTGTCGCAGGTCTCGCAGATTTCGCGCAGCGCCTGCTTCGTCATCATCACGCCGGAGGGATTGGCGGGGCTCATCAGCAGCACGCCTTTGAGCGGCCTTTGCCGATGCGCCGCCTCGATCATCCCGGGTGTGACGACCCAGCGGTCCTCCGCCCGCGTTTCCAGCGGCACGGGATCGCAGTCGAGCGCCTCGAGAATGTTGAGGTAAGCGGGATAGCCGGGGGCGGCGACCGCGACGCGGTCGCCCGCGTCGAACAGGGCGAGGAAAGCGCAGATGAAGCCGCCGGACGAGCCTGTCGTGACGATGACGCGCCCGGGCGCGACATCGACGCCGTAGGTCTCGCCGTAGTGCCGGGCGATGCGGGCGCGCAGCGAGGCGCGGCCGAGCGCATCCGTATAGCCGACGCGACCGCCCTGAAGGGCGGCGATGGCCGCCCCTCGGACGGGACCTGGCGGCGGCGCGCCGGGTTCGCCGACCTCCAGGTGCATGATCGTACGGCCCTGCGCCTCCAACTGGCCCGCCTCGCGCAAGACGTCCATCGCCATGAAGGGCTGGACGGCGCTGCGGCGGGCCGGGGTCAGGGGGCGAAGGATCGTCATGCCCGCCTCTTATCAGGCCGGGCCCCGCGCCGGAACTGTCGCCCCTTTCCGGCCGCACTTGCAGCGGATACGTCGCCGCCACGAGGAATTTGCGTTAGAAGCCACGCGATGAGTTCGATGCTTTCACGCCGGGCGGGCCTGCTTGCGCTGTGCGCGGCGCTCGCCAACGCGCCTACGCCGGCGGCCGCGCAGGCGCCGGGCGTGCAGATCATCCGCGATGCGGAGATCGAGCAGCTCATGCGCGACTATACCGGACCGATCTTCCGCGCGGCCGGGATCAATTCGCGCGCCGCGCAGATCATTCTGGTCGGCGACCGCGGCTTCAACGCCTTCGTCGCCAACGGGCAGAAGATTTTCATCAACGTCGGCGCGCTGATCGAATCCAAGACGCCGAACGAGATGATCGGCGTGCTGGCTCACGAATCCGGCCATATCGCGGGCGGCCATCTGGCGCGCCAGCGCGAAGAACTGGCGCGCGCGCAAATCCTGTCGATCGCCGGCATGCTGGCGAGCGTCGCCGCCGTCGGCGCGCAGACGATGACGTCGCGCGGCAACCGGACGCCGGCGGTCGGCATGGACAATGCCGGCATGATCGGCGTGATGACGGGCCCGCAGGAGCTGATCCGGCGCTCGCTGCTCGCCTACCAGCGCGGCGAGGAGCAGGCGGCCGACCGCGCCGGCGTGAAATACCTGACCGCCACCGGCCAGTCCGCGAAGGGAATGCTGACAACCTTCGAACGCTTCGCCAGCGAAGCCCTGTTCAAGACGGCGTCGATGGACCCGTATCTCATGTCGCATCCGATGCCGACCGAACGCATTTCCAATCTCAAGCAGGCGGCGACCGAAAGCCCCTATTTCGAGACGAAGGACCCGCCGGCCCTGCAGATGCGGCACGACCTGATGCGCGGCAAGCTGGTCGGCTTCACGGGCGACCAGGGCGAGATCGCGCGGCGCTATCCGATCAGCGACAATTCCCTGCCGGCGCGCTACGCGCGCGCCATTGCGAGCTATCGCTTCGGCCGGCTCGACCAGTCCCTCGGCGAGATCGACGGGCTCATCGCGTCGCAGCCGGGCAATCCGTATTTCCAGGAACTGAAGGGCCAGGTGCTTCTGGAAAGCGGCCGCGCCGAGGCGTCGCTGCCCTATCTTCGCAAGGCGTCCGCCATGACCGGCGGCGCGACCCCCATCCAGGTGCTGCTGGGCCACGCGCTGGTCGGCGCCGGCGGCAAGGCGCACAACCAGGAAGCCATCCGCATTCTCTCGCAGGCGACGCAGAAGGATCAGGAATCTTCGGAAGGGTTCCAGTACCTCGCCATGGCCTTCGACAAGGAGGGCGACCGCCCGCGGGCGCAGCTCGCATCGGCCCAGGCGCTGTTCATTTCGGGCAAGTACGTCGAGGCGCGGACCCAGGCCAAGCGCGCCCAGGACCAGTTCAAGGAGGGTTCGCCCGGCTGGCTCAAGGCCGACGACATTTTGAATTATCGCCCGCCGGAAGACTGAACCACGTCACGCGATCGTGCGCTGGCGCGACATGACTTCGCCGCCTTGCGCGGCTACAAGGAAGCAAATCGGAGCTTCAGATGAAAATTCTCGTCCGCGCTGCATCGGCCCTGGCCATCGTCTGCGGGGTCGCGGCGACCTCCCCCGCCAGCGCCCAGGAATTCAACGACAGGCAGAAGGCGGCGATCGGCGAGATCGTGCGCGAATATCTCGTCAAGAACCCCGACGTGCTGCGCGATGCGATGAGCGAGCTGGACCGCCGGCAGAAAGCCGAGGAAGTTGCGCAGCGCGACCGGGCGCTGGACTCGCTCGGCGGCAAGATCTTCGACTCGAAATTCCAGGCCGTGATCGGCAACCCGAAGGGCAAGGTCACGCTGGTCGAGTTCTTCGACTACAATTGCGGCTATTGCAAAAAGTCGCTGCAGGACGTCGCCAAGCTCGCCAAGGACAACCCGGACCTGCGCGTCGTTCTGAAGGATTTCCCGGTGCTCGGCCAGGGCTCGGTCGAGGCCGCACAGGTCGCCAGCGCCCTGCGCAACCAGTTCGGTCCTGAAAAATTCTGGGATTTCCACCAGAAGCTCATCCTGACGCGCGGCCAGATCGGCAAGGCGCAGGCGCTCGCGACGGCCCGCGAACTCGGCGCCGACATGGACCGTCTGGAAAAGGACATGAAGAGCCCCGACATCCGCGCCGGCCTGACCGAGATCATGCAGGTCGCCGACCAGCTCTCGCTGACCGGCACGCCGTCGTGGATCATCGGCCGCGAGGTCGTGGTGGGCGCGGTCGGCTACGACGACCTGCGCGACAAGGTCGACAACATGAAGAAGTGCGGCAAGACCGCCTGCAGTTGATCGCCTGTCCGTGAAAGGCTAGGCGACGCTTCGCTGCGCGGAGGGTTCGGCGAGCAGCCGGACCGCGGCGCAGGCTTCATCCACGAGCGGCGCCACCGACAGAACCAGGGCTTCCTCCGGCATCCGCATGTCGATGCGGCAAGCGCGCTCGATGGCGAGCGTCGCGCCCGCGACCGCCGTCGCGCCGATGTTGGCGCTCATCGACTTAAGGCCGTGAGCGGCCGCCGCAAGCGCCTCGCGATCCCCGCTCGCGAAAGCCCGGGCGATCGCGGCCGCCGATTTCGGCGCGTGCCCGCAATAAAGCGATACGATGCGCAGGACCGCCGCGTTGTCGCCGCCGCTCATCTCGCGCAGGCCTTCGATGACCTTGGCGTCGATCGCGCCCGAGGCGACGGGCGCCGCAACGGTTTCGGCCTGCGGCGCGTCCGTCGCCGGAGCGTCGCCGTCGCCGATATGCGTGCGCAGGCATTCGGCCATCGCGGCCAGCGTGAAGGGCTTGTGCAGCACGCCGTCCATGCCGGACTCGCGCCAGGCCTGCGCGCCCGCGCCGACGACATGCGCCGTCAAGGCGACGATCTTCAGGCGCGCGCGTGACGTTTCAGCCTCGCGGGCGCGGATGGCGCGCGTGGCTTCGTAACCGTCCATGACCGGCATGCTGCCGTCCATGAACACGAGATCGTAGGTCTTGCGCTCGACGCATTCGACGGCCTGGCAACCATCCTCCGCCATGTCGGCCTCGATGCCGAGGCGGCGCAAGGCTTCGGCGGCGACTTCGCGATTGACCGCGCCGTCGTCGACGACGAGCACGCGCGCATGGGCGAAGCGCGGCAGGTCCGCCCTGCCCTTTTCGTCCGTCGTCGCCTCGATGCGCCGTCCCTCGACGACAGCGGCGACGATCTCGTCGGTTTCCGGGCGCGACAGCGGGCGATTCAGGGCGCAGGCTGCGCGGCCCTCCGCCAGGAGGCGATCGGTCGCCGCGCCGAGGCCGGCGACCGCCACGACAACGCCCTGCGCGCATTCGGCGCGCCGTGTCGAAAGCAATTCGGCGTCGGCGAACACGATGCGTGCGCCAGCCGCGCTCGTTTCGAGTTCCTCGGCTCCGACGAAGGCCACGACGAATCCGGCCTCGCGGAGTGAAAGCGCCAGATGCGCGCGCGTTCCCTCGCCCTCGACGCAAACGACGGCGCGGGTCGAGGTATCTTCCGGCGCGAGCCGCGCGCGGCGCGAGGAGACGGATGCAGCCGACAGCGGCAGTGTGAAGAAGAAGCGTGCGCCAGCGCCGGTGGAACTCGCAACGCGCAGGTCGCCGCCCATCGCGGCGACGAGCTTGCGGGCGATGGCGAGGCCGAGGCCGGTGCCGCCGAACTTGCGCGTCGTCGACTGGTCGGCCTGCGTGAACGCTCCGAAGATTCCATCGAGCTTGTCTTCGGCGATGCCGATGCCGGTATCGACCACCGAAAACAGCACACGGCTTGAATCCTGCGGATCCTGCTCGATCTCGACCGACACGCCCCCGCGCTCGGTGAATTTCAGGCCGTTGTTGACGAGATTCGACAGGACCTGGCCGAGGCGGACCGGATCGGCGTCGACGCGCGCGCCGGGCGGCAGACGTACGATGCTGGCGAGATCGAGATTCTTCGACTGCGCGCGGTCGCCGAACAGGCGCGTGACGTCGTCTGCCGCCTCGACCGGATCGACGGCCATGGTTTCGACCTCGAGCTTGCCGGCCTCGATCTTCGAGAGATCGAGAATGTCGTTGATGATCGCCAGCAGTGTCTGGCCCGAGCGCACGATCACGTCGGCGTTCTTGCGCGCGCGAGGCGGAAGGTCGGAGGCGGCGAGAAGTTCGGCCATGACCATCACGCCGTTCATCGGCGTCCTGATCTCGTGGCTCATGGTCGCCAGAAAATCGCTCTTGGCCTTGTTGGCCTCCTCCGCCGCCTCGGTGGCGCGGCGATAGTCGGCCGTGCGGTCGGCGACATCCTGCTCCAGCTTGTCCCTGTGCGCCGCCAGTTCCTCGGTCCGCTGCCGGATTTCCGAGATCATCGTGTCGAAGCCGCGGATCAGTACGCCGATCTCGTCGCGCCGGTCCGACGACATGGCGACCGAATAATCGTGATCCTTGCGGACGCGCGACATGACCGAAGCGAGGTCCATCAGCGGCCGCGTCATGGGTCCGAGCATGCGCATGGCGACGAGGACGGCCAGCGTCAAAGCGCCGAGGCCGCCCAGCGCGGTCACCTTCAGCGCATTGGCGATGCGCTGCGAGAGATCCGAGACATCGCCGACCAGCACCAGGCGGCCGACGCGTTCGCCGGCCTCGACGACCGGCACGGCGACTTCCAGCGTGCGCGAACCGAGCAGCTTCAACTGGTCGACGACGACGCCGCGCTCGACCTCGAGCACATCGCTCTCGAGTTGTTCGGCCTGGCCGGACTCGGCCAGCGTGTGTCCCGATTTGTCCTCGACGCGTACATAGGACGCGCCGGGAATTGAGCCGATGGCGCGCAGCGCGCGGAAGGCCGCCTGCTCATTGCCGAGCGCGGTCGGATGGGCCACGGCCGCGGCGATCGCATTGGCTGTGGAGAGCATCGTCTCCTGCTTGGTCTGGGCGTAGAGGGTCGCCTCCTGCCAGATCGAGACACAAGCCTCCACGGCCTGCGCGATGATGATCGCGCCACAGACCGTCAGGATGAATTTGGTTCGTATCGATCCGAGCCTGGCCATGCCCCATCCCTGCGCCTGCACGGGCGCATCCGGAAGGAGACATCAAAAAGTTGAGCGATGCCTTAATCGACGCAATTTAGGAAGCGTAAGCCGCCTTGGGCTCGGCCGCATAATTTTTCTGCACAATTCAGGGCGTTAGCACATCGTTCGCATTTGACCCGTAGCCTCCCGGCCAGGGGTGCGCCCATGTTCGCAATTCGTACGCGTTTCGATTTTCCAAAACGGCTGATCGGCCAGGCGCGCATGTTTCTTCGCGCGCGGTCGGGCAATGTCGCGGTGCTCTTCTCGATCGGCGTTCCCGTCTTCCTTCTCGCCGGCGGCGGCGCCGTGGACTACATGCGCACCGTGACGGCCAAGTCCTCGCTGCAGGCGCTGGCGGACGGCGCGGCGCTGGCCGGCGCACAGTCCTTGCGGCTGGCCAATTCCAATGCGACGACCGTCACGCAGACCGTCTCGGGCTACGTCTCCTCGCGGACGGGCGGCATGGGCGGCACGGTCGCCTCCACCACGAACCTCCTTTCGAACAACACGATCGTCTCCGTCCAGTTGACCCAGACCGTGCCGACGATCGTCGCCAAGGCCGTCGGCTACGGGCCCGTCAACATCACCGCGAAAGCCCAGGCGAAGAACGCGGGCAACACCCTGCCGCTCTGCGTCGTCGGCCTCGACCCGTCCCAGAGTTCGACCGTCTCGGTCGATGTCGCGACAATAAACGCGCAGGGCTGCCAGATCCTGTCGGACGCCACCGCGACCGATTCCGTCTCTGCCACCAACAACGCGCGTATCAATTCGGGCCGCCTCTGCTCCAGCGGCGGCGCCCGCAACGACGGCACGGCGATCTACTCGCCGGCGCCGCAGACCGATTGTCCGCCGCTGAACGATCCGCTGGCCGGCCGCGCCGCGCCGACCGTCGGTTCCTGCCTGCTGACCAACCTGGTCGTGACCAATGCGCTGGTCCTCATCCCCGGCACCTATTGCGGCGGCCTGAAGGTAACGAGCGGCGGGTCGGTCTTCATGCTGCCGGGGACCTATGTCATGAAGGACGGGCCGCTCACCGTCACCGGCGGCGCAACGCTGCAGGGCAGCGACGTCAGCATCTATCTTGCCAACGACGACGCCACCCTCGATATCAAGAACAATTCTACGATCAACCTGTCGGCCCCGGCCACAGGCCCGATGGCCGGCATACTCATATTCGAGAGCCGCAACGCGCCCCTCTACCGCAACCACAATTTCCAGAGCCGCAATGCGCCGAACATGCTCGGCACGATCTACATGCCGCGCGGCATCCTCAACATCGGCGTGTCCGGCGGCGGCGGCAGCGGCGGCCTGGCCATCGGCTCCAGCGCCGCCTGGACGATCATCGTGGCCCGACGGCTCGTCGTGACGGACAACCAGGTCCTTAACCTCAACACCAATTACAGCGCGACCAACGTGCCGCCGCCGGTCGGCCTCGGACCGACGAGCACGTACGGCCTGTCGACCAAGCTGGTGAACTGACGGCGTCCGGACGGTCCTTTGAGCCCCGAAGCCGGGGCGCGCACGCAGCTTAAGCAATCGTCAGCACATTCTTCCTAGTCTGGCGGCGAGGAGTTTGACCGTGAGCGACACGATCGACCAGGACCGCGCCTATACGTTCGTTCTCGGCGGCAACGTCCGCATTCTCGTGATGGACGACGATCCGATCCAGTGCGAATTCGCGCGGGTCTACCTGTCGACGCCGACCGCCGAGGTCGAGACGGCCGAGAACGGCGAGGACGGACTGCGCCTGCTGAAGGCGGAAAAGTTCGATCTCGCCGTCGTCGACCTCGACATGCCCGTGATGAACGGCTTCCAGGTCATCCGCAGCATTCGCAACGATCCCGAACTTCGCAACCTGCCGATCGTCATCGTCACCGGCCGCGAGGACGTCGAATCCATCGACCGCGCCTATGACGAAGGCGCAACCTCCTTCGTGACCAAGCCGGTCAACTGGCGCCTGCTCAGCTATCAGTTGCGCTACGTCCTGCGCGCGCAGCGGATGGCCGCCGCCTGAGGCGTCGCCTCCCTCCAAAATCCTTCTGCAGATAGCGCGAACTTCGCGCGGACGGACTGGTCCGGACCGATCGTCGTGGCTACCGGCCTTCGTCATCGCGCGACGCGCTTTCCGCGTTCATCGTGCGTCTGCTTCGGGATGCGCGGCGAGCGGCGCTGTCGACCGATGGCGGGCGTTAAGAAGACGGCGCCCTCCCTTGTAACTTGTCGCTTGCCGACACTGGCATAATCGCCGGCGCGGTGGCGGTCGGAAGACTGGGCCTACCTAGGGTTTGCGAGCCCGTCGGGGAGCGAGGGTCTCCGTCCGCCGTTCCATCGAACCCGAACAGTCGCTTGGGCCGCTCGAAGCGAAGCCCGGTTGCGCAAGGATGGGATCGGATGGACGCTCACTACATCGGCATCGACGTGTCGAAGGATCGGCTGGATGTGCATGCGCATCCTTCCGGCGAAGCCTTTGCGGTCGCCCGCAACGGCGAAGGCCTCGCGCAGCTCGTCGTTCGGTTGCAGGCGATCGCGCCAGCGCTGATCGCCGTCGAGGCGACCGGCGGCTTCGAGACGGTCGTGGCGGCGAGCCTGGCGAGCGCAGCCCTGCCGGTCGTCGTCGTCAATCCGGCGCAGGTCCGCCACTACGCGCAGGCGCTCGGCAAGCGCGCCAAGACCGATCCGATCGACGCCGCGGTCATCGCCCGCTTCGTCGAGGCGACGCAGCCCGAGGTGCGCGTCCTGCCGGACGAGGCTACGCAGCTTCTCGCCGATCTCGTCGCCCGCCGGCGGCAGATCGTCGAGATGATGGCCGCCGAGGGCCAGCGCGAGCGGCGCGCCGCCAAACGCCTGCAAAAAAGCATCGCCCGGCTGCGCAAGGCGCTCGAGAAGGAACTCGCCGAACTCGACGCCGAGATCGACGATCAGGTGCGCGGCTCGCCGGTCTGGGCCGAGAAGGAAGACCTGCTCGCCTCCGTCCCCGGCGTCGGATCGATCATCGCCCGCACGCTGATCGCCGAAATGCCGGAACTCGGAACGCTCGACCGCCGTCAGATCGCAGCGCTCGCGGGGCTAGCGCCGTGGACGCGACAGTCCGGCCAGTGGAAGGGCAAGAGCTTCATCGGCGGCGGTCGCAAGACCGTGCGCAGCCTGCTGTTTGTCGGCGCCATGGTCGCCGCGCGACACAACCCGGCCCTCAAGAGATTCCGCGACAAGCTGGTGGCGGCAGGAAAATCCAAACGGCTCGCCCTCGTCGCCGTCGCCCGAAAGCTGCTGACGATCCTCAACGCAATCCTGCGGGACAGAAAGCCATGGCGCGCCGAAATCGCTTGATCGCCAAGACAGTCGCTCCCCGCTCGCGGGGAGGTCGATCATCCGCGCAGCGGATGTCGGGTGGGGCTCTTGAATCATTGCCCCGCACGAGTCCGCTTCTCCGGCGCCGCGCCCCACCCGTCTCGCTTCGCTCGACACCCTCCCCGCCAAGCGGGGAGGGAAGACGCGCCCGCAAACGTCCGCTCCACGCCCGTTCCGGCCATTGCCAACGTCTGCAAAAAAACGCGCCGCCGTTCGCTCTTCTTCAGCCCACCGAGGCGCGGGGCGCAACGGGCGCGCTCGTGAGCATGGCGGCGATCTCGGCCGCCTCGACAGGCCGCGAGAAAAGATAGCCCTGCAGGTAGTGGCAGCCAGCGGCCTTCAGGAATCGCTGCTGCTCGGTCGTCTCGATACCTTCGGCCGTCACCTTCATGCCGAGCGCGCGGACCAGCGCGATCATGGCGTGCAGGATCGCCACGGAGCGCGTCGCCGGAATGCCGTCGACGAAGGACTTGTCGATCTTCACCTTGTCGAAGGGCAAGCGCTGCAACAGCGACAGCGAGGAATAGCCGGTGCCGAAATCGTCCATCGAGACATGGGCGCCGAGCTTGTGAAGCTGTTCAATCTGCGCCTTGGCGAATTCGGGATTGTCGAAGGCGGCGCTCTCGACGATCTCTATCTCCAGCCGGTCGGCCGGAAACCAGACGGCGTCCAGCACGCGCGCGACGTCCTGCACGAAACTCGGCTTGGCGAAATGCGTGGGCGAGATATTGACCGCCACGCGCAGGCTGCCCCAGCCCTGCGCGTCGCGGCAGGCGTGTTCGAGGACGTAGAGCCCGAGCTGGTCGATCAGACCCGACCGCTCCACCAGCGACACGAATTCGCCGGGCGGCACGCGGCCGAGCGTCGGATGATCCCAGCGCACCAGCGCCTCGACGGAGGCCATGGTCTTGCCGTCGGCCGTCATCTGCGGCTGGTAGACGAGCGTCAGTTCGCGGCGGTCGAGCGCGCCGGCAAGATCGGCCCTGGAGAAATTGCGAGCGGACACGAATCGCATCCCGGAATGGTTTAGTTCTGAACGTACTACCATTGGCGCGTCGCTCCAAAGGCTTCGCGATCTTACGCTCCCTAAAGTAAACACGGGTTTCACATTTTTGCGGCTCTTTGCGGCCCGGCGCCGCGCTGCGGCAAAGACTTCCCCTGCCCCGCCAACCCCGCTACAAAGGCCGCCCGGTCGCGCGCCCGCGGGCGCATCCCGCCCGATCGGCTTTCGCCGACGAATTGAATTCCTGCGATCCCGAGCTGAGACATCATGGCCAAGAAGACGACGAAAAGCCCTGCCGCCCCCAAGGCGGCGCCCAAGGCCCAACCGGGCCGCGCGTCCGCTTCCGGCGTCGACGGGGCGCTCGTCCGCGAACTGGCCGCCCTTCTGTCGAAGACGGACCTGTCCGAGATCGAGGTGCAGAAAGGCGACATGCGCATCCGCGTGGCGCGCGAGGCGCGCCTGGTGGCCGCGGCGCCGGCGCCTGTCGTCGTCGCAGCGCCCGCAACGCCGGCGGCCGCCCCCGCGCCGCGCGCCGCGACGCACGCCGTTGAAGCCGAGGCGCGGCCCGCCGATCATCCCGGCGCGCTGAAATCTCCGATGGTCGGCACCGCCTATCGCCGCCCCAGCCCCGATACGCCGCCTTTCGTCGAAATCGGCTCTGTCGTGAAAGCCGGCGACAAGCTGTTCCTGGTCGAGGCGATGAAGACCTTCAACGAGATCGTCGCGACGCGCGGCGGCACGGTGACCGCGATTCTGGTCGAGGACGGGCAGCCCGTCGAATACGGCCAGCCGCTCGCGATCATCGAGTAGGCCGATGTTCGACAAGATCCTGATCGCGAACCGTGGCGAGATCGCGCTGCGCATCCTGCGCGCCGCCAAGGAACTCGGCATCGCGACGGTGGCGGTCTATTCGACCGCCGATGCCGACGCGATGCATGTCCGGCTCGCCGACGAATCCGTCTGCATCGGCCCGCCGCCGGCCCGCGACTCCTATCTCAATGTCCCCGCCCTGCTGGCAGCCTGCGAGATCACCGGCGCCGACGCCGTGCATCCGGGCTACGGCTTCCTGTCCGAGAATGCGCGCTTCGCCGAGATCCTGGCCGAGCACAACATCTCCTTCATCGGCCCGAAGGCCGAGCACATCCGCATCATGGGCGACAAGATCGAGGCCAAGCGCACGGCGCGGCGTCTCGGCATTCCCTGCGTGCCGGGCTCCGAAGGCGGCGTGACCGATGAGGCGGAGGCGTTGAAGATCGCCGACGAGATCGGCTTCCCGGTTCTGGTGAAGGCGGCCGCCGGCGGCGGCGGACGCGGCATGAAGGTCGCGCGCTCGCGCGAGGAATTGTCGCACGCCATTCTCACCGCGAAGACGGAAGCCAAGGCCGCATTCGGCGACGACGCCGTCTATCTGGAAAAATATCTCGAGAAACCGCGCCACATCGAGGTGCAGATTCTCGGCGATGGCCATGGCGGCGCGATTCATCTCGGCGAGAGAGACTGCTCGCTGCAGCGCCGTCACCAGAAGGTGCTGGAGGAAAGCCCGTCGCCCGCTCTCAACGAGGCGCAGCGCGCCGAGATCGGCGAAATCTGCGCCAATGCGATGCGCGAGCTGCAATATTCCGGCGCGGGCACGATCGAGTTCCTCTACGAGGACGGCCGCTTCTATTTCATCGAGATGAACACGCGCATCCAGGTCGAGCATCCCGTCACCGAGATGATCACCGGTCTCGATCTCGTCAACGCGCAGATCAGAATTGCGGCCGGTTCGCCCGTCTCGATGATCCAGGACGAAGTGAAGTTCTTCGGCCACGCCATCGAATGCCGCGTCAACGCCGAACATCATTCGACCTTCCGTCCGTCGCCCGGCAAGATTTCGTATTATCATCCCCCCGGCGGCGTCGGCGTGCGCGTCGACAGCGCGGTCTACCAGGGCTATTCGATCCCGCCGAACTACGATTCTCTCGTCGGCAAGCTGATCGTGCACGGTCGCACGCGCAACGAGGCGCTGATGCGCCTGCGACGCGCGCTCGACGAATTCATCGTCGACGGCGTCGACACGACGCTGCCGCTGTTCCGCACCCTGGTCAGGAACCAGGACGTCCAGAACGGCCTTTACGACATCCACTGGCTCGAGCATTTCCTCGCGACCGGCGGCATGGACGTGAACGGCTAGGGCGAGCCAGCGGCGGAGAACCAGGATGGACAGCACGCTGATCGCCGCCGCCGCCGGTCTCATCGGCGGTTCGATGAACGCCATCGCCGGCGGCGGATCCTTCGTGACGCTGCCGGCGCTCGTCGCCGCCGGCGTTCCCTCCGTCGCGGCCAACGCAACATCCACCGTCGGCCTCGTGCCGAGCGCGCTTGCCAGCGCCTATGCCTATCGCCACGACTTCAAGGGTTTCGAAGGCGTGTCGATGAAGGCGATGGCGATCATCTCGGTGATCGGCGGCGCCTGCGGCGCCTTCCTGCTGATCGCCACGCCGCAGCGCGTGTTCGACGCCATCGTGCCCTTCCTGCTGCTGTTCGGCGCGATCGTCTTCGCCTTCGGCCGACAGGCGGGCGAAGCCTTGCGCAAGCGCGTCCATATTTCCGCGCATGCCGTACTCGTCTTCCAGTTCGTGCTCGGCGTCTACGGCGGCTATTTCGGCGGCGCGGTCGGCATCATGATGATGGCGACATGGAGCCTCCTGACGACGAAGAGCATCGCGGAGATGCAACCGTCCCGCAACCTGCTCAACGCCGCGATGAATGCGACGGCTTCCATCATCTTCATCGCGGGCGGCCTCGTTTACTGGCGCGAATGCGTGTCGCTGCTGGTGGGCGCCGTCGTCGGCGGCTATTTCGCGGCGCGGCTGGCGCGCAAGCTCGATCCGGCCAAGGCGCGCATCGTCATTTCGTGCCTCAACGCCTGCATTACGGCGCTGATGTTCTGGAAGACATTCGGATAGCGGGCCTCCCGCGGCCGCGGCCTTGACCCGGCGCCTTCCCCTCGCCACCTTTCCCGCATGTCCCGAACGACGCCGCGCCCGGAAATCACGCCGGAGATCGTGCTCCGCGCCTATTCGGTCGGCCTGTTTCCGATGGCCGAGGACGAGACGGACGAGCGTCTGTTCTGGGTCGATCCGGAAGAGCGCGGCGTCTTCCCGCTGGACGCGCTCAAGGTGTCGCGCAGCCTCGCCAAGATCGTGCGCTCCGACCGGTTCGAGGTCGAGGTCGACCGCGACTTCGACGCCGTCATCGAGGGCTGCGCGCATTCCGGCTCGGAACGCGGCCGCACCTGGATCAACGCCCGCATCCGGGACATCTACGGCCAGTTGTTCCGGGCCGGATTCGTGCACACGGTCGAGTGCCGGCGCGACGGGCGGCTCGTCGGCGGCCTCTATGGCCTGGCGCTCGGCGCCGCCTTCTTCGGCGAGAGCATGTTTCACCTCGAGCGCGACGCTTCGAAGGTCGCGCTCGTCCATCTCGTGGCCCGGCTGCGCGCCGGCGGTTTCCGGCTGCTCGACACGCAATTCGTGACCCCGCATCTGGCCTCGCTCGGCGCCATCCCCGTGCCGCGGACGGCGTATCGCCGGATGCTCGACGCGGCCGTGGACGCCGAGGCGGATTTCCACGCCTGGCCCGCCGATGCGAAAATTTCAGGCGCCCGGGCGCTGGCGGCGCTTCGCAGCGCAAGGTGACAGGTTTTGCAGATGCGGTAGTCTCAGGCGATCCGCATTCGGCGGAGCGGACTAGCAAGCGGAAAACCGCGCGGTCCGGATCAGAGGGAGGAAACCACGCATGAAGATGCTGTCGATGACGCTTGCCGCAATGGCCGGCGTGTCTCTTGCGACGGGCGCGGTCGCGCAGAAGAAATACGGACCCGGCGTTACCGATACCGAGATCAAGATCGGCAACATCATGCCGTATTCGGGTCCCGCGTCGGCCTACGGGATGATCGGCCAGACCGAGACGGCGTTCGTCAAGATGCTCAACGAACAGGGCGGCATCAACGGCCGCAAGATCAACTACATCTCGTATGACGACGCCTATTCGCCGCCCAAGACCGTCGAGCAGGCGCGCAAGCTCGTCGAGAGCGACGGCGTATTGATGGTCTTCAACCCGCTCGGCACGCCGCCCAACACGGCGATACAGAAATATCTGAACAGCCAGAAGGTGCCGCAGCTCTTCGTCGCCACCGGCGCGACTAAGTGGAACGATCCGAAGAACTTCCCGTGGACGATGGGCTGGCAGCCGAGCTACCAGGCCGAGGGAATCATCTACGCGAAGTACATCCTGAAGAACAAGCCGAACGCCAAGATCGCGATTCTCTACCAGAACGACGACTACGGTAAGGATTATCTCAAGGGCTTCATGGACGGGCTCGGCGACAAGATCAAACCCGTCATGACGCTCTCTTACGAGGTGGCGGATCCGACGATCGATTCGCAGATGTCGCGTCTTCAGGCTTCCGGCGCCGATACGTTCTTCAACATCACCACGCCGAAATTCGCGGCCATGGCGATCAAGAAGGCGGCGGAAATCGGCTGGAAGCCGACCCACTTCCTCAACAACGTCTCGGCTTCGGTCGGCTCCGTGCTGAAGCCGGCGGGCTTCGAGAACGCGCAGGGCATCATCTCGACCGCGTATCTGAAGGACCCGACCGACGCGCAGTGGAAGAACGATCCGGGCTACAAGAAGTGGGAAGCTTTCGTCGACAAGTACATGCCCGGCGCCAACAAGGCCGACGCCAACCTCGTCTACGGCTACAACGTGATGCAGGGCCTGGTGCACGTCCTCAAGAACTGCGGCGACGATCTCACACGCGAGAACGTGATGAAGCAGGCCGCCAGCATCAAGGACCTGCAGCTCGACATGCTGCTGCCGGGGATCAAGGTCAATACCTCGCCCACGGACTTCGGGCCGATCCAGCAGGAACAGCTCCAGGTCTTCAAGGGCGAGGGCTGGCAATTGTTCGGCGAGATTTTCGACGCGCGCGGCGCGGCGAAGACCAACTGAACAAGCCGTCAGGCTGCGCGGAGAAATCCGCGCAGCCAGCGCGCCAGGGCCCAGATCGTTTCTTCATCCACATAACCTGGCGCGAGCAGCCAGTGCAGCGCGCCCGTCACGACAATCCCGGCGACGCAGGCGAGCGCCGCCGGACCCAGCCCCGGCCAGTTCACGCGCGTGACGCGCCGGCTCAGGCCAAAGGCGCAGGCGGCGCCGATCGCAAATCCGACCAAAGTCTCCGAACGCGAATGGCCGCCGATCTCGAAGCGGCTGATCGCGATCGCCAGCGCGAGCGCGCCGCTCGCCACCGCCGCGGCGCGCGCGAGGAGCATCTCGCTCGACGCCAGCAGGAGGAAGCCGATCGAACCGTAGAAATAGGCGGAGATCGCGGAATGGCCGCTCGGGCTGCGCAAAGGCCCGCCGCGCCAGGCGACCATCAGGATCAGCTTGGCCGCGACGATCGCCGCCAGGCAGACGAGAAACGCTCCGAAGAAAACCTTCGCGTCGCGCTTCTGGCCGGCGAGCCACAATGCCGTCGCCACGCCGCAAACAAGCGGCGCGACCAGTTCGACGTCGCCGAAAGCGGTGACGTCCCAGAGAAAGGCATGAATATCCAGACCGGACATGCCGGCGCAGCCTTCGCTCAGTGGCGACGTGGCTCGTCTTCGTCGGCCTCGTCTTCGTCGGCCTCGTCACCGGCGGGTTCGGCGGCTTCTTCCGCTTCCTCGAACGCCTGCGACTCGTCGTCCAAGGCTTCCGGCGCGTCGAGTTGTTCGGGCGCCTCGGCCACCACGGCCTCCTGCTCCCGCTCCTCCTCCCCGGCCTGCGCCAGCAGCGGGAAATCGTCGACGGCCGAATCTTCCAGCGGATCCTCGTCTGCCGTCAGCGCATCGCTGTCGTCGGGCTTCGGCACGCCGAAGCCGGCCGGCAGGCGTCCGTCGAACAGGCCTGCGCCCTTCAGTTCCTCGAGGCCCGGCAGGTCTGCGATCTGCTCCAGCCCGAAATGCACGAGGAATTTCTCGGTCGTGCCATAGGTGATCGGACGACCGACGACCTTGCGGCGGCCGCGCAGGCGCACCCAACCGGTCTCCAGCAGCACATCGAGCGTGCCCTTGGAAATGGCGACGCCGCGAATGTCCTCGATTTCGGCGCGCGTGACGGGCTGATGGTAGGCGATGATCGCCAGCGTCTCGACGGCGGCGCGCGTCAGCTTGCGCTGCTGCGTCTCCTCGCGGCGCAGGAGCCAGCCGAGATCGTCGGCGGTGCGGAAGTACCATTTGCTGCCGGCGCGGGCGACGTTGACGCCACGCGTCGCATAATCGTCGCGCAGCGCGGCGAGCGCCTCCTGCACGTCCAGACCGTCGGGCATGCGCTCGGCAAGGTCCTTCTCGTCGAGCGGTTCGGTCGAGGCGAACAGCAGCGCCTCGAGGATGCGCTTGCCCTCGGCGAGCGCAGCATCGTGAGCATCGCGCTCGATGGCGTCCTCCTCCTCGACGAAGTCAAATGCGCGCGCCGCTTCGGCCATTCTGTTCCCCTACTCTTCCACCGCCGAAAGCATCGGCGCCTCGGCCTGCTTCCTGCGAACCCAGATCGGCGCGAAGGCGCGATCCTGGCGAAGGTCGAGACGACCTTCGCGCACGAGTTCCAGGGAGGCGGAGAACGACGAGGCGCGCACCGTGCGCGCGACTTCCGGCGAAACGCAATATTGCAAAAGGTAATCGTCGAGCACGGTCCATTCCTGCGCCACGCCGGACAGGCGCTCGAGCGCCTCGCGCGCTTCCGCGAGCGACCAGACGGCGCGCTGGCGGAGCGTGACTTTCGACAACGCCTGCTTCTGGCGCTGGCGCGCATAGGCGCTCAGAAGGTCGTAGATGGTCGCGTTCCACTGCGGCGTCGCCACCGTCTCGATGCCTTCGGCGCCGCCGCGCAACGCCATGTCGCGCCCGATGCGCGCGCGGTTGACGAGGTGCTCGGCCGCCGTGCGGATCGCCTCCAGCCGGCGCAGGCGCTCGGCAAGCGCCGCGGCGAGGTCGGCAGCGGCCGGTTCGTCCGCCTTCGGCGGCTCGGGCAGCAACAGGCGCGACTTCAGATAGGCGAGCCAGGCCGCCATCACGAGATAGTCGGCGGCCAGTTCAAGGCGGACCTTCCGGGCCTCCTCGATGAAGGCCAGATATTGCTCGGCGAGCGCCAGAACGGAGATCTTGGCCAGGTCGACCTTCTGGCGGCGCGCGAGCTCAAGGAGGAGATCGAGAGGACCCTCGAACCCGTCGACGTCGACGAGGAAGGCCTGCTCGCTCTCCCCCTTTTCAAGGGGTTCAATCTCGAAGGGAAGTTCCTTCGCCATACGAATCACTCAGCGCGTCCGCTACTAGGACTTGTGCGCCGGGAATGTGACGGCTCTAGGTCTGGGTAGCAAGCGCCGCGTCGAGTTTGGCGCGGGAGTCCACAGGATCGAACGCGACGCGGTCGCCGGCGATGCGCGCAAGCGCCTTGAGCGCCCGTTCGGCGGACTTTCCGGCCAGTTCCGGGGCGGCGGCGGCGACCTCCTCGGCCTCGGCGAGGTCCCCGTTGCAATGCAGCGCCATGTCGACGCCAGCGGCGAACAGGGCCTCGGTGCGCTCCCGGAAGCTTCTCGACAGGGCCTTCATCGACAGGTCGTCGCTCATCAGCAGCCCATCGAAGCCTATATGCCCGCGGATGATCTGCGATACGACGACCGGCGACAGCGTCGCAGGGCGCGCGGGATCGAGCGCCGTAAACACCACGTGCGCTGTCATGGCCAGCGGCAGGTCGGCGTTGGCGCGGAACGGGGCGAAGTCGGCGCGCTCGAGTTCTTCGCGCGACGTCTCCACGACGGGAAGCTCATGGTGGCTGTCGGCGCGGGCGCGGCCATGGCCGGGCACGTGCTTGAAGACCGGCAGGACGCCGCCGGCCATCAGGCCTTCGGCGGCGGCGCGGCCGAGCCGGGCAACGGTTTCGGCGTCGCGCCCGTAGGCGCGGTCGCCGATGACGGAATGCCCGCCCTCGACCGGCAGGTCGAGCACGGGCAGGCAATCGATGGTCACGCCGACCTCGGCGAGGTCGTGGGCGATCAGGCGCGCCGACAGGAAGGCAAGACGCGCCTGCTCGGCGGGATCGTCGCTGGCGGCGCCGAGCCGGGCGGCTGCCGGATAGGCGGGCCATTCCGGCGTCGTCATGCGCTGCACGCGGCCGCCTTCCTGGTCAATCAGCACGGGGGCGTCGGGGCGGCCCAGGATTTCGCGGAAGCGGGCCGTCAGCGCGCGCATCTGCGCCCGGTCGACGACATTGCGGCGGAACAGGATGAGCCCCCAGGGCTGCGTCCGGCGGACGAAGGCTTCCTCGTCCGCCGTCAGGACCGGACCGGAACAGCCGCAGATGAAGGCGCGTGGCATCAGGCTAGGGGACGTAGCACTGGCCGCCGGCCGCCTTGATCTTCTCGCAGGCGCCGACCGCGGATTCGCGGCTCAGCCCGCTGACCCGGACGCGCCAGACAGCCTTGTCGGGCGCCTTGACGACCGAAGGCCTGCGGCCGCCGAGCTGGCTCGAGAATTTCTCGCCGAGCCGCTGCGCGGCCTGGCGCGCCTCGGCCTCGGAGCCGGCTGCGGCAAGCTGGATCGCGGCGCCGCCGGAGGCGACGGGCTTGGGCGCGTTATCCGTATCGTCGTCGGCGGACGCATCTTCCTGCGCGGCGGCGACGGGCTTGGGCGCGGGCTTGGCGGCCGGTTTCGGCGCGGCCGGCTTCGGCGCGGCGGCGACAGGCGCAGGCGTCGGCGCGGCGCTCGCCACCTGCTTCGGCGGCGCGGGCGGCGCCGGCGGCTTGGCGTTGGGCGCTGGCGAGGTGATCGGCATGGTCGGCGGCGCGGGCGTCGCTGCGGCGCGCGTATCGCTCTTCGGCGTGGAATTGCGTGCGCCGGGAGGCGCCGCCAGCGTCGGCGGCGCGGCGGCCGGCTTCGCATCGGAGGAAATGATCGTGCCGTCGGCGCGTACCGCGACGGTCTTCACCTTCTTGGGCTCCGGGAACACCTGCGGCGCGGCGGAAGGTTGCGGCGATGTGGTCTGGATCGGCGGCGGCGGCGCGGGCGGCTTCGGCGCAGTATCGCCAGCCAGCGGGATGATGCGCGGCGTCTTGTCGGCGGCGGCGACGTCCATGGGCGGCTCGTCGCGCGAAATCACCTTCTTGACCGCGGGCGCCGAGGAATTCTTTTCGAGCACGGTCGACGTTTGCGCCGATTCCGAGCCGGCCTGCCCCTCCGGCTGCACCTTGGTGGGTCCGGAAGCAGCCTTGATGATCGTGACGCCCTGCGGGCTCGTGGAGCCTCCACGCCAGGCGAGGGTGGCGCCGATGGCCGCCATGCCTGCCAGCATCGCTGCGCCGGCAAGAATGAGAGGCTTGCGCGAACGCGCGCGCGGCGGCGCCGGCTCGCGGGCGTCCGGCGGAACGGAATCTTCCTCCGCCCAGTCCTCGTATTCGCCGGAGGGGTGGAATTCCTGCGGGTGCGGCGCTTCGACCGCCGGCGCAGGCGCGTCGAACCTGGCGTCGAACCGCGGCTCGAGGCGCTCGCCGTCCTGCGCGCCGGGGCCGAAGCCGCCGCGCATCATGCGGCTGAGGTCGGGCAGGTCGGGACGCGACGGCGCCGCGCCGAATTCGGCAGATGCGCCGGGGGCCGGCCGCTGGGGTTCGCGTCGCGCCGCGTCGGCGAAAATGGATTCGAGGGGATCCGGGTTCGGGCGGCCCTGCCCGGCGACGAGGCGAGCGAGATCGGCCAGCGGGTCGCGGGAAGGTTCGGCGGTTTCGGGGGCGCGCAGGCGCCGCTCGAATTCCTCGATGTCGATGGGTTCGCGACGTTCGGCTGATGCACTCATTTGGCAACCTCGCTGGCGGGCGCTTCCAGTTGCGAACGCCGCAGGACGGACCTCCCGAGCAGGCTGCGCTGCGGGCCGCCTTGGACCCGTGTCAGCGCATCTCGTCGGGAGCGCTTACTCCCAGGACCCCCAGTCCCGTCGCCAGGACGGTTGATAAAGAAAGGATCAACGCGAGCCGGGCGCAGGTTAAATCTCTCGTGTTTTCATTAACAAAGCGTAAGCCATGTTCGTCCTTGCCCCGATTCCACTGGGCGTGGAGCATGCTGGCGAGTTCGTGCAGGTAGAAGGCGAGCCTGTGCGGCTCGTGCGCAAACGCCGCCGCTTCCACAACGCGCGGGAATTGCGCCAGCATTTTGACGAGACCGGTTTCACCCTCGTCGGTCAGCAACTCCAGCCTGGCCGCCGCCAGGGCCTTCGGGGACAAATCCAGGTCGGGGAAGGCGGCCAGCGCCTGTCGCATCACCGATCTGGTGCGGGCGTGCGCGTACTGAACGTAGAAGACGGGGTTCTCCTTGGACTGCTCGATGACCTTGGCCAGGTCGAATTCCAGCGTCGCGTCGTTCTTGCGGTAGAGCATCATGAAGCGCACCGCGTCGACGCCGACTTCGTCCACCACCTCGCGCAGCGTGACGAAATCGCCCGCACGTTTCGACATCTTCACCGGCTCGCCCGCGCGCATCAGCTTGACGAGCTGGCAGAGCTTCACGTCGAGCTCGACCTTACCGTCCGACAGGGCCTGCACGGCGGCGTCCATGCGCTTGACGTAGCCGCCGTGATCGGCGCCCCAGACGTCGATCAGCGTGTCGTAGCCACCGTCGATCTTCACCTTGTGGTATGCGATGTCGCTGGCGAAATAGGTGTAGCCGCCGTCCGACTTCAGGAGCGGGCGGTCGACGTCGTCGCCGAACCGCGTCGAGCGGAACAGGGTCTGGTCGCGGTCTTCCCAATCGTCGGGCAATTGTCCCTTCGGCGGCGGCAGGCGACCTACGTAGACGAGGTCTTTCGCGCGCAAATAGTCGATGGCGGCGGCGACCTTGTCGCCGTCGGCGCCGCGCGTCAGCGAGCGTTCCGAGAAGAACACTTCATGCGTGATATTGAGCGCGGCGAGATCGGCGCGGATCATGTCCATCATCGCGTCGATGGCGAAGACGCGGACCGCTTCCAGCCATTCGCTCTCCGGCCTGTCGCGCAGGCTGTCGCCGTACTTTGCGGCCAGCCCCTTGCCTGCCGAGACGAGGTAATCGCCCGGGTACAGGCCATCGGGAATCGCGCCGATGTCTTCGCCGAGCGCTTCGCGGTAACGAAGATGGGCGGACCGCGCGAGCACGTCGACCTGCGCGCCGGCGTCGTTGATGTAATATTCGCGCGTGACGTCGTGCCCGGCGAATTCGAGCAGGCTCGCCAGCGCGTCGCCGAAGACGGCGCCGCGACCATGCCCGACATGCATCGGGCCGGTCGGATTGGCCGAGACATATTCCACGTTGATCCGGCGCGCTTCGCCCACCCGGCCCTGCGGGGCGGCGCCGAAACGCGCGCCCTGCGACAGCGCCGCCCGCAGCACCTCCGAAAAGACATGCGGCTTCAGCCGGATGTTGATGAATCCAGGACCTGCGACCTCCGCCTGCGCCACGTCAGGATCGCCGGCGAGCGCAAAGGCGATTTCCGTGGCGAAGGCGCGCGGATTGCCGAAAGCCGCCTTGGCCTCCTTTGCGAAAACCATCGCCGCGTTGACGGCAAGATCGCCGAGCGCCGCCTCGCGAGGCGGCTCGACCACAAAGCGTCCGGCTTCGAGGCCTTCCGGCAGGCGGCCCGATGCGACGAAGCCCTGCAGAATGTCGACGATGCGGGCGTGAAAATCGGCGAAAATGTTCATGCCGCGGGGATTAGATGATCGGGCGGGCGAGGTCAAAACGGGCGCTTTCGGGCCTGCCGCGCCGACGCCGCCCGAATTGTCGTCAAGCGAACCGGACATTGACCTGTCGCAAGGCCCGGAGCCGCGCGGAGGCCTACCCGATACAATGACCCGTCTTTCACCTGAAGCTTTGCTATTGGCGCGCAAGTCCGTTGCGGCCCGTTGCCTTGCCATCGCGGCGCGGCACACGCCCGACGACGTCGAGGTCCAGTATCGCAAGCGTCTCACCGGCTGCGCCTGGGCGCGCGGCCGGCGCATCGCCGCCCCCCGTCCTGTCACGCGGCGTGCGCTGCACGTCTACCTGCACGAAGTCGCGCATGTCGTACTCGAGCATTTCCACGACCGGCCCGTTCACGTGCAGGAGTACGAAGCCGAGCAGTGGGCGTTCGATATCATGAGGGCCGAGGGGGTCGCGATCCCTCGCGCATCCCTCCAGCGGGCGCAGGCCTATGTCGCTCATACGATCATGCGCGAGATCGACCGCTCGGGCGGGCCGATCCATCTGCCGGCGGCGCAATTTGCGCGCGTTTGCCTCTGATCAAGCGATCAGCCGCCTGTAGAGATGCCAGCTCGCATGACCGAGCACCGGCAGCGTCACGAACAAGCCGATGAATCCCGACAGGAGTGAGATCATCAGAAGAAGGCCGATCACGACGGCCCACGCGATCATCTGCACCGGGTGCGTCAGCACGCAGCGCACGCTGGTGATCATCGCCGTAACGAAATCGACGTCGCGATCGGCCAGCAGCGGGAAGGCGACGACCGTAATCGAGAAAACCAGCGTGGCCACGATCGCGCCGACCGCGTTGCCGACGATCGCAAAGGTCAGCCCCTTTGAGGTGGAGAGTATTTCCACCAGCAATTCCTGGGGCGTCGGCATGTGCAGGCCATAGAACATCAGGAACAGGAAGATCGCGAAATCGACCCAGATGATGAGCGCGAAGACCGTGACGAGCGCCATCCAGCCGAGGTCCTTGCCCGAGCGCTTCCAGACCGAACCGAGCACGCCCTCCCAGACGAGGGGTTCGCCGCGCTCCAGCCGTCGCGAGACTTCGTAGGTTCCCATCGCCACGAAGGGGACGATCAGCGCAAAACCCATGGTCAGCGGATAGCCGACATAAGGAAGCTGCAGCTTGAAGAACAAGGCCACCAGCAGCAGTCCGCCGAGCGCGTAGATGCCGCCGAAGAACAGGCCGAAGATCGGCGCCGCCATGAAATCTCGCCAGCCCTGCAGCAGACATTCCACGAGATCATCGCGCCCCAGCGGATTGATACGCAGGCGTGTGGGCTCGCCCGGCTCCGCCTGTTCAACGCTTTGCGCCGCCGCCTCGCTCATCTCGCCTCCCGCTTCTTGTCGTTGCAGGAAGCAAGACATTTTTGACCAAGCCTCGCAAGTGCGCGAGGCTTAGGCCGACGTCAAACCATCGGCTACATCAGATCATTGTTGTGGGGCGCGCGGCGGACGCTGTGGCGGTCGATACATTACCGGCGGCGGATCGGCGGGGCGCTGGACGCCGCCGTTCGTCTCCACGGCGCTGGTCGATGCAGGCTGCGGAACGGCAGGCTGCGCGGGCGCCGGGGCCATCGCCTGCGGACGCGGCGCGACAGGCGAGGGAGCCGCGGCCCGCGCGTTTGGCGGGATCAGCACGGGGCCTGCCGGCGCGGCCGCAACCGCCGGCGCGGAAGGCGGCGTGGTCGCCTTGCGATGTACCAGATAGTTCGTGCCGACGACCGCGACCGCGACCGCGCCGATCGACAATTGGACGATATGCTTCATGCCGGCTGGGACCCGATTGCGAAACGCGAATTCTGAGCGTCCGCCATTGCACCACCGCAATCTTTCTGCGCCGTAAACGGCTAGCGCCTTTTTCCGGAGAGTTCGGCGCCGGCGTCCGGAGCCAGGCGCATGAAGAACAACACCGACACGGCCGACACGAACGCGACCGTCAGGAAGGCCGGCGTGAAATCCGCGGTTTGCAAGTCCTGACCGGCGCCGTGGGCGGCGCGAGCGATTTCCAGGGCCCCGGCGCCGAGCGTCACCCCGACCGACAAGGACAATTGCTGCACGGCCGCCGACAGGCTGGTGGCGTGGCTCATCAACCGGTCGGGGACCTCCGCGAAAGCCACCGCGTTGATCGCGGTAAATTCCAGCGACCGGAAGAAACCGCCCGCCAGCAGGACCGCGACGACGACCGCATGCGGCGTCGAGGCCTGGAACAGGCAATTGGCCAGGAAGAAGCATGTCGACAGAAGCGCGTTGAACATGAGCACGTTGCGGAAGCCGAACATCTTCAGGATCGGCCCGGCGGTCGGTTTCATCGCCATGGCCCCCAGCGTCGACACGAAGGTCAGCGCGCCCGACTGGAAAGGGGTCAGGCCGAAACTCATCTGGAACAGGAGCGGCAGCAGGAAGGGCGTCGCGCCGATGCCCATGCGGAACAGGAAGCCGCCCGCCACGCTGGCGCGGAAGGTCGGAAACTGGAACAGCCGCACGTCGAGAATCGGATGTTCGGCGCGCAGGGCATGGCGCGCGTAGAGCCCCAGACAGACGAAGCCGAGACCGATCAGGCCGGCGTCCAGCGAACCGGCGATGACGCCGCGGCCTGCGGCCGAAAAGCCGAAGATTAGGCTCGACAGGCCGATGCCGATCAGCGCGAAGCCGGCGACATCGAAGGGCGGCCGGTGCTCCTCGCGCACGTCGGGGATGTAGATCGTCGCCAGCGCGACGCCGAGCAGGCTGATCGGAATGTTGATCCAGAAAATCCAGCGCCAGTGGAAATAGGTGGTGATGAAGCCGCCGAGGGGCGGGCCTATCACCGGGCCGATGAGCGCCGGGACGGTCAGCCAGGCGAGCGCCCGCACGATTTCCGAGCGCGGTACGGAACGCAGCAGGACGAGCCGGCCGACCGGCGTCATCATGGCGCCGCCCATACCCTGCAGCATGCGGGCGGCGACGAATTGCGGCAGCGTCGAGGAGAGGCCGCACAGGATCGAGCCGACCGCAAAAACCAGAATCGCGGCGCGAAAAACCTTGCGGGCGCCGAAGCGGTCGGCCGTCCAGCCGGAGGCCGGAATGAAGATGGCGAGCGACAGCAGATAGGCGGTCAGCGCCAGCTTCAGCGCGACGGGATCTTCGTGAAGATCTGCGGCGATCGCCGGCAGCGACGTCGAAAGCACCGTGGAATCGAGATTTTCCATGAACAGCGCCGTCGCCACGACCAGCGGCGTGATCATCGCGAATCGCGGACGGACCGGCGCGGACGAGGCCTCCGGCGAGACGTCCGGCTCGGCCGCCCCTGCCCCATCGGCCTCCCGCCGCGTCTCGATCCGCTCTTCTGTCACGGTCGGATCATATAGGGGCCGGCCTGACGCGCCGGAAGCGCGGCACGCGCGGGTCTGTGGCGCTGCTTTGTCTGGTTTGCGCCCCGTCACAGCCATGCTAAGAGCACGCGCCAACCTCCGGGGCGGACCAGATTCGCCCCGCACCCGCCTTTTCCGGAGTTGGCCATGACCTTTCCCGAGCGCCCGACGCTATTCGAAGCCCTTACCTTCGACGACGTTCTGCTGCGTCCGGGCCATTCGGAAATCATGCCGAGCGGCGTCGACATCCGCTCCCGCCTGACGCGCGGCATTTCGCTCAACCTGCCGATCATTTCCTCGGCCATGGACACGGTGACGGAAGCGCGCCTCGCCATCGCCATGGCCCAGGCCGGCGGCATCGGCGTCATCCACCGCAACCTCGAGCCGGAAGAACAGGCCGAGGAAGTGCGCAAGGTGAAGCGCTACGAGAGCGGCATGGTGGTCAATCCGATCACCATCTTTCCAGACGAGACGCTGGGCGACGCGCTGGCGCTGATGAGCCGCTATTCGATCTCCGGCATTCCGGTTGTGGAGCGCGCGGCCAACGGCAAGGCCGGAAAACTCTGCGGCATTCTCACCAACCGCGACGTGCGCTTCGCCGAGAACGACGCGCAGCCCGTGTCCGAACTGATGACGCGCAAGCTCATCACGGTGAAGGAAGGCGTGTCGAAGGAAGAAGCGCGCAAGCTGCTGCACCAGAACCGCATCGAGAAGCTGCTGGTCGTCGACGACGACTACAAGTGCGTCGGCCTCATCACGGTGAAGGATATCGAGAAGGCGACGCTGCACCCCCACGCCTGCAAGGACCCGGAAGGGCGGCTACGCGTCGCCGCCGCCTCCACCGTCGGCGACAAGGGCTACGAGCGCGCGCTGATGCTGATCGATGCCGGCGTCGATTGCGTCGTGGTCGACACTGCGCACGGCCATTCGCAGAGCGTTCTCGACCAGGTCGCGCGCATCAAGCGCGAGTCCAACAAGGTCTCGATCATCGCGGGCAATGTCGCGACCGCCGAAGGCACGAAGGCGCTGATCGACGCCGGCGCCGACGCCATCAAGATCGGCATCGGCCCGGGCTCGATCTGCACGACGCGCATCGTGGCGGGCGTCGGCGTGCCGCAACTGACCGCGATCATGGATTCGGCGGAAGCCGCGCGTAAGGCCGATGTTCCGGTGATCGCCGACGGCGGCATCAAATATTCCGGCGATCTCGCCAAGGCGATCGCCGCCGGCGCCGATTGCGTGATGATCGGCTCGCTGCTCGCCGGCACCGATGAGAGCCCCGGCGAGACGTTCCTGTACCAGGGCCGCACCTTCAAGGCCTATCGCGGCATGGGTTCGGTCGGCGCGATGGCGCGCGGCTCGGCCGACCGCTATTTCCAGCAGGACATCAAGGACCAGATGAAGCTGGTGCCCGAAGGCATCGAGGGCCAGGTGCCCTATCGCGGCCCGGTCGCGCCGATCCTGCACCAGCTCGCCGGCGGCCTGCGCGCGGCGATGGGCTATGTCGGCGCGCCGACGATCAAGGAAATGCAGGCGCGCGCGAAATTCGTGCGCATCACCGGCGCGGGCCTGCGCGAAAGCCACGTGCACGATGTGGCGATCACCCGCGAGAGCCCGAACTATCCGACGGGGTTGTGAGGCGGCGCACTCGGTAAGCCGCGCCCGCTTTGGGCGGGAAGCGGGAGTTACGTCGCGCCTCCCTCCCCGCTCGCGGGGAGGGTGTCGAGCGAAGCGAGACGGGTGGGGTCGCGCGCCGGAGAAGCGGAGACATTCGGAGCAACGCGGAACGAACCCCACCCGACATCCGCTGCGCGGATGATCGACCTCCCCGCAAGCGGAGAGGTAAGGCCCGTCTCCCCCGACGGCTGCAACCAGTCGATTGCGGCCAAAACAAATGTCGCTCTACTTTCCCTTGCGCTCGCGCGCGCCGATCGCCATCGCGCTCAACATGCTGACGATCGCGGCGAAGACGACATAACCGACGAGATACCAGGGCTGCTTGCCGTTGGCCTCCAGCAGATAGGTCGCGATGATCGGCGTGATGCCGGACGCGAATATGCCGGAGAACTGGTACACGAACGAAATGCCGGAATAGCGCACGCGCGGATCGAACAGGTCGGCGAACAGAGCGGCTTCCGGGCCGTAGCAGATCGCATAGAGCACGCCGAAGGCGACGATCATCGCGGCGAAGATCAGCAGGGGATTGCCGGTCGCCATCAGCCAGAAGGCCGGATAGGCGCTGATCGCCAGCAGCGCGGAACCGATGGCGTAGGTTTTCGGCCGGCCCAATTTGTCGCTCAGCTTGCCGAAGATCGGAATGGTCACGACCATGACGAGCGCGGCGGCGGCGACAGCCCAGAGCGCGGTCGGTCGCGCAACCTTCACGGGCGCCATCTGCGTGAGATAGGCGATCGAGAAGACGGCGAAGACATTGAAGAAGACGCCGTCGATGTAGCGCGCGCCCATGCCGAGCAGGATGCTGACGGGATAGTTCCGCAGCATTTCGACGAAGGGCATCTTGGCGACGGCGTTGTTGTCCTTCAGCGCCTGGAATTCCGGCGTCTCGATCACCTTCAGGCGGATGTAGAGACCGACGATCACCAGAAGGATCGAGGCGATGAAGGCGACGCGCCAGCCCCAGGCGAGGAAGTCCGCGTCGGGCAATGAAGCAAGCAGCGCGACGACGCCGGACGAGAGGCAAAGCCCGATGGCGAGGCCGATCTGCGGCAGGCTGGCGTAGAAACCGCGTTTGTTGTCCGGCGCATATTCGTAGGCCATCAGCACCGCGCCGCCCCATTCGCCGCCGAGGCCGATGCCCTGAAGCACGCGCAATACCACGAGCAGGATCGGCGCGGTGATGCCGATCTGCTGGTAGGTGGGTAAGAGGCCGATCAGAACGGTCGCGACGCCCATGATGAGCAGGGTCGCCACCAGCACGCTCTTGCGGCCGATGCGGTCGCCGAGATGGCCGAAGATCAGCCCGCCGAGCGGGCGCGCGACGAAGCCGATCGCGAATGTCGTGTAGGCGAGCAGCGTCGAGATGAACGGATCGTTGGCCGGAAAGTACAGCTTGTTGAAGACGAGGCCCGCGACCGCGCCATAGAGGAAGAAGTCGTACCATTCGATGGTCGCCCCGATGACCGAGGCTGCTACGACGCGTCTGATATCGTCCTTGTTCGGCTGGCTCATCTTCGCCTCCCATGTCCCTTTTATTGTCCGGAAGCTTCAGCCTCCGGTCGCGTCGGCCAGGATCATTTCCGCCGCTCTCTCGCCGATCATGATCGCCGGCAGATTGGTGTTGCCCGAAACCAGACGCGGCATGACCGAGCAGTCCGCGACCCACAGGCCGTCGACGCCGCGCGCCCTGAGGCGCGCATCGACGACGGAATCGGGATCGTCGCCCATGCGGCACGTTCCGGAGGGATGAAAGATGGTCGCGCCACTCGCGCGGGCGAATTCGAGAATGTCTTCGTCGCTCGACGCCGCGGGACCCGGCTTGATCTCCTCGGCGACGAGATCCTTCAGCGGCCTGGTCGCAGCAAGCTTCCGCGCGAAAGAGATCGCACGCACGGCGCAAACCCTGTCGTTCTCGGCGTCGAGGTAATTTGCAAACATCTTGGGCGCGGCGAGCGGGTCCTTCGAGGCAAGTTCGATATGCCCGCGACTCTCCGGCCGCAGCTGGCAGACCGACAGCGTGAAGCCGGAAAAGGGATGCGGCTTGGCGCCGGCCATGTCGGCGCTGAGCGTGGCGATGTGGAACTGGATGTCGGGCGTCGCGGAACCCGGCATGACGCGCGTGAACAGGCCGCCCTGGTTGATGCCGATCGCCAGCGGCCCGCTACGCATCAGCGCCCATTGCAATCCGATGCGAATGCGGCCGAACAGCGAACGCAGGTCGTCGTTTGTCGTGATGGGGCGCGTGCAGCGATAGATCAGTCTGAATTGCAGGTGATCCTGCAGGTTTCGCCCGACCTCGCGCCGGTCGTGCAGAACGGCGACGCCGTGCGCGTGCAGATGATCGGCGGGGCCGATTCCCGACAGCATCAGCAATTGCGGCGATTGCAACGCGCCGGCCGACAGGACGACGCCGCGCCTTGCGCGAATCTCGCGGTCCTCGCCAGCGCGACGGTAGCTGATGCCACGCGCCCTTCCCTGCTCGACGATGATCGAGGTCGCCTGCGCATCGGTGACGATCTCGAGATTCCGTCTGCCGCGCGCCGGCTTCAGATAGGCCTTGGCGGCGCTCGTGCGCAGGCCGTTGCGCGTCGTCAGCTGGTAGTAGCCGACGCCCTCCTGCGTCGCGCCGTTGAAATCGGCGTTGGCGGGAACGCCGAGGTTTCCGGCCGCCGCGATCGCCGCCTCGATCAACTCGTGTCTGGCGGGGATCGAACTGACGCTGACCGGCCCGTGCGCGCCGTGCAACTGGTCGTCGGCGAATGCGGGATTGCTTTCGATCCTGCGGAAATAGGGCAGCACGTCGCGCCACGACCAGCCGTGAGCGCCGAGCCGCTCCCACGCGTCGTAATCCTCGGGCTGGCCGCGAATGGCTATGAGGCCGTTGATGGAACTCGATCCGCCCAGCACCTTGCCGCGCGGCCAGTAGATCCTGCGATCGTGGAGGTTCGGTTCCGGCTCGGTGGAAAACGCCCAGTTCAGGCGTTTGTCCCACATGGTCTTGCCGTAGCCGATCGGCAGATGCACCCAGGGGCTGGAATCGCGAGGTCCCGCCTCGAGCAGCACGACCTTGTAACGGCCGTCCTCGGAGAGGCGGGCGGCGACAGCGCAACCCGAGGATCCCGCGCCGACCACGATGAAATCCGCGTTCGGCTCCGGTTGTCCCACATCATTCTCCGACGGCGTCCGCTCGTCGAATGAGACATGTTCCACCCGGAGGGGTCAATTCCAATTCTGGAAGCCGATATCCCGAGGGCCTCCGGGCCACGCATGCGCCGCGTGCATCGCAACGCGCGGGATTCAGGCGTCCCGCCAGCGATTCACGCACCAGAGCGCGCCCCATGATCCCAGAAGCGCGACGGCCATCGTCCCGGCGAGCGCGACGGAGAAAACGGGCCCGCCGGCCGAGGCAAGCGACCCAGCCCCGCTCATGAACGGCTCGAGAAGCATCGCCATGGCCATGCCGCCGAGAGGGGCGGCAAGGAACGCGCCCGCAAACGAGACGACGACATTGACGATCCAGCCGAGCGCGCCGCGCCGGCGCGTCCATGCCTCGTTGATCGCGACCGCGAGCGCGCCGGCGAAAACAGCAAGCGCGATCGTCATCGGGCCGCCCACGCTCGACGCCGGAATTGCGCCGCCGGCCTGAAGGAGCAGGACGCCGAGAACGGCGATCGTCACGATGTAGACCACGAGCCTCGTCCCTTCAAATCGCCGTCGCTCAATCCGAAGCGCCGCGCTTCTTCAGAAGGCGCAGCGCCTCCAGGTTTTCCTGCGCGGTATCGAACTTCGGATTGATGCGCAGCGCCTGCCTGTAGTCGCTCATGGCGCGGTCGATCTGGTTCTTGCCCCGATACGCCGCGCCGCGATTGTTCCAGGCGTCGGCGTCGGTCGGGTCGATCTTGATGGCGCGGGTGTAGTCGGCGATGGCCTTGTCGAGCTTGCCCTTCGACTGCCAGGCGTTGCCGCGATTGGTGAGAAACTTGGCCTGCGCGTCGATGCGGATCGCCTGCGTGAAATCGGCGATGGCGCGGTCGTATTCGCCGTTCTTGGCGTAGGACAGGCCGCGGTTGTCGAAATATTCGGGAACCTTCGCGTCGATCCTGATCGCCTCGCTGTCGTCGGCGATCGCCTTGTCGAGCTTGCCGAGCTTCGCCCAGGCGGCGGCGCGGTTGGAATAGCCGCGATCGTTGCGCGGATCGAGGCGGATCGCCTCGTCATATTCCTTGATGGCGCGTTCGTAGTCCTTCTTGAAGTAGAAGGCCGCGCCGCGATCCCGCCAGGCGACGCTGTCCTTCGGATCGAGCTTCAGCGCCTGGTCGTATTCGGCGATCGCGCGGTCGTATTCCTTCTGGTCGCTGAGCACGTTGCCGCGCACGCCGTAGGCTTTCGGGTCCTTGGGGTCGAGACGCACGGCCTCCGTTGCGTCGGAAAGCGCGCGGTCGAGCTTGCCGTCGGAACGGAACGCGTTGGCGCGCTCCCGGTAGGCGCGGCTGTTCGACGGATCGAGGCTGATGGCGCGGTCAAAATCGGCATAGGCGGGCGCCATCCTGTCGATCAGCCAGTAGGTGGCGCCGCGATTGACGAGCGCAGTGACGATGACCGGCGTGTCCTTCGTCGCCTTGATGAGCGCCGTGCAGGCTGAAATACGCTGCTCGGGCGCGAGCGGGCTGTCATCGGTCGAGGCGCAGATGTCGGCATTCGTATTGCCCTGCGCCCAAGCAGGACCTGCGGCGAAGGCGCCGGCCAGGCAGGCGGCGGCGAAAAGCGACATGGTCCGACGCATGGAATTGTCTCCCGGATGGCGCAGCCGGCACACGGCCGCGCTCGCATCATGACTATCGCGCAATGGCCACGCCGAAGGTGAGAAATGGCACGTCGCGAAGCTCATGGCGCCCGGCGAAACGCCGCGGCCTCAGGGCCTCGTCGCTGCGGCAATCGCGCGGCCGACCTCGGCGTGGACCGCCGCGCGCTCGGGCGTCGACTTCGGCGACCCTGTGAAATAGATCGTCAGAACGACGGGCGCGCCGTCCGGCGGCCACAGGATGCCGACGTCGTTCATCGTGCCACGCTCGCCAGCGCCCGTCTTGTCGCCGACGACCCAGCCGGCCGGCAGCCTCGCCTTCATGCGATCGGCGCTCGTCCTGCAATCCTTCATCCAGCCGATCAGCCGCTCCCGCGAGGCGGGCTTCAGCACATCGCCCAGCGCGAGCTTCTCGATGTCCGCGAGCATAGCGGCGGGCGACGTCGTATCGCGCTCATCGCCCGGCAAGGCTTCGTTCAGCGCGGTCTCCCAGCGGTCGAGTCGCGTGACACGGTCGCCCAGCGAACGGCAGAACGAGGTGAAACCTTCCGGCCCGCCCAGTTCGCGCAATTGCAGGTTGCCGGCGGTGTTGTCGGAGAGCGTGACGGCCGCCTCGCAGATCGCCGCCAATGTCATGCCTCTGTCGACGTATTCCTTCGTTGCCGGCGAATAGGTCACGAGATCGCCCTGCGCGTAGGAGACGAGCCTGTCGAGAGCCGCTTCGCCGCGATCCGCGCGGGCCAGAACGCCGGCGGCTGCGATCAGCTTGAATGTGCTGGTGACCGGGAAGCGTTCTTCGCCCCTGTATTCGAAACGCCGTGCGCTGCGCGTATCGAGCATCGCGACGCCGAGCCGTCCGCCGTTGTCCTTCTCCAGCGTCGCGCAGGTCGCCGCCAGCCCGGGAAAGGCCTCGCCGGCGCGCGCCGACACGCTTGCCGCGGCGGCGCCCAGCCCGAGCGCGAACGCGCGGCGGTCGATCACGCGACCGGGTCCGCCGATGCTATCATGTCCCTGATCCTGTCCGGGACGCGCACGGTCTTGTGCGTGGTCTGGTCGGTATAGACCCAGACGATCTCGCCCGTCGCATGCAGCTTGCCGCTCGCCTTGTCGAACACGCCGAGATCGAAACGCATCGATGAATTGCCGATATGGCCGATGCGCACGCCGACCTCGATCACCTGGTCGAACACGATGGGCGCCTTGTATTCGACGAGCGACTTTGCGGTGTGGAAATCGATGCCGGACGCCTTCACCTCGGCTGCATAATCGTAGCCCATCCAGCGGAAATATTCGGTGATCGCCGTATCGAAGAAAGTCAGGTAGTGCGCGTTGAACACGACGCTCTGCCCGTCCACTTCGGAATAACGGATGCGAAAGGTGAATGCGAAACGGAAATCGCCCCTGGTCATGTTTCCTCGCTGCCGGGGACTTCGCCCCTTCCTCGCTTCGGCTTAACGCTTTCCTAAAGGTCCCGGCAAGCCGGCCGCCCTGCCCGTCCTTTGCGCTGGACGCCAGCCCCATTTCGCCTTACCCGGACGTAAAGCTCTAGCTTGCCATGGGGGGCAAAATAAAATGCGTCTGCAGGTACTTGCGGCGGTCGCCGCACTAACGCTCGGCCTTTCCGCGGGCAGCCCGGCCGCCTATGCCGCCGATGCGCCGGCCCCGGACGCCGCCGCGAAGGCCGCTCCGGAAGCCGCCAAGAAGGATGCTCCCAAGGCGACCACGACCTCCGACCCCAACGTCGATCTCGGCGACCTGCAGCTCCTGCTCGATCCGTTGACGAAGGACGAGGTCGGCGTCGAGGCCGCGGAATGGGCGAAACTGCTGCGCGCCAAGGTGCGCGAGATCAGCGACGCCGAGCTCGCCGTACGGCGCAAGAACCGCGAGATCGCCGCGTTGAAGGAGGTTAAATCCGCCGCCGAGAAGGTAGCGGACGCTTCGGCGGGCGCCGGCAAGGATCCCGTGAAGGCGACGGTCGCTGCGCCGTCCGATGCGCAGACTTCCCGGCTCGCGGAGGCCAATGCGCAACTCGCGCAATCCGTCGGCGCCACCCAGAAGCAGGAAGGCAAGCCCGCCGGCGATGCGAAAGCCGCAGCGCCCGCGCAGCCGAGCGACAAGCAGGTGCTGGAGCGCGCCATCCAGTCGGCCGAAGCCAAGGCGGACAAGTCCGGCGACCAGAAGGACGTCGGCGCCAAGGTCGTCGCGAAGGCCAAGGAAGAGGCCGCGGCCAACGAGGTCGCCAAGCTAGCGAAGGACGCGCCGGCCGCCGCGACCGCCGACAGGCCCTCCGCTGCCGTCGCGCAGCAAGCCGAACAGATCGCCACCAAGGCCGACGAGGCCGCCGCCGCCAAGAAGGACGTCAAGGTGCAGCTCGTCGATTATTCGACGAAGCTCGGCGCCGAGCGGACGGCGCTGATCGACCGCCTCAAGCTCGTCCTCGCACAACAGGACAAGCTCGGGGGCGATTCGAAGGAAGCGCGCGCCTATATCGACGCCGTCAGCGGCCTCAAGGTCGAGGTGTCCGACTATGTCGCGACCATCGCCCGCCTGAAGGCGTGGGCGACGGCCGATGAAGGCGGTCTGCGGTGGGCGCGCAACATCGCGCAATTCGTGGCGATCATCATCGCCTCGTTCGTCCTGGCCAGGATCGTGCGCAGCCTCCTCTCGCGCTCCATGGCGATCAGCTCGAACGCGTCGCAATTGCTCCGTCAGTTCGTCGTCACGTGGTCGGGCTATGTCGTGCTGGCGGCGGGCCTGCTGCTCGGGCTGGCCTCGCTCGAGGTCAATCTCGCGCCCCTGCTGGCGATGATCGGCGCCGCCGGCTTCGTCGTCGCCTTCGCATTGCAGGGCACGCTCAGCAATCTGGCGAGCGGGCTGCTCATCCTCGTCAACAAGCCGTTCGACATCGGCGACGACGTCGAGGCGGGCGGGATCGAGGGACGGGTCGACTCCGTCTCGATCTTCTCGACCTACATCGTCACGCAGGAAGGGGCGCTCAAGATCGTACCGAACAATTCGATCTGGGGCGGCGTCATCGTCAATCGCACGACGGGCGCGGTCACCGAGCCGGATGCTTCGGGCGCGACCCGCACCCCGGCGTAGGACGCAGCGCGCGCGGGCGTGCTATCACACGCCATGCGCAGCGAACGCGAGAAACGACTGGCCGGGGAACTCTACCGGGCCGATGCCGAGATCCTGGCCGAACTCGGCCAGACGCTCGCCTGGCTCGATCGCTACAATGCGCCCGGCCTCGATGACGAGGACCGCACGCGACTGTTGCGCGAGAAACTCGGCGCGGTCGGCGCCAATGTCATGGTCCGGCCGCCCTTTCGCTGCGACTATGGCGCGGGCATCCGGCTCGGCGATGGCGTGTTCCTCAATTTCGGATGCGTCCTGCTCGATGTCTGCGACATCGAGATCGGCGCGGGAACGCAGATCGGTCCGGGCGTCCACATCTACGCCGCGGACCATCCGCGCGATCCTGCTTTGCGGGCGAAGGGCCTGGAAAGCGGCAAGCCCGTACGCGTCGGGCGCAACGTCTGGATCGGCGGCGGCGCGATACTGCTGCCAGGCGTGACGATCGGCGACGACGCGATCATCGGCGCGGGCTCCGTCGTCACGCGCGATGTGGCGAAGGGCGCGACCGTCGCCGGCAATCCGGCGCGCCCGCTCCGCTAGGCGATTTGTCCCGCCCGCGGCGTCGCCTAGAATGCGCGCTGGTCACAGGAGGCGCCATTGTCCGTCGCAGCTGTTCTTTCGCCAGTATTTGCGCTCATCGCGCTTCTTTTCATTCTGACATTCCGGATGGCCCTGACGCGCGTCGCCTCCATCAAGGCCGGCAAGGTCAAGATGAAGGACATCGCGCTCGGGCAGAACGCCTGGACGCCCTCCATCCAGCAGACCAGCAACGCCTATGCGAACAACCTGCAACAACCGTTGCTGTTTTACGCGTTGGTCGCCTTCGCGCTGATCACGAAGAAGGCGGATATGCTTTTCGTGATCATGTCCTGGCTCTACGTCGCGTCGCGCTATGCGCACGCCTACATACACGTCACGTCAAATCACGTGCCGAACCGTTTCAATGCATTCGCGGCAGGCGTGCTGATACTGGCGCTGATGTGGATCATCTTCGCCGCACGCATTCTGGGAGAATTCTGATCAGACCGAAAAGCTGGTGCCGCAGCCGCAGGAGGCCGTGGCGTTCGGGTTCTCGATCTTGAAGGATTGCCCGATCAGGTCGTCGACGAAGTCGATGCGGCAGCCCTTCATGAATTCCAGGCTGACGGGATCGATCAGGACGGTCGCGCCCTCGCCGGTCAGGGCAAGGTCGTCGTCGGCGCGGTCGGCGACGATATCGAACGTGTATTGAAAGCCGGAGCAGCCGCCGCCGCTGACGCCGATGCGCAGGGCCGAGCCAGGTTGTTCGGCTTTAAGGATTTTCGCGACGCGTGCGGCGGCACGGTCGGTCAGGACGACGTCTTCGGTCGCTGTATCGGTCATTTTGGTTCCATCCGGGTTCAAGGTCCGGCGCCCGGCCCGACTTGCGTCAGCAGGCGCGCTCAAGATAAGCCGCAGAACGGGTCGTTTCAACGCCGCAGCCCCGACCAGCAAGGACCATGCCCGACCTCGCCCCATACGCCTGCGACGCGACAAGGAGCCGGGGCCGGATTTTCCCCGAGCCCGGGTCGCCGACCCGCTCGGAATTCCAGCGGGACCGGGACCGGATCGTCCATTCCACTGCCTTCCGCCGGCTCGCCCACAAGACGCAGGTGTTCGTGCCGCTCGGCAGCGACCATTTCCGGACGCGGCTCACACATACGATCGAGGTGGCGCAGATCGCCCGCTCCCTGTCGCGCGGGCTCCGCGTCGACGACGATCTGGCCGAAGCGCTGGCGCTGGCGCACGACCTGGGCCACACGCCGTTCGGCCATGTCGGCGAGGACGCGCTCGATGCGCTGATGCGCGACCATGGCGGCTTCGACCACAACGCCCAGGCGCTGCGGCTGGTGACGCGGCTGGAACGGCGTTATGCGCGCTTCGACGGCCTCAACCTGAGCTGGGAGGCGCTCGAGGGGCTCGTCAAGCACAATGGCCCCCTGCTCCACCCCGACGGCTCGCCGGCCGGCCGCTACGCGAAGCGCGGCGCGCCGAAGCCCATCCTCGATTTCGACGCGGAATGCCGCGCCAGCATCGGCGCCCTGGAATTGTCCGAACACGCCGGCGTCGAAGCGCAGATCGCCGCGCTCGCCGACGATATCGCCTATGATTCGCACGACATAGACGATGGCCTGCGCGCCGGACTGTTCGAGATCGCCGACCTGCGCGCCGCCTCGCCGTTCATCGACGAATTGCTGTCGGAAATCGAACAGGCCTATGGCGCGCTGGAACGGGCGCGCGTCATTCACGAACTGGGGCGTCGCGTCATCACGCGCTTCGTCGAGGATGCGCTCGCCGAGAGCGCGCGCCGGATCGTGGAGGCCGGCGTCGAGAGCGCCGAGGAGGCGCGACGCGCCGGGCGAACGCTCGTGTCGTTTTCGGGCGCGATGGTCGAGGCGGACCGCTCGATCAAGACATTCCTGTTTTCCGCCATGTACCGCCATCCCGACGTGATGCGGGTGCGCGAGAAAGCGACCGAGATCGTCGAGCGGCTGTTTCCGCTGTTCTTGTCGACGCCCGGCGCCATGCCGCTGGAATGGGCGGGCCTGTTCAAGGGCGCGCGCGACGAGGCGGCGCGGGCGCGGATCGTCGCGGATTACATCGCTGGAATGACCGACCGCTATGCGCTCGGCGAATACAAGCGGCTGGTCGACCGGAGCATGGACCTCGCATGACCGAGCATTCCGTCACCACCGCTTTGCGCGACCAGGACCTGCATGGCCTGTCGCTCGTGCTGATCGACTACAACGGCCATGGCCGCCGACTCGTGCTGCGGATCGCGGCGGGCGAGGCGCGGCCGCGCACGCTGATGTTCGACGGGGTGATCGGCCTGCATTGCGATCCGCCGAACGCGCTCGACCGGCGCGCCGACAGTGAGACGTGCGAAATCATGCGCATCGAGGCCATGGAACGGCCGAAGCGCGAGCCCGACGTGACGCTGGTGTTCCGCCGCAGCGGAGCGCCACAGGTCGTCATGTTTCGTGCAACGGGCGCGCGCTGGGTGGATTAGGCCGCGCTTGCCGGCCGGCGCCGGCCTGATACGCTTCCCGGAACAACAAGAATTTCCGCCGGGAGGAAAGAATGAAGCGGTATATCGCAGCGACGCTGGCCGCAGCCGTCGCCTTTGCAACGCCGTCCTTCGCGCAGAAGAAATATGATCCCGGGGCCAGCGATGCCGAAATCCTGATCGGCAACATCGTGCCCTACAGCGGCCCGGCTTCCGTCTATTCCGTCTATGGCAAGGTGTTCGAAGGTTATGCGAACCGCCTCAACGAGGCCGGCGGGATCAACGGCCGCAAGCTGAAGATCATTTCCTATGACGACGGCTATTCGCCTCCGAAGACGGTGGAACAGGCCCGGCGTCTGGTCGAGAACGACGAAGTTCTGCTCCTGTTCGGCGTCGTCGGCACGCCGACCAACGCCGCCATCATGAAATACATGAACGGCAAGAAGATCCCGCAGCTGTTCGCCGGGTCGGGTTCGTCGCTGTTCGCCGATCCCGAGCACTTTCCGTGGACGATCGGCTTCCAGCCGAACTATCGCGCCGAAGGGCGGCTCTACGCGCAATATGTGCTCGAGAAGGCGGGGAGCGCGAAAGTTGCGGTGCTCTACCAGGACGACGATTTCGGCAAGGACCTGCTGCAGGGCGTGACGGACGGGCTGGGCGAAAAAGCGAAGCAGATGATCGTCGCCTCGGCTTCCTACGACACACGCGCGCCGACGGTGGAATCGCAGATCGTGCAATTGCGCGCCTCGGGGGCCGACGTGCTCATGGACTTCTCGACCCCGAAATTCGCGACGCAGGCGATCCGCAAGGTGGCCGAACTCGGCTGGAAGCCCATGCACTTCGTGGCTTCGGTCGGCAGCCATGTCGGCAGCGTGCTGAAGCCCGCCGGTTTCGAAAATTCAAAAGGCGTGATCACCGGCCATTGGGTGAAGGACCCGAACGATCCGGCCATGAACGACGACGCCGGCGTGAAGGAATGGCGCGGCTTCATGGACAAATATTATCCGGGCGGCGACCAGACCAACAACATCAACGTCATCGCCTATGCGCTGGCGCAGACGCTGGAACAGGTTCTGCGCAAGTGCGGCGACGACCTGTCGCGCGCCAACATCATGAAGGTCGCAGCCAGCCTCGGCGAGTTCCGGTCCGGCCTGCTGATCGAAGGCGTGCGCATCCAGCCGTCGCCGAAGGATTATCTCGTCGTGCGCGACCTGAGGCTCGACCAGTTCGACGGCGAGACCTATCGCCCGCTGGGCAAGGCCGTCGAAATGCGGAAATAGCGCCTACTTTCGTCCGGCGATGACGCCGCGCAGGATGTTGCGGCTGTGCGCGCCGAAGTTGGCGAGGAGTTCGCCGACCTGCTTCTGCAGGATTTCGCTCCGCTTCGGATCGCGCGCATTGACTTCCGACAAGAGATCGATGCGCCCGCCCTGCGCGCCGAAATCGAAGGCGGGATCGGAGACATAGGCCGGCGGCAGCGTCGCGAGCAGCGTATCGTTCAGTTTCTCGCCGGCGTCGTAGGATTGCGCAGTCACGACGTCGACGACATAGGAATCCGACCAGCCGGGATAGGCGCCGTCCCGGGCGTTCGACCGGATCGCGTCGACGAGCGGCGACGGCGCGACGCCGAGAACCGCGCGGTTTGCGACCTGCGCCTGGAAGCGTTCGAGCGCCAGATGACGATTGGAGACGAGCACGATCATCTCGTCCTTGATGCGCGGATATCCCGCCATCGCCAGCAGATTGACAGCGATCATCCGGTAGGTGGAGACGCCGGGAAAAAGGCTCGCGTGATAGGGCTGCGTCAGGTCCTGCACGTAGTGCATCGCCATGCCTGCGAAGCGCCAGCCCCAATAGGGATGGCCGGTGCGGAACGCGAGCTGCGCCAGTCCGAAGAACTGATGCACGCGCAATTGCGGATAGGTGCGCGCCACGAAGGGCGCCGCCGTGTAGATGATCGCGCCCTGATGGAAGAAGCCCATATGGAAAGGCGCCTGCGTCGAGAAATCGAGCGCGGGATTGCCGAAGGGCAGCTTGCCGAATTTGTAGCGCGGCCCCCATTCGGACGGGCTGTCGTCCCAGCAATTGATGTCGATTCCAAAATCAGGCTCGTCCGAGGCGCTGGCGAGCACGGTGATCGGCGCGACCATGTCGCCGGGTTCGAGCCGGTTGAAACGCAGGAAGCTGAAGGCCGGCTCGCGCAGGGTATTGACGGCCGACCACGGCAGCGCGCGCGACGGATCGTTCTTCGTGACGGCGTCCGGTTGCACATGCAGCGACAGCCGGATGTTCGGCGCGACGCGCAGCGCCTCGAGAAAGGCGCGACGAAGACCTGCGTCGTCGCGGCCCGGCGACGCCTGGAACGCGAGTTCGGCCGGACGCGGCGGATAGACTTTCAGATTGGCGCGCGCCCATTTCTCCTGCTCTTCGGTGAGCGCGGCGATCGCCTGCTCCTGGTCGCGCAGGAAGGCCTCGATCGGTTCGGCCTTCACGGCCGGCGCGCTCGCCACCTCCGGCATGTCGCGAAACGCCTGGAAGGCGACCAGCGCATGATTGTTCCAGGCCTGCGCGGCGCTGACTGAAAGTGCGAAGGCGGCGGCTGCGACCAGCAGGCGGGCGCGCGTTGCAGGCGCGCGCGTCACGCCTCGCCCCCGCGTCCACGGAAGCCTGTCGCCAGCACGTAGAGTTCGGCCGAATCCTTGCGGCTAGCCGCCGGCTTGACGTGTCGTACGACAGCGAAATCGCGTTTCAGCTTGGCCAGCAATTCGTTCTCCGTGCCGCCCTGCAGCACCTTGGCGACGAAGAAGCCGCCCGGCGCGAGAATCTCGCAGGCGAATTCGGCGGCCATTTCGGCCAGCGCGACGATGCGCAAATGGTCGGTCTGGCGGTGGCCTGTCGCATTGGCCGCCATGTCGGACATGACGGCGTCGGCCGGTCCGCCGAGCATGTCCTTGAGCTTGTCCGGCGCGTCGTTGTCGAGGAAATCCATCACCTTGAATTCGACGCCCGGAATGTGGTCGACGTCGAGCAGGTCGATGCCGATGACGCGGCCCTTGTCGCGACCCTTGCCGTCTTCCGACTTCACCTTTTTCGCGGCGACCTGCGACCATCCGCCGGGCGCTGCGCCCAGGTCGACGACGCGCATGCCCGGCTTCAGCAGGTGATAGCGCTCGTCCATCTCGATCAGCTTGTAGGCGGCGCGAGACCGCCAGCCTTCGCGCCTGGCTTGCGCGACGTAGGGATCGTTGAGCTGGCGCTCGAGCCAGAGCGTCGAGGACAGCGTACGCTTGCGCGCCGTCTTCACCCGCGTCTTGAGCGAACCGCCGCGTTCCTTGTCGCCCTTGCCCGGTCCCTGCCTTCCCGCCGTCACGCGCCATCTCCGGCGCGATCCGCGCGCATCAGTTCGACAAGTATGCCCTCGCGCAGGCCGCGGTCGGCGATGCGGATGCGCGGCGCCGGAAAGGCGCGACGGATCGCTTCCAGAATCGCGCAGCCGGCCAGCACGAGGTCGGCGCGTTCGTGGCCGATGCAGCCGTTGGCGGCGCGCTCGTCGTAATTCATCGCGCGCAGCCGCCACACCGCGTCATCCGCCTGGTCGGCCGACATCCAGAGGCCGTCGACGCGGCGGCGATCGTAGCGCGGCAATTCCAGGTGGATGCCTGCGACCGTCGTCACGGTGCCCGACGTGCCGAGCAGATGGAAGCGACCGCAGGCGCGCTGGTTCATCGCCTCGTCGACGAAGGGCGCGAGCTTTTCGTCGAAGGCGTCGACCATCTGCTCGAAGGTCTCGTCGTCGACATGATGGCCGCCGAAACGCTCCGCCAGCGAGACGACGCCGAGTTCGATCGACGTCCAGATCGTCACGGCCTTGGCGCCGTGGCGGCGCGCGCGGTCGGAGGCGAGCCAGACGATCTCGGTGGAACCGCCACCGATGTCGAACAGCAGAACGCCCTCGGCCTGCGGGTCGGCCAGCGAGCCGCAGCCGATGGCGGCAAGGCGCGCTTCCGTCTCGCGATCGATGATCTCGAGTTCGAGGCCCGTCTCGTCGCGCACGCGTTCGACGAATTCCGCGCCGTTGGAGGCCGCCCGGCAGGCTTCGGTGGCGATCAGGCGGGCGCGGGTGACGCCGCGCCGGTCCATCTTCTCGCGGCAGACGTGCAGGGCCTCCAGCGTGCGCAGGATCGCCGGTTCGCCGAGGCGACCCGTCTGGGACAGGCCTTCGCCCAGCCTGACGATGCGGGAATAGGCGTCGACGATGCGCAGGCCTTCGGCGCCGGTCGGGGTGAGGCCGCCGGCCGGTCTCGCCACCAGAAGGCGGCAATTGTTGGTGCCGAGATCGAGCGCGGCGTAAAGCGCAGGCGCGCTCGCGCGCGCACCCGCCTGCACAGCCTGCTCGCCCCGGGCGGACGCCGCCTGCGGGCGCCCTTCGTCCCCGAGCGACGACAAGGTGAACTCCAGAAACCCGCCGCAAGAGCGGGCATGTTGACCGCGAGCATAGCACCGGCCCCGGCTTTGGGAAGGGAGCCGCTCTGCGTGAGACGCAGGGCGCGGACGAAACGGCGCCCCCGCCCCGGCCCGCGCGCCAGCCCGATCCGGCGTTGACAGGCGCAGCCCCGGCGATTATCTCCGGCCGCACTGACGCGCCGGGCCAACCGCCTGCGCCGTTGGGGGATAGTTCAACGGTAGAACAGCGGACTCTGACTCCGTTAATCTTGGTTCGAATCCAGGTCCCCCAGCCAGAAATCTCCTAAGTCCTTGAAGAAAAGTCGAAATCGACCCTCGTAGCGATGATCGCTGCGGGCAAGTCGCCCCGACTGTCCTCCCGGCCTGTCGCCCAAGGAGGATCGAATGGGTCGACTTTGTCAGAATGTCCGACGCCGCAACGGCGTCTACTGGTTTACCAAAAAGCTGAGAACGCCCGACGGCGTCGCACGCGTCGAGTTCTCGTTAAATACCCGGGAACCCAGACTCGCGACTATGGTCGGCGCGCAGGTCAATGCGCAGTTCTACGTCCTGAGCGAGCGCGTCTTGTCCGGCCAAAGCGACATCGAAACTTTTCGCGAGACCCTGGCGGAAATCGCCGCAGAGGTAGCGCAGTCCCGGCGCAACGCGATGTTCGAGGCATTGCTGACGTCTCACAACAGCGCCGGCGCTCTGGCCAGCAACGACGAACTCGACGCGATTGTCAGGACCGAGGTCAATCTGGGACGCGTCATCGAAATGATCGCCAGGCACGGCGAGGCCCTGCGCGACACGAACTTCCTGATCGAAGCGTTGGACGAATACGGGTTCGAAGATCAGGAACTCGCGGTCTACGCGGTCTTGATCCAGCCGCATCTCGATGAATGCCTTGGCGTATTGGCAGGTCTGACTGAGGGGTCAGGCGAGGCCACAACGTCTCTGCTTGAGCGTCGTTTGGTGATGAAGACCGTCGGCAAGGCGATCACACAATCAGCGGAAAAGGCGGGTGAGAAGGACCTCGTCGGCTTGGACGACATCGTCAGCCAGGCCGTTGGCAGCGTTTACAGCCGGCCTGTGTACAAGCACAAGCCGCAGGCTCCCGAAGCCCCGGCCCTCAGTCCGCCGCCGGCAGCAACACCGCCGAACGCCCTGCCCCCTCCGGTTGTATCCGTCGACGAGCATCCCTTTGTGGGCGCCGTCGACACATATCTGAAGCGCGCCAAGAAGGGCGATGCCCGGCGCGACGCGAAGGACGTAGTTGCTGTCGGTCGCCTATTTTCGGAATTCCTCATCGAGCAGGACGTTCGCGACCTTCGACAGATACGGCAGCACCACCTCTCCGGCTTCCACGATCTTTTCGACGAACTGCCGACACATTGGGGAAAGTCGAGCCAGGACACGTGTCTTGCCGACTACCGCCAGCGTGGGAAGAGCCTCCCGAAAGAGAAGCGCGGGCTTTCGGCCAAGACGCTGAACAAGCACTTTGGCAACATCGGTCAGGTGATCGCGTCCATTCGGGCCACCGGCGGTGTTGTCGGCGCGCCCGGCGAAGTGCTTGATCCCTCCCTTCTGCACATCCGGATCAAGGACCGCGGACGCAACTTGCGAAACCCGTTCGACACCGACGAACTGGCAGCACTCTTCAATCTACCAGTCTTCACGGGTTGCGCCGGCTGGCGACGCCAGGAGCCGTTCAAGCCGGGCGCTCACGTCTTTCACAGGGCGCTCTATTTCGCGCCGATGCTCCTCTACTATACGGGCGCTCGCCGGGACGAGATCTTCGGCCTCATACGCGACGACGTACATCTCGACGCGCCGATTCCGTACATTCACATCCGTGAGAACTCCCAGCGGCAGATCAAGAACGTCCAATCCGAGCGCAAGATTCCTATTCACGGCGAGGTCCTGCGGCTTGGCTTCGCGCAATACATCACGAAAATCGCCAGCCTGAAGTACGAGCTGGTGTTTCCCGACCTCTATTCGACGACCACATCATCGCCGCTCGGCGATCGTCTCTACGACGAGATCGCAGGCGCGCTCGCAGAGGCCGTGCCGGAAGAAGGACGGCGCAAGACGGTACTCCACTCGCTGCGCCACACGGTCGGGAGCACGCTGAAGGGCGAAGGTATTGTCGCCGAGAAACGCGCTGACCTGCTCGGGCACAAGGGCAGGACCGCGACCGAGGAAACCTACGCGTCTCAGTCGACGCTGGAATCCTTGCGCGAGCTAATTCACAGGTTGCCGGTTGCGACCGCGCATCTGGCTCCCAGCCCGATCCGGCTCGTGCCTTGGGTCGAGCGCAAGGAGCCAGCGCCCTGGGGACGCCCTGCCCGCGGCGGCAAGGCCAAGACGACCGACTGATCAACAGGCGTCGTTTCGTGCCCGGCGTGTCCATCGACTCGTCGGGTCTTTTCCAAAATTCACCAATCCACCTCACAGCGTTACCAGCATGCTCACACCGAGAGTTTCGGTCGTTACAGAACCATCCGCACCTCGTCCAAGGCGTGTCATTGCGATCTTCGCAGACGGCCTCGGCCGCATGCCGTCCGGCTCTGTCTCGTTCCTGGCCGGCGAAGACCATATGGCTGTGAATGACGTTGTCGACGAGTTGACCCGGCTCGACAAGAAGTTCGAGGAGGCCCGCGTCCGAAAGATCGTGCCTGTTGCCGATCGAGATGACAGGCTCGACGTAGGAGACTTCAGATTTCTGCTCGGAGCTCCAAACCGCCGCTTGTTTGCGAAGGTTCTTAGCCCACAAGGCGCGATACCATCTAAACAGGTTGATGCGGTCGTCGCGTTCGTGTCCGACTGTCTCGCTGCGTGGGCCTATGACCAGGTCAGCCGACCGATGCTTCTCATCGTTGAATTGGACGACTTTTGCGAGCTCGTTGGAGTTGCTGCCCTTCACGAACTGATCGACCGCCTGCAGACGACCGCAAAGCAGTTCGATGTCGCCATTCTTGCGATTGCCAACAAGGCCGTCCATCAATTGGTTGCCGCGCTGCGCGGGCCGCCATCCGATTGGGGCGACGCGAAAGCTCCACTCACCGTTCCTATTGAGGCGACGTCCGACGCGGATAGCGGCAACGATGTTCCGCCCCGCCAGTCATCTGCCGCCAATGCCGAAGTCGCTCCGCCTCCAAGCCGGACTCGGACCCGAAATCCGCATGCTCAAGAGATAATATTGCAGACGCTGGTCAATGCAGGCGAGCCGATGAGCCCCAAGGCATTGGCCGAGAGACTCTGCGGTCGCGCTCCAACCAAGGCTGAGCACGCCAATTACCGAAAGCACCTCTCGACCATGAAAGCCAAAGGCTTGGTCGAGGCGATCAACCACCAGTACCAACCTTCGCGTCGCAGCGCCGACCAGCGCAAACGACACTAAGCCAATCTGCCTCGAAGGCGCGACGCAGCGGATAATGACAAAGAGCTATACTATGGCCCGGAACTGACGTTTTCTGTTGCTTGCCGCAACCGCTATTTCTGATGTCGCGCTCGGTGGCCACCCCTGTCTGACCGGTCCGGTTCGATCAATCTTGGCAAGCTTCATACAAGCTCAGCTCTTTGCCGTTTGCTTTTGCATCGAGCATTTTCAGGGTAATCTTGATGAGTTTCTTCTCATGCGGCGATTTGACATTCGTCCTGAGTACGTCTGCCAAATCCGCCGCGCCGATCGACGTTTCGAGTGCTGCGGCCACGACCGCGTCGCAGATCACCACTTTTGCGTCACGCTCCCACGAATTGACCAGATCGCGCATTTCCGAGGTCTGCATTTCCAGCTTGAACAGTCGGTGCTGGAAATATTCCAAGGTCTTGGTTCTCTTCATCACTTGCTCCTATCTCGCCCGCAATGGTCAGCGGGTTTCTGGGAGCACTTAATAAATATCAAAATTTGCGCGTGCCAATAGCACGTTCACACTATCGGCGCTAAAAATTTTTGACGAACCCGCGCGCCTGCACGTTCTTACGCCAGAACCACTATTTGGTATTGGTCAGAGTGAATGACAGGTTGCATTGTGCAGAACATCATCATGCCAATCGAGAATACCATCCATAACAGTATCACGAAATAAATTGCACGGTGCCGCGCGATGCCCGCCCCGTCGCGGCGCAATCGCGTGAACGCCCGAATGCCGACTGAGCGCTCGTGAACCTTGGCGACCGCTCTCGGACTCTGGAAGTTGCCGAACCGTTCGGCCGCTTCGCGCCATGAGCTGCCATAGACTTGCGGTCCGATTCCAGACATTCGCGGAATGCTGATCGGAGGGCAGCTTCCGGCCCAGTCTCTCAGGGCAGTGAACGACCGATGGACGAAGCCGCTCCGCGGCAGGAGCTGCCCGATTGGGGGCGGCTGAGGTCTGACACTCGGGATTGCACGATCATGTGGGGTTTCTCTTGAACGGGAGAGCCCCATGGAAGACCACAGCAATGCCCAAGGATCCGTCAGCCCGCTTCGCCAGCGGATGCTCGAGGACATGACCATCCGCGGTTTCGGCGAGCAGACGAAGCGCGACTACGTCCGGCAGGTGCGTATGTTTGCGGCGTTCATCGACCGCAAGCCGGCCCTTGCCGAGCCGGAGGATCTGCGTCGCTACCAGCTGCACATGGCGGCCAGCGGCGCGAGCGCCTCCACAATGAACCAGGCCTGCGCGGCCCTTCGGTTCTTCTTCCATGTGACGCTCGGCCGCCCTGGCTTCGGCGATCGGATGGCGCGGATCTCGACGCCCGAACGCTTACCCGTCGTATTGAGCCCGGAGGAGGTCGCACTGCTGCTGGCGCATGCCTCGAACCTGAAGCACCGGGCGGCGCTCAGCGTCGCCTATGGTTGCGGCCTGCGCGTTTCCGAGATCGCCAACCTCAAAGTCTCGGATATCGACAGCGCCCGGATGCTGATCCGCGTCGAACAGGGCAAGGGACGCAAGGATCGCTATGTCATGCTGTCGCCCGATCTGCTCGCGCTGTTACGGCAGTGGTGGCGGGAGAAGCGGCCGAAGGGATGGCTGTTCCCAGGCCAACAGCCAGGCCAGCCGATCACCTCACGCCAGCTCAGCCGCGCCTGCGTTGCCGCCGCGGCGAGCGCGAGGCTCGGCAAGCGCGTCTCCATGCACACGCTGCGGCACAGCTTCGCCACGCATCTTCTGGAGCAGAAGGTCGATATCCGCGTCATCCAGACGCTGCTCGGCCACAGGAAGCTCGACACAACGGCGATCTACACGCGCGTTGCCCTCAAGACGATCCGCGACGTCGAGAGCCCGCTCGCGCTGCTCGCGCCCCCGCACTCCTGAAGACCGCGCCGTCATGGCGCGGCCTCGCCTCGAGGTCGCAGACGTCTTTCGTCGGCATGGGGAGGCATATCTTGCCGCCCACGCCGGCCGTCTGAGCCTCGGCCAACTCAAGGTCGTCTCGGCGATCCGGGCTTGTCGCACCGCGGCGCTCGGTGGCCATGTCGCGCGCTGCGACGGCTGCGGCCATGTCGAGATCGGATACAACTCCTGTCGCAACCGGCATTGTCCGAAGTGCCAGGGATTTGCCGCGCGCGCCTGGCTCGACAAGCGTCAAGCCGATCTACTGCCGCTCGCCTACTATCACGTCGTCTTCACCCTGCCGGCGGCGATCGCCGCAATCGCTTTCCAAAACAAGGCGGCGCTCTACGACCTGCTCATGAAGACCGCTGCCGAGACGCTGACGACGATCGCCGTCGATCCGAAGCGGCTCGGCGTCAGAATCGGATTCACCAGCGTGCTGCACACTTGGGGATCGGCGCTCACTCACCATCCGCACGTCCACATCATCGTCCCCGGCGGCGGCCTGTCGCCGGACGGCGAACGCTGGATCGCCTGCAAGCCCGGCTTCTTTCTGCCCGTGCGTGTCCTGTCGCGCTTCTTCCGTCGCCGCTTCCTGGAAGGCTTGCTCGCCCTTCATGAGGGCGGCCGGCTGACCTTCTTCGGCGACCTCGCCGGGCTCGCCAACCCCGGTGTGTTCAGAGCCCGTCTCGCGCCGCTGCGCCGCGCCGAATGGGTCATCTACGCCAAGCGCCCGTTCGGCGGCCCTCAGGCCGTCCTCGCCTATCTGTCGCGCTACACCCACCGCGTCGCCATCTCAGACAGCCGCATCGTCGCATTCGACGGTCATCGCGTCTCCTTCCGCTGGAAGGACTATCGCGCTCGGGCGAGCGCGCCGGGCGCATGGATCAAGACCATGACGCTGCCCGTCGACGAGTTCATGCGCCGCTTCCTGCTGCACGTTCTCCCCGATGGCTTCCACCGCATCCGCCATTACGGCTTCCTCGCCGGCGCCGCGCGCGTCAAGAACGTCGCGCGCATCAGACAGATGATTGCCGACGTCAGTGGCGCACCGCAGGCCCGACAGAACGTCGGCGAGCCGCATGCCGAACCGGCAGAAGCGGGTGTCGACGATGAGCGCGAGGAATCCTTCCCCTGCCGCTGCTGTGGTGGTCGCATGACCATCGTCGAGCGCTTCGCCCGCGGCGGCGCTCCGCAAACGTCGTTCGCAGCCGGATGGAGCGATACATCATGATCTGCCCGCGGACCGTCTGCCCCAACCACGATTCCGAACGCACGCAAATTACCGGCGCAACGCAGCCGCTCGCTTCATGCTCGACAAAATCGACTGCCCAGACGAGCTCGCCGAGCCGGCGCTTCGATCAACGCATCATCCGCAGAAATCATCCACGACCGAAGCGCGCCCGTCGCCGCGACACAACCGCAGTCGGCGACACACCGTTCGCGAAAGCCCCATAGCGCCGGCCAATCTGAAACGCCCAACCACTGGGCCGCGGCTTCCTCCATCGGAGGATTGCCGACGCCGGCCCGCGCGCCGTCACGCACATCCGGGTCGGGCCGGCGTCCGCAATCCTTCACGATAGCAGACACCGAAGCGAACATGGAAAGCAACTGGCGCAACGAGCGTACGCCACCCACCTTCGCCAGGGGACAACGCGACGTTTCGGCGCCCGGTGATGATGGGCGCTTCGTTGGCGGGTGCCTTTGTTCGTCAGCAAGCCTCGCCCGCTTTGCGCAGTGAATGACCCCGGCTATTGTGTCGTTTCCTTGGCCCCGGAGCCGTCATGCGGCGACGAGACATTATCCGAATGGCAGGCGGCGGGCTGATTTTGGGGCCGGCCGGCGCTTTCGCGCAGCGCACATACCGGGTGGGGGTTCTTACCCCTTCTCAGGGACAATGGCAGCCTAGGACCTTCCGGGAGGCACTAGCTGCTTTCGACTTCCGAGAAGACGGGAATCTGAAGGTCGAAATTGCGTCGGCCGAGGGCGATCTCGGTCGCATGCCCGACCTGGCCGCAAGAATTGTCGCGGGAAAGCCGGATGTCATCGTCGCCGTTAATACCCCCGGAGCGCGCGCAGCGATTGAGGCGACATCCACGATACCAATTGTTGCTGCCGCCGTCGCAGACCCGATTTTTCTCGGTATCGTTCAAAATCTCTCGCGACCCGAGCGAAACGTCACCGGCGTCGCCAATCTTGCTGCAGACTTCACGTCGAAGCGAATTCTGCTACTGAAGGAAGTCGTTCCGAAAGCCCGTCGCGTCGCGCTGATCGCACATCCGGATGAGCCGATTTCCGAATTGCAAATCAAGGATGCCGAGAAAAACGCGGGGGCGCTGCAAATCGAACCCAAGACGATTTTCGTGCGGACGCTCGAGGATCTCAGGAACGGCATACAAGCGGCCCAGGAATGGCGAGCCCAGGCGGTAGTGCGGCTGGCGGGCCAGGGCCTCGCCTTGGGCGCAGACACGGCGCGCACCGCGACGGAGGCGGGATTGCCCTCGATGATGTTGCAGAAGCGGGACGTAGAGGCTGGCGGCCTCATGTCGTACTTCACGGACCAGCGTGAAGTATGGCGCAGCGTTGCTGCTCAGGTCAGTCGATTGCTCAAGGGGGCGTCGATCCGGGACTTGCCATTTGAAGTGCCCACGCGGTTCGAGCTGGTGGTGAGTCTCACCGCGGGAAGAGCGCTGGGCCTAACGTTTCCTCCTGCGCTGATCGCCCGGGCGGATGAGGTGATCGACTGACGACCGAGCGAGCATGTACCGTCCGCTACCCGCCCTGAACGGCGGTTCCGAGCATCTGGTTCGGGCGCGGTAGCCCGAACGACCGGTTCGGGGCCGGTGGCGCGCGGCAGTGGCCGACCGACTGCGGCCGAACAGGGCCCGACCGCCTTTCGGCTCTCTTGCGCCATTTGCGGTCGTCAGCACCGGGACTGAAAGCAGTCATTTTTTTGAATGGCGGTGAGCGAGACGATCCCAAGCTATCCGGCCGTACGTCTTCCGATATGCCGATCAGCATTGTTTACACGCAGATCATTGCTCAGATCTCCCGTAACACGACCCGCAACTCGGCGTGGAAATGATGGGCGTCCACGGAACGCACAATTCTGGGCAGACTGCCGCCATAAGCATTGGATTGATGCAGGCCCGCCATTGTCCCTTTCAAAATCAGCACGCCGAAGGTTGCAGCTGAGCGTTGGAGCCGAGTTCCGCCAGCGCTCGTGAAATATCCAATGAATTGAGTGCTCTGTTCTCCGGCCCGACAATGCGGACTGGCCGGCGACCTTGCTGCCAGACGCTTGCCGCCGCCTCGATCGCATCACGCAGCGTGGCATGCGCCGAAACAGCCGGCCGCCGCGCGCCCGATTTCAACTCGGAAAAGAGAAGCCATCTGTCCATCGCCGGAGATTACCGGCGGCATTCGAACGATCGCCTACCTGCGTCGATAGAAGTTTATTTGACGAGCGGATTAGGAGAGCCGACTTTCGTATCAGGCGGTATTGATGGGTCGACTACGTTCTTGGCGTCGCCCGGTTCCCGACGAATCGGGAACCGGGTTCGGATCGAAGACGAGAAAGTCTCAGGCGCTGGTCCTCATCTGGTCACGATCGGAAAAGTCCCCGGCGCCTTTTCGATCATCAGTAGGAAGCGGCCGAGATCGATCGAGCTGCCATCGGTCTTCACATCGCTCGAGAACAGCAGATCCTTAGCGCCCGCCTGACCGGTCATCATCTTGATGAAGAACGGCTTGGTCAGGGTGAGCGTCGCGTTCGCATTCTTTTCAGGTGCTCCCTTGCGGAAGTGCAGCACAGCGTTCTCGATCCAGAGAACGTAATTCTCGCTCAGGTCCGAGAAGCTGATATTGATCTTGAGGTTAGAATCGGCAGCCTTCGCCCCGTCGATCGAGGCCGCCATGCGTTCCAGGAAGCGCTCGATCGGCGTCTGGAGCAGCATGTCCTGCATCATGGCGAGCGACTTGCCGGTCTTCGGCGCCCCATTGCGCAGTTCCGTCGCGCCAGTGAGGTAGAAATTCCGCCACGGCGCCGATTCAGCCATGTAGCCCATCTGATCGAAGGTGCGCGCCAGGAGTTCCTTCGCCGCGGCATTATTCGGTTCGGCGTAGACGGCGTGCTTGAGCACTTCCGCTGACCAGCGGAAATCGCCCGCGTCGAAAGCCTTCTGGGCGGTGGCGATCATGTTGTCGACGCCACCGGCGAGCGCGACATAGCGCTTCGCCTCCTCGACCGGAGGAAGCTGGTCGAGGTTCGAGGGATGAGCGTCGAACCAGCCGAGATAGAACTGATAGACGGCACGCGCATTGTGCTTGACCGAACCGTAATAGCCGTGGACGCCGAGGTAATCCTGCTGTGATTTCGGCATCTGCAGCTTTTCGGCGATTTCCGGCCCAGTGAGACCTGCGTTCATCATCCGCACGGTCTGGTCATGAATGTACTTGTACGCATCGCGCTGCATGACGATAAATTCACGGATCGCTTCCTTGCCCCAGACCGGCCAATGGTGCTGGTTGAAAATCACCTCGGCATCGGCGGTGAAGGCGAGCGACTGGTCGAGATAGTCCGCCCATTTGAGCGCGTCTCGGACTTTCGCGCCGCGCAACGTATAGAGATTGTGCAGCGTGTAACTCATCATCTCCGCGCCGCCGAACGCCTTGAGCTCCGGGATCTCGAAGACGTATTCGGAAGGCGCCTCGCTGCCCGGCACATTGTGGAACACGAACTTGAGCCCATCGACCATAACCTCTTGCACGGGCTGGTCGATGATCTGGGTGGGCGGCAGGATCCCGACGCGTCCGTAAGCCACCGCCTTGCCGAGACCGTTGTCGACGAGGCCCTTGGCGTTGCGGGGCAATTCGTCGCCGTACATGAAGAGGGAGCGACGCACCATGGCGGTTCCCGCCATGAGGTTTTCGCTGGTCGCCTCTTCCATGAAGCCGGCCGGCGCGATGATCGGCACATTGCGCGCCTTGGCTTCCTCGGGAGAAATGACCCCGAGCACGCCGCCGAAATGGTCGGCGTGGCTGTGGCTGAAAATGATCGCCGAAACCGGCTTGTCGCCGAGATGCTTGCGCGCGAAAGCCATCGCAGCTTCCGACGTTTCGCGCGAGGTCAGCGTGTCGATGACGATCCAGCCGCTCTTTCCTTCGACGAGTGTGATGTTGGCGAGATCGAACCCGCGCAATTGCCAGATGCGGTCCGTGACCTTGAACAGGCCCACCTGGTTGTTGAGCACCGACTGGCGCCAGAGGCTCGGATTGACGGTCTGTGGCGCATCGCCCTTCACGAAGGCAAAGGCGTCGAAGTCCCAGATGACGTTGCCGTCGGAATCCTTGATCTGCCCGGTCGGCGCCGCGATGAAGCCGCGGCGCGCCTGTTCGAGCGAACGCGCGTCGTTCAGGTTCAACGTCTGGGCGACATTGGCGTTGGCTTGCCGGACGGCAGGCGTCACGTCGTCCTGAGTGGAGGCGACCGGCGCATTCGACGACTGGCCGGAGGGCTTACAACCTGCAAGCGCCGCGGCGGCAAGCGTTGCGGCCAGGAGTGCGACGGGCTTCTTCATGTCCACGTTCCTTGTTCAGGTCAGATTCGGTGTCAGGCTGCGCGGATCGAGGCGCGTGCATCCTCGCGGATCATGTCCGCACCTTTTTCGCCGATCATGATCGTCGGCGCATTGGTGTTGCCGGAGCATATGGTCGGCATGATAGATGCGTCCACGACGCGCAATCCTTGGACGCCCCTGACGCGCAGCCGCGCGTCCACGACGGCGGAGAGGTCGCTGTCGGGACCCATCTTGCAGGTGCCCACAGGGTGATATTGCGTATCGGCGCGAGCGCGGATGTCGCGTTCCATACCGGCTGGATCGTCGATGCGCGTCGGATACAGCATCTTGCCGCGCAATCCGTCGAAAGGGGCGGATTCGATCAACTTCTGCTGGACCTGCCCGCCCCTGACCAACAGCCTGGTGTCGCGCTCATCCGACAAGAATTGCGGATCGATGAGCGGCGCCACCCGTGCGTCCGGGCTCGCCAGCGAAACAGAACCGCGGCTGAATGGCCGCAGCACGTCGACGTGGCAGGATATGCCATGCCCCATGTGCATCTTGCGCGCATGGTCGTCGACGATCGCCAGCACGAAGACGAGCTGGAGGTCGGGCGCGGGCGCATCCTGCGTCGAGCGGATGAAGGCGCCGCCGGTGGCGTAGGTCGTTGTCATGAGCCCGGAACGGCTGCGGCGCCACTCGTTCATGGCGGCCAGAACGCGGCCGACGCCACGCGCCGAAAGACCGACCGTCTGGCTGGCGCTGGGCGCGCGCCAGGTCTGGACGTAGTCGATATGGTCCTGGAGGTTCTTGCCGACGCCCGGCAGGTCGTGAACGACCTCGATTCCCAGCGTTTGAAGGTCGCGTGCGGAGCCTACACCCGACAGCATCAGCAATTGCGGCGAGCCGAACGCGCCCGACGAGACGATGACCTCGCGGCGCGCCCTGATGCTTTCCAACGACCCACCCCTGTGGAAAGCGACGCCAGTTGCGCGTCGGCCTTCGAACAATATGCGCGCGGTCACTGCGTTCGTGAGGACGGTCAGGTTGGGGCGCGAGAGGTTCGGCGTCAGATAGGCCTTGGCGCCGCTGCACCGCTCCCCGTCCTTGTGCGTGACTTGGTACATGAAGGCGCCGTCCTGGACGCCACCGTTATAGTCCGCGTTCAGGGCGAGGCCGTTCATCGCCGCCGCCTTTAGGAACCGCGCATTCACCTCGCTGTCGTAGCGCGGATAGGTGACGTTCAGCGGGCCGCCCCGACCGTGAAAATCGTTGTCGAACTGCTCGTTGTTTTCCGAGCGTCGGAACAGCGGCAGCACGTCCTCGTAGCCCCAGCCCGGATTGCCGAGGCCGGCCCAGTGATCGTAGTCCCACCGGTTTCCGCGGACATAGAGCATGGCGTTGATCGAACTCGACCCGCCGAGCGTCTTGCCGCGCGGCTGGTAGCCCTTTCGTCCGTTCAGCCCGGGCTGCGGGACCGTCTCGTAGGCGTAATTGTTGATGCGGGTCGGCACCATCGCGACGACGCCTGCCGGCGCATGGATCAGGACGCTCGAGTCTGGACCGCCGGCTTCGAGCAGGCAGACGGAAACGTTCGGATCCTCGGACAGGCGGGCGGCCAGAACGCAGCCTGCCGAGCCCGCGCCTACGACGACGTAGTCGAATTCCGTCCCGTTCATGGCTGCTCTCCCCTGCCCGACACCGGCCCGAAGCTCGGTCCGGCATTTATTAGAACTAGACGTATAATTCTATTTTAGGATATGCAAGTGCCGATTCATGAACTTGTCGTTAGAAATGCCCGCACCGAACATCACAAATGCCGCCGAGACTTTGATTTGATGGCCAAACGCAAGGCGCAGAAGGCGCCAAAAACCACTGCAATCAAGGCGGCCGCCGTCCGGGAGCCGGCCCAGGCGCGCAGCCGGGCGAGCATGGAAAGTCTTCTCGATATTGGCCGTCGACTGATCGAGGAAAGAGGTATCGACGATTGCAGCATGACGGACGTCGCGGCCGCAGCCGGATCGTCGATCGGCTCGCTGTACTTCAGGTTCGGCAACCGGGAGCGGTTCGTCAGCGAGGTCATGCAGCGACAGATCGATGCAGCCAAGACCGATTTCGAACGCGTTCGCTCCAACCAGATCGCTGCCGCGAATTCCCCCACCGAAGCCATTCTCGCGGCCGTCAAATGGTTCGTCGGCTCGTTCGCGCAAAACAGAGGTCTGCTGCGAGCCCAATTGCGGCGGACGCTGGAAAGTCCAGATGTCTGGCGGCCCTTTCAGGATTTTGCCAGGCACATCGTCGATACGCTGATCGAGGATCTCGAAGCCTATCCAGAAATCCAACGTGATCCCGAATGGCGATTTCATCTGCGCGTCGCAATGCAGATGCTGCTCGGAACGCTCAACAATATCCTGATCAACGAACCGGGGCCGCTCGATCTGGCCGACCCTCGCGCAGCGGAGGAGTTCGGCCTCGCTGTCCTTCGGTATTTGAGGCTGCAGGAGTAGAAGCGTCACCCGCGTGACCAGCGTCTTGCAGCGGACCTACCGACCGGCGTGCGATAAGGATCGTCATAAGCCTTTGTCAGCGATCGATGACCCCGGAAGCGCAGCGTTCGTACTGACTGGAAGCTTTGCTTGGGTTCAGCCCGCAGGGCGTCTGCGCTTGAGTTGAGCGACCTCGGCAGCGCGCTCTATTGAGGCAGCGAGAGCTTGCAGGACGGCCTCGCGCTCCCCTTCGGCGCAGTGGATCGTGTCAACGGCTTCCTCTGCAGGCAGCGCAGCGACCGGCCCGAACCAGACAACCTGCCGATTGATTAGGCAGACGACCAATCCCGGCGAGACGTGGTCGCTCGAAATGATCTTGGTCACTGTTGTCCCTTGTTCCCGGACGCGGCCGGCTGCACTGCGCGGCCGCCGACAGAAGGCTCGAACCATTGCTTGCTCTGCGGCCCGATCATGAACCACGCGAGCGACAACGAAGCAATGACCGTGGCGGCGGACAACGTGACGACGACAACGAAAGTTGCCGGCTGCCATGGACGGCTCGGCTCGAAGGTGTTCCCGTCGTGGTCGAACGCATCGTTCACGGCGGTTCGAACCCCATTGCGCGCACATCGACTTCTGCGGGAGCAGAGCATTCGTCGCAGGCGATCGGCCGGAGGCTCGAAACAAGTTCCAGAGGCGTGTGGCCGGGCAGATCGATGGCGGAAACGGGAACCGAGAATTGTTCCCCGCACCCGGTGCATACCGCCACGACGTCACGCATCCCAAGGGAGAGAACGAAATCGATAGTCACCGAGTGTTTCACAATGCGCAGCATACCGAATTTTGATTTTAGTCAATTGTTCGCAGGTAAGCCCAGATTGACCAGACGTGACATATCCCTGCGTCACAGCGTCGCTCCGACTACGTGGCGAAGCGCGCTGTGATGAGGACCTCGCGATCAATCGATGTCGATATCGACCTGCTGACGCACCTCGAAGGGTTTCGGCGGCGCTTCGCGTTGCTTCGGCGCCGTACCGGGAAGGATCTCGAAGTCTGGCGTGAACGGGACGAGAATGCTCCGCAGTTGGTCGAAACCGGTTCTGTTGCCCTCGAATTTCGCCTTGCCGGCCTTGATCAGGTCGTCGAACGATGCGGCCCCCATCATCACCTGATTGAGGTCGGTTCGGTTTAACGTGACGACGAGATCAGGCTTCGGCGACTGGAACCCTTTGACTGTCGTCAGCGTCGCGTTGCTGATCTCGACGACAAACTGCTCGCCATTGTCCGGCGTCGCCAGATTGATTGTGAATTTGATTCCCTCTGCCTTCTTCGGGTCCATGCTGATAGCGACGAAGTCGAGCCATTGTTCGGTCGACATTGCGCGCACCACGTCGGGTCCCGTCGATCGGGTCGGTACACCTCCAGGCTGGCCATTGCGAAGCTCGAAAGCGCCCTGCAGAAACGTATTGCGGACGCTGGTGCTTTCGGCTCGGTAGCCCAGCTGTTCGAACGCGTCGGCGAGTAACCGGCGCGCCGCCTGATTCTGCGGCTCGGCGAACACGAGCTTATTGAGGATCTCCGTGGCAAGCAGATACTTGCCCTGGCTCATCAGATCCTTGCCCTTGGCGATGATCTTTGCCGAGCCGCCCATCATCTCAACATACAGAGGAGCAGACTCCTTGGGCGACAAGGGGATCAGGTTGGTCGGGTTGCCGTCGAAGTGACCAAGGAAGCGGTTGACGACCCCTCGCACATTGTTCTGCACGTCGCCGTGGTAGCTGCGGGCGGCCCACTGCTGCTGCAGGCTTTTCGGCACCTGGTAAACGTTGTGAATCTCGTTGATCGTGACGCCCTGATTCACGTAGTGCAGCGTCTGATTGTTGAGGTTGGCGTAGGCGTCGCGCTGCGCGCGCAGAACCTCCTGGATGCGGTCGTTACCCCAGCGTGGCCAGCTGTGCGAAGCGAACATCACTTCCGTGTCCTGGCCAAACTTGTAGAGAGCTACGTTGATCTCCTTAGACCAGTTGAGAGCGTTGCGCACCGCGGCGCCGCGAAGCGTGTAGATGTTGTGGATTGTACCGGTGACGACTTCCGCTGCCCAAAACGCCTTGAACTGCGGGAAGTAGGTGTTCATCTCCACGGGCGCCTCGGTGTCCGGCGCGTTCTGGAACACCATCGTAACGCCGTCGAGCGTGATATCCTCAAATGACTTGCTCACAAGCCGATTAGGCGCGATTAGCCCGCTGTTTCCGATCGCTATGTTCTTGCCGATGGCCTGATCCACATGTCCATTGGGGCTACGCTGCAACAGCATCGCATACTGCCACTGGAGGCGTCGGTTCATCGCGTTGCCAGCAAAAACGTTCTCGGCGATCGCCGCGTCCATGAATCCTGATGGCGCGATCAGCATGACCTTTCCGCTCGCAACGTCGGCCTCGTCAACGACACCGCGTACGCCGCCGAAGTGATCGCCATGCGAGTGCGAATACACGACGCCGACGACCGGACGTTTGCCGAGCTTCTCGTTTATAAATTCCAACGCGGCGCGCGCTGTTTCCTTAGACGTCAGCGGATCGAAGACGATCCAGCCGGTGTCGCCCTTGATGAAGCTGATGTTGGCGAGGTCATAGCCGCGGACCTGGTAAATGCGCCCGGGCACAACCTCGTACAGCCCATAGGCCATATTCAGCACCGCCTGCCGCTGCAGCGACGGGTGGATGGTCGCGAAGTCCTTGCCCGTCAGCAACCAGCCATAGCTGCCCATGTCCCAGGCGACATTGCCGGCGTCCGCCATGATCTTCGTGTAAGGGGGCGCCGCGATGAATCCGCGCTTGGCCTCATCGAAGTCGCGTTTGTCGGCAAACGGCAGTTCGGCCTTGAAGCCATTGCGTAGTTCGAGCGTGAATTTTGAAGGCGGCTTGCCAAGAGTATCGAAATGCTTCATCGCGCTCGCCCCGCCGTCTGCCGGGATTAGCGAGACGCCCGCCGTCTGAGCTTGTGCGCCAATCGACGCCACACCGGCGCTGATGACGAGCAGCGAGAGCTGCGTTCGAGTCCATCGAACAATTCTTCTCATCCGAACCTCCCGTATTAGTGGACTCCTGACCGAGCGATCGCTCGATCATTCGACGAATTACCCCGTTTCGCTACCGTAACCTGAGCCGCGAGAAAAGACATTGTTGGGCACTCGCGACGCTCCCGATTCCGCCGCGTTACGCGATATCAAAATTTCATATGCCCAAAATTGGGCGTCTTGTACGGGGCACTTGTTTCCGCTTCGAGTTTTAACAGCGCCCACGATCCCCAATTTTCGAGACGATGCAACGGCGGCAAGACAGGCTTGCCGCCGTCACAGATTTCAAAGATCAATTTGCTCGGATAGAACGAGCGCGTCGTCGACTTCGACTCCGAGATATCGCACTGTGCTCTCCAGTTTCGTGTGGCCGAGCAACAGTTGGCAGGCCCGGATGTTGCCGGTGCGCTTATAGACGAGCGACACCTTAGTTCGCCGCAGACTGTGGGTGCCGTAGTCCGCGGGGTTGAGTCCGACTAAGGCAACCCAATCGCCGACAAGACGGCTGTATTGGCGCGTGCTCATATGATCGCCGTTCCGAGTCCTGCTCGGAAACAACCAGTCGCTATCGCGCGCCCGACGGACCGCGAGCCATCGGACCAACGCCTCCTTGGTCGCGTCGGTCACTTCAAAAGGCACGGGTCGACCTGTCTTCTGTTGAAGGACAGTCGAGCGAGGGCGGATCGAACCTGCCACCATCACGTCGCCAACCTTTAATTTCACCAGATCGCAGCCGCGCAGCTTGCTGTCGAGCGCCATATCGAACATGGCGAGATCGCGTACGCGATTGGCGAGTTGCAGCCGAGTGCGTATGCCCCAAATATGTTTCGGCTTCAGCGGCGGTGTGGCGCCGACCATCCGGCCAGCGTTCCAAGGTTGATGTGGCATCATGCGAGCGGAGGCCATAACCAACTCCCGTCTTGGAGCGCCGCATCCGGCCGCCACTATGGACTTTATCGACGAGGGGATCGCCTGCGCCGATCAATTTTCCGGCTCTCATGCGCCAGAAGCCGACGTGGCCTCGCTGCCGCCTAGCGGACGTTCGCTGGCCGCCGGTCGCAACCTATGCCGCCCGCAACGGCCGCAACTTTCCGGGCAGCTCCTCCAAATCGAGTACTGATTAGGCGTTCTCCCGCCCACGGGCGGTGACTTTGGCGGTAGAGCGCCTCAAATGGACGCTTCCATTTGTCCTTCCCAGTCTTGCCCTGCGGTTTGGCGGACATAGCGACAGCAGCCCGCCGCATGGCGCCCAGCAAGAACACGAAATCGAAGCGCTTCCGCTGCGCTTCGCCAGAGGTTACTGGCTCACCCGGCGCGGGTGGCGGACAAGTCGGCCTTCAAAAAAATTCGGAGCTTGAACGCGCCGAATGCGGCTTCATGAGCGAAGCCTTGGAATAGAGCGCCGGAAGTATGCCGGGCTCGTCGTCGAAGCGGCGGAACAGATATCCCAGACTCTGTTCGGCTCTCAAGCCTAGGCTCGCAGGGGTCAAGCCAGGGCTGACGAATCGATCGTTGCGAGTCTCCTCGTGCCGGTCAAAGTCATGGCGACACGAATTTCTTTGGTCAGAATGTCGAGGAGGTTCTCGACCCCGCGCTGCCCTTCCGCCGCGAGGGCGTAAGATGGAGGACGTCCCAGGAGGACTCCCCGAGCGCCGAGCGCCATCATCCGTACGACATCGAGGCCCGAGCGAACGCCGCCATCGACCAGCACCGTCAGATCGCTGCCGACCGCGTCCGCGATGGCGGGGAGAGCCCTCGCCGTAGATCGCGCCCCGTCGAGTTGCCTGCCGCCGTGATTGGAGACGACGAGTCCGGTCGCGCCAAATTTGACGGCCTCACGCGCATCTTCGGGGTCGAGTATGCCCTTGATGATGATGTCGCCTTTCCAGACGTCGCGGATCCATTCGAGATCCGACCACCCGATCGACGGATCGAAATTGGCGGCCAGCCAGCCGACGTAATCCTCGAGGCCCGTAACTTTACCGAGATAACGAGAGATGTTGCCGAGATCGTGCGGCTTCCCCATCACGCCGACATCCCAAGCCCATTGAGGACGGAACATCGCCTGCAGTATGCGCCTTTGCGCCGCGAACGGCCCCGACATGCCGGAATGCGCATCGCGATAGCGCGCGCCGGGCGTCGGCATGTCGACCGTAAAGACGAGTTTGGTGATCCCGGCCGCCATCGCCCGTTCGAGCGCGTTCTTCATGAAGCCCCTGTCTTTCAGGACGTAGAGCTGGAACCAGAACGGCCTTTCGACAGCGCTGCGCACCTCTTCGATCGAGCAGACCGAGACGGTCGAAAGGATGAAGGGGATTTTCCTGGACTCGCAAGCCCGGGCGGCCTGCACTTCGCCGCGGCGGGCGTACATGCCTGTCAGTCCGACTGGACTGAGCAAAACGGGAATGGCGAGCTTCTCGCCGAAAAGCTCGCAACCCGTATCGAGCTCGGCGACATTCTTCAACACACGCTGGCGGAGTTCGACGCGCTCGAGATCGGAGACATTCGCGCGCAACGTATATTCGGCGTAGGCGCCGCCGTCGATGTAGTCGAACAGAAAGCGGGGCAGCTTGCGTCGCGCCGCCTCGCGGTAGTCGGAAGCCGACGAGATGATCATCCTGATCCCCTTCCGGACCTAAATGCTGGTGAAATTTGCGAGGAGGCCGGACAGCGTTCCGCCATCCGGCCGACTTGTCGTCAGTGAACGAGCAAGGTGAACGGGCTCACATAAGCCTGAAGCATGACGAGTATACCCACGAGGATCGCCAATGCGATCGAGTGGAAGAACACGTAGCGAAGGATCGGTCCTTCGCCGTTCTGCCAACCCGTTGCGGTCGATGCGACGACGATCGACTGAGCGTCGATCATCTTGCCCATGACGCCGCCGGAAGAGTTGGCAGCCGCCATCAGCACAGGATTGAGGCCGAGCTGTGTGGCGGTGATCTTCTGCAGGCCGCCGAACAGCACATTCGAGGCGGTGTCGGAGCCGGTAAGCGCCACGCCGAGCCAGCCGAGCATGGTGCCGAACAGCGGATAGGCCCAGCCGGTATGCGCGAAAGCCAAACCCAGCGTCGCGTCGATGCCGGAATATTTGGTGAGAGTGCCAAGCGCCAGCATGACGGCGATGGTCAGGAGCGACCAGCGTACGCGCCAGATGGTGCGGCCATAGACCTTGAGCAGACCGAGCGGCGAATAACCCATCAGCAAGCCGCCGATGACCGCCGCCAGGAGAATGCCTGAACCGGTGGCTGACAGCCAGTTCAGCGTATAGACGGCGGGTTCGAGCGCCTGTTTGGCGACGACCGGTGGTACCTTGGCGATCTCGTTGTGAAGCCCGGCAAGCGGGAATTTGAAAATCGAGAGGTCGTCGAGCCACGACTTGATCGCCGGAATGCCCCACAGAAACACGAACACCGTAAGGATGCCCCACGGCAGCCATGCCTTGACGAGGAGGGCGCGGTCGGGACGCTGGGCGATCTCCTTCGCGGATACCGTTCCGGTGTCGGCGTCGATTGTATCGTAATCGATACCAACTATGGCCCCGTGGGGCGCGGCAACCCGTTCGACGTCAGCATCCTCATCGTGCCCCTTCAGCTTGGTCGAAGTCCAGATTTCCCGCGGGGACCAGAACTTGAGAAAGACGATCAGGCAGACCATCGAGACGAGGGCGGCCACGACGTCCACCAGCCACGGGCCGTGGAAATTCGAGATCAGGTATTGCGGGATGGCGAAGGTGACGCCCGCAACGAGAATGGCGGGCCAGACGGCAATCATGCCGCGGAAACCAGCAAAGGCCCAGATCAGCCAGAACGGCACGAGGACCGAGAAGAAGGGCAGTTGGCGGCCGATCATTCCCGACAATGCATTGAGATCGAGCCCAGTGACGGCCGCAAGCGCGATGACCGGTGTGCCAAGGGCGCCGTAGGCGACCGGAGCGGTGTTGGCGATGAGGGCGAGGCCTGACGCTGCAAGCGGCGAGAAGCCCAAGCCAATGAGAATGGCGCCAGTGACTGCGACCGGCGTGCCAAAGCCCGCAGCGCCCTCGAAGAACGCGCCGAACGAGAACGCAATCAGAAGCAATTGCAGCCGGCGATCGTCCGTGATGCCGGCGATCGAGCGTTGCAGGACTGCAAAGAGCCCGTTCTCCTCCGTAAGCCGGTGCAGGAAGATGATGTTCAGCACGATCCAGCCGATCGGAAGCAGGCCGTAGGCAGCGCCCATGCCGGCGGCGAGGCCGGCCTTCTGCGATGGCATGCCGAATGCGAACACCGCGACCCCCAAGGCTGCGACGAGACCTGCAAGCGCCGCGGTATGCGCCTTCATGTGCAGCAGGCCGAGTCCTACGAGCATGACGACGACCGGCAAGGCCGCCGCCAGGGTCGAAAGAGCTACGCTGCCCAACGGATCATATATCTGATTCCAAACCATATTCTCCTCCCATGCTCGCCCGCGCCAGAAGAGGATGAGCCAACACACACATGTGGTTTAATTTTCTGACCAAGCGCTTTTAGTGGAAAATAAAATGGCTCGCAATATCGACCTTGGACGTGCATGGACGCGCGGGGGCGGGGTGGTTAGGTTTGAAAAAGCAAAAGGGGACGTTCGTGGAGCCGGTCCGAAATCCGAAACTGTCAGAAGTAATCGCCGGCCATATCGAGCAAATGATCCTCGAGGGTTCTCTCAGGCCCGGCGAGAGGCTGGCGCCGGAGCGCGAGTTGGCGGAGAAGCTTGAAGTCTCGAGGCCTCCTCTGCGTGACGCCATCGAGATGCTGAGCGCCAAGGGGCTCTTGAAGACCACCCATTCCGGGACCTTCGTCACGCAGTTCATGGCGCCGCTGACGAACCCGCTGGCATCTCTGCTTCAGTCGAATCCGCAGGTGATTTTCGATTATTTCGAGTTCCGCAAACTCATCGAAGGGCCGACGGCGGGCTTGGCCGCGGAGCGCGCGACGGATCTGGATCGAAAAGCGATTCGTGAATGCCTGGAACAACTCCAGGCGGCGCACGGTCTCGACGATCCGACGCCCGAGGCCGAACGAGATGCCGATCTGCACATGCTTGTCTACGAGGCGTCCCACAATCTGGTTGTGACGCACATCATGCGCGCCTTCTCCGATCTGCTGCGAGCCGACGTTTTCTACAGTCGGCACAAGCTCTACGTCGCCCCAGGAGCTCGCGACATCCTGCTAGCGCAGCATCTAGCCATAGGTGAGGCTGTCATCGCCGGCGACGTTGAGCGGGCCGAACGAAGCGCTACAGAACACATTCGATTCACTGCGGAGACACTCGAACGATTGAAGGAAGAAGAGCTGCGTGTAGGCCGCGCCCTGCGCCGCCTCGGTCGTGCAGAACTTTTGGGGCGCTGATGCCAGAGCATTTGCCCTCCCTAAAGCCAGATGGCACCAGCAAGTGCTTTCTAACACCGCCTTCATGGGACATCGCACTGCAAATCTTGTTTACCCGATAGCAGACGCTCCGAGTGTCTCTGACGGGTCAACTGCGGCCGGACGTCATCGCAACGGAAGCAATGCGCCAATAGCTGCCAACGGCGGCGCATCCGGATCCGGACATACGCAGGTTCGATCGAGGACTGTTATCGGATCACATGCCGACGTGAACTGTCGACCGATGGTAGACGTTCAGTTATCGAGTGCTTCGGCTCCGGTGACAGCCACGATAGGACGAGTCAGGCCGAATTTACGCCGCGGGCGCGCAGTTCGTTGACAATGTGCTCGACGAATTCCCGAACGACCGGCGCCATCAGCCTGTTTGTCGGATAGACCGCATAGACGCCGCTCGTCTGCGTCTTGAAGTCGGTGAGCACACGCGTCAGCTGGCCCGACGCCAACCCATCCGCGACGAGCCAGTCCGGCGCAACCGCAACGCCGAGCCCCGCGATCGCCGCGGCGCGAAGCATGGCCGGAAGCCCGTCGCCAATTTGCAGGACAGCTGCGCTACTGTTCGCGTACGCTGAGGTCCTGGAGAAATCTGCCAACGAGGAGGGAAACCGTCGCCTGCTCATCGCCGACGTCGACATCGTATACCCATTTCCGCACGCCGATATAAAAGATCGATCCGTGCAGGCCCCATACGAGATCTCGCAATTGTCGGCGGGTGAGATCGACCCCGGGGTTGTCGTGCTCGATCTCTAGACAGATCGGTTCGATCAGCTGCTTGCCGATCAGGTCGATGTAGCGCCTGTTGAACAGGCTGCCCTTAAGCCCAGAATACAGAAAGATGCGAACCCATTCGCTGGTCAGTACCTCGGTCACATAGATCCGATACATGCGCGTGAGGCGCGCAGCGAGGGGCGTTTCGCGATCGCCGATCATCTTGCGCCATTCCGGATTCCAGCGGCCAACATACAACCGTTGATAGATTCGCTCGATAAGGTCGTCCTTGGTCGGAAAGTACCGGAAGATCAAAGGCTGGGTGATGCCCAGGCGCGATGCCAGTTCGCGTGTCTGGCCATCGAACCCGACATCCGCGAAGAAGCTGATCGCTCCCTGCACGATCGATTCCTCGCGCTCGGCTGGCGACATCCTGGCCGCGCGTGTCTTCTGTTCAACAGGCGCGCCCCTCTTCGCTCTTGCCACTCCCGAACCCCGCAAGCCGGTTGACAATCAAATCCGGACTTGTTTAGCATTTGCTAATTAAATCGTCCCGGTCAAGAGGACGCCGTGCGAGGAAACCCGTGAAGCCAGCGAAGTTCGCATACGAACGCGCGACCTCCATCGATGACGCCATCCGGCTTCTCTCCGCGCCTGGCGCGGACGCACGAATAATTGCCGGCGGGCAAAGTCTAATTCCCGCGCTGAACTTCCGTCTCTCGGCGCCGGCCTTGTTGGTCGACATCGCAGGCATCGAGCAGTTGCGCGAAATTCGGATCGAGGCCGGCGTACTGCGGATTGGGGCCGGCACGCGCCATGCGGATATCCTGCGTAGCGAACTGATCGCGCATCATGCGCCATTGATGACGACGGCCGCCCCTTTCATCGCCCATCCCGCGATCCGCAATCGCGGCACGCTCGGCGGCAGCCTGGCGCTCGCCGACCCCGCGGCCGAATGGCCGGCCTGCATGGTCGCGCTCGATGCGCGCATCGTGATCGCGGGTCCGGCCGGACGTCGAGAAGCCGCAGCCGTCGACTTCTTCCAGGGCGTCTATTCGGTCGATATGGCGGCGGACGAGATGATCGTCGAAATCAGGGTCCCTGTCGCCAACGCCGACGAATGCTTCGCGTTCGACGAGATTGCGCGCCGGCATGGCGATTTCGCAATAGCGGGACTCGCGCTACGCTGGCGCGGCGGCGCTTCGGGCACGGTGCGCCTCGTGTTGTTCGGCGTCGGCGATCGGCCCGAGCCCGTCGACCTGCCGGCAGCCGACGTGCTCGCCGCGCTGCGTGGCGGAGACAGCGCGGGGATTGTCGCGCGCGCGGTCGAGAAGCTCGATCCTTCCGCCGATCCCTACGTTTCCACCGAATATCGCCTGCATGTCGCGCGCGTCCTGTGCGAGCGCCTGCTCCGGCGCGTGATGGGAGACGCCTCATGAGCGAAGTTCGGATTTCGCTTGTCGTCAATGGAGAGAAGGTTTCGGCCTTGGTCGAGCCGCGCGTCAGCCTTGCCGATTTTCTGCGTCAGGCGCTCGATCTTACGGGTACGCATGTCGGCTGCGAGCACGGCGTCTGCGGCGCCTGCACCATCCTGCTGGACGACGAACTCGTGCGCGGCTGTTGCGTACTGGCCGTGCAGGCCGACAACCGCAACGTGCGTACCATCGAAGGCATGGAGGGCGATCTCCGAATCCGTGCGCTGCAGCAGGCTTTCCACGAGCGCAATGCGCTGCAATGCGGGTTCTGCTCGCCGGCCATGCTCCTGACCGCGCGCGCGCTGCTGCAGGAAAACCCGCATCCTTCGCGCGACGACATTCGCGAGTTCCTGTCGGGAAACTACTGCCGCTGCACCGGTTATCAGGCGATCGTCGACGCCGTCGAAAAGGTCGCCGGCCAGAAGGAGGGCGCGCCGGCATGAGCGAAGCGCGCACCCCGATAACCAGTCTCGATCTACCGGCGAGCTACATCGGCCGCAGTGTTGCGCGTCCCAACGCTGCGCGTCTGCTCGCCGGTCGCGGCATCTACGTAGACGACATCAAGGCGTCGCGCGTCCTGCATGTCGCCTTCCTGCGCAACCCTTATGCCTTCGCGAGAATCCTGCGCATCGACGTTTCGCGCGCGCGCGCCGTCGAAGGCGTCGTCTGCGTGGCGACGGCTGACGACCTGAAAGACGTGTGCAAGCCCTGGGTCGGCGTTCTCTCGCATTTCGCCGGCCTGCGCTCCGAGCCGCAAGGCCCGCTGGCCGACGGCGTCAGCTACTGGCAGGGCGAACCTGTCGTCGCGGTCGTCGCAACCAGCCGCGCTATCGCCGAGGATGCGCTCGGTGAGATAGAGACCGAGTTCGAGGAACTGGAGCCGACCGTCGACATGGACGCGGCGCTCGCGAGCGACGCCGCGCCGATCCATCCTTCGCTCGGCGACAATCTCGCCTTCACCCGGCAGGTCAATGCGGGCGATGTCGAAAAGGGCTTTGCGGACGCGGCCGTCGTCGTCGAGCGGGATTTCTCTTTCGCGCGGCATACCGGCGTGACGCTGGAGCCGCGCAGTATTCTTGCGGACTTCAATCCGTCCGAGGGGATGCTGACCATACATCATTCGAGCCAGGCGCCGCAGATGATGGCCCGCATCGCCTCGCTGCATTTCGGCCTCGCCGATCACAAGGTGCGCGTGGTCTGCAAGGATGTCGGCGGTTCGTTCGGCATCAAGATTCACATCTATCCCGACGAAATGGCCGCCATCGCTTTGTCGATCAAGCTTGGCCGCGCGGTAAAGTTCGTCGCCGACCGGCTGGAATCCTTCGTCTCCGATATTCATGCACGCGAGCATCGCGTGCGCGGCCGCATGGGCCTTTCGGCTTCGGGCGAGATCGTCGCGCTCGAGATCGACGACCGCACCGGCATCGGGCCGTATTCCATGTATCCGCGCACGAGCGCGGTCGAGGCGAACCAGGTCCTCAACATCACCGGCGGGCCCTATCGCATCGCCAATTACCGCGGACGCGCCCGCGTCGCTTTCCAGAACAAGACACCGACGAGCCAATATCGCGCCGTCGGCCATCCGATCGCCTGCGCCGTCACGGAAGGCCTGATCGACGCGGCGGCGCGCGCGCTGAAGCTCGATCCTTTCGCCGTGCGGCAAGCCAACGTCATTCGCGACGATGCCTATCCGGCGGTCAATGCGATCGGTCTCAAGTTCGAAGGACTGTCCCACGAACTCTGCCTGTCGAAGCTCAAGACATTGATGAACTACGACGCCCTGCGCGCGGAACAGCAGGCGGCCCGCGCGACCGGCGTGCATCTCGGCATCGGGATCGCGACCTATATCGAGATCACCAGCCCGGGACCGGAATTCTACGGCATCGGCGGCGCGCCGATCTCCGCGCAGGACGGTTGCAGCGTTCGGCTAGATCCGGGCGGCAACGCAATCGTCCACACCGGCACGACCGAGCAGGGACAGGGGACGGACACGATCATTGCGCAGGTCGTCGCCAGCGCGCTCGGCGTCACTATGGATCGCGTCAAGGTGATCTCCGGCGACACGGAAGCCGCGCCCTATGGAGGCGGAACCTGGGCGTCGCGCGGGGCCGGCATCGGCGGCGAAGCGGCGTTGCAAGCGGGCTTCAAACTGAAGAAACATTCGCTGCGGCTTGCCGGAATCTTCCTGCAGGCGGACGCGGCTGCGCTTGACATTCGCGCCAATGCGATCGTCGACCGGGCAACCGGCGCGGAGCGCATGCCGCTGTCGGAACTAGCCCGCATCGCGCATTTCCGGCAGGACGAATTGCCGAAGGACGTATCGCCGGCTCTGGTCGGCGCGCACAATTACACGCCACGCCAGTATCCATTCGCCTTCACCAACGGCGCGCACGGCGCACTGGTCAAGGTCGATACGGATACAGGCATCGTCACTCTGCTCAGGCACTGGGTGGTTGATGATTGCGGCGTGCCTATCAATCCGCTGCTGGTCGAGGAGCAGATCAGGGGCGGCGTCGTCCAGGGGTTGGGCGGCGCGCTCTACGAGGAATGTCTCTACGACGAGCGCGGCCAGCTTCTGAACGGCTCGCTGGCCGGCTATTTGTTGCCGATGGCCGGGGAAATGCCCGACATCGAGATTTCCCATGCGGTCACGCCTACCCGCGAAGGCGCCCTCGGCGCCAAGGGGGCGGGCGAAGCCGGCGTCGCCGCCGCGCCAGCGGCCGCCATGAACGCCATCAACGACGCGCTGGCGCCGTTCGGCGCCGAGATCGCGACCATGCCGATGACGCCGGAACGGATACTGCGTAGTCTGGGAAAGATAAGCTGAAGAAAGCGCGAAGACTGGGAGGTCAGCAATGAACGACAAGAGCGCCTCGAATATCGTCACGTCCGGCTTGGATCGCCGTACGCTGCTCGCAACGCTCGGCGCGGCGGCCTTCACGCCGGCCATGCCCTATCTCGCGCGCGCGCAGGCCGAGACGATCCGCATCGGTTTCCCTGTTCCGCTCACCGGCGCCTTCGGCGCCGAGGCGCAGGACCAGGTGCGTTGCGCGCAACTGGCTGTCGAGCAATTCAACGCTGCCGGCGGCGTCGGCGGTCGCATGGCGGAACTTCTGGTGCGCGATGACAAGCTCAATCCCGGCGAGGCGACGACCCGTACGCTCGAACTGATCGAAAAGGACAAGGTGAATTTCGTGGTCGGCGCGCTCGCCGGCAACGTGCAGCTCGCCGTCAACGAAGTATGCAAGACGCGCGGCGTGATTTACGTATCGATCAGCCAGTCCGACACGATCAACGAGGCCGGCACGTTCAGCCGCTTCACCTTCCACGAAGGCATGACGCCGCACATGACAACAGCCGCCGTCGCCAAGCATGTCTTCCCCAAGGCCGCCGGCAAGCGCGTCGCCTATCTCGTCGCCGACTACACTTACGGCCATGAAGGCCTGCGCGCTTTCAAGCGCAACGGCGAACAATTCGGCATGCAGACGGTGGAGGAAATTCTCCATCCGCTCGGCACGCAGGACTTCTCCACCTTCTTCCCGCGCATCCTCGCCGCCAAGCCGGATGTCGTGTGCATCTGCAATTTCGGCCGCGACCAGCTCAACTCGATCAAGCAAGCGGTCGACTTCGGCATCAAGAAGCAGGCGAAAATCGCGGTGCCGGTGTTCTTGTACGCGCAGCGGCGCGCGGGATCGCCAGCTATGTTCGAGGGTGTCGCCGGCGGCTGCAACTACCACTGGACGCTCGAGGACACGATCGACAGCGCCAAGAAGTTCAACACGGCCTACAGGGCGAAGTACAACAACACCGTGCCCTCCGACTACGGCGCCTACGGCTATGCGGGCCTGTCCTCGCTGCTCGCCGCCGTGAAGGCCGCCGGCAAGACCGACACGGACGCGGTGATCGCGGCGTTCGAGCAGGTCAAGCTCGATACGCACAAGGGGCCGGAATATTACCGCAAGTGCGACCACCAGGCCGTGCAGCCGGTGTTCGTGGTGGAATCGAAGCCGCAGGCGCAGATGAAGAACGAGTTCGACGTCTTCAACATCGTCAGCGTCGAGCAGGGGGCCGAAGCCAACCTGCGGACCTGCCAGGAACTCGGCCACAAGAGCTGACCGGCTCTTCCTCGCGGGACCCGATATGACGCTGGATCTCATCCTTCTTCAGACCTTCACGGGCCTGGCGCTCGGATCGATCCTCGTGCTCATGGCGCTTGGCATGTCGCTGATCTTCGGCATGCTCACCGTGCCGAATTTCGCGCACGGCGCCTTCTACATGCTCGGCGCCTATGCAGGCGTCGCCGTGTTCCAGAAGACGGACAGTTTCGTGGCGGCGATCGTCGCCGCGCCGCTGATTGTCGCGCTGCTCGGCTTCGGCGTGGAACGGGCGCTCGTGCGTCCGCTCTACGGCCGCGGCCTCGACTATCCGATCGTCCTGACCTTCGGCCTCGCCTATGCGCTGATCGACATCATTCGCATCCTGTTCGGCAAGGAAGGCATTCCGTTCGAGGCGCCGGAAATCCTGCAAGGCTCGGTTTTTCTCGGCTTCGGTTATTTTCCGTTGTATCGGCTGTTCCTGATAGGCGTCTGCGTCGTCGTCGTGACCTTGCTCTACCTCGGTTTGGAGCGGACGCGGTTCGGTCTCGTCGTGCGCGCCGGCGCCAACGATCCCGACATCGTCCGCATTCTCGGCATCGACATTCGCACGATGTGGATGCTGGTTTTCGGTCTGGGGACGGGCCTTGCCGCACTCGCCGGCTTGCTCGCCGCGCCGATGCGCGGGGTGACGCCCGAGATGGGCGTGCCGGTGCTGGTCGAGGCTTTCGTCGTGACCGTTGTCGGAGGCATGGGTTCGCTCGCCGGCGCGAGCGTCGCCGGCCTTCTCGTCGGCGTCGTGATGAGCCTGACATCGTTATTCTCGCCGAAATTCGCCGAACTTTCGATGTTCGCGCTGATGGCGTTGACGCTCATCCTGCGTCCGCGCGGCCTGTTCGGCCGTCCCGGCCTGACGGGCTAGCGCCGTGACGTCGATCGCTGCATCTGCGCCGACGAGAGCCTGGTTCGAAAAAGCGACGCGATATCGCGTGCCGCTCGCCATTGTCGCCCTCGCGGCGCTGCGCTTCGTCGCGCCGTACGAGGCGCTGGCGACCAACATCGTCATCTACGGACTGTTCACGCTGGGCTGCAACCTGCTGCTCGGCTACACCGGCCTGCTGTCCTTCGGTCAGGCGGCCTTCTTCGGTCTCGGCGCCTACGGCTGCGGCATATTCATCGTTCATGCCGGATTTCCTGTGCTGCCGGCGATCGGGCTCGGAATCGTCGTTGCTGTCCTCGGAGCAGCGCTGATCGGCGCCATGGTGATCCGCAGCCGCGGCATCTACTTCGCGATGGTGACGCTGGCGCTCGGCCAATGCGTGTCCGCCATCCTCTACCAGATGGACGGGTGGACCGGCGGCGAGAACGGCTTGCGCGGCATCGCCGCCACGACGGCGAATGTCGGCCTGTTCACGGTCAACCTGATCGACCCGACGCAGAAATTCTATTTCGTACTCGCCTTCGTCGTCGTGGCGCTGGCGCTGGTCGAGCGACTCCTGTCGTCGCCCCTGGGCATCACGCTGGAAGCCATTCGCGAAAACGAGAAGCGCGCCGTCGCCTGCGGCTACGATGTGCAGACCACGAAATGGGTTGTCTTCGTCATATCGGGCGCGATCTGCGGCCTCGCCGGCGCGCTTTACGCGATTCAGCTCGCGATCGTGCCGATCGATATCGTCACCTACCACAATTCCGGGCTCGCCGTGATGATGGCGCTGCTCGGCGGCATCAACACCTTCTTCGGACCGTTCGTCGGCGCCGCCGTCTTCCTCATGCTCGAGGATGTCGTCTCCAACTACACGTCGCACTGGCAGCTCGTCGTCGGCGTTCTGTTCATCGTGCTGATCCTGTTCTTCCCGCGCGGCATCTGGGGGTCGCTGGTCGAGCTTGCGCGGAGGCGCGCATGAGCGAGACGCCGATCATCGAGGTCCGCGACGTCTGGATGCAGTTCGGCGGTTTCAACGCGCTGTCGAACGTGTCGCTCGCGTTGAAGAAGGGCGAGCTGACGAGCATCATCGGCCCCAACGGCGCCGGCAAGAGCACGTTGTTCAACGTGCTCTCCGGTTCGTTGAAGCCAACGGCCGGAACGGTCTTCGCGCTCGGCCGCGACGTCACGCGACTGCCGCAGCACAGGATCACGCGGCTCGGGGTCGCAAAATCCTTCCAGATCACCAGCGTCTTCCCGCAGCTGACGGTCGAGGACAACGTCCGCATCGCCCTGCAGGGTATGGGCAGCCGCTTCGACTTCTGGACGAAGCGCGCCGGCATGCGCGCGCAGATCGAACAGGCCCGCGAAATCCTTCATCTCGTCGGACTGGGCGATCGTTTCGATCGCAATGCAGGCACGTTGGCGCATGGCGAGCAGCGGAGCCTCGAAATCGCCATGGCGCTCGCCTCGAACCCCAGGGCGCTGCTGCTCGACGAGCCGACAGCGGGCATGAGCCCGGAAGAGACGCGCGGCATGATGGATCTCATACTGCGGCTCGCACAGGCGCAGACAGTTGTTCTGGTCGAACACAAGATGAAGCTGATCATGGGCGTCAGCGACCGCATCGTCGTCCTGCATCACGGCGAGGTGATCGCCGATGGCGCGCCGGCCGAAATCCGCGCCAATGCCGAAGTGCGTCGCGTCTATCTCGGCGAGGAGGCGTGACGTGCTGCGGTTGAGAAACGTCGACGCCTGGTACGGCCGCGCCCATGTTCTGCAGGGCGTCGATCTCGATGTCGCTCAAGGCGAGGTCGTGTCGCTGATCGGCCGCAACGGCGCCGGCAAGACCTCGCTGCTGCGCGCCATCATGGGCCTGATGCCGCGATGCGAGGGCGAGATCGGCTTTCTCGACGCCGACCTGCAGAAGCTGCAGACACACGACCGTTTCCGTCTCGGTCTCGGTTACGTGCCGGAAGAACGGCGCATCGTGCAGGGCCTTTCGGTCGCCGAGAATATCGAGCTCGGGCTGATCGCGCCGGCCGCCTGCAAGCGCGATCCCGCCCGCGTCGAGGAAGTGCTCGCGATGTTTCCGCGCCTGCGCGAACGCTGGCGGCAGCAGGCGACGACCATGTCGGGCGGCGAACAGCAGATGCTAGCGATCGCCCGTGCGCTGGTTTCCGGACCGAAGCTGCTGATGCTGGACGAACCGTCCGAAGGCATCATGCCGCGTCTGGTCGACGAAATGTTCGAGCTGTTCGGCGTGATCGCAGGCAAGGGCCTGACCATCCTGCTCGTCGAGCAGAACGTCAGCCGCGCCCTGTCCATCTCGCAGCGCGCCTACATTGTCGACCAGGGACGGATCGTCGTCGGCGAGACGGCCGCGAACCTGCTCGCAAATCCAGAAATGCGCGACCGCTATTGCTCGGTATAGGAGACCGCTATGATCGTCGATCTCAGAATCTACACCTGCAAGCCGGCCCGGATGGCCGAATTCGTCGCAATCTACGAAAAGTACGCGCTGCCGCTGCAGAACAAATATCTCGGCCGGTGCCTCGGCTGGTTCACCACGGTGGAGGGCGCGCAGAATCGTGTAGTTCATCTGTGGGGCTACGACAGCCAGGCCGATCGCGAGGCGCGTCGCAAGGCGATGGCCGGCGATCCCGCTTTCCAGACCTATCTCAAGCTGGTCGCGGAGGCAGACGTGCTGGTGTCGATGGAAAACAGCATCGTTGCGCCGACGTCCTTCTCGCCGGTGCAATAGCGATCGCACACGTTTCTGTTCGCAGCGCGACCGCGAGTCGACCGCTCAGCGCCAATTGCAGTCGTTTGACCGGGGCCCGGCAGCGGACATTCGCGGATGCCCAACCGGTTAGTTCGCTGCCGGATACGCGAAAACTCGCTCAATGTGGACCGACGCCGGGCGTCTCGCTGAATGAATCGTCGACGCGTGCGACGCGGCAGAGCAGTGCGCGCAACTGATACCTCCCCATGGCCGGATCATAAGGTGGGGTATTATCGGTCAGTACGTTCACATTCGATCGCCATACGCCGCATTTCGGTGCCGACTCTTCAGGAAACCACCATCCGTGCTGCGTCGCGACTACCCGCGGATCGATGCCGTTCGTCAATTTCTCACGCTGTCTGGTCCGGCCGCGGCGGGTTTCGATCCACATCCAGTCGCCGTCCCTTATCCCATGGCGTTCAGCGGTCGCGGGATGGATTTCGGCGATCGGATGCCGGTGCACCTTGCGCAATTTCTCGACTTGCCGATGCTCCGAATTGAAGAAGCAGGAGATGCGGGCGCCGGCCGCGAAGCGCGCTCCACGCTTCAAGGGGCTGAACCAAATTGTTCAGCCTAGGAAATAACGCTCCAAAAGGTCAGCCTGCAGGAAAAGCACAACAAGTAGCGTGTTCCCTCCCCAGACAAATATTAAACTGCGAACGAGCATTTGCCAGAAGAGTTCTGCAGCCGCAGAGCACCGCCAGAGAGCAACAAGGAGCCAGATGGTGTAACCTAGAAAGAGCAAGAGAAACGCTTGTGCTACAGCAATGCGGTTCTGGTCCACCGCAAGGAAATAAACGGCTATAAGAATGCCGCTGCCGAGCACTCCATAGCCCCAAAAAACCCGTTCAAGCGGCTCATTCCCACGCCACGCGCGCATCTCCGCCTCAAAGACGCGACGAACCAAATGGTCCAAAGCCAGCATCGTTCGCATGGATGCGCCTCCTGCATCCCGGGATGCCTGCCTGATTGCATTCACTTTTCGAGAGCGACCAAGCGGACGATGTAAAGGGCAACGCCATGTAGTTGCCTGCGGCGCAACGTCGCTCTTGGGCTTCGCATAAGTGGATGTGGCGGTTCGCGCCGGAATGCTTCCGATACGACACGGTAGCCGGGTTTTAGGTTTTGTGAGACTTTTGGTAGCCGCGACGATGGGCTGCAATCCCGCCTTTTCGCCCGGCTTTCCGGGCGAGCTCCGGATCACGCGTGAACGATCGAACCTCGCCAGGCACAGACATACCCCCCTTCCTTCCAGCTTCGATGGCCAGGTCACGATCAAGAGAGAACCCTCTCTTCGCTGACGGAACGGCCGCGCCGCCAAGAGCCGCGATTTCCCGCCGGCGCTCCGGCGACATAGTGGCGAAGCCCCGTGGGATTTTCGGCTTGTCGTTATCAGCCATGGTGCACCTTCGGGATGCAGCCGGAGAATATCCGCCCGGATAAGGCGAAGCGGCCGGCCCGTACATCCGGGGCCGACCGCCCTTGAGGCGTCGCGATGGAGACGCAACCGAGCAAGTACATTCCGGCACGCGATAACCGTCAACCCCGTTTTGTTGCGCTGAATCAAAAGTCGGCGCTGTTGATGGCGGGGTCGACGTTACGCTCGACGCATGTGAGCCAAGCGGCGAGTTTGGCCAAAGGCGTCGCTGTCTGCTCAAGTCGACGATCACCTGTGCGCCGACGCGGAGATCATACGGCGACGTTACACAGGGCCGAATGGCTCAGCCTGCTCGATCTCCCCACCGACATTGAAGAACCAGCGGTCGTCGAACGATCGAGGAAGCATTGTCGCCAGGACAGACCCAGTTCTCAGAACTTCGGTAAGTGTATCTGCAGCTGTCGGTGGCGATCTGTTCGATGATGCTTGAATGCCGATCTTCAATTCCGCGCTCATTTTCGGGCTCTCTTCCACTCGTTGATTGTTCCAGGACGACGGAAGAATAACACTCGGCTTGCATGCGCCAGTCGGCGATCCAACGCGAGACGACGGTCGAATACAGTGGCGACGTACAACCCGCCCCGCGCACCTATCAAACATCAAATACATTACCTTCAACAAGATGCATCCTCGACTGTACGGCGGGCCAAAGAAGCGCTCGAGCGCCGTGAGCGGCGGCCCAATTCCTTGAGCGCTTGACCGAAGGGGCGCAGACCGAATTTCGTATGTCTTCGATTCGGAGTTCAACATGAAGCTCGGGCGAATTCTGCTGGCGTTCGGAACGGTGGCCGGCGCACTGGCATTCTTCGCTGCGATACTTGTGACAATGACTGGTGGCCGTGATCGCCCAGCAATCGGGGGCCCTTTCCGGTTGAAGAGCCACATCGGTGAAACCATCGACAGCGTCGCCCTCAAAGGGCACCCCTATGCGGTATTCTTCGGATTCGCCGGTTGCCCGGAGGTCTGCCCAACCACGATGTTGGACATGCAACGGCTGCTTGATCGGATGGGACCGCCCGCACAAAATTTCCGAGTTTATTTCGTCTCGGTCGATCCCGAGCGGGACACGCCGGAAATGCTGCGCTATTTTCTGGCGTCGTTCGCGCCATACATCGTCGGGTTAACTGGTACGCCCGCGGAAATCGCCGGAATGGCGAAATCGTTCGGCGCCTACTACCGTAAGGTGCCGACAACCGGAGGCGACTATACGATGGACCACTCCGCCTTCGTCTATCTGATGGATGCAACGGGCAACTACGTCGAGTCGATCGGTTACCAGGAACCAGAAGACCGCGCTCTCGCCAAGCTGAGGGCCCTTTTGGGCGGGTCGAGCTAGCCAATTGAAAAATCGAGAGAGTCCGCCGGGTTAGCATTCGTCAAGCCGACCGCCCGCGCGCCTTGTAATTTAGACGGGCGCCGTGGCGCGCGCCGCCGTCCCGGCGACCGGCCCCCGAGGAGAAGCAAGTGACGCTGGTGACTTCGCTCGTTTCCGGATATCGCGATGGCGACATGTCGGCGCGTTCGGCCGCATATGCATTTTCCCGCCGTGAATTGACTGCATGGGCCTGGCTCAGCGTCGGCGCCTTGGCGATCGCCGGTTTGTTTGCGGTCCTGCTAGCGACCTCGCGCCTTCCCGGCATCGAGCGGATCGCTCATTGGCCGCTGGGTTTCTTTGGCAACGCTCTCGTCATTCACGTCATCTTTTCGCTTGTGATCTGGCTGTTGGCTATGTTCGCCATGGTGGCGTCGTTTACAACGGCGAACCTGCCGCATGCGCGTCTGCGGGCAGCCTCGCTCGGACCCGTCGGTCAGGCGTTCGTCGCTCTTTCGTTCCCCTGCCTGTTCTCCCCGGCGTTCGCAGACTCGAGCACTTCCGAGCTAACCAACTACATCCCAATGATCAAACACCCGATTTACGACGTCGGCCTTGTACTGCTGGCCCTCGGCATACTCGGGCCCGTTGCGCGCATGCTGCTCAACGTCGCCCGCCCGACGAGCGCATTGTCCGGGCGCGAGATCGCGATCGTCGCGGCCGGAATCATTTATATCGTCGCAATCCTGTGCTTCGGCATTGCGGCCATACAGCTTCATCGGGCCTATTTGCTGGACACCGCCCGTGAATATCTGTTCTGGGGCGGCGGACATCTCCTGCAATTTGTCTATGTGACGATGATGATCGCCATCTGGTCCACGCTCGCGCGGACGAGCTTTGGCGAGAGAGCTTCGGCTGGACCGGCCGTAAGACTATGCGCTGTGCTCTTGGCCGCTGCGTCGCTCGGCGGCCCTGTCTTCTTCATGGCTTTCGACTCGTTCTCGGTTCCGCTCCACGAAGCCTTCCGGCTCCTGCAATTTATCCTTGCTGTACCGGCGCTTCTGTTCGCCATCACATTCCTGGCGATCGCCGTAACGGAGCGGTCCCTATCGAAATGGCCATGGCGTGAGCCGGCGTTCGTTACATTGGCGACCGCCCTCGCTCTTTACGGCGTCGGCGGTATGATGGGCATTCTGATTACTGGATCGGATACGCGCACGCCAGCCCACTATCACGCGATGGTCACGGCAGTGAGCGTGTCCTGCATGGGATATTTTCTGACGCAAGGCTTCGAGATTCTGGGTCGCCATCAGCTTTCGGCTCGCGCGATCAATTTCATCGTACTGTGTTATGGCGGCGGCCAGATGTTCGCATCCATCGGGCTCTTTCTCGCCGGCGGTTACGGCGCGCAACGCAAGACGCCTGTCGGTGGCGCGAAAATGCTCGACGGAGCGGTCATCGGCATGTATCTGCACGGCATCGGAGCGCTATTTGCCGTAGTCGGCGGCGCGCTGTTCGTGATCTTCGTCATGCGCGCTCTTATGCGTCCGCTCGAACCCACTCCACGGTTCGCGCCGCTCGCGTCTCGCCTGTAAACACTCCATATTTCCTTTGTCGCGCGGGATCCCGGGAGGGACGGTCTCCCTTGGCGAAGTCGCCTGGGATCGTCGTCAGGGCAGGCGCGAGCCACTCTATGCCCTGAACGGGTAAAGATGGATGGTCATGAAATAAACGATCAAACCGGACGTCGAAACGAACATCCACATCGGCAACGCGAAACGCGCGATCCGCCGGTGCATGGTGAAACGACCGCGGATCGCGCAGGCGATCGCGACGGGAACGATCACTGCGGCGAGCGCCGCCGCGACGATATGAGCGACGAGCAGCGTGAAATAAACGACACGGATCGGCCCGACGCCTCCGAATTTCGCCAGACCGGCCAGAGCGTGATAAGTGAGATAGACCGCGATGAACAACGCGCCGAGACCGATTGCCCAATACATGGTCCGCCTGTGGCCTTGCTGATCGCCTGCGCGGATGCGGCTGTAGCCATATCCCAGCACAAGAATGGTGGCGGCGTTGATGAGGGCGATCACGTGCGGCAATGTGCTGAATGTGTTCATTCCATCCTCGTGACGTGCGGCTGACGCCTCCGGCGCTATGTTGAGGCGCCCGACTATCGGGAGCAAGAGCCGCGCAATCAATCGGACATCGTCGCTGCGTCGCGGAACCCGTCATGCGAACGATTTCAGGTCCTGTCGTTGCACGAGTCGCGCATAGGGTCCGCCGGCGACTAGCAGATCGTCGTGTCTTCCGCTTTCGACGATACGGCCATTGTCCATCACCAAAATCCTGTCGGCATTGCGGATCGTCGCCAGCCGATGCGCCACGACAACAGTCGTGCGACGAGACCCGGGGGCGGCGAGCGAAGCGAGCGCTTTCCTTTCGGTCTGCGCGTCGAGGGCTGAGGTCGCCTCGTCGAGAACCAGGATCGGCGCATCTTTCAGAAGCGCGCGCGCCATTGCAAGACGTTGTCGCTGCCCGCCGGACAATGTCACGCCCCGCTCGCCACATATGGCGGAATAGCCCCCGTTGAGGGTGGCGATGAAGTCATCGGCCGCCGCGCCTCGCGCCGCCTTATTCACTTGCTGCATCGTGGCGCCAGGACGACCATAGGCAATATTGTCGAACACGCTTTCGGCGAACACCACGGGGTCCTGCGGAACCAACGCAATCCTGGCGCGCAGGTTCGTTGGATCGAGCGTCCTGATGTCGATGTCGTCCAGGTAGATCGCGCCGGCGGCGGGATCGTAGAAACGCATCAGCAATTGCACGATCGTCGATTTTCCCGACCCTGAAGCGCCTACGATCGCTACCGTTTCCCCGGCCGCAACCGTAAACGATATGTCGTCGATCTCATGCGATCTCGTGTCGCGGTAGGAAAAGACGACGCGCTCGAACTTGATTTCACCGCGAACAGGCGAAGGCAGTTGCGCGGTCGACGCCGGCGCGAAGACAAGCGGCTTGACTTCCAGCAACTCGGCGATGCGATCCACCGCGCCGGCGCTCGCAGAAATCTCGTTCCAGATCTCCGACAATTGGCTGACCGACGTGGCGCCGAGCAGCGCGAAAATTACGAACTGCGATAGTTCGCCGGGGCTCGTCGCCCCGCTTATGACTTCTTGCGCTCCAAGATACAGGACGACGACCACGCCACCGAGCGCGGCGAGTACGGCCAAGCCGTTGAGCAGCGCCTGCAGACAAATCAGTTCTCGGGCCGCCAGAAAGTTCCCATGAACGGCGTCCGAGAATCGCTGGATGGCGTATCTTTCGGCGCAACAAGCCTGCATCAAACGAATCGCGCCGAGCTGCTCGACTGCGATCGTTGAAGCGGCAGCCAATGTGTCCTGCGCTGTTCGAGACCTGCGGCGCAACGGTCGCCGGATTGCAACGAGCGGCGCCACCACGAAGGGTGTTGCTGCCAGCGCAACGGCGGCCAGCCTCGGGTTCGCGGCGATCGTCAAGGCCACAGCGCCAACCAGCATGGCGAGGTTGCGCAGCGCGACGGAAGCTGTCGTGCTCAACGCCGTTCTGATCTGGCCGACGTCGACGATCAGGCGCGACAGAATGTCGCCGGATTTCGCTCGATCGAAGAACGCCGCATCGAGGCGTACGACATGCGCAAAAAGATCGTTCCGCAAGTCGGCTGCAATCCGGTCGCCGAGCGTTGTCACGAGATAATAGCGACTGGCGACTGCAAGAGCGAGAACCGAGACTATGCCGATCATGCTCGAGAACGCCGTATTGATAGCCGCGACATCGTAGCGGGAGAAGCCGCTATCGATCATCTCGCGCAGTGCGTAAGGAACGGCAAGCGTCGCCGCCGACGACGCCGTCAGTGCGACGAGTCCGAGCAAGACACGCGCCCATCGCCGCAGCGCATAGCGCGCAAATGGACGAACGGCTCGAAAGACGTCGATAAATTGAGTTCTGGACCGACGTATCATTCCAAGTGAGCCGGGTGGATGAACTGAGGCGCGACTGCGGTCGAACATCGATATGAGGGAGTTTTTCTACTCAACGCGCAAGCCGACGTGAAGTCCACGCCCGCGGGATCTGCTCGGCCGGGCAGGGTTGCCAGCGGTCATGGCCTATGCTTTCAACCCGGTGATCGCAGCAACCCGCCTGGAACGCGTCAACCCGCTCGTACGACTTCGGTTGCCGCGGGCTCACGCGGTTACCAATTGTCAATGGCTCTTCACCGCCGTGCTCTAATGTAGGTCGATCGAATACAACGCTGATCGTCCGTCCAATCGTTGGCGCAAGTCATGATGCACGCGCCGGTGTAGGCCCCTGGCTGACTTCCAGTTCGATCGACCGATGCCTTGGCCGGGGCGGACGGGCGAAAGTAAAGACGGCTTCCGTCGGCGTTTCGTCAAGAGTAGGCGATCATGGGGGTGCCTTGGTAAGCCCAGCGCAAATCGACGAGCTACGCTCGCTGCCCCTTTTCCGCGGTGTCGATCCCGGGACGATACAGTCACTCGGTTCCAGCGCGTTGCTCAGGAAGGTGAACGCAGATTCGCATCTTTTCAGTGAGGGGGAGCGTCCTGAGTTCCTGCATGTACTTCGGGGCGGGATAGTCGAACTGTATTCGCAGCACGGAGGTCACAGTTTCGGCTTCTCTTTATTACGCCCCTATTCGGTTTTCATTCTCGCGGCTGTCCTCCTCGACGCGCCATACCTGAATTCTGCTGCGACCCTCGAAAAGTCCGAGGTGTTCATGATTCCGGTTTCGGCGTTCCGGCGCGCCATCGCGACCGATCCTATGCTGGCGCGAACGGTGGAAGCCGAAACGGCTTTGGCGTACCGGCGAGTCATGAAAGAATGCAAAAATCAGCGTTTCCGACCCGCCGGCGAAAGGCTGGCCAACTGGTTGCTGCAAAACATGAAGCCGGACGGATTGGGAGGGGTCGTCCATCTGCCCTTCAACAAGAGAAAGCTTGCGTCGCATATCGGCGCCACGCCGGAGACGTTGTCCCGACTGTTGGGCGAACTCAACGCCTATGGCGTCCATAGCAGTTCGTCGGCAGAGATCATGATCGACGATCCGGTTACGCTTGCCGGTTACGCGGGGCCGGATCCGTTCCTGGACGAATAGGTCGCTCGAATACCCATGCGGAGGCCAGTGTGGACGACGAATGGACCAGAAAGGACAAGGACGCGATCAGGCGCTCGGTGCTGCTGGGTCGTTTGCCGTCGGCCGCGATGCGTGTCGTTCTGGACGGCCAAGCGCCACAGGTCGTAGCCAAAGGCGAGGTTGTCTGTCGTCAGGGCGACACCGCGAGAACGTGCTACGTAATTCTGGGAGGAACGATCAAGCTGTCGCGGGTTTTGGTGCCGAGGGCGAGCGCCATTATTTCAATTCATAAGGCGCCCCAGAGCATCATGGAAGGCGATGCGTTGAACGCCGACGTCTATTCCACGACAGCGGAAGCCGTCACTGAAGCGCGTCTCGCCCGCATTGACGCGTCACGGCTGCGGGATCTGATTGCTGCTGAACCACCTGTCGCGCTTGCGTTGCTTGCTTCGGCGTCCATGCACTTGCGCATGTTGCTAGGACAGGTGGAGCGCCTGAAGACTATGACGGCGACAACGCGACTGGCGGACTTCATACTCTCCCTGGTCGAACCGGGCGCCCGCGCTGCAACTGTATCTCTGCCTTATGAGAAGCGGGTCCTGGCGGCGCAACTCGGCATAACGCCAGAGAGTTTCTCGCGGACGCTTCGTCAATTGCGATCCTACGGCGTGATCGTCGCGAACGATCAGGTCGAAATAACGGATGTGGCGCGCCTGCGGCAATTGCGCTTCCGGCCCGAATGACCTTTCAATCGCCGGCGACGAATTGCCGGAGCCGCGGAATGCTTTCGATTATGACCGTGTCTCGTTTCGTCGTCACGCCGACGGACCTCAACACGGCCAGCGCCCGAGAGAAACTTTCCGGAGTCATGCCGAGACGCGCCGCTATCAATGCCTTCTCGAAAGGTAACGGCACCTGCGCGGAACATTCGGCGCCCGTCGAGAACCGAAGCAGGAATTCCGCAACGCGACTTGGCGCATCCAAGACCTTCAGGGCTCCGATCTCTTCCGTCAGCGCCGCGGTCCACTTTGCGATCGAGGCGAGCATCGCCGGCGCCAGATCGCGCTCGCTTTCGAGAGACCTGACAAACGAATCGTGCTCCATTCGCGCTAACCGGCAATCCGTCGCGGCGATTGCATTGACGGGGTAACGACCGCCCATGAACATGATCGGCTCCGCGAAACTCTCGCCGCGCGCGATCACCGAGAATACGGCTTCGTCCCCGTTGGTGGTGAAGCGCGACAGCTTTACCCATCCGTCCACGACAACGAAGAAGGCATCACCGGGGTCGCCTTGCGAAAAGACGGTCTTCCCGCGCGCGTAGCTCTGAATCGTGACGCGCGCGACCACCCGTCGAAGCGTCGCGTCGTCGAGGTGTCGGAAGATTGGACAAGCCTTGAGCACGGCCCAATCGCCGGCTGCTGTGACATTCTGGGAGGGTGAATGTTTTTGCACTGCGATGGGGAGGGGCAAGACCGGCTGCCTCGATCTGCGCAGTAAGCCCACTGGCCTGCCCACCGTCAAGCAGAACGGCGTGGCGCGGACGGCTGCCCGGGCGGCAATCCTCGTTCCGGCGATTTCCCGACTAGTGGCTGGTGCCCTCGGAAAATGTTATCTTGTTGTAAACATTGTACTTGCCGATCGGCTTGGACATAGGCAGGCGCTTTACTTCCTCGAAAGTGCGGGTCTCGTAGACGATCAGAGCGCCGTCCTGCTCCATGACGCTCACCAGCGCGTGCGTTCCGCTGCGATCGAATTCGACATGGGCGGTCGTCTTGCCCGGCGCGGGCTTGAGCGTACGAACGATCTCCAGGCTGTTCTTGTCGATGATCTGCATCGTATCCTTGTTGGGCGGGGAGAGGAACGAATCCGCCCAGATATAGGGCGTGCCCTCGTGACTCCTGAGGAAGAAGCCGGGACCGCCGGTGATCAGCGTCTTGACGACCTTCCAGTCGGTTGTGTCGATTATGCTGATCTTGCCTTCCTTCAGATGAGGTATCGCGACCAGGCGCCGCCCATCGCGCATCCAGGAAATTCCCGAACCCAGATGCGGCATGCCGGGCATCGGAATGGTCGCAATTTCGCGACCGACATTGAGATTTACGACGATCGCCTTGCCACCGTCGCGGCTTGCGCCGATCAGATTGCGGTAGCCGGGGTCGAAGAAGAAATCGTCGAGCGGTTCGCTGACCTCGATGCGCCGCAATGCAAAGAGTCCGGCGGACGACACAAGTCCTTCCACCATCGATTTCTCGTAATTGTGGACGAGCCCGGCATAGATCGGGCCGGCCTGGGGATTCGTCGCGATTTCCCATATCTCCGCAGCGTCCTTCAGTGCGGCGATGAAGCTGTCGCGGTCGGGCGCCTGATAGACGGCGGAAATACGCGAGGGCTTGCCCAGGCGATCGGTCGCCGGGATGATCTTTTCGACGGACAGATCGTCGGCCGACAGAAGAACGAGCGTATTGGGCAGATAGTTGGCGACTGCAAGATGCCGTCCGTCCTTCGAGAGCGCGATGTTGCGGGCATTGATCCCGGCGCGCACTTCCGCGACCACGCGCAACGCGCGCAGGTCGTATTTGGTCACCCATCCGTCGCGAGATCCGAAAAAGACATAGCGACCGTCGCTGGTGAACTTCGGGCCCCCATGCAGAGCGAAGCGGCTTTCGAACCGCGCGATCGGTTCGAACCGGTCGCCGTCGAGAATCGTGACATGATGGTCGCCGCTCTCGACCACAACGAAAAGATTGAGAGGGTCAGCCGAATAAATGTGCTTGCCGATCTCCGACGAAGCGCCGAGTACGCGGCTGGCTGCGATCTCCTGGTCGCCCCAGACCGGCAGTTTCTCGGGTTGGGAATAGACGAAAGCGGCGAGCGCCTTGATCTCTTCCTCGGAGAGCTTGGCCGCGAAGCCCTGCATCTGCGTCGCCGCGCGTCCATCGCGAACGACGACTTCCGCGCCTGCCTTGCCGAGACGACCGAGATTGTCGGGCAGCAATGCCGGCCCGATGGCGCCGAGCCGGTCGCTGCCGTGACACTGCGCGCAATGTTCCTGGAACAACGCCCCCGCATCCGGCATGGCCGTTGCCGAACCCGACGAAAGCGCGAATAGCGCGCTTGCCAGGAGGTTACGCAACCGCATCATGTCTCGATCCCCTGAACGGCCGCAATTCCACTCGCGGCGACGCCGCCACGCCGATTTCCGAATTGACGAGGTAGCAGGCCGGATCCTCTGCAAAAGCGTCGCCCGTGAGGCGCAAAGCCCGAACGCGCGTGTTGCCGCCACAAATGTCGAAATAGGCGCAGGCGCCACAACGCCCGGAGATCTTTCGCGGACGCGTCTTCAGGCCAGCCATGAGTGGATCGGAAACATCTTTCCAAATCTCGCCGAATGGACGTTCCTTCACATTGCCGAGCGTGTGGTGTTGCCACATCGTATCGGGATGAACATTGCCGAGATTGTCGATATTGGCGACGTTCACGCCTGACGAATTGCCGCCCCATTGCGCGAGCTTGGCGCGTAGATGGCCGGCCCGCTCCGGGAAACGTGTTTGAGCCCAGAACAACAGGAAAACGCCGTCGGCGTCATTGTTGCCGGTCACGTAGTCTCGCTTCTCGCCACGCTCGATCGCCGCCCAGGCGCGTTCGAAAAGCATCGTCATTGCGTCGCGTGTGATGGTCCAGTCGGCATCCGTGCCGCGGCTCTTGTTGCCACGCCCGGCATAGACGAGATGCGACAAATAGAACTTGTCGATCCGCTCAGCTTCGATCAGATCGAGCAGCATCGGCAGCTCGGTGTGGTTTTCAGACGTCATCGTGAATCGCACGCCGACTTTCACGCCGTGATCCCGGGCGGCGCGCAGACCGGCGAGCGCCTCGTCGAACGCGCCCTTTCGACCGCGGAACCTGTCGTGCGTCGCGCTGATGCCGTCGAGACTGACGCCGACATAGTCGTATCCCACCGCTGCTATCCGGCCCGCCGTCGCCTCGTCGATGAGTGTGCCGTTGGTCGACAGCGACGTATAAAAACCGAGCTCCTTGGCGCGGCGCGATATATCGAAAATGTCGCGGCGGATCAACGGCTCGCCACCCGAGAGAATCAAGACCGGCGAGCGGGCCGTGCGAACGTCGTCCATGACGCGAAATACTTCCGCCGTCGTCAGTTCGCCGGGGAAATCCACGTCGGCCGACACGGCATAGCAATGCAGGCATTGCAGGTTGCAGCGACGAACGAGATTCCAGATGACGACCGGACCGGGCAGATCCCGGCGCGGGCCGACGGGAGTCGGGTCGCGAATTTCGCGCAGGAACTCGCTCAGCCTGAACATTGTTTTCTCGTCATTTCCGAAGCCCGGAAGCGTACGCCCGTCTTCTTCAGGAGTTCGGTCGAAAAAAGAATATCCGAACCGCGGCATGCGGAACCGAGAATCCCGGCGATTTTCGCGCGCTTCGCCAGGACCTCCTCGCGTGAACGGCCATGCGCCATTGCAAACAGGTTGTAGGGCCAGAGCGGAAGTCGGCGCGGTCGCAGGTAGCAATGCGTAACGAAGTCGAGCGCGCCTACCTTTCGTCCAAGGAAGTCCGCCTCCATGTCTTCGATATCCCAGACCGTCATGCCATTGGCCGTCAGACCGAATGCGTAGTGATTGAGCGCAGCGCCGATGCGCCGGACGCGTCCGTCTGCGAGCATGGCACGCAGGCGTTCGACCACCACGTCTTCATCGACGCCGATCCGCTCGGCTACCGCGGCATAGGGATGCATGGTCAACGGCAAGCCGGCCTGCGTCGCTTCCACGATCGCCCGATCGATGAATTCCATTTGGGAGGTTTCGGCGCTCATGCAGGCACCTTCATCTCGAGGAAGAATTCGCAAATCTTGGGAAACCTGTAAACCGCGAGACCTGTCGCCGCTTCGATCCGGTCGGCGACCTCTTCGACTTTGTCCGCCTGTTCGACCGCGATGACGAACCACATGTTCAAATCATGGTCCCGCCGATAATTGTGCGCCACCTCCAGGAATGCATTGACCCGTTCGACCGTATCGCGCCAGTTTTCTTCAGGAACCTGCATGGCGCAGAGGCAAAAGTCGCCTCCCATGCGCGCGGCGTTGAAGAATGGCCCGAGCCGGGTGATGCCGCCTGTCGAACGCAGACGCCCGATCCGTTCGACCACCTCCCGCTCGTCGATCCCCAGCGCGTTGGCGCATTCCTGGAATGGCGAATGGACCAACGGCAGGCCGTCTTGAAGGAAGAGAGCGATCTTCCGGTCCGTGTCGTCCATTTCGGGTTTGCAAAGCATCATTCAGGCCGCAGACAGGCGGGCGCCGCACTGGCGAAAGCACCGCGTCGAAAAAAGGATCTCGTGCGACGTTCCTGCGGGGGCAAGTGCGCGCAGACATTCGACTTGCGCGAGCGCCGAGACCCGGTCACACGCATGGATCATCGTAAAAAGATTGTAGCGCCAGTTCGACCGACGTGGCCGCTCGTAGCAGAGCGTCACGCTTTCGTTGGAGACGAAACGGGCCGCGACGTGTTCAGTCTCGTGGTCCGGGATGTCCCAGACGACCATGGCGTTGTTGCGGTAGCCGAACGCACTGTGTCGCACGACCAGGCCGAAACGGGATATGATCCGGCTCTCGATCATCGCCTCGAGTCGCGACAAGACCTGCGACTGACGCCAGCCCAGACATCTGGCCACTGCCAGATAAGGACGCGGCTCAAGTTCGATGCCGGTTTCGATCGCAACGAGCAAGGACCTGTCGGCAGGTTGCGGCATAATCCTCGCTTGTTTCTGATCGACGACTCGCGGGAAATGTCGCGACGGCGGACCGAACATGGAGAATCCAAGATCGATGTGGAAATCGCGAACCATCGGCAGGACGAGAACCGGTCGATGGAGCCGCTTCTCGATCCTCGCGATCGTTGCGTCGACAGCCGCCTTATCGCGGGCAGTGACGACGAACCAGAAATTGTAGGCATGTTCGCGCTCGTAAGCGTGGTTGACGCCCGGTTCCGCTGCAACGAGCCGCGCAATGGCTTCGAGTTCGGCAGGGGGAACCGCCAGCGCCGCCAGTGTGGACGCGCCGACGGTATTCGGCCGCACGACTGCGCCGATACGCGAGAGCGCGCCCGATTCCGAAAGCCGCCGCAACCGGGAAATGACGTCCTGCTCGCTCACGCCAACCGAAGTCCCGAGCGCCTCGTAGGGGCGGTCGACCAGCGGAAAGTCGCGCTGCCAGCGATCCACGAGTTCCAGGTCGAGGTTATCGAGCGACATGTCTCAAGACCTCAGGCGGTGTGCGCGCGACGTAAACATAATGCCGGATGGGCTCTTCGCCGGAATTTCGGCGATCTTAGTACGCGTGCGCACGTCGAACACATCAACCCGGTTGACGTCCCGTACGGATATCCAGACCTCGTTGCCCTTGGGCGTGAATTCGAGATGCAGAACTGAAGGGCCGGGCGCGAAACTGTGGACGATGCGTCCCAGGTAGGTGTCGAGAATTTGTACCGTATCGTTCAGCGGATGCGCGAAATTTATCCATACCTCGCGTCCGTCGGGACGCGCGATACAAAAGACCGGTTGGCCGTGCGTCGGAATGCGGCCCGTTTCTTTCATCGCCGCGAGATCGAGCATCAGAACTTCGTGTTGTCCCGCCGCCGGTACGACGAGCATGGAGCCGTTCTGCCCCCAGCCTTCCAGATGCGGCATCTTGTACACGGCCTGCCGATCTCGGCCGGCGTTATAGCCATGGAAGACGCGCGCGACCTTCGGCTTGTCGCTCCACAGGTCGATGTGCGTGAAACCATCTTCGCCGAACAGGCCGGCGAGATAGTGACGCGCATCGCCGGTGACGTTTCCGTCGTAGGGCAACAATCCCACGTCGACGAACTTAGTGATTTCAGGTGATGCCGAGCGTGAGAAATCCAGGATCCAGATTTCGGCGCAGTCGTACAAAGCGCAGATGAACCGGCGACCGGGCAGATCGACGAGCCCGACCACCTTCGATTGCTTGCCGTTAGCGCCAATCGCCGGAATGTCTACAAGCAGCCGCAGGTCTCTTGGATCGAAGACCTTGACGCCGCCGGGGGTGTAGTTCGACGCGGCGAGGAGGGCGCCGTCGTCGGACAAGGCACCGCCGATGGAATTCCCGGCCTGGATAACACGTGCGGCAATCCGCTGCTCGAGCAGGTCGACCTTCGTCAGTCCCCCGTCTCGTCCGAACACATAGGCGTAGCGCTCGCATGACGAGAATTTCGCCGCCGCATGCGAAAGATCGCCGAGTCCTTCTATACGCGCCAGCATGCGCCGGCCCGTCGTTTCGACGACGAGCAGCGAACCGGTCGCCCGTTCGATCACGATCCCGAGATCGCCTGTGCCTCGTGGCTCCGGCCTTGCCGCTTGGGCCTGCACACCCGTCGGCGCCAGGCCGAGCAGACCGGCGCCGGCGAGAAACCATCGCCGCCTCATTGCGGGAACCCTTTCTTCAATTGTTCGGCGATCCAGCGCGCATCCGCTTCGCTCAGCAAACCGCGCCACGGGGGCATCGGCGTATTAGGCACGCCATCCAGGATGATCGAGATCAGACTCTCGGTTTCCTTGTCGGCCAGAGCATCGGGCAGGAGCGGCGCACCGAGTCCGCCTTTCAATGTCATCCCGTGACAGGACCCGCAATCCTGCCGAACAAGGGAGACGAGTGCGGGTCGCATATCCGCGAACGCCCCGGTCTCGCAGAAGAGCATCGCGGCCAACGCCACTGCATTAAACAGGCGCCGCATTTAAGGCCTCGCGTAACACGTCGGCAACTAGGACACGTACGGGGGATGCGTTCACTACTTCGCCGATCAGGAAGAGAACCGGTGACTCGAGCGCTTCTTCGCGGACACGTCGACCGATGTCGTCAAGCGTACCGAACACCCGCCGCTGATTGCCGCGCGTCGCGTTGCTCACGGCGACCGCAGGTGTCATTGAATCGCGTCCGCATTCCACTATCGATTTTGCAATCTTGTCGATCTCCGAAAGGCCCATATAGACAGCCAATGTCGTTCTTGAATCCGCAAGTCCACGCCAGTCGAGGTCCAGTTTCCCGTTCTCTCGCATGTGGCCGGAGACGTAGCGAACGCCACCCGCACAATCACGATGGGTCAAGGGCACGCCCAGCGAAGCTGCGGCTCCCTGTGCGGCGGTTATGCCGGGAACAATGTCGAATGGAACGCCGGCGCGCGCGAGGTGGACGATTTCTTCGCCGCCCCGCCCGAACATCAATGGATCTCCACCCTTGAGGCGGACGACCTTCGGATACCGCCGTGCCAGGCGCACGAGCAATTCGTTGATTTCGTGCTGGGGCGTCGGATGGTCGCCGCTTCTCTTTCCGACATCGATGCGTGGCGCGGCGGCCGGGGCGAGATCGAGGGTGTCGCTCGATACGAGCCGATCATAGACCACGACGTCAGCAGATTCGACAATGCGCAGCGCACGAAGCGTCAGCAGATCGGCCGCGCCGGGGCCCGCGCCGACGAGATATACCGTGCCGACCATGTCCGACCTCACGAGCGGAGGCGGGCGGGGCCGACGAGCCCGCCCGCCATGTTTTTCAATAGACGTCCATACGCGTGTTGTAGACGTTGAACTTGCCGGTCGGCGTAATCATCGCCGCGTCCTTGATCACCGCCTTCAGCTTCAACGTCTTGTCGTCGACCACGACGATCGCCGATTGCTGCGTCTTGCTGTTCCAGACGGAGAACCATACTTCGGAGCCGTCCTTGTTGAATTCCGGCTGAACGATACGCCGCTGTCCTTCGGTTATTCCCGACCATTCGCCGATTGGCAGCGTCGTGAACTTGGGCTTCGGCTGCCCGAGATCGGCGATCTTGAAGACCGCGACGCTCGAGGAAGTGTCGGCTTCGGGATTGAGCGGCGTGTCCACATACAGATTGCCGGATTTCGGATGAGACTTGACGAACAGCGAGCCGCCACCCTGGCCATTTACTTTCTGCACGACCTTCCAGGCTTCCTGCGGATGCTTGTCCGGGTCGGACCCTATGAACGAGACGGTTTCGTCGCCGAGGTGGGACGTCACCCAGACCGGTCCGAATTTCGGATGGACGATGTTCGCGCCGCGGCCGGGATGCGGCGTCTTGCCGCCGGACTCGACCACCTTGACGAGCTTGCCGGTCTTGGTATCGACGATGCCGACCTTGTCACGCGCGTTTGCTGCAACGAAGAGGTAGCGCCCTGAGCGATCGAACCCTCCGTCGTGCAAGAACCGTTCGGACGGAATCTCGCGGATCTTGAGAGTATTGATATCGGAATAGTCGACAGCGTCAATGACGCCACGCTCCTTGATGTTCAGATACCATTCTGGCGAGAAGTGCGACGCGAATATCCCGGCGACGCGAGGCTCCGGATGGTATTCCTGCGTGTCGTAGGTCATGCCGCGCGTCGAGACGATTTTTAGCGGCTCGAGCGTGGGGCCGTCCATGATGACGTATTGCGGTGGCCAGTAAGCTCCGGCGATCGCCAGTTTGTCCTCGAATCCTTTGAATTTCGATGTATCGACCGAGCGCGCTTCGGCGCCGATCTTCACGGTGGCCACGGCGGCCGGCGTCGGCATCCACAAGTCGATGAGATCGAGCTTGCCGTCGCGGCCAATCACGTAGATGTATCGACCCGACGCAGACACGCGGGAGATATGGACCGCATACCCTGTCTTGATCCGCGTCACGATCTTCTTCGATGCGCCGTCGATCAAGGCCACTTCGCCGGTGTCGCGCAGTGTCACGGAGAAAAGATTGTCGAGATCGAGATCGTTCATCTTCTTGGTCGGGCGGTCGGCGACCGGGACGAGGACCTTCCAGGTCTCCTTCATCTCCTTCATGCCGAACTCGGGCGGCGTGGCCGGTTCGTTCAGCAGGTAGCGCGCCATGACGTCGACCTGCTCCTTGGTCAGTTCGCCCGAGCTGCCCCAGTTGGGCATGCCCGCCGGGGAGCCGAAGGTGATGAAGTCGCGCAGATATTCGTAGCCGTGTTTCTTGGTTATGTCGGTGGTCAGCGCCTTGCCGGTCGCGCCCTTGCGCAGAACGCCGTGGCAGCCGGCGCATCGTTCAAAGAAGATCTTGTTGGCCTGGGCGAATTCCTCTGGCGTCAGCTTCGGATCGCCGGGCTTCTGGCCCGGTTGCTCGATCTTTTCGCCGCTGAGAGTGTTCAGGTTCGGGACATAGGGCGGAATATCGCTCTTCTCGTGACTTTGCGCCGGCTGTGCTGGCGCGGCCTGTTGCGCCTGCGCGAACGCGAACGACGACCACGCAGTCGCCGAAAGCAGAGCCGTCCCGATCGCAATCGCGCGTCCGAAGCTCCGTGTCTTGCCCCTCATGATCCACCCTCCGATCGAATTTCGTTCAGCAAGGCCCCGCTGATACCGTCACCTTGACTTCCGATCGGGGGCTAGTCGCATTGACTTTTGATAAGGCGGAGCCCGCGCGGACGTTTCATCTCTCTCCCAGGAGAAGAAATGGATGTCGCTCAGTCGGATCGCATCGATCTGTACGGTGTTTTTTGCACTGCTTATGACGACCGGCGCCGGCTGGGGCGCGTCGGACCGTCCCGGCCTGAAGGATTTTGCGCAGCGCGCGTTCGGCGTCCAAGCAGACCTGCGGGAACGCGTCGTCAACGACGAGGTCGTCTACGAAGCCTGGCGCGGTGGAGACTATCTGGGAACCGCCGTATCGACTTGGGAGCTGGTTCGCTCTGTGGGCTATTCCGGTCAACCGATCGATATCTGGGCGGCTGTCGATTCCGCCGGCGCCGTCGTATCTGCCCGTCTCGTGCGACAGACCGAACCTCTTCTCGTGATAGGCCTCAGTCCGGCGCAACTCGAATCGCTGGTGTCCGGCTTGTCCGGGCTCAACGTGAGTACGCTCGATTTCACGACGCGCGCGCCAGGCGCGGTCGACCACATAGCGGGCGCGACGATCTCAAGCAACGTGCTGCGCGATTCCGTAGTCCGGGCCGCCCGCAAGGCCCTGCGCGCCAGCGGACAGATGAGCGGCGATGCTCGCCTGAAGCGCGATCTGTTCGAGGAACAAGAATGGTCCGGTCTAATCCGGGGCGGATCCGTCCTGGAAAAGAAATTCTATCCGCGCGATCTCGGAGCAGGCGCCGAGGCCCGAAACGACGATCCGTTGCTGGTCCTGTATGTCGGCCTGGCGACGCCCGCCGCGATAGGCGTCAATCTGCTAGGGCGGCGCCTGTACGAACATCTCATTTCGACCGCAGGGCCGGACGACAACCTGGTGTTCGCAGGCGCCAACGGATTGTTGTCGATCAAGGGAACAGCCTGGAGGCAGACGGGCGTATTCGAGCGGCTAGCCCTGCTTCAGGATCAGCGGACGATCCGCCTGACGCGGGAAATGCATCGGCCCTTCGAGAGGATCGCCGCCGAAGGGGCGCCGGAATTGCGCGAGCGCGCGGTTTTCGTCGTTCCGCACTCGTCCGGCTTCGACCCCACCAGACCGTGGCGGCTGCAGGTTCTGGCAACCCGGACGAATTCCGACGGTGAGGTCGCAACTTCACTGGTCGACGCCGCCTACGAGATTCCGGCGATTTATGTGAGTTCGCCGCCCGCGGAGGAGCCCGCCTGGATCGTCGGATGGCGCGCCCGAACCATCGACGTGGTCGGCCTGTGCGCGTTTCTGTCGGTTTTGATCGCCATATTGATGTTTCAGGATCAGCTCACGGGCAGACCGTCCCTCTACTGGAGAGTGCGTCTCGCGTTCATGGCAGGAACATTGCTGTTCCTCGGCTTTTATGAACGTGCGCAGTTATCGGTCGTGCAGGTCGTCACATTCGTTCAGGCGTTGCGTACGGATTTCCAGTGGTCGCTGTTTCTGGTCGATCCGATGATTTTCATTCTGTGGAGTTTTGTCGCGGTCAGCATGATGTTCTGGGGACGCGGCGTCTTCTGTGGGTGGTTATGCCCGTTTGGCGCCTTTCAAGAACTTCTCAACGAGTTCGCACGGCGGCTCGGACTCAGGCAGTTCGATCTTCCATGGCCGCTGCACGAGCGGCTGTGGATCATCAAGTACCTCGTGTTTCTCGGTATTTTTGCGCTGTCGCTGAATTCCATGGAACTAGCGTTCACCGCCGCGGAAGTGGAGCCTTTCAAGACGGCTGTCGCGCTGAGATTTCAGCGGTCAGCGCCATTCATCATCTTTGCGGTCGTCATCCTCGCAAGCGGCCTGTTCGTGCGGCGAATTTTCTGTCGATATCTCTGTCCGCTCGGCGCCGCCCTCGCCTTGCCGGCGCGCCTCAGAATGTTTGAGTGGCTCAAGCGTCGGCCCCAATGCGGCCGCGAATGCCGTCAATGCGCCGTGCGCTGCCCCGTCGGCGCGATTTATCCAGGGGGCGCGATCAGCCCGAACGAATGCATCTACTGCCTGAACTGCCAGTCGCTCTACCACGACGTAGACGTTTGCCTCGGTCTGAAGGCTCGTGAGGGCCGGAGGCTGGCGCGCGCAGCGTTGACGGGAGAAAATCGATGACGAACAATCGTCCGACACGCCGACGCTTCCTGCGTATCATGGCGGCCGCTCCGGTTTTCGCCACGGCGGCGTCCGCGGCGAGTGATCGTTCGGAGTGGCGAGGTTCGGCGCTCGGCGCGGAAATTTCAATCGTCTTCGATGGCGCTGGGCGGATATCGCGACAGGCGGCGATCGAGCGCATCGTCGCCGAAATCGAGCGACAGGAAGCGATTTTCAGCTTACAGGCCGCTCGCTCGGAATTGTCGCGACTGAACGCCTCCGGCCGTCTGGACTGCCCGTCGCCGGACCTTCTGCACGTGCTTTCCGTGAGCCGTGAAATCCACAAGGCGACTAACCGCCGGTTCGACCCGACCGTGCAATCTCTCTGGCGGTTTTATGTGGAATGGTATGGAGCCGACAGGACCCGAAGCCGCCCTCCGGATATCGCCCTGGCGCGCTATGGCGAAAGGGTCGGATTCGACAGGGTTCACTTCGGTCCGAATGGCGTCGAAATGCCACGGGACTTCGCGTTGACGCTGAACGGAATAGCGCAGGGCCACATCACCGATCGTGGCGTCGCGATCCTGAAGGATCTGGGCTTTACGCGTGTTCTTGCAGATCTCGGCGAAATTGGCGCCATTGGACCGCGCGCAACCGGCGATCCGTGGCGAATTGCCCGACCGGACGGAGCGACAATCCGTCTGCAGGACGCTGCGCTCTCAACCTCGGCTGGCTCCGGAACGCGTCTTGCGGATAACGGCGATCATCACATTTTCGATCCGATCTCGCTGCGGCCGGCTCGCATCTGGAAATGGGTCAGCGTCGTGCATCCGTCAGCGACGTTTGCAGACGGCCTGTCCACCGGACTCTACTGTCTTTCTCCGGACGAGTGCGTCCGCGTACTCGAGGTTTTCCCCGGCGCCAGATTGTGGGGTAAGATGGCGGATGGGCGAACCGCCGAACTGCCCGCCTGATTCCGGTTGTCATTTGTCAAGGCGGGCGACCGTCGACCGCGTAACGAAGACTTGTTTACGACAAGAGGGGACCATGCGGAAATTCATCATCGGAGCGGCGATTGCGCCGTTGTTCGCGACAGGTGCGATAGCGGAGAATTTGGAGCACGGCGCCCAAGTCTACAAGAAGTGCGTGACCTGCCACATGATCGGACCGGACGCCAAGCCGCGCGTAGGGCCCGTTCTCAACGGCATCGACGGACGAAAGTCGGGCACTTACGAAGGATTCAACTACACTGACGCCAACAAGAATTCCGGCATCACCTGGAACGAGGAAAGCTTCAAGAAATACATCCGCGACCCCAAAGGCGTGATCCCCGGCACCAAGATGGCGTTTCCCGGCCTCAAGGAAGACGAGGACGTCAACGATATCTGGGCTTTCATCAAGCAGTTCAAGGCAGACGGATCGAAGTAGGAACGGACTGAGCCGCCCGCGCCCGACACCGCTTCGACAACCCGCTCAGTGCGGCCCGAGGACCGCGTGGAGGCGCGCATCGAATGTCGCAAAATGAAGCGTGAACCAGGCGTCGAGCGCGGCGGCGAGCTGGTCGGACCATGACGGGCGCGATGTCTCTTCCCACGATTCCATGATGTCGCGCAGATCGTCGAGCAGCCGTTCGTGATCATTCTTGTGGTCGCCGTAGCCGGCGTAGGCGGCTTCGCGCATCGCGCGCTCTTCCAGGGCGAAATGTGATGAAATCGCCGCGAAGAGGTCGCCGAAGAAACCTTCGACGTCGGCATCGGCCGAGTTCGAGGCCTCGGTGTGAAGCCGGTTGATGAGGGCGACGAGTTCCCGGTGCTCGTGATCGACCTCGGGGCGCCCCGTCTGATATTTATCCTTCCATTCGATCAGCATGGCCGTGTCCTTCAGCGCACGATAAAGCCGCCGAGTTCGGGGCGGAAGTCGATGGCGAGGCTCTGGCCGTTTGCAAGATCGACCTTGCGCTCGATCGAATGATCGAACCCCTCGGTCCGCGGCGTGTCGCGCAAGCGCGCCGCGATCACGTGCGGACCAGCCGGCAACGTAAATCTCCTGTAGACGCGCGACGGGCCGTCCCCCGACAAGCCGCTCGGCGGCAGCGAAGCTGCGAAGACGAGCCGATTGTCGATGTCGAGCTCGGTGTAGACCGGCGCCCGGCCGCGCGGGCAATCGAGGGGCTTGCGGAGGTTCTGCGGCAGCTTGGCAAGTTCTTCTGGCGTCCGCTTGTGGCAAGAAGCCGCACGCTCTGCGCCATGCGAAAAGCTGAGTTTCACCACGGCGTCGTCGGCTGCGATCTGGCGATAGGTCGGATAGGTCGACAGCCACGCCGCGCCAGCGAAAAGGACGACGGTCACGAACAAGGCGCCAGCCGCGCCGAAAATCCTGGGGAACGTCATTTCGTCACCTCCGCGGCTTGCAGCGAAGGCTGCGGGAGCCGCGAACGGAACTCGTCGAGTTGCTTGGCGAGCGACGAGGTCTGTGTGGAGGAAGCCCAGATCGTCGTCAATCGTTCCCGCGGCACCCGCGCCCGCAGGTAGGGATCCCGATCATGCGCGAAACGCTGCTCCGTCCAATCGACGCCCAGCCGGTTGAAGCAACTGCGCTCGCTGCACCCGACAATGGCTATTCCGTCGGCCAGCTTCCGGCTCAGGACGAAGTCGATCATCGACGGCGGCGCCATGGCGACGCAGGGGAGTTCGACAATGGCGAGTCCGCTGGACTTTTCGAGAGAGTGGCCAGCGCCGTATCGGCAGGTTATTGCGAGGAGGCGCGGGCTTTCCGAAAGCGCCGCGCAGGCGGCGATAGCATCCTCCCGCATTTGCACGAAGGGATAATCCGGCAGATCGATTCCGGTCTCCAGCTCGCCGCTGCGCCGGAACGGCGTCGAAGACGGGCAAGACCCCACGCAGATGCCACAGGAGACGCATTTTCCTGGATCGACGACTACTTCCGACTGATAGACGGCGCCATCCGTCCGGCGCGCGAGCTGCAGGGCTTCATAGGGGCAATCCGCGACGCATCGGCCGCAACCGTTGCAATGGTCGAGAAACACCTTGGCGATGGCCGGTTGGCGCCGCGGCGGCAGAAACGGCACGATCGACAGCACAACGCCGATGGCCGTCATTGCGGCCCAGGCCGCGCCCGGAGCACGGTCGGCCAGCGGGTACAGGATCAGGTAGAAGGAATCGAGCCTTACCGGTGTCGGGATCTGCGCAAGATCGGCGGGACCCTGGCTCACGGCCGGCATCGCCAGCGACACGACCAGCAGGGCGACGAGTACGATCGCGCCGAGCAATCGAGGCGGATTGATCTTCGGATGCGATATCCGCTGGATGTGAATCCACATCACGAACAGCAGAACGATCGGCACTGCTATGTGCAGATAGACCAGAAGCGTGAAGAACCTGTCCGACAGGCTCGACGGCTCGAGGAAATTCCGCGCGATCGGCTCGCCGAAGATCGGCATCCAGTCGATCAGTTCCGTCGATGTTGTCGCCACATATTGGGCGAGCCTGTCCCACACCAGCCAGTAGCCGGTAATGCCGCAGACATAAAGGAAGCCGATCAGCGGCGCCCCGGTGAACCATGAAAACCAGCGTGCGCCACGGAAACGATCGAGCGCGAATTCGCGCGTCATGTGCAACAGCATGACGACGATCATCAGGTCGGATGCGTAGCGGTGGAAGCTGCGCATGAGGCCCGCGTGCCACCACTGAGGACCGCTCATCCACTCGACCGAGGCGAAAGCTCGCGTAACGCCGGTGTCGAAGAGCGCGAAGACGTAAAAGCCGCTCGCCGCGACAATCCAGAAGAGGAAGTATCCAAGCGCGCCCAATTGTCCGAGCGGATTGGCGCGCGGCCCAAACAACCGATCGAGACCCCTCTCCGTCACATCGAATGCGCCGCGCAGTACCGACTGAATCGCCTTGATCAAACCACGGCTCCCGACGATGAGCGTGCGCGCCGCTCCGCATCGCGGGCCTCCCTGGCGATGCGCGCGCTCCGCCAGGCGCTAGCCACGGCCCACCCGCTCAGCAGAAGCGACAGGCCGCCGATGCCGATCCCCATGAACACTGCGTAGCTCGTGCGATAGCGTCCGACATTGGCGTCATAGACCGTACAAATGAAGCGAATGCGGTCGGTCAGGCTCTCGATCGACAGCGATGACGTCACGAGGCCGAACACGGTTTCCTTCAGTGGCTCGACGAAGACCTGCAGCGGGAAGTCCTCGCCATAAATCTGGCGATAGACCTTGCCCTGCGCATCAAGAATCGTGGTCTGCGTCACATGGTCGAATCCGCCGGCTGCATTGGCGTAGGAGAAGCCGAGGTCGCGGAGGATTGCGACGATCGTCACAGGATCGGCGCTCGCAAACCGCCAGTTGGGCAGATTGACCCCCTGCGTGTTCTGGAAGCTCGCCATGCGCGCCGGCGTGTCGTTGCGCGCATCGAATCCCAAAGTTAGTACGGAGAAGCGGTCGGCGCCGATGCTGCGTTGCGCTTCAGCGACCGTTGAACGCAGATGTTGGGTGGTCGGCGGGCAGACCGACGAACAGGATGTGTAGATTAGGCTGATGACGAGCGGCCGTCCGCGATAGTCGCTCAGCCGGAACGCCTTGCCGCTCGCGTCGGTCAGGCGATGGTCGCCAACCGCGCGGCCGATTGCGGCCTCGCCCTTTTCAAAGGCCGCCGCCGGATCGATCCGATCTTCCACCGCCGCCGCCGACGAAATAACAAGTACCGACGCAGCGATCGAATATGCCAACGCCCTCAGAATGGCCATGTAGTATGTCCGCCGATCGCATCGAGCAGCACGCCGAGCACAAGCAGCGACAACTGGACAAGCGACGCGCCGAAATTCGCCATAGCCGTCTTGCGGTCCGGCGTCCTGACCAGCGAGATGCTGCGGCTCACGAACAGCGCGCCGCCGGCGATCGCACAGACACCGTAGAAAGTCCCGAACCCGAACCACAACGGCGCAAGCGACAGCAGCACCAGTGCGATCGTGTGTCCCAGGACCGCCAGGGGCCAGGCCGTGTCCGGCGCGACAACCGGCAGCATCGGCACATGGGCCTGCGAATAGTCCTCTTTCTTGGCGGCGGCCAGACTCCAGAAGTGCGGCGGCGTCCAGAGGAACAGCACCAGCGCCAAGATGACCGGCGCCGCTTGCGGCGCGGGATCGACGGCGGCGGCTCCGGCTAGGACGGCGAAGCTGCCGGCAAGGCCGCCGACGACGATGTTCCACACAGATCGCCGCTTGAGCCAGACCGTATAGACGACGCCATAAGTGAAGGCGCCGAGAAACACGTAGGTCGCCGCGATCCCTCCGGCCACCGCCCAGGCAAGCGCGAGCGAAACGGCCAGCAACGCCGCGAAGGAAACCGGCCACCAGACGCTCTCCGGCAGCATCCCGCTGGCGAAAGGACGCTCCCGTGTGCGCGCCATCAGCTTGTCGCTGTCACGTTCGTAGTAGTGGTTGAAGGCGCCCGCCGCCCCCGACGCGCCGACAACCGCCAGGGCGAGAGCGATCGCTTTCGGCCACGCGGGAGCGGCGCCTTGCGTCGCCGCCATACCCGCAAGGGCGCTGGCGGCGATCGTAATGCCGATCCTGAGCTTGAGCAGGGACGCTGCAACTTTCAGGTACGCGGCCATCTCTCGAACCTCAGCGGAACAGCCAAAGGTCGGCGAGATACTTCCAGTTCACGAAGTAGTAGAGCACGAAGCAGACGAAGAACACGGCGACCAGGATCGCAGTGCCGGTGAGCTTCGGACCCTTCTCGCTTCCGTAGTGCGTTGCGGCTTCCACGCCGCCCGCATGCAGAGGGAAGGTCAGCTTGTGGCCGGGCCCTACCTTCGTGCCGAACAGCACCGTACCCACAACGATGAGGACGAACAGAATGCCTCCGATCGCCGCGAGGATCGCGCTGATGCCGTTCAGTCCCATCATCAGGAAGGCGCCAGCCGAATGCTGGAAAGGCACGCTCGCATCCGAGAACGCAATGTCCCAGTGCCGACGGGAGACGCCGAGTGTGCCGGCGCCCATCATGAACATGGAGATGCCGGCGGCGCCCAGGCCGAACAGCCATGGCTGGAGTTTCGCCAACCCCGGCCAGATCACGTCGCGCTGGAAGATCAGCGGCAGCACGAGATAGGTGACGGCCATGAACGCGAGGGTCGTGCCGGCGACAACCGTGCCGTGGAAGTGGCCGGGCACATAGATCGTGTTGTGCATCAGCACGTTCAACTGCTCGGTGCCCAGCACGACGCCCGAAATGCCGCCGATGAAGCCGAACATGATCAACGACAGGAACATGCCGGAGAAAGCCGGATTGCCCCATGGCGCCTTGCGCAACCATTCGAAGGCGCCGCGGTTGAAGCCGTTACGGCGCTGTGCTGCTTCGATGGCGCCTGGGACCGTCAGGCCGTGGATCATCGAAGCCATCACCGCCAGGTACATCATGTAGCTGGTGTTGAGAACTTTCCATTCAGAACTCATGCCCGGCTCGGCGAGAAGATGGTGCGCGGAGGCGAGCTGGAGAAACAGAATGTACATGAGGAACGCGGTGCGGCTGACCTTTTCGGAGAGCGGCTTGGCGCCGACGACCAGCGCGCCGATCATGTACCAGATCGAAATATGCGCCGCGACGTTGATCTGCTGGGACGAGTGGCCGAACCCCCACCAGATCGCCTTGTACATCAGCGGATCGATATTGCCGATCAGGCCGACCGACCACAGGAAGGTCGGGATGAGGATGATGGCGCCCGAAGCCAGCGTATATACGGCGATGATCGCCGCGGTCAGCGCGCCGAAGGTCACGAGCGGGATGGAGCCTTCGTAGGTCTTTTCTTCCTTGGCGATGACGAGCGTCGCAAAGAAGATGGCCACCGCCAGCAAGGCGCCAACCGCAAACACGATCAGGCCGAGATAGAAATGCGGCTTGGCCTGCAGCGGCGGGTAGGAGGTGAACATCACGCTCGATTCGCCCTGCAGCACGGCGACGTTCGCGACGAGCGCGCCGACCACCATCAGGACGAAGGCGAGCCAGCCGAGCTTGGGCGTCGCCAGTCGGCAGTTCAGCAGGACCGCTGATGCAAAGTAGAGGACGGCGATTTCGAAGAAGACGATCCAGAAGACGAGCACATCGGCCCCGTGCGCGGTCAGCACGAGGTAGAACATCTCCGAGGAAAGAAGATGCACCGCCGGCCAGCGCGTCAGCGCGACCAGCAGGCCGAACAGACCGCCGATCGCCAGAAAGATCACGGCGGCGACGGCGTTGACCTTGATGAGGGTCTGCGCGGCTATATCGACCTTCAGCCCGGTGTATTGGCACTGCCGGAACTCGGTCTTGCGCGGGAGGCCTCCCGCCGAAGCGACATCGATGCTGGTCATGGGCTACTTCGCCTCCCCGAGCTTTGCGACGGGCGTCGTGACTGCGCCGCTGTCGGCGCTCTTCTTTTGCGTCACGTAGATCTTGCCGGTCATCGTGTGATGGCCGAGCCCGCAATATTCGTTGCAGATGATACCGAATGCTCCGTCGGCCGTCGGCGTCAATGTGATGATGTGTTCGAGGCCAGGATGAACCTGGATGTTGATGTTCGTCGGCTGCAGCGAGAAACCATGCTGCAGATCGAGCGACGACATGTGGATGCGGTAGCTCTGCCCTTTCTCGAGTTCGAGAATCGGCCACCACTGGAACGTGCGCGACAGCAGGTACACGTCGGCGCCGGCAGGCGGCTTGACGACGGGAATGCCGCCTTCTTCACGCGTCTGGTACTTCTTCGCGAAGTCTTCGACCTTCTTTTCGAATGTGCTGGGCGCGACCCGATAGGTCTCGTTAGACAAATTCTGCCGCCCGATGAAATGCCAGGCGATCATGAAGACGAACATGAAGACGCCCCAGGCAAAGGCGATCAGAATCCAGACCAGTTCGACTTTCTCGACTGGCTCTTTCCACCAGATGCGATGCTGCGGAGAGGTGACTGACATGAAATCCTCCCGTCACTTGGCGAGGGGGATGGAGGCAATCTCCATCACCGCCCACATCGTGTAGAGAACGGTAGGTATGACGACGCCCAAAAACAGCAGAAGAAACGGGTCGTCCAGCACCCGTTGCATGAATGGGACGCGCAGGTTTTGTTCTTCCTGATCGCCGGTCCCGCTAGTGGTCGCCATGTGGAGCCCCTCCCTCGCGAATGCGCGACATTCGCCGCCGCCAAGGGCGCGAGCCTTGATTTTTGGTAATGCGATACTGGTCCCGGCGGCCTACCTGTGGGTGAAAGTTCAATCCGCTCAGGGAGGAATGTGCTGTGTTCCCGACACGTCGCGTCGTCATGACCGGGCTCGTCGTATGGACGGCCGCTCTCGCCTTCACGCCCCTGGCGGACTGGCGGTCGTCGAAGGTCGGCTCCGCGCCGGGCGCTAATCGCGGCAAGCTTACGGTTGTCTATGTGGGAGCGGACGATTGCGCGCCTTGTCTTCGATGGCGGCGGGAGCGGCGGCCTGCGTTCCAGTCCAGTTCGGCGTTCAACCGCGTCGAGTACCGCGAAGTCATCGCCGCCAGCCTGATGACTGCCCTCGACGACAGGTTCTGGCCCGAGAATCTGCGAAACCTGCGCGACGTCGTCGGCAAGGACGGCGGAGGCGTGCCGCACTGGATATTGCTCCGGAACGGTCGCGTACTTGCGTCCGAGGGGGGCGAATCCGCCTGGGATCGCAAGATCTGGCCGCTCATCGTCCTTGAATCATGAGCACGTTCACGGACTCTGAGTGACGCTTCCGCCGCCGCGCCCCGACCGGGCGCATTTTGAATGCCGTCCGGAACCTTCGTCATCGCCCCGACCCCGCGTCTCAAACCCTACGGTGGCCCGGCCATTCTGAGCTACGGCTTCCGGCCGTTCTTCCTCTGCGGGGCGCTGTTCGCGACGATCGTGATCGCGCTGTGGCTCCCGCTGTTCTTCGGGGAGATGACATTGCCGAACGCCTTCGCGCCGCCGGTATGGCACGCGCACGAGATGCTGTTCGGGTTCACGCCGGCGGTCGTCACAGGCTTTCTCTTGACCGCAATCCCGAACTGGACCGGGCGGCTGCCGCTCCAGGGGGCTCCGCTGCTCGCGCTGCTGATGGTCTGGCTCGTCGGCCGGATCGCGGTCGCGGCTTCCGGCATGGTCGGTTGGCTGCCTACGATGGTCCTCGACTGCGCCTATCTGCTCATCCTCGCCCTGGTGATCGCGCGCGAGATCATCGCAGGCAAGAACTGGCGCAACCTAGCCGTTTTGGCGATCGTCGCGCTCCTCTTCGCCACCAACCTCGCGTTTCACGTCGAGGCGCACACGACTGGCGCCGCCAGTTACGCCGAGCGAGGCGCGATCGCGGCGACCATCGGACTGGTCATGCTGATCGGCGGTCGCGTTACGCCGAGCTTCACCCGCAACTGGCTAGCGCGAGAGAACCCCGGGCGTCTTCCGGCGCTCCCGGACCGGTTCGACGCGGCCTTCCTCATCGTGTCCGTCTTGTCGCTCGTCATCTGGTTTTTCGCGCCCGACGCGGCGCCCACGGCGGCGCTCGCGATTGCCGCGGCCGTCGCCCAGGCGGCCCGTCTCGCTCGCTGGGTGGGTTGGCGCGCCTGGCGCGATCCGCTGGTATTGGTCCTGCACACCGCCTATCTGTTCATCCCTATCGGCTTTGCGCTCCATGCCTGCGCTGTGGTCCATCCCGAACTCGTGGCCCCGAGCGCCGGCGTCCACGCCTGGACGATCGGCGCGATCGGCGGAATGATTCTGGCGGTGATGACGCGCGCAACGCTCGGCCACACGGGACGGGCTCTGAAGGCATCGCGCCTGACGGTCGTGATGTACGTCGCCGTCGCAGTTTCGGCGCTCGCGCGAATCGCAGCTGCGCTCGATTCCCAGCGATCCAGCGAATTGCTGCATCTTGCCGCCGCCGGCTGGGTCGTCGCTTTCGCGGGTTTTGTGACGATCTACGGACCTTATCTGGCGCGCCCGCGTCGAACGAGCCCGTAGCGCCGGCCGACGCCCGCGTTCCACGAGACACTCCGGAAAGCGACGCCGCGGCTCGCCGCGCCGGCGCGGGAGAAGCTCCGGGCGGGCGCCCGTCAGGACCGGAATTCAAATCAATGCGGCGCGCTCGAAATCGATTTACCGGGATCTAACGGGCGGCGGTACGACTTCCGGCCGCAAGGGGGAGACAGCCTATGGCCGAAATCACGGGTGGCGAACTCGCCGCGCGCATGCTGCTCGCCGAGGGCGTCGAAAAGGTCTTCGGGATCGTCGACGGCACCTATTTCGGTTTCTATTCAGCGTTGCACCGTCTGGGCATCGAAATTGTCACGCCCCGGCACGAGACGTCCGCCGCGCATATGGCCGGCGCCTATGCGCGGTTGACCGGTCGACTCGGAGTCTGCATGGCGAGCAACGGGCCTGGCGTCGCAAACCTGCTACCGGGGCTGGTCGTCGAGCAAGCGGAAGGCAATCGCGTGCTGGCGATCACCAGCGCGAGGCGCCCCGGCATCATGTATCCAGACCGCGGTGGCGCATATCAATGCTTCGACCAGACGGGTGTGATCGGGCGGATCGCAAAATGGAGCGCAGCGGCCTCGTCCTTCGAACGCGTGCCGGAACTCATGCGCAAGGCGCTGCGCAAGAGTTTCGAGGGGCGGCCCGGCGTCGTGCACCTCGATTTTCCCGAGAACATCATGAACGGGAAATTCAAGTCGAAAGCCGCGGTCATGGCGCCGCGGCAGTACCGGGCGACCGCGCCCACGGCGCCGACGCCCGAGCAGATCGCCGAAGCCGCGCAGATGCTGATGTCGGCGGATCAGCCCATGATCCATGCCGGCTCCGGAATCATTCATGCCGAAGCCTTCGACGCCCTGCGGCGCGTGGCGGAGCTCCTGCAGGCCCCGGTGACGACGAGCTGGGCGGCGCGCGGCGTGCTTCCAGAGAACTCACCGCTCGCCGCGCCGATGCCGCATGTGAAACTGAACCATCGCGTTCGGAACGATGCGGACGCCGCGCTGATCGTGGGATCGCGGATCGGCGAGACCGACTGGTGGGGCAAACCGCCGTACTGGCGCGCGCCTGGCGAACAGAAGACGGTCCAGATCGATCTGGACGAGGAGATGATCGGCCTCAACAAGCCGGTCGACCTGGCGATCGTCGCCGACGCCCGGCGCGCCCTCGAAATGCTGGCCGACGAGCTCGATCGACGCACCGCTGGGGCGGACAATGCCGGTCGGTTGGAACGCCGGCGCGCGCGCATCGCCTCCTACGGCAAGGCGATGCAGGAAGATCGTTCAGGCTGGGACAAGGCGCTTTCAGACATGAGGACGCCGATGAATCCGGCGCACATCGGCGCGGTGTGCCGCGAGGTGTTTGCGGAAGACACGGTGCTCGTCGCCGACGGCGGCAACGCTACCATCTGGGCCATGTTCTACCATCCGGTCCTGAAGCCGAACACGGTTCTGTCGACGTTCAAGTTCGGCATGCTCGGCGCCGGCCCGGCGCAGGCGATCGGCGCGGCGGTCGCCCGGCCCGGTAAGCCCGTCTGCTGCATCATCGGCGACGGCGCGATGGGCTTCCATCCGCAGGAAATCGAGACGGCGGTGCGCAACAAGGCGCAGGTGATCTTCATCGTGCTCTGCGACAAGCAATGGGGCATGGTGAAAATGAACCAGCAATTCATGCTGCGTCCGTTCAAGACCATGCTGTTCAAGAGCCTGGGGCCGGAAGAAACGATCAAGGCCGATCTGGGCGAAACAAGGTTCGACGAGATGGCGCGCAGCATGGGCGCCTATGGCGCGCGCGTTTCCGATCCGCGGCAACTAAAATCCACGCTGCAGCAGGCGTTAGCTGCTGGAGGATGCGCGGTCGTCCACGTCGACGTCGATCCCGTCAAGCACATGTGGGCCCCGGGACTGATCCACTTCAAGAAGATGCACGAGGAACCGAAGGGCTGAGGAGCCGCCGTGCCCGACATCGATCAGGTCCGCCTGAATTTCAATCCGCAGACGTTGTTGCTCCTCAACTGCGTTCTCGGACTCGTGATGTTCGGCGTCGCCATCGATCTGAAGAAAGAGGATTTCCTGAAGGCGCTGTCGATACCGCGCGCGCTCGCCGTAGGACTCGTCGCCCATCACCTCATCTTTCCAGCGGCGACATATCTGCTCGTGCTTCTGCTGCAGCCGCGGCCCAGCATCGCACTCGGCATGATCCTCGTCGCGTCCTGCCCGGCAGGAAATATCTCGAATTTCCTCACGCATTTCGCCAATGGCGACGCGGCGCTGTCGATTTCCATCAGTTCCGCTTCGACCCTGTTCGCCATTGTCATGACCCCTGCGAATTTCGCATTCTGGGGCGGTCTCTACGAGCCGGCGCAAGCCATCCTCCGGCAGGTGGCGGTCAATCCGCTCGAAATGTTCGAACACGTCCTGCTGCTGCTCGGATTGCCCCTCGCAGCAGGTCTGTTCGTCTCCATGCGATGGCCGCATTTTGCCACAAGCGCCCGCCGGCGGATGAGCCTGTTTTCTCTTCTGGCGTTCATCTTGTTCGTTGTTGCGGCGCTGGGCGCGAACTGGCGCTATTTTATGCTCTACGTCGGCACCGTGGTCGGCGTTGTCTTCGTCCATAATGCCGGAGCGCTTACGCTCGGCTAAGCAATCGCCGCCCTCGTTCGCTTGCCGGAGCGCGCGCGCCGCGCGGTCTCATTCGAATGCGGCATCCAGAACTCGGGTCTCGGCTTGATCCTGATCTTCAATTTCTTCGCAGGCTTGGGCGGCATGGCGATCGTCGCAGCGTGGTGGGGCGTCTGGCACATCGTGGCCGGTCTCTCGCTCGCCACATTCTGGTCACGGCGGCCACCGGAGGGAGAAGCAGCATGAGCGGCAGGAGAGTCCTCATTACCGGCGCGGGCGGCTACCTCGGAACGCAATTGCTCAGCGCCTTGCAGGAGCGCGGCGACGCGATCGAACGCATCATCGCCGTTGACGTGCGCGAAATTCCACCGGATCGGCGGCTGCCCGGCGTCGACTATCATGTGATGGACGTCCGCTCGCCCGATCTGGCCGAGCTGTTCCAGGCGCAGGCGCCACAGGTCGTCGTTCATCTGGCTTCGATCGTCACGCCCGGCAAGGACAGTACGCGCGACTTCGAATATTCGGTCGATGTGCTGGGAACCGAAAACGTGCTGAAAGCCTGTCTCGCAGCGGGCGTGGGTAAGATCGTCGTTACGTCGAGCGGCGCAGCATACGGCTACTATCCCGACAATCCGACCTGGATCTCCGAGGATTGGCCGGTGCGCGGCAACGAGGCGTTTGCCTATGCGCATCACAAGCGGCTGGTCGAGGAAATGCTGGCGCGCTGGCGCAAGGAACATACGCGTCTCCAGCAGGTCGTGCTGCGGGTCGGAACCATTCTCGGCGCGACCGTGCAGAACCAGATCACAGCGCTATTCGAGAAACCGCGCCTTCTGGCGATCCGGGGTTCCGACAGTCCATTCGTATTCGTGTGGGACCGCGATGTCGCGGGCGCGATCGCGCATGCTGTCACGAGCGACAAGACCGGCGTATTCAACGTCGCAGGCGACGGCGCGTTGACTGTCGAGGAGATCGCGCGGCGTCTAGGAAAGCGACGCACTGTTCTGCCGGCGTGGTTGCTGCAAGGCGCGCTCGCAGTTCTGAAGCCGTTGGGCATGACGCGCTATGGTCCCGAGCAGGTCGATTTCCTTAGATACCGGCCGGTCCTCAACAATCGCAGGCTGAAAGAAGAGTTCGGTTATATTCCCCGGAAAACCTCTTCGGAAGCGTTTGAAATCTGGCGCACTCGCGTGACGCCAGCCGAAACAGGTTCGTCAAGTACAGGCTTAGCAAGCTCTTGAACGAGAGGGTGTAGCGCTGTCTATTCTGCCGGCGGGATAACGGCACGTGACCAGAAAGCGGCCGTTCCGAATGGCCATTTAGGGTCAGGAGCGGTCGATATCGACGCTCCCGAGGAACGTCGGCTATCCTCCCTACTCGGCGGCTCCGAAGGTCCGTTGTCGTCTCAGGCCATCGACAGACTTCCGTAGACTTGATTAACAGCCACGGCCTCCTGAGGCACCGCTCTAGAACCCAATTCGACGTGTCACCGGGGGCTCGGCCAAGCGCATCCCCTCCCCTATGTCGTCAGGCGTCAGACAATCGCGCTGAGCTGACACGGCGATCGCGATCGCCAGTTCGAGGGTAAGCCGCGCCCGACGAGGACTTGCATCGCCGAGCCGGTCGATCGTCGCCCGATCCAGCGTCGACGAGAGCGGCGCACGGGTTTCTTCGAGGGCTTTTTGATACAGCTTCTGAAGCAGAATGGCCCTGCCCTCTTGGTTCGGTTGTTCCACGCGCAGCATGAGGAATCGATCAATCAACGATGGTTTGAGCGCCGACGAAATATCGTTTGCCGTCGCAACCCAAAAGGTCCTGTGTGCCCTGATAGGCACCTCCGAAATGTAGGCGTCGACGAAGTTTTCCGCGTTTTCCGGCTCCAGAAGCGAATGGAAGCAATCTAACGGGTCGCCGTGGTCCTTCCAGAGGCTCTTGTCGATCTCGTCGACGAAAACGATCGGAGAAGCTGACGAATTTTCGATAAGCGTCCTTGCGAGCAAGCCTGCTCGTGCGCCTCGCCAACTCAGAGAATGGCCGACCAGAACGCCCGGATCGTCAGCAAGATTCATGGGATGAACGACTAGCGGAACTCCCAACGCCTCGGCCAGGCGCCGCGCGAAAAAACTATTGCCGACGCCGGGCGGGCCGACCAGGAGCAGAGGCGGCAAGGACAGCGGCGATCCCGCCAGAAATGACAACGTCGCTGCACGTATGACGATGCCGATGACTTCGAAGAAGTTTGGAGCGTCGATGGCCAGACGTTCAAGCTCTACCAGGATGGATGCGTCCACCACCAGAAGGTCTCGCTCGCCGTTGCGCGGATCGGAGGCAAGCGTCTGAAGGTAATCTAGGCGGCGTTGCTCGTTGCTCGGTTCGCCAAACGCGAATTTAGGATTGTGAGCGGCTTTTTCGAGGATGGCTGCGATACGCGCGGGGTCGAATATCTGGATGGAGGGCATTTTGTGCCTCTTGTTGTGATGGATGGGCCAGCGGCAGCCGTAACTGGCAAGAGCCAGTGACCGCCGCGGATGGAAATCAGGCGCCCGCGATCAGGCGTACGAGAAATACTGCATGAAGTTTTCTGGCCTTTTGCTCCGGACCGCGTTTCTCGCCGCCATGACGCTTTGATGAGCTACGGCGAGCGCCTGTTCGTCGAGGATGCCGGAGAAATGCTGGTGCAGCAGGAACAGCGACGCCGTTGCCGTCACGTCGTCCATGCAATAATCCGCGATTGCCTCGTATTCGCCCCTCTGTGCCATTTCGTCGACGCGAGATCCGTCCATACCTTCGGTCTTTGCGCCGACGCCGAACGCGCGAGCCGCCTCGTCGAGGGTCATGCGCCCGCGACCGCGTGCGGACAGGGTTTCGCAGAGATCGATATGGTGGCCGGAGAATGGCTTAAACCCGCGCCAGGCCATGTAACTCCCCTTGATGCGGTGGATCATGGCGCGTGCGCGAACGACCGGCAGGTCGAAGGCAAGAGAATTGAAGCCGACGAAAACGGGATGCATCTTGTCGATGTAGCCGGCGAACTCCGCGATCAGTTCCTTCTCGGTGCGATCGCCGGTGTGAAGGCTCGCCGCTTCCAGCACCTCCCAGTGCTTTCCCGGGATATCGTAAGTCAGCGTCATGGCCGCGATACAGACGATCTTGTGGAAGGCCGGCTTCGGAAATTCGTCACAAAGGGCAGATTTCACGGCGTCTCGATCTTCAGGATCGATCTTATGAGCGCGGGCGGCGGCCTCGTGATCGAGGACGGTTTCGATGTCGAAGACGATGTGCGGAGCAGGCATTGATTTTCCTTTCAGGGGTTGACTCGGGTTAATGAGCAAAAGTGGGAGAACATGAGACGTCATGGGAGCGCAGGAATGCGCAGGCGCGGCGAAGCCGCGCCTGCCCCATTCACATGTGCAGCGTCAGTCGATCAGCTTGAGATGACGCAGGATGATGCGTTCGGCGATGGTCAGCATCGCATCGCCGTCGCGGTGCGGCCGGATCGTATAGATCTCATCCGCGGGCGACATGCGGCGTCCAGCACCGAAGCCGTAGCCGGTCATGCGTATCCCGACCTGCGGATCCACATTGATGAGGCGACAGTGGCGCAGGCCATCGTCGGATTGCAGAAATCTGTGAACCGCGCAATGCGCGAGAGCGCGCTGCAGTTCATACTCGAATTCCAGTTGCGACATGCCGAGCGGCAGCACGACGACGATGGAGTTGCGGGTCGCGCGCACCGGGCTGTTCGACGAAAGCTGGAGTTCGGTGCGGATGTAGGACGGAAACTGGTCCTGAAAATCCTTGTCCTCGACGTAGACCCCGTTGTCGCACCAGAAAGAGCCGTGCTTCTCGGCCTTGTGCTGACGAAATCGCTCCTTCAGCCCGTAGAGAGCGGTGGTGCCGACCTTGTAGAACGGCAGACACAGCGTCTGACTGACGCGTTTATACCCTTCGCCGGCGCCGAAATAGATTTCGACACCGAAGCCGGGCTGATAGCGCTCATTAAACTCGGCGCTATCGAATAGGTCGGAGGCGCTGGGCTCCTCATCCCGCGGCAGCGGGCGCGGCCAGTCTGTATGCGTATACTGCCGCGTCGTGCGCGCAGGATGCGCGAGCGGCAGCACGGTGGCCGCCATTGGCGCGGGGATGGCGGCCATCACCGCTTCCAGGGCGTCGGCGGCGCGACGCATAAGCCTGCAGACCTCATCCATCATGATGGGAGCATCGATAGCGGGGCGCGCGGCGTCACGGTCGTTCCCGGCGACATTGGCCGGCGGCTGTACGTTATTCGAACTCATTGTAAAATCTCCGGATAGACTTTTTGGGGGGCGTCCCGCACGGGACCCCGAAAACCCATCGGAAAGGAAAAGATTAAGCGCGCCGCGGGAGTGGCTACCAATTTCGAGAAGCCGTTCCTTCGACCGGACAGAAAAAGCGGGGGCGCCTTAAGGCGCTCTCGCCGCGTTGACCTCGGAAGAATGCCGTCTAGGCGGCCGTTCGACTAGACATGCCGAACGGCAAACTATCGGACCATTCCGGTTGTGAGCGATCGGATCACAAGTTCGTCGCGTAGTAACCCTTCAATCAAAAGAGCAGTGCCTGTTCGGTTCGCCGTATTGGACGAACACATTTTGTGGCCGAGGTCAGCGCGCCGTGACCGCGAAATCCTGCAAATATTCAGACCCTGGCGTCACAGCGCTGAGCATGAGGCGATCGCGCGCGCGGGTCGCCGCGACGTACAGCAACTGACGCTCGGTTTCGTAGACGTCTTCAAGTTCAACTTCGTCAGCTGCAGCCTCGACACGGTCGCGGAGCGGCAATGCGTCGTCGTCGCAGGCGAGGACCGCGACCGCCTTGAACTCCAGCCCTTTCGCCAAATGCATCGTGCCGATCGCGACCCGGCCGTCCGACTTATGTCCGCGTTCTGTCAGCTCCACGCAATCGAACCCCGCCGCCTTCACGGCAGCGCGAGCGCGGGAAAGTAGAGAAGGCGTCCGAACGAACAGGCCAATTTCGCCAGCATTGATGCCGTCCTCCACCGCAGTCCTGAGGAAGGCAGACACGGCCTCGGTCTCCGCGGTCTCGTCCGAGGCGAGAAAGACCGCTGGCTCCGGGCCATTGAATACCGAGACGGTGCCTTTCCTATTGTCCTGGACGCCGTCGACATCTTGCAAGGTCGGGGGCAGGAGCTTGTCAGCGGCGCGGCGGATCTGGTGTGAGGTGCGGTAATTCACCTTCAATGTGGTGGACCGACCCCGAATATTTATCCCGAGCGCCGACCAGGAGAACGGCTGCTGAAAGATCCGTTGACCTAGGTCACCTGAGAAAAACAGGGCATCTGTGCCGGGCGCGGATATTGCGGCGAGGAAACGCAGTTCGGGTACGCCGAGATCTTGTGCTTCATCCACGACGATATGCGTGAATGGCTTCTCCGGCCGGTCGGCGAAGAATGATGCCACGGTCAAGAAAACTCGTGGCCAGGTATAGAAACCACGTTCCTCGATCGTCTTACGAGCAGCCTCAAACACCGGCCAAAGCCGCTCACGCTGCTTGGAGCCGAGCCGCATCCTGCGGCCGAGTCGCGGCACCGCGAGGTATTCCTCGACCGAGCCAACCTGCCAGGCATCGACAACATTAGACCATTCCGACCGGACGAAGTTCAGGTTCGGCTTCGGTTCGAGCTGTTCAGTCGACTTTTCAAGTGCGCGGGCCACCAGATCTTCCTTGGCAATATGGGCACGCTGGCCGAACGCCAATTCGTAGAGTTCGGCGGCAACCGCGCTCAGAGACGCCACCCGGACCCGAGGGATCACACCGGTGTCCGGTCCGGCCAGAATGCGCACCTTCTGCTCGAGCGCCGCGGCGAGCGGGTCGGAGAATGTCGTCAGCAGCACGCGAGCCTGCGGCGACGAACGCGCCAACCTGACGGCGCGATGAAGCGCTACTACAGTTTTTCCGGTCCCCGCCGAGCCGGCTGCGCGCGCCGGTCCCGAGAAATTACGCTCCACCAGCTCGCGTTGCGATGGATGAAGGAAGACCATCCATTTGTCCCAGGGATAGTCGAGCGCCTGCTGCAACTCCTCCAGGTTCTCGACGACCCGGAACCTGCGCAGAGCGTCTGGATGCGCATAGGGGTCTGGGGCTTCTCTCGATGCGTCGAGCGGCGAGTACCCAATCGAAAATGCCGGAGCTGGCGGCTTGGGTGGGAAACTGCCCAAGGTCGCGAACTCAAGCAGCGACTCTGCTGCTTCCGCCGGCAGATGCGAGGCAAGTCCCAGAAAAGCGTCTTCGTTGGCTGCGCGGACATCGGCAAGCCAGTCTGGCGGTACGCCGACCGACAAGAGATCGTCGTCCGACAAAGTCGCGAAGGGCGACGGAGGCGCCGCGGCCCTTTGCGCCGCTGCCTCGAACAACGGCAGCACAATCTCCTCGACGCGTTCACGGACCTCGACAATCTGGACCGCGCCTGTGCGAGGGTGCGCCTCGATACGTCGGCGCTCCGCCCATTTATAAGCTTTGTCGTGATGATCGACATAGGCGAGCAACATGCTCGCATCGGTCTTATGAACAATGATGCGGATATCGCTGTTTACCCGCACCGACCAGAAGTGCCTGTCCTTCGACTGATCGATGCGGTGCATCTGCAGCCCGGGATGCTCGGGGTTAGTCTGCAGGTCGAAGGCCGAGGTCTTCACCGCTTTCTGGTCTGCAGCGGGAAGTCGGGCCAATGCGTCAGTGAAGGTGTCTGCGATGCGGAATTCCATCTTTATCCCTGCCTCGCCAGGAAAGCTTGGAATGATGCCACTCCTTGACTTCTGATCTCTTCAGCCATTGCGCCTTGATCGCCCGAACCAAATTTCTCGACGTCGAATACGACGTTTGGAAAGAGGAAATACAAGACTTTGTCGGCTTGGCCGTCGTCGGGATCGAGTTGCTGGCGTGGTATCGGCCCCTTCCAGGGGTGCCTGGACCCCCGGATGAGTTCGTGAACGCGTATAGAGGCTTCGCCGATCTTCATGGCTGGCCCGGTGTCGGCAAGAATGGCGCCGGTAATCCGATCTTCGAAGATCACAACTCCCAGAGTCCCGAGTTTCAGATCGAAATCCTGTCCAAAATCGTCGCCGCTGTCCTCCCACGGCCCGGCTGGAAACATCTTACGATGCGAGGGGTCCTTGCTGATCAGATCGATAGCGGGGATCACGAAATATGGCACGATCAAAGCGTCGATCGGTTTGCCGTCCTTGAACATCAGGCTGGTATTTGACTGATGGGTGCCGCCCGTGTCGCCAGGTATCGACTTCGCCCCATCCGTATCTACTGCCATCTTGGATTCCCAAAAAACGGCCGCCTTCCCAGACACGGTGGGAATTTGGTAGATGCCCTTGCAGTTGGATGGATCATGGCGGTCCCCGACATGCCTATCCCACTTGGCGAAGCGGTCTGCGTACTTCTTTCCTTTTCGGATTGCGCGATCGAAATGCACTCTCGCGAGCAATTCACGGGATCGCGGGGGCGGCGTGTATCCATCCCCAGCAAATGAGCGTGCCAAGGCACAGTCGGCAGCCAGAAATGGAAGTGCACTCCAAGCAAAGAGGTCACGACGTGTCGTCATAGGATTCCTGCATAGCGAAACGAACGGTGCGCCGATTTAAACCTTTGTTACTGGCCAGTCGAAACGGAAATGACCGATGTAGTACTTGTCATAGAGAAATTGCAGATCAGCTTCCCAGTCTTTGACTGCTGCGAGCATCTTTGAATCACGTCGTCGTTTCGCGTTTCGCGTCAAAGCCGCAATTGTTTCTGCCATCTTTTGCAGTCGCGCCGCAGTCCCTGGGCGCGACCATTCGGCCAAGTACGGCTTTTCGAAAACTGGCGGAATCGGACCGTCAAAAACCTCGGCCAGTATTCTCTCCCGCATCCCGGGGGGCTCACCGTCCACGTTCCCGACCTTGTAACCCATGTATTTCAGAACGCCCTCGCGAACCCAATCCTCGGTGAGCAACTGGCCGGAGCCTCTGGTCGCCTCGGTTGACGGCCAATCGAATCTTTCGTGCTCGGGGATTGGAAGATGTTCACGACGCTCCCATTCCGTTCTTATGGCGTCCAAAACAGCCTTGGCAGCCGCGTGACGCGCTTGCTTTGACGCGTCTTGCAAATTCCTGAGGGCGTTTCGCCAAAGGTTGACGGTCTCAACCATTTTCATCTCGGGAATACGCTTGATGATGGCAGACACGTCCGGCCCTTTCGGGGGCGGAACTTCGGTTCCGCTTGCCGCCCCAATCGCCGCAGGTTCCATTATTGCGATCAGGAAAGCGGCCAACTGCGGTGTCCAACGGTCGCCGCAAGCTGTCCTTATTTTATCTGTGTTCAACCGATCACAAAGCCATAATGGGGCCAAGGCCCCTCTTGCCGCATGTTGCTGGATGACCGCCTTCAAGCTGTCGAGAAACTCCTCGCTGGAGAGCCCTCCAAAGGAAAAATGCTTCCATTGCCTCCTGCTGAGGGTCGCGCCGGTCTTGATCCGGGCGCGATACTCAGCCTTGGCGAATGCCTTCTCGTCTTCCTTAGACTTGTCGGTCATAGGGACCTTCGATGGAAGAGCCTTGGCGCTACACCCTGAACACTTTCATCACCTCGTCCCCGAAGTGATTGATCACCTTCACTGCGATCTTGCCGGTCGTGGGCCGCTCGAACGGCCGTGACTCGGCCCTGTACAATGTCTCCCACGCGTCCTTGTCGATGTCCGCCTGCAGCGCGGTCTTGAGACTCTTGTAGGGATCGTTCGCGCCGAGAAAATATGCGTGCCGGACGAAAAAGCTTTCTTCGTTGTAGTCGGTGTCGATGAACCAGGCGGCGATGCCCTTGGTGTCGTTGGCGCGGATTTCGCCGGTGTTGGGGTCGAACACGTCGACGCCCTTCACGCGCACCGCGATGCGCCCGTCGCTCTCGTGGAGAATGTCGATATCCGGCTCGCCGAACACGACGAACAGGTTGCCCTTGCCGGTGTTCTTGAGATCGCCGGCCATGTGCAGGTCGGGGTTCATCTTGGCCTTCAGGATCGGCAGCGGGCCGAGCTTCGTCACCTCGGAGGCGTGGGCGTCGAAGGCGAAGGCGCAGGCGATGAGGACGTCGAAGCGCGCGTCCAGAGCCTCGCGGGCGGCGGCGGCGAGGTCGACGCGGGTGAGCGTGCCGAATTCCGGCCCGATGAAGATCGCCGCGCGTCGCTCGGTTTCGCCTTCCATGAAACGCCCCTCGGCGCCGACATATTCGCCCGGCCACGGATTAAGCGCGGTGAAGCGGATCGTGTCTCGCTTCTCGCTCTGGTGGACGCCGGCGCTCTTCAGATGCTCCAGCACCATATCGGCGAAATCGGTGGGCGGCATGACCTTGTGCAGGCGCTTTCGTGCGCCCGCATCCGCGTCGATGAGGTCGATGAGTTCTTCCTCGTCGGCCGGCACGACGCGATGCGGCGACAGGCTCTCGACCGTGAAGGGACCAGCGACGCGAACCTTCGACTTGTCCTCATAGGGCCGGTCGTAGAGCATCTCGACATCGGCGGCGCGGGCGATCGAGGCGTCGATCTCGTTCTGCCTCGCGATGCGCCCTTCCCACCATTTGGCGTGGGCGTCATCTGCGGCCGGCGCCCAGGGTGTCCGGGGCCGTTGCGGCAGCGTGTCGAGCGTGAACGACTGCCGAAGCGTCTTGTTGATGATTGCGAGAGCGTCCGCGCGCCGCTCTTCTGGAAGGGCCGCATTGGCGGCGGAATAGTAGGCCTTGAGTGGCGCCTCCGGCCAAAGATCGCCGCTATCGCGTGGGATTTCCCAATCTTCCCACGTCTTGCCGAGCGCCTTGTTCAGGTCGGCGCGCAGCGGCTCGAGCACGGCCTGCCACTTTTCGTAGATCACGTCGATCTCCGCGTTATTGGCGATCGATTTCAGCGTTACGTGAGGCGCGCGGTCATAGACGAAACCTTGCCGGATATCGCCTAGAGTTACGCTGTCTGAATGGAGTCGGCCGGTAAGCTCTTGTTCCTTTCGACGGCCCTCCGAGGAGTCGGCGAGGAGGTAATAAGGAAAACGGGCGCTCATCAGTCTCGTTCGCGCGAGCGCCAGCGCTACGCGCGAGGTGTCGGTGGTGATCCACCGCCGTCCCCATTGCTCAGCGACATACCCGGTCGTCCCTGATCCACAGGTAGGATCAAGGACGAGATCGCCTGGATCGGTGGTCATTAGAATGCATCGTTCAATTACCCGAGGCGCGGTTTGAACGACGTAGACCTTTTCGTCGCCGAAGCCACTTTGTCGAGTGTCATCCCAAATATTGTTTACTCGCTGATAGGGAAAGTCTTCAAAGAACCGCAGGAACCCCAGCGTTTTGCCCGACACCATTAGTCGATCAGCGCGCCGCAGCTTCATCATACCAGCGGCTCCGGTTTTCCAACCTCCCTTCGATGGGCGCAGAGTCTTGCCCCGAAACTGGACGTCAAAAGTCGTGCTTTCTGAGCCTGTCTGCGAGGTGATGGGGTTCATCCTAAAAACCCTATCACCAGCCGCCAAAACTCCCGTTGCGTTTTCCTCCGGATTTAACTGGCGCGTTGCTCCGTCTTGGCGCATTACCGACCGGAAATTTGGGTCCGCTCGAAAGTCCCGACGCCAATAGGCTGGCCGAAATTTAACCGCTGGCAGCGAGTGTGCATACCAAACGATAGTATCGTAAGTGCCATCAACAAATTCGGATGCTTTCCCGGTGGTTGTGCGAAAGCCAATTTGGGAGACAAAATTCTCCGCCCCAAAAACCTCATCCATCACCGCCCGAACAGATGCACGTTCTCGTCGCCGATCTGCACGAAGATCGAACCGCTCTCGGTCAGCAATTCGCGCGCGACGGTCAGGCGGTCGCGTAGATAGGTGAGGTAGGAGTGGATGCCATCCTTCCACGTATCGCGAAAGGCCTTGATCTGCTCGGGCTCGCGCGAGACGTCGGTCTGCTTGCCGTCCTTGACGTCACGCGAAAGCGTCGAGACCTGCCAGTTCGAATTGAACTTGATGCCGTAGGGCGGATCGAAATAGATGCACTGCACCTTGCCACGCAACCCTTCGCGTTCGGCGAGGCTCGCCATGACCGACAGTGAATCGCCGAGAATGAAGCGGTTCGACCAGTGCTGGTCGTGCTGGTAGAATTCCGTGCGCGCTTCCGGATCGTTCAGCCCGTTGAAATCGGCGAACAGGTCGGGCGCGTCGCTGTCGGCCTCGCGCGCCTGCTTCGTGCGGCGTTTCAGATCATCGATGATCGCCTTGGGGTGGATCTTCTCCTGAATGTAGAGCGGCGGCGTCTGCACAATGAGATCGGACCAGTCCTGCCGGTCCTTGCCCTTCCACACCAGTTGCGCATCGCCGATCTCGACCTCTCCCGTGTCGAGCAGCTTTCGCGCCTGTTCTTTGGACAGTCGTATGCGGGCGCCGTTCCAGACGATCTGGGGATCGAGGTCCTCATCTCGCGGGCGCGTCTCCCCCTCCGCCAGTGGGGTGGCGCGTTTGTAGGCGACCGGCTCGACCGGGTTCTGCTCTTCCATCCGCTCGGCGACCGACTGGTATTCGGCGGTCGGAATATTCTTTCGCGCCGCCTTGTCGTGCGTGAGCGTCTCAACCTTCTTGCCGCCGGAGGCTTTCGAGGAACCTTTGGCCATCAGTGATTTCCTTCCACGACGTCCCTGAGGGTCGCGACATATTTGTCCGCTTGCTCGTGCAGCCAATCGGACATGCGGTCCCAGTTGGCGCGATCGTTGGTGTCGACCACAAGCCGCTTGATGAAAAAGAAATTATCGCCGTTGATCGGCTCGCCGAGCACTCGTTCGAGACGCGCCCGGTATGGCGCAAGCGCAAGAGCTGTTTCCGATGAGGGTACGCCGCGCCCTCCGCGGATAAAGACGCCGACACGGCCCTGCGACAGGAACTGAACGACGGTGAAGGCGCCGATAGGCGGTTTCCGCCACCGGCTGGAATCGCCGTTGGCCTGACCATGCGGCGCCTCCGAAGGGAACCGTTGGAGGAAATGGGTCCAGAACGTCCGGCGGAATTCGCCCACGGCGCCGCGCGGTCGCGCTTCACGCGCCTGCTCTTGAACCGACCGTTCCCAATCATTGGGCCTTTCGATCACCTCGAAAACCGGCGCCAGCGGGGAATCGCCGATACGGACAACCCGAACCTCGACGGCGAAGAAGGAGAATGGGTCAGTCGTATGCTCGTTGAGCCAACGGATTGCCGAGAGGTGCGCATCCCGAAACCTGGGCGCGATCCAGACGACGGTTTGCGCTTCAAGGCCTGCGAGATAGGTCATGATCTGGCCGAGGTGGCCGTGGTCGCTGTCTTCGAGCTGGTTCTCGATCAACACATTCGTATTGTCGACCGCGTTGCGGGCGAGAATGTCGGCCGAGAATGTCGTGACGGCAGCCTCGGTCTGGACGTGCTCTAGCGGAATGCCGAGTGCGTCGCCAAGGCGATTCAGGTTTTGTGCGAGCCAGGGCGTGAAGGCGGACGCCTCGTGCGCCCATGCTGAACGGACCGGCACAGACTCCAGCCGTCCGAAATTCTGAGGCTGCGTCATGCCTGCTTGCCCTCCCGAAGTTTCGCGATCAGGGCGTCGAACTCACCTTGCATGTCATGCGGCTCGCGGAATTCCTCGAAGGTCCAGCGGCCGTGAGTTGCGAGATTATTCACACCGGGCGCCCAGAGGTTCTTCATGGTCTCGGCCTTCAGCTGGGCGTCCGACCCGCGAAAGCCCTTGACCTCCAGAACGAGGTTCAACGGCTCGTCGCCGCCTCCGTCCAGGCGGACGATGAAGTCCGGCAGATATTTGCGGGAGATCGAACCGTCCCGGTAAGGGACCTCGAAATTGAGCCCCTGGTTCTTGGCGTAGGACAGAACGTAGGGGTTTCGTTCGATGACGCGAGCGAGTTCAGCCTCCCATGAACTGTCGCAGACGACCGCGTTGACGTGGCTCTTGGCAGCATCCGACATGCGCACGGGCTTCGACGTATTGAAGCTGACGTGCCGGGTCGAACCGCGGGGATTGTAGGGGTCGAGGATGGCCTTGACCCGCTTGTCACCGCCCGCGGCGCGCTGGCAGGCGTGATAGATGCGCTCGGCCGCCTGATCGGCTAGCTCGAGGTAAGTGACGGCCGCCTTTGGAACGCCCTTGGCGACAAGATAGCCTTCGTCGATCCAGCGCCGCACGATCCTTTGCGCCTGCCCGAATAGATGTAACGGCAAGTCCTCGCCGGCGTCGCGAAACCGGCTCTCGATCAGCCGCTTTGCGACATGAAAGCTGATCGTGCTCGGACGGATTTCCTCGAGAACCGCCGGCGTGATTTCGACGCTCTCGCCAACGATACCCTGCAGCAGCACGGTACAGGGCCCGACATTCTCGGCTGTGAGTATGAGGCGGGAGTCCTCTGTGAATTTCGCTTCGAGCCGTTCTTCCGGAAGCTCCGCACGATATCCTTCGACACGTGGGAATGTGATTTCCAGCGCCTCGCGCTCCTTCAGAGCGTGAATACGGGTCGTCGGCTTAGGCGCAAGCACCGGGGCGACGACCGGTTTTGCCGTGAAGGTGAAGGGGATTCCCATGATGTCGGCATATTCGACATTGAAAAGATTCTGGTCGTTCAACTCGTAGGATTGCCGACGCAGTGCGCGGCCGACGACCTGCTCACAGAGAAGCTGCGTGCCGAAAGCCCTGATGCCGAGGATGTGAGTTACGGTGTTCGTATCCCAGCCTTCTGTGAGCATGGAGACGGAGACGACGCAGCGAATGCCTTCTCCCAGGCGCCCGGGCTTGCCGACCGTGTTCATGACCTCGCGAAGCAATTGCGCGTCGGAGATTTCCCGATCTGCGCCGCCCGCGCCTTCACGTTGCGCCAATTCCCGCTTGAACTGTTCGATTTCCGGACCGGCGAGCTCGCGGAATTGCGGATCGAGCGCTTCATCCGCTTCGATCTGCTCGCTGTCGATCAGCAGGGTGTTCGGCTTCGGCAGGCGGTTTCCGTACTCGTCGAAATTGCGGAACAGATCGAGGTGGCCCTTGTGGACGGTGTAGTACTCGTCGTCCTCGTTCTTGCGCTGGAAGCCGGAGATCCACTCGTAGACGAGCTTGGAAACGGCCGTATTCGCGCACACGACAATAAAGACCGGCGGCACAGTAATGATCGGCTGCCACTTTTCGTATGTCTGCTTGTAATGAGAATAGAGCGAGAATAAAGCGGTCTGAATTTCCGCCGCAATTTTCAACGGATCGAGATCGCCGGCTTTGCTCGCTCCCTTCTTTGGCAAGGAACGACCGCGTCTCTTCAGCTCCTCCCAGAGGTTCCGATAGAGCGGCATGTCGCTGGAGCCAATGTTGCTGTCGTCCACCGGCACGCGCGGCAGCTTGACGATGCCGCATTCGATGGCGTCCATCAGCGAGAAATCACTGATCACCCAAGGAAACAGCGAACCTTCGCGGTAACCCGATCCGCGCAGGAAGAAGGGCGTTGCCGAAAGATCGTAGACCGCGCGGACGCCGACCTTGCGTTTCAGCGCCTCGATGCCGGATATCCAGAGACGGGCGGCTTCGTTGTTTTTCTTGGCCTCGTCCTTTTCCTCGCCCTTGAGGTCTTCCTCGTCGTCTCGCGGCGGCCGTTCGCGGTAGCAGTGATGCGCCTCATCGTTGATGACGACGACGTGGTCGAGCGCGAGAAGATCGCCACAGGCGCGCTGCAGCATCGCGCCTTCGGTCTCGATCGTCTGCGGCGCGTCTCCCCTACCCTGCAGGAGCGCGCGACCCACCTTGGAAATTTCCACGGTCTCGCGGCGCTTGAAGGCGTGGTAGTTCGTGATGACGATCTTGGCCTTGGCAATATCCGTCAAGAGATCCGGCGGGATGAGCTCGCGTGTCCGGTAATAATTGTAAGGGTCTTCCGGCCTCACAACCTGAAGCCGGTCCTTGATCGTGATGCCGGGGGTAACGATCAGGAAGCCCTTCGAAAACCTGTCGCTGCCGGGCGCCCGAACCGCATTCGCGGTCTGCCAGGCAATAAGCATCGCCATGACTGTCGTCTTGCCGGCGCCTGTCGCCAATTTCATGGCGAGCCGGAAGAGTTCCGGGTTCGAAGCCGCATTGCCAGCGGCGACATGCGTCAGGATTTTCTTGTATCGCGGGAAGCGTGGGGCGACCTCGGTCAGCCAGATGATCGTTTCGACCGCCTCGACCTGACAGAAGAACGGGCGCACCTCGCTGAACTGGTGGCTTCGCCAATAGGTCAGCAGGCGAGCTGTTGTCGGCGTGACGCCCCAGTCGACCGGGTTCGGCAAAGCCCGCCAGGTTTCGACATGCGACCGGATCTCGTTGATGATCGGGGTCGGATTGTACTCCTGCTCATCGTCCGAGACGCCGGCCGCGTCGCCTAGAGCGAGGCTCGCCTGCTGGCCGCGCCCCGGTCGGTTCTTCGGCTTTGGAACCGGCGTGACCATTGAAGATCTGCGCCGGCCGACGATCGGCGGCACATCCAATGGCTGGCCGTCGTCATCCAGCGCATGGTGCAGCCCAGGCGGCTCATAGGGGCTGTTTAAAATCGGCTGCTCGAAGAACGAGGCGGCCATGTCTGTTCCCTGTCGAATCGAGTTGTTCTTAGCTTGGGCAAAGTTCAATTTACTGTAATGGACCCGGCGGAGGGCGGGCTATACCAATCAAGCCGCCTCCACAGATCCTTGAACTGAGTTGCGGGCTGCCTCCAGTTCACAGAAGGAGTGGAAGCGCTCGAACGGGTTGCGTTTCGAAGCGCTCGCTAATGGTCGAAATCTAGCACTTGAACCCCGGAAGGTCGCGGACGTAAGGGCCAGCACCAACGTCCGGTTCCTGACCCTGCGGCAATGCGAACTACCGACCGAAGGCGGGCATTCGAAATAGGCCCCTCGGCCCGATTGAGCGATCATCTCCATTGACGGCTGCGTGCGCAAATTGATTGATGCCAGACATGATGCCATCGCACGTCGCACACCGCTTTATCATTGCGTCGATAATTGCATCCATAACTTGCTTGTTGTCTTTGGTTGCATTGCCTACGGGTAGATTGCTGATCTTTCCCGATGCCCTTGCGCTTCTATTGGCACTCATCATCGCCGGAGTTGCGCCATTCGTTATTCGACAGGGAGTTCGGCTTGCCGCTTTCTGCGTCGGAGTCTCTGTCTCGGTTCTCGTAACGCTCTTGTCAGAAACAGATTTTTTGGGATGCGCGACAGTCGACGCTATGGTTGCGAGGAGCGTTTGTATGGACGATGCTGGGTTTCGGCAATTTCCACCGTTCTTTGCAGCTTTTTTGCTCTTAGTTCGGTTGGTCATTATGGGGGTGGCAGCCTCTGTTCGAGGGCTTCGGAAGACCTGAAGTCCTTGCGGCTCCCAAGGATGCGAAACGTCGCCGCCAGATGGGCTACTCTCCCAGCGTCTCCTATCTGCCCTTTCCAGTGGCTGGGAAGGTCCGCTGCCGGGCGCGTCCGCCCGAATGTCAGTTTCCGAGGCTGGCGCTAATGCGCGACCGGTTTGAGACGTTCAATAGCCGAAAATGAGTAACGCGGGACGAAGCGGACAGTTGGCTATACGATGTCCCAAATTTATCAGTGACATATTGACCCTCTTTTAATTCAAAGGGAACAAGCTTGGTATTCAGCCTCGTCGACCGCCTGATAGCAAGACGACCCATTCCTATATTTACTGACTGCTGGAGCCTCCAATGCAAGTCCTATATCGTCTTTCGATAATTAGTTGGACGCTCACTTGCTCATTTGCGTCGGCAGAGCCGGATTTATGCTCTCAGATACGCACATCGAACCAACCTTTTGCAGTTGTAAGTCATATGAATTTCAATGGCCGAGATGTTGTCACTGAATCTCATATCTATCGAAAGGGCGATGAATTAATTATTGCTCGGATCTCTGGAAATGATATTGCTGTTAAGTCATTATACGTAAAAGGACGGCTCGCTGCTCAACACATATTTCGGCCAAGCTCAAGCAAAAAAGTTGACCGCACAACGTATTCGTACATTCCAGATGGTAATGGTTTCGGAAGTGACAGCGGCACTTACACAATGACAACATCAGATGTCGACGGAGTTACTATCGGTGAGATGCACATAAGCAAAAAACGCATTGGCGGTCGCGATGTTATTTTGTCTGGATGTTTGCTCCATGTGGATGAGATAGAGACAACGTCAACGGGTTGGCTAAAGACAAGCGGCCAAACATCAAACACATCGATACGAACAACGCTCAGTTCGATACCAGCGCTCGGCGTAATTGTGGTTGGGAAAACAGAATCGACGTCAAATGGATTGCAGCAGAGTAACACTCAAGCCGCGGTTGAACTGAAGCTAGATTTCGAGAAAAAAGGGCCGAACGACACCCCCGATTTCTAAGGGTAGTCTGCATCGCAATCGCGGCCGCCGCGCGCCCGGTCTCGGCCAAAACAGCCATCGCACGAGCGACCGCTCTACGTCTGCAAACCGCCCCTTTCTGCAGTTGCGAACGTCCGCTGCGGGGCGCGCGGGCTTGAATGGCCGGTCCCGGACACCCAGCCAACGGGAATTTACGACTGAAAGCAGCAGCCGTACCGCGACGCAAAGCACTCCCTCCTGATCGCGTGGTGCTGACTGGCTTCCTCCAATTCGGCTATAGCCGTGAAGTAAGCATCAGCCGCGACCTCGGCCTTGTTCCGGAACAGGCGGACCGCGGCCGCCGCCGCCAGTGGTCTCGTCTTGGATAAACGTTGCCAGGCGAACGCCGCCCCGCTTGATCAGCTGCGCGCGGACACCCGGGAGACGCACTTGCCGCATAGCATTATCGATCCGCTGAAGGCGTGGCACATCGGACACGCGGTTCGCGCGCGCGAGCGCGCCAAGGATGAACAGGAGTTCCCTTGCGGGCTCGTCAGCGGTCATTTTGGCTACTTCCATCGCCGCCCGTACATCGTCCTCTAGCGGCACATTTGGATGCCGTTTCGCGAGGTCCAGGAAAAATCGCGCAAGAACGCGGCCGACAGGCTTGGACTGCTTGAATAGTTGCTTAATCTGCGAGAGGGCAAGCCCGATGTCGGCGTTTGGATTCTTGTGCTGCTTCGCTTTTGCGCCGTTTGCGTCTCCAGGTGGGACAGACGCATTGGGTGCGTTTAGAGGTGTCCTCCCGGGGCTTGTGACCTCAGATTCGGAAATGGGTCGAGATGCAGCGGGAGACTGAACTTCTGCGCGCGAAGTCGCCCAGGCGGGCGCCGACACTATCTCGTCTCGGCGCGGCTCAGGCGCATCGGCGCCGGGGGCCAAGTTCTGGTGTTCAATTACCTTTCCGGCAAGCGGCAACGATGCTGCTTCTGGCGCGAAAGCCGAGTTGCGGTGCTGTTGCTCGCGCGCAAGACGCGGCTGTGCAGCGATGTGACCGTTTGAAACGTCTTTGAAGTGCGCTTCTGTAGTCGTCGGTGCGGGAGGTGCGGATACCAAAATTGGCACATTGTCGATCGACGAAGTTTCGGCGCTTGGGCCAGATTTCGACGGCTCGGCGGACTTCGATCCGCCCGTAAGACCAGCCGCGATCGGGCCGACTGACTTCGCGGGCGTCTTAGGCTCGCCGTTCGGCCTCTGATGCGTCTTTATAGGTTGGCCAAAAATGCTGAAAGGCTGATTTCGTGCCTCCCTGGCTCTCCTGTCTTCTTCGATCTGGCGATTTCTCAACTCCTTGTTGATCGCGTAGGTCTGACTGGCGATCCACTGAATCAACCAACGCCGACGGCGTTCGCCTTCGTCTCGCTGAACAATTTTCAGGCCGTAGACGAGCTGATGGGCCGGCACGTGCGGCCACTCCCGCGCATATTTCACGAGAGGCTCCCAATACAATTCGTGGAATCGTTTCACGACGACCGCCACGATCCGTTCCAGCCGGTCTCGAACGGCGGGCGGCGCGTCAGACACCGGTCCGCCACGTGCCCGCCCTCCGCGCAAGCGCGCCAGACGCTGCAGCGTGCGGTCGAGAAGTTCGACGGCCCTCTTGGCAGCCTCCTCGGCCGCTTCCTCGCGGGCACGCCGTTCGGCAGCTTCGCGCTCGCGCTTCTTCTCGAGCTTGTCCAGGACCCAGGCAGAGAGCCACCGCACGTTGCGTTCGCTCTTATCTCCGAGATCGGGCATGAGCTGGCCGACCGCCGTGTCTGGCAAGAAAATGTTGAGAAGCTTGTCGACGCGTTCGCCGTGTGCCTCGTCAAACCGCGAATAAATAGCGGTACGGATTCGTTCGAAACGATCACGGAATCTTTTGCTCGCCCTAGTCGCTGCCTTCCGCTCCAGGAAAGCCGCCCGCTGCGGATCGATCTTCCGCAGAAGCGCGACGGCCTCGCGATCATGTTCGAGAATCCGCCGTCCCAGGAACTCCGGAAAAGTCGGCGGCTTCGCGATCCGCTGGTCAGCTCTGAATCGCTCTACCCGCTGGGCCCAGCGCGCCTTCTGCTCCCGCGACAGCGCCTCGGCCTGGCGGCGAAGGCCCGCGCGATAGGCGCGACGCGTCACATTCCTGATCGCGCGGGGAAAGAACAGGCGGATCCCCGCTTCCACCCAATCCTTGTTCTTGTAGACATCGGCGCGCTCGACTTGCCGTTCCGCCCAATCCGCGTCCTTCATCCGCGCAAACATGCGGCCATTCTTCGCCCTCTCTTCGGCGTAATGCGCGTCTTTTGCCGCGCGCCATGCCGTTACCAGGGGTCTCTCGATATTGTTTGCGGACCCGGCCTTCGAGCTTCGTGTTCCAGCCAATTGGCCCTTCGACGGCGTCGATGTTTCGGATTTCGCCCCTTGCGAATCGTCGCCTCGCGAGTTGCTAGCTCCGACGTCGTGCTGGGCATCACCGATCCCCGTCGGCTCCTGCCGTTTCACGCTGTTCGACACCGCGTCTTTGCGTTCCTGTCCCCGCCCCGCCGCTCGCGTGGACGCCCGCTGGTCGAGGATCGAGGCGTCGCGCTGGGCGGCAAGCAGCCGGCCTTCGGCCGGGGTGAGCCGGACCTTCGGTTCGGCGTCTTCCTCGGGAGCGGGCGACAGCATCGTCTCTGCCGCCGCTCGTTCGGTAGAATGCGGGCCAAACCGCTCAGACAGCATTCGATATGGAAGTCCGACCTTGCTGCCGGACTCGCCACGCGAGGAATCCGTCGTCCGGAACCGAACGCCCGGAAATATCTTGCCGGTCGTCGCTCCCTTTTTTGCCTCGACAAGGAGGCACAGGCCGCTTTCCGCACATGCCTTCTCGAACGCCGTCCAACTGTCGGAGGACGCGAACGCGGAGGTCAGGGCTTCCTGAAACTCGACACGGAATGGGACCTGGCCCTTGTCGATCTGGGCCTTTTCGCGCGCCGTCAGATGCGGCTCGCCTGGCTTCTGCGCCGCCCAGTCGCGCAAAGTCGGAGAGGGCGAGGCCCAATACTCATCAAATTGTGCGCCAGTCATGCCGCGACGCTTGGCCTGATCGCGTGCTTCGGGTTCGACGTGCGGGCTCTTTACAATGTCGTAGCCGCGCTCAAGCGCTTGTCGCGCCATCGACTTCGTGGCGGCGATGACGCTCTTGGTCATCGGCGCGGCCCTGCCGTCGGCGACGCGGTTGGCTACGATATGGGCATGCAGATTGTCTGTGTCGCCGTGGATAACGGCCACGTATTGCGATTCGGCGAGGCCGAGATCTGCGAGAAGCGTTTCGCAAATGTCCCGGATCTCGTCGTGGGTCGGGGTCTCTCCGGTCGCCCAGGAGACGATCCAATGGAATACGGGGTCCTTGCAGCGTGAGCTCGTCGCCGCCACGGCATCCATTTCGGCCGCCGCAAGGTCTGCGCGAAATACGCCGCGCGTGAACTCCGCCACGACGCGCTCGCCGCTGCCGCCGCGGATATATTTGAGCGACGCAGCGAATGATCCCCTCGCGAGGCCGACCTTCTTCGGGATCGGGTTGGCGATCACGCGAGGCCCCGCGCGAGTTCATCGAAGAGGATTTCGAGCTTGCCGACGGCTTCCAGTATCCGCTGTCGGACCGGCTCGTTGACCGGATCCCCGGAATTCAGCGACCGTGCGACCTGGTTCAGATTCGATCCGATCGGCGCGAGACTGCGAATGAGTGAATGGACATCGCTCTTTGTAAGGCCGCCCCCGGTGCGCGCCGGCGAAAACAGGCGTTGGCGTGCGTACTCGGCCCGCTTCATCCCGTCCGCTATCGCTGCGGCGCGTAGTTCTGCGGCCTCCTCTGCCGAAATCCGCAGGTCGAGCCGCACGTCGCGATTGGCTTTCGTCTGTTTTAGCCCTTTGCCGGTGCGGGCCATGATATAACCACCTGTTTTTACGTCGGTTTTCCCAGAGAGGGCTGAGCGAAGCGACCCCGAAAATCTAAGCTTGAGCTTTGCCGTGACTTTGTCCGGACAAACTCCCAGCTGGCCATCCTCCGTATTCCGCTATTTTCATACTCTCATCGACATTCTGAGGAAACGAAAGAGATTTGACAACGACATTTTTCAGCACAAACTGATTCGCTCCTGCATGCGCTAACCGTCGGAGCCTGAAATTGGCGCGGAAACCAAAACCACAGGGCGGCCAAAAGTCGCCATTCGATCCGAAGAAGGCGGCCGAGGCGTTGGCCAAATTGCCGGTCGATTACGCGGAACACCGGCAGGCCAACGACAAGGCGGAGATCAAATTCGTCCGAGAAAATCGTGAGCTGATCGACAAGATGATTGCCAACGACTGGACCGTCTCGCGGATAGTCGCCGAGCTCGCCAAGGTCGGCGTGCCTATTGCGGCGCACGATTTTCGCTCTGCCCTGCAGACCGAAGAGCAGCGCATTGCCGAGGCGCAGCGCCGCAAGCAGCGTCGACAGACGAAAAAGGAAGCGGCAGCGGCTAAGCCCGACGAGGGCGCGGAGAACTCCTGACGCGTCGCCGAAAATCGGAACCCGCCGCCGTCACAGCGATCTTTACCGACAGCGTTCGAAGGTCACGCCCGGCTCCATCGCTCCGCCTGGGCCGAGCCCTCGCCAATCATCAACCGGGTATGCCGAAGCTTCGGCCCGTGTTGAGGTAGGAAGCTGCCGCATATGTTTAAGGCAGCCAGTGGCCCGCCTCGAACGGGACAAGCCGCGCCAACGCGACGGGCGGACTCGCAAAATATGTGACAATCCACATAATTTCAAAGTATGCGGTATATCCGATATTGCAATATTATCGGATATAGACCATAGATACGTCATGCTTCTCGCCCGCACCCCTAGCCAGATCGGCGCCGCCATACGACGGCGGCGGAAGGCGCTGAAGCTGAGCCAATCTCGGCTCGGCGAAAAATGCGGCCTGAGGCAGGAGACGATCTCGCTTCTCGAGACCGGCAATCCTGCCGTGAGGCTCGATACCCTTCTGGGCGTCTTGGCCGCACTCGATCTCGAATTACAGATCGCGCCGCGCTCGAAACGAGACGTAGGCGAACTCGAGGACCACGGTTGATGTCGCGCCGCCGCGCCTACCCGCCGCTCCACGTCTATCAGAACAATTTTCTCGTAGGCCGGCTCAGCAAGGAAGTGAGCGGCGCCATCACGTTCCAATACGACGCGGGTTGGCTCGAACGGAAAGCGGCGTTCCCGATTTCGCTCTCCCTGCCCTTCCGCGACGGCCCCTACCGCGGAGCGCCCGTAGCGGCGTTCTTCGAAAATCTGCTGCCTGACTCCGAGTTGTTGCGCCGAAAGGTAGCCGATCGCGTCGGGGCTGCGAGTTCCGACGCCTATGGCCTTCTCGCGGCAATCGGCGCGGATTGCGTCGGCGCGCTGCAGTTTGTCCAGGGCGACGACGAAGTCGCCGACACACAAGGTATCAGCGGCGAACCTGTCGACGACGACGCTGTCGAGCGTATTCTCAAGAACCTTGCCCGTGCGCCGCTCGGACTCGATCGTGACGACGAATTTCGCATCTCGCTTGCCGGCGCGCAGGAAAAGACCGCCCTGCTCTATCTGAACGGCCAGTGGCTAAGGCCGCGTGGCGCGACGCCGACCACGCACATCTTGAAGCCGCAGATCGGCGAGGTGCACGGGATCGACATGGCTAACAGCGTCGAAAACGAGTTCTACTGCCTGCGCCTGCTTTCCGCCTTCGGCCTGCCGGTCGCCAAGGCCGACATGCGCGTGTTCGGCGCTACGAAGGCGCTGGTCGTACGGCGCTTCGATCGCCGGTGGACGAAGGACGATCGGCTGTTGCGCCTGCCCCAGGAGGACTGTTGCCAGTCGCTGTCGGTTCCACCGTCGCACAAATACGAGAGCGATGGCGGCCCTGGCATCGCCGATATCATCAGACTCCTGGGCGGCGCAGACGACCCGGCGCACGACCGCAGCGTCTTCTTCAAGGCACAGATCCTGTTCTGGCTGATCGGCGCCACCGACGGTCACGCCAAGAACTTCAGCCTCCATCTGCTGCCTGGCGGCGCCTACCGCTTGACCCCGCTCTACGACGTGCTCACTGCGCAGCCGAGTCTCGAAGCCCGTCAGGTCCGCCGCAACCAGATGAAGTTGGCCATGAGCGTCGGATCGACCCGGCATTACCGGATGGACGAGATCCATGGGCGGCATTTCGTCGAGACCGGCGCGCGCGCCGGTCTCCCTCGAAAGCTCATGGTGGAGGCAATCGAGGCGATCGCGGATACGGCGCACAAGGCTCTCGCCGTCGTCGAGAGCGAACTGCCGCGAGACTTTCCGTCGGCCATCCATGAAGCGGTTGCCGCGGGTGTTCGTGCCCGCGTGCCCTCGCTGGCTCTTAATGATTAAGACTGGATGGCCGAAGCAGCTGCGACGCTGACTTGACCAATCGACCGACGCAGACCATCTTCTGCGAGTGGCCATGACAAAATCCCGGGCTGTCGCCCGACCTGTCATCCCGGCCACGACAACCGCGACAAGCGGGTGGATTTTCAAAGACTTAGGGCTGACGCCCTTCTAGCTGGGAGTCCAGGTCCCCCAGCCAAATCAGCATGGGCGTCCCGTTCGGCGGACTTGCTGCCGCCTTCGCCGGTGACGCGATCGCCGCCTAGATCGACGGATCGAAATTTTCCGACGAAACGATTTCCGCAGACGCGCTGCAGTGAGGGCAAGCGATCGGACGCAGCCGCGTCACGGCCTCGATGCCAGTCTCGCCGGGCAGGTCGATCGCCTTCAGCGGCACTTCGAACGCCGCTTCGCATTCCGGACATTTCGCGGCGACAGATCTCAGGCCGATGGCGGCCAGCTGGTCGAGCGTGCGCATCTCGCTCTCCTTAAGGGGGCCTTATGGCTAGACCTTAAGCGTATGAAAAGACAAGTTAAATGTGAGAGGCGCCAAAACGCACATCCGTGCAGGAGGGGCACGGCTACAAGAGGCTCACTTACCTCCTGACTCGCAAGCCCGGCCAAGAGCCGGGCTTTTCTTTGCCGGGCTTTTCTTTGCCGGGCTTTCCTTGTCGGGCCTCATTTTTTGGCGCGTCCGTATCAGGCGAAGCCGATCGACTGGTTCTTCAGCGGCACGGAGCGGACCCGTTTCCCCGTGGCGGCGAAATAGGCGTTCAGCACCGCCGGCGCCGCGACGCAGATCGTCGGCTCGCCGACCCCGCCCCAGAAGCCGCCGGACGGCATCACCATGACCTCCACCTTCGGCATTTCAGCGATGCGCATCGAATTGTAGGTGTCGAAATTCGTCTGCTCGATCCGCCCGTCCTTGACGGTGCATTCGCCGTAGAACAGCGCCGACAGGCCATAGACGAACGAGCCGGCGGCCTGGCGCTCGATCTGCGCGGGATTGACCGCGTAGCCGGGATCGATCGCCGCGACGATGCGATGGATCTTGATCTTCTGGCCGTCGCTCACCGAGATTTCGGCCGCCGCCGCCACGTAGCTCGCATAGGCCATGTGCTGGGCGATGCCGCGGAAGACGCCTTTCGGCGGCGCGCTGCTCCAGCCGATCCTCTCCGCGACGGCGTCAAGAACGCGCAGGTGCCTGGGATGGTTCGCCATCAGCCTGCGGCGAAAGGCGAGCGGCTCCTGACCTGTCGCGCTCGCGATCTCGTCGATGAAGCTCTCGAGATAGAAGGCGTTCTGGTTGACGTTGACGCCGCGCCAGAAGCCCGGCGGGACATGCGGGTTGCGCATGGAATGATCGACGAGCAGGTTCGGCACGCTGTAACCGAGCGCGGCGTCGCCCGACTTCGTGAGACCGGCAAAGGTCGCCATGTCCATGCCGTTGACCAGCGCCTCGGGCCTGAGACTCGCGAGGATCGACTGCCCGGATATGCGGATCCGCAGCGCCGTGAGGTTGTTGTCCTTGTCCAGACCTGCGACGAGGCGCGCCTGGGTCGTCGGGTGATACTTGCCCTGCTGCATGTCCTCTTCGCGCGACCACAACAGCTTCACGGGCGTGCCGGGCAATTGCCTTGCGATCAGAACCGCCTGACGCACGAAATCCGAATTGCCGCGACGCCCGAATCCGCCGCCGAGCATCTGCTTGTAGACTTCGCATTTCTCGGGCGGCAGGCCGGAGGCCGCGACCGTCATGTTGAAGGCCGCCTCGCCGTTCTGCGTGCCGGTCCAGACCTCGCATTTCTCGGGCGTCCAGAGCGCCGTCGCGTTCATCGGCTCCATGGTTGCGTGGTTCTGGTAGGGATAGGCGTAGGTCGCCTCGACCGTCTTCGCCGCGCCGGCGAGCGCGGCTTTCGCATCGCCCGCGGAATTGCCGACGAAGGCCGGTTGCGAGTCCTCGAGGCCCTCCTTCAGCCATGCGGCGATCGACGCGGAACTGACTTTCGCGTTCTCGCCCTCGTCCCATACGACAGGCAACGCATCGAGCGCGGTCTTTGCGCGCCACCATGTATCGGCGACGACTGCGACCGCGGTCTGGCCGACCTGCATGACCGCCTTCACGCCCTTCATGCCCGAGACTTTCGCGGCGTCGAAGCTCTTCACCTTGCCGCCGAAGACGGGGCATTCGCGGATCGCCGCGTTCAGCATGCCCGGCAGCCTGACGTCGATGCCGTAGACCATCTTGCCGTTGGTCTTGTCGATTGTGTCGAGCCGCTTCAGCGGCTGGCCGGCGATCTTCCAGTCCCGGGGATCCTTCAATGGAACGTCGGCCGGCGGCGTCAGTTTCGCCGCCGCGTCCGACACCTTGCCGAAAGTCGTCGTGCGGCCGGTCGGCGCGTGCGTGATGACGCTTCTTTCGGCGCGGCATTCGGACGCCGGGACGCCCCAGGCGTTTGCGGCGGCCTGCACGAGCATGATCCGCGCCGCCGCCCCGCCCTTGCGGACGTATTCATGCGAGATGCGGATGCCCCGGCTGCCGCCGGTCGTGAATTCGCCCCACGGGCGCTTGCGACGATGGCTGTCGCCGGGCGTCGGGTACTCGGTCGTCACCTTCGACCAGTCGGCTTCGAGTTCTTCCGCGACGAGCTGGGCGAGCCCGGTCAGCGAGCCCTGCCCCATCTCGGAGCGCACGATGCGCACGACAATCGTGTCGTCCGGTTTCACGACGACCCAGGCGTTGATCTCGGGACCCGTCGCCGCGGCTTCGGCTGTCGAACCGGCCAGATCGAGTCCGATGGTCAGTCCCGCGCCGGCCGAAGCCGCGCCGAGAAAGAAGGAGCGGCGGTCGAGCAAGAAGGCTTTCGGCATCGTCGCCTCCTCAAGCAGCGGCGGCGGCGTGAATCGCCGCACGCGCCTGCTGGAAGCTGCCACAGCGGCAGATGTTGGTGATCGCCGCGTCGATCTGCGCGTCCGTCGGCTTCGGCGTGTCCTTCAGGAGCGCGACGACGGACAGGATCATGCCGCTCTGGCAATAGCCGCACTGCGGCACGTCGTGTTCGATCCATGCCTTCTGCACCTTGTGCAGGACGTCGCCGGCAGAGAGTCCCTCGATCGTGGTGATCTTCTTGCCGGCCACGTCGGAGACCTGCACGCCGCAGGAGCGCACCGCCTCGCCGTCGATCAGCACGGTGCACGCGCCGCACTGCGCGATGCCGCAGCCGTATTTCGTTCCCGTCAGTCCGACCTGTTCGCGAAGCGCCCAGAGAAGCGGCGTATCCGGTTCGACGTCGATCTCGTAGGTGGCGCCATTGACCGCGAGCTTCAGCATGTTTCCTCCGGGGTCGTCTTTTTCGTGGTTCGTTTTCGCGAAGTTTAAGCCGCACGCCCCCGCATTCAAGCCGATTGGATCGGCGCCGGCGCAAGCGCGATGTTGTGGCCGCGGGGTCGGGGACGCTAATGTGGCGGCCTGATTGAACAAGCCCTTCGAAACAGGCGGAAATGAGCAAGATCGACGTCGAGACGCTGGCCCGCTGGAAGGGACGCACGGAAACGCTGGAAGATACTGCCGCGCCCTGGCCGGTCGCCGCCCTGTCGGCCACGCTCGATCGCGACGATCCTGCGCCGCGCGCGGGCGACTCGCTGCCAGCGCTCTGGCACTGGCTCTATTTCCTGCCCCACGCGCCGCAGTCGCAACTGGGGCCGGACGGACATCCCAAGCGCGGCGGTTTCCTGCCTCCGGTCGAACTGCCGCGCCGCATGTGGGCGGGCGGACGCCTTGCATTCGGCGCCCCGATTCGCATCGGCGACGCGATCCGCCGGACCTCGACCATCGCCGACGTGAATGTGAAGCACGGGCGAACCGGGCCGCTGGTCTTCGTGCTGGTGCGCCATGAAATCACCGGTTCGTCGGGCGGCTCCATCACTGAAGAACACGACATCGTCTATCGCGACATGCCGGCGCCGGGCGATGCGCCGCCGGCCGCATCCCCTGCCCCCGCCGGCGCGACGTGGACGCGCGACATCTCGCCGGATCCCGTGCTGCTGTTTCGCTATTCGGCCCTGACCTTCAACGGCCATCGCATCCATTACGACCGGCCTTACGTTACGGAGGTCGAGGGCTATCCCGGGCTGATCGTGCATGGTCCGCTGATCGCGACTCTGCTCGCCGATCTGGCGCGCCGCAACGACGCGCGTGGCATGACCGCCTTCCGCTTTCGCGCGATGAGCCCACTGTTCGACATCGCGCCGTTCTCCGTGAATGGCGCGAAGCAGGGCGAAGACAAGATCAGACTTTGGGCGACGAACGCGACAGGCGGCCTCGCCATGGAAGCGGAAGCCTCGTACGCATGACCGACGTGCATCCATTCGACAAGGCCATCGCGCTGAACCGCGAGGGCGAGGGAAGCTGGCGCGGCGCAACCAGCGCGGATTACGCAAATATGGCGGGGCCATTCGGCGGCATCACCGCGGCGCAGATGCTCAACGCGGTGATGCTGGACGACAGGCGCCTCGCCGATCCCGTCGCGCTGACCGTCAATTTTTGCGGCGCAATCGCCGACGGCGCATTCGAGATCGCAACGCGTCTGGTGCGCGGCGGCAGGACGACGCAGCACTGGTCGGTCGAACTCACGCAGAACGGCGTCGTCGCCGCCACGGCCAGCGTGGTCTGCGGCGCCCGGCGGCCGACGTGGACGCATCTGCCGACGCCGGCGCCCGCGGCGCCTCCAGCAAAGGACGTCATGCTCGCAGACAGGCGCGGCCGGCCCGGCTGGGTGCAGCGCTACGACATGCGCTTCATCGAGGGCGACCTGATGCCCTACCCCCGCAACGACGGCGTCATTCGCGATTCGCGTTCGCTGCTGTGGATGCAGGACAATCCGGCGCGGCCTCTCGATTTCCCGGCGCTGGCGGCCATCTCTGACGCATTCTTCGTGCGCATCATGAGCGTGCGCGGCACGTTCCAGCCGATGGCGACGATCACGATGACCACCTATTTCCACGTCGGCGCGGAGGAATTGTCGCGCATCGGCGCGGCGCCGGCGCTCGGCGACGCCAAGGCCGACGTGTTCCACGATTGCTTCGCCGACCAGACCTGCGCGCTATGGAGCGAAGACGGCCGACTGCTCGCCAATGGCGTGCAGGCGACCTGGTTCAAGGAGTGACGGTTACACTTTTGCGCGGGAGTCGCGCTTCGCCAGCCGCGCCAGCAAGTAATCCACTTCCGCTCGCGCCTTGTCGCTCATCGGCGCGGCCGGCTTGCGTTGCGTATCGTGGGCGAGAACGCCGCGTCTCATCAGCACGTATTTTCGCACGGCGAGACCGACGCCCGGCTGCTGCTCGTAGCGCAGCAAAGGCAGATGCGCATCGAAAAGATCGTGCGCCTCGTCGCGTTCGCCGGCCTTCGACAAGCGCACGACGTCGATCAGCATTTCGGGGAAGGCGTATCCGGTGTTGGAGCCGTCGGCGCCGCGCTCCATCTCGAAATCGAGGAACAGCCCGCCGTTGGCGACGAGGATCGACATCGGCTTCAGCGCGCCTTCCGACTGCCACTTGCGCAGCGTCGAAATCTTCTCCAGCCCCGGCCAGTCCTCGTGCTTCAGCATCACGCAATTGGCATTGTCCGTCGCTATGCGCCGGATCACGCCCGGCGTCATCACGACGCTGGTGACGAGCGGGTAATCCTGCACGACGAAGGGAACATCGGCGCCGACCGCTTCCGCCGCCTGCGCATAGTAATTGACGATCTGGTCGTCGGTGCGCAGCGTGTTCGGCGGCGCGATCATTACGCCGGCGGCGCCTGCTTCCATCGCCTCGCGGGCGAGCGCGCGCATCGCCGCAAGTCCCGGCGCCGAGACCCCGACAATGACAGGCCGGCCAGCGAGATGCCCGACCGAACGCCTGACGATCTCGATCGATTCCTGTGGCTCCAGCTTCGGCGCCTCGCCCAGGACGCCGAGCACGGTCACGCCGTCGGCGCCGATCTTCGCGTAGAACTCGAACAGACGATCGACGCTCGTCCAGTCGATGGCGCCGTCCGGCAGGAAGGGCGTCGGCGCGATCGGGAACACGCCGGAAGCGGAGGGGGCGAGGCGCGTCACTTGTTCTTCCACGCCTCGTAGCGCGCCTTGGTCGCCTCGTTCATCGGATAGAGGCCCGGCAATTTCTCGCCCCGCGCCACCTCGTCCATGATCCAGGCTTCCATCCGTTCCTGCTCCGGCGCAGTGGCGAGCACGTGGTCGAGCATCGCCTGCGGGATCAGCACCGCGCCATCGTCGTCGGCGACGATGATGTCGTCGGGGAAAACAGCGACGCCGCCGCAGCCGATCGGTTCGCCCCAGTTCACGAACGTCAGCCCCGTCACCGACGAAGGCGCGGCGACGCCGGCGCACCAGATCGGCAGCTTGGTCGAGAGCACGCCGACCATGTCGCGCACGACGCCGTCGGTGACCATCGCCTTGACGTTCCGCTTGGCCATGCGCGCGCAAAGAATGTCGCCGAAAACACCGGCGTCCGTGACGCCGAGCGCGTCGATGACGGCGATTGCGCCCTCGGGCATGGCTTCCACGGCCGCGCGGGTGGAAATCGGGTTGCCCCAGCTCTCGGGCGTCGCGAGATCCTCGCGCGCCGGGACGAAGCGCAGCGTGAATGCGGGGCCGACCAGCCGCTTCTGGCCATCGCGAATGGGCTTGGCGCCGCGAATCCAGACATTGCGCAGCCCCTTCTTCAGAAGCACGGTCGTCAGCGTCGCGGTGGAGACGCCTTCCAGTATTTCGATTGTCTTGTGGTCGAGCGGCATCCGGCTTCTCCTGGTTGGCAGGTGAAGTAGCATGCCAGCGGGGCGCGCGTCAGCAGCCATGACGCCAGCGCAAGGCCGTTTTGTATCCATGCGGCTTGCATGACGGCTCCGGCTCTGTCATGCACGGCGCGCATTCCCACCCCTCCCGAAAGCCTGCACCGAGACTTATGCGTCAGTTCCAAGGCTCCACCTTCAAAGACCGCCAGTCGTCCGCCGCCGAAGCCAAGAAGGCTCTCATCCAGAAATTCCAGAATCGCCCGAGCCCGGATGACCCGGCCGTGGCGGCCCGCGCCGCAGAGCGCCAGGCCATTCTGGAGGCGCGCAAGATCCGCGAAGCCGAAAAGGCCGAACGCCGGGCCCGCGAGGAAGCCGAGCGCGCCGCCCAGCGCGCCCGCGAGGAGGCCGAACGCCTGGCCCGCGAGGCGGCCGAGGCCGTCGCCCGCGAGGAGCAGCGCAAGCGCGAGGAGGCCGAGGCCGCCAAGAAGGCCGCCGAAGAAGCCGAACTCAAGGCGATGCTGGAAGCAGAGAAGAAGGCGGAGCGCGACGCCCGCTATGCGGCGCGCAAGGCCCGCAAGGCCGAACGTCGCACCATGCTCGAACGGATGTGGTGAACTAGTTCGCGCCGGCGCGCCGCCGCGCCCGGGGCGTTCTCTCCAGCGTTTCGAGAAAAACGGCGACCTGCTCGGCCGCCGCGGTCTCCTGCTGCTTCTTTCCAGCTTTCCAGGCGATCGCGTCGAGGCGCGGCCGCGACGGCGGATGCGACAGCGCATCGGCGGTGCGCGAAACGCGGTGCAATTCCGGACGGATCATCGAAGCCTCCTGATCCATCCGGTTTAGGCCGGCGGATCGCACGGGCGCGTTAATGCCGCGCGCCCGGTTGCATTTCTTTACCTTTCAGCCTGAACCGCGCCTGAACCGGTTCGTTCCAATTCGAACGGATTTTTGCGCGCCGCGTGTCGCCTTGATCCCGCGCAACGCGCCTGTCACGCTGGCCGCATAGGGAAAGAGTCAGCACATAAACGAGAACTCAGGAGGCGATCATGGGCGTCAAGGACATGATGGTGGTTCTGGAACGCGCCGCGGACGCCGACGCGCTCGCCGAATTTTCGCACTCGCTGGCCGAATCCTTCGGCGCGCATACGACCGTGCTCGGCCTCGTCCAGCAATTGCCGCCGGCGCCCGCCTTCATGGGCGAGTTTCCCTACGAACTCGTACAGACCGCGCAGGCCGCCGCAATGAAGGAAATCGCAGAGGGCTATGCGCGATTCGAAAAGGCGGCGCCGCGCGCCGGCTCATGTGAACTCGTCAAGGTCGAGCCCGCGCCCGGCAACGCGCCGAATGCGATCGCGCGCATCGCCCGCAATTTCGACATGACGATCGCCGTCCAGCCCGAAGGCTCCGACCAGGGCGCCAGCGGACTGATGATCGAGGGCGTGCTGTTCCACTCGGGGCGGCCGCTTCTGATCCTGCCCTACATCCACCGCGGGCCGGCCAAGCTCGGCCGCGTCATCCTCGCCTGGGACGGCGGCGCGGCGGCCGCCCGCGCGCTGACCTGCGCCATGCCGCTCCTGAAGCGCGCCGGACGCGTAGAAGTCGTGACGATGGTCAACGGCAATCGCTCGACCTCCGACCTGCCGGGTTTCGACGTCACGCGCAACCTGGCGCGTCACGGCATCCAGGCCGAACTGAAGACGCTCCCGCGCGGCGACGATGTCGGCTCGCTGATCCTGTCCTATGCGGCGGACGAGAACGCCGACCTTCTGGTCATGGGCGGATACGGGCATTCGCGCCTGCGCGAATTCGTGCTCGGCGGCGCGACGCGGACGATCCTGTCGTCGATGACGCTGCCGGTATTCATGGCGCACTGAGAAAGGCGCTTCGATCACGATCAAATCGACGCCGGCGCCCGGACATGGGCGCCGGCGTTCGCTCAGGACGTGAACGTATCCCCGCCATAACCCGCTTCCAGCGGGATCTTCAGGATGAAACCCTTGCCGTCGGGGTTTTTCTGCGCGTCCGGTTGAACGGTCACGATCTTTCGCACGCGGGCCGCTTCGATCGCGGAAGCCACGTCGTTCTGGCGCCCGAGCATTTCGACGTTGACGCGGGTGGCGAACACCATCGTGTACTTGCCGGTCTTGGCCTCGGCGAGGCCACGCGCCGGGTTGATCCAAACCGAATCCACCGATTCAGATCCGTCGTGCAGCGCGAGCTGGTCGGCGGGCGCGGCGGCGATGAAGAAGTGCGTGTCGAAGCGCTTCGGCAGGGCCGTCGGCGTGATCCAGTGCGCATAGGGCGTCAGCAGGTCGAGCGCGAGGACCAGGTCTTCCTCGGCCATGAGGTCCGAGAACTTCCGGCCCTCGGCCTTCTTCGAGATCGCGTTCACGCGCGCGCCGTCGACCAGCGCCTGCGATCCGCGCGGACGCGCCAGCAACACGCCGCATTCCTCGAACGTCTCGCGCAAGGCGCCGATGCGGAACGCGCGCGCCTGTTCGTCGAGGTCCCCCGCCCCGCTGTGACGGCTGGAATCGGCGGCGATGACAAAGTCGTCGGCGTCCAGACTGCCGCCCGGAAAGACGAGCGCGCCGGAGGCAAAGTCGATCTGGTGGTGGCGCACGACCATGAAGACTTCCATGCCGTCCGCGCCGTCGCGCACGAGCAGCACCGTGGAAGCCGGCCGCGGTTTTGCCGGTTCGGTTCCCGGCGCGACCGGTTGCATTGCGAGCATCTTGTCGTTTCCTCCGATATATTCTGATCGACGCGCTGACCGGCGTCTTGCGGCGCGACGAGCGCCTATCTGGATTCGCTGCAGGCGTTCACGCCGGGAAAATTGATCTTCACCGGATCGCCGCAGCGGTCGCAGCCCGACAGCGCGAGTGTCAGCGCCGCGGCGCAGGCCAAAAACAACAAATTACGCATGTGACGCTCTTTGAATTCGAGTTTTCCCATTTTCCGACGACGGGGCGACGACTGCAACCCCGGAGCCGCCCGACCTGCGCGGCAGTCATTTGGAACAGTTCGCGCCGCCGAACAGGCAGAAGGCGGCGCAATGGGCATGAACGAGCGCCACGTCCCGCGCCGCGCCTTGCAGCGTCGGCCCGAAATCGAACGAACTGGCGTGCGGAAGCAGGGTGCAGGCGACAATCGACAGGCGATCGGCCCCCTTGCGGCGCAGGGCCATGCGCGATGTGGCGCACATCATGTCCGAGCGCGACCGACCGGTCGCCGCCCAGCACGATTCGTCCAGCCCCGGTCCCGTCGCGGCCGCTTCCATTTCCGGAAACAGGACGAGGCAGTCCGGAGAGAGGGCGTCGAGCGGCAGACCCCGGTCCGCGAACAGACGCGCATAGCCGCCGCGCGCAACGCTCTCGCTCTCGCCGGAATAGAGCCGGCCGGCGACCGAGACCTGGAAGCCCTCGCGCGCCAGCCAGGCGAGGCCCTGCATGGCCGGTTCGAAACTGCGCGGACCGCGCTCAATCTCATGCAGTTCGCGCGTGTAGTGATCGAGCGATACGCGCAGCGCCAGGCGCGCGCCGTGCCGTTGCTTCAGCGCGATCAGGTCGCGCGCCGCGCGCCGCATCGGCTTCATGGCATTGGTCAGGACGAGGGTCTCGAAGCCGCGCTCGAGCGCATCGGCGAGCATGACAGGCAGGTCGCGATTGAGAAACGGCTCGCCGCCGGTGAAGCCGATGAGGCGCGTCGACAAGTTTTCGCGTGCGATCTCGTCGAGCAGGCCGGATACCTCGTCCGCTCTCATGAAGGACAGGGCGTCGTTGCGCGGCGAGGATTCGATGTAGCAGGTCGCGCAGGCGAGATTGCAAAGCGTGCCCGTATTGATCCACAGCGTGTCGAGCCGCTCGAACGGCGTGAAAGCCGGCGATGCGGCCGGACCGGCGCGCGCCGGCTCTTCGGCCTGGAGCGGCCAGCGCGTCTCGTCGCCGGCCCTCCATGTCAGGTGGACGCGATCCAGCCTGTGTCCCTGCGCCCGCGTCTCCGCCGGCGGCAAGGCGTCGCAATTCGGCCAGATCCCGTTGCGCAGCGTGAGCGCGTAGTCGGGGGCCAGTCCCGCCTTCTCCATCGCGCGCGCCGCCGCCTCGAAATCATAGTCCAGCGCGGCATGTTCGATTTCGAGGCTGCCGGTCTCTTTCCCGGGCGAGACGACGCTGAACCAGACCTGTGGCGCGCCATCGTTGGCGGGCATGCCGAGCGCGCCGGGATTGTGCCAGAGGCGCGCGCCGAGCGATTGCGTGAAAGGCAGGCCGCTATGCCCGGCGACGACGACATCGGCCCGCAGGAGGTCGAGATCGTGGGTCTTGATCCTTTCCGGCGTGGAAGCGAAAACGAAGCGGTTGGTCTGCCCGGAGGCGCCATGAACGACGGCGATGCGTAGTCCTGCGACGACGAGTTCGAGGCGCGCCGGCGCCGCGCCGAGGAATCGCCGGTCGTCTTCGTCGAGCTGGCGCAAGGCATGCCCGAACCAGTGGGCGGAAAGCCTGTCGCACGCGCCGCCCGGCGCAAAGCCGCAGCCGCAATCGGCGGCGCCGGCGGCCAGCTGCTCCTCGCAATTGCCGCGGATGAAACGAATTCCGGTCTGTCGGACGCGGTCGACGACGTCCTTCGCGTCTGCGCAATAGGCGACGAGGTCGCCGGTGGACACGATCTGCGACGGCGGAATGCGACGCCGCGCGGCCTCCGCGAGGAGCGCCTCCAGCGCCTGAAGGTTGGAGTATGGGCCGCCGAAAAACAGAAATGGCGTGACCGACGAAACGCTTGGCGAGAACATCGATCCTTTTTCGCCCGTGTCGCCGGGATTGCCAATACGTCCTCACGCGGCTCGCGAGCATTTGATGGCGCACATTTGCGCTTGGGCGCCGTTGCGGAAAGCTGTGGAAATGCGATGATTGTCTTGTTGCGTCGGTATCGTTGATTCGGCTGGGAGGCCTCGATGCGCGGCGACGACGCGGATCATTTGAAAAAAGACATTTTGAACTGGTGCGAGCCGGTGCTCGGCGACCGCATCGTCGACGCCTATTCGGTTTTCTTCGGCGACAATCACGATGACCTTCGCACGATGGCGCGCCATCACATCCGGCTGTGGCGCCTGATCCTTTCGCAGGAGAAGCGCAGGGCGGCGGAAGCGCGCCGCGACCTGCTGAGGCTCGCCGCCCGGTCCCGGCTCGGCGCCGAAGCCGTCGACGCGATCGACCGGCTCGTGCTGGACGAACTGGTGGATGTCGCGGCCGTACGCTTCCAGGGTTCGCCCGGAACGGCGCGGCTCTACAGCCGGGCAATGATCGCCGCCGCCACGATCCTCACCGAAACGCGCCTCGTCGCCGCCTGAGCCTTCCCCAGGCCGGCCTTGCGCGGCTGCGCGACGGCGATAGTTTACCGGTCAACGACAGGAGAGCCGTTTGACCGGGGACGCGCCCGCAGGCCGCGACATAACGGATATTTTCGTCATCGGCGGCGGCGTCAACGGGTGCGGCATCGCCCGGGACGCGGCCGGCCGCGGCTATACGGTGCGCCTCGCCGAAATGAACGACCTCGCCAGCGGCACCTCGTCGCGCGCGACGAAGCTCATTCACGGCGGCCTGCGCTACCTCGAATATTACGAATTCCGGCTGGTGCGCGAGGCGCTGAGCGAACGCGAGATCGTCTGGCGCAACGCGCCGCATATCGTCCATCCCCTGCGCTTCGTGCTGCCCTATGCGAAGGGACTGCGACCGGCCTGGATGCTGCGCACGGGCCTGTTCATCTACGATCATCTCGGCGGCCGCGAGAAACTGCCGGCGACGCGCACGATCGACCTGAGAAGCGCGCCGGCGGGCAAGCCGCTGAAGCCCGGCTTCTCGACCGGCTTCGAATATTCCGATTGCTGGGTGGATGACGCCCGCCTCGTCGTTCTCAACGCCCGCGACGCCGCCGACCGCGGGGCCATCGTCGAGACGCGTCGTGAAGTGGTTTCGGTCCGCGCGACAGACGGCGTCTGGCGCATCGGGATGCGCGACGCCGAGACCGGACGCGAAGAAGAAGCGTTTGCGCGGCTCGTCGTCAATGCGGCCGGCCCCTGGGTCGACAGGATCATGGAAGGGCCGCTCGCCCATCGCGAGCCGCATCACGTGCGCCTCGTGCAGGGAAGCCACATCGTCGTGCGCAAGCTCTACGATCACGACCGCTGCTACATCTTCCAGAACGCCGACAACCGCATCATCTTCGCGATCCCCTACGAGCAGGATTTCACGTTGATCGGCACGACCGACCGGGATTATGCGGGCGATCCCGGCGCTGTCGCGATCACCGACGAGGAGACACGCTATCTCTGCGCGGCGGCGAGCGAATATTTCACGCGCGAGATCGGGCCTGCCGACGTCGTCTGGGCCTATTCAGGCGTGCGCCCGCTCTACGACGACCACGCCACGGCGGCGCAGGAGGCGACGCGCGACTATGTGATCGAGGACGAAAAGATCGACGGCGCGCCGCTCCTCAACATTTTCGGCGGCAAGATCACGACCTACCGTCGGCTCGCGGAGGCGATGCTCGAGAAGATCGGCGCCGGCATCGGCGCGCGCGGAGCGCCGTGGACCGAAGACGCCCCGCTGCCCGGCGGCGATTTTTCGGGAAGCGCCGAAGATTTCGCCAACCGGTTGCGCGCGGAAAAGCCATTTCTGCCGGAGGCGCTCGCGCTGCGTCTGGCGCGATCCTACGGGACGCTGGCGCGCGAAATTCTCGGCGATGCAAAATCCATGTCCGAGCTCGGCCGCGATTTCGGCGCGGGACTGACGGAAGCTGAACTCGATTATCTCGTTGCGCGCGAATGGGCTCGGACGGCGGAAGACGTGCTCTGGCGGCGCACCAAGCTCGGCCTGCACGGCGCGGCGAGCTCGGCCGAAGCCATCGATGCCTATCTCAAGAACAAGATCAAAGTCGGGACGGAAACAGCATGAGCCGCTATGTCGGGTCGATCGACCAGGGGACGACGTCCTCGCGCTTCATCGTCTTCGATCGCAAGGGCGAGATCATCGCGCTGGCGCAGAAGGAGCACGCGCAAATCTGTCCGAGGCCCGGCTTCGTCGAGCACGACGCCGAGGAAATCTGGACGAACACCCGGACCGTGATCGCCGAGGCGCTCGCCGCAGGGGGACTGTCGACGAAGGACCTCGCCGCCGTCGGCATCACCAACCAGCGCGAGACGAGCGTGGTGTGGGACCGGCGCAGCGGCAAGCCCCTGCACAATGCGCTGGTCTGGATGGACACGCGCACCGATCGCCTCGTCGCGGAATACGAGCGCGACGGCGGCAAGGATCGCCTGCGCGCAAAGACCGGGCTGCCGCTCGCCACCTATTTCTCCGGGCTGAAACTCAGATGGCTGCTCGACAGTGTGGAAGGCGCGCAGGAGGCCGCTGCGCGCGGCGACCTCCTGTTCGGCAACATAGATGCGTGGCTCGCGTGGAACCTGACGGGCGGGCCGGACGGCGGCCTGCATGTCACGGACGTCACCAACGCCTCGCGTACGCAACTCATGAACCTCGCGACGCTCGACTGGGACGACGACATCCTGTCGCTGCTGCGCATTCCGCGCGCCTGCCTGCCGCAGATCAGGTCTTCGAGCGAAATCTACGGCAAGTGCTCCGGGCCGCTGGCCGGCGTTGCGCTCGCCGGCATTCTCGGCGACCAGCAGGCCGCGCTGTTCGGCCAGGCGTGCCTGACGCCGGGCCAGGCGAAGAACACCTATGGCACCGGCTGCTTCATGCTGATGAACACCGGCGAGAAGCCCTTTCCCTCGACATGCGGTCTCCTGACGACGCTCGGCTACAAGCTCGGCGACCGGCCGGCGGTCTACGCCCTCGAAGGTTCGATCGCCATCGCCGGCGCGCTGGTGCAATGGCTGCGCGACAATCTCGGCCTCGTGAAGAGCGCCCCGGAGATAGAGGCGCTGGCCAAGACCGTGGCCGACAATGGCGACGTCTATTTCGTGCCGGCCTTCTCGGGCCTCTACGCGCCGCACTGGAAGGAATCCGCGCGGGGAATCATCGCGGGGCTGACGCGCTTCGCCAACAAGGGACATATCGCGCGCGCGGCGCTCGAGGCGACCGCCTACCAGACGCGCGAAGTGCTGGACGCGATGGTCAGGGATTCCGGCGTCGCCATCCGCGAATTGCGCGTCGACGGCGGCATGGTCGTCAACGAATTGCTGATGCAGTTCCAGGCCGACATTCTCGATGCGCCGGTCGTGCGGCCGAAGGTGATCGAGACGACGGCGCTGGGCGCCGCCTATGCCGCGGGGCTCGCGGTCGGCTACTGGTCCTCGACGGAGGACATATCCGCCAACTGGGGCGTCGACCGGCGCTGGACGCCCGCCATGCCAGCCGCCGAGCGTGATCGCCTCATGGCCGCCTGGACCAAGGCCGTCGCGCGTTCGCTCGACTGGGCCGATCGCTAGACCTTTCTGGACCGCCGATTGCTCCTGACCCCGGACGACGCTCGTCGTCGCCGGAACCTGCGCCGTTCCGGCATCCCGACCGGCGCGAAACGAGACAGGAGTATTTGATGCGTACCATTTCGGTCCTCGGCCTGGCTGCCGTCGCGTCCGTCGCGGCCCTCGCCTCCACGCCGGCTTCCGCCGCCTATCGCAATTATGCCCGCGGCTGGGCCGCGCGCCCGGCTGTCGCCCCCGTCGCCCGCGCCGGCGTCGCACGCGTCGGCGTCGCCCGTGTCGGCGTCGCGCCACGCTACGTCGGCGCCCGCGTCGGATACCGGGCCGGCTACGCCGCCGGCTGGGGCCGTCGCGCGGTCGTCCCGACCGCCGCCGCCGCCGCCGTGGTCGCAGGCGCCGCCTATGGCGCCGGCGCGGCCTATGGTTCGGACTACGGATACGACGCCGCGCCCTCGACGGGCTACGCGGTCGGATATGCGGCGCCGTCCTACGGCTACGCGGCCCCCGCCACGCAGACCTGGAGCCGCACCTACGCCGTGCCGCAGACGGTCCTGCAGCCCGTCACGCAGACGCGTTACGTGCCCGTCACGACCTACCAGGCCGTCCAGAGCACCGCCTACGTGCCGACGACGGTCTATCGCACCGTGACGCGCACCTGCACCTGCACGATCGACGGCGTGGTCCAGCAGGTTCCCTGCGGAACCGGCTTCACCGGCTATACCGGCGCCGGCCTTCATGCGCCGATCTACAATCGCCCGGGCCTGTTCACCTCGCGCGCCTGGTAATCGGCTGCGGCCCTTGCGCCACGGCTGACTAGACCTGAAACTGCCGGACGAGCGCCCTGCTCGCCCGGCGGATTTTTATGATCGACCTGCACTACTGGCCGACCCCCAACGGCCACAAGATCACGATGTTTCTCGAGGAGGCCGGGCTCGCCTACACGCTACGCCCCGTGAACATCGGCGCCGGAGAACAATTCAGGCCGGAATTCCTCGCCATCGCGCCCAACAACCGGATGCCGGCGATCGTCGACCAGGCGCCAGCCGATGGCGGCGCGCCCGTGTCGATCTTCGAATCCGGCGCCATCCTCGTCTATCTGGCCGAGAAGACCGGCCGCTTCCTGCCGGACGACCTGCGGGGACGCGCGAACGTGCTGCAATGGCTGTTCTGGCAAATGGCAGGGCTCGGCCCGATGGCTGGACAGAACCATCATTTCGCGCTCTACGCCCCCGAAAGGATTCCGTATGCGCAGGACCGGTACGTGAACGAGACCAATCGCCTCTACGGCGTGCTCGACCGGCAACTCGCGCATCACGAATTCATCGCCGGCGAATATTCGATCGCCGACATGGCCTCGTACCCCTGGATCGTGCCACACAAGCGGCAGGGGCAGGACCTCGACGATTTCCCGAATCTCAAGCGCTGGTTCGAAGCCGTGAAGGCGCGCCCGGGCACGCAGCGGGCATACAAGGCCGGAGAGGCGATCCGCATGCCGAGGCCCGAGGATCTGACCGACGAACAGCGCAAGACCCTGTTCGGCCAGACATCATCCGTCGTCAGAAACTGACGCCGCGCAAATCCAGGGAAGAAAGAGAAGACAAAGATGAGAATGACGACGGAAGAAGCCTTCGTGAAGGTCCTGCAGATGCACGGCATCGACAATGCCTTCGGCATCATCGGGTCGGCGTTCATGCCGATCTCCGACCTGTTCCCGCAGGCCGGCATCATGTTCTGGGACGTGGCGCACGAAGGAAACGGCGCGATCATCGCCGACGGCTACACACGCACGACCGGCAAGATGGCGATGTGCATCGCCCAGAACGGCCCGGGCATCACGAATTTCGTGACGTCCATCAAGACCGCCTACTGGAACCACACGCCGATGCTGCTGGTGACGCCGCAGGCCGCCAACAAGACGATCGGCCAGGGCGGCTTCCAGGAAGTCGAGCAGATGGCGATGTTCCGCGACTGCGTCTGCTACCAGGAAGAAGTCCGCGATCCCTCGCGCATCGCCGAGACGCTGAACCGCGTCATCCTCAAGGCCCGGCGCCTTTCGGCGCCGGCGCAGATCAACGTGCCCCGCGATTTCTGGACGCAGGTCATCGACGTCGCCCTGCCGACGCCGATCGAATTCGAGCGCCCGTCCGGCGGCGCCAACGCGGTCGCGGAAGCCGCGAAGCTGCTTTCGGAAGCAAGCTTCCCCGTCATTCTTTCCGGCGCCGGCGTCGTCATCGGCGAAGCAATTCCCGAATGCGTGGCGCTCGCCGAGAAACTGTCGGCGCCCGTCTGCTCCGGCTACCAGCACAACGATTCCTTCCCCGGTTCGCATCCGCTGGCTTGCGGTCCGCTCGGCTACAACGGATCGAAGGCGGCGATGGAACTGATCGCCAAGGCCGACGTCGTGCTGGCGCTCGGCACCCGCCTCAATCCGTTCTCGACCCTGCCCGGCTACGGCATCGACTATTGGCCGAAGAACGCAAAGATCATCCAGGTCGACATCAACGCCGACCGCATCGGCCTGACCAAGCCCGTCGCGGTGGCGATCTGCGGCGACGCCAAGCTGGTCGCGCAGCAATTGCTGGCGCAACTTTCGCCGAAGGCCGGCGACAAGGGTCGCGACGAGCGCAAGGCGCTCATCCACACGTCGAAGTCGGCGTGGCTGCAGCAGCTCTCCGGCATGGATCACGAGGACGACGATCCGGGCACGACATGGAACGAGCGCGCGCGCCAGCGCGATCCCGACCGCATGTCGCCGCGCATGGCGTGGCGCGCCATCCAGGCAGGACTGCCGCGCGAGGCGATCATCTCCTCCGACATCGGCAACAATTGCGCGATCGGCAACGCCTATCCGACGTTCGATCAGGGCCGCAAATATCTGGCGCCCGGCCTGTTCGGGCCGTGCGGCTACGGCTTTCCGGCGATCATCGGCGCCAAGATCGGCAATCCCGACACGCCGGTGGTCGGCTTCGCCGGCGATGGCGCCTTCGGCATTTCAATGAGCGAGATGTCCTCGATCGGCCGCGAGGAATGGCCGGCAATCACGATGGTCGTGTTCCGCAATTACCAGTGGGGCGCGGAGAAGCGCAATTCGACGCTCTGGTACGACGACAATTTCGTCGGCACCGAACTCGACCCGCACCTTTCCTACGCGCGCGTCGCGGAGGCGTGCGGACTGAAGGGCGTGCAGGCGCGCAACCAGACGCAGCTCACGGAAGCGATCGCCAAATCCTGCGAGGAGCAGAAGAACGGCGTGACCACCTTCATCGAGGTGATCCTCAATCAGGAACTCGGCGAACCGTTCCGCCGCGATGCGATGAAGAAGCCTGTCGTCGTCGCCGGCATCTCGCGCGAAGACATGCGGCCGCAGAAGGTCTGACCTCCGCGGCCGCAGGGTTCGTTACTGCGCGCGCGGCGCTCCGGCGCCGCCCGCCGCGCGGAAGCGACGACGCTTCGGCCGTCCGGCGCCCGGCGCCTTGGGAGGACGCGCGCCCGCGGGCGCATGAGCGCGCTGGGCGTCGCTGCGTCCCTCGCCCTGCCGGGCGGGACGATGTTCGCCGCGCTTGTGCTCGCCCGGCTTGTGCTGCCCTTGCGGACGCGGTCCGGCGCCCTGCGGCCGCGAACGCTGGCCGGCTGGACGCGGACGCTGCTTCCGCTGTTCGGGCGCTTCGTCATTGTCGTGGCGCCGCGAGGGATCGCGACGATCCTCGGATTCGATCTCCTGGCGCGTCGTCTTCTCGATAGCCCTCAACATGCCGCGCTCGCTGTTCTCGCAGAGCGAGATGGCGATTCCTTCCGCGCCGGCGCGCGCCGTGCGGCCGATGCGATGCACGTAAGTCTCCGGAACCTCTGGCAGTTCGAAATTGACGACATGCGAGACGCCGTCGACGTCGATGCCGCGCGCGGCGATGTCGGTGGCGACCAGCGCCGTGACGCGTCCCGACTTGAAGTCGTTGAGCGTGCGCTGGCGATTGTTCTGGCTCTTGTTGCCGTGAATGGCGCCGGCGGAAATGCCCGCCTCGTCGAGAATGCGCGAGACCCGGTCGGCGCCGCGCTTGGTGCGCGTGAAGACGAGCGCGCGCGAGACGTTGGCGCCGGACAGGATTTCGACGAGCAGGTCGCGCTTGGCGGCGTGGTCGACGAGATAGACCTTCTGCACGACGCGTTCGGCTGTCGTGGCGACGGGCGTGACCTCCACGCGTCCGGGATTGTCGAGCATCTCGTCGGCGAGTTTCGCGATCTCGCGCGGCATGGTCGCGGAGAAGAACAGCGTCTGGCGCTGCTTCGGCAGTTTCGAGACGATGCGCCGGATCGGCACGATGAAGCCGAGGTCGAGCATGTGGTCGGCTTCGTCGAGCACGACGACTTCGGTCGCGTCGAGGCGCAGGCGGCGCGCGTCCATGTGATCGAGCAGGCGGCCGGGCGTGGCGACCAGCACGTCGAGGCCGCGCGAGATCTGCTGGACCTGCGGGCCCATCGACACGCCGCCGACGATGACGGCGACGCGCAACTGGGCATGGCGGCCATAGTTGCGGAAGCTTTCGGCGATCTGCACCGCCAGTTCGCGCGTCGGCGCGAGAACCAGCGCGCGCGTCGTTCCCGGTTGGGGCTGCCTGCGCGGCGCGGCGATCAGGCGCTGGATGATCGGCACTGCGAAAGCGCAGGTCTTGCCGGTGCCGGTCTGAGCTATGCCGAGCAGGTCGCCGCCGGCGAGAAGTTGGGGAATGGCCCGGGCCTGGATGGGAGTCGGGCGGGTATAACCCTCGTCGCGAAGTGCGCGAAGGATGGTCTCGGCGACGCCGAGGCCTGCAAAATCAGTCAATGCAGTCTTTCAAGAGCGGAACGGCCCCGACGCGGATGAACGCTGGCCTGTCCCTGGTGCAAGAGAACCACCCCGCGTACGGGTAGTCCGTAAAATCATCCGCAGCGCTCAACGAGGGCGCCGTTGCAAAACGGCCTACGCGATCGGAGCGCCAATGCTGCGACGCAGCAAGGTCTTGTACGCGAGAAGGGGCGCAAGGTCAAACCCCGGTCAGTCCCCGGTGGCGATCGCTATGTCCCGCCGCAGCAGGGCCTTGGCTTCCGGCGTCCAGCACTGGCCGTCGAGCAGCTTCTCGAGCGCTTCCGTTCCGGCAAAGCCGGATGCGGCCAGTTCGCCGGCGGCTTCGCGCGCGGCGGCGCCCGAGCCGCCCTGCTTCTGGGCGGCGATGTCGACCAGCAACAGGAGGGGATGGCGCGTCTCGAGCGCCGCCGCATGCAATGCGCCGGCGGCCGGCGCTTCCTTGCGCCGGATCGCGTCGACCACGCCCGATATGTCGAACCAGGCGGGAATGTTGCTGGAAAGATCGCGGGCGCGCGCCACGAGGTCGAGCCCGTCCTGCCAGTCGCCGGCGCCCATCGCGAGCTTGGAGCCGACGTCGAGCAAGGCCGCGGGATTGTTCGGGTAGTCGCGCGTGACGGAAGCGGCGACGCGCCGGAACGTGTCGATGTCGCCCTGGCACAGGGCCGTGGAATATCGCGCCATGCGCGTCAGCGCCGCGCGATCGTCGCGGCGATAGGCGTCGGCAGCGATGTCGAAGGCTTGCGAAAAAATCTCGGCGCGCGGACGCGGATCGAATCCGAAGCGCGCGCCGTCGAGCAGCATCAGCGCGTAGAGCGCGCGCAGGTTGGGCGGAGCCTGTTCCGCAGACCCAAGCTTGCGCGCGCATTCGTAAGCGCGGTCGAATTCGGGGCGGCGCGCGGCGTTCCAGAATTGCAACACCGCAAGATGGCAGCGATAGGATTCGTCCCCGTCGAACGCGTCCCGCGCCGCGCGCGTCACCTCCAGATTGGCGACGGCGCCGTAGGGCTGGCCGACATCGGCCGCGATGCGCGTCGCGATCTGGCGCTGCATGGCGACCACGTCGGCGCCCTTGAAATCCGTCTCGTAGCGCGCCGTCCAGCGCACGGCGCCTGTCTGTCCGTCGAGAAGCGATGGCGCGACGATCACGCGCTCGCCGGCCAATTGCACGTTCGCCTTCACGAGGAAGTCGATGTTCCAGTTGGGCGGCGTCGCGCCGCCGGCCAGATCGACCGCACGCCCGAGCGGAAAGACAGTCAGCCATTCGAATTCCGAAAGCAGGCCGATCAATTCCGCGCGCAGGCCGGCGGCGATGTATTCCTGCCCCTGCCTGTCGGCGGTGAACGAGAACGGCGCGATGGCGACGCGCGGTCCGCCGCGCCGCGTCGGCGCCGCGCTGTCGTTCGTGCGCCAGACGCCGAAAGCGAGGCCGATGGCGGCGACGAGGATGCAGGCGACTGCCGCGAGCCACAGATTGCGCCGCTTCGCCGGCGGCGCCGTGACAGCGACCGGCGCCGATCCGCCGGCTCCAGATGGCGCCGGCGCCGCGTCGGCGATTTCGAATCGCGGCCTGTACTGGCCCTTGTCGATCAGGAAACGCACCCTCTCGTCGCGCCCGGCCGTCGCGTAAAAGAGTTCGAGCGACTTGCGCAGACGGCCGATCTCGACGCGCACGATCGAATCCTGCTGCGCGTCGAAATCGCTGCCTCTGCCGAAAACCTCGGTCGCGATGGAATAGGCCTTCAGCCGGTCGCCGCGCCCCTCCAGTTCCTCGCCGACGAGATAGGCGAGCAGGCGCTGCTGACGCTCGCTCGCGTCGCCGAGCCCCTTCGCCAGCACCGTGTCGAGCGCCACCCGAATGTCGGACGCGTCGGGGCCGGCCGGGTTCGAGGAGGCTGAAAGCACCATAGAGTTCAAGGGCCTCTGCCCAGCTCGGGCGCGACTGCAGGCGTTAGCGCACTGTTAACACGGGGAACGTGCCTGCGCCACGGCGTGAAAGCGGGCAGCGTCCATCCCGCGCCGTCCCGGCCAGGGTTTGGAGCACCAATTGATTGACAACGCGACCCCGTCGCAGGCGGAGATCGAGCGCGCGAACGCCGTTTCGGTCATCGAGATTGCCGCGGGAGAACTAAGCGGACTTGCCGACAAGGTGGGCCTTGAAGCGCTGAGTCGTCTGTTGGCCTTCGTGAAGAGCGAAGCGGAGTACGCGCGCGCCCGAATGCGCGGGTATTTCCCTCCAGATCCCGGATGAAGCGGCCCAACCAGGCAGGAGTCCCCCCAGGGCTCCTGCCTGCGCGGCTGCGGCCATCCACGCCTGCATCGAAATTGAGCGCAAAGCGCAACATCGGGGCAGAAAAAGCTCTTATTTTTCCTTGTCTTGAAAATAGGCGAGGATGAAACTGTTGCAGTGCAGCAGATCGCGGCGCCGCAACAAGGAGGCTGAAAATGACACCCGGACAACGTGTTCGCGTCAAAACCGCCTCGAATCTGGCCCGGCGCAAGGACGCAGCGGCCGGCGAAACCGCCACGGTCCTGTGCTGCTACACGGTGCGCGGACGCTCGAACGAGCGGATCGACGTGAAATTCGCCTCGCAGGCTGTGCTGTGGGGCGTCTCGGCCGATGAATTCGAACCGGTCGAAGGCGCCGATCTGCCGATCGCTTCGTGAATCCACAGGCAGCCATCGAAACTCTTTTCACTTTCCGGGGCGATGGCTTAAGGAGGCGGCAATCCTAGTCGACGGACGCCGCCCATGACCGACAGCCTCTCGCCCGCCGCCCTCGAACGCCAGCTCATCGCGCAGGAGACCGCGAAAATGCTGCTGGAGGTGCAGGCCGTCCTCTTCAATCCGGAAAAGCCGTTCATCTTCACGTCCGGCTGGGCGAGCCCGGTCTACACGGACATGCGCAAGATCATCTCCTATCCGCGCCTGCGCAAGCGCATCCTCGATTTCGCCGTCACCGTGATCGAGCGCGAGATCGGCTACGAATCGCTGGACGTGATCGCCGGCGGCGAGACCGCCGGCATTCCCTACGCCGCATGGATGGCCGATCGGCTCGCGCTGCCGATGCAATACATCCGCAAGAAGCCGAAGGGTTTTGGCCGTAACGCACAGATCGAGGGCGACCTGCACGACGGCGGGCGCGCGCTTCTGGTGGAAGACCTCGCGACCGACGGCCGCTCCAAGGTCAATTTCTGCAACGCGCTGCGCGAAGCCGGTCAGAAGTGCGACCACGCGTTCGTCTTCTTCTTCTACGACATCTTCCCGTCGGCGCGCGAGGATCTCGCAAAGCTCGGCATCAAGCTGCACTCCCTCGCCACCTGGTGGGACGTGCTGAAGGTGGCGCGCGCCAGCAATTACCTCGAAGCCGCCAAACTCGACGAGGTCGAGAAATTCCTGCACGAGCCGGCGAAATGGTCCGCCGCGCATGGCGGCATTTCGGAGTTCAAGGCGGCGGGCTGATCAGGCGCCGCTGTAGACCTTCGCCCGTTCGCTCCAGCGCGCGCACGGCAGGTCCGGCGCGACGTTCTCCAGCCGCTTCGTGATGCGCAGAGCGCGCGGTTCGTATCCGCCGACGATCCTGTAGCCGCGTGCGCGCGCCAGACCGATCATCGATTCGTTGGTGCGCAGCGTGTCGGCGAAGAGCGTCTCGATGCCATCGGCGGCGGCGCGCTCCTCGATCTTGCGCAACAATGCGGAGCCGAGGCCCATGTTGCGCCAGGAATCGGCCAGCGACATGCCGAATTCGCCTGAAAGCTGATCGCAGGACAGCGCGATGCGCGCCTCGCCGACAATCTCTTCCATGCCGTGTTCGCCGTACACCAGCAGCAAAGTGATACGGTCGCGATCGTTGGCGGAAATCGCGCGCGCGAGTTCGGTCGGCGGCAATTCGGCCGCCGCGCCGAAGAAGCGGTTGTAACGCGACTGCGACGCGAGATTGCGGACATACGTCTGCAAAGCGTCGCCATCTGCGGGCCGCACGGCCCGCAGGAGCAATTCGCCCGGAGCCGAAGCGGCGGGCGCCCGCAAGAGCGCGCGCGCCGGCAACGGAATCGCGACGGGTTGCGCCATGGCTTAGGCCTCCTCGCAATTGCTCAGATCGGGCTGCGCCAGTCGCTGCGGAGCGCACGTTCCAGCATCTCGCGCTCCATGCTGTCGGTCAGCCGGCCGCCGTTGAGGCCGACGGCGCGTCCGAGGGCCGCTTCCTCCGACGCCCGCAGCGCGCCGGAGATCCGGGCGGCGAGGCGCCCGATTCCGAAAGACAATCCCGCCGCATGACCGGCGGAGGACGAAACATGTTCGGGACAGGTAGCCTGGGCCATCGTGGCCTCCTCTTGCTTGCCGGGTTGAATGAGATAGGCTCACTCTCGATCCGGCCTTGCCATCAGAATTGGCCCGAATTGGCAAAGTTACAAACGATGATGTCTCAGCTCACATTTGAGTTTTTCTAATGCATAAGGCCCCGCCTCCGCTCAATGCGCTGCGGGCCTTCGAGGCGGCCGCGCGGCATCTCAGCCTCACGAGGGCGGCGCAGGAACTGAATGTCACGCCCGGCGCGCTCAGCCACCAGATCAAGGGGCTGGAGGATCATCTCGGCCTGCGCCTGTTCGATCGCGGCGTCCGGTCGGTGACCCTGACGGAAGCAGGATCGCATCTCTATCCGGGGCTGCAGCAGGGTTTCGGTCATATCTGGGAGGCGGTCGCGGGGCTCGACCGGCTGCGCGCGGAAGGCCGCGTGCTGGTCGTCAGCACGGCGCCGGGCTTTACCGCCAAATGGCTGGCGCCGCGCCTCTACAGGTTTTCAGGCGCCAATCCCGAGATCGACGTGCGGATTTCCTCGACGCTGCAAGTCGCCAATTTCGGTTCGGACGGCGTCGACGTGGCGATCCGCAACCTGACGCGAGATGCGCCCGCCGATCCGTCGCTGTTCGTCGAGCGCCTGTTCGATCAATCCTTCCTGCCGGTCTGCGCTCCGCGCGTCGCCGCGCAATTCGGGCCGTTCGCCGCGCCCGCCGATCTCCGGCGCGCGCCGCTCATTCACGACGACACCTATGCCGGCCGCTCGGGAATGCCGGCCTGGGCCGACTGGTTTCTCGCAGCCGGAGAAGCAGGCGCCGACGTCAGCCGCGGCCTGAGGTTCAACAGCGCCGACCACGCGCTCGAAGCGGCGGTCGAAGGCGCCGGAATCCTGCTCTCGCATTCCGTGCTGGCTTACGACGATCTGCGCACCGGCCGGCTCGTCATCGCCTTCGACCGGCCCCTGCCCTCGCCGCGCGCCTATTGCTTCGTCTGTCCGGCAAGCCGCCGCAACGCGCCCAATGTGCAGGCCTTCCGGCGATGGCTGCGCGCCGAGATCGACGCGATGGACTGGGGATTGCTGGGTCGGGCCGCGGCGCGCAATTCCTAGCGCGCGCCGCGCCGCAGAATTTCCAGCGCCGCGTCCGCGTAACGCGCCGCGAATTCTTCGGTCTGCGAATCCGCGCCGGAGATGCGCCGCACCTGCTCACTGACGAGGAAGGGATACGAGCCCAGACCCTGCACCGCGTAGAGCAGCATCGTCTCGTCCATGTCGGGCACGTCGCCCTTCGCCGCCGCGTGCTTCAGGATCGGTTTGAGGAATTCCGTGATCGGCGCGATATGCCGGTCGATCACATATTTCGAATGCGGGCCGGGACGCGAGGATTCGATCATCCAGATGCGCATCAGTTCGGGGCGGCGGCTGTTGAAGTGAACGAAGCGACGGAAGATTTCGGTCGCTTCGCCGGGCGCCTCCTCGCTCCGGAAGATGGCGGCGCGCAATTCCTCGAACAGGGCGTCGACGACCGCGCGGAACAATTCCTCCTTCGATCCGAAGTGATGATGCACCAGCGGTTGCGGCGCGCGCGCGCGACGCGCGACGCCCGCGGTCGTCGCCCCGGCATAGCCATGCTCGGCAAATTCGCGGATGGCCGCCTCGAGCAGTTTCGGCCGCGCCTTCATTGGCCGGCCGCGCTTCGCGGGCTCTGCAATCGCCTCCGCAACAGACTGTTTTTCTGGACGTTTCGTCACGATGGGCTGCTCCGCCGCGCGAGGGCTTGCTATTTATTTATAGATGTATAAATTAATAATCCGCAGCGCCAGCCCGGGCCTTTCGACGCATGCCGAAAAGACCGCGACGCAGGACAAGAAAAACCGGCTGCTTCGACACTTTGGGAGACGACGAGATGAGCTTCACCGGCGTCGCCGCATCCGGCGCACGAGTCGAATACATCGACGGCAAAAGGCATCTGTGGTTCCTGTCCTTCGTTCCGCCGCTGGTGGTTCCGCTGTCCTACCTGCTCTACCTGAACACCGGCAATGCGGCGGCGACGCTCATTCCGCTTCTTTACATTTTCGGCTTCATACCCGCCGCCGACGCCCTGTTCGGAGAGGACAGGCACAATCCGCCGGCCGAAGTCGTCGCGGCAATGGAAGCCGACCGCTACTACATGAAGCTCGCGCGGGCGACCGTGCCGCTGATCTGGCTCTCCTATATCTCGACCATCGCCTTCGTCGGCACGCAGGACCTGCCGTGGTGGTCCTACGTCGCGCTCCTGATCGGCGTCGGGACGATCGACGGCGGCGCCCTGCTGGTCGGCCACGAACTGGGCCACAAGGCCAATCGCGTCGACCAGATCTTCGGCATTCTAGCCAACAATGCGGTGGGCTACGCACACTTCCGCATCGAGCATAATCGCGGGCATCATACATGGGTGGCGACGCCGGAGGATCCGGCAAGCGCACGCTTCGGAGAAACGATCTATTCCTTCGCGGCGCGCGAACTGCCGGGCGCGTTCCGGCGGGGCTGGGCGAACGAGGCCGAGCGCCTGACACGGCGCGGCCTGCCGGTGTGGTCGTGGCGCAACGAAATTCTCGTCGGCTTCGCGCTGACGCTCGCGGTCGCCGCCGCGCTCGTCCTGCTGTTTGGCTGGAAGGTCGCGCCCTTCATCCTCGCCCATCATTTCATGGGCTGGTACGCGCTGACGCAGGCCAATTATGTCGAGCACTACGGACTGAAGAGGGAAAAGGACGCGAATGGCCGCTACCGCCCGGTCGAGCCGCGCCACTCGTGGAACACCAATCACATCGTCTCGAACCTGATGACCTTCCATTTGCAGCGGCATTCGGATCATCACGCCAATCCGATGCGCCCCTACCAGTCGCTACGCGATTTCGACGATATCCCCCGCCTGCCGAGCGGCTATCCCGGCATGTTCCTGCTGGCGGCGATCCCGCCCCTGTGGTTCAGGACGATGGATCCGCGCGCTCTGGCATGGGCCGGCGGCGACAGGTCGAAACTGAACACCGGCGCGTGAAAGCAAAGACGCCCGCGACGAGAATCGCGGGCGCCGGAATGCGGATCAGCCTGCGCTCAGGCGACGGCCTTCATTGGCTCGACATGCGCGGGGTCGAGCGGCGAGGCGGCGCGGACGCGCTGCGCGAGATAGGCCTCGACCTGGATGCGCGAGAACGCCGCCATGTCGGCGCCGGATTGCGCGGCGCGCAACCATTCGTCGTTCCATCGCTGCGCCTCGGCGGCGTCGAGCAGCGGCGACCAGCCGAGCGCAAGGGCGTCGCCCTCTTCGGCGAACGCCCATTCGCCCGCGATGCGTCCTTCGCGACGGCAGGCGGTCTCGGCGAGCAGCAGAAAGCCGTACACGCAATCGAGCACGTGCAGGTTCGACGCGGCGGCGTCCGCGCCGACGGGCTGCGGACAATAGACGGACAGAAGCCGTGCGCCTGTCGTCTCGCTGCGCGCGCGCTTGCGCCCTGCGGCGCGACGCTCGGGAGCGACCAGCAGTGCAGCCTGCACGAAAGGCGCCGAATTGACGGCCTCGAGGATCGCGCCGTCGTTGACCGCATTGCGCTCGGCGAGATGCACGACGATGTCGGCCTCCGAAGCGCGCAAGGCGCCGTCGAGCAAAGTCGTATCGTCGAGATCGGCGCGCACGTCGCACAGCGACCTCCCGGCGTCGCTCGCATCGTAGATCGCGGCGCCGTCGGCCGCGTCGGGCCCGTAGCCCGTGACATGTGCGCCGAGGCGTTCGAGCGCCAGCGCCAGCCAGGCGCCCTGCGCGCTCGTGTGGCCGGTGACGAAGACGGAACGGTCGCGCCAGAAGGATGCTGTGATCATGACGCCCCTCCCCTAGACGCGGCGTGTGTCGGCAATAAGAAAAAATCGTGAAGCGCACGCGAGGGCGCGCCCTTGGCTCCGGTGGTCATGATCGCTCATCCCTGCGCCGCGCTTGTCGCGCCTTGTCGCGACGAAAATGCGTCGCGCCGGCTTGTGTCGCCGATCGGCCAGATTAGTCGCGGGGCGATTAAGAAATTCTTAAAATTTGACCTTGGGTCACAGGAAAGGATTCGTCTGTCGCTCCTGCCCGATCGTGCCCAACGGCCCGTGTCCCGGCAGGAACGCCGTGTCGTCGCCGAGCGGATAGAGCTTCTCCTCGATCGAGCGGATCAGCGTCTCGTGACTGCCGCCCGGCAGATCGGTGCGTCCGACGGAGCCGGCGAACAATACGTCGCCGACGATGGCGAAACCCTGGCTGGCCGTGTCCGCCTCGCCCCTGCGCCAGGCGAAGACGACGCTGCCCGGCGAATGGCCGGGACAATGCAGCACGTCGAAGGTCAGGTTTCCGACCGTCACGCTCTCGCCATCGTCGAGCCAGCGGTCGGGTCGCACCGCGTCGGCCTTCGGAAAGCCATAGCCGGCGGCGATCTGCGGCAGGTTCTCGAGCAGGTCGAAATCGCCCTTGTGCGGTCCCTCGACCTTCACGCCGGTCCTGGCCGCCAGTTCCGCGACGCCGCCGATGTGGTCGATGTGCCCGTGCGTGATCAGTATCTTTTCGAGCGTGGCGCCGGTCCTGGCCAGCGCCGCCTCGATCTGCGCGACATCGCCGCCCGGATCGACGATCGCCGCCTTGTTGGTGGCCGAGCAGACGATGATCGAGCAGTTCTGCTGGAAGGGCGTGACCGGAACGACGGCGATCTTGAAGGGATGCATGTTTCCTCGCGATTTGGCCCCGCATAGCATTCGCGGCGGCCTGCGTCACGCGGCGCGGCCTCGACAGTCCGACCTGCCCCGCGCACACTGTCGCGGGAGGAAACAATGATCGAATTCTACTTCGACTGCTCGAGCCCGTGGACCTACCTCGGGTTTCATTCGATCCAGCCGCTGGCGCGCGAATTCGGCGAGGAGATCGACTGGAAGCCGATCCTGGTCGGCGGCGTGTTCAACACCGTCAATCCGAGCGTCTACGCGTGGCGGGAAAAGCCGGTGCCGGCGAAGGCCGCCTACATGCTCAAGGACCTCGGCGACTGGGCGCGCGTGTCGGGGCTGGCGATCAGGATGCCGCCGAGCGTCTTCCCGGTGAACAGCGTGAAGGCGATGCGCGGCTGCATATGGCTCGCGCCGCAGGGTAAGCTCGTGGATTTCGCCCGCGCGACCTTCGAGGCCTATTGGGGCCGCGACGAGGACATTTCGAAGGACGATGTCCTGACGAACGTCTGCCGCAGCGTCGGCGTCGATCCCGCCGCCTTTTTCGAGGGCATTGCCCGCGACGACATCAAGGCGCAACTGCGCGAGAACACCGACGAACTGATCGCACGCGGCGGTTTCGGCTCGCCGACGATCTATCTGGGCGACGACATGTATTTCGGCAACGACCGGATGCCGCTGATCCGCGCCGCGCTGGAGCGGGCGCGCGGCTGATCTTCACCCCGCCGCCGCCTCGACCGGCGCGCGGGGTCGTTCCGTCGATTTCAGCATCCGCTCGATCTCCGGCTTGCAGGAGCCGCAGCCGGTTCCCGCGCCGGTCTTCTCGCCGATCGCGCGCATGTCGCCGCAGCCGCCGGCGATCGCCGCCGCAATCGCATTGGCGCCGACATTGTTGCAGGCGCAGACTTTTGCGCCGGCGTCGGCGCCTGCGCGCGACGGCCGCCCGGCCAGCAGCGCATATGGCGCGGCGGCGCGCGTCGCGAAGCTTTCGCAAATCCATTCACGCGCGAGATCGAGCGGCGCAGGCTCGATGTAGAGCGCGCCGAGAGTCACGCCGTCCTTCTCGACGACGCAGCGGAAGACGCCGGCGTGCCTGTCGGTCATGACGAGCATGTCCTCCGTATCCGCCGGCTCCAGGCCGAACAGGTCGGCGGCGAAGGACGGCCAGTCCTGCTGCGCCTCGAAGCCCGCGAGTTCGACGCGCCAGCCCTCCTCGATCCGCGCCGCCGCCCAATAGCCGGCGGCCGGCGCGCGCCGCCGTTCGCGCATCACGGCGAAGCCGAACCATGCGGCGGGCTGCCTGCAGACGCCGACGACGCTGCCTTTCGATTCCGGCTGGCCGGCGATCGGATCGACGTTGGCGGCGACCAGCGCGTCGACGCGCGCCCTGCTGGCGAAGACGTCAGTCCAGTGGATCGGCGCGAAGACGCTGCCCTGCTGCTGGCCATCGGAGATGCGGGCGCGGGCGACGATCGCGCCGCGTCCGTTGGAAACGCGCACGAGATCGGCCGGGCCGATGCCGAGCTGTTGCGCGTCCTCGCGCGCAATCTCGACGAAAGGTTCTGGAAGATGCTGCGACAGGCGCGGCGCTATGCCGGTGCGCGTCATCGTGTGCCACTGATCGCGAATGCGGCCGGTGTTGAGCACGAAGGCATGAGCGGCGTCGCGTTGCGAGGCGAGGCCACGGAAGGGCGTGGCAATGAAGCGCGCGCGGCGGTCGGCGGTGTAGAAGCGCCCGTCGGCGAAGAAACGCTTCGGCGCCTCGCTGCGCGCCTCGCCGGCCCGCCACGGCCACTGGAAAGGCGCAAGCGCGTCGTAATCCGCATCGGAAATATCGGACAGCGCGGAAATGTCGAAGTCGCGCGCGCCGCTGTTGGCGTAGCCGGACAGCGCGGCATGTTCGCGGAAGATGTCCGCAGGAGCGGCATAGTCGAAGGCGTCGCCGAAGCCGAGCCGCCGCGCGACGCCGCACATCGCCCACCAGTCCGGCATCGCCTGGCCCGGCGCAGCGCGGAAGCCGCGCTGGCGCGAGATTCGCCGCTCCGAATTGGTGACCGAACCGTCTTTCTCGCCCCAGGCCAGCGCCGGCAACAGCACATGCCCGTATTGCGTCGTGTCGGTCTTCGCGACCACGTCCGACACGACGACGAACGGACAAGCAGCCAGCGCGGCGCGCACGCGATCGGCGTCGGGCATGCTGTCCACGGGATTGGTGCCCATGATCCAGATCGCCTTGATGCGCCCGTCGCGCACCGCCTCGAACATGTCGACGGCCTTCAGACCGGCATTTTCGGGAATGCGCGGCGACTTCCAGAAATCCCGCACGATGCGCCGATGGTCCGCGTTCTCGATCTCCATATGCGCGGCGAGCTGGTTGGCGAGGCCGCCGACCTCGCGCCCGCCCATGGCGTTCGGCTGGCCGGTCACGGAGAATGGCCCCATGCCGGGCTTGCCGATGCGCGCGGTCGCGAGATGGCAATTGAGGATCGCATTGACCTTGTCGACGCCGGCCGACGACTGGTTCACGCCCTGCGAATAGACGGTGACTGTCCTTTCGGTCGATGCGAACATCTCGTAGAAGCGCGCGATGTCGCCTTCCGGCAAGCCGGTCTGCCGCGCGACGCGGTCCAGCGGCCATTCGCGCGCAATCGTCAGCGCCGCGTCGAAGCCGCTGGTATGCGCGGCGACGAAGGCGCGATCGACGAGGTCTTCGCGCTCCAGGCGGTCGAGCAGGCCCAGGAACAATGCGACATCCGCGCCCGGCGCGATGGAAAGATGCAGGTCGGCGATCTCGCTGGTCGCGGTGCGGCGCGGATCGATGTTGACGACGCGCGGCAGGCCGCCGCGCTTTTCGCGCGCGGCGGCAATGCGCTGGAACAGGACCGGATGGCACCAGGCGAGATTGGAGCCGACGAGCACGACGAGATCGGCCTGCTCGAGGTCCTCGTAACAACCGGGCACTGTGTCCGACCCGAAGGCCCGCTTGTGGCCGGCGACCGAGGCGGACATGCACAGGCGCGAATTGGTGTCGATGTTCGCAGAGCCGATGAAGCCCTTCATCAGCTTGTTGGCGACGTAATAATCTTCCGTGAGAATCTGACCCGACACGTAGAAGGCGACGGAATCCGGTCCATGTTCCGAAATCGTCGCACGAAACCGGTCGGCGACAAGGTCGAGGGCGCTCGACCACGAGGCGCGCGCGCCGTCGATCTGTGGATAGAGGAGCCGCGTGTCGTCGACCAGCGTCTGCGGCAGCGCTGCGCCTTTGACGCACAATCGCCCGAGATTGGCGGGATGGCTTTCGTCGCCTGCAACCTGCGTCGCGCCATCGCGTGCGACCTTCGCCCGCACGCCACAGCCGACGCCGCAATAGGGACAGGCCGTCGCAACCGATCTGCTTTCGTCGGTCATCGCCGCGCCATCGTCATGTTTGCGCCGGTCCCAACCGGAGTCCGGGGCATGTTTTCGGCATCTTCGGACGGCGGGAGGCGGACCATACCAGTCGTTCCTGTCTCAGGCGAACTGAAGCTGGCGCGGCGATGCAGCCGCCAGGCCAGGCGACTGGATTTCGACTCGCCCGTTTGCGACACGCGCCGGAACCGTCTTCGTCCGACCCTCGTCGGGGGCGACCGCTTCGCCGCTCGCTAGGTCGATGACGAAATTGTGCAGGGGGCACGTCACGCGACAGCCATGCACGATGCCCTGGCTGAGCGGGCCGCCCTTGTGCGGGCACTTGTCGACGAGCGCGAACACACGGTCGTCCTCGGTTCGGAAGATGGCGATCTTCTCGTCGGCCATGCGCACGACGCGCGAGCCGAGGCGCGGCACGTCGTCGAGCGCGCCGATGTCGATCCACTGGCTCATCAGGCGAGTTCCTTCATCGGAGAAAATTCGCGGTCGTAGCTCTTGTCGGCGACGCGCTCCGCCCACGGGTCGATCTGCGCGAATTTCTGCGAATGCAGGAAGCGTTCGTGCGCAGCGCGACGCGCCGCGGGATCGTCGAGCAGGCGCGACTTCACGTAGGACAGGCCGACGCGTTCGATCCAGTGGGCCGTACGCTCCAGGTAGCGCGCCTCCTCGCGGTAGATCTGCATGTAGGCGCCGGTGTATTCGAGGACCTCTTCCTCGGTCGCCACCTTCGTCAGAAGTTCGGTGCCCCTGATCTTCACGCCGCCATTGCCGCCGACGTGAAGCTCGTAACCGGAATCGACGCAGATCACGCCGAGGTCCTTGATCGTCGCCTCGGCGCAATTGCGCGGACAACCCGACACGGCGAGCTTGACCTTGTGCGGCGTCCAGGAACCCCAGCACATCTTCTCGAGCTTCACGCCGAGGCCCGTGGAATCCTGGGTGCCGAAGCGGCACCATTCGGAGCCGACGCAGGTCTTCACCGTGCGCAGGCCCTTCGCGTAGGCGGCGCCCGAGATCATGCCCGCGGCGTTGAGATCGGCCCAGACGTCGCGCAGCTTTTCCTTCGGCACGCCCAGCAGGTCGATACGCTGCCCGCCCGTCACCTTGACGGTCGGGATCTGGTAGCGATCGGCGACGTCGGCGATCGCGCGCAATTCGGCGGCGCTCGTCAGGCCGCCCCACATGCGCGGCACGACCGAATAGGTCCCGTCCTTCTGGATGTTGGCGTGGGCGCGCTCGTTGATGAAGCGCGACTGGTAATCGTCCTCGTATTCGCCGGGCCAAGCGCAGACGAGATAATAGTTCAGCGCGGGCCGGCAGGAGTGACAGCCGTTCGGCGTCTTCCAGTCGAAGAAGTCCATGACCGCCTGCATCGTCTTCAGCTTGCCGGCGACAATGCCCTTGCGCACCGCATCGTGCGGATGATCGGTACAGGCGCACATCGGCTTTTCCTTCGGCGTCGCCGAATAGTCGGAGCCGGCGGTCGCGTAGAGGATCTGCTCGACCAGCCCCGTGCACGAGCCGCAGGACGACGAGGCCTTGGTATGCGCGCGGACTTCCTCGAGCGTGAACAGGCCTTTCTCGGCGATCGCCTTGACGATCGTTCCCTTGCACACGCCGTTGCAGCCGCAGACTTCCGCATCGTCGGTCATCTTGGCGACCGCGTCGCCGCCGTGCCCGCCGTCGCCGAGATTGGTCTCGCCGAAGATCAGGTGGCGGCGCATGTCCGACACGTTCGTGCCGTCGCGCATGTGCTTGAAGTACCAGGAGCCGTCGATGGCGTCGCCGTAGAGGACGGCGCCGACGATGCGGTTGTCGCGCAAGACGAGGCGGCGATAGACGCCGGCCTTGGCGTCCTTCATCACGATGTCTTCCGTGCCCGGACCGCCGGAGAAATCGCCGGCCGAGAAGAGATCGATGCCCGTCACCTTCAGCTTGGTCGACGTGACCGAACCCTTGTAGGAAGCGAACGCCTTCTTCGCCAGATGGACCGCGCAGACCTTGCCCTGCTCGAACAGCGGCGCAACCAGGCCGTACACGGCGCCGCGATGCTGCGCGCATTCGCCGACCGCATAGATGCGGCCGTCGTAGGAGAGCATCGTATCGTCGACGACGATGCCGCGGTCGCAATGGATTCCGGCGCGCCTGGCGATGTCGACATTCGGCTTGATGCCGATGGCCATGACCACGAGTTGCGCGGGCAGGATCGTTCCGTCGGCGAGCTTCACGCCGCTGACGCGCCCGCCTTCGCCGAGGATTTCCTCGGTACGGCCGCCCATCGCGAATTTCATGCCCCTTTCCTCGAGCGACTTGCGCAGGAGGGCGGCGGCTTCGGAATCGAGCTGGCGCTCCATGAGCACGTCCATCAGGTGAACGACCGTCACCTGCATGCCCTTCTTCATCAGGCCGTTGGCAGCTTCGAGGCCGAGCAGGCCGCCGCCGATGACGACCGCCTCCTTGTACTTGCCGGCCGCGTCCAGCATCCGGTCGACATCGGCGATGTCGCGGAAGGCCATGACGCCGTCGAGATCGCGGCCCGGCACCGGAAGCATGATCGGCAGCGAACCGGTGGCGATCAGCAGGCGGTCGTAATGTTCCTCATGGCCGTCCGCGGCGACGACCTTGCGGTTCTTGCGGTCGATCCTGGCGACCGTCTTGCCCTTGTGCAGGACGATGTTGTTGTCGGAGTACCAGTTGTCGTCGTTGAGGATGATGTCCTCGACCTTCTTCTCCCCGGCCAGGACTGGAGAGAGAAGAATGCGATTGTAGTTTCCGAAGGGTTCGGCGCCGAAGACGACGATGTCGTACATGTCGGGAGCGCGGTCGAGCAGTTCCTCGACGGTGCGAATGCCGGCCATTCCGTTGCCGATGACGACGAGTTTTTCCCGCATGGGCGATCTCCAGTTGCGGAGGTCTTCGCAAGCGCCGTGCCAGAAAAACGCTGTTGATTCAATCAATTACAGAATTGACCGATGTCATTTCCACTCTGATCGGATGCCATCGCTGGGCTTCGGCGCGCAAGCCTTGACGCACGGATGCCCATTTCCCGCGCCTCCCCGGATGCCATGGTGCATTGCACAAGCATCGGGCGCCTGCCGTCCATTGCGGCGCGCTTGCGCAAATGCCGGGCGAAGCGTGGGCGCTTGACGCCATGGCCGGCGCAGGCCAAGCCGGTTTGCAGCGCCACGCCCGCAGACCGGAACGCCCATGAGCCGCCTCGTCCAGATCCTCAACGGACCCAACCTCAACCTGCTGGGCAAGCGGCAGCCGGACATCTACGGCCGCGAGACTCTCGCCGATGTAGAGCGGGACTGCCGCAAGCTCGCGGCCGAATTGAAGCTCGACATCGCCTTCCACCAGAGCAATCGCGAATACGAGCTGATCGACTGGATTCACGAGGCCCGCGAACGGGCGGCGGCCATTGTCATCAATCCCGGCGGATATACGCACACCTCCATCGCGATTCTCGACGCGCTGAACGCCTTCGACGGGATCGTGATCGAGACGCATATCTCGCAGGTCCACAAGCGCGAGGAATTCCGCCGGCATTCCTACGTGTCGCTGCGCGCCGACGGCGTGATCGCCGGGTTCGGAACGCAGGGCTACCAACTCGCGCTGCGGCGCGTCGCCTTCCTGCTCGACCAGAAGGGCTGAGGTTCAGCCGCCGTCCGGCAGCGTCCGCTTCGCCTTCTCCTCGTCCCACCACCAGGTGGCGAGGACGGCTGGCGCAAATCGCGGCGGGCGTTCGGGGCGCTCGAAGACGTCCCAATGCGCCATCCAGCGCGCCGCCTTGTACCAATGGGGAACCCAGTAGCGGCCGGCGCGCAACGCGCGATCGAGACAGCGGCAGGCGGGCACGAATTCTGCGCGCGTGCGCGCCGCCTTGATGCGGCCGATCAATTCGTCCACGAGCGGATCGCTGACCCCGATGATATTGCGCGAGCCGGCGACGCCGGCCGCCTTCGAGCCGTAGAGCGATTCGACCTCGCCGGCCGGAATGTTCGAGAGCTCCAGACGCTGCGGCGTGACGTCGAAATCGAATTGCTGGAGACGCCGGCGATATTGCGCGGCGTCGACGATGCGCAGCCGCGCATCGATGCCGACAAGCGCCAGGCTGCGAATGAACGGCATGGTCGCGCGTTCCAACGCATTCGACGAATCCAGAATCTCGAAGGCGAGCGGCGCGCCATCCTCTCCGATCATGTAGTCGCCGTCGCGCTTGTAGCCGGCGGCGAGCAGCAGGTCGGTGGCGCGCTTCAGCAGGTCGCGGTCGCGGCCCGACCCGTCGCCATCCGGCGCGCTCCATGGATCGCCATAGATGTCCGCCCGCACCGGCGCGCGCAGGCTTTTCAGCAGCGCTGTCTCGGCCTGATCGGCCGGGCCTTGCGCCGCCAGTTCGGAATTTTCAAAGAAGGATTGCGTACGGCGGTACTGGTCGTAGAACAGGTTGCGATTTGTCCAGGTGAAGTCGAACGCACAGGCGATCGCCTCGCGCACGCGCGGATCGGAAAACTCGTCGCGACGCGTATTGAAGAACCAGCCCTGCACGCCCGAAATATTCGAATCGGGAATGGCGCTGCGCAGGACGCGCTTGTCTTCAGCGGCTGGAAACGAATAGCCGTTGACCCAGTTGGCGGCGGTCAAATCCTCGTGGACATTGAGCGCGCCGATCTTGAAGGCGGCAAAGGCGCTGGTGCGATCGCGGAAATATTCGAATCGCAGCCGGTCGAAATTGTCCATGCCGCGACATGTCGGCAGGTTCTGCGCCCAATAATCCTCGACGCGTTGCAGGACGACATAGCGGCCTGTCTCGTATCTCTCGATGCGGTAGGGACCGGAGCCGAGCGGCGCGATCAGGCTGGCGTTGGCGAAGGCGTTTTCCCGGTAATGCTTGTTCGAGAAGACGGGTTGCCGGGCCACGCTCAGGGCGGATTCGCGGGTCGCCCCCTTTTCGAAGCGCACGACCACGGCATTGTCGCCTTCGGCGGCGATATGGTCGATGGCGTTGAGCTGCATGCGGATGGCGGGATGCCCGTACCGGCGCAGGACCTCGATGGAAAACACGACGTCGGCGGCTTCGACGCGGGAGCCGTCGTGGAAATGCGCGTTGGGATCGAGATGAAACCGCAGGTAGCGGCGGTCTTCCGTTATCTGGAACGAGCGGGCGACGAGGGGATAGAGAGAGGCAGGCTCGTCGAGATTCCACTTCAGCAGCGAGTCGAACAGGAATTCCATTCCGAAGGCCGCGTCGCCCTGCAGGATGAAGGCATTGAAGGAATTGTAGGTGCCGTAGACCGCCATCGACATGATACCGCCGCGCGGCGCGTCCGCACGCACGAACGGAAATGCCTCGAACGAGAAATCGGCCGGACCGCCGTCGAAATAGGACATGACGCGTCGATGCGGCAGCTTGTCGAGAACAGCGAATTCGCGGCTCTGCGCGGACACGGCGGCAGGCGCGGCGAGGAGGCCGGCGGCGCCGAGCATCAGGCTCCGCCGGTCAGGCCCCTCGCTTTTTCGGCTTCGGTTCTGCATGGGATATCCCTCGGCGCGATCGCTCACGACGCCAGCGAGCGCTGGAGGGCGATCAGGTTTTGCGGCTGCACCTGAATGAAGCCCCCGCGCGGCGAATCGATATCGGCGATCAAGGCGAAAGCGATCGCCACGATGACCGGAAGAATGACGAGATTGCTGCGGTTGGCGGTCTTCTCGCCATATCCCATCAGGAGGTTGCAGGCGATGGCGACCAGCGCCATGAGCATCCAGGCCGGCAGGGGGATACGGTTCCACCAGGCGGCCTGCGCATATCCTTGCGCATTCAGCACATCGTTCATGCCGCTGGCGAGCAGCGCCGATGTGGGGGTCGGCGCCGCATTCGCGACGCGCGCGGCGCTCGCCCACATTTCGGTCTGCGTGGCCTGCATCGCGCGACCAGCATCCTGCGCGGACTCGCCTGTTTCATAGAAGGCGATGCGTTGCTTCAGGTAGCTTGCAAGCAGCGTCCTGATCTTCGCGGCGTCCGCGGCCGGTGCGAGATCGGCGCGCACGAATTCCGTGCCAATGGCGTTGGCTTCGGCCTCCTCGTAGCTCTTGCGCAGATCGTAGCGGCTGACGGCCATCGAAAACGTAAAGCCGATGATGAGCGCGAGTAGCGTCAGCGCCGTGGTGCGCACGACATTGAAGTCCTCCCATTCGGCTTGCGTCACCTTGCGCCGCCGGATCGTCTCGCCGACGAAGGCCGCGAGCCATTGCGCAGCCATCGCGGCCACGAATACGAACAAGGGCTGGTCGATCATCTGCTTCATGCGTCGCCGCTCCCGCCGGCGAAACCGATGCCACGCTCTATCTTTGCCGCGCGCTTCCGGCAGGGGCCTGCGGCAGGCGAAACGAAGCCCTGAGGCCGCGCCAGATCACCTGCAGGACCGAGAACAGAAAGGCCGTGCTCGCGCCGAAGGCCAGCACGCCGCCGGCGGCTTCCAGCGCGCCCATGAGCGCCCATTCGGGCTTCGGCGTCAGTCCCGAGGCCCCGCGCGTCGTCAGCGAGTCGAGCGAAAAGAGCATGGCGTCGCGCAACGTGCCGAACGCCCCGACCGCCAGATAGGCGAAAGCCCAGACGCTCGCCTCTATGCCGTGCAGGGCTGCGAGCGCGAAACCGATCACGGATATGGCGAGCGCGCCAACGAACGCCGGGCGCAGCGGCGATGCGCCGTGCGGCAGTCGGGGGCGACCAAGCGCGAATTTCAGCGCGAAGACGGCGATCATGACCAGGCCGCCCGCGTGAATAGCGAGGGTGACCGCAATGAGCAGGAGCCCCCAGACCCAGTCGTCCACCCAACCCAGCGCCAGCATGTCCCGCCCGATCGCCGGCGCCATCTCGACCGGGCGCCTTCCGACGAGGAGTCTTAACCGACTTGAGCTTGACGTCCATCGAACATTTGGATTTGACGGGAACCGGCGAATGCGGGATCCGGTCGTTGACGCTTGCCCGCCGCGAGGGGGAAGAATGCTGGTCGCACCTTCGGAAGTCGGCGCCGAAGAACTGGTCGTCAACGCCGTCCTCTGGCTGAAATTGGCGACGGAGGCAGTCGGCGCCATGTTCATCGGGATCGGCGTGATCCTTGCGTCGTGGCGATTCGCCTCCAGCAGCTTTCCGCCGGCCCCGACCGATTTCGTCGAGGCGCGGCTCACGCTCGCGAGATTCCTGGCGATCGCGCTCGAATTCGAACTCGGCGCCGACATTCTCGGCACCGCCGTCGCCCCGAGTTGGGATGCGATCGGCAAGCTGGCGGCCATCGCGGTCATCCGCACCGCGCTCAATTATTTCCTGAGCCGCGAGATGAGCGAGGAATTGCCGCCGCCCGAAGCGCCGCGACGCGACGCGTAGAAGCCGTCTGTCAGACCGGCGCGATCTCGACCTCGACGTCCTGCGGCGGCGCGGCATAAGGCGCGGACGTCACCAGCACATCCGCGCCGGCGCGCGCGTAGTCCGCAGCATTGGCCGCGTTGATTCCCCCTGCCGCCGCGACGACGGGCCGGACCGCCGACGGCAACCTCGCGACGAGCGCTGCGATCCCGGGCGGCGAGAATTTTTCCGCCTGTATCACGTCGAAGCCGGCCGCCGCTGCGGCGACGCCCTCCTCCACCGACTTTACCTCGATGACGAGTTTCTTTTCAGGCGCGTTGCGGCGCAGCCGCCGAACCAGCGTGGCCAGCGGCGCGCCGCCGGCGAGGCCGAGATGCTCGGGGAATACGAGGATCGTTTCGGATAGACCCAGACGATGCATCACGCCGCCGCCGGCCTTCACTGCCGCAACCGCGAAGGACTTCGTCCCGGGAACGTTCTTGCGTGTGCAGGCTACCGCGATTTCCGGCGATACCGAACGCGCCGCGTCGACGATCGCGCGCGCCGAGGTGGCCACACCCGACCAGATCTCGATCAGAGTCTGCGCAACCTTCCAGCCGCGCAACAAGGCGTCAGCGGGACCCCGCGCAGTCAGGATCGGCGCGTTGCGCGCAAGAACCTCGCCCGAACGCGCATGACACACGACGTCCCCGCCGGCGATGTCGATAATCTCCGCCGCATCCGCGACAAGCGCGACGCTCATCGGATTGCGCGCGCGAAACGTCATTATCGCCGGCGTATCTCCAATGCCGAGCGCCTCGCTCGTCAGGTCGCCGTGCGGAACGTCGTCACGCAGCAAACGTTCGAGTTCGACGCGCGTCGCGACGGCGGCGGCGGGCGCGCTCATTCAGGGAACGGCAACCATGACGTCGGAGGCCTTGATCACGGCAAAGGCCTTTTCGCCGACCTTGAGGCCGAGTTCCTCGACGGACTCGTTGGTAATGGAGGCCGTCACGACCGTGCCGCCGCCAATGTCGATCCGCACATGCGCCGTCGTGGCGCCCTTCTGGATCTCGACGATCTTGCCGGGGATCGCGTTACGCGCAGAGATTTTCATTTCAATGCCTTTTTCGCCGCCCGGCAGACATATCCCGCCGGATACAGGACGAAGGATTAGGAGCGGCATTCGAACCGGGCAAGGCGATAAATCAGGCACGATGCGCCGCCTTCGTCCGCTTGGGGTCACTCCGCCGCGACGGCGAAGCTTCCCTTTTTCAAGCGCTCCCACCAATCGTCGATCAAGCCAGCGTTCACATCCAGGAATTCCACAAATTCGCCGGCAAAGGCCAGCCAATCGGCGCCGACTGATGGAGAAACCGCCGTCGCGACCGGAATTCCGGCTGCAAAAGCCGCGCGGAACGCATCGTACAGGCCGCTTCGCGCCGCTCGGGCGCGAGCGCGAAGGCGACGTCGCCCATCGGCCTGAGCCGCACGAGGTAGGCCTCGTTCGGCCGGATGCGACCGCCAGTTTCGGCATTGGAAAGTATCGCAGCCGACAGCAGCGCCTGTTCGCGCGCCAGAGGCCATGCAAATGCGGCGCAGGCGTCTTCCTGGGCATGCGCCGATACGACCGCAGCGGCAGTCAAAACGACTGTCAGGAGAGTCCGGATGCGGCACGCGCGTTGCATTGCCCTACTATATCAATCCAGATACAGGAAAGCTACCCGCGCCGTTCCTTCAGATGCGCCGCATCCCGTCCCGAAATGTCGCATCCGCGACAAGGAGAATAGAATGATCCTGCCGAAACTGAAGCATCTGGTCGCGGCGGCATTGCTGGCGGCGATCCCGGCGCCTGCGCTTGCCGGCCAGACGAATGTCGCCGTCGCCGCCAATTTCACGGAACCGGCGAAGGAGATCGCCGCGTTGTTCAAACAGAAGACCGGACACGAAGCCGTACTCAGCTTCGGCGCCTCAGGACCGTTCTACGCGCAGATCCAGCAGGATGCGCCGTTCCAGGTGTTCCTGTCGGCCGACGAGAAACGCCCGAAGGATGCGGTCGAGGCAGGACTCGCCGTCGCCGACAGCCGCTTTACCTACGCCATCGGCAAGCTCGTCCTGTGGAGCAAGAGCCTCGACCTCGCGAAGGGCGGCGACGTCCTGAAGGCGAACGGCTTTTCCAAACTCTCGATCGCAAATCCGACAGCCGCGCCTTACGGCGTCGCGGCAATCGAAGCGATGAAGGCGCTTGGAACATATGAGGCGATCGAACCGAAGATCGTGCAGGGCGCCACGATCGCGCAGGCCTTCCAGTTCGTCGAGACGGGCAATGCCGAACTCGGCTTCGTGGCCTTGTCGCAGCTTGTCAACGTGACGGCAGGTTCGCGCTGGATGGTTCCGCAAGAACTCTACAAGCCGATCCAGCAAGAAGCCGTTCTCCTGAAGAAGGGCGCGAACGACGAAGCCTCGAAAGCATTCATCGCCTTCCTGCGAGGGCCGGAGGCGCGCGCGGTCATCGAGAAATACGGCTACGGACTCGCGCGATGAGTTGGCGCCCGAGCGCAGGCCTCAGTGCTTGTGTTCGCCGCCCGACATGGCCTCGACCTTGAATTCGACGGGAACCGTCCCGGCCTTCTCGAAGGTGAGCGAGCCCTTGACCGTATCGCCCGCCTTCAACGGCTGCTTGAGACCCATGAACATCAGGTGATAACCGCCGGGCTTGAGTTCCGCGGATTTGCCGGCGGGGATGTCGATCCCCTGCACCTGCCGCATCTTCATCACGCCGTCGGCCATCGCCATCTCGTGGATCTCCACCTTACCAGCCACATCCGCCGTGGCGGACACGAGGCGGTCCGCCGCCACGCCCGAATTCCTGATGCTGACATAGCCTGCGCCGACAGGCGCGTTGGCGGGCGTGGCGCGCGACCATGGATGGTCCAGCGAAATGTCGGCGGCCAGCGCGGGCGCCGAAACGATCATCGAGAGGATGAAGCTGGCGCGTGCAAGTCTTGTCATGGCTCTTTCCCTTGTCGCGGGCGAGGTTGATGCCGCAGCGAGCCTGCTGTCAATCCGGCATAGCCCTGCTCGCGCGGACGTGACCGAACCGCGCCTAGACCTGCCTGTCGCCTTCATTCTCCGGGGCGGCGATCGGCGCGCGCAAGGTCGCCCGCAATCCGCCCAGGGCGGCGCTCTCGTCGAGGTCGACCTCGATCTTCAGGAGATCGGCGATGACCTTGACAATCGCGAGGCCAAGGCCGGTGCCGGGCCCGTTGTTTCGCTGCGGGACGCGATAAAAGCGCTGAAAGACCTTCTCGCGTTCCGCCGGCGGCACGCCTGGCCCGCTGTCCTCGATCGTCACGACCGCAAGGTCCCCCTGCCGCGTCGCGCGCACGGCGACCTCCCCCTTCTCGCCGGAATATTTGATCGCATTGTCGATGAGATTGCCGAACACTTCGGCGAGCAGCACTGGATCGGAGAGAACCGGCAGCGGGCGCGCTTCGATATCGCAACCAAGCTGGACATGTCGTGGCATGCCGACGACGCGGTCGGCGACCGCCTGCTCCACTGCCTCCGCCAGGTCGAGCGCCACGAAATTCGTCGGCGATACGAGATTTTCGTCCGCGCGCGCCAGAGCCAGCAATTGCAGGATGAGGCGCTCGAGGCGCTCGGCGCCCTGGTGCACTTCGGTCAGCGCCTGCCGGCGCGCTTCGGGGTCGGCGGAATCGCGACGCAAGAGGTCGATGTGCATTCGCACGACGGCAAGCGGCGTGCGCATCTGGTGCGAAGCGTCGGCCGTGAAACGCCGCAGCATTTCCGTGGCGGACCGCAGCCGGTCGAGCATGGCGTTCATGGCGCTTGCAGGGGCCATGGCTTCATCCGGCACATCGACGAGGTCAAGCGGTCGCAGGTCCCGCCAGTCGCCGACTGCGCGCGAGTCGATCTGCCTGCCGAGATCGGCGAGCGGCTTCAGGCCGCGTTCGACCGAAAACCATGCGAGGATCGCAATCGTGACGATCAGCGCCGCCTCCGCAAGACCGAGATTGCGCAGCATTTCGGCACGCAACCGATCGCGCGCCGTGCGCGTCTCGGCGACGGCAACCACGACGGGCCGTTCCACGCCGTAGACGCGGCGCGCGACAGCCGCCAGCCGTACGGCATTGCCGCGGTAGCTGTCGTCCCAGTGAATGGGCTGGCCGGTCTCCGCCTCGCTCAGCCGCCCCAGCGGCAGGTCGGCGTAGCCCGTCACCGGCGCATTGTCGTAGGCGACGAGGTAATAGACGTTGTCGTGCGTCTTGGTCTCCAGCATGCCGAGCGCGACCTGCGGCATGTCGACGGTCACCTCGTTGTCCTCGACGGCGAGGCGTTCGGCGATCGCCATGAGCGATCCATCGAGCAGCCGGTCGTGCGCGGTCTCCACGACGGTGGCTATCGTGAAATAGCCGCCGACGCCGATCGCCGCGGCAAGCAAGAAGACGGGGACGAGCAGATTGACGAGAACCGCGCGCTTCAGCGAGCGCCGGACCGGACGCATCAGCCGTACTCCAGCATGTAGCCGAGGCCACGAACGGTCCTGATGCGCAGGCCGGATTCGCCGAACTTCTTGCGCAGGCGCGCGATGTAAAGTTCGAGCGCGTTGGGCGCGACCGGATCGTCGAGACCGAAGACTTCCGAGATCAGCCGCGTCTTAGGCACAAGCTTGCCGGCCTGCAGCAACATGACCTGCAGGACCGCCAGTTCACGCCGCCTGAGATCAAGCGGCGCGCCTTCCAGCAACGCTACGCCCTTCGCGGGGTCGATCTGCAGTGGACCATATTCGAGGATGGCGGAGCTGACGCCGTAGCCGCGGCGCATCAGGGCGCGCACCCGCGCCTCGAATTCCTCGAGCGCGAAGGGCTTGTTCATGTAGTCGTCGGCGCCGAGGTCCAGCGCCTTCACCTTCTCGCTCACGTGGTCGCGCGCGGTCAGGATCATCACCGGCGTGCGCAGGCCCTTGCGACGGATCGCCGCCAGAACGTCGTAGCCGCTCCCCTCGGGTAGCCCGAGATCCAGAACGACAAGCCCGTACGGCTCGGACAAGGCAAGCGCGACGGCGTCCGGCGCGGTCGTTTCATGGTCGACCGAATAGCCAAGAGAGGCGAGCGAGCGCCGGAGACCGCTGGCGAGCGAACGGTCGTCCTCGACGATCAGAATACGCACGCGCGCCTCCGGCATTCGCGCCACGCTCGCGCTTTCGACAGCCTGTTCGCTCCCGGGATGACCATGTCCTTTTCTCTGCGTAATCTAGACCGGCAAACCGCCTCGTTTTCAAGAATGGCGGCGGCAGACCGGGACGAGGGAATGGGAACGAAGGGCCATGGCTCACACAAAGCGTGAGCGATTTGAAACACTTGCGGCGCGAGCGGGGTGTTGCGCGCTGTTTGCGGGCCTGTTCCTGGCTAGCCTCGCCCCGGCGCAACAGCGTCGCCCCGAGGAAATCACGGTCGGCACGGGAACAGCGGGCGCGCTGCGTATCGTCGCGACGGGCGACAGGATCGAGGTGCGCGACCTGCTCGAGCAATGGCGGGTGCGTCATCCCGACATCAAGGTGACGTTCATCCACGAGAACTCGCTCGACGTCTACGCCGATGTCGCGGAATGCAGCGATGCGCGGCCATGTCCGGACCTAGCATGGAGTTCGGCGATGGACCTCCAGATCAAGCTGGTCAACGACGGGCACGCACAACGTCACGACACGCAGGCCGCGCCGTTCCTGCCGGAGTGGGCGGTGTGGCGCAACGAGGCCTACGGCGTCACCGCCGAACCGATCGTACTCGCGTATAACCGCACGCTCGTGCCGCAGGAGGATGTGCCACGGACGCACGCCGAATTCGCGAAATTGCTGCAGGCCCGCCCGGACTTCTACCGCGGCAAGGTCGCAGCATATGATCCCGAACGCAGCGGCACGGGCTATCTCTTCTGGAACAGCGATATCCAGGTGACGCCCGAAACGTGGCGGCTCGTCCGCGCCTTGGGCCGGACCGGTCCGAAGCTCTATTCCTTCGCGCACACGATGCTCGACCGCGTGTCGGCGGGCGACCATCTCTTCGCCTACAATATGATCTCGTCCTACGCAGTTGCGCGCGCGCAAGTCGATCCGTCGATCGGCATCGCGACGCTCGACGATTACGCGCTGGTGATGACGCGGATCGCGCTGATCCCGAAAAAGGCGCCGCATCCGGCCGAGGCGCGCCTCTTTCTCGATTTCCTGCTGTCGCGCGAAGGACAGTCCGAACTCGCCCGGCGCGGTTTCGGTGCGGTGCGGCTCGACATGACGCCCGAACGCGCCCGCCCGGCCGGCGGATCACGCCTCCTGCCGATCCACGTCGGCCCGGAACTCCTGACCCTTCAGGACCAGGCCAAGCGCCGGATTTTCTTCCGGGACTGGCGCAAGGCGCTCGAAGCCGGCTGATCGCCCCCTTTCTCCGGGCGGTGACAGGTTCCTGACAGGTTGCCTCGCCTAAGGTGCCGGCTGCGGGATCGCATGGCGGCGCATATCCATGCGCGCCAGCCAACAAGAATTTGCGGGAGAGGCGGCCGCAGGCCGCGCAGGAAAGGGAGACAGCAGCATGTCTGCATCACAGGCGACCGTCGCGGGCGGCGCGCAGGAACCGGTCATCAAGTCCAGGTTCGCCGCGATCCTTCGTTCGACGAGCGGCAATTTTCTGGAGCAGTTCGACTTCTTCCTGTTCGGTTTCTACGCCACCTCGATATCGAAGGCGTTCTTCCCGACGGGCAATGAAGTCACCGAGCTCATGCTCACGTTCACGACCTTCTGGCTCGGCGCGTTGATGCGGCCCGTCGGCGCGATCGTGCTCGGCGCATATCTCGACCACATCGGCCGCCGCAAGGGCCTGATCGTCACGCTCGGCATCATGGCGGTCGGCACGGTGCTCATCGCCATCTGCCCGACCTATGCGCAGATCGGCATCGCTGCGCCGATCATCGTGCTGGTCGGCCGCTTGCTGCAGGGCTTCTCCGCCGGCGTCGAACTCGGCGGCGTGTCGATCTACCTGTTCGAGATTTCGACGCCCGGCAACAAGGGTTTCTACACGTCCTTCCAGTCGGCCAGCCAGCAGGTGGCGATCTTCTTCGCAGCCGTCATCGGCTATGCGCTGAGCACGACCATGCCCGCGCAGACGATCGCCGAATGGGGCTGGCGCATTCCCTTCTTCATCGGCTGCGCCATCATCCCGTTCATCTTCATGATCCGCCGCACCCTGGAGGAGACGCCGGAATTCCTGAAGCAGAAGAAACCGCCGACGCCGACCGAAGTCTTCGCGGCCATGCTCGAGAACTGGAAAATCGTCGTCCTCGGCATGATGCTGACGGCGATGACGACGGTGACGTTCTACTTCATCACGGTCTATACGCCGACCTTCGGCAAGAACGTCCTGAAGCTTTCGGCGACCGACAGCCTGCTGGTGACGTTGCTGGTGGCGACCACGAACTTCATCTGGTTGCCGATCGGCGGCGCGATCTCCGATCGCATCGGCCGCAAGCCCGTACTGATGACGATCGCCATCCTCGGCCTGCTCACGGCCTATCCTGCCCTGTCGTGGCTGGTCGCCGGCCCGACGTTTGCGAAGATGCTGATGGTCGAGCTTCTCTTCTCCATGTATTTCGGCGTCTACAATGGCGCGATGGTGGCGGCGCTATCGGAGGAAGTGCCGGCGCATGTGCGCACGACCTGTTTCTCGCTCGCCTTCGCGCTCGCCGCCGCGCTGTTCGGCACGTTCACGCCGCTGGTCTCGACCTGGCTGATCGACCAGACCGGCAATCGCGCGTCGCCGGGCTTCTGGCTGATGGCCGCCGCCGCCTCCGGGCTGACAGCCGCCTACATCATCTACCGCGGCCGCGACGCCGCGCCGAAAGCGTGAGGCGCCGGACCATGCGCCTCCTCCCTACGCGACGTATCGTCGTTGCAGCGCTCGCGGGCGCGCTGCTCGCGGCTCCGGCGGCTTCCGCCGCCGAGGTTCGCGTCATGATCTCGGGCGGCCTGTCGGCCGCCTACAAGCAGCTTGTTCCGGAATTCGAACGCAAGACGGGAAACAAGGTCGTCACGGCCTACGGTCCTTCGATGGGAACGACCGAAAACGCCATTCCCGTGCGGCTGGCGCGTGGCGAACCCGCCGACGTGCTGATCATGGTCGGCGAGGCGCTGAGCGGGCTTATCGAAAAGGGCAAGGCGACGCAGGCCTCGCGCGTCGATCTGGTGCGCTCGCCCATTGGAATCGCCGTCAAGTCCGGCGCGCCGCAGCCGGACATTTCTACGGTCGACAATCTGCGCAAGGCGCTGCTCGACGCCAGATCCGTCGCCTATTCCGACAGCGCCAGCGGCGTCTATGTCGAGACGCAATTGTTCAAACGTCTCGGCATCGAGGAACAGATGAAGGGCAAGGCGCGGATGATCCCGGCCACGCCGGTCGCCGAGATCGTTGCAAAGGGCGAGGCCGAGCTCGGCTTTCAGCAATTGAGCGAACTGCTGCCGGTCCCAGGCGTCGATCTCGTCGGACCCATTCCGGCTGAAGTGCAGAAGATCACGACCTTCTCGGCGGCCGTGACGTCCAACGCGCAGGCGCCGGAAGCCGGGAAGGCGTTGATCGATTTCCTGGCCTCGCCCGAGGCGGCTCCAGTCATCCGTAAGACCGGCCTGGACCCGATCTCCACGAAATAGCGCGATCCGCCCGGCGGCCATTGGTCACGCCGGGATTTGCGCCGAACGCATGGCGTGGCGCGTCGATTTGGTCGATGATGCGCGGAATCGCCGGCACGGCCTCACGACGGCGAATGGGGGTTCGAGCGATGGTCGCCTGGGTCACGCGCATCATTCTCGCCATAGCCGGCGTCATAACCGGACTGTTCGTCACCAAGGGTTCGCCGAATTACGACGTCGTGCAGATGATGGTCGGAACGCTGGTGCTGGCTTTCCTGTGCTTCATCTTCGCGTTCTGGCCGGAGCGCTGGACGCATCACCTGAACGGCACGAAACCGCCCAACGCGGACAAGGCCAGCTAGCCCCTCGCCGCATCAGACGGCGACGACGCGAATGTTGTTGGTGCTGCCGGTCTGGCCGAAGGGAATGCCCGAGACGACGACGATCTGCTGGCCTTTCGTCGCGAAATTCTCGTCGACGCAGGCGGCCATGGCGCGCGCCACCATTTCCTCGTAGCTGCCAACCTCGTCGGACAGAATGCTGTGCGCGCCCCATAGCAGGCAGAGACGCCTGCACACCGCGCGGTCGGGCGTCATCGCGAGCATCGGCAGCGCGGGACGCTTTCGCGCGATGCGGGCGGCCGTCGTGCCGCTCGACGTGAAAGCGACGATGGCGGCGGCATGGATGGCCTGCGCGAGGCCAGCCGCCGCGCTCGCCACGGCGTGCGGCGGCGTCTCCTCGACCTGCGGCTCGCTCGCCTCGACGATCGACCGGTAGAGACCGTGGCTTTCGGTGGCGCGGATGATCCTGTCCATCATCTCGACCGCCTCGCGCGGAAATTCGCCCGCCGCGGATTCCGCTGACAGCATGACGGCGTCCGCGCCGTCGTAGATGGCGGTCGCGACGTCGGAAGCTTCGGCCCGCGTCGGCGTCGGCGCGGCCACCATCGAATCCAGCATCTGCGTCGCAACGATCACCGGCTTCACGGCGTGACGGCAGGCGCGCACCAGTTCCTTCTGGCGACCGGGCACGTCCTCGTGCGGAATTTCGACGCCGAGATCGCCGCGCGCGACCATGATCGCGTCCGACAGGCGAACGATGTCGTCGATCTTCTCCAGCGCCGACGGCTTCTCGATTTTCGAGACCAGGCCGGCGCGGTCGCCGATCAGGCCTTTGGCTTCCAGCACATCTGACGGCTTCTGTACGAAGGAGAGCGCCACCCAGTCGACGCCGAGCGACAGGCCGAATTCGAGATCGGCGCGATCTTTCTTCGTCAGCGGCGAGACGTCGAGTATCGTGCCCGGCAGGTTGACGCCCTTGCGATTGGAAATGGCGCCGCCGACGACCGCCTTCGCCTCGATGTAATCGTCGCCGATGCCTGTCACGCGTACGCGCACGCGCCCGTCGTCGATCAGCAGGTCGTGGCCGGGCGCGACAGCCGCGAAGATTTCGGGATGCGGCAGCGGTATCGCATCCTTGCCGCCATCGGCGCCCTGCAACACGAAACGGATTGTCTCGCCGGTCGCGACATTCAGCTTGCCGTCCCTGACCGTGCCGACGCGGATTTTCGGCCCCTGCAGGTCCATGAGAATGCCGATGGGCCGGCCGGTCTTCTGCTCGAGCGCTCGGATCGCGGCGTGAACCTTGGCGTGGTCCTCGTGGCTCCCGTGCGAAAAATTCAGGCGGAACGTGTCGACGCCGGCCAGGAACAATTGTTCCAGCATGTCGGGCGATGCGCTGGCAGGACCGACGGTGGCGACGATCTTGGCGCGGCGGCTACGATGCATCTTCTGTCCTATCCGATGAGAATGGCGCGGATGTCGTTCACATTGGTCATGGTCGGGCCGGTGCGAACGAGATCGCCGATCTGATCGAAAAATGTGTAGGAGTCATGGCCGGCAAGCAGCGCGCGCGCGTCGAGACCGGCTTTCTGTGCACGCGCCAGCGTATCGGGCGCGACGATGGCGCCGGCCGCGTCTTCGGTGCCGTCTATGCCGTCGCTGTCGCCGGCGATCGCCCAGATTCGCTCAGCGCCGGACAACGTCAGCGCGAGCGACAGCAGGAATTCTGTGTTGCGGCCGCCGCGACCGGCGGGCCCCTTGCCGATCGATACGGTCGTCTCACCGCCCGACAAAAGCACCGCAGGCGTTACGACCGGCTGGCCGTGTCGTTCGACCGAGCGTGCAATGCCGGCCATGAGAATGCCGGCGTCGCGCGCCTCGCCTTCCAGCGCATCGCCGAGAATGAGCGGCGTCAGGCCGTCCTTCCGCGCGGCTTCCGCCGCAGCGCGCAAGGCAAGCACAGGCGCCGCAATGATCCGCACATCGGCCTCGATCTCCCCCGCCTTCGGCGTCTCGTCGCCCCTGTCGAGCGCCGCGCGTGCGGTCGGCGTCAGGTCGAGAGCGTAGCGGGCGACGATCTCGCGCGCCTGCGCCACCGTGCCTGGATCGGGCAGCGTCGGACCGGATGCGATGGCTGCGGGATCGTCGCCGGGAATGTCGGAAATCACCAGTGTGACGACGCGCGCCGGACGCGCCGCGGCGGCAAGACGTCCCCCCTTGATCGCCGAGAGATGCTTGCGCACGACATTCATCTCCGAAATGTTCGCGCCGCTGGCGAGCAGCGCCTTGTTCAGCGCCTGCTTGTCGGCAAGCGACATGCCGGCCGCCGGCGCGGTCATCAGGGCCGAGCCGCCGCCCGAGACGAGCGCGATCACGAGGTCGTCGGGGCCGAGGCCCGAGACCGCACCCAGCATCCTCCGCGCGGCGACTTCGCTGTTTTCATCCGGCACGGGATGCGCGGCCTCGATGATCTCGATGCGGCCGGCAGGAACCGAATAGCCGTAGCGCGTGACGACGACGCCCTGCATCTCGACATCGGGCCAGGCGGCGTCGAGGCCCGCCGCCATGGCGGCGGACGCCTTGCCGGCACCGACGACGATGCAGCGGCCCTTCGGCTTGTCCGGCAGATGGCGGGCGACCGCGACGCGCGGATCGGCGCTCGCCACAGCAGCGTCGAAGATGCGCCGCAGGCTTGCGCGCGCCCGCGCGTCGGTCCAGTCGCTCGTCATTTCTCCGCTCCCGTCACGGACGCCTGTCGCAAGCGAGCCTTTCGCGTAGCCCAGGCGGATCGCATCCATCCCTGTCTATCCGCAATCGCGCGTGAAACGAAGCGATCGAAGTCAGGCGTTTTCGGCCCGGATCGCGCCGATCACGGCATCGGTCACCTTGCGCGTATTGGCCTTGCCGCCGAGATCCGGCGTATGCAGATCCGGGTCGGCGGTCACGCGCTCGATGGCTTTCATCAGGCGGTCGGCTGCTTTCTTCTCGCCGAGATGCTCCAGCATCATGACCGCAGACCAGAACGTGCCGACGGGATTGGCGATGCCCTTTCCCATGATGTCGAAGGCCGAGCCGTGAATCGGTTCGAACATGGAGGGGAATTCGCGCTCGGGGTTGAGATTGGCCGTCGGCGCGATGCCGAGCGATCCTGCGAGCGCGGCCGCCAGATCGGAGAGAATGTCGGCGTGCAGGTTGGTGGCGACGATCGTGTCGATCGTCTCCGGCTTCAGCACCATGCGCATCGTCATCGCGTCGACGATCATTTTGTCCCAGGTCACGTCAGGGAATTCCTTCGCGACCTCGGCCGCGCATTCGTCCCACATGACCATCGCGTAACGCTGCGCGTTGGACTTGGTTACCACCGTCAGAAGCTTGCGTGGGCGCGACTGCGCCAGCCGGAATGCGAAACGGATGACGCGCGTGACGCCAGCGCGCGTCATCATCGAGACATCCGTCGCCGCCTCGATCGGCAGGCCCTGGTGGACGCGGCCTCCGACGCCGGAATATTCGCCTTCGGAATTCTCCCGGACAATCACCCAGTCGAGTTCGGGACCGCTGACCTTGCGCAAGGGCGAAGTGATGCCCGGCAGGATACGGGTCGGACGCACGTTGGCGTATTGGTCGAACGGCTGGCAGATGGCGAGCCGCAATCCCCACAGCGTGATGTGATCGGGAATGTCGGGATGGCCGGCAGAACCGAACAGGATCGCGTCATGCTTCCTGATCTGCTCGCGGCCGTCTTCCGGCATCATGCGGCCGTGCTTCTTGTAGTACTCGCCGCCCCAGTCGAAATGATCGAATTGGAAGGCGAAGTTTCCGTCGCGCGCGGCCAGCGCCTTCAGCACCTCGACGCCGGCGTCCACGACTTCCGTGCCGATGCCGTCACCCGGAATGGCTGCGATCCTGTAGGTCTTCATGTCGATCTCTCAATGGCTGGAAGGGATGGCGCCGGCCGCCGGCCGGCGGCCGATGGAGCGGGCGAGGACGAGGGTCAGCACGGCGGAGAGCACGAGCAGGCCCGAGACAAACCATAGGCCGCCGGCGAAGCTGCCGGTCTGGTCCTTGATCCAGCCGATCATCGCCGGGCCCCCGAAGCCGCCGAGATTGCCGATCGAGTTGATCGTGGCGATGCCGGCGGCTGCCGCAGGTCCGGACAGGAACAGCGTCGGCATGGACCACAGCGGCGGCTTGGCGGCGCTGATGCCGACATTGACGAGGACCAGCGAGGCAACGACCGCGACCACGCTGCTGGCAATGCCCGCCAGCGCAAGGCCCACCGCCGCCGCCACGCAGGCGATGACCACGTGCCAGGTGCGCTCGTTGGTCCGATCCGAATGCCACGACCACAGATACATTGCGATGACGGCGATCGTCGGCGGCACGGCGTTGAGAAAGCCGACCTGCATGTTGGACAGACCGAAGCCCTTGATGATTTGCGGTGCCCAGACGCCGAGCGTGTAAAGGCCAGCCGAGGTTCCGAAATAGACGAGCGCCAGCGCCAGCACGCGCACGTCCGCGAGACCCTTCCAGATGGAATGACTCGCCGTCGCCGCCTTGTCCGCGCGTTCTGCGTTCATCGTTTCAACAAGCCATGCGCGCTCGTCGTCCTTCAGCCATTTCGCATCCTCGGGCTTGTCGGTCATGTAGGCGAGCACGACAAAGCCGAGAATGACGGCCGGAACGGCTTCCAGCAGGAACAGCCATTGCCAGCCGCGCAGGCCCATGATGCCGTCCATCTCGAGCAGCGCGCTCGACAGCGGCGAACCGAGCACGGTCGAGAGCGGCGCCGCCGCCATGAACAGCGACGTGGCGGCGGCGCGCTGGCGCGCCGGAAACCAGTAGGACAGATAGAGAATGATGCCGGGGAAGAAGCCGGCTTCAGCCGCGCCCAGAAGAAAGCGCAGGATGTAGAAGCTGGTCTGGCCCTGCACGAAGGCCATGGCAGCCGAGACGATGCCCCAGGTAATCATCACGCGGGCGATCCAAAGCCGCGCGCCGACCTTGTCGAGGATGATGTTGGAAGGCACCTCGAACAGGAAATAGCCCCAGAAGAAGATGCCGGCGCCGAAGCCAAAGACCGAGGCGGTGAAGCCGAGGTCCTTGTTCATGGTCAGCGACGCGAAACCGATGTTCACGCGGTCGATGAAGGCCACGAAATACAGAAGCATGATGAAAGGCACGATGCGCAATGAAATCCTGCGCAAGGTCCGCGCCTGAAGCTCGTCCGCCATCCCCGGTCTCCCTAGACCTTGTTGTGTTGGCGCGTTTTCGCGCTTCCGGCAGATACAGGGAGTTCGGGTCCGGTCTCAATATCCGCTGGATTATACAATAACATGACATAATATAGCGGATATGGAACTGCATCAGCTCCGCTGCTTCCTCGCCGCCGCCGAGGAACTGCATTTCGGCCGCGCGGCGCTACGCCTGCAGATGCTGCCATCGGCGCTCGGCCGGCAGATTAGGCTGCTCGAGGAAGACCTCGGCGCCCGCCTGTTCGAGCGGACGACGCGCGCCGTGGGGCTGACCGAGGACGGCGAGCGTCTCGTGCGCGAAGCGCGCGGCCTGCTCATCCAGGCGGAAGCGATCGAGGCGGGATTTCGCGACGCAAGGCGGCAGCCGCGCGCGCGGCGTTTCCGTATCGGCGCCATCGACAGCGCAGCAGCAGGTCTCCTGCCGGCGCTGCTGCGCGACATTCACGCGCGCCATCCCTCGGTCGCAGTTCAATTGCTGGAAGACAAGACGGTGCGTCTGCTGCCCAAGATACTTTCGGGCGCGCTCGACCTCGCCTTCGTAAGGCCGCCGGAACGGCCGGACAGGCGTCTCGAATTCATGCCGCTGTTCGAGGAGACGGCGGTGGTCGCGGTTGCGCGCACGCATGCCCTCGCGAAGCGCAAGATCGTCTCGCTGAAAGATATTGCCGAGGAACCGCTGATCGTCCCGGACCGCCGCTCGCGCCCGCATAGCCACGATCTGACGATGCGGCTGTTCGCGCACGCGAACCTCCGCCCGCGCATCGCCGAGGTCGCCGACGAAAAGCAGACGATCGTCCATCTGGTCGCCGAGCGACTGGGCGCGGCAATCGTGCCGCGCTGGACGTCGCGCATCGCAATACCGGGCGTACGTTATCTGCCGTTGCGCCTTCCGGTCGGGCGCAGGCTCGGTCGCCTGCCGCTCGCCGCGGTCTGGCTGAAGGGCTCGCGCGACGAAACGCGCGAGGCCGCGCTCGCCGTCCTGCGCAGCAATCTCGACGCCTATGCGAAGACAGCGTGAGGGCGCGCAATCAGTCGCGACCGAACGTCTCGTCGAAGGAATAGCCGGCTCCGCGCACGGTACGGATCGGATCGCGCTCGCGCCCGCGCACCAGCGCCTTGCGCAGGCGCCCGACATGCACGTCGACCGTGCGCTCGTCGATCTCGGCGGAAAGCCCCCAGACCGAATCGAGCAATTGCGCGCGCGAAAACACGCGTCCCGGCTTTTCCAGCAGATATTCGAGCAGCCGGAATTCGGTCGGGCCGAGGTGGATGTCGCGGCCGGCGCGGCGCACGCGACGCGTCTCGCGGTCGAGATCAATGTCGCCGGCCGAAAGCTTCGCTGCGACCCGCTCGGGCTTCACCCGGCGCAACAGCGACCGGACGCGCGCCATCAGTTCGGGCACGGAAAACGGCTTGACCACATAATCGTCTGCTCCGACCGACAGCCCGCGCACGCGCTCCGTTTCCTCGCCGCGCGCCGTCAGCATGATGACCGGCAATGCGCGCGTCTCGTCGCGGGCCCGCAGACGTCGGCAGATTTCCAGCCCCGAAACGCCCGGCAGCATCCAGTCGAGGATAACAAGGTCCGGCTCACTTTCCGCGATGCGGATTTCGGCCTCGTCTCCGCGCTCGACGCGCTCGACGGCGTAGCCTTCCGCTTCCAGATTGTAAGCGAGCAGAAGACCCAAAGCCTGTTCGTCCTCCACGACGAGCACGCGCGGGGCCCTGCCCTGCGCTGGGCTCCTGGGTAGAGTGGCGTCCGTCCTGTCCATGTCGGTCCTCATGCGCCGCCCACCCTGGCGGTTGCGCCCTTCGGCCGTTCGATCTGCGGCGCCTCGCCGGTGACCAGGTAGATGATCGTTTCGGCTATGTTGGTCGTATGGTCGCCTATGCGTTCGATGTTCTTGGAACAGAACAGCAGATGGGTGCAGAAGGTGATGTTGCGCGGATCTTCCATCATGAAGGTCAGAAGGTCACGAAACACCGAATCTTCCAGCGCGTCCAGTTCGACGTCACGAGTCCAGACGGCGCGCGCCCTGTCCACGTCGCGCTGGGCATAGGCATCCAGCACATCCTTGAGCTGGAGGGCCGCGCATTCATGCATGGACCTGATACCGACGATCGCGCGCGCAAGCCGCGCCTCAGGCGCGATCTTCATGGCGCGTTTGGCAATGCTCTTGGCCAGGTCGCCGATCCGCTCGAGATCCCCGGCGATGCGGAAGGCCGCGACACATTCGCGCAGGTCGATGGCCATCGGCTGACGGCGCGCGATGGTGAGAATGGCGTCGTCTTCTATATCGCGCTGCAGGGCGTCGAGCCGCGCATCGGCCGCGACGACCTTCTTCGCAAGTTCCTGGTCGAGGCTGGCGAGGGCGTCCATCGCGTCGGAAAGCAATTGTTCCGATATGCCGCCCATTTCCGCGATCCGCCGACCGAGCTCGTCGAGCTCCCGGTCGTAGGACCTGACAATATGATCGCTCATTGCGGGTCTCCTCTCCGGCGCGGCTCAGCCGAAACGGCCGGTGATGTAGTCCTGGGTCTGCTTCTTCTCGGGATGCGTGAACAGGCGCTTCGTGGGGCCGAACTCGATCAGCTCGCCGAGATACATGAAGGCCGTGTATTTCGAGACGCGTGCGGCCTGCTGCATGTTGTGGGTGACGATGGCGATCGTGTATTTCTCGCGCAATTCGTCGATCAGTTCCTCGACCTTGGCGGTCGAGATCGGATCGAGCGCCGAGCACGGCTCGTCGAACAGGATGACCTCCGGGTGGATCGCCACGGTGCGGGCGATGCACAGTCGCTGCTGCTGGCCACCGGAAAGGCCGAGCCCGCTCATGTGCAGCTTATCCTTCACTTCCTCCCAGAGCGCGGCGCCGCGCAGGGCCTGCTCGACGCGGCCGTCCATCTCGCTCTTCGGCAGCTTCTCGTAGAGACGGATGCCGAAGGCGATGTTGTCGTAGATGGTCATCGGAAATGGCGTCGGCTTCTGAAAGACCATGCCGACCTGCGAGCGCAGCAGGTTCAGATCCTGCTTCGGCGACAGGATGTTTCTGCCGTCGAGAAGGATTTCCCCTTCTGCGCGCTGGTTCGGATAGAGATCGTACATGCGGTTCAAGACCCGCAGGAGCGTCGACTTGCCGCAACCGGACGGGCCGATGAAGGCCGTAACTTCGTTGGCGCAGATCGGCAGGCTGATCGACTTCAGCGCCTTGTGGGCGCCGTAGTAGAAATCGACATTGCGGACATCTATCTTGACCGCTTCGCCGTCGACCACGGGTGGTGGAACGACGCCGGACGATCCGGGTTCGTTTGCGACTGCAAGCGTCATTTTTTGGCGCTCCTCGAGGAAAGCGTGCGAGCGCCAATGTTGAGCGCGAGCACGGCCGATGTGATGAGAAGCGCGCCGGCCCAGGCCAGCCGCTTCCAGTTCGGGTCGGGGTTGTTGATGAAATTGTTGATCGTCACGGGGAGGTTCGCCACCTCCCGGGTGAGGTCGAGATTCCAGAACTGGTTGGACAATGTCGTGAACAGGAGAGGCGCCGTTTCGCCGCTGATGCGCGCCACGGCAAGCAGGACGCCGGTGACGAGTCCGGTTCGCGCCGCCTTGTAGGCGACCTTCTGGATGATTTTCGACTGCGGCAGGCCGAGGCCCGCCGCCGCCTCGCGCAATTGCTGCGGCACGAGCAGCAGCATGTTCTCCGTCGTGCGCACGACGACCGGAATGACGATGACGGCGAGCGCCAGCGCGCCGGCGATGCCGGAAAATCCGTGCATGGGAACGACGACGGCGCCGTAGATGAACAGGCCGACGATGATCGATGGCGCCGACAGAAGGATGTCGTTGATGAAGCGGACGAGTGTCGTCACCTTCTCGTACCGGCCATATTCGGCCATGTAGGTGCCAGCCAGCAACCCGATCGGGGCGCCGACGCCCGTCCCGATCGCCGTCAGCACGAGACTGCCGGCGATGGCGTTGGCGAGGCCGCCGCCCTGCGCGTTGGGCGGCGGCGTGTTCTGCGTGAATATGGCGAGGCTCAACCCGCCGACGCCGTTCCACAGCAGGGTCGCCAGGATGATCAGCAGCCATGCGAGGCCTAGTCCTGTCGCCGCGACGCACAGGCTCATGACAATTGAACTGCGGCGCTTCCGGCTGGCGTAGAAGTCGGCCATGTCAGGCTCCCGTCCGCTTCTCGATGCGCATCAGCATCAGGCGCGCCGCGGCGAGGACGAAGAAAGTGAGCACGAACAGCAGCAGGCCGAGCAGGATCAGCGCGGACTGGTGCAGGTCGCTCGATTCGGCGAATTCGCTGGCGATGGCCGCCGAGATGGTCGTCGACGGCGCGAAGATCGAAGACGTGATCTTGAACGAATTGCCGATGACGAAGGTGACCGCCATCGTCTCGCCTAGAGCGCGGCCGAGCGCCAGCATCACGCCGCCGATCACGCCAACGCGCGTGTAGGGAATGACGACGTTACTGACAACTTCCCAGGTCGTGCAACCGATTCCGTAGGCAGCCTCCTTCAGCACCGGCGGCACGGTCATGAACACGTCGCGCGCGATCGAGGTGATGAAGGGCAGGATCATGATCGCCAGAACAAGCGATGCGTTGAAGAGCGATAGGTTGCTCGCCGGCCCCTTGAATATTTCGTTCAGCACCGGCACAGGCTTGAAGAAGGCGATCACCGCCGGCTGGAAATGCTCGGCCAGGAACGGCCCGAGCACGAAAAATCCCCACATGCCGTAGATGATCGATGGAATGCCGGCGAGCAGTTCGACCGCGGTGGCGATCGGCTGGCGCAATTTCTGCGGGCAGAGTTCGGTAAGGTATACCGCGATGCCGATGCCGACAGGCACGGCGATGACCATGGCGATCAACGAAGAAACGAGCGTGCCGTAGATCGGGCCGAGACCGCCGAGGATCGGCTCCGGCAGCGCGTTGGGCGCCCAGCGCTGGCTGACGAGAAAGCCTGCGCCGTATGCGCTGATCGCCGGCCACGCGCCGATGATCAGCGAGATGATGATCCCCCCGAGCAGGAGCAATACGATGTATGCGGATATGCGCGTCGACCAGAAGAAGATGCGATCGCTTGTCCGCAGCGAGGCGAGAACCGCTTCGCGCGATCGCAGCGACACGGTAGCGATGTCATTCGAACTCAAGGTGGCGTCCGTCACTCTACTGCTCCGCGCGTGTCGGGAATGATCCGGAGCGCGCGATCGCGCGCTCCGGCGTGCGGATTACTTGTTCTTGATTTCCGCAGCCCACGTCTTGCGGACCATGTCCTTCACGCTCGCCGGCATCGGGATGTAGTCGAGGTCGGAGGCCATCTGGTCGCCGTTCCTGAACGCCCAGTCGAAGAACTTGAGCGCTTCAGCGGAGGCCGCCTTGTCCGTGGGTTCGGCGTACATGAGGATGAACGTCGCCGCCGTCATCGGCCACGAGGCGTCGCCCGGCTGGTTCGACAGGATGAGGTAATAACCAGGCGCCTTGGACCAGTCGGCGTTTGCGGCGGCAGCCTGGAAGGCGGCCATGGTCGGCGCGACGCGCTTGCCGGCGGAGTTGATCATGTCGACATGCGTCATCTTGTTCTGCTTGGCGTAGGCGTATTCGACGTAGCCGATCGAATTCTTCGTCTGGCCGACATTGCCAGCCACGCCATCATTGCCCTTGGCGCCGACGCCGACAGGCCATTCGACCGCGGTATTGGAGCCTACCTTGTTCTTCCATTCCTCCGATACGCGCGACAGGTAGTCGGTGAAGTTGAAGGTCGTCCCCGAACCGTCGGCGCGACGCACGACCGCAATGTCGGCGTCGGGCAGCTTCACGCCCGAGTTGAGTTTGGCGATCTGCGGCGCGTTCCACCTGGTGATCTTGCCGAGGAAGATGTCGGCTGCCGTGGCGCCGTCGAGAACGAGTTCGCCGGGCTTCACGCCGTCGACGTTCGCCACCAGAACGATGCCGCCCATCACCTGCGGCCACTGGACGAGGCCGTCCTTCTTGAGCTGCTCCGGCTTTAGCGGCGCATCCGAGGCCCCGAAGGTCACGGTCTTCGCCAGGATCTGCTTGATGCCGGCGCCGGAACCGATCGACTGGTAGTTGAGGCCATTCCCGGTCTCCTTCTTGTAGGCGTCCGCCCACTTCGAATAGATCGGGAACGGAAACGTGGCGCCGGCGCCGGAAATGTCGGCGGCGAGCACAGGAGCCGCTACGGCGGCGAGGGTCGCGACGCAGGCGGCGCGCGCAAGAAACTTGAACATCGAACGTGCCTTTCAGGCTTCGGTTGCTGCCGCCGCTCTGGCGACGCGGCGCAAGCTATGTCCGTTGCGTGAAAGCACTACGACAGTCGCACGACAGTTTTGCGACAGAGAAGATGCTTTGTTTTCCGCGTTCTACGCGTTGTTGTCGATCATGCGCCGTCGATTGTCCTCCGGCGTCATGGCGTCGGCCGGCGCTACCGGCCGAAGCGCGGCGAATCCGCCCTGCCCCAGCAGCATCAGCCACGTGACGAGCACGAAGGTGGAGGTGAGCACCGGCATGCCGATCGGCTTCAGGAACACGGCGATCGAACCCCAGAGCCATGTCGAGACGACGATTCCGAACAGCGCATAGGCGAAACTGCGCCAGGTCAGCACGAGGAAGAAGCCGCCGAGCGCGATCGCCGTCAGCGCCGCATTGTAGCCGAACAGGCCATCGCGGATCGCGCCCTCCGGTCCGCCGAATACGACGGCGACCAGCGCCGCCCCCGCGGCGCCGATCAGCGCCATCGCAGCGGAGATGCGCGAATTCACGGCAATGCCGATCACGATGAGATAGCCGGAAATCCAGTTGTCCTGGAAGAATATCTGCCCTATCGCGTTGCCGATGCCCATGTACCAGGTCGGCGCCGCATAGGCGACGGCCGCATCGTACTGGTCCGGCGAGATCGGCTTCGCCAGGGGGCCCGCCTCGATGGCCGCGAATTTCAGCACGGCGAACAGGAACAGCCATCCCGTCAGGACGAAGGGCGCGGTCAGCGCCGCCACCTTGTGTGGCGCGAGCAGCGCCGAGATTGCCTGAAAAGCGATCGTCGTCATGGCGGCGGCGAAAGCGATATAGACGATCATCCGCGCCGAAGGCATGGCGCCCGCGCGAAAGTCGGCGCTGGTGAAGGCGACCAGCGCCAACGCGACGAGCGCGCCGTTGAAACCGAACAATCCCTGGCGAACGAGATTGCGGTCCGCCTGCAGCAGGAGCGCCGCGAGGACCGCGACGACCACGCCGAAGATGCAGAAGACGCCGTAGATCCACGAGTTGAAGAACAGCGCGCACAGGATGACGAGACCTGTGAGCGGATTGTTCTGGAACACGACCTGCCCGACGCTTCTGAGGCACCAGTCGACAAAGCCGAGCGTCGGATGATCCTGAAAGCGATCCAGTGTGCTTGTCGCGTTCACTGCATTCCCCCCGAAATGGCTGGCGCCTGCGTTGTCACGCGCGAAGGACCGCGTGGATTGCGAACCTTCGTCGCGGGAATCGCGGCGCGCGCTTCTCGTGCTTCGCAGCTTAAGCCACAAATGCGGGAATCCATGCGTTTCGCGACACGCAAGGCGACGACGCGACGCAACACCTCGCATATCAAGCAAAATCAGCGCTCTGGAACGCGCCCGGCCTTTGAAAGAGCGCCGCCGGCGGCCGAGCCCGGCTTGTGAATCGACCGGCGCTCCGGGATATTCGGCGCATCATCGCGCTTCCAGGAAACGCCGCCGATGCCATCGCAAGCCGGAAACGACACGATGCAAAACGACGCGCCGAAGGCCGGACGAGAGCTTTCCGGAGACGGATTGCTGCTGGTCGTGAGCGCGCTGGCGCTTGCCTTCGTCCTGTTCGGCTTCGCCGTGTCCGGTCCTGCGGATGTCTTTCGCGGCCTTGGCCGCATCCTGATGGCGCGGGATACGCTGATCACCGACTACATCGGCCTCGGCGGCATGGGCGCCGCCTTCGTCAATGCCGGTCTTCTGACGCTCGTCGTGGCGGCGATCTATCGCTTCAGCGGCGCGACGATCGGCGGCGGGGCCGTCGCGTGCCTGCTGCTCGTGCTCGGCTTCGCGTTGTTCGGCAAGAATCTCGTCAACATCTGGCCGATCGTCCTCGGCGTCTGGCTCTATGCGCGCTTCAAGCGAGAAAAATTCGCCCAGCACATCAATACTGCCTTCTTCGGTTGCGCGCTGGCGCCGGTCGTTTCCGAAATCCTGTTCAGCAGCGCGCTGCAGGTTCCTGTCGCCATTCCGCTTGCGTTGGCGACCGGGCTCGCCATGGGCTTCGTGCTGCCGCCGGCCGCCGCGCAACTCTTCAGGGCGCACGACGGCTTCAGCCTTTACAACATGGGATTCACGGCAGGCATCATCGGCACTCTGACGGTGGCGATCTACAAGTCCTACGGCTTCGTGCCAGAGCCCGTCTTCATCTGGAGCACCGGCGCCAATCGCCTGCTCGGCGCTTTCCTCGGCGTCCTGTTTGTCGCGTTGATCGCTTTCGCCTTCCTGCTGGATCGCCGCGCGCTCGCCGGCATGCGCGCCATCCTGAAAATGGAAGGCCGTTCGCCGAGCGATTTCATCGAGAAGGCTGGCGCGCCGGCGACCCTGGCCAACATGGGCGTCAGCGGACTCGTCGCTACCTGCTACGTGCTCGTCATTGGCGGCGACCTGAACGGCCCGGTGATCGGCGCCATCCTCTCGATCGTCGGCTTCGCCGCCTACGGCAAGCATCCCTTCAATTTCATGCCGATCATGGCTGGCGTCGTCGTCGGCTCTCTCGCCAAGCCCTGGGGCATCGCGGACCCCTCGATCTTGCTGGCGGCGCTCTTCGGCACGACGCTTGCGCCGATCGCCGGCCGTTTCGGCTGGGGCTGGGGCATCGTCGCGGGCTTCATCCACTCGTCGGCGGCGCAGACGGTCGGCGCGCTGCACGGCGGATTGAATCTCTACAACAACGGATTCGCCGCAGGCATCGTCGCATCGGCGCTGACGCCGGTCATCTTTTCTATCAGCGCGCGGCTGAGCGACCACCCTCAGGAGAAATTATAGGCGGACGCTCTCGCGCGTCTCGAAGTTTCCTGACGTGTGCGTCACGGCGCGCGCAGGCGATGGCTGCACCCCGGCTCTACGCCGGGGTGCAGCTGGTTTCAGTTGCCTGTCGGCAGCGGGATCTTCACGCCTTCCTTGGCGAGCATCTCGCGCACCCACTGGAACTTTTCATACTTCGAGATCTCGATCGGACCGTCGTAGCCGGCGCTCTGCAGCTTGCGCGGCGGGTACTTCACGTAGGTCGCCATCAAATCCTTGATGGCGGCGCTGATCGTCACCAGGGTCCAGGTGCGCTCGGTGTAGTTGTTCATGAAGATGTCGTAGCGCTCCTGCGGGTCCTGCCAGAGGTCGAAGACCTGCGGCACCACGGCGACGTATTTCTCCGCGCCCTTCCAGCCGAGGTTGCTGTCGACGGCGAGGCCGCCGGTGACGGCGCCATTGTCGCCACGCAGGTTGAACACCGCCTTGTAATTGCCGACGCGCGCAGCGCCAGGCGTCAGCTCGTTCTCGGTGAAGTAGAACCAGCTGTCGCGCTCCCACTTGCCCTTGCCGAGCAGCAGCGGCGTCATGTCGTAGCTGTCGAATATGATCGGCTGGCCCTCGCGATCATTCGTTGGAAGCTTGACGCCGGCGACGGATGCAAAGGTCGCCATCAGGTCGAGCCCGCCAGCAATGTCGTGGTTCTTGACCTGCGGCTTGATCTTGCCAGGCCACACCGCGATCGCCGGCACGCGGTTGCCGCCTTCGCGGACCGTGCCCTTGGTGCCGCGGAACGGCGTGTAGCCGGCGTCCGGATAGACGTCCTGCCAGGCGCCGTTGTCGGTCGTGTAGAAGACGAGCGTGTTCTTGTCGAGGCCGGTCGCGCGCAGCTTGTCCATGATGCGGCCGATGCGCGTGTCGAGTTCGACCACGCTGTCGGCGTATTTGCTCTTGGACATCGACTTGTGCTCGAACTCCGGCGCCGGCATGTTCGGCTGGTGAACCTTCATGAAGTTCACGTTGATGAAGAAGGGCTCCTTGCCCTTGGCTGCGTCGTCGATGAACTCGATGGCGGCCTTCTCGACATAGCTGTCGAAGAAGGGAATGCCGACCACGCCGGGCTTGCCGTCGATGACGGGCGTGTTGACGTACTGGCCGTTGATCTTGAATTCCTCGACCGGCTTTTCGCCGGCCTTGCCCGACAGCGCGCCCTTGGTCACGCGGTTGAACATGGCGCGCAGTTCGGGGCTCATGTCCGGGAACCACGTCGGATCGCCATAGGTGTATGCGTTCAAATGGTACAAGCCGGCGTATTTCATCACGTCGTAGCCCTGGGCGTTCGGCAGCGCGTAATCGGCTTCGCCCAGATGCCATTTGCCCGTGAAATACGTCTTGTAGCCGCCCTGCTTGAGGACGGAGGCGAGCGTCCATTCCGCCGCCGGCAGGCCGCCGCCCTGGCCCTGGAAGGCGACCGTCGTCATGCCGCTGCGGTTGGGAATGCGGCCGGTCTGCATGGCGGCGCGGCCGGGCGTGCAGCTCGGCTGCGCATAGAAGGAGAAGAAGGTCATGCCTTCGGCCGCGAGCCGGTCGATGCTCGGCGTCGGCATGCCGCGACCCTCGCCGCCGCCATACGGGCCAAGGTCGCCGTAGCCCGTGTCGTCGGACACGATGAACAGGATGTTGGGCTTCTGCTGCGCCTGCTGGGCGAAGGCGCTGGTCATGCAGCCGCCTAAAAAGATGCCGGCGGAAACAACGCCAGCTACAATTCCGGATGGTGATTTCATGCAGTCCCCCAGTGACTTGCGATCGAGGGTCCCCGATCCGCCAACCGCCGCACTGTGACACGGCCTCGCTTACGTTCAATCCAAATCTGTAATAGCGTCAGCCACATAATGCGGATTGCAAATCGCTCGATAGCAAAATGGCATTGAGTTCGGCGCGGGACATCGAACTCGTGCGCGCCCTGGCGGAGCATCGCCATTTCGGCCGCGCGGCGGCGGCGCTCGGCGTCTCGCAGCCTGTCGTCTCGCGCTCGCTGGCGCAGCTCGAAGCCGAAATCGGCGAGACGTTGATCGAGCGATCGACCATGCGTCCGACCGCCTTCGGCAGGATCATCCTGCGCCTCGGCGATCGCATCCTCGGCGGCTTCGCGGAAATCCGCCGCGAAATCGCCCTGCAGAAAGGACTTGAAATCGGCGACCTCGCAGTTGCGATGGGCCCATATCCCGCGGCGATCTCCGGTTACAAGGCCGCAGCGCGGCTGTCACAACGTCATCCTGGCCTCGCGATCGATCTGCGGCCGGTCGACTGGCTGGAGGCGCTGGAGGCGACGCTCGACGGATCAATCGAACTGGCGTTCGCGGATTTGACGGAGGTGGGCGCGAGCCCGGACCTTCAAATCGAACCTGTACGTCAACAAAGCGTGCATTTCGTCTGCCGCGCCGGTCACCCCCTTACGCTGCACGAAACGCCGAGCGTCGAGCAGATAAGCCAGTATCCATGGGTCGCGCCGACGATTCCACGAAGCGGCGCGGCGGAATTGCCAGCTGGAGAAATGCCGGCAGGAGTCGTCGAGCCGGATCGCAGGCGATTCAGGCCGAGAATCATCGTCGAGACATTTCTGGCGATGAAGGAGATTGCGATTTCGAGCGACGCGATCTTTGCAGCGGCGCGATTCCAGGTCGAAGACGAAATTCGCTCTGGCAAACTGGTCGCCTTGCGCGAGGCGCCGTTCGTGCGTCTCAACTACGGTTTCATCTGGAGAAATGGCGGCACGTTGTCGCCCGCGGCGAAAGCGTTCATGCAACATGTGCGCGACATCGAGGCCGAGCACCCCGTGACTTCGTCTCCATCTGGCGAGTGACGTGCGACTGCGAGGCTGATGCGCGAGCGCGGTTGCCTGTCAACGGACACGCAGCACGTTCGCGATCGGTCTCCTCTGAAGTTCGATCCGGAATCCCGCAAAGCGCCCATTCCTGCTATGGCGAACGCCCGCCGCCGGCTTTCTCGGCTATCGAGCTTTCCGTCGCCGCTTTGTCGCCTGGCCTTCGCTGCGCGGCTGCGAAAAATCCGCCTGGTCCTCGAGAACGGCGCCCGGATTGGCGATGGCGGTCGTGAAGGCGGAAAGCCAGGGACCAAGCTTTTCTTCCTTGTCCGGCCATTGATCCATGCTCTCGTCATCGCGATACATCGCGAAGGGACGCACCGTGCTTTCGTAATAATCGACCTGTTCATGTCGGCGATATTTCGTCGGCTCGTACCTGTTCCAGTGAAGGACCTGTTCAAGCGGACGGCGATAGCGCCGGGATTGGTCGATCGCGGGATAACCGATCGGAACCACCCCGTAAGCCTTCATCCAGGATGGATATCCGAGAAGGGCGGAGAGTTCGCTGTTCGTAACCTCCTCTCCGCCGCCCGACAGCCATGCGGAGGTCAACCCTTCCGCCGCGACGCTGAGCTGGATGTTCTGTATCGCGGCGCCGAGCGAGCACAGGAAAATCGCTTCGTTGTTGGCGCGATATTCTGAATCCCAATCCGCGCTCGTCGCCTGCGGGAAGCAGGACTTCCATCTGGGATCGCCGAGCACGAGTACGATCGCGACGGTGTTGGCCAGATACGTCTTCTTGACCGCTGGAAATCCCTTGGCATGGTCGACCAGCCGCTGCGCCTGGCGCATAAAAATGGCCATGACCTCGTCGCGTACCCAGGGCTCATCGACGACGATGACGTCCCAGCACTGGACGTTGGCGCCAGACGGCGCCCATCTGCCGCAATCGACGATGCGTTCCAGAACGTCGCGTCCGACCTTCCGCCCCGGTTCAAATTTGCGCACGCTTCGCCGCTTGCGGATGACGTCCTGAAACAGCGCGGATTGACTCATCTTTTTCTCCCCGGCGGACATCTGTTGGCTCACCGCCTGCCCGGCTCATCGAGCGAACCGCGCAGAGGAGCTGAAGCGCTATTGAAGTTGCTTTTTGGAGCAAATTCAATTTTGCCCTGCATGCCGGGAAACTGGCTTCGACTACAGGAACAATTCCGGAAGGCGATGCCTCAAGGACAGCGCAAGCACCAGGGTCTTCATGTCGACCAGGCGACCTGAGTCGATCATCGCAGCGAGTTCCACGCAGCTCATTTCGACAACAATGATCTGCTCATGCTCCTCGGCCAGTCCGCCGCCTGAGCCGACGCGATCTCCGATCGCATAGGGCGCGAGAAAAAGATCCATCGTTTCCGTCGAAACGCCTGGCATCGACCAGGCGCGCACGACCGGTTCGACCCCGCCCCAACCGCAGTCCGCATTCTTCCATCGTTTCGCGCCTGGCGCATTCCATCGGGTCTTCGCTGTCGAGGATGCCCGCCGGCGCCTCGAGACTTTGCTGCAGGCCGGCGGCGACCAGCATCGGCGCCCGCAGCTGCTTCACCAGCATCACGACACGCCGCGCCGGATCGTACGGCAATACAGCGACGGCGCGCCCGTGGTCCTCGATCTCCCGCGCGATCACTTGCCCGTCGGCCAACGCGATCTGCGCGATCCTGAACTTTGCCCATCCGTCATGAATTGTTCTGACCTCGAGAACGCGCGCCGACATTGGCCGATTCCCTTCCTCGCTTAACGTCTGCGCAGGGCCTTCCAGGATGATCGCTCGCAACGTCGAGCACGCATCGCTGCGCGCCGCGCGCATTGTTCTTTTCGACCGCCAGCCAGGGAAAAGCCACGAACAAGGCTGTCTAACTTCTTGTCCAACTCTCGAGAGAGGAGAACAAAAAGATCAGCTATATCGTTGATTTTAATGGTGCCCAGGGGCGGAATCGAACCACCGACACTGCGATTTTCAGTCGCATGCGAAACTCAATGATTTCAGATGCTTAGCCCGATTTCAACCTGTCTACACGAGGCCGAAAATCAATGACTTAGCGGCATTTCGTCTACGCTCCCTGCCCGTGAAGAGCCGCGGTCCGCCGCGATGGGGACATCTTAAAAAATCGCTGAGGCTTCACCATATCCGGTGTCGAACGGGACTTTCCCGGAGAGGGTATCATGATACGTCAGCCCGCCGTCGCGGGGACGTTCTATCCGGCAAATGCCGGTGCGCTTCGGCATACGGTAACCCAATTCTTGAACGCTTCGGGACCGTCGCGCGTGGGCGGCCGACCTAAGGCGCTGATCGCGCCACACGCAGGCTATGTCTATTCAGGCGTGGTCGCTGGGCGCGCCTACGCTCAATTGATTGGGTGCGCCGAAACCATCCGGCGTGTGATTTTGCTCGGCCCGACACATCGCGTGCACATCCGCGGGATGGCGTTGCCGGGGGTCGCTTCCTTTGCGACGCCGTTGGGCGAGATCCCGATCGACCAGGACGCGGTCCGCAAGTTGACGGGAATGCCGCAAGTGGTCGTGAACGATGCGGCGCACGCCTCCGAACATTCCCTGGAAGTCCAGTTACCCTTCCTGCAGAGCGTCCTCAACGATTTCAGTTTGGTCCCGATCGCCGTCGGCGATGCGACGGCGGCGGATGTCGCCGATGTGCTCGAAAAGCTGTGGGGCGGCCCAGAGACATTGATCGTCATTAGTTCGGACCTCTCGCATTACTTGCCGGACACGGTCGCTAGGGACGTGGACCATGAGACAGTGGCTAGAATCCTGTCCGGCCATCAGCTGACGAGTTTTGAGCAGGCGTGCGGCGCGCTGCCGATAAACGGGCTGCTACTTGCCGCGAGCCGACATAACCTGACTGCCAAGCTGTTAGCACAATGCAACTCAGGCGACACGGCGGGGGATCGGCGTCAGGTAGTCGGCTACGCCGCGATTGAATTTCTGGAGACGTGATGACTGACACCGCCACCAATCAGGATCACGGTCGCTTGCTGCTGGCTATCGCGCGCGCGGCGATCTCGAATTCTTTTGGATCTGCCGTTCCCGTCGACGAGGCGGCGCCGTGGTTGCAAGAAAAGGCGGCCTCCTTCGCCACTCTGATGCGGCACGGGGAACTACGCGGCTGCATTGGCAGCATCGTGGCCCGCCGATCGCTTCTGGAAGACGTCAAGGCCAACGCGCGCGCCGCCGCCTTCCGCGATCCGCGCTTTGCACCGCTGGAGCCCGGTGAACTCGAGACGACACGGATCGAGGTGTCTGTGCTCTCGGCTCTGGAACCCCTTTCGGCGCGTTCGGAGGCAGATGCTCTGGCTCATATCAGGCCCCATATCGACGGCGTCGTGCTCGAATGGGGGCCGCGGCACGGCACATTCCTGCCGCAAGTCTGGGACGCGTTACCCAAGCCCCGCGACTTTCTCCAACAATTAAAGCTGAAAGCTGGGCTCCCTCCTGATTTTTGGTCAGATGAAATCCGCCTGTTTCGCTATCAGGTCGTCAAATGGTGCGAGCCCGAACTCGTGCCGGAGGCGGTGTAATGTCCGTGCATTATCCCGCTCGATACTGGCACAAGCTAGAGGATGGCAGAGTTCAATGCGACGTCTGCCCCCGCGACTGCAAGCTGCACGAGGGGCAGCGCGGCGCCTGCTTTGTGCGCATGCGGGAGAACGATGAAATAGTCCTCACCACCTATGGACGCTCGTCCGGCTTCTGCATCGACCCGATCGAGAAGAAGCCTCTCAATCACTTCTATCCTGGCTCCAGCGTCCTGTCGTTCGGGACCGCTGGCTGCAACCTCGCCTGCAAGTTCTGCCAGAACTCCGATATCAGCAAGACGCGCGACATGGACCGGCTCATGGACCAGGCGTCGCCCGAAGCCATCGCCGACGCTGCTGTGCGACACGGCTGCCGTAGCGTCGCCTTCACCTACAACGATCCAGTCGTTTTCCTCGAATATGCGATGGACGTTGCTGACGCGTGTCATGCGCGAAACATCAAGACTGTTGCCGTATCGGCAGGCTACATGCACGACCAAGCCCGGCGTGATTTCTATTCGAAGGTCGATGCAGCGAACGTCGACCTGAAAGGGTTTAGCGACGACTTCTATTTCAAGTTGACCGCCGCCCATTTGCAGCCGGTTCTCGATACGCTTGTTTACCTGAAGCGCGAGACCGATGTCTGGTTAGAAATCACGACGCTTCTAATCCCCGGAAAGAACGATTCAGACGAAGAACTGACGGCCCTTACCCAATGGGTGGCGCGGGAACTCGGATCGGATGTTCCGTTGCATTTCTCCGCCTTCCATCCCGCGCACCGAATGCTCGACACACCCCCCACGCCACCCGCGACACTACAGCGCGCGCACACGATTGCACTGAAGGCAGGGCTCAACTTTGTATATTTGGGCAATGTTCACGATCCCGATGGGGACACCACCTTCTGCCCAACGTGTCATGAGTCCCTGATCGTGCGCGACTGGTATCAAATTGAGCGCCGCAGTCTGGCGCAGGGTGGTCATTGCCCTGGCTGCGGAGCGGCGATCGCTGGACGCTTCGAGGGCGCAGTTGGGAATTTCGGCCGTCGTCGGATACCACTTTCCCTGGGGCGGTAGCCCGGATCACATGCCACTCCAAGAGACCGCGGGGTCACTTCCCGACTAGGGCCACGGGTCCGGAATGGTTGCCCAGACGATCAGTCAATCACACAGTATCGTCGCTGAGCGTGAACGACTCTACCGGACGGTCGAAGCTTCTCACAACGACAACCGCCAAGCTGCCTATTTTTGAAGTGTCTGCAGATACTTCATAAGTTCGACCACCGCGCGTCGTGAGTAAGTCACGCCGCACTCGGAACGAAATATCTCAGCCCAAATCGGCATCTTCGGATCTCTGCCATGTTCGGGTATCGCCCCGCCATATCTGATGATGTCGGCGACGCGAGGCGCTGGAAACTCGCCCTTCGCTTTCTGCGTCAAACCCGTCAAGTCAGGCGCGTAGACGCCTTTTGGAGTTTGGCCGCCAGTAGCGTTGGGTCCGTGGCAAGTCACACAATGGTCGGCAAAAAGCTTTGCGCCATATAGCGGCTCGTCGTTCGGGTCGCACGTTGCCGGAGATGCCCCTGCTGGTAGGGAAAGCGCAGTTCCGAAAAAGACAATGGCCCCCATTGCGAAGGACCACTTCGACTTGACATTCCCTGTCACTGCATTGCCCCCAAGTCCCATCAGCAAGCTACACCGTCGCGCCAATATTTTCAGTATCGTCGTTTGATTGAAGGCCGGGTCGACAGTCAAGTCATCCGCAAATGGCGGGCAGGAGCACGAGAGCGGTTTATCAACAGTCATATGTCGCCAGTCTAATTCTCCAAGCCTATCCGATTTTATGGCTTGCGGGCCGACCAATGTAAGTGGCCATTGAAGTCCGTTGCCGTGCCCCAGCGACACGGGATCAAATATCTCCAGCTTCGTCAGCGGTCGCGCTCCGCCTGCTTCCGGTCGGTGAGCCAAGGCGCACCAACGACCGGGTTATGCAATGCGTAAACTCAACCCGGACGGCTGGCCGCTTGTTGCTGATCAATGCCCAGTTGCAATTTAGCTGAAACGATTTCGAGTCGACGCGACCTGCTGACGATGAGGGAGTTGAGCGATGTCCACTACCCAACAACAAGGCAACCATTGGCTCTACGAGAAATTCGTTGGCCCGGCGGGCGCAACGGTGTGGGGGTGGGCCGAGTTTGCGCCCACCGATAGAGGCCACCTTCACCCGCTGGAAATCGACTTCAACTCACCGCCGAACGTCCATATCGGGCACGTGAATGTCGACTTCACGGGAGTGAACATCGCGGGGGTGCACGTAGGGGAAGTGTGCGGCAGTCATGGAAACATCCAAATCACAGGCGTGGCGATGAATGTCTTTCTCGGCCTATTCCATGGCGTCGCGATGGACATGCCCTAAGTAGACGAGGTGTGATGAGCGTGAGGCGCACGCGACGTTGCGCCTCCGCTTCCGATTCGTTTAATGGCAAAAATACCGTGCTTCATTAGGCATAACTGCTGCCGCCCACAACAGGCAAACGAAAGGTCCGCTTCGCAACCGCCCGCCGCTGACCGACCGGCTCCCAGCGGCCAGCGGCGAGGATCGACCGAAGGCGGAAGTTGGAACGCCTTTCCTCACGGCATCGGCTTTCGTCCAATGAGTAGGCGTGCCTTCGCCCTTCGAGCATATAGACAAAACGCTCGTAGCGGTGGTCTCGGCGTTTTTCGGGAACCGGTGCGTTGCCAAAAGCAGCACGCCCGCAGTTACTAGCGCACGAATATCAGATTTTCTCCGGAAATCAGCATTTCTCGGTTCTGCGCGAACATGACTCGTTGGGCTTGCTTACTTGTTCGGCGGCCCGGGAGCATCCAATCATGCAGTTCCAGAATGATGACCTCTGGCTCGGATACCCATTCGGTCTCAGATGAGAACAGATCGCGCTCGAACCCCTCAATGTCGATCTTTACAATGAACAATCGACTCGTTGCGCTTGTTCTCTCGCAAATTTGCGGGACGGTTATGATCGGTATCTCACCATCCTCGCGACGTTCGGTCTGGATCCCCCAAGACGCGTTGTCAGGCTTCGCTAACGAAACCCAGCCGGGTTCCGCTCCAATGCCCGCCTCGATAATTTCGATGTTGGCGTGTCCCTGGCAATTTTGTCGGCATATGCGCGCGTTATCACGATCAGGTTCGACCGCATAAATTATTGCGTCGGGAAACATTTTCGAAAACCAAAGAGAAGCCGCTCCTATGTTCGCCCCAGCGTCGATGATAATCGGAGTTTCTCCGCTGGTCAGGCAGTCGAGATATTCCTCGTTGATGCGCCGCATCTGTGGAAATTTGCTTAAATCATATTCGTTGAGCGCGAAGACCTGCCGCAATACCTCCATATCGCTATCGGTCGGCCGCAGATAAAGACGCCCCTTGAACGTAGATATTGCGACTTCTCCATTTTCGCCTCGCGGCAAAATGCGGCGAAGAAGAACCGCCGGACCAAAAGTTGCAATGTCCCGAGCAGTGCGGACGAGCGAGCGACCGATACCCATTGGCGTCCTCTTGCATCGCGATGTATCGAAGGCGGCTGCGACAATGGAATCATGGGTTAATGTTGAAGAAATTGAAAGCAATGACTCGATGTATAGAAAACAGAAATGTTTAATGACCGACCCTTCGAGCGCCGATGAGCAAGTGTCCATTGGCAATGTTGCTTATCGCCGCGGCTTTAATGCCGCGGAAAGGCAATCTCGATCGGAAGGCTGGGGAAGCCGAGCAGGTGCAGGATCGTCGCCATAGGCAAGCCTCTGCTAGTGCAACGTGCACGCACATTCGGTGGTAATAGCGTTGACGAGAACTGGCGGAAGCAGATGGCCGCGCCGGTTCAATTCATGCCGCAGTCGGTGACAAAGTGGCCGTTGGCGCCCGTTGCCGGGTCACCAGTGACCGGGATCAAATATCTCCAGCTTCCTCATCGATCGCCCTTCGACCGCTTCCGGTCCGTGAGCCACGGCCCCCTAATGACCAGGTTCAGTCCTTGCTTTGTGCCGGGTCAATGCAATTTTCGGCGCCACTGATCTAGGCTGGCAAATGAGGCAGGGGGAAGCGCCGTCGAGGGAGCCCTGTCCAAGAAAGCGCCGTCCCCGGTCTTGCCGGGGCGGCGCTTTTCTTGTTGCACCTATGTTTCCTTGCGCCGCGGTTGTCACAGTCAACGGAGAGGACAGCGCGAGATTTTGGTCGTTTGAGAGATAATTGTTCTTCGCGCGCTGAAGCGCGCTGCGTTTCACATCAGCCCTGGCGGTTAGGGACTTTCGCGGCGAGCCAGTGATCCGGCGATCGGACGTGATTTTCTCGGTCCGGGGGATTGAGAGGCTCTCGCCACTCCTAGCCAGCGACGCTGCCGACGCGCTCGTTTCCCAATCCTCCTGCAGTTCGCTCGAGAGTGAGCATGGTCGTGAAAAATGCATCCTCAGCGTCACGGCTCCCAATGGCGATCAGCGCCATTGAAGGCAATTGCCGATCTATCTCGGAAAAGAGCGCGCGCCTTATTGTCATTGGCAATGCGTCCAGCGCCGAGTCGACGACGATCCAGCGTGGCTTGTGCAGTAGAACTCGCGCAAACGCGATCGAATGTTGTTCGATTTCCGTAAGATCCTTGTCCCATCGCGCCGAACGGTCGAGGGCCTCTATAAGATGACCAAGCCCCACGGCGCCAAGGGCTGCTTCAAGTTCTACGTCGGAGAAACGTCCCCCGGAAAATGGATAGGCCAGAATGTCGCGCAACGGGCCGTCCGAAATGAACGGTCGCTTGGGGAGAAACATCATCTGTTCGGCAGGCGGCGATTCGATTGTCCCCTCGCCCCACGGCCATAACCCGGCGAGCGCGCGGAACAGTGTGGTCTTGCCCACGCCGGGCTCACCAACGATCAGCACGTGATCGCCAGGTCGGATCTCAATTCGCGACTGAGTCAGCGCTGTTGTGCCGGATCGCATATGAATGCGAACCTGGTCAAGAACCAGCCTTTCTTCAGTCGGCACTCTCCTGTCGATCCGACTCGCCCCTGCGCCGATCGTGTCGACCTCCAGCAGCATGGACCGAAACTCCGCGACTCGATGCAGGGTCGCTCGCCAATCCGCAATGGTTCCTGAGTTGTCGATAAACCATCGCAAAGATTGTTGCACCTGAGTAAAGGCGCCGACAGCCATGATCAGGCCGCCGAGCGTCAGCGACCCTGCGAAATAGGCGGGCGCCGCTACAATGGTGGGAGCGACAATGGTGAACCAGCCATAGCCCGCAACCACCCATGTCAGCTGGGTTGTCTTGCCAACCAAAAGACGCAGATTGGAGAGGAGGTGGTCAAGCACGTTGACGAGGGCTGCTTCTTCCCGCCGCTCGCTACCATAGACGGCGACGCCTTCGCTATGTTCGTTGGCGTGGACCAAGGCGAAACGGAGGTCCGCTTCTAGCGCGTAGCGTTGCGCGTTGAGCTGGATCAGGGGCCGTCCGACGCGCCAGCTCGCGACCGAAGCAAGCCCCGCATACAGCAATGCGCACCACACCATGTATCCCGGCACGCTGAATCGCACCCGCCAGAGCTCGAATGTTACGCCGGTCGACAGGCTCCACAGCACGCCAATAAAGCTTGCGAGCAACAGCGACGCCTGGAACAATCCGATACCGAGATCGATCGACACCTCACTCAGGTGGCGAGCATCCTCGTGAATGCGTTGATCCGGGTTCTCTCCGATGTTCCCGGCGTCGGCAAGCAGGAAAGAGCGCTTCGGCGCCAACCATTCGGCGATGAGATGTCGCGTCAGGCCTTCACGAACTTTCAGCTTCATCATCTGATTCAGCCACATCTGGGCGACATTCAGAATGAGCAACGTTCCGGCTATACCCACAAACCTTTGCAGCTGGAGCATGAATCCCGCGACATCCCTGCGGTTGATCGCGTCGTAAAACGGTTCGTTCCAAGCGTTCAAGACTATTTGCGAATACGCCGTGGCGCTGACGACAATCAAGAGTCCAAAGCACAAGGCCAGCAGGAGCACGCGCCCAGGTGAGCACGCGAGAACTGAAATCATGGCGCGCAATTCACCCATGAAAGCCAAGTCCCCACTGGTGCTGGCTGTTGTTGGCGCTTGGGTCATTTTTTGCGACTGGGCCATGGCCTGATTCCGGCATTCGTATTTCAATGACTTTTAGCAAAGTTCCGCCGGCGCGACGTTCTCTTTGGCAATAGGGCTCGCGGCGTCCCGTTCCCAATCCACTCCCAGATTCGATTGAAGGTTTTGTTTGTGCTCGGCCGAAAGTCGGCGTTCCACACTCCCCCTTCTTTTCAAAAAGTCTGAAAACGGGCCTTCAACCTGGGCGCCATCAGGCTACAGCCCTGATTTGGTCGATTCTTGATCACCATCGCCTACATCGCCGGGTTCCTGAGGCTTTTCGATCACCTCCCCTGCACTCAAGGCTGGTATAAGGGGCACTCATAACCAACTACTCAGAGCACAGGCAACGTCTCTGTCTTGTCCCGTTGTGGCTTCTCGGACTTCGAAGAATTTTCCGTTTTCGTGGGACGGAGAGTCCTATTCGGGCCCGCTACGGAAACCGGGATCACGGCCAACACTACCTGCGGGATATTAGCCTCCGGAGGGCACGGCGGCGCCCGCTTTGATGTTTGGAGAAACTACATCGAGGGGCCTTACAACAATTCTGAGCCTAATGCGGTCATTTGCAACCAGAATCCGGGCCCCGATTTGGCTCAGGAGTAGGATAGGAATTGCGTATGAGAAAATGAAAGAGCCGGCGCTCAGCGCCGGCTCTCCTTCCACTCGACTACATGCCTCTATGCCGCCTTGGGCGCTTCTTTGGCGACCTCGACAATCTTCGCTTCGGGCGCAGGTGGCGCACCAAGCTTGATCTCGATGTTCTTGTTCGTCTCTAGCGCAGCCAGAGGTTTCTTGACCGTCAGATGCAAGACGCCCTTGTCGAAGTAAGCGGCGACCGCTTCATCTTTCGGTTCGAACGGAAGGCCGATGGTCCGCATGAACGACCCGAAGGTCCGTTCTTCGATATGCCAGTCCTTTTCGTCCTTCTTGGTCTCCTCCTTCTTTTCCCCGGAGATGACCAAACGGTTTCCGTCGACAGTGACCTTGATGTCCTTCTCATCAACGCCGGGCAGCTCGACTGTAGCCTCGATCTGTCCGTCGGTTTCCGAGACGTTCATCGCCGGAGCCCCGGCGCCGACCGTCGCCGTTGGCCATTTCCCGAACCATTCGGGGAACTCACGTTTGAAGAAGTCGCGGGCCTCGAACGGGTCCGTCATGAACCCGCGCGGCCAAAGCGTTGGCAGATAGGTTTTCATGACAACCTCCATCATAGGAGGACGTGAATCCTTTCGGATTCACTGGCCACGTGCCTACGCCGATTGCCACTATTTCGCAATGATTCCGATCAAACGCGATCACCAGAGAAACCTTCAGCGATTGCGTGACAGCCCGCGAATGTAAGCGATGAGTCCGTCTGCCTGCTCAATCGGGATTTCAAACTCCGGCATCCCTGGGTGTCGAACGACCGTCCCATCAATAAACAAGCTGCCTGCGACGGGCTTTGCCTGATACTTCCGAGCGATCTGACGAAAAGGCGGGGCCTTCGATTGCGGGCTCGCGCCGGCCCGACCCGTAGCGTGACATTTCGCGCAGTAGCGGTGCGCAGCAAGTCTTCCCTCGCCAACGCTGACAAGATTTCGTGGGTCCTGTGCGTCGGCAGGCATTGCCGCCGCGTTGGCGCAGACAACGAACGCGAGCGCAGCCAACACGCCTCTCACAGATTGCATGCGCTTCATTGCTCAATCTCCGATCTGGAGCCGACCGTATGGCGCATCTCACATCAAATCCTTTGACAAAGCTCAATCTCCAACTGTCTAGTGCCCTCATCAACCACGATAACGCGCGACGCTGACGGGTGGACCTTTGAGCTCCCTACTCCGGCAGGGCATTGCGTGCGCGCCGTGCGAGGCGGCTTGCTTCAGGCGGCTGCCGGTGTGGCTGGGCAACTCGAGAATCAGGCATTACCCATAGGTCAGGGGGGTTGCGTTCCACACGACCACAAATTTGGCTAGTGACGCCCGGTCTGCGTTATTCGATTTGGTTTATTGCGCAATGCAGCATACGTCTTTCCAGCGGTTGTGTCCGGCGAAAACATGCTAAAAGGCGAATATGGCGCGCAAGATCAACAGATCACCACGATGCATTTCAGATGGCAGGGACGCTCTCACGGTCGAAATTCTGTCGGCTGTCGGAGCGACTGCCATCTCAAACTATAACGCTCATGAGCAGATATTGGCTCAGAGCGAGCCCACTGAAAGTGTCTTCGTCCTGATCGAAGGGGTCGTTTGCGTGTCGAGCATGCTGCCCGATGGACGCCGCCAGGTCCTCGGCTTTGCGTTGCCCGGAGACCTGCTTGGGGCATGGACGTTCAAGGAGCACACTTACTGTGCGGACACATTGACCCAAGTGCGCGCCTACAAACTGGCGACCAACACGCTGCGTCGGGTAATGTCGCACCAGCCTGCGTTGCTTTGGGCTATACAAAGCCATACGAAGCAGGAGCTTGCTCTTGCACATGAACATGTCGCAATCCTCGGCCGGGCAGCGGCAGAGGAAAAAGTCGCGTGGTTTGTGCTGCAATGGCGCGAGCGTTGGGAGCTTCGCGCCGGAAGGTCGGATGAAATTCCACTGCCAATGACTCGTTCTGACATTAGCGATTATCTAGGTTTGACCATCGAAACCGTCAGTCGCGTCTTCTCCCGTTTCAGCCGAGAGGGAATTTGGCGTGCCGGTTTAGACTTTGTGGAAGTGATCGACCTTGGAAAACTGACAACGCTTGCGCGCTGCGAGACATCGGGCGCAGTAGCCATCCCTAAAGTCCATGCTCATCTGGGTTCCCGCTAACCGGAGATTCTCCTAGCCGTGAACTTGCGATACCATTGCTGATTCGCAGGTTTACCCAAGCTATCTGCCCGAGGGGCGGACGCTCATTGGCGGAGGCCGGCATGTCCAAACACTTCAATTGGTCGGAGCTTTCCGAGTGCGATATCGCAGTCGCTGAGCAGCCTGCTATCGCAATCCATCAAAACGAGTTTGGTGATTGCGTCATTCGGCAGATGGGCGCGCGTTTAATCGAAGATGCAGTGGTAGTCGTGCCAAAGCAGCATATGCAGGCATTCATCGACTGCGTGAGCAAATTCGCATTTGCCCGAGCCAATGCACAGATCGGAGTAGATAGAGAAGGTCAATCGACCTTGCCATCTGGCCTTCCAATCTGTCCGGTTGACGCAACATCGTTGGCAAATGCGGGTGCAACCTTAGCCGAAATCGCGGAGTCTCTGGGAGACAAGGCGCTGGCGCATCCTTAGTTGCTCTTGAATAACCGCATTTCTTTTGGGACGGCAGCCATGGAAGAAATCAAACGGACGGTTAGCAACGATCAGCCGCCGCTTGGGAGACGGCGTGCGCTAACACTGGGGCGTGCTGAACTGTCTCATGCTGTTTATCGCGCCGTCGGCGTGCCAAAAGTGGAAGCCGCGAAGATGGTCGAACAGGTTCTGGAAGAAATCGCCTATACCCTCGCGAAGGGCGACTCGGTGAAACTTTCATCATTTGGAATTTTCCACGTCCGCGACAAGGCGCAACGGAAAGGTCGCAACCCGAAAACGAAGGAAGAACTCGAGATACCACCACGCCGCGTGGTTACATTTCACCCCTCTCATATTCTCAAGGCACGGATTAATGGAGCCATTGCGAACGACGAGGCGCAATAAATACCGACGGCTTATTAGAGTGTATTTGGATGCCCCGTTATGTCGGAACAGGGCAGGATAGGACGCAAGCCGAACGGCGCTCCAATTGCTAACGTCAAAAAACGGTCAGAGCGGACGTTCGCCGAAGTCTAGGGAAAGTCCGCTTTCCGCCCTCTGCGGCCGAAGCGACCGGCTGCTTCCGGGCTCGTGCGCCACAAATGACCGGTTTCGGGCTGCGATCGTTTGCGGACGCTTCCGAGCGTAGTGCGGCTCAGTCGGGACAACCAATTGCCCTCCTGGCTGGCGGTCGACTACCGAACGCTCCTATGCGGCCACCACTAACGCCGCTTGCTTCTGAGGGCGACTCCCGCGCGAGGCGCCGCCTTATGATTGCGGCCTCGGGTTCGCCTGGCCTGCAAACCCGTGGTCAAAAGGTCCGCGAACTGATTCGCGATCTCCTCGGCTGAATATGTGCCGCCCTCCCGGTACCAATGACCGATCCAGTTCAAGGATCCAGCGATGGCGAAGGCAGCGAGTTTCGGGTCGCAATCGACGATGGAGCCGTCAGCCACGCCGGCTTCGATATATCGGCGGAAAGCCCGGTCGTCCTGTCGCTTCTCGGCGCGCACCCGTCGATGCGCATCCTCCGACAATTCCCGATCGTCGAGCCGGACAAGGCACATGCCGAAATCGATCGTCATCAGCAGCGCATAGGCGCGGATCAGCTTGCGCAGCCGCGTGAGGCCGTCGCCGCCCGCCTCGTCGATCTCGGCGATCGCATCCTCGGCCATCTGCTGGCCGAGTCGGTAGCATTCGTCGAGGATTTCTTCCTTGCTGCGGAAATAATTGTAAAGCGCCGGCTTGGTGATGTTCAGCCGGGTCGCAACCTCGTTGAGCGTCGCGCGGTGATAGCCGACGTCGAGAAACAGCTGCGCGGCCATGCGGAGGACCGCGTGCTTCTTCTCGTCCCGCGCGCGCCGCCGGTCCTCGAACGGCGCCCAGGGCGATGCTTGCGCCCGCTTTGCGCTCATGGACTCACCTCGATCTGCTCCTCGACATCGATGTTGCCTCGCTGGCTGAAGGTCAAGACCGCACCGGCCGAGTTCAGGGATTCTCGCCTGAGAACCGCTCGACCAGCAGGAATTTCTGCACCTTGCCGGTGGGGGTGCGCGGCAGCGGCTGGGTGTCGAACAGGATCGTGCGGGGGATCTTGAAGCCGGCAAGGCGCTCGCGGCAATGCGCCTCGATCGTCTGCGCCGTGATCTCGCCCTGCCCGGCCTCTCGTACGATCAGCGCCGAAACGCGTTCTCCCCACATATCGTCCGGGAGGCCGAACACCGCGCAATCGGCGACGCCGGGGAACGCGAGCAGCGTCTCCTCCACCTCGGCGGCGTGCACATTCTGTCCGCCTGTAATGATCATGTCCTTCAGGCGTCCCTTGATGAAGACGAAACCCTCTTCGTCCATCAGGCCGAGATCGCCGGTATGCACGTAGCCGCCACGGAAGGTCTCGGCCGACTTCTCCGGGTTCTCGAAATAGCCGGTGACGGTCGCGGGCGAACGACCAACGATCTCCCCGAGTTCGTTGGGACCGGCGAGGCTGCCGTCCGGACGTTCGATCCGGACATCGGCGAAAGCCATCGGCGCGCCGATCGATTCCGGCCGGAACTTGCGATCTTCGGGGGTCGAGATGGTGAGGGCGCCGGTCTCCTGCATCCCGTAATATTCGTAGATATTCGGGCAGAGATGCGCCTGCACCTTCTCGCGAAGGGAGGCGGGGAACATCGAGCCGGCGAACACGAGGCCGCGCAGTGAGGAGAGATCGCGCTGCTTGAGCGTCGGCTCCGCCAACGCCATTGCCCCCATGGTGGCGACGAGATTGAGCAACGTCACACGTTCCTGTTCGACCAGGCGCAGAAATTCCTCGGGATGGAAGTCCATGATGACGTTGCGCGCGCCGAACAGGATGCCTGCGACGATCCACGCGTAGCCGACGCGGCCGAACGCCGGGAACACAGTCATGATCACATCGTTGCGCGACATGTCGTAGCATTCGAACATCTGCCCGATCACCGCATTGTTCAGATGTGTCAGCACATAGGATTTCGGCAGCCCGGTCGTGCCCGACGTGAGATTGAAATAGAAGGGATCGTGCTCCTCGACTACGACGTCGGGTTCGGCATCGGACGATCGCGTCAGCAGGTCTTCGTAGGCCACGGCCCAATCCGGCGCAGAGCCTCCGATTGCAACGAACGTCTTCACCTGCGGCAGGCCGGCCTTCACCTGCTCGGCGGCCGCGGCAAAACGTGTCTCGTAGATCATGCCGCTCGCGCCCATCGCCTGCATAAGAGCGACAATTTCCGTCGGCGCCAGACGATAATTGAGCGGAATACCGACGAGCCCGAGCTTGGCGAGCGCGAAGTAGATTTCCGGCAGTTCCGCGCGGTTGCTGCACAGGAACGCGACCACATCGGGTTTCGCGAAGCCGAGACCGGCGAGCCCGTGCGCGAGCCGGTTGCAGCGCTGGTTGATCTGACGGAAGCTCAAGCGACGGCCGGTGCCGACGCAATGGATCGCCTCGCGATCGCGAAAGCGTCGCGCTGCAGTCGTCAGGATTCCGCCGACGACCATCTTGCCGAGCGCGCGATCCGCAACGCTTGTCCTGGGCGCTCCCATTCCCGTCTCCTCTCGTTTTGTCACTTGCCCGTGAATCTCGGCGCGCGCTTCTCGACGAAGGCGGCGGCCCCTTCGCGCAGATCGGCTGTGACGAAGGCGCTAGTCTGGGCCGTCGCCTCCTGATCGAGCGTCGTCGACAACTCGTCTGTCCAGGCGTCATCGAGCTGCTGCTTGATCATCGCGATCGCCAGCGGCGGCCCGGCGGCGAGCCTCTCGGCGGCGGCCAGCGCCTCCGCCATGAGCGCCTCGTCGTCCACGCATTTCCAGACGAGGCCCCATTCCGCGGCGCGCTCGCCGGTCAGCGGTTCCCCGGTCAAGGCCAGCGCGCGGGCCCGCGCCGCGCCGATCGAGCGCTGCAGCAACAAGGACGTGCCGCCGTCGAGGACCGCGCCGAGCCGCACGAAGCTGAGGATGAAGCGCGCCGAGCGCCCTACAAACACGAGATCGCCGGCAAGCGCGATGCCAACCCCCGCGCCGGCCGCCGCTCCGTTGACAGCTGTCACGACCGGCTTGGGCGAGGCGTGCAGCTTCTCGATCAGCGGACTGATATTCGCGCGCATCATCTCGCCGATGCTGCCGCCCCGCCCGAACGTATCGCCGCCGAACTGGGCGCCAGAGCAGAATCCCTTGCCGGCGCCTGTCAAAAGGATGGCGCGCACTTGCGGATCGGCGATCGCCTGATCGAGGGAGGCGTTCAGGCCATCGAGAACGCCGGCGGCCAGCGCATTATATTGCTCAGGATTGTTGAGCGTGAGGATCGCCACCGCGCCCTCGCGACGGTTGAGAACCATCGACATAGCCATCTCTTTCAGTTGACCGACCGATTCTTGCTTTCCCAATAGGGAGCCCGCAAGTCGCGCTTCAGGATCTTGCCGGCGCCGGACAGCGGCAGCGGTTCGTCCTGGATCTTGACGCTGCGCGGGCACTTGTAGCCGGCGATACGTTCCTTGCAGAAGGCTATGAGTTCATCCGCGGTCACGTCTGCGCCGGGCTTGCGCATGACGACGGCATGAACTGTCTCGCCCCATTGCTCGTGCGGAATGCCGATGACGGCGCATTGAGCGACGGAGGGGTGCTGCGCGATGCAGTTCTCCACTTCCGCGGAGTAAATGTTCTCGCCGCCGGAGATGATCATGTCCTTGATGCGGTCCACGACGTAGACGTACCCGTCCTCGTCCATGTAGCCGCCGTCGCCTGTATGCATCCAGCCATCGACCACGGCCTTCGCCGTCTCCTCCGGCCGTTCCCAATAGCCCATCATGACCGTCTCGCCGCGCGCGCAAATCTCGCCGACCACGCCGCGCGGCACGGGCTTGTCCTCTGCATCGACGATTCGCACGTCGACCAGGAATGTCGGCCTACCGCCGGAACGATGGCGCCCCTTGGCCCTGCCTTCGCCCGTATGGTCCTTCCACGGCAGGATCGTCGCGCAAGGCGACAGTTCCGTCATGCCGTAGGCCTGGAAGAATTGCGTATTGGGCAGCTTCGCCATCGCGCGGTCCATGACCGCCTCGCTGATGACCGAAGCGCCGTAGAGCACGGCGCGCAGCGAAGACAGGTCGTACTTGGCGATATCGGGGTGATCGACGGTCATCTGGATCATGGTCGGGACCAGAAGCGTTTCGGTGACCTTGAATTTTTCGATCGCCTGGGCCGCTGCATCCGGCGTGAACATGCGCACGACGGCGTGCGAATTGCCCGAGAGGAAGTGTAGGTACATGGCCGCCGCATTGGCGAGATGAAACATCGGCGCGACATGCAGGTAGGTGCCGGCCTGCGAGGCAAGACCTTCGCCCGCCATGTTGCGCGCATTGCTCATTAGGTTGCGGTGGCTGAGCATGACGCCCTTCGAGCGACCCGTCGTGCCGCCCGTATAGAATATACCGGCAAGTTCGTCGTCGCCTGCGTGCTGGTCCTCGATCGGCTTCGCCGCGGCGATCGCTTGTTCATAGTCGACCGCGCCGGCGGCGGCGATCGGGTTCGCTGCATCGTCGGCATAGACGAGTTTCAGGCCGTCGACCTTCCCGGCGATCGTTGCGCCCATTCCGGCAAATGCGGCATCGACGAACAGCGCCTTCGGGCGGCAGTCGCGGACCGCATCCTCGTTCTCTATCGCGCTCCAGCGGATGTTGAGCGGAACGATCACCGCGCCGGCCCAGGCCACCGCCATGTAGAGTTCGATATATCGGTCCTGGTTCAGCATCAGAACGGCAACGCGATCGCCCTTTCCGACTCCCAGCCCCTGGAGCGCGCCAGCAAGGCGCGCAACGCGGTCGCCTACCTCCCCCCAGGTGCGGCTGCGCTGCTCGAAGCTGATGGCGACCCCCTTGCGGTTCAGCAGCAAGGCGCGATGCAGGCCATAGGTCGTGCTCATTTTCTTCTTCCTCCCTCGGATTTCTGCCGGATCAATCGAGATTGACCCAGCGCGCGCCGTCGAAACGCTGCAATTGCAGCGACCTGAACGCCCCGAAATCGGCGGCCGTCGTCTTCAGGACGATACTCGGCAGGTGCAAAGGCAGGTGCACGTCGTGGATATCGGCGACCTGCCTCATTAGATTTTCCCGCGTGATGTCGTCGCCGCACTTTTCCAGGACATGCTTCAGCATGTTGGCGTTCACGTAGGAGACGATGGCGTAGAAGTCTTGCGGGTTGTCCTGCGGGTTCCACTTCTTCATGAAGTCGTAGTAGGCGGCGATGTCCTTGTCGTTCGCCCAGGCGGGATCGCCCAGCGCCTTGAGGAAGGCGGCGGTGATGACGCCCACGGAATTGTCGAGACCGGCCGGCGTCAGCACCGTCGCAATCGAACTCGAGGCGTTGGCGACGAACTGCAACGGTTTCCAGTCGAGTTCGCGCGCCTTCCTGATCGCCTGCGCGGCGAATTTCGGCGTCGTCGCGCTGACGAGGACGTCGGCGCCGGAGGCCTTGAGGTTGACCATCTGCGAGTCGATGGTCGCGTCCGATGTCTCGTAGGGAATTTCCGCGACGACGGACGCCTTGGCGCCGGGGACGGCGGCCAGCGCGGCCTTCACGCCGTTGAGGTGATCCTTGCCGTAGTCGTCATTGGCGTAAAGGATTCCGATCTTCGCGCCCGGCTTTGTCTTCAGGATGTAGTCGACATAGGTTCTCTGCTCGAGCGTGTAGGCCGGCCAGAACGGCATAGTCCAGGGAAAGGCCTTTGGATCGTTGAAGCGCGAGGCGCCGGTCGAGATGAGGATCTGCGGCACGCCCTTGCCGTTCAGATATTTCTGCGTCGCGGCGTTGGTCGGGGAGCCGGACACGCCGAAGATCGCCAGCACATTGTCGCTCTCGACGAGCTTGCGCGTCTGCTCGAGCGCCTTTGGCGGGCTGTAGCCGTCGTCGAGCGAGATGATCTGCACCTTGCGGCCGCGGATTCCGCCCGCCTCGTTCACCATCTTGAAAAACGCCTGAAGCGTTCTGCCGCCCGCGCCGAATGCAGAAACGGGCCCGCTATAGGCGGTCGTATGGCCTATCCTGATTTCCGTGTCTGATGCGCCAACGCTGTAAGTCCCGCTCGTGGCGACAGACGCCGTTCCGAGAACCAGCGCGCCCGCAAGCGCGAGCCTTTTGCGTGTAGTCTTCATCCCTTCCTCCCATACGATTGTTTTCTTTTGCGTCGCTTGGCGGGCCGAATGCGCGATTGACGTGACAGTCTGCTCCTCGGCGTCTTTCGTCTCCAGGTTGCTTCGCCCATCAGCGGCTCAGGTGAAGCCGCTGTTGACAGCGACCCCTTTGCGCGTAAATTACCCGCCGGTCATAAAAAGTCCAGAAGGAAATTTGGAGGATTGCATGGACTCGAAAGTTCTTGTCGCCGGCGTGGGGATGATCCCCTTCGCCAAGCCGGGCGCGAGCGAGCCGTATAACGAGATGGGCGAAGCCGCTGGCCGAATGGCGCTGGAAGATGCCGGAATCGCCTATGCGGACGTGCAGCAGGCCTACGCCGGCTACGTCTACGGAGATTCGACCGCCGGTCAGCGCGCGATCTATCCGCTGGGGATGACGGGCATCCCCGTCGTCAACGTCAACAACAACTGCTCGACAGGCTCGACCGCGCTGTTCCTCGCGCGCCAGGCGATCGAATCCGGCGACGCCGATTGCGTGCTGGCGCTCGGGTTCGAACAGATGAAGCCCGGCGCGCTCGGCTCGATTTTCGAAGATCGTCCCAGCCCGTTCGAACTTTTCGACAAGGCTGCCGAAGAAATCGTCGACGCCAAGGAAATACCGCTGGCGCTGCGCTATTTCGGAGGCGCCGGCCTCAGCCATATGAAGAAGTACGGCACCAAGCTCGAAACCTTCGCCAAGGTGCGCGCCAAGGCGAGCCGCCACGCGGTCAACAATCCGCTGGCGATCTTCCGCAAGGAGGTGACGACCGAGGAAGTCATGGCTTCACCCGCCATTTGGCAGGGCGTTCTGACGCGCCTGATGGCTTGCCCGCCGACCTGCGGCGCAGCGGCCGCGATCCTCGTTTCGGAGGATTTCGCAAAGCGCAGGGGCCTGCGCGCCGAGGTATGCATCTCCGCGCAGGCGATGACGACCGACACGCCCTCGACCTTCGAGAGCCACGACATGATGAAGCTGGTGGGCTACGACATGGCGAAGGCCGCCGCACAGAAAGTGTATGAGAAGGCTGGCGTCGGCCCGCAAGACATCGGCGTCGTCGAGCTGCACGATTGCTTCGCCCAGAACGAGCTCATCACCTACGAGGCGCTCGGGCTGTGCCCGGAAGGCGGCGCGGCTGAATTCGTCGACAAGGGCGACAATACCTACGGCGGCAAGGTCGTCACCAATCCCTCGGGCGGCCTCCTGTCCAAGGGGCACCCGCTCGGCGCGACCGGCCTTGCACAATGCTACGAACTGACGCGCCAGCTGCGCGGAACCGCCGGCGGCACGCAGGTCGAGGGTCTCACGCACGCGCTTCAGCACAATCTCGGTCTCGGCGGCGCCTGCGTCGTCACGATGTACGAACGGAACTGAGGCGCAAATGGTCGACCAATCCGCTGTGGGCGTGGCCTTCACGCCGGTGAAGGCGCGCGTCGAGCCCGGCCGCCTGCGCTATTTCTTCGATACGCTCGGCGAGACCAATCCCGTCTATCGCGATCCTTCGGCCGCCAAGGCAGCGGGCTATGCGGCGACGCCGATTCCGCCGACCTACCTCTTCTGTCTGGAAATGATTGATTCTGAGAAGCCGTTCGAGTTTCTCGAGACGCTGAAGATCGACCTCGGCCGCGTGCTGCATGGCGAGCAACGCTTCGCCTATCACGCGCCGGTCGTCGTCGGGGACGCGCTGACCTTTGAATCGCGCGTCACCGAGGTCGCGCAAAAGAAGGGCGGCGCTCTGACGATCATCGAGGTCGAGACGCGCGTCACCAACCAGGACGGCAAGCACGTCGCGGATACCGTCCGTTCCATCGTGGTTCGGAACTAGGGAGCGCCCGTGTCCACCTCGACTGCACACACGCTCAACGTCGGCCAGAAACTGGTCCACAAGAGCTTCGCGCCGATCTCGCGGCATCGCCTCGCGCTCTATTGCGGCGCCTCCGGGGATCACAACCCGATCCACGTCGACATCGACTTTGCCAGGAAGTCCGGATTTCCGGACGTCTTCACGCACGGCATGCTCGTCATGGGCTATCTGGGGCAGGCCCTGACGGATGCTGTCCGTCCCGACCGCATCCGGACGTTCTCGACGCGGTTCGCAGCCATCACGCAGGTCGGCGCCAAGCTCACCTGCGATGGCGAAGTCGTCGAGCTGTTCACCGCGGACGGCGAGCCGCGCGCGCGCATCTCGCTCGTGATGAAGGACGAGAACGGCGAGACCAAACTCGCCGGCGAAGCCGTCGTCGCGATCTGAATCGAAGGAAGCTAAAAGATGAGAAAGCTTGAAGGCAAGGTCGCCCTGGTATCAGGATCGGGTCGGGGCATCGGGCGTGCCATAGCGCTGAAACTTGCGAACGAAGGCGCGAGCGTCGTCGTCAATGACCTCGATGACGAGCCCGGCCGCGCCGTTGTCGCGGAGATCCAGGCGATGGGCGGCAAGGCCGTCTGCGTCAATGGAAGCGTGATGGACGAAGGCTTCGCCGACCGGTTCGTCAACGCCGCGGTCGAGCAGCTCGGCGGGCTCGACATCATCGTCAACAACGCCGGCTATACCTGGGATGCGACGATCCAGAAAATGACCGACGAGCAGTTCCAGTCGATGCTTGACGTGCATCTGGTGGCTCCATTCCGCATCCTGCGGGCGGCGTCCGAACCGATCCGCATCCTCGCCAAGAAGGACGCGGAGGCCGGGCGCGAGGTGTTCCGCAAGGTCGTGAACATCTCGTCGATCGCCGGCCTCTACGGCAATGCAGGACAGGTGAGCTATTCTTCAGCGAAGGCCGCGCTCGTCGGCATGACGCGCACGCTCTGCAAGGAATGGGGCCGTTATAAGGTCAACGTCAATTGCGTCGCATTCGGGCTCATCAAGACTCGCCTGACGCAGGCGATAGAGGCCGAGCAGAAGACGATCGATGTCGAGGGGCGCGCCATCAAGGTCGGCGTGCAGCCGCAATTGCTGGCGACGCTGGAGCGCATGGTTCCGCTCGGCCGCGCCGGCACGCCGGAAGAAGCGGCGGACGCCGTCTATCTGTTCTGCGCGCCAGAATCCAACTACATCAGTGGCCAGGTGCTCGTCTGCGGCGGCGGCGTATTGATGTAAGCGCGCGCCGCCTGCAGGGGCGCGCCCGGGTCAAACAAAAAGCGTCGCGCGGTTCGCCGCAGCGGCGCGGGCGGAGGCGCGCATGGGGTTGACGGAAGGTCTCAAGGACAACGCACGCGCGCGTCCCGACGATCTCGCCTTGGTTTTCGGACCGCACCGCTATAGCTGGGCGCAATTCGCGGACCGGGTGAGCCGGCTCGCCGCCGTGCTGCGAAGCCTCGGCGTCACCTCGGGCGATCGCGTCGTCATCCTCGCCAACAGCAGCCATCGCTATATTGAATATTATTACGCGAGCATGTGGGCGGGTGGCATATTCGCGCCGCTCAACACCCGCCTGGCGCTGCCGGAAATTCTGGATCAGGCCGCCGACGCCGAGCCGGCAGTCCTCCTCTTCGACAACGCCTTCTCCCATCATGTCCCCGCCATTGTCGCGGCCACGCCCTCGCTGAAGGGCGCCATCTTTGCCGACGATGGCGATGCGCCCGACGCGGCGCTTTCCTACGAGGTCGCAATCGCGGCGGCGACCCCTTGCGCGGACGCTGGCCGCGGCGGCGACGATATCGCTTGCCTGTTCTACACGGGCGGCACGACGGGGCGTTCGAAGGGGGTGATGCTCAGCCACGGGAACCTGCTGTTCAACGCGCGCAACTCGATCCTCCTGCGCAACTCGACGCCCGATTCCATTCGCCTGCACGCCGGGCCGATGTTCCATCTCGCGGCTGGCAGCGCGATCCTGTCCAATACCGTGGCCGGCGGCCGGCATGTCGTGATCGCGCGCTTCACGCCCGAAGACGTGCTGCGCACGATCCAGGACGAGAGCGTCACGCATTGCACCTTCGTGCCGACCATGCTGGCGATGATGCTGCAGCGGCCCGACTTCGAGGCCTACGACCTGTCGAGCGTCCGCCGCATCACCTATGGCGCCTCGCCCATGCAGGAATCTCTTCTGCGCGAGGCCATGCGGCGCTTTCCGGGCGTCGAGTTCTCGCAATCTTACGGGATGACCGAGCTCTCGCCGATGGCGACCTACCTGCCTGTCGAGGATCACCGTCTCGACGGCGACACGCGACGGTTGCGGTCGGCGGGCAAGCCGGCGCCGGGCGTCGAGGTGCGCGTGGTCGACTCGGACGACGCGCCGGTCGCCAACGGAGTCGTTGGCGAGGTCGTCGTGCGCGGACCGAACGTAATGAAGGGTTATTGGCGCCAAGCGGAGCTGACGGCGCAGGCGGTCCGCGGCGGCTGGATGCACACGGGCGACGGCGGTTACCTCGATGATGACGGCTATTTGTTCGTCGTCGATCGCGTGAAGGACATGATCGTGACCGGCGGCGAGAACGTCTATTCGACCGAGGTGGAGAATGCGATCGCCAGCCATCCGGCCGTTGCGCAATGCGCGGTCATCGGCATACCCGACGACAAATGGGGCGAAGCCGTCCACGCCATCGTGGCGCTGCGGGAAGCCGAGAGCCTCGATCCCGAGGAGATCGGTCGCCACTGCCGCGGACTGATCGCAGGCTACAAATGTCCGCGCAGCGTCGAGATCCGCGCAGAGCCGCTGCCGCTGTCGAGCGTCAACAAGATCAACAAGGCGCTCCTGCGCGCGCCCTTCTGGGCGGACCGGACGCGGCAGGTCAATTGAGCAAACCGGGAGCAAAGATGAGCCAGGAATCGCTCGTTCTCGTCGAACAGGTCGGCGCCGTCGCCATCCTGACGCTGAACAGGCCGCTGGTGCGCAATGCGCTCACGCCGCCGATGATGGACGAATTGCAGGCGGCGGTGCGCCGGTTCGACGAGGACGCTTCCGTGCGCGTCCTGCTGCTCACGGGCGCGGGCAAGGCGTTCTCCGCCGGCGCGGACATCGAGTTCATGTCCCGCCTGCGCGACATGCCGCAGCAACAGGTCAAGGACCAGGTCTATAAGAGCTTCCAGGGCGCGACGCGGGCGATCCGGCTCTGCTCGAAGCCCGTCGTCGCTGCCGTGCAGGGCGGCGCCTTCGGCGCGGGATGCGAGGTCGCTGTCGCCTGCGATTTCCGCATCGTGTCCGAAGGCGCCGTGTTCTGCGAGAACTGGGTCGACATGGGCGCCATGCCGCCGCTTGGCGGCCTGTTTCTCTTACCGCGCCTCGTGGGGCTGGAGCGCGCGAGCGACATGACGATGCGCGCGACGAAAGTCGGCGGCAAGCGCGCGGTGGAGATCGGATTGGCGACGGTCTGCGTCGAACCCGCAGCCCTCAGGGACAGCGCGCTGCAATTTGCGCAGGACCTAGCCGCCCGTTCGGCGCCGGCGATGGCCGCGATCAAGCAGGGGCTGCGTCGCGGGCTGGAAAGCAGCCTGTCGGGCGAGTGGGAACATTACGTCAACACGCAGGCGATCCTGCTCGCAGGCCCGGACTTTTCAGCCAACGTGGACCGTCTTGATCAGAGATTGCGTGGCTTTGCGCCCGACAAGGGCTGAGAACGCTAGCCGTCGGGCAACAATGAGAATTTCCGCTGACCGCCCTCCGCGGTCGGTCCGAAGGTCAGATCTTGGTCGCGCTCATCCGAACGGCGGGTTCTAGACGGGCCGGTAGCGGGAATTTCACGGGGACTGACTTTGAACGACAGGCAATCGTCCGTTCGCGCTAGGCGGCTGACGCCACCGCTGCAAAGTGGAGCGCGGAGGCGCTTGCAACAAAGCAGTGCCAGATGGCGTTTTGAAATTGAAGGCTCTTCCAGAGATAGAAACCGATCCCGATTACATAGGTCGCCCCACCGGCTAGCACGAGCACAAATGAGGCGCCCGGCAGACCTTGCGACAGCGGCCCCAGCGCGACAACCCCTGCGCCACCGAGCACCAGAAAGAACAGGATCGACAGGCGGTCCAGTCGCCCTGGAAAGATGAATTTTATTGCGACCCCGCCAGCAGCGCCGATCCAAACCAGCCCCAGGAGCAGCGCTCCCCATTCGCCGGCGGCGCCGGTCGCGAGCAGCGCAGTATAAGTCCCAGCGATCATGATATAGATGGACGCGTGATCGAAGCGGCGCAGCAGCCATTTCAGCGTCGATGGAGGAGTGACATTGTACGCTAAGGAGAAACCGAACATGAGGAAAAAGCCAGCGGCATAAATAGCGACCGAGGCAGTCCGGCCAAAATCGCCAGTCGTGGCTACTTTCGCGATCAGAACCGCAAACGCGATCAACCCGGCTATCAGAGCGACCGCGTGGACGATGCCGTCCGCCAAAAGCTCTTCGAGGCTGAACGGACGTTTCGAAAGACGAGGGTGGCCTGATGGAAGTGTCATTGCCTGCCTTTTCCGATAACCAGCAAAGATACTGCGCCTCGATCGAATCCCGCCAGCCCCGGAGGGCTCCTCGACGCCGCGTATCGTTTCCGGCGCTCTGATACTGCTTCGGGATCACGTATACTGCGCATCACCTTCCCAAGGAAAACGGGCGCAATGCCCAAAGACGCGAAGTTTCCAAACCTCACTGTGCAGGAGAGTGTCGACCTTCTCCGAATCTTGGCCGACGGCGCCGCTGGCGTCACCGGAATGGCCGAGCATCTGCACAATTCCATTCTGACGACTCCGGGTCTCCAGCCGCTGACGCGGGGGCCGATCCGAGGCATAACTCGGCTTGTCTACAACACCATCGGCGGCGCGTTCCGTTTGACGGGAAAGGGGCTGCGCGGCGCCGCCCGTCTTCTGGCGAGTGGACCGGAGCCCCGTCCAGTTTCGCGGGGGCGTGACGCGGCACTCGCAGCATTGAACGGGGTCCTCGGCGACTACCTAGCCGAGACAAACAATTCTCTGGCTCTCAAACTTTGTGTTCGGCGAGATGGATGCGCCGTGGCCCTCGAACCGCAGGCGCTCGCCGAGGCGTTTCCGGCGGCGACCGGAAAGCTCGCCATCCTTGTCCACGGGCTTTGCATGAGCGACCTGCAGTGGAGGCGCCATGGTCACGATCATGGCGAAGCGTTGGGCCGCGATTTCGGCTACACGCCAGTTTACATCTCGTACAATTCCGGTCTGCACATCTCGACTAACGGCGATGCACTGGCAGAGACGTTGGAGAAGCTCATTTCAGCTTGGCCGGTTGAAATCGACAGATTGGTCATCGTCGCCCACAGCATGGGCGGACTGGTCACACGCAGCGCCTGCCTGGCCGGAGACAAAGCCGGTCACGCTTGGCGCAGTCGGCTCGACAATATCGTTTTCCTCGGGACGCCGCACCACGGCGCGCCGCTTGAAAAGGTCGGCAACTGGCTGGAAGCCAACCTCCTCAAGATACCGTACGCCAGCGCCTTCGCGAGACTTGGGAGGGTGCGGAGCGCGGGCATAACGGACCTCCGCTATGGAGTTCTCGTCCGAGAAGACTGGGAAGGCCGCGACCGTTTCGCGCGTGCTCCAGACGCGCGGACTTCGGCGCCACTGCCGGCAAATGTGATTTGCTACGCAATCGCAGCCATGTTGGGTAGGTCGTCCGCCCCGGTGAATGACGCCCTTGCGTCCGATGCTCTGGTCCCATTGATGAGCGCCTTGGGCCGGCATAAGGATGCTTCGCAAACACTGGCCTTCCCTAGTGATAGACAATGGATCGCGAGGCAGACGGGGCACCTCGATCTGCTGAACCGAGAAGATGTCTACGAAAGAATCGCGACGTGGCTCGAGCACCAAACGGCGGCGAGTCTCCAAAAGAAATAGGCAAGCCGCGCTGGCTCGTTGTTCTAGAATTTGCTCTGGCGACCCGTAAAACTGCGGATTGGCGTCCGAAGACTATTGCTTGATCTTGTAACCCCCGTATTCGCGTCGGAGGACTGCGGCGAGCGCGTCAGGGTCCGGCTTACCGACGGGGCCCATCGTTCCAGTCTGCATCCAGCCCCCGGCCGTCAAGGGCAGTGCGTAGACCCGAAATCCGGATCGATTTGAGCTCCAGTCGACAAAGAGGAATCCTTCCTTTTTCGTTTCGACTGCAGGCAGCAAGTAGAACCGGTCCTCGCGGAATCCAAAGCCAGCCGCCGTCATCTTCTCGGTGACGGGAAGCCGTTGCGCGGGGGCGATCGGAACGAGATCGATCTCGCGTCCGCCGACGTTCAAATAGACGCGCGCCAAGGGCAATTCTGAGCCTACGCGGGTGAGCGCACTCAACAGAGTCACGCCATTGCCGGCGAGTCCGTCATATTCTCGCTGATTAGCCGGCAGATAAGAGTCGATCTCGACGAGGCGGTCGATGGACTTGCCTTGCTGCCGCAAACGTTCAGCCGCCGCATCCACACGCTGAGCGATCGTCGCTGGTGAGACCGTCCCGGGAAGGCCCGGTTCTCTGCGCAATTCCTGCGCAGACGCGGGCCATGAAGCGCCAAGCCAGATCGCCGTTGCGACGAAAGCGCCGTTCCTCATCCCGGCCCCCGATTGCCGAACGCTTCTCCAGCGCCCAAGGCGGAGCCTACGCCCCCCGATTCGCTTTCGTCAAAAACAGATGAACTTGCAGTTGAGCGGATCGGACGGTTACGGTCGTCCCGTTGGACAACGTAGTCAGAGCGACTCCGTTGACCCCGCACGTCCGCTATCCGCCCTTCCCTTCCATTCGGAATGTCTGAAAGCAGGCATCGCATATGTGCCGACAGGAATTTGCCTGTATATTAAAAGACGGATTGCCGCCTATCAGGGAGGCTCCTATGTCAGCCGTAATTGAAGAAGTGGCCCGTAAGCTTGGTGGACAGTCCGTGCTTGGCCAGGATGTCCGCTCGCAAGCCGATCTTGCGAAGGCGGTGCGCCGCCGCCTGCCGCTGATCGCGCTCAAGAATCTCTCGCAAGCAGGCATCACCGAAAGCGAGATCGAACGCTTCATCATTCCCTTGCGGACCCGCCGGCATCGAGCGGACAAAAAGCAGCCCCTATCGATCGAGGAATCTGATCGCGTAGTGCGCCTCGTTCGGATCCAGACCGTGGCCGAGGAAGCTTTCGAAGATCGGGAAAAGGCCAACGTCTGGCTCCGGCGCTCGCTCGCCGAGCTTGGCGGCGAGATGCCGCTGGAATTTGCGCGAACCGAGGCCGGTGCCCGCGTGATCGAAACGATCTTGGGCGAGATCGCTTGGGGCGCCGCGGCCTGACGATCTTGTGGCGCTGTCAGGCGAATAGCACGCAGGTCCAACGACGGCGGTTACGGCCTGCTCTGCCATGGACGCTGCAATACGGCCGGACACGCCTCTGCCCTTGCGGAATGATCAGATAGCCGACGCTAGCAAGTTCACTGCCTCCAGGCCTCTACAGCTGTGCGGGCTTCGTCGGCTCCTATAATCCCCTCTCTATCGATATCGCTGATCGCAACGGGGCCTTTCAGCGCTCAGTCGTCCCAACACGCGCGCTTAGAGGAACAATTCCGGAAGGCGCTGCCTCAAGGACAGCGCAAGCACCAGGGTCTTCATGTCGACCAGGCGACCTGAGTCGATCATCGCGGCGAGTTCCACGCAGCTCATTTCGACAACAATGATCTGCTCATGCTCCTCGGCCAGTCCGCCGCCTGAGCCGACGCGATCTCCGATCGCATAGGGCGCAAGAAAAAGATCCATCGTTTCCGTCGAAACGCCTGGCATCGACCAGGCGCGCACGACCGGTTCGACCCGCCCCAACCGCAGTCCGCATTCTTCCATCGCTTCGCGCCTGGCGCATTCCATCGGGTCTTCGCTGTCGAGGATGCCCGCCGGCGCCTCGAGACTTTGCTGCAGGCCGGCGGCGAACAGCATCGGCGCCCGCAGCTGCTTCACCAGCATCACGACACGCCGCGCCGGATCGTACGGCAATACGGCGACGGCGCGCCCGTGGTCCTCGATCTCCCGCGCGATCACTTGCCCGTCGGCCAACGCGATCTGCGCGATCCTGAACTTCGCCCATCCGTCATGAATTGTTCTGACCTTGAGAACGCGCGCCGACATTGGCCGATTCCCTTCCTCGCTTAACGTCCACGAAGGGCCTTGCAGGATGATCGCTCGCAACATCGAGCACGCATCGCAGCGCGCAGCGCGCCGTGTTGTTTTCGATCGCCAGCCTGGGAGAAACCGCGAACAAAACTGTCTAACTTTTTGTCTAACTCTCGAGCGAGGAGAACAAAAAGATCAGCTATGTTGTTGATTTTAATGGTGCCGCACGCCGAATGAAAACACGAACTTCTATGTCATTGATATTTCGCGATAAACTTGACAACATCGAATATTGACGACGCGAAGGACCGCGCTCTCTTGTGTGTCATGTGCAACTTGCCCGGCGATTTCGATCGTCGGGCTTTTCATCCGGCAGGACCGAAACCAGGTCAGAACCGCGTCATTGGGGCAATCGATCACAACACCTGAGGTTCAAGATCGGGGCGACGTTCCAATTACTTGAGGGTTGCGAATGGCCGTGGAATTCTTTGATCCCGATTCTAACGAAAAGCGACTCGAAAGGTCGGCGGCGCATGTCTCTGGTGAAGTGGATCGACCGTATCGAAGTCACGAATATCAAGGGCATCAGCAATAGACAGATTAGGGAGCGGATCTATCCCAATAAGCCGATCATCCTGGTAGCGCCGAACGGGTTCGGGAAAAGCTCACTCGCGGCAGGATTTTCCAGCCTCAAGCCATCCAAACTGGAACTCGATGAGGATCATCTACACCAAGGCAATGCGGCCTTGTTGCCCAAACTTATCATTGATGGCTCGTTCGAAGACGGCACGACTTTTTCTCTGGTAGCGGATGGCACCAGCAACGGGATAGGAGCGAACTTCGACATTCACGTGATGAACAGCAGGCTCGTGCCTAAAGCGAAAACCATCAAGATGCCCGGACGAAGCTTCTCCACGGGCTCCATAGATGTTCAAGATTTCAAGCTGATCAAGACAATCCCGCCAAAGCCATCGCTTAAATATTCCCTGCGCGAGGCCAGAGAGGCGTTCGGACGAAACGGAAAGATCCTACCGAACATATCGGAGTTGATCGCGAACTTCAGTGTTCTTGCCAAGATCAGCGAAATCGACGTCTCGAAGGCGAAGCAGGCTCGTATTACGGAGCGTGTTGCGGGGTTCATCGAACACGTCAACTCGCTCAACGGCACGGCGCCCGCCATTGCGGCAGCCGTGGACGCTGCGAGGCTTCAAGAACTTAAGGAAACGCCCCATCTCGCGGAAATCGCAGACGTCTTAATCCAGTCTGGACTTCTGCCCAGTTCCGAGCCGGCGCTTTATTGTGCCGCCATTCAATTCGCCGATCTCGCTGTGGCACAGAGAGCTGAGTTTAAGGCAGCGAAGAAATATCAGGGCTACGTGGACGACCGAGACTATTTCGTAGAAACTTTCAAGCAGTTTAAGGCGACGTGGAAGGGCATCGCTCCCAAGGAGCAGGATGGCGCACTCTGCTTAAACTTCCCAAAAGCAAACCAAATTTCAAACGGGGAGCGCGACACGCTCTGTCTAATGGCCAGCCTTTTGATGGCCGCGCGGACCCTCAAGAAAGAAAATGGCATCATTCTGATCGACGAGCTATTCGACTATCTCGATGATGCAAATCTAGTCTCTTGCCAGTATTACCTAACCAAAATGACCGCGGAGTGGAAGGCGAGCGGGCGGCGCCTTTTTCCAATAATCATGACGCATCTCGACCCAGGCTTCTTCCGGAACTTTACCTTCAATAAACAGCAGGTGGTCTATCTGGCGAGGGACAACCGCGCCCGAGACAGGCAGGTCGAGGATGTCATCTCAAAGCGTGATGAGGCGCCTATCAAGGATAAGCTCGCACATCATTTCCTGCACTACGATCCCGCGACTTGCGATCTCCGTCCGGAGTTCGCGGCACTTGCGCTGAGTGCGAATATTGCAAAGTCGGACGATTTCTATCTGCACATCGAAGCTCAAGCGACCGAATATCTCGGGCGCAGGAGTTACGATCCAATTTCGGTCTGCTGTGCCGTCCGGGTCGCAATTGAACGCAAGGCCTACGATTCGTTGGACCCCGCGTTTCGGCAAGCTTTCCTCGACACGCATAAGACAGTGGAGAAGCTTAATTATGCGCAGGAGCAGGGCGTCGAAGTCCCCGAAGCATTCTTCCTACTCGGTGTCATCTACAACGAGGCCTTGCACTTCAGGAAGGGCTCGCGTGACAATGTCACTCCGCTTTTCTCCAAGCTCGACAACCTGACCATCAAGGGAATGATCAAGGAATACGTGTTCCCATGAAAGAACGAGCGCGCAGGAGGCGCGCTCGTTCTCACACCTACTCAGGACCGCTTGCGATCTGTGCGTCCACCCTCTCGCAACGAATGCCAGTTGCCGGAAATGGACAACGATCCCCGTCAGCGATCAGTGGAGGGAAGAAGCAATCCGGACCGCACTCGATGATCGGATCGCGATCGAGCTGGTGTCCGACGAAGTGGTAGATTTGCGCGCCCGGGTTCGACTGATCCAACGGGGCCAGCACGAGGGCCAGCAGTTGCAGCAGTTGCTGGCTTGCACAGGCCATCGAGAAGGCCGACACGTTCTGCCCTGCACGCAGGAGGTGGCTCGGATCGAGCCCGGCGATATAGACCGGATCGTCGAGCTGGCCCGTCCTCTCCAACTGCACGTGGGCAGGATCGTACTGGCCGAGGCACTGGAGGCAGGGACGCCCCGGAGTCGCGACATGAGCCCGCCAATCGGCGGCCGCCAGCTTTCCGCGCCTGTTGACGCGCACGGAGATGCCTCCGTCCACGACCGGGATCAAGTGGGCGTAGGCCATGAGATTCATGGCATGGCGGCCCCACGGGCGGTCGACGCACGAAACGAGGATGTCGCAGTCTAGCGCGGCCCGCCACCCCTCCTCCTCGAACACGGCTGCGTCGATCGCGATCGCCTCGATCCGGTCGGCGGTCGCGATTTCCCGCAGCCGGTCGGCCAGACGCTCGGCCTTCTTCTTCCCGATGTCGTCGCGAGTCGCGTAGCAGAGGCGGTCGAGATTCTTCTTCTCGATCTTATCGAAGTCGAGAATGGGAATGTTCGTGAAGCCTGCCCTCGCGAGCGACTCCGCGATGAATCCGCCGACGCTGCCGGCTCCAACGAGCCCCACGCGCAGGCGTACGAGGTTAGCCTGGTCGGCTTCGCCCCAAGCGGAGACTGTCCGGATCTGCTGCTCGTTCGCATCTGGCGGGGGCAGGATCGCGTCGTTGTAGCAGACGCGCAGGCGCTCCCCGACAACCCGAACACTCGCGCACTCGCGGCGCTCGTAGCTCCTCGGCGCGACCCGCTCCCAGAAGCGGGCGCTCCAGCACTCGTCGAGGCCCGCGAGCGTGAGCCCCAGGAACGGCAACCCGGTCGCGGCGAGGACGGCCGCGGCGCGACCGCTTTCCGTCTCGATGTCGTCCTTGCTCATGCCCTGCCACCCGCGCCCGAGTGGGTGGCTGTGCAGCAGCGCCAGGCCGCAATCCGCTGACTGGGCCAGCGAGATGGCACGCTCCAGGAATGCCGGCTGGAAGCTGGCATTTCCATGGACGTCGCGCTCTCCCTCCATCGGCATAACGAGTGCGCGAACGAGAGCCGTGAACCGCTTCGCACCCCGGCTGGGCCGCCAAAGCGCGAAGCAGAGGTCTTCCTGGCCGTCCTCGCGCAAGAGGTGTGCGCGAGCCGCGGCGTGCAGCGACTCGCTCAGGGCCGCGCTAAAGAGCGGTGCGCTCACAGCGTCGCCCACAGCTTGCAGACATGCGCCATGTACGCGCCGACCGTCTTGCGCCCGAGGCCCCACTCGTTGAAGGGCCGCGACCAGTACTCCCACTCGCCACCGGCTGAGTCGAAGTCCTTCCAGTCGTGGATGCCGCCGTTCGGATGCGATCCGCCGCCCCCACTGATCGGGAGCACGCGCGGGGAGACGAACGGGCCGGTCGGCACCGTCATGGGGAAGTCCGGCGGCACGATCAATCCGATCCGGACCATGGTACCGGCGCGCGGCCCGGCGGGGACCTCGTACTCGAAGTGAATCGCCGACGGGTTGTTGGCGAGCTGCCGCGGAGAGTAGCCCATGGCCTCAAGGCCGGCAGTAAAGGCCGGGACGCCGACCAGGGGCGTCCCCGGATCGGAAACCGTCGCCGGCGCCAGCGACATTACCATGAAGGCCATCTTGTTGCGGAGACAGATGGGGGTGTCGCCCTTCCCCTGGAAGCTCAGGTTCTCCGGCTTCGCGATCTCCATCAGGTAGAACTTCGAGACGTCCGTCTTGCCGCCGAAGTCGCGGATGATCTCGTTCGGGGTCATCTCATGGCGCTGCGGCTTGTACTCTTCGCCGTCGACGAAGATCTCGATCTCATGGTGGCGAGCGTGCTCCAGCTCGGCCTCCGCCGCCTCGAGCCGCTGCACGGCGCGCTGCTCGTCCGCTATCGCCTCCAGCATCTTGGCTTCGGCCTTCTTCAGGTCGGCCTCGGCCTGGCGGACGTCGCGCAGGGCCCCGGCCTCTTCACCGCAGGGCGGCGTATTGTTGCCTTCGTTCATCATCACGAACCTCGTCGTGAGCCGGGCAACCGGAGTGGCACCCTCAAGCTGGTTGATGAATTATTCCATTTTGGCGTAAATATCAACCCTATGGTGATAATGAGCTTATGGCGCTCGAATCAATCCGTCCTTTTCCAGGTCAGAAAGCTCCCGGATTCCTCGGAAATGAAGGGATTTCAGCTTATTTCTCCACCGGGTTGATATTCCCCAGTTCCTAACGTATCTTCAATCCAAGGTTGATACGCTGATCAGCATAACGACACGCCCCACCCTTCGAGAGCATCATCCATGGAGTTCAAGGACCGGCTTCGCATCGCGCGAACGCGCGCGGGATTCAGCATGGCGGACCTCGGCAGCAAGCTCCGCACCCCGGTGTCGGCCCAATCGATCAACAAGTACGAGAAGGGGGGCATGATGCCCTCTTCGGGTACCCTCCACGACCTCTCCATCGCCCTGAACGTCTCGCTGGACGTCCTCATGAAAGGCCAGGTCGTCGAACTTGAGGACGTGGAATTCAGGAAGCGAGCCTCCATTTCGGAGCAGGACCGGGCAATTATCAGGCATGACGTCCTGGAATTCCTGGAGCGGTGCCTCGCCGTCGAGGACATGCTTGGCGAAAACGAGGCGGTCACGGGCTTCGATACCGTCGTTGCCGAAGAGATCGACGACATCGAGGGTGCGGAGGATGTCGCGTCCAAGATCAGAGCCGAGTGGTCGCTCGGAATCGAACCGATCCCGAGCCTCACCAACCTGCTCGAAGAGCGACACATCAGAGTTCAGGAAATTGGCGGCGCCGAGGGTTTCTTCGGCATGACATGCAGGATTAAAAGGGCCGGCAACAAGCCCCCGATTCCCGTGATCGTCCGTCGGCACGTAAATGTGGAGCGGGACAGGTTCACGACGGCCCATGAGATCGCCCACGCCTTCATAAGAGGGTGCAGGAACGGCAAGCTCGAAAAAGCCATCGATCGCTGCGCAGGCGCGCTTCTCATGCCCGCAGACTCGCTCAAGCGAGAGGTCGGCTCGCACCGCGGCATGATCGCCTACGGGGAGGTAGTCAGGCTGAAGCACCTCTACGGCGTCTCCGCCGTGGCACTGCTCTATCGACTGCGCGATCTGGGCATCGTGTCCGAGCAGACACACAAAGGCATGTTCCGCAATCCGAGAACCCGCGTGTGGTTGAAGACAGAACCCGAGCCATTAGATGACGCGGGCGACGTGGCGAAGAACGAGCGCCCCCGCCGCTTCGAATCCATGGTCCTTCGCGCTGCATCAGAGGGTATAATCCGCACGATTCGCGCGGCGGAATTGCTGGGGTGGCAGGTTGCCAAGGTCGAGGAGTGCATCTGGGGTCCCCAGGCCGCCTGACCCGGGGGTCGTAGTCCTCGATGGGCGCGCAGTCAGCAACTTCCGCGACATCGGGCTTCTGCATGAGGTGCTGGACCTCCCGCATGCCTTCGCCATGGCCGACATCGTCCTTCACCGCTGCGGCATCGATCCCTCGGAGGCGGTTTCTGTCTCCCAGCGGATCCTCGTGGTCGATCTCCCTCCCGAGTGCTTCCTGAAGGTCGACGATCTGAGAAGTCGCTTTCCGGCTCTGTGCGTCGAGGAAGCTTTCTCGTTCATGATCTGCCACACGCGGCCCGTCGAAACCCTAGTCCTGGGCGACCCGATCAACCGCAGGGTGGCAGGTGCCGAGGGGATCGACCATCGCGTTCCTCTCTGGCTCATCCAGCAACTGTTGGAACGGCGATTGCTCGATTCCACTCGGGCACGTCAATGTCTCGATCGCTGCGGCCGCATTCCGGGGATGGCAGACGCCGGGCAACTGCTTGGCTCGTACCTGTCGACCAACCTGCGTCGGCGCGGTCCGTAGTCATTCCGAGTCGACGCGCTTCGTTTGCTGTTGCCTCAGGCGGCAATGAATTCAGGGTTCCATTGTTCGCAGAATAGTGATCCAGAATCGAGTCAGAGCGAGGTCGGAAAAGTCAAGAAATACAGGGTTAATATCGAAGTAATCTGTTGTCAGCCTAGAACCCCATTCGGTCCTTTTTCTTGCCACCAGAGACAAGCGCAGCAGCCGCTGTTACATCCGCCGCAGTGACGCGACATTGCTGTGCAGAGACTGCGCTGGCGACTGCGAGGCCAAGGATCAAGCGGGCCTGGCGCGGAGATGCCTCGCCCAACGCCGCGACCGCCGCCTGGCTCAATTCTGGCTCTAGCGGCGCATTGGAGGCAGCGAGGGCCTGCGCGTACTGCGCCTGCGCAATAGCATTTCTGGCGGTGGCATCCGGGCGGTCTACGTTGATGATCAGAAAGCGGTCACGCAACGGCGCTCCGAGACACGTGACGTCATTTGCCGCGGCAAAATAGAAGACAGCATCTGCCCGCAGCGGCGCTTCGATATAGGCGTCGACGAACGATAGCGCGTTTTCCGGCTCGAGCAAGGTATGAAAGATATCGAGCGGATCCCCGTGATCTCGCCATAGAGGTTTGTCGATCTCGTCAATGAACACGATGGGCGAGGCCGAGCTACCCTCGATTAGCGTATCAGCTAGAAGCCCCGCCCGCGCCGCACGCCAGCTTGCGGAATGCCCGACGAGGACACCAGGATCGTCGGAGAGGTTCATCGCGTGTTCGATGAATGGAACGCCGAGCGCGGCCGCCAGACGGCGTGCGAAGTGCGATTTTCCGACGCCAGGCGGTCCGAGGAGCAAGATTGGCGGGATAGAAAGGGGCGAGCCAGTGAGAAACGAGAGTGTCGCCGCGCGGATAATGACGCCGATCACGTCGCTGAGATTTGGCGCGAGGGCCTCAAGCCGGTGGAGCTCTGTCATGATTGCCGCGTCGGCGACGAGGAGATCGCGTTCTCCTCGTCTCGGGTCCGACGCCATCGCGGACAGGTAGCGCAAGCGTCGTTCTTCAGGACTGGGTTCACCAAAACTGATCTGAGGGTCAAACCCGGCCAGGTCGACAATCGTCTGTATCTTTTCAACGTCGAATATCTTGATCGTGGGCATGCGTGCATCTTGTTGTTGTTGTCGAGGTAGCGGCGGTTGCCGGAAGGAGCGGCGACCGCCGCGATACGTGATCAGGCGGTCGCGGTCAGCGGACCAAGATCGTGCTGCATAAAGCGGCTTGGACGCTCGGCCCGAGCTGAGTCGCGGGCCGTGAGGACGCTCAGTTGCGCGTCGGAGAGCGCGGCGTCGTCCAGAATTCCGGAGAAATTCTGGTGGAGGAGGAATAGCGACGCCGTCGCCGTCACGTCATCCAGGCAGTAATCCGCGATTGCCTCGTACTCACCCTGCATTGCCAAGTCGCTGACCCGCGATCCATCCATGCCGTCGGTCTTTGCCCCGACGCCGAATACTCTGACGGCCTCGTCGAGCGTCATGCGGCCGCGACCGCGGGCGGAAAGCAGCTCACAGAGATCGACATGGTAGTCGGAGAAAGGCCGGAACCCACGCCAAGCCATATAGTGACCTTTGAGGCGGTGGATCATGGCGCGGGCGCGCACGACCGGTAGATCGAAGGCCAGTGAATTGTATCCGACGAATACCGGATGCATCGTGTCGACATAGCTTGTGAATTCGGCCACGAGTTCCTTTTCGGTGCGGTCACCTGTGTGCAGGCTCGCCGCTTCAAGCACGAACCAGCGCTTGCCGGGAATGTCGTAGGTCAGCGTCATGGCCGCGATGCAGACGATCTTATGGAAGGCCGGCTTCGGAAATTCGTCGCCAATAGCGGCCTTCACCGCGTCGGTATTGTTCGGATCGATCTTATGGGCACGTGCGACTGCCTCGTGATCGAGGACGGTTTCGATATCGAAGACGACATAGGGAGCGGGCATTTCGTTTCCTTTCAGGGGTTAGCTCAGGGTGATGAGCAAAAGCCGGGGTCAGACCAAAGATGAGCGAGGGCGGAGGCCCGCGAAGTGAAAACGGGCGCGGCGTGAGCCGCGCCCGTTGCTCTTGTGGGCGGATCGCTAGTCGATGAGTTTGAGACGGCGCAAAATGATGCGCTCGACGATCGTCAGCATCGCGTCGCCATCACGGTTCGGGCGAATCGTGTAGATCTCATCGGCGGGCGACATGCGGCGCCCCGCGCCGAAGCCGTAGGCGGTCATGCGTATCCCGACCTGCGGATCCACATTGATGAGGCGGCAATGACGGAGGCCGTCGTCGGACTGCAGGAACGCGTGCACCGCGCAATGCGCGAGCGCGCGCCGCAGCTCATACTCGAATGCGAGCTGCGACATGCCGATTGGTAGGACGACGACGATAGAATTGCGATTTGCGCGCACCGGGCTGTTCGGCGAAAGCTGCAGAGTGGTGCGGATGAAGGACGGGAATTGGTCCTGGAAGTCGGCGTCCTCGCGGTAGACCCCATTGTCGCACCAGAACGAGGCATGCTTCTCGGTTTTGTGAGCACGAAAGCGCGCCTTGAGGCCGTACAGGCCGGTGATGCCGATCTTGTAGAAGGGCAGGCACAGCGTCTGGCTCACGCGTTTGTACCCCTCGCCTGCGCCGAAATAGATTTCGACGCCATCGCCATGTTGGTAGCGTTCCTTGAATGCCTCGCTATCGAACAGATTGGAGGCGCTTGGCTCCTCGTCCCGCGGCAGCGGGCGCGGCCAGTCGGTGTGAGCGTACTGTCGCGTGATGCGCGCGGGATGCGCGAGCGGCAGCACGGTGGCTTCTGGTGGCGCAGGAACCGCGGCCATGACCGCTTCGAGCGCGTCGGCGGCGCGCCGCATCAGCTTGCAGACCTCATCCATCATGATGGGGGCATCGATATCGGGGCGCGCGGCGCCGCTGTCGTTTCCGGCGACATTGGTCGACGGCTGCACGTTCTTCGAACTCATTGGAAAATACTCCGGATAGAGACTTTTGGGGGGTGTCCCGCACGGGACCCCGAAAAACTCACCGGAAAAGAAAAGATAAGCGCGCCAACGGGAGTGGCGACCAATTTCGAGTAGCTGGTGTTGCGGCCAGACAAGAAAATGCGAGGGCGCTGGAGGCGTCCTCGCTATTATGGTGACAGGGTGAAACCTACTTTGGCTTCTTCATCAGATCCTCGCGGACGTGAGCAAGGCACGAGGCAAGAGGGCCGATGATGAAAACGTCCGGGCGACGCTTCATCTGCTTCGACAGTTCCTTGATCTTCTCATAGCTATCAGCCGCCTTGAGAAGCTCGATCTCTTCGTCATCGAGATCCTGAACATACTCGATGGGGTCGAAAAGCGGGACGTCCGGGTCGGCCAGCTCTTCTGCGGCGCTCTCCATGCGATCTTCCAGCTGCTCCAGAGCCTCCGCTGCCGTGTCCGACAACGTGCCGAGATGACGCCAGTTGCCGTTGTAGTCCTCTTCGGGAACGATCTTGTAGCCGGCCAGCACCGTTGCGATCAGCGCGCCAGCGTCTTTGGGACCCAGAAGACTCCGGAGCGCGTCTGCGGAGATCGCTATGGGGCCTTCTGCTATGGGGATGCGGATCTCGCGCTTCTCGTGGACCGCGATCGTAGAGTTCGTGCCGCCCCATTCCGTCGTCACGATCAGATCCGCCGCACTGTCCTTGGCGTAGAGGTGGAGAGCGAGCACCTGCGTGTATTCCATCACGTGCGCGTCGAGGCGATAGCCCTCCCTGTTTACGATCCAGGCGTAGCTTTTCTCGTCTTCGCTCGCGTCGTCATCGGGCAAATGATTGTCGTCTTTGATCATGTCGGACTCCTTGTCGTCGATCTTCAGGAGCGCCGATTATCCCTCGTGCGCCAGGGTAGTCATCGAACGACACGACGTGCCGAACGAATCTTGCGGATGACCGCGCCACGGAGCCAATTTGGCGTCCAAGTCTCAAGCTGGGACCATTCGCGGAAATTTTCAATGTCAGCGTCGCGTTCCTGCCGTTAACGATTAATCTGCGACAAACTCAAAATCGGAACTCTTATGTTTTGACGAGCGTCAGATGACCGAATTTGTGCGCTAGCCTATTTCCGAGGCCCCACGCACGGCGGGTTCCTTTGCGCTATCGGCGTCAATCTTTGTATCTATTCCGTGTTTCTGCATCTCGGCATTCAGTGCGCTCACTTTAAATAGCGCGGTTGTGCTGGAAGCGTCGACGCGCAATGGATTGGCCATCCGCAAGAGCGCTTCGCGTTCTGCAAGAAGCGCCGACTTTTCGTTTTGCAGCCGGTTGTCCTCGGGCGCCTTCTTTGCCGCCCGCACCACCTTCTGGATCGTTCTGACCTGCTGCTTGAGCTCGTCGGCGTGAATTCCGAGCTTCTGTTCAAGGCTGGGCCCAAGTGTCTGAAGCGTCCGTCGCGGGCCAACAAGCAAGAGGTGTACATAGAAACCTGCAAGCGCTTGCAGCTTTTCGGGAATGGCCGCTGGTGACCACTGGGCGGTGGCCGGTGGATTGGATGTTTCGTCCGCACGCCGGGTATCGGCGGGCTGCGGTATCGCCGCTTTGCTATCACGTGCAGCGACGGACCTCGGCGGTTGTGTATCGCGTTTGGGGGGCGCCGACGCCGTGATCGCAGCAGGCTTTGGTGAAGGCACAGGCGCAACGCCGGCTTGCACGGCGTGCAAGTTGATTCCCGGGTTTTTGGCCGACGAGACCTGCTGTGGTTGCGCAGTAGTCGTAACGCGAACTGAAGTTGTGGATTGCGCGCGCGAATGGGCGGCCGGCGTGGCGGCTTGCGGCTTGATAGTGGAATGCTGGAAGCCTTCAGGGTCCTCGACGATTGCTGGCCGCAGGGCCTGAGCCAAGGCGCCGGCGTCACGGGCGGGCTCGTACATGGCCAACATGCGCGCCCTGAGGTGGGGCCGAACATTGTACTCAGCAAAGGCTTTGACCTTGTCGGCAAGACCTTCGCCCGCGGCCTCCAGCGCGTTCGTCCAGGCGGCGTCAGGCTCCCTGCCCTCGTCAACCGCGCGGTACATAGCGCCCGCGACGACCCGGACGCGCTGCGGAATTGCGCCGGGATCAAAGCGCCTGGCCTCGTTCACCTCGTCATAATAGCCACGGATCTGGTCCCGGACTGCCGTGAACCCTCCGCCCGAGCGTGCCGCACGGATCTCGCCCCGAGCCTGCGAGCGCCGGACCACGGCTACAATGGCGGTCGTCGTCATCACCGCCAGACCAATTCCAATGCTTCCGGTCATCACCGCCGCCGCAATGCCGACACCGCGGGCGAGCCCCGGACTACGCCAGAAATTGAGCGTCCGGCGGGCGCGGACGAGGGTTTCTCGTCGGACCCTCGTCGCCTCCTGCCGCGCAGCGCGGATCGCTGCTACCTGTCCTTTGATCGTGAGTTTCACCTGATCCTGCCGGCGAGCTGCTTCGGCTTCCTCTGCTTCTCGCTTGAGCCGACGCTGAAGTTGCAGGTCGAAGGATGCCTGAGCCTCCCTTTGGGCTTCCAGCCAGGCTGCGGACGCGTCGGCTCTCGAGGTCTCCACCGCCTTGGAAATGACCTCCCGCGCAACCTTGGGCAGGTCGTCGTCTTCGGGAACGGTAGCTCGAAGAGTGGCAAGATCGGCTTGCTTCAGGCGGAGCGGTTGCCCCATGGCCTTGGACGCGGAGTTGAGCAAGCGCACGAGAGAATGGCTCGAGCCAGTCTCTAGGTCGACGACCATCAGCGCCTTGTCTCCATGAGCGAGGCGAGCTTTCGCACGGGCAAGCGAAGTCGGGCCGAGCCGGTCTGCCATCCAGGCTTTCAAGAGTCTCGCACGGAAATCGAAAAGATCCAGGTCGTGATCGTGCGCTTTCGCCAGATCACCGACCTTCAGAGCATCGTTTGTTCGCGACGGAGCGGTTAGCCCCTCGAGTTTCACGGCGATGTCCGGACGCTCCTTACTGAGCGTTTCCCGCACCGCGTCGAGATGGGGGCCGGGCACCAAAGGGTGGCCGAATTCGACTTCGAGTTGGAGGCTCACTCTTTCGTTCTTGATGTGAGTATAGGAGCTCGCGATCTGCTTCTTCCGGGCGTTGTCGTACCGGGGAACGACCAGGTGGTAGTGGGACGGGCGCGCGGTGGGGCCGGGCTTTATGTGCTGCAAGACGTGGCAGGGCTGGTCCGCCGATATTCCATAGACCTCTCGGATAAGAGCGATCATCCGCCTTTCCTGCTCCGGCGTCAGAGGCAGCGCCGGCGACATCGCGACATGAAGCAGACATTTCTCGATGTTCTGGGCGGCCCCCAGAGCTGCAAAATCCGCGACAGCTTCTTCCGTTTCCAGGGCACAATCATTGGACAGATCGTCGCGGACGATGACCTCCTCATTGGTGTCGGTTCGATGGAGGTGACGCGTAAGTCCGCCAGGACCACGTACCGCGGCAACGCCAATCATGGATCGTTGTGGGCGCCAATGGCGGAACGGACCGCAATCGATGCCTTCCTGATCTCGCCCTTGATGATCAGCAACTCCTCATCGGTGCGACCGTTGGCGGCCAGGACCGTGTAGATGCGCTGGAGATTGCCGGCGATCGATCCGAGGCGCATCACAGCGTTGGCCAAGGCCTCCGGGGCTCGCACCATAGGCCTGGTAGGAGTAGATTGCTCCAGACCGATCACGAGCTCGATCTTTCGCCTCGCGTAAGAGGACACCGGCTCGTTGCCGGCCGCCTTTTCGAGTTCGGCCATGGCTTCGAAAGTGAGCCGGATTCGGAGCACCTTCGGGTATCGAACGGGGCGACTTTGTTTCATTTTCACGCGGCGCACATGCGCCGTCTCCCTGCGGGTCCACGGGGCGCAGCCCCTGGCGAGATTTGTCGCGTCTACGCGACACGGCTCGTATTCTTCCCGCAGGAAATTTTCGCGGTAGCGCTATTTGTATGTTTCCTGCACTTGCTTGCAGGTTGCATGAACATTCCTGATCCATCACGGATGGAGCGCAGGTTTTCAAAGGTGAAAGGTGGAAACCTGTTATCGCCCCGGCGCGGCTCCCATATTCAAGGGAGCACCTGCAAGGGCGCGCCAACAAACTGCGCATGCCTGAACGAAACCGTCCGCACCTCGCTACGCGGCGCGAATTCAGGAAGCGGCTTCCAAGTGACTGAGGAAGATTGCAGTCACCTGCTCAGGAAAGTAGCGCCCTGCAATCTACCGTATGAGGTCGCATCTCGCGGCATCAACCAGCAAGTCCCAGGCACCACCTACGGGCGCATCCGCTCGATGTTAAGTTTCTGGTCGCAAGACGATGCGCGGCTCGCCGCCGGCACATTCTGGATCAGCACGCCGACGATTGAAGCGGAGCGACGGAGCGCAGTTCCGCAAGCGCGCGTGAAATATCCAATGAATTGAGAGTTCTGTACTCCGGTCCGACAATGCTGACTGGCCGACGACCTTGCTGCCAGACGCTTGCGGCTGCCTCGATCGCATCACGCAGCGTCGCATGAGCCGAAACCGCCGGCCGCTTGGCGCCTGATTTCAATTCGGAAAAGAGAAGCCATCTGTCCATCGCCGGAGCTTACCGGCGGCATTCGAACGAATGGCTACTTGCGTCCATAGAACTTTATTCGACGCCGGAGTCCGCCAACCAACTTTCGTATCAGTTGGTATTGAGGGGTCGATTGCATCGCTGGAATCGCCCAGTACGAAAGGAAGGTGGGATTAGACCGTATGTCCGCTCAGCGCTGGCGCTCGATAGCCTACGATGCGCCACCGAGGAAGGCCTGGATCGGCCGGGCCGATCCTCATCGCTGGGGGACTGCCAAATGGCGCGCGAGAGCACTGCATTTATCGGCATTGACGTCGCCAAACTCCGCAATGCAATTGCGATAGCAGATGGCGATCGTGGCGGAGAGGTTAGATTCCTGGGCGAAGTCGACGCATCCCTTGAGAGCATGCGCGCGTTCGTTCGAAAGATCGCCGCGAAATATGATCGCCCACAGTTTTGCTACGAAGCTGGCCCGACCGGCTACGGGTTGCATCGCCTCATAACTTCGATGGGCCATACGTGTATCGTTGTTGCTCCCTCGTTGATTCCGTCAAAACCAGGTGACCGCATCAAGACCAACCTGCGCGATGCGATTGCTCTTGCCAGATTGTTGCGTGCCGGAGAGCTGACTTCGGTCTGGGTGCCTGACTCGGAGCATGAGGCAATGCGCGATCTCGTGCGAGCACGGACTGCCGCAGTCGAGATCCATCGCATCCATTGGCAACAGGTCTCAGGGTTCATGTTGAAGCACGGACGCCACTTCCCACGTAAGACAGCATGGACGATGCGATATCTTCGCTGGCTTCAGGAGCAGCAGCTTGAACATCCTGCTCAGCAGTTGGCGTTGCAGGAAGCAATAGAAGCGGTCCGCACCAGCAAGGAAAGAGTCGAGCGCCTTGAGAAGAGCATCGAAGCATTCATGGTGAACTGGTCTCTTGCCCCAATTGTCCGTGCCTTACAGGCTTTACGGGGAGTCGACCTCATCGTAGCCGCTACGTTCGCGACCGAAATCGGCGATGTCACTCGCTTCGATAATCCACGACAGCTCATGGCCTACCTTGGGCTGGTTCCAAGCGAACGATCCACGGGCGATACACGGCGGCGCGGATCTATCACGAAAGCTGGAAACGCGCGCGTGCGGCGCATGTTGGTGGAGAGTGCTTGGACGTATCGACACCCGCCGAAAATAGGGCGAGCAAAATTGTATCGGTTGCAACAAGCCCCGCCTATCGTTCGCGAGATTGCCTGGAAAGCGCAAGTTCGGCTGACGAAGCGATATCGCGTCCTATCGGCCGGCGGTAAAAAATCCACGGTCGTTTGCACTGCGATCGCGCGCGAGCTGGTGGGCTTTATGTGGGCTATCGGCAGGCAAGTGACGCCGCAGGCGAGCTAGATCGCCGAATCATCTTACGCACGGGCGGAGACGCGGCCAACGGTAGGGGAACTCCCGTTTAAGCTATGTGGCCGGCATTGCCGACGCCCGCGATTAGACCAGGAACGCCCTGGACGCACAGTCGGACATGCGGTAGCCAGCCCGCGCATCAGAGCTTGATCACCGACGCTCCACAGGCCGCGTCTCCACCCGTGCGTATCTGAGATGTGTAACCGCGCCTGCGGCAGCACGACCACGTCTTGACGCTTGACGGCGGACATCAGAGCTTAACTGCCCGTCCACGAGACCGACAGCAAGCCACCCGGAATCCTGCTCTTGACCTCTATGTCCCCTCCGAAGCACTTGTTTCAATAAACTCAGGTCCGATCATGTCGGCAAGCCAGACCTGATCGTTGCCACGGTAGAAGGGTACACCAGCGCCGTACGCATCGCCCGCCCGTATGCTGAGAATTACGGGTTTCTGGGCCTTCCGTTTGCCAACCTGGCTGGCGGTCGCAGTGTCTACGGAAAGGTGAACGTACTGCCGACCCATGGGCCGAAGACCTTCTTTCTTGATCAAGAGAAACGTGGCCGGAGCAGTGCCATGATACAAAACATCAGGCGGCCGCGCCGGTTCTTTCGAGAGTTTTCGAGGGACGGAGTGCCCGTACAACGCCCGGATTTTGCCGTCATGCAGCTCATGACGTTTTTTCTCAGACTGCTCTATCATTTGTGCAAGATCTGCTTCAGTGAGGCGCGTCCAAACCGATTTTTCGCTGCGGATCGCGGCAAGTAACTCGTCAACGCGCACCCAACCCGCGTCATCCATCTCCAACTCGTAGACCCATGGTGCGTGACGCAGAGCGTGTGAGATGGTGCGGCTGAGATCACTAAACACCAACATTCTAATCTCGGAAGTCGGGTGCTTCGGATTGCGCAGCGTTTAGCCATGCTTGGAAGGATGGATATCCCTCACACCTTTCCCAGCCTGGGGCGGCAAAGTCATGAATAACGCGAACTTCGGTGGGAGCATCTCGCTCCCAACAAGCCACGTCATCACAATCGAGACGACGTGCAAACGGGACTAGTTGTCGATCTGGAAACCTTTTCTTCAGCCCCTCAAATCGGATTAGCAACCACTCTCCTGTTAGGACTTGCCACGGACCGAGATCCAGAAAGCCATTCTCGACCGCAGTGATGAACTCACTCGGATAGGAAAACCACTCCGGGATTCTATCTTCAGGAATTAAGTCATTTGCCATTAGCGACTCGATCCGATAAACGGTGATCCGTAAGGGTATGTATTACGGAATCTCGAATTTTGGTTGCTAATTCTATTTAGCACCGCATCACCAAAAGTCTGAGGAATTTCGCGCCTTCGTCCGACGAACCGCGATATGAAATCAGTGTCATTCGGCAACGGATCGGTATGTTTCCAGACCCTCGCCCAAATATTAACTCCGGCACGGGAAGCCGCTAAGATTCGGGTGTTATCCAGCGTTGTTAATCCACCATCCGGCATCCAGACTACATCAATTAGCCGGTCAAAGTTGGCAAATTGCGGAAGCAGGCAAAGCACAATGATTTGAGAGGCTGCCGTAGCATGAGAACGGCGTTCAATATCGGCTTCCGCCTCGTAGTTGGGTCGTTTGTCGCGACGTTCGCGAGCTTGATGCGTGCGCGGAGACTCATAGCCGACGCGCTGACGCCAGCCTACTATCCGGTCGGCTTCCAACCGAGCTGTGGCTTGCGCTTCACGGTCTGACGTATTGTCGGCGGGGACGGCAATAATCTAGCATGGAAAGCGTGACCGGCTGAAACAACTTGAGAGTTGCATTGTCATCAAGTCAGATTGCAACCGGGGGGATGCAACATGAATGCGCTCACTCACAACGGTTCGATTGTCGATGGCGTCGCCGGGTTTGGGCTCGACCCGAAGTTCTCAGCCTCTGTGGCGCAACTGCTCGCAACTTGTCGGGCAGCCGGGTTCGAGTTTCGTGTGACCAGCGGTCTGCGCACTCCCCAGGTTCAAGCAGAGTATTATTGCCGGTGGAGCGGACATAGCCGGACGCAGATCGACGCCAAGATCAAATTCTTGACGGACAACAATGCCCCGTGGCTCGCATCCATCTTGCAACGCTATCGCGACATTCCCCAGACCAAGGCCAAGCTGACGGGCCAACTGCCCGGCAGCGGCTGGCACCAATGGGGCCTCGCCGCAGACGCCTACTGTTTCCGTGACGGCCATATGGTCGAGGACGGCAGCGACCCCTGCTACGAGTTCTACGCGCAGCAGGCTACGCGGCTTGGCCTGACCGCAGGCTATTATCTCAAGTTCAAAGACTCCGGACACGTGCAGGGGCCGTCGGCGGACGGCGCCGATGAGGTGTACACTTGGTCGTACATCGACCGCACAATGAAAGAGCGATTCAGCGAAAAGACGACTATCGCTCTTTCAAGATCGAGCCGAAAGGGGGTAGCCGCACAGGCAGCGGCTGCTTCAGCAGGTGTTGCTTCCGACAGCAAGGCCACACCGAAGGCGCAGAAGGCCACGAGCGGCGCCAAGAAGCAAGGCGCAGCGGCTGGCGTGCCCGTTCCCCCGCCAGCAACGAAACAGGATATCGCGGTCAAGGGCGGTAAAGTCTACGGCCCTGGAAACATCGCATTTGGAAACGTGAAAGGGCCCGGACTGTTCAATAACGGCGTCACGACGATCGACGCGTTCTTCAACCAGGATCCAACTGCGTTCCCGAATACCCCGGCCTGCCGGGCCAACGTGATCCGAGCGGTCTCGACAAACGAAGGCCGTATCGAAGCGATCAACACCTACGACGATTCGTTTCTGTCATGCGGGGTGTTTCAGTGGACCGCCGGCCAAGACGGCGCCGCCGGCGAGCTGCCTGGCTTGCTGGCGCTGCTCAAAGGACGCTCGCCCGCGACCTTCTCAACCTATTTCGGCAGTGTCGGCCTCGACATCCTCGTCCCAACTGCAAAAGCGGGCAAGCTCAGCGTCGGCTACTTCACATTGGATGGAGACAAACTCGACACGGCCGCCAAGAAGGACGCCCTGCGAGATAACCTCTGGGCGTACCGCTTCTGGAGAGCGGCTCACGACCAGGAGGTTCGTCGTGCCCAAATTGCCTTAGCCATGGGGCGGCTCGACGTCTTCTACAAGGTGGCAATCACCGGCCAGAGCGGACTGACGGTGCAAGACTTCATTTCGTCGGAATATGGCGTCGCGCTGCTCCTGGACGAACACGTCAATCGACCCGGTCACGTTCCAAAAACCCTCATGGCAGGCGTCGGGTCCTTTATCTCGAAGGGAGGAGAGCGCGATCCCAGCAAATGGACCGACGAAGATGAAGCAAAAGTCTTGCAGGGCTACCTGACGGCGCGAGCCAAAACGAACATGACGAATTCGAAAGGGCGGGCCAGCGCTATTCGCGCGCAAGTCACAGCCGGTCAATTGTCGGCGAAGCGCGGAAGCTTCGCATAAACTTCACGCATCTGGATCACGACGAACCGCCGCGTCTGGGGGCTGCAATGGACTTCTTGAAAATCCCTTCGCTGCTCATCGTCGGCCTATGCATGTTTTCCGCATCGGCGCCTGCACAAGTCGCCATGACGGGAACTCTGGCCGCGACGCGAGCCTGCCCGGCCTATCAATCAATTCGCAATCAGACAAATCCTGGCGGCGTGATCACTGAGCCCGGCAACTCCTATAAAATCATAGGCAAGAACAAGGAACAGCCGACCTATTTTCAGATCGCTGTCGATGGCGCCTCGCCGTCGCAGAGATGGGTCGAAGTCACTTGCGGCGATGTTGCGGAGGCCACACTTGCGCCGTCCGCCGTTGCCCCCGCTACGCATGTGCTCGCTCTCGGCTGGGAGCCAGCCTTCTGCCTGCAGCACTCGGACAAGCCGGAGTGCGCCAACGAAACAACTCAAAGCCCCGACACGACGCAGCTCAGCCTGCACGGATTATGGCCCCAACCACGCGGCAAAGCCTATTGCAATGTCGCGCGCGACCTGGTTGCCGCAGACAAAAGCCATGATTGGGCTAGCCTGCCGGAGCCGGATATTTCTCCTACGACACGGCACCGTCTCTCGGCGGTCATGCCAGGTTACCAATCCGGCCTGCCGCGGCACGAATGGATTGTCCATGGGACCTGCTTTGGCGCGACGGCCGATGCTTATTTCAATCGCGCCGCAGACTTCGCCGAACAGATCAACGCTACAGGCGTCAGTCAGCTTTTCGCTCAGAATATCGGCAACTCTCTTTCATCTGACACAATTCGATCGGCATTCGATAAAGCTTTCGGCGCTGGGGCAGGCGCGCGCGTTACCGTCAACTGCCAGGGGCGAGACGCGCAACGAAAGATCGGAGAACTCGTGATTGCGTTGGCAGGCGATGTCGCTGGCTCTGCGCGGATCGGCGACGTCATTCTGGCCGCTTCGCCGGCGCCGGCGGGATGCCCCGGTGGCCTTATCGCGCAACCCGCGCACTGACCCGCTGATAGCGGTTACTCCTGACGCAAGACGCTGAACATCGCGCTATCTGCTACCAAGGCGGCGTCTCAACGCGGACCGCACCATCCGGCGGCGCGTAGCCCGCTCGCAAGAAAGCAACCGAGTGAACCAACGGCGATGGCGGGATCGTGCGCCGGCGTCCCTGATTCATGCGGCGTTCTTCCGAATTCGTCTGCCAATTCCAATGCTTCTTCGGCACGTATTCGCAAAGATGCCACCATGATTTGAGCGACTCGTGCATCTTCGCGTCGGCGCTCGCCTTTGCAAATGTCGAGGACGTTCGGCCCATAACCTCATCGATCCTGTTCCGGTCGATGAGCAGACCGGCTAGCGCCGCTTCCCGCGCCATCCATTCGAAGGCGAACTTCGAGAGCCCACTCTCGGGTTCAGGATACCCGCCGCCGACGTCGCAGTGAACGCCAGGGAACCAGACCTGCTTCATATCTTTGGGGCCGCCATCGGCAATTATGCACTTGAGTTAGCAGAAAATGGCTGATAAAGAATTGTCCGACAGGCCGGCGAAGGAAGTACTTGAGATTGAGATCACGCCCGAGATGTTGAATCGGGCGGCGGATTGTCTTTGGGACGAGATGTCTCATGACCCGATGATGTCGCCGGTCTCTGCTCGTTTTCTTGCCGAAAAAGTGCTTCTCCGAGCGTTTGCAGCGTCGTAGTCCTGAACTCTCGAATCCGTTTTTCTGCGTCCGTGACCTGTTTCAAATGAGCCCGTAAATCATCAACACTTAATGGGGGCAATTTTTCAGGCTTGCGCGCTACTTCATGTTGCCCGGCTTTGATTATAAAATCCGGCTTCGCGCCCAAGATAGTGCTGGGGGCACCTCCCTTGTTTTGAAGGCGGATATCAACCGGGTGGTGAGCGATGCGCCGGCGGGTTGATAGCAGCGGTTTCGTATCGCTCAAGACGGTTTGCCAGTGCTTTAGGGAAGTATGTGGGTGTGATCCTGGTTTATCGGACGGGCTCGGGAACAGCGACACTATAAGCTCGTTCACAAGCTCCATGCGGATATCCAAGCCGGGTTGCCTGTAATAGACGATGGCCGCTTGCCGGTGAGGCTTTAAGATGGTCGCGGCGCATTCAAATAGTTCATGATCGACATCGGCCCACGCCGTGATGCAATATCCGACTAGCATAAAAAATTCGTCGGCTATTTCCTGCCATGTGCGGCTATCGGACTGTTCCATGAAGGCCCCAATGTCAGAAACAAACGATACCGAAAAGCGGGAGGCCGAGACGCTTGCGCGCCTTCTCTCGACGCCCCCCCAGCCTAAGCCGAAGCCCAAGGGCGACGCGAGTACCAAGCGACGGGGACGCCCTCCGAAGGCACCGAAAAATGAAACTTGATATTGATCAGTTCGCGAAAGACCTCATCGCCTCGGATTTGTTTCCAGATGGCTTTTTATCATTTTGTAGAGCCGGTCAACTGCCGACTCCAGTTCGGCTGAAAGAAGATCGGATTGCGAGGCGTCCGCGCCAGAAAACGTCTGCCTCCGCGTCCCTTCAATCGCCTGCGTGTACACAGTCTCAAAATCCTTCTTCGGCAATTGGTGGTAAAAGGTAGCCAGATGTTGGCAAACTATCGATTCTAGCGCGAATAAGCGCATCTCGTTTTGAACATCCTGTTCACGCATCGAAAGCCTCCTCGTTTTTAGCGGTGTAGAACCTACCTAACCACGTCGCGCCAAAGCAAAGCTAGACGAAGGATCAATCCTTCGCCCACCGTTTCCGTTTCCGATCGCTAGGGCCTTCTAGCGGCCTGTCAGGCGGCGCCCACCGCTTCTTAGTGGACGGCTTCGCTAGCAGGCTGTCGATAGGTGAGCCGCTTGCCTTCGACGCCCTTCAGCATCTTGGCGGCGTGCTCGTTGTCCTCGACACCGAGCTTGGAGCGGTTGTTGTACCGAAAATCAAACTCTTTCAGATGGCGATGCAAATGCGTTTCGCTGACTGAGTGATAAACACCCGTGATCTCGCGCTTCAGGATCGAATAGAAATTCTCGGCCGTGTTGATGTGAACGAAGCCGCCAAGGCGCGCGTACACGTTGGCTGAGTGGTTTACCGTCAGATGATTGGCGGACTCGTCTCCGATCTTCGGATAGATTTTTTGCTTCGTCTGACATGAGAACGGACGCGGGGTTAGCGTTGGTCACGACCACTTCGCGCACGGTGTTTGCGGTTACGTCTGCAACGTGCTTGGAGTGAACGCGGCCTTCGCGCTCGACAAGCGAGACAACAGCTTTCTTGGGCGCAGGCTCGCGATGCGCGCGATTCTTGGCTTTGCCGCCGACGTAGGTTTCAGCGACCTCTACGGCCTTGTTAGCGCCGCCGAGGCCGCCTTCGTCGCGGTGCGAGGTATCGCCCATTGCTTCACGAATGCGATGCGCGAGAAACCACGCGGTGCGATACGAGCCGAGTCCGAGATTGCGCATGAGCCGATGCGCGCTGATGCCCTTCTTGCTGGACGCCATGAGATGGATCGCCAACAGCCACTTGTGGAGCGGAATGTGCGAACGCTCCATCACAGTGCCAGTGCGGCAAGTGAACTTGTCCCGGCAGTCGTTGCACAGAAACATTCCGGCCTGCGTTTTACCGGCCATGCGATGAACATTGAGCGAACCGCACAGCGGGCAGTTCACTTCGTTCGGCCAGCGGGACGCTTCGATGTGGGCGCGAGCGGCATCCTCATTCGTGAAGCGCGGGGAAGTCAGGTCGGTTTTCATGGGGAAGTATCTCCAATGCGGAAATACTACCTGATCTTTCATGCTAACTCAAGTGCATAGTTGCCGATCTATTGGTCACGAAGGACGGTAATATTGGGCGTCGTGCTATCGTCGAATTCGGAGAACGATTCTGCATGTATCAGTCGGTCGCATCAATCAAGCCGCGCCTCGACCTTGTTCTGCCAACATTTCTTTTGGCCTACATGCGGTCACAGCCGCTGCAGATAATCTTTGCCTCAATGGGCAAAGGGAACGCGATCGCTCATCTTCAAATTACAGAGTTGGCAGAGCTCCCGATCACGTTACCGCCTCTCGACACCCGACGCACCTTCGCCGGTCGCGTTGCCGAAATCGACAAGCTCAAAGCTCACCACCGCGCCCATCTCGCCAAACTTGACGCCCTGTTCGCCGCGCTGCAGAACCGCGCGTTCCGGGTCGAGCTGACCGGCGCAAGGGCATCCGAAAAGGTATTCGCATGACCGGCAAGGTGATCAGGATCGAGAGAACCGACCCTCGCGCCGGCGGACCGGAGGAGCCATATTATACCACGAGAGGATACAAGCTCGGCGATCCCGCGAAGGGGGACAGGAAGCACGCGGCCTCGAACGCGGTCTTCGTGCGGACTCTCGACGAGGCCGCAGCGTTGGTCGATCGAGGTTATTCGTTGTGGATGACCCGCCCTGGCAAGCGGCCGTCGCTGATCTCGCCGGGGAGTTTGCAAATCATAAGAAGCTTGTGATTGTTCGCCGCTCACGATTTATTGTGGCGGCGGATCCAGATTTCTTTCTATTTCTTTGGGGGCAATCATGGCCGGTACTGAAAAGAACGCTGTGGCTGATTGGGCAGCGTTACTGCTTTCGATCGTATCGATCCTGATAGCCGGTCTCTCTCTTTATTTCTCGCACACGCGAGAAATTTTGGTGGACCTGAAAGGCTCCACACGGGATTGGCAGAAAGGGCTGATTTTTTCAACGCTCCTGGATGCAGGCAAGCCACTGTCGATAGAAGAGATTGAGTCGCGCTACATCACGAGCGCCAACAAGTACCGCGACAAGTACAATCTACGGGATGCGAATTTCTCACGTGAAGAAATATACAGTGTGCTTATCGACCTGATAAGCAATCAATCGTTGAGGCTTCGCGATTCCAAAAATTTCTCGGTTCGAGCAGACGACGACAATCTGCAGGATCGGCGTGTCGCGTTCGACATGCTAAAATACGCGTTGGACCATGAATTTGCATGGGGCTACGATGATTTCGCAGTCCACTTTGCAGCTTGGTATAACGAAAATCGGGGCGCTGGAATGACCAAAGACCGTGCGTTGTCTGTTCTTTCGCTAGCTATCCAGAGCAACATCATCGGCATGAGCGTAAAGCCGGGAACAAGGATCACTTGTCTTGGCGAGGTTTTGCCGCTCTTCGTAGGTAGCGCGTTTTCTGTTCGCGGTGCAGCTCCCGTGATCCTTCCTATGCCAGGTCAGCTTCAACAATGTCCGCCTAAATGACATTGTCGTTCCCCGCGAGCACGGTTTTGACGCCTTGTCGGCGCGCGTGAGCCCAGCAGGCCGGTTCCAGGATCGGGCCGGGACTTCGGCCTCCTTCGTAGAGCCGGTTGTAACCGCCGTAGGCGTCGGCCTAGAGGATACCGGAATAGCTTGCAAGGTGACGCTCGGGATGCGCGGCGCCTCTGTCGCGCGAGTAGTAGAACACGGCGGCGGGCGGCGTGTTGGAACCGAACGGCAGTTCGTCGCGGACATAGGTCCAAATACGCGCCGTATCGGTCTTGCCCTTGGCGAGCACGGGTACCGTGGTGTCGTCGCGGCGCGGGTGGCGGCGTGGAACGTTTTGACGTCGACGGCGGCGCGCTCGATCATATCGCAACGCGGGACAGTTGGGGTCCCAAGACCGCAGCGGTGCGCATCATGGGAGATTGGCGCGGGCGGCACTTCGACAGCTAGTATGCAATCTACGACGACGTCCGGGATCCGCCCGCGGACGACCTGGTCGGGGAGCTTTGCATCTGCGAGACATCCGATGGACTGGTTTACATCGAGCGGCTGAAGAAATTTCGCGGCAAGAAATGGACACTGGAGTCCAATGTCGACGTCCCTATCCCGGATGCCGCCACCAAGTGGGCGGCCGGGGTGAAGAGCATCGTACCCAGGTAGCTAGCGAGGAAAGAGCGCATGGCGCAGGAGCACTTCGGAGACTGGACCGCCCTGGACGTCATGGCGGAACCGGGCAGCAAGGCGGGAGGGGCGATCGCGCTTGTGCTCTCCATAGGTTTCGCCGTGGCGGCGATCGTCACCTATGCCTATGCGGAAGGGGAATGGCTTTCTCGCATGCCGACGAGCGGCGGCATCGGCGTCGGATCCTCCGCCTACTCCACAGTGCAATTCGAGCGTCCCATTGTCTTCGCTGCGCTGTCGGCGGCCTTCGCTGCCATATCAATTGCGGTGCGTCGGCCGCTGCTGCGCGGAAAGCTGTTCTGGAGGCCGATGTACGACGCGCCTCCGAGTCAATAGAGCCCCCGGCGCGTCATGCCAGGCCCGTTCGCGTGGTTGCGGCGCCTTTTCAAGCGATCGCCGCCGCAGCCGATTGGAGCGTTTTCGGCCCTGCAGTCACCATCAGCGAAAACGCGACTCGATGAGTTGCGGGATTCGCTGCCAGCCGATCTTGCGCCGAGGACAGACACACCCGACCGCGGCGTGGGCTGGGCGGCGTCCTTGCCAGCCCGCATGTTGTTCCTCGACGTCGAAACGACCGGCCTTCACAGCGAGGACAGGATCGTAAGCCTCGCTGCGATCCGCCTGAACCGCGACGCCATCAAGAATGGCGAGGTGACCATCGACTACGCCTATCTTGTGTTCGATCCTGAACGCAAAAGTCATCGCCGGGCGGAGGAGGTCCACGGGTGGGACGACTGGACGCTTCGGCACCAGGCGCGGTTCTCAGAGAGTCTGGAGAACTTCGAGTCCTTCTTGCGGGGAACGGACCTCATCGTCGCGCACAACGCGGAATTCGATCTTCGCTTTGTCGCGCGTGAGCTGGCGATCGCCGGCCGACCGCCCCTCGAGGCTCCTTTCTACTGCACGCTGCAGGGCTATCGGGGCGCCAATTATGGCCGAGCGTCGCTCGACGCGATCTGCCAGCGATTTGGCTGGCCGCGTTCCAACACGCATGGAGCGTTGGAAGACGCCTACCTGTGCATGATGTTGTTCCTGCATCTTCATAAGGCGCCACAGCTCCCGGCGTTTCCCGACTTCACGCAGCTGACGCCGGCGAATTTCGTGACGCCGGCGCCTCGCCCGGACGGACCTCTTCCCAGACGGAAGCGCCGGCCGAGGGTGCTGCCGAACGAGGACAGTCGGGCCCAACCTAGGACAGCGCCAAATACCCCATGAATATCGAGCGTGTTGGCAGGGTTTCATCGAGGTGCAAGACAAGGACGACAATCGGAACGTGGTCCGCATCAATGCCATTCAGCAGGCGTGCGACGTGGACGAACGACGAGAGGAAGTCTTCCTGACTGTCGCCAACCGCACCGTCCTCATCAGGTCATCTCTATAGGAGCTGCTGGATGCGCTGGAGGACGAAGCTGCGGTCCACCGTCACCGGGGCTATATTTCAAACCGGTCCAGTACCGGCAGCAGCCCATTCGTCGCTTCAACGCTGAGGCTCATATTTAACCGATGCTCGATCGAACGTTCCAAAGCCTAATGGCCGGGCAACGGCGATTCCTTCTCGTGCGAGGTATTTTGCGACAATATCCGCGAACGCATCGAGCTGGACTGAGCTAGAGCCGCGCTCGCGAATCCAAGGTTCAAAGCTCAATAGGAAATTGTATGAGCTGAATTCCCTGTCATCCAGTATCTCAAGCCGGAGCCGAAGCCCACAGGCTTTGCCAACTAGATACCTGCCACCCGCCACATTATCGCTGTCGCGCACTTGCTCGATTTTGGCGTCCAGAATACCAAACAGTCGAGCCCCGAAGACCTCTAGGTCTCGCCACTCATTGCTTCGCAGGAACAGTTCTCCAGCCATATCTAGCACCATAATTGGGACTTAGGGAGGGCCGTAGATGACCGGACCCGTCGGGATGCCGCCGGTCGGGAATCCGGCGACGCTGACTTCGCAGCCAAGAACCGCGCTCCACTTACTCGCCCAATCCGCCACCCCGGGATGCGCTTTGGAGATCGCGCTCGGATAGACGAGACCGGGAATATTTTTCGATGTGCTGACCAAGCTCTTGGCGAGTTGGTTGCTCTCCGCGAAGAAATCGATGTCACTTGAGGGGCCAAACGGTGCGCCGGTTAGCGAGTTGAACCCGGTCACGGAGCTGCCTCGAACACCCACCCTGGCATCCGTTATTCCGCGCGCCTCACGCACTGCGCAAAGCTCACTACACGCTCTGCCGAACTGTTCAGCACTTTCGAAACCGCGGGGAATCGTGCTCCCTCCACCACCGCCCGGCCCCGGTGGCTCCTCGCCATCGCCACCGCCGCCGGCTCCACCAGCCGCCGCGCGCGGCGGCGCCTGAGCGCCCCCGCCACCGCCTGTTCTGCCCGCCGCTACAGCCTGCGGCCTATCGGCGAAGAGGCCGTAGGGATCGACGCGGTTGAGCGGATCGTTGCCGACATAGGCATAGAGATTCGTCCCCGCCACGTAGCCAGTCGGATCCGGCCGCAGGATTCCCACCCAAGGGGCCGATCTATCTAAACTATTGAGTCTGCTACGTATTGAACGCTTTGAGCACAGTCCAGTGCTACACCGAGGTGACACGATCGGCAAGCCTAAACGCAGACGAGCGGGGGCCTTACCAAGACCCGTTGCCCAATGTGCTAGAAGCCAATCCTGCGTTTCGGCCCGAGATCTGCGAGGCGCATCCCCTCCCCTGCGTCGTCAGGTTTCAGACGGTCGCGCTGCGCTGACGCAACGGTCGCGACCGCCAATTCGAGAATGAGACGAGCGGACAAAGCCTTGCAGCGCCAAGCGCACTTCGGGTCACACCTCGGGTTGCAAGTCAAGGCCGCTAATCAGCGATCACTTTCTCGACGACACCATCAGCGATTTCCCCCAGCTCCCACAACTTAAACTGGCTACCGACCTTCAAACGGGATTTCAATAATTCAGGGAACAGTAGCGTGATCGGCACCGTCGCCGTAATGCCAGGAGCAATTGCTCCGATCTCCTCTAGGTGCAGTCCGCAGTCGAACTTTTCGCCTTCAAATTCGAGCGGACAACGAAAGATGCGTGGCGGCGTAGGGCCTTTCCGCCCCCCCTGTTCGGAGGGGTAGAAGTGAACGACGGCGATGATGTCGGGTCCGCGTCTCATTCATTATGGCCCAGCGAGTAACGGCACGTAGTTGAGTAGGTTCGCGCGACTTAGCAGCCGCAAAAGTTATGTCGGAACCGTAACCGTCGATATTCCACGATCGACCGTTGCTTGCATGATGGGATCGACTGCGCTCGTCCGGATCGAAGTTTGCACCACAGTGTATGAGCCTTGAGACGATGACATCGAGCACCCTTTCCATGAAACTGCCGCCTATCAATTCAAATCGCCGCGCTCTGCATGCGTTTCATGTCTGGGCAGCCTCAGCCGACGAGCCGTCGCGATCACCGATGACCAAGGAGCGGCTCCTCAACAATTTGAGGACCATGGGTGCTTGCCGTAGTCCACGACAATGTAGCGGCATTGAGATTGATTCCGGCCGGTACGGTTCGCGTTGACGCCAGAATTTGATAGATTCATGGGCACCTAGCCGTTCATGCCTGACTTTCTGAAGTCGGCGCGAGTGGATTGAAATTGACGCAGACAATTTCGAAGCAGGGTCCATCATCGAAGCAGATGGCAAAATGCTTCAATGAAGGCGGCGTTTTTTTCGATTTCGTGTAGTACACTGTCGAGACTTTGACTATTTCACTGAGCCACTCAGTTTCGCCCAAGTCGACCAATTTGCCATACGTCGCATTGATCATCTCTACGTTCAATGCAGCTAAATAGGTGCATTTATACGCTTCGACGCCATCGAACAGGAGGCTCTCTTTTTTGTCCCCGGTTTCGACCTCAATATAGAAAGATAACTCACATTGTCGCCTCGGAAGTGCCTTGAAGTTTGGGCCTCTCGTGATCGCCGTCGGGGGGACAGGCATTTTCCATTCTGCGTCAGCCATATTTTAAGGCTCCGGACGCGGGATAGTCCCCGCACCAATAAGGGTGCTGGCATTTGATCCAGATCCCGTAACCCGTAACGTATCGGTTCCAATCGGTGTGAGCCGATTCTGTGCAAGCCGCGCTGCCAAATTGGCCTCGGCCTCTGCATTGCCTGCCATGTCGATCAAAATCCACTCGCTTTTGGGAATCCCCGCCTGCATCAAAGCAAGAGACGATCGGGTATTGACGATCAAATTTCGAATTATTTGAATTGGAACATCACGGACTGTGAGTGACCCGGCCCTTAGCTGAGAGGCGATGCCGCTTATCGCTTGACCATAGAATGCTCCCGCGCTGTTGAACCATGGACTCGCGGTCGTTTGCGAGAATGCTAGACTACCTGCTACTCCGACGCCTGTAACACCGCCCGGCCCCGGCGGCTCCTCGCCATCGCCGCCGGCTCCGCCGGCCGCCGCTCGCGGCGGCGCTTGGGCGCCTCCGCCACCGCCGGTCCCGCCCGCCGCAGCAGCCTGTGGGCTATCGGAGAAGAGGCCGTAGGGATCGACGCGGTTGAGCGGATCGTTGTCAACGTAGGTGTAGAGGTTTGTCCCCGCCAGATATCCGGTCGGATCCGGCTGCAGGAATCGGCCCCAGCCGGGCGCGTATGTGCGCGCCCGGTAATAATAGAGCCCCGATGGCTGCGAGGCAGAGGCGAGGGTCTCCGGATCGAGGCGGCGTCCCGTGTAGCGGTAGCCGCCGGCGGTCAGAGCCGGGTTCTCGCCGAACGGTTGATAGCCGAATTTGGTCAGCGTCCCGCTAGCCGCGTCGAGTGCGCCGGCGATCGAGCCGACGATGTCGGGTATCAGCGTCGCGCGCGTCGACGCCGCGACGTTCATCTGATTCAGGACCGCATCGGGACCGAGCGCAAAAGCGTACCAGGCCTGCAGCGCGCCAGCTCCATTGTATTCGAGAACCTCGCGGTTATCGGCGTCCGTCGTGTAGTAGGTTGTCGTCGACCCGACGGTCTTCGTCTTGCGCCGCCCCTGCGCGTCATAGGCGTAGGCTGCGACCGTCGTGACGGGCGAAGCGCAGGTTCCGGCGCTGAGGATTGACGTCAGCCGGCTCTCGACGTCGTAGCAATAGGTCAGCGTCCCGTCGAAGGTCAGGTTGCCGTTACCGTCGTAGGTCGGACTGGCCGAGCCAATCGCAGTATATTGATTGAGATTGTTGGCGGCGTAGGGGGTAGAGGCGGCCGTGGTCGGGTAGTTCCACCAGCTCTTGTCGGTCGCGCTCTGCCCGATCCTGCGATTGTTAGCGTCGTAGACGTTGCCGAACGTAGCGCTCGTCGACGCCGCGGGAGCGGTCTGCGCCGTCGCCGGGCTCCACAACACGCCGATCAGCGCATTGCGCGCGTCATAGGTGTAATTTGCGGAATAGGTCGCCGGCGCCGCCGGCGCGGCGACCGCCGGGCCGTTGTCCCGGACCCCGATCAGATGGCCCGCCAGATCGTAGGCGTAGCTGATCAGATAGTTCGACGAGGTCCCGCCACAGGCGACCGGGCTCGTCGCCCAGACCTTCGTACACCGGCGGTTGAGCGTGTCGTAGCCGAACGCGATCGTGTCGCCGCGACGCGTCCGGCGTGTCAAAAGGTTCGAGGCAGCATCATAGGTAAAATTCTGCGCGCTACCGTCGGGATAGGTCGTTGCCGACAGCCGATCGAAGCCGTCGTAGGCAAAATTTGTGGTGTCGGAAACCGTATTGCTTCGGGCGACGCTCAAGCTCGCGATCAGGCTGTCGGCCGTATAGCCGATCCGCCAGAGCGGATTGGCTTGAATGCGTGGGGTCGAGAGCGAGGCAGGTCGGCTCAGCGCGTCGTAGCCGAAGTCCGTGACGTTTCCGACCGGGTCGATCGTCTGGCTCAGGCGGTCAACGCTGTCATATGCGTAGCGTGTCACCGCGCCCTTGGCGTCGGTCGTGGTCGCGATCTTGCCGGTCGGCGTGTAGCTTGCTGCGAACGCGCGCAGGAATTGCCCATTCGACGATTGCTGGGCCTGCAACAGGCTGCCGTTGGCGTCGTAGGCGTACGACGTCGTCAACGCTCCGCCGACGCCCGGCGGCGAAATGGCGTTCGTCAGGCGTCGGTTCGCGTCCCATGACGTGGTTGTGGTGTTGCGGTTCGGGTCCGTCGTGGCCACAACGTTTCCGAAGGGGTCATACGACCACGAAGTGGTTTGGTTGAGCCGACCATAGTCGCGAACTTGCGCCGTGAGATCGCCCAGAGCGTCGTAGGTGAACGCGGTGACCGAGCCCAGCGGATCGATGGCGCTCACAACGCGCCCGCTGGAGTCATAGGCGAACCGGCTCGTCGCGTTGACATGCGGGCTTGCGCCCGCATCTGCCACGATCTGCGTCAGGTTGCCGGACCTGTCATAGGCGAAGGTTGTCAGGAGCCCGAGCGGATCAGTCGCCGTGTGCACAGCCTCGAAATTCGGTAGCGACCCGACCGGACTCGTATAGGTAAAATACTGCGTGAGAGGGCTCAGCGGGGAGCCGCTCGACGGCGTTGCGGTGATGCTGAGTGGATTTGAATTGGCATTGTAGGCGAAAGAACGGCGCCACCCTGTGGGGTAAGTGACGCTAGCAACCCGGTCCAGCCCGTCATAAGTGAAGCTCGTCAGGTTGCCGGCCCCGGCATTGACGCCCGCGCTTCCCAGCCCGTCGATCATGGCCAGCGTCCGCCCGCGCGACGTAAAATAGCTGACCCAGAGGGTGCCGGCGGGATCGGTAGTCTCAGCCCGGCTTCCCGCGATGCGGAGCGTCGTCGTGGCGCCATTGGCGTTTGTTTGGCTTTTCGGTCGCCCGAGCGTGTCGTAGGCGATCGACAAAAACGGCCATCGCGAATTGACCGGGTAAAATATCTGCGAAAGCTGTCCGGGGGCGGCATAGGCGAAAGTCGTCGCCTGACCCAGCGGATCGACGACGCCGGTCAGTTCGCCATTGGCGTTGTAAGCGTAGGTCGCCGTGCGCGGGGTTGACCCGGTATTGTCGTTGACGACGGTCAGCTGATTGTTCGCGTATGTGAGATTCAATTGCCGCCGCGAGGTGCCGCATGTTGGCTCGCAGATCGACTGAAGCTGCCCGGAATTGTTGTAGGTTAAGCCAACCTTTGCGCCGGCGGCGTTTGCCCAGGCCGAAATCTTTCCGGGGGCAGTTGCCGATGCGCCGTTGAAATTGAGCGTGACGCCACCGCCGCTGTGATAGGCGTAACCGTTCGTCGCATCGCCATTCAAGACCGCGGCCGAACCGATCGGCGCGTTGTATGCGCCGTTGGTCAGCGACGTAAATCGCTCGATGCTGCCAGGCCGTGTGACCGACACGACGTTGCCGGTCAGTTGCTCCATCAGCCATTTCTCGACCTGGGCGGCGATGATGAGCCGTTCGGTCGGTTTAGCCGTGTTCGTCTGGAGGTTCAGAATGTCCTGCAGCACATAAAGAGCCGCGATCGACGCCGCGCCGCTGACCGGCGAATTGTCTCCCATGCCCTCGAAGCCGTCGCTGTCCGGCCAAGCGGTCATGTCGAAATTGTGCATCCAGCCGCTGCCGAGCAGCGAGCTGTTGCGGCCGGTCTGCGCCAGCGCCGAATCGAATGTGCGCACGAACGACAGGGTGTCCGGGAATGCGCCGCTGCCCACCGACAGGTCTCGATGCGTATAGGTGTAACTGCCAACGACGATGTCGATCGGATCGGCAGCAGTCTGATGCGATTGCGCTGACCCGCCGCTCAACAGAGTGGGGTTCGAATTGAGGTCCGAAACTGCGGATTGCGCGGACTGCGATGGCGGCACGTACTGCGACCCTAAGAGTACGCCCGTCTGATTGTTGCGGATCTGCGTGGGCGTCACAACGCTAGCCGGCTCTCCGCCGCTGAGCCCACCAGAAATAATGCTGCCGATAGCCGTGACGTTACCGCTAGCGTCGTAGAGGAGTTGCTGGTACCCGGCCCCGGTCCACGATCCCGTGGAAGACGAGACCGTGATCGCTCCGTTCGACGGAGCGACGACGCGCGTTTTGCTGGCAATCGCGCTGCACCCGACGCCCGGTGTGTAGCCGACAAGCGAGTCGATCCGCGCGAGATCGGCCGCAACATATGTCGTCGCGAGCGTTGGCCTGATCGACGCCACATAATAGCTGCAATTGTCGCCGGAAATCCCGGGATCGTTGATTGAGAATATCGGGCCGGATTGGCTCCACAGATCGAGCAACTTGACGGTCGATACCGCCGTAGCACCTGGCTGGGTCTGCTCGATGGCGCCGGATTCCAGAATGCTCAAAACGCCAGCCGCTACGGCGAACGCGCTGGACTCGAGTGAGGTCGGTTCAATAGACAACGACGGGCGCCCCACTCTTTGAACGACGCTGACGACGTTCTGAGGCAAGTCGACAAAGGGCCCCTGCGCGCTGCCGGCAACCCCTTTCATGCCGATGATGCCGACCGCATGAAAATACGTGGTCGTTACCCCGGAGATTTCCGAAATGCGCTGCTGCGCGCGGGTGAACTCGGCGAGCCAAGTATACCCGATCATCGCCAGTCCCTCGCCGAGAACCGGTTCCGCGTTCGGATTGTTCGGGTTTTGCGCAGCATTCTGTTGAAGAAGTAGGCGATGCTTCTCGATCATGCCGCGATTGCTGCCGCCCCAGGCCGTTCCAACCACAAACACCGCGCCAGGGGCGGGCGTTACGCGGATGTTGTCGACGCTGGGACCGACGATCGACAGCGCGACGCTGGTGTTGGTCGTCGTCGCATTATTTGAGATCGTGATCGTCTGCGTCGAATTGTTGACCTGCGTTATCACGGAGCCGGCGGGAATGCCCGTTCCGATCACGTACATGCCGGGCGACAAAGAGCAGGCGACACCAGACAAATTCGAGATGGTGGGGCTACCGCTGCTTGTGTTTCCTGTCGCGCCTTCCGAGATCGGGAGACTCACGCACGGGAGGGTCGGGTGATCGATCGCCGTGCGGATCGTGAGCTGGGAAGAGGGCGGAACCGCACCCGTCGCCATGACCTGCGTAACGCCGTCGAGAAGGAGGCTCGGGACGTTGGTCGTCGCATCGAAGACGACGCTCAGCCGGTGACCGTAAATGCTCGACGAATATAATGTCTGAGGGGTGGCGAGCTGCGTGAACGCGGTTCCGGTATTGTAGCCAAGCGTCAGAGTGAGGGTCGTACGCAGCGAGTTCAGATTGGATAGCGATGCGGTGGGCATACCGCTCAGGTTTGGAGAGCATGTTCCCGTACCTAGAAAAATGATATTGCATAATATGGTCTGCCCCCAGAGGGTCGGACCGGACGTTGGAGGGGTATAGAAGGGCAGGCGGTTGATCGTCGCCCCGCCGATAATGTCGTTCGTCGTCGCACTCGGGTCGTTCGCTTTTACGTAGGCAATGAGATTGTTCGCGTAGGTCGTGAGATTCTGTCGAACACTCGCGCGATTAATTCCCGATACTTGCGGCGTGCCGATGCCCGACGCGCCGCTTTCGGCGGCGTTCAAGAAGCTACCCTGGGCATATTGAAGCGCCGAAGAACCGAGATTGGCGATTTGCGCCACCCGAGAGTAGCCATACCAATCTTGGAACGTCTTGCTCGCCGGCTCAAACTGATAGGCGCCGCCACCGTTTGGAATCGGAACGCTGACCCACACCCATGGAATATCCGCTCCGAAAACCGTTTCATCGGGATTGGGGTAGATGCAGAGAATTGGCGATCCTGGCGTATACTGCGAACAATCCGTCCCAGTCCCTACGGGAAAACCATTTGCTTCTAAGACAGCTTCTACGTCCGTTTCATTCGTGCTGATCCCGAGCCAATTGCTCAACTGGACGGCAGAAAGAAAGATCGTTCCGATCTCGTACTGCGGGCTGTAGCAGGACTGCTGCAGCAGAACATACATCAACTCCGCCTGATCAACGGGGGCGCCCGCTCCGTCGATCAGAGTTCCATATGAACCTTTGAAGCTGCCATAGATGGGCAAGGTCTGGATATTGTTGTGGACGTACTCGTAGATGAGGTCGGGGTTCCAGTCCAAGGCGCGCGCGAGTTCAACGATCTCCTTGGGCGCGGGCGGAGGAGTGCACGACAGGACTGTCCGTTTGACGAATGGCGCCGCCCCGAAGGACGCTTTGGAAACAGCCGCCGGTTTCGGTGGAAGAGCGACGCCGGGCCGCACAGGCTGGACCGAAAGCGGTCTCGCTGTCGGCTGGGCCATCGTCAGGTTTGGAGGTATGGTCGTCTGCGCGCCCACCGAATTGGTGACGATGCAACCCGCCGCGAAAGCTAAAGCGAGAATTGTCGTCAATTTCCACAATACCGCGACGCCCTCACGATCATCTGGCTCGGCGCGAAAGTGGGGGCCAGTAAGCGCAGCTTCGCGATGGATCTGAAAGCGCGAGCAATCTCCCGTGCGCGTCACCACGTCGACAATGAATTTCCGTGGACGCATAAACGTCGAAAACCCCGCGACAAACGACCCGAGGACGAAGCGGAAGCCGATATTTAACGCCGTTCTCATGCTACGGCCGCCTCTCAAGTCAAACAGCTGCGCGTCGCTTGATTCCACAATTTGCCGGGAACCCTAGGCCGATCTGCGGCCGCAATCACCAAAGTGCGGCACCCCAACAATTTGACGAACAGGGATTGCTCGTCGCGCTCCACGTCAATGTCGTCGTGTTGACGTTGATCACCTGTTGGGTGCGATTGCCGTTGGCGTCATAAGAATAAATGACAATGATCCCGGTATCATAACTGGCCGTCGTCACCCGCCCAAGCGCGTCATAAGTGTATGAGACAGAGCCATTCGCGGCGCGGCAATCCGGCGCGACAAACAGCATAAGCGAAAGGACAAGATAAATCGCGCTTTGACGCGCGAACGTTCCGACGTGTGCCATGTTGCACCCGCTGATCCACAATCTGGAGCTCTTCGCTCAACGATCACTCGTGATCCTGCGCCAGTCCCGTTCACTTCGCAATAGAAAGGAGAGCAAATTATGGCGCATCGGATGATGTCTGTCGTAAGGCCGCACGTCAGGCCCACGTCGGCCATGCGTCGCAGGATCGGGTCGCGCCGAATTTTGATATATTTTTCTCAATGTTGAGCGAACATCGCTGCGAACTTTTTGAAATTGCGACCCGTTGCAACCGTGTCCATCCATCTCTTGCACGCGATGCGCAGCGTCCAACAATGCGCGAACCGCAATTTTCTGACGTCACAGCGTCACGCGATTCATTTTTGATCTTTGAAAGCGAGCGCAGATGCGCTACTCTGAAAACGTTGTGAGGACACGATGAATTGTGTCCATGGGTCGTCTTTGATGCTGCGAATGCCCGCAGTTTTTTGACGAATGCAATCAAGATCAACGATACGAGCGAAGGCTCGCGACCGACGTGATTTCAATTGCGCTCTATATTTTTCATGCGGCCGATGCGCTCTGAACGGTTCTGTCATCCTCCTTGCTAGAGGTGCGTCATGCGGAAAGTTCTACTCGGTAAGATCGCCATTCTCGGATTGATCCTCTGTGCGCTGCAATCGCCGGCTCGCGCTACCTGCGCGCTGCCTTACACATTGACGAATGGGCAAACGGCGGACGCGACTCAAGTCATGGCGAACTTCAATGCCGTGATCGGCTGCATGGTCACGCCGACGACCGGGGGATACATCAATAAGTTTCGAAATGGCACGATGGACGTGTGGCAGCGCGGGATAACAGGGGCGTCAAGCACCGCAGCTGGCGCCACCACCCAAACCGCCGCGGACGGTTGGTACGTCGTCCCGACCGGGGCCAGCGTGAACTGGAGCCGAGCCGATGGACGCTCGCTCACACTCTACAGCCTGAAAGTGACCGGAGCAGCGAGTGTCTCGGACGTCGTTGTCAAGCAGCGCATCGAAGGTTCGGTGGCTGCGCCGCTTTCAGGTCAGACGGTGACAGTGGAGGCGCAGGTCTACAATAGCACGGGCACTTCCATCACGCCGACCTTGACGGTGAAGCACGCAGGGGCACTTGATAATTGGTCCAGCCCGATCACGGATGTCTCGGCAGCATCGCTTCAACCGGTTGCGAACAATCAGTGGACCCAGGTCGCCTACACGTTTACGGCGAGCCCCGTTTCCAGCAACGGCCTTGAGGTCAGCTTCGATTTTGGCAACAATTTTGGCGTCGGTTCCCAGTCCGTTCAGATCACCGAACTCGATATACGCAGTACTCCCGGAGTGACGACCGGCGCCAACAACGGCCCCCCGACGCCCGAACTGCGACCTGTGGCGTCGGAATTGCTGTTCTGTCAGCGCTATTTCCAAGCGTGGAACGCAACCGCTCCATATAGCTTGTTCGCCGTAGGCTGGGCATTCAGCTCGACAACCGGCGAGGGATATCTGCCGACCGCTACGACGATGCGTGCGGCGCCGACGATCAGTTCGTCCGCGGCTTCGACGTTTCGTTTCGTGTCCACCACCGCCTATCCCGGATCGGTCATCTCGTTTGGTAACATTTCGCCGACCGCATTCAACATCCTGTTGACCATCAGCGGCGCCACGGCCGGACAGGGCGGCAATATTTCCGACTATCAATTCGGAAATTCCTTCATCTGGGCAAGCGCGGAACTTTAGGCCGCTATAATGGGTGAGATATGGACGCGCGATGGCGACGCTGATGCTGATGTCGCCATCACGCCGCAGATTGCTAGCAGGTGACGCCTCTCTTGCGGGGAGCTGAAGGGATGTATCGGCTTAGGCCCTTGGATTGGACGCGTGTGTCCATGATCGCGATGATTGTCATCGGCGGTTTTATGGCAGCCATGACGGTTCAACCGACATGGGCCGCCAATGGCTCCGTTGTATACACATACGATCCAATTGGGCGTCTGACGACGGCAAGCTACGACACCGGCGTCTGCGTGATCTATTCATATGACGCCAACGGCAATCGGCTCTCTCAGACAGTTCGGGTCGGTTCTGGGACGGGTGGCACGGGCTACTGGGGTTGTTTCAACTGGGGCCAAGCGAATTGGGGCGGCTCGTAAGTCGGCTGTTTCTTCGCGGAGGACCGCGCATGAAAGCTCTTTTAAAGACTTGCGCATCGATGCTTGGCGCCGCGCTGGTGGCCGGGGGCTCAATCTGCGGCCATAGCGCTTACGCGCAGACGTTTATTCTTCACCAAACGCCGAGCACCACTGTCGGCCTTGATCAGTATATTCGCATGCAATCGCGTTCGTTACGGCTCCCGCCATTAGGAGCTAAGGGGCAGGCTCCTCCGCCATTCTCGGCACGACAGCCGCCGATTGCCTCAGGAACGTGCGTAGCGAGCACATCCTACCCGGCGCCAATCGTTGCTTTGGCTTCCGCATTGAAATGCAATCCCGATCTCATTTTTGAATACGTGTACAACAATATCGAATTCGAACCGCTTTACGGTAGTAACAAGGGACCGCTCGGTACGCTGCTGGATAGGCGCGGGGGAGATGCCGACCAAGTGCAGCTGCTTGCAGCGCTGCTCAATACGTCCGGATATACGGAAATTCTGTATGCTTGGGGCGTTATCCGCCTCACGGGAGGGCAAGTCGCCAACTGGCTTGGCGTGGAGAATGATGCGACCGCGATCCAAAGCTTACTGATTGATGGCGGTTTTCTGACAGCGAACTTCGCCCCGAATTCCGACGGTACGCTCAATTACATTGATATCGGCCATTTCAATCTAGCGGTCGCATTGAACGGAATCTGGTATGTATTTGATCCGAGCTTCAAGCAACACACACTGCAGGCCGGCATTTCGAACCTTGCATCAGCTCTTGGCTACAACCGAGCGCAGTTTCTCGATAACGTTGGCGGCGCGATAGATGCTGTATCCATAACCAATGTGAATCGGACGAATTTGCGCGGCGATCTCACTCGGTATGCCGCCAATCTCCTAAACTATATCAGTACGAATAACCGCGCTGGGGCCGTCGAGAGCATCATCGGCGGAAAATTGATTCAGCCATTAACAGGATCGCCCCTGCGCCAGACGACGTTTCCCCATCAGTCTCCGGATTTCAAAGATTGGCTCGCCTCTTCCAAGTTTCCGGAGTTTTGCCCCCAGCCAACTCCCGTTGAGTGCCGCGCTTCTATCCAGATTACGATGCCAAGCGCATTACCGAGCCAGGCGATCAAACTGTACACGGACGAAGTCTACGGCCGTCGTATCACTGTGTCCTCCGTGCCAGACGGCAACAGCCACTACACCCCAACCCTTCTAATTGACGGGGCTCCGCCGAGCTGTGTCGCTCAAGGCAGTTGTGTCAATAAGGGGCCGTCGACTTCAACGGGGCAGACCTGGTCGATCTGCGCTGCGGTGACGCAACCCAACCAGCCTTCCGGAACGTCGGCAAGCTGCATCGCGCCGGCGACGTGTCCTGCTGGCGCAACCAGTTGCAAATCACTGAACGTCGGCTCCGGAGGCTCGTATTTGATCGCAACGGGCGTCGGTCAGGTCGGAAGGGGAATGCCGGAATATCATCGAAGACTTCTTGCGGAAGCGCGCGCTGCCGGCAACGGCGACAGCAGCGAGCTAGTGCTCGGCGAAAGTTTGGCGGTCACAGGCTATCACTGGATGGCGCAGTGGTCGGCTCAACAGCAGATGACCGATCGCCTCGCGTCCACAACAACGCTCTATAATTTTGGCGTCGGAATTGTCGGGCAAGCAAATATTCAACAGACTTTATATCAGGGGCCCTATGTGGATCTTCCGATCAATTTCATCCACATAGAGCCACAATCAAGTGACGCGCCGATGGTCTCCATTGGGCCATTCACATATCCGGCTGCCTTCGTCGCTGCCGAAATGAGCCTTAGCCAGAGTGGGAGCGCATTTGAGTCTGCTGTCCTCGAACAGACGCAGGCAGCGGTGGCCGGGATGACGGCTGCATCGACCATGAAATTGGTCGATAACAATATGAACTCTCTCTATCCTGGCGCTCTGCCGAGGACATTTTTTGCTGACGGAACGACGTGCACTGGTCAAGACAACTTCATGACCATCATCGAGCCAATCATCCGATTTCCAAATTACTCTCAAATTGATCACGACACGATCTTAAACGCAGTTATGGCTGGGCATGCCAATTGTCCCGCAGGGTCGCCGACTGGCCATCAGGTGCTGATCCCGCAAAACGGCCATCTGAGTGTTGGTCAGTGGAAAGGCGCCGGCTATACCGAAATCGCTCCGCTTACCAATGAGTGGATCAGTATCTCGCAAAGAATATCAGGTGGTATGAGCGGAGGGTTCAGCGGCGTTCCGATACCGGATTCGACGCTCACGCCGAATGTTCAACAAGCGGTTGCACCGCCGGCGGCGACCGGTACGGTAAGCTCGCTTCTCGCGACTACGCCTAATCCGTCTAACCCGAAGGTCGCCGAGCCGATTGACGGCGTGACGGGCGCGTACGTTTATCAGAATCAGGACCTCGTCACGGGCAGCGGCGGCTTTCCCTACGCCTTGCCATTCTCGCGAACGTACCTTTCGTCGTCTGGCAGCAATCTGACCACGACGACCGCGGATCGCGGCCTCGGCAACGGCTGGGCGCACGCCTATAGCGCCAGCGCCCAGACGCAGAGCGATCCCTACAGCGCCATGGGCTCCAGCGATTCGCCTGCTGTGAGCTCGGTCACGTCGATCGCGGCGCTTTATGTCATGCAAGACTTGCTGTCGATCACGCCGACGGCGCAAACCATGACGATATCCTCGATGGTGGCGCGCTGGTTCACTGACCAGCTGACCAGTAACGTCGTCATGGTCTCGCAGCCGAACACCACAGAGGAGTTTATCGCGCAACCCCACGCCGACGGCGCGACGAGCTTCGTGTTCACCCCTCCGCCCGGATCTTCGGTTCGCTTCAAGCAGACGGCCGCCGGGCAATTCACCTATACGCGCAAGGATGGCGTGACCCAGACCTTCGGTCCCTTGGCCGGACAACCAGCGAGCGCGCTGTTGAGCTGGACCTATCCGTTCGGCGCTTCGATCAGCCTCACCTATACCGGATCGCAGCTCGCTCAGGTCGCAAACAATTTCGGGCGACGCCTCACCTTTTCCTATTCCGGGGCGGACATTTCCGGAGTGACGGACGATACCGGGCGTAGCGTCGCCTATTCCTACGACGGCAATCATAACCTGATCGGCTTCGTCGACCCGCTTGGTTCCAGGACGACCTATTCCTATGGCGGGGTTTACGACGCCCTTGGGCATTTGACCCAGATCTATTACCCGTTCGAGCCTGGCACGCCGTTCTTGACGAACTGGTATGACCAGCTCGGCCGTGTCGTTCAGCAGGCGAACGCGAATGGAAACAGTTCGCGATTCTATTTCGCCGGATCGCGCACCGAGGTCGACGATCCGATTGGAAACCGCCAAGTCACCTATCAGACCGACCGCGGCAAGATCCTTTCCGACGCCGTCGTGCTCGACAATTCTGCAATCGGCAATGTTTATAACGATACCCCGCAACAAAACGGCGTCGTCAACGTCACGCATTTTCAGTACGACGGCATCGACCGGCTGACGACGATCATTCTGCCCGAGGGCGGGACCAAGGCGTTGACCTACGCGACGGCCGTCAATCCCTGGGCCAATAATATCGCTTCGATCGTCGATACGCCCAAGCCCGGCTCGCCGCTGTCGCCGCGGACTGCGAGCTTCACCTACGACCCGTTTTTCAACAAGACGACCAGCATCACCGATCCCATGGGGCTGGTCACGACGATGGCCTACGATTCAGCGACGGGCAATCTTCTGTCGATCGTGGCCGACAGCGGCTCAGCGCCGCATTTCAACGCGACGAGTTCGTTCCGATACGACGCCTACGGTCACGTGATCTCGGCGAACGATCCCGTGGGCATCGCAACAACCTTCGCTTACGACGCCGCCAGTAACCTCGTCACACGGGTCGCAGGCGCCGGCTCGGTCAACGCCACCACGCGTTTCGGGTACGATGCGGTTGGCAATGTCGTCAGCCGGACGGACCCGAACGGCAATACGACGACTTTGGCCTACGACACCAATCGGCGTCTGCTGACGGCGACGGCGCCAAGTCCGTTCAACAGCGGCCCGCTGCTGGTTCAAACCAGCAATGTCTACGATCCCGACGGCCATCTCCTGTCGGTTACCCGCAGCAACGCCGCAACGCCCGTCGTCACGCAGTTCACATATACGCCAACGGGCAAGCCGCGGACATTCGTCGACCCCAACGGAAACACGACCACATATAACTACGACGCCGTCGACAGGGTGGCGAGCGTCGTCGATCCGCTGCTGGTGACCACGAACTATTCCTACGACGCGGCCAGCCGCCTGATCGCGGTCGCCACTCCCGCGATCCAGTCCGTGCCGCTGGCGCACTTCGCCTATACGCCCGATGGTCGTGTCGGGACCCTGTCGTTTGCGCGCAGCAACGCGCAATTCAACATCACAACCCTGGCCTATGACGGCTTCGATCGGCTCGCCACGACGACCTATCCAAATTCCAGCGTCGAGAGGCTCGGTTACGACGCCAATGACAATATCCTGACGCGCCAGACGCGCGCCGGCCCGACGATCGCCTATACATATGACACGCTCAACCGGCTCTCGACCAAGGCGGCCCCGTCCGAAGCGACCGTCACCTATCGCTACGATCTCGACAATCGGTTGACCGGTGCAAGCGACAATAGCGCGGCCATACCAAGCCCGACGATCGCCCCCGGGCCGACGCTCATGACGGCGACGATGAGCTACGATGTCCTCAACCGGATGACGGCGCTCAATTTCGGCACGGTTCCCAACCAGACCGCGCCTCCGGCGAGCACGACACAATTCGGGTTCGCCTACGATCGCAACAATCGCCGTACAGGCCAGACGGCGAGCGATAATTCCTGGTGGTTCTACCCGGCGGCGGCTCCGGGAACCGTCAACTACTCGGTCAACAATCTCGATCAATACACGGCCGTCGGCGCAATCACGCCGACCTACGACGGCAACGGCTCTCTCACCTTCGACGGCGTCTTCACCTACGGCTATGACGCCGAAAGTCGCCTGATCTCGGCAAGCCAGGGCGGCGACACGGTCGCGACCTACGCCTATGACGCCCGCGGCCATCGCAAGTCCAAGACCGTCGGCGGTTCGACGACGCTCTACGTCACCGATCCTGCCAATCGCGCCCTCTTCGACTATGCGACGAGCGGGGAGATCTCGCGCTGGTACGCATTCGGTCCCGGCCTCAATGAATCGCTCGCCCAGATCAACGTCGCAGCCAACACGCGCACGACCTTCATCCCGGATATCCAGGGTTCGATCATCGGGTCGCTCGATTCTGCGACCGGGACCGTCGCCAAGACCGGATATGGTCCGTTTGGCGAAAGCGTCACCACTTCCGGGACGTTCCGCTATACCGGCGCCCGGATCGATGCCGAGACCAACGGCCTCTATGACTTCCGGGCGCGGATGTATTCGCCGCAGCTCGGCCGGTTCCTGCAAACCGATCCGATCAGCTACGCCGGCGGCTCCAACCTCTACGCCTATGTCAATAACGACCCGCTCAACCTAACCGATCCGCTCGGGCTTGCCGCTGACAGTCCAACTCCCGCCGCCGCAGCGGGTGGAAATGGCGGTTCAGGCGAGGATCCGCCGGGGTCAAGCTCCGCAGAGGGGACGCTTTATTCAAAAACCGGGCAAAGCACCGGGGTCGCTGCTTTCGATCAGCTTTTTGCCGAAAGCCCTAATGCTTCGCGGGTCATTGCGGGTCTGGAACGGCGGGGTGTTACTGTCATCGACGACGCATCTCGCTTAGACGCGGGGGCATCGGTCCAAACCTTCCGAGAGGGCGGGCGGCTTACGATAGTTTACGATAGCCGCAGCAGTTCATTCCTCGATGTGTTGCACGATAGCCGCCATATCGCTCAAATTCAGAGGGCCGAACTGCAAGGGATTGATGTCCTGGGTAGTCCCCGTTTGATGGGCTTTGCCGAACGAGGGGCCTATGCCTATGAGGTTCGATTGGCACAACGATATGGCTTCTCTCAGGAGTATATCGGCTATGCCCGAGGCCAAATGGAGGCCTATTTTCCGCGAAGTTACGCTACAAAATTCTCGCTGAGTCCAAGTATGACACAGAAGGCTCGCGTTATTGAACCGGGATACGGAAGGTAGCGGAATGATCCACGATGTATACTACACTGTATCCCCTAAATCCGAATTGATGTCGTCCTTAGGAGGCGTGCGCGACGAGATCTCGCGTGTTCTATCGTCATCAAACCTGTGGACTGGGCAACTTTCGGATCGGGGCGGGCTGACGCCCGTCGACACAGAAAATCTGGTCAAGGCCCTTTTCCTCCTGAACATCTCCGATATGCCGGAGGTGGCGGCTCATATTAAGGAATTAACTGGCGGAGGCTTCCACATATCAACCGATATTTTTGATAGGTTCTGGGAAATCAATAGAATCCATGAGGATGGAAACATCAAAGAGGCAATCCGCAACTATGGTGATGATCCTCGCTTCCAGGATTTTATCAGGTCAAGCGCCGGGAATATTCAATGTTTTGTGAATGGCGTTTTCAGCAAAGCGTAATACCAGCGAAAATTAATTTTGCGCCCGTGGAACTCAAATTCCGGGCGAACGGCTGGTCGCCCTCGCAGCAAGCGGTTTGCAGTGCTCACCTCAAACCGATCTCGTTTGTCAACATCTCTCCGACCGCATTCAACATACTACTGACCATCAGCGGCGCCACGGCCGGACAAGGCGGCAATATTTCCGACGCTGTAAACGGAAATTCCTTTATCTGGGCAAGCACGGAACTGTAGGCCACTGTATCGGGTGAGATATGCGCGCGCGATGGCGACTGTAATGGTAATGTCGTCATTACGCTACCGATTGCTAGCACGTGACACCTATCTAGCGGGGAGCTGAAGAGATGTATCGGCTTAGGCTCTTGCATTGGATGCGCGTGTCCATGATTGCGACGATGGCCATCGGCTGCTTTGTGGCGGCCATGACGGTCCAACCGACATGGGCCGCCAATGGCTCCGTCGTTTACACGTACGATCCAATTGGGCGCCTGACGACGGCGAGCTACGACACCGGCGTCTGCGTGATCTATTCATATGACGCCAACGGCAATCGGCTATCCCAGACCGTTCGGGTCGATTCAGGGACGGGTAGCACGGGCTATTGGGGCTGTTTCAACTGGGGCCAAGCGAATTGGGGCGGCTCGTAAGGATCTCGGTGACAAACACATATGCGGAGACGGTCGCATGAGGACTCTGCGGACATTCTGCGTGATGGCGTTGGCCGCGCTGACGATTGCTGCCCCAATCTTTGTGCGAGCAACCAGCGCGCAGACGATTCGGCTTCCCACAAAGCCAGCCGAAGCTCGCAATCCCAACGACAGTGTGCGCGCGCAACCCTTCCCGCCTGAAGGTCGCCGGCGTGGCGCAATTCAAGTTGCTCCAACGATGAGCGCAGTCCCAGGACCGCAATCGTCTGCGGTAGCGGGCGCCTGTGCATATAGCGCATCACTGCCTACGCAGATTGTCGCTTTGGCGTCGGCGCTGAAATGCGAACCTGGTCTAATATTCGAATACATTCACAACAATATCGAATTTGAACCGATCTTCGGCAGTAATAAGGGCGCCCTCGGCGCTTTGTTGGACCGGCGCGGCAGCGATGTAGATCAAGCGTCTCTGTTTCAGGCTTTGTTAGATGCGTCAGGCTACACGCAAACCGAATATTTGTGGCAATGGGTCAGCTTCACTGGAGTTCAGATAGCCGGCTGGCTTGCCGTGAAAAACGACGCGGCGGCTATCCAGGACCTTTTGTACCTTGGCGGCTTTCCAGTTCGAAACTATGCCGCAAATCCGGACGGCACTCTCGCCTATATCGAGGTCCAACTAGCCTTTCTTGTCTTGATCGTGGATGGAGAAGGGTATCCTCTCAATCCAAGTTACAAGCAACATACAATGCTGAGCGGGATTCCAAATCTCGCAGCCGCTCTTGGTTACAGTCGGGCCCAGTTCCTGGGTGACGCTGGCGGTTCGATCGACAATGTGTCGATATCGAACGTGAACAGATCACACTTGCGTGGCGATCTCACAGGCTACGCCGACACTCTCCTCCATTACATCAATCAAAATGATCGGACGTGGTCTGTCGGCGACCTCATTGGCGGGAAATTGATTGAGCCGCTCACAACCCCATCATTGATATTGAAAAGCATTCCAAAGAAGACACGGACATATACTGACTTACTCGTTGCGCCTTCGCTTCCAGCCGGCTGCACGCTTTCGTTGGGCGCGTCGTGTCGGACAATTATTGAAATCACGATGCCTAATGCATCGCCTGATAAATCCATCAAACTCTTTACGGACGAAGTCTATGGACACCGGATAACGGTCTTTTCCGCGCCAAACGGTGGGAACTACGTACCGACGCTGCTGATTGACGGAGTGCCGCCAACTTGCGTGGCTACAGGCGCCTGCACAAATATTGGCCCTTCTACGCCTTATGGGCAGATTTGGTCGATATGCGTGGCGGTAACACAACCAAATCAGCCGCCGAGTTCTCCTGGCTCATGTCCTGCCCCTGCAAGTTGTCCCGGTAGCGCGACCGCTTGCCAGGCACTCAACGTCAATTCCGGAGGAGCATTCCTGATTTCGCTCGGCGTTGGTCAGGTTCAACGAGGGATGCCCGAGTACCATCGTCAGCTGCTTGCACAGGCGCGCGCGGCCGGCAATAGCGACAACAGCGAGCTGGTCCTCGGTGAGAGTTTGGCGGTCATCGGCTACAACTGGCTCGCGCAGGTATCTTCTGAACAACAGATGACCGACCAACTTACGAAAACGACTGCGCTCTATAATTTCGTCGTCGGAATCGCTGGTCAGACAAACCTGCCGCAGGGCACTTTTCAGTGGCCCTTCGTCGACCTGCCACTTATTCGGGCCGGTTTTGTGCCGCAATCGAGCAATGGGCCGACGGTGTCCGTCGGCGCCTACACTTTTCCGGCAGCCATCATTTCGGCATTTGGTACATACAGCCTAACCTCCAGCGCCTTTGAATCCGCAGTGCTTGAGCAAACTCAAGCGTCGATTAGCGGAATGACGGCGGCATCGACGATCAAGATCGTCGATGCAAATATGAATGCGTCCTACTCAGGTGCCAATCAGAAGACGTTTTTTGCGGACGGAACAACATGCGCAGGACAGGCCACGTTCACCAGGGACATCGCACCTGCCATTCAGCCGCCAAACTATAGCTCAACGGTCTTCAATGCGATCGTCGCTGCTGTTACCGCCGGGCAGTGTTCGACCGGAGGGGCAGCCGCCGGTCAACTGGCATTGCTCCCTGGAATCGGCCATCTCGCTGTCGGTCAATGGAAGGGCGCTGGTTATACAGAAATCTTTCCGCAAGCGAACGGAGCCATTTCCTATGCTCAATTGATTTCGGGCGGCTGGTCTGGAGGCTCCAGCGGCATTCCGGTATCTAACCAGGCGCTGGCTTCGAACAACCAACGAACGCTAGTTCCGGCGGCGTCTACAGGAACTGTAAGCGAGCTTCAGAACACAACGCCCTCGCCTTCCAATCCGTCGGTCGCCGAGCCGATTGACGGCGTGACGGGGGCGTACGTTTATCAGAATCTGGACCTCGTCACGGGCAGCGGCGGCTTTCCCTACGCCTTGCCGTTCTCGCGCACGTACCTTTCGTCGTCTGGCAGCAATCTGACCACGACGACCGCGGATCGCGGCCTCGGCAACGGCTGGGCGCACGCCTATAGCGTCAGCGCTCAGACGCAGAGCGATCCCTACAGCGCCATGGGGTCAAGCGATGCGCCTGCCGTCAGCTCGGTCACGTCGATCGCAGCGCTTTATGTCATGCAAGACTTGCTGTCGATTGCGCCGACTGCGCAAACCATGACGATATCCTCGATGGTGGCGCGCTGGTTCACTGACCAACTGACCAGCAACGTCGTCATGGTCTCGCAGCCGAACACCACAGAGGAGTTTATCGCGCAACCCCATGCCGACGGCGCGACGAGCTTTGTGTTCACTCCTCCGCCTGGATCTTCGGTTCGCTTTATGCAGACGGCCGCCGGGCAATTCACCTATACGCGCAAGGATGGCGTGACCCAGACCTTCGGTCCCTTGGCCGGACAACCAGCGAGCGCGCTGTTGAGCTGGACCTATCCGTTCGGCGCTTCGATCAGCCTCACCTATACCGGATCGCAGCTCGCTCAGGTCGCAAACAATTTCGGGCGACGCCTCACCTTTTCCTATTCCGGGGCGGACATTTCCGGAGTGACGGACGATACCGGGCGTAGCGTCGCCTATTCCTACGACGGCAATCATAACCTGATCGGCTTCGTCGACCCGCTTGGTTCCAGGACGACCTATTCCTATGGCGGGGTTTACGACGCCCTTGGGCATTTGACCCAGATCTATTACCCGTTCGAGCCTGGCACGCCGTTCTTGACGAACTGGTATGACCAGCTCGGCCGTGTCGTTCAGCAGGCGAACGCGAATGGAAACAGTTCGCGATTCTATTTCGCCGGATCGCGTACCGAGGTCGACGATCCGATTGGAAACCGCCAAGTCACCTATCAGACCGACCGCGGCAAGATCCTTTCCGACGCCGTCGTGCTCGACAATTCTGCAATCGGCAATGTTTATAACGATACCCCGCAACAAAACGGCGTCGTCAACGTCACGCATTTTCAGTACGACGGCATCGACCGGCTGACGACAATCATTCTGCCCGAGGGCGGGACCAAGGCGTTGACCTACGCGACGGCCGTCAATCCCTGGGCCAATAATATCGCTTCGATCATCGATACGCCCAAGCCCGGCTCGCCATTGCCGCCGCGGACCGCGAGCTTCACCTACGACCCGTTTTTCAACAAGACGACCAGCATCACCGATCCCATGGGGCTGGTCACGACGATGGCGTACGATTCAGCGACCGGCAATCTTCTGTCGATCGTGGCCGACAACGGTTCCGCGCTGCACTTCAACGCGACGAGTTCGTTCCGATACGACGCCTACGGCCACGTGATTTCGGCGAAAGATCCCGTGGGCATCGCAACAACCTTCGCTTACGACGCCTCCAGTAATCTCGTCACGCGGGTCGCGGGCGCCGGCTCGGTCAACGCCATCACGCGTTTCGGCTATGACGCGGTCGGCAATGTCGTCAGCCGGACGGACCCGAACGGCAATACGACGACTTTGGCCTACGACGCCAATCGGCGTCTGCTGACGGCGACGGCGCCAAGTCCGTTCAACAGCGGCCCCATGCTGATTCAAACCAGCAATGTCTACGATCCCGACGGCCATCTCCTGTCGGTCACCCGCAGCAACGCCGCGACACCCGTCGTCACGCAGTTCACCTATACGCCAACGGGCAAGCCGCGGACATTCGTCGACCCCAACGGAAACACGACCACATATAACTACGACGCCGTCGACAGGGTGGCGAGCGTCGTCGATCCGCTGCTGGTGACCACGAACTATTCCTACGACGCGGCCAGCCGCCTGATCGCGGTCGCCACCCCCGCGATCCAGTCCGTGCCGCTGGCTCACTTCGCCTACACGCCCGATGGTCGGGTCGGGATCCTGTCGTTTGCGCGCAGCAACGCGCAATTCAACATCACGACCCTGGCCTATGACGGCTTCGATCGGCTCGCCACGACGACCTATCCAAATTCCAGCGTCGAGAGGCTCGGTTACGACGCCAATGACAATATCCTGACGCGCCAGACGCGCGCCGGCCCGACGATCGCCTATACATATGACACGCTCAACCGGCTCTCGACCAAGGCGGCCCCGTCCGAAGCGACCGTCACCTATCGCTACGATCTCGACAATCGGTTGACCGGTGCAAGCGACAATAGCGCGGCCATACCAAGCCCGACGATCGCCCCCGGGCCGACGCTCATGACGGCGACGATGAGCTACGATGTCCTCAACCGGATGACGGCGCTCAATTTCGGCACGGTTCCCAACCAGACCGCGCCTCCGGCGAGCACGACACAATTCGGGTTCGCCTACGATCGCAATAATCGCCGCACGGGCCAGACGGCGAGCGATAATTCCTGGTGGTTCTACCCTGCGGCGTCTCCGGGGACCGTCAATTACTCGGTCAACAATCTCGATCAATACACGGCCGTCGGCGCGATCACGCCGACCTACGACGGCAACGGCTCTCTCACCTTCGACGGCGTCTTCACCTACGGCTATGACGCCGAAAGTCGCCTGATCTCGGCAAGCCAGGGCGGCGACACGGTCGCGACCTACGCCTATGACGCCCGCGGCCATCGCAAGTCCAAGACCGTCGGCGGTTCGACGACGCTCTACGTCACCGATCCTGCCAATCGCGCCCTCTTCGACTATGCGACGAGCGGGGAGATCTCGCGCTGGTACGCCTTCGGTCCCGGCCTCAACGAGCCGCTTGCACAGATAAATGTCGCCGCCAACACGCGCACGACCTTCATCCCGGATATCCAAGGTTCGATCATCGGGTCGCTCGACTCTGCAACAGGCGTCGTCGCCAAGACCGGATATGGCCCGTTTGGCGAGAGCGCCACCACTTCCGGGACGTTCCGCTACACCGGCGCGCGGATCGATGCCGAGACGAACGGCCTCTACGACTTCCGGGCGCGGATGTATTCGCCGACGCTCGGCCGGTTCCTGCGAACGGATCCGATCAGCTACGCCGGCGGCTCCAACCTCTACGCCTATGTCGGCAACGACCCGCTCAACCTCACCGATCCGCTCGGGCTTGCCGCTGATGGTCCGCAAGCCGTTGCGGCAAGTGGATCGGGTCGTGGCGGCGGCTGCGACGAAGCAGACGCCAATTGCTTCGAGGCAGGAGCCGCAGATCCGGCGTCTATCGCGGGTCAATTGGTGCCATCCGGTACCGTGGAGAGTTCTAAGGTCCTATTCGGGCAGAGGCGCGCCGGGCCAACGTTTGGGGTCAAAAACCGTCCGGTCTATTTGGCGGGGAGATCTATAGCAGACGTCGCAGATGATCTCCGAACCGGTGTCCTGCACCCTGATCAGCTTCCGATTGATGCGTTCCGATATGGTGAGTATCTGGTCTCCGCAAATACAAGGTCTCTCGCCGCCCTAAGCGAGGCTGGCTTATCTCCGACCGTTGTCAACGAGATAGGGCCTTCGGCCCGCTTGCTGCGCCGTTTACTCGAAGTCCCAATTATTTCTAATGCCCCTCTCCCAGGTCCCCGGGTACCAGTCACGCCAAGTCAGAGTGATTTCTCTGTGCTTCGGATAATTGAACTTGCGAGATGAACAGATGGAACGGACCAAGCCCAAGCTTGTGGCAGCCGCTGTCCCCTGGGCCGTGGCCTCGACTTCACACCTTAAGGTCCATGTCACCGAAAGCGGGGAGCTGCAGTGTTTGACATTTGTCGGGTATTTCAAGCTCAAAGATCGCAGCGTACAGACCGGCGGTTCTATCAGCATCATGAACGCACCAGATGAATTTCGATCTGTAACCGAAAATTATGATGGCAGCGCATACCGAATGATCCGGATGACGTTCTTTGGCGCAAAGAGTTATCGTACGCGGGCTGCAATATCGGATCGTGAAGTGATTGCCGAAGCCGATTACGATTGGAGCGCCGTCCCTGGAGCATTGCGGGTTGGTGAAAATGCTGTAGCAAACATTAAGCGGGCAACAGATTATTGGATTCTGACCGGAATGTCACCTGACCCGGGCGTCTACGAAATTAAACAATCACCTTGGGTCGCCGAAGTCTCCTTAGGCGCTGACAACCTGCGCCACTACATGGTTGTTGGAGACGATGATTCTGTCGATGTTCTCGCTAAGGGATGGGATTGGGAAGCCGGTCAGACTGTTTGATATCCGACGTTCGTTTCGGCGGGAAATAGAGAATTCCAAGGTTGCAATCCGAAAGATCATGATGCGATTCCGCTTTCCTGTGAATACGTTTTGCGAAAGCACGAAACTCAGAAAGGGATCCTTGACGAAGCGAGGGGCAAGAGTTGGCAGGGCGACTTGAATGGCTTGCCCCCCGGTCCGCGTTGGCAAGGTTCAATAGGAGCCGCCGTCAATCGCTGCATTGACTCTACTAGGAGGATCATTCCCTGCTTCTGCTACGCGGTTAAGCTCAGACATCGTTCTCACGTAAACGCCGTCATCTAATGGCAATGACTTGAGTTCAAGCCCGTCGTATAAGAGGCGTCCAAGGGCACTTAATCTTACGAAGCAAGGCTCGACCTCGCCCCAGCCGAGCACAACCTGTAAGTCGTCGGAGCCTTCATGCGTAACCCTTTCCATAAGGCTCAAGCGCGTTAGAGAAAACACGTCAACCATCACGGACTGCGTATCACGTGACAGCCCCGCAACACTGTCGTCCGGACGGGGCGGAAAGCTCCCAGTCGTCGCTTCGCCGAAAACTTTCAACAAAACAAATGATCGGTAGCTGAGGCTTTGGGCGAGTTCCACTAACTGGTAGCCCTGTTCCAATCCTATGTCGCTGTTGAACGAAATACTGGCCATCAGTGCGGCGATATGGTCGACCTTCTTCTCCTGTGCGGAGTTCATCGCAGCCAACAGCGCAGCCTCCGTGATCTCGTCGACACCGGACCTATGTCCTTCAGAAGCGTCAAAGAAACCATCGTCGCGCGGCAGTTGGCCTTGGCTCAAACGTTCATTGATCTTATGCACGGCGACCGTCACGGCACGACTGACGCGCGCCTCCTGACGAGGGCCGAGCTGCCTTTCAATCCAACCCTTGCCGTATTCTTCTAGGGCGGTTGCTATGACAGGCGTCGACAATGCGAGATATGGCTGGCCAGACTTAAGAGCAGCGGTGATGCCTACAAAAGCACCCGCCAACTTCGAGCCATGAGCAATCGCGCGTTCAAGAAGGCGTCGAAGTTCCTCATCTCTTGCCATCGATCACCCCTCTTATCGTCCCTCCATCGCGCAGTCTTGCCCGAAGCTCAAGCCATCTGAGCCCGCCTTCTAGGGTAGCTCAACATGCCCGCCAACATCACGCCTATCCTCCTGCCATCGCGTGCACGACCCGAATCCAGGTAGAGAACAGGTGGCAATACGAGGTCATGAGAGTAGCTTTCCGTAAGAACGCTTCCACCGGCTATTCCGTGACATTTGACTGTGCCATTCTTCTCTAGCGGGTGGACCCGCAATATTGGGGGAGGCGACGTTATGCGTGACTTATTCCGAGCAAAATCAACTGGTATTGCTTTGTGTACAGCGGTCTCTATCGTCACCTTGTCCCCAGCATGGGGACAACAGCAAATCCCGATTGGAACATTGCCGCCGGAAATAGCTGCTGCAATTAAGTCCGCACCTCTTACTCAGAGCCTGATACCAATTTCAGGGGACGAAAAATTCCCGCAACAAATTGTGAAGGCAGACGAAATTTCGTTTGCGGCGAACGCCAAACTGACTTTGACAAATTTCAGTGTTCCGTGGATCGTTGTTGCAGCCCAGCGTCTAAAATTCGCTACTCCGGAAGCGTATAGCATAGTTCAACGTGACCCCTCAAAATTGACCGCTGACAGAGGTAGCGACGGCAGTCAGGGCGCTACCGGAGCCGATCATCCCGGGGAGACCAATCGGACTGGCAATAGTGGCTATCCCGGTGGCCCCGGTGGCCCCGGCGGTCATGGCGCAACCCAGCAACTACCCACGATCTATCTTGTGGTTGGCGATATCCTGGATCCGAAAGGGCCAATTCCTCCCGGACTACTCAATCTGGTTCTGATAGGTCGCGGTTTGGATGGCGGCGACGGCGGGACAGGTGGTCGCGGCGGAACTGGTGGGCGGGCTGGTAATGGAAAAGAGGGGGCGACTCACGCTTTTGACTGCGGGGAAGGCGGAGGACCCGGCGGCACGGGCGGTGCTGCTGGGCCAGGTGGTCGTGGTGGAGATGCTGGTGGCGGTGGCAACGGCGCAGCCTTTGTTCTTGTCACGACGAAACCAGCATACGACGTACTGAGCTTCGTCCGCATAAACAACACCGGTGGCCGAGCTGGCCTGCCTGGACGTGGTGGGAATGCGGGAACTCCTGGACCTGGAGGTAAGGGCGCTGGTTCCAATGGCTGGTGCAAAGCTACAAATGATGGTCCCTCTGGACCATACCCGTCCCCGGCCAACTTGGGTGACGGCGGACCTAACGTCGACGGTCAAAAAGGTTCAGTGACTGCAGTTATTCTGCCATCGGTTAAGCAGCTATTTGGTCCGTAATTTAAAGCCAAAATGTATACGCGCGATGCATACAGGCTGTTCCTATATGCATCGCGCGTTGATTAAAGACCGCCGTCATATCCCGCCGTGGCAACGCTCCAACTCATGCCCCTTCTGATAAGAGGACAAGTGAGGTCAGCAAATGTCTATCAAGAGCAACGCTACCCATAACGTGTCACTGCGTCGTGGTTTCAAAGTGATTCCATCACTCGCCAAAACACTCTCGCTGGCGACCGCACTTTTCTTGAGTGCTAATGCCAACGCCATTGCTTGTGGCCCAAATGAATATGAAGAATGCACCCTCTTCTGCAAATGTGTCCCGAAACTCGGGGGGACAATCGGAGACACGGCTGAACGGTGGAAAAATGAAGCAAGAGGGCAAGGCATTGGCAATCCGCTTGAAGCCTGGTTCAACGCTTCGCGCGATACGGCCTTAGCGGGCTCAGCTCCAATCCCCCAGGAAATACGCTTGAGTTTGAAGGGCTTTTCTGATGAAGACGCGTTAAACCGCGTAAGATACCGCGTACAGGACGATGGTGCTCTGAATCTAGCTCATATTATTCAGCAATGGAGGCTGTATGATGTTACGGCGGTGACCTTGATTGATGTCGTGGTCTTCAGAGGGCCTACGGAAGCACACGACATATGCATTTGGGCTCATGAGTTGGTACACGTTGGGCAGTTTCGTGACTGGGGTACGCATAATTTTGCGATTTCCTATGCAAGAAATCCAAACGACGTCGAAGACCCTGCATACGCTACAGAACGCGAATGCAAGCGGCGGTTGCCCGCTGAGCCAACAAGATTCAATAAACCCTCCGGGTACTTTCTAAAACAAGGCGGACGGTGGATTGAGTACCCTGCGTTTGCCCCTGGTAGAAATTTTACGTTCGAGCACGCCGGCTACGACGCTGCTTACGCCTACCTAATCGACAAGTCTCGTACCAAACCCGACGATCCCAATATCGCCATGGTTGTGCGGCTACCAATCAACGGAGGCCCTGCGCAATGGTCGTATCAAAATCAATGGCAGTGGCAGAATTTGTTCGTTGTGGGACCGGCACTCAATTGAGTTACGATCAATCCGATCAAGGCTTCGTTTTTCCGCCGATAGCAAGAGTAGCGCGTACGGCGGCGACTTGCGCCGACCTTACGCCGCGAACGGGCGGCGGCGCCGCGCCTTTTCGGATTGAGGTTCGCCGTGAAGCGGTGAAAAAGATTCGACTTCCGGAATCCGACTTTCCGGGGACCAGCGTAGGTGGTGTGCACCCCATTTGACCGGACACCCGGCTTTGTGGGTTAAGCACTGAGGCGGATGAACTCCCGAGGCGATCGGAACTTCAGGCCGGAGTGCGGGTGGACCTCGCAATAATCCTCGATCCAGTCGGGCAGCATTGCAAGGATGGCGTCGGCGTCGGTCAGGACGTTCAACCGGGCGTAGTCGCGTTTCAGCGTTTTGACGAAGCTCTCGGACATGCCGTTGCTTTCCGGGCTCCGCACCGGCGTGAACAGCATCCTGAGGCCGAGGGCGCGGGCCATGTCGGCGGTGTCCTTTGCTATGTAGGCGCTGCCGTTGTCCGACAGCCATTCGATGGGATGCGGCGTTCGCGTTGCCCCGAACCGCCGTTCGACGGCAGCGACCATCAGATCGCGCACCATCTCGCCGGAGACGCCGGCGTTGGCGACGGCGGACCAGGCGATGATCTCCCGGTCGCAGGCGTCGATCACGAAGAGAATGCGGACGACCTCGCGATTGCGGGCGTGGATCTCCAGATGATCGGAACACCATCGGATATTCGAGCGCAGCGCCACGACCGCGCCATCATGGGTGCGGCCGGGACGGCGGGCGGTATGCCGTTCGAGCGTCAGACGTTCGATTTGCATGATCCTCAAGACGCGCTTTCTGTTGACCTCCGGCTTGCCAACGGCGCGCAGCCGTCGGTTCAGGAGCGCCCAGACCCGGCGATAGCCGTAGGTCGGGCGCTCATCGACGATGGCGCGGATCAGCGGCAGAAGAGCTGTATCCTCGTCCTTGCGATACCGACCACGCTGCCTTGTGATGCCCGCGCGCCGTTCGAGCAGGTTGGAGCGGGCCACGCCCAGCGTCTCTGCGACGGTCTTCATCGGGAACCGTCCTTGCGCGGATTCCACGAGACGAGCGGCGACGTCGGTTTTTTTGGGCGCGCCAGGGCGAGAGCTTCCTTGAGGATCTCGTTTTCCATGGTCTTGCGGCCGAGCAGACGTTCGAGCTCGCGGACCCGCTTCTCGAGATCGCGCACCTGCGAGGCGCCGACGACGTCCTCATCAGCTTCGACCGCGACCTGGCCGCCTTCGAGCATCCGGCGCTTCCATGCAAACAGTTGGGAGGGCGCTATCCCGGCGCGGCGGGCCACGAACGACACGCTCATCCCCGGCTGCAGAGCTTCCTCGACGAGGCGGACCTTCTCCGCCGCCGACCATCGGCGTCGGCGCTGAACCGACGTGATCACTTCGACCCTGGAATGAGGCTCATCCGGAGGCATCGTCATAGTCGTATTCATAGGCGTATGCCTATGCCTTATCGGCTATGCCGGGTGTCCGGTCAAAATAGGGTGCAGTTCAGTAGGTCGAGGGGCCGCCTAAGCGGTGCGGCTATTGAACGCCTGCCGTCCAGTCGGCTACTGCGAAGACGTCTGTGTCCGAACACAGAGTTGTAGATCGTCACCGACCCTGGTTGGCGGCAACGCGGGCGTGGGGAACGTCCGCCATCGGACCGCAGAGCACGGACGGTGATCAGTTCGGGGCTGATCGCCTCACTTTGGCGGCTACAGCGCTGATCCACGAGAATTTTTCGCTTCAGGGCAATTTGGCGCCCTCCGTCTGACATTCGGCGGCGGGCTAGTCATGCGGCGGTTCCGACTGGAGCGCCCGGATGGCCCGCAAGACCGACACCGATCTCAAGCTAACGCAGCTGCCGCAAACCCCGTCGGTCGTCTCGAGCAAGCCGGCCGACATTTTGGCTTTGCTCCTCGCGGGAATCCAGAAGGCTGACGCCGAAGTCGGCCGCGGTCTCTCTCTCACCTCTGCCGTCCAGCTTTCCCGTTCGTGGATCGACCGTCGGCACAAGACGCTGGGCTTTGGCCGGATCGCTGAGGTTTTCAAGGATCTGGGCTATTCGCACGCCAACGCCAAGAACGTGAGGCAAGCGTACGATAGCGAAGACACGACGCTCGTTCGCGAGCTCGCGAAGACGGAAGAAGGCCGAAGCTTTCTCGAAGCGCTGGATGCGATCATCAACGGCGAACCGGCCGCCGCAGACGCCAAAGCGCACCGGATACCGCCTGCCGCGCCCGCTCCCGCCTCTTCGAAGAAGACAAAGGACAAGGGACGCGGGACCGACACGCGCAAGGCGACTTCCGCCCGAAAGGCAGCGAGCGCCCCCGCCAACCCGCCGATGCGGACCGACAACATCGAGCCGACCCCGCAGTTCGAGGCCCGGGCGGATGCGCCCAAGCCCGTCATTCTGCGTCGTCTCGAGTAACGGCGTCGCTCGCGATCCGAGCGTGCGCGAGTGACGACGATCAACTGAACACGCTCAAGACGAAAGGCAATACCATGAAACCCGAACAGTTCATGTACCTCTACATCTTCGTCCTCGCGCAGCGCGGTGGCGTGGGGAAAAGCTTTTTCACGCAGCTGGTCCATTCTCTTCTGGCGATGCTGGCGCTGCGGATTATCGTGCTGGACGCAGACGTCGGAAACAGCAGTACGGCGACGCTGTACGGCTCAGCGCGTCCGGTTGATCTGCAAGCCACGACTGCGCGCGGCACTGTCCTGCGTGCGATCGACGAGCTGAAATCCGAAGTCGCGCATACGGTCCTGATGGACGTCGGCGCCGGCAAGCAGAACGAGATGGTCGACCTTCTCGGTCGTGCGAGCGTCGCGGCCAAGGCGGCGGGCGTTCGGCTGGTGTGGGTGCACCCGATCACGAGCTGCAATTACGTCCAAGTGGAAGCTACCCGCGCCGTCGAAACCGCCAAAAAGCTCGGCATCGCGCTGGTGTGGGCGCGCCAGCTCGGGCAGGGTCACAAGAGGTCGGACTATCGCTACTGGGAAAAGTCGAAGGGTCGCGCCTCCGGCCTTTCCTACGCCGTCGAATGCGAGATCCAGAACGCCGACCGGTTCCTGGTCGACAATGCGGCCTCGCTCGGCCTCTCGCTCGACGACGTCGCCAGGGGGCATTTCGAGGGTCTGGAGGACACTGATCGCGCGCTCGCCGAGCAGCTGTTCGACCTCGACGTGCAGTGTTTCGCGGCCGACTATCTCGCGGAGGCGACCGACGCGCTCGGGCTGGCGATCACCGAAGCCGTGGCGCGTGCCGCCGCCTTCGAGAAGAAGTCGAAGTGAACGCTTACCGCACCCTCGCCAACGACCTGCGTCGCCGGGGCGCGGTCGCCAGCCGGGCCCGGGGGCGCCATGCCTCCGGGCTCCAATTCACGACGCCAATGGCTGCGCTCGCTCTGGCCTGCGCCGTCGGCGTCGGTATCCTGCTTACCCTGACCGCCTTCGTCATCCGCTATCCCACGGCGGTCGGCCATCTCGCAGCTGGCCGCCTCGGGGCGCTCGACAGGTTTGCTGCTGCACAGATGGACCTGAGCGAGATCGATCCCGCCGAAATTCGTGCGTTTATCGCGACGCGGCCTGAAGACCGGGCAAGCCTGATCGAGATCGGGCGGTATTGGCCGCCGCCGGCTCAGCGCAGGCTCCTCGAACTCTCGCAACAATCCAGGAATCCCGGCGAGACCTTCTTCATGATGACGCGGTTCGCTTATCTGCTGCGGGGATCGCCCGCACGACAAAAATTGGCATTCGCAGTTGCCGACTTAGGTGAGGAGGACGCCGATCGTCTGGTGGCGACTGTCGATCCTGCCGCCCTCGTCAAATCCCTTGCGAGCATGTCCTCCGAAGCGCTCCCACGCATCGTGAGTGCAAACACCCGGACCACGCCTGACAATGCGACGAGAGCTGACTCGCAGCAGGTTGAGAGCCCAGCCCCTTCATCGACGCGAAGCGACGCCGGCGCCGGGTCGCCTCCGCCAACTGACCGCCAGACAAGAGCTCCGTCGGCGAAAGTCCCCCAGACAGCCCGCCGCCAGCCACCAGGGAACGTTCGTGCTCCCGGCGCATCGCTATGTCCGGCCGGATATTTTGCGACGGTCACCAGCTTCCGCTGCGCACCAGCCACCACGAGAGGTAGCCAAAATGACCGATGAGCCCTTCACGCTAGATGAAATCCGTCCGCTGATTCACCAACACGTTGTCCTGCTGACCGCCGCCGGCATGCCCCCCGCCCGCGCTCTGGCCGTTGCGGCGGAAACGGTCGTCATCGTGCATGACGACGAACTGGTCAGCGACGCTCTCGAGGCTGCCAGACGCACGCGGGGCGGCCAGGAACCTGACGAAGAGACGTGATCGGCCCTCAAGAAGAGGGGTCAATTGGAGGCGAAGCGCGCCAAGCGGCGCCCCCCGCTCTCGCGAATGCCAAGCGCGCCCACGGGCCAGCGCGAACAAATCATGCACAAAAGGCTTGACAGGCTGCCGCAGTTTGAGGCAAAACCTCCGGTAGCCCACGGATTATTCCATCTGAACACTTTTTTGAAGGCCGAAAACCTTCTTGTGTCAGAGTGGAGTAGCATCGTGAGTATTATCAAAATTATCAAAGATAGAGTCTTCGAGATCGTCGGCGTGGTGCGAACCTACACGCGGTCCGGCGAGAAGGCTGTCGAGCTCGACGTCCAGATCAAGACCGGCAAGTATTTTGCGATCGGCCGAACCGGACTCCGGATCGACGCGCCCAGTTTTGCTTCGATAAAGACCTCGCCCGAAACGCCTGGCGCCCCGCCCGTCAGCGCCGGCTATCGCTCCGAAGGTCGCGCTGTCAGCCTTATGTCCGAAGCGGCACGGCGCTCAGCCGGCGGCGAGCGCCGGGGCCCGCTGGTATTCACGATCCTGCCCGATCTTGAGCGTCAAAAGAAAGGGAAGGTCTCGGAAGCCTCTTCCGGCGTCAAATCGCCGGACCTCGCCAAGCGTGGAGCGCCGGCGGATGATCTCACCCTCTCGACGCTTAAACAGGCCAGGCTCCTCTTTGCTTACCGACTCACCGTCGCGGTCAGGCGCTTGTCCGACTGCCACAACCCTTCCCAATCCATGGCAGATGCGATCGACAAGGCTTTCGACTTTGCCGGGCTGAAGATGCCCGTCGAACAAACGCTCAAGGACGGCGGGGCTCTCGAGAAGCTGAGTGATGATGCGTGCCTTCCGCATCTTCAACATCGCACGGAGCGCAATCTGTGCCAGCGCTGGTGTGACGAGGGTGATAAACAGCGGCTGGCCGCACGCATTCGCGAACTGAAGGAAGTCTTGAATCTGATTGAAAAGGCGATCATTGCATACACGAGGCTCGCTTCCGGCAAACGGCAGATAAAGCAGGCGATGAGGGAAGGTAAAACGCCAAGCGACGCTTGGGTCTCGAACAAATGTTACGGCACGCCTAAGCAGCAAGAAGCCGTCTATCTAACCTTTGCTGAAAAGATGAGGCTCGCGCTCTACACGGGCGTAAATCCTTCATACGTGTGGACCGACTCAACTAATCTCGGGGACGGCGAACGCGAGATCGAACTGTTTCATGGCGCCACGCTCGTTGCCCGTTTGGGCGCTGGGCGCCTGATCACGGTCACCACGGCGGAACTCCGCCCTCTGGCGGTTGCCCTTCTCGCCGTCCGCGACCGCGCCAAGTCAGAATTCGAAGCGGGCGGGGTCAAGGCGAAGTCGAGGGCGCTGGTCGACGTGCACATCATGCTTCGTTCCATCGACGACGAGAGGGCTTTGCACAAAATACTCATGGCTATCGTCGAGCAGCAAGGCATGATCACCATACAGCCAAAGAAGTTGGAACAGTCACGCCCACTTTCATCCCTAATGCTCGATGGTGACGAACTCGAGTTTGCTCCCGATCTTCCTGCACCCGATCTGCAGCAGCTGCCCCCTGAAGACATGTATTGGGCCCGAGAATTCTGGCGACCTGCCCCCGTGGAGGAAGACCCTTTGCGCAAGAAGAAAAAAAGGAAATGAATCGCCGGCAGGGCAAATTGGCGCCCCAGAATTTTTCCTCCGAAACGCGTCTGATCTCCTCATCAGGAGGAGATCGTGGCCGGACGTCGGCAAAGGAACATGCGGAATGCGGTCGATACATCGGCCGGCCTCCGTTCGTCCCCGCCTCCGCCGAAGCCGGTCGTCCGCCCTCCGACTCGTCCCAGTCACGCGGTTTATTTGTCGGCCATGCCGACAGACCGGATCGGCGACGCCGAACTGGACGCCTTGGAAGGCGCGTTCCTCTCGTGGGTGGACGCCGCGCTCAACGGGAAGGCTCGTCGAAGCGATCGGTAATTGACGGAAGCGGGACCCACATCTGGCGAATGGAGTGAACGATGCGCGGTAGGCGCCAGTCCAAATCGAAGCCTGAAGGCTCCGGCCGCTTGCGGGTCGTCCTCTACATTCGAGTGTCGACGGACCAGCAGGCGGAAAATCGTTTGAGCCTTGAGGAGCAGCAATTTCAGCTGCGCCAACTCGCCGCCAGGGAGGACTGGCAGGTCGTCGACGTCGTTATCGATGACGGCGACACGGGTTCGAATCTCCGGCGTCGTTTTGCGACGCTCCTTGAGCGCGCCCGCATTTCGCCGCGGCCGTTCGACGTGATCGTTGTCCATTCGCTTAGCCGCGCGTTTCGTTCCATCGCCGATCAAGAACTCTCGATTGGCGAGCTCGAGAAGAACGGTGTTCGAGTAATCTCTCAGACGGAGAACATCCACGACGAAGCAAGCGGTCCGCTGCTCCGCAAAATGCTCGGTGTCGTCAATGAAATGAAGGTGCATGACGCGCGGATAGGCACCATGCGCGGCATGACGGGAACGGCGCGGTTGGGATATTCAACCGGCGCCACAGTGCCCTACGGGTGGCGAAGCGTCGACGCCGAAACAATCGGTTCGAAAATAAAGAAGAAATGGGAAATAGACCCCGTCGAGGCCGCCAACGTCCAGACAATGTTCAAGCTGGCCCTCGTCGGCGACGGCAGCAGCGGGCCGATGGGCGTGAAGGCGATCGCCGACCACGTCAACGCGCTCGGTATTCGTTCACGGGCAGGTAGCCTGTTTGGGACGGGGACAGTCCACGAAATTCTGACCCGCGAAGCCTATACCGGCGAGCGGCTGTGGAATGTCATGGACAAGAACGGGCGCGAGAATCCCGACGACAAGATCATCGCCATCCCTGTTCCACAGATCATCCCCAAGCCGGATTACGATCGCGTCCAGGAACTTCTTCAATCCCGCCAACCGGCCGTCCGCGCGCCACGTCTGAGCGGCTCGCCCTCGCTCTTTGGCGGTATGATCCAGTGTGTTCATTGCAACGGTGCGATGACCGCAGGCACCGGCACGTCGCGAACCGGCGTCCAGTACAACTATTACGAGTGCCAAAACAAACGGAAGAAAGGGGAAATGGCTTGCCAGGGCATGCGAATTTCCAGACCGGTCGCTGAGGAAAAGGTCATGGACGCCCTGCTCGCCGAACTCGTAACGACGGAGCGTGTCTGCGGCATGCTTTCTGCGCTCCGCGATCGGCGGTTGCGGGCGCAAACCTCCGAACATGCTCGAATCGCCGCTCTGCAACGCGAGGCCATAGAAGCCCAGAGCGCTCTTGATCAGCTCTACAACCTGGTCGAGAAGCAGGTCGTTTCAGCCGAAGAACCGACCCTGAAGGAGCGGCTTTCGAAGCTCGTCGAGAAGCGCGATCTTGCAGTTCTCGCACGAGACCGCGCCCTCGAAAGCAGCACAGCCCCGCTGGACGTAAATCCGGCCGAAATCGAACTCCTGACCCAGGACCTTCGCGAAAAGCTGACAACCGGGGAGGTTTCGGCCCGCAAGGCATGGCTCAGCGCGGTGGTCGACCACATTGTGGTCTCCGAAGACAAAATCCAGGTTTTCGGTCGGAAATCCAATTTCCAGCCGCCGATCAAGCCGGGATCCAAAAACGGCCCCCCGGTTCGTGCTTCTGTTCAGGAATGGTGCCCAGGGGCGGAATCGAACCACCGACACTGCGATTTTCAGTCGCATGCTCTACCAACTGAGCTACCTGGGCGCGCGCCTGCGAAAGCAGGTGCGTGCGGGCTTATAAAAAGCTGCGACGGGCTTGGCAAGCGCCAATGTGGCGCCCGGAAACCCGCGGCCTTTCAATCGCTTTTCAATCCTCGTCGGGCCCGCGCGGCGCCGGCGCGCCGTCCTCGTCCTCGTCGGGGGCGGCTGGAATCGCATAGCCGCCGGAAAGCCAGCGGTTGAGGTCGATGTCGGCGCAGCGCCTGGAGCAGAACGGCCGGTATTTCTCGACCGCCGGCTTGCCGCAGATCGGACATTTGCGAGGCGGCGCGGCTTGCTTGTCTTCGCGCATCTTCTGACCGCAACTGCGCGCCGCGCTCAGGCGCGATTGGCCCAGCTGTCGCGGACGGGATAGCCGTCGCCCGCCAGCAGCGCCTGCGCCTCGTAGAGCGGCAGTCCGACCACCGAGGAATAGGAGCCGACGAGCCGCACCGCGAAGGCGCCGGCCAGGCCCTGGATCGCGTAGCCGCCGGCCTTGCCGCGCCATTCTCCGGACGCCAGGTAGGATTCGATCTCGGCCGTGGAAAGGCGCTTGAAACGCACCTTGGTCTCGACGATGCGCTTGCGCTCGCCGCCGCGCGGCGTGACGACGACGAGGCCGGTGAAGACGCGATGCTGTCGTCCCGACAGGAGGCGCAGGCAATCGCCGGCCTCTTCCATCAATTCGCATTTGGGCAGGATGCGGCGGCCGACGGCGACGACCGTGTCGGCCGCCAGCACGAAGCATTGGCCGAGTTCGTCGCGGGCGACGGCGATCCTGCGCGCCGCCTGCGCCTTTTCCAGCGCGAGACGCTGCGCCAGCGCGCGCGGCAATTCGTTCTTCTTCGGGGTTTCGTCGACGTCGGCCGGCAGCAGGGCATCCGGCGAAACGCCGATCTGCTGCAGCAGCTCGAGGCGCCGCACCGAGGCGGAAGCCAGAACGAGCTTCGGACGCAGGGCTTTGTCGCTCAATTCGTCGCGCCCCCCGGCTCTACGTTACTTGAAGCGATAGGTGATACGGCCCTTGGTCAGGTCGTAGGGGGTCATTTCGACGAGCACGCGGTCGCCGGTCAACACGCGGATGCGGTTCTTGCGCATCTTGCCGGCGGTGTGGGCGATGATCTCGTGGTCGTTCTCGAGCTGCACGCGAAAGGTGGCGTTGGGCAGCAGTTCCACGACAGTGCCGGGAAATTCGAGCAGTTCTTCTTTCGCCATAAGGTTCCTTCGAGGTCCGCGGAGGTCCAGGGCGGCCATCCGCCGCGACATGCGAAAAGCCGGCGCGAAACCCGCCCCGGCTGAGTGCGGCGGACCCTAATGGAGAAAAGACAGTTTGTGAACAGCGCCGGGCGAGTTTCCTCAGGGCGTCGCCTGCGCCGCCGTGGCCGCCTCGTCGGCGGCCAGGAAACGGTTGTGGGAGCGCACCGCGAAGGGGATCATGGCAAGATAGACGAAGCACAACGCCGCCAGCATTTCCATCGGCCAGGTCGCCAGCAGGAGGACGATCGCGGCAATGGCGAACAGGACGAAAACCACGTATTCGCGGGGAATGCGGCCGATGGTCTTGCCGGAAAAATGCGGAATGCGGCTCGCCATCAGGAAGGCCAGCCCCAGCAGATAGACGATGTGCCAGGGCGCGTACGCCTTGCCAGCGGGGACGCCGAGTTCCGACAGGTTGAGATAGAGCGGCAGCAGCGCGAGACAGGCGCCCGCCGGCGCCGGCATGCCGACAAAGAACTTGGCGGTCCAGGCCGGGCGGTCGGGATCGTCGATCATCACATTGAAGCGGGCGAGCCTGAGCGCCGCCGCGGTCGCGAAAATCAATGCCGCGAACCAGCCGAAGCTTTTGATTTCATGGAGATTCCACAAATAGAGGATCAGCGCCGGGGCGACCCCGAAATCGACGAAATCAGCGAGCGAGTCCAGTTCCGCCCCAAAACGCGAGGTGCCGTGGAGGGCGCGGGCGATGCGGCCGTCGAGGCCGTCGAGGAATGCCGCGGCCAGGATGGCGTAGACCGCCCAGTGGAACTTGCCCTCGATCGCGAAACGGATCGCGGTCAGCCCCATGCAGAGCGCCAGCAGCGTGACGAGATTTGGCAGCACGATCCGCAAGGGCACCTTGCGGAACCGGCGGCGGCGCGGCGTGGGTTGGGCAGCCTGCGCCGCGGATTGCGCGGCCTGCGGCGCTTGCTTGGAGAGTTCGTCCATGGGCGCGGACATTAGGCGCGGCGCTCCCGCCGGACAAGGATCGGGACGGGCCTTTCGCCCGTCCCGTCCCGATCAGCGGATCGGCGGCGCGTACTGGATGCCGCCGGCGTTCCAGAGCTGGTTCATCCCGCGCGGCACGCCGAGCGGCGATTTCGAACCGACATTGCGCTCGAAGCTCTCGCCGTAATTGCCGACGTTCTTCACGATGCGCACGACCCAGTCCTTGGTCAGGCCGATCTGTTCGCCGTAATTGCCGTCATTGCCGACGAGGCGACGCACGTCCGGCTTCTTCGAGGCGAGCGCGGCCGTGATCGTCTTGGATGACACGCCGAGTTCCTCGGCGTTCAGCATGGCGTTGTGCGTCCATTTCACGATCTCGAACCATTGCGGATCGTTCTCGCGCACGACCGGGCCGAGCGGCTCCTTGGAAATCACGTCGGGCAGGATGTGATGCTCGTGCCGCTTGTCGATCTTGGTATGCAGCGCATGCAATTGCGACACGTCGGTCGACAGCACGTCGCACCGGCCCTTGTGATAGGCGTCGATCATCTCGGCGACATTGGAGACCTCGACGATGTCGTGCTTGACGTTGTTGCCGCCGAGATAGTCGATGCTGTTGTCACGGTTTGTCGTGCCGGTCTGCACGCAGATCTTCACGTCGGCGAGGTCGAGCGGCGACAGCGCGTTCTTCTTGCGCGGCACGAGGAATCCCTGGCCGTCGTAATAGGTGATCGCCGCGAACTTCAGCCCCTGCCCCGCTTCGCGGCTCATGGTCCAGGTCGAATTGCGCGACAGGAGGTCGACTTCGCCCTTCTTCAGCGCGTCGAACCGCGCCTCGGCCGACAGCGGCACGAATTTCACCTTCTTCGGATCGTCGAAGACGGCCGCCGCGATGGCCCGGCAGAAGTCGACGTCGAAGCCGGTCCACTCGCCCTTGTCGTTCTGCGCGCCGAAGCCCGGCAGACCTTGGTTGACGCCGCAGATCAGTTCGCCGCGATCCTTGACCGCCTTCAGCGTCGCCTGCGCGCTGGCCAGCGACGGCGCGGCGAGCACGCAGGCCGCGGCGAGCGCCAGTTTCATTCTCTTGGACATGAAGCCCCCTTATGGCCGTATTCAGAGCGCCGGCGTCTGCCGGACGATGACCTTGGTGCCGACGTTGACGCGCTCGTAGAGATCGATGACGTCGCCGTTGACCAGCCGGAAGCAGCCGGACGAGACGGCGGAACCGATCGTCTGCGGCTGATTGGTGCCGTGGATGCGATAGACGGTCGCGCCGAGGTACATGGCGCGCGCGCCCATCGGATTGCCGGGGCCGCCCGCCATGAAGCGCGGCAGATATGGCTGACGCTCGATCATCTCCGGCGGCGGACGCCAGTCCGGCCATTCCTGCTTGCGCGAGATGTTCAGCAGACCCGACCAGCGGAAGCCGTCGCGACCGACGCCGATGCCGTAGCGGATGGCGCGACCGCCGGGTTGCACGAGGTAGAGATAGCGATTGGCGCTGTCGACGACGATGGTGCCGGGCGGGTCGTTGGTGCGGAAGAAGACCACCTGCTTCTGGAACTGAGGGTCGAGTTGCTCTTCCGCCGCCGTCGGCACCTTGCCCGGCTCGTCGAGAATGTCGAGTTCGTCGCGCCCCTGGGCGATCACCGAGGCGTCGGCGAGACAGACGACAGCCGCCAGGACGGCGGCGAACGAAATGGCGCGCTTGCCGATCATCTGCATTCTCCGGTTCAGGCGCCGCAGCGCACGTAGATCGACGTGCCGTAGCGCGACGACGCGTCGGGATCCATGTAGCGCGTTGTGAAGGACTTCGAATCGACCTGCAGGACCTCGCTATCCTCGAGCATCGGCGCCGGACCGGCAGGCCCGAGATAGGACTTGCCGCCGCCCTGCTTGAGGAAGAGTTCGGATTTGTCCTTCTCGTCCGCCAGATTCATCATCACGCCGCCGTTGGGGCCCTTGGAGATGACATAGGCGTTGGAGCATTGCGCCCGCGCTTCCTTTTCGGTGCGCGGACGATCCGAGTCGCGGTGATAGGCGGCAAATCCCCATTTGCCGACGAAGGGTTCGACCGAACCGGTCGCAGCCGCCTGCCCGGTTGGCGTTGGCGGGCGGTCCGCCGACTGGCACCCGGCGAGCGCGGCGGCCACAACCGCGCCCATCGTGAACAACGCAAACGCTTTACGCCGCATAAGTACCCCCTGTTTGCAACGCATCTTGCTGTTCAGGCGCAAAATTGTCGAGTCCAAGGCGCCGCCGCGCCTACCGCGTCGCCCGCTGCGCATCGCCGCCGAAAAGCGGCGCGGCCACGGCCTGGAGAGGGGCGTTGAAGCGCCAGGAGAGGCCGGAGGGATCGAAGTCGAGCCCGATACGGGCGGCGCTGGTCTGCTCGAGGATTTCGCGGATCGCCAGCGATCCGAAGCCCCGGCGTTTCGGCGGGCGGACGGTCGGGCCGCCGGTCTCGCGCCATTCCATATGCAATTCCGGGCCGTCGACGCCGCCCTCGACCGCCCAGCGCAGCGCGATACGGCCGTCAGGCGCCGACAGCGCGCCGTACTTGACCGCATTTGTCGTCAGTTCATGCAGGGCGATGCCCATGGATTGGGTGGAATCGCCATTGAGTTGCAGGTCGGGTCCCTCGATCGTCACCCGACCGCTCGGCAGGACCACGAACGCCGCGAGTTGTCCCTCGGCGATTTCCCGCAGGCTCGCGCCCTTCCAGCCGGTGCGCGTCAGAAGATCCGTCGAATGGGCGAGGCCGAACAGACGGTCCATGAATATCTTCTGGAAGGCAGCGACATCGTCGACGTGGCGCGCCGATTGTCGCGCGATGCCCTGGATCACCGTGAGCAGGTTCTTCACGCGATGCGACAATTCACGCAGCAGGAATTCGTTGTGCTGCTCGGCTTCCTTGCGTTCGGTTATGTCCGTCACGACGTTGACGAAGCGCCGCGCCTGGCCGTCCGGCGCACGTTCGACGACGAGGCCATAGCCCGATAGCCACCGCGTCGCGCCGTCTCCCCTGATGATGCGATATTCCGCCGGGAAGGAATCCTGCGTATGGGCGAGCGCGTGGTAAGCCGCCTGCAGACCCGCGTCGTCGGGATGGAGCGCGCGGCGGTATTCGTCGTCGTCGCCGCCCACGACGCCTTCGCCATCGGGCAGGTCGATGCCGAATACCGCCATCCCCTCGGGCGTCCACTTGCGCCGCCCTGTCGACAGGTCGACCTCCCAGGCGCCCATCCGGCCGAGCGTCATGGCGGAGCGATAGCGCGCCTCGCTGTCGCGCAGGCGCGTTTCGATGGCGCGGAATTCTGAAACGTCGGTCGAAATGCCGAACCAGCGGACGATCTCGCCTTCAGCGTTGCGGTGCGGCGTGACGCGCGTCAGGAAGGGGCGAAACACGCCGTCGGCGCCGCGCAGCGGAAAGGTCATTTCCGCGCGCTGGCCAGTCTCGATCGCCGCACGCCAGCGCCGCGCAACCTCCGGCAAGACGTCGGGATCGTGCGCCTTCTCCCAGTCCCAGCCGTCGGTGTCGCCCGGCTGGAAACCCGTGTAGTCGTACCACGTGCGATTGTACCACAGCACCGCGCCGTCGGGCGCGCCGATCCAGCACAGCGCAGGTAGATTTTCCGCCAGATTTCGGAAGTCGTGTTCCTCGAGTTCGACCGCCACCTCGAACACGCTCCTGACTCGCATCGCCTCACGATGCGAAAAATAGACGCATTCGCGCGCGAAGCAAAACGCGCCTGCAACGCTTACGCCTGCTTTCGCGGGAATTCAGTATGCGTTGGTGGTGGTGAACAACGAGAGCGGCGTCTTCGCGAGGATCTTCAGGTCGAGCCACATCGACCAGTTCTCGATGTAGTGCAGGTCGTGCGCGACGCGCTGCTCGATCTTTTCGACCGTATCCGTTTCGCCACGCCACCCATTGACCTGCGCCCATCCGGTCATGCCGGGCCTGACCTTGTGTCGCGCGAAATATCCCTCGACGACCTGGTCATAGATGCGGCCATCGGCCTTCGCCTGCATGGCGTGCGGGCGCGGACCGACAAGCGACAATTCGCCCTTCAGGACATTGATGAGCTGAGGCAATTCGTCGAGCGACGTCCTGCGCAGGAAGGCGCCGACGCGCGTGACGCGCGGATCGCCTTTCGAAACCAGCTTCGACGCGTCGGCGTCACAACGATCCACGTACATGGAGCGGAATTTGTAGACGCCGATCGCCTCGTTGTTGAAGCCGTAGCGCTGCTGGCGGAAGAAGACCGGTCCGCGTGAGTCGAGCTTGACGGCGAGTGCCGTCAGCGCGAGCAGCGGCGACAGCACCACGAGACCGAGCGCGGCGAGCGTGCGGTCCTCGATGGCTTTCAGCGCGACGCTCCAGTCGTTCATCGGCTTGTCGAAGACAGGCAGGAACGGCACGTCGCCGATGTAATTGTAGGCCCGCGACCTCAGTTTCAGCTTCGAGCCGAGCGCAGCGATACGCACGTCGATCGGCAATACCCAGAGCATTCGCAGGATGTGCAGGATCCGTTCCTCGGCCGCGGTCGGCAGCGCGATGATGAGGAGATCGACTTTCTGCTCGCGGCAGAATTTCTCGAGGTCCTCGAAGCGGCCGAGCTTGGCGTAGCGGCCGACTTGCTCCGGCGAACGGTATTTGTCGCGATCGTCGAAGATGCCGAGAATGCGGATGGCTTTCGAGCCGGAGGCGTCGAGCCGCTCCACGAGATCGAAGGTCGGCTTGCCGCCGCCGACGATCACGGTGCGACGCGCCATGCGGCCCCGACGCGTCCAGGCCGAGAGGATTTGCGCAACGGCGACGCGCGCGATGGCGATCGCGGACCAGGCGAGGACGAACCATTCGATCGCCCAGCCGCGCGCCGCACTGGCGTCGGCCTCCAGCAGAACGCTGGCGACGAGCAGACCGCACAGCGCGAGGAACAGGGCGAGCGCGGCCGTGGTCGCCTGATGGGCCGGGGCCGCGAGCGAGGGGATCGTGTAGAGCCAGCGCGCGCGCTGGATCATGGCGAAGGCGGTGGGCGCCGCGATCAGCGCACAGGCGCAAAGCGGATCGAGCGCGTCGTACCAGCGGCCCTGCGTCAGGGCGCCGGACACGAATACCGCGAGCAGATCGAAGGTCAGGACCAGCGCGATGACGGTCGGCTGCGACACGAGGTCGCCCGGCGCAGGCGCCGACTGGCGCGCCGCGGCGTCGTCGCCGACGATGGTCGAAACTGAGGCTGTAACCGCCCGCATTTGTCCGCCTGGTGCTCTGCTCTCTTCCGCCCGCTGGCCGGCGCGGGCCCCGGAAAATGCCCCGGGCGCAGTAAATGGCGGACTTAGAACAAGCCGCAGCGCACGCTTCTGCGCGTGGCAAGTGCGGACAGGCTTAACGAAACGTAACGATCATTTGCCGTGTGGCTCGAAATCGACGAGTTCGGCGCCGTCGCCGACCTGATCGCCGACCGAAAAGCGATGCGCTTTCAGGACGCCGTCGGAGGGCGCGGTGATCGTATGCTCCATCTTCATCGCCTCGAGGATCAGCAAGGGCTGACCCTTGTCGACCTTCGCGCCGGCCTCGGCCAGCAGCGCGATCACCTTGCCGGGCATCGGCGCCAACAGGCCGCCGTGTCCGCCCGCTCCGTCCGTCGCCACATGCAGCGGATCGACGCAGGCCAGCCGCCACGCGCGCCCGTCGAGGAAGACGTGGCGCATGTGGCCTGCCGCCACGACGGCGGCGTCCATCCGCACGCCGTCGAATTCGACCCGCATTTTTCCGCGGGCGTCGATCTTGCCGCGCGCCGCGAAGGTCGCATCGCCGACAGCAAGCGAGAACCCTTCGCCGGCGTTCGCTGCGACGACAATCGTCTGTTCGTCGCCGAAACGGAAGATCAGCGACCGGCGCGCCACGCCGTTGAGCCGCCAACCGTCGCGCGCGTGCCACGGCGAGGTCGGATCGGCGCTGGCGCGCGCGCGTTCAGCAGCATGCGCCTGGCCGCGCAGAAGTTCCGACAGGGCGGCGATGGCGAAGACCTGCGCCGGCGGCTGTTCGGCGCCGGGGAAGAGATAGTCCTTCTCGCGCTCGATCAGCCCGGTATCGAGATCGGCCGAAGCAAACGCCGGCGAGGCGACGAGGCGCGACAGGAAGTCGATGTTGTTGTTGACGCCGACGACGCGGTAATCGGCCAGCGCCTGCTGCATCCGCGACAGCGCGCGGTCGCGATCGTCGTCCCAGACGATCAGCTTGGCGATCATCGGATCGTAGAACGGGTTGATGGAATCGCCCTCCTCCACGCCGGTGTCGACGCGCACGTTGAGGCTCTCGGCAGGCGGGGCGAGATGCACGAGCCTGCCGGTCGACGGCAGGAAGTTCTTCGCCGGATCCTCGGCGTAGACGCGCGCTTCCAGCGCATGGCCGTTGATGTGCAACTGCTCCTGGGTCAGAGGCAGCCTTTCGCCGGAGGCAACCCGCAGCTGCCATTCGACGAGGTCGAGGCCGGTGATCATCTCGGTGACGGGATGCTCGACCTGAAGGCGCGTGTTCATTTCCATGAAATAGAACCGGCCATCCTGGGTCGCGATGAATTCCACCGTGCCGGCGCCGACGTAATTGACCGCCTTGGCGGCCGCGACAGCAGCCTCGCCCATCTGGCGGCGGCGCTCCGCCGTCATGCCGGGCGCGGGCGCCTCCTCGAGCACCTTCTGATGCCGGCGCTGCACGGAGCAGTCTCGCTCGAACAGGTGCACGCAATTGCCGTGGCTGTCGCCGAACACCTGGATTTCGACGTGGCGCGGCCGCACGATGTATTTCTCGACCAGCACGTGATCGGAGCCGAAGCTCGCCGCCGCCTCGCGCTTGCAGGAGGCGAGCGCGGCGTCGAAATCCTCCGCCTTCATCACCTGTCGCATGCCCTTGCCGCCGCCGCCGGCCGCCGCCTTGATCATGACGGGATAGCCGATCGCGTCGGCCTCGCGCTTCAGCTTCGCTGCGTCCTGGTCGTCGCCGTGATAGCCCGGCGTCAGCGGCACGCCGGCCGCCTCCATCAGCTTCTTGGCTTCGGACTTCGAGCCCATCGCGTGGATCGCCTGCACGGGCGGCCCGATGAAGACGAGGCCCGCCTCGTCGCAGGCCTTGCAGAAGGCCTCGTTCTCGGAAAGGAAGCCGTAGCCCGGATGAATGGCCTGCGCTCCGGTGCGCTTCGCCGCCTCGATGATCTTGTCGATCACCAGGTAGCTTTCGCGCGCGGGCGAAGGACCGATGAACACGGCCTCGTCGGCTATGCGCACGTGCCGCGCCGCCGCATCGGCTTCCGAATAGACGGCGACGGTCGCAACGCCCAAGCGGCGCGCGGTGCGGACGATGCGGCAGGCGATTTCGCCCCGGTTTGCAATGAGGATCTTGTCGAACATGGCGGCTTTCCTCATCACATCCGGAACAGGCCGAACTTCGTCGGCTGGATCGGCGCGTTGAGCGTCGCCGACAGGGACAGGCCGAGGACGCGGCGCGTCTCCGCGGGATCGCAGATGCCGTCGTCCCACATGCGCGCCGTCGCGTAATAGGGATTGCCCTGCGCCTCGTATTGCGCGCGGATGGGAGCGCGGAATTTCTCCTCGTCCTCCTTGCTCCACGTGCCGCCTTTCGCCTCAATGCCGTCGCGGCGCACGGTCGCAAGCACGCTGGCGGCCTGCTCGCCGCCCATGACGGAGACGCGGGCGTTTGGCCACATCCACAGGAAGCGCGGCGAATAGGCGCGCCCGCACATGCCATAGTTGCCGGCGCCGTGCGAGCCGCCGATGATGAGGGTCAGCTTGGGCACCTGCGCGGTCGCCACCGCCGTCACCATCTTGGCGCCGTCCTTGGCGATGCCTGAATTCTCGTATTTCCGCCCGACCATGAAACCGGTGATGTTCTGCATGAAGATCAGCGGAATGCCGCGCTGTGCGCAGAGTTCGATGAAATGCGCGCCCTTTTGTGCGCTTTCGCCGAACAGGATGCCGTTGTTGGCGACAATGCCGACCGGCGCGCCGTAGAGATGCGCGAAGCCGGTGACCAGCGTCGCGCCGAAGCGCTGCTTGAATTCGTCGAAGCGCGAACCGTCGACGACGCGCGCGATCACCTCGCGCACGTCATAGGGCTTGCGCGTGTCGGTCTGTATGATGCCGGCGAGCTCCCGCGGATCGTAGATCGGCTCTTCGCCCTGGCCCAGATGCATCTCTACGGGCTTGCGCCGGTTGAGATTGGAAACGATGCGTCGTGCGATGAACAATGCATGCGCGTCGTTTTCGGCGAAATGATCGCAAACGCCTGAAATGCGTGTATGCACGTCGGCTCCGCCGAGATCCTCCGCCGACACGACCTCGCCGGTCGCCGCCTTCACGAGCGGCGGTCCGCCCAGAAAGATCGTGCCCTGGTTCTTCACGATCACGCTCTCGTCCGACATGGCCGGCACGTAGGCGCCGCCCGCCGTGCACGATCCCATGACGACGGCGATCTGCGGGATGCCCTTGGCGGACATGTTGGCCTGGTTGAAGAAGATGCGACCGAAATGCTCGCGGTCGGGAAACACCTCGTCCTGGCGCGGCAGGTTGGCGCCGCCGGAATCGACGAGATAGATGCACGGCAGATTGTTCTGCTCGGCTATTTCCTGCGCGCGAAGGTGCTTCTTCACGGTCATCGGATAATAGCTGCCGCCCTTCACCGTCGCGTCGTTCGCGACGATCATGCATTCCACGCCCTGCACGCGCCCGATGCCGGTGACGACGCCGGCCGACGGCGCCTCGTTGTCATACATGCCCCAGGCAGCGAGTTGCCCGATCTCGAGAAAAGGAGCGCCGGGATCGAGGAGATGATCGATTCTGTCGCGCGGGAGCAGCTTTCCACGGGCGACGTGCTTGGCGCAGGCGTCGGCGCCGCCGCCGGCCGAAACTTCGGCCGCCTTGCCGCGCAGATCCTCGATCAACGCGCGCATGGCCTGCGCATTCGCCTTGAATTCGTCGGAACGCGTGTTGACGTTGGATTTCAGGGCTTGCATTGCGGGTCCCTCTAAGGCGTTCCTTCGGTGCTTTCCGATGCGTCATGGCCGGGCTTGTCCCGGCCATCCACGTCACGGAAAGCAGCGCACGTCGGCGTGGATGCCCGGGACAAGCCCGGGCATGACGGCGCAGCTCACTTCGTTTCGCTCATCAATTCGCGGCCGATCAGCATGCGGCGGATTTCCGACGTTCCGGCGCCGATCTCGTAGAGCTTTGCGTCGCGCCACAGGCGTCCGACCGGAAATTCGTTCGTGTATCCTACGCCGCCGAGCGCCTGGATCGCCTCGCCCGCCATCCATGTCGCCTTCTCGGCTGAATAGAGGATCGCGCCGGCCGCGTCCTTGCGCAGGGTTCGCGCGTGATCGGCGGTGTCGCAGGCGCGGCCGACCGCATAGACATATGCGCGCGTCGCCTGCCAGGTGGAATACATGTCGGCGAGCTTGCCCTGCATGAGCTGGAAATCGCCGATGGGCTGGCCGAACTGCTTGCGCTCGTGCATGTACGGCACGACCGCGTCCATGCACGCCGCCATGATGCCGAGCGGTCCCCCCGACAGGACCGCGCGCTCGTAATCGAGGCCGGACATCAGCACGCGAACGCCGTCGCCGACCTTTCCAAGCACGTTGTCCTCCGGCACTTCGCAATTGTCGAAGAACAGCGGGTAGGTGTTGGAGCCGCGCATGCCGAGCTTGTCGAGATGCTGCCCGTGCGAGAAACCCTTGAAGCCCTTCTCGACGATGAAGGCCGTCATGCCGCGCGGCCCCGCCGCCAGGTCCGTCTTGGCGTAGACGACCAGCGTATCAGCGTCGCCACCGTTGGTGATCCACATTTTCGAGCCGTTTAGCACATAGCGATCGCCCTTCTTGTCGGCGCGCAATTTCATCGAAACGACATCGGACCCGGCGTTCGGCTCGGACATGGCGAGCGCGCCGACATGCTCTCCCGACACGAGCTTCGGCAGGTATTTCCTGCGCTGCGCATCCGTGCCGTTGCGGCGGATCTGGTTGACGCAGAGATTGGAATGCGCGCCATAGGACAAGCCAACCGAGGCCGAGGCGCGCGAGATTTCCTCCATCGCGACGATATGCGCGAGATAGCCCATGTTCGAGCCGCCGAGATCTTCGGCGACCGTCATGCCGAGCAGGCCGAGGTCGCCGAACTTCTTCCAAAGGTCTGCGGGAAATTCGTTGTCGCGATCGATGGCGGCGGCGCGGGGAGCAATCTCTGCTTCCGCGAAGGCGCGAACCGTGTCTCGGAGCATGCCGATCTCTTCGCCGAGACCCATGTCGATGCCCGGAATGTTCATTATCGCTCCTCCATGTCCCCCGGAACATTAGAGACAGACAGGCGCCGGCAATGGCCGAATTGGTTGCATTTTCCGCCAGCTTTGGAAAGGATAGGCAGCAATGTCCACGCGTCCTGCCCTGCCCTTCCTGTCCCAGACCGGCCGCGCCGCGACCCCGGTCGCTTTTGTTAACGGCATCTTGGCCGCTTACCGGCATTACGGACGCGAGGCCGCAGCGGCGCTGGAGAAGGCGCATATTCCGCCAGCCATTCTTGGCGAGCCCGCGGCCCGCGTCACCGCAGGCCAATTCGAGATCCTGTCCGAGGCGGCGATGCGGGAACTCGACGACGAGGCGCTCGGCTGGTTTTCGCGGCCCCTGCCCTGGGGCGCCTACGGCATGTTGTGTCGCGCCTCGATCGGCGCGCCCGATCTCGGCGTGGCGTTGAAGCGCTGGCGCCGGCATCACGCCATCCTCACGCAGGACGTGCTGTTCGACCTGTCGGTCGACGGCGATCTCGCGCGCCTGGCGATCGAGGAGCGCCGCGACCTGGGCGAGGCGCGGGAATTCTGCCTCGTCACGCTGCTGCGCTACGTCCTGGGCTTCTCCTGCTGGGCCATCGATTCCGCCATTCCGCTGCGCGCGGCGTCATTCCCGTTTGCCGAACCGGCGCATGTCGGGGTCTATCCCGCCATTTTCTGCAAGGGTCTGGCCTTTGGCGCCTCGCGCGCCGAACTCGCCTTCGATGCGCGATACCTGGGGCTGCCGCTGAAGCGCGACGAGAGAGATCTCGACGTCATGCTGAAGCGCGCCCTGCCGCTGACGGTGCTCCCCTACCGACGCGACCGATTGCTCGTCGAACGTATCCGCCGCCTCCTGCGCGATCCGGCCCGCCGCTTCGCCGGCGCCGACGAACTCGCCGCATCGCTGGCGTTGTCGACGCGCACCCTGCATCGCCGCCTCGAAGCGGAGGGAGCGTCGCTGCGCGAACTCAAGGAAGAAGCGCGGATCGACCTCGCGAAGCGGGCGCTGGCGCGCGGCAATACGCCGATCAAGCGCGTCGCCCATCTCGCCGGCTTCCGCAACGCCAAGAGTTTCGCACGCGCGTTTCGGAGCTGGACCGGCCAGACGCCGAGCTCGTTTCGCGACCGGCGCGCCGGCGCTTGACGGCGCCGCGCCGCTCCTCACACTGAGTGTCGCGCCGCGCGACGGCGAAATGTCATCTCCGGGGAGCTTCATGCCGATTCTGGAAGCTGCGACCGCCATCCGGCCGACGATCGCCGCTCGCGCGCGCGAGATCGAACTGGCGCGCCGCCTGCCCCCCGACCTGGCGGCGCATATGGCGGCGGTCGGCCTGTTCCGCATGGGCCTTCCGCGCGAGATCGGCGGCCCGGAACACGATCCGGCGACCCTGCTCCGGGCAATCGAGACAATCGGCGCGGCGGACGCGTCGGCTGGCTGGTGCGTGATGATCGGCGTCACGTCGAGCCTCAACGCGGCCTGGCTCGCCCCCGACGTCGCGCGAGAAATTTTCGGGCCGCCCGATGTCATTTCCGGCGGCGTGTTCGCGCCGATGGGGCGGGCGATCGAGGACGGCGACAGCTACATTCTGTCGGGCAAGTGGCAATGGGCGTCGGGATCGGCCAATTGCCACTGGCTCAGCGGCGGCGCGGCGATCGTCGTGGATGGCGAGGTCCGGCGCCTGAAGAACGGCGCGCCTGATTCCCGCATGCTGTTCTTTCCGGCCGGCGACGCGACGCTGATCGATTCCTGGCATGTCGCGGGACTGTGCGGGACGGGATCGGGCGAGATGGTCGTCAAAGACCTGCGCATTCCGAAGGGGCGTTCCACCTCCATCGTATCGGACAAACCTCGCGCGAACGGCGCGCTCTACGCCTTTCCGGTATTTGGCCTGCTGGCGCTCGGCATCGCCGCCGTCATGCTCGGGAATGCGCGCGCGGCGGCCGACGAACTCGTCGAACTCGCCGGAGGCAAGAAGCCACAGGGTTCGGCCCGCGTCGTCGCCGAACGCGCCACGGCGCAAGCCGCGCTGGCAGAGGCGGTGGCGCAATTGCGTGCGGCGCGCGCCTATTACTACGAGGCGATCGGCAAGGCCTGGGACAAGGCGCAGCAAAGCGGCGAAGTCTCCCTGGCCGAGCGGGTCGATCTGCGGCTCGCGGCGACCCACGCCGTGTGCACCTGCGCGTCCGTCACGCGCGCGATGGCAGACCTCGGCGGCGGCTCGTCGGTGTTTCTCGATTCGTCGCTGCAGCGCCGGTTCCGCGACGCATTCGTCGGCGCACAACACATGATGATCGCGCCGCAGACCTGGGAATTGACGGGCCGCGCGCTGATGGGCCTGCCGACCGACGCGAGCTTTCTCTAGGCGGCCGTCGCGATGGCCAGCATCCGCAACGCGCGCGGCGCGACGTCGATGCGTTGCGGCGTCGCGACGACGAACTCGCCGTCGGCGATCATGCCGACCGGCGCATCGAAATCGAAGGCGAGCGATTTCGCCTTCTCGACGCGCACCGCGGGATCGTCGACGTGGCTGCCATCGAAGATCTTCGGGAAAAGCCGCAGCAGTTTCATGCGCCCGATGGCCTCGCCGCTGACGACATCCATCAGTCCGTCGTCGATCTCGGCTTCCGGCGCCATCAACATGCCGGCGCCGGTGTAGCGGCTGTTGGCGACGGAGAGCAGCGTCAGTTGCTCGCGACGCTCTCGGCCTCCGTCCAGCGCATAAGGCAGCAGATGCGGCGCGAGCCGCGCCACCATCCACAAGACCCCGATCGAATAGCTGGCCGCGCCGAACGGCTTCAGGTGATTGTTGACGACGCGCCCGACGGCCGCCGCGAAACCGTAGCTCACCATGTTGGCGCAATGGAACGTCCGCTCGCGGCAGAGGATCCGCAGCAGATCGCAGTCGCGGGCCGCCGTGCGCGCCTTCGGCGCCAGCGCTTCATCCAGAGGCAGGACCGGCAAGTCGCGGACCAGCGAATTGCCGGTTCCGAGGGGAACGACGCACACAAGCGTCTGGCCGTCCGCAATGGCTGCGGGAGGCAGGCCGTTGACGACCTCGAACAGTGCGCCGTCGCCGCCGAGCACGACGAACGTCCGCCGACCGGCCGCATAGGCGTCCGCAACGATTTCCGAGGCATGGCCGGGTCGCGCGCTCGTCTCGATATCGATCGCCGGTGCGACGCGCGACAGTAGGCGCGGCGCGGCCTGACCGCACCTGCCGCCTCCCGACGCTGGATTGACGATCGCCAGAGGCCGCATGGACGTCTCTCTCCCTGTCGCGATTGTGTCACAGCGTGGAGGCAGGCGAAACAAGGCGCGCCGGAATGCGCGCACGCGACCGCGAATCGTTGCGTCTGGCGGCTGCGGCGGGTAGAATCCACTGGTTCATCGGGGGCTCGGGCCATGGCCCGGATTATCGCTTTCTCCATCGCGGCATGCGCCGGCGTCGGGCTATCGGTCTTGGCGGCCGGGGCGGCGCATGCGCAAAAGATCGGCGTGGCGGCGATCGTCCAGAACGACGTGACGCGTGGACAATCGACGCCCATCAACGCCGGCGAAAACGTCGTGCGCAACGAGACGGTGCGCACCGGCCAGGCGAGCTCCGCCAAGATCGTCTTTCTCGACGACACCAATCTCGCGGTCGGTCCGACGACGACCGTGAAGCTCGACCGCTTCGATTGAACCACGGCCGCCATGATCCCGCCGACGCGCGATCAGCGCGACGACGCGTCTTGCAAGGCGGTGAAGCGCCGATGGCTGCGCTCGAGCAGCGAATCGTCAGCGAATTCGAGCGCCGGCTGTTCGATCGCCATCCAACCGGCGGTTACGGAATCGGCGACCCCCAGGCCGCGCATCAGCGCGAGCAGAAGCCCGGCGAGATAGTCCTCGTCCGCCTCGCCGCGCGCGATCCGCGTTACGGCAAGCACGCCGGCGCCGACAATGGCGTCGAGCGCGGCGAGCATCGGCGTGCGCCGGAACTCGCCATTAGCAAAGCCCATTTCGATATGGACCGGCAGATAGGCGTAGAGGAGATTGCCGGGGCCGACGAAATGCAGGCCGACCTGCGCCAGGAAAGCCGCAAACAGGGGGAAGCGGCGCGCCACGCCCATGTACATGCGCACGCCGACGATCAGCCGCGCCGTCGGCGAGGCGTAGTTCAGCACGACCGTCTCGATCGCCGAGGCGATTTCGTTGCTCAATTCCTCGTTGGCGGCGTGCAGAAGTTCCGCATTGGTGCGGAAATGATTGTAGAAGCTGCCGCGCGACACGTCCGCCGCACGGATCACGTCGTCGATGACGGAAGCTTCCAGCCCTTTTTCGGCAAAGACCAGCAATGCGCTTTCGACGAGCGCGCGCCGCATTCGCGCGCGCCGCTCGGCGGCCACCCGCGGCCTGTGGTCGACGTGAAGGTCAGAAAGCGCCATGGTCCAGCCGGTTGCGTCAAAATGACATATATGTCATTTTGAAAAATGTCGCCAGCGGAATCGCCCCCTGCGACACCGGTCCGGCCCTCGACCGGCGCGTGCGGCGACTATGGGGAAGAGATGCGGCCCGTTTTTCTTTTTGCCGTGGCCACCGCGGCGGCTCTCGTCGCGGCGCCGGCGATTTCCAGCGCGCAAACGGCCGCCGCCGCGGCGAAGCCCAACATCGTCTATATCGTCGCCGACGACCTCGGCTGGAAGGATGTCGGTTTCCATGGTTCCGACATCAGGACGCCGAACCTCGACGAACTGGCGAAGGAAGGCGTGCAGTTCGGACAATTCTACGCGCAGCCGATGTGCACGCCGACGCGCGCCGCGCTGATGACCGGCCGCTATCCCATGCGCTACGGCCTGCAGACCGCCGTCATCGCGTCGGGCCACACCTATGGTCTTGCGACCGACGAATGGCTCCTGCCGCAGGCCCTCAAGGACGCCGGCTATTCGACGGCCATCGTGGGCAAGTGGCATCTGGGCCATGCCGACCAGAAATACTGGCCGCGCCAGCGCGGGTTCGATCATCAATACGGGCCGCTGATCGGCGAACTCGACTATTTCACGCACGAGCAGCACCACGTCGTCGACTGGTATCGCGACAACAGGAAGGTGATCGAGAAGGGCTATACGACCACGCTGCTCGGCAATGACGCGGTGAAGCTGATCGAGCAGCAGGACGGCAAGAAGCCCTTCTATCTCTACCTGACGTTCAACGCGCCGCATACGCCCTACCAGGCGCCCGAGAATTATCTGGCGATGTACAAGAACATCCAGGATCCGAGCCGCCGCGCCTATGCGGCTTCGATCACGGCGATGGACGACCAGATCGGCCGCGTCGTCGCGGCGCTGAAGAAGCGCGGCCTGCGCGACAACACGCTGATCGTCTTCCAGAGCGACAACGGCGGAACGACCAACGCGATGTTCGCGGGCGAACTCGACATGAACGGCGTCAGGATTCCCTGTGACAACGGCCCCTATCGCGACGGCAAGGGATCGCTCTACGAGGGCGGTACGCGCGTCGTTGCACTGGCCAACTGGCCCGGCCGGATCAAGCCGGGAACGACGGACGAGATGATGCATGTCGTCGACATGTATCCAACGCTGACGAAGCTCGCGGGCGCATCGACGCAGAAGGCCAAGCCTCTCGACGGCATGGACATGTGGGCGACGCTGTCCGAAGGCAAGGCGTCGCCCCGCACGGAAATCGTCTACAATATCGAGCCCTATCGCGCCGCCGTCCGTCAGGGCGACTGGAAACTGATCTGGCGCACGATGCTGCCCTCCGCGGTCGAACTCTACAACCTCAGGGACGACGTTTCCGAAAAGACCAATGTCGCGGCGGCCAATCCGGACAAGGTGGCCGCGCTGCAGAAGCGCGCCAACGAACTGGCCGCGACGGCGGCGAAGCCCCTTTTCCTGACGACGGAGTTCGACGCCATGCGCAAGCGTCTCGCCGTGCCGCCGGCCCTGCCCGGCCAGGAACTCGAATTCAATACCGAGCGATAGGAAGGACAGCCGTTCAGGCGCGCGCGGGAACCGCCGGTTCGCGCTCCAGCCGGATCGGCAGGTTCGTCGTGGACTTGATCCGCTCCATCACGAATCGGGATGTCACATTGCGGATCGGCGCCAGTTCGATCAGCTTCTTGTAGAAGGCGTCGTAAGACTGCATGTCCGGCACGATCACGCGCAATTCGTAATCCGTCTCGCCCGCCATGCGGTAGAGGTCGAGCACCTCCGGCAGGGCGGCGACTTTTTCCGTGAAGGCCTTGAGCCATTCCTCGGAATGCGCCCCGGCTTCGATGGCGACCAGCACGGCCAGGCCGAGGCCGAGCGCTTCGGGATTGAGAATGGCGACGCGGCGCTCGATGACGCCCATCGCCTCCAGCTTCTGAATCCGTTTCCAGCACGGGGTCTGCGAAAGGCTGACCCGGCTGGCCAGATCGGCGATCGACAGGGTCGCGTCCGCCTGCAATTCGCGCAGGATGCGTCGGTCGAGATCGTCCAGTCCGCGCGCCATCAGCGGGCCTTCAGTTCGCTCGAAACAATCGTGACGTTCGCAGTGGCGGCGGGCCTCGTCGAGAAAGCGACGCCGGCGACGGTCAGGATCGCGGCCAGAAACAGCAGCGCATCGACCGCCGCGCGGGCGCGGCCACGACCGGTGGCGGCAGGTGCAGGAACTGAAGCTTTGGCCATGGGTTAGATCCGTCGCGTTTCGACGTATCGTCCACGGACGGGCGGAGAGGTTCAAGGCGATAATCTACCGGTCCGGTAGAGAATAAGCCCTCTCCGGGACGGCGGCGGGAGAATTTTTCCGTTCACCGGCCCGTCCGGCGGGCCCCGCCCGTCCGGCGCGCGCTGCCCGCCCGCGGGCCGCCGCCTGCGCCCTGGCCGCACATGTCGGCCAGAGACTTGCGATCGAGCACGGCCGCGATGGCGTCGCGCGCTTCCGTCATGGCCAGCCGGACCTCGCACTTCCTGGGATCGCGACAATCCTCGCAACGCCTGTAGGCCGTGCGGCTGGCGCACAGGATCGGCGCCAGCGGCCCGTCGAGCGCGCGCACGATGTCGCCGACCATGATCTTCCCGGGCTGCTTCGCCAGCCGGTAGCCGCCGCCCTTGCCCTTCTTCGCCTCGACAAGGCCGGCCTCGCGCAATTGCGCGAGAATGGCGTCGAGGAATTTCTTCGGAATGTTGTTGCTCTCGGAAATGTCGAGACCGGCGGCAAGCTCCTGCGGCTGCAGGCGCGCCATGTGCGCCATGGCCTTGAGGCCGTATTTGCCCTTCATGGTCAGCATAGGGCGCAATAGACCGGCGGGACGGCAAAGTCCACCTGGCAGGTAGATCGATCATCCTGCCCGCGCGATCGCGAAGGCGGTTCCATTCGCGTTGCGATGCAAAAAAGAGCGACCCTGTTTCATTGACCATTTCGGTGGACTGATCGAGATTCCGTACATCGAAACGTCGAAAGACCGCCGCATGAAATCGAACCAGACGACAGGCAGGAAGGCGCGCAAGCCATTCGTCCGTCGTTGCGTTTCGGCGGCGACCGGCGCCTGTCGCTGAACGCTCCGCAACAAGGATTCACACGGAAAAACATGGAGCGCCGCCTCGGGCGGCGAACGCAGACGCATGTCGCAAATCCAGTCAAACGCCTTCGTCATCGAAATCCGCAACCGAACCGCAGGCATCGTCGCCGGCGATGGTTCGGGCTTCTACTTCTTCTCGTCGGAACGCGCCTTCGACAGCCTCGAAGGCCGCCGCTTCCGCTCCGCCCGTCACGCCGAGCGCGCCGCACGCGCCCTCCTGGACGTCCGACCCGCGCCCGTCGGCGCACGCTGAAACATTCAACAGAGAGACAGGCACATGATCGACAGACGCAAGATTCTCGCCGGAAGCGCCGCCATCGCCGCCGCCCTGGCCCTTCCCGCCCGCGCGCAGGGCAAGCCCGCTGAAATCCGCATCGGAACGCAAAAGGGCGGCTTCTTTCCGGCCGTGCGCCAGCGCGGACAGGTGGAAGCTGCGTTCAAGCCGCTCGGCATCGACATCAAGTGGGTCGACTTCCAGTTCGGACCGCCGCTGCTGGAAGCCATCAACGTCGGCAGCGTCGACTTCGGCTATGTCGGAGACGCGCCGCCGATCTTCGCACAGGCGGGCGACGCGAAGATCCGCTATGCCGCCGCTGTCACCTCGCGCGGCAACAACCAGGCGATCCTTGTCCCGCAGGATTCGCCGATCAGGACTCTCGCCGATCTGAAGGGCAAGAAGATCGCCTTCGGCAAGGGTTCGAGCGCTCACAATCTGCTGGTCGCCGCGCTCGAAAAGGCCAACATCGCCTGGACGGACATCCAGCCCGTACCGCTGGCGCCCGCAGACGCCACCGCCGCCTTCACCAAGGGAGCGGTCGACGCCTGGTCGATCTGGGACCCCTATGTCGCGCTGGCCGAACTCAAGTTCAACGCCCGCGCCATCGCATGGGAGCACGAGGTCCATTCCTCCAATGCCTTCTACATCGTCGGCTCGGACTTCGTTCAGAAATATCCCTCGCTCGTGGCGCGCCTCAACGAAACCCTCGCCGCCGAAGGCCGCTGGGCCGATACGCATCGCGACGAGGTTTCGAAGGCGCAATCGGAGGCGACCGGCGTCGATCTCGAAGCCGTGCGCCGGGCCGTGTCGCGCTCGACCTTCGCGGTGGGTCCGGTCACCGACGAAGTGATCATCACGCAACAGAAGGTCGCCGACCGCTTCGCCAGGCTCGGCCTGATTCCGAAGCCGGTGCGCGTCGCCGACATCGTCTGGAAATGGACGCCGGGGTCCTGAGGCTGACATGAGCAATTTTTCGGACTCGATCCCGCTGCCTAAAGCACAGGCGCCGATAGCGCCGGTGGGCGAGCGGTTGCGCGCGCTGGCCGGCGGCAAGGCCGCGGCATGGCTCGTCCCCTTGCTGATCCTCCTGCTCTGGCAAGCCGCCTCCTCCTTCGGCTGGCTGTCGCGCAATGTGCTGCCGAGTCCGCTCGGCGTGCTGCAGGCGCTATGGAAGCTGACGCTGTCGGGCGAACTCGCCCGCAACATCGGCGTCAGCTTTCTGCGCGCGACAGCCGGTTTCGTCATCGGCGGCGGAATCGGATTCGCGCTCGGCCTGGCCAATGGCCTGTCGAAAACGTCGGAGATCCTCACGGATTCCACGTTGCAGATGGTGCGCAACATTCCGCATCTTGCTCTGATCCCGCTGGTGATCCTGTGGTTCGGCATCGACGAGGAAGCAAAGCTGTTCCTCGTCGCGCTCGGGGTGTTCTTCCCCGTCTACATCAATACGCTGCACGGCGTGCGCTCGGTCGATCCGCAACTGATCGAAATGGGCCGCAGCTACGGCATGTCGCGAACCGACCTGTTCCGTCGCGTTATCCTGCCGGGCGCCCTGCCCTCGATCTTCGTCGGGCTTCGCTTCGCGCTCGGCGTGATGTGGCTGACCTTGATCGTCGCCGAGACGATCGCGGCGCAATCCGGCCTCGGCTACATGGCCATGCAGGCGCGCGAATTCATGCAGACCGATGTCGTCGTGCTGGCGATCCTCATCTACGCGCTTCTCGGCAAGGCCGCCGATTCCGCCGCGCGTCTGCTCGAAGCGCGATTCCTCAAATGGAACCCGGCCTTCGCGAAAGGAGCCAGGGCATGAGCGCCATCGAAGCGATTTCCGCGCGCACCAGCATTCCGGACTTCAACGGCCTGTTCCGCGAGCCTTCGAGCGGCGTGCCCGTCACGGCGCGCAATCTCGGCCGCCGGTTCGGCGCACTGGAAGTGCTGCGCGGGCTGGAGCTGCACGTCCCGGCGGGGCAATTTCTCGCCATCGTCGGACGCAGCGGCTGCGGCAAGAGCACATTGCTGCGCATTCTCGCAGGTCTCGACCAGCCGTCTTCGGGCGATTTCTGGATCGGCGAGGCGCCGGACAGGAAAGACAGGCGCGAGGAAGCGCGCATCATGTTCCAGGAGCCGCGACTGCTGCCCTGGGCGAGCGTGCTGGCCAATGTGGAAGTTGGCCTCTCCGGCGAGGCCGGTACGCCGGAAGCGCGCGAACGCGCGCTGGAAACGCTCGCAGCCGTCGGGCTGGAAGATCGCGCCGGCAACTGGCCTTCCGTGCTGTCGGGCGGACAGAAGCAGCGCGTGGCGCTGGCGCGCGCCCTCGTCTCACGACCGCGCTTTCTGGCGCTGGACGAACCGCTCGGCGCGCTCGACGCGCTGACCCGCATTGAAATGCAGGGATTGATCGAGCGTGTGTGGCTCGAACAGAAATTCACGGCCGTTCTGGTTACGCACGACGTGGCCGAAGCGCTCGCGCTCGCCGACCGCGTGGTGCTGATCGAGGACGGCGCCATCGCACTCGATGTTTCCGTGACGCTGCCACGCCCGCGACGGCGTGGGTCCGTGGATCTCGCTGTTCTGGAAGAGCGGATTCTCGGCCGGCTTCTGCAGCGGGAGAAATCCGCGCCCGAATACGTGATCTGAACCATCAGCAGAGAGAGCAGACCAATGAGCTTCTACAGGGACTTCAACGACAAGGTGGCGTTAGAGGCGTGGAACGCCGAGCGCCGCAAGCCATACGAGACCATCGGCGTGACGCAGATTTCACCGACGATCGGCGCGGAAATATCCGGCGTCGACCTGTCGGAGGATTTGTCCGACGCGCAATTCGCGGAAATCCGCAGGGCGCTCGATGAAAATCTTGCGGTCGTCTTCCGCGACCAGGACCTGAACCGCGAGCAGCACAAGAAGCTGGCGTTGCGCTTCGGCAAGTCGCTGCATCGCCACGAACTCGCCGCCACGCGCTTTCAGGGCGCCGGAGATTTCGATCCGGAATTCCTGTCCTGGAAGACGGGCAGGGATTCGCGTTTCACCGCCGGCGACGGCTGGCATCCCGACGTGTCATGCGATCCTTCGCCGATCGCCTATTCGCTGCTGCGCGTCACGAAAACGCCGCCTCTTGGCGGCGACACGGCCTTCGCCAACATGTATCTCGCCTATGAATTCCTGTCGGAACCGATCAAGGCGCTGCTCGACGGCCTGACCGCCATTCACGACGGATCGCTCGCCTGGACGGCTGGCTATGGGTCGCAACCCAATCCCGGCAAGACCTATCCGCAGACCGAGCATCCCGTCGTCGTCACGCACCCGCGCACGGGTCGGAAGTTCCTTTACGTGAACGCGTCGTTCACGTCGCATATCGTGCAGCTCACGCGTAAGGAAAGCGATGCGATCCTCGCGTTGCTCGCACGCCATGTCGAAAGCCAGCTGGCGCTGCAGACGCGCGTGCATTGGCAGCCGAACTCGCTCGTCATCTGGGACAATTGGGCGAGCCAGCATCACGCGATCTGGGATTACTACCCGCACGAGCGCTGGGGCGAGCGCGTGTCTGTCGTCACTGGCGAGGCGCCGCGGGCGCGGCTCGACCTGCCGCAGGCCGCCGAATAGCGCGGCTGGCGGAAGAGAGAGGGAGTCGAACCCACCAGAGACCGGCTCGCGGCCCCTCCCGGATTTGAAGTCCGGACGCCCCACCGGGGACGATTCTCTTCCTCACGACGCCGCGCGCGCCTCCTTCGCCTCGGGGGCGCGCCCGAACAGGTCGATCCTGTGCCGGTTTATGCGGCGCAGGTCGCCCCGGCGCAAGGTCACGCCGTGACGATCGAAGAATTCGAGGATCTGGATCGCGACCTTGCGGCCATTGTCGAGCCGGTCGCGAAAATGCGCGGCGGTGAAATGACCATCCGGCGCATCGCCGGCGAGATCTGCGGCGATGTCGACCATTTCGGCGACGGTCGCGCGCAGGAAAAAATGATCGTGCGCGACCTCGTCGAGACGGCCCATGCGCGCATTGAGTTTCATCAGGCGGCGGATTTCCGGTTCGGGAACCGACAGGACGCCGGCGATGTCGCGCACGCGCGGCGGACGAAAGCGCTCGGCGTCGCAGATCAGCGGCATGATCCTGCGCCAGGTCGCCTCGTCCTGCGGCGCGAGCCTTACCTCGTGGCTGGCGAGTTTCACCCATGCGCCGTCGAGCGATACGCCGGCGCCCGACGCGATCGCCTGCAGGAAGGCGCGGAAGAAGGGCGCAGGCAGGCGCGGCTCCATCTGCAGCCGCAGGCGTTCGAGCCCAACGCCCTGCAGGTCGGGATTGTCGGCGTGGAAAGCCGCCAGCTTCGTACGAAGGCTTTCGATCATGCGTCCGTGCGTTGCGCGGGAAACGCCGACGAGGCCGCCGCCTGCCGGCAAGGCCTGCACGTCGAGTTCGTCGAACATGGCTTCGCCCTGCTCCGGCGTCAGGCCGTGATCGCGCGCGAAAGCCGTCAGATCCACGTGGAAGGGCGGCAGGTCGAGCAGCGCCTTCAGGCTCTGCTTCGGATCGCCCAGCGCCAGCGCCTGCAATATGGCGCGGCGTTCGGGCGTGCGGCGCTTGCGTTGCGACGGGCGCAGGTCGAGCATCGTGCCGCCGCCGATCGTGCGTTGCGCCGTCGTGTCGCGCAGAACGAACAGGTCGCCGACGCTTGCGGCAATCTTCTGCTCCAGCACGACCTGCACCAGAGCCTCTTCGCCCGGCGCGACGGGATCGTCGCCGAGCAGGACGATGCGGGCGGCGACATCGCCGGCCGCATGATGCAGGCGCGCCGGCGTCCATTGCGCGAGCGCGCGCTTTTCCGACGACAGGAGCCTGATGCGCGCGTCGAAGCGGTCGGTCGGCGCGTGCAATTCCGGCGCGAGCACGAAATCGCCGCGCGCCACCGCTTCCTTCGTGACGCCGTCGCCAGCGAGATTGAGCGCGCAACGTTGGCCCGCGCGGCCGCGCTCGGCCGGCCTGTTCTGCGCGTGGATCGAACGGACGCGCGCAACGCGGCCGGACGGCGAGATCGTCACGCGGTCGCCGGTCGCGACCACGCCGGAAAGAACGATGCCGGTGACGACTGTTCCCGCGCCGGCAAGCGTGAAGGAACGATCGACCGCGAAGCGGAAGGCGCGCTCGGCCTTGCGCGCAATTGTCTTGCCCGCCTCCCCGAAAAGGCGGGCGCGCAAATCGTCGACGCCCTGCCCGGTGGTCGATGAAACGGGAAACATGTCAGCGCCTTCGAGCGCCGAGCCGAGCAGCAGGTTCGCGATCTGCGTCTCGACCTCGGCGACGCGCTCCGGCGCAACCGGGTCGATCTTCGTCACGGCGACGATGCCGCGCTTCAGGCCGAGCAGGTCGACGATGGCGAGATGTTCACGCGTCTGCGGCATGACGCCGTCGTCCGCCGCGACCACCAGCACAACGAAGTCGATGCCGGTCGCGCCGGCCAGCATGGTGTGCACGAATTTCTCGTGGCCCGGCACGTCGACGAAGCCGATGATCGAACCATCCGGCGCCGGCAGATAGGCGAAGCCGAGGTCGATCGAAATGCCGCGCGCCTTTTCTTCCTGGAGCCGGTCTGTGTCGACTCCGGTCAGCGCGCGCACCAGCGACGTCTTGCCGTGGTCGATATGACCCGCCGTGCCGACGATCACGGGCTCGGCTCCGCGCCGAGATGGGCGAGCGTTTCCAGCAGCCGCATGTCGTCGGTCAGGCAGCGAAGATCGAGCACCAGCGCGCCGTCCTCGATGCGGCCGACGACGGGAACGGGCAAGCCGCGCATTCTTTCCGAAAGCCCGACGACCTTGCGGGCGGCTTTTGCCTGCGACGCGCGGATGGCGAGGCCAGCGCTGGCGATCTTCTCCGTGGGCAATGCGCCCGACCCGACCTCGCTCGCGCATTCGCAAACGTTCACGACGAAATCCGGTCCCACCAGAGCCTGCACGCGCTGCACGATCCCCTGCGCCTGCGCCGCAATATCGGCGCGCGTCCGCGACAGGGCGCGCAGCGCGGGCAATCTATCGGCGAGCCGGTCCGGATCGCGATAGAGTTTCAGCGTCGCTTCCAGCGCGGCGATCCTGATCTTGTCGACGCGCAACGCGCGCTTCATCGGATTGCGGTTGAGACGCTGGATCAGCTCCTTGCGGCCGACGATGAAACCCGCCTGCGGACCGCCGAGCAATTTATCGCCGGAGAAGGTGACCAGGTCGGTGCCCTCCGCGACGCATTCGGCCACCGTCGGCTCATGTTTCAGCCCGTAGCGCGCGAGATCGACCAGAACGCCGGAGCCGAGGTCGTTGACGAGCGGCGCGCCCTTCCCGTGCGCGATCTCAGCCAGTTCGCGCGCGGATACTTCCTTGGTGAAACCCTCGATCCGGTAGTTCGACGTATGCACCTTCAGAACGAGGCCGGTGCGCGGGCCGATCGCCTCGGCATAGTCCTTGGCATGCGTGCGATTGGTCGTGCCGACCTCGACCAGCTTCGCGCCAGCGCGCGCCATGATGTCGGGCATGCGGAAGGCGCCGCCGATCTCGATCAGTTCGCCGCGCGAGACGATCGCCTCCTTGCCCTTGGCCAGCGTGTTCAGCGTCAGCAGGACGGCGGCTGCATTGTTGTTGACGATGGTCGCGTCTTCCGCGCCGGTCAGTTCCCGCAGCAGGCCGCGCAGGTGATCGTCGCGTTCGCCGCGCCTGCCGCCGCCGACATCGAATTCGAGCGCGACCGCCTCGCGCATGGCGGCGGTCGCCGCTTCCACCGCGGCGTCCGCCAGCAGCGCGCGGCCGAGATTGGTGTGCAGCACCGTACCGGTCAGGTTGATGACGCTTTTCAAAGACGGCTGCGCGGCGCGTTCCGCCGCTTCCGCCGCACGTGCGGCGATTGCGGCGGCGCCGTCGATTTCCTGCCGCCCCTCGCGCGCGGCCGCGAGCGCGTCGCGGATCGCGGCGACGACGATCGCACGCCCGTGACGCTCGACCGCCGCGGCGGCGGCCGGATCACGCAATACTTCGTCCACCGACGGCAGGCGCCGCAGCGATTGCGTGTCGGGGACCGGCTTGCTCTGCATCGCTAATAGCCGATCAGGAAAGGATCGACGCCGCCGCGCCGCAGTCCGGTCTCGCGCACCAGAAGGTCGAGGCCGAGCGTCGCCACGTCGTCGGCAAAAGGATCAAGCGAGGGATCCTTCTGCGCCAGCATGATCTTCACGTAAGACTTGCACGTCTGGCAGGTCTCGGCGCGCACCTGTCCGGCGCTGGGCCCGTCGGCGATCTCCTCGTAAGAAATGCCGCCGGTCGATCCGCAGCACACGCATTTCACGCGCACGACATGCCAGAAGGTCGAGCACAGCGAGCAGGCGCAATAGCGCACGCCGCTGGCGTTCGGCCAGTCGACGACCATGCTGGCGACAGGTGGCGAGCCGCAGGCCGGGCACGCGCCCTCGCCTACCGGAACGAGGCTCTTCGGCGCGAGACGGGATGCGAGCCGGGCGAAATGCGCCTGTAGGGCCGCGGCGACGAAGGCGTATTCGCCGGCCCTTTGGCCCGGCGGCACATGGTTGAGGACCAGGGCCGTCATTTCGGCGCGCGCGGCGCCGTCGAGCGCGGTCGCGCGCGCGAGCGCGGCGCGCGCCTGATCCGGCATGTCGATCTGCGGAGCGAGCGAGAACAGCTTTTCGAAGGTCGCGTCCAGCGCAGCGTCCGTCTTGAAGCGCCCGCGGTCGAACGGCGGCATGGCATATTCGCGCGCGCGATCGAGGTCCGCCTGATCCGGCATTGCGGGCTCGGGCAATCCGTCGCAGGTGCGATGCTGGGCCTCCGACAGGCCGGCCATGAAATGCAGATAGGGCGCAAGCTGATGCGTCTGCGCAAGCACGGCGAAACGTTGCGCGCGCACGCGGAAAAGGGTCGAGGGATCGGGGAGACGGACGAAGGGAGGATCGACGGGCTGGCCGATCATCTCGGGCATCGGCTGCGACGCGCCGGCATCACTCATTCAAATGTCCTCACGAACCGCACGGGCCACGTGGATGGACGCGCGCTCAAGATCAGGTTCCAGGGCGCGCGCCCCGAGAGACTAGCAGAGAGTTCCGCGCGCTCAAGCGCGCGGATGTCTCATTGCGGGCGACCGACCAGTTCGCGCAGCCACTTGCGATGATGCCGCCAGGCCCAGCCGCCGGTCACCTTTCCGCTGGTCATTGCGCCCATCGTCCCGCGCACCCAGATCGCCGCATAAACATGCGCGATCCAGACGCAGATGATGCCGATGGCGCCCAGCGCATGCAGCAGCACGGCGAGACGCTTCGTCGGAATGGTCGTGTAGGCGTAGAAATACTGGTCCCAGATGATCAGGCCGGTGATGATCAGCAGCACGATCAGCGCCGACATGAACCAGAACATCAGCTTCTGCCCGGCATTGTACTTGCCGACATCGGGCAGGTTCTCGTCATGGCCGAGCATCACCTCGCGCACGCGCGACAGCCAGACGCTGTCGACGCTGCGCCAGAGGTTGGCCTTCCAGAACCTGACGAAAAGGCCCGAGAAGCTGAAGAACAGGACGATTCCGATCCAGGGATGGATCGTGCGCGTCAATTGTCCTCCGCCAAACAGGCCGGTCAGGAAGAACAGGCTCGGATGGAAAAGCGAGAGGCCGGAGAGCGCGAGCAGCACGAGGCAGATCGCGGTCACCCAATGGTTGGCCCGCGCCGGCGCCGTGTAACGCTCGACGATGACGGGATCGCCCTTGTGGACCTTGTCGCCGCTCTGGACGTCATAGGCGCTCATTGGCCGTTCTCCGTCAGCTTGCGGGCGTTCTCTTCATCCTCGACCGAAACGCGGTTGGGTCCGGCCACCGCATGATGGACGAAGCCGAGCGCTGCGGCCGCGCCCATGACGGCGAGGCCCGCGTATTTGGTCACGCCCTTCCAGAGTTCGACGACCGGGCTGATCCGCGGATTGGCGGGCAATCCGGCGTAGATCTCCGGCTTGTCGGCGTGCTGCAGCACGTACATGACGTGCGTGCCGCCGACGCCCGGCGGATCGTAGAGGCCGGCGTTCTTGTAGCCGCGCGACTTCAGGTCCTGGATGCGCCCGTCCGCCCATTTCTTCATGTCCTCCTTCGGACCGAAGACGATGGCCTGCGTGGGGCAGGCCTTCTGGCAGGCGGGTCCCTGTCCGACCGCGACGCGATCCGAGCAGAGCGTGCACTTGTAGGCCTTGTTGTCGACCTGCGAGATGCGCGGCACGTTGAACGGACAGCCCTTCACGCAATAGCCGCAGCCGATGCACTTCGTGTGATCGAAGTCCACGATGCCGTTCGAATATTGCACGATGGCGCCCGGCGACGGACAGGCCTTGAGACAGCCCGGGTCCTCGCAATGCATGCAGCCGTCCTTGCGGATCAGCCACTCGAGATTGCCCGTTTCCGGATTGTCCCATTCGGTGAAGCGCATCACCGTGAGGCTCGCCGGGGTGAGGTCCAGCGGGTTGTTGTACGTGCCATTGTTGGTTCCGACATCCTCGCGGAGGTCGTTCCATTCCTGGCACGCCGACTGGCAGGCCTTGCAGCCGATGCACTTCGACACGTCGATGAGCTTGGCGACTTCCGTCTGACGGGAAGCCGGCGGCGTCACCGACGAAGCCGAGCGGCGAATGAGATCGGCCTCGCCGAACTTCGCCGGAACGGGGGCGACCCCGGGATTGGGAAGCGGTGGGTACATCTCACTTCCTCCCTTAGGCCACCGGTCCCGAGACCGGTTCGATGTTGACGAGGAACGCCTTGAATTCGGGCGTGTCCGTGTTCGCGTCGCCGAGGAACGGCGTCAGCGAGTTCGGGCCGAAGCCCTTCTTCGCCTGTCCCATGAAGCCCCAGTGCAAGGGTATGCCGACCACGTGGACGGTCTTGCCGTCGCAGATGAGCGGCTTGATGCGCTTGGTGACGACCGCGCGCGCCTTGACCGATCCGCGCTTGGACCAGACGCGCACCATGCCGCCCGCCACGATGCCTTTCTCCTTCGCGAGAGCTTCGCTGATCTCGACGAAGAATTCCGGCTGCAGCGACGCATTGATGCGTACGTGCTTGGTCCAGTAGTGGAAGTGCTCGGTAAGACGGTAGGAGGTCGCCGCGTAGGGGAACTCCTTCGAATCGCCCAGCTGTTCCAGATCGCCCTTGAATACGCGGGCGACCGGGTTGCCGCGGATCTTCGGCGCCACGACGTTGGCGACCGGCGATTCGAACGGTTCGTAGTGAACCGGGAACGGCCCCTCGCGCATGCCCTTGAGCGAGAAGAGCCGCGCCGTGCCTTCCGCGTTCATGATGAACGGTCCGACATCCTGCGGCTTGGCGGTCGGCGCGATGTCCGGCACGTCGTAGCCGGTCCATTTGCCGCCGTCCCACCAGATCAGCTTGCGCGTCGGATCCCATGGATTGCCGTCCATGTCGGCCGAGGCGCGGTTGTAGATGATGCGGCGGTTGGCAGGCCAGGACCACGCCCATTTCGCATAGGCGCCGGTCTCGTCCGGATCGCTGTTGTCGCGCCGGGCCATGTTGTTGCCGGCTTCCGTCCAGCAACCGGAATAGATCCAGCAGGCGCAGGCCGTCTTGCCGTCGTCGCGCAGCACGCCGAAGCCGGCGACCTGCTTGCCCTTCTGGAGGAGCATTTTCGACGCGTCGTTCGGATCGGGCACGTCTTCGACGACATAGCCGTTGAGTTCGCGCGCCAGTTCCTCCGGCGCTGGCTCGCCCGGATCCTTGTAGCGCCAGTCCAGATTGAGGATCGGCTCGGGACCACGCCGCCCTCCTTCTGGTAGAGCGCGCGCAGCCGCAGGAAGATCTGCGACATGATCCAGGTGTCGTGCCTGGCTTCGCCCGGCGGCGTGCCGCCAGCCCAGTGCCAGTGCAACTGGCGACCGGAATTGGTGAGCGAGCCTGTGTCTTCCGCAAAGCACGTCGAGGGAAGCTGGATCACCTCGGTCTGGATCTTCGAGGAATCCACGTCGTTGTACTCGCCGTGGTTTTCCCAGAAGCGCGCCGTCTCCGTCTGCAGCGGGTCCATGACGACCAGCAGCTTCAGCTTGCCCAGCGCTTCAGTGATCTTCTTCCGGTTCGGGAAGGAGAGCATCGGGTTGAACCCCTGGCAGAAGTAGAGGTTCATCTTGCCCTGGTGCATCAGTTCGAAGGCGCGCAGGATGTCGTAGCCCGCAACGTCGAGCTTCGGCAGCCAGTCGTAGCCGAACTTGTTGTCCGGCGTCGCCGCGTCGCCCCACATGGCCTTGAGGAAACTGACGAAGAACTTGTTGTAGTTCTGCCAGTAGCTCATCTGGCCGGGACGCATCGGCTTGAACGCGCGCGTCGACATGTATTGTTCGAACGTCGTTTCCTTCTCGTTCGGGATCGTCAGATATCCCGGGATGAGGTTCGACATCAGGCCGATGTCGGTCAGACCCTGGATATTCGAATGCCCGCGCAGGGCGTTCATGCCGCCGCCGCGCACGCCAATGTTGCCCAGGATAAGCTGCAGCATCGCCATGGTGCGGATGTTCTGCGAGCCCTTGGAGTGCTGCGTCCATCCGAGCGCGTACATGGACGTCATGGTGCGCGTTCTGGACGACGTCTCCGCGATCATCTCGCACACCTTCAGGTACTTGTCCTTCGGCGTACCGCAGATGCGCTCGACCATCTCGGGCGTGTATTGCGCGACATGGGCCTTCAGCAGGTTCCAGACGCTGCGCGGATGGTTCAGGTCGGACTGGACATAGCCGTCCGGTCCGAGTTCGTAGTCCCACGTCGTCCGATCGTAGTCGCGCTTGGCCTCGTCGTAGCCCGTGAACAGGCCGTCGGAGTAGCCGAAGCCTTCCCTGACGATGTAGGGCGCGTTCGTGAAGGACTTCACGTAGTCCCACTGCACCTTGTTGTTGTTGATGCAGTAGTTGATGACGCCCAGCAGGAAGGCAATATCCGTCCCCTGACGGATCGGCGCATAATAGTCCGACACGGCAGCGGTGCGCGTATAGCGCGGATCGACCACGACGAGCTTTGCGCCGCGGCTCTGCTTGGCTTCAGTAACCCATTTGAATCCGCACGGATGCGCTTCGGCTGCGTTGCCGCCCATCACGAGCACCATGTCGGTGTTCTTGATGTCCGTCCACGAATTCGTCATCGCGCCGCGGCCGAAAGTTGGAGCCAGACTGGCTACCGTTGGGCCGTGTCAAACGCGTGCTTGATTGTCGAATACCAGCATGCCCGCGCTGCGCACGACCTTGTAGGTCGTCCAGGCGGTTTCGTTGGTGGTTGCGGAAGCGGCAAGGAAGCCTGTCGTCAGCCAGCGATTGACCGTCGCGCCGTCCTTGTTCTTGGCGACGAAGTTCGCGTCGCGATCGTCCTTCATGGCGCGGGCGATCTTGTCGAGCGCGGCCTCCCAGGCGATCGGTTCGAACTTGCTCGAGCCGGGCTTGCGGATCATCGGCTGCGTCAGGCGCGTTTCCGCATGGACCATGTCGAGCAGCGCCGCGCCTTTCGGGCAGAGCGTGCCGCGATTGGTCGGGTGATCGGAATCGCCCTCGACGTGGATGATGTCGGCCTTCTCGCCCTTGGCGAGATTGCCCTTCGAGTAGAGGATGATGCCGCAGCCGACCGCGCAATAGGTGCAGGTGTTGCGCGTCTCGGTGAGGCTCGCCAGCTTGAAGGGTCGGATTGTCGCCGCATGCGCTTCCTCGGTTTGCCCGAAACCGAGCGCGCCCAGCGACGTGACCGCGACCCCCGCGCCTGCGCCAGCGACAAACTGGCGACGCGAGAGTTCCATGTTCATAGACGGACCTCCCTCTGCTGTCGCAGCGCCCCCCTGGCGTTAGAAGTGGCCGTCGTTTCTTTCGATTCGTGGGGGCGAGCGAATTAATCTCAAACTTGCAATATTTCTAAGGCGTTTGGCTGAATCGTGTCAATTTCGCAACAGCGAAATCGCGACGCCGCCGTGCTGCGTCGCAATGTAATGTGGGCGTTGACCACGCCTTGCCGAAAAGTATACCCTTGAACTAATGAGCTTTCCGGTTGCTCCCGCGTGTCGGGGCCTCCAATCGTTTGCAGCCGCCGCTACGCTTGCTTGCGCAATCTCCTGCGCTGGCGCGTCAGGACTTCGCTGCGAAGCCGCTCCTTCCCCTTCATTCGCGCCCTGGCCGCATCCCGCGCCCGGCTTTTCCCTGACCGATTCGCGTGGCGCTCCGGCGACGTTCGCGGCCAATCCCACAGGCGCGACGCTCGTGCATTTCTTCGCGACCTGGTGCGAGCCGTGCCGCGAAGAATTGCCGGCGCTCAGACGCCTGTCCGAACGCGGCGGCGCGAAGATCCGGGTCGTTTACGTTTCCGTCGCCGAGCCCGAGATCCGCGTCCAGAAATTCATGACGAGCGAATTTGGCGACGCAACGGCCTTTCCTGTCCTCATCGACCGCGACCGCGCGGTCTCGCGCGCATGGAGCGTCACGAGCCTGCCCTCGACGATCGCGCTGAACGCGAGGGGGCAACCGCGTCTCGCCGCGGAAGCCGCCGTGGCATGGGACGAAATCCAGCCGGACACGCTGATCGAGACGATCGAGAGTGGACCAAAGAAAAGCAGCAAAGAGGGAGACTGAGGATGAACATAGGGAGACGCGGATTCATTGCGGGCAGCCTCGCGACCAGCGCAGGCGCCCTGCTTCCGTCGAGCGCTTTCGGGCAGGCGGCCTTCGCGCCGAAGCCGGAAAAGTGGCGCAGCTTCGACATCACGACACGGCTCGACCTCGCCGCGAAGGACGGCGCATCGCAGGCCTGGCTACCGCTTCCCTCGGTGCGCGAGGACGCGTGGATGAAGCCGAACGGCGCGGACTGGCGCACCAACGGCAAGGCGACCGTCTTCAAGAGCGGCAGCCACGCGCCGGGCATGTTGCGCGTCGAGTGGACAGCCAGCGAAAAGGCGCCGTTCGTCGAACTGACAAACCGCATCGCCACGCGCGACCGCTCGGTCGATCTCGACAAGCGCGAGGCTTCAGCGCCGCTGTCGTCGACCGAGCGCAAGTTCTACCTCGCCGCCACGGATCTCATTCCGACCGACGGCATCGTCAAGCAGACCTCCGACAAGATCACCGCCGGCGCGCGCACCGATGTCGATAAGGCCCGCGCGATCTACGAATGGGTGGTCGACAATTCCTTCCGTCGCGCCTCGACGCGCGGTTGCGGCATCGGCGACGTCGCCGCCATGCTGAAATCGGGCGACCTCGGCGGCAAATGCGCCGATCTGAACGCGCTGTTCGTCGGACTTTCACGCGCGGCTGGCCTGCCTGCACGGGACGTCTATGGCATACGCATCGCGCCTTCGAAATTCGGCTACAAGAGCCTCGGCGCGAATTCCGACACGATCACCAAGGCGCAACATTGCCGCGCCGAAGTCTGGCTCGACGGACACGGCTGGACGCCGATGGACCCCGCCGATGTGCGCAAGGTCGTGCTCGAGGAACCGCCGGGCAATCTCGCCGTCGGCGACGCCAAGGTCCCAGCCGCGCGCAAGACTTTGTTCGGCGCATGGGAAGGCAATTGGCTTGCCTATAATTTCGCGCATGACGTCGCCCTGCCCGGCTCGAACGGCCCCAGGCTCGGCTTCCTCATGTATCCGCAGGCGGAAGTCGCGGGACTGCGACTCGACTGCCTCGACCCGGACACGTTCCGCTACACGATCAAGACAAAGGAAACGACCGCGATCTGATCGCGGCGCACGGAGGAAATTGCGATGAATGCGCCCGTCGTCCGCCTCACCAGCCTCGCCCATGGCGGCGGCTGCGGGTGCAAGCTCGCGCCCTCCGTGCTTCGCCAACTCATGGCGAACCAACCGGTCGCGCATCCCTACGCGAACCTGCTCGTCGGCACGGAGACCGGCGACGACGCCGCCGTCTATCGTCTCGAGGACGGAACCTGCATCATCGCGACGACCGACTTCTTCATGCCGATGGTCGACGATCCCTTCGACTTCGGACGGATCGCCGCCACGAACGCGATCTCGGACGTGTATGCGATGGGCGGAACGCCGATCATGGCGCTCGCCGTCCTCGGCATGCCCGTCGACAAGATCGCGCCGGAAACCGTGCGTCTCATTCTCGATGGCGGGCGCGCCATCTGTGCGGAAGCGGGAATTCCCGTGGCGGGCGGCCATTCCATCGACTGTCCGGAGCCGGTCTACGGCCTCGCGGTCATCGGCACATGCCGCGAGGAAAACATCAGGCGCAACAGCGAGGCGAAGCCTGGCGACGCGCTGATCTTCACCAAGGCGATCGGCGTCGGCATCTATTCGTCGGCGGTCAAGAAGAACCTGCTGTCGCCTGAAAACTACGTCGAGATGGTCGGTTCGATGACGAAGCTGAACCGTATCGGCGCGAAGCTGGCGAAAGACCCGGACGTCCACGCCATGACGGATGTGACAGGCTTCGGGCTTGCCGGGCATGCGCTGGAAATGGCGCAGGGTTCAGGCGCCTCGATCGCCATCGACGCGAATGCGGTCGTCTATCTCGACGACGCGGCGGCGCTCGCGCAGAAGGGATGCGTGACGGGCGCCTCGCATCGCAACTGGTCGAGCTATGGCGAGAATATCGACATGCCCGCGGACTGGCCGGAATGGCGCCGGCATCTGCTCACCGATCCGCAGACATCGGGGGGCCTGCTGATCGCCTGCGCGCCGGAGAAGGCGCAGGAGATCTGTGCGATGATCGTGGCGGAAGGCTATCCCGCGGCGCGCATCGTCGGCCGCGTCGAAAAGGGCGCGCCGCGCGTCAGCTTCATGGGCTGACGCGCGCTGCTGTTCACGCCGCGCGCCTGAACGCCAGCGCGGCATTGAGGCCGCCGAAGGCGAAGGAATTCGACAAGGCCGCGCCGATTTCCATCTGCCGCGCGATGTTCGGGATGACGTCCATGTCGCAATCCGGGTCGAATTCCTGGTGGTTGACTGTCGGCGGCGCTACGGACTTGCGCATGGCCATGACCGTGGCGACCGCTTCGAGGCCGCCGGCGGCGCCGAGGGAATGGCCCGTCGCGCCCTTGATCGAGGAAATCGGCGGGACGCCGCTGTCGCCAAAGATCATCTTCATGGCCTGCGTCTCGGAATTGTCGTTGGCGCGTGTGCCGGTGCCATGCGCATTGACGTAGGCGATGTCGGAAGCCGACAGCCGCGCATCGGCAAGACAGTCGCGCATGGCGCGCGCCATGCCATCGGCCGACGGCGATACGATGTCGCCGGCGTCGGCGTTGGCCGCAAAGCCCGCAAGCACGATATCCGTACGCGCCCCGCGCGCCTTTGCATGTGCTTCAGACTCGAGCACGAGGATGCCGGGGCGCGCCGCCGCCTGAAGGAAGCGGCCGGCCGCCGCGTTCGCCCGCGCCGCCTGCAAATTGTTGTAGCGCTTGAATCCATCGAAAACCGGTAGCGAAAACTGAAGGCCGATCGCGTCGGGCTGGTGATAGATATTCGTGTCGAAACCCGAGACGATCGGCTGCGGGTCGTAGTTGATTGACGAGGTCAGTATTTTCTCGCCCACGATCGAAATTGTCGGCATGAACGAATCGAACGCCTGACGCAGCTTCGCGTCGGCCGCGTTCTGTCTTGCGTTGTCGGCGGCGATCGAAAGGCTCGCGCGGAGCGCCCAGATGGAGGCTTCATCCAGCGATTGCGCCCGCACGGTTTCGGATCCGGCAATCGCCATACCGGCGACGGATGCCGCCAGAATCCGGCGGGCAAGCGCATGAAACGCGCGCGGCACGACAATGAAACGCATTGAAATACAATCGATACAAAACGATGACGCAGGATAGGCCCTGTTTGGTTAAGGGGCGATGAAATGCGCCCGTCCTCCGTTGTCTGCTGCGCGCGCATTCCGGGCATGTCCGCCAAATACGGCCCATCGCCTGCAATCGCTGCGCGATCGCGCGACGTGCGGATTTTCACGATTGGCCAAAGGCATAGCCTCTGCCTCGCGCGCGAGAGACCCTTCGGGCCCGCCATCGGCCACACCCCGGTCTGGCGACGGAACAATGGGGCCGGCCAACCGTTGACCGCATTCCCGAAGGCGATTTCGTCCTGCCTTGCCGATGTCCCGATTCTCGCTCGTCCGGGGTTCGGCGCCGGTTCTAGGACGTGGCCGCCGCCATGCAAGAGGAGCGACCATGGGATTGTTCAGCGCCGACATCAAGACACTCGACGATCTGTTCGTGCATACGCTGCAAGACATCTACTACGCCGAGAACAAGATTACGAAGGCCCTGCCCGACATGATCGCCAAGGCGAACGATCCAAAGCTGAGGCAGGGGTTTGAAAAGCATCTCGCCGAGACCCGCGGGCATGTTCAGCGCCTCGAGCGCGTCTTCAAGATGCATGGGCGCGAGCCCAAGGCCGTCACCTGCCCGGCGATCGACGGCATCATCGACGAGGCCAACGATGTTGCGGGCGATACGGCGAGCGCGGAGGTTCGCGACGCCGCGCTGGTAGCTTCGGCGCAGGCTGTCGAGCATTACGAAATCACGCGCTACGGGTCATTGATCGCCTGGGCCAGGCAGCTCGGTCGCGACGATTGCGCGCAGGTCCTCGAGCAAACGCTCGGCGAGGAGAAGGCCGCTGACGAAGCCTTGACGCAAGTCGCGCAGAGCAAGGTCAACGCGCGGGCTGCATGACGGGCGGCGCGCCATTCCAGCGAGCGACCAGATCCGCGGGCGTATCGACGTCGGCCACACGGGCGACGAGGTCGCGGTTCCGGACCCGGCGGCGACGCCGCCGGGGACGGATGCGGGGGCCGGCGACCCGCTAGCGTTCTACGATCCGGCTAATGCGCGGCCGCCTTCGATGGCTCGCCGGCCCCGTTGAAGAACGCGTTCAGCGCCACGGTGACGATGGTCGTCAGCAGGATGCCGGATTCCAGAAGCGGCTTCAGCTGCTTTGGAAAGGCCTCGAAGAAGTTCGGCGCGATCAGCGTCAGCATCCCGAAGCCGATGCCGAGCGCGACAATCATCAGATTGTTGCGATTTCCGGCGTAGTCGACGCTTGCAAGGATCCGGATGCCCGTTGCGGCCACCATGCCGAACATGACGAGGCCGGCGCCGCCGAGCACGCTCACGGGAATCGCCCCGAAAACCGCGGCGAGCTTCGGAATGAGGCCGAGGATCAGCAGGATCACGCCGCCGGCCACCGCGACCCAGCGCGAGCGGACGCCCGTCACGCCGACGAGGCCGACGTTCTGGGAATACGACGTATAGGGGAAGGTGTTCATAATGCCGCCGAGGATCGTGCCGACGCCATCGGCGCGCAAGCCCTTGGTAAGTTCCTTCGCATCCACCGTCTTGCCGGTCATCTCGCCAAGCGCCAGGAACATGCCGGTCGACTCTACCATCACGACGATCATCACGATGCACATGGTGAGGATCGACCAGAAGTCGAATGTCGGCATTCCGAACTGGAAGGGATAGACGAGGCCGAACCAGGGCGCATTGGCGATCAGGCCCGTGTTGAGCTTGCCGAGCGCGGCAGCTACGCAGGCGCCGACGACGATGCCGAGCAAGACGGCAATATTCGCGAAAAATCCCTTTGCGAAACGCGAGATCAAGAGGATTGCAACCAGCACGACCAATGCGATGCCGAGGTTTTCCGGCTGGCCGAAGGCAGGATTGGGGAATTCGCCCAGCGCCCCGTCCACCTGCTTTCTGATGGTCGGCAACGCGCCGCCGGCCCAGCCGATGCCGATGCGCATGAGCGTGATGCCGATGACCGCGATGATCGTGCCGGTGACGACCGGCGGGAAGAAACGCAGCAGCCGGCCGATCAGCGGCGACACGAGCACCGCGAAGATTCCAGCTGCGATGACAGCGCCATAGATATTGAGCAGGGTCGCAACCGGTGTGGCGCCCGCCGCCTTGCCGGCGCCGATCATGGCCATCATTGGCGCCACCGAAGCAAAGGTGACGCCCATCATGACCGGCAATCTGATGCCGACGCCAGGGAAGCCGAGCGATTGCACGAGGGTCGCAAGGCCGCAGGCGAAAAGGTCCGCGTTGATGAGCAGCGTGCGCTGCTCGGGCGACAGGCCCAGCGCGCCGGAGATGATGAACGGCACGGCCACCGCGCCGGCGTACATCACGAGAACATGCTGGATGCCCAGCGCGGCGAGACGCTGCGGCGGCAGCATCTCGTCGACGCCCTGCGTCGTCTGGTCCGTCATTCGCCCCTCCCTTATGCGGGTATTGCTTCCCGCCTCCAAGCAAACCGCGCGCCAGATTTCAGGACGGCATGCGGTCCTTCAGGCGCAGCAGCGCGATCTTCTCGATCTGCCGCAGCGCCTCGTCGAATTCGGCATCCGGCTGCAGGCCGATACGCCACTGGAATGCTGAAATAATTTCCGCCTTCGTCGCGCCCTTCACCGCCATGATGAAGGGAAAACCGAAGCGCGCCTTGTAAGATTCGTTGAGCTCGGTGAAATGCCTGAGTTCTTCCGGCGACAGCGTATCGAGTCCGGCGGCGCCCTGTTCGCGTGTCGAATCCTCGGTCAATTCCTTCGCCAGCGCCAGCCGACCCGCAAGATCGGGGTGCGCGCGGATCAGCGCCAGCTTTTCGTCGCGCGACATGGCGCGCATGACGGCGACGAGCGCCTTGTGCAATCCCTCCGCGCTATCGCAATCGGGCCCGAGCCCCGTCTGGTGCGCGCGCGCGGCGATCTGCGGCGTATGCTCGAAAATGTCGCCGAACGCCTCGAGGAACAGCGCGCGGCCCATGCGGGAGGGACGGAAGCCGCCGGCTGGCGGATGCTTCCTGATCCAATGGCGGGCGATATCGAGACGCGATGCGACCCACACGCGTTCGTGGCTCTTGATGTAGGCGAGAAACCGCGCCAGCGCCGCTGCGCGCCCGGGACGCCCGACCAGCCGGCAGTGGAGGCCAATCGACATCATCTTCGGCCGCTCGGCGCCCTCGGCGTAGAGAAAATCGAACGTATCCTTCAGATAGGTGAAGAACTGGTCGCCGCTGTTGAAACCCTGCGGCGTCGCGAAGCGCATGTCGTTGGCGTCGAGCGTATAGGGCACGATCAGTTGCTGAGCCCGTCCGTCGTCATGCCAGTACGGCAATTCGTCGGCGTAATTGTCCGCGCTGTAGAGGAAGCCGCCCTCCTCGATCGTCAGAGCCAGTGTGTGTTCGGACCCTCGGCCCTGATACATGCCGAGCGGGCGTTCCCCCGTGACTTCCGTGTGAATACGGACGGCCTCGTCGATGTGCGCGCGTTCGTCTGCGGGCGAAAAATCCTTGTATTCGATCCACTTCAGCCCGTGGCTGGCGATTTCCCAGCCAGCGTCCTTCATGGCGGCGACCGCTTGCGGATTGCGCTCCAGCGCCGTCGCGACGCCGAACACGGTCACGGGCATCTCGCGCTCGCGGAACATGCGCAAGAGGCGCCAGAAACCGACGCGCGAGCCGTACTCGTAGATCGATTCCATGTTCATGTGGCGCTGGTCCGGCCAAGCCTGAGCGCCGACGATCTCCGACAGGAACGCCTCCGACGCGGCGTCGCCGTGGAGGATGCAATTCTCGCCGCCTTCCTCATAATTGACGACGAATTGCACGGCGATGCGGGCTTCGCCCGGCCAGTGCGCATGTGGCGGGTTCGCGCCGTAGCCGATCAGGTCGCGCGGATAGGACGACATCACGATCCCCGATAGGTCGAATAAGCCCAGGGAGATACGAGCAAAGGCACGTGATAGTGCGCGGCCGTATCCGCGATGCCGAAGCGGATCGGCACCACGTCGATGAAGGCAGGCTCCGGCAGCTGCTCGCTACGGCCGCGGAAATAGGCGCCGGCGTGAAAGCGGATTTCGTAGACGCCCTGCTTGAGTTCGGCGCCGGCCAGCAGAGGCGCGTCCGTGCGCCCGTCGGCATTGGTCGCGACCTTCTTGAGAAGGCGCGCAGCGCCGTCGCTCGCAATCTCGAACAATTCGACGGCGACGCCGGCGGCAGGCCGGCCGTGCTGGATATCCAGAACATGCGTCGACAGTCGACTCATCGGATCCCCTGACGCTCCCATAGCCGGGCCATCTTAGCAGCGCCAAATCGGCGGACATTCAAAATCTTTTTGAAACTGCCCCGCATCGCGTCCGGCAAATGTCCATTCCTTGCGCGGTTCAGCCGCGCCGGCGTCCACGCGCCGCCCGGCCGGCCGGCTTCGCGAGCGCCAGCGCCGTCTCGATATGGCCGCGCGCCTCTTCGGCAAGCACGTCTGCGAAGGCGCGGACTTTCGGCGGGACCATGCGCTGGTAAGCATGCAGGATGGCCAGCGTGACAGGCGCCGGCGGGTTCTCGGGCAGGACCGGCACGAGCGCGCCGGCGCGAAGATGTTCCGCGACCTCGAAAACCGGTTTCATCGCAATGCCTTCGCCGTTCAGCGCCCATTGCGTCAGCACATCGCCCGCATCGGCGTCGAGGCGACCCGACACCGGCACGGACACGGCGCGACCGCCGCGCTGCAAGGACCACCGGAACTGTCGTGAGCCGGGATATCGCAACATCAGACAATTGTGCCTTTCCAGATCGGCGATCGATTTCGGCGCGCCCCGTCGAGCGATGTATTCCGGCGAGGCGCAGAGCACGCGCTCGATTTCGGCGATCTTGCGGACAATCAGGGAGGAATCCGGCAGGGTGTCCATGCGGACCGCGACGTCGACGGCCTCCGTGTAGAGGTCGACCAGATAGTCCGACAGGCGCAGGAACACGTCGATTTCCGGATATTTCGCCTGGAATCGCGGAATCAGCGGCGCAACCACCCGCTGCCCGAAGCCGAGCGGCGCCGTCACCTTCAGCAGGCCGCGCGGCGCGGCGTTCTTCTCGCCGACGCTCGCCTCGGCCCTGTCCAGCGCCTGCGCCACATCGAGGCAATGCTCGTAGAACACCCGCCCCTGCTCCGTCAGGTACATCTTGCGGGTCGTGCGATTGAACAGCCGGCAGTCGAGCGTCCGCTCCAGGCTGCGGATGCGATGGCTGACGACCGCCGCCGACAGCCGCATGCTGCGTCCTGCCGCGGAAAACGAACCGAGGTCGACGGCGCGCAGGAAGACGCGGATATTGTCGAGCGACAGCATTGTGCGATCCTGTTTGAAAGTCTGCGCGCTTTCTCACAATATCGCCGGATCGACCAACGGGATAGGCTCGTGAAAGTCGGCGGCGTTCCCGCCGGCCGCGCGGAAGGATCGGACATGGACGCGATCGCGATGGAATGGGGCGGGCTCCTGCTGCGGTGGACCCACATCATCACCGGCATCGCCTGGATCGGCTCGTCCTTCTACTTCATGCACCTCGATGCGGCGATCAAGGCGATCCCGGACATCCCCGCCGGCAAGGGCGGCGAGGCGTGGGAAGTGCACGGCGGCGGCTTCTACCAGGTGCGCAAATATCTGGTCGCCCCGGACAGCCTGCCAAAGGAACTGATGTGGCACAAATGGGAATCCTATTCGACATGGATTTCCGGCTTCTCGCTTCTCGTATGGGTCTATTACCTCGGCGCCGATCTCTATCTGATCGATCCGGCGATCCGTCCGCTGTCGCCGCTGGCGGCCGCCGGCATCGGCATCGGCGGCCTCGCCGTCGGCTGGCTCGTCTACGACACGCTCGTCAAATCGCCGCTTGCGAAAAACGAGGTGGCGCTGGCGGCCGTCGGCTTCGCTTTCATCATGGGCATGGCGTTCTTCTTCCAGCACATGTTTTCCGGTCGCGGGGCGTTGATCCACACCGGCGCGTTGATGGCGACGATCATGACCGGCAACGTGTTCATGAACATCATCCCGAACCAGAAGATCGTCGTCGCCGACCTGATCGCCGGACGCGCGCCCGATCCAAAATACGGCAAGCAGGCGAAGACGCGCTCGACGCACAACAATTATCTCACGCTGCCCGTGCTGTTCCTGATGATCTCGGGCCATTACCCGATGACATTCATGTCGCCCTACGCATGGCTGATGGTCGGCTTCGTGCTCGTGGCCGGCGCTCTCGTCCGCTATTTCTACAACCAGCGTCACGCCGGCAATGGAAACAAATGGTGGGCCTGGGCGGTGGCGGCGCTCTGCGTTCTCATCGCGATCTGGCTGTCCATGCTGTCCAATCCGACGGGGCGTGAAAGGCTCGGCCTGCCCGCCCTGACCACGCCTGCGGTCGCGGCGACGGTCGCAGCCGCCCATGTGCCGAAAGACGTCGAAGACGTGCTGACGAGCCGCTGCGCCATGTGCCATGCGGCGGAGCCCGCCTGGACGGGCATTGTCGCCGCGCCCAAGGGCGTTCTGCTCGACACGCCGGCCAATATCGCGCGCAATGCGCCGCTCGTGCGGATGCAGGCGGTCCTGACGACAGCCATGCCGCCCAACAATATCACCGAGATGACGCGCGATGAGCGCAAGCTCCTCGCATCGTGGTTCGACAGGAAATGACGCGAACGATCCAGATCGAAAAGCTGACGCGCGAGGCTTTCGCGCCGTTCGGCGACGTAATCGACGCCGCCGGCGTCAAGGCCATCACGATCAACCAGGGCTTTGCGCAGCGTTGCGACGGGCTGGCCCGCATTGAGGTCGCGACGCAGGGCGGCGCGGTCAACGTCAGCCTGTTCACCGCGCAGCCGCGGCCATTGCCGATCCAAGTCGAGCTGATGGAGCGCCATCCGCTCGGCACGCAATTGTTCGCACCGATGCAGGATCGCGACTGGCTCGTGCTGGTCTGTGGCGATCCGGGAAACGCTGCGACCTATCGCGCCTTCCGTGCGACCGGCCGGCAGGGCGTCAATTATGCGCGCAATGTCTGGCATCACCCGTTGCTCGTGCTCGACGCCGACAGCCGGTTTCTTGTGGTCGACCGCACCGGGCCGGGAAGCAATCTCGAAGAAATCGAACTGGAGCCTGCGGCGCGCCTGACGCTCGCGCCCTGAGGTTTCGCGGAGAAGAACAATGTCCTCGACCTTCTATTCCGGCATGGGCGGCCATCCCCCGCAGACCGACCTGCTGACCGGACGCGCCGTCTTCACCGAGGCCTATGCGGTCATTCCGAAAGGCGTGATGCGCGACATCGTCACGAGTTATTTGCCCCATTGGGACAAGACGCGGCTATGGGTCATCGCGCGACCGCTGTCCGGCTTCGCCGAAACCTTCTCGCACTACATCATGGAGGTCGCGCCTGGCGGCGGCAGCGAAAGGCCCGACGCCGATCCGCGCGCGGAACATGTACTGTTCGTGGTCGAGGGAGAAGCGCAGCTGACGATCGGCGGGTCCGCGCATCGCCTGGCATCGGGCGGCTACGCCTACATTCCGGCCGGCGCCACATGGAAGCTGAAGAACGAAAGCGCGGCGCCCGCCAAGTTCCACTGGATCAGGAAAGCCTACGAGGCCGTCGAGGGGATCCCCGCGCCAGACGCCTTCGTAGTCAACGAGCGGGATGTCGAATTTCGCGCCATGCCCGGCACGGACGGAAAATGGGCGACGCAGCGTTTTGCCGATCCAGCCGATATCCGTCACGACATGCACGTCAATATCGTCACCTTCGAGCCGGGCGCGATCATCCCCTTCCTCGAGACGCATGTGATGGAACACGGTCTCTACGTGCTGGAAGGCAAGGCGGTCTACAAGCTCAATCGCGACTGGGTCGAGGTGGAAGCCGGCGACTACATGTGGCTGCGCGCCTTCTGCCCGCAGGCCTGCTACGCCGGTGGTCCCGGCCGCTTCCGCTACCTGCTCTACAAGGACGTGAACCGGCACCCGCGCCTGTGAATGCGCGCTATTCCGCGATCACGCTGACGTGCGCCGCGACGATCCGCCAACCCTCCGGCATTCGCACCCAGGTCTGCATCTGACGCCCGACCTTGCCCGGCGCATTGTCGCGCGCGAAGAGAGTCGACGCCGTCGCCATGTCGCGCCCGAATGTCGTAATCACCGTGCGCGTCAGGACGCGGGCGAGACCGGCCGGCGACCGACCTGCGCGAAAAGCTGCGATCTCGTCGAAACCGTAAAGATTTTCGCCGCCGCCGTAGCGGATGGCGCGATGATCGCGCCAGAAGAAGTCGTCGAGCGCCGCGACATCGTTCGTGACGAGCGCTTTTTCGTAGCGCGAAAATTCCGCCTGCACTTCCGCCAGCACTTCCGGTTCGTTGATCTTCATCGCATCGCCTTCAGATGTCCGCGACCGGAGCCTTGCAAATTCCGCTGCGCTCCAGTTCGCCTGCTATACGCAGCGCGACGTCCTCCCGCCACGGCGGCGCGATGATCTGCACGCCGATCGGCAGGCGCTCGCCCGTCGTCCAGACCGGCGCAGCCGCCACCGGAAGACCGATGAACGATATGGGTTGCGTATAGATCCCGATATTGGGACGCACCGGCATTTCGACGCCATCGAGAACGAAAGTCTGCTGGCCGCCGCGCGGCGCCCGGCAGGGCGTCGCAGGCGCGATGATGGCGTCGACTTCGTCGAACACGGCCAGGACCATGTCGCGATAGCGGCGCCGGAACTTCTGCGCGCGAACGACCCAGGCCGCCGGCAGCATGGCGCCGGCGACGAGTCGATCGCGCACGGCGGGATCGAAATCTTGCGCGCACGTGCGCAACCGGTCGAGATGAAGCGCCGCGCCTTCGGCCATGGTGATGAGAAAGGCCGCGGCACGCGCGCGATGCGCCTCGGGAATGCCGATCTCGCGCGTCACGCCGAGGGCGCCGCAGACCCGGTCGACGGCCTGATAGGCCGCCGCCTCGCCGCCCCGTGCGAAATAGCCGCCGGCGCGCGCGATACGCAGGCCGCCGATGCCCGAAGACAGCGCGGAGGCGACGGGCTCGAACGAGCGCCCGGCCTGCGCTGTATCGTCGGCGTCAACTCCCTGCATCGCGTCGTAGGCGAGCGCCAGGTCCTCGACGCTGCGCGCTATCGGTCCGAGATGGTCGAGGCTGGAGACGAAGGGGAAAGTGCCGGCGCGCGACAGGCGTCCGTAGGTCGGCTTCAGGCCGAACAGGCCGCAGAAAGACGACGGTACGCGGATCGATCCGTTCGTGTCGGAGCCGAGCGTCAGAGGCGTCATGCCGGCCGCCACCGCCGCGCCGCTGCCGCCGGATGATCCGCCCGACATGTGAGCAAGGTCGTGGGGATTGCGGGACGCGCCCCAATGGACGTTCTCGCCCGTGAAGTCGTAGGCGTATTCGCCCATGTTGACCGCGCCGATCAGGATCGCGCCTGCTTCCTCCATGCGGCGCACGAGGAAGGCGTCACGCGAGGCGCGCGCATGCGTGGAATTGATCTTCGATCCGGCGAGGGTGGCGATTCCCTCGACGTCGAAAAGGTTCTTGACGCAGAACGGCGCGCCGGCGAGCGGGCCGACACTTTCCCCACGCGCGATCCGCGCATCGATCCCGGCAGCGCGGGCGCGGGCGCGATCCGCAAGCACCGACGTAAAGGCGTTGACGCGGCGATCCGTCGCCGCGATGCGCGCGAGACAGGACTCGACCGCATCGACGGCCTTCATCCGCCCGGCGCCGACGCCCTCTGCGATCTCCGCGGCGGTCAGACGGAAGATTTCCTTCATGCCCTGAACACCGGGGCCGGCTCGCTCTCGTCGGCGAGCGGATAATCGAGGACGAGGCGCGCCAGTCGTTCCGCCGTTTCGAGATTGCCGCGCGCCGGGCCGCGCATCTCGTCCGTCAGCGGAATGCCGAGCAACTTCGCCGCCTGCTCGACATAGATGTCCCATTCCTCGCCGCTCATGCCGTCCTCACGCCGCCCTGGCCGCCATATAGGCGCGCCATCCGCCATAAGACGAAATGTCATCCGCGCCGCGCACCGCCTCTGCTTCCACCAGAAAGCCCTTGGGGCTCGTGCCGTCCGCCAGCAGGAGCGTGCCGATGCCGAGCGGCGCGGGAATGCGCGACACGAACGCCCCGAACGCCGCTGGCGACAGCGACCAGACTTCGGTCGCGATCGAAACGCCCGTCCCTGTGGCGACGCGCAGCAGGCCCGGCCGGAATGGCGGCCCGCCGGGCAGCGCGAAGAAGCGGTAGTGAGGCGCCGTTTCCACCGCGCGCAGGAAGACGCCGCCCAGTTCCGTCAGTTCCCGATTGAGCGGCAGGCCGGACATATGCGCGCCGACGACGACGAGTTCGATGTCGTCGCTCGCCGCGACTTCAGCAAAGGTCGATGCAGCGGGCGCGCGTCCCGTTGCGCCGAGCGGCGTCCGCGATGCGCGCTGGAAGGCCGCGCCGAGGCCGGCGAGCCGGTGGTCCTCGCCTGCCGGGGCGATGAAGGTGACGCCGGCCGGAAAATCGTCGCCGCGGAAGCGGCCGGGAACCGCGAGCGCGCAAAGGTCGAGGAGGTTGACGAAATTCGTGTAGGTCCCGAGTTCCGTATTGGGGCGGAGTGGATCGGCGAGAATGTCGGCTACGCTGCGCGGTCGCGGAAAAGTCGGAACGACCAGGGCGTCGACGCCGTTCAGGCAGGCGGATGCCGCGCGCCGCAGGGCGGCGAGACGATATTGCCCCTCGAACGCGTCCGTGGCGGAGAATTTCCCGGCGCCCGCGATGATCCCGCGCGTCACCGGCAGAAACGAATGCGGATTGCTCTCCAGGAACGCACGCACCGCGGCATGACGCTCGGCGACCCACGGACCGTGATAGAGAAGCCCCGCCGTCTCGAAGAATGGCGCGAGCGAGATTTCCGAAACCGTCGCGCCGAGCGCCTGCAATTGCGCGACGTGTCGCTCGAACGCTTTCTGCGAAAGAACGTCGCCGCCGAACTTCAGGCTGGCCGCATCGGGAATCGCGAGATGCTGGCGGCGCAGCGACATTGCCGGCGCGCCCGATCGCATCGCGCGCGAATAGGGATCGGCGGCATCGTATCCGGCCGCGACGGAAAAGACGTCCCATGCGTCCTCGACCGTCAGCGCGAAGACCGATACGCAATCGAGCGTGCGGCAGGCGGGCACGACGCCGCGCGTCGAAACGGCGCCAAGCGTCGGTTTGAGTCCGACCAGGTTGTTGAGACCCGCCGGCACGCGACCAGAGCCTGCCGTGTCGGTGCCGAGCGCGAAGGACACGAGGTCGCGCGCAACCGCCACAGCCGAGCCCGAACTCGATCCGCCGGGCGCGACCGCCGGATCGAAGGCGTTCTTGGGCGGCGGATACGGCGTCCGCAGTCCAACAAGCCCGGTAGCGAACTGATCCAGGTTCGTCTTGCCGATCGCAATCGCGCCGGCAGCGCGCAGACGCGCGACGCAAAACGCATCTTCGGCCGGCGCATATGCGAAATCCGGGCACGCCGCCGTCGTCGGCAGCCCGGCCATGTCGATATTGTCCTTGATTGCGAAAGGCGCGCCCCAGAGCGGCGACTGTCGTGGCCCCAGCCGCGCGACATCGGCATGAACCTCGTTGCGCGGGCGCAGGCTGATGAAGATGCCGGGATCGTTCGCCGCAGCGATGCGATCGAAAACCATGTCGATCAGCGCATGCGGATCGAGGCCCGCGTCATAGGCTGCCCGCAGCGACGGAAGATCGAGACCTGTCGCTTTCATGCAGCCTTGTCCTGCGCCGGCGGATGAGGAATGGCGTCCAGCAGCGACCGCGTGTAGGGGTCTTTCGGGGCGCCGAGCACGTCCGCCGCGCTCCCCTGCTCGACGATTCGTCCGGCGCGCATGACGATGACGCGGTCGCACAGCAAGCGAACCACATTCAGATCGTGACTGACGAACAGGTAGCTCATGCCGAGACGCTGCTTGAGGTCATGAAGAAGATTGAGCACGATCGCCTGCACCGAGACATCGAGCGCCGCCGTCGGTTCGTCCAGCACGACGAGATCGGGATCGAGGGCGATGGCCCGTGCAATGCCGACGCGCGCCTTCTGGCCGCCGGACAATTGATGCGGCAGGCGATCGAGCAGTTCCAGCGGCAGGCCGACAAGACGCGCAAGTTCCTCGCAACGCGCGCGCATGTCCTTTCCGGAAAGCGACGGACCGAGCCTGAGGATAGGATCGGCGATGGCTCGCGCCGCCGTGAAGCGCGGGTTGAGACTCTCCGTCGGATCCTGGAAGACCATCTGCAATTTCGCGCGACGCGGATCGCGCGCAAATTTGCGCGCCGGCACGCTGGCGAGGTCCTCGCCGCAAAAGCGGATGGAGCCGAACGTCGGGTCGATCAACCGCATCAGCATCATCGACGTCGTCGACTTGCCGCATCCGGATTCGCCGACCAGACCTACGCTTTCGCCGCGCCTGACCTCGAAGCTCACGCCATCTACCGCGCGGAACAGCTCGGGCGGCGGCGCGCCGCGCTTGAGCACGCGCGCGACCGGGCCGCGCGTATCGGGCCGGGGGTATTCCTTGACGAGATTGTCGATCGCCAGGACGACCTCGCCGGCGACGCTCGACGAACCGGCTACGCCTTGATCGAACGCGGCGCCATCCGGCAGGAGGTCGCGCAGGTTCGAGTCGAGGCGCGGCGTCGCGCGCATGAGACGGCGCGTGTAGGGATGCTGCGGATGCGCGAATATATCCGCCGCCAGCGCGGTCTCGACCAGCCTTCCCTTCTCCATGACAGCGACGCGATCGCAATAGGCTGCGGCGAGGCCAAGGTCGTGCGTGATGAGAATGGTAGACATGTCGCGTCGCTTCGTCAGGTCGACGATCAGGTCCATGACGGCTTTCTGGGTCGTCACGTCCAGTCCGGTCGTCGGCTCGTCGGCGATCAGCAGGCGGGGCTGGCAGGCGAGCGCCAGGGCAATGACGATGCGCTGGCACATGCCGCCGGACAGTTCGAACGGATAGGCGTCGTAACGCTCCTCGGGTCGCGCGATCCGCACTTCCTCGAGCGCGGCGATCGCTTTTTCCTTCGCGTCGCGCGAGGTGGCGCGCGCGTGGCGGATCAGCACGTCGGCGATCTGCCGGCCGACCGGGCGGATGGGATTGAGCGCGGCGCGGGGATTCTGGAAGATCATGGACATTTCGCGACCGCGCAGGTCCCGCATTTCCCGTTCGCTGAATTCGTCGAGCCGCATACCGGAATAGACGATGGCGCACTCGGCGATCCTGCCGGCGCGGTCGAGAATGCGCATCGCCGCGTAGGAAGTGACGGATTTCCCGGAACCGGATTCGCCGACGAGCGCCAGGGTCTCGCCCTTGGCGACGGAGAAGGACACCTGCTGGACCGCGCGAACGACGCCGCGGCGGGTCGCAAATTCGATCGTCACGTCCCGGATTTCGAGAAGCGGCGGATTGGACATGGTCGCCTCAGGTCCGGCGTTGCGGGTCGACGATGTCGCGCAGACCATCGCCGAGAAGATTGAAGCAGAAGACAGCGAGCATCAGCGCGAGGCCGGGGAAAATGGCGATCCACCATTCGCCCGACGCGATGAACGACGCGCCCTCCGCGACCATGATCCCCCATTCCGGCGTCGGCGGCCGCACGCCCAGGCCGATGAACGACAGGCCGGCCGCATTGAGGATGGCGTAGCCCATGGTCAGCGACATCTGCACCATCATGATCGGAAGGATGTTGGGAAGGATCTGCCCGAACAGGATTCGCGCGTCGGAATTGCCGCAGAGGCGCGCCGCCTGGATGTAGCCGGCTTCGCGCCGGACGTTCGCTTCGGCGCGCGCGAGGCGCGCATAGAGCGGAAAGTTGATGATCGCGGTTGCGATCACGATATTCGTGACCGTGTTTCCGAGTGCGGCGACGATGCCCATCGCGAGCACGAACAGGGGAAAGGCCATGATCGTGTCGGACACGCGGCCGACGATCCGATCCGTCCAGCCGCCGTAATATCCCGCCGCGATGCCTGCGACGCCGCCGAGCGCGAAGACGAGCGCCACCGAAGACAGGGCGATGGCCATGTCGAGGCGCGTCGCGACCAGGACGCGACTGAAGATGTCGCGGCCGAGCTGGTCCGTGCCGAAGAGGTGGTGCAGGCTCGGCTTCTGCAACGCGGCGGCGGTGTTCGAGGCGAATGCATCGTGGGGGGCGATCCACGGACCGAGAACGGCGATGACCAGCAGGAGTACGAAGAGACCGAAGGATACGCCGGTGACCGGATTGTCGGAGATCACGAACAGCGCGTGACGCGCCAGCGCCTTCAGGCCCCTCGACGAAGCGAACGGTTGCTCCGCGGAGTCCATGGCCGCAACGCCGCTCATGCCTCGATCCTCACGCGCGGATCGATCACGCCATAAAGCAGGTCGATGCAGAGATTGAGAATGACGTAGAGGATCGCCATCGCGAGCACGAAGCCCTGGACCGGCGCGAAATCCGACGCGATCAGCGCCTCCACGGCATAAGAGCCGATGCCCGGCCAGGCGAAGACCTTCTCGACGAGGACATTCGCGCCGAGCAGGAAGGAGAAGACCATGCCGAGCGTGGTGACGATGGGCAGCAGCGCATTGCGCAGCGCATAGCGCACGACCACGGTTCCCGGTTCGAGGCCGGCGGCGCGCGCGGTGCGGATGAATTCGGAGCCCAGCACGCTCAGCATCGAGGCGCGCGTGATGCGGGCGATCGGCGCGAGCGAGAACACGGCCAGCGTTATCGCCGGCAGGGCGATCTGCGCGAGCGCCGCACGGAATGTCTCGAAATCCCGGGCGATCAGGCTGTCGACAAGATAAAATCCCGTGACCGTCGCCGGCGCGGAGGAATAGACGTCGAGCCTGCCGAGCGGCGCCGGCGCCCAGCCGAGCAGGAAGTAAAATGCGTAGACGAACAGGAGGCCCGTGAAGAAGACCGGCAGCGAAACGCCGGCGGTGGCTATGATCCTGCAGAGATGATCGACCCACGATCCCTGTCTCAGCGCAGCGAAGACGCCGAGCGGCAGGGCGATCGCGAGCGATAGGACGAGCCCTGCGAGCGTCAGTTCGGCCGAAGCCGGCAGGCGCGCGGCGATATCCTGCAGCACGGGTTGGCCGGTCGTCAGCGACAGGCCGAGATTGCCGCGCACGAGGTCTGACACGTAATTGGCGAACTGGACGGCGAGCGGCAGGTCCAGACCGAGCTTGTGACGGATTTCGGCGATCGCCGCCGGCGTCGCGGCGGGCCCGGCGAAATAGGCGGCCGTGTCGCCCGGCAGCACGCGCGTCAGCAGGAAGGTGACGATCACCACGCCGATCAGGCTCGGTATGGCCGAGACGATCCTGCGAAACGCGGTCTGCAGCATGCGGGTCTCCTCGGACCTCTGTCGCTTACGACTTGGACATGGTCCGGTAGTCGAGGCGGCGATGGAACCAGTAGGCGTAGCCGTCGACGTTCTTCTGCATTGCCACGTTGGAATAGGGCTGGAACAGCGGAATGCGCGGCACATCCTCGAAGGCGAGGTCGACGAAACCCTTCACGCTCGCGTCGTAGGTCGGCTTGTCGCCGATCGCCGCCGCATTGCGGGCGGCGGCGATCAGCTTGTCCATCGCCGGATTCTGGTAGCTCATCGTGTTGAAGATCGAGTTCTGCCCGTCGTAGCACCAGAAGAAGAAATATTCGGGATAGTCGAGCCAGCCGGAAAACACGTTGGTGTAGAGCGGCAGTTCCTTCTTCGTCAGTTCGGCGCGCCAGTTGGAGCCGGGGATCTTGTTGATCGTCGTGCGGATGCCGATCTGCGCCAGGCTTTCTTGCGCCAGCACGCACAGCGGTTCGTTGACGACCGCGAATCCGAGATCGAATGAGAGCGTGGTGTCGAAGCCGTTTGCGTAGCCGGCCTCCGCCATCAATTGCTTGGCCTTGGCGATGTCGGTGTCGTACTGGTGCGGCTGCGGCCAGGCCACCTCCGTCGGCGTTCCGGGCTTGCGACCGAACATCGGCTTGCCGAGGCCGAACAGAACCGCGTCCATGATCTTCTGATAGGGCAGCGCATAGGCCACGGCCCTGCGAACGCGCACGTCGTTGAACGGCGGCTTCGTCACGTTCATCCCGATATACTGGACGCCGTTCGAGAAGGGCGTGGACACGATCTTGAGCGCAGCATTGCCTTTCAGTTCGGCGAAATCCTTGCTCGGCAGATCGTAGGAGACGTCGGCGTCGCCGCGCTCGAGCAGCGCGCGCCGGTTGCTGGGCGAAGGCACCATGCGCCAGATGACACGCTTGATCTTGGGGGCCGGACCGCAGCTCCAAGAATCGTTGCGCTCCATCACCACTTCCGCGCCCGGAGTCCATTTCACGACCTTGTAGGCGCCGCTGCCTGCCGTGTTGAGCTTCGTGTATTCGAGGCCCCAAGGATCGGCGGCGGTGGCGTTCTTCTTCACGAGTTCGGAATTGACGACGCACGGCACGATCACCGCGAGATCCGGAATGGTCAGGCGGTCCTTGCGCAGGAAATCGACGCGGACGGTCCGATCGTCGACAACGACGAATTGCTCCGGCTTTTCGAGCGAACCGGCCTTCATCTGGAAGGTCGGGAAGCCGCCGACGGTGACGGCGCGGTCGAGCGACCACTTGACGTCCTTGGCCGTGACAGGCGTTCCGTCCTGGAAGGTTGCGCCCTTGCGCAACCTGAAGGTGACGGACATGTCGCCGACGCTCATGTCCTCCGCGAGTTCGGGCTTGATCTTGTCGCGGTCGTAGTAGGGATAGCCGTTCGGACCGGTCTTCATGTCGTGGGTGATGAGACGGTCGTAGCAGTTCCACGAAACTTCGTAGCCCGGCACGTTGGTGCCGACGCCGTGGATGTCGAGATTGTTGGGCCCGCTTTCGGAAATCACCAGCAATGTTTCGGACCGGGCGTCGGCGCGCGACGGCGACCAGACGGCGGGTGCGGCGACCGCTGTCCCGGCCAGCGCGGTAGACTTCAGGAATGCGCGACGATCCATGGGTTTCGTCCTTTCGGAGCCGCGCCCGGCGCAGCCACGTGAATGCCTGACGTCAGGTTTGCATACAATTTTGCGTATCCGTATGCCTGTAAATTGGCGTCGCTGCACAAATTTGCCGGCCCGCAGCGCCTTCCGAATGGGCGCCCGCGCCTTTCGCGGACGCAGATCGCGCGTATAGTCTCGTCGCATGTCCAAGACGTCCGCCGGCACGCGCGCCGACCGCATCGCCACTGAAATCGCCGACGCGATCCTCGCGGGCGAATTCGCGCCGGGCGAAAGGCTCGACGAGCAGAGACTCGCGGAAACCTACGAGGTATCGCGCACGCCGGTCCGCGAGGCGCTGCGCCGGCTCGTCTCCAGCGGCCTGATAGAATTGCGTCCGCGACGCGGCGCCGTCGTCACGGAAACCACGGGCGAGAACCTCAACGGTCTTTTCATCGCCATGGCCGAAATCGAGGCGACCTGCGCGCGCCTTTGCGCCATTTCGATGAGCCCGCTCGAACGTCGTGCGCTCGGCGCCCTTCACGAACGCATGGGCGAAATCGCCGCAAAGGGTTCGCGCGCCGGCTACAGCGACGCCAATCACCAGTTCCACACGATGCTCTACGCCGGCGCGCACAATCCGGTGCTGGAGGAATTCGCGCTCCAGCTTCGGCGTCGGCTCGACCATTTCCGGCGGGCGCAATTCCGCGCGCCCCGCCGTCTGGCGCAATCCCATGCCGAACACGGCGAGGTCGTGCGCGCGATCCTGTCCGGCGACGCGCCCAAAGCCCATTCCGCCATGCTGCATCATGTCACTCTCGTCGAGATCGCCGTCGACAAGGTCGCCACGGGATTGTCCAGGGGCCGGAACGCCGGTCGTTGATCATTCCGCCGCGACCGGCTCGATCGCGCCCGGCTTCGCGACGCCTTCCTTTACGACCTGCGCGCAGCCCGCGAGGAATGCGGCGACGATGGCGTAGGCGAGCGCGATCTGCGGCGTGACGCCGAAACCGGCGCCGATGCCGACCGCCGGGCCGTGCATGAAACCGAAGAAGGTCAGTACCGCGCCCGCGCCGGCGAAAGCCGCGGCGCGCATGAACTGCCGTTCGATCACGAAGACGGCGAGCGCGCCGAGCACGAGGCCGGTGAGGATCGCGCCGTCGCCGAGATAGGCGAGGCCCTGGTAGAGCACGCCGACGTTGGCCAGCTTGTCGAGCCCGATCTTCGCGGCGTCCGTGCCGGCGGCGCCGAGCGCCCCGTCGATCAGCGTCTTCGCCCATGCCGCAAGATGCGGCGTGAAGGCGAGAACGATCGCCGGCGCATGGCCGCGCGGCGTCTCCTGGAAGGCCTGAGCGCCGATCAGCATGCCGATGTAGAGAAGGATCGGCGAGATCGCCACGACTGGAACGAGCGCGACAAGCAGCGAGACGATGCCGAGCCAGGAAAGCACGATCACCATGAGGCCGGTCGCGGCCGAATAGCCGATGCGCCCGCCCATCGCCTTCCAGCCGGGATGGCCGATGTAGACGGCGTTGATGAAGGGATTGCCCATCAGGCACCCGATGAGGCTGACAAATCCGTCCGCCGTGAGCACGCGCGTCGTCGGAAAGGAATCGCCGGCCGCCGCCGCGCTCTCCACATTGTCCATTGCCTCGACCAGGTCGTAGATCCCGAAGGGAATGGCGGTCACCAGAATGAGCCCGAGAAATTCGAAACCCGCGAAGACATGACCGACAGCGGGAATGGGCACGGCGAAGCCGACGGTCGACAGGGCGCCAGTCAGTTTCGCCAGGCTCATGCCGCCATAGCCGACGCCGAAAATGTTGGAGCCCCACGCGATCAGCATGCCGGCGGCGATGGCGACGAGGCCCGCCGGAACGCCGCGCGGATAGCGCAGCTTGCCGAACCAGCTCACGAGAATGATGGCGAAGCAGACGAGTCCAATGACAGGCGTCATGAAGATCTCGAGCGCCGGCCGCATGGAGATGAAGGCGACGGAGACGCCGGCCAGCGTGCCGAGCAGCGCGGCGCGCGGCGTGATGCGACGGATGACGGGCGCGACGAAGCCGCCGATCATCAGGATGAAGCTCTGGATGAACACCCAGGCGAGGCCCGCCTCCCACGCCTTGACCGGATCGCCAGTCTTCAGCATGACCGGCAGCATGATGACGAAGCTGACGATGAACATGTGCGGCACGCTGACGCCGGACGGCAGAGCGCAGACGTCGTCGCGGCCGGTTTCCTTCGCCACCTTCCAGGCGAGCCACGCATAATACAGCGTGCTCAGGCACAGCATCAGGCCGAGCGCCGGCAGGATACGGCCGAACACGATGGCGTCCGGCATCTTCAGCACGAATCGCAGCAGCCCCGTCAGCACCAGCATGTTGACGAGTATGTTGGTGCCGAATCCGAAGAAGGCGTTCCAGTCGCCGGCGACCCACAGCGACGGCTTGTGTTCCTTTGCTGCCTCCATGGCTTCCTCCCCTCAGGCGATGGCGCGCGCCGCGCGGCGCAGCGCCGTGACGACGTCGCCTGATTGCGCGACCCAACCGAAAATGCCGCCCTGCGCGGCGATCATGCGCAGGGCGACGTCGTGGAATTCGGGAAAGTAGGAGGCGCAGGCGTCGGCGACGGCGATGCACCTGTAGCCGCGATCGTTGGCCTCGCGGATGGTCGTGTGCACGCAGACTTCCGTCGTGACGCCGCAGACGAGCAGCGTGCCGATTCCGCGATTGCGCAGCACGAGATCGAGATCGGTAGCGTAGAAGGCGCCCTTGCCCGGCTTGTCGATCACCGGTTCGCCGGCCAGCGGCGCGAGTTCGGGAACGATGTCGTGGCCGGGTTCGCCGCGCACGAGGATGCGCCCCATCGGACCGGGCGCGCCGATGCGCTTTGCCGGATCGCCGCGCTCGACCTTCAGGCGCGGCGCATCGCTCAGATCGTCGCGATGACCTTCGCGCGTGTGGACGATCGTCAGGCCGGCGGCGCGCGCCGCGGACAACAAGGCCCGAGTCGGCTCGATCGCGCTGCGCAGGAGCGATACGTCATTGCCGAGCGCGGCGCCGAAGCCGCCGGGTTCGAGAAAATCGCGCTGCATGTCGATGACGACGAGCGCGGCGCTCCCGCAATCGAGAGGGACAGCGAAAGGATAGGCCCGGACCGTCGAAATCGTCATTGGCGCCTCGCTTCTGGCCCGAGGCGACAAGCAATCCATGTGCCGTGCGTTACGCGCTTGAAACTTCACGGCCTGCCGGGGCGGCGCCGCCGATGCGGGCAGATCGGGCGGGCAGGCGCCTATTTTATGCGACGCGCGTGACGCCCTCGCCGGCCGCCCTTCGCTTGCGACCCCGATGACCGGGGAGCCCTGGCGGCCCGATGTCCGGCGAGGGCGGCGCGCGCGGGAGCGCCAGCCCGACCATTTGGCGGCCGCGAGAGCGCGACGGGTATTCTGTTGATTTTATTGGTGAGCGCGCTGGGACTCGAACCCAGGACCCTCTGATTAAAAGTCAGATGCTCTACCGACTGAGCTACGCGCTCCCTTGCGGGCGCCCCGGGAGTAGCCGGGGGCGCCGCGGGGGTCAACCCTGCCAGGCTATATAGGCCATTAGGCCTGCAAAAAGCACGGCCGAGACGACGGTCGTGATCCCCGCCTTCATCAGGAGGCGCGGCGCGACCGGCGCGCCGGGGTCGGTGCCCAGCAGCCTGCCTTCGGCGTCCTCGTGCTGGGAGGTCACGCCCAGCGGCAGGATCGCGAACAGCACGATCCACCACATGGTGATGTAGACAGCGATCGCCGTGGGTATCGGGAGGGGAAGGTTCATGGCGTCCCGCGTCGGGTCGCCGGCAATCGCGGCCTGCCGGCTGCCCTGCAGATGAGAGCTAGACCTGCTCGATCTCGACCAGCGTTCCGTTGAAATCCTTGGGATGCAGGAACAGCACGGGCTTGCCGTGCGCGCCGATCTTCGGATTGCCGTCGCCGATCACGCGGGCGCCCTTGGCCTTGAGATGATCGCGCGCGGCGATGATGTTCTCGACCTCGTAGCAGACATGATGCATGCCGCCGTCCGGGTTCTTCTCCAGGAACTTGGCGATCGGCGAATTTTCGCCCAGCGGCTCGAGCAGTTCGACCTTGGTGTTCGGCAGTTCGACGAAGACGACCGTCACGCCGTGATTGGGCTCGGGCTGCGGCGCCGACACCTTCGCGCCCAGCGTGTCGCGATACATGGCGGCGGATTTGGCGAGATCCTTCACGGCGATGGCGACGTGGTTGAGGCGACCGATCATGCGAATGCTCCGCTTACACTTCGAGAACGAGAACGTGGACCTGGGGCTTCTTGCCCCAGGCGGCGGCCAGCGCGCTGCGCACGGCGCGCTCGACCGCATTGGCGACGCTGTCGGAATCGCGACGCCTGGCGCGCGATAGTCCGTCGATGGTGGAGAATATCGTGTCGTCGACGACCGCGTCGAGCGCTTCGCCGTCACGGCCGCGCTGCGGAATGCCGGACATGACGACATCCGGATCGCCGGCGAGGTCGCCCTTCGACGTCAGCCCGAGCGCAATGGAAACGACGCCCGCAAAGGCGAGGCGGCGGCGCTGCGCGATCGCCTCGTCGTCGGCGCCGATCAACACCACGCCGTCCTCGACCAGGCGGCCGTGCGCGACCTCGCCGATGATCGACGGCTGGCCCGGCGCAAGCAGCGTCATGTCGCCATCCCTCGGCGAAATGACATGGCCGATGCCCTTCGCCTTGGCGAAGGCGACATGTTCGGAGAGGTGCAGCGGTTCGCCATGCGCCGGAATGAGCGTCTTTGGCCGCAGCAATTCATAAAGACGCGCGACCTCGCCCTGGCGCGGATGGCCGGAGCAATGCACGAGCGCGTTGCGGTCGGTGATGACCTCGACATTCTGGTCGATCAGTCCGTTGATGATGGCGTTCACGTCGCGCTCGTTGCCGGGAATCGTGCGCGAGGAAAAGATCACCGTGTCGCCGTTGGCGAGCTTGATCGCCGGATGTTCGCGCGCGCCGATGCGCGCCATGGCGGCGCGCGGTTCGCCCTGGCTGCCGGTCGCCAGCACGACGACGCGGTCGCGCGGCAGGTCGGAATAGGATTGCGGCCCAAGAAACGGCTTGATTCCGTCGAGATAGCCGCAGTCGCGGCCGACCTCGATCACGCGGTCGAGCGAGCGGCCGATGACGACGACCGAGCGGCCGGCGGCTTCGGCGGCCAGCGCAACCGCCTTCACGCGGGCGAGGTTGGAGGCGAAGGTCGTGACGACCACCCTGCCCGTCGCCTTTGCGATCAGCTTCTCGAGCGTGCGCGCCACCTCGCCCTCGGACGGGCTTTGGCCCTCGCGCACGATATTGGTGGAATCGCAGATCAGGACGTCGACGCCCTCGTCGCCGATCTCCTTCAGCCGCGCTTCGTCCGTCGGCAGGCCGATGCCGGGTTCGGGATCGATCTTCCAGTCGCCGGTATGGACGGCCGTTCCCGCCGGCGTGCGCAGCACGAGCGCGCAGCTTTCGGGGATCGAATGGGCCATCGCCACCGGCTCGATGTCGAAGGGGCCGAGCGTGAAGCGGCGGCCCTGGCGCATTTCGAGGATCTCGACCTTGGGCGCGCCGGGCTCGCCGAGGCGGCGGGCTTCCAGCAGGCTGGCCGCGAAGCGCGTCGCATAGACCTTGCAGCCGAGCTTCGGCCACAGGGCGGCGATGGCGCCGATATGATCCTCGTGCGCGTGGGTGATGACGAGGCCGAGCAGATCCTTCCTGATCTTCTCGACATAGGAAACGTCGGGGAAGACGAGGTCGACGCCCGGCAGGTCCGGCCCGGCGAAGGAAAGGCCGCAATCGACCATGATCCACTTGCGGCGGCCTGGCGGCCCGAAGCCGTAGAGGGCCGCGTTGCGGCCGATCTCGCCGAGCCCGCCGAGCGCGGCGAAAACGAAGTCGTCAGTGGAATGCGCCATCAAGTCCTTCCCTGCGGGCGGGCGGCTTCGCGCGGGCCCAGCAGTACGTCGCCTGCGTCAATGGCGACTGCGCCCTCCCCCGTCAAGACAACGAGGCGGCCATGCTGATCGATCGTGTCGAATGTCCCCTCGATGACACGTTCGCCCAGGGCCACGCGGATCGGCCCGCCTCGCCCCAGACAGGCTGACAGCCAGAGGTCGCGGATGGCCGCAAACCCTTCGCCGCGCGCCCAGACCGCCAGCGCGCGGGCGAGCGCGTCGGAGAGGAGAGCGAAGAAGGCGGCGGGATCGCCGGCTCCCGGCCGCAACGTTTCGAGGTCCGTCGTCGGATAGGCGAGACCTTCCGGGTGCGACCGGCAGTTCACGCCGATACCGATCACCGCGACGAAATCCCCGCCCGGCAGCCGCGTCGCCTCCAGCAGCATGCCCGAGAGCTTTGCGCCGTCGCAGACGAGATCGTTCGGCCATTTGAGGCCGAGGCCCGGCGGACGGCCCAGCGCCTCACGGGCGGCGTCGGCGAGCGCGACGCCGGCGACGAAGCCGAGCTCCGGCGCGCGATGCGGTTCGCAGGGATCGGTCAGCAGCAGGCTGGCGTAGAGATTGCCGGGCGGCGAATGCCATTGCCGCCCGAGGCGGCCGCGGCCGCCCGTCTGTTCGCCGCCGACGATCCACAGCGGCGCGCGCGCGCCGGCGCGGGCGCGCTCCAGCGCGACATTGTTGGTGGAGCCGACGGTTTCGAGGAACTCGACGCGATGGCCGGATGCGGCGGCGACGGCGCCGGCGCCGGGGGCGAACTCCCCTCCCCCTTGTGGGAAGGGGTTGGGGGCGGGGGTCGGGCGATCTCGCAAGGCTACTCGACCCCCCACCCTGCCCTCCCCCTCAAGGGGGGAGGGGGCGCCAGTCTCGCAGGAACGCTCGTTTCAGAAGAACGACTTCGCGGCATTGGCGGCGGCGGCCACCAGCGGCGCGGGATAGACCCAGTAGAAGAACACCAGCGCCGTCGACACGCCGGCGACGAGGCGGACCATGAACGGCGTCCTGTCGAAGGCCGGGGCCGCGTCGTCGAAATACATGACCTTGACGATGCGCAGATAGTAGAAGGCCGCCACCGTCGAGAGCAGCACGCCGATGACGGCCAGAGGCGTCAGGCCAGCCTGCACGGCGGCCAGGAACGCGTAGTATTTCGCGAAGAAGCCCGCCAGCGGCGGAATGCCAGCCAGCGAGAACATCAGCATCGACAGGAAGAAGGCCATCCAGCCGTCGGTGCGCGACAGGCCGGCGAGATCGGAAATGTTCTCGACGTTGCGGCCCTGCACGCGCATGGCGAGGATCGCCGCGAACACGCCGAGCGTGGTGACGAGATAGATGGCGAGATAGATCGCCACGCCGCGCACGCCGGCCTCGTTGGCGGCGGCAAGGCCCACAAGCGCAAAGCCCATGTGGCCGATCGACGAATAGGCCATCAGGCGCTTGATGTTGGTCTGGCCGATCGCTGCGAAAGAGCCGAGCGCCATCGAGGCGACCGAGATGAACATCACGATCTGGCGCCACTCATGGACGATGTTCGGGAAGGCGACGAGCGTTACGCGCATGGTGATGGCTACGGCGGCCATCTTCGGCGCTGACGCGAAGAAGGCGGTCACCGGCGTCGGCGCGCCTTCATAGACGTCGGGCGTCCACATGTGGAACGGCACGGTCGACATCTTGAAGGCGAGGCCGGCCATGAGGAAGACGAGGCCGAAGACCACGCCGATCTGCGGGCCGCTCGACAGCGCGGACGCGATCTCGGCAAGTTGCACCGTGCCGGCGTAACCATAGATCAGCGAGGCGCCGTAGAGCAGCATGCCCGAGGACAGCGCGCCGAGGACGAAATACTTCAGACCGGCTTCGGAAGCCTTCAGATTGTCGCGATGGAAGGCTGCGACCACATAGAGCGCCAGCGACATCAGTTCGAGGCCGAGGTAGAGCGAGATCAGCGAATTGGCCGACGTCAGGATCAGCATGCCGAGCGTCGACAGCAGGACGAGGACCGGGAATTCGAACTGGTCGATGCTTTCGCGGCGCAGATAGTCGCGCGACAGCACGAGCGACACGGTCGACCCGATCAGCACCAGCACCTTCATGTAGCGGGCGAATGGATCGTCGATGAAGGCTTCGTTGAAAACGCCCGCCGTCGACTTGGCGCCGATGAAGATGACGACGAGTGCAAGCACCAGCACGCCGATGGCGAGTTCGGCGACGAGGCCCGCCGACTTTTCGCCGCGGATCGCGCCGACGAGCAGCAGGACGAGCGCGCCGACCGCGAGCACCGTTTCCGGCAGGGCATGGGCGATGGAAAGGGAGAGCGGGAGCATCGTTCTGCCTTCAGTGCGCGGCGAGCGCAGCGGACTTCACCGCTGCGGCGACGGATTGCGTTGACTTGACGAGTTCGGCGACCGAGGCCGCGCTGGCGTCGAGGATCGGGCCGGGGTGCACGCCGTAATAGATGACGAGCACGACGAGCGGCGCGAGGATCGCGATCTCGCGCGCCGACAGGTCCTGCAGGCTGGCGAGTTCGGGCTTTTCGAGCGCGCCGAAGATCACGCGGCGGTAGAGGTAGAGCGCATAGGCCGCCGAGAGGATGACGCCGGACGTCGCGAAGAACGCGACCTTCGAATTGGCGGCGAAGGTTCCCAGCAGCGTCAGGAACTCGCCGACGAAGCCCGACGTGCCCGGCAGGCCGACGTTGGCCATGGTGAAGACCATGAAGGCCACCGCATAGAGCGGCATCCGCTTGACGATGCCGCCATAGGCGGCGATCTCGCGCGTATGCGTGCGGTCGTAGACGACGCCGACGCAGAGGAAGAGCGCGCCGGCGACGAGGCCGTGGCTGACCATCTGGTAGACGGCGCCCTGCACGCCCTGCTGGTTCATCGCAAACAGGCCCATCGTGACGAAGCCCATGTGCGCGACCGACGAATAGGCGATCAGCTTCTTGATGTCCTCCTGCACCAGCGCGACCAGCGAGGTGTAGACGATGGCGATCACCGACATGGCGAAGACCAGCGGCGCGAAATAATGCGACGCGTCGGGGAACATCGGCAGCGAGAAGCGGATGAGGCCGTAACCGCCCATCTTCAGCAGGATGCCGGCCAGAATGACCGAACCCGCCGTCGGCGCCTCGACGTGCGCGTCGGGCAACCAGGTATGGACCGGCCACATCGGCATCTTCACCGCGAAGGAGGCGAAGAAGGCGAGCCATAGCAGCTTCTGCGCATCGACCGGGAACTTCGTCTTGAGAAGCACGGTGATGTCGGTCGTGCCGGCGTGATTGGCCATCCACATGATGGCGATCAGCATCAGCAGCGATCCGATCAGCGTGTAGAGGAAGAACTTGAAGGCCGCATAGATGCGCCGCTTGCCGCCCCACACGCCGATGATGAGGAACATCGGGATGAGGCCGCCTTCGAAGAACAGGTAGAACAGCACGAGGTCCAGCGCGCAGAAGACGCCGATCATCAGCGTTTCCAGCACGAGGAAGGCGATCATGTATTCCTTGACGCGGGTCTGCACCGATTCCCACGACGCCAGGATGCAGAACGGCATCAGGAAGGCCGTCAGCACGACGAACGGGAAGGACATGCCGTCCACGCCGAGCTTGTAGACCATGCCGCCGCCCGCCCAGGGCAGGCTCTCGACCATCTGGAAGCCAGCGACATTGTTGTCGAAGCGCGACCAGGCGACCAGCGAAAGAAGGAACACCGCGACCGTCGTCCAGAGCGCGACGTGACGGATCGAACGCAGCGTGTTCGCGTCGTCGCCGCGATGGAACATCAGGATGACGACGCCGACGAGCGGCAGGAACGTCAGGGCGGAGAGGATGCCGAAGCCGTTCATGTCAGCGCACCCCGCCGATCAGATACCAGGTGATGAAGGCGGCGACCCCGATCAGCATCGCGAAGGCGTAGTGATAGAGATAGCCGGTCTGCAGGCGCACCGCGCCCTTGGCGATGTCGACGACGCGGGCCGACACGCCATCGGGACCCAGCCCGTCGATGATGCGACCGTCGCCGCCCTTCCAGAACAGGCGGCCGAGCCAGAAGGCGGGGCGCACGAACAGGAAGTCGTAGAGTTCGTCGAAGTACCACTTGTTGAGCAGGAAGCGGTAGAGGACCGGATTGGCCTTCGCCAGCGCGTCCGCCGTGCCGGGCTTCCAGATGTAGAACCACAGCGCGACGAGGAAGCCGACGATCATCATCACGGTCGGCAGGTAGCCGACGACATGCGGGATCTCGTGCATGGCGTGCATGATGTGGGTCTCGCCGATCGAGCCCTTCCAGAACTCGGCGAAGTGATGGCCGAGGAAATCGCCATTGAAGACGACGCCCGCAAACAGCGCGCCGACCGCCAGCACCGCGAGCGGGATCAGCATGACGACCGGGCTCTCGTGCGGCGTGTGATCGCCGTGACCGTGGCTGTGATCGTCGTGCGCAGCCGCATGGGCGTGATCGTTGTGGCCATGCGCCTCGGCATGGACGGCGTTGGCGCCGCGCTCGCCGTAGAAGGTGAGGAAGACGAGGCGCCACGAATAGAACGAGGTCAGGCCCGCCGCCAGCAGCGTCATCAGGAAGCCGTAGGTGGCCGCCGTCGAATGCGCGCCCGCCGCGAAGGCCGCCTCGATGATCGCGTCCTTCGAATAATAGCCCGCGGTGAACGGGAAGCCGGTCAGCGCCAGCGTGCCGATCGTCATCATCCAGAAGGTGAACGGGATCTCCTTGCGCAGGCCGCCCATGTTGCGCATGTCCTGCTCGTGGTGCATCGCGTGGATGACCGAGCCCGCGCCGAGGAACAGCAGCGCCTTGAAGAAGGCGTGCGTGAACAGGTGGAAGATGCCGATGGCGTAGCCGCCGACGCCGAGCGCCACGAACATGTAGCCCAGCTGTGAGCAGGTCGAATAGGCGATCACGCGCTTGATGTCGTTCTGCACGAGGCCGACGGTCGCCGCGAAGATTGCGGTTGTCGCGCCGATCGTCACGACGAAGGCCTGCGCCGTATGCGACAATTCGAACAGCGGATTGAGGCGGGCCACCATGAACACGCCGGCGGTGACCATGGTCGCGGCATGGATGAGCGCCGAGACGGGCGTCGGGCCTTCCATCGCGTCGGGCAGCCAGGTGTGCAGCAGGAATTGCGCCGACTTGCCCATCGCGCCCATGAACAGGAGCAGGCAGACGATGGTCCAGGTGTCCCAGGTGTAGCCGAAAATGTGGATGGTCTTGGCGACGCCGGGCGCGGCCGCGAAGATCGCGTCGAAGGCGACCGAACCCGTCAGCATGAAGACGAGGAAGATGCCGAGCGCGAAACCGAAGTCGCCGACGCGGTTGACCACGAAGGCCTTGATGGCGGCGGCGCAGGCCGACGGCTTTTCGTACCAGAAGCCGATCAGCAGGTAGGAGGCGAGACCGACGCCTTCCCAGCCGAAGAACATCTGCACGAGATTGTCGGCCGTCACCAGCATGAGCATGGCGAAGGTGAAGAGCGAGAGGTAGCCGAAGAAGCGCGGGCGGCTCGGGTCTTCGTGCATGTAGCCGATCGAGTAGAGATGCACGAGGCTGGAGACGGTCGTCACGACGACGAGCATGACCGCCGTCAGCGAGTCGACGCGCAGCGCCCAGTCGATCTTCAGATTGCCCGAGGTCAGCCAGTTGGCGACCACGGGCGCGCTGGCGTGGCCGTGGCCCAGCGCGACATTGGCGAAGACGACCCAGGACAGGATCGCCGAGACGAACAGAAGGCCCGTCGTGACGATTTCGGTCGGGCGCGGTCCGATGCGGTTTCCGACGAAACCGGCGATCAGGAAGCCCAGAAGGGGGAGGAAGACGATCGCGTTGTACATCTCAGCCCTTCATCGCGTTGATGTCTTCGACCGCGATCGAGCCGCGGTTGCGATAGTAGGTGACGAGGATCGCAAGGCCGATGGCCGCTTCCGCCGCCGCGACGGTGAGGATGAACAGGGCGAACACCTGCCCCGTCAGATCGCCGCGCGAAGTGGAAAAGGCCACCAGGTTGATGTTGACCGAGAGCAGGATGAGCTCGACCGACATCAGGATGACGATGATGTTCTTGCGATTGAGGATGATGCCGGCGACGCCGATCGTGAAGAGCAGCGCAGCGACGACGAGGTAATGGGTCAGGGATACCGCCATGTCAGCCTCACACCCCGGCCCGGAAGGGCACTTTCTTGATTTCGACGACGCCGGCCTGGGTACGGGCCACCTGATCGGGAATGTTCTGGCGCTTCACCACCTTGTGGCGCAGGGTCAGGACGATCGCGCCGATCATCGCGGTCAGCAGGACGAGGCCCGCGAGCTGGAAGAACAGCAGATATTGCGTGTAGAGCACCTGGCCCAAAGCCTGCGTGTTGCCGACGCCCGCCTTGACCGGTGCCCCGAGCGCCGCCGAGCCTTCCGGCGCGATCACCCAGGAGCCGGCGACCAGCGTCAGTTCGATCGCCACGATGGCGCCGACGATGGCGCCGATCGGCAGCACCTGCAGGAAGCCGCGCTTCATTTCGGCGAAGTCGACGTCGAGCATCATGACCACGAAGAGGAAGAGCACCGCCACCGCGCCGACATAGACGACGATCAGGATCATGCCGAGGAACTCGGCGCCGGCGAGCAGGAACAGGCCGGCGGCGTTCACGAAGGCGAGGATCAGGAAAAGGACGGAGTGAACCGGGTTCCTCGCGGCGATCACCATGAAGGCCGAGGCCAGCATGATCGCCGAGAAGAGGTAGAAGAATGCGGCGGCCGCGGTCATGGGTCGTCCCTCAGCGGTAGGGCGCGTCGAGCGCGATGTTGCGCGCGAGCTCGCGCTCCCAGCGGGCGCCGTTATCCAGCAGCCGCTGCTTGTCGTATTGCAGTTCCTCGCGCGTTTCCGTCGCGAATTCCTGGTTCGGGCCTTCGACGATGGCGTCCACCGGGCAGGCTTCCTGGCAGAAGCCGCAGTAGATGCACTTCATCATGTCGATGTCGTAGCGCGTGGTGCGCCGCGTGCCGTCGTTGCGGCGGGGGCCGGCCTCGATGGTGATGGCCTGCGCCGGGCAGATCGCCTCGCACAGCTTGCACGCGATGCAGCGCTCCTCGCCATTGGGATAGCGGCGCAGCGCGTGCTCGCCGCGAAAGCGCGGCGAAATCGGGTTTCGCTCGTGCGGATAGTTCAGCGTCAGCTTCGGCTTGAAGAAGTATTTCGTGATGAGCGCGAAGCCCTTCACGAACTCGGTGAGGAACAATGCGCGGGCGGCGGCGTCGAGTTTCATGTCCCTGTCCTCAATGCCCAGCCAGTTTCACGACGAAGGCGACGACGACGACCGCCACCAGCGAGATCGGAAGGAAGACCTTCCAGCCGAGGCGCATGAGCTGGTCGTAGCGGTAGCGCGGCACCAGCGCCTTCACCATGGCGAAGAAGAAGAAGAAGAAGCAGACCTTGATGACGAACCAGACGACACCCGGCACCCAGTTCAGCGGGGCGATGTCGAAGGGCGGCAGCCATCCGCCGGCGAAAAGGATGGTCATCAGGGCGCACATCGTCACGATCGCCACATATTCGGCGAGCATGAACAGCACGTACGGGGTCGCCGAATATTCGACCATGAAGCCGGCGACGAGTTCGGATTCGGCTTCGGCCAGATCGAAGGGCGGGCGGTTCGTCTCGGCCAGCGCCGAAATGAAGAAGATGATGAACATCGGGAACAGGCGCAGCCAGTACCAGCCGAGGAACCCGAACTTCGTGTCCTGCGCCTGCACGATCTCCGTCAGGTTGAGCGAACCGGCGCAGAGCAGAACGGTGACGATGACGAAGCCGATCGAGACTTCGTAGGACACCATCTGCGCGGCCGAACGCAGGGCCGACAGGAAGGGATATTTCGAGTTCGACGCCCAGCCGGCCATGATGATGCCGTAGACGCCGAGCGAGGAAATCGCGAAGACGTAGAGGATGCCGACGTTGATGTTGGCGACAGCCCAGCCGGCGTTGACCGGGATCACCGCCCAGGCGGCGATGGCGAGCGTTCCCGTGACGAGCGGCGCCAGCAGGAACACGCCCTTGTTGGCGCCGTCCGGGATGATCGGCTCTTTCAGCGCGAACTTGGTGAAGTCGGCGAAGCTCTGCAGCAGGCCCCAGGGGCCGACGACGTTGGGTCCGCGCCGCAGCATCACCGCCGCCCAGATCTTGCGATCGGCGTAGAGGATGTAGGCGACGAACATCAGGAGGACGACAAGCAGCAGCAGGCTCTTCAGCACCATCGTCAGGACGGGCCAGGCTGCGAAGAACTGCGCGAGGAAATCGATCACCTTCATTTCCTCCCTATTCCGCGGCCTGGGCGTAGCCGCCCGCGGCGACCGCCGAACATTCCGCCATGACGGCGGAAGCGCGCGCGATCGGGTTCGTCAGGTAGAAATCCTCGACCGCACGGCCGAACGGCGCCTTGTCGAGCGCGCCGGCGAGCGAGGCCAGATCCTTCAGCGCCGCGGCGTCGACGGGCGCGACCGCGTCCACGTCGGCGAAATGCGGATGCGCCGCGACGAGCGCCGCGCGAAGCTGCGCCAGCGAGTCGTAGGGCAGCTTCTTGCCGAGCACGTCGGAGAGAGCGCGGAAGATCGCCCAGCCCTCGCGCGCGTCGCCCGGCGGGAAGGCGGCGCGGTCGGAGCGCTGCACGCGGCCTTCGGTGTTGACGTAGAGGCCGCTCATTTCCGTATAGGCGGCGCTCGGCAGGATGACGTCGGCGCGATGCGCGCCGCGGTCGCCGTGCGTGCCGATGTAGATGACGAAGGCGCCCGGCGTCACGTCGATCTCGTCGGCGCCGAGGTTGAACAGCAGGTCGGCGCCGCCGTTGGTCATGGCGGTGGCGCAATGCGCGCCCTCGCCCGGCGTGAAGCCGATGTCGAGGCCGCCGGCCCGCGCCGCCGCCGTGTGCAACACGTTGAAGCCGTTCCAGCCGTCCTTGACGGCGCCGATGTCGAGGGCTGCCTTCGCCGCAGCCGCGAGGATCGCAGCGCCATCGGGACGCGTCAGCGCCGCCTGGCCGACGATGATCATCGGCTTTGCAATGTCCTTCGGCGCCTTGGAAACGAATTCGGCGATCGAATCCGGACCCGCGCCGAAATATGTGTAGTCGTAGGTGAGATCGGCGCGCTCGCCGATCAGGCCGATCATGAAATTGCCGGCGCGCCAGCGCTTGCGGATACGCGCGTTGAGAACGGGCGCTTCCTTGCGCGGATTGGCGCCGATGATGAGGAGCGCGTCGGCTTCCTCGATGCCGGGAATGGTCGTGTTGAACAGGTACGACGCGCGGCCGAATTTCGGATGCAGCTTGGTCCCGTCCTGGCGGCAGTCGAGATTCTTCGAACCCAGAGCCTCGACGAGTTGTTTCAGCGCGAACATCTCTTCCACGCAGACGAGATCGCCGGCGATGGCGCCAATCTTTTCGGGCGAGACGTTCGCAGCCTTCGCCTTGATGGCGGCGAAAGCCTCGTTCCATGAAGCCGGGCGCAGGCGGCCGTTCTCGCGGATGAAGGGCCGGTCGAGACGCTGGCGCTTCAGGCCGTCGACGACCTGGCGCGTCTTGTCGGAAATCCATTCCTCGTTCACGAGGTCGTTGATGCGCGGCAGGATGCGCATGACCTCGCGGCCGCGCGTGTCGATGCGGATGGCCGAGCCGACCGCGTCCATCACGTCGACGCCCGGCGTCTTGTTCAGTTCCCACGGGCGCGCGCGGAAATTCTGCGGCTTCGGCAGCAGAGCGCCGACCGGGCAAATGTCGGCGATATTGCCTGACAGTTCCGACTTCATCGCGGTCTGCAGGTAGGTCGTGATCTCCATGTCCTCGCCGCGGCCAATGGCGCCCATGTCGGACGTGCCGGCGATCTCCGCGGTGAAGCGGACGCAGCGCGTGCAATGGATGCAGCGGTTCATCGAGGTCTTGACCAGCGGGCCGATGTACTTGTCCGGCACGGCGTGCTTGTTCTCGGCGAAGCGCGAGGAATCCACGCCATAGGCCATGGCCTGGTCCTGCAGGTCGCACTCGCCGCCCTGGTCGCAGATCGGGCAATCCAGCGGATGGTTGATGAGGATGAACTCCATCACGCCTTCGCGCGCCTTCTTCACCATCGGCGAATTGGTCAGCACGACCGGCGGCTCGCCGTTCGGGCCGGGGCGCAGGTCGCGCACGCTCATGGCGCAGGAAGCGGTCGGCTTCGGCGGACCGCCCTTCACTTCCACGAGGCACATGCGGCAATTGCCGGCGATCGACAGGCGCTCGTGATAGCAGAAGCGCGGAATCTCCTTGCCCGCCTCTTCGCACGCCTGGAGCAGCGTGTATTCGGCGGGGACGTCAATCTCGATTCCGTCGACGATGAGTTTCGTCATGTTCCCGTTCCCGTCGCCCTATTCCGCCGCCACGCCGATGGCTTCCACCGGCTGATGCGGCGCCTTCGCCGAATAGGCGTCGATGCGTTTTTCGATCTCGCCGCGGAAGTGCGTGATGAGACCCTGGATCGGCCATGCGGCTGCGTCGCCGAGCGCGCAGATCGTGTGGCCCTCGATCTGCCTGGAGACTTCCAGCAGCATGTCGATCTCTTTCTTGTGCGCGCGGCCCTCGGCCATGCGCGTCACGACGCGCCACATCCAGCCGGTGCCCTCGCGGCACGGCGTGCACTGGCCGCAGCTCTCGTGCTTGTAGAAATACGAGAGGCGCGCGATGGCGCGCACGATGTCGGTCGACTTGTCCATGACGATGACCGCCGCCGTGCCGAGGCCGGAGCGCAGCTTAGACAGCGAGTCGAAATCCATCGGGCAGTCGATGATCTGCTCGGCCGGCACGCAGCGCACGGACGAGCCGCCGGGGATTACGGCGAGCAGGTTGTCCCAGCCGCCGCGAATGCCGCCGCAATGCACGTCGATCAGCTCCCGGAACGGGATCGACATCGCCTCTTCGACGTTGCACGGCTTGTTCACGTGTCCGGACACGCAGAACAGCTTTGTGCCGGCGTTGTTCTTGGCGCCGAAGCCCGAGAACCATGCCGCGCCGCGACGCAGGATGGTGGGGGCGACGGCGATCGACTCGACGTTGTTGACCGTCGTCGGGCAGCCGTAGAGGCCCATGTTCGCCGGGAACGGCGGCTTCATGCGCGGCATGCCCTTCTTGCCCTCGAGGCTTTCGAGCAGCGCGGTCTCCTCGCCGCAGATATAGGCGCCGGCGCCGTGGTGGACGTAGAGGTCGAACGGCCAGCCGTGGACATTGTCCTTGCCGATGAGCTTCGCCTCGTAGGCCTCGTCGACAGCGCGCTGCAACGCCTCGCGCTCGGCGATATATTCGCCGCGCACGTAGATGTAGCAGGCGTGGGCTTCCATCGCGAAGGATGCGATCAGGCAGCCCTCCACGAGCAGGTGCGGATCATTGCGCATGATCTCGCGGTCCTTGCAGGTGCCCGGCTCGGATTCGTCGGCGTTGACGACGAGATAGGACGGACGCGCCTCGGTCGCCTTCGGCATGAACGACCATTTGAGACCGGTCGGGAAGCCCGCGCCGCCGCGCCCGCGCAGGCCCGACGCCTTCATCTCGTTGATGATCCAGTCCTTGCCCTTGTCGATCAGGCCCTTGGTGTTGTCCCAGGCGCCGCGGGCGCGCGCGCCCTTCAGCCCGGCGTCGCCGAAGCCGTAGAGGTTCTGAAAGATGCGATCCTTGTCGGCGAGCATGGTCACTTCTTCCCTGCGACAGATTGCGGGCCTGACACGCCGTCCTCGCCATACAGCGATGTCAGCGTCGATATCTTTCCGCCTGCGGGCTCGGAGGAGACGCGGCCCGTCTGCGAACCGGTCCTGACGGGACGGCCGGCGGCGAGATCGTCCAGCAGCTTGTTGAAATTCTCGGCCGTCAGATCTTCGTAGTAATCATCGTTGATCTGCACCATCGGCGCGTTGCAGCAGGCGCCGAGGCACTCGACCTCGAGCCAGGAGAACAGGCCGTCGGCCGTCACCTTGCGCTGCGGGCCGACGCGCTTCTCGCAGATGTCCTTGATGCTGTCGGAACCGGCCAGCAGGCACGGCGTCGTGCCGCACATCTGGATGAAGTATTTTCCGACCGGCTCCAGATTGAACATCGTGTAGAAGGTCGCGACTTCCAGCACGCGGATGTAGGGCATGCCGAGCGTATCGGCGACCTTCTCGATCGCGGCGCGCGGCAGCCAGTAGTCGTTCTGCTTCTGCGCGAGCCAGAGCGCCGAAATCACCGCCGAGGCCTGACGGCCTTCCGGATATTTGGAGATGATGCGATCGAGCTTCGCCTTCGTCTCGGGCGTCATCTCGAAGCTGGCAGGCTGGTCTGCGGCAAGGCGGCGAGCGGACATGTCAGTTCAGACCCGTTTTCGGCGCGCCGGCGTCGGAGCCGCCGGTGCGCGTGTCGTTGATGACGAAATAGACGGCGACCAGCGCGAGGCCGATCAGCACGCCGACATCCGATTTCGGCTGCACGAGCGCATCGCCGGCGCTCCAGCGCATGACGACGAGCGCGACCGCGAAGGACACGCCGCCGACGAGCAGAAAACCCGCCCTTTTCCTGAGGGATTCGAGCACGGTCATCTGTCGACGTCCCCGAACACGATGTCGAGCGTCGAGATGATCGCGGTCATGTCGGCCAGCATGTGCTTGCGCGAAAGATCGTCGATCGCCTGCAGGTGGTTGAAGCCCGGCGCGCGGATGTGCGCGCGGTATGGCTTGTCGCCGCCGTCCGACACCAGATAGACGCCGAACTCGCCCTTGGGCGCCTCGACCGCCGCATAGACTTCGCCCGGCGGCGTCTTGAAGCCTTCGGTAAACAGCTTGAAGTGGCTGATGAGCGATTCCATCGAGCGCTTCATGTCGCCGCGGCTGGGCTGCGTGAACTTGTGGTTCGGCGTCTGCACGGGGCCACGGCCGCTTTCCACGAGCAGCTTCTCGACGCATTGCTTCATGATACGGATCGACTGGCGCATCTCTTCCATGCGGACGATGCAGCGGTCGTAGCAATCGCCGTTCTTGCCGACCGGAATGTCGAATTCCATCTCCTCGTAGCATTCGTAGGGCTGCGCCTTGCGCAGGTCCCACGGCACGCCCGAGCCGCGCACCATCACGCCCGTAAAGCCGCGGTTCCACGCCTCCTCGGCGGTCACGACGGCGATGTCGACGTTGCGCTGCTTGAAGATGCGGTTGCCGATGACCAGCGTGTCGAGATCGTCGAGCAGCTTGAGATAGGGATCGCAGAACTTGCCGATGTCCTCGACCAGCGCGTCGGGAATGTCGCGGGCGACGCCGCCGAAGCGGAAGTAATTGGCGTGGACGCGCGAGCCGCAGGCGCGCTCGTAGAAGCCCATCATCTTCTCGCGCTCTTCATAGCCCCACAATTGCGGGGTGAGAGCGCCGACGTCGGCGGTGAGCGCGCAGACCGCGAGGATGTGCGACAGCAGGCGGCCCATCTCGCAATAGAGAACGCGAATGAGCTGGCCGCGGCGCGGCACCTCGATGCCCAGCAGCTTTTCGGTCGCCAGGCAGAAGGCATGCTCCTGGTTCATCGGCGACCAATAGTCGAGCCGGTCGAAATACGGGATGTTCTGGAGGTAGGTGCGCGCCTCCATCAGCTTCTCGGTGCCGCGATGCAGGAGGCCGATGTGCGGATCGACGCGCTCGACGACTTCGCCGTCGAGTTCGATCACCAGGCGCAGCACGCCGTGGGTCGCGGGATGCTGCGGCCCGAAGTTGATCGTGAAGTTGCGGAGGTTCTGCTGCGCGGCAGGGGCGACGGGAGCGTTCATGTCGGTCAGGCCTTCGAGGCTTTTTCGTCGCCGGGCAGCACGTAGTCGGGCCCCTCCCACGGCGAGAGGAAGTCGAACGTGCGGAATTCCTGGCTGAGCTGGACCGGCTTGTAGACGACGCGCTTCTGCTCGTCGTCGTACCAGAGCTCGACGTAGCCGGTCATCGGGAAGTCCTTGCGCAGCGGATGCCCGTCGAAACCGTAGTCTGTCAGGATGCGACGCATGTCGGGATGACCGGTGAACAGGATGCCGAGCAGATCGTAGGCCTCGCGCTCGTACCAGCCGGCGCCCTTGAACACGCCGGTCAACGAGGGAACCGGCGTCTCCTCGTCGGTCCGCGTCTTCACGCGGATGCGGCGATTGTATTTCGGCGACAGGAGGTGGACGACGACGTCGAAGCGCTTCTCGCGCTGCGGCCAGTCGACGCCGCACAGATCCGTGAAGTTGATGAACAGGCAGTCGGGCGCGTCGCGCAGATGCGTCAGCGTCTCGATCCAGCGGCCGGCCGCGACTTCGAGGGTGAGTTCGCCGTAGGCGACGGAGACTTCGGTCACCGCTCCCGGCAAAGCCGACGCTATGGCGTCGCCCAAGGTCTTGAGATCGCTATCCATGCCAACTCCGGCCATGCCAGTTCCGGGCTATTGTTCCTCCCGGAGCGCGCGAGCGTCCGGGCTTGTCGTTCGTTGTCTTACCGTTCGATCGTGCCGGTGCGCCTGATCTTGCGCTGGAGCAGAAGCACGCCGTAGAGCAGCGCTTCGGCGGAGGGCGGGCAGCCCGGCACGTAGATGTCGACGGGCACGATGCGGTCGCAGCCGCGCACCACCGAATAGGAATAATGGTAATAGCCGCCGCCGTTGGCGCAGGATCCCATCGAGATCACGTAGCGCGGCTCCGGCATCTGGTCGTAGACCTTGCGCATGGCCGGCGCCATCTTGTTGGTCAGCGTGCCGGCGACGATGATGACGTCGGACTGGCGCGGCGAGCCGCGCGGCGCGAAACCGAAGCGTTCGACGTCATATCGCGGCATGGAGAGCTGGATCATCTCGACCGCGCAGCAGGCGAGGCCGAAGGTCATCCACATCAGCGAGCCGGTGCGCGCCCAGGCGATGATCTCGTCGGTCGAGGTGACCAGGAAGCCCTTGTCGGCGAGCTGGTCGTTGATGTGCAGGAAATAGGGATCGTTCGCGCCGATCGGCTTGCCCGTGGCGGGATCGATGATCCCCTTGGGCGCCGGAGCGACGAGGGTCTGACCTTGGCCGCTCAATCCCATTCGAGCGCTCCCTTCTTCCATTCGTAGACAAAGCCGATGGTCAGGACGCCGAGGAAGACCATCATCGACCAGAAGCCCAGCCACCCGACCTCATGGAAGGCGACCGTCCAGGGAAACAGGAAGGCGACCTCGAGGTCGAAGATGATGAAGAGCAGCGACACCAGGTAGAAGCGGATGTCGAACTTCATGCGGGCATCGTCGAATGCGTTGAAACCGCATTCGTAGGCCGAGAGCTTTTCGGCGTCCGGCGACTTGTAGGCGAGGAGGAAGGGCGCGACGAGCAGCGCGATCGCGATGATCGCGGACAGGCCCGCAAAGATGATCAGCGCGAGATATTGTTCCAAAAATCCGGTCATGTGCGTTCCGGGCAGTTTTCCGGGCGGGCCGTGCACGAATGGGCTCAAGTTCCCAATGGCGCAGGGGCTGGCGATCCGTATCGCAGCGCACATGGGGGCGCAAGCCGAAAGGAAGCCGCAGGCTCGGCTGCTGATCCATATCAAAGTCGAATGGCCGGGCAGCGCCGCCATCCCTGCCGGTCATGGCTGGACGGCGCCTTGCGCGCCGCGCATCATCGCCGGCTCGGGAGGATAGATATGGCGAATTCGTACGATCTGAAGGGGCGTTTTGCGGCGGTGACGGGCGGCGCACAGGGAATCGGCCGCGCGGTCGCGTCGCGGCTGGCCGAATCGGGGGCGCCGGTGGCGCTTTGGGACCGGGACGAGGCGCTCGCCGCGAAAACCGCGCAGGAGCTTTCGGCCGGCGGCGCGAAGGTCGTGGCCGTCCCCTGCGACATGGCCGATTTCGCCAGCGTCGCCACGGCGGCGCAGAAGACGCTCTCGGCCTTCGGCCGGATCGACATCCTGGTCAACAACGCCGGCATTTCCGGCCCCAACGCCACCGTGGCCGATTATCCCGTCGAGGAATGGCGCAAGGTCGTCGATCTCGACCTCAACGGCGTGTTCTACGGCTGCAAGGCGGTCGTTCCGGCCATGACGGCGCAGAAATACGGCCGCATCGTCAATGTCGCCTCGATCGCCGGCAAGGAGGGCAATCCCAACGCCGCCGCCTATTCGGCCGCCAAGGCGGGGGTGATCGCGCTCACCAAGTCGCTGGGCAAGGAACTGGCGGGCCTCGACATCGCCGTGAACTGCATCACGCCGGCCGCCGCCCGCACCGCCATCTTCGACCAGATGAGCCAGCAGCACATCGACTACATGCTCTCGAAGATCCCGCGCGCCCGATTCGTGCTGGTCGAGGAGATCGCCAGCATGGTCGCCTTCCTCGTCTCGGCGGAGAATTCGTTCACGACCGGGGCCGTGTTCGACCTTTCGGGCGGTCGCGCCACCTACTGACGCTGCGGAACCGGGCTTTCCGGCAGGCACCGGCTTTCGGCGGGCGTCAGCTCGCCGTTGGCCGTCATGCGGCCGTTGCGGATCGCATATTGGTCGGTCGCGACGTCGCGGTCTGAAACGATGCGCCGCGCCCCCGGCCCGTAGCGGACCGCGATCCGCTCCCGCCTGCCGCCCGGATAGTCGATCTCCATGACGAGCGCGCCATCCTCGCGCAGGGCGGCCTTGTCGATCGTCCCGGCGATCGTCCTGTCGCCGAGGAGGTTCTCCTCGACCAGGCGTCCTTCGCGCACGAGAAAACGATGCACCGGATTTGCCGGGCTGACAGGGCCGCCGCAGGCCGCCCGCCAGTCGCCGATCAGGCCCCAGCGGGCCGCGAGTTCGGCTGGCGTCTCGGCGGGACTCTCGGTTCGGGCCGCGGGGGACCCGAACGTCAGCGCGGCCAGCGCGCAGACCGCGGAAACGGAACGTCTTGAAGCTGCGCAGATCACGTCGCGAAGGTGCGGCGAGTCGCGCCGACGCTCAAGGGCGACGGCAGCCGGATTTCCGGATCGTGATGTCTGGAAAGTGGCGAGAGAGACGGGGCTCGAACCCGCGACCTCCGGCGTGACAGGCCGGCGCTCTAACCAACTGAGCTACTCCCCCGCGAATGCTCGCGCAGCGCGGAACGAAGCGGGGAATATGACTATCCCTGCATCAAGTCAAGCCGATAGGACGTCCGGATTCAGAAGCGCGACGAGCCGAGCCGCCAGCGCGCGAGTTCAGCCGGAGTGAGCACGTGGATCGAGTCGGTCGAGGTCTGCTCGGCCTTGTTGATCAGTTCGCGGCTGACGCCCATTTCGCTCGAATAACGGGCCAGCACGTCGCGCATGTTGCCGTCGTCGAAACGGCGCTGCTGCTGGCGTCCGCCGGCCGGGTCGACGGAATAATCGACCGCGAACATGCGGTGGATGCCGACCATGCTCTGCGTCGGCACGATGCGCTTGCGCGCGCCCATCAGCGCGTAGACGCAGGCCGAGAAGCAGCGCCCCTGCGCGATGTGCGTGACGCCGTTCGAATCGACGACGGGACGGGCGACGATGGCGAGCGCGCCGATCTTGCGCAGCACCCGGCCGAATTCCATCGAGCCGACGACCTTGCCGCCGGGCGAATTGATGAGCACGACGCTGTGCAGGTCGCGGTTGCCGTTGGCGCGCACGAAGGCCAGGAATTCGCTGGCGGTGGAATCCGTGATGTCCCCGTCGGCGGCCACCGCGAGCGCGCATTTTGCGCCGCAGCCGGCCGCGCCCCCGACCTTGACGATGCTGAAGCTCATTTCGGCCCGCGCCGCGCCGCCGGGCGCCGCCAGCGCCACGAGCGCGGCAAAAGTCCATGACATCAAAGCAAAACGCATCGGGGGAGGTTTCCGTACTGCCCTGGACCGGAATGTATCAGGGGCGCGGGCCTGCACAAGCGCGGCGGGAAGCGGAAAATGGTGGGCGGTGACGGTCTCGAACCGCCGACCCTCTCGGTGTAAACGAGATGCTCTACCAACTGAGCTAACCGCCCAAGCCGTTGAACCGGCTTGCTTTCCGATCGACCGCCCCGTCCGGCCCCCATGTCGGGGCCCATCCGGGACGCGGCGCATCGGAACGCTCTCTAATAAGAGACAGCGGCGCCCGCGCGCAACCCGCGGACGACAGGATCGAGACGGCCCCGCCCCGCGAATGGCCGCCGGGATCCCGATCGCCGGGAAGGCGGGTCGGGCGCCAACCAGTTGACATCGCAATATTGCGTGCGCAACATTACCCCGTCTTCCGCATGCCGGAACGATCAAAGGGCCGCCGCGACGCGCGGACAGGCCGCAGCCGGACGAAAAAGTCCGGGATGGGAGGAACAGATGAAGGCGTCTTGTCTCGCCGGCCTTGCATCGGCCGTGTTCGCTGCTTCCACGGGTTGCGCGCTCGCCGAAATATCGGACGGCGTCGTGCGCATCGGCGTCCTCAACGACACGTCCGGCGTGTTCCAGGACTACAACGGTCCGGGCTCGATCGAGGCGGCCAGGATGGCGGCGGAGGATTTCGCCGGCGGCGGAAAGAACATCAAGGTCGAGATCGTCTCGGGCGATCACCAGAACAAGCCGGACGTCGGTTCGGCCATCGTGCGCCGCTGGCTCGACGTCGAAAAGGTGGACGCCATCGTCGACCTGCCGAATTCCGGCGTGGCGCTGGCCGTCAACACGATCGTGCGCGATACGCCGATGACCATGCTGGCCTCGAGCACCGCCTCCTCCGATCTCACCGGCAAGGCCTGTTCGCCCAATCTCGTGCAATGGGTGACCGACGCGTGGTCGATCTCGCATTCGACCTCGGGCGCCATGCTCGAGCGCGGCGGCGACAGCTGGTACTTCGTCACCGTGAACTACGCGCTCGGCAATTCCATCGAGGCCGACGCCACCGCCTTCATCCAGTCGAAGGGCGGCAAGGTGCTCGGCTCCAGCAAGCATCCGCTCGGCGCGTCGGACTTCTCGTCCTTCCTGCTGCAGGCGCAGGCCTCGAAGGCCAAGGTCGTCGGCCTCGCCAACGCCGGCCCCGATACCGCCAATGCGATGAAGCAGGCCGCCGAATTCGGGATGCGCAACCAGGGCCAGTCGCTGGTCGCCTTCCTGATGTTCGTCAACGACGTTCACGCCATGGGTCTGAAGACGGCGCAGGGCCTGTTGCTGACGGAAGCCTTCTACTGGGACATGAACGACGAGACGCGGGCGTTTGCGAAGAAATTCGCGGCGCGCATGAATGGCAAGATGCCCAGCGCCAACCAGGCCGGCGTCTATTCCTCGGTGCTCGCCTATCTGAAGGCGGTCGCGGCGACCGGCAGCGACAATGCAAAGGACGTCGTGCCGCAGATGAAGAAGGCGCCGTTCCGCGATCCCCTGTTCGGCGACATGAACGTGCGCGCCGACGGACGCGCCGTGCACGCCATGCACCTCTTCCAGGTGAAGACGCCCGAGGAGAGCAAGTACCCCTACGACTATTACAAGCTCGTCAAGTCGATCCCCGGCGACCAGGCGTTCCGCCCGATGGCCGAGGGCGGCTGCGCGCTCGTCAAGTGAGGGAGGGCTCCATGACTGCGACAGTCCAGACCCGGCCCGCGGCGCCGGTCCTGCACATCGATCCATTCGACAAGCGTTTCATGGACGATCCCTACCCGCATTACCGCGCCATGCGCGAGGCGGGGCCGGTCCTGTGGTCGCCGAAATACGAATGCTATGTCGTGGCGCGCCACGAGGACGTGCAGCGCGTGCTCAGCGAGTGGCAGACGTTCAGTTCGGCGGCCGGCGTCGGCCTCGCCAATTTCAACAAGGAAAAGCCGTGGCGGCCGCCGAGCATCGTGCTGGAGGCCGATCCGCCGCTGCATACGCGCACGCGCACCGTGCTGGCGCGCACCATGACGCCCGGCGTCGTGCGCGCCCTGCGCGAGAGATTCGAACGCGAAGCGGAAATTCTCGTCGACCGCGTTCTCGACATGGGGACGTTCGACGCGGTCCGCGATTTCGCCGAGCGCTACCCGACCAAGGTCTTTCCCGATGCGCTCGGCCTGCCGGAAAAGGGACGCGAGAACCTCCTGCCCTACGGCAACATGGTGTTCAACTCGTTCGGACCGCGCAACGAGCTCACCGAAGCGGCTTTCGCCAATGCCGAGAACGTGCGCGGCTGGATCATGGCCAATTGCGCGCGCGAGGCGCTGACGAAGGACGGTCTCGGGGCGATGATCTACGCGGCCGTGGATTCCGGCGAACTGAACGAGGACGAGGCGGGCATGCTCGTCCGCTCCTTCCTGTCGGCGGGCGTCGACACGACGGTCAATGCTTTCGGCAACATGATGTGGTGCCTCGCGACCTTCCCCGACCAATGGGCGAAGCTGCGCGAAAAGCCGGAGCTGGCGCGCAACGCCTTCGAGGAGAGCCTGCGCTACGAGGGACCGGCGCAGGCGTTCTTCCGCACGACCACGAAGGAGACCGAGATCGGCGGCGTGAAGATCGACGCGAACGAGAAGATCTGCGCCTTCATGCAATCGGCCAACCGCGACGCCGCACGCTGGGACAACGCGGATACTTTCGACATCGAACGCAAGGTCGTCGGGCACATGGGCCTGGGCACGGGCATCCACGGCTGCGTCGGCCAGCCGATCGCGCGGCTCGAGGGCGAAGCTGTGTTCGCCGCGCTCGCGCGCAAGGCGAAGTCGATCGAACTGGCGGGAACCCCGACGCGTCACTACAACAACGTGCTGCGCGCCTTCGCCACGCTGCCCGTGCGGGTGACGCGCCGATGACGCAAACGGGCGCGCCGACCAGGAAAGCGACGGGCAGGAAGGCCGCGACGCGCGCGAAGCCGGCGCAAGCCGGCGTCGCGATCGGCGCCGACGCCCGCCGTTCGCCCCATGCGCTCGATCTCGAGAATTACGCCGTCGCCTATCTCACCTGGATCGCCAACAAGGTTTCCAGCAGCGCCTCGACAATCTATCGCAAGCGGTTCGGCGTCGGCGTCACGGACTGGCGCATCATGGCGCTGCTGGCTGTCGAGCCGTGGATACCGGCCGCGCGCATTTCCGAGGTCATCGGCTTCGACAAGGCGGTCATCAGCCGCAGCCTTGCCTTCATGCAGGAACGCGGCCTCGTCGAGACGCGTTTCCACGACAACAATTTCCGGCGGCAGTTCGTGGCGCTCACCAGGGAAGGCCTGGCGCTGCACGACCGCATCGTCGAGGTTGCGCGCGAGCGCGAGGAATTTCTGCTCTCCGACCTCAGCGACGAGGAGCGGCGGACAGCCATCCGCCTGCTCGCAAAGATCCACGCGCGCGCGTCCCAACTGACCGGAATCGGGGACACATGAGAGCAGTCCGGCAATGGAGCGTGAGGCGCGCCGCCGGACTAGAAAGGCTCTACAAAGCCTTCGCCAGATGGGCTCCCCTCCTGGGGCCAGCGGCGACTTATATCGGCCCTGAACGGGCGGAGCGGCTGCTGTCGCCGATCGAGCGGCACGCCAAGGGCTTCATGTTCGACTGCCGCATGTGCGGCACCTGCGTGCTGCGCAAGACCGGCATGGCGTGCCCGACCAATTGCGGCAAGGCGATGCGCAACGGCCCGTGCGGCGGCGTACGCGCCGACGGCGGCTGCGAGATCGACGCCGGCATGCGCTGCGTGTGGCTCGAGGCGATGGACGGCGCCGCGCGCATCAAGGACGGCGCGCAGCAGGCCCTGCCGCCGATCGACTTTTCACGAACCGGACGGTCCACGTGGATCAAGGTGATCGAGGGCGCGCCTGCGCCCGCGCAACCTTCGCCACCCGCCCCGCGCGAAAGGCCGGTACACGCCTTCGAGGCGGCCTGCCGTTCGGGCCGCTTCGTGACGACGGTGGAAATCGCGCCGCCGGATTCCGCCGATCCCGGCGCCCTGCTCGCGCGGGCGAAGCTGTTCGAGGGGCTCGCCGACGCGGTCAACATCACGGACGGCGCCGGCGGCAATTGCCACATGTCGAGCGCGGCGGCTGCAGCGATCCTGGCCGCGCACGGCCACACGCCGGTCTGCCAGATCGCCTGCCGCGACCGCAACCGCATTGCAGTCCAGGGCGATATCCTCGGCGCCGCCGCGCTCGGGGTTCGCAACATCCTTTGCCTGACCGGCGACGACGTGAGCCAGGGCGACCATCCGCAGGCCAAGCCCGTCTTCGACCTGGACGCCGTCGGCCTTCTCGCCATTGCGCGCGACATGCGCGACCGCGGCGTCTTCGCGTCAGGCCGCAGGCTCGAGACGCCGCCGGACCTGTTCATCGGCGCCACGGCCAATCCTTTCGTGCCGCCCTTCGAGGATCGCGTCGCCAACCTGCGCCTGAAGATCGAGGCGGGCGCGCAATTCATCCAGACGCAATTCTGCTTCGACCTCGACATGCTCAACCGTTTCATGGACGCGGCGCGCAGGGAGGGCCTGCACGAACGGGCGCGCATCATCGTGGGGGTCGGCACTTTGAGCAGCGTCAAGGCGCTGCGCTGGATGGCCCATCATGTTCCGGGCGTACATATCCCGGAATCCGTCCTCGCCCGCATCGCGAATGCGGCCGACCAGAAGGCGGAAGGGCTCGCCGTTCTCGTGGAAACCATCCGCGCGCTGCGCGGCATCGAAGGCGTCGCGGGCGTCCATCTGATGGGACACCGCAACGAAGCCACGCTCGCGGAGGCGATCGTGCAATCGGGCCTGCGCGCATGAGACGCGCTGGCGCGGGGAGTTGGGTTGGGAGGGATTGATGAGCGACATGAGCGAACAGGAAGCCCGCCTCGTCGGCCATCTGGCCGAGATGGAAGAGGACGAGGGGCTCGAACTGGCCAAGAAGATGCTGCTCGAGGAAGGCGCCGATCCGATGCGCGTCCTCGAATTGTGCCGCGCGGCGATGGACATCGTCGGCAAGAAGTTCGAGGACGGCGAATATTTCCTGCCTGAACTGGTGCTCGCCGGCGAGATGCTCGATTCCATCGGCGCCATCGCCAAGCCGCTGATCAAGAGCGCGCCAGGCGAGGAACCGCGCAAGCTCGGCAAGGTGCTGATCGGCACGGTGCACGGCGACCTGCACGACATCGGCAAGAACATCGTCAGCTTCATGCTCGACATCAACGGCTTCGACGTGAAGGACATCGGCATCGACGTGCCTGCCGCGAAATTCGTGTCCGAGATCGAGAGCTACAGGCCCGACGTCGTCGGTCTTTCCGGCTTCCTGACGCTCGCCTTCGATTCCATGAAGGAAACGATCGCCACGATCGACAAGGCGGGCCTGCGCAAGGACATCAAGATCATGATCGGCGGCGGCCAGATCGACGAGACGGTGCGCGCCTATACCGGCGCCGACGCTTTCGGCGTCAATGCGGTGGAAGCCGTTTCGCTGTGCAAGGGCTGGACGGGGGTCAACGCATGAGCGCGCTCGCCGAAACAACGACGGCGGCGCAGGCCGCCTACGATGCGCGCTGGAAGCGCATCATGGATTGCGTGGCGCTGCGCCAGCCCGACCGCATGCCGGTCACCATGTTCGGCACGTTCTGGCTCGCCAAATACGCAGGCGTTTCCTACAAGCAGCTGATGTACGACCTCGACGGCACGGCGGCGATCGCCGAACGCGCCGTGCTGGATCTCGATCCCGATACGGTCAGTCCGCTCGTGCTGCAGACCGCGATGGGGCCGATGCTCGACGCGGTCGGCTACAAGCAGCTGCAATGGCCGGGAAACGGCGTCGGCGACAACCAGCCCTACCAGTACCTCGACCGCGAATACATGCCGCCCGAGGAATACGACGACTTCCTGTTCGATCCGACCGGCTATTATCTGCGCGTCTATCTGCCGCGCATCATGGGCGCCTTCGAAGGCTTCTCGGAATTTCCGAACATCGCCGGCGGTTTCTATTTCCGGCTGTTCGGCAATATCAGGGGCTTCCTCAGCCCGGCGCTGCAGAAGTCATGGGCGCAGGTGCTGAACGCGGCGCAGGTCAGCCAGCAGCTCGCAGACCGCAACGGCCGGTTCATCGCGCGCATGGCCGAGCTCGGCTATCCCATGGGCAATATCGCGACATCGGGCGCGCCATTCGACGTGCTCGGCGACTATTTCCGCGGCGCGCGCGGCATCCTCACCGACATGCGTCGGCGCGGCGACAAGCTGCTGGAAGCCTGCGACAAGATGCGGCGGCTTCTGGTCGCCCAGGTCGTGCCGGCGGCCAAGGCGTCGGGCAATCCGATCGTCTTCATCCCGCTGCACTGGGCGCCTGACGCCTTCATGTCGCAGGACCAGTTCAAGACCTACTGGTGGCCGTCGTTCCGGCAGCTGATGCTGGACCTCATCGCCGAGGACCTGATCCCGATGCCGATGTGGGAATCCGATTGCACGAAGCGGCTGGAGATCATCAGGGACATTCCCGCCGGCAAGGCGATCTACTGGTTCGAGCGCGCAGACATCGTCAAGGCGCGCGAAGTGCTGGGCGACGTCGTCGCCTTGCGCGGAAACGTATCGCCCTCGACGCTGACGACCGGCACGCCCGAGGATGTCGACGCGGCGGTGAAATACATCGTCGACAATGTCCACAACAAGGGCGGCCGCATCATCCTCGACGCCGCCTTCGGCCTGCCGGACGAGACGCCGGTCGAGAACGTCCGCGCCATGTTCAGCGCCGCGCGGAAATACGCGGGCTGAACGGGTGTCGACCGTACGGGCCTTCGACGCGCTGAAACAGGTCGCCGCGACCGAACCGCCCGGCCTGACCGCCGCGCGGCGCCGCTTCCGCGAGGAGGCCATCGCGCTTGCGCGCGCCGGCGGCCTCGGACGCGCGCGCTTCACCTACCGGATCGTCGCGCTCGATGCGCCGGCCGCCGAACTGCTGCAGGCGGGCGGCGAGGCGTTCTATGCGCCGCGCATGTTGCCCGCCTCGGGCGAACTGACCGCGCTCGCCTTCGGCGTCTGCACGCTCGGCGACGCGCTCGTGACGGCGGTTCGCGACCTGTTCGCGCAACGCAGGATGTCGCTGGCGCTGGCGCTCGACACGCTGGGCAACCAGATGCTGATGGAGACGTCGCGGCGGCTGCAGGACCGCATCCTCGCCGATGTTGGCAAACGCGGCCTGACCATGGCCGGGGAATTGCGCGCCGGCGACCCGGGCCTGGCGCTCGACGCGCAGCCGGCCGTCGCGCGCCTCGCCGGCGCCGCCGACATCGGCGTCCGTACGACCGCGTCGCTGGCGCTGGAGCCCTCCAAATCGGCGACCGTCATGTTCGGCGTCGGACGCGATCTGCCGCCGGCCCTGTGGTCGCGCTGCGACGAATGCCGCTCGCTCAAGACCTGCGCGGTCGCCCTGCGCGCCGCCGCCGTCGCGCCGGTCTGAGGCGCCCATGCACGACAGGCCGACGACGCCGCGCCATCACCGCATCCGCTTCCTGCATCTCGACCGCGAGATCGAATGCGCTGGCGACGAGACGGTCTTTCACGCCGCACGGCGCACCGGCGTGCGCATCGTCGGCGCGTGCGGCGGTCGCGGCGCCTGCGGCTCGTGCATGGTGCGCGCGCACGACGGCCGGCTGACCGACGATTCCGGCGCCGAGATCGCCGGCGGCAGGAAATGGATCCACGCCTGTCGCGCGCGGCCTAGAGCCGATTGCGCCATCGAGATCGCGCCGCGTTCGCTCGCAGCCGTCACGCGCGCCGACGTGCATGCGCAGGACGCCATGCAGCCGCCGGCGCCCGCGCCGGCAGTCGTCTTCGAGGATGTGAGCGTTCCGGCGGCGACGCTGCACGACCATGCCGACGATTATTCGCGCGTCCGGCGCGCCCTGCGCGCGCGCATCGCTGCGATCGACATCGAGGCCGCCCGCGCTCTGCCGCAGGCCCTGCGCGACAACGACTGGTCGGCCCGCATTTTCGCGCGCGACGACCGGATCGTCGGCGTCGCCGCGCCCGGCCGCCGCAGCGTCGGCCTCGCCATCGACCTCGGCACGACCAACGTGGTCGGCTTTCTGCTCGACCTTTCGACCGGCGAGCGACTGGCGAGCCTGGGCATCGAAAATCCGCAGGTCGCCTGGGGCGCCGATCTCGTCAGCCGCATCAATCACGCCGCGGCGACGCGCAAGCAGCAGGACGAATTGCAGGCCGCCGCCCGCACGGCGATCAACGCGCTCGCCCACGACCTCGCGCAGGCGGTCGGGTTGCGGGCCGACGATGTCCGCGACGTCGCGGTCTGCGGCAACACGGCGATGCAGCATCTCCTGCTCGGCCTGCCGGTGCGCCAACTCGGCCGGGCGCCTTTCGTCGGCGCGCTGCACGATGCTGTCGAGGTTTCGGCAAGCGACATCGGCCTGCGCCTGGCGCCGGGCGCCATGGCGCATGTCGCGGCGAACATCGGCGGCTTCGTCGGCTCGGACCATGTCGCCGCCCTGCTCGCGACACGCCAGCGCTGGCAGGGCGAGGGCGTTTCGCTGGTCATGGACATCGGCACGAATACGGAAATCTCGCTCATACGCGGCGACGAAATCGTGTCGGCTTCCTGTCCCTCGGGACCGGCGCTCGAGGGCGGGCACATTTCCTGCGGCATGCGCGCCGCCGACGGCGCCATCGAGCGCGTGACGGTCGAAGGCGGGCGCCTGCGCATTGCGACCATCGCCGATGCGGCGCCGGTCGGCGTCTGCGGCTCCGGCATTCTCGACGCCATCGCCGCCGGCCTGCGGCTCGGGCTGATCGACGGCGGCGGCCGCATCCGCGACGGCCATCCCGATGTCGTGTCCGACGGCGCGCGGCGCGCCATCCGGCTTTCGCAAGAGGTCATCGTCTCGCAAAACGACATCCGCGCGGTGCAGCTCGCGAAGGCCGCCGTCCGCACCGGCGTCGACCTGCTGCTCGAGCGGATGGGCATCGCGGAACAGGCGATCGACCGCTTCGTTCTCGCCGGCGCATTCGGCGCCTATATCGATCTCGGCAGCGCCGCGGACATCGGTCTCGTCCCGCCGCTTTCGCGTGAAAAATTCGAACAGGTCGGCAATGCGGCGGGCGTCGGCGTGGCGCGCATGCTCGTCTCGACGCGCGAGCGCGACCTGGCGCGCGCCATCGCGGCGCGCTGCGCCTATGTCGAACTCTCGACCAACCCCGGATTCCAGAAGCGATTCATGAAGAACATCGGCTTCGAGGCCGCACGGAAGGAACGCCTGCCATGACCGCACCCCAGGGCTTCGCCATCCAGATCATCGGCGAAAGGATCAATCCCGGCTTCAAGAGCACCAAAGCCCTTTTCGACAACGAGGACATCGCCGGAATCCAGGCGCTTGCCGTCAAGCAGGCCGACGCCGGCGCGAAATATCTCAACGTCAACATCGGGGCGCGCGCGCTGACCGATCCCGCCTTCATGGCGACGGTAATCAAGGCGATCCAGCAGGTGGTGTCTATCCCTCTGTCCTTCGACTTTCCGAGCGCCGATGTGCAGAAGGTCTGTCTGGAAGCCTACGACCGCGGCAAGGCCGGCGGCGCGGCGCCGATCGTCAATTCGATCACCGAGCACCGCTGGGACCTGATGGACCTGTACAGGTCCCATGGTCCGTTCAAGGTCGTCCTCATGGCGTCCGAACGCGTCGAGGACGGACAGGCGAAGGGCAACAAGACCGCGCAGGAGATCTACGACACGGCGCGTCGCTGCGCCCTGCGGCTGCATCGCGACTACGGCATGCCGTTCGACGATATCTTTCTGGACATGTCGGTCAGCGCCATCATCGCCGACACGACCGGCCTCAACCGCGCGACGCTCGACGCCATCAGGCTGATCGGCACCGACGCGGATCTGGAGGGCGTGCACATGATGGGCGGGCTCTCCAACATCGGCCAGCAATTGCCGCCGAAGGCCGCCGACGGATCGGAACTGAAGCACGCGCTGGAATGCGCCTTCCTCACCATCGCCAATCCCGCCGGGTTCGATACGGTGCTCGGCACGCCGTGGCGCGGCTATCACCCGTTGCCCGAGGACAATTACGTGCTCACGGCCTACCGCAACTTTCTCGAGCAGACCGGCAGCAACGCGCTGCGCGCCGTGCGCAAGTTCTACAAGGCCTGACGATGGCGAGCCTGCGCCTCCTCGCCGACAGCTATTTCGACGGCGTCGCCGAACACGCGCCCGAACACGGGCCGTATCTGATCTCGATCGACGGCGGAATCATCCGCTCCATTGCGAAAGGCGCCGCCGATGCGGGATGCGATGCGCGCGCCGCCTTCGTCATGCCGGGACTGGTCGAGGCGCATGCGCATCTGTTCCTCGACGGCGGGGAACTCGATTTCGACAAGCGCAACGCCTACCTCGCCGCGCCGAAGGACGAGATGCTGCAGGTGGCGCGCGAAAACGTCGCGCGCAGCCTTGCGGCGGGCGTCACGCTGGTCCGCGACGCCGGCGACCGCTATGGCGTCAACGATGCGATCCGCGCGGAGCAGGCTGGCGGGAAGCTGCGCGTGCGGTCGCCGGGCCTCGGCGTCAAGCGGCCGAAGCGCTACGGCGGCTTCATGGCGCGTGACATCGAGGCGGGGGACGACGTCGCGGCCATTGTCGCCGGGATGGCGGCGACGGCCGACGACATCAAGATCATCCTGACGGGCATCATCGATTTCGTCGCGGGCGAGGTGAAGGGCGCGCCGCAATTCAACGAGGAGGAATTGCGGGCGATCGTCGGCGCGGCGCATGCGCGCGGCAGGAAGACCTTCGCCCATTGCAGCGGGCTCGAGGGCCTGCAGGTCGCAGTCGCCGCAGGCGTCGATTCCATCGAGCACGGCTTCTTCATGACGTCCGAAATTATCGATGTCATGGCCGGGAAAGGCGTGGCCTGGGTTCCGACCGTGTCGCCGGTTCATTTCCAGTGGGCGCGACCCGAACTCGCGGGCTGGGACGCCAGCACGATCGGCAACCTCCGCCGCATCCTCGACAGCCACGCCGAACACATCGGTCTGGCGCAGGCCAGAGGCGTCAACCTCGTCGCGGGCTCGGACGCAGGCAGCCCCGGCGTCGTGCACGGCGCCGCGCTCGTCGACGAGATCGAACATTTCCTCGGCGCGGGCCTGTCGATGGCGGCGGCGCTCGAAGCGGCGACATCGCGACCGCGCAGACTGTGGGGCCTGGGTTCGGGCCGGCTGGCGGCGGGCGAAGACGCCGACATGATCGCGCTCGCCGGTTCGCCGTTCGTCGATGCGGGAAACCTGCGCAAGGCCTGCGTCGGCGTCTTCCGCTGACGCGGCGGCGTCAAAACAAAAGGGCGCCGGAAGGCGCCCTCGTCGGCTGGACCGCAGGGAGCGTTGCGCTCCCGGCAATCCGTCGCCTGCGTGATCGATTACTTGCCCTTGTTGACGGCGGTCTTGAGCGCCGCGCCGGCCTTGAAGCGGACGCTCTTCGAAGCGGGGATCTTGATCTCGGCGCCGGTCGCCGGATTGCGGCCCTTGCCGGCGGCGCGCTTCTTGACCGAGAACGTGCCGAAGCCGACGAGACGCACTTCGTCGCCCTTCTTCACGGCCTTGGTGATGCCGTCGAGAACCGCGTCGATGGCTTCCGCCGACTTGGCCTTCGAAAGATCGAGAGCGCTGGCGACGTGCTCGACGAGTTCCTGCTTGTTCATGGCTAGCTCCTTGATCGCGCGTGGCTGACGCGCTTGTCCGTTTGCTCGCCCCATCGCCGCGGGATGTCGCCTGCCGGATCGAATCGACGTGTCGGGGGCATCAAACTGTTGTTCCCGAATCGCTTGAATTGCAAGGCAACGCGCATCGGGGGAACCGAAAAACCCCTGCGAATCAGGGGATTTGGCGCAGCGCAAAACAAAAAAGGCCGCAACTCCTAGGAGTTGCGGCCCATTTTGACAAGGAAGAGAACGTCAGTGCGCCCTGACGCCCGACGCGTCTTCGTCGCCGACAGCGACCACCGGCGCGGTCGCCGGCTCTTCCCAGACGATCGGTTCGGGCTGACGCACCAGCGCGTGCTGCAGAACCTCGTCCATGCGGGAGACCGGCACGATCTCCAGCGCGTTCTTCACCGAAGCCGGGAGCTCCGCCAGGTCCTTGGCGTTCTCTTCCGGGATCAGCACCTTCTTCAGGCCGCCGCGCAGCGCCGCGAGCAGCTTCTCTTTAAGGCCGCCGATCGGCAGCACGCGACCGCGCAACGTGATCTCGCCGGTCATGGCGATGTCGCGACGCACGGGGATGCCCGTCATGATCGACACGATGGCGGTGGCCATCGCAACGCCAGCCGACGGACCGTCCTTCGGCGTCGCGCCTTCCGGCACGTGCACGTGGATGTCGCGCTTGTCGAACAAGGGCGGCTCGATGCCGAAGTCGACCGCGCGAGACCGCACGTAGGAAGCGGCCGCGGAAATCGATTCCTTCATCACGTCCTTAAGATTGCCGGTCACGGTCATGCGACCCTTGCCCGGCATCATCACGCCTTCGATCGTCAGCAACTCGCCGCCGACTTCCGTCCATGCGAGGCCCGTGACCACGCCGACCTGGTCTTCCAGTTCGGCCTGGCCGTAGCGATACTTCTGCGGACCGAGGTAGTCGGCGATGTTCTTCTCGGTAACGACGACGCGCTTCTTCGCCTTCTTCGACAGCAGGATTTCCTTCACCGCCTTGCGGGCGAGGTTGGAAATCTCGCGTTCGAGATTGCGCACGCCGGCTTCGCGCGTGTAGCGGCGAACCAGTTCGCGCAGCGCGCTGTCGTCGAGCGTCCATTCCTTCGGCTCGAGACCGTGCTTCTTCACGGCGTTCGGAACGAGATGCTTGTGGGCGATCTCGATCTTCTCGTCTTCCGTGTAGCCGGCGATGCGGATGATCTCCATGCGGTCCATCAGCGGCGCAGGGATGTTCAGCGTATTGGCCGTCGTCACGAACATCACGTTCGAGAGATCGTAGTCGACCTCCAGATAGTGATCATTGAACGAGCCGTTCTGCTCGGGGTCGAGAACCTCGAGCAGCGCCGAAGACGGATCGCCGCGGAAATCCATGCCCATCTTGTCGATCTCGTCGAGCAGGAAGAGCGGATTGGCGGTCTTTGCCTTACGCATCGACTGGATGATCTTGCCGGGCATCGAGCCGATGTAGGTGCGCCTGTGGCCGCGGATCTCGGCCTCGTCGCGCACGCCGCCGAGCGACATGCGCACGAACTCTCGGCCCGTCGCCTTGGCGATCGACTTGCCGAGCGAGGTCTTGCCGACGCCGGGCGGTCCGACCAGGCACAGGATCGGCCCGGTCAGCTTGTTGGCGCGGCTCTGCACGGCGAGATATTCGACGATGCGCTCCTTGACCTTGTCGAGGCCGTAGTGATCGGAGTCGAGCGTCTCCTGCGCGGCCGCGAGGTCGCGCTTGACCTTCGACTTCTTGCCCCACGGGATCGACAGCAGCCAGTCGAGATAATTGCGCACGACGGTGGCTTCGGCCGACATCGGCGACATCTGCCGCAGCTTCTTGAGTTCGGCCTGCGCCTTGTCGCGCGCCTCCTTCGAGAGCTTGGTGTTCTTGATGCGCTCCTCGATCTCGGCGAGGTCGTCCTTGCCGTCCTCGTCGCCGAGTTCCTTCTGGATCGCCTTCATCTGCTCGTTGAGGTAGTACTCGCGCTGCGTCTTCTCCATCTGGCGCTTGACGCGCGTGCGGATGCGCTTCTCCACCTGGAGAACGGAGATTTCGCTTTCCATGAGCTGCAGGCACTTCTCGAGACGCTTCGAGACGGACGCGTTCTCCAGCACGGCCTGCTTGTCGGCGATCTTGACCGCCAGATGCTGGGCGATCGTATCGGCGAGCTTGGAATAATCGTCGATCTGCGTGACCGCGGCGACGACTTCCGGCGAGACCTTCTTGTTGAGCTTCACGTAATTCTCGAATTCCGAGACGACGGAGCGCGCCAGCGCCTCGACCTCGACGCGGTCCTCGTCGGCGTCGGCCACGGCCTCGGCGTCGGCCTCGTAGTACTCGTCGGTGCGCGAGTACTTGCGCACCTCGGCGCGCGAAACGCCCTCGACCAGCACCTTCACGGTGTTGTCGGGCAGCTTCAGGAGCTGCAGCACGGTCGCGAGCGTGCCGGTCTGGAAAATGTTCTCGGGCGCCGGATCGTCCTCGGCGGCGTTCTTCTGGGTCGCCAGGAGGATGTAGCGGTCGGAGCGCATGACCTCCTCGAGCGCCTTGATCGATTTCTCACGACCCACGAAGAGCGGCACGATCATGTGCGGGAATACGACGATGTCCCGCAGGGGGAGCACCGGATAGCTCTCGATGGAGCCGGGCTTGGGAAGTGCGCGCTTCTGGTCGCTCATTGCATGTCCTGTCCTGGTCTGTCCCCTGCCCCGCCCTGACGGCGCGAGGAAGGAGCGAACGCCCGAATCTCTCCAGCATGAATCGCGCCAGTTCGATCCTACGTTCCCGCGGCGGAGCCCGAAAGCGCTCCCCGCAATGGCGAGGAGATGGGCGCCGACGCCCGGTTTTTCAACGCTTACGCCCGGATTCCCGCAGGTTACGCGCGACGACCCGGCTGACGCTACTGGGCTGGGGGACAGCGACCGCGAAACAGGCGGCGCTCCACAGGATTCGCCCCTAATTCTGAACGAATGCTTTCCAGAACGGCAAATCCCCCAACGAAATGCGTCAAAAGAAAGAGGCCGCCCGAAGGCGGCCTCGATCAATCTGGAACGGAGCGGCAGGCAATCACGCCGTCGCTCCTGGCGTCAGGCGACGGCTCAAGCCGTCGCGTTGGCCGATTTCTCGTTGCGCTCGGCGTAGATGTAGAGGGGCCGCGCCTTGCCGTCGACGACCTCCGGGCCGATGACGACCTGTTCGACGCCTTCGAGACCCGGCAGGTCGAACATCGTGTCGAGCAGGATGCCCTCCATGATCGAGCGCAGGCCGCGCGCGCCGGTCTTGCGCTCGATGGCCTTGCGCGCGACGACGTTCATCGCCTCGTCCTGGAACGTCAGCTCGACGTTCTCCATCTCGAACAGGCGCTGATACTGCTTGACCAGCGCGTTCTTCGGCTCGGTGAGGATCTTCTTGAGCGCTTCCTCGTCGAGATCCTCGAGCGTCGCGATGACCGGCAGGCGGCCGACGAACTCGGGGATGAGGCCGAACTTGAGCAGATCTTCCGGCTCGACATGGCGGAACACCTCGCCGGTGCGGCGCTCGTCGGGCGAATTGACCTTGGCGGCGAAGCCGATCGACGTGCCCTTGCCGCGGCCGGAGATGATCTTCTCGAGGCCGGCGAAGGCGCCGCCGCAGATGAACAGGATGTTGGTCGTGTCCACCTGCAGGAATTCCTGCTGCGGATGCTTGCGGCCGCCCTGCGGCGGCACGGAGGCGACCGTGCCTTCCATGATCTTGAGCAGCGCCTGCTGCACGCCCTCGCCCGAGACGTCGCGGGTGATCGACGGATTGTCGGACTTGCGCGAAATCTTGTCGATTTCGTCGATGTAGACGATGCCGCGCTGGGCGCGCTCGACATTGTAGTCGGACGCCTGCAGCAGCTTGAGGATGATGTTCTCGACGTCCTCGCCGACGTAGCCCGCCTCCGTCAGCGTCGTGGCGTCGGCCATCGTGAACGGCACGTCGAGGATGCGGGCGAGCGTCTGGGCGAGCAACGTCTTGCCGGAGCCGGTCGGGCCGATCAGCAGGATGTTGGACTTGGCAAGCTCGACGTCGTTGTGCTTCGTCGCGTGGTTGAGGCGCTTGTAGTGGTTGTGGACGGCCACCGACAGCACGCGCTTGGCCTGCGGCTGGCCGATCACGTAATCGTCCAGGACCTTGCAGATTTCCTTCGGCGTCGGGATGCCGTCGCGCGTCTTGACCAGGGAGGACTTGTTCTCCTCGCGGATGATGTCCATGCAGAGTTCGACGCATTCGTCGCAGATGAACACCGTCGGCCCCGCGATCAGCTTGCGGACCTCGTGCTGGCTCTTGCCGCAAAACGAGCAGTAGAGCGTGTTCTTCGAGTCGCTGCCGCCGACCTTGCTCATCGATTTCTCCTCAGGACCGACCCAAAAAGCCGAATCGGTCCAACCTGATCTCTACAATCGACGGACTAACAAAACGTGGAAACCGCATGGTGCGGAACCGCTTGTCGTCCGTCCGGGCCACCTGCCCTGCCGCGCCTCCATCCCCGCCTGGAACGTCCAGCCATGCAAACATGGCCGCTGCAGGGGATCAAGTCGCGCGCCGCGTTGCGTCGCAACGTCGGCCGAGCCTGTCACTCAACCGCAACACGCAGCAACATCGGCGCCAGCCCGGGCCGCCACTGCTCCGCTTCAGCCTGCGGCGACCGGAGTCGCCGGGGCGTCGTCGGGACGCTTGGTGTAAACCTGGTCGACGATGCCGAATTCCTTGGCCTCTTCCGCGGACATGAAATGGTCGCGGTCCAGCGTGCGCTCGATCGTGTCGTAGTCGCGACCCGTGTGCTTCACATAGACGTCGTTCAACCTTTTCTTGATCTTCATTATGTCTTCGGCATGGCGAAGGATGTCGGAGGCCTGGCCCTGGAAGCCGCCCGAGGGCTGGTGGACCATGATGCGGGAATTCGGCAGGGCGAAGCGCATGCCGGGATCGCCCGCCGCCAGCAGGAGCGAACCCATGGAGGCCGCCTGGCCGACGCACAGCGTCGAAACCTTGGGCTTGATGAACTGCATCGTGTCATAAATGGCCATCCCGGCCGTCACCACGCCGCCGGGCGAGTTGATGTACATCGACACTTCCTTCTTCGGGTTCTCGGACTCGAGGAACAGAAGCTGGGCGATGATGACCGAGGCCATATGGTCCTCGACCGGGCCGGTCAGGAAGATGATGCGTTCGCGCAGGAGGCGGGAATAGATGTCGAAGCCCCGCTCGCCGCGGCTCGTGTTCTCGATCACCTGCGGGATAAGGTACTGATTGTAAACGTCGATCGGATCGCGCATCGGGGCCCCGGACTTCAAGAGAAATATCGATTCGCCGGAAGATAGCACGCGTCCCGGCCTCGTTCGATCAACATAGGCGCCGGTTGCGCCTGCGAAAAGAGGCGAAGCCGGGCGGCGCGCCGATTAACCAAAGGTCACGGATCAGCCGCAAAGCCGGAAAAAATTGATGTAATTGTACGAAACCGGGCGAAACCGGCCGGGGGGCGCCATGGGCTATTCCATCCACATCCCGCTTCCGGGCGGCAGGCTCAAGATCAAGACACGGGATCGGCTGCGCTGGAGCGAAATCACCGGCGAGACGCCGACCCAGCGCATCACCGATGATATGTATCTGGTCTGGGAACGGCGCCGGAAAACCAAGCGCCGCCTGCGGGCGAACCGCGACGCGGGCGCAGGCCCGACGCCGCAGTCCTGAGCCGCGTCAGGCCGCCTGTTCGGCAGCCTCCTCGTTCATCTTGATCAGCTCTTCCTTGGTCACGTGCCTGTCAGTGACCTTCGCCAGCCCGAGGATGTGGTCGATCACCTTCTCCTCGAAGATCGGCGCGCGAATCTCGCCGAGGGCGTCCGGGTTCTTGCGGTAATAGTCCCACATGGCCTGTTCCTGGCCCGGGAAGGCGCGGAGTCGCTCGATCAGCGCCTTGGTGACCTCGTCTTCCTCGACCTTGACGCCGGCCTTCTCGCCGACCTCGGCGAGGACGAGGCCGAGGCGCACGCGGCGTTCGGCGATGCGGCGATATTCCTCGCGCGCCTTCTCTTCCGTCGTGCCCTCGCTCTCGAAGGTCTTTCCGCCAGCGGCCTGCTCGTTGAGGATCGAGCGCCAGATGCCGTCGAATTCGGTCTCGACCAAGCCTTCGGGCAGTTCGAACGAATAACGGCCGTCGAGCGCGTCGAGCAGCAGCCGCTTGGTGTGCATCCGGGCGCCGCGGGCCATGTCGGCCTCGATGTTCGTGCGCACGGCGGCGCGGAAGGCGTCGAGCGTATCGAAGCCGAACTTCTTGGCCAGTTCGTCGTCGATGGCGACGTCGCCGGGGGCGGCGACGTTCTTCACCGTCACGTCGAAGGTCGCTTCCTTGCCGGCCAGACGCGCGGCCGCGTAGTTCTCGGGGAAGGTCACGGAGATCGTCTTGCTCTCGCCCTTCTTGAGGCCGACGAGCTGCTCCTCGAAGCCCGGAATGAAGCTCTTGGAGCCGATCACCAGGTCGATGCCCTCGCCCGCGCCGCCCTCGAAGGGCTCGCCGTCGAGCTTGCCGAGGAAGTCGATCGTGGCCTTGTCGCCATTGGCGATGGCCGGGGCGTCGCCCTCGCGGTCGGTATAGGCGCGCTGCTGGTCGGCCATGCGCTGGATGGCCTCTTCCACGTCGCTGTCGGGAACGTCAACGACCAGCCGCTCGACGGCCACGTCGTCGAACTTGCCGATCTCGAAGCTCGGCAGCGTCTCGACCGCCACGGTGAAGGCGAGGTCGCCCTTGGCTTCGAGCACCTGTTCCATCTCTTCCTGGCCGCCGACGATGTCGAACTTGGGCGAGCCGGCGAGACGCAGCTTGTGATCGTCGACGATCTTGCGATTGGCCTCGTTGACGGCTTCCTGCACGACTTCGCCCATGATGGACTTGCCGTAGAGGCGGCGGATGTGGGACGTCGGCACCTTGCCCGGGCGGAAGCCGTTGATGCGGACCTTGTCCTTCATCTCGGAAAGCTGGCTCTCCAGCTTCGCCACGAGGTCGGCGGCCGGCACGACCACCTTGAAATCGCGCTTCAGGCCCTGAGCGCTCGTTTCCGTCACCTGCATAGCCATCAAAACCTTCTCGAATCTCGTTGTTCCGCCCTTTCGGGCGTCCGGCGCGCTGCCTGAAAGACCGGGCTGGTGCGGGCGGAGGGACTCGAACCCCCATGCCTCGCGGCGGTGGAACCTAAATCCACTGCGTCTACCAGTTCCGCCACGCCCGCAGCCGCGCCGACAGCCGCAAGCGGGCGCGCGCGCCGCCCCGCCGCTTCGGGCGCCGCTCTATAGCAACGGCCGGCGCGCGATGCGAGCGAAAAATATGCCATCCCGGCCCGCCTCGCCTATATCTGGAGCGACGAATCCCGCCACGAGCCGAGACCCCGCCTTGAGCCAGAACACGACCAACCGCCAAAACCCCTTCTTTCGCGCCTGGGACGGCCCGTTCGGCCTGCCCCCGTTCGGCGAGATCGAGACCTCCGACATCGCGCCCGCCTACGAGCGGGCGATGGCGGAGCACATGGAGGAAATAGAGGCGATCGCCGCCGACCCCGCCCCCGCGACCTTCGACAATACGGTCGGCGCGCTGGAGCGGGCGGGCGAGGCGATGCACCGCGTCGGCGGGGTGTTCTGGAACTACACCGGCACGGATTCCACTCCTGACCTGCAGGCCATCGAGCGCGACCTTGCGCCGAAGATCGCCGCGCATTTTTCGGCGATCGGCCTGAACGAGAAGCTGTTTCGCCGGGTGGAGGCGGTCTGGACGCAGCGCGACGCCCAGCCCCTGTCGGCCGAGCAGAAGCGCCTGCTGGAACTGACCTACGACAGTTTCGTCCGCTCGGGCGTCCGGCTCGACGCCGCCGGCAAGCAGCGCTACGCGGAAATCTCGACGCGGCTCGCCACCCTCGGCGCGCAATTCGCGCAGAACGTGCTGGCCGACGAAGCCGAATGGCTGATGCTGCTCGAGTCGGGCGACCTCGACGGACTGCCGCAGTCCCTGCGCGAGGCGGCCGCCCGCGTCGCCGAGGATCGCGGCCATCCAGGCAAGTGGGGCATCACGCTGTCGCGCTCGAGCGTCGAGCCTTTCCTGACCTATTCGTCGCGCCGCGACCTGCGCGAGAAGGCGTTCAACGCCTGGATCATGCGCGGCGAGACGGGCGGCAAGACGGACAATCGGGAGATCGCCGCCGAGATCATCCGCCTGCGCGACGAGAGCGCGCGCATGCTCGGCTATGCGACCTACGCCCATTACAAGCTCGCCGACCAGATGGCCAAGACGCCGGACCGCGTCGCATCCCTGCTGGAGCGCGTGTGGGAGCCTGCGAAGGCGGCGGCCGCGAAGGAACGCGCCATCCTGCAGGAGCTCGTGATGAAGGAGGGCGGCAATTTCGCCATCGCCCCGCATGACTGGCGCTATTATGCGGAGAAGGCGCGCCAGGCGCTGCACGATCTCGACGCTTCGCAATTGCGTCCCTATTTCGCGCTTGAGAACATCATCGCGGCGGCCTTCGATGTCGCTCACCGGCTGTTCGGCGTGACGTTCGAGGAACGCAAGGATCTCACGCTCTACAATCCGGACGCGCGCGCCTGGGACGTGCGCGACGAGCACGGCAACCATGTCGCACTGTTCATCGGCGACTATTTCGCGCGGCCGACCAAGCGTGGCGGCGCCTGGATGTCCGGCTTCCGCAACCAGAGCGACATGGACGGCAAGCACGTCCGGCCGATCGTCATCAACGTGATGAATTTCTCGAAGGGCGCGGAGGGCAAGCCGGCGCTCATCAGCCTCGACGACGCGCAGACGCTGTTCCACGAATTCGGCCACGGCCTGCACGGCATGTTGTCGAAGGTGACCTACCCTTCGATCTCCGGCACGAGCGTGGTGCGCGATTTCGTCGAATTTCCCTCGCAGGTCTACGAACACTGGCTGCTTGAGCCGGAAGTGCTCGCCCGCTTTGCGCGCCATGTCGATACGGGCGAGCCGATTCCCAAAGAACTCGTGAAACGCATCCACGCGGCGCGGCGCTTCAACATCGGCTTCGGCACGGTGGAATTCACGTCCTCGGCGCTGGTCGACCTCGAACTGCACCTCACGAATCCGGACGAGGATTTCGACGTACTCGCCTTCGAGCGCGACGCGCTGAAGCGGCTGGGCATGCCCGCCGAGATCGTCATGCGCCACCGCACGCCGCACTTCAACCACGTGTTCGCCGGCTCGGGCTACGCGTCCGGCTATTACTCGTATTTGTGGTCGGCCGTGCTCGACAACGACGGCTTCGCCGCCTTCAAGGAGGCGGGAAACATCTTCGATCCCGCGACCGCCAAGCGCCTGAAGGACTACGTCTACACAGCCGGCGGACGCGAGGCGCCCGAGGAAGCCTACCGGCATTTCCGCGGCCGCGATCCGGAAGTGAAGGCGCTGCTCGAAGAGCGGGGCTTTGCGTGAGGGCGAATTCTTTCCGACTGTCATGCCCGGCCTTGTGCCGGGCATCCACGCCCGGCCGATGCGCGGATGACCCAAGAAAAGCGGGCCGCTTGCCCGCCTCGCGCCGAGAGCGCGCGGAAGCGGATCGGCTGTCATGGCCGGGACAAGCCCGGCCATGACGCCCAAAGTCACGCGCCGCGCTTTTGCGAATGGCCTCACTGCGACGCTCGTCTCGTTGTCGCGCGCCGCACGCGCTCAACCGCAAGGCGTCCCCCCGGAAGGCTACCGCATCCTCGAGGCGCGCAAGGCCGGCCTGCGCCTCCTGCCCGCGCCAGCGCAGGAAAGCCCGTGCTTTTCCTATGACGGCGCAGCGCCCGGCCCGCTCTTGCGGGTGAGGCAGGGCGAGGATGTGCGCGTGCGGCTCGTCAACCGGCTCGACCAGCCGACAACGCTTCACTGGCAGGGGTTGCGCGGCGAGAACGCGGTCGACGGCGTCGGCAATCTCACGCAGAAGCCGGTCGCGCCCGGCGCATCCTTCGACATTTCGTTCAAGGCCAGCGACGCGGGCCTCTATCTCTACAAGCCGAGCCTCGTGCCGCACGGCGCCGAACAGATTGCGCGCGGCATGTCGGGCGTGCTGATCGTCGACGAGAGCGATCCGCCGGATGTCGACCGCGACCTGCTGGTCGTGATGCAGGATTTCGCGCTGCAGCCGAACGGCGCTTTCGCCTCGTTCGACGCGTCGCCGCCGCTCGAAGGCCGCATCGGCGATCATCTCACCGCCAATCTCGCCGCCGCGCCCCTGCAGGAAACGGCCGCGCCCGGTGCGCGCCTGCGGCTGCGTCTCGTCAACGCCTGCGCTGCGCGGATCGCCGTCTCGACATTCGAGGGCGCGCAGCCCTTCTGCATCGCCATCGACGGGCAGCCCTGCGAACCTTTCAATCTCGTGCGCAACACGGCGCCGCTCGCGCCCGGCGCGCGGTTCGATTTCTTCCTCGACATGCCGGCCACCGAAGGCGCGGAAGTGAAGCTCGGCCTGTGGAGCGGCCAGGACCGGCCGCTGCGGCCCTTCCTGTCCATCAAGGCGCAGGGCGCGCCCGCCAGGGCGAAGGGCCCGATCAAGCCTTTGCCCATGAACAATCGCCTGCCGCCGGAAATCCGGCTCGGCGAAGCGAAGAAGGCCGAACTCGTCATCGAGCCGCCGAAGGCTGCGGGCAAGGGCTGGACGATCAACGGCGCGAGCATGGGATATTCCGCAAAGCCGCTCTTCACCATCAGGCGCGGCACGCCCGTCTCCTTCGGGTTCCAGAACCGTTCGAGCGTCGCCATCTCCATGCACGTGCACGGCTTTGCGATGCGCCTGCTGCACGATCTCGACGACGGCTGGGAGCCCTACTGGCGCAATGCGGTGATCGTGCCGAAGGGCGTGACCAAGCATGTGGCGCTGCTCGCCGACGCGCCCGGCAGATGGGCTGTCTGCAGCGACATCGCCGACCAGGAGGCCAACGGGCTGGCGTGCTGGTTCGAGGTCGTCTGACCTTTAAGGAAATCGCGAGGGCTGGCGGGCAATAGTGCGGAACATGCGCCTTTCCTCCGACGCCGCCGCCGCTCTCGCGCTTCTCCTGCTGTCGCTCGCCGCGCGCGCCGTCTTCGACAAGCTGCTGGCGCTCGCGCCTGACTGGACGCTGGTCGCCCATTGGGCGCAGGCGCAATCGCTTTTCGACCTCACGCTCGCTATTACCGCCACCGGCGTCGCGCAGGGCGTCGCCGTCTTCGCCGCACGCAAGGAAACCGACCTGCACGGCCTCGTGCGCGATGCGCTCGTCTGGAGCCTTGTCGTCTCGGGCGCGGCAGCGCTCGCCCTGCTGGCGCTCGGTCCTGCATTGAACGCGCTCGCCGGCCGCGAGATCGCGCCAGCGGGAAGTATCGGCGCGCTGTCGATCGCCGGCGGATTGGCCGCCACGGGGCCTGCCGTTTTCGGCGCGCTCTGGCAGGGCCGTCGCGAGCGCGGAAAGATGGCGGCTCTGTTCGTCGCGGGTCTCGCGCCAGTGGCGCTGGCGGCGTCGGGCCTGTTCGGGCCGCCGGACGTGAAGGCGTTGCTGATTGTCCAGCTCGTCACGCAAGGCGCGCTGGCGCTCGGCCTCGCCACGCCGCATCTGGCCGGCCGCATGTCGGGCTTCTGGCAGGCGGCGCGCGTGTCGCCGCTCAGGCGCTATCTGCTCGCCGGAATTTCCATCGGAATCATGAGCCCGTTCTCGACGCTGTGGAGCCGCGCCGAACTCGCGCACCAATTGTCGTGGGAGGAAGCCGCGCAGGTTCAGGCGCTGTGGCGCGCCAGCGAATGGGTCAACGGCATCGCCGGCGGGCTGATCGGCCTCGTCTTCCTGCCGCGCATGGCGGCGGCGACGGGCCGCGCAGAATTCCTGCAGGAGATGTGGCGCACCATCCGCCTGCTCTGCCTGCCGGCCGCCGTCATCTACGTTGTCTTCTGGGCGGCGCAGGGCTGGATCATGCCTTTCCTCTATTCGGAAAAATTCCTGATGGGGGCGGCGGCCTCGGCTCTGTTCCTTCTGGGCGACGCCGTGCGGCTGGCGTCGTGGGTTCCGCTGCACGGCCTGTTCGCCAGCGAGCGCACGACGGCCATCGCGGTCGGCGAATTCCTGTCGTTGCCGCTGTTCGCGTTGCTGCTGACGCTCGTGCCGCAGACATCGCTTGTCGTAACCGGCGCCTGCTACGCGGCGACCTTCGCGATCTATCTTTGCGTCAACCTGTGGTGCGTGCTGATGCTGCCGGGGCGGTACGCAAAGGGCGCAGCCTAGGGCGGACAGCCCGCCGCACGTCCGATCTCTTCCAGCCTGACATGTTCGCTCCGCGACAATTGCGCCTCGTTGGCGCACATCGAATACGCCTGGCAGGCGTTCGACTTCTGGTCCGGCCATTTCGAGCGGCCTGCGAGCGCGCCGGCGCAGCGGGCAAAGGCGCCCTTGTCGTCCCAGTCGATCGTGTCGGGATTGCGCAGCAGATAGTGAAGCGCGAGCCGACCGGGCGGCGTGAACGCCACAACGCCGAACGCGGCGACGACCAGCACGAGCGCGCCAAGCATCACGCGCCGCACGCTCATCCCGCCCTCAGCAGCTTCACCGCCTCGTCGCGTTCGAACAGGTAGAGCAGCAGGCGCAAGGCCCTGCCCCGCTCGCTCGTCAGCGCCTCGTCCGTTTCCAGCACCGCATCGACGTCTTCGCGCGCCAGCTTCAACAGCACGCCGTGGACAGAGAGATCGGCGAGCCGGAAACCCGGCAGGCCGGACTGGCGCGTGCCGAGAATCTCGCCCTCGCCGCGCAATTTCAGGTCTTCCTCGGCGAGACGGAAACCGTCGTCGCTCTCGCGCAGGATCGAGATGCGCGCCTTGGCCGTTTCGCCGAGCGGGCCCTTGTAGAGCAGGATGCAGGAGGATTGCTGCGCGCCGCGTCCGACGCGTCCCCGCAACTGGTGCAATTGCGCGAGGCCGAAGCGCTCCGCGTGCTCGATGACGATGATCGTCGCTTCCGGCACATCCACGCCGACCTCGATGACGGTGGTCGCAACCAGCACCTGCGTCTCGCCGCGCTGGAAGGCGAGCATGGCTGCGTCCTTTTCCTTGCCCTTCATCTGCCCGTGGACCAGGCCGACGCGCGCGCCGAAATGCTTCTGCAGATCCTCGAAACGATCCTGCGCGGCGGCGACATCCAGCTCCTCGTTTTCGGCGACCAGCGGGCAAACCCAATAGGCGCGGGCGCCGGACGCAATGGCGCGCTGCAGGCCGGCGACAACGTCGTCGATCCGCTCCAGCGGAGCCGCGCGCGTGTCGATCTTCTGCCGGCCCGCCGGCTTCTCGCGCAGGTTCGAGACGTCCATGTCGCCGAAATAGGTGAGCACCAGCGTGCGCGGGATCGGCGTCGCCGTCATGACGAGCACGTCGACCGCCTCGCCCTTCTCGCCGAGCGCCAGCCGCTGGTGCACGCCGAAGCGATGCTGCTCGTCGACGATGGCGAGCGCCAGATCGCGGAACGCGACATTGTCCTGCACCAAAGCATGCGTGCCGACGACGATGTCGATGTCGCCGGCGTCGAGCCCTTCCAGCGTGGCGCGGCGCTCGGCCGCCTTGTCGCGGCCGGTCAGCAGCGCGACCTTCATGCCGGCTTCGCGCGCCAAGGGCTCGATGCGCTCGAAATGCTGGCGCGCCAGGATTTCCGTCGGCGCCATCATCGCGGCCTGCCGGCCCGCCTCGACCGCTGTCGCCATCGCCAGCAGCGCGACGATCGTCTTGCCGGAGCCGACGTCGCCCTGCAGCAGGCGCAGCATCTTCCTGTCCGAGGCCATGTCGGCGCGAATATCGGCGAGCGCTTCGCGCTGCGCGCCGGTCAACGAATAGGGAAGCTGCGTCTCGATCTTCTGCGCAATCCGTCCGTCGCCAGTCGTCGCCCGCCCACGAATCCGACGCATCTTCGCGCGCACGAGACGCAGGGCGAGTTGCTGCGACAGCAATTCGTCATAGGCGAGCCGTTTGCGCGCAACCGTCTCGGGCGAGAGATCGCCGGGCGCCTGCGGCGAATGCAGCGCCGTCAGCGCCGCGCCGAAGGCAGGCCAGTTCTCGCGCGCGACAAGCGCCGGATCGAGCCACTCGGGGAGTTTCGGCACGCGCGCCAGCGCCGTCTCCACCGCCTTCTGCACATTGCGCTGGTGCAGGCCCTCGGTCAGGCCATAGACCGGCTCGTGCTCGCGCAATGCGCGAAACGCGGCGGCGTCCAACACCCTGGGATGGGCGATCTGGCGATGGCCGTTCCACAATTTCAGGTCGCCGGAGAACCAGCGAATCTCGCCGACCGGCAGCGCCTTCAGCACCCAGTCGAAATTCGTGCGGAAGAAGACCAGCAGGACGTCGTCGCCCGCCTCGTCCTCGACCAGGACGGTCAGCGGGGCGCTGGAATGGCGGCGGGGAATGCGATGCTCGGCGACGCGAGCCGCGAGAACAACATGCGAATCAAGCGGGGCGTCGCGGATCGACGGGCTCGTCCGGTTGTCGACGACGCCGTGGGGCAGATGAAAGACCAGATCGAGCGCCCGGGCGCCGTCGCGATCGAGCAGCCGGTCGAACAGCTTCGCCGTCTTCGGACCGACGCCCGGCAGGGTCGAGACCGGCGCGAACAGCGGGTCGAGGATCGAGGGACGCATGGCCTTTCATACAGGGCGAGGCGGGGACCGCCAAAACGCGACGGCGAATGGCGCCTCCCTTGTAACTTGTCGCTTGCCGACACTGGCATAATCGCCGGCGCGGTGGCGGTCGGAAGACTGGGCCTACCTAGGGTTTGCGAGCCCGTCGGGGAGCGAGGGTCTCCGTCCGCCGTTCCATCGAACCCGAACAGTCGCTTGGGCCGCTCGAAGCGAAGCCCGGTTGCGCAAGGATGGGATCGGATGGACGCTCACTACATCGGCATCGACGTGTCGAAGGATCGGCTGGATGTGCATGCGCATCCTTCCGGCGAAGCCTTTGCGGTCGCCCGCAACGGCGAAGGCCTCGCGCAGCTCGTCGTTCGGTTGCAGGCGATCGCGCCAGCGCTGATCGCCGTCGAGGCGACCGGCGGCTTCGAGACGGTCGTGGCGGCGAGCCTGGCGAGCGCAGCCCTGCCGGTCGTCGTCGTCAATCCGGCGCAGGTCCGCCACTACGCGCAGGCGCTCGGCAAGCGCGCCAAGACCGATCCGATCGACGCCGCGGTCATCGCCCGCTTCGTCGAGGCGACGCAGCCCGAGGTGCGCGTCCTGCCGGACGAGGCTACGCAGCTTCTCGCCGATCTCGTCGCCCGCCGGCGGCAGATCGTCGAGATGATGGCCGCCGAGGGCCAGCGCGAGCGGCGCGCCGCCAAACGCCTGCAAAAAAGCATCGCCCGGCTGCGCAAGGCGCTCGAGAAGGAACTCGCCGAACTCGACGCCGAGATCGACGATCAGGTGCGCGGCTCGCCGGTCTGGGCCGAGAAGGAAGACCTGCTCGCCTCCGTCCCCGGCGTCGGATCGATCATCGCCCGCACGCTGATCGCCGAAATGCCGGAACTCGGAACGCTCGACCGCCGTCAGATCGCAGCGCTCGCGGGGCTAGCGCCGTGGACGCGACAGTCCGGCCAGTGGAAGGGCAAGAGCTTCATCGGCGGCGGTCGCAAGACCGTGCGCAGCCTGCTGTTTGTCGGCGCCATGGTCGCCGCGCGACACAACCCGGCCCTCAAGAGATTCCGCGACAAGCTGGTGGCGGCAGGAAAATCCAAACGGCTCGCCCTCGTCGCCGTCGCCCGAAAGCTGCTGACGATCCTCAACGCAATCCTGCGGGACAGAAAGCCATGGCGCGCCGAAATCGCTTGATCGCCAAGACAGTCGCTCCCCGCTTGCGGGGAGGTCGATCATCCGCGCAGCGGATGTCGGGTGGGGTCCGCGAGGCTCTATCGCGCACGTCTCCGTCATTCGGTCGCCGTCCCCGCCCGTCGCCTGCGGCGACACCCTCCCCGCAAGCGGGGAGGGATGGGGCACACGGCTGACATGGCCGATCCGCCCCGCTATATAGCCGGCGCGGGTCGTCCCGCACGTGCGGCAGCGTTGCCGCAGCCTTGCCGGAGCCTTGAGATGACCGCCGACCTCGATGTGAGACGTCGCGCCATTCGCATTCGCGCGTGGCGGCGCGGCATGCGCGAAATGGACATTCTGATCGGCGGTTTCGTCGACGCGCATATCGCCGACCTCGACGCGGGCGAGATCGGCGACCTCGAGAAACTGCTCGACGTCGAGGACCAGAAGGCGTTTTCCTGGCTCTGCGGAACCGAGCCGCCGCCGCCGGAGTACGATACCGGCGTGCTCGCCCGCATCGCGGCGTTTCATCATCACGAGAAGCCGATCAACATCTGAGCGGGCGTCGAGCATACGCCCCTCCCCACCCCTCCCCCGCTTCGCGGGAGAGGGAGCAGACCGCCGGACGGCGCACAGGCGCGATCGCGAATGTCCGTCGTCCCCTCTCACGTGAGCAAGCGAACGGGGGAGGGAAAGGGAGGGGGCCTCGCCCCATCCGCAAATGAGTGACGAGAAGTGAAAGAACTCCAACGCGCGCTGCGCGAACTGGAACGCGGCGGCGCCATCACGCTTTCCCGCGCGCCCGACGGCTTCGACGCCTTCGCGGCGGCCGACCTTGCGCGCGCGCTCGCTGCAAAGGCGGAAGGCCGCAGCGTGGTCTTCGTGCATGTGGCGCGCGACGGCCAGCGCTCCCGCGCCTTCCAGGACGCCTTCGCCTTCGCCGCGCCCCAGATGGAAATCCTCGATTTCCCGTCCTGGGACTGCCAGCCCTACGATCGCGTCTCGCCCAACGCCGGCATCACCGCGCGGCGCATGACGGCGCTGTCGCGGCTGGCGCGCTCCGGCACGTCGGAGGAAAAGCCCCGCATACTCTGCACGACCGTCAATGCGCTCGTGCAGCGCGTGCCGCCGCTGAAAGCCGTCGGCGCCGACACGTTCTCGGCCGCGCCCGGCAATGTCGTGAAGACCGACAATCTCGTGCGCTGGCTGGAGATCAACGGATTCCTGCGGTCGAGCACCGTGCGCGAGACCGGCGAATACGCCATGCGCGGCGGCATCGTCGATCTTTTCGCGCCGGGAATGCCCGCGCCGATCCGTCTCGACTTCTTCGGCGACACGCTGGAGACGATCCGGCCCTTCGATCCGGAGACGCAGCGTTCGACCGGCCAGTTGCGCTCGCTCGACCTCGTGCCGATGAGCGAGGTGCAGCTCACGACCGACACGATGCGCAAGTTCCGTCTCGCCTATGTCGCGGCCTTCGGCGCCGAGACGCGCGGCGACACGCTCTATGAAGCGATCAGCGAGGGCCGTCGCCATCCCGGCATGGAGCACTGGCTGCCGCTGTTCTACGACCGCCTCGACACCCTGTTCGACTATGTTTCCGATGCGCCGATCCTGATGGATGCGCTCGCCGAGGACGCAGGCGCCGAACGGCTGGCGCAGGCGAAAGATTATTACGATTCACGCCGCGAGACTTACGATGCGGATCCGCAGGGAGCGGGCTACAAGCCGCTGAAGCCCGACGCGCTCTACCTGAAGCCCGACGAGTTTCGCGCGCGGCTCGACGCGGTCGCGCTCGCGCGTTTTGCGCCCTTCGCCGTGCCTGAGGGTTCCGGGACGATCGTCGATCTCGGCGCGAGCGTCGGCCGCAATTTCGCGCCGGAACGCGCCGACGAGAACGCCAACGTCTTCGAGGCCGCCGTCAAGCACATCGAGGCGCTACAGCAGGAAGGCAAGCGCGTCATCGTGGCGGGCTGGTCCGACGGTTCGCGCGAACGCCTCGGCCATGTCCTGTCGGAACATGGCCTGCGCAAGGCCGAGCCCGTTTCCTCGCTGGCGCAGGCCATGTCCGCGAAAGGCGTGGCGCTGGCGGCCATCGGCATCGAACAGGGTTTTGTCGCCGGCGACATAGCCGTCATCGGCGAGCAGGACATTCTGGGCGACCGTCTGGTTCGTGCGCGGAAAAAGCACAAGCGCGGCGACCAGGTGCTGCAGGAGGTCGGCGCGCTGTCGGCGGGCGATCTCGTCGTGCATGTCGACCACGGCATCGGCCGCTTCGTCGGCCTGACGCAAATCCAGGCCGTCGGCGTTCCCCACGATTGCCTCGAACTGCATTACGCCGGCGGCGACAAGCTCTACCTGCCGGTCGAAAATCTCGAGCTGCTGTCGCGCTACGGTTCGGAAGACACCGAAGCGCAACTCGACAAGCTCGGCGGCGTCGGATGGCAGACGCGCAAGGCGCGGATGAAGAAGCGCATCCGCGAGATCGCGCACGGCCTCATCAAGCTCGCCGCGCAGCGCATGTTGCAGAAGGCGCCGCGCCTGCCGCCGCCCGCCGGGCTCTACGACGAATTCTGCGCGCGTTTTCCCTACGACGAGACGGAAGACCAGGACAACGCCATCGAGGCGACGCTGGACGATCTCGGCGCCGGCAAGCCGATGGACCGGCTGATCTGCGGCGACGTCGGCTTCGGCAAGACGGAGGTGGCGCTGCGCGCCGCCTTTTCCGCCGCGCTCAACGGCAAGCAGGTCGCCGTCGTCGTGCCGACGACGCTGCTCGCCCGCCAGCACTACAAGACGTTCACGCAGCGCTTCGCCGGCCTGCCGGTCCGCATCGCGCAACTCTCGCGCATGGTGTCGGCGGCCGACCAGCGCGAGGCGAAGAAGGGCATAGCGGAAGGCGCCGTCGACATCGTCGTCGGCACTCACGCCGTTCTCGGCAAGACGGTCTCGTTCAAGGACCTCGGCCTCGTGGTCATCGACGAGGAGCAGCATTTCGGCGTCGGCCACAAGGAACGGCTGAAGGAATTGCGCTCGGAAGTGCATGTGCTGACGCTGTCGGCGACGCCCATTCCGCGCACGCTGCAACTGGCGCTGACGGGCGTTCGCGAACTCTCGATCATTGCGACGCCGCCGGTCGATCGCCTGGCCGTACGCACCTTCGTCACGCCCTTCGACGATCTCATCGTGCGCGAGGCGCTGCTGCGCGAACGCTATCGCGGCGGACAGTCGTTTTATGTCTGCCCGCGCATCGAGGATCTGGACGAGGCGGCGGCCTTCCTGCGCACGAATTTGCCGGAGGCGAAATTCGTGATCGCGCACGGCCAGATGAGCGCGACCGAACTCGAAGACAAGATGAGCGCCTTCTACGACGGCAAGTACGACATTCTGGTTTCCACGGCGATCGTCGAGTCGGGCCTCGACATTCCCACCGCCAATACGATGATCGTGCATCGCGCCGACATGTTCGGCCTCGGCCAGCTCTATCAATTGCGCGGCCGCGTCGGACGTTCCAAGACGCGCGCCTACGCGCTCTTCACGATCCCCGCGAAAAAGCAGATCACGCCGCAGGCGGAAAAACGCCTGAAGGTGCTGCAGTCGCTGGATACGCTTGGCGCCGGCTTCCAGCTCGCCAGCCACGATCTCGACATTCGCGGCGCCGGCAACCTGCTCGGCGACGAACAGTCCGGCCATATCAAGGAAGTCGGCTACGAGCTCTACCAGCAAATGCTGACGGACGCGATCGAGGCGCTGAAGTCGGGCGAGGAAGAGCAGGAAGAGGAAATGTGGTCGCCGACGATCACGGTCGGCGCGCCCGTCACCATTCCGGAGGATTACGTCGAGGATCTGCAGTTGCGCCTGCAGCTCTATCGCCGCCTGTCGAATGTCGTGAACGAGGAGGATGTCGAATCCTTCGCCGCCGAGATGATCGACCGTTTCGGACCGGCGCCGCCGGAAGTGAAGCAATTGTTCGAGATCGTCGCGATCAAGGCGCTGGCGCGCAAGGCGCATGTCGAGAAGGTGGAGGCCGGCCCCAAGGGGATCATCGTCGCCTTCCGCGACAATTCCTTTGCCAATCCGCAAGGGCTCGTGCGCTTCGTGACCGAACAGGGCCCGCGCGCCAAGGTGAGGCCGGACATGAAGGTCGTCTTCGTGCGCGATTTCGACGATGTGAAGGAAAGGCTCGACGGCACGCGGCAATTGCTGCGCACGCTGGTCGGCATCGCGCAGAAGAAGGCGGCGTGAGGGCTTCCGACTCCGCTCCCCCTTGAGGGGAGAGGCAGGGGGAGGGGGTCGCGAAATCGCGCCGACGACTCCAGGGAAAATCTCGCGGGGTTTCCCGACCCCCCACCCTAGCCCTCCCCCTCAAGGGGGGAGGGAAATGCTCTGCCTCAATACTTCGCCACGACAGCCGGCGCCGGGTCCCAGTTCCAGTGGTAGTTCACGCCGGCGCGGACGAGGTGTCCGTTGAAGCGCGTCGAGGAGGATGGGGTCACGGAGGTCACAGCCGTGAACGGAGCGTTGATGGGAGCTGCGATGCCGACAGGAGAGACGGCGTAGGTCGCGCGGCCGAGATCGTAGTACAGATATTCGGCTTTCACGCTCCAGTTCTGGGCGAAGGCCCATTCGCCGCCGCCGCCGAGCGCATAGCCGACACGCGTCTGCGCATAGGAACCGACGCCGGGAACGGGGGACACGGCAAAGCCGATATTCGCCGTCTGTGTGATCGTCGTCGAGGCCTTGACGCCGCCGGAAGCGAGGCCGGCCGTGCCGTACAGCAGGAAGGACGGCGTCACGAGAAAGCCGAGCCGGGCGCGCGACGTCGAGAGCCAGTCGACCTGCCGAGAGGCCGTGGCGAATTGTAAAAGGGTAGTGGCAACGCCGATATTCGCTGAAGCGCTGAGGCCGCTCGACCGGCTCCGGTTCGCGCCGAACGCTTGGATGTCGGTCTCCCAGCCGAACACGAAAGATCCGAATTGTTTGTTCACGCCCGCCTGAGCGCCGCCGGAAAAGCCGCCGGAACCGGCCCCAGGCAGGGAGAGGGTTGCCAGCGCTGCAGCTGTTGCCGGGATCGATGATCCCAGGAAGATGTTCTGCCCGCCAGGCGCCGCGACCGTCGAGACGCCGGTGTTCTGCGCCCATGTATAGCCGGCGTTGAGACCGATATAAAACCCGTTCCAGACCGCATATTGCGGCGACGGCGCAGGCGCAGGCGCAGGCGCGAGCGATGTCCAGTCCCAATGGTAGTTCAGACCAAGGCGCGCGAGATGACCGTTGAATCGGACGCTCGACGAACCGAAGGTCTGGCTCTGAAGCCCAGGGCCCGCTGCAACGATAAAGCTCGTCGTCGCCGGCGTGACGCCGTAGGTCGCGCGGCCGAGATCGTAATAGAGATATTCCGCCTTGACGCTCCAGCGCGGCGCGAACATCCATTCGGCGCCGCCGCCGAGCGTGTAGCCGACGCGGGTGGACGAATACGAGCCCGCGCCGGCGCCGCCGCTGAGCGGAGAGCCAGCGAATATGCCCGCGCCGAGAACCGCGGGGTTGTAGGCCTGCGTCAGGCCGGTCGAGGCCTTGACGCCGCCGGACGCCGTGCCGCCGGTCACGTAGGCCAGCAGGTTCGGCATGATCAGGAAGCCTGCGCGCAGGCGCGAGGTGGCGAGCCAGTCGATCTTGCGGGAGACGCCCGTGATGCTCGTCAGCGTCGTGCCGGCGCCGGGATCGAAGGCCGCGCCGAAGGCGCTCGCCTGCTTGCGGCCGGAGGCGAAACCCTGGATGTCGGATTCCCAGCCGACGACGAAGGATCCGAACTGCTTGTTGTAGCCGGCCTGCACGCCGCCCGCGAAACCGCCGCCGTTGCCGACCTGAAGCGACGTGGTCGCGAGCGCCGCGGCGATCCGGGCGGAGCCCGGAGTCGCGTCAAAGCCGGGGAAGCCCTGTGTGACGACGCTGTTGCTCTGCGTCCAGGCATAGCCGACTTTGACGCCGAAATACGAGCCATCCCACATGGCCGCCATGACGGCCGGCGGCGCGACGGGCGCCTTGCGGATGGGAAGATCGGCGGCTTGGGCTGCGACAGCGGCGGCGGGAAGTATGGCGCTCGAAAACAGAGCGCGCCTGAGCGCGAAATTCATGATCGTCCCCGAATTCGAATTCTTGAAACTGGCGGAACCGGCCAAAAAAAGGGGCCGACCCGGATTCGCTCACGCTACAGGCGCCGACGCGGCCCGGCAAAGCCTCGTCGGCGCAAACCGCACGATCGGCGGGCGAACGCCGCGCTTTTCCGCCCGCTGTGGCGGGAATGGCACGTTTTCGGGCCGTTCCGGCCGGTCCGCCTTGCCAGTGCCGGCCCTGCCCGCCACATTGCGCCCGCCATGACCGAGCCGAGTTCGATACCGCCCTTGCCGCCCTTGCCCGCCCCGCCGCCGCGCCCGCGCGGCCTCGGCGCCCGCATCCGCGCCTATTTCCTGACGGGCGTCGTCATCGCCGGCCCGGTCGCCGTCACCGCCTGGCTCGTCTTCTGGTTCGTCGACACCGTCGACCACTGGATCAAGCCGCTCATTCCCGCGCATCTGTGGCCGGACGAATATCTGCCGCGCAACGCGCCGGGCGTCGGCGTCGTGCTCGCCTTCTGCGGCCTGACGCTGCTCGGCTTTCTCGCCGCCAACCTGCTCGGGCGCTCGCTGATCCGGCTCAGCGAGAACATCCTCGACCGGATGCCGGTCGTACGCGGCATCTACAAGAGCGTGAAGCAATTGTTCGAGACGGTGTTCTCGCAGCAGGGCACATCGTTCCGGCGCGTCGGCCTCGTGCAATATCCGATGAAGGGGCAATGGACGCTCGTCTTCATCTCGACGCCGCCGGGCGAACGCGTACGCAACGCGATCGGCGCGGGCGATGCGCCCTGGGTGTCCGTCTTCCTGCCATGCACGCCGAACCCGACGACGGGCTTCTATTTCTACCTGCCTGAAGCCGATGTGATCGAGATCGACATGTCGCCCGACGAAGCGGCCAAGCTCATCATGTCGGCCGGCCTGATCCAGCCGGACGAGGCGGCAGCGCTCGCCAAGGCCGCAAAGAACGGCAAGAAGAAAGCGGCCGAGGAACCCGCAGCCGCATGACGCAGGGCGCGGCGCGTAGATGGCGGCCGATGCGCGAGAGCGACCTGCCGGCCGTCAAGCGCATTTCCGACGCCGTGCATAGCAGCCTGCCCGAGCGCATCGAAGTTCTGGCGGAGAAGCGCGCGCTGTTTCCGCAAGGCGCATTCGTGCTGGAGAAGGACGGCGTGGCGGCGGGCTATGCGCTCGCGCATCCCTTCAGGTTCGGCGCGCTGCCGGCGCTCGATGCGCTCTTGCACGCGCTGCCGGCCGGCGCGGATTGCCTCTATCTGCACGACATCGCCATCCTCGCCGACGCGCGGGGCGGCGGCGCTGCGCGAGCGCTGGTGGACATTCTCGTGAATGTCGCGCGCGAAAACGGCCTGCGCGCGCTGGCGCTGACATCCGTGTACGGCACGGAAAAATTCTGGTCGACCTGCGGCTTCGCCGAAGCGACCGCGCCAGGCATGGAAGAAAAACTCGCGAGCTACGGTGGGCCGGCGCGCTACATGACGCGGGCGGTCTAGAGAACCCTAGCCCGCAACCAGCGCGCGCCAGACCTTCGGCAGTGCTTCGGGAATGTCCTCGGCGATCAGGCCGGGGCCGAAGGCGTTCGCCGCCTCGCCGTGCATCCAGACCGCCGCGCTCGCGGCTTCCAGCGCCGGCATGTCCTGCGCCAGCAGGCCGCAGATCATTCCGGCGAGCACGTCGCCCGATCCTGCGGTCGCCAGCCAGGCCGGCGCGTTGGAGGCGATGCTCGCGCGCCCGTCCGGCGCGGCGACGACGCTGTCGGCCCCCTTGAAGACGATGGTCGCGCCCGATGATTTCGCGGCCGCTCGCGCGCGCTCGAGTTTCGAGCCTTCGCCGCGCCCGAACAGGCGCGCGAATTCGCCGGCGTGCGGCGTCAGCACGACAGGCCCGTTCGCGCTGCGGATCGCGGCGAACAGGCGTTCGGGCGCGCCGGCGAAGGATGTGAGCGCATCGGCGTCGAGCACGCAGGCGCGTTTCGCCTCGCCTGCGGCGAGCGCGGTTTCGACCAGCGCGCAGGTCGCCTCCCCCACGCCGAGGCCCGGCCCGAGCACGACCGCGTTTTTCCGCGCGTCGGCCAGAATGTCTGCGAGCCCCTTCGGGCCGTCGCTGCGCCGGACCATGATCGCGGTCAGCGCAGCGGCGTTCACGGCCAGCGCATCGCCGGGCGATGCGACCGTGACGAGGCCCGCGCCCGCGCGCAAGGCGCCGCGCGCTGCAAGCCGCGCCGCGCCTGTGAAGGAGAGGCTCCCCGAGACGACGAGCGCATGGCCGCGCGAATATTTGTGCGCGTCGATTTTCGGAACCGGCAGCGCCGCGCGCCAGAATTCGGGCACGTTCCAGAAGGCCTGCGGCGCGATCTGGCGCAGCGTCTCCGGCTTGATGCCGATCTGGGCGCAATTGATCGTCCCGCATTTCGCGCGCGCCGGCATCAGGAGATGGCCGGGCTTCAGGCGAAAGAAAGTGACGGTCGCGTCAGCCTCGATCGCCGCCCCGCGAACGGCGCCCGTTGTTCCGTCGACGCCCGAGGGAACATCGACCGCGACGACGCAGCCCTTGTGCGAAAGCCGCCAGGCGTTGATCCGTTCGACCAGAGCGCGCGCCTCGCCGTCGAGATCGCGGGCGAGCCCCGCGCCGAACAGCGCGTCGATGACGAGATCGGCCTCGTCGAGCACGAAGGTCTCGACGGGCAGCGCGTCGCGGCTCCATTTGGCATAGGCCGCCGCCGCATCGCCGGCCAGTTTGCCCGGATCGCCAAGCGCGAAGGCCTCGACGTCGAACCCCATCTCGATCAGCGCGTGAGCGGCGACATAGCCGTCGCCGCCATTGTTGCCCGGCCCGCAGAGCACCGCGATGCGCGTGCCGCCGCGCTTCCGCAGGATCGCCGCCGCACGATCGGCCACCGCGCGACCGGCCGCCTCCATCAGCACGGCGCCGGCCGTTCCGCCGGCGATCGTCAGCCGGTCGGCCTCGCCCATTTCCGCCGATGTGAGCAGTTCGCAGCTCATCCCCAGACTTTTCGCGCTGTTTCCACGATCAGGTCGATCTTGCGCCATTGCGCCTCGACGCTCAATGCGTTTCCGCCGATGCCCGAGGCGAAGCCGCATTGCGGCGACAGGGCGAGCTGGTCGAGCGGGCAGAAGCGCGCGGCGGCGTCGATGCGCCGGCGCAGTCCATCCAGCGTTTCCATCTCGCCGCTCTTGGTGGTGACGAGGCCGAGCACGACCACGGTTCCCTTGCGAACGAAGCGCAGCGGATCAAAGGAGCCGGCGCGCTCTGAATCGTATTCGAGCAGCAGGCGGTCGTAATCGAGGCCGCCGAACACGGCTTCCGCTATGGCGTCGTAATGGCCCTCGCGATGCCACATGCTGGCGCGATTGCCGCGGCATATGTGCAGGCCGGTGACCGCCCTGCCCTTCACGCCGGCGATGGTCCTGTTGTCGGCATCGATCGCCGCCTTGAGGCTCTTCAGCGGGTCTTCGCCGCGCGCCGCCATGCGATCGAGCGTGGCAGGATCGACATAGCCGGTGAAGCTCGGCTCGTCGATCTGCACATAATCGCAGCCTTCCGCCACGAGGCCGTCGACGATCTCGCGCTGGATCGCGACAACGTCGTCAAGAAACGCGTCGCTCGATTCATAGGCGGGCTTCGAGCCGGCAATGTCGCACATCTGGCGGACGCGATCGGGGCCCATCAGCGTTACCTTGACCGGTCGCGTCGCCACGGTTTTCAGGAAGCGCAATTCGCGGGCCGGAAAACTCCCGGCGAGCCTGAGCTTTCCTGTCGCGGGGATCTTGAAGGATTCGACCGCGTCCGCGCCGCGCTGCAGCGGTTTCTCGCCGGCGCCGAGATTGTCGGGTTGCGCCAGGAAATTGCGCCAGGAGCCTTCCCACATGTCCCAGCCCTCGACGCGCGAGAAACTCACCTGCCAGTTCAGGCGGCGATATTCGCCGTCGGTGACGACCGGCAGGCCATGACCCTCCTGCTCGGCGACGATGCCGCGGATCGCCTGGTCCTGCGCGGCTTCGAGCGCCGCGTCGTCGATCTGGCCGCACGCCCGGCGCAGGAACGCCGCCTTCAGGTCCTCGGGCCGCAGCAGGCTGCCGACATGATCGACGCGCGTATCGCGCGCAAAGCGGGACATTGGCTTCTCCATCGCGTTTCCTGCCCTTCCGGCGAGCGCGCCATTATCGGAGCGCAGGACGAAGCCCGCAATCTGCGTCCGGCGCATGGGAGAACCCGCGCGGTTTTGACGCGCTGTCCCGCCCCTGTAGGATCGCGCCAAATCAGACGAACAGGAAACGCACGATGAGCAATCCGCCGGCCAATGTGGCCGCACTCGGCTTCGATCCGCAGGCGCTGCGCAAGAAATATCGCGAGGAGCGCGACAAGCGCGTGCGGGCCGACGGCAACGAGCAATATATCGAGCCGAAGGGCGATTTCGCGCATTACCTCGACGATCCCTACATCGAGAAGAAGATCGAGCGCGGTCCGATGGAGGTCGACACCAGCGTGCTCGTCATCGGCGGCGGCTTCAGCGGCCTGCTCGCCGGCGCGCGGCTGAGGGAAAATGGCGTCGACGATTTCCGCATCATCGAGAAGGCCGGCGATTTCGGCGGCACATGGTACTGGAACCGCTATCCGGGCGCGGCCTGCGACACCGAAAGCTACATCTACATGCCGCTGCTGGAGGAGACCGGCTACATGCCGGTCGCCAAATATGCGCGCGCGCCGGAACTGCTCGAGCATTCGCGCCGCATCGGCCGCCATTTCGGCCTGTACGACAAGGCGATCTTCCAGACCGAGATCACCGACCTGCGGTGGCAGGAAAAGGACAGCGTCTGGCTCGCCACCACCAATCGCGGCGACAATATCCGCGCGCGTTACGTCGTGCTCGCCGGCGGCCTGCTGCATCGCGCCAAACTGCCGGGCCTGCCCGGCATCGCGAGCTACAAGGGCCATTCGTTCCACACGAGCCGCTGGGATTATGCATATACCGGCGGCGATTCGATGGGCGGGCTGACCGGGCTGAAGGACAAGGTCGTGGGCATCATCGGCACTGGCGCGACGGCCGTGCAATGCGTGCCGCATCTCGGCGCCGGCGCGAAGCAGCTCTTCGTCTTCCAGCGTACGCCGTCATCCGTCGATTTCCGCAACGACCGGCCGACCGATCCCGCCTGGGCGCAATCGCTCAAGCCCGGCTGGCAGAAGGAACGGATGGACAATTTCTCCGCCGTCGTCTCGGGCGAACCGTTCGAAAAGGACATGGTCAACGACGGCTGGACCGACCTGATCGGCAACATCCTGCTCCCGGCGCGCCGCGCCATGCTGCGCGGGGAAACCGTCGAAGACCCGATGAAGCTGATGCAGGTCGCCGACTACCAGAAGATGGAACGCGTGCGCGCGCGCATCGATTCCGTCGTCAAGGACAAGGCGACCGCGGCGGCGCTGAAACCATGGTACGACCAGTTCTGCAAGCGGCCGTGCTTCCATGATCAATATCTCGATACGTTCAACCTGCCGAACGTCACGCTGGTCGACACGGCCGGCAAGGGCGTCGAGCGCATCACCGAGAATGGCGTGGTCGCCAACGGCAGGGAATATCCGCTCGACTGCCTCATCTATTCGACGGGTTTCGAGGTCGGCACCGACTATACCCGCCGCATAGGCTTCGAGGTGACAGGCCGCAACGGCATGACGCTGACGCAGAAATTCCAGAACGGCGCGGAGACGCTGCACGGCATTTTTTCGCGCGGCTTTCCGAACCTGTTTCTCGTCACCACGATGCAGGCCGGCCAGAGCGCGAACTTCCAGCACATGCTCGCCGAACAGGCAAAGCACATCGGCTGGACTGTAGGTCAGGCGCTGAAACGCGACGTGAAGGCGATGGAGCCGACGCAGGCCGCCGAAGCCGAGTGGATCGACGTGATCGTCAAGCTGTCGAAGATGCGCGCGCCCTTCCTGCAGGAATGCACGCCCGGCTATTACAACAACGAGGGCAGGCTTACCGAGCGCACGATGAAGAACGGCGGCTATGTCAAAGGTCCCAACGCCTACATCAAGGTGCTCGAGGACTGGCGCGACGAGGGAACGTTTCCGGGGCTCGAGGTGGCGCGGTAGCGTTCCTGGGCTGCCGACGGACAGTCGAGTTCAATTCTGCGCGAGGCGACCGGTCGGCGATGGCAATTGCGCCGGCTCACGCTAAGTTTCGTTCATCTCTCGCGGCTGAGCCGCAGGCCATCACACGGAGTTTCACATGACGGAAGAATATACGCCGCCGAAGGTCTGGACATGGAACAAGGCGAGCGGCGGACGTTTCGCCAACATCAACCGGCCGATCGCCGGCCCGACGCACGACAAGGAACTGCCTGTCGGCAGGCATCCGTTGCAACTCTATTCGCTCGGCACGCCGAACGGCCAGAAGGTGACGATCATGCTGGAGGAATTGCTCGCCTCCGGCCACAGCGGCGCCGAATATGACGCATGGCTCATCAATATCGGCGCCGGCGACCAGTTCGGCTCGGGATTCGTCGCCATCAATCCGAATTCCAAGATCCCCGCCCTGCTCGACCGTAGCGAGAAGAAGCCGGTGCGCGTGTTCGAATCCGCGGCGATCCTCATGTATCTCGCCGAAAAGTTCGGCGCCTTGCTGCCGACCGAGCGCGCGGCGCGCGCCGAATGCCTGTCGTGGCTGTTCTGGCAGATGGGTTCCGCGCCCTATCTCGGCGGCGGCTTCGGCCATTTCTACGCCTATGCGCCGATGAAGATCGAATACGCCATCGACCGTTTCGCGATGGAAGTGAAGCGGCAGATGGACGTGCTCGACCGCAGGCTCGCCGAATCCGAATATATCGCGGGCGCGGACTACACGATCGCCGACATTGCGATCTGGCCCTGGTACGGCGGCCTCGTGAAATCGAACCAGTATGGCGCGGCCGAGTTCCTGCAGGTGCACGAGTACAAGCATCTCAACCGCTGGGCGGAACAACTCGCCGCGCGCCCGGCCGTCAGGCGCGGCCGCATCGTCAATCGCACGCAGGGCGAACCTTCCGCGCAATTGCACGAGCGCCACGACGCCAGCGATTTCGACACGAAGACGCAGGACAAGGTCCTGGCGGCGCAAGCCAAGGCCTGAACGAAACCGCCGGGATCGCCCGCCCGTCGGCCGCTCGACAGGAGAGGATACGACGATGACCGGGATGCGTATCGAAACCGACAGCCTCGGCGAGATCGAGGTCCCGGCGGACAGGTTGTGGGGCGCGCAGACGCAGCGCTCGCTGAAATATTTCTCGATCGGCCGCGACCTGATGCCGCCCGAGATGATTTCGGCCTACGCCATCGTCAAGAAGGCCTGCGCGGACGCCAATCGCGCGAGCGGGCGTCTCGACGCCGAGCGCCATCGCCTCATCGTGCAGGCCTGCGACGAAATCCTCGCGGGCCGCTACGCCGACATGTTCCCGCTGCACGTCTGGATGACCGGCAGCGGCACGCAGTTCAACATGAACGTCAACGAGGTGGTCGCCAACCGTTGCTGCCAGATCGCGGGAACGCCGCTCGGCAGCAAGAAGCCCGTGCATCCCAACGATCACGTCAACATGGCGCAATCGTCCAACGACAATTTCCCGACCGCCATGTATGTGGCGACCGCGCTCGGCGCGCGCGAGCGACTGGTCCCCGCCGTGCAGCGCCTGCGGGACGCGCTGGCGGAAAAGGCGCGCGCCTGGGACTCGATCGTGAAAATCGGCCGCACGCATCTGCAGGACGCGACGCCGCTGACGCTCGGCCAGGAATTTTCAGGCTATGCCGCCATGCTCGCCGACAATGTCGCGCGCATCGAGGCGGCCCTGCCCGGCTGCCTGCAGCTGGCGCTCGGCGGCACGGCCGTCGGCACCGGCGTCAATGCGCCACGAGGTTTCGCGGAGGCAGCCGTCGCGGGGATCGCGGCGCTGACCGACCTGCCGTTCACGCCGGCGCCGAACAGGTTCGCGGCGCAGGGCGCGCATGACGCGCTCGTGCATTTTTCTGGCGCGCTGCGCACGCTCGCCGGATCGCTCTACAAGATCGCCAACGACATAAGGCTTCTGGCCTGCGGGCCGCGCGCGGGACTGGCCGAACTGATCCTGCCGGAGAACGAGCCGGGTTCCTCGATCATGCCCGGCAAGGTCAATCCGACGCAGGCCGAAGCGCTGACCATGATCGCCGTGCAGGTCATGGCCAACGATGTCGCGGTCGGCATGGGCGGCGCCGGCGGGCATCTGGAAATGAACGTCTACAAGCCGCTCATCATTCACAACATCATGCAGTCGATCGCGATCCTGTCGGACGGCTGCGACAATTTCCGGCAATTTCTCGTCGAGGGCATGGCGCCGAACGAAAGGCGCATCGCGAAATACGTGCAGGACTCGCTGATGCTGGTGACCGCTCTGGCGCCGGCGATCGGTTACGACAAGGCGGCGGAGATCGCCCATCACGCGATGGCGCACGACCAGACGCTGAAGGAAGCCGCGCTGGCGCTCGGCTACGTGTCGGAGCAAGATTTCGACCGCATCGTCGACCCGCGGAAAATGGTGCGGCCGGGGTGAGCGCGCCGGCGAGAGTCGCGCGCATCCCAGCTTGCGGATAGGGCGCCGTGGCAAACCAAGGACCGAAGGCAGGCGTGAAGAAGACGGCGCCTTGCCTTGTAACTTGTCGCTTGCCGACACTGGCATAATCGCCGGCGCGGTGGCGGTCGGAAGACTGGGCCTACCTAGGGTTTGCGAGCCCGTCGGGGAGCGAGGGTCTCCGTCCGCCGTTCCATCGAACCCGAACAGTCGCTTGGGCCGCTCGAAGCGAAGCCCGGTTGCGCAAGGATGGGATCGGATGGACGCTCACTACATCGGCATCGACGTGTCGAAGGATCGGCTGGATGTGCATGCGCATCCTTCCGGCGAAGCCTTTGCGGTCGCCCGCAACGGCGAAGGCCTCGCGCAGCTCGTCGTTCGGTTGCAGGCGATCGCGCCAGCGCTGATCGCCGTCGAGGCGACCGGCGGCTTCGAGACGGTCGTGGCGGCGAGCCTGGCGAGCGCAGCCCTGCCGGTCGTCGTCGTCAATCCGGCGCAGGTCCGCCACTACGCGCAGGCGCTCGGCAAGCGCGCCAAGACCGATCCGATCGACGCCGCGGTCATCGCCCGCTTCGTCGAGGCGACGCAGCCCGAGGTGCGCGTCCTGCCGGACGAGGCTACGCAGCTTCTCGCCGATCTCGTCGCCCGCCGGCGGCAGATCGTCGAGATGATGGCCGCCGAGGGCCAGCGCGAGCGGCGCGCCGCCAAACGCCTGCAAAAAAGCATCGCCCGGCTGCGCAAGGCGCTCGAGAAGGAACTCGCCGAACTCGACGCCGAGATCGACGATCAGGTGCGCGGCTCGCCGGTCTGGGCCGAGAAGGAAGACCTGCTCGCCTCCGTCCCCGGCGTCGGATCGATCATCGCCCGCACGCTGATCGCCGAAATGCCGGAACTCGGAACGCTCGACCGCCGTCAGATCGCAGCGCTCGCGGGGCTAGCGCCGTGGACGCGACAGTCCGGCCAGTGGAAGGGCAAGAGCTTCATCGGCGGCGGTCGCAAGACCGTGCGCAGCCTGCTGTTTGTCGGCGCCATGGTCGCCGCGCGACACAACCCGGCCCTCAAGAGATTCCGCGACAAGCTGGTGGCGGCAGGAAAATCCAAACGGCTCGCCCTCGTCGCCGTCGCCCGAAAGCTGCTGACGATCCTCAACGCAATCCTGCGGGACAGAAAGCCATGGCGCGCCGAAATCGCTTGATCGCCAAGACAGTCGCTCCCCGCTCGCGGGGAGGTCGATCATCCGCGCAGCGGATGTCGGGTGGGGCCGTTGAACCAGCGCCCCGCACGAGTCCGCCTCTCCGGCGCCGCGCCCCACCCGTCTCGCTTCGCTCGACACCCTCCCCGCCAAGCGGGGAGGGAAGACGGCCACGAAAGTACGCTCTCCGCCTTTTCCGCCCTACTCCTGCGTCCGCATTCCGGATCGGCGGCGAGGAAGGCTGGCTTGACATTTATAGGAAATTATGTCTAATTCGGATCGTCTCGTCGCGGCGGGGCGCATCGGGGGATGTCCTGCATCCGTTTGTGCGCCTAAGGGCGCTTTCTCGGAAGCGTCCGCGGAAATCGCGCCTCATCAGCGCGGTTGCGGCGGGAGCGGAGGCCGCAAGGCCGGGCGTGATGAGCCCGTCTTGCGGCGGCCCAAGCCATTCCATCCTGTGCCGCTGTACGTGGCATTTACGCGGAGGACAGCAAGTTAATCCTCCGGGGGTGCGTGATGGAGCAAGCCTCCAAACTCCGCGTGAAAGGATTTTTCCGGCCTTGCCGGAAAGGTCCGGGGACGCTGTCCTTCGCGGCAGCGACTGGATTTGAATTCACCCTTTCGCCGGACCTTCCGGTCCCGCCGAAAGGACAGCGTCCCGCGCCCTCCGGGCGCCTCACCGCCAGAGCCTCGCGCGAAAACTCGCGGCGGGGGATTTGGCGCAGGCGCGAGTTGCGCCCACATGATTTTCCGCCTATTGCGCAATGCAGCATAGCCGCAGCAGCCGCCGGAGACCGCCCATGAAGTCGCCCCGCAAGTTCTACGAGCCGCTGGCCATTGGCGCCCCGCAGCCGCCGCGCGACCTGCCGGTGCGCGTCGAACGCATGATCCATTTCGTGCCGGCGCATCTGGAAAAGGTGCGCGCCAAGACGGGCGAGATGGCCAAGACCGTCGACGTCATTCTCGGCAATCTCGAAGACGCCATTCCCGCCGACGCGAAGGAAGCGGCGCGCGCCGGCTTCATCGAGATGGGGAGCAAGTTCGATTTCGGCTCGACCGGCCTGTGGACGCGCATCAATTGCCTGAACTCCCCGTGGGCGCTCGACGACATCACGCAGATCGTCGCGGCGATCGGCGACAAGCTCGACGTCATCATGCTGCCGAAGGTCGAGGGTCCGTGGGACATCCACTATCTCGATCAATTGCTGGCGCAGCTCGAGGCGCGTCATTCGATCAAGAAGCCGATCCTCATCCACGCCATTCTCGAAACGGCGGAAGGCGTGAAGAACGTCGAGCAGATCGCGCTCGCCTCGCCGCGCATGCACGGCATGAGCCTCGGCCCCGCCGATCTCGCGGCCTCGCGCGCCATGAAGACGACGCGCGTCGGCGGCGGCCATCCCGAATACAAGGTGATCTCGGACCCGACCGCAGACGGCGCGGCGCGCACAAGCGTGCAGCAGGACCTCTGGCACTACACGATCGCCAAGATGGTCGACGCCTGCCAGTCGGCCGGCATCAAGAGCTTCTACGGGCCCTTCGGCGACATTGCCGACGAGGCGGCCTGCGAGGTGCAGTTCCGCAACGCCTTCCTCATGGGCTGCGCCGGCGCCTGGTCGCTGCATCCCTCGCAGGTGGCCATCGCCAAGCGCGTGTTCTCGCCGGATCCGAAGGAAGTCGCCTTCGCCCGCCGCATCCTGGAAGCCATGCCGGACGGTTCGGGCGTCGTGATGATCGACGGCAAGATGCAGGACGACGCGACCTGGAAACAGGCCAAGGTGATCGTCGACCTGGCCAAACAGGTCGCCGGCAAGGACGCCGAATACAAGGCGCTCTACGGCTTCTGAGCGCCGGATTGATTGACATGCCAGTGGTCCGGCGCTAGCTCAATCGCCCGGCCGGCTCCGGTCGGACAGCAGGCGTCAGGACAATGGGCAGCGAGCGCGCGAGAAACGCAAAGTTCGGGATCGGCCAGGTGGTCAAGCACCGCCGCTATCCGTTCCGCGGCGTGATCTACGATGTCGATCCCGTCTTCGGCAACACCGAGGAATGGTGGCTGGCGATCCCCGAGGAAGTCCGCCCGCGCAAGGACCAGCCGTTCTACCACCTCTTCGCGGAAAACGCGGAAACCGAATACATCGCCTATGTCTCCGAGCAGAACCTGCTGCCGGACAATTCGGGCGATCCCGTGCGCCACCCGCAGATCGACGAGGTCTTCGTGCGCACCGAGAGCGGCGACTACAGGCTGAAGCCCGGCCGCGCGCACTGAACGCGTAGAGAAGCTGAAACGACAAAGGCGCGGGGCAAGCCCCGCACCTTCGTATGTCTGGACCCGGCGAAGCTTACTGCTTCGGCGCGGCCGGAGCGGCGGGCGCGGCCGGAGCCGGGGCAGCCGACGGCGGAGCGCTCGGCAGCCCGCCCTTCTGGGCCTCGAGCTTCTTGCGCTCTTCGTCGGCCTTCTTCTGGAGCTGCTCCTGCAGCTGCTTCTGCTGCTCCTCGAGCACCTTCGGGTCGATCGCCGGGCCGTCGAAGGCCTTGCCGAAATTGTCGAGCGGGATCGCGAAGGTGATCTCGGCGCCGGCCGCGTTCTTGGCGGACACGAGGAAGTTCTGGCCCTTCTTCATCTGCTCGACGAAGGCGCCCTTGACGCGCGCTTCCGCCGCGCAGCCGTTCGGATAGCAGATGTCGAAGCCGGCCTCGACCTGCGCGTTCTTGTCGACGGTGAAGCGGATGCCGGGCTTCAGCAGAACCATCAGCGGCATCAGGAAGCGGACGATCTTCTGGTCCTCGCCCTTCATCTCGTTGACGGCGATGGCGAGCAGCGGCGGCTGGTCGGCCTGTGTGGTGAAGTCGCGGGTCGTCAGGCAGACCTCGCGCTGGCTCTGCGGGTCCTTGCCGCAGACCTTCGTCCATTCGGGCTGCACCGACACGAGGTCGACGCGCATCGGACCCTGCTGCTGCTGGCCGCCGGCCTGCGGCTGGCCCTGCTGCTGCTGGCCCTGCGCGGGCGCGGGCTGGGCGGCGGGAGCGGCGGGCTTGGCCGCCGGCTTGGCGGCCGGCTGCTGCGCGAAGGCGCTTCCGGCGAATGCGATCGTCCCGGCGACGACAGCCGCGCCGAAGAGCTTCGAGTTAGACATGCAAGTTCCCTTCCGAATCGAATTCCGCAGTCGACAGGCCGTTTATCTCCGCGACTGGTCCGGCGCGCCCGAAATCGGCGGGAAACCGCGATTCCGCTCCAAAACGCCCGCGCACATGGCCCCCATTTGCGGCGACATATTGACGGCGCCCTCTTAGCCGCTTTGGCGGGGCAACGCCAGCGGGTTATCGCCGCAGGCGCCGCCCTGACGCGGCCGCGTTGCTGGCCTAGACTGAAAGTATGACGCAATCGATTCGCCGGCCGGCCCTGTCGCGGCGCGGCGCGCTCGGCGTGGTCGCCGGGGCGCCTGCAGCCCTTGCGGGCGTCGGCGCCGCCAGCGCGCTTCTGGCCACCCGGGCGCGCGCCGGCGAGGGGCGCATCGCCCACGCCATCGCCATGCATGGCGAGCCGGCGCTGCCGCCGGATTTCCAGAACCTTCCATATGCCGATCCGGCCGCGCCGAAGGGCGGGCGGCTGTCGCTCGCCTACCAGGGCACGTTCGACAGTCTCAATCCCTACAACCTGAAAGCCGGAACCACCGCGCAGGGGCTGGCCGGCAACGTCTATCAATCGCTGATGACCAGATCGCTCGACGAACCCTTCACGCTCTACGGGCTCGTCGCGCAATCGATCGAGACGGACGCCGACCGCACCTTCGTGACCTTCCGGCTCAATCCGGCGGCGCGTTTCTCGGACGGCGCGCCGCTGACGTCGGCCGACGTGCTGTTCACGTTCGACCTGCTCAGGACCAAGGGGCGACCCCAGCAGCGCTACGCCTTCAGCCTCGTGAAGAAGGCGGAAGCGCTCGACGAGCGCACGATCCGCTACGACCTGTCGGGCGTGAACGATCGCGAACTGCCGCTGACGCTCGGATTCATGCCGGTGCTGCCGAAGCACCGCACCAATGTCGAGCGCTTCGCCGACGCTTCGCTGGACATTCCCGTGGCGTCGGGACCCTACACGATCGGTTCGGTCAAGCCCGGCGAGGAAATCCTGCTGAAGCGCAACCCCGACTATTGGGGTCGCGACCTGCCGATCTGCCGCGGCCTGTACAATTTCGACGAAATCCTGATCTCCTATTATCGCGACTCCAACAGCATGTTCGAGAGCTTCAAGGCGGGGCTCGTCGACTATCGCGACGAATACAATCCGACGCGCTGGATCACCGGCTACGATTTCCCCGCGGCGCGCGAAGGCCGTGTCGTGCGCGAGCAGCTGAAGGTCGGCACGCCGCGCGGCATGGAAGGATTCGCCTTCAATACGCGCCGCGTCCTGTTCGCCGACGTGCGGGTGCGCGAGGCGCTTGCGATCATGTTCGATTTCGAATGGATGAACCGCAATCTCTTCAGCGGTCTCTACACCCGCACGACGAGTTTCTTCGACAATTCCGAACTCGCCTCGACCGGCGTGCCCGCGAGCGTCGCCGAGCGCGCGCTGCTGCAGTCGTTTCCGGGCATCGTTCGCGACGACATCATGGAAGGACGCTGGCGGCCCTACGTCACGGACGGCACCGGGCGCGACAGACAGCAGGCGCGGGCCGCGCTCGACCTGTTCGAGAAGGCGGGCTGGGAAATCGAGGACGGCGCGCTCGAAAAGGACGGCGAGACGTTCGAATTCGAAATCATGGTCACCGACCGCTCGCAGGAGCGGCTGGCGCTCAACTATTCCTCGACCTTGCGCCGCATCGGTGTGCTGGCGCGCGTGCGCACGGTCGACGAGGTGCAGTACCAGCGCCGCCGCCAGCGTTTCGATTTCGACATGATGCTCGGCACGTGGACGGCGTCGGCGTCGCCCGGCAACGAGCAGAGGATGCGCTGGGGCGCGGGAAGCGCCAGTCAGGAAGCTTCCTTCAATCTCGCCGGAGCCTCGGAACCCGCCATCGACGCGCTGATCGCATCCATGCTCGGCGCACGCACCCGAGAGGATTTCGTCACCGCCGTGCGCGCCTACGACCGCGTGCTGCTGTCCGGCTTCTACATCGTGCCGCTCTACCATACCGTCTACCAGTGGGACGCCTACTGGACGAAGCTCGGACGGCCGAAGACGCTGCCGCGCTGGTCGGCGCCCCTGTTCGCCTCGACGCTCGACACGTGGTGGAGGAAGCCGGCATGAACGCGCCGTTCGGCGAGGCGCCGGCCCATCCGCTCGCCGCCTTCGGGCTGGACATGCTGGCGCGCGGCGCAGCGCGTCTGCGCGGCGATCGCCCGGCGATCGCGGAGGCCGGGCCAGGTTCCCGCGCCGATGCGCTGACGTATCGCGAACTCGACGAACTCATTGCGGCCTTTGCCATGCGCGCCGCCGAATGCGGACTTCGCCCGGGCGACCGCGCGATCATCGTCGGCGCGCAGCGCATCGGCGTCGTGGCGGCGATCTTCGGCGCGCTCGCCGCGGGCGTCGAGCCAGTCGTCGCGCCGGCGCATGCGGGACCGGGCGCGCTGGCCTTCCTGGCGCAGGCGACGGGCGCCACCGCGCTGTTCGCGCCGGTCGCATTCGGCCCGCTCGACCTCGAAGCCGTCATGCTGGAGGCGGCCGCCGACGCGCCGGAAATCCGCTTCATCGGTTCGCTCGGGCCGGGCGAGGCCGACGGCGCGATCGACTTTTCGCCGTTCGGGCTGGCCGAAGTCGCCGCGGCAACCGCCGCTCCGGCGCGCCGCGCCGATCCGCCACGCATCGGACTCGTCGTCCAGCCCGACCAGAAGGCCCCGCGCGCGACCTTCATCACGCAGGGCGCGCTGGTGGCGCAGGGACTGGAAGTCGTGTCGGCGCTGAACCTGCGCCCCGATCGGGCGCTCGTCTCGACGCTGTCGGCGGCAAGTCTCGCCGGCCTCGTCTGCGGACCGGTCGCGGCGCTCTTGTCCGGCGCGCCGCTCGCGCTTTTCGGACCATTCGAGGCGACCGGCCTCGCCGCGCTTCTGGAACGAAACCGGCCGGCGACGCTCGTCGCGCCCGCAGCGCTCGCCGAGGATTTTTCCGCAGCGGGCCTGTACACGGGCCTCGACCGCCTCGTTCTGGCTGGTCACGCGCCGTTGCGCCCGGTCCGCGCGCCCTGCCCGGTTGTGTCTGTCGCCGCCGACACGGAGGGCAGGATCGCCATCGCTGCTTGAAACGCCGGGCCGCCAGCCCCATTCTCCGGCAGTCCCGCGAACCGGCGGGCCCAAACGGCCGCGCGGGCCTGGAGCGAACATGAGCGAAGCGTCGGGCCGCAAGCCAATCCAGATCGACATCGTTTCCGACGCGGTCTGCCCTTGGTGCTACATTGGCAAACGCAACATCGAGACGGCGCTCGCCGACCTGCCCGACGTGGAGGCGCGCATCCAGTGGCGGCCCTACCAGCTCGATCCGACCATCCCGCCCGAAGGCGTAGACCGGCGGACCTACATGGAGCGGAAATTCGGCGGCAGGATCGGCGAAATCCACACGCGCATCTCGGAAGCCGGCGCCGTCGCCGGCATTCCATTCGCTTTCGAGCAGATCGCGCGTTCTCCCAACACGCTCGATGCGCATCGGCTGATCCGCTGGTCGTGGTCGGCCGGGCGGCAGGACGCCGTCGTCGAAAACCTGTTCCGCGCCTTCTTCATCGAAGGCAAGGACATCGGCGCCAGGTCCGTGCTGCTCGACGTGGCGCGGGCCAGCGGCATGGACGAGACCATCGTCGGAAATCTTCTCGACGGCGAGTCCGACAAGGAGGAAGTGCGCAAGGAGATCATCGAGGCGCAGAACCTCGGCGTAACCGGCGTACCGTTCTTCATCATCAACGGGCAGTTCGGACTGCCGGGCGCGCAGCCGCCCGACGTGCTGAAGCGCGCCATCGGCCGGGCCATCGAGAAGGCTGCCGCCGAGAGCGGCGCCGCCTGACCCGGCTCTAGCTTTTCCGCCAGACGAAGAACGAGCTCAGCGCGAAGTTCCAGACCGAGCCCATGGCGACGCCGGTGAGCGCGGCGACGAACCAGGATTCGTAATTGTCGAAGACCCAGGTGGCGATGCCGACATTGGCGACCGCGCCGATCGCGCAGACCAGGTAGAACAGCAGCAAGCCGCGCAGCACCGGAATGACGCCCTTCAGCCGCGCGTCGCGATAGGTCACGGCGTTGTTGATGAAGAAGTTGGTCGTCATGGCGACAACGGTGGCGACCGTCTGCGCCGTGAAGAAGGATTCCTCGAACAGCGCCATGGCGATGCGCAGCGTGAGGAGATGCACGAGCACGCCGGACACGCCGACCAGCGCGAAGAAGATGAAGCGGAGCGGAATAAGGCCGTTGGTGGCCTTGTTGAGGATGAGGCCGATGAAATCGAGGCCGACCTTGGCGTCGAGCTTGGACTCGCCGCCGGTGCGCTCGCGGAACTTGAAGCCGATTTCCTCGATGCGCAGCGGGTGGCCGGCGGAAGCGATGATGTCGGCGAGGATCTTGAAGCCGGAATCGGCGAGTTGCGGCGCTATGTCCTCCACGACCTCGCGCCGGAGCATGAAGAAGCCGCTCATCAGATCATTCAGTTCGGTATGCAGCGCGCGCCGCGCGAGCGCCGTTCCCCAGCGGCTGATCTGGGCGCGCGACGAGGAGAAGCCCGCGTCGGCGGACCCGCCGTCGACGTAGCGGCTGCCGACGACCAGATCGACTTCGCCCGAGCGCACACGCTCGTACATGCGCGGCAGGATCGTCTCGTCATGCTGCAGGTCGGCGTCCATGACAGCGACGAAAGGCGCGGACGACGACAGGATGCCCTCGATGCAGGCGCCGGACAGGCCGCGGCGATTGACGCGACGGATGCAGCGGACACGCTCGTCGCGCCGCGAAATTTCCTTGGCCACCTCGGCCGTTCCATCCGGGCTGTCGTCGTCGACGACGATCATTTCCCACGCGACGTCCTTGAGCGCGTCCGCGACCCGCTCCACGAGCTTCGGAATGTTGACCCGTTCGTTGAAGGTCGGGACGACGATGCTGAGTTCGGCGATCACGCGCTGCGCTCCGTGTGACGCACGCTCGGTCCGCGCCGCCGGGAATCGTTCGGTGTTTCGCGCATTCTACTGCGCCCGTCCAGACAGGCGAACCCGATCTTCCCGCAGATGATAGATCTGGAGGGGCGCGCGACGGTCGTCGACGCGATCGACAAGCTGGTATTCGGCCTCGAGCCGCCGGTCGATCTGCGCCATCCGGTCGGGCCGGGTGCAGTTCATGTCGCGCCGCGTCTCGGTCACGACCACGAATTTCGGACGTTTCGCCATGATCTCGTCGATGGCTGCCGCGGCATCCACGCCGCCGGGCAATTGAAAATCGCAGGTCAGATGCTGCGGAAAGGAAAAACGGGCCGGCGGATCGACGTCCGTCGCCAGATAGAGCGCCATTTCATGATCGACGACATAGAGTTGCGGCGCCGGTCCGTCCGGCCGAAGCCCGTGCGACAGCAGCTTTGCAGCCAGTTCGTCGGTATGTCGCTCTTCCGTCGGCCATTGTTGCTGGATCGTGACCCAGGCCAGCGGCCAGGCGACGAGCGCTCCGCAAATCGCAACCGGAGCGAGACGGCGCGGGCCGGCGCTCCAGCGCCGCGCGAGATCCAGCACGAAGGCCGCGCCGACGAGCGACAGCGGCGCGACGAGGGTGAGGAAGTAGTGCTCGTACATGGAGCGGATGGCGAAGGCGCCGGCGCCGGCCGCCGCCGCCCAACCGAGCGCGCGCAGATAGCCCTTGCGCGCGTCGCCCTGCATGACGACGCGACGCTCGGCCATGGCGAACATCGTCAGCACGAGCAGCGGCGCGACCCCACGGAAACGCGGCAGGAAAAGCTGCGCCGCCTGCGCGATCGAAACGCCGTCGCCGCCGGTGCGCATGAAGGCCGAAAGCACCGCGGCGTCCCACAACATGCCGAACTGCCCGTGCGCGGCGTAGTAGAGCGCGAAGCCCACCCCGGGAATGGCGCCGCACAGGCAGAATCCGGCGATCCGCGCGGCGAGCGCGCGGCCGGCATCCCGGTTGACCGATATCAGCAGGATCAGCGCGCAAAGGCCTTCGAAGGCTGCGACCTGCTTGATGACGAAAGCGCATCCGAGCAGAAAGCCCGCCAGGCACGCCCGCCAGAGGACGCGTGAACCGGCGAACAGCATGCCGAAGACGATGAACGGCGCAAACAGCGTTTCAGGAACGCCCAGCGCCCCTTCGAGCGACAGCGAGTTGAAGCAGTAGAAGATCGCCGCCAGCAGCCCGACGCGCGCATCCGAGAACCATGCGAGGCCGATGCGCCACAGGCCGACGCTGACCGCCAGCGTCGCCAGCAGGGGCAACAGACGGGGGGCCAGCCATGGATCGCCGGTCGCGGCTTCCGTCAGCGCATAGAGACCGAACAGGCCCGGCGGCTTGACGTCCCAGGTCAGCGTGTAGGGCAACGCGCCCTTCAGCCATTCGTGGCCGACGAGCGCGTAGAACATCTCGTCGCCGTAGGGACGCAGCCAGGCCAGCAGCGGGATGCGCGTAACGAGAGCCGCGGTCAGCACGGCAAGCAGGACCAGGGAGCCGCGGGGCGCTGCTTCAGCGCGCATCGCGCGCTCCCCAAGTTACTGGATCTGCAATAAAAACTGCGCCCATGCCGGCCAATTTCCCTTGGCGGCGCACGTCCGTCCGCAGGCGCGAAGATAATTTTCCGCGCTTAAGCTTCGATGAATTGCGCCGGGCCCCGTGAATTCCGGCGGCCGCACCCCTATATTGTGCACTGCACAATAAGAGAGCGCCTCATGCCCCTCAGACTGATCCACCAGGCGCGCAGCCTGCTGACGGACGGCCGCCCGCCCGCGCCCTCCGAGGAAATCTCGCTGGCGCTGCAGGGCGGCGGGTCGTTCGGCGCGTTCACCTGGGGCGCGCTCGACCGGCTGCTGGAACAAGACATGCTTCGGTTCGACGCCGTGAGCGGCGCGAGCGCCGGCGCCGTCAACGCCGTGCTGCTGGCCTCCGGTCTTGCCGAAGGGGGCCGCGAAGGCGCTCGCGAAAGGCTGACGCGTTTCTGGCGCAGGATGAGCCAGGCGGCGTCCTTCCTGCCGCTCAGCGCCTTTCCGACCGGCATCGGCGCACTGGCGCGCGCCATGTCGCCCTACCAGTTCAATCCATTCGACCTCAATCCGCTGCGACGCGGGCTGGAAGAGGAAGTCGACTTCGAGCGTCTGCGCCACGACAGCCCGATCCGGCTGCTGATCTCGGCGACGCGGGTCGCCGACGGTTCGCTGCGCATTTTTCGCAACGAGGATCTGAACGTGGACGCAGTTCTGGCTTCCGCCTGCCTGCCCATGATCCATCGCACCGTGGAAATCGACGGCGAGGCCTATTGGGACGGCGGCTATGTCTCGAATCCGCCGCTTATTCCTCTCGTGCGCGAGAGCGATGTGCGCGAGGTTCTGATCGTCCAGGTGACGCCGAACCGCGTGGCGCGCACGCCGGTCGGGCCGCGCGAGATCGAGCGCCGCCTGAGCCAGATCGCCTTCAACGCGACGCTCAACGCCGAGATCGAAGCCCTGAAGCTCGCGGCGCAATTGCGCGCCACGAAGAAGATGTCGGAACTGGTGATTGCTCGCATCGCCGCCGAAGACGAGATCGAGGATCTCGGCGCGCAGAACGCCGGCAATCTCGGCTGGAGCTTTCTCGAGAAGCTGCGCGACGCCGGAAGGCAGGCCGCAGAAAACTGGCTTGCCGAGCGCGCGAAGGGCGCGGTCCGCGACGCCTGATCATTTCCAGCAGAAACGCTCGTCCGCGCCATTGCGCTTGCGGGCGTCCAGGAATTCCTGCCGGTTCTTCGGATCCTGGAGATAGGAGCGTTCCTTCTCGACGCCAGCTTCCTCCTGGCGCAGCGCCTGCGCGAGCGCGGCCTCGCGATCGCTCGATCGCGCCGGGATCTGCGGCAGGAAGATCGCCTGATAGGGATTGGCCTTCACCCACGCCAGCGCCCGCGCCCGCGCGTCCTGCTGCCGGGAGAGATCGCAAAACGCGTATCCGTTGATGAACGGCCCGGCGAGCGCAGCGAAGCTGCGCATGGAATCGTCCGCGGTCGCCAGCGCCGGCGCATTGGGGACGGCCACGTCGACGAGCGTGAAATAGCGATCCTTGGCCACGTAGAACCAGAAGACGGATTCGTCCCGCAGCCCCATGTCGTAGAGGCGAATTGCCAGAACCATCATCGTCATCGGCGTCACGAGTTTGGGGTCGGCCACGATCAGGTCGCGCGCTGCAAGGATGTCCTCGCGCCGGTTCGACGCCAGCAGCGCGTCGAACTTCCTGCCGACGCTGACCTGGGGCTGGTCCGAGGGATTTGTGGCGGACCGGTAGAAAGGTTCGACGAAGATGTCGATCCGCCTCGCCGGCTCGGCCGTTGCGATCTGTCCCGCAACCATCAGCGTCGCGGCCGCGACGGCCACGCGCGAAAGAACCCCGGTGAACACTTTCCGCTCCCAATACGCGAAACAGGAAGTCGGATCGTGCCATCGCGGCAAAGGCCACGCTGTGACGCCGCGCACGCGCCTCGACAGGCGCGTGGACGAAATCGCGCCTCGCTCTATTTTCGCGCCGGCTGGGGAAAAGGAGCGCCGTCATGGCGAACATCGACACCGCCCCCGAATGGACCGACCGGGAGGAATACGCGGTCCATCTCAGGAACTACCACCGCTTCGTTCGACTGCTCTGGTGGAACGTCGCGGGCATCGCCGTCGTCCTCGCGCTGATGGCGATGTTTCTCACCTGACGATCATTCGACCGTCACGCTCTTGGCGAGATTGCGCGGCTGGTCCACGTCCTTACCCATCACTACGGCCGCGTGGTAAGCCAGCAACTGCACGGGTATGGCGTAGACGACGGCCGCGAAGTCCGGCGCCATCGGCTCCAGCGTCACGCAGCCTTCGAGACCGGTCGCCACCTCACGCCGCGCGTCCTCGTCGCCGATCAGGATGATGCGACCGCCGCGCGCCGCGACCTCCTGCACGTTCGACACCGTCTTTTCGAGGACGCCATCCTTCGGCGCAATGACGATGACCGGCATGTTCTCGTCGATCAGCGCGATCGGACCATGCTTGAGTTCGCCGGCGGCATAGCCTTCGGCGTGAATGTACGAAATTTCCTTCAGCTTCAGCGCGCCTTCCAGCGCCAGAGGAAAAGCCGGCCCACGCCCGAGATATAGCGCGCTGGATGCATGCGAGACGCCATGCGCGATCTGCTCGATATCGCTTTCGGCGGCCAGCGCCTTCGCCATGAGGCCCGGCAGGTTGATGAGATCGCCGACCAGGCGCGCTTCATCCTCCGCAGACAAAACGCCGCGCGCGCGGCCGAGCGCAACGGCGAGGCAGGCGAGAACGGCAAGCTGACAGGTGAAGGCCTTGGTGGAGGCGACGCCGATCTCCGGGCCGGCCAGCGTCGGCGCGACCACGGCGGATTCGCGCGCGATCGTCGAGGTCGGCACGTTGACGACCGCCAGCACATGCTGGCCATTCTCCTTGGCGTAGCGCAGGGAGGCGAGCGTGTCGGCTGTCTCGCCCGACTGCGAGATCAGGAGCGTCAATCCGTCCTTGGGCAGCGGCGCCTCGCGGTAACGAAATTCCGAAGCCACGTCGATGTCGACCGGCAAACGGGCGAAACGCTCGAACCAGTAGCGCGCGACCATGCCGGCGTAATAGGCGGTGCCGCAGGCGGTGATCGTCACGCGCGACAAGGCGTTGGGATTGAAAGGCAGGTCGAACGGCAGAGCGACGCGACCGGCCGACATGTCGAGATAATGGGCGAGCGTGCGGCCGACGACTTCCGGCTGCTCGTGGATTTCCTTCGCCATGAAATGGCGGTGTTCGCCCTTGTCGACGAGGAAGGCGGAGGCCTGCGTGCGGATCTTCGGACGCGAGACCCGCGCGTTCGCGGCATCGTGGAACTCGGCGCCGCTTCTCGTCAGTACGACCCAGTCGCCTTCGTCGAGATAGGAGACGTCCTGCGTGAATGGCGCGAGCGCCAGCGCATCGGAACCCAGATACATTTCGCCATCGCCATAGCCGACCGCCAGCGGCGACCCGCGGCGCGCGCCGATCAGCAGGTCTTCCTCGCCGTCGAACAGGAAGGCGAGCGCAAAGGCGCCCTTGAGCTGCGGCAATGCCGCAGCGACGGCGTCGACCGCTGAATTGCGCGACTTCAATTCCTCGGTGACGAGATGCGCAATGACTTCCGAATCCGTCTCGGTCGCGAAAACGTGGCCCTTGGCGCGAAGCATTTCACGCAATTCGCGGAAATTCTCGATGATGCCGTTGTGGACGACCGCGACGCGATCGCTGGCGTGGGGATGCGCGTTGTTCTCGGTCGGGCGGCCATGCGTCGCCCAGCGCGTGTGGCCGATGCCGCTCGCGCCCTTCAGCGGATCCTGGGCCAGCCGGTCGCCCAGGTTGCGCAGCTTGCCTTCGGCGCGACGACGCGTGAGCCGGCCTCCTTCGAGCGTCGCGACGCCGGCCGAATCATAACCCCGGTACTCGAGACGACGCAGCGCCTCGACAATGTCGCCAGCGACGGGCCCCTTGCCCAGAATTCCAACGATGCCGCACATGATTCCCGCCGCTGTCGCGCGCCCTGTCCCGAGGGGAGCGAGGCGCGGCCGTTTTTCGGTCACGCTCGCGGCGCATATTGCCGGTCCAAGTTCGGGCCGTGCCCGTGAAGCCTAGGTAAATGGTCGGCGCCGGTCGCGCAATTCCTTTGAAAAGGCGCCGTTGCCCTTGGGCCGCAGTGCGCTAGCTTTGGCTCAAGCTATTGATTCGGAGTTTAAATATGACATCTCGGGCGCTATCCGCCTCCGTGGCCTTCCTACTGCTGGGGGTGGCTGCGGCCGGCCCGGCCACGGCGCAGCAGCGCAAGGTGGCCTGCTCCAAGATCATGGACATGTGCATGAAGCGCGCCGGCAACGGTCACGCCGCGATTTGCGAGGACATGTATTCGCAGGCCCGTAATACCGGCGCATGGCCTCCGACGCAGGAACCCGACGGCACGAAGCACGACGCGGTGCCCTGCACTCCCTGATTGCAGCTATTTCTTTTTCTTCCCGGCGTTCGCCGCCCGAAACCGGGCGGCCCAGCCCGGCTTCTCGACCTGACGCCCGCGTCCGATCGCCAGCGCGTCCGGAGATACGTCGGTCGTGACGACCGAACCGGAGCCCACATAGGCGCCTGCGCCGACCCGGACGGGAGCGACCAGCGACGAATTGGTGCCGATGAAGGCGTCTTCGCCGACCTCGGTGCGGAATTTCGAATAGCCGTCGTAATTGCAGGTGATGACGCCCGCCCCGATGTTGACGCGCGCGCCGATGGCTGCGTCGCCGATATAGGCGAGGTGATTGGCCTTGGCGCCTTCGCCGATCGCAGAGGCCTTCACCTCGACGAAATTGCCGATATGCGCATCCCGGCCGATCTGCGCTCCCGGACGCAGGCGGGCGAACGGACCGACGATCGCGCCCTCGGCGACGGTGGCGCCTTCCAGATGGCTGTTGGCGCGGATCGTGACGCGGTCTCCGATCTTCACGCCCGGCGCGAAGAAGACGTTCGGTTCAATCACCACATCACGGCCAAGGATCGTGTCGGCGCTGAGATAAACCGTGTCGGGGGCTATCATCGTCACGCCCGCGCGCATGGCGTTTTCGCGCATACGCGCCTGCGCCGTCGCCTCGCAGGCGGCGAGTTGCACGCGATCGTTGACGCCCTGCACTTCCGCTTCGGGCGCCACCCGATAGCCGGTCGCAAGCCCCCTGGCCCGGGCGCCGGCCACCACGTCCGTCAAATAGAATTCCTTCTGCGCGTTCGTCGCTTCGACCGCGGCGAGCAGGGAAAGCGCCTGCGCGCCCGACAGCGCCATCAATCCGGCGTTGCACAGGCGGGTGGCGCGCTCGGAATCGGTTGCGTCCTTGTGTTCGCGAATAGCGACGAGCGAGCCGGACGCATCGACCAGCAACCGCCCGTATCCGTCGGGAACGGCCGCCTCGAAGCCGAGCGCCGCAACCGCATCTCCGGACGCCACGGCGTCACGCAGCGCGCGAAATGTTTCCGGGCGGACCAGGGGCGTGTCGGCGAAGGCGATCAAGATATCGTCCCAGCCGCGCTCCAGCGCCAGGCGCGCGGCGAGAACGGCGTGGGCGGTGCCGAGGCGCTCGGTCTGAACGAAGATTTCGGCGTCCGGCGCCGCCTTGCGGACGGCTTCCGCGACGTCGGCGCGATCGGGTCCCACGACCACGGCCAACCCGTCCGCGCCGGCCGCCTGCACGGCGGCGAGGACGTGGGCGAGCATGCTGGCGTTGGCGATCTCGTGGAGAACCTTCGGCCGCGAGGAGCGCATGCGCGTTCCCTCGCCCGCCGCCAGCACCACCGCGAGACAGCGACGGGCGGATTCATTCATAACCTTCTCCGGGATCGTTCAGACGGGCTCTGCGCCGTTGCCAAAATACATGGAGAGTATAAACACGGGCTTGCGGTGGAGATAGTTCGCAAGCTTCGCCGATCTGTCGGTCTGGCGGGCGTGTTCCGGGACGCCTCGCGCGGGAAACCGCCGGAACGCGGAAGAAGGCGTCAGATCAGATGATCGTGCGTAGAGACGTGTTGAAGGGCGTCGCCGGCAGCGTCGGACTGGCCATGGCCGGGACCGCGCAGGCCCAGGGGACCGGCGCCGAACCGGCATCGCCGTTCCACCCCTCCTCCATCGCCGATCTCGCGCGAACCATCGCAAAACAGCCCTTCAAGGGGCCGCCCACCGATCTGCCGGAACCCTTCAGCGCGCTGAACTACGATCAATATGTCGGGGTTCGCTACCGCAAGGATCGCGTGATCTGGGGGGACGACAAGACCGGCTTCGTGATCGAGCCGCTGCACCGCGGCTTCGTCTTCAACGCCCACATGCAGATCAATCTGGTCGAAGACGGCATGTCGCGCCGCCTCGCCTACGATTCCGGCAATTTCGAGTTCGGCTCGGTTCGGCCGCCGGCCAATGTCGGCGACATCGGCTTTTCCGGGTTTCGCGTGCTCGCGCAGCAGGATGGCCGGCTGTCGGAGATCGCCATCTTCCAGGGCGCGAGCTTTTTCCGCGCCCGGGCGCCCGGGCAGACGTTCGGTGTTCAGGCGCGCGGCCTGTCGCTGAAAACCGCCGATCCGCGCGGCGAGGAATTCCCGCTGTTCAAGGCGGTCTGGATCGAAAAGCCGTCGCTCGCCGCCAATGCCCTGGTCATTCACGCGCTCCTGGATTCCGAGAGCGTCGCCGGGGCGTACCGCTTCACGATGCGGCCGGGCGAGGCGATCATCGTCGACACGGAAATGACCCTGTGTCCGCGCGCCAATGTCGAGAACGTCGGCATTGCAGCGATGAGCGGCACGAGCATCTCCTCGCCGCTGGATCGGCGCCGTCCGGACGACGTGCGACCCATTATCGCCGAGCTGAACGGCCTGCAGATGCTGACCGGTCGCGACGAATGGATCTGGCGACCAGTCACCAACCGCTCGACCCTGCAGATTTCCTCATTCGTCGACGACAATCCGAAAGGCTTTGGCTTTCTTCAGCGCAACCGCGACTTCGAATCCTACCAGGACGACGAAGCGCATTGGGAAACCCGCCCCTCGGTGTGGATCGAGCCCCTGTCCGAGTTCGGGGCGGGCAACGTGCAGCTGACCGAAATCCCGGCGGAGTCCGACACCAACAGCAATTGCATCGCCTATTGGCGCCCCAACGGCGGTCTCGTCGCCGGCAAGGAACAGAGCTGGGCCTACCGGCAGTTCTGGTGCTGGGAGCCGCCCGCCCGGCCCTCGCAGCTCACGGTCTTCGAATCCCGGGGCGGGCGTGGCAGCGCCGCCAAGCGCCGCCGTTTTGTCGTCGCATTTACAGGCGATGCGCTTGGGGATGCGCAAAGCTTGCGGGAGCCCAAGCCGGCGCTATCTGTCTTCTCGGGCTCGCTGGCGTCGATGCGCTCTTATCTCTATCGTGACCGCAAGCTCTACCGGGTCGTCTTCGAATTCGACCCCGGCGGGGAGCCGCAGGCCGAAATGCGCCTGGTGATCGAAGCCGACGGCAAACCAGTTAGCGAGACCTGGCTCTACAGATGGACGCCCTGATCGACAGTCGTCCCGGCCCCGGCCTCACAGCGGCGCCGACCATGCCGCCGGAATCGGCCCTGGCCATGCCGGTCCAGAGCCTGTCGCGGTTCGACAAGTCGCAACGCCGCCATTGGGTGCTGAAATCCAGCCAGAACACCCCCTGGCTCGCCCGTCTCGCCGTGTTCGGCGGCGGCCTCGCGCTGACGGCCTACGGCGCTTACGAAATGTACCGTGTCGTCGACGTCGGCGGCGTGACCCTTCTCAAATGGGCGCTGCTGCTGCTGTTCGTCGCGAATTTCTCCTGGATCGCGCTCGCCTTCACCAGCGGCGTTGTCGGGTTCGTCTGGTCGATGATCCACGGCCGCGCCTTGCGCGACATGCCCGCCGCGCTGTCCACGCGCACGGCGGTGGTGATGCCGATCTACAACGAGGCGCCGAGCCGGGTGTTCGGCTCCCTGCAGGCGATCTGGGAGGACGTGGAGGCGACCGGCCTCGGCGGCCATTTCGACTGGTTCTTCCTGTCCGACACGACCGACCCGGACATCTGGATCGCTGAAGAACGCGCGCTGATCGCGTTACGGGAGCGGCTTGGCCCCGACTGTCGGGTCTACTATCGCCACCGCGCCAAGAACACGAGCCGCAAGGCCGGCAATATCGCCGATTTCGTGACGCGCTGGGGCGGCGCCTATCCGCAGATGGTCGTGCTCGACGCCGACAGCCTGATGACCGGCCACGCCATCGTCACGCTGGCTGCGCGCATGGAGGCCGATCCCGACGCCGGCATCATCCAGACGCTGCCGCTCATCATCAATCGCAACACGCTCTTCGCGCGCGTGCAGCAATTCGCAGCGCGCATCTATGGACCGGTCATCGCCTCCGGACTGTCCGCCTGGATGGGCCGCGACGGCAATTACTGGGGCCATAACGCCATCATCCGCACCGCCGCCTTCGCGGCGCATTGCGGCCTGCCCGACCTGCGCGGCAAGCCGCCGTTCGGCGGGCACATCCTCAGCCACGATTTCGTCGAGGCGGCGCTGATCCGCCGCGCCGGCTATTCCGTCTACATGCTGCCGACGCTCAAAGGCTCGTACGAAGAGAGCCCGCCGTCGCTGATCGACGTGTCGACGCGCGACCGCCGCTGGTGCCAGGGCAATCTGCAGCACACGCGGCTCCTGCCGACCAAGGGGCTTCACTGGGCGTCGCGACAGCATTTCCTGACCGGCATATTCGGCTATCTCGCCTCGCCTCTGTGGATGCTGCAACTCGTCATCGGCATCATGATCGTGCTGCAGGCGACCTACATCCGTCCGGAATATTTCACGAGCGAGTTCACCCTGTTTCCGACCTGGCCGCGGTTCGACGCCGAACGGTCGCTGGCGCTGTTCGCGTTGACGATGAGCATCCTGCTGGCGCCGAAATTCTTCGGTCTGATTCTGGCGATGTTCGACGGCGAGACGCGTCGCGGCGCCGGCGGCTTCATCCGGCTGTTCGTTTCGGGCCTGCTGGAAATCATCATGTCGGCATTGCTCGCGCCGATCATGATGCTGGTGCAGAGCGGGCACGTCATGCACATCCTGTTCGGATTCGACACCGGATGGAATCCGCAGCGTCGCGACGACGGCTCGATCCCGTTCCAGGCGATCGTGCGCAAGCATCGTTCCCACATGGCGCTCGGCATCGCGAGCCTGATCGCCGGCCTGCTGATCTCGCCGTCGCTGGTCGCATGGATGTCTCCGACGATCATCGGCCTCATCCTCGCCATTCCGATTTCATGGGCGAGCGGCCAGCTTGCGCTCGGCCTCGGCCTGAAGCGCATCGGTCTGCTGCAGACGCCCGAGGAAAAGAACGTCCCGCCGATCGCCGACCGCGCCAACGCGCTCGGGCGGGAACTCGCGGCCGAGCACGACGATCACATCGATTGCATCCGGCTCATTCACGCCGACGCCGCCTTCCGCGCCGCGCACGAAGCCTTCCTGCCGGATTACCGCCGTCGCGCAAAGGGCGATATCACGCCCGAACGCGCGCTGGCGGAAGCCAAGCTCAACGACGCCGAGTCGATCGAGGATGCGATCGCCTGGCTGAAGCCGAAGGAGCGCATGGTCGCCTTGCATGACCGCGCGCTGATCGACGTCATCGCCCGCCTGCCGTCGGCGGATGCGTCGCTGACCGTCACCGACGAGGAACGGGCTGCCTGACTCCTATCATCAACAGGGAGAGAGACATGAACGCGCCGGTTTTTGCCCCTGACATCTCGATTCCCGAGGAATTCCGGTCCTGCTTCGAGCGGCAGCGCGCCGCCTATCTCGCGGCGCCGGAGCCGAGCTACGAGCAGCGCCTGTCCGACCTCAAGTCGCTCGCCCGCCTCCTGAAGGACAACAAGGACGAGCTGGTCGCGGCGATCAACGCCGACTACGGCAACCGCTCGGAGTTCGAGACGCTGTTCGCCGAATATTTCGTCTCGCTCGAGACGATCAAGGACGCGACGAAAAAGCTGAAGAAATGGATGAAGCCGCAGGCCCGGCACGCCGATTTCCTGACCTATCCCGGCGCGCGCAACCGGGTCATCCCGCAGCCGCTGGGCGTCGTCGGCGTCATCGTGCCGTGGAACTTCCCGCTCAACCTCTCCTTCACGCCGCTGGCCGCAATCATCGCCGCCGGCAACCGCGCCATGGTGAAGATGTCGGAAAATTCGCAGCGCCTCGCGCAGGTGCTGATGCGCATCACGCCGAATTACTTCCCTGCGGAAAAGCTGTCGTTCTTCGAGGACGGCGGCGGACGAGGCCCTGCCTTCTCGTCGTTGCCGTTCGATCACCTGCTGTTCACCGGCTCAGGCGCGACGGGCCGCTCGGTCATGGCCAATGCGGCGAAGAACCTCACGCCCGTGACGCTCGAACTCGGCGGCAAGTCTCCCGCGATCGTCGCACCCGACTTTCCTCTCCAGAAAGCGGCGGAACGCATCTACTGGGTGAAGATGTTCAACGCCGGCCAGATCTGCACGAATGTCGATTACGCATTCGTGCCGGAAGGCAAGCAGGACGAATTCGTCGCGCACGGCAAGCGGCTCATCGCCAAGCGCTATCCCGATCTCAACGGACAGGATTTCACGTCGATCATCGACGAACGCGCCTTCGCGCGCCTGCAATCGACGCTCGAAGACGCGCGCGCGAAAGGCGCGACCATCGTCAACCTGGCGGAAGGCCAGATGCCGAGCGCCAACATGCGCAAGTTCGCGCCGCATGTCGTGCTGAATCCGACCGAAGACATGATCGTCATGCAGCGCGAGATTTTCGGCCCGATCCTGCCGGTGAAGACCTACAGGGATCGCCAGGAGGTCGCCGATTACGTCAACGCGCACGACCGGCCGCTGGCCATGTATCCGTTCACGAATGACAGCGAGACGCGCGATTTCTACATTTCGCGCGTCATGTCGGGCGGCGTGACGGTCAACGACACGCTGCTGCATGTCGGCCAGCACGACATGCCGTTCGGCGGCGTCGGCGCCAGCGGCATGGGCCATTACCACGGCTACGAGGGCTTCGTGACCTTCTCGAAGCTGCGCCCGATCTTCTACCAGGGGCCGTTCTCGGCCATACAGATGATGTTCCAGCCGCCCTATGCTAAGGGGCCGATGAAGCTCCTGCAGCGCATGATCAAGATGAAGACGTAGCAGCGATCCGGCTCATGGCGATCGACTAGCGTCCGTTTCGTTCTGCCTACATAGCTGAGGGCGTGAAGCGGAAGAAAACCCTGAGTGCGTCATGCCCGCGCTTGTCGTGGGCGTTCCGCGTGGATGGCCGGGACAAGCCCGGCCATGACGGCAAGAATTGCGTTCGCTTTCGTCGATAGCGGACAACCGCTCGACGAGTCGAAAACCGCGCGTTTGCCTTCGCGCCCTACTTCGCGTCCAGCCGCAGCGCGCGGATAGCGTTCTTTTTGAGAATGAGATCGTGGATTTCGGGCTTGAAGCCTGCGTCCTTGAACTGCGCGATCCACTTGTCCGGCTTGATGAGCGGGAAGTCCGAGCCGAACAGCATCTTGTTGCGCAACTGGCCGTTCGCGTATTGCACGACCTGCGGCGGGAAGTATTTCGGCATCCAGCCCGACAGGTCGATGTAGATGTTCTCCTTGTGGAGCGCCATCGACAGGGCTTCGTCCGTCCACGGCCACGAGGGGTGGGCAAGGATGATCGTCATGTCGGGGAAATCGACCGCGACATCGTCGATGTGAATGGGCTGCGAATATTTCAGGCGCAGGCCGCCGCCGCCGGGCAGGCCGGTGCCCATGCCCGAATGGCCGGTGTGGAAGATCGCCGGCAGCTTGTAGTGCGCGATGACCTCGTAGAGCTTGTAGGCCAGCTTGTCGTTTGGATAGAAGCCCTGGCAGGTCGGGTGGAACTTGAAGCCCTTGACCGCGCCGGATTCGATCAGGTCGCGCGCCTCGCGCACGCCCATCATGCCCTTGTGCGGATCAATGGATGCAAACGCGATCATCATGTCGGAATTTTCGCGCGCCGCCTCGGCGATTTCGTCGTTGGGGATGCGGCGGTTGCCGATCTGGAACTCGCTGTCGACCGTGAACATCACGAGGCCGATCTTCTGCTCGCGATAATATTTCACCGTCTCGGCGATGGTCGGGCGCGGACCGGCCTTGAAGTACTTGTTCGCGGCGTCCTCGAAGGGCTGCCAATATTCGTCTGGCCCCTGGCGGCAGGACACTTCCGCGTGGGTGTGAACGTCGATGGCGATGAGGTCGTCGATCTTCATGGTCGCGCTTCCGATCCGGGCTTGGCTCCGGATTGTTATACATCATACCTATTGACTAGCAAGCCGCCGAGCCGAGCGGCTTCAACATCTTACGTCTTCCAGCGGCGCAGGAGCAAAGCGTTGCCAACCACGCTGACGCTCGACAGGGCCATGGCGGCGCCGGCCACGACCGGCGACAACATGCCCGCCGCCGCCGCCGGGATCATGACCACATTGTAGGCGAAGGCCAGGAACAGGTTCTGCTTGATCTTGCGGGCCGTCGACCGCGACAGGTCGACGAGCGCGGCGACCTTCGTCAGGTCGTCGCCCGGCAACGCGACGCTGGCGGCCTCGAGCGCCGTCTCGCTGCCCGCGCCCATGGCGATCCCGACATCGCTCTCGGCGAGCGGCGGAGCATCGTTGACGCCGTCGCCGACCATCGCGACGACGCGCCCCATTTCGCGCAAGTCCCGAATGGCTGCGGCCTTGCCCTCGGGCGGCACGCCGGCGATCGCCTCGATGCCGCCGAGCTTTGTCGCAAAAGCGTTCGCTGCGCCGGCGCTGTCACCGGTCAGCATGACGGGCTTCAGTCCGAGCGCGCGCAACGTTGCAAGGGTCGGCGCAGCCTCTTCACGCAATTCGTCCGAAGTCACGATTAGGCCGAGCAGCCGCGGCGACGCCGCTTCGGCTGTCGCGACGAAGAAAGCGGTTCCGCCCTCGCCCTCGAATTCGGCGGCGCGGTCAGCCAGCGCCCGCGCATCGACGCCGCTCTCGCGCATCAGCAGCGCATTGCCGACGAGAATATCGCGGCCGCCGACGCGCGCCGCGAGCCCGCGCCCGGGCCGCGCCTCGAAATTCTCGAGCGGCGCGAGCGTCAATCCATCGGCCTTCGAGCGCAGGACGATGGCGCGGCCGAGCGCATGTTCGCTGCCCTGTTCTGCCGACGCCGCCAATTGCAGCAGGGCCGTCGTATCGCCGTCGAGCGCGACGATGTCGGCGACGACGGGCTGTCCCTTCGTCAGCGTGCCCGTCTTGTCGAAGACGAACGTGTCGACCTTGCGCGCCAGGTCGAGCGCGGAGGCGTCCTTGACGAGAATGCCGGAACGCGCGCCGGCTCCCATGCCGACCGCGACCGCCGCCGGCGTCGCGAGGCCGAGCGCGCAAGGGCATGAGACGACGAGCAGGCTGATCGCGTTGACGAGCGCCGGTTCGAAACCCGCCCCGTAGAGCATCCAGCCCGCGAAGGTGAGGATCGCGAGCACGACCACGCCCGGCACGAATACGGACGCGACCTTGTCGACGGCGGTCTGGATCGGCGCCTTCGACGATTGCGCGCGCTCGACGAGCCGTATGATGCGCGACAGGCGGGAGGCGGAACCGACCGTCGTCGCGCGGATTTCGAGACGACCTGCGCCATTGACCGAACCGCCCGACACGTCGTCGCCGACGGCCTTGGCGACCGGACGCGACTCGCCGGTCAGCATGGACTCGTCGACCTCGCTGGCGCCCGCGACAATCCTGCCGTCGACCGGAATGCGTTCGCCGGGACGCGCGACGACGACATCGCCGCTGCGCACCGCATCGACAGGCGATTCCGTTTCGACGCCATCCTTGAGGATGCGTGCGACGGGCGGGCGCAGGGCCGCCAGCGCCGCCACGGCGTCGCCCGTGGCGCGGCGTGCGCGCGCCTCGAGATACTTGCCGAGGAGCACGAAGGCGATGACCAGCGTCGCCGCCTCGAACGTCAGATGATGGCTGTGGCCGCCGGCGAGCCGCCACATGGCCAGAGCGAAGGCTGCGATCGAACCAAGCGAAACGAGCACGTCCATGTTGGCCGCGCCGGCGCGCAGCGCGCGGTAGGCGCCGAGATGAAAGCGCGCGCCGGCGATCACGAACACGGGAGTCGCCAGCGCGAGTTGCAGCCAACCCGGCAGCAACGGCGCGCCTGTCGCGATCTCGAGGACCATGTTGGCGAGGAACGGCAGGGACAGGGCAAGCGCGCCGGCGAGCGTCCAGAATTCGCGCGCCCCGTCCCCTGCCCGCACGGCTTTGGCTTCGCCCTTGCGGATGGTCGCATCGAATCCGGCCATTTCGACCGCCTCGATGATCTCGCCGGGCGACACGAGACCCGACGCGATCGTCACATCCGCCGTCTCCGCCGGCAGGCTTACACGCGCGGATACGATGCCGGGCACGGCGGCGAGGTTCTTTTCCAGCCGCGCCACGCAGGCCGCGCAGGTCATGCCGGATACGTCCAGCAGGATTTCTTCGCGCGGCACGTCGTAGCCGGCGTCCTCGACGGCGGCGACCAGGGCGGCCGGGGTGGCTTCTTCGGTCGCCTCCACGCGCGCAGTCATGGCCGAGAGATTGACGGCCGCCGAGCCGACGCCCGGCACGGCCGCCAGCGCTTTCTCGACGCGGGACGAACAGGACGCGCAGGTCATGCCGTCGACGGGAAAGATGTATTCGTGAAGAGGCTTCTGGCCTGCCGCGCGGTCGAGCATGGCGACAATCTAGGCGCAGGAGCGCCGCTTTCCAACGGAAGGCCCGCCGCGACCTGCGGTCGCAACCCCGCTTGAGGCCCGGAGGCGGCGAAGGCTAGGATCGCTCGGGTACGGAACCGGCAGACCGGAGTTCGCTTGGCCGAGGGGATCGCGAGGACTTACGCCAGCGGCGTGCGCTGCGCGCTGTGGCCCGACGTCGATTGCGACGCCGCGCTGGCCTTCGCCGCCGCGAACGCGGGCCCGGCGCCCGTCGCGCTCCTGATGATCTTCGCCGCCGCCACGACCGACCCGCTTCAGCTGGCGGCGGCGATCGGCCGGCATTTTCCGGGCGCGCGACATATCGCCTGCTCCACCGCCGGCGAGATCGGGCCGGAGGGCTATGCCGAGGATTCCATCGTCATCGTCAGCCTGCCGCAGGCGGGCTTCCACGTCTCGACGCTGACGATCGAGAACCTGTCCGGCATCGAATTCGCAGACATCGCCCGCCGCGTCGGCCGCTTCAGGCAGGAACACGACAATACGCCGCCCGAGGGTTTCGCCGGCGCGGAAGGCTTCGCGCTCTCCTTCATCGACGGCCTGTCGCGGCGCGAGGAATTGTTCGTTTCCGCCATCCACGAGGCGCTGGAGGGCATGCCGCTGCTCGGCGGCTCGACGGGCGACGACCTGGAGTTCCAGCGGACATGGTGCATCGCCGACGGGCGGATTCTCTCGGATTGCGGCGTGCTGGCGCTGGTCAGCACGAAACATCGCTTCACGGCGTTTCGTCACGACAATTTCGAGCCGACCGACGTGCGGCTGGTCGTGACGGACTGCGACCAGGAGACGCGCACGGTTCGCGAACTCAACGCCGCGCCGGCGGCGCGCGAATATGCCGAATGCATCGGCGTCGCGGCCACGAAACTCGATTCCATGAGTTTCGCGTCGCATCCGGTCGTGGTGAAAGTAGGCGGCGAATATTACTGCCGCTCGATCGGCCATGCCAACGAGGACAATTCTCTGACGTTTTTCTGCGCGGTCGAAACCGGCGTCGTGCTCACGGTCTCGCGTTCGCTGCATCTGGTGGAAAGCGCGCGCTCGGCGTTTCGCGCGGTGACCGAGGAAACGGGCGCCGATTTCGTTCTCGGCTTCGACTGCGCGCTGCGCCGCCTCGACGCCGAGAACCGCCAGCTCAAACGAGAACTGTCGGACGTCTATCGCGAGCACGGCGTTATCGGCTTCAACACCTACGGCGAGCAGTTCGGAGCGATGCATCTCAACCAGACCTTCACGGGCCTCGCGATAGGGCCGCGCGTGTGAGGACCGACGACGAAAGTGGGCTGATCTCGGCCGACATCATGGGCCGCACGGTGCGCGCCGCGCCGGCCGAGATCGTCCAGCGGCTGACCCGCATCAACAAGGCGCTGGTCGAGCGTCTGGAAAATCGCATCGACAGTCAGGCCAGCGCCTATTCGCTGTTCCAGACCGCCATCGGTCTCGAAGCGCAGGTTCGGCAAAGAACCGCCGAACTCAAGACGGCGCTGGTCGACCTCGAGCGTTCCAACGCCGCGCTCGTCAGCGCCAAGGAGGTGGCGGAAAAAGCCAATTCGTCGAAGACGCGTTTCCTCGCGGCCGCCGGGCACGACCTGCTGCAGCCGCTGTACGCCGCCCAGCTCTCGATCTCGACGCTCGCCGAGATGCAGGCGACGCCGGAAAGCGCGGCCCTGTGCCGCCAGATCGATCGCGCGCTGGTGACGATCGAGGCGTATCTTCGCTCGATTCTCGACATTTCGAAACTCGACGCCGGCGTCGTCATGCCGGAAATCCAGAACGTCGCGCTGGCGGAAATCTTCCAGTCCCTCGATTCCGACTTCCGGCCGATCGTCGAACGCAAGAAGCTCAAGCTGCGCTTTCGTCCGACGCGCCTGATGGTCGCCAGCGATTCCATCCTCCTGAGGCGCGTGCTTCAGAACCTCGTCTCCAATGCAGCGCGCTATACCGAGGAAGGCGGCGTCCTGGTCGGCGTGCGCCAACGCGGCGCGTTCGTGCGCATCGAGGTGACCGACACGGGCGTCGGCGTGGACCCGAACGAGACAGAACGCATCTTCGAGGAGTTTCATCGCTCGCCGTCGCAGCGGCAGGGACGCAGCGGCGAAGGGCTGGGTCTCGGCCTGTCCATCGTGCAACGCATGGCGCAGGCGCTCGACCACCGCATCGAGCTCCGCTCGCGCCCGGGGCGCGGATCGCGTTTCACGATCGTCGCGCCGCTGGCGCAAGACGATGAGCCTTCGCCCGCCGAAACCGTGCTGGTCGAAACCTGGGCGCGCGCCAGCGATCTCACCGGCCGACGCGTCCTGCTCGTCGAAAACGATCCGGACGTGCTCGAGGCGACACGCTGGCTCCTCGTCCAGTGGGGGGCGGATGTCAGCGCCGCGCGGGATCTCTCGTCGGTGCGCGAGCGATTGTCGGGCGCACGCGCGCCGGACGTGATCGTCGCCGATTATCATCTCGACAGCGGCGAGAACGGACTGCAGGCGATCGCGCTGGCGCGCTCGCTGACGCGCAGCGAGGTTCCGAGCGTCGTCGTTACAGCTGACCAGACCGCGGAAACCACGGAACTCGTGAGAGCCGCCGGCTGTGAAGTGCTGCGCAAACCGGTCAAGCCCGCGCAACTGCGCGCCGTCCTGACGCATCTGCTCTGACCCGTCGACCTGAGGCTGGCGCGCGCTCAGAAGCAGGCGCGCACGGCGTTCGTGAAATGCACGACCTCGGCGCGACGGTCGTGGTCGCCGGGCGGCGCATGGGGCGGCTGCGGAAAGGCGCCGAGCGTAATCACTATCAGCCGATCCTTGCGGAAGATGTCGATACGCTGGCCGGCGAAGCCCAGCGCCGACATGACGTCGCGCCCGAGCCACCACGAATAGCCGTAATGCGTGATGTCGAAGATCGGCGTCGGATCCGGCACGGCGAAGGCCGGCGTGGCGGCGGCCTCGACCCAGCCCTCCGGCAAGACGCGATTGCCCGAGATCACACCGTCGTTCAGCACAAAGAGCGCGAATCGGCCGAAATCGCGCAGGCACATGCCGGCGCGCGAACCGCCGATCTCCTGCCCTCCTTCCGATTCCAGCGTGTAGAAGGCGTCGCATTCCATGCCGGCCGGCTTCCACACCTTTTGCGACATGTAATCGGCGAGCGGCATGCCGACCGCCGCCGTCAGCGCGGCGCCGAGCAGGAACGTGTCGCCGGAATTGTAGAGAAAACTGGTTCCCGGCGCATGCTGGCGCGGCAGGCCCGACATCAGTTTCAGCACGCCCCCCGGCACGCGGTCCGCCATGGATTTCGAATAGCGGTTCACGTCGGAATCGCGGTCGGTGTAATCCTCGTTCCAGCGCACGCCCGACGACATGGTCATGAGATGGCGCAGGCTGACGCCGTCGTAGGCGGAGCCGCGCAAGGCAGGCAGCCAGCGCGTCACATGTTCGTCGATCGAGGGAATGGCCCCGTCGTGCACGGCGGCGCCGATGAGCATGGCGGTCATCGACTTGATGGTCGACATGGTCGACCAGCGATCGCCCTCCTGCAGTCCCAGCCCGTAGCGTTCGAGAGCGACGGAACCGTCGCGGATCACGAGCAGCCCGGAAATGAAATTGCGGTCCATGAAGGACGCGACATCATGCTCCACGCCGTCGACCTGGTAGCGCGGCGCGATTTCCCGGCCGCGCGGCAAGGGCGTCGGCGCGCCGCTGCCGGCGACGACGCGATGGGCGAACAATCTGTCGACGATGCGAAAGCCGTAGGGCTGGATCGCCGGCGGCCAGAGCAGGAAGTCTTCCGCGCGCGGCAGGTGGGATTGCGGCAGCGCGACGCTCATCAGGCGGCGCCCGCGCTCTTCTGGCCGGCGAGTATGGCCTCGAAATCTAGGCCCGACGCCTCGATCACCGCCTGCGTGCGCGAAGCGACATTGAGCTTGCGCAGGATTTCCGAGACATGCGCCTTGACGGTCGTTTCGCCGACATCGAGTTCGAAGGCGATCTGCTTGTTGAGGAGTCCCTGTCGCAACATGCCGAGAACGCGGAGTTGCTGCGGCGTGAGACTTGCGAGGCGCGCGGCGAAGTCGACCTTCGGCGGACGACGCGATTTGTCGGGCGCCGGCGCGAAGCTCGCCGGCACGAAAACCTCGCCGTTCATCACCTTGCGAATGGCTTCGGTGAGTTCCGCCTTCTTCACGGACTTCGGGATGAAACCCGAAATGCCGCAGTTCATCGCCTCGCTGACGATGCGTGGGTCCTCGAGGCCGGACACGACGACGAGGGGAAGACCGGGAAAGCGGGCGCGAATGCCCAGAACGCCCTCGAAGCCTTTGACGCTGGGCATCGACAGATCGATCAGCGCCAGATCGAAGCCCGGAGCGCGCTCGATCTCGGCGACGGCTTCCTCGATCGAGGATGCTTCGACCACTTCGGCGTGCGGATAAGCGGTGCGCACGGCGCTCTGCAGCGCCTCGCGAAACAGCGGATGATCGTCGACAACGAGAAAGCGGTCCATCGATGCGTCCGCAAGACGCCTCCCCGCCCTTGCGGGCGGAGAGGCGGATTTGCCTTACGCCGCGGCGACGGCGCGCCGGGCCATCACGCCGATCAGATGGGCGCGATAGTCGGCCGAGCCGTGGATGTCGCCGTTCAGGCCGCTGGCCGCGACCTTCAGGCCATCGAGCGCGCCGACCGAGAAATTGGCCGACAGCTTCGTCTCGGCCTCCGTCCAGCGGAACACGCCGTCCGACCCCGCGCCGGTGACGGCGACGCGCACGCTCGGGCCGCGCTTGGCGACCGCGACGCCGACCAGCGCATAGCGCGAGGCCGGATTGCGGAACTTCGCGTAGGCGAATTTCTCGGCGTGCGGGAATTCGACCGCGATGATCAGTTCGTTGTCTTCGAGCGCCGTGGTGAACAGGCCCTGGAAGAAATCGTCCGCCGCGATCTTGCGACGATCGGTGACGACGGTCGCGCCAAGCGCCAGGAGCGCCGCCGGATAGTCGGCGACGGGATCGTTGTTGGCGACCGAACCGCCGATCGTGCCGCGATGGCGAACCTGCGGATCGCCGATGCCGCCTGCGAGTTCGGCGAGGCCGGCGATGGCCTTCTTGACGACGTCCGAGCCCGCGACCTCGCCATGCGTCGACATGGCCTTGATCGTCAGTACGGAGCCGTTGTCCGAAATGCCTTTCAGGTCGGCGACCTTGCCGAGATCGACGAGATGGCCGGGTTGTGCGAGCCGCTGCTTCATCGTGGGGATGAGCGTATGGCCGCCGGCGAGGAACTTGCCCTCGCCGACCGACTTGACGGCGTCGGCGACGCTGGTCGCCGCATGATGGGTGAATGCGTACATGTGGCGTTCCTCCTATTCCGCTGCCTGCTTCAGTCCGGAAGCCTGGGCGGCTCTCCAGACCTTTTCGGGCGTCGCTGGCATGCTGATGTTTTCGTGACCAAGCGCGTTGGTGATGGCGTTGATCACCGCCGGCGGCGCGGCGATGGCGCCGGCCTCGCCGCAGCCCTTGATGCCGAGCGGGTTCGACGGGCACGCGGTGACCGTCATGCCGACATTGTAGGATGGCAGGTCGTGCGCGCGCGGCATGGTGTAGTCCATGAAGCTCGCGGTGATCAGCTGGCCTTCACCGTCGTACACAGCGCCTTCGAGCAGCGCCTGTCCGACGCCCTGCGCGATGCCGCCATGCACCTGGCCTTCGACGATCAGCGGATTGATGATGTTTCCGAAGTCGTCGACGGCGGTCCAGCGCTCGATGCCCACGACGCCGGTCGCCGGATCGATCTCGACCTCGCAGATGTGCACGCCAGCGGGGAAGGTGAAGTTGGTTGGATCCCAGAAGGCGCTTTCCTTCAGGCCCGGCTCCAGTTCCTGTCCATTGAACTTGTGCGCGATATACGCCTGCAGCGCGATCGAGCCGAAGTCGGCGGCCTTGTCGGTGCCTTTCACGGTGAACTTGCCGTCCTTGAACTCGATGTCGCCTTCCGAGGCTTCGAGCACATGGGCGGCGACCTTCTTCGCCTTGGCCTCGATCTTGTCGAGCGCCTTGACGATGGCCGACATGCCGACGGCGCCGGAGCGCGAGCCGTAGGTGCCCATGCCCATCTGCACCTTGTCGGTGTCGCCGTGGACGATCGAGACGTTCTCGATCGGAATGCCGAGACGCGCCGACACGAGCTGCGCGAAGGTCGTCTCGTGGCCCTGGCCGTGCGAATGCGAACCGGTCAGGATTTCCACCGTGCCGATCGGATTGACGCGCACTTCCGCCGATTCCCACAGCCCGACGCCGGCGCCGAGCGAACCCACCGCCGCCGATGGCGCGATGCCGCAGGCCTCGATGTAAGCCGAGTAGCCCAGGCCGCGCAGCTTGCCTTTCGACGCGCTGGCCGCCTTGCGGGCGGCAAAGCCCGCAACGTCGTGCATCTGCTGCGCCTTGGTGAGCGATGCGTCGTAGTCGCCCGCGTCATAGGCCATGATGACCGGCGTCTGGTGCGGGAATTGCCTCACGAAATTGGCGCGACGGAATTCCGCCGGGTCGCGGCCGAGTTCGCGGGCCGCCACCTCGATCAGTCGTTCGACCACGAAGGTCGCTTCCGGACGGCCGGCGCCGCGATAGGCGTCGACCGGCGCGGTGTTGGTATAGACGGCCTCGACCTCCGCGTAGATCGCCGGGATATTGTACTGGCCCGACAGCAGCGGCGCGTAGAGATAGGTCGGCACCGACGACGCGAAGGTCGACAGATACGCGCCCATGTTCGCCTTGGTCGAGACGCGCAGCGCGGTGATCTTGCCGTTCTCGTCGGTAGCGAGTTCGGCATGGGTCACGTGATCGCGGCCGTGCGCGTCCGACAGGAACGCTTCCGTGCGATCGGCCGTCCACTTGACCGGACGATTGACCTTGCGCGCCGCCCAGACGCAGACCGTCTCTTCGGCGTAAATGAAGATCTTCGAGCCGAAGCCACCGCCAACGTCGGGCGCGATCACCCGGAACTTATGTTCCGGCGCGAGACCGATGAAGGCCGACAGCACGAGACGCGCCACATGCGGGTTCTGGCTCGTGGTGTAGAGCGTCAGCGAATCCGAACCCATGTCGTATTCGCCGACTGCCGCGCGCGGCTCCATCGCGTTGGGGATCAGGCGATTGTTGACGATGTCCAGCTTCGTCACATGCTTGGCCTTGGCGAAGGCCGCGTCAGTGCCGGCCTTGTCGCCGAGTTCCCAGTCGTAGAACTGGTTGTCGGGCGCCTCGGCGTGGATCGTCGGCGCGCCGGGCTTACGGGCGCTCGCCATGTCGGCGACCGCCGGCAGCACGCCGTAATCGACCACAATCTGTTCCGCCGCATCGCGCGCCTGGGCGAGCGTGTCGGCGATGACCACGGCGACGTGGTCGCCGACGTAGCGGACCTTGCCCTGCGCAAGCGCGGGATGCGGACCGGCGCGCATCGGCGAGCCATCCTTGTTGAAGATCGCCCAGCCGCAGATCAGGCCGCCGACCTTGTCGGCGGCGATGTCGTCGCCGGTGAAGATCGCGACCACGCCCGGCATTTTCATCGCCGCGGTCAGGTCGATCTTGTTGATGCTGGCGTGCGCATGCGGCGAACGCAGGAAATAGGCGTGCGCCTGGCCGGGACGATTGATGTCGTCGACGTAGCGGCCTGCGCCGGTGATGAAGCGGAAATCTTCCTTGCGGCGCACTGGGGCGCCGATGCCTGTAGCGGTCATGTCGGATCCTCCCGAAATCCAGCCTTATTCGGCCGCGACTTTGTGCGCGCCCATGGCCTTGGCGCCGTCGCCGATCGCCTTGACGATGTTGTGGTAGCCCGTGCAGCGGCAGATGTTGCCCTCGAGCTCGTGGCGGATCGTCGCCTCGTCGACGTTCGCGCCCTTGCGGTTCACGATGTCGACCGCCGACATGATCATGCCGGGCGTGCAGAAGCCGCACTGCAGACCGTGGTTCTCGCGGAAGGCTTCCTGCATCGGATGCAGCTTGCCGCCCTGCGCCAGGCCCTCGATCGTCGTGACGTTGGCCCCGTCGACCGAAACGGCGAGCGTCGTGCAGGATTTCACCGCCTTGCCGTCGACGTGCACCACGCATGCGCCGCACTGGCTGGTGTCGCAGCCGACATGCGTACCCGTCAGGCGCAGATGCTCGCGAACGAACTGGACAAGCAGCGTGCGCGGATCGACGTCCGCGGACACGGCCTTGCCGTTGACCGTCATACTCACTTTAGCCATGTGCGTTACCTCCAGAGATCCATGAACCAGGCGATCAGGCGCTGCAGCCAGCCCTTCGCCTCTTCTTGTTGCGCCGGCGCGGCGGCGGGCGCGGAGCTTGCCCCCTCCTGCTTTGCGACCGCTGCGGCGAAATCGGTGAAGAACTGGTCGGCCATCTTCTTGGCGACGCCGTCGATCAGGCGCGCGCCGAGCTGGGCGAGCTTGCCGCCGACCTGCGCTTCGACATCGTAGATGAGCTTCGTGCCTGCGCCCGCAGGTTCGAGTTTCACGGTCGCGCCGCCCTTGGCGAACCCGGCGACCCCGCCCTCGCCCTCGCCGACGATGCGGTAGCCGTTGGGCGGGTCGAGATCGAGCAAATTGACCTTGCCCTTGAAGGAAGCGGCGACCGGCCCGACCTTCACGCGCGCCGTCGCGGCCAGCGTGTTGTCGGCCGTCTTTTCGAGACTTTCGCAGCCGGGAATGCAGGATTTAAGCACTTCGGGGTCGTTCAGCGCCGCCCACACGACCTCTCTGGTCGCGGGAAGCTCGACTTCCCCCTTCATCGTCATCGCCATCAGGCGTTCTCCCTCGGGGCGCTCTTGCCCGGCGCCGCTCGTCCGGCGTCCATTGTTGACCCATTCGAGCCGACCCGACAACCGGCCGCTATTGTACTTGAGTGCACCATCACGGCGGGATCACGGAATCCGGTCGAGATCGGCGAGCCAGGCCGCCGCCGATGAATCGGACGGCGCCCGCCAGTCGCCGCGCGGCGACAGGGAGCCGCCGGACGACACTTTCGGCCCGTTGGGGAGGGCCGAGCGCTTGAACTGGCTGGTCTCGAAGAACCTCTTCAGGAAAACGCCCAGCCATTTCTTGATGACCGGCAGGTCGTAGGCGACCTGCTTTTCCGCCGGGATATTGGGCGGCCAGGCGCCCCGCCTGGCGTCCCGCCAGGCATGCCACGACAGGAAGGCTACCTTGGCCGGCGCGAAGCCGTAGCGGGTGATGTAATAGAGGTTGAAGTCCTGCAGTGCGTAGGGACCGACGAAATCTTCCGTGAGCTGCGCCGGCACATCGCCCTTGTGGCCCGGGACGAGCTCCGGGGAAATCTCCGTCGCCAGGATGTCCTCCAGCACGGGAGCGGCTTCCGCGCCGAACCGCCGGTCGGCTGCGCACCAGCGAATCAGGTGCTGGATCAGCGTCTTGGAGACGGAGGCGTTGACGTTGTAATGCGCCATCTGGTCGCCGACGCCATAGGTGCACCAGCCGAGCGCGAGTTCCGAAAGGTCGCCGGTGCCGAGCACGATGGCGCCGTTCTGGTTGGCGAGGCGGAACAGCAGCGAGGTGCGGGCGCCCGCCTGAACATTCTCGTAGGTCGCGTCATAGACCGGCTCGCCGCGCGCGGCGGGGTGGTCGAGGTCGACCAGCATCTGCCGGCAGGCCGGCGTCATGTCGATCTCGCGGGCCGAAACGCCGAGCGCCTTCATCAGCCGCCAGGCGTTGCTCTTGGTTGTCGAGGACGTGGCGAAGGCCGGCAGCGTATAGGCGAGAATGTTTTCGCGCGGCAGCTTCAACTGGTCGAAGGCGGTGCAGGCGACGAGCAGCGCCTGCGTCGAATCCAGCCCGCCCGACACGCCGATGACGATCTTCTTCGTCCTGGCGCCTTCCAGCCGCTGACGAAGCCCATGCGCCTGGATGTTGAAGGCCTCGTAGCAGAGTTCCGACAGGCGGGCGTCGTCGTCGGGCACGTAGGGGAACCTGGCGACAGCGCGCATCAGGCCGACGTCGCCATCCGGCGCGCCGAGTTCGAACGACACAGTCCGGAATGGATCGACGCCCTCGATGTCGGCGCAATCTCCGAAAGTCATGGTGCGCATGCGCTCGGCGGCCATGCGCTCCAGATCGACGTCGGCGCAGACGAGTTGCGGTTCCTCCGCGAAGCGCGGCGCCTCGGCGAGCTTGAACCCGTTCTCGTAGATCGAGGCCTGCCCGTCCCAGGCGAGGTCGGTCGTGGATTCGCCGGGGCCGGACGCCGAATAGAGATAGGCGACGAGGCAGCGGGCCGAATGCGCCTCGCAAAGCATGTCGCGATGCGAGGATTTGCCGACGAGCGCATTCGAGGCCGATACGTTGGCGATGATTGTGGCGCCGGCCATGGCCGCCCGGGTCGACGGCGGGATCGGCGCCCAGACGTCCTCGCAGATTTCGACGCCGAGCGTGAAATGCGGGAGGTCGCTGGCCGAAAACAAAAGGTCCGTCCCGAACGGCGCCTCATGGCCCGCGACGACGATCTCCTCGCCGGTGACAAAGGCGCCGGAAGCGAAATGCCGGCGCTCGTAGAATTCGCGGTAATTGGGCAGGTAGGTCTTCGGCACGACGCCGAGCAATCGGCCGCGATGGATGACCAGCGCGCAATTGTAGAGCCGGCCACGCCAGCGCAGCGGCGCCCCGGCGACGACGACGGGTAGAAGGTCGCCGGTCGCGGCGACGAACCTCCCGATGCAACTCTCGACCGCATCCAGCAGTGCGTTCTGGTGCAGGAGATCGTCGATCGCATAGGCCGACAGGCCCAGTTCCGGCAGGACGACGACCGCCGCCGATTTCTCGTGGGCGGCGCGGGCCATTTCGAGGGAGCGGGCGAGGTTGAACGCGGGGTCGGCGACGCGCACGGCGGGCGCGCCGACGCAGGCGCGGATCAGGCCATGGGAATAGATGGAGTGGAAGGCGGACATTGCGCGCCAGCATAGCGCTTTTCGCGGCCGCGAACAGGACCGCCCCGGCTATGGTGAACGGACGCAAAAAAGCCCCCGGGAAATCTCCCCGAGGGCCTTTCGAGCTGCGCCGCCGCCAGTTCATCCGTGGTCGGCGGGCTGCGATTCCGTTCAGAGGGCCTGAAGCTTCTCGGCGGAAGAACGCCCGGTGCGCTTGTCGGTTCCGATTTCGAAGGAAACCTTCTGGCCCTCGTTGAGGGAGCTCAGGCCCGCGCGCTCGACGGCGCTGATATGGACGAACACGTCCTTGCCGCCATCGTCGGGCTGAATGAAGCCGAAGCCCTTGGTGACGTTGAACCACTTTACTGTTCCAGCCTGCATTTCATTTCTCCATGCCTGGACAGACCCGATAACGCGCGGGCCGTTTCGATCGATATTTTGGAGAGGTCGTCAGCAGGCGGAACCCCGTAAGGCTCTGCGAGGCCACGTCGTCGGCCAAGTCGATGGATGCAATATGGCCATTCTTTGAGGCAATTCAAGGGCAACGTGAAAACGTATAAGAAGGCGAGCATGACACTAGCCGAGCTTCTGCTGGCCCGCGGGATCGAATCGTCCGGACTTCTCGCGCACCGGAACGCGCTCGATCCGCGCGACGCCAGCGACGCCTTCGCGACCATCGGCGATCTGGCGCGCACCGGACACGATCTCGTATACGAACGGATGCAGGACGGACCGGCCTTTGGCGACACGGCGCAGGTGCTGTCGTTTCGCGCGGAAGACGGCGGCCGGGCACGGCTCGCAGGCTTCCGGCGCCTGAAGGCGCGCCGGCCGGGTATCGCGCCCGGCGACATCGTCTATGATTATGACGTCGCCCACCTGCTACACGATTTCATTTCGCGCGCAAAAAATCCGGTCTTTTACGACGCTTTCGATCTGGAGGGGCTCGAGGATCTCGTCGGGCGCCTCGTCGTGCGATGGCCTGAGGCGTACGGCAAGATCGCGCCGGCCGGTCAGCCGGAACTGATCGTGGCGGAAGGCTAGCAATCCTCGGGCGAAGGGATTTCCGGCATCCGCCCGGCGTCTGCTCCGGGATGCGTGGCGGGCGACCGCTATCGTGAAGGATTGCGGACGCCGGCCCGACCCGGATGTGCGTGACGGCGCGCGGGCCGGCGTCGGCAATCCTCCGATGGAGGAAGCCGCGGCCCAGTGGTTGGGCGTTTCAGATTGGCCGGCGCTATGGGGCTTTCGCGAACGGTGTGTCGCCGACTGCGGTTGTGTCGCGGCGACGGGCGCGCTTCGGTCGTGGATGATTTCTGCGGATGATGCGTTGATCGAAGCGCCGGCTCGGCGAGCTCGTCTGGGCAGTCGATTTTGTCGAGCATGAAGCGAGCGGCTGCGTTGCGCCGGTAATTTGCGTGCGTTCGGAATCGTGGTTGGGGCAGACGGTCCGCGGGCAGATCATGATGTATCGCTCCATCCGGCTGCGAACGACGTTTGCGGAGCGCCGCCGCGGGCGAAGCGCTCGACGATGGTCATGCGACCACCACAGCAGCGGCAGGGGAAGGATTCCTCGCGCTCATCGTCGACACCCGCTTCTGCCGGTTCGGCATGCGGCTCGCCGACGTTCTGTCGGGCCTGCGGTGCGCCACTGACGTCGGCAATCATCTGTCTGATGCGCGCGACGTTCTTGACGCGCGCGGCGCCGGCGAGGAAGCCGTAATGGCGGATGCGGTGGAAGCCATCGGGGAGAACGTGCAGCAGGAAGCGGCGCATGAACTCGTCGACGGGCAGCGTCATGGTCTTGATCCATGCGCCCGGCGCGCTCGCCCGAGCGCGATAGTCCTTCCAGCGGAAGGAGACGCGATGACCGTCGAATGCGACGATGCGGCTGTCTGAGATGGCGACGCGGTGGGTGTAGCGCGACAGATAGGCGAGGACGGCCTGAGGGCCGCCGAACGGGCGCTTGGCGTAGATGACCCATTCGGCGCGGCGCAGCGGCGCGAGACGGGCTCTGAACACACCGGGGTTGGCGAGCCCGGCGAGGTCGCCGAAGAAGGTCAGCCGGCCGCCCTCATGAAGGGCGAGCAAGCCTTCCAGGAAGCGGCGACGGAAGAAGCGCGACAGGACACGCACGGGCAGAAAGAAGCCGGGCTTGCAGGCGATCCAGCGTTCGCCGTCCGGCGACAGGCCGCCGCCGGGGACGATGATGTGGACGTGCGGATGGTGAGTGAGCGCCGATCCCCAAGTGTGCAGCACGCTGGTGAATCCGATTCTGACGCCGAGCCGCTTCGGATCGACGGCGATCGTCGTCAGCGTCTCGGCAGCGGTCTTCATGAGCAGGTCGTAGAGCGCCGCCTTGTTTTGGAAAGCGATTGCGGCGATCGCCGCCGGCAGGGTGAAGACGACGTGATAGTAGGCGAGCGGCAGTAGATCGGCTTGACGCTTGTCGAGCCAGGCGCGCGCGGCAAATCCCTGGCACTTCGGACAATGCCGGTTGCGACAGGAGTTGTATCCGATCTCGACATGGCCGCAGCCGTCGCAGCGCGCGACATGGCCACCGAGCGCCGCGGTGCGACAAGCCCGGATCGCCGAGACGACCTTGAGTTGGCCGAGGCTCAGACGGCCGGCGTGGGCGGCAAGATATGCCTCCCCATGCCGACGAAAGACGTCTGCGACCTCGAGGCGAGGCCGCGCCATGACGGCGCGGTCTTCAGGAGTGCGGGGGCGCGAGCAGCGCGAGCGGGCTCTCGACGTCGCGGATCGTCTTGAGGGCAACGCGCGTGTAGATCGCCGTTGTGTCGAGCTTCCTGTGGCCGAGCAGCGTCTGGATGACGCGGATATCGACCTTCTGCTCCAGAAGATGCGTGGCGAAGCTGTGCCGCAGCGTGTGCATGGAGACGCGCTTGCCGAGCCTCGCGCTCGCCGCGGCGGCAACGCAGGCGCGGCTGAGCTGGCGTGAGGTGATCGGCTGGCCTGGCTGTTGGCCTGGGAACAGCCATCCCTTCGGCCGCTTCTCCCGCCACCACTGCCGTAACAGCGCGAGCAGATCGGGCGACAGCATGACATAGCGATCCTTGCGTCCCTTGCCCTGTTCGACGCGGATCAGCATCCGGGCGCTGTCGATATCCGAGACTTTGAGGTTGGCGATCTCGGAAACGCGCAGGCCGCAACCATAGGCGACGCTGAGCGCCGCCCGGTGCTTCAGGTTCGAGGCATGCGCCAGCAGCAGTGCGACCTCCTCCGGGCTCAATACGACGGGTAAGCGTTCGGGCGTCGAGATCCGCGCCATCCGATCGCCGAAGCCAGGGCGGCCGAGCGTCACATGGAAGAAGAACCGAAGGGCCGCGCAGGCCTGGTTCATTGTGGAGGCGCTCGCGCCGCTGGCCGCCATGTGCAGCTGGTAGCGACGCAGATCCTCCGGCTCGGCAAGGGCCGGCTTGCGGTCGATGAACGCCGCAAACATACGCACCTGCCGGACGTAGTCGCGCTTCGTCTGCTCGCCGAAACCGCGGATGGTCATGTCCTCGAGCATCCGCTGGCGAAGCGGGCTGACGGATCCTTGGGCATTGCTGTGGTCTTCCATGGGGCTCTCCCGTTCAAGAGAAACCCCACATGATCGTGCAATCCCGAGTGTCAGACCTCAGCCGCCCCCAATCGGGCAGCTCCTGCCGCGGAGCGGCTTCGTCCATCGACCGTTTCCGGACACGCGGGGTCAGACGACACTAGCGGTATGTGCAACGTGCAGCTTGTGGTCGGCCGGCTGTCGTGCAGATTTGAGGTGGGAACAGGGGCTTCGGATTACCTGAGTGAACAGACTTTCAAATATCAAGGCCTCCATCCATCGAAACCGCGGTGTGTGGCTCGTTGCAAGTTGTGTGGCCGTCGTTCATCTCGCGACCCAAGGCCGGTACGACGCCCACCGCAACGAACTGTACTTTCTCGCCTGCGGGTGGCGGCCTGATTTCGGGTATGTAGATCAGCCCCCGCTCGTTCCGCTGATCGCCGCAGCCACGCAAATATTCGGCGAGAGCATCTGTCTGCTGCGCCTGCCTGCAACGATCGCCGCCGTCGGGCTCGTGCTGCTGAATGCAGCCTTCGCGCGTCTGCTCGGTGGGGGACCACGCGCCGAAGCATTCGCCGCGCTTGCCGCCGGCCTCGCGCCGGGGTTGATGGGATTGGGTTCGAAGCTCACGACCTCGACATTCGAACCGATCGCATGGACCGCTGCTGCTTACCTGCTGACGCGCGCGATTCTCAAAGACCGCCCCCGGGACATCCTGACTATGGGGCTGATCGCCGGTCTCGCGATGGAGGCCAAATGGGGCATTATGGCTGATCGGCCTTGCCATCGGTGTGATCGCCACGCCCGCCCGGCGGATCGTTCTGAAACCGCAGGTCTGGACGGGCGCAGCGATCGCTGTTGGGCTGGCTGCGCCGAACTTGATCTGGCAATGGGCGCACGGCTGGCCATTCTTCGACGTGATCCTGCCGCATCTCGAAAGCCAGCGGGACTACGCGGGCAATCCCTGGCAGTTCGAATATCGGCAGGCGCTCTCGATGAATATCGTGCTCGCGCCGTTGCGGCTGGCCGGAGCAGTTGCGCCTTTTGTCATCGAAAGATTGCGGCCTGTCCGCAACCTTGCGATCGCGTTTCTGCTCACCAGCGCTTTCTATTGTCTTAAGCACGGCACCAACTACTATCTGTTCCCCGTCTATCCGACCATGTTTGTCGTGGGCGCGGTCGCGGTCGAACCGTTGTGGAAGTGGGCGCGCTGGACTTGGATGACAGCGGCGATTGTCGTGAGCGCACAGGTCGCCCCGGTGGTTTTGCCGCTGCTCGATCCGCCGACGCTGCTGCACTACATGGATTTCATGAAGATCAAGCCGCGTCCGATTGAAGCGGCGAGCGTCGGCGCCCCGATCACCCACAGTTTCTCGGACGAATTGGGCTGGCGGGATATGGTGAAATCCGTTTCGGCCGCGTTTCACGCTTTGCCTGCAGAAGATCAGGCGAAGGTTGCGATCATCGCTTCAAACTACGGCGAAGCCGCCGCGCTCGATGTCTACGGCGCAGTCGAAGGCCTGCCCACGCCCGTCAGCGGCCATAATCAATACTGGCTGTGGGGCCCGCGCGGCCATGATGGTTCGGTCGTGCTCTACGTCGGTGGCAATGTCGAGCGGTGGCGCCCGCTTTGTCGAAGCATCGAGGTTGTGGGAACCTTCGGCGGTCCCTACGTGATGCCCTACGAGAACAATCGATCGATCGTCTTATGCCGGGGGATGCGACGGCCGCTCGATGAAATGTGGCCGCGCATGAAGCGGTTTAGATAGCCCGTTGCTTTGAAGCTCTCTTGCTGCCCGCACTTGGGACGGCCGCCGAGCGGCCACGCCCGATACCGGGCTTGGACATAGCCAAGAAGTTGAGCGACGCCGGGCTTCGCGCGACGCGCCAGCGGCAATAAATTTCACGCCTCAGTTCACTGAGGTCGAGGGCGGCCCGATGCGCTTCTTCGGCGCGAGGAAGGGGGCGATCAGCGAACGGAAGCACGTTACTGCGGCCTGCGCTAAAAAGCACGGGAAGTGATCAACGGGCCCGGGCGTTCGCGTCCTGGCGACCCCCGCTAACCCCTCGTCGGAAAGACCCGAGGTGAGGCAGATGATGTCTCAAGTTCCATCCTGGCGATGAATGAGTGAGTAGCCATCGACGTGACATCCACATGCGCAAGCGCGATATGATCGTCGTGTCTGGACCCGAGAACAACGAACCAGCGTTTGGCGCCGCTTGGCATGTGGCACGGATACCAGCGAGCGATTGAAGCGCGCCGTCCCGCCAATAGGTCTTTGAGTTCAACCAAGAACTCGGGGTTCACATCTTCACCGACGCAAGCAGCCACATAGTCGGCGCCAATGCAAGAATTGGGATCCGCGAGACCATTTTCCCTCGCGAACATCTTCCAGCTCATGTTCACGTCAACGATTCGGCCGGTCAGATCGAGGATGGCAACATTGGCATAGAAATGGTTTGCGGAGGTCAGCAGCATACAGTTTTCACGTGAGCCGGACGATTGAAAGACAATAGCGCCTCTTTCAGCTCGCCTCCACTGAAATCAAGCACTTGCTGAAAATATGAACGCCGTAGGAGCAGCTTGCGGCCGAAGATGAGCGATTGTGACCGGCGCTCGCACCGGCGTCCTGCATTGCGAATTTCGATCAGTTCAAAAGAACAGTTCAGGCGCTGACATTTTGACGAGGGTCAATACGCTTCTCGTCTCGTCGGTCGTATCCAAGGATGCATTTAGGTGCTTGCCGGCATGCAAGGCGATGACAAACTATTGCAGTGGTTGAAGGAAGGGCTTTCTCAGCCGGGATTGAGCCAGCGCGGACTCGCGCGCGCCATCGCAATCGATCCTGCGTCGGTGACCCGTATGCTCCAGGGCCGGCGCAAGATGCGCCCGGAGGAAGTCGGCCCAATAGCGCGCTACCTCGGCATTTCGCCACCTGGTGGCTGGATGCGATCGCAACGCTCGCAACTTCTCGGAATCGATCCTATCGACGTATCTCCCGAACTTCGGCCTGCAGTCGTCGCGAAAGCGATGGAGATGCAGATCGAGCCAACCGAGTTCGTCGATCGCGCTGTTCGTGCGGCGCTGCTGATCTGCGGCAAGAGCTGAAAATGGGCCGGATCGCGAGAACCAGCGAGCAAGATGTTGCGGACTGCGTGAATTGTCCTGTCCGGCTGGGATCGCTCGTAGCCAAATTTTCGGACGATCTCGCGTCGCTCGATCTTCTTTCTACGATCCACAGCTTCAGGCCTCGACAGACGCTCTTCAACGAAGGCGAGAAGTCCCAGTGGGTGTTCTTGCTGACATCCGGCGTCGCGCGAACATTCAAGTCCACTCGCGACGGCAAGCAGCAAGGTCTTGGATTTGCGATGCCGGGTGACATCCTGGGCCTTGTAGGCGCGCCATTTCATGGGAAGACGGCCGAGGCGATATCGAACGTGACCGCTCGGCGAATAGGCCGCGATATTTTCGATAGGGCAATGCTCCTACGACCCGTCATGCTGGCCCATGTGTGGGCGCAAGCAGAGCGAACGATGAGCGCAGCTCATGAGCAAGCTGTGTCATTGGTGTGCCGGACCGCACAAGAGCGGCTCGCGGTATTCTTGATCGAACTGCGAAACCGGCTTGGCTGTGTCTGTGACAGTAGGTCGCCGCTTCAAATTCCGATGCTGCAGCGGGATATTGCCGATCACATCGGGATTTCCCGGGAGGCGACCAGCCGCGCGTTCACGAACCTTGCAGAGCAAGGCATCCTGACCCTCGTTTCCGGCGGTGCGGTCATCGAGAATGCCGCCGCTTTGGAAGCGTTGGCGCAGATTTCATGACTGACAAAGACCGCCCCGGCGGAATTTCGCGCGGACGCAGGCGCTGGCTGATTGTGTGCACACAAACATTTGATCCACGGCAATGATTACGCTCTGAAACGTGCCGAAGACTTCCCGCCATGAAAATCGAGACTCCCACTCTCGATATAGCGCGGGCCATCGGACTCCGTGATCTGCAGGCGGTCTGCACCGGATGCGGTCAGCGATTTGCCGTTCCTATTTCAGCTATCAACCTCCCGGGCCATACGCCGCTTGAATTGATCGGGGCGCTTCGGCAAATCTCCTGTGACGAATGCTCAGCCCCGAGCGAAATCGACGTGAGCGCGATCGGGTTCGGCCCGCCATGATTGAATCGTTCAAACCGAAAGCAGCAGCAGTTGAGTCCAGTCGTCTTTGGCAGCCTGCCGCCTTTGTGGTCATCGTTCTTCTGTCTACCGCGTTACTGGGAGCAATCTTGTCGCTCGCGTGGCTGACACTGGGACTTTCGAGCAGATGATACCTTACGTCTCCTGGATATGTGGCGCGGGCCGACAGGCGGTCAATGCCAGCGATCCGGAGTGGCAACCAATCGTGAAGGATTGTCCGCCAGCATTGCAAAGTCGAATCGTGTAGCCGGCGTTCTCCAGCGCAGGTTTGGTCGACTTGTGAACGGGCCGTCTCCTCCCCCGAGGCGGCCCGTTTCGCTTTTGAGCCGCAGCCGCATGAACGAGTCACTCCCGGTGATTTGGTCCTAGGAGCGGGGAGACCCGCCCCACGGGGGCATCGCGTTGCCCCTTATGGCCTGCTGCAGATTTCGTGATTCGGGCGTGGACTGCAGCGTCCGCTTTCCGCCCTTCCCGGCCATTGCGAACGTCTGCAGCGGGGCGCTCTTACCGCTCGCTCTTCATCCCGCCCGGTTCGAGCAACGGCCCATTGCGCATCGCGACGATGGCATCCCATGCCGCGCGCGGCGTATCGGCAAAGGAAAACAGGGCAAGATCCTCGCGCGCGATCATGCCCTCGTCGGCAAGACGTTCGAAATTGACGACGCCGCGCCAGTAGCCTTCGTCGAACAGGATGATCGGGATGTCCCTGCCCTTGCCGGTCTGGCGCAATGTCATCACCTCGAACAATTCATCGAACGTGCCGAAGCCGCCGGGAAACGCGACCAGCGCGTTGGCGCGCATCGCCAGATGCATCTTGCGCATAGCGAAATAGTGAAAGCGAAACGTCAGGTCGGGCGTAGTAAAGGGATTTGGCTGTTGCTCGTGCGGCAGGGTGATGTTGAAGCCGATGGTCGGCGCGCCGGCGTCATAGGCGCCGCGATTGGCGGCTTCCATCAGGCCTGGCCCGCCGCCGGTGGCGATCACGTTCTCCCGACCGCCTTCGAACGCGAACTTGGCGCCTCCCTCCAGCGAGACGATGCGGCCGAAATCGCGGGCGGCGGCGTACCAGCCCGCCTGGCGCGCCGCGCCGCCCTCTCTCGCGCGCGCAGACCCGAAGCAGACGATGGTCGAGTTCACCTTCCAGGCGCGCAAGGCTTCCTCGGCCTTCTCGTATTCGAGCTGGAAACGCAGCCCGCGCATCGAATCGCCGAGCAGGAAATCCTGGTCGAGCGCCGGAATGCGATAGGAGGGCGAGGCGATCTGCGCGGCGTTGGAGGGCCTTGTCGTATCCATCGTGCGTCTCCCACGGCGACGCTCGGCAATGCGGCTGCGGCGCCCTATTCTCCCTGTCGCACAAGCAGCAGGGTTTCATGTCGAGCGAACTCTATATCGGCTTCGTGGCAGCGGCGACGGCGCTGGTCGCCATGCCCGGTCCGAACGTGGCGCTGATCGTCGCCAACGCCATGAAGCATGGCCCACGCGCCGGCCTGACGACCGTTGCGGGAACCGCGACCGCCATCGCCATTCAACTGGCGCTGACGGTGCTCGGCGCCTCGGCCATTCTCGCACTGATGGCCGACTGGTTCTCGATCCTGCGATGGATCGGGGTGGCCTATCTCGTCTGGCTGGGACTGCGCGCCTGGAACGCGCCGGTCGAGGATCTGGGCGCCTCCGGCGCTGTCCCTCGCGACTTCTACATGCGGGGGCTTCTCGTCTCGATCTCCAATCCCAAGACATTGTTGTTCTTCGGCGCTTTCCTGCCGCAATTCGTGACGCCGGGTCCCGACGAAACGGGGCAGCTGGCGCTCCTCGCCGTCACGTTTTTCGTCCTTTCGAGCTTCGGCGATTCTCTCTGGGCGCTGTTTGCTGGGCGACTGGCGCGCTTCCTGAAGATCGACGGACGAATCCGCAATCGTGCGACCGGCGGTCTGCTGATCGGCGCGGGGCTTGGCCTTGCCCTGGCGCGGAGGCCTTGATGCGTCAGGCGGTCGGCGAAATCTCGGTCGCGACGCGCGGACAGGCGCTCTATGAGGTTACCCGCGAAATCGAGGGGTGGCTTCGCGCGCAGACGCCGCGTGACGGCTTGCTGACGATCTTCTGCCGGCACACGTCCGCCTCGCTGGTCATACAGGAGAACGCCGACCCGAGCGTGCTGCGCGACCTGAACGCCGCCTTCGCCCGTCTGGCCCCGGAAGGCGTGCGTTACGAACACGATACCGAGGGGCCGGACGACATGCCCGCGCACATCCGCGCCGCCCTGACCCAGACCTCGCTTTCCATCCCCGTGGCAGGTGGAAAGGCGATGCTCGGAACCTGGCAGGGCGTCTACCTGTTCGAGCATCGCCGGGCGGCGCATCGGCGCCATTTGGCGCTTCACTATGTGGGCTCGTGAAAGTTGATCCGGCGGCGACGCCATGCATCATGGCCGCAGGAGCTGCTCCGTTGATGATGAAACTGCGCTACGCCAAGCCTTCGCCGTTCGTCCGCAAGGTAATTGTCTTTGCGGATGAAGCAGGTCTGGCCGACCGGATCGAATTTCGGCCCACCGATGTCTGGTCGACGGACACGGACATCGCCAAAGACAATCCGCTCGGCAAGGTGCCTGCGCTGCTTACCCCCGACGGAACTTTCGTCGGCTCGTTCGCCTGCTGCGATTACCTCGACCGTCGGAACGGCCGGCGAATGATCCCGGACGAGCCGAAGGCGCGCTGGCGCGTCATGCAGATGCACGGGCTCGCCGACGGCGCGATGGAAGCCGCGGTCGATTACGTGATCGAATCCATCCGCCGCCCCGCCGAATTCGTCTATGCCGGCTACCTCGACCGGCAGGTCGACAAGATCGAGCGCACCCTGGACGCGCTGCAGGCGCGCCGCCCGGAGATCGCGGAGATCGACCTTGCGTCGATCACGACGGGATGCCTGCTCGGCTATCTCGACTTCCGGCTCAAGGACAGGCTCGACTGGCGCAAACGCGCGCCGGACCTCGCCGGCTGGTACGCGGAATTCGCCAAGCGGCCGTCGATGATGAAGACGCAGCCCGTCTAGCCGAGCCTGTCGATCACCTCGTCCAGCCTGCCGACGATCGCGACGCAGACACGACGCATCTCGTCGGTCGCCGGCTGGACATCGGGCGCCATGATGGTCGCCATGCCGGCCGCGACCGCCGAACGCACGCCATTGTAGGAATCCTCCAGCGCCAGGCATTCGGACGGAGCGAGCGCCAGACGTTGCGCCGCCGCCAGATAGGGGTCGGGAGCGGGCTTGGGCGCTGCATAGTCGCCCCGCGCGACGATCGTCGAAAAGCGGTCGAGCAGACCGGTCGGTCCGCAATGTGTTTCGACGGAGGCGCGCGTCGCCGACGTGGCCATGGCGCAAGCAATTCCCCGCGCCTTCAGATGGTCGAGAAGCGCGACGGCGCCGGGCATCGGCCTCACCTCCCGCATCCGCAGATCGGCGAAGCGGCGGTAGGCTCTCCAAAAATCGGCTGGCAGATCGCTGCGCATGTGTTCGTCGAGCGCGGCGCGCGCCTCGGGCGTCGCGCCGCCGATCAGGGCCGCGAACAATTCCGTTTTCGCGACGACGCCGAATTCCCGAGCGCAATCCTCGACCGCCTGGATGCGCAGGGATTCGGTGTTGAGCAGAAGGCCGTCCATGTCGAAAACGACGCCGCGCGGACGCAGCTTTGCCGTCATGCGGCAGACCTCGACCGGAGATCGCTCAATGCAGGATCTGGCTGAGGAACAGCCGGGTGCGCTCGTGCTGCGGATTGGAGAAGAAGGCGTCCGGCGTGTTCATCTCGACGATCTCGCCGCGATCCATGAAGATCACGCGATCGGCGACCTGGCGCGCAAAGCCCATTTCGTGCGTGACGCAGAGCATGGTCATGCCCTCGTCGGCGAGCGAGACCATCGTGTCGAGCACTTCCTTGACCATTTCCGGGTCGAGCGCCGAGGTCGGCTCGTCGAACAGCATGATCTTGGGGTTCATGCAGAGCGAACGGGCGATGGCGACGCGCTGCTGCTGGCCGCCGGAAAGCTGGCCGGGATATTTGTTGGCCTGCTCGGGAATGCGGACGCGTTCGAGATATTTCATGGCGACCGCCTCGGCGTCGGCCTTGCGCATCTTGCGCACCCAGATCGGCGCCAGCGTGCAGTTTTCGAGAATGGTGAGGTGCGGAAACAGGTTGAAGTGCTGGAAAACCATGCCGACATCCCGGCGCACCTCGTCGATGCGCTTCAGGTCGTTCGTCAGTTCCACCCCGTCGACGATGATCTGTCCCTGCTGGTGCTCCTCCAGCCGGTTGATGCATCGGATCATGGTCGACTTGCCGGACCCGGACGGGCCACAGATCACGATCTTCTCGCCGCGGGCCACTTCGAGATTGATGTTCTTCAGGACGTTGAAGGCGCCGTACCACTTGTTGACGCCGACCAGCCTGATCGCCGCCGCTGTCGCCGAACCCGCCGCTTCCTGAGCTGACGCCGCCATTACCGCCTCCGCCTGGATCATTGCCGGAGCATCTCACGCTCGGTCGGGGCGCGCCAGAGGCGCGAATTTCTCCTGAGGATGCTGCAATTGCTAACGAATCGGCTTCCAGAACCTCGGAAGGGGGCCGATTATAAACGCTAATGAAATAATCACTTTCAATTGAAGAGCATTATCTTCACGAGGGGACGGATTATCTCTCGCCCATCGACGCGCTTCTGGCGCTGCAACAATTCAGGAGAGAGAAGATGAAGACCCTCAAGATCGCCCTGCTGGGCTCGGCCCTGATCTTTTCCGGCGGGGCCCTGGCCGGGGCGCCGGAAGGCAATGGCAATGTGACCACGGCCAGCTACGCCGCCCCGCAGGGGAACGGCGCGGTGACCACCGCCAGCTACGCGGCGCCCCAGGGCAATGGCGCCGTCACGACCGCCAGCTATGCCGCCCCCCAGGGCCACCATCACGTCGTGACCGCAGGCTCGGACAATTTCTTCCGGCCGACGTTCGCCTGATTGTCCGACCGACAATTGGAATGGGGGCGGGCCTCGGCCCGCCCTTTTATTTCAGCCTTGGATCCCGCCGCAGGCGCTGCGCGATGAATTCAATGAAGACGCGCAGCTTGGAATCCATAGTCGCGCGCGGGCGGTAGATAAGCGACAGTTCGAGCCGCTCCGAGATCGACCAGTCCGGCAGCACGATTTCCAGCAATCCTGCCTCGACTGACGAGCGCGCGAGCGTTTCGAGCACGATCGACAGGCCGTGGCCGCGCAGGGCGAAATCCAGCGGCACGATCGGATCCGTGCCGCCGACTGCGAACTGGAACTTCATCTCCTCCCGCCGGTCGCCCTTCACGAAGGTCCAGATATTTGGAACGGGCGAAGCGCTCGTCACGCCAGCAATGGAGACCAAGCCCGACATTGGCAGTTTGATGAGGTCCGCGGGCTTTTTCGGCCGGCCGAGCCTTTCGAGCGCGGCGCGATTGGCGACGAGCCAGTAACCAGGCTCCAGAAGCGTACGTTTCACATAGGTCGAATCCGGCTGCGCGCCGACGCGAAAGGCGAGGTCGCAACCGTGTTCCACAAGATCGAGCTGCTGGTTGGTGACGACGAATTCGAGACGTACCTGCGGATAGAGCGCTCGAAAGTCGGGGGCAAGCGGCAGAAGCGCGGTATAGAGGAGCGCATAGGGGCTGATGATGCGCAATACGCCGGAAGGCGTTTCGTGATGTCGGGCGGCGACGGATTCCGCTTCATCGATCGCCGCGAAGCCCCGCGCCGCGGATTCATAAACCTCCCTGCCGACCTCGGTCACCGAAAGGCTCCGGGTCGTGCGATTGAGCAACGTGATGCCGAGGCGCGCTTCCAGTTCCTGGACCTTGCGGCTCACGGTGCCAGGCGGAATGCCGAGTTGTCGCGCCGCGCCGACGAAACTCTGTCGCTCGACGACGGTCACGAATACGAGCAGGTCGTCGTATTTTTTCATCCCTGCATCACAGCGCGCCCGAAGCCCGAAGGCCCGCGATCTCCTGCGGATCGTAGCCGAGTTCGCGCAGGACCTCCTCGGTGTGCGCGCCGTGGGCCGGCGTCGCGGTCTCGATGCGACCCGGCGTACGCGACAATTCGACGGGCTGTCCGACGAGCGTCGTCTCGCCGAGTTCGGGATGCAGGACGCTCTGCGCAATGCCGAGGCTCTGCACCTGCGGATCGGCGAAGACCTGATCGATCGTGTAGATCGGCCCACACGGCACGCCCGCCTCGTTCAGAAGCTCGATCCAGTGCCGGGCTTCGCGGGTTACGGTGACGGCGCTGAGGATTTCGTAGAGAACGGCGCGGTTCTTCGACCGCAATTTTCCATCGACGAAGCGCGCATCGTCGACGAGATGGGCCTGTTCGAGCGCCGCGCAGAGTTTCCGCCACATGTCTTCGCCGGCGGCGGCGATATTGATGCGACCATCCGCGGCTGGAAACACGCCCATCGGATAGACGGTGGGATGATCGTTGCCCGATTGGGGAGGGACGACCCCATCCATCAGCCAGCGCGTCGCCTGGAAATCGAGAATGCCGATCTGCGCCTGCAGGAGCGATGTCTTGACCCATTGGCCCCGCCCGGAAACCTCACGCTCCAGGAGCGCCGTCAATATTCCGAGCGCGCAATAAAGGCCGGCCGTCGTGTCGGCGACTGCAATGCCCGCGCGTACCGGTCCTTGCCCCGGCAGTCCGGTGATGGACATGAGACCTCCCATGCCTTGCGCGATCTGGTCGAAGCCCGGGCGCAACCGATAGGGACCATCCTGACCGTAGCCGGATATGCTCGCATAGACGAGACGCGGATTGATCGCGCTCAGCGTCTCGTAATCGATGCCGAGACGACGCTTCACATCGGGGCGATAATTCTCCACGACGACGTCGGCGGTCTCGATCAGTCGCTTGAACACGGCGACGCCGTGCGGATGTTTCAGGTCGAGCGTGATCGAGCGCTTGTTGCGGTGAAGGTTCTGGAAATCGGACCCGAGCCGCGCTTCATCGACGCCGCTCTGTCCGGGCGCCTCGACCTTGACGATGTCGGCTCCGAAATCGGCGAGTTGTCTGACGGCTGTCGGGCCGGAGCGAACCCGCGTCAAATCCACGACGCGAAAGCGTCCGAGCGCCTTGCCTGCGCGCACCTGTCTCTTGTCTTCCGGCCTGCTCAACTGACCGCCCGCTGCTCCATGCCACAGTCGAGCATGATCCGAATAGCGCCGTCGATCAATCCGCAGATGGGTTCAGGCGATGTCGGACATCAGCGCAGAACGCGCGGCAGGCGGCGCTTCCAGCGCTCGCCGCGCGGCAGGGCCGATACGGCAGAACGTCGGCCGATCGCGCGTGCGCTCGGCGTATAGGGCGTCACCGGCACGACCGCCATCGCGTCCGATTCGTCGCGAAATTCGAAACGCGCTTCTGCGAGCGGGACCTTGCGAGGACGCCCCCGCTTGCGCGGAGCAGCGATCGCGGTTTCGTCTGCATTGCGGGGTTTTGGCGGACGGCCGCGACGACGCGGCGCCTGCTCGACCGTCGCTTCGGCCTGGGCGGCGTCGAGCGCCGCTTCGGTGACGAGGCACGGCAGAATCCGCCCGGCGGGCGCCGGCGATTCAGGCGCCGGCGACGGCGTCGACTTCGGGGCGCCGAAAAGCGCATCGGCGGCGGCGGCAACCGAATCCGCGTCGATATGGGGCGTCTCGGCGAATACGGGCTTGCGCGCCGGCGCACCGGCGCGACGCTTTACTTCGACCGTGAATGATTTCGGTTGTTTGCGCATCTTTACCGCAATCGCTGGGGGGCGAGGCCGTCATGCGCGATCTGCGGACGCAAGTGCCGCTCGCGCGCTCCGTCTCGGGTGTCGCACGCACCGGCGGGCGCGTCAATGCGCGCCCCCACGCGTCACCTGCGACGCGAGGTCGATGCGCTCGTCATGTCGCGCAGACGCGACACCATCAGGTCCGTATTGACGGCAAGTTTCGCGGCTTCCTCGCGCTCGCTCGCCCAGGCGATGGCGGCGCAAAGCTTGAGCCATCGACCGTCGGCCATGACTCGATCGAGGTAGTCGCGGTCGGCGTAAAGGGCTTCGAGCTTCCGACGTCTGGCAGTCGCCCGAGCGAGCGCATCGAGACGCGATTCGCGGAGATCGGAAATTTCGCTTTCTTGGCGGCGAGCGAGCGGCACGGGATTCGACTCCTGTTATCAGCATGTTGACGCCATAAGGTGAATCGAATCTTAGCGTCGCTAAGCATGTTCGAAATGCTTGGCTTTACAAGGGTCGCGGCGCTGCTTACGGTCGCGTTCCCGGCCCCGCGTTAAGTAATTCAAGGGCTCTGCCATGAACGCGCCCCAGCGCGTCCCCACATTCAATGATCGGCTTGCGCTCGCACTCGCCAACGTGACCTATCGGGTGGCGCGGACCGAGGCCGAGCGGGATGCCATTTTCAGACTTCGTTACCGCGGATACCTGCGCGACGGCGGCATCGGCGCATGTCAGTCGGAACGCTTCACGGATCCGTGGGACGACGCCGACAACGCGCTGCTCATCGGCATGTTCCGGGGCGACCAACTCGTCAGCTCGGTCCGGTTTCACATGAACCTGCCCCAGGGCGCCCGTTTTCCGGCGCTCGACACGTTTGCCGACGTCCTCGAGCCCCTCGTGGATTCCGGCAAGACGATCATCGACCCGACGCGTTTCGTGATCGATCCGGACCTCGCCCACCTCGGACCGGAATTGCCGTTCCTGACGCTGCGCATGATCGCGATGGCAGCCGAGCATTTCGACGCCGAGATCATTCTCGCGACGGTGCGCGTCGAGCACATGGTCATGTACAAGCGCATTGTCGGGCATCGGCCGATCAGCGAGCCGAGGACCTATCCGCTGCTTTCCCGCAAGATCGTCTGTTCGACCGTGGAGATCGGGCAGATGCGGGCGACCGCCTATGTCCGTCATCCGTTCCTGGCCTCGACGCACCAGGAGCGCGAAAGCATTTTCGGGCCGACGGGACAGGCATTCTAGGCGACTTTGCTGTGGAAATCCGGAGCGGGCGGCGCAGGCTGCGGCGCCTTGCCGCCGCCTGCGGCCTGAATTCGATCCAGGTTCGCCTTGATGCGCCGCAAGGCGCGCGCTAAACCGCCTCATTATATTCGCAATATCGAATGTGACCCCGTCCGGCGAGCGATTATGAGCGAGCAGTCCACACTGATAACCGGCCCCCTCTATGCGGCGCGCAAGAAGGTGTATCCGCAGGCGGTGCACGGGACCTACCGGCGCATCAAGTGGGGCCTGCTGATCTTCGCGCTCGCCGTATATTATTTCCTGCCCTTCGTGCGCTGGCACCGGGGCGGCGGACTGCCGGACCAGGCAGTGCTGGTCGACCTGCCGCACCGTCGCTTCTACTTCTTCTTCATCCAGCTCTGGCCGCAGGAGGTCTATTTCTTCACCGGCCTGCTGGTGATCGCCGCAATGACGCTGTTCCTGATGAACGCCCTCGCGGGACGTGTATGGTGCGGCTACCTCTGCCCGCAAACGGTCTGGACCGATCTGTTCTACGCGGTCGAGCGCTGGGTCGAGGGCGATCGCCGCGACCGCATCATGAAGGACAAGAAGGGCTGGACGCTCCAGCATATCCGCGAGGTGGCGCTGAAGCATTTCATCTGGCTGATGATCGCCTGGTGGACCGGCGGCGCCTGGGTTCTCTACTTCGCCGACGCGCCGACGCTTGTAAGGGAACTCGCCACTTTCCAGGCGCCGTTCATCGCCTATCTTTGGATCGGTATCCTGACGCTGACGACATACGTCTTCGCCGGGCACATGCGGGAGCAGGTCTGTCTCTACATGTGCCCGTGGCCGCGCATCCAGGCCGCGCTGACCGACGAATGGGCGCTGAACGTCACATACCGTCGTGATCGCGGAGAGCCGCGTATGTCGGTCAAGAAGGCCGACGCCGCGCATCTGCGAGGCGAAGCCGCAGGCGCTTGCATAGACTGCAACCAATGCGTCGCGGTTTGCCCGACCGGCACCGATATCCGCAACGGCATCCAGCTCGGCTGCGTGCAATGCGGCCTGTGTATCGACGCCTGCGACAATGTGATGAAGGAAATCGGTCGGCCGGCGCGGCTCATCGCTTATGACACCGACATCAACATGGTCAGGCGCAAGGAAGGCAAGCCGCCGGTGTATCGGCTGATCCGCCCGCGCACGATTCTCTACGCCTGCGTCATCGGCATCGTCAGCTCGGTCATGCTCTATGCGCTGCTCAATCGCTCGACGGCGCTCATCAGCGCGCAACACAGCCGCAATCCGCTGTTCGTCGCGCTGTCGGACGGCAGCGTGCGCAACGATCTGACCGTGCATATCTCCAACAAGGGCGTCACGCCGCGCACATTTACCCTCGGCGCGGAGGGCCTGCCGCCAGCCAGACTCGCGGCGACCGGCGTCGAACCCGCCGCCGACGGCAAGCTGGTCGTCAAGGTCGAACCCGACGATGTGCGTGAACTGCGCCTGTCGATCACCGTGCCGGCCGGTGCGACGGCCGGCGACAATACGCCCTTTGCGCTGGTCGCCACCGATATCGCCAACGGCGAGACGCTGAAGGCTCAGGACCACTTCTTCGCCCCGAAGCGATAAACGACTCAGCCGGCGCGCGGCGCCGGCCAGGCCCACATGCGGATCGGCGTCGCGACATTCTTGAGCTGTCGCACGCCGATGTCGTCGAGTTCGATCGCCGTGCGACCGCGCAGGAACTGGTAGGCCTGATCCGTCGCCGCGACGCCGCGCGGCGGCGCAATCTCCTGGGCGCGCACGGCGAAAGCCACCGCTTCGCCGAGACGGTCCTGCTGGCTGACCACGACATCGCCGACCGCGACGCCGACGCGGAACCGCATGATCTCGCCCGGAAGAACCGTCTTCTCGAAGGCTGCCATGTCGGTCTGGAAGCGCACCGCCCACTCGACCGCATCGACGACGCTCGGGAATTCGACGAGCGCGCCGTCGCCGAGCATCTTGAACAGCACTCCGTTCCATTGCGCCAGGGTCGGCATGATGAGTTCGGCGAACAGCCTGTCGAGCGCGGCGAGCGTGGCGACCTCGTCCTCGTGCACGAAGCGACTGAAATCGACGAGATCGAAGGCGGCGATCGCGGCCAGCCGCCGCTCGGCATTGCGCCCGGGCGACCATTTACTGCGCCTGAGGATCGAGCGGATGCGTGCGACGAGTTCCCGCAATTCGCAGGGCTTGGCGAGATAATCGTCGGCGCCGAGTTCGAGACCGACCACCCGGTCGATGGCGCTGGCCGTGGCGGTCAGCATGATGACGGGACATCCGCAATTCTGTTTCAGGAACCGGATGAGCGAAAGCCCGTCCTCTCCGGGCATGTTGAGATCGAGCACGACAAGTTCAGGCGTCGCGCTTCGCAAGGCGTCCCGCAAGCCTTCGCCGCCGTCGCACAGGACCGGCGCAAACCCGTGCATGGCGAGATAATCGCCCACCATTTCGCGAGCGTCCGCATCGTCGTCGACGACAAAAATCGTCTGGCTCATCCCACGATTCCCGGTGTTGTCTTGAGCCGGACCGTCATGATCGCCCCGCCCCCGTCGCCGGTGACAACCTCGATCGAGCCCCCGTGCAGGTCGACGATCCGTTTGACGATCGAGAGGCCGAGGCCCGTCGAGTTTTCGCCGCCCGTCGGGCGGGCGGACAGGCGCTGGAAGCGACCGAACAGCCGGGCCAGATCGTCCGGCTGAAAGCCCGGCCCGGAATCCGACACGCGCACAACGTTGCCGTCGGCGCCCGCGAAGACCTCGACGACGATCCGTCCGCCGACCGGCGAATATTTGACGGCATTGCTGACGAGATTGTCGATTGCCTCGCGTATTCGCTCCGGATCGCATTCGGTCGGCAGCGACGTCGGCATGGACAGCACAAGAGTCTGGCTCTTGCGTTCGGCGAGCGGCCGATTGGCCTCGACAACCTCGCGCACCAGCGCATCGAGATCGACGGATTCCTTGCGAACGGTAATGTCGAGCGCGTCCGCCATCGCGTCCGAGATGAGTTCGTCGATCATCGCGGTTAGACGCAGCGCCGAACTCCGGATGTTACGAAGATGTGGCGAGGAGGCCTTGGCGCCCTCGGCGTCGCGCGCCAGAAGCTCTTCCAGGATTTCCGATCGTCCGAGAATCACGTTCAGCGGGTTTTTCAGGTCGTGCGCGACCTTGCCGAGCACTTCGCTCTGGAAAGAGTTGACCTGCCGGACCCTTCTCCATTGGGCTTCGAGCCGGCGGTTGGCGGCCAGAAGTTCCGCGGTGCGCGCGTCGACACGCCGCTCCAGCTCGGCATTGGCCTTTTCGAGCTGCGAGTAGAGAACGACATTGTCGAAGGCGATCGACAGACGGCTGCAGAACACCTCCACGAGCGCCCTGTCCGTTTCGGTCAGCCGCTTCGGCGCTTCGAGAAAAACGACGACCTCGGCTCCGCTCTGGGTGGACACGTAGAGCACGGTGCGCCTTTCGTGGAATTCGGTTCGCCTGGTCGAAAACGCCTTGTGCACGAGATCGAGCAGGTCGCGATCGAGACCCTCGTGCGGCCCGGCGCCCACGCAGGTCGAGTAGCAACCAGAGCCCGCAAGCACGGCAAGCTCGCGTTCGTCGGCGCCGACATCCCGCAGGATCAGAATGCCCTGGCAGTCGACGGCCAGCAGCGACGATATCTGCGTGAGCACGCCTTCGGCGAGACGCTGCATCGAATGGAAATCGAACAGCGTCGGCGTCGCGTCTATGATGATCTCTAGACCGCGCCGCGTCTCGATCATGCTGCGGAGCTGCTGGTGGCTGCGCAGCGCCGCGGTCAGCGCCGTGAACAACTTGTCGGCCGTGAGTTCGGTCTTGGCCTTGTAGTCGTTGATGTCGTAGTCGACGATCACCTGGCGCTCCGGCGCCTGCCCCGGTTCGCCGGTGCGCAGGATGATGCGCACGGCCTCGTTGCCGAGATCGCGACGGATGTAGTCGACCAGTTCGAGACCCGCCCGGTCGGTTTCCATCACCACGTCCAGCAAGATTACCGCGATGTCCGGCGTCGTCTCCAGCAGGAGCCGGCCTTCCGCGGCCGAATAGGCCGAAAGGAGTTCGATGCCGTCGCCTTCCAGCGCATAGTCGTAGAGCGCGAAACGCGTGCCGTCGTGCACAGAAGCGTCGTCGTCGACGATCGCGACCTTCCAGGTTCGCGCCTCCGGCCGCTGCGGCGGCGGGGCGTCGTCCTCCACGATCCGTATGATGTCGTCGTCGTTCATGGCGCGGCCTGCACCCCTGCGTCTTCCGCCGCAAATTGCGGCGCCACTCTCGGCAGGACCATGCGAAATGTCACACCGTTCCCCGGCGTCGACGTCAGGGCGATGCGGCCGCCGAGCCTGTTTGTCACGATGTTGTGAACGATGTGGAGGCCGAGGCCAGTGCCGCCCCGTCCGCGCGCGGTGGTGAAGAACGGATCGAAGGCGCGACGCTTCACGTCCTCGGTCATGCCCTGCCCGTTGTCGGCGAATTCGATTTCGATGCTTTCGGGATCGCTCTGCCGGACGACGATCGAAATGGCTCCTTCGGCATTCGACCTGAACGCGTGATTGACCGCGTTGAGCGTGAGGTTGGTCAGCACCTGCCCCCACGAGCCCGGATAGCTGTTGATCGAAAGATCGGGCGGACAATCGATCGTCAGCGCGATGTTGCGCTTGCTGAGCGTCGGTCTCAAGCTCAGCATGATCTGGTCGGTAAGCGTCTTCATGTCGAACGCCCGACGCTCGGCGTGGCTGCGGTCGACGGCGACCTGCTTGAAAGACTGGATGAGTTCAGCCGCCCGATGAAGGTTCGCAAGCAGCATGTTGGCCGCCTCGCGATTGCCGTCGACGAATTCCGTCAACCGGGACCGTCTGAGTTCGCCGCGCTTGATCTCCTCGCCGAAATTTTCGCAACGGCGGGCAAGGCTCGAAGCGACTGTGACGCTGATCCCGACCGGATTGTTCACTTCGTGCGCCACGCCAGCGACCAGGCCGCCCAGAGCGGCAAGCTTTTCGGCCTCGATCAGGCTGTTTTGCGTGGCGCGCAATTCCTCGTAGGCGACCTCGGTGCGACGCTTGGAGGCGAGCAGATCGGATTCGGTGCGCAGTTTGGAGATCGCGTTCTCACGGAACACCTCCACAGCTCGCGCCATCTCTCCGATCTCGTCGCGCGCCTGCGTGCCGACGACCCGCAGGTCGAGCCTGCCCCGCACGATCGCCTTCATCGACCGCATGATTTCCCGTAAGGGCGCGCTGATCGATCGTGCGAAGAGGGTGCCGAAGAAGCCGATCACGGCGAGCGAGACCAAAGTCACGATGGCGATGCCCGTGAAGACGCGGCTGAGCGCGCGGTCGAACTGGTCCTGGACGCGCGTTTCCCGATCCCGCATGCTCGCCGAAAGCGCCTCGGCAAGTTCGGACATTTCGGTCTGGCTGCGATCGACCACATCATGAAGAAGCCGGCTCTGCTCATCGAATTTTTCGGTGAGTTTCTGCACGCCTTCCTTCAATTGCCTGGCGCGGATCTGCAGGCGCTGCAGGGCGCTGCGCTGAATGTCCGCATCGGCGAGATCGAGCATCACCGGAATGGTGTTGACGATCGTATCCAGATTGCCGAGCGCCTCGTTGGCGGCGTCCGAGGAAATCGAAAGGTAATACGAATTGATCGCGACGGCCGTCGTCGCGAAAGCCTCTCGCGACTTGGACAGCGGCGCGGCGATCAGAGCGGCGCGATCTGAAATCGTGCTTTCGAGAATCGCATACAGCCCGCTCATCTCGCGCGAGGGCTTCAGCACCTGCTCCTCGTACAGGGTGGTCGTTTCCGAACGCGCGGCGCGCAGCCGGTCGAAACCCGAAACAAGCCTGTTGGTCAGGTCGCGCAGCGCCTGCGCATGCGCAGCCAGGGCTTCATCGGTCGTGGCCCTCAGGTACAGGTCGCCCGTGATCGAACTCCATCGCGCCTCGATCTCGGCCAGAACCTCGGGCGTCGGCTGGATGAAATAGCGGTGGATGAGCGACTGGACCCGGCCGGCCTCCGTCTCGATCGTCGCAACGAGGCGCTCGGACGCCCGGACCCGCTGCAATTCCGTCCAGGTCTCGTTCACGAGACGCGAACTGACCCACAGCAGGACGGCGAGAACGAGAATGACAGCGACATTGATCGCCGCCACGAGGAAGATGCGCGGCCTGATCGGTATCCGGCGGACGAGACCTTCGAATGGAAAGCCGCCCCCGGATTGCGCCGGGCTCTCCGGAGCCTGCGACGGCGTGGCCGGCGCCGCGGTCACTTCACGGCGCGGATGCGTTCGACCAGAACGCGGATTCGATCATTCTGCATGGCCTGGTCGTAGATCGGCTTCATCGCCGCCTCGAACGGCGCGCGGTCGAAATTCTCGACGATCTTGTTGCCCTCGGTGCGCGCCTCCTCGCGCGCCCGCGCCTCCCAGGCGAGCCATTGTCCGCGCATGAACCGGCTGGATTCCCTGGCAGCCGCCATGAAGATTTCCTGGTCGGAAGGCGCAAGTCCCTCCCAGGCCTTCTGGGATATCACGAGAAGCTCCGGCGCCATGGAATGTTCGGTCAGCGTGTAGTAGCGGGCGATCTTGTAGTGTCCCGTCGTCACGTAAGACGGCCAGTTGTTCTCGGCGCCGTCGATGATGCCCGTGGAGAGACCGGTGAGCACCTGACCGTAGGCCAGCGGCACCGGCTCGGCGCCGATCGCCTTCATCATCTGCTGCTGCAGTTCCGATTGCTGGATGCGGATGCGCAGACCCTTCGCGTCAGCGAGCGTATTGATCGGCCGAACGCTATTGTAGATCGAGCGCGATCCGGAATCGTAGAATGCGAGGCCAACGAGGCCGTGCGGTTTGAGGGAAGCGAGAATTTCCTGGCCGATCGGTCCGTCGAGCACCGCCCAAAGATGGTCGTTCGAGCGGAACAGGAACGGAAGGCTGAGGACGCTGATCTCGGGAGTCAGTGCAGAGAGCGGCGCCGCATTGACCCGATTGATGTCGATTGCGCCGGCGCGAGTCTGCTCGATCGTTTCCTTTTCCTCGCCGAGTTGACGGGAATGGAACACGGTCACGCGATGGCGGCCATTGCTGCGTTGCGCGATCAGACGGCTCATGTAGTCGATCGCCTGCACCGTCGGATAATCGGCGGTCTGGATATCGGCGGCGCGAAAATCGCGCGCGGCGGCGGGGGGCGCCGAGGCCCCTCCGGCCAGCGACGCGCCGGCGAGTGCGACGACGCCCAGGCTTCGTATCATCGAAGCGATTCGCACAGCCATTTCTTCGTTTTCCCCCAACGGCATAGCATCCTGAGGCAAAACCGCGGGGCAATCAATAATGGCCGGCCCCTTCACGGCTCGTTGGCGCCGCCGGCCCCTTGTCACGCCCACGCCTCCAGCGCAGACTTGTCCGCGCCGGCCTGTCGATGGCGCGTTGCGGAATATGGGGGACCATTTGGCCAAGCGCGCGTCGTTCGTCGCCGCTCTGACGACCCTGCTATTGTCGCCGTTCGAAGCCGGCGCGTGCCCGGTATGCCTCGGCACGGCGAACGATACGCCCTCCATCGTCCGGCAAATCGGGAACGCCTCGACAGTCGTAGTCGCGCGGGCGACGCAATCACCGCGCAAATTCAGGATCGTCGGGATTCTCAAGGGATCCTCAAGGGTCCCGGACGAAGTGCAGATCGCGGCTGTGGACATGCCATCGTCGTCTTTCGCTCCCGGCTCGCTTGTCGCGCTCGGCCGGCATCCTCTTCTCACGAACTGGACGCCGATCGCGGAAGTATCCGAAGAACATGTCGACTGGCTGAAACGCCTCGCCGCGATGAAACGCGAGTCGGAACTGGACAAGGAAGGCTGGCGAGCGCGGGCGAGAAACTTCGCGGCCGAATTGTTCGACCCGGCGCCGCTTGTTTCCGGCAACGCCCGGCGCGAGATCGCCGCTGCTCCCTATGACGCGATCCGCAGCCTCGCCGGCCGCATCGAACCGGCGCGGATCATGGCGGAACTCGCGCGGCCCGAAAGCGGGCCGGACGCTGCCCTCTACCTCGTGCTCCTCGGCGCTTCAGCGGATTCCAGCGCTGCGACCTATATCAAGGAGCGCGCAAGATCGATCCGGAGCTTGCCCGAACGGGACGCGGCTGCGCTGTTCACCGCATGGCTCGAAATCGACACCCCAACCGCGCTCGAATTCGCAGGCCGCATGCTGCGCGAGACAACGACGCCAACATCACTCGTCATCGCCCTGTTCACTGGATTGCGCACGCAGGGCGATCTTCCCGACAAACGCGACCGGATCGTCGATTTCTACAGGGGCCTGATTGCGGATGCGCCGATGCGCGTTGGTTACATCGCAAACGACCTGCAGGCCTGGCGCGTGTGGGCATTGGCTCCGCGGGTCGCTGATGTCGCCGGATCGCCCGGCGTGGACGAAAGCGCCCGCCTTCTTGCAGGCGTCTACGTCCGCGCAGCCCGGGACGGGCAGCCGGTCGAAACGCGAACTCAATGAATTATGTGTCGGGAGAAATCTAACCATGAGGCCTGCGCGACTTCTACTTGCAACGACGACGCTATTTGCATGTATTTCCGCACCGATCGCGCGAGCGCAATATGCCGAAGCCGCCGACACGATCTATCTCGGCACGATCCTGACGATGAACGACAAGCTGCCGAATGCGGAGGCCGTCGCCGTCAAAGCCGGGCGCATTCTCGCGGTGGGCCCGCGGGATACGGTCACCGATCGCCACAAGGGCGGGAATACAAGAGTGATCGACCTCCAGGACAAGACGCTCCTTCCCGGATTCATCGACGGTCACAGCCATTATTTCAGCGCGCTCAGCGTCGCCAACCAGGTGAACGTTTATCCGCCGCCAGCGGGACCGGGGAAGGATGCGGCGAGCATCGTCGCCGAAATCGTCAAGTTCCGCGATGCGAGAAAAATCCCGGAGGGCGAGATCATCCAGGCCTACGGCTATGACGACACCGTCATGGCGAAAGGCGAACTCCTGAACCGGGGCCACCTCGACGCCGCCTTCCCCAAAAATCCGGTCATGGTCAATCATGTGTCGATGCATGGCGCCGTGCTGAACTCGGCGGCCCTCAAGAAGTATGGAATCACCGCTGAAACGAAGACCCCGCCCGGCGGCGTCATCGTCCGGAAGGACGGCTCGCAGGAGCCTTGGGGACTCATCATGGAGACCGCCTATCTGCCGGTCTTCGCGGCGCTGCCCAAGCCGACGCCACAACAGGAAATCGAATTCACGCGCGCGGCGCAGCTTCTCTACGCGTCCAATGGCATTACGACGGCCCAGGAAGGCTCGACCCGCGCCGGCGATCTGGCCGTGATGCAGCGCGCCGCCAATGCGGGCGCCAATATCATCGATGTCGTCTCCTACCCTTTCATCACCGATCTCGACGAGGTCCTGAAGACCAACCCGGTCGCGACTTTCGGCGCCTACAAGAACCGGCTGAAGATCGGCGGCGTGAAGATCACGACCGACGGCTCGCCGCAGGGGCGGACCGCCTTTTTCACGAAGCCTTATCTGACGGGCGGACCGTCGGGCGAAAAGGACTGGCGGGGCGAGCCCACCTTCCCCGAGGAAGCCGCCAAACAGATGATCAAGAAGGTCTACGACCTTCGCGTGCCTTTGATCATCCATGCCAACGGCGATGCGGCGATCGACCTCGTGCTGCGCGGGCATGAATTCGCTGCTGGCAATGACCCGACGCGCGACAGAAACACGACGGTCATCCACTCCCAATTCGTGCGGAAGGACCAGCTCGACAAATACGCAAAGTACAAGATCAGGCCGTCGTTCTACACGCTGCATACCTATTATTTTGCAGATGCGCACATCGCCAATCGCGGGAAGGATCAGGCACAGTTCATCAGCCCGATGAAGGCGGCGCTGGCCCGGGGCATTGCGCCGACGAACCACACGGATTTTGTCGTCGTGCCGCTCGACCAGATGTTCATGCTGTGGTCGGCCGCAAACCGCGTCTCACGAGGCGGCGAGGTCATCGGCGCCGACCAGCGCGCGACGCCATTGGAAGGGCTGAAGGCGATGACGATCAATGGCGCGCGTCAATACGGCGAAGACGCCACGAAAGGTTCGATCGAGCCCGGCAAACTCGCGGACTTCGTCATCCTCGACAAGAACCCGCTCAAAGTGAAGCCGATGGAGATCAAGGACATCAAGATCGTCGAGACGATCAAGGAAGGCGCGACGATCTGGCCGGCCAAATGACGGCCGGTTAGCGTTCAGGCCGCGCGCCGATTCAACCGGCGCGATACAGCGTTGACGCGACGGCGGCGTAATCCGCGATCGGCGTCTCGCCTGCAATCGTCTTGGTGCCGAGAGAGACGAGCGGCGTGGCGCCGGCCGGCATGTAGACGTCGACGCGCGAGCCGAAGCGGATGAGGCCGATGCGCTGGCCAGTCGCCACGCTCTCGCCTTCCTTGGAGAAGGAGACGATGCGCCGCGCGATCAGGCCGGCGATCTGCACGACGCCAAAAGTTCCGCGCGTCGTGTCGATCACGAAGCCGTTGCGCTCGTTGTCCTCGCTCGCCTTGTCGAGATCGGCGTTGACGAACAGGCCGGGCTTGTAGGCGATGCGCGCGATGCGGCCGGGGATCGGCGCGCGGTTCACGTGGCAGTCGAACACCGACATGAAGATCGACACGCGCTGCATGGGCGCCGCGCCGAGGCCGAGTTCAGGCGGCGGCGCGAAGGCGCCGATCGAGCAGACATAGCCGTCGGCTGGCGCGACCACGAGGCCGTCGCGGTCGGGCGTGACGCGCGGCGGATCGCGGAAGAAATAGGCGCACCAGAGCGTCAGCAGCGCGCCGATCCAGCCGAGCGGCGGCCAGAACCAGTGCAGGATCAGCGAGCCGATCGCGAAAGCCGCAATGAAAACATAGCCTTCGGGATGGATCGGGACGATCTGGCGACGGACGGAATCGTAGAGGGACATGGGGGTTCCTGTGCCTTGCGGCGCTCTCATGCCACCGGCGGAGGGCAATGTCACGCGATCAGGTTCACGCCCCGACGCTGACCCGCACGCTCTGCCCCTCCTCGGCGGCGGCGCGGCGCAGTTTCTCCTGCGCGTCGTCGACCTCGCGCTGGCGGTTCCACATGCCGGCATAGACGCCGCCAGCGGCGAGAAGTTCTTCGTGCCGGCCGCGCTCGACGATGCGCCCCTGGTCGAGCACGATGATCTCGTCGGCATTGACGACGGTCGAGAGGCGATGCGCAATGACCAGCGACGTGCGGCCTCGCGAGACGCGTTCGAGGGCCGCCTGGATTTCGCGCTCCGTGAAACTGTCGAGCGCAGATGTCGCCTCGTCGAGGATGAGGATGGGCGGGCCTTTCAGCATCGTACGGGCGATGGCGACGCGTTGCTTTTCGCCGCCGGAAAGCTTGAGACCGCGCTCGCCGACCTGCGCCTCGTAACCGCCCGGCACGATGCCGATGAATGGTTCGATCTGCGCATCTCCGGCCGCCTGACGGATCTCGTCCTTGCCCGCTTCCCAGCGGCCGTAGCGGATGTTGTAGCCGATCGAATCGTTGAAGAGGACGGTGTCCTGCGGGACGATGCCGATGGCGCGGCGCAGGGATTCCTGGGTCACGCCAGCGATGTCCTGGCCATCGATCATGATGCGGCCGCGCTGCGGTTCGTAGAAGCGGAACAGCAGGCGCGAGATCGTCGACTTTCCGGCGCCCGAGGGCCCGACGATGGCGATCGTGCGGCCGGCCGGAACCTCGAAGTCGACGCCCTTCAGGATTTCGCGCGCAGGATCGTAGTGGAAGAAGACGTTCTCGAAGCGGACCGTTCCATCCTTGACCACCAGCGGCATGGCGCCGGGCCGGTCCCTGATCTCGGCCTTCTGCTCCAGGATGTCGAACATGGCCTCGATGTCGATCACCGCCTGCTTCACCTCGCGGTAGAACATGCCCATGAAGTTCAGCGGCTGATAGAGCTGGATCATCATCGCGTTGATGAGGACGAAATCGCCGATCGTGTTGCGGCCTTCGCGTATGCCGGCGACGCACATCCACATGACGGCAGTCAGCCCTACGGTGAAGATCGCCGCCTGCCCGGCGTTGAGAACGGCGAGCGACGTATAGCTTGCGACGCTGTTCTTCTCATAGCGCGCCATGGATTTGTCGTAGCGTTCCGCCTCGCGCGCCTCGGCGTTGAAATATTTGACGGTCTCGTAGTTGAGCAGGCTGTCGATGGCCTTGGTGTTGGCGTCGTTGTCGCTGTCGTTCATGGAGCGACGGATCCCGATCCGCCAGTTCGTCGCGATCGTCGTGAACACCATGTACACGACGATCATCAGCGTCGTGGCCAGGGCGTAACGCCAGTCGAACTGCACGAAGAACACGACGAGGATCAGCGCGAATTCGAGGATGGTCGGGACGCCGGTCAGCGTGATCATGCGCACCATCGTCTCGATGGCGTTGCGGCCGCGCTCCAGCACGCGGGTGAGGGCGCCCGTCTTGCGCTCCAGGTGGAAGCGCAGCGACAATTCGTGCATGTGCACGAACACGTCGTTGGCGAGGCGGCGAACGGCGTTCATCGCGACCGCCGCGAACAGGGCGTCGCGCGCCTGTGTCAGTCCTGCCATGCCGGTGCGCAGCAAGCCGTACAGAATCGTCAAGGCCACCGGGCCGGCGAGCGCGTCCGGCCAGTCGGACAGCCCCCTGGCGTCGCCGGCAAGCGAATCCGTGGCCCATTTGAAGGAATAGGGAACGGCCAGCGTCACCAGCTTGGCCGCCACCAGCAGCACGAAAGCCAGTGCGATGCGCAATTTCAGGTCGGTGCGGTCCGATGGCCAGATGTAGGGCCATAGCCGGCGGCCCGTCGACAGGAGGTCGGCTTCCGGCTCCGGACGCGCCCCGGGCGCCGCCTGTGGGGCCGACGAAAGGTGTCTCATCTCGATTCCTGCGGAAATTTCAGGGACATATAATCACGCGGGCTCTGGATTGCATGTTTTCGCGCCACGACCATGCCTTTGCAGCATTGACGAGGGGCCACATATAGGGAAAAAGGCGCGTCCGCGCCAAAGCGCCTTATCCCCCGGGGACCCGATCATGGTTCGAGCCGCCCTCGCGACTGCGGCGTTGTTCTTGCTGACGTCTATGGCGTTCGCGGCCGATCCCTACGGCGTCTGGCGGCGTCCCGAGGACGGCACGACCTTCAACTTCTTCCGGTGTGGTTCCGGCCTCTGCGTGAAGGTGAAGGGCGTAACCGATCCGGCCGACAGGAAGTTCATCGGCTCGATGGTCTTTTCCGGCGCGCAGAAGGCCGGCCCCAACATCTGGCAAGGGCAGGTCAAGAACCTCGACGACGGCCAGATGTACATGGGCAAGATCACGCTCAACGGATCCAATTCGATCACGCTCGACGGATGCGTGATGGGCGGCGCGATCTGCAAGGGCGAGACCTGGACGCGCGTGCAGTGACCCGTAACGCGCCAAGCGACGGCGCCTCGAAGAACATCTGCGTCTATAGCGGCTCGGCCAACGGCGTGGACCCCGTCTTCGCCGCAGCGGCGGAAGAACTCGGCCGCCGCATCGGGGCGGGAGGCCACGGCCTCGTCTATGGCGGCGGCGACAACGGCCTGATGGGCGTGGTCGCCCGCGCGACGCTAGCCGCCGGCGGCCGCGTCACCGGCATCATCCCGGATTTTCTGAAGAAGCGCGAAAACCCGCTGGCCGAGGCGCAGGAACTGGTCGTCGTCGAGGACATGCACACGCGCAAGCGCACGATGTTCGACCGCGCCGACGCTTTCGTCGCGCTGCCGGGCGGCGTCGGCACCCTGGAGGAACTCGTCGAGCAATTGACCTGGGTGCAACTCGGCCGCCATACCAAGCCCGTTGTCATCGCGGACATCGGCGGCTTCTGGCGCCCGCTCCTGTCCCTTTTCGCGCATATGCGCAATTCCGGATTTATCCGGCCGGAGTTCGAGTTGCGCTATCTCGTCGCCGAGCGGGTCGAGGACGTCCTGCCGATGATCTCGTCGGCGCTGGCTCGCCAGACGCCTGCCGGCAAGGTCGAGACGATCGACCCGCGGCTCTGAACCGCGATCAATCCAGTTCCTGGACGCCGCCGCCGCTCACCGTCAGGACCTGCCCGCTGATCCAGGCGGCAGCCCGCGAACAGAGAAACAGCGCCGCATTGGCGATGTCGCGCGGCTCGCCGAGACGGCCGAGCGGCGTGCGGGCGAGCATCGCAGCCTCGATCTGCGGCGTCAGCACGGATGCGAGCGCCCGCGTGCGGATTGCGCCCGGCGCAATAGCGTTTACCCGTATGTTTTTCGGCCCGAGGTCGAAGGCGATGTTGCGGGTAAGATGGTTCACCGCCGCCTTCGACGATCCGTAGGACGCCATGCGCGGCGCCGTATTCTCGCCAGCCATGGAAGACACGTTCAGGATCGCGCCGCGACCGGCCCGCTCCATGTGCGGGACCGCGAGCTGGGTCAGACGGAACAGGGCGTGGACGTTCAGTTCGTAAGCCCAGCGAAAATCGGTCATCGACATGTCGAATGGTTTCGGCCCGCCGCCGCCGGCATTGTTCACCAGGATCGTGAGACCGCCGAACGCCGAACGCGCGGCGTCGACGGCAGCCTCACGCGAGGTCTCGTCCGTGACGTCGCAGGGCCGTCCGACGGCGACGCCGCCCGCCGCCACGATCTCGGCGGCGACCCGAGCCGCGGCGGCCTCGTCGCGATCCGTGACGAGCACGCGCGCGCCCGCATCCGCAAAGCACCGGGATATGGCTTCTCCAATGCCGGCGCCGGCGCCGGTGACGAGGCAGATGTCGCCGTCGAGGCGGAACGAGGCGGCGTCATACATGCGAAAACTCCCCTACCCGCAATGGTTTACCGCAAACGAAGCCATTCGTGGAGAGGGCGGTTCAGCCCCGGTTCAGCTTTCGGACCGCAGAGTCTTGGCCGTGTGAAGCCTGATCGGGTGATCTCTTGTCTATTTCGGATTTCGAACGTCTGCTTGCCGCCGCCCTGCCAGCCCGGGGGCCACTGGCGATCACGCTGACCGACTGTCCGGCCGGCGAGGATCTCATGGAATTCATCGATCGGGCCATGCTCGCCGGCGAAAGCCACGGCGCGCCGCTCGTGGAGGTCCACGCGCCCCTCGCCCTCTACGCCTTCATGCAGGATTCGTGGCGTCACGCACGGATCGCCGACAGCGAGTGCGTCGTGCGTCTGTTGTTCGACGCGCCGCTCGACGCCGCCGCCTGATTATTTCGCGCCAGAGACCATCAGTTTGTAGTTGATGGAATCGACGAGCGCCTGGAACGAAGCGTCGATCACGTTCGCCGACACGCCGACCGTCGACCAGCGCTCGCCGTCCTTGTCAGCGCATTCGATCAGCACGCGCGTGACGGCGTCGGTGCCGCCCTGGAAGACGCGAACGCGATAGTCGACCAGTTCGACATCCTCGATGAATTTCTGGAACCGGCCGAGATCCTTGCGGAGCGCGAGATCGAGCGCGTTGACCGGGCCGTTGCCTTCGGCGGCCGAGATCAGCGTCTCGCCGTCGACGCGCACCTTGACGATCGCCTCCGAGGCGCTGACGAGATTGCCGACGGCATTGTAGCGACGCTCGACATTCACGCTGAAACGTTCGACGTCGAAATAATCCGGCAATTGGCCCAGCACGCGCTTGGCGAGCAGGAGGAAGGACGCGTCCGCGCCTTCGTAGGCGTAGCCCTGCGCTTCCTTCTCCTTCACTTCATCCAGAAGCCGCGACAGACGCGGATCGTTCTTGTCGATGGAAATGCCGAGCCGCTCCAGCTCCGACAGTATGTTCGACTTGCCGGCCTGGTCGGAGACGAGGACCTTGCGCTTATTGCCGACCGATTCCGGTTCGACATGCTCGTAGGTGCGCGGGTCCTTCAGCACAGCGGATGCGTGAATGCCGGCCTTGGTGGCGAAGGCGCTCGACCCGACATAGGGCGCATGACGGTTGGGGGCGCGGTTGAGCAATTCGTCGAAGGCGTGGCTCACCTTGGTCAAGGCGCCGAGTTTCTCGCGGGTGACGCCGATCTCGAATTTCTCGGCAAGTTCCGGCTTCAGCAGCAGCGTCGGGATGAGCGATACGAGATTGGCGTTGCCGCAGCGTTCGCCGAGACCGTTGAGCGTGCCCTGGATCTGCCTTGCGCCGGCGCGCACGGCGGCCAGCGAATTGGCGACAGCGTTCTCCGTGTCGTTGTGCGCGTGAATGCCGACATGATCGCCGGGGATGCGCTTGACCACTTCGCCGACAATTCTCTCGATCTCGTGCGGCAACGTGCCCCCGTTGGTGTCGCACAGCACGACCCAGCGGGCGCCGGCCTTGTAGGCGGCTTCAGCGCATGCCAGCGCATAGTCGGGATTTGCCTTGTAGCCGTCGAAGAAATGTTCGCAATCGACGATCGCCTCGCGGCCCTTGCCGACCGCATAAGAGACCGAATCCGTGATGCCCTCGAGATTGTCCTCGAGCGAGCATTCGAGCGCGACGCGAACCTGGTAGTCCCAGGACTTGGCCACATAGGTGATCGTATCCGCGTCGGCCGCGATCAGGCCGGCGACGCCCGGATCGTTGGCGGCGGAGCGCCCGGCGCGCTTGGTCATGCCGAAGGCGGCGAACTTCGCCTTCACTTTCGGCCGTTTCGAGAAGAACTCGGTGTCGAGCGGATTGGCGCCGGGATAGCCGCCCTCGATGTAATCCATGCCGAGATCGTCGAGCATCCTCGCGATCGATCTCTTGTCGTCGAGGGAGAAATCGACGCCGGTTGTCTGCGCGCCGTCGCGCAGGGTCGTGTCGAACAGGCTCAGTCTTTCGCGCGCCATCAGTGCGTCGCTCCGGGTTTGCCGGCAGACTTTGTCTGGCCGAGCGTTTTCTTCATCGTGGTGTTGGCGAGCCATTCGCCGGCGCGCATGATCGTGTTGCGGCTCTGCGGCTCGTAACCGCGGCGCGCAAAGAAATCGCGGGCGCTGTCGCTGGCGTCGGTCTCCATCCTGTCGGCGCCGCGCGCGGCGGCGAGCTTTTCCAGCGCGTCGATCAGCGTCGTCGCCACGCCTTCGCGCGCGTGCTCGGGATCGACGTAGAGCATGTCGATCCTGCCGTCGGCGAAAGACGCAAAGCCTGCCAACGCGCCGTCATGCAGCGCGACGAGCGTGAGGGCCTTGGCGAGCTTCTCGGCAAAAGTAGCGAGATCGTCGGCGGCGGACGCCCAGGCCGCGCGCTGGTCGTCTGTGTAATCGTCCTCGGCCAGAATCTCGACGCTGTCTCGAAACAGGCGCGCCAGCGCCGGCGCATCGGAGGGCAGGAAGGGGCGAAGGGAGATGGTCATGGGGCGGCCTCCGCCGCGGCCGGGATCGCCACTCGCCTCTCCGCTGTCATGCCCGGCCTTGTGCCGGGCATCCACGTCGACGTGCGCAGCGACCGAACTGGAAAGAGCGCCGACCAGTCCGAAACGACCATTGCATCGACCCGACGTGGATGGCCGGGACAAGCCCGGCCATGAAGAGGGCGGCTCACCGCTTCACCTCCCAGGTCGTCGTACCGTCCTTGTTGTCTTTCAGCACGATTCCCAGCCTCGCCAGTTCGTCGCGGATGCGGTCGGATTCGGCCCAGTTCTTCGCCTTGCGGGCGTCGAGGCGCGCGGCGATCAGCGCTTCCACCTTTGCGGCAAGCCCCGCGTCGACAGGCGCCGCCTTCGGCGCGAATGACGACGGATCGATGCCGACGAGATCTAGACTGGCGCGCAGGGCCGCTGGATCGGATTTGCGCAACGCGTGAAGATGCGCCTCGCCGCGCGCGAAATTGAGATCGTCGGCCAGAGCCTCGATAAATTCGGCGCTCGGCGCCGAAGCTGCGACGCCATCGGTCGCCCTTGCCCAGTCCTCCAGTATCTTCTCGGCTTCTTCCAGTCCGCGCACGGAAAAGTCGATGGGCTGGCGATAATGCGTCTTCAGCATGGCGAGGCGCAGCACCTCTCCCGGCCATGTGCGGCCGCCGAATTTCTCCGTGTGCAGCAATTCGTTGATCGTGACGAAATTGCCGAGGCTTTTCGACATCTTCTCGCCCTCGACCTGCAGGAAGCCGTTGTGCATCCAGACGTTCGCCATGACGGGCGCATCGAAGCAGCAACGGCTCTGGGCGATCTCGTTCTCGTGATGGGGAAACACGAGGTCGATGCCGCCGCCGTGTATGTCGAAGGTTTCGCCCAGATGCTTCCAGCTCATGGCCGAGCATTCGATGTGCCAGCCCGGCCGCCCCCTGCCCCACGGGCTGTCCCAGCCGGGTTCGCTGTCGCTCGACGGCTTCCACAAAACGAAATCCATGTCGCCCTTCTTGTAGGGCGCGACATCGACGCGGGCGCCGGCGATCATGTCGTCGAGCGGACGACGCGAAAGCTTTCCATAGTCCGCCATGGACGGCACGGAGAACAGCACGTGGCCTTCCGCCGCATAGGCGTGGCCCGAGGCGATCAGGCGCTCGATGATGGCGATCATCTCGGCGATATGTTCGGTGGCGCGCGGCTGGACGTTCGGCTCGAGGCAGCCGAGCGCCTTCACGTCGGCCTGGAAGATGCGGTTCGTTTCTTCCGTCAGTTCCCGAATTGTGATTCCGCGCTCGGCAGCGCGCGCGTTGATCTTGTCGTCCACGTCCGTGATGTTTCGGACGTAGGTAACATGATCGGCGCCGTAGAGATGGCGCAGCAGCCGGAACAATACGTCGAAGACGATGACCGGGCGCGCGTTGCCGATATGGGCATAGTCGTAAACCGTCGGCCCGCAGACGTACATGCGGACGTTGCGCGCGTCGATCGGAGCGAAATTTTCCTTGTCGCGCGTGAGCGTATTGTAGAGGCGAAGCGTCGGGGTCGACATCAAAAGATCCTTTGGCCTGGCGGCCGGACCATCTATCGACATGAAGACATGACGGATCCAGCCAGCGAAATAGCTAGCGGATAATAATGCTCCGGCAGATGCGGGCGGCGGTCGTCATGGGCCGACCATGCGCGCAAGTCGCCTTCGCCGTCAAGACAGGCCGGCGCAAGCCCGGCCTTTTAAGCTTTTCTTCACCCCTCCCGAGCAAGATCGGAGCGTTAATGGACCATTGCGCCACAGGCAGAGTCATGACTTTCGTCGAGTTCGAGCACCGTGTACTTCCGCGCATCGTCCTGCCGCTGATCGGCGGGTTGCTGATCATGAGCCTGTTCGGACGCACCGGGGCGCAGGCCGCTGGCCAGAACACCTTCGTCATCAACGATACGGATGGCTACGGCATCACCGAATGCCTGACGTCCGGCAAGTCCTGCGGCCGGGTGGTCGCCGACGCCTGGTGCGAGTCGCATGGCCTCGGTCCGTCGATCGCCTTCGGCCGGGCCGAGGACATCACCGGCTCGACCCGGTCGGGCCATGTCGAGACGGTCGCAACCCAGGTCAAGCCGGGCGCCGTCGTCGTGACCTGCGACAATTGAAACCGCAAGTCCTTAAGCCCTTACGCTCAGCCCTTCACGAAATCCCCGCATTTCGCCAGCGGTTCGGCGCTCGCGCCCCAAGGCTGGATCGGCACGGCTGACGTCGAGTTCTTCGGCGACCCCTCGATCAGCTTGTCCGAATAGACCATGTAGACGAGCACGTTCCGTTTCGCGTCGCAGCCGCGCACGATCTGCATGCGCTTGAACAGCAGCGACCGGCGCTCGCTGAACACCACGTCGCCCTGCGCGAATTTCTCACGGATCTTCACCGGCCCGTACTGGCGGCAGGCGATCGAGACATCGGACAATTCCTCGGCGACCCCGACCATGCCGGCGACGCCGCCCTTTTCCGGCACCGTATAGTCGCACACCACGTTCTCCACGAGTGGGTCGTCGATGGCGTAGGTCGCGAGTTTATCGTTTGGTGTCAATAACTTGAATGTCGTCGACTTCCGGAAGATCAGGTCCGGGCCGTCATCGGCGCGCGCTGCGCCGGCAAGAACGATCCCGAGGCCGAACGAAACGCCAAGGGCGATCAGGGCGGATTTGGCGGTGGGCATCGGACTCTCCAGCTTTGCGCAGGCGTCATATGGCGACGATTTCGGCGTTGCGAAAGAGGCGGTGAACGCTCTCGCCCGGAAGCCATGCGGGCGCAGCGGCTTGCGCGAGGCGCCGCCCGACCTTAGGCCTGAAGGCGCCACAATCGCAGCCGACAAGGATTCGCGCGGCGTGCGTCGCTGGAACGGATCGCAATGAAGTCTTTCACCGCCGCAGGCCTGATGCGGGCGCTTGTCGCCCTGCCCGGGCTTGCTTTCGCCTGCGGCGGCGCGGCTGCGCAGGCGGTCGATTGCAACCGGCTGGCCCTGCAGATCGCCTCGATGGGCCAGAGCGCCGCGCCGGATCGCGCACAGGACGCCACCCGCAAGGCGCAGACCGATCTCGCCCGCGCGGTGGCCTACGCGCGCTCCATCGGCTGCGAAAAACCGCAATTCCTGTTCTTCGGCGACCGGCCGGCGCAATGCGACGGCTTGAACGCGCAGATCCAGCGCATGCAGGCCAACGTCGCGCAATTGCAGCGCGCCGCCTATGGCGATCCGGGGCTGCGCCAGCAATTACAGAACAAGTACGACACGTGGTGCCGCGACGGCCTGCGGCGCGAACCGAATTTCCTCGAGCGTCTGTTCGGGACCGGCCCGGACCGCGTCTATCCGCCCGAACCCGGCCCGCCCGGCGAGGAGACCGACGCCGGCCCGATGGGCGGGCCCGTCGCGGTCTGCGTGCGGACCTGCGACGGCGGGTTCTTCCCGGTCAGCTATTCCGCGCGACGCAGCGACCTCGGCCCGTTGCAGGACCTGTGCACGGCCTTGTGCCCGAACGCCGAAGTGAAGGTCTACACGCGCTCGATGTCGCGCGACATGCATTCGGCCATCTCGGCCAGCGGCGAAGCCTATTCGGACATGCCGAACGCGTTCCGCTACGAAAAGGTCGCCGACAAGACGTGCACCTGCAAGCCGCCGGACAAGAGCTGGGTCGAAGCGCTGGCCGAAGCCGAGCAGATGCTGGGCGAACGGCGCAAGGGCGACATGATCGTGACGGCCGAGCAGGCCGAGCAGATGTCGCGGCCGAAGCAGCCCGGCGCGGCGCCCGCCACGACGAAGAAGACGAAATTCGACGCCGCCGCAGCGCAAAAGCTGCTCGACGAGCGCAAGGCGGCCGACGCGCAGAGCGAGGCGGAACGCGCGCTCGCGGCGCAGGCGCCGACGGCCGGCACGCAATCCTCCGGCATCAATGTCGGCGAACGCGCCAGCGCCGTGTCGCGCGGCGAGACGCGTGACGCGATCGGCCCTGACGGGCGGCGGCGGCAGATGCGCGTGCTCGGCCAGTAGCTGCTTGCGCAGGCGAGCGCCATTCCCGACAATGGCGCAGGCTTCACAGGATCATCCATGACCGACAGTTCCGACGCCACGCCGCGCGGCGATCTCGCCATCCGCGTCATCGCCATGCCGGCAGACACGAATGCAAACGGCGACATCTTCGGCGGATGGGTGCTGTCGCGCATGGACCAGGCGGGCGGCATCGCCGGCGTCGAACGCGCGCAGGGGCGCGTCGTCACGGTCGCCATCGACGCGATGACTTTCGTCCGCCCGGTCAAGGTCGGCGATGTCCTGTGCGTCTATACGGCGATCGACAGCGTCGGACGCACGTCGATGAAAATCCATGTCGAGGCGTGGGCGCAGCGCTTCCGCACGAACACCAGCGAGAAAGTGACGACAGGCACGTTCACGATGGTGGCGGTCGACGACAACGGCAAGCCGAAGGCTATTCCGGTCGCCTGACCTGCCCTCACGCCGCGTTCGCGATGTCTTCGGGGGGGAATGCGCATGAGGCAGCGCACGCCCTGTTCATGAAAATCGAGGTCGGCGCCGCCGAGCGGCGAATAGCCGAGACTGCGCGCGATGACGGTGCGGCCGAAGCTACGGCCCGTCTAGGCGGCGAGCGAACGCAGGCGCTTCGACGCATGGCCCCGGAAGCTTTGCTGCGCTTCAGACGGCGGCGCGTCGTCCGATCATTCGCGCCGCGCGCGACAGCGCCATGACCGGAAAATAGTGGCGATAAAGATCGTAGCGGAGCATGAAGGCGCGCGACAGTTCGGCCCCCTGCATCAGTCGCTTCTGCAACAACGGATCGGAAAGCTTGATCGTCTGGCCGACGCCGTAGCCCGGGAAACCCGTCCCGGTATATTGCGCTTCCGCCCATGTTCCGCTGGCCTGCCGCTCGATCAGGTAGTGGCAGCCGCGTTCGATGGCTTCGACATCATCCGCGCGATCGGCGGCGACCAGCGCCATAACGGCCCACGCCGTCTGCGACGCGGTCGTTGCGCCGCGACCGGCGGCGGCGATGTCCATGTAGGAAGCGCAGGTCTCGCCCCAACCGCCGTCATCCTGCTGGCGCGTCTTCAGCCAGTCGCAGGCGCGCGCGACATAAGGCTGGCTCATGTCCTCGCCGATCGCCTCGAGCGCCGGCAGCACGGCGCCTGTGCCGTAGATGTAATTGACGCCCCAGCGCCCGAACCACGCGCCGTCGGCTTCCTGCTCGCGACGCAGGTAGTCGAGCGCGCGGACCATCGCGGGATGCGTCTTCTGCAGGCCGAGCTTGGCGAAGGCTTCGACGACATGCGCGGTCACGTCCACCGACGGCGGATCGAGCGCCTCGCCGAAATCGCAGAACGGAATCCTGGTCAGCAACTGGCGGTCGTTGTCCTTGTCGAAGGCGCCCCAGCCGCCGCCACGGCTCTGCATGGCGATCAGCCAGTTCACGCCGCGCTCGATCGCCTCCTCGATCCCCTTCGCGCGCCAGAAAGGATCGTTGCGGAATGGCGCGAGCGCGATCAGCGCTACCGCCGTGTCGTCGACATCGGGATAGAAGTTGTTGGCGTATTCGAAGGCCCAGCCGCCGGGTTCGACGTCGGGCAGTTTCACCGACCAGTCGCCCTTCACGCGGACCTGGCGGTCGAGCACCCATTGCACGGCCTTCTCGACTTCAGCCGGATATTCTCCGCAAAGCCCGGCGTCCTCGAAGGCGAGCAGCGTCAGGATCGTATCCCATACGGGCGAATTGGTCGCCTGGATGTACGTCGCCTCGCCGACATCGACGCGCCAGCCGGGATCGTTGAGGCAATCGAATCCTTTCGCCATCACGGGATGGCGATGGCCGTAGCCTTCGACATGCAGCGCCATGAGGCCGTAGATCCAGGGCGGCTGGATGCCCCCCCAGCCGCCGTCCGAATCCTGATGCCGTATCATCCATTCGAGCGCGCGGCTGATCGCGGCGCGACGGATCATGCCTGTCGGCGCCTTGCTGCCCCTGCCTTGCAAGCGATGCAGGACCTTGTCGGCGCCGCGGAAGAACGAGTCCCAAAGGCCTGCCTCCGCCTTACGCGGCAGATCGTAATCGAAGGCGTCGCGCCCGTCCGGAAACAGCGCGTCGAGACGATTGCCGGGCGGGAGCGGACGGCTCGGCCGATGCGCGGAGAGGACCGCGATCGGCATCAGCGTGGCGCGCGCCCATTGTGCGAAATTGTAGATGGAGAAGGGAAACCAGACGGGAAACCAGATGACTTCCGGCGGAATGTTCGGCGCCTTCTCCCACGGCCATTCGCCGATCAGCGCCAGCCAGTAGCGCGTGAAGACGCGCACGTTGCGCAGGCCGCCCTTGGACCGTATCCACGCGAGGGCTCTTGCGAGCGCCAGTTCGTCGTCGCCGTGGCCGAGCGAACGCAGCGCCGCATAGGCCTCCACCGTCGCGTTGATGTCGCCGTTCGGGGCGTCGAAATAAACGTCCCAGGCGCCGTCGGGCCGCTGCGTCTGCAGCAGCGCAGCGCCGAGGCGACGGCGCAGGGGATGATCTTCGAGCCCCAGGAACCACAGCGCGAGGCACCATTGCGCCTCGATACAGGCGTTGGTTTCGGCGCGGCCGACCCAATGGCCGTCCGGCTTCTGCCGCTCGATCAGCCATTGCGCGGCCGCGCGCACGGTCGATTGCAGCGCGCTCGCGAAATTGTCGGCGGTGGGCCGGAGGGGCGCGTTCATGGGCGCTTTCTACGCCAGCCGGCGGCGTCGGCCAAACGGGCGCTCATGCGCCAAGGCGGCTCGCGGCGCGCGCCCGACCGATCAAGGGGAGAAGCTTCGTCAGTTCCGGGCCGTTTTCGCGCCCGGTCAGCGCCAGCCGCAACGGATGGAACAATGCCCTGCCCTTGCGTCCGGTCGCCGCCTTCACCGCGCCTGTCCATGCCACCCAGGTGGCATCGTCGAACGGCTCCGCCGGCAGCAGCTTCGCGGCCTCCCGGCAGAATTCCGCGTCCTCGACAATTGGTTCGATCTCGCCCTCGACGATCCGCCACCAGCCGACGACATCGAGGAAGGTGTCGAGATTGCCGCGCACCGCGAGCCAGAAGGCTTCGGCGCGGGCGCCGACGATGTCGTGCGCCGCCAGCCGCTCGCGCACGTCCTCGAAACCGAACCGGTGCAGCGTGCGCTGGGTGAGCGCGCGCAGGTCTTCGGGATCGAATTTCGCGGAATTGCGGGAAATGTGCGCGAGATCGAAGGATTGCGCCAACTCGACCAGCGACGTCGTCGCGTGTACTTCGTCGGACGTGCCGGTGAGAACGGCGAGAGAAGCGACCGCCATCGCCTCGACGCCGCTGTCGCGCAGCGAAGCAATCGACAGGGCGCCGGTCCGCTTCGACAGACCGCCGCCGGTCGCATCTACGAGCAGGTTGTGATGCGCGAAGCGCGGCGTGCGGCCGGCGTCGGCCAGCGACTCGAACAATTGAATCTGCACGGCGGTGTTGGTGACGTGATCCTCGCCGCGAATGATGTCGGTCACGCCCATGTCGATGTCGTCGACGACCGAGGTAAACGTGTAGAGGAAGGTGCCGTCCTCACGGATCATCACAGGATCGGAAAGCGAAGCGCAGTCGATGTGCGAGGGACCGCGCACGCCATCGTTCCATTCGACGACGCGCTGGTCGAGCCTGAAGCGCCAGTGCGGCTTGCGGCCTTCGGCTTCGAGGCGCGCGCGTTCCTCGGGCGACAGCCGCAGCGCCGCGCGGTCATAGACGGGCGGCAGCCCGCGCGCCTGCTGCAATTTGCGCCGGCGGTCGAGTTCGCCCGGCGTTTCGTAGGCCGGATAGAGCGAACCGGCGGCCTTCAGCCGGTCGGCGGCCTTTTCGTACAGCGCGATGCGGTCGGACTGGCGGAACGTCGCCTGCGGCGCGATCCCGAGCCAGCCCAGGTCGATCTCGATCGAACGGGCGAATTCGTCGGTCGAGCGTGCAACGTCGGTATCGTCGAAACGCAGGATGAAGGTTCCGCCCTGCCGGGCGGCGAACAAATAGTTGAGCAGGGCCGTCCGGGCGTTGCCGATGTGGATGCGGCCGGTGGGCGATGGCGCGAAACGGACGACGGGAGCGGACATGAGGCTCGCGATATGTAACCGGCGCACGTCGCGCCGCGCCGGGGTTTTCGCAGAAGGCGCGCGAATTGTTAAGGGCGCCGCGCCTTACGAGGTAAGTTCTTAAATCTCCATAAGGGGTTCGCAGGCTATCAACGGCCGATCGGGCGGAGGGGCGCTTGCGACTGATGGGGGAAACACGGCTCGGCCTGCTTGCCGTCGTCACGGCGGTGACGCTGTCGGCCATCCTCGCCTCTGCGGCCATCACCTACGGCATGATGCGCATCGCGCTCGGCGACAGCCCCGACGCAGTCCTGACGGCGGCGCAGGCCATGCGCATCGCCATGATCATCGGGATCGCCGCGCCGCTGGCCATTGCGCCGCCCCTGACCGTCCGCATTTCGCGGTTGGCGGTCGAGGCGCATGCGGCGCGCCGCGAGCTCGAAGAACTCGCCCACAAGGATGCTCTGACGGAACTCGCCAATCGGCGCGGCTTCGACCGCGCCGCCGAGACGCGCCTGCGCGCCGCCGCCGCCGCCGGCGAACCGGCTGTCGCCCTGATGATCGACATCGACCGCTTCAAATCGTTCAATGACCGGCTCGGCCACGATTTCGGCGACGAGGCCTTGCGCCATGTCGCCGACGCGCTGCGGCGCTCCGGGCTGACCGAGTTCGGCCTGGCGGCCCGTTATGGCGGCGACGAATTCGTCGCGCTGCTGACGGGGGCCGAGACGCGCCACGCGCACGCCTGCGCCCAGCGCACGCTCGCCTTCTGCACCGGCGCGCCGGTCGTGACCAAGACGGAAACCGCCCGCCTGACCGTCAGCATCGGATGCGCGCGCGTCGAGCGCGCGCCGGCGGACCTGAAGCTCCTGTTGCGGTCAGCCGACCTCGCGCTCATGGAAGCGAAATCCGAAGGGCGCAATCGCATCGCCACCATCGAGAGCGTTTGCGCGCCCGCGCTGGAGGCGGCGGCGTAAGGCCGCCGGCCACCGCTGTCATGCGAGCTTTTGCGACGCCCGACCGGCCGATCCCGGCGGCGATCGAGAGACGGAAGAAACGATCAGATCTTCGGTGGTCTGGATGGTGGGCGCGACAGGGATTGAACCTGTGACCCCTCCCGTGTGAAGGGAGTGCTCTCCCGCTGAGCTACGCGCCCGCCGGGCCTTGCGGCCGGACGCGCAGGGTTTAGGCGGGCCGGGATACGCCCGTCAAGGCGCAATCGCCGCAACGGCCTCCCACAGCGCGTCGAAATGCGAAATCACCCGGTCTGGGCCGAGTTCGTGGACCGGGGTGTCCGTATAGCCGAAATCCACCGCGACGACCGGCACGCCGAGATTGCGCGCCGTGTCGATGTCCGTGCGCGAATCCCCCACCATGATCGCGCGCGCGACCTGGCCGCCGGCCGCCTCGATCGTCGCGCGCAGGACGCGCGGGTCGGGCTTGGGGCACTCGAACGTGTCCTGCCCGACGATGACACGGAAACGGTCGGCGACGCCCAGCGCCTGCAGGAGCTTGCGGGCCGGCGCCTCGGTCTTGTTGGTGCAGACGGCGAACGCCCAGCCCGCCGCCTCGAAACGGTCGAGCGCCTCGATCACGCCGGGAAAGAGGAAGCTCTCGTCGGCGATATGCGCTTCGTAATGGGCCAGAAAATCGCCGAACAATTGCTGCAGTTTCGCCGGCTCCAGCGGAACGTTCTGCGCCGCGAAGCCGCGTTGGATGAGCGCGCGGGCGCCCATGCCGAGCATGAAGCGCGCCTGAGACAGCGGCAGGGGCGCGACGCCCTCGCGCTTCAGCACGAAATTCAGCGTGCCGATCAGGTCGCCGGCGGTTTCGGCGAGCGTGCCGTCGAGGTCGAAGACGAGGAGCGGAGGAACGTCGGACATATTCCGGACTAGGCGGGCCAACGGGTCCGCGTCAACCCGGCGTTAACCATGTTCGTGCTGGATCGGACAGGATTTCCGTTCCGCCCAGGGGCCGCGTCATGCACCGCATTCTCGTCCGTTTCGCCGCCGTCGCCGGCCTTTCGCTGGCAGGATCCGCAGCTCTCGCCGGCTCCTACGAGTTCCTGGCGGCGCCGGAAATCATCCTCAACCGCGTGTACCGCCTGGACAAGGCCACCGGCGAGATCGGCGCCTGCCAGTACGGCCTCAAGGAAGGCTCGATCGGCGTGACCCTCTGCTACCCGCCCGGCGAAGGCGCGACGGCGCAGGCCTCCAGCGAATACGGCCTCGTCGCCTCCCGCCACGAGCACGAGGGGGGCGTGTTCCGCGTCGACCTGCGGTCCGGAACCATGTCTATCTGCTACGTGCTCAACGATTCCGTGGTCTGCACGCCGCCGGGCAAGTAGGACCGCCGCTTCAGATTGCGTTTTCGCCCGTAAGCCGATATCCCGCCGCATCGGTTCGCGCGGGAGAAGCATGTCCGGGCCTTCAGCCATTTCTCAGGACGAGGCCAAGCGGCTGGCGGCCGCCCGCGCCGCGGAATTCGTGCGTCCGGGCATGCGGCTCGGCCTTGGCACGGGATCGACCGCCGCCTTCTTCGTCGACATTCTGGGCGCAAAGGTGCGCGACGGGCTCGATATCGTCGGCGTGCCGACATCCGAGCGCACGCGCCTGCAGGCGGAGGGGCTCGGCATCCGGCTTTCCACGCTCGACGAAACGCCGGAACTGGACCTGACGGTCGACGGCGCCGACGAGTTCGATTCCAGGTTGCGGCTGGTCAAGGGCGGCGGCGGCGCCCTGCTGCGCGAGAAGATCGTGGCGGCGGCTTCGGCCCGCATGGTGGTTATCGCCGACGAGACAAAGGAAGTGGCGCAGCTCGGCCGCTTTCCGCTGCCGGTCGAGGTCGATCGTTTCGGAATGGAATCGACGCGGCGGCACATCGGGCGGGCGATCGCTGACCTCGGCCTGTCCGGCAAGGTCTCTCTGCGGACGAAGACCGACGGCCATGCTTTCGTCACGGACGGCGGGCATGCGATCTTCGACTGCCAGCTGGGCGCCATTCGCGACCCGGAGGCGCTCGCCGCCGCCCTTGTCGCCATTCCCGGCGTCGTCGAGCACGGATTGTTCATTGGACTTGCGAACGCCGTCGTCATAGCCGGCGCATCGGGGGTCCGCGTCATCGGCGAAACGGCCTGAGCCGCAACGCTTCCTGAAAACCGCGCTTTCCCAGGAGAAAAACGTGAAGATTGCCACCCTGCCCCGCGCGTTCGGCCTTGCCGCCCTCCTCGCAGCCGGCCCCGCGTTCGCCCAGGCGCCCGCGCCAGCGGCCAAGCCCGCAGCGGCTGCGCCCGCCGCGACGCCGGCGGAGCCGACCGCCGCCCAGATCGCACTCGGCCGCGAGATCGTCGTGGCGTCAGGCATGGCGCGTTCGTTCGATATCGCCGTGCCGCAATTCCTCGACCAGATCGCCACGCGCCTGACCCAGACCCGTCCGGACCTGATCAAGGACCTGAACGTCGTGCTGGAGCAGATCAAGCCGGAATTCGACAAGCGCACGGCGACGGTGATCGACCAGGCGGCGCGCTCCTATGCCCAGCGATTCACCGAGGACGAGCTCAAGCAGATTTCAGGCTTCTTCAAGAGCGCCGCCGGCGCCAAATATGTCGAGACGCAGCCGCTCGTGTTCAACGATGTGTTCGTCGCGATGCAGGCCTGGCAGAAGCAATTGTCGACGGACATGATGGCGCGCGTGCGCGAGGAAATGAAGAAGAAGGGCCACGACATCTAGTCGGCCGGAGGAAGAGCTTGAGCGCTTTCGACTACGATCTTTTCGTCATCGGCGCCGGCTCCGGCGGCGTGCGCGCCGCCCGCATCGCGGCGGGATACGGCGCGAAGGTCGCGGTCGCCGAGGAATATCGCACGGGCGGCACCTGCGTGATCCGCGGCTGCGTGCCGAAGAAGCTCTACGTCTACGCCAGCCGCTTCCGCGACGAGTTCGAGGACGCCGCCGGTTTCGGCTGGACCGTCGCGCCGGCGCGCTTCGACTGGCCGACGTTGGTCGCGGCCAAGGAAAAGGAGATTACGCGTCTCTCCGGCATCTACGCGGCCAATATGGAAAAGGCGGGCGTCGAGCAGATCGCGGCGCGCGCCGTCCTGACAGGGCCGAACGGCATTGCGCTGTCGAACGGACGCAATGTCACGGCCCGGATCATTCTCGTGGCGACCGGCGGCTCGCCTGTCATGGAGCCGGCGGTTCCCGGCGCCGATCTGGCGATCTCGTCGAACGAGATCTTCGATCTGCCGAAATTTCCTGACCGTCTGATGGTCGTCGGCGGCGGCTATATCGCCGTGGAATTCGCCAGCGTCTTCGCGCGCCTCGGATCGCAGGTCACGCAGGTATTTCGCGCCGACAACGTGCTGCGCGGCTTCGACGGCGAAATTCGCAAGCACCTTTCCGACGCCATGACGCATGCGGGCGTGGCGCTGAAGCCTGGCGTGCTGCCGACGCGTATCGAGCGCGCCGGTGAAGCAATTCGCGTGTCGCTGTCCGGCGGCGAGACAATCGAGGTTGACCAGGTTCTGATCGCTACCGGGCGTCGGCCGCACACGCGCGGCCTCGGTCTCGAACAGGCCGGCGTGAAGCTGAAGGACGACGGCGCGGTGATCGTGGATTCGCGTTCGCAGACCAGCGTCCCTTCGGTCTACGCGGTCGGCGACGTGACGAACCGCATCAACCTTACTCCGGTCGCGATCCGCGAAGGCCACGCCTTTGCCGACAGCGTGTTCGGCGGCAAGGAGACGACTGTCGACCATACGCACGTGCCGACCGCCGTCTTCACGACGCCGGAGATCGGAACCGTCGGGCTCTCGGAGGAAGAAGCGCGCCGCATCTTCGATGTCGTCGACGTCTATGCGGCGGGCTTCCGGCCGATGAAGGCGACGCTGTCGGGCCGCGCCGAGCGTACGTTCATGAAGATCATCGTCGACGGCAGGACCGACAAGGTGCTCGGCGTTCACCTGATCGGCCACGATAGCGGGGAAATGGCGCAATTGCTGGCCATTCCGATCCGCATGGGCGCGACCAAGGCGGACTTCGACGCGACCATGGCGCTGCATCCGACGGCAGCCGAGGAACTCGTCACGATGCGGACGCGCAGCGCGCGGTACGAACGCGGCGCGTGATCGTCAGTTCATCAGCCACACGCCGAAATTGAGCGCGGCCGCAAACGTCACCCAGGCGAGGTAGGGCGCAAGGCACCAGGCCGCGATCCTGTCGAGCGTCTGGAAGCGCGCGATGTTGATCGCAATCGCCAGCCACAGCGCCAGAACGACCACAAGCCCCGACGAAGGCGAGCGCATCGCAAAGAAGGCGACCGACCAGAGAGCGTTCAACGCAAGCTGCGCGACAAACGCGACGATGCCCGCATAGCGTCCCGGCGTGGACGCGGGAAGGCGCAATACGCGCCAGAAGGCGAACGCCATCAAGACGTAGAGCGTCGTCCAGGCCGGACCGAAAACCCAGTTTGGCGGCGTGAAGAACGGCTTGGCCAACCCGCCGTACCAGGTCGCGATCGCCGGCGCCGAAGCGGCCGAACCGAGCGCGGCGGCCGCGAACACGACGACGACCGCCACAACCGCGAGGAGCGCGTTGCGCGTTGAAGAATTTTCGTCAGTCGGCATCAAGGTTCCTCTCGATGCAGATGTAGTGCAGCGCCCGGAGGCGTCAACTTGGCGATAGGGTCGCGCTCTTTTCGGCGCTCCGCGCGCCGGGCGCGACGCGCCGAAGCCAGGCGCGCACCGCGCCGGTCCGCGCCTCCGTGAATCGCGACATGAGCCATGCGCAGGCCATGCAGAACAGGAGGGCGCCGGTCGCAACCGCATAGTGAGTCGGCGTCGCGAGTTGCATGCGCCATGCGTCTCCGGCGAACGCCGCGATCAAGGCCCACAGGAATACGAGGATAGGCATGTGCGTCGCATAAAGCGTGTAGGAAAAATCGGCGAGCGCGTGGTGAAAACGGGCGCGACACCACGAGAAGCCTTCGCCGGTGTCGAACCGCAGGGTCAGCAGGATGTTGGCGAACAGAAGCGCATTGATCGCATCCAGCAATTCCTTGCGGGGATGGTCGTCGACGATCGCGCCGCGGGTAACGAGACGGATGGCCGATACGGCCGCGAGCCACACGACGAGCGCCAGCCATTTCGAACGGATGAGGGGGCGCGGCGCGACGCGCGTCAGCGCCCCGAGCAGCCAGACGAACGCGCCGAACATGAAATAGCTGGGAGAAAGCGCGAGCGCGCAGAAGATCGCCAGGCCGAGCACGAGGCCGCCCCAGCGCGCGCCGGCTGAATAGCAGGCAGAGCGCGGCAGCATCAGCAGCGCGAAGACGATGTAGTACCAATATTCCATGCCGAGCGACCAGAGCGCGACATTCGTGCCGTAGGTCGGGAACCAGATTCCCTGCAGGCTGACCAGGGTCGCGGCGATCCACGCCGGCTCGAACGCGCCTGCATAGAAGGGCAGTTCGTACACGCCGGCGCCGGCGAACAGGCGCCGGCCGATCGTGTCGAGGGCGAACACGAGGACGATGGTCGGCAACAGCACCACATAAATGCGGCTCGTCCTGTCGATCAGGTAGTTTCGCACCCAGGGCTTGCCGCCGCCGGAGCGTTCGATCGCCGAACCGCCGACGAGGAAGCCGGAGAGCACGAAAAAGACGACGACGGCGCCGTGGGCGAACGGATAGGCGGTGAGGAACCACCAGACATAGACCGGCGGCGCATGCGACGCGGTCATGATGTCGGCCTGGTTGACGAAGGCGCCATGGGCGTGATGCAGCGCGACGAATGTCGCAGCCATCCAGCGCGCGCAGTCGATGAAGCGCGAGAGAGCGGGAGTCATTGCGTCGAATGAGCGCGCGCGGTCGCCGCCGCCCCGCTCGCCGGCTTAGGCGCGCCCGGCAAGAGCGCATTCGCCCATTTGCGAACCACGTCGGTGCGACGTTCCGTGAGCAGCGAAATCCCGTAGGCGAGGATTTCAACGAGCAACAACGCGCCGATGGCGACAGCGTAATGGGCCGGCGTCGCCAGTTCCGCATGCCAGCCCGGCCTGATGAAAACGTCGGTCAGCCCCCACACGAACACCAGCACCGGCAGGTGCAGCGTGTAGAGCGAATAGCTGAAATCGGCCATCGGCTTGTGAATCGACAGGTCGCAAAAGCGAAACGGCCTGTCGCTGAAGCGGAGCGTCAGCAGCAGATTGGCGGTCGTCAGGGCGTTGATCCCGTCGACCATCGCTTTCATCGGGAACTGGTCGATCGCCGGAAACGGCACCGCCAGCCGCATGATCGTCATCGGAACGATCCAGATCGTCAACGCCAGGTATTTCGAGCGGACCAGCGGGGCTTTCGCCAGACGCACGGCGACGCCGAGCAACCAGGGCAGGAAGCCGAAGGCGAAATACGATCCCGACAGGCCCAGGGCGACAAAGATCGCCACGCCCGCCGAAAATCCGAAGATCTTCATGCCCCGGCCGTGCCAGGCGGAAAGCGGCAGGAACAGCAACGGAAAGCAGACGTAGTACCAATATTCCATCGCCAGCGACCAGAGAGGGTCGTTGGTCCCGAATGCCGAGAACCAGATCCCCTGCAGGCTGGCGAGCGTCGCCAGAAGCAGGTGCAGCTGGAACTTGTCCGAAAAGAGCGGGTCGTAGACGGCGTGGCCGGCGAAAATATGCCGTCCGAAGATGTCCAGGCCCGCGCCCAGAAAAAGGACCGGCACGAGAACGATATAGATGCGCACGGTCCGGTCGATCAGATACTTCCGGAAGAAGGGCTTCGGCTCCTTCATGCGCTCGATCAGCGCCCCGCCGACCAGCGCGCCCGAGAACACGAAGAACATGACGAGGCCGGCGTGCGCGAACCCGAAAGCGGTCACGAACCACCACGCATAGACCAGCGGCCCGTGCGACGCCTTCATGATGTCGGACAGGTTGACGAAGATGTTCGTCGCATGATGCAGGACCACCAGAGCGGCGGCCATCCAGCGCACGGCGTCGATGAATTGTGAGGCGGCTCTGTTCATCCGGCCGGCAGCATCCTGTTGTCCGGGGGCTTATAGACGAGGGTCCGCCCGGTCGCCAGCGCCGCCGCCGCCCCGGCTTTTCGGGGTGTCGCCTTCCGCCGCGCTCGTGTATAAGCCCCGGTCCCTTCGTGTGGAGTTAGTCAAGATGGCCGCCGACCGCTGGTCGCCCGAAAGCTGGAGAAACCGCCCGATCGCCCAGGTCCCGGACTATCCGGACCCGTCCGCGCTCGCCGAGGTGGAGCGCCAGCTCGCCGGCTTTCCGCCGCTGGTCTTCGCCGGCGAGGCGCGCAAGCTGAAGCGGGCGCTTGCCCGCGTGGGGGCTGGCGAGGCTTTCCTGCTCCAGGGCGGCGATTGCGCCGAAAGCTTCAACGAGCATTCGGCCGACAACATCCGCGACTTCTTCCGCGTCTTCCTGCAGATGGCGGTGGTCATGACTTTCGCCGGCTCCTCGCCGGTCGTGAAGGTCGGCCGCATCGCCGGCCAGTTCGCCAAGCCGCGCTCGGCGCCGACCGAGAAGCAGGGCGACATCGAACTGCCGAGCTACCGCGGCGACATCGTCAACGACATCGCCTTCACGCCCGAGGGGCGTATTCCCGATCCGCGCCGCCAGCTCGAGGCCTACCGGCAGTCGGCGGCGACGCTGAACCTGTTGCGCGCGTTTGCCACCGGCGGCTACGCCAATCTCGAAAACGCCCATCGCTGGATGCTCGGCTTCGTCAAGGACAGCCCGCAGTCCGGCCGCTACCAGGAACTCGCCGAACGCATCAGCGAGACGCTCGGCTTCATGCGCGCCATCGGTCTCGATCCGGAATCGCATCAGGAATTGCGCCAGACCGACATCTACACGTCGCACGAAGCGCTGCTGCTGGGCTACGAGCAGGCGCTGACGCGCGTGGATTCCACGACCGGCGACTATTACGACGTGTCGGGCCACATGATCTGGCTCGGCGACCGCACACGCCAGCCCGACCACGCGCATGTCGAGTTCGCGCGCGGCGTGAAGAATCCGATCGGCCTGAAGTGCGGACCGTCGTTGAAGCCGGAAGGCCTAATCCAGCTTCTCGACATCCTCAACCCGACCAACGAGCCGGGGCGGATGACGCTGATCTGCCGTTTCGGTTCGGACAAGATCGCAGAACACCTGCCCGCCCTGATCCGCGCCGTGGAGCGCGAGGGCCGCAAGGTCGTCTGGTCGACCGACCCGATGCACGGCAACACGATCACGGCCGCCGGCTACAAGACGCGGCCGTTCGACCGGATCATGGGCGAAATCCGCTCGTTCTTCGCGATCCATCGCGCCGAAGGCACCTATGCCGGCGGCATCCATCTGGAAATGACCGGCAAGAACGTCACGGAATGCATGGGCGGCGCCCGCGCCATCTCCGAGACCAACCTGTCGGAAAGCTACGATACGTCCTGCGATCCGCGCCTCAATGCGGAACAGTCGATCGAAGTCGCTTTCCTGGTGGCGGAACTGCTGAAGGAAGAGCGCCAGGCGCGCGGCCTGTCGGAAGTCGACGCGGCGGAATAAGGCGACGGCCGGCCAGATCGCGGGCCGCAAGGCGAAACTTGCTGCATTGCACATGCGCAAGTTCGCCAGCCGGCCTATATGGCGTTGATGACCAAGCTCCCTGCCCTCTTCATCTCGCACGGTTCGCCGAACCTGATCCTGCACGACAGCCCGGCGCGGACCTTCCTGGCCGGGCTCGGCAAGAGCCTGCCCCGCCCGGAAGCCATTCTCGTCATGTCCGCACATTTCGAGACCGACCGGCCGTTCGTCGTGGCGAACGAAAAGCCGGACATGATCTATGATTTCAGCGGCTTCGAGCGCGAATTGTACCAAATGCGCTACGAGGCGCCCGGCGCGATTCCGCTGGCGATCGAAGCCGCCAATCTGGCGCGCGCCGCCGGCATTGAGGCGCAGGCGGCCACGGGCCGCGGCTTCGACCACGGCACCTGGGTTCCGCTCATGCTGATGTATCCGGAAGCCGAAATTCCGGTCGCGCAGATTTCAGTGCAGCCGCATCTCAGCGGGGCGCATCACGCAGCGCTCGGCCGTGCGCTTGCCCCGCTGCGCGAGCGCGGCGTGCTGCTGCTCGGCTCGGGCAGCCTCACCCACAACCTGCATGCCTATTTCCGCGGAAATTATCCGAAGGACGCAGCGGCGCCGGACTGGGTGCGCGATTTCGACGAATGGGTTCTGGAGCGCGCGCAAGCCGGCGACCTCGACGCCATTTCGCACTACGACAGCGCCGGGCCGTTCGCGCGCGAGAACCACCCTAGCCCCGAACATTTCCTGCCCTTCCCCTTCGCCTTCGGCGCCGGCGGGGAAGGCGCACGCGGCGAGCGCATCCACACGTCGAGCCAGAGCGGCGTGCTCATGCTGGATGCGTATCGTTTCCAGTAGTCGGCCGCAGAGCGCCGCGGATCATCCGCGGCGCGCCGCCTCGATCGCCGCGATGTCGATCTTCTTCATGCCCATCATCGCCTGGAATGCGCGCCTGGCCTGCTCGCCCCCGGCCGCCATCGCCTCGGTCAGGGCGCGCGGCGTGATCTGCCACGAAACGCCCCACCGATCCTTGCACCAGCCGCACATGCTTTCCTGCCCGCCGTTGCCGACGATGGCGTTCCAGTAGCGGTCGGTCTCCTGCTGGTCATCCGTCGCGACCTGGAACGAGAAGGCTTCGCTGTGTTTGAACATCGGGCCGCCGTTGAGGCCGATGCACGACAATCCGAGCAATGTGAACTCCACCGTCAGGACATCGCCGGCCTTGCCCGAAGGATTATCGCCGGGCGCGCGATGCACCGAGTTCACGACGGTGTCGGGGAAAGTGTCGGCGTAGAAGCGCGCAGCGGCTTCCGCCTCGCCATCATACCAGAGGCAGATCGTATTCTTTGCAACCATTGCCGGCCGTCCTTGAAAACGTGGGAACGCGCGCTTCAGAGCGTGGCGGCGAGTTCGGCGAGCTGGTCGGCCGCCTTCCCCCATCCCTCGTGGAAACCCATCTTCTCGTGCTGCTCGCGATCGGCCGCCGTCCAGTGCAGCGCGCGCGCCGTGTAGCGGGTCTTGCCGCCTTCGTCCTCGAAGGTCACGATCACCGTGAAGAAGGGCTTTTCGGACGGCTTCCACGCTTCCACGTAAGCGTCGGTGAAGACGATGCGCTCGTTCGGAACCACGTCCAGATAGACGCCGCGGTTCGGGAATCTTTCGCCATTCGGTCCGTTTATGAACATGGACGATGCGCCGCCGGCGCGCAGGTCGAGCTTTACGTCCGATACGTACCAGGGCTTTGGACAGAACCATTGTTCCATCAGTTTTGGTTCGGTCCATGCGCGAAACAGCTTTTCGCGCGGCGCGTCGATGATGCGGGTCAGAACGAGTTCGCGATCGTTGCCTTGTTCACTCATTGCGCGGTTTCCTCCACTCCGAACAGCCTCGCCAGATGGTCGCGCAGGTGATCGAGGCAGCTCGCCGCGACCTGCGCATCGTTGTTTGCTTTCGCCAGAACGAATGCGCCCTGGATCACCGCCTGCATATAGAGCGCCAGACCGCGCGCGCCGCCGGGAACCTCGATCCTGCGCGAAGCCAGCGCCATCTCGATGTCGGGCAGCAGCGTTTCGACATGCGCATCGATCGTCCTGGCGCAGGCGTCGCGCACATCGGGATGCGTGGCGTAGATTTCCTGCGCCATCGTGCCGACGAGGCAGGTGAAACCCGGCAGTTCGCCTTGCATCATCGCCTTGCGAAAATCGACATAGCCGAGCAACCGGTCGACAGGGTCGGGCGCCGACCGGAACGGCCCACCCGAAAAAACGGAATCGGCCAGTTGCGCGAACCTGTCGGCAGCAGCCACGCCCAGCGCGTCCTTGCTCCGGAAATGGTGGAAGAAGGCGCCCTTGGTCACGCCGGCCGCCGCGCAGAGATCGTCGACGCTCGTGTCGGTGAAGCCGCGCCCCCGAATCTGGATGAGGGCTGCGTCCAGCAGGCGGTCGCGGGCGGTGGAACGGTCAGGCTTCATGCCTAAAAACATACCAACTGGTTGGTATTTTTTCAAGCCGAAAACGCTTGTCGTTCTGCAACATCGGTTTTCCCGATTGTGTCCGCGCCTGCGCCTGGCCGCGCGCCATATCGACAAGGGAGGCGGGACGTGGTTTCCGTCGCGGGGGCGCCCAACGGAGCACGACCTTGAGCGAATCTGCCTCTATTCTTCTTGTCGAGGACGACGTCGAGATCGGCTCGCTGATCTCGCGCTATCTCGAGTCCAACCAGATGTCCGTGGCCGTCGTGGAAAACGGCGTCGACATGGACGCCATCATGGCCGAGCGGCCGTTCGACCTTGTGTTGCTCGATCTCAACCTGCCGGGCGAAGGCGGCATTTCGATCTGCCGGCGCCTGCGCAGCGAACGGCAAATCCCGATCGTCATGGTCACGGCCCAGAGCGACGACGCCGACAAGATCGTCGGCCTCGAACTGGGCGCCGACGACTATGTCTCCAAGCCGTTCAACCCGCGCGAACTGCTGGCGCGCATCCGGGCCGTGTTGCGCCGGACGTCCGAGGCCGGCGCTCCGGCGAGCGCCGCCAAGCAGGTCTATCGCTTCGCCGGCTGGACGGTGAACGTCTCGGCGCGCGAGGTCATCTCGCCGGCCGGCACGAAAGTCGCCACCACGGCCGCCGAATTCGACCTGCTCTATGCGCTGTGCGAACATTCCAACCGCGTTCTGTCGCGCGACCAGTTGCTGCAACTCACGCACGGTCCCGTCGACGGTCCGGCCGAACGCAGCATCGACACGCTGATCAGCCGCCTGCGCCAGAAGATCGAACTCGATCCCAAGAGCCCGCGCCTTATCCAGACCGTGCGCTCCGAAGGCTACATGTTCGCCACGCAGGTCGCGCGAAGATGAAGCGATTGCTCCGCTCGCTCTGGCCCGACCGGCTGGCGGCGCAGATCGTTGTCCTTATGTTCGCGGCGATCGTCTTTTTCCAGATCGTCGTCACCACGACCTATCTGTTCAGCGACCCGGCCTGGCGCCTGCAGATCATCCAGCCCTCCGAACTCATCGCCAGTTCGATCATGGCGCTCGACGTCGCCGACGCCGACGAACGCGAGATGCTGATCGAATCCTTTGCGAAAAATTCGCCCTGGCTGAAATTCTCCATCGAACCCGAGCCGCCGGCCAACGCGGGCGTCGTCGACGACGGACCGATGGCGCAGGTCACGGAGCGCCTCTGGCCGCATGCGGTATTGCTGGCCGCGCCAGGTCAGCGCGGCGCGGCGCCCGATGTCTTCTCCATCGCCCTGCATAAAGGTGGTTATGCGGTTGTGACGGTGCTGGAGCCGCGTCGCTCGACTTCGGAGGTTCCATCCATCAACCAGCGAAGCTGGCTGTCGGCGCCCGCGTATATCTGGGAGCGCTCGATGGCGCTGTTTCTGATCTGCGTCGGCGTTCTGACGATCTGGCTCTCCGGCACGGTGGTCAGGCCGCTTGTCGAACTGGCGCGACGCGCCGAGAAATTCCCGGATGAGAAGGCGGCGCCCGGACCGATGGAAGAACAGGGCCCGCGCGAGGTCCGCGACCTGACGCGCACGCTCAACCGCATGCAGAGCCGCATCCAGTCCATGATTCGCTCACGCAGCAGCGCGCTCGCCGCCATCAGCCACGACCTGCGGACGATCATCACGCGCATGCGGCTGCGAACCGAATTCATCGCCGACGAAAACCTGAAGGCGAAGATGCTGCACGACGTGGAACTGATGGATTCCATGCTGCACAAGAACCTGCTCTACCTGAAGGGGGAGCAGGAGAGCGCCGAGCGCAGCCTCATCGACCTCGACAGCGTGCTGCAGACCATCGCCGACAATTACGCCGACCTCGGGCACACGGTGATCTACACGGGCGGCGGGCGCCAGACTGTCTATGGTTCGCTCATCGAACTGCAGCGGCTCTTTTCCAACCTCGTCGAAAACGCCGTGAAGCACGGGACGCAGACGACCATTCGCGCCAGATCGGCGATGGGCGGCTTCATCCAGGTGGAAATCGCCGACAACGGCCCGGGCATTCCCGAAGACCAGCGCGAACGCGTGCTGGAACCCTTCGTGCGCGGCGAGCCGGCTCGAACCGTCGGCGACAAGAGCGGATTCGGTCTCGGCCTGTCGATCGTACAATCGCTCGCCGAAAAGGCCGGCGGCCGCATCGAACTGATCCAGGGCAAGCCCCGCGGGCTCGTCGCGCGCGTCGCGCTGCCGGCCGCCTTCCCCTGAATCCTGCGTCGCGTGCGGCGACGCACGGCGGGCCGCGACGCTGCGGCTATGCTGACGGTCGAGATTTCCTGCCTCACGAGTCGACCATGTCAGCGCGCGCCCTTCTGACCCTCACCGGCTTCCTTCTGCTTTGCGGCGGCGCGCAGGCCGAATGCCAGTACAAGCCGTTCCAGTTCTTTCCCGAGCAGAACGATCGCGTGACCGTGCCGGCGACCGTCGATCCCGGCGCCTTCTGCCGGCACAAGTTCATGGAGGGCGGCGGCTACAGGTTCACGCAGGTCGCGCCGGAGATCCAGCCGCGGCACGGCGCGCTCGGCAGGGACCAGGACGGCTCGTTCATCTACGTCGCGCAGCCCGGCTATGCCGGCGAGGATACGTACGGCTTCAAGGTCTGCGCCACCAAGGGCGGACAGAAAGGCTGTTCGCGCATCAATTTCACGGTCAGCGTCACGGCCAAGGCGGCGGCGCAGACGCCGACCGGGTGCGCCGTCGGCGCGCCGGATGTCCTCGCGGCCTGCGCGGCCATCGTCGCCGACAAGGAAAAGAGCGCATCGGACCGCGCACACGCCTGGCGCGTGCAGGGCGTGACCGAGTTTCGCGCGCGCAATCTCGACAAGGCGCTGTCCGCCTTCACGTCGGCCATCGAGCTTTCGCCCGACGACGGCGAGTCTTACAACAATCGCGGCCTCGTCCATCAGTTCCGGAAGGAATTCGACGCCGCGCTCGCCGACTACGACAAGGCGGTCGCCATTGCGCCGGCCATGACCGCGGCCCTCGTCAACCGCTCGAACGCCCATCGACTGAAAGGCGACGTGTCCGCCGCGACGATCGACGCCGAGCGCGCCGTGGCGCAGGGCCAGAACTTCATGCCCGCGTGGAAGGCCCGCGGCCAGGCGCGCGCCGCGCAGGGCCGCTTTGCCGACGCCGTCGCCGATTATTCGAAGGCGCTCGACATGGCGCCCGCCGACGAGGACACGCGCCTCCTTCGCGCCAGCGCCTATCATCGCGCCGGCGACGACGACAAGGCGCTCGCCGATTATGCGACGATCGTGCGCGACGCGCCGCAGCATGCGACCGCCTATGGCGAACGGGCCTGGGTCTATCTCAATCGCGGCGAATACGGACTCGCCGCCGACAACCTGGATTCGGCGCTGAAGATCGATCCGAAAAATCCCTCGCTGGTCAACATGCGCGGCGTCGCCTTGATGCAGACCGCGAAGTTCGACGCGGCCATTAAGGATTTCACCGATGCGATGGGCGCGTCGGCCGAGGCCGGCGTCTACGGCAATCGCGGCATGGCCTATTTCGCCAAGGGCGATTTCGTCGCGGCGGCCGACGATTTCCAGAAGCTCGCCGCCGCCGGACTGCAGCCCGACTATGCGCCGCTCTGGGTGTGGATGGCGAAGAACCGCGCCGGCGAAACGACGCCGCCGCCCGCCGCGCCCGCGGACGCCAGCGCATGGCCGGCGCCGGTCTATGCCTATCTGGATGGCAAGATCAATCGCGTCGAATTGTTCGCCGCCGCCATCAAGGGCGACGAGAAGACGCAGGGCCTGCGGATCTGCGACGCGAGCTTCTATGCCGGCGAGAAGATGCTGATCGACAGGAAGCCGATCGAGGCCGAACTGATGCTCTCGCAGGCCGGCGTCACCTGCAGGGGCTCGATGCTCGAGCGCGTCGGGGGGCTCGGCGAATACAGGCGCCTGAAGAAATAGCCGCCGGCCGATTTGGCAGACCGCGCCCGCCGTGCCAAACGAAGGGCATGACTTCCAAATTCTTCCACCTGCGCGGCTCGCACAATCCCCATCGCTGGAACCTGCCGCTCGACGCCTCGATCTGCGTCGGCCCGCCCGACGCCATGTTCATGTACGGCGGCGTCGGGCTTGCCGCCGCCATCGAGGCGCTGGAGCGGACCTGCGAACGGCCGGTCGTCTGGGCGACGGCCCAATATCTCTCCTTCGCGCGCCCGCCCTCCGTGCTCGATCTCGACGTGCGCGTCTATTACAAGGGCCGCCACACGACGCAGGCGCGCATCTCGGGCCATGTCGGCGAAGCCGAGATCATCACGATCAACGCCGCGCTCGGCGCGCGCCCCGGCGGCGTCTCGCATCAATGGGCCGACATGCCGAACGTCCCGCGTCCCGAAGATTGCGAGCGCGTGCAACTCTGGCCCGACCACGGCGACAATTTCAACCGGCGCGTTGAATTGCGGATGCCAAAGGGGGCGCTGCGCCGCGACGGAACGCCGTCGAAGGACGGACGCATGGCGCTCTGGGCGCGCACTGTCGAGGAGTACGAGATCACGCCCAGCATGCTGGCGATCTTCGCCGACTATGTGCCGAGCGCCATCGGCCCGGCGCTCGGCCAGGACAATGCCGGCTCGTCGAGCCTCGACAACACATTGCGCATCCGCCACGTCGTGCCGACGCGCTGGGTGTTCTGCGACATCACGGTCACCGGCCTGCACGCGGGCTTCGCGCATGGCGACATGCGGCTGTTTGCCGAGACCGGCGAACTGATGGCGACGGCGAGCCAGTCGATGGTGGTGCGGAGTCGGGACTAGAGATCCTTGCGCAGGGATGGCGCGCTCTATGCGCAAACACCCGGCCTAAGATCCTTCCACGGCCGTTCGGCTTCCAATTGCGCGGCGAGCCGGAACAAGGTCGCCTCGTCGCCGAACTTGCCCGCGAACATCATGCCGAGCGGCAGGCCAGCCTTGTTCCAGGCGAGCGGGACCGACATGGCGGGCTGGCCGGACATGTTGAACATGGCGGTGCCCGGCATGTAGGCGGCGAGCACGTCGGGCACGTTCTTCAGATCGCCCATCGTGTCGATTGTGCCGAGCTTGAGCGGCGGCTGGCAGAGCGTCGGCGACAGGAAGACGTCGATGTCTTCGAAGAATTCGTAGAGTGCGCGCGAAATCTGGAAGGCGGCGAGTTGCGCCTCGACATAGTCCACCGCGCTTGCCTGTTTCGCACGCGCCGCGGACGCCAGCGTCAGGCGCTCGAAATCCTGGTCGGTCATCGTGCGGCCGAAAACGGCTTCGGCCAGCTTCACCGTCAGCGCCGTATTGGCGCCGGTAATTTTCGCCATCACGTCGCTCGTGCTGGCGGGCAGTTTCGGCGCGCGCTCCTCGACATGGTGGCCGAGCTTTTCCAGCATTTTCGCCACGTCGCGCACGGCGGCGGCGATCTCCGGATCGATCGCCGCGCCGGACGGCGCCTTGTCGGTGAAGACGATGCGCAGCTTGCCGGGCGCGCGCGAAACCTCCTCCAGATAGGGACGCGCGCGCGGCGGCGCGTGATAGGGGCTGACGAGTTCCGGCCCCTGGATCGCGTCCAGCATGGCGGCGTTGTCGCGCACGCTGATCGAGACGACATTGCCGATGGAAAAGCCGGCCCAGCCTTCGCCGCGGTCGGGTCCGGTCGGCGTGCGGCCGCGCGTCGGCTTGAGGCCGAAGACGCCGCAGGCGGACGCCGGAATGCGGATCGAGCCGCCGCCGTCGGTTGCGTGCGCGGCCGGCAGGATGCGCGCGGCCACCGCCGCCGCCGCGCCGCCGGACGAACCGCCGGAGGAATGACCGGTGTTCCACGGATTGCGCGTCGGCCCGAACAGCCGCGTTTCCGTCGTCGGCATCAGGCCGAACTCCGGCGAGGCCGACTTGCCGAAGATGACGAGACCAGCGTCCACGAACCGGCGGCTGACCGTGTGATCGTGATCGGCCACATAATCCTTGTAGATCGACGCGCCGAAGGTGGTGCGCGTGCCGGCGAGCAGGTTGAGGTCCTTCAGCAGGAAAGGCACGCCGCGGAACGGACCGTCGGGCAGGCCCCTGGCGATCGCCTGTCGCGCGTAATCGTAATGGCGCACGACGACCGCATTGATCTGGCCATCGACCTTTTCCGTGCGCGCGATCGCCTCGTCGAGCAGTTCGGCGGGCGACACTTGTTTGCGGCGCACAAGATCGGCGAGGCCGAGCGCGTCGAACGCGCCATATTCCTTCAGGGCCATTCGTTCCTCCCGTTTCGGGACAGTGTAACGCGCCAAAGCCGTGTGAACAGCCGCCGCGTTCAAGGTGGGCCTATCGCTTTTCCGCATTATTTAGCTAAACTTGGCGCTGACGCCCCTCCCCCCAACGGGCAAGTGTGTTTCTGCGTAAACAGGGGTTTCGACTGCACTCGCCTTACCATCCGGACCGAAAGGCCGAATCGACGGTCAGCTTCGCCCGCGATCTTCCGAGCCTGGCCGCCGGCATAGAAAAGCTGGGGCTTGTCTCCCTGCGCTGGCCGAAGATCGTCGGATTGCTGGCGATCGTCTTCGCCGCGCTGGCGGCGCTCGGCGTGCAGCGCCTGAAGGTCGACGATTCCCTCTCGCAATTGTTCCGCTCGGAGACGCCGGCCTTCCGGCAATACGAGGATGTGACGAAGCGTTTCCCATCCAGCGAGTTCGACGTGCTGGTGGTCGTCGAAGGCGCGAAGCTTCTCGAACGCGCGTCGCTGGAGAAATTGCGGGACCTCGTCACCGACCTGCAGCTCGTGCAGGGCGCGCGCGGCGTCGTGTCCATCTATTCGGCGCGACAGCCGGGCGAAAACGGCGGCCTGCCGCCGCCGCTGTTCCCGGAGCCCCTGCCCGAAGGCGCCGACTTCGACCAGCTTGTCCAGCGGGTGAAGGCGAACGAGATCATCAAGGGCAAGCTGCTGTCGCTCGACGGGCAGCTGACGCTGGTCGTTCTGTCGCTCGAACCCGACGCGACGGCGCAGGACAGGCTCGGCGGCGTGATCGCCGAAATCCGCAAGACGATGGCCGAGGATCTGGCTGGCGTCGACCTGAAGGCCGAACTGTCCGGCGTTCCGGTCATGCAGCTCGAGATCCGCAACGCGGTCGAGCGCGACCGCATCATGTACAACGCCTTCGGCTTCCTCGCGGGCTGCCTGATCGCCATCCTGTTCTTCCGGCGCGTGTCGTTCATGATCATCGCCGCGCTGCCGCCGCTGGCGGCGATCCTGTTCGCGCTCGGCGCGCTCGGCTGGCTGGATTTCCGGCTCAACATCTTCCTGAATGTGATGACGCCGCTGATCATGGTCATCTCGTTCTCGGATTCGATGCAGCTCACTTTTGCTGCGCGCGACCGGCTGATCGAGGGCAAGAGCAAATACCAGGCGTTTCGCGAAGCCATCGTGATCGTCGGGCCAGCCTGCGTGCTGACCCACGCGACCGCCGGCATTTCCTTCGGCGCCCTGCTGTTTTCCGATTCCGACCTGATCCGCACCTTTGGCGAAGCGGGCCTGATCGCGACCGGCGTCGCGCTCGTGGCGGTGCTGACCCTCGTACCGCTGCTCGGAATAACGCTCGTGCGGCGCGAAGCCGATTTCGCGCGCGACGCGCGGGAATCCGACATCGGCGTCGATGCGCTGCGCCGCTTCTGCGGCTGGGTCGCCGTGCGCATGACGGCGCGCCCGGGCCTCATCACCTGCGCCGGCCTCGCCGTCATGGTGCTTCTCGGCGCGACCTATGGTTCGCTCGAGCCGCGCTATCGTCTCGCCGACCAGGTGCCGGACAAGCAGCAGGCGGTCGCCGCCGGCGGCCGGCTCGACGCCAAGCTCTCAGGCTCCAATCCGATCGACGTGCTGATCGAGTTCCCGGCCGGCGCGTCGCTCTATGCGCCCGAGACGCTCGACGTGATAGGCGCCGCTCATGCCGCGATCGAGAGGCAGGCTGGCGTCGGCAACGTCTGGTCGGTGGAGACGCTGCGCCGCTGGCTCGCCGAAAAGCAGGGCCACGCCGACATCGACACGCTGAAGAAATACGTCGACCTGCTGCCCAAACACCTGCAGCGACGGTTCCTGTCCGAGAAGCAGGACGCGGCGCTGGTCAGCGGACGCATCCCCGACAGCGATTCCAGCGACCTGCTGCCGGTGGTCAACACGCTCGACGGCAACCTCGACGCGGTGCGCAAGGCGCATCCCGGCTACAACATCGCCGTCACGGGGCTGGCCGTCATCTCGGCGCGCAACAGCGCCGGGATGATCGAGAAACTGAGCCGTGGCCTGACGCTCGAATTCGCCTTCGTGGCGCTGTTCATCGGACTGGCCTTCCGGTCGCTGATCGTCGGGCTGGCGACCATCATGCCGGCGATCTTTCCCGTGGTCGCCTGCGGCGCGCTCCTGAAAGTCACCGGCCAGGGCCTGCAGTTCGCCAGCGTCGTCGCGCTGATCGTGTCGTTCGGGCTGGGACTGAGCGCCACCATCCATTTCCTCAACCGCATGCGGCTGGAGCGGGCGCCGGGCGAGGACCCGGCCGTCGCCGTCGAAAAGGCGACCGTGCTCGTCGGACCGGCGATGATCCTGACGTCGGTGGTGTTGTCGTTCGGGTTGGCGGTGACGGTGTTGTCGGACTTGCCGTCGCTGCGGCTGTTCGGCTGGCTCAGCGCCTTCTCGATGCTCGCCGCGCTGGCCGCGGATTTTCTGATCCTGCGGCCGAGCATCGCTTTCCTCGCGCGAAAATCGCGCAAGGAAACGTTGTAGCGTCGAACATCCCTAGCGGTTGAGAACGATCGACACGCGCGTGATATCGGTGCCTTTCGGCGTGATCGTCACGGTCTGCCTGGAACCGGCGGCATCTACGCTGATGCCGGCCGTGAACCCCGAGCCGGCGACGCTGGCGCGGAAGCGGCCGTCCGACACGCTGCCCGAAAGCGAACCGTTGGCGTTGCGGGTCGTCTCGCTCCAGGAACCGGACAGGCTGCCGCCCTCGGCGACAACGTCGCTCATCACCTGGAACTTGTAGCTGTCGCTGGCGCAGGTCAGGTTCTGGCGCAAAGAGACGCCGGTTCCGTCCACCGCGTAGGAGGCGCGGCAGCGGATGCGTTCCGTGCCGCTGTTCGTGGTGATCGTGCCGCCGCCCGACCAGGACCCCTCGTAACCGGAAAACGGGCCGGCCAAGGCCGCCGCCGGCGCAAGTATCGCGAGCGCCAAAGCGCCCGCAGCAAGTCTCGTCTTCGTCACGTTCCTCTCCCCATCGCAGCGCGATCAGCGCCATTTTATAGCGCCCGATCCCGATAATTCCATTTTCGGGCAATTTGATCGCAATCGCTGTGCTTAAGCGCACGCCCTCACTTTTTTCTCGGCCGCCAGACCGGCTGCCCGGTCCAGGCCGTCAGGCCGCCGTCGACAGCGAGGCAGACGCCGCTGACGTAGGATGCTTCGTCCGAGGCCAGGAAAGCTATCGCGCTGGCGATCTCGTCCGCCTCGCCCGCGCGGCCGAGCGGAATGCGGTCTCCATATTGCTGCATCACGGTTTCGGACGCCCGCATCCGCTCGGTCATCGGGGTGGCCGTCAGCCCGGGACAGATCGCATTGACGCGCACGCCGTCCGGTCCGGCGTCCACCGCCATGCCGCGCGTCATGTTCACGACGGCGCCCTTGGCGGCGTTGTAGGCGACATTGCCGCCGTCGCCGGCGAGGCCCGAGATCGAGGCGATGTTCACGATATTTCCGCGCACCGCGGCAAGATGCGGCATGGCGGCGCGGCTGGCGAGGAAGACGGAGCCCAGAGACAGATCGAGGACGTACCGCCAGTCTTCGTCGCCGAGATCCTGCACGCGGCCGCGTCGGCCGCCGCCGACATTGTTCACGAGAACGTCGATGCGGCCGAAGTTCGCGAAGGCCTTCGCGACGAAGGCCTCGACCTGTTCCTTCTCGCGCATGTCTACCGCGCTGCACAAAAGATTCTCGACCGGCGCTTCGAGTTGTCGCGCCCGGTTCGCGAGTTCGTCCTCGCGAATATCGCAAAGCGCGAGCCGCGCGCCCTCGCGCGCGAACCGGCGCGCGGCGGCGAGGCCGATGCCAGACGCCGCCGCCGTGACGAGCACTGTCTTTCCTTCGAACCGCTTCATGCGCCTCCCGGCGTCGCGCCATTGACGAGCGCGCGAACGCCCTCCTATCGTCCGGCAAAACAATGTGCCGGGCAAGATTGTCAGACGTTCGGCGCCGGGAGGATGCGATGCAGGGACTGATGATGGACATGCCGCTGCTGCTCAGCGGCTTCATCAAATACGCGGCGGACTTTCACGGCGACGCCGAAGTCGTGGCGCGCGAGATCGAGGGCGACATCCATCGCTACACCTATGCGGAGGCGCATCCGCGCATCCAGCGCATGGCGCAGGCGCTGACCCGGCTCGGCATGAAGCAGGGCGACCGCGTCGGCACGCTCGCCTTCAACACGCATCGTCATTTCGAAATGTTCTATGCGGCGCCCGGCATGGGATATGTGCTGCATACGGTGAACCCACGCCTGTTCCCCGAACAGCTCATCTACATCATCAACCATGCCGAGGACCGGCTCCTGTTCATCGACCGCGCCACGCTGCCGCTGGTCGAGGCCATCGCGCCTAAGCTCACGACGGTGGAGGCGTACGTCTTCATGTCGGCGCGCGACCGCATGCCTGACGTGAAGCTGCCGAAACCGGTTTACTGCTACGAGGACCTGCTGGCGGCGGAGAAGGCGGAGGGTTTCGAGTGGCCGATGTTCGACGAGAAGTCGGCCTCCACCATCTGCTACACATCCGGCACGACAGGCAATCCGAAGGGCGTCGTCTATTCGCATCGCGCCGCCGTGCTGCAGGCGATGACCTGCTCGAGCTTCGAGTTTCTGCCGGGGCATCAGGAAGGCGTGCGCGAAGTCATGTTCCCCATGGCGCCGCTGTTTCACGGCAACGGCTGGAACATGCCGTTCACGGCGCCCTTCACCGGCTCCAAGCTGGTGCTGCCCGGCCGCAACTACGAACCAGACAAGCTCTACGAACTGATCGAGGGCGAAGGCGTCACGCTGTCGGCCGGCGTGCCGAGCTTCTGGCTGATCCTGCTCGACTGGCTGGCGCGCAACAACAAGAAGTTCTCGACGCTGCGGGTCACGCTGTCCTCAGGCTCGGCGCCGCCGCGCGCCATGGTCGCCAAACTCAAGAAGGAATACGGCGTCGATTACATCCAGGCCTGGGGCATGACGGAAGCGCTCGGCTGCTCGATGCCGAGCCTGCGTCCCAACTCCGACAAGCTCAGCGACGAAGAAAAGCTCGACCGCCGCATGGTCTCGGGCCGCATGTGCTTCGGCACCGACCTGCGCATCGTCGACGACGACGGCAAGGAACTGCCGCGCGACGGCAAGGCGGTCGGCCACTTGCGCGCGAGAGGGCCCTGGGTGGCGTCGGGCTACATGAAGCTGAACGAAGGTCTCGACAAGGACGGCTGGCTGATTACGGGCGACATGGCTGTGATCGACCCGCTTGGACACGTCACGCTGACCGACCGCTCCAAGGACGTGATCAAGTCGGGCGGCGAATGGATTTCGTCGATCCAGCTCGAGGATTGCGCATTGTCGCATCCGGAGGTGCTGCAGGCCGCCGTCATCGCCATCAACCACGAAAAATGGCAGGAGCGTCCCCTGTTGCTCGTCGTGCGCAAGCAGGGATCGACGCTCGACGGCAAGACGCTGCTCGAGCACATGCGACCGCGGATCGCCAGCTGGTGGATGCCGGACGCGGTCGAATTCCTGGACGAATTCCCGATGACCGGAACCGGCAAGGTGCAGAAAATGGCGCTCCGCGAGAAATTCCGGGAATACAAAATCCCGGCCTGACCGGACGGCGCCCCCGAAATTGGGGGGCGACATGTGGCCTGCGCGACACGGGGCGGCCCGAATGGGCCGTCCGCGGCCCATGCGGCATTGCAACGCAGGCTCGCCGCGGCGACACTGAGTCCGGAATCGGCCGGGGTTTAGACCACCGATCCGCAAGACACCTGTTAGCCAAGGAAAACATAATGAAGCGCCATTTCATCGCCATGGCCTTCGGCGTTCTGGGCGTCGCCGCAGCGGCGACCGCCATCGCCGCGCCGGGCGTCGAATACGATCCGCTGACCCACCAGCCGCTCGTCCAGAACCCGAACACCTTCGGCGCCGACGGCCGTCCGCTGGCGACCGCCATTCCGCGCGAAACCGTCTATTTTTCTGGCAATTACGCGCCTGGCACGATCGTCATCTCGACGGCCGAGCGCCGCCTCTACTACGTGCTGCCGGGCGGGCAGGCCGTGAAATACGGCGTCGGCGTCGGCCGCCCCGGTTTCGAATGGTCGGGCACCAAGACCGTCGCCATGAAGCGCGAATGGCCGGATTGGACCCCGCCGGCCCAGATGCTGCGTCGCCGTCCCGACCTGCCGCGCCACATGGCCGGCGGCCCCGACAACCCGCTCGGCGCCCGCGCCATGTATCTGGGCGGCACTCTCTACCGCATCCATGGCTCGAACGAGCCGGAGACGATCGGCCAGGCGGTATCGTCTGGCTGCATCCGCATGACCAACGAGGACGTGGTCGACCTCTACGAACGCGTCCGCGTCGGCACCAAGGTCGTCGTGATGCGCTGAGGCGCAGCCTCCGCAATATGCAGAAGGCCGGGCGATTGCCCGGCCCTTTTTCTTTGTCCGCAGGCTCGGCCGGGCCTAGCGGGTCAGGCCCTTGGCCGCCAGCGCCTGCAGGTACGCCGCCCATTTGGCTTCGTAGTCCCGGCCGAGTTCGGCCAGATAGCCCCACGAGAAGATGCCCGTATTGTGCCCGTCGTCGAAATCGAGGCGGACGGCGTAATTGCCGACCGGCGAAATCTCGACGATCCGCACGTTTTTCTTGCCGCCGACCGTCTGGCGCTCTGAGGGGCTATGGCCCTGCACCTCGGCGCTCGGGCTCTCGACCCTGAGATATTCGGCGGAAAGGTCGTAATGCGACGCATCATCGAACTGGATGGTCAGCCGCGTTCCGTTCTCATGCAGCCGCAATTCGCTCGGCCAGGCTTCAGCCATTGCCCTTCTCCCCTGCGGGCGCGCTGTTTTCCTTCCGCCCGGCGTCGCGACGCTTATATTGTGTCCAGCGGGAGGATATAAGGGCGCCCATGAATATTGCCGCCGATACGCGCGCAAATGCCGCGCCTGCGCTCATAGACCCGTTCGGACGGGCGATCACCTACGTGCGCGTGTCCGTTACCGACCGCTGCGATTTCCGCTGCGTCTATTGCATGTCGGAGGAGATGACCTTCCTGCCGAAGCGCGACCTGCTGACGCTCGAGGAACTCGACCGGCTCTGCTCGGCCTTCGTGGCGCGCGGCACGCGCAAGCTGCGCATCACCGGCGGCGAGCCTTTGGTCCGCCGCGACATCATGAAGCTGTTCCGCGGCCTGTCGCGCCATCTGTCGAGCGGCGCGCTGCAGGAACTGACGCTGACCACCAACGGTTCGCTGCTGTCGAAATACGCGGGCGAGCTCGCCGATTGCGGCGTGAAGCGCATCAACGTCTCGATCGACACGCTGGACCCGACGAAATTCAAGCTCATCACGCGGCGCGGCGATCTCGACGTCGTGCTGAAGGGGCTGGACGCCGCGCAGCAGGCCGGCATCGCCATCAAGCTGAACGCGGTAGCGCTGAAAGGCGTCAACGAGGACGAGGTCTTCGACCTCGTGCGCTTCGCCCATGGGCGCGGCATGGACATGACCTTCATCGAGGTCATGCCCCTCGGCGAAGTCGAACGCGAGCGCTTCGACCAGTACTGGCCGCTCGACCAGGTGCGCGCCCGCCTGTCCGAACGTTTCACGCTGGAGCCGACGACCTATTCGACCGGCGGCCCCGCCCGCTACTTCACCTCACGCGAGACCGGGGGGAGGATCGGCTTCATCACGCCGATGACCCACAATTTCTGCGAGAGCTGCAATCGCGTGCGCGTGACCTGCACGGGCACGCTCTACATGTGCCTCGGCCAGGAGGACGCCGCCGATCTCCGCGCGCCCCTGCGCGCCTCGCCGACCGACGAGGCGCTGCACCAAGCCATCGCGGCCGCCATCGCCCGAAAGCCGAAGGGTCATGATTTCATCATCGACCGCGGCACGAACCGGCCTGCGGTCGGCCGCCATATGAGCGTCACGGGCGGCTGAGGCCGCTGGCGAGGCCACTTTCCCGATGCTATGAAGCTGGCCGGACCGGGAAACCCGGTCATGGCATTGGCTTTACGGCCTGCCCAACGGGCACAAGAGGGAAACGTTCATGCTCGCCAGACGTCATTTCAGCCTGCTTGCCGCCGCCGCCTTCGGCGCGCTCAGCTTCGTGGGCGCCGCCCGCGCGGCCGACCCCATCACCATCGGCGCGGTCGAGATCCTGACCGGCCCCAACAACAAGTACGGTCTCGCCATCAAGAACGGCTTCGACCTCGCTCTGGACGAGGTGAACAAGGCCGGCGGCGTGCTCGGCCGTCCCCTCGCCATCGCCTATGAAGACTCGGCCGGTAACAAGGACCAGGCGATCAACGCCGTCCGCAAGCTGATCGGCTCCAACAACGTGCCGCTGATCCTGGGGCCGACGCTGTCGAACGAGATGTTCGCGGCCGGCCCCGTCGCCAACGAGCGCAAGGTGCCGATCGTCGGCACGTCGACCACCGCCAACGGCATCACGCAGATCGGCCCTTACGTGTTCCGTACTTCGCTTCCGGAAGCCGACGTCGTTCCCGTTACGCTCAAGACGGCCAAGGACAAGTTCGGCATCAAGAAGGTGGCGGTCATGTACGCCAACGACGACGCCTTCTCGAAGTCCGGCTATGACGTGATGAAGGCCGCGCTTGAGAAGCTCGGCATCGAGACGCTGACCACCGAGACCTTCGGCACCAAGGATTCAGACTTCTCCGCGCAGATGACCAAGGTGAAGTCGGTCAATCCCGACGCCATCGTCGTCTCGGCGCTGGTGGAGCCGGCGGCCGGCGTGCTGCTCGCCAAGAAGGCGCTCGGCATTCCCGCGAGCGTGCGCGTGATCGGCGGCAATGGCCTCAACTCGCCGAAGATCGGCGAGATCGCCGGCGACGCCGCCGACGGCACCATCGTCGGTTCGCCGTGGTTCATCGGCAAGAACGATCCGGTCAACCAGAAGTTCGTCGCCGACTACAAGGCCAAGTACGGCTCCGAGCCCGACCAGTTCGCGGCGCAGGCCTACGACACGCTGTTCATCGTCGCCGAGGCGATCAAGGCGGCGGGCGCGGCCGATTCCGAGAAGATCAAGGACGCGCTCGGCAAGGTGAAGCGTTCGGGCGTGCTCGGCGCCTTCTCGTTCACGCCAGGTCGCGATCCTGCCGACACGACCGGCGTCGTCGTCATCGAAATGAAGGGCGGCAAGTTCGGCCTGCTGCCCTGATCCTGCTCGCGTCATTGCAAGCGCAGCGAAGCAATCCAGCCCCGGCCTTTCGAGGATGGATTGCTTCGTCGCTTCGGTGGAAATCGCTTTCGACGATTTCGCCTGAGCGCCTGGCAATGAACGCCTCTCCGGCGTAGTTCTCCCCATGCTCGCGCAACAGCTTCTCAACGGAATACTTTCCGGCGCGGTCTATGCGCTGTTCGCGCTCGGCTTCACGCTCATGTTCGGCGTGCTGGGGGTCATCAACCTCACCTACGGATTCTATTTCTCGACCGGCGCATTCATCGCGCTCTACGCGACGCGCCTGATGGACATGCCGATCTGGGCGGCCCTGCCCTTCGCCGCCGTCATGACAGGCCTCATCGCCATCGTGATCGACGAATTGCTGCTCGGGCCGTTGCGGCGAGCCAAGGCGCCGGAACTCGCGTCTCTCATGGTGACGCTCGGCGCGACGCTGCTGCTCTATTCGCTGATGACGGCCTGGTTCACGACGGACATTCGCCGCTTTCCGCCTGCCGTCTTCAGCGGCGGCGCGTTCGAAATCGCAGGCCTTCGCATAACGCTGTCGCAGATCCTGATCGTCGTGACAGTCGCGCTGATCGTCGGCGGCCTGGCTCTGCTGCTGCGCAAGACGAAGCTCGGGCTCGCTGTCCGCGCGCTCGCCGAAAATCCAGACGCCGCCCAGCTCATGGGCGTCAACGCGGCCGGCGTCGTGCATCTCGTCTCGTTCATCTCGGGCGCGCTCGGCGGCGCGGCGGGCGTGCTGATCGGCCTCAACTACAACGCCATCCAGCCCTACATGGGCGAGATGATGATGCTGAAGGGATTTGCCGTCATCATCGTCGGCGGACTCGGCGACATCAGGGGCGCGGTGCTCGCGGGCTTCGTGCTCGGCATTCTGGAAGCGCTGACCGCCGGCTATATAGCATCCTCGATGAAGGACGCCGTCGGCTTCCTGCTTCTCGTGCTCACCCTCTGGTTCCGCCCCGTCGGCCTGTTCGGCCGCGTCGCCGCGAAGCGCGCCTGATGCTGCACGCGCTCGACAATTTCCTGTTCACCTACCAGAGCCTCGTGCACGCGCTGGGCGTGAACGCGCTGCTGGCGCTCGCCATGTATGTCGTGCTGGCGGTCGGGCAACTTGCGCTCGGGCAGGCCGCCTTCATGGGAGTCGGCGCCTATGCCTCCGCGCTGCTCACCGTGAAATTCGGGGTTCCGTTTCCGCTGGCGCTGATCGCCTCGATGGCCGCGCCTGCCCTGCTCGCCTATGTGATCGGCGCGCCGACCTTGCGCCTGTCGGGCGTCTATCTGGCGATCGCCACGATCGGCCTCGGCGAAGTGCTGCGTATCCTGTTCCTCAACTGGGAATATGCGGGCGGCGCGCTCGGTCTCAACGGCATTCCGGAACGCGCTGGCTTCGTCTGGATTTTCGGCACGCTGATCGTCGTGATGATCGGCTTCGTGTTCGTGGCGCGCTCGCGCGTCGGCCGCGCGATGGAAGCGATCCGCGCCGACGAGGCCGCGGCCGGCGTGATGGGCGTCAACCTGCCGGGCTACAAGCTCGGCGCGCTGGTCGCTTCCGCAGCCATCGCCGGCCTCGCCGGCGCCTTCAACGCGCATGTCTCGTCCTTCATCGGACCAAACGACTACGGCTTCGACCAGGCGGTGACGATCCTGTCCTTCGCCTTGCTCGGCGGCATCGGTTCGCCCTTCGGCCCCGTGCTCGGCGCGCTCGTGCTGACGGCGCTGCCGGAAGTGCTGCGGCCGCTGCACGATTACCGGCTCGTCATCGACGGCCTCATCATCGTCTGCGTCGTCATCTTCCTGCCGAACGGCATCCTGCCCTGGCGCATCCGTCGGATCGGAGCCAGCGCATGAGCGGCCCGCTTCTCGACGTGCAGGACCTGACGGTGCGCTTCGGCGGCCTGACCGCGCTCTCCGGTGTCACCTTCCAGGTGACGCAGGGCGCGGTGCACGGTCTGATCGGCCCCAACGGCGCCGGCAAGACGACCGCCTTCAACCTGATTTCCGGCATGACGCCGCAGACGTCCGGTTCGGTGACGCTGGACGGCGCTGCGCTCGACGGCCTGCCGACATGGCGGCGCACGGCGCGTGGCCTTGCGCGCACCTTCCAGAACATCCGCATGTTCCGCGAAATGAGCGCGCTCGAAAACGTCATGGCGGGCGCGCATCTGCGCACGCAGGAAAGCCTCGCCGCCATACTGTTCCGGTTTCCGAATTTTCGCGCGCAGGAAAAGCAGGCCGTCGAACAGGCGCGCGAGATTCTCGATTTCGTCGGCCTCGCCGATCAGGCGAACCGTCCCGGCGGCGACCTGCCCTACGGCGACCAGCGGCGGCTCGAGATCGCGCGTGCGCTCGCGACCGCGCCGCGCCTGCTGATGCTCGACGAGCCTGCGGCCGGCATGAACCCGTCCGAGAAGCAGGGATTGATCGACCTGATCGGCAAGCTGCGCGCGAGGGGCCTGACGTTGCTGCTGGTCGAGCACGACATGCACTTCGTGATGAAATTGTGCGACCGCATCACGGTCCTGAATTTCGGCGCAAAGATCGCAGAAGGCGCGCCGGCCGAAGTGCGCGCCGATCCGACCGTCATCGAGGCCTATCTCGGCGCCAAGGTCGCGCGCAACCTGGAGGCGCGGGCATGAGCGCCCCCTTGCTCGCCGTGCGCGGACTGACGCTCGGCTACGATCGAACCGACGCGGTGAAGGGTATCGATTTCGACGTGCGCCAGGGCGGCGTCGTCACGCTGATCGGCGCCAATGGCGCGGGCAAGACGACGACGATGCGCGGCGTATCGGGATTATTGAAGGCGCGCGCCGGCTCGATCCGTTTCGGCGACCACGAACTGACGAAGCTCGCCGCGCACAGGATCGCGCGGCTGGGTATCGTGCAGGCGCCGGAGGGGCGGCAGGTCTTCGCCGAAATGACCATCGCGGAAAATCTCGCGATGGGCGCCTATCTGGAAGACGATGCTGCGGCCGTCGCCAAGCGACGCGACAATGTGCTGTCGCGCTTTCCTCGGCTCGGCGAACGCCTGTCGCAATCGGCGGGCCTGCTGTCCGGCGGCGAGCAGCAGATGCTGGCGATGGGCCGCGCGCTGATGGCCGATCCCAAGCTGCTGCTGCTCGACGAACCGTCGATGGGGCTCGCGCCGCTTTTCGTCGAGGAGATCTTCAACATCATCGCCGACCTCAAGCGCGAGGGCCGCACGATCCTGCTGGTCGAGCAGAACGCGCAGGCTGCGCTCGAGATCGCCGACTATGCCTATGTGCTGGAGAGCGGGCGCATCAAGCTGCACGGACCGGCGCAGGAGATCGCCGACAATCCCGAAGTCGCGGCGGCCTATCTGGGCATGTGAGAGCGTTCCGCTACTTCTTCGGTTGTACGCCGCTGCCAGTCGTTGGAGGTGTTGGTCTCTGACCTCCTGGGGCAACGTGACCTACTTGACCAGAACTTGGTTTCGCTGGCGCCGGCTTGTGCCCTTTGTCCAAGGGTTGCGGCTTGTGGCCAAGCGGATTGGGTTTGTGCCCCTCATTGAGGCGCGTCGGTTTTTCAGACATAGCTCGCTCCGAAGTTTATTTTTTTTGAAAAACGCCGCTACCTGTCGTCGGAGGCGCCGGCTTCGAACCACCAGCAGGGGCTTGATAGCCCCCTTGCACCTTGATTGGTTGGTTCGAAGCGTTTGACTCTGTGGGCTGCGGCATCGGTCGCGGCCTATGGCCATCTTGAGCCAGAACTCTTTTTCCCGTCATGTGCGACCCTCATTCATAGGCGCCCAAAATTCAATATACTTGATTTCCTTGGCAGCGATGAGCACTCCAACTCGATCTTCCCTCGGCTGCCACTCATTTGCATCCGTAACTACGTACTCTTCCTCTAAATACAAGTCGCGTTCGGAAGAATCTGAGGAAGCAAACGAATTCGGACCGAAAAAGCCCGCAACCTTTTCGTCATTTTGAAGAGTGATCATCATGAACTGTCCGCCTCGTTGAATTTTTGAGAACCTCCAGTCCCATGCCGTCGGGATCACATGAATAGTACTCAACCCAAGCTTCTCAGCGACCAAACCGACCCACTCCTTCTGCGCCAAAACGCCTAGGAGCGTTCCAAATATTGCTGGTCCGATCAGCGTGAGGCCGATCCACACCGCGACCCACGCCAACCAAGGCTCTCGAACGCTCAGCGCGTGTTCAAGCACTAGAGCCGTGAGCGCGTAATAAAGAACGGACACGACCAGATATGCCAGCACATCTTCTTTCAAAGACGGCATTCTTCCGGTGATAAACCGTGAACGAACGTAGATCGTCACAATTCCCGGCACAATTAAAAACAAAATCAGGGACAGATTGGGTATGCCCTTAAAATCCGGCATGGCGATATCTCAAACAGCTATCAATATAGCTGCAAGATTGTCACAAGACGACGCGGCTTTCCAGCCGTCAATTTCGTGTTATTCAGCGAGAAACAGCAGGGATTTTTATGACTATCTCCGGCCGCCCCTTCCAGGATTTCCGCGACCTCGTGCATTCGATGCCCGACGCCGCCGACGAGGCGGTCGCCGCTGTGCGCGCGCGCAATGCGCAGCTGACCAAGCCGCCGGGCGCTCTGGGGCGGCTGGAAGAGATCGTCGAATGGCTCGCCGCCTGGCAGGCCAAGGACGAACCGACGATCGAGCGGCCTACCGTCGTCGTCTTCGCCGGCAATCACGGCGTGACGGCGCAGGGCGTGTCGGCCTATCCGCGCGAGGTGACCAAGCAGATGGTCGCCAATTTCTCGAATGGCGGCGCGGCGGTGAACCAGATCTGCGCGACCTTCGGCGCCGGTCTCAAAGTGTTCGAGATGGCGCTGGAGATTCCGACGAAGGACATCACGCAGGACGCCGCAATGACGGAAGCCGAATGCGCGGCGACCATGGCCTTCGGCATGGAAGCGATCCACGGCGCCGATCTCTTGTGTCTGGGCGAAATGGGGATCGGCAATACGACGCCGGCGGCGGCTGTCTATGCGGCGCTCTACGGCGGCAAGGCCGCGGACTGGGTCGGGCGCGGCACGGGCGTCGACGACGACGGACTGAAACGCAAGATCGACGCGGTCGAGCGCGCGCTCGCGCTGCATCGCGATCACCTCGATGATCCGTTCGAAATCATGCGGCGCGTCGGCGGCCGCGAGATCGCGGCGATCGCCGGCGCGATCCTTGCGGCGCGCATCGAACGCACCCCGGTGGTGCTCGACGGCTATGTCGTCGGCGCGGCGGCCGCGATCCTGCACGCGATCGATCCCACGACGACGGACCATTGCATGGCCGGCCACGTCTCGGCCGAAGGCGCGCACGGCGATGTCTTGCGCCGGCTCGGCAAGCAGCCGCTGCTCGATCTCGGCATGCGGCTCGGCGAAGGTTCCGGCGCCGCCTTGTCGATCGGAATCATCCAGGCGGCGCTCGCCTGCTGGAAAGGCATGGCGACCTTCGAGAGCGCCGGCGTCAGCGACAAGGGTTGACGCCAGTCGATCCTTGTCCGCCATGCGAGAGAAGGACGATCAAAGCCCCTTCAGGAACTCCAGCACCGCCGCATTCACTTCCTGCGGCTTCTCCTGCTGGATCCAGTGGCCGGCCCCGTCGATGATCACCTTCTTGCGAAGACCGGGCACGATCTCCTGCAACGTCTGCACGGACTTCTCGCCGATCAGGCCCGTGATGACCGGGTCCTTCGCGCCCGCGATGAACAGCGCCGGCTGATGGATCTTCGCATCCTGCCAGGGCGCGGTCAGATCCCAGTTGCGGTCGATGTTGCGATACCAGTTGATGCCGCCGCGCAGGCCGGTGCGCGAGAACTCCTTCACGTAATGCGCGATCTCGTCGTCGCTGATCCATGCCGGCGGCTTCTCCGGAATCTTGGCGTCCTCGACCATGCCGCGTCCGGGCTTGAGCAACAGGCCCAGTCCCGTGCCGTAATAGATCGCGCGCAAGGAATGGCTCCAGTCGCGGGCGAATTCCGCCTCGACGATTCCAGGCTCCTGGAAATATTGCCAGTAGAATGTGCTGACGCCCTGCTGCTTGAGAATGTCCAGCGGGCGCGCCGGCGCGCGTCGTCCGAGCGGCACCGACATGGCGACGACGGCCGGGAATACGTCTGGCCGGAACATGGCGCATTGCCAGGCGACGATTGCGCCCCAGTCATGACCGATGATCGTCGCCTGCGTCTCGCCGAGTTCGGCGACGAGCGCCACCATGTCGCCGACGAGATGATGGATCGTATAGGCGTCGATGGCCTCCGGCGCGCTGGTGCCGCCGTAGCCGCGCATGTCCGGCGCAACCACGCGATAGCCGGCCGCCGCGAGAACGGGAATCTGGTGACGCCAGGAATACGAGAGTTCCGGCCAGCCGTGGCACAGGAGAAGCAGCGGTCCCTTGCCCTCCTCGACAATCCTCATGTCGAGGCCGTTCGCCTTCACTATCCGCGTGCTGGCGTTCATCGCGTTCCTCCCTGCGTTCATCGCAGGGTGGCACAGCGCGCCTGTGGCGCCAAATGGATCGGCGTCACGCCGCCGTGCGGCGGTAGCGGCCGCGTTCCGGCTCGCCCGTTTCCGTGTCGAGGCGCGGCAGGGCGTTCATGACGCGCTCCGGCGGGAAGACGACGATGACTTCCGTACCTTCGCGGACCTTCGATTTCAGCGTGAACGTGCCGCCATGCAGTTCGACGAGCCCCTTGACGATCGGCAGGCCGAGGCCCGAACCCTCGTCGGCGTTCTTCTGCGCGAGCGTGCCGCGGCCAAACGAGGACATGACGACCGGGATTTCGCTTTCGGGAATTCCGGGCCCCGTGTCGCGCACGGAGAAATATTGTCCGCCTGCCGCGGTCCAGCCGACCTTGAGTGTGATCTGGCCGCCCTGCGGCGTGAACTTGATAGCGTTCGTCAGCAGATTGAGCGCCACCTGGCGGATCGCGCGCTCGTCGGCCCATACACGCGGCAGATCGTTCTCGATCGCCTCGTTGATGACGATATCGCGCTTCTGCGCGCGCAAGGTGAGGAGATGCTGGCAATCGCCGATGATGGAGGCGAGCGAGATCGCGTCCTCCTTCAGTTCGTAACGCCCGGCCTCGACGCGCGAGAGATCGAGGATCTCGTTGATGAGCGCCAGCAGGTGCTGGCCGCTGGAATGGATGTCGGCGGAATATTCGCGGTAGGAAGGAACGGCATGGGCGCCGAACAATTCGCCCTTCATGACTTCCGAGAAGCCGAGGATGGCGTTGAGCGGCGTGCGCAACTCGTGGCTCATCGTCGCCAGGAAGCGCGACTTGGCGAGATTGGCTTCTTCCGCGCGGCGGCGCGCCTCGTCGGAATTCGCCTTGGCCTGTTCGAGTTCGGCGATCAGGCCGTCCTTTTCCGCCTGGGCGTAAAGCGCGCCGAGCGAGGTCGTGTAGAGGCGTCGCGCCAGCGCGATGAAGTAGATTTCGGCTCCGCAGACGAAAGCGGTCGTCGCCAGCACGGGCGTATCGCGCCCTGCATAGAACCCCATGCCGACGATCGCTGCGCCCAGCGGCACGACGGCCGCGTAGACGGCGTTCGGGATGGCAGCCGTCGCCATTGCGTTCATCGCGCCGACCAGCAGCAGGATGGCGAGCAGGAAAGTGCGCGCCTCCGACTTGGCGACGCTGATGAGAACGAGCGCGACGGCTGCCCAGGCGAAGCCGAGCAGCAATTCGGCGGCGATGAAGCGCGTGCGCCAGGCCGGCACCGACTTGATCTCGGTCTGCCTGAGGAACATGCGGGCGATGAGCCAGGTGACGCCGATCGCGAAGGCGACAGCGCCGGCCCAGACGCCGACCGTCTGCGGCGGCGCCCAGAGCGTGGACACGCCGGCGATGGCGATGCTGATGAGAAGCGCCCAAGGGGCCGAGGCGGCGCGGCTTTCGGCGAACAGCCTGAGAAGGTCGCGCTCGAAGGCGCCGTGTCCTTCGCCTCCGGAGGTCAGCTTTTCGCGAGCGACCTGAACCTTCTGGTTGAGCCGGCGCCGTTCGGTCGGCAGGCGACGGTCCGCGCCGCGCCCGCGCTCGATCATTTCGGCGGTGACCTGACTCATTTCGACGACCCACGCGGCGACGCGACTGACACGGCCGCAGTATGGCCCGTAAAGCTTAACGACAGGCTGACCGGACCGAGGCAATCGAAGCCAGCCCGACCGGTGCGGAAGGGTTTGAGATCGCGCGGCAAACCCGGAGTGTGCGCCAGCGCACACGAAAAGGCCTTGCGCTTCTGACATCCTCCATGGCCGCTTTCGCGCGCGGTTAACGGATGTTAACAGTCTAAACGATCCGTTCGCAGCTCCCTCGCCCCAGGAGTTCAGCCCAGAATGCTCTTGTACGACACCAAGGTCGCCCCCAACCCGAGACGCGTGCGGATTTTCCTCGCGGAGAAGGGCATTTCCGTTCCGACCACGAACGTCGACCTCGGCAAGATGGAGCAGAAGAGCAGCGATTACGCGAAGATCAACGCGCTGCAACGTACGCCGGCGCTGGTTCTGGACGACGGGACGGTGATTACGGAATCGGTCGCGATCTGCCGCTATTTCGAGGAATTGCAGCCCGATCCCCCGATGTTCGGGCGCGGCGCGCTCGGCAAGGCTCTGGTCGAGATGTGGCAGCGACGAATGGAATTGAGCCTGCTCGCGCCCACCGCCATGACGTTCCGTCATTCGCATCCGGCGATGGCGCAGATGGAGGTTCCGCAGATCGCGCTGGTCGCCGAAACCAATCGCCCGCGCGTCGTCGAATTCCTGCGGGTGCTCGACGACCATCTCGCCGGCAGCCGCTTCGCGGCCGGCGAAGAATTCTCGATCGCCGACATTACCGGCCTCGTCGGCATGGATTTCACCCGGCTCGCGCGCATCGACACGCCTGCCGAGTTGAAGAACGTCGCCCGCTGGCGCGCCGAAATCTCGGCGCGCCCGAGCGCAGCCGCCTGACCCACATGAAGATTACTTTCGTCGGCACGGCGGACGCATTCGGCACCGGAGGCCGGGCGCATACGTGCATCCGGATCGATGGCGACGGCAATTCCATCATGCTCGACTTCGGCGCCAACTCGATGGTCGGCTGGCGGCGACTGGGGTTTTCGTTCAAGGACGTAGACGCGATCTACATCACGCATCTGCACGGCGATCATTTCGGCGGCTTGCCGTTCCTGATGCTCGAATCGCAATTCGTCGATCCGCGCTCGAAACCACTTACAATCATGGGTCCGCCCGGCCTGCGCGCGCGCATGAACGCGGCGATGGAAGCCTTCTTTCCCAGTTCGTCGACGATCGTCTGGCGCTTTCCGTTCGAACTCATCGAACTGCAACCGGGCGGCGAAGCGACGCTCGCCGGATTCGATATTCGCACGATCGAAGTCCTGCACGCGTCCGGCGGCCCGCCGACCGCCGTGCGCGTGGCGCGCGACGGCAAGGTCTTCGCGTTCTCGGGCGACACGTCGTGGACGGAATCGTTGATCGAAATATCGGCCGGAGCGGATCTGTTCGCCTGCGAATGCCATTCGCTGGAACCCGGCGTCCCTGGCCACATGAACTGGCGGAAGCTGAAGGAAAACCTGCCGCGCTTCAGCGCGCGGCGCATTGTCCTGACGCACATGAGCGTCGACATGCTCCCCCACGCGGCGCGTATCTGCGCGGAAGAACGACTGGAAGCGGCCGAGGACGGGCTCGTTGTCGAAATCTGACCTCGACGCCTACGCCGCAACAATCCGCGCCTGCCGCATCTGCATCGAACATCCCGCCGGCGCTCCGCTGCCGCACGAACCGCGGCCCGTCCTGCGCGTTTCCACAACGGCGCGGCTGTTGATCGCGAGCCAGGCGCCGGGCCTGCGCGTGCACAGGTCCGGCCTGCCCTTCGACGACGCCTCGGGCGACCGGCTGCGCGCCTGGCTCGGCATGGACCGCGAGACCTTCTACGACGAGCGCCGCGTCGCCATAGCGCCGATGGGTTTCTGCTTTCCGGGCTACGACGCCAAGGGCAGCGACCTGCCGCCGCGCCGTGAATGCGCCGCGACGTGGCACGACCGGCTGTTCGAAATGCTGCCACAAGTGGAGGCGGTGCTGGCGATCGGCGGCTATGCGCACCGCTATCATTTCGCCCGTCTCGGCCGGCCGTTGCCAAATAGCGCGAAGGTCGACGAAATCGTCCGGCAATGGCGCGAATTCGAGACATCGAAGCCGCGTCTGTTTCCCCTGCCGCATCCTTCCTGGCGCAACACCGGCTGGCTCAAGCGAAATCCGTGGTTCGAGGCGGAATTGATGCCGGACTTGCGCGCAACCGTCAGTCGGGCAATCTGATCGTCATGCACAAGGCTCGCCGTTCGACTGTCGCAGCGCTTCTCGCAGCCCTGACGTTGCTGGCGCAGCCCGCGCCGCTCGCCGCGCAGCAGCGCGACGAGGATGCGCCATCGCGCGAAACGGGCGAAGGCATCGGCGAGGAATTGCTGCGGATCGAGCGCGAGCGCGAGATTCAGCTGCGCGCCCTGCGCAAGCAGCAGATCAGCGTCGACCGGCAGAAGCGCGAGATGGACGAGAAGATCAAGTCGCAGAAGCCGCTCGAGCGGAAAGTTCCGCAGGCGCAAACCGCGCCGCTCGACCCTGCGAGGCCCGACGCAGCCGCGAAACCACGCTGCGTCGGCGGCTCCTGTCCCTGATCAGCGGTTGAGGCGGGCGATCAGGCTGGACGTATCCCAGCGCTTGCCGCCCATCTTCTGGACTTCCGAATAGAACTGGTCGACCAGCGCCGTGACCGGCAGGTTCGCGCCATTGTTGCGCGCCTCGTCGAGAACGATCGACAGGTCCTTGCGCATCCAGTCGACGGCAAAGCCAAAGTCGAACTTGCCGTCGAGCATGGTCTTGAAGCGGTTTTCCATCTGCCAGGACTGCGCCGCGCCCTTGGAAATCACGGCGACGACGGCCTCACCGTCGAGGCCCGCCTTCTGCGCAAAATGCAGGCCTTCCGAAAGCCCCTGCACCAGACCCGCGATGCAGATCTGGTTGACCATCTTGGTGAGTTGGCCGGCGCCGGACGCGCCCATGAGGCGACAGGCCTTGGCGAAGGCCATGATGACGGGCTCGGCCTGCTTGTAGGGCGCTTCGTTGCCGCCGCACATGACGGTCAAGGCGCCGTTCTCGGCGCCGGCCTGTCCGCCCGACACGGGCGCATCGATGAAGTGCAGGCCGAGCTTGCCTGCCTGCGCGTGCAGTTCGCGCGCGACTTCGGCGGAGGCGGTCGTATTGTCGACGAAAATCGCGCCCTTCTTCATGCCGGCGAAAGCGCCGTCGGGACCGAGCACGACGGAACGCAGATCGTCGTCGTTGCCGACGCAGGCGAAGACGAAGTCGCAATCCCTGGCGGCCTCCCGCGGCGTCGCGGCGCTCGCGCCGCCGAACTTGTCGACCCAGGACTTCGCCTTCGACGCGGACCGGTTGTAGACCGTCACGTCGCATCCGCCCTTGGTCTTGAGGTGACCGGCCATGGGGAAACCCATGACGCCGAGACCGAGAAAAGCGACCTTCGTCATTGCGCGCGTCCTGTTTGCTGAAGCCGCCGCTGACATGCCACGCGGCGGCCGGGGCGGCAAGACGTGGCGGATTCGCACGATCCGCGCCGCCACCTTTTCGCCTCATGTCATTCAGGTCGCATTCAGCGGGAACAGGGCAGATTTCCGCGCGTTGAGGGGTTTCTCTGGGCCTTCGGGCCCTCCTCTTCGGAAGGAGCCGAACATGACCCGCACTCGCAAGATTCTCACCGGTGCCGTCGCCGCTCTCACGCTCGGCGCCACCGTCGCCGCGACCGCAACGCCGGCTGCGGCTTTCGGCTACCGCTACGGCGGCGGCTGGCGTCACGGCGGCGGCGGCTGGGGCTGGGGCGGCCCGGCGGCGGCTGGCATCGTCGGCGGCCTGGCGCTCGGCGCCATCGCGGCAGGCGCCGCGAACGCCGGCGGGTATGGCTACGGCTATGGCTGTGTCGCCAATCAGCCCGTCTACGACAATTGGGGGAATTTCGTGGGTTACCAGCGCGTCCGCGTCGCCTGCTACTGACGCGCCCCGCTTACCTCCAGATCGCCTGGGGCCGCCGCGAACCGGCGGCCCTTTTTCTTGCCCGCATCGCGAGGTCGTTATCGCCCCGGTCTTGGACCCTGCGTCACCCCGCCCTATAAGCCTGCAAGGTTCGAAAGCAGGGGTGCGCCTTGGTCGCCGAAAACGAAATTCTCGCCGCATTGCGTTCCGTGAATGGGCTGGACGGACGGCCATTGCCGGATTCCGGCATGATCGCCGGCCTGTCGATCCGCGACGACAAGGTGACCATGTCCCTGCAGATCGACCCGTCGCAGGCGGGCGCGGCCGAGGCCGTGCGCAAGGCGGCCGAAATGGCGATCCTGATGGTGAAGGGCGTGAAGGCCTCGACCGTGGCGCTCACCGCTGAACGGGAACCCGGCGCCGCCGGACAGGCGCAACGCCCGCAGGCCCGGCCTGCCGGCCCGCAGGCCGTCGGCAGCGTCAAGCGGATCATCGCTGTCGCGTCCGGCAAGGGCGGCGTCGGCAAGTCGACGACGTCCGTCAACCTCGCGCTCGCGCTGGCTGCGGAAGGCTGGAAGGTCGGCATTCTCGACGCCGACGTGTACGGCCCGTCGGTTCCGCGCCTGCTGGGCATCAACGCCAAGCCGGACTCGGAAGGCCGCACCATCATCCCGCTCGAAGCCTACGGCCTGAAGGCCATGTCGATGGGCTTCCTCGTCGAGGAGCGCACCGCGATGGTCTGGCGCGGGCCGATGGTGATGTCGGCGCTTCAGCAGATGCTGCGCGACGTCGCCTGGGGCGACCTCGACTGTCTCGTCATTGACATGCCGCCCGGCACCGGCGATGCGCAACTCACCATCGCGCAATCGGCGCCGCTCGCTGGCGCGATCATCGTCTCGACGCCGCAGGACCTCGCGCTGATCGATGCGCGACGGGGCATTACGATGTTCGAGAAGACGGAAGTGCCTGTGCTCGGCGTGATCGAGAACATGAGCTACTTCCTGTGCCCGCATTGCGGCGGCCGCACGGACGTGTTCGGCCATGGCGGCGCGCGCAAGGAAGCCGAGCATCTCGGCGTGCCCTTCCTCGGCGAAGCGCCGCTCGACATGGCTATCCGCGAGACATCGGACGCCGGCAAGCCGATCGTCGCGACGCAGCCGAACTCGCCGCATGCCGAGGTCTATCGGAAGATCGCACGCGCGGTGAAGGCGCGGCTCGATGGCGGCGCGCAGCGCCAGGCGCCGAAGATCGTCATCGGCTGAGCAAGGCCGCCCTCGCACGCGCCTGTCTGCAAATGCACAGGCGGCGGCGAATTCCGACAAGACGCCGGGAGCCGATTCACTGATCGTGCGAGGCCAAGTCTTCGCGCGAGGGTCGCATGATTTCGTCTGCTTTCAGAATTGCGGTTGCGGCCGGGTGCCTTTTCCCGACGCTCGCCTTCGCGCAATTGCCCGGACAGGATGCGCCCTTGCCGCCACCGCCGGGCGTTCCCCTGCCCTACAGTCCGGCTGCGAGCGGGCCGCCGTCCTGCCCGAAACTCTGTCGCGGCGACATGACGCCTTGCGATCCGATCTACATGAAGGAAGCCGACGGCAGGTGCGACGGCATCAGCGCGGACCTCGATTATTGAGCGCGAAGGACGGAGCACACATGATGAAGCGTTTCGCCCTCCCCGCCGCTTTGGCCATCATCGCAGCGACCGCGCAGGCTGCGCCGGTCTCGATCGGGCAGCGCGCCTGTTCGGAATTCACCTCCGCATCCGACAAGATCGCGGCGGGCAAGTTCAGGATACGCGACGTGTCCGGCGTGGATTATGCGAGCGCCAACGCGCCGTTCGTCGCCTGGGCGCATGGTTACCTGAGCGGATTGCGCAGCGCCGACGCCGCGCCCCTGTCGAAGCGCATGAGTGCGGAAGCCTTTGACCGGCAATTGCGCGACTATTGCGCAGCCCATCCCGCCGAGCCCTTCGCCAATGCGGTCGGCGACCTGGCGAAGCGCGAGGGAATCGCGCGCAAGTAAGCCGGGGGATGTGCCTGATACACATCTAAGCCTGTGCGATTATTGAACATTTTTTGCGGCATATCGATTGCTCGCAAGTCGGCGACACGAGGTCGGGGGACCTCGACAGGAGCCGGCCATGCACGCAATGGAGCGCATCAACAGGCGCACGTGGAAAAGCACGTTGCGATTCTACGCGCGGACGAGCGGTTACACCGATCCGGGCGAGGAGGCGGCGCTCAACGCCATCCAGAAGGAAATTTCTGGCGGCCGGATTCTCGACCTCGGCGTCGGCGGCGGACGGACCGCCGAAATGTTCGCGCCGCTCGCCGGCGAATATGTCGGCGTCGACTACACGCCCGAGATGGTTTCGCTGGCGCGCTCGCGCTTCCCGGAACTGCGTTTCGCCGAGGCCGACGCCCGCGACCTGCATGATTTCAAACCGGCTTCGTTCGATCTCGTCGCCTTCAGCTGCAACGGAATCGATTCCGTCGATCCGGAAAGTCGCGCGAAAGTGCTTAGGGAAAGCGCGCGCGTGTTGAGGCCGGGCGGGCTGCTCTTCTATTCGACCTTCAATCGCGACGGGCCGGGCTTCCGCACCAAGACGAGCATTCGCAAGATCGAGCCGAGCGCCAATCCGCTGCGATTGAGCTACAGCCTCGCCAAATACGCCGTGGGCGGCGCGATCGGTTGGGCGCGCGTCATGAAGAACCGCCGCCTCGAGAGCAAGGGCGAGGATTGTTCCATTCTGCTACACGGCGCGCACGATTTCGGGATTTTGGTTCACGCCATCAGCCTGACCTCCATCCCGCGGGAACTCGCGGCTGCGGGCTTCCGGACGGATATCCGCATGTTCGGCGCGAGCGGCGCCGAAACCAATCCGGTCGCCGGACGCAACGAGGAATACGTGCACGTGATCGCGCGGCGAACCTAGCGCGGCAGGGACCGATTCGTCGCTGTCGACGTTTCGCGCGCGCCTAGCCGCCGTGCGCTTCGACGACCTTGCGACAGGTGTCCGACAGCTTCGCCTTGCTGGTCTTGAGGCAGGCGAACATTTCCGGCGGCTTGCCGACATGCTCGGCGCAATATTGCTGGGCGTCGGAACGGCAGGCCAATTGCTCGGAAAAAGTCGGCTTGTCCTGCGCAAGGGCAGGCGCGGCGCCGATAAAGATCAAGGCGACAAACAGTAATTTCGACATCGAGCGCTCCCGGTCCTCGTCGCGGTCTCCCGATCACGAAAGACCGGGAGAGCGCGGCAAGGCGCCGGAGGTTACTGGTAGCGCCCGATATTGATCAACTGCACCCGGCGGTTCTTCGGCGAGGTGGAGGGCTTGCGGATCAGCAATTGTTCCTCGCCCAGCCCGACCGCGAAAACCTTTTGCGGGGAGATGTTGAACGTGCTGACCAGCGCATCGCGCACGGCGTCGGCGCGCTTCTGGCTGAGTTCGAGATTGTGCCTGCGCCCTCCGGAGGAGTCCGTGTGGCCGACCACGAGGAAAGTGTATTCCAAAAGTGTCGGGTGATGCATTGCGTCGGCCATGACGCCGAGGGTGCGGAACGACGCCGGCAGGATGGCCGCCGAATTGAGCTGGAACTGGATTTCGACGGTCAGTTGCGACAGGTCGTCCAGTTCCATCGCCAGCGGTTCGCGATTGCTCGGGTCAGGGCCGCGGTTCTGCGCGACGCTGTCGAGCGCGCGCTTGCGGAGCGCCTCGACGTCGATGCTCTTCGACTCGTCGAGTTCGCCGAGGGTCTCGATGAGCTGCCTGTCGTTGAGCCTGCTCTGCGCCTTGGCCGGCGCGGCGAGACAGAACGAAAGGGCTACGGCGGACAGGAGGGCGAGGGACGTGGTCTTCATCATGCGATCCTCCCTCAGTTCCAGCCGGCGTCGATGATGACCTGCTTGCAGCGCTGGCTCACGACCTTGACGGAGGTCAGCAGGCAGGAAAGCTGGTAGCCGTCATGCGGCTGCACGCCGATGCAATACTCGCGAAGGTCGGCGTCGCAGACGCGCCGCGCCGCGGCTTGCGCGTCAATGCGCGCCTGCAGCAGCGCAAAAGTACTGGCCATGACTGATTTGCAATTGCCCGAGACCTGCGAGGCTTTCGATTCCAGGCATTCGCGAATGCCGTGGTTGCCGAGGTGAACGCCCGCGCACAGGCGCTGGACATCCTTGCCGCAGGCGCTCGCGATGCGGTCGTAGGCTTGCGCATAACCGATCGTCTCGGCAAATGCGCTCGAAACGAACGCAACTTGCAGAGCGACCGCAAGAGAAAGTGTCAGCCGGCGTCTCATTGTCAGCCTCCCCATGGCCATTGGCGTACGTTGGACCGCAGCCTTGGCCTTACTGAACTATCTGGCCGGGAGACTGTCAATGAAGGCGGCGCCTGCTCACGTGCGCATCCGGGCGGCAGTCGCGCTTGCTGACGCTTCCCGCGCCTCTTCCATCTCCGCCGCAGACGCGTATAGCTTGCCGCGACGAAAGGCTGGAGGGGGATATGCGTTCTGTCTGGATAACGGCGGCGCTCGTCGTCGCAACGCCCGCATTGGCGGTCGATGTGTTTGCGATCGGTCAAGGCCAGTACGAAATCGTCCAGGAGACGGGCTTCTCCTATACGCAGGACGCGCGCCAGGCGGATGCCGCCCGCTATTGCAAGAAGCGCGGTCGGGCCATGCAGGTGATCGCCGATCTGGACTCGCTGCGGTTCGCCTGCGTCAGGCGCGGGTAGAGGCTAGAACCTTCTGTTGAAGATGGTGAACGACTGCCCGTTGTCCGGCGCGATGTCGCCGGGATCGGGCATGTTGTTGCCGAGCTGCTGCGTGTAGAGCGGCGGACCCGACGACATCGAATCGGGATCGGGCACAGGCAGCGGACCGCTCTCGATGCCCGAGCGCAGATTGCGCGACCATCCCGCCTGCTGCGCGAACGCCTGCGATGCAAACGCGCCGCCCAGCGACAGCGCGAGACAGACGGCCACAATCCGCGACGAAATCCCGCGGGCGCGCTGTGACAAATTCGAACCGCGCGCAGCAATCTTCGTCGACATCGAACCTCTCCGGAACATGCGTGCAATTTGTTCGCCGTCACGTCGCAGCGCAACACTTTTCTCTATCTCTGGTCAAACGCGATGCAGAGTGGCAGGGTTGCGCACTCGTTCGCGACATGGGGAAACGAAGTTCATGGGCGCCGCGCATTACACCTGTCCCGATATGACAATCAATTGGCGAAAATTGTCTGCCGGGGCGGCTTTGGCTGTCGCAATGCTCGCAGCTTCTCCGACGCGCGCGCAGGTCGCGCCGTCGAAGCCGACCGAGCAGGAAGCGCGCGAGATCGGCGTGCGCGCCTATCTCTATCTCTACCCGCTCGTCACGATGGACATCACGCGCCGGCAGATGACCAACGCCGTGAAGCCGGAAGGCCTGCAGGCGCCCGCGAACACGTTCATCAACGTGCCGGCTTACCCCACGGCCAACGACCGCGTCGTCGTGCGGCCGAATTTCGACACGCTCTATTCCTCCGCCTGGCTCGACCTGCGGAAGGAGCCGATGATCGTTTCGGCGCCCGACACGAACGGCCGCTACTACATGCTGCCGATGCTCGACATGTGGACCGACGTGTTCGCCTCGCCCGGTTCGCGCACGACGGGCACGAAAGCGGGCGCCTGGGCGCTGGTCGCGCCGGACTGGCAGGGCAAGCTGCCGAAAGGCGTGGAACGCATCGAGGCGCCGACGCCCTTCGTCTGGATCATCGGCCGCACGAAGACGGACGGCCCGGCGGATTACGACGCGGTCCACAAGATCCAGGAGGGCTACAGGATCACGCCGCTGTCGCGGTGGGGCAAGCCGGCGCAGCCGGTCGTCGGAAAGATCGATCCCACCGTCGGCATGAAGACGACGCCGAAGGACAAGGTCGATTCGATGTCGGCCACCGATTTCTTCAAATATGCCGCTGAGGTTCTGAAGACGCAGCCGCATCACCTGACCGACCAGCCGATCGTCGCGCTGATGCGCAGGATCGGCATGGAGCCGGGCAAGTCCTTCGATCCCGACAAGCTCGATCCGGCGGTGAAGGCGGGCCTCGCCAACACGGTGAAGGATGCGCAGGGATTGATGCAGCGGAAATTCTCGTCGCTCGGATCCATCGTCAACAACTGGACGATCAACACCGACACGATGGGCGTCTACGGCAATTACTATCTCAAGCGCGCCATCGTCGCGCAGCGCGGCCTCGGCGCCAACCTGCCGGATGACGCGATCTACCCGATGAACCTCGGCGATTCGACCGGCAAGCCGCTCGACGGCGCCAATCGCTACACGATTCATTTCGAGAAGGGCGCGACGCCGCCGGCCAACGCCTTCTGGTCGGTGACGCTCTACGACGAAAAGGGCTACCAGGTCGCCAACCCGCTCAACCGCTTCGCGATCAGCAGCTGGATGCCGCTGCAATACAATGCGGACGGGTCGCTGGACCTCTATTTCCAGAACGAGAGTCCCGGCGCGGGCAAGGAAGCCAACTGGCTGCCGGCGCCGAAGGGGCCGTTCAATCTGACGATGCGGATGTACGCGCCGAAGGCGGAGGCGATCCTGGGTGGCTGGGCGCCGCCGCCGGTCGTGCGCGTCGAGAAGTAACGAACGGAACATCGCGTGGGGGTTGGGCCGGTGACGAAATTCCGTCTGCGAAATTCTCTGTCAGTCGTTGCGCTCGTCTGCGCGGCGGCGGTCGCTCTCGCGCCGTTGAACGGTCTTGCGCAATCGCCGCCGGCCGCGGCGCCGGCGCAATCGCCCGCGCCAGCCGCGCAACCGGCGCCGGATGCGACGGCGCAGCAGCCGCAGGCCGACCAGTTCACCCAGGCGGAGTTGCGCAAGCTGCTCGCGCCGATCGCGCTCTATCCCGACGCGCTTCTGGCGCAGGTCCTGCCGGCGAGCGCCTATCCGATCCAGATCGTGCAGTTGCAACGCTGGCTCGACAAGAACAAGGCGGCCGTCGAGAAGAACGACTTTTCCAAGATCGACGCGCAGAGCTGGGATCCGGCGGTGAAGGCGCTGGCGCGCTTCCCGACCGTCGTGAAGAAGATGAACGACGATCTCGACTGGACGACCGACCTCGGCGACGCGGTGGTCAACCAGCCCAAGGACGTCGCCGACGCCATCCAGTATCTGCGCGCGCAGGCGGAGAAGGCCGGCGCCCTGAAGTCGACGCCGCAGCAGACGGTCACCCGGACGAAGGATTCCGGCCGCGAGTTCATCGTCATCGAACCGACCGATCCGGGCGTCGTCTTCGTGCCGACCTACGATCCGGCCGTCGTCTTCGATCCGGGCCTGGCGATCGCCACCGGTCTTCTCACGTTCGGAACGGGCATCGCCGTCGCGTCGATGTGGAACCGCAATTACTGGAACTGGGGAACCGGCGTGATCTTCCCGCCGGTCTGGCCGGGCTATCCGGGATGGCGGCCGCCCTATCCGGGATGGCGTCCGGGCGTGCCGCCGCCGCCCCCGCCGCCGGGCGGATGGCCCGGAGACCGGCCGGGCATCGGCGACAGGCCGGGCGATCGGCCGGGCATTGGCAACAGACCGGGCGACCGGCCGGGCATCGGCAACAGGCCTGGCGACCGCCCCGGCATCGGCGGGGGACCGGGAGACCGGCCGGGCCTGCCCGGCGGCGGCAATATCGGCAACGACCTGAAGCCCTGGCGGCCGGGCGGCGACTATCGCCCCGGTCTCGGCAGCAAGCCCGGCATCGGCGAGCGGCCGACGACACGACCTGCGCCCGGGCCGGGCGGCGGAGCGACGACACTCCCGGGGGGAGGCGCCGCGAGGCCGTCGCCACTGCCGGGCGGGGGCCCGACGACACGTCCGGGGGGCGGCGCCGCGAGGCCCGCGCCCCTGCCCGGCGCCAATGCGCGCCCCGCGCCGGCGCCCGGCGGCGCCTCCAGGCCGGCGACGCGTCCAGCGCCGCAACCCAATCGTCCGGCCGCGCGGCCGCAGGGGCCGCGACCGCCGAGCGGTTCGGCGATGAGCGGCATCGGCATGGGGCCGGGCAACCAGATGTTCTCGAACCGCGGCGCGGCGAGCCGCGGGCAGATGGGACCGCCGGGCGGAATGCGTCCGGGCGGCGGAATGGGCCCAAGGCCCGGCGGCATGGGACCACGCCCGGGCGGCGGAATGCGCCCCGGAGGCGGAGGAATGGGACCGCGGCCGGGCGGCGGTGGCGGCGGCGCGATGCGTGGCGGGGGAGGACGGCGCAGATGAGCGGGAGACATCTCATGAACCGCCTTGCGGCCGGCGCCGTCATCATTTGTGCGATCTCATTCGCGCCTGAGGCCTGCTTCGCGCAGCAGGTCTACGCGAGTCCGGAACTCGCGATGAAGGATCTGATCGATTCCGCCAAGGCGGGAACGCCGGGCTTCGGCGAGCGCCTGTTCGGCAAGTCCGGCGTCTCGCTGCTGCGCAGCGGCAACGCCAGCGAAGATTCCGAGCATCTCGCGGAGTTCAACGCGGCGGCGGCCGAGCAGGCCTCGCTCGACACGGTCGACGACAATGCCCGCAAGGTGCGCGTCGGCAAGGTCGGCTGGGTTTTCCCGGTTCCCATCGTCAAGACGGCCGATGGCTGGCGCTTCGATCCCGAGACTGGCCGCGAGGAAATTCTCGACCGCGTCGTCGGGTACAACGAATTGTCGGCGATCGCCGCCTGCAAGGCCTATGTGAAGGCGCAGGACGAATATTTCCGCATCGATCGCGACAACAACGACCTGCGCGAATATGCGCAGCGCATCGTGTCGCGTCCCGGCAAGCGCGACGGCCTCTACTGGGAGCCGCGCGACCAGGCCGACATCTCGCCGCTCGGCGAGATGGGCGCAAGCGGCGCGACGCGCGCCGCGAAGGAACGCCTGCCGGTCTACAACGGCTATCGCTTCCGTATCCTCACCGAGCAGGGGCCGGCCGCGCCCGGCGGCGCGCATCCCTATCTCGTCAACGGGCACATGATCTCCGGCCACGCGCTCGTCGCCTGGCCCGACGTGTGGGGCAAGAGTGGCGTCCTGACTTTCATCTGCGGCGAGAACGGCAAGGTCTTCCAGAAGAACCTTGGCTCCATGACGGGCAAGATCGCCCGCAGGATGAAGGCCTACGATCCCGACAAGAGCTGGACGCTGATCGACTGACAGCGATCAGCGTTTGCCCGTCTGCTGCCTGGCGAAATCGGCGTCGAAAGCCGATTTCAGCTTCGCGACATAGGCCTGGAATTCGCCAGGCCGGACGAAAGGATTGGGCGCGTCCGGCTTCATCGCCGCGCGCTTGGCGTCCATGTCGAACATTTCGGGATGCGGCGCCAGGAACACATCGCCCTTGATGCTTCCGGCTGTCTCGAGCGTGCGGCGATAATCCTCGACGATGCCCGGATAGGTGACGTCGGCGCCGACCAGACGGTTGAGCGCGACTGTGCCGCTGCAGAAAAAGATCACGTTGTGATCGACGCCCTTCTCCGAAACCTCGAGCGTCCACGTCGTGCAGCCCGGAGAATGGCCGGGCGTGGAATGCGCGACCAGACTGTTGAAGCCCAGCTGCACCACGTCGCCGTCGACGACCGTGCGATCGACCTTCACGGCCGGAAATTGCAATTCGACCACGTCGGCGCGACCGGGATAGACGCCGCTTTCGAGCAAGGCCTTGTCCCTGGCGCCGGCGATCATTTGCGCGCCGGACGCCTGCTTCAGTTCGGCGAAATTGCCGGCGTGATCGAGATGGGCGTGCGTGTTGACCAGGTATTTGACGTCGTAGAGCTTGAAGCCGAGCTTCGTTATGCTCTCGGCGATCCGCGCGCCGGCGCCGGGCATGACCGTGTCGATCAGCATATGGCCGGCCGGTCCGACGACGAGATAGGCGGCGAGACCCCGCGTGCCGACATAATAGACATTGCCGATGACGCGGAAAGGTTCGGTCGGCGCATCCCAGCGCTTGCGCGCCTGGTCGAGAAAATCCTTGAGCGTCTGCGCATGAACAGGCGCGCTGCAAAGAAATACGGCGGCGAAAGCCGCAACGAGGCGCTTCATCTCTCCTCCCGTTCGTCCGCTCATTGGCAAGGCGGCTTCAGGCGACCGCACGTTGGCATGGCGGCGCGTCGCGTCGCAAGCGAGGCCAGGCGCTTGGCTCTGCCCGCGCGGGCGCCCGCGTTCCGAACTAGCCCTGCCGCATCGACAGGCGCTTCTCGCGCAGCAGTCGGTCGACGTAGGCGATCACGACGGAGACGGAGCCGATGCGACTGTCTTCGGTCGCGCCCTGCATCACGTCGCGCGAAATACGCTCGATCGCCGCGTCGATCTTTTCGCGGATCGAATCCAGTTCCGCGTCGGTCTTCGCCGTCTTGATGGCGTTGATCGTGTCGGTGATGGATTCGAGCAGGTCCTCGTATTCGGATTCGCCGCCGCCCTGCAGGAAGCGCCAGAGGCCGAGCAGCGCGGAAGCGATGCCGCCGATGAGCATCGGCCCGATCCACAGCCAGTCGCCGTAGCGTTCCATCAACGTCTGTTCCTCGCCCTCGAAATAGATCTTCGCGCCGGAATGGACGGGGATTGTCGAATCCTTGTCGGTGCTGGCGGCCTTGACGAGCGCGGCGACCGGCGCGTCGGCGACCAGCTTGGCGCGGTTCTCGAAAATGAATTTCGTGAGTTCGGTGATCGCCGTTTCGGAGACCGATTGTCGCGCCACGAGATGCGTCGTCACCAGGATCGTGTCGACAGCGGCCGACGGCAATGGCGGCGAGCCGCCGAACTGGCCCGCGGCGATCTCGCCTTCTTCATAGGCGGGCGCGGCGGCGACGATCGCCGCGGCGTCGTCGATCGGCAGGAAGTCCAGCGATTTCTTCGTCGCCTTGCGGACTGTCTGCCAGGCTTCGGAAAACGCCGAGCCTTTCGTCGTGGGCGCCACGAACAGGACGGCGTCGGCGCGCTTCTGCGCCAGCGCATCGGCGACCGCGGTCGCGGAGAGGGGCAGATCGACGGTCGTGAACCTGCCGCGATAGTGCTTGCGCAACGTGTCCATGAGTTGCGCATTGCCCGCCGAGGTTCCGAGAAGACCGATCGTCTTGCCGGCGAGATCGCGGACGTTCGCGACGCCCGCCGCCTTGTGCGCGAGGACGACGACGGGATCGGCATGAAGGACGGCGAGCGCGCGGGCGCTTTGCGGGATCTGGCTGTCCTGGCGGACGATCGCTAGGTCGACCTTGCCGTCGCGCAGCAGGTCCAGAGACTCGGCCGGGCCGCTCGTCGGCTTGACCGCGATCCGGTCGCGCAGGCTGGAGCCCGCGAGTGCGCGGGCGAGCGCCGAGGCGAACAATTCGTCCTCCTGCCCTGCCGGTCCTACGGCAAGGCTCAGCACGACAGGCCGCGTCGCGATCCGGTAGCCGAAACCGAGCCCGACCAGAGCGAGCACGAGACCCACGAAAACGAGCAAACGGCGCTGGCCGACGTTCATGACAACCCCCGTCGCGCAATGCGCGCCTCTGCGGTCCCTTATGCCGGGGCGCGATCCCGCCGCCAAGCGCTCCGCCGGGGGCCCGCTTGCCTGCGGCGCACGGAAAGAGCATCAAGCCGCATGTCCTTCGTCGACGACATGCGCGCCTGCATCCAGTTCTGGTCGCGACTGCCCGTGCCGGGTTTCGAGAGCGCCCCGGATCTGCGCGTCGCTTTGCGCGCGCTGCCGGCGGCCGGCCTCGTCATCGCGGCGCCGGCGGCCGCGGCGTTGGCGCTCGGCTGCGCGATCGGCCTGTCGCCGCTGCTCGCAGCCATGATCGCGCTCGGCGTCCTCGCCGCCACGACCGGCGGCTTTCACGAGGACGGGTTCGCCGATTGCGCCGACGCGATGGGCGGATATACGCGCGAGCGCCGGCTCGACATCATGCGCGACAGCCGGATCGGCGCGTTCGGCGGCCTCGCGCTCGTATTTTCCGTCGGCATCCGCGCTGTGGCGCTCGCCACGCTTGCCGGGCAATCCATCGTCCTCGCCTGCGCCGCGCTGTTCGCCTGCGCGGCGATCGCGCGCGTGGCGGGCCTGACGCCGCTGGCGCTGCTGGCGCCGGCGCGCGAGGCGGGCTTCGGCAAGGACGTGGCGGCGCCCGATCGCGACGCGCATCGGCTCGCCATCGTCGGCGCGCTCGCCGCCGCGATCCTGCCCATGCTGGCCGGCGCCGGGCCGGGCCGCTCGATCCTCGCGCTGGCCGGCGCATTCGGCGCGGCGCTGGCATGGACGCCGTTTGCGCGCTCGCGCTTCGGCGGACAGACCGGCGATGTGGCGGGCGCCGCCGAACAACTGGCCGAAATGGCCTATCTCGCGCTGCTTTCGACGGCGGTCGCCGCATGAGCGACGCCGCGCCGCCGCACGTTGCGATCTCCCCCTGCGTCGGAATCTGCCGCATGGATGCGACGACCGGCTTTTGCGTCGGCTGCGGGCGCACGATCGGCGAAATCGGCGCGTGGGCAAGCATGAGCGACGATCAACGCGCGGCAGTCCGCGAAAGGCTGCCGGAACGGATGGAACTCCTGTTCAGGGCCGGGGCGCTGGACTCGCGAAAGCCTGGAGCCTGACCGCCGTCGTCATCACGCGGCGTGACGGTCGAAGTCGCGGTCGACTTCGGCGACCGCCGCGCGCAGCACGTCGACGCCGGCGCCGGGCTTAACCGCCTCGGTCGCCAGCCTGCGGCGGAAGGCGCGGGCGCCGGGCCGGCCGGCAAACAGGCCCAGCATGTGCCGGGTGATGCTGGAGAGCCGTATTCCCTCGGCGAGCCTGGCCTCGATGTAGGGGATGTAGGCCTCGATCGCCGCGTGAGCGTCGACCACGGGCGCAGCCTCGCCGAACAGCTCGGGATCTATGCGCAGCAGCAGCTCCGGATTCTGATAGGCGGCGCGTCCGAGCATGATCCCGTCGACATGCGCGAGGTGTTCGCGCCCCTCGGAAAGGTTCGCTATGCCGCCATTGATGGCGACCGGCAAGGCAGGGAACGCCTGCTTCAGTTCATAGACGAGCGCATAGTCGAGCGGCGGCACGTCGCGGTTCTCGCGCGGCGACAATCCTTGCAGCCAGGCCTTGCGGGCGTGGACGATCAAGGCGTCGCAACCGGCGTCGACGACCCGTCGCGCAAGGTCGAACAGCGCGTCGCGCGGCTCCTGTTCATCGACGCCGATGCGGCATTTGACCGTGACCGGCACGGAAACCGCCCGCTTCATGGCGGCCACGCATTCAGCGACGAGCGCAGGCTGCAGCATGAGGCAGGCGCCAAAACGTCCATCCTGCACGCGATCCGACGGGCAGCCGACATTCAGGTTTACTTCGCGATAACCATGATCGGCGCAAATGCGCGCGGCTTCGGAGATTTCGCGCGGATCCGCGCCGCCGAGCTGGACGGCCACCGGCTGCTCGAAATTATCGAATCCCAGCAGCCGCTTGCGCACGCCATGGATGACAGCGGGCGCGGTGACCATCTCGGTATAGAGACGCGCGCGACGAGACATCATGCGGTGGAAGAACCGGCAGTGACGGTCCGTCCAGTCCATCATCGGTGCAACCGAAAATCTGATATCCGCTGGCGCGATCAAGGAAAATCTCCGCGCTCCGAGTATCAAGGTTTTAGCCCGACCGCAAAATTTACGAAAATTTACCGTGTTCCGCGATGGCTGCGGCCAGCGGCCACGCTTAGCCGGCGCTTAACCTGTCGAACCTAAGGTGCAGGCATATCAAAGCCCCATGTCGGGGATTTATTTCTGAGCGCCGGAGGCCGAAATGATGGATGTTCTTCGACAATTGATCGACAAGCACGGGCGTCTTCCCGTCGCCGCGGGCACGCTCGCGACCGGCCAGGATCTCTACGCCGCCGGCCTGACCTCCTTCGCGGCTGTACAGTTGATGCTGGCGCTGGAAGAAGCCTTCGACATCGAATTCCCCGAGCGCATGCTCAATCGTCGTTCCTTCTCGACGATGGATTCGATCGCAGCCTGCATCAACGAACTGCGCCCGCAGGCGCTCGCGTCGTGAGCTCGCTCGTCGCTCGTGCGCAGCTGGTCGCGGCTGTCGCCTCGCAATACAGCGACCAGGTCGACAAGGAAGGCCGCTTCCCCACGGAGGCGGTGCGCGCGATGAAGGAAGCGCGCCTCCTCTCCGCCTACATTCCGCGCGAATTCGGCGGCGAAGGCGCTTCGCTCGCCGAGATCGCCGAGGTCTGCTCGGTCATCTCGCAGAGCTGCTCGTCGGCGGGCATGACGTTCGCCATGCACCAGATCAAGGTGTCGAGCCTGATCAGCCACGGCTGCGAGGCAGACTGGCACCGCGACTTCATGCGCCGGGTCAGCGCCGAGCAATTGCTGGTCGCATCCGCCACGACTGAAGGCGGCGGCATCGGCGGCAACCTGCGCAACAGCGTCTGCGCCGTCGAACGCGACGGCGACCGTTTCAGGCTCGCCAAGGAAGGCACCTGCATTTCCTACGGCGCCGACGCCGACGCCATTCTCATCACCGCCCGCCGCGCTCCCGACGCTCCGGCCTCCGACCAGGTGATGGCGGTGGTGACCAAGGATCAGTACAAGCTGGAATTGACGAACAAGTGGGACGCGCTCGGCATGCGCGGGACCTGCTCGGACAATTTCAACTTCTCGTGCGAAGGCTCGGTCGAACAGATCCTGCCGAGCGATTTCGGCGAGATCGCCGCCAAGTCGATGCTGGCCATCTGCCACATCCTCTGGAGCGCGATCTGGTACGGCATCGCCACCAACGCCCTGTCGCGCGCGCAGAGCTTCGTTCGCGCCGAGGCGCGCCGGATGCCGAACCAGACGCCGCCCGGCGCCTTGCGCGTCGCGGAAGCGGCTTCCCTGCTGCAGCTCATGCGTTCCAACACGAGCGCGGCGATCACCCGCTTCCAGCTTGCCCAGCAGGACACGGACGATCTCGGCTCTGTCGGCTTCATCGTGGCCATGAACAACGTCAAGATCGGCGCCTCGCGGATGGCGATCGACGTCATCAACCAGGCGCTGATGATCACCGGCATCAACGGCTATCGCAACAACACGCCCTACAGCGTGGGCCGGCATCTTCGCGACGCCCTTTCGGCGCCTATCATGATTTCGAACGATCGCATTTTCGGCAACGTCTCCAACCTGCTGCTGATGCATCGTCTCGATCACAAACTGGTAGCCTGACATGTGCGAAGCCTGTCCGACACTGCTCGACAGCCTCCTCCACAAGGGCATCCTCATAGAGACCGGCGTCGACGGTCTCTACGGGCGGTCCGGCGTCTTCGAGCAGATCATCGACGGTTTCGACCGGATGATCTCGCGCAACGGCGCCGACCAGATGGCCGAGGTCATGCGCTTCCCGCCGGGCATGAACCGGGCTCTGTTCGAGAAGAGCGGATATCTGAAGAGCTTTCCGCAGCTCGCGGGCACGGTTCATTCCTTCGACGGGAACGACAAGGATCATGCCGATCTCATCGACCGGCTCGGTCGCGGCGAGGACTGGACGGGCAAGCAGGCGGCAACCGACGTCGTGCTTACGCCGGCCGCCTGCTATCCGGTCTATCCGACGATCGCGAAGCGCGGCGTCCTGCCGAAGGAAGGCGTCATTCTCGACGTGCAGTCCTACTGCTTCCGCCATGAGCCTTCCAAGGAACCGACGCGCCAGCAGATGTTCCGCATGCGGGAATACGTGCGGATCGGAACGCCCGACGAGGTCGTCTCCTTCCGGCAGAAGTGGCTGGAGCGCGGACAGGAGATGATCCGCTCGCTCGAACTGCCGCTCAACGTCGACGTCGCCAACGACCCGTTCTTCGGTCGCGCCGGCCGCGTCATGGCGTCGAGCCAGCGCGATCTCGGCCTGAAGTTCGAACTGCTGGTGCCGGTCAATTCGGAAGAAAACCCGACCGCCTGCCTGAGCTTCAACTACCACCAGGACCATTTCGGTTCGACCTGGGGGCTGAAGACGGCCGACGGCGAGACCGCGCATACGGCCTGCGTCGGTTTCGGCATGGAACGCGTCACCATCGCGCTGTTCAAGCATCACGGACTCGACGTCGCCGCCTGGCCGAAGGCAGTGAGACATGCCCTCTCGCTCTGACAAGGCCTTTGCGCCCGCCGCGGACCCCTGCGGCTGGCGTTCCAGCGCGCTGCACGATCCGGCGCGCGACTGGCCGCAGACCAATTGCTACGTCGATCTCTGGATCGAGGCCTTGCATGCGCGCGGACTCACGCCCGAAGCGATGCTCGCCTTCACGGCGCGCCTCGATTTCGAAGGCGACCAGTTCACCTTCTTCAAGCCGCCTCTCGAAGATGTCGAGGCGCTCTACGGCTTCGTCACCCACGAACTGTCGGTCTACGAGGACCTGGAAGGCCATCTCGCCGGGCAATGCGCGCGCGGCCGCATGGTCATGGTCGAGAGCGACGCCTTCTTCCTGCCCGATACGCGCGGCGTGTCGTATGGGATCGAGCAGTCGAAGACGACGATCGGCGTCAATCGCGTCGACCCGAAGGCGCGCCGTATCGACTATTTCCACAACGAAGGCTTTTTTCGCGCCGAAGGCGACGATTATGCCGGGTTTATGGCGTTCGGCGCGAAAGACGGACGCCAGAAGCTGCCGCCTTATGCCGAGATCGTGAAGCCGGACTTTCCGGCGCTGACGGGTCGCGAACTGCAGGAAGCGGCGCGGGCCCTGCTCGCCCATCACCTGCGCCGGCGCCCATCCGGCAATCCGGTCGGCGCCTTCGCCGCGCGCCTGCCGGAAATGATCGAGCGTCTGGCGGCGCGCGAACCGGAATTCTTCCACAAGTTCGCCTTCAATACGCTGCGCCAGCTCGGCGCCAATTTCGAACTGATGGGTTCCTTCCTCGCCTGGCTCGGCGACGGCGCCGAGTTCGCGCGCGAGATCGAACATGCGAAGGCGATCTCCGAAAGCGCGAAATCCTTCCAGTTCCTGCTCGCCCGGGCCATGGTCCGCCGCAAGACGGTCGGCCTCGAGGCGCCGCTGGAAAACATCGCCGGTCATTACGACGCGCTGTTCTCCCTGCTGACGCAGCGCAGCGGCGCGGTGCGACTGGCGAGCTGACATGAACGTCGCCCTGCCCGGCGCGAAATCGCTCGACGCCGGCTGGCGCATGGCCGTGTGCGACGCCGGAGCGGCGACGCTTCCCTCGGCAACAGCAGATCTCGACTGGCTGCCGGCGCGCGTTCCCGGAACGGCGGCTCAGGCGCTGATCGAAGCCGGACGCTGGGACTGGGGGAACCCCGTTCCGCTCGACGCCAGCGATGTCTGGTACGAATGCGCGATCGCGGGGCATGGCGCGCATCGTCTGTCGTTCGACGGCCTGGCGACATTCGCGAGCGTCTTTCTCGACGACGTGCTCCTGCTTCAATCCGACAATATGTTCGTTCCGCGCCACGCCGACGTGACCCTTGCAGGATCGCACCGCCTTTCGATCCGCTTCCGCTCGATCGCCGACGGCGTGGCCGGCCGAAAAGGCCGGGCGCGCTGGCGACCGCGCATGATCCAGCCCTCCGAATTGCGCTTCGTCCGCACGAGCGCGCTCGGCCGCATGCCGGGCTTCGCGCCGCCCGCGCCGCCTGTGGGGCCGTGGCGCGGCGTGCGTCTCGAAAGCCTCGAAGCCGCGCGTTTGCTCGAATGCGTCGTCGCGGCGCGGCTCGACGGCGATGACGGCGTGATCGAAGCGCGACTGCGCTTCGACCGCGCGCCGCATGCGACGCCGATGATTTCCTGCGGCGAAGCGCAGGTCGCCCTGGCGCGCGCGTCGGATATGGAATTTTCGGGGGAATTGCGGATCGCCGGGGCGCGCCGCTGGGCGCCGCATACACATGGGCGTCCCGACCTCTACGATCTCGTCGCGAGCCTCGACGGCGTGGAGATCGACCGGCGGCGCATCGGCTTCCGGACGATCGAGATCGACCGCGGCGCCGACGGTGAAGGATTCGGCCTGCGCATCAACGGCCAGCACGTTTTCTGCCGCGGCGCCGTCTGGACGCAGATCGATCCTGTGGGACTGCAGAACGATCCGGCGGCGCTCGCTCGCGCAATGGCGCTTGCGGTCGAGGCGGGCGTCAACATGTTCCGCGTCGGCGGGACAGGCGTGTACGAGACCAACGAATTCTACCAGGCCTGCGACGCCGCCGGCATCCTCGTCTGGCAGGATTTCATGTTCTCGAATTTCGACTATCCGGCCGGCGATCCCGACTTCGTCGCCTCGGTCGAACGGGAAGCGCAAGCATTCCTGCGGCGCACGCGGTCGTCGCCTTCGCTCGCCGTTCTGTGCGGCGGCAACGAGGTCTACCAGCAGGCCGCGATGATGGGCGTGCCGGAAGCCATGTGGCGCTCGCCTCTCTTCGAGGAAATCCTGCCGCGCCTCTGTGCGCAGGAGCGCGGCGAACTTGCCTTCCTGCCGTCCTCGCCCTGCGGCGGCGCCCTGCCCTTCCAGTCGGACAAGGGCGTCTCGCATTATTACGGCGTCGGCGCCTATCGACGGCCGCTCGAGGACGCGCGGCGCGCCAACGTTCGCTTCGCCAGCGAATGCCTGGGTTTCGCAAACGTCCCTGAAACACGCCGGCTTGCGGCGGATTTTGGCCCGGCGCCTCTGTCGTCGCCGCTCTGGGCGCCGCGCGTGCCGCGCGACCAGGGCGCCGACCAGGATTTCGAAGTGGTGCGCGAGCACTACATGGCGGCTCTCTACGGCGTCGATCCGCTCGGCTTGAAGACGAACGATCCGCAGCTCTATCTCGACATTTCGCGCGCCTGCGTCGCCGAAGTGGTCGAGGCGACGATCGCCGAATGGCGGCGTCCGCAATCATCCTGCCGGGGCGCGCTCGTCTGGTTCTGGAAGGATCTGTGGGCGTCGAGCGGATGGGGCGTTCTCGACTGGAAGGGCGATCCGAAATCGCCATGGTACGCCATGCGCCGCGCATTTCGGCCCGTGCAGATCATGCTGGCGGACGAAGGCGTCAACGGCCTGCATGTCCATTGCCTCAACGAAGGCGCCGATGCGTTTCGCGGTTCGCTTTCGCTCGCCTGCTGGAAAGACGGCGCAACGCCGGTCATGCGCGCTTCGCGCGACATAGAGATTTCTCCGCGCGGTTCGATCATGCTGCGGGATTGCGAACTCTGGGGCGCCTTCTTCGATACGGCCTACGCCTATCGTTTCGGCCCGGCCTCGCACGAAGTCACGCGCGCTGCGCTGCTCAGCGCCGACGGCCGAACAATTGCCGAAGCATGGCACTTTCCGGCCGGACGCAGCGCAGCCCTGTTTGCGCCGGACCTGACGGCGGAAATCGTCGATGACGAGCGCGGCCCGGCGCTGCGGATAAGCGCCGACCGTTTCGCGCAATCGATCAGGATCGACGACGACGCGCTGACGCCGCTCGACAACTGGCTGCATCTGGCGCCCGGCGAGGAAAGGATCGTGCGCTTTCTCGAAAAGGCCGGCCGCCCGCGCGGCCGCATCGCGGCGCTGGGCGCAACGCCCGTCTCCTACTAGCCGTTCGCTACCAGCGCGAGAAAACGGTCCACATCTTCGGGCCGGTCGACGTCCCAGACGATGGCGGGTTCGACGGCGTCGATCCCGCTCGCGCGCAACCGCGCCCGCGTCGCAGCCATGACGCCGTCCGTTCCCCATTGCATGTCGCGAAAGATCCCGGGGATCGGCGCGGCGAGGCCGACAAGGCCATAGCCGCCGTCTTCGGCGGGCAGGAAGATCGCCCGGGCGCCGCGCGAAAATTCGCCGGCGCAGCGCAGAAGGAGATCGGCTTCGATGGTCGGGCAGTCCGAGCCCATCAGCAGAACGGGACCGTCGGCGACGGCGAACACATGCGCCATGCGCGCGCCGAGATCGCCCTCCGGCTGCGCCCGCAACGCCACGCCGAATTTCTTCGCGCATTCCGTAAAGAACGGATGTCGCGTATCCGGCGCGCACCACAGCGTCGCCGGCAGACCTGTTGCAGCCATTGCGCGACAGGCGCGTTCGACCAAACGGGCATGAAGATCGGCCGCGCCCTGCGCCCCGAGGCGCGGAATGAGCCGCGTCTTCGCCCTGCCCGGCTGCGGCGCGCGCGCCATCAGCGCGATATGCACGTCAGCCTTCACGCGGCGCGTATCCATAGCGGCGGGCCAGGTCGTTGGCGTCTGCGCCGCGCCAATAGTCGAAGCGCAGGCGCCACATCAGCAGGATCGTCCGCCAGAACCCGTTGTCGTCCCATCGCCGGCCGGATGTGACGACGCGCGCGGAAAGACAGAGCGGCGACGAAATCGACTTCAAGGCCTTCGACAACGCGATGTCCTCCATGAGCGCAAGATCGGGATAGCCGCCTACGCGGCGGAAGGCGGCGGCGTCGACAAAGATGGCCTGGTCGCCGGTGGCGACGCCCGTCAGCCGCGAGCGAAGATTCATCAGGGCGGCGACGAGCGGCAGCAGAACGTGGCGACCGGCGATCTGCACATCGAAACGGCCCCAGGCGCGTCCGCTCTGTTCAAGCCCTTCGCGCACGAGCGCCGACGCGTCGTCCGGCAGAATGGTGTCGGCGTGCAGGAACAGGAGAATGTCGCCCGATGCGAGTCGCGCGCCGGCGTTCATCTGGGCGGCGCGGCCGCGCTGCGCGACGATCGCGCGATCCGCAAGCGGCCCGGTAAGCGCGAGGGTCGCGTCGCTGCTGCCGCCGTCGACGACAATCGTCTCGCAGCCCGCGGCCCGCAATGGCGCGAGACGCTCGAGCGTGGCCACGATCCCCGCAACCTCGTTCAGGACCGGCAGGACGATCGAAATCCTCTGCTGCGAAGGCAATTCTTCCCCTTCCGAGGCCTCGCCGGAGACCGATCCGCTCCGGCGCGCCCGTTCTTGGCAAGGACAATTCCTGCGGGCGATGCTACGACCCGGAGCCCACAGGAATTCTACCCATGCTCCGTTCGTTCGTAACAGCTTTCGTCGCCCTTGCCGCGCTCGCCGCCGCGCCGGCTCGCTCCGAGACGGCCCGCATCGGCTACATCCCGGTCATGGGCACGTCGCAGATTTTCGTCGCCGACAAGGAAGGCCTGCTCAAGGCGGCCGGCATCGAGCCGAAATTTCTCACCTTCGAATCCGGCCCGGCGATGATCCAGGCATTGGCGTCGGGCACGCTCGACATCTATGTCGCGGGCGTCGCGCCGCTGGCGGTGGCGCGCTCCAAGGGCGTCGACGTAAAGGTGGTGGCGGCGACGGCGATCGACGAAATGACGGTCGTCGCCGGCGCCAAGCTCGCGCCGCTCTTCAAGCCGGGCGTCGCGCCGGCGCAGGCGCTCAAGGATTTCAAGGCGCAGACCGGCAAGGCGGCGCGCCTCGCCACGCAGCCGCCGGGTTCCGTGCCGCACACCACGCTGGTCCATTGGCTGGAACAGGTCATCAAGGCCGACAAGGCCGATTTCGAAATCATCACCATGGGCATCGACGCGACGCAGCAGGCGGTGCTTGCCGGCGCGGTCGAGGGCGCGACGCTGCGCGAACCGGCCGTGACAGTGTCGCTGCTGCGCGATCCGCGGCTGAAGATCGTCGCGACGGGCAGCGAAATGTTCCCGAACCAGCCGGGCACGGTCGTCGCCGTCGCGGGCGCCTGGGCCGCGAAGAACCAGGAGGCCGTGCAGAAGCTCGTCGCCGGCATCGTGGAAGCCACGCGCATCATCCAGAAGGAGCCGGCGCGCGCGGCGGGCCCGATCGAGGCGGCGCTCGGCAAGGGCATCGTCGACCGCGCGACCATCGAAAAGGCGATCGCCTCGCCCGCCTCCAAGTTCGCCAGCGATCCGCGCGCGATCATTGACTCCTTCGCCGCCATGCAGGCCTATCAGGTCAAGATCGGCTCGCTCGACAAGGAATATCCGCTCGACGGGCTGTTCGACGCCTCGTACTACCTGAAGGCTACGGGAAAATAGGGATGGCCTCGGCGCTCGCGAGCAGGGGCGCGCTGCTGCGCGGCGCGATCGGACTCGCGCTCTTTCTGGGATTGTGGGAGCTCGTGCCGCGCGCCGGCCTTGCGCCGCCGACGCTCCTGCCGGCGCCCAGCATGCTGCCGGCCGCCTTCCTGCGCGAGTTCAACAGCGGCATCTGGCAGACCTCCGTCGTCCTCAGCCTCGGCCATTACATCGTGGGCCTGGCCTGCGGCGTCGGCGCCGGCGTCTGCCTCGGCGTGGGGACCGGCCTGTGGGGCTGGTTCGAGGAGACGCTTGCCTGGGTCGTGCGCGTGCTGCGGCCCATTCCGGGCCTCGCCTGGGTGCCTTTCGCCATTCTATGGTTCGGCGTCGAACAGGCGGCGGCCGTCTTCATCATCGCGGTCGGCGTATTCTGGATCGTCTTTTTCGCCGCGCAGGGCGCGATCCGCGGCGTCGACCGCGATCTCGTCGAACTGGCCGAGGCCTTCGGCTTTCGCAGCGCGCGCGAGAAGCTCGTCAAGGTGCTGCTGCCTGCGGCCGCGCCCGGCATCCTCGTCGGCGTGCGCACGGCGCTGGGCCAGGCCTGGATGGCGGTCGTGGCGGCGGAACTCTTCGGCGTCGCCGGTCTCGGCCAGCGCATGAACCAGGCGTCCAGCCTGCTCGCAACCGACATCGTCGTCGTCTACATGCTGACGATGGCCGCGCTCTACGGCATCGTCGACACATTGTTCGTCGCCGCGCAATCTCGCCTGCTCGCGTGGAAAGCGTGATGGCCGACGACATCATCCGCATCGACGACATCGGCATCGCCTTCGGCGAAGGCGCCGAACGAGTCGAGGTTCTGAAGCGTCTCGACCTCTCGGTTGCGCGCGGCGAATTCGTCGCCATCGTCGGCGCCTCGGGCGTCGGCAAGTCGACGCTGCTGCGGATCCTGATGGGACTGGCCGCGCCCTCGCACGGCTCCGTGGAAATAGCGCGCAGCGAAGCCTTCGAGCGCGACATGGCGCTGGTGTTCCAGGATTCGCGGATGCTGCCGTGGCGGCGCATTCTCGCGAACGCCGCGTTCGGTCTCGAAAAGCTGCCGCTCGACAAGGCGACGCGCCGCAAGCGCGCGCTGGAGGCGCTCGGCATCGTCGGCCTCGCCGAACTCGCCGACCGCTATCCCCGGCAATTGTCGGGCGGCCAGCGCCAGCGCGTCGCCCTCGCGCGCGCGCTGGCCGTGAAGCCGGCCATCCTTCTGATGGACGAACCGTTCAGCGCGCTCGATGTCGCGACCCGCGAGGGCCTGCAGGACGAGATTTCGCGCATTCACGGCGCCACCGGCCAGACCATCCTGTTCGTGACGCACGATATCGACGAAGCGGTGTTCCTGGCCGACCGCATCGTGGCGCTCGGCGGCAAGCCGGGCGAAGTACGGGCGCAGATCTCCGTCGACGCGCCCCGCCCGCGCCGGCGCGCCGACCCGCGGCTGAGGGAGCTTTCCGCCTCGATCAAGACGGCGATCGCCGCGGAAGCGGCGGGCCGCGACGACTGGGTCATCTAGAGCCGCCGATTTGCGCGGGACAGCCGGAAAAACGGGCCGCCGCGCAGCTTGATTATCCTGCGGCTTAGGCTAGGTTGCGCTGCAATTCGGCCGAAAAACGGCCACGGGGAGGTTTTGCGTGAGTGAGGAATGCGTCCTCGAAACCGAGGGCCTGACGAAGGAGTTCGCCGGCTTCACGGCGGTCAAGGACGTGTCGCTGAGGGTCAAACGGGGCTCGATCCACGCCCTGATCGGTCCCAACGGGGCCGGCAAGACCACCTGTTTCAACCTCTTGACCAAGTTCCTCGAGCCGACCCGCGGGAAAATCTCGTACAAGGGCCGCGACATAACCGCGATGAAGCCGGCCGACATCGCCCGGCTCGGCCTCGTCCGCTCCTTCCAGATCTCGGCCGTGTTTCCGCATCTGACGGCGCTCGAGAACGTCCGCGTCGCGCTGCAGCGCGAGCGCGGCAATTCGTTCGACTTCTGGCGCTCCAAGAAGGTGCTCGACGCCTATAACGACCGCGCCCAGGCGCTGCTCGACGACGTCGGCCTGTCCGAATATTCCGATACGATCGCCGTCGAAATGCCCTACGGCCGCAAGCGCGCGCTGGAGATCGCCACGACGCTGGCGCTCGAGCCGGAAATGATGCTGCTCGACGAGCCGATGGCCGGCATGGGCCACGAGGACATCGACAAGATCGCGGCTCTCATAAAGCGCGTCTCGGCCAATCGCACCATCCTGATGGTCGAGCACAATCTGAACGTCGTCGCCAATCTCTCGGACACGATCACCGTTCTGACGCGAGGGCAGGTGCTGGCCGAGGGAGACTACGCCACCGTGTCCAAGAACAAGGACGTGCAGCAGGCTTACATGGGAGTGGGCGATGCTTGATACGACGAGCCGCCCGCTGCTCGAGGTCGCAGGCCTCGAAGCCTGGTACGGCGAATCCCACATCCTGCACGGCGTCGAGTTCAACGTGCGCAAGGGCGAGGTCGTGACCCTGCTCGGCCGCAACGGCGCCGGCAAGACGACGTCGCTGAAGTCCATCATGGGCATCGTCGGCAAGCGCAAGGGTTCGATCCGCTTCGACGGGACCGAGACGATCTCGATGGCCTCCGACAGGATCGCGCGCCTCGGCGTCGCCTTCTGTCCGGAAGAACGCGGCATCTTCTCCTCGCTCGACGTGCGCGAGAACCTGATGCTGCCGCCGCAGGTGAAGCCCGGCGGCCTGCCTGTCGACCAGATCTTCGAGCTTTTTCCCAATCTGAAGGAGCGCCTGTCGAGCCAGGGCACGAAACTGTCCGGCGGCGAGCAGCAGATGCTGGCGATCGGCCGCATCCTGCGCACCGGCGCGACGCTGCTGATGCTCGACGAACCGACCGAAGGCCTCGCCCCGGTCATCATCCAGCAGATCGGCCACACGATCCGCAAGCTGAAGGCTCAAGGGTTCACCATCCTGCTGGTCGAGCAGAACTTCCGTTTCGCCTCGACAGTCGCCGACCGCTATTACGTCATGGAGCACGGCAAGATCATCGACAGCTTCGCCAACAGCGAACTGGCGGCGAACATGGACAAGCTCCACGAATATCTCGGCGTCTGAGGAACACTCCGCCATGATGATCCCGCTTCTCAACATTTCCACGCAGGCCCTGTTCGGCCAGCTCCTTCTCGGCCTGATCAACGGCGCCTTCTACGCCCTGCTCAGCCTCGGGCTCGCCGTCATCTTCGGCATGCTCAACATCGTCAATTTCGCGCATGGCGCGCTCTACATGGTCGGCGCGTTCGTCGCGTACTTCCTGTTGAACCTCGCGGGGCTCGGCTATTGGTGGGCGCTGATCCTCGCACCGATCGCGGTCGGTCTCGTCGGCGTCATCATCGAACGCACGATGCTGCAATGGCTGGCCGGCCTCGACCATCTCTACGGCCTGCTGCTGACCTTCGGCCTCGCGCTCATCATCCAGGGCGTGTTCCAGAACTATTTCGGTTCGTCGGGCCTGCCCTACGCCATCCCGCCGGAACTGTCGGGCGGCCAGAATCTCGGCTTCATGTACCTGCCGAACTACCGCGGCTGGGTCGTGATCTTCTCGCTGATCGTCTGCGTCGCCGTCTGGTACATGATCGAGAAGACCAAGCTCGGCGCCTACCTGCGCGCGGCCACCGAAAACCCGACGCTCGTGCGCGCCTTCGGCATCAACGTGCCGCTGATGATTACGCTGACCTACGGCTTCGGCGTCGGCCTCGCCGCGCTGGCCGGCGTGCTCGCCGCGCCGATCAACCAGGTGCGGCCGCTGATGGGCGCCGACTTCATCATCGTCGTGTTCGCGGTGGTCGTCATCGGCGGCATGGGTTCGATCATGGGCTCGATCGTCACCGGCTTCATGCTCGGCGTGATCGAGGGCCTGACCAAGGTCTTCTATCCGGAAGCCTCCAACACCGTCGTGTTCGTCATCATGGCGATCGTGCTGCTCATTAAGCCCGCAGGGCTCTTCGGAAGGACCGCGTGAGATGACCGCTGCGACGATTTCCCCGGCCAGCGCGGCGCTCGACGCAAAGAAGCGCCGAGACGAGCAGATCGCCTTCGTCGTGATGGTGGCGCTGCTGATGGTTGCGCCGCTGGCCATCTATCCGTTCTTCCTGATGCAGGCGCTCTGCTTCGCGCTGTTTGCCTGCGCCTTCAACCTGCTGATCGGCTACGTCGGCCTGCTATCGTTCGGCCACGCCATGTTTCTCGGCTGGGCGGGATACATTTCCGCGCACATGGCCAAGGTCGGCACGATCGCCATCGGCCCGCTGCACCTGAATTTCGGCCCGGTCGATCCGGTGATCGCCATCCTGTGCGGCGTCGCGGCCTCCGCGATCCTCGGCGTCGTCACCGGCGCGCTGGCCATCCGCCGCCAGGGCATCTATTTCGCGATGATCACGCTCGCCCTGTCGCAGATGATCTACTTCTTCTGCCTGCAGGCGCCGTTCACACATGGCGAGGACGGCATCCAGGGCGTGCCGCAGGGCAAGGCCTTCGGCCTGATCGACCTGTCGAACCAGATGACGATGTATTTCTTCGTCGTCGCGGTCTTCCTGGCCGGCTTCCTCATTATCCATCGCATCATCAACTCGCCGTTCGGCGACGTGCTGAAGTCGATCCGCGAGAACGAGCCGCGCGCCATCTCGCTCGGCTACAAGGCCGACCAGTACAAGCTCGCGGCCTTCGTCATGTCGGCGGCGCTCGTTGGTCTCGCCGGCGCGACCAAGTCGATCGTAGCGCAGAACGCATCGCTCACCGACGTGCATTTCTCCATGTCCGGCGAAGTGGTTCTGATGACGCTGGTCGGCGGTCTCGGCACGATCTTCGGGCCGGTCGTCGGCGCCGTCATCATCGTCGCGATGCAGAATTATCTGGCCGGCTTCGGCCAGTGGGTGACCGTCATCCAGGGCGTCATCTTCGTGGCCTGCGTGCTCGCGTTCCGCCGCGGCATCGTCGGCGAGATCGCGCATCGCCTGGGCATTTCGCTCTAGCGGACGTCCGGCAGGACCTGACGACCCTTCATCGCCGTCCTTCCGCTCACGCGGTTGGGCGGCGACGCGTTTCGGCGGCCTCGACGTCGGCTTCCAGATGTTCGGCCGCGCCTTCGATCAACGCCTTCTCGCGCTCCTCGGCTTCGGCGAGAATCTGCTCCTCGTATCGCTCCTCCTGCCGGCGCATGATCCACCAGCCGGCGACGAGGCCGACGATCGCGCAGGCGAGACCGATCATGCCGACGGGACCAGCGACGCGGTGAATGGCGTCGCCGAAGAAATAGCCGCCGATGCCGAAGATGGTCGCCCAGCAGATGCCGCCGGCCGCGTTGTAGAACAGGAAGGCGCGCCACGAATAATGGTTCACGCCGGCGAGCAGCGCCGCGAATATCCTGAGCACGGCGATGAAGCGGCCAAAGAACACGATCTTCGCGCCGTGACGCGCGAACATGTGCTGGCCGAACAGCAGACGCTTTTCATCGAGGCCGACCAGCTTGCCATAGCGCTGGACGAGCGGCAGGCCATAGCGACGCCCGACCATGAAGCCGATATTGTCGCCGATGATGGCGCCGGAGGCCGCGGCGACAATGACATGGACGATGTCGATTTCGCCGGACATGCCCGCGTAGATGGACGCCAGCACCAGCGCGGTCTCGCCGGGCAGCGGCACGCCGGCGCTCTCCAGCATCACGATCAGGAAAACCGCGTAGAGGCCGTATTGGGCGACGAGCGGCTGGACCCAGGCTTGCAGCATCGTCAGCCCGCGCCGTCGGCGTTCATGGCGGCCTCGGCGTCCGACAATATCTTTTCCTCGTGGTGCTTGTAGAACCGCCAGCCGAAGATCACGCAGCCGAGCGCGATGACGAACATGACGAGTCCGAACGGCCCGGCGATGCGATGGAATTCCGCGCCGAGGAAGAAGCCGCCGAGTCCGAAGATCGTCGCCCAGGCGATCCCGCCAGCGGCATTGTAGGCGAAGAAGCGAACGGGCTCGAGACGATTGGCGCCGGCGAGCAGCGCCGCGAAGGCGCGCAGGAAAGCGACGAAACGACCGAAGAAGACGATCTTGCCACCGTGCTGGCGAAACAGATATTGCCCGAGCTTCTGGCGCCGCGCGTCGAGGCCGACGAGATGGCCGAAGCGGGCGAGGATCGGCGGCCCCGCTTCCCGGCCGACCCAGAATCCGAGATTGTCGCCGATGATCGCGCCCGTCGCGGCTGCCGCGATCACCCAGCCGATCGTCATGTTCTGCGTCGTGCCGGCGTAGATGGCCGCGCTGATCAGCACGGTCTCGCCGGGCATCGGGATGCCGGCGCTTTCCAGCGCCACCACGAGCAGGATCGCGGCGTAGCCGTAGGTGTGCAGCACCGTGGCTACGGTCTCGTGGTCGAAAAGGTGCAACAGGCGCTCCCGGTCCTAGCCGAGATATATTCGGTTGAGGGAGCGAGGCAAGCTCAGGCTCAAGCCGCGCCGTCGTCCGCAGGGGCCGACAGGACGGGTTCGACGATCAGCCGCAGGCCGTGCAGCACGGGCTGGTCCTCGCCGGACAACGCCTGCTGGAGCCTGTCGAGATCGGCGGGCCGCGCATCGCTGCGGAAACGCCGGACGGCGTCGGCGGCCCATGCGCCGGGGCGCACGCCGGTGCGCGCGGCTTCGGCGCGGACACGACGCGCGAAGGCGCCGCCGATCGATACGACAGCCGCCTCGGCGACATGGACGTTGGAGCACGAGTTCACGAGATCGCGTACCAGCATCGTATCGTCCTCCTCTCCTCGCCCGGCCCAAATGGCGCGGCGCCGACGGATTGGAAGGTACAGGGGAATGGTGGCGCCGCCGTGACGCAGCGCACAGGCCGGAACGGCTGGGCTGGCGCTGCCTGCGGCGCCGCAGCGCCACATTTCCGGATGTTACCAGACGCCCGTGTTCGGCATCGATTTCCACGGCTCGGCCGGCGACTTGGATTCTCCCTTCTGAAGCAGTTCGATCGAGATGTTGTCCGGCGTGCGGATGAAGGCCATGCGGCCGTCGCGCGGCGGGCGATTGATCGTGACGCCCGCCTTCATCAGCCTGTCGCAGATCGCGTAGATGTCGTCGACGCGGTAGGCGAGATGGCCGAAATTGCGGCCGCCCGTGTAGTCCTCCGGATCCCAGTTGTAGGTGAGTTCGACCAGCGGCGCGTTGCGGTCCCTGGCGAGTTCGAGGTCTTCGGGCGCGGCGAGGAAGACCAGCGTGAACCGGCCGGCCTCGTTGTCGATCCGGCGCACCTCCACAAGCCCGAACTTGTTGATGAAAAAGTCGAGCGAGGCGTTCAGGTCGCTCACGCGGATCATGGTGTGGAGGTATCGCACTCGTTGTCTCCCTCGGGTCGCTTGCGGGGAAGATCGGCCAGTTCGGTTGCGAAGGAAAGGGGCGCCTTGCCGGCGCCCCTGCGATGGCCTAGACGGACCCCGCCCGTCCCGGGCTGCGACCGGGAGTAAGACATGTCCGACGCTCATGCGCGCAAGGAGAGCGCGGCGCTCGCCTCGATCGGCGCAAGCGCGGCGATTGCCGTCGGCAAGCTCGTCGCCGGACTGATGTCGGGCTCGCTGGCGCTGCTGTCGGAGGCGGGCCACGCGCTGGTCGACACCGGCGCAACCATCCTCACCTGGCTCGCGGTACGCGCCTCCGGCAAACCCGCCGACGAGGAACACCATTACGGCCACGGCAAGTACGAGCCGTTGGCCGCGCTGGTCGAGACGGGGTTGTTGTTCGCGTTGACCGCGTTCGTCGTGTTCGAGGCGGTGCGGCGCCTGTCCACCCACGACGACGACGTCGAACCGAAGCTGATCGCCTTCGCGGTGCTCGGCGCCTCGATCGTCATCGACCTCGTGCGCTGGCGGTCGCTATCGAAGATTGCGCGCGAGACCAAGAGCGAGGCGCTCGCCGCCGACGCGCTGCATTTCTCCAGCGATCTCGTCGCCTCCGTGCTGGTCCTGATCGGCCTGACGATCACCTGGCTCGGCTATCCGCAGGCTGACGCCTACGCGGCGTTCGGGGTCGCGCTGTTCGTCGGCATCGCCGGCTACCGGCTCGGCCGGCGCACCGTGGATGCGCTGATCGACCGGGCGCCCGAGGGCGCGGCCGAAAAGATCAGGGACGCCGCCCTGTCCGTGCCCGGCGTGACCGGCATCGACTTCCTGCGCCTGCGGCCCGCCGGCTCGCAGGTGCTCGGCGAGATCGGCATCGGCGTCGCGCGCACGCTGCCGCAGGAACGTGTGACGCTCATCGCCGAAAAGGTGGCGGCCGCCATCCGCGAGGTCGAGCCGGACGCCGACCTCACCATGACGACGACGCCGATGGCGCTCGACGACGAGACGGCGCTCGAACGCGTGCTGCTGGCGGCGGCGCGGCAACGGCGCGCCGTCCATCACGTGACCGTGCAGGAAATCGACGGACGCCGGTCCGTGTCGCTCGATCTCGAACTGGACGGGCGGATGCAGCTCGGCGCGGCGCACGAGGCGGCCAGCCGGCTCGAGAGCGCGGTACGCGAGGAACTCGGTCCCGATACGGAAGTCGAGACGCATATCGAGCCGCTCGAGACGCGCGAACTGGAAGGACACGATGTCGCACCCGGCGTCGTCGATTCGATCACCGCCGATCTCGCCGACGCAGCCGCGTCCGGCGGGGTCGTCACGCAGGTGCACAATGTGCGCGTGCGCAGCACGGTAGCCGGACTCGTCGTCAACTATCATTGCCGTGTGAATCCTGTTCTTTCCGTCGCTGAAGTGCACGACGCCGTCGACGATCTAGACCGGCGGCTCAAAGATGCGCGCGCCGATCTGTGCCGCGTCGTCGGCCATGCCGAACCGCTCGGCTCGCATTAACCATTCGTTCCGCGTCCGTTCGCGCGATTGTGGCGGAAACGCGAAAATCTGATTCATCTTTCGTTAATCGATCTGGACAAATCGCCGGACGAGGATTCAGATGGCTGTGATTCGAAGAGCGATGCGGCACATGGCTCCTTGAATCAGGGAAGATCGAGGGGGCCATTTCATGGCGCGTGCAGGCGCAGCCAGCGTTCTTGCTTTTGCAAGAGCGGGCGGTGACGGCTGGGGAAAATCACGGCTGTTCTTGACAGCCGAGCAGGTCCACAGCCTTGAGCCGTGGTTCCGACGCGGCGTCGTCGCGATGGCTGCGATCTTCCTAGCGACGCTGGTCGCCGCCGTCTTCTTCGGCTCCTCGCTTGCATACCGCGAAGCGCTTGCCGATTCCGCAGCCGACCTCGAACTCGCCGCAGGCGCGATCGAAAACGCAATTCGCAGCAGGGCAGGAATGCCGATCGCCGAATTCGCTTCGACGATCCTGGATTTGGCGCCGAGCCGTGCGCTCGCCCGCGGCCGCCGAATGATCCTCACGGACGCCGGCGGCGCGATCGTCGCCCAGTTTCCGAAGTCCGGATCAGCGGACAAGACCCTGGCCGATGTGCTGGGGCAGGAGCAGGCCGTCACGTTCTTCGCCGAAAAGGCCGGCGTCATGCAGATCGCCCTGCCCGATGGCGAGAGCGCATTCGCGACCGTGCGGACGCTCGCAGCTCCCCTCGGCCAACTCGCGGTCGTGCAACCGATTTACGCCGCGCTGTCAGAGACGCGCGCTTCCGCCTGGCGCGCCAACATGCTCGTCGGCTCGACCGGCGCGCTCCTGGCGCTCGTCGTCGGCGCCTATTACTGGCAGGCCGGCAGGACGCGCGAGGCGGACGAAGCGGGTGAAAGACTGCGGCTGCGCATCGGCGCGGCGCTCGGGCGCGGACGATGCGCGCTTTGGGACTGGGACCTCGCGCGGGGCCGGCTCTACTGGTCGCACTCCATGTACGAGATCCTCGGCTTCGAGCCGGAGGACCGCTACATGTCGTTCGGCGAATTGCAGAAGATGATCTATCCGGGCGACGCCGACCTGCAGGCCATGGCGGAGGCCCTCGCATCGAACGAGATGCAGACGCTCGGATGCGAATTCCGCATTCGCAACATCCGCGGCGAATGGATCTGGATCCGCGTGCGCGGCGAGGCGATCGATCCCGGCCCTGCGGAAGGCCGACGCCTGATCGGCATCGCAATAGACATCACGGAACAGAAGTCGCTGGCTGAACACACCGAGCGCCACGACGCCCGGCTGCGCGACGCCATCGAGAGCCTGTCCGAGGCATTCGTTCTCTGGGACGCCGAAAACCGTCTCGTGATGTGCAATTCGAAATTCCGGATGCTGCACGGCCTGTGCAACGAGGCGGCGACGGCAGGCCGCACCTATTCCAACGTAATGGCCTCCGGTTCGCCGCCGTTGATCCAGACACAGATCGCGCTGGGCGAACGCCCCGGCGCCAGCGCGCGCAGCTACGAAGCGCGGCTCGTCGACGGGCGATGGCTGCAGGTGAACGAGCGGCGGACCCGCGACGGCGGCTATGTTTCGATCGGCACCGACATTTCGCCTCTCAAGCATCACGAAGAGCAATTGCTGGATTCGGAGCGGCGCCTGACGGCCACTGTCGTCGATCTGCGCAAATCGAGGCAGGCGCTGGAACGGCAGGCGCGGGAACTGGCCGAACTGGCCGAAAAATATCTCGAGGAGAAGGCCAACGCCGAAAGCGCCAACCTCGCGAAGTCCGAATTCCTCGCCAACATGAGCCATGAGCTCCGGACGCCTCTCAACGCCATCATAGGCTTTTCGGAAATGATGCAGGGCCAGGTGTTCGGACCGCTCGGCTCGGAGCGCTACGCCGATTATTGCGGACACATAAAGGACAGCGGCGACTATCTGCTCGGCGTGATTTCAGACATCCTCGACATGTCCCGCCTCGACGCCGGGCAGATCGAGCTCGAGGCGCAGATGTTCGACCTCGGCCAGAGCGTTGCGACCGCCGGCCGCCGCATCGATCACCCCGCGTCGGAGAAATCCATTGCCGTCGAGACGCGCGCCGAGGACGTGGCGCATTTTCTCGGAGATCGCAGCGCGATCGAGAAATCCCTGTCGATCATTCTGCGCAACGCCGTCAAGTTCACCGCCGCCGGCGGTCGCATCTCGGTACGCCTGCGGCGCTCGCCGAGCGGCTACAACATCTTCGTCGCCGACACCGGCCAGGGCATGTCGCGCGAGGCGATCGCGCATATCGGGCGACCGTTCGAACAATTCCACGCGCAGGTCGACAACGGCATGAAAGGCTCGGGTCTCGGCCTCGCCATCGCCAATTCGCTGATCGTGCTGCATGAAGGGCGTCTGCGCATCCGCTCGCAGATCGGACGCGGCACGATCGTCCAGATCGTCCTGCCCTACCGGTCTGCCTCGTCCCGCGCCGCCGCCTGATCAGGGCGGCAGCAGGTCGGCGCAGATCGCCGTCACCGCCGTAGCCGTGTCGAGAATATCCAGATCGAGACGTTTGTCGTCGGGAAGGCCCGCGCAGGTCGCAATGCGGCGGCGCACCGAAGGCGCGGCAGCGTCCGGCTTGACGCCCGCCGGCAGCAGGACACGCTGCATCTGGACGACGTCCGTATAGAACCTGTGCGCGGCGGCAAGCCGCTCGCCCTGCTCCGGCGTCAACAATTTCAGTTCGGCGGCGCGCTTCACCGCATCCGATGTGCCGAGACCGAGCAGTTCCGGAAAGCGGCAAGCGTGCGCGAGTTGCAGGAACTGCGCGGAAAATTCGATATCGATGAGACCGCCGCGGAACAGCTTGAGGTCGGACGGATCGGCGTCTCCCTTTTCACGGGCGATGAGTTCGCGCATTTCGCGGATCGCTGTCGCAAGCGCGCGCCTGTCACGCGGCATGGCGAGCACGGCGTCGATCTCGCGGCGCACGTCGGCCATGAGCGAAGCGTCGCCGCAGATCGGCCGGGCGCGTGTCAGCGCCATATGCTCCCAGGTTTCCGCTTCGTCCCTGTTGTAGGCGACCATGCTCGAAAGCTGGACGGCGAGCGGCCCCTTCTTGCCGGAAGGCCGAAGCCGCATGTCGACCTCGTAGAGAGGGCCGCGGCGCGTCGCTACCGTCAGCGCCGAGATCAGGCGTTGCGTCAGGCGGGTGTAATATTGAACGGCGTGCAGCGGGCGTCGACCGTCGGACTCGTTCGAGGCCTCGTCGAAGTCGTAGACGATGACGAGGTCGAGGTCGGACGTCGCCGTCATTTCCCGCGACCCGAGCTTGCCCATCGCCAGAATGGCGAGGCGTCCACCCGGCACGCGTCCATACTCCTGTGCGAATGCCTTCTGGACATGGTCCAGCGTGGCGTCGAGCAGGCGGTCGGCCAGCGCCGAAAAAGCGGGCCCCGCGTCGACCGGATCGATCGCGCCTGAAAGAGCGCGCACGCCGATCGCGAAGAGATCTTCCTGGGCGATCAGGCGCGCCGCGTCGAGGAAATCCTCGTCGTATTCGATCGCGTACAGACGCGCCGCATGCTCGGCGAAGAAGGCCGAATCGAGCGCCGCGCCGAAGAAGCGCGGGTCGATCACGGCGTCGAGCACATGCGGGCTCTTGGCTACGATGGCCGCGAGCCGCGGCGCGGCTCCCAGAACGTCTCCGAACAGATCGCGCAATTCTGCGTTGGAGCGCAGGATCGAGAAGAGTTCGATGGCGGCCGGCATGTGCCCGAGCGCGCCGTCGAAGGCGGCGAGCGCCGCATCCGGATCGCCGGAGCCGGCGAAGGATTCGAGCAGGGCGGGGACAAGCTCGGTCAATACTTCGCGCGCCCGCGCAGTCTGCACCGCGGGCCTGCGCCCGAAATGCCAGCCGCGCACCGTTTCGGCGGCGAGCGGCGCATCCTTGAAGCCCATACGCTCAAGCGTGTCGAGCGTCTCGGGATCATCCGTCACGCCGGTGAAGACGAGGCTTCCCTTCGCGTCGTCGAGGCTGGGCGCATGTTCGAACAGGCGCGAATAATGCCGTTCCACGGCGCGGAAATGCGCGGTGATCCACGTCTCGAACTTCCTGAAAGTCGAGAAGCCGCAGAATTTTGCGAAGCGTTTCAATTCGTCTTCGCCGGACGGCAGGCGCTGGGTCTGCTCGTCGGAGATCATCTGAAGGCGGTGTTCGACCGTGCGCAGGACGAGATAGGATTCCGTCAGTTCGTCGCGCGCATCGGGCGAGACCCAGCTCTCGGCGCAGAGCGCCGCCAGCATGTCGAGCGTGCGACGCCCTCTCAGTTCGGGGCGCCTGCCACCGAAGATGAGCTGTTGCGTCTGGACGAAGAATTCGATCTCGCGAATGCCGCCGCGGCCGAGCTTGACGTCGTGGCCGGGCACGACGACCTCGGCATGACCGCGCACCGCATGGATCTGCCGCTTCATCGCGTGAATGTCGGCAATTGCGGCATAGTCGAAATAGCGGCGCCAGATGAAGGGAGTCAGTTCCTGGAGGAATTTGTCGCCGAGCGGCTTCTCGCCGGCGATCGGACGCGCCTTGATCATGGCGGCGCGCTCCCAGTTCTGCCCGAGCGTCTCGTAATAGCCGAGCGCCGCCGGAAGCGAGACCGCGACCGAGGTCGAACCGGGATCAGGACGCAGGCGCAGGTCGACCCGCAGCACATAGCCGTCGCCGGTCCGCTCCGACAGGATTCGCGCCAGAGCCTTCGTCACGCGCACGAAGAATTGCGAGGGCTCGATGCCGGTCAGGCGCGCGGCGCTGTCGGGGTCGTAGAAGACGACGAGATCGACGTCGCTCGAATAATTGAGCTCGCCGGCGCCGTGCTTGCCGAGCGCGAGAACCACCATTCCACAACTGGCCTGCGGCGCCGCGCGATCCAGGGGATCGAAGCGGCCGTCCGCCATCGCCCGGCGCAGCAGAAACTCGAGCGTGATCGAGACGAAGGCGTCGGCCGCCGCCGTCAGCGCCGCCGTCACCTGCTGCAGCGACCACAGGCCGCCCAGATCGGCGATCCCGATGGTCAGCGCCGAAAGCTGGCGCGCCCGGCGCAGGCGCTTCATCAGGTCGGCCTCGTCCTCGACGGCGAGACATTCCTGCACGAGACGTTGCAGCGCCGCGTAGAATTCCAGATCCGGGTCGCTCAGCAGGATGCCCGCCAGGCGGCGAGGATCAGCGGCCGCCAGACGCCACAGGAAGGGCGAATGGTCTGCAAGGCCGAGCAGCAGCGCGACGACGGATTCGTCTTCGAGCGATGGCGCCAGCTCGGCGCCGGCGTTTGCCTTCAGGTCGGCGAATTTCGACGCCGCGCCCTTGCGGTCGGCGACAACCGGAACCGGCCTCAGCCTGCGGCGCAGCGAATTCTCTTCTTCTTCATTTTGCGGCGGCACGCGACGGCTCCTTCGCCGGCGCTGCGACCTGAGGAAGCCCGGCTGCAAGGGGCAGGTCTATCACGACACGAAGGCCCGGCGCATTGTCTTCGAGCAGGACGCTGCCGTTATGCAGGCGCACGATGGCTGCAACCAGCGACAGGCCGAGGCCGGAGCCCGGCATGGTTCGGGAAGCCTCGAGCCGCACGAAGCGTTCGAGCACGCGTCCACGGTCGGCGACCGGCACGCCGGGCCCGCGATCCTCGATGGCGATGTAGGCGCGCGTTCCGCGCCGTCGCGCGACGAGCCTCAGGCTCGCTGTCGCGCCAGCGGCCGGCGGCACGCCGTATTTCAATCCGTTGTCGAGGAGGTTCGACAGCGCCTGGGCGATCAGTTCGCGGTTTCCCCGCACGACCAGCGCGGGATCGATGTCGCTCGAAAACGCGACGTCCCTTTCCTCGGCGACGACCTCATAGAGTTCGCTGACATCGCGCGCGACCTGCGCGACGTCGAAATCCTCCATCTTCGGGCCGCTGCCGGACTCGGCGCGCGCGATGGTGAGCAGCGCGTCGAATATGCGGATCAGCTCGTCGGCGTCGCCGATGATCTTTTCGAGCGCGCCTTCCTTGCGTTCCGGGTCCTTCTCGCGCAACGCCTCGTCGGCGTTGTTGCGAAGGCGCGTGAGCGGCGTACGCAGGTCGTGGGCGATATTGTCGGAGACTTCCTTCATGCCCTTCAGCAGCGTCTCGATGCGTGCGAGCATGGCGTTCAGGTTGCTCGCCAGGCGATCCAGTTCGTCGCCGCTGCCGGCGATCGGGAGGCGCCCCGAGAGATGGCCGCCCATGATGGCGGCGGCGGAAGCCGACATGGCGTCCACGCGCATGAGGACGCGGCGCGCCACGAACAGGCCGCCGATCGTGCCGATCAGAACGAGCCAGCCGAGGGAAGATGCGAGCGCGCGCCGCAGGATGCGCCGCAGGCCTTCCAGTTCCTCGACGTCGTGGCCGACGAGCAGGCGGTAATTGCCGGGCAGGATGAAGACGCGCACGAGCGCGTGATGGCGCGCCTTCGCGTCGCCGGTTCTCTGGTAGGACGTTTCGACGAGCGCCGGCTGGTCGAAGGCGCCGCTCGGCAGCGACGCGACATTGCCGACAATCGGATCGCCGGCGAAAGTGGCGAGCAGGTAGATGTCGGCGCCCGGCTGCTTGATGCGCCGCTCGATCGATTGCACGACCTGCTGCACGCCGCCCTGGCTGTACTGGTCGGCGAGACCGCGGATGTCGGCGTCGATCGTCTCGGCGATCTGGTCTTCCAGCACGATACGCACTTGCCGGCCGACGTTGAAGACGACGATGCTGGCGGCAGCCGCAAAGACGATCGAATAAACGACGGCGAGCTTGAAGGCCGTGGTGCGGAAGAGTTTACCGAGCGCCGTCACGGATCATGTATCCGGCCCCGCGGATCGTGTGCAGCAATTGCGTGGCGTGGCCCTTGTCGATCTTCCCGCGCAGGCGCGAGATGTGCACGTCGATGACGTTGGTCTGCGGATCGAAGTGATAGTCCCAGACGTTTTCGAGCAGCATGGTGCGCGTCACGACCTGGCCGGCGTGGCGCATCAGATATTCGAGCAGGCGGAATTCGCGCGGCTGCAGCGGAATATCCTTGCCGGCGCGCGTCGCCTTGTGGGACAGCCGGTCGAGTTCGAGATCGCCGACGCGGTAGTGCGTCTCCTGCGCGCCGGCCGCGCCCTTGCGGCGCGCCAGCACTTCCACGCGCGCCAGCAGTTCGGAAAAGGCGTAGGGCTTGGGCAGGTAATCGTCGCCGCCGGCGCGCAGGCCCTTCACGCGATCGTCGACCTGGCCGAGCGCGGAAAGGATCAGGGCCGGCGTCTCGACCTTCTGCGCGCGCAAGGACGAGATCAGTGAAAGCCCGTCCAGCTTCGGCAGCATGCGATCGACGATCAGCACGTCGTAATCGCCTTCGGAGGCGCGCGCATAGCCTTCGAGCCCGTCGGCGGCGTGGTCCGCGACATGGCCCTGCTCCCGGAACGCCTTCACCAGATAGGCGGCGCCTTCCGAATCGTCCTCGATCACGAGCAGTCTCATGTCCGACATATAGCTTCTCCCAAAAGAAAACGGCAGGCCGGAGAGTCTCACGGCCTGCCGTTCGTCCTGCGGCGCGGGACAGGGCTGCCCGCGCCGTCCCGGATCGTCAGCCCGCGGCGCGGGTGGCGATGGCGACGAAGCGCGTGTTGTCGCCCGTCTTCACCCGCAGCAGCAGGGCCTTCTGGCCGTCCTTGCGGGCGTCGCTCAGCGCCGAGGCGACCTCCTGGGGCGTCGTCACCGGCTTGCCGGCCGCTTCCAGGATCACGTCGCCGGCGCGCAGGCCCTTCTGGGCGGCGACGCCCTCGGGGTCGATGTCGGCGACGACCACGCCCGTCTTGCCCGCGCCGGGAATGGCGGAGGCGGGGGCGAGTTCGAGGCCGAGGCTCGACATCGAGCTCTTGTCGCCGTCGGACGAGGCGGCGCGCGCTTCCTTGTCGCCCGGCAACTGGCCGAGCTTCACTTCCGTGGTCTTCTCGGAACCGCCGCGCAGGTAGGTGAGCTTCACCTCCTTGCCGGGGCCGAGCGCCGCGATCTTGCGGGCGAGTTCGCGCGGGGTCTCGACCGACTGGTCGTTGACGCCGACGATCACGTCGCCGGACTTGATGCCGGCGTCGGCCGCGGGACCGGACTTCGCCTCGGAGACGAGCGCGCCCTTGGTGGTCTTGAGGCCGAGCGAGTCGGCGATCTCCTGCGAGACCGGCTGGATCTGCACGCCGATGTAGCCGCGCGAGACCACGCCCTTGTCCTTGAGCGAGGCGACCACTTCCCTGGCGACCTCGGCGGGAACGGCGAAGCCGATGCCGACCGAACCGCCCGACGGGGAGTAGATGGCCGTGTTGACGCCGACCACCTGGCCGGCGGCGTCGAAGGTCGGGCCGCCCGAATTGCCGCGGTTCACCGGCGCGTCGATCTGCAGGTAGTCGTCATAGGGACCCGAGCCGATGTCGCGGCCACGGGCCGAGACGATGCCGGCCGTCACAGTGCCGCCGAGACCGAACGGGTTGCCGACGGCCACGACCCAGTCGCCGACCTTCGGCGGTTTGTCGCCGAACTGCACGTAGGGGTACGTGCCGGAATCCTTGATCTTCAGCAGGGCGAGATCGGTCTTCTTGTCGGCGCCGACGATCTTGGCGGAAACGGTCTTGTTGCCTTCGAGCACGAGTTCGACGTCGCCGCTCGCATGTTCGACCACGTGGTTGTTGGTCACCACATAGCCGTCCTGCGAGATGATGAAGCCGGAGCCCAGCGCCATGCCCTTCTGCGGCTTCTGGCGGAAGCGGCCGCCCTCGTCGCCGAACTGGCGGAAGAAGCGCTCGAGCGGATCGTTCTGGCCGAAGCGCGGGCCGCGCTGCTGCGGGCCGGCCGAAGGACCCTCGTCCTCCGACGAGGCATCGGCGCCTTCGACCGTCTTCACGCGAACGGAAACGACCGCGCCCTTGACGCGATCGACGAGCGGCGCGAACGAGGCCGGGCCCGAAGGCGCGATCGACTGGTTGAGCGCGGCTTCGGCCCGAACGGGCGTGGCAAGAACAGAGGCGTTGAAGGCGGCGCCGCCGAGGGCGGCAGCTGCGACCGCGCCGAGCAGGACGACGCGGGAGCTGGCGCGCGGACGCTGCGCCGAGAAACCGTTTTCGGAATTGGTGGGAAGCATGAATCACATCTCCATCGGGCAAGGCGGCCATGCGCCGCTCTCGACGGTGAAGATGGTGTTTGCCGGCTTACGCGGCTGTTTCGGCCGGATTAAGCTTTTGTAAGCGGAAAGCCGCTTTTTCGCCTCAGTTCTTGAGACGCGAAAGCGCCTGCTTTTCCTCTTCGCTCAAGCCTTGCGCGACCGCCTGTTTCGGCGCGCGCGAACGCAGGAAGACGAAAAGGCCTGCAATGACGAGCACCACAGCCGGCGTCGCCCAGAGGATGACCGTGTCCATCTGGAAGGGCGGCTTGAGAAGAACGAAATCGCCGTAGCGCTGCACGAGGTAGTCGCGCACCTGGGCATCGCTGTCGCCCTGCTTGAGGCGCTCGCGCACGAGCAGGCGCAGGTCGCGCGCCAGCGGCGCATCGGAATCGTCGATGTTCTGGTTCTGGCAGACCATGCAGCGCAGGCCTGTCGAAAGGTCGCGGGCGCGCTGTTCGAGCTTGGGGTCGGGCAGGACTTCGTCGGGCTGCACGGCGCGCGCCGCGAACGGCGCGGCCAGCGTCAGCGCGAGCACGAGGGCGGCGAAGGTCTTCCTCATTTCGATCCGCCCTTCTCGTCCACCCACACGCCCTGTTTCTTCAGCGCGTCCGCCACTTCGCGCGGCATGTAGCGTTCGTCGTGCTTGGCGAGAACGTTATCCGCCTTCACGACGCCGTTGGCGCCGAGCGCGCCTTCGGCGACCACGCCCTGCCCCTCGCGAAACAGGTCGGGCAGGATTCCATCGTAGACGACCGCGACATCCTTGGCGCCGCGATCGGTCACCTCGAAGGAGACCTGCTTGCCGGCGCCGCGCTGGACGGTGCCTTCCTTGACGAGGCCGCCGACGCGCACGCGCGTGCCGGGCGCAAGCTGCTTCTGCGCGAGTTCGGACGGCGAATAGAAGAAGACGATGTTGTCGCGCATGGCGAACAGCACGAGGCCGAGCGCCAGGCCGAGCGCGGCGAGGGCTGCGGCGATGAAAGTCAGGCGGCGCTGCTTGCGGGTCATGTCGGTCTGGGTGCCGTTGGTCTGGATGCGGTTATTCTTGATCCGGCGATGTGACCAGGATTTGCGCCCGTTTACCCCGCCGCGGCCGGTCAGGGAAAGCGCCAAATCGTCTCAGGCGACGGCCACAACCGAAAAAGGCCGCCTCGCGGCGGCCTTTTGTTCCGTTACACCGGCCGCCAGACGCCGTCCGGGCCGCGGCAGGCGACGCCCTGCGCCGATTGCGGCCGTCCGTCGATATAGATGCGGTGCGTGTAGTTGCGGCAGGTGCCGCGGCTGTCGACATATTCCGTGCCCGGTTCGACATAGCCATAGGCGCGGGCGCCGCGCCACGGCTTGCGCTGGCCCGATTCCCAGGCCGCCGCCTGGGCGTCGTAGGCGGCCTCCTGGTCGCGCTGGTCGAGGTCGCGGCCGATGGCGTTGCCGACCACGCCGCCGAGCGCCGCGCCTGTCACCGCGCCGACGATGGTGCCGCCCGTGCCGCCGACCGCGCCGCCGATCAGGCCGCCGGCGAGCGCGCCCGTGCCGGCGCCGATCACCGTTCCGCCCGCTTCCCGCGAGCCGGAGGCGCAGCCCGCCAGCGAAAGCGCCACGGCGCCGACCACAGCCAGATTGGAAATCTTCACTTCATTTTACTCCGTCAGCGCCGCGTTGCGCGGCTCTCCACTCTTTTCCCGCCCAATCGGGCGAAAATCTGTCAAACGCCCGGCAGCCTCAGCACGGCGCGCAATCCGCCGGACGGACTTTCCTGCAAAGCCAGCGCCCCGCCATAGGCCGCCGCGAGTTCCGTGACAATGGAAAGGCCGAGGCCCGAACCGGGCTTGGTCTCGTCGAGCCTGCGGCCGCGACGCACGGCTTCCTCGCGCTGGTCCGGCGCGAGACCCGGCCCGTCGTCGTCGATGACGATCTCGAGCATGGCGCGGCCGCCGGGCGACGGTTCGAGCGCGATGGCGACCTCCACCGTCTGGCGCGCCCATTTGCATGCGTTGTCGAGGAGATTGCCGACGAGATCGTCGAAATCCTGCCGCTCGCCGAGAAAGCGCATGTCCTGGCCGGGAGTATTGCGCATCTCGATGGCGCGCTCGCGGTGGATCTTGCGGAAGGTGCGCAGCAGCGCGTCCAGCGCCGGGGCGACCTCGGTGGTCGCGCCGATGGCGCCGGCGCGGGCCGCCGCACGGGCGCGGTCGAGATACCAGGCGACCTGGTCGCGCATGATCGCCGTCTGCTCGCGCACCTTGCCGGCGAGCGCGTCGTCGCCGTCGCCGGCCTCGTTGATGAGAACGCTCAGCGGCGTCTTCAGCGCATGCGCGAGATTGCCGACCTGCGTGCGGGCGCGCTCGACCACGTCACGATTGGCCGACACCAGAAGATTCAATTCGTCGGCGAGCGGCGCGAGTTCGTTGGGATAGACGCCCTCCACTTTCTCGCTCGTCCCGCGCCTGACCGCGCTGACCGCCGCTTCCAGCGCGCGCAACGGGCGCAGGCCGAACACGATCTGGAAGGCGATGACGCCGAGCAGTCCGGCGGCCAGCAGCAGGAAGGTGACGGCGAGCGAGAGTTCGAAACGCGAGATCTGCGCCTCGATCGTTTCCGTGGTCGCTGCGACCTGCACGAGATAGAGGCCGTTGTCGCCGACCGCGATCTGTCGCTCGACGATGCGCAGTCTGCGTCCGTCCGGACCCGTCGCATAGCCCGAGCGCGCGCCGCCGATATCGGCAGGAATGTTCTGGTCGGCCAGCCGTGGCAGGCGCGCCGCGAACAGCGAGCGCGAGGCGCGGATTTCCGGCTTTTCGACGTCGAGACGCGTGATCTGCCAGTACCAGCCCGACAGCACGAGTTCGAATTGCGGATCGCCGAGTTCGCCGGGATCGGATTTCTGGTCGTCGCCGGAACTCGCGACATCGGCGACCAGCGCGCGCAGATAGACGCCGAGGCGCTCGTCGAACGAGGCCTCGGCCGTGCTGCGGTAATAGGCGGAGAGGAGAATGCCCGCGAGGCCGAGGATGACGACGATCCAGATGGCGGCCGACAGGAACAGGCGCCGGGCGACAGAGCCCGCGGCGAGCAGCGGCGGGCTCATCAGAGGGCGGTCTTTTCACCCGCGCGCTGGGCGCCCTCGGGCGGGGCGACCATGTAGCCGAGGCCACGCATGGTCTGGATGATCTCGACGCCGAGCTTCTTGCGCAGGCGGCCGACGAAGACCTCGACCGTGTTGGAATCGCGATCGAAATCCTGGTCGTAGAGATGCTCGACGAGCTCGGTGCGCGAAACGATGCGTCCCATGTGGTGCATCAGGTAGGCGAGCAGCCGGTATTCGTGCGAGGTGAGCCGGATCGGCTCGCCGTTGACGATGACGCGGCCGGCCTTGGTGTCGAGCCGCACGGGGCCGCAGACGATCTCGGCGCTGGCGTGGCCGGTGGCGCGACGCGTCAGCGCGCGCAGACGGGCCAGCACTTCCTCCATGTGGAAGGGCTTCGTTACGTAATCGTCGGCGCCGGCGTCGAAGCCCTTCACCTTCTCGCTCCAGGTGTCGCGGGCGGTGAGGATCAGCACCGGCATCTTGCGGCCGGCCTTGCGCCAGGTCTCGAGCACCGCGACGCCGTCCATTTTCGGCAGGCCGATGTCGAGCACGATCGCGTCGTAGGGTTCCGTCTCGCCGAGAAAAACCGCCTCCTCGCCGTCGAAGGCGCGATCGACCGCATAGCCCGCCTGGCCGAGCGCCTGTACGAGCTGGCGGTTCAGGTCCTTGTCGTCCTCGACAACGAGCAGGCGCAATCTTTCCCCCTACTGCCGACCGGCGGCGACCGGCTTGCCGGTCACGGCGTCGAGGACGCTATGTATCAGCCGCCCGTCCTTGCGCAAAAGATCGATCTCGTAGACGAGGCCGGCCTTGCCGTCGCAGAGCCGCACGCCGATGGCCTCGGCCTTCTGCTCGGCCGCCTGGTCGCGCATCAGCGGAAAGGGCTGCGCCAGCTTTTCCGACGCGATCTTTTCACGCGCGTCGGCGACCGACAGGCAACGGGGCTGCGGAATGGCGAATTGGGCGAGGGCCGGATGGGCCGCGCCGAAAGCGAGGAGAAGAGCAAGGACGCCGGCTGGCCGCATGAGGGAATGCTGAAGCTTCTGGGATGAACGCCCGCTGAACGCTCAATCCTTGCACAGCCAGACGAGGAAGGCGACGAGGCCGCAGATGACGAGCGCCAACGCGGCCCCCGAAATGCGCCAGGACGGCCTCCCGGATCATTTTGTCCGTACCGGCGCAGGCCCCGCCGTCCCGCCGAGCGCTTGGCAAATCTCGGCCGACACCGCATAGACCTTGCCGGCCGCGCCGATCGCGCCCCCGGCGTTATGCAACGTTTCTTTCTCGAGCTATCGTCGGTACTCTCGACGTCGCATCGCTCGCGTTACGGCAGATCAATCGGACTCGCCTATTCGGGAACGGAAATGGGTGACGTACGTTCGCTTGCGCATGCTACTCCACACACTCCGAGTTGGTTTTCCCCGAAGAAAGACTGTCATCGACCAATTTACGTTGAATCGACCTGACTATGAAGCTGCTCTACGCGTCGCAGAGCAGGCAGAAACGAAGTATTAGCCACTCGATTTGTCGACAATAAAGACTATCTGAATAGCTTGTTGCAAATTCAAGTGAACAGCATCTAGCGTTAGCGCCATCCCCTAATCGTCTGCACGATCCAGTCCGCATAGGGCGCGACGCGCACGGCCTGAGTTAGGCCGCCGCAACCGCGGCCTACCGCTGCCTGCGCGTAGGCGACAATGCCGACAATTGCGCCGCCGTAGAACACTGGTCCACCGGAATCGCCGGTACAGGCACCGGCACCGCCGCCTTCGAGCCATAGCAGAACTTTGGACAGAGGTTCGCGCAGCGTCAGCAGCGCACTGCGCAGATGGCCGGAACTTGACGCCTCGCCCTGGCGCGTCATGCCGAATCCTGCGACCTTGAAAACGGCACCGACAGTGCCTGGCGCCTCGCCGAGCGAAATCGCCGCAAAGGACGATGGCAGCGGTTCGGACGTCTCGACCAGCGCCAGATCCACGGACTTCGCGCGCGCCGCCACTGCATCGGCGCGATATTCGGGATGACGCGCGACGCGGGCGACCGTCAGCAGGACGGGCGCGCCGCTTGAATCACGAAAATGCACGCGTGTCGCCGTCGGCGCCGCCACGCAATGTGCGGCGGTCAGCACGATGTTGGGCGCGACGACGACGCCGGAACAGAAGCCGGCGCTGCCGGGCGCCTGCGCCAGCACCATCAGGACCTGGCCAGCATAGGCCGCGCCATCGGAACTCGGACCGACGATCGCGCGCGCGCCGCTGGAAGCGGCGAGGGACAGCGCAGCAATCGCTAGGGGAATGGAGCGGCGGATCATTCGCCCTCCATGACATGCCGCGAGGCGCGCTGCAAAATCAGGGACATGAAAGCGATGGCGCTCGGGCGCAGGAAAATATGAAATTTACGGGTGCAGAAAGACGGCGATCTCGTCCATCAGTTTCAACCGTTCCTTCTTGAGCGCCTCGATCGTGAAATCATCGGCCGGCTCTTCGTTGGTCTCCATGCGGACGATGGCGCGGTTGACCTCAGCGTAATGGTCGGCGACCCGCGCAAAACGTGCGCTTGATGCGCGCAATGTCAGGATCACCTGCGCCTGCGCTGGAAATTCCTCGGCCAATTCATGCGGAAAGTGATGCGACATCCCCTGATACTCCGTCCAATACGTCCCGCAAAGCCTAGCGGGGCGGCGCCTACGAGCCTTGTTCCGGATCAATTCCGGAAGGGTAAAACGTGAATTCCTTCCGCGAAATCCTGCTTCCTCGACATTGCGCGCAGCGCCCGCGTCGGGCCGGAACGGAGCCTGGATAACGTCATGCTATCTCTGGTCGCGAAAGCCGGAACGTGTGCTGGCGAGCCTCGCGGCGGCGTGGGAGTGGCTTAAGGCGTGGACCATTCCTCGACGCCCCCCGGGCATAGCCCCCGCGCCGGGAGACCAGCAGGTCGGCCCGGGCGACGGCGTGACAAAGACGCTTCAACTGATGCTTTTTGGACCAGTGGGTTCGGCCTGATGCGACGGAAATCCCGGCCATAGTGGCCGAGGGCTCACAGGCACCGAAGGGATCGCCATCCGCCCCGCGCGGACTTTCGCAATGTCCGCGCGCTCCATCCGCAAAGCGAAAGCCCCGGCCTTGCGGCCGGGGCTCTCCTGTCTGGCCGGGACGAATGTCGGTTCAGGGATTTGGGATCAGTTTCAGCGACCCGGCGACGGCGCTGGCGGCGATCGTCTGGAACGCGGTGTTGAGCGAGGAGGCGTTGGTCGCCACGAAGGCGTTGCTCGAATCCGACGCGCATTGCTGCAGCAGGTTGGCGGCCGCCGTCTGCTGGGCGCTCGTCAGGAAGCCCGCGTGGTTGAACACGACCGTGTAGATCTTGATGCCCTTGGCCTTGATGTTCGTGCAGGCCTGCAGCAGCCGCTTGTCATAGAAGGAAGCGAGCGCGGTGTAGGTCGAGATGCCGTTGCCGCCGGCCGGATTGGCCACCGCCGAATTCAGGCGCGTGTCGCCGAGATAGCCGTAGGCGCCGTAATCCGAGACGTTGGCGGTATTGTAATCCGTTGCATTGTTGCCGTTGTCGATCATCTCGTTGACGCCGTCGGTCATCAGGACGATCGCCTTGGTCACGCCCCGCGTGCCGTAGGCGGCGCCGTCGGCGTAGGGCGCGTTCGGCGACAGCGAGCGCCAGGCCCACATCAGCCCTTCGGAGATGATCGTGCCGCCGCTCTGCCAGTACTTCAGGCTGTTGATCTTGGAGACGACATTGCCCTGGTTGTTGGTCAGGCGCATCACCGCGTCCGGACAGCCGGCGTTCGGGCCGTAGGTGTAGCCGGCGGAGTCGGGCGTCTCCTGGATGATCGCGGCGTTCGAGCCGTTGTACTTGAGAATGCGGCGGCCGGCGTCCCAGTCGATCTGGTCGAGCTGGCGCCATCCCCAGCTCGTCGGCAGCGTGCCGTCCGACAGGTAATTGTTGTGGAAGCCCTTCGTCGTCGACGAATAGGCGCCCGGCGCGACGTAGTTCCAGTTGGTCGGCGAATAGTCGGGCTCGTCCGGCCAGAAATAGGGAACGAACAGCGTGCGCGCGTCGGCGGTGGTCGGCGCGTCGTCGGTGACGTCCAGGTCCTTGGTCGAATAGGAGTAGCCCCAGTTGTTGTTCAGCCAGGTCTGCTCGTCCTTCGTCATCCGCGCCTCGACGCATCCCTTCCAGGTCACGGTATTGCCGTTCTGGTCCTTGATGCGCTTGAACAGGTCGTAAGGGCTGACGACGGAGGGATTGGACAGCCAGTCGCAGCCGCCCGTCGAATACTGGCCCCACAGGTCCTTTCCGACCACGCCGAAGCCTGTCGGATAGGTGTAGGTGTAGCCGGATTGCGGCGAACGCCAGGTCGCAGTCACAGCCGGCGCGGTCGCGGCGGTCACGTCGGCATGGGCCGCCGTCACGCCCAGCGTTTCCTGCGCGAGATGGCGAATGGTCTTGAGGATGTCGAAGATGTCGCGCGCGTCGCCTGAGCCGCCCGAGCCCGCGCCCGACGAACCGCCGCCGCCACCGCCGCCGCCGCTGGGCGGTCCCCAGTAGAGGCTGCAGTTGTTGCGCCAGGTGAGCCAGGCGTAGCGCTCCCAATTGCCCACCCACGGATTGAGCGCGGTCGTATCGATGTAGTTGGAGATGGAAGTCGAATCGGTGAGGCCCGGATTGACCGCCGCGACGTACGGCACGACCGAGACGCGCGCCGCGCCGCCGCCGCCGTTGAGCACGGTCTGGACGAGGTTCTTCGCCGCCGTCTTGAGGTCGTCCATGTTGTTGGACATGGAGCCGGTGTTATCGAGCGCGAGCGCCACCTCGAGCGGCGTCGCCGAGCTCACTCCATAGTTCGTCGCGGTGGACGTCGCCTTGAGAGAGACCTGGCTGCTCCTGTAGATCCACGACGCCAGCGTGGGCGCCTTCGCGCGCAGCGTCACCTGCCAGGTCTGGCCGGCCGTAATCTGCTTCACGTCGGCCTCGTTGACCGACAGGGTCACGCCAGGCCGGTAGCCGAAGGCTGCCTGACCGGCGGTCAGCGCCAGCGCCTTTTGCGCCGACAGTTCGCCGTTCGGCAGTTTCGAGCCGATCTGCAGGACCGCCTGATCGGCGGCCTGTTGCAATTCGGCCTGAAGGCCGTTGAACCTCTGATATTCGATGGCCGAACCGACCAGTGCGACGGCCGGCACAACGGCAATCGCGAACATCGCGGCGCTGGCGCCGCTGTCGTTCGACGAGAAGCGCCGAACGATGGCGTTTGTGGCGGACAATATTCTGGCGAGGGCGAGAGACGGTCTCATGACGAACCCAAACGGAAAACTCGTTGGGCCTGAGGTACATGCGATAAACAAATCGGACGTGAATCAAACTCTCGCCGAAAAATTTCTTTTCGTTCACCATATTGCCGTGCGTATGGCTACAATATTGATTCAAAATCATAAAATCAGAATTGCACGATCTCGATCTTTTGCGGGATAGATCTTGTTGATCGCATCGGAACCGATGATCGGCCCCATTCCACGGCGGGACCTGCCGCTGCTGGCGATCGCCTGCGCATTTCTTCTGCATGTTCTGGCGCTTGTCGCGCTCGACCTCGCCGACCGGCTCAATGCGCCGGAGGATTTTTCCGGGCCGGTCGAGATCCCTGTCGAGATGGTCGCCGCCGACAGGGCGCCGGGCCAGAAGGAATCGGCCGAACCGCCCGGGAGCAATGGACCGCGCGAACTGCCTTCGCGTGATGGCGCAGATGCCGCGGCCGACGCCTCCCGGAGCGCTTCCAGCCAAAAGGGGATCGTCCTCGAACGCCCCAGCGTAACCGACCTCCCGGACAAGGCCGGCGCGCGCGGGGCTCGCAATCCCGACCGATCCGCCCCGGCGCCCGACAGTCGCGAATCGCCGTTCGGCGGGCTCGCGCCATTGCAGGCTGAGGCCGAGACGCAAAAGGGTCCGACGTTTTTGACCGGGGACGTGATGCAGCCGAGGAAGCAGGCGCACTCGAACAACGACACGGGCAACGACAACTACAGGGCCAAAGTGCTGCAGCAGGTGCAGGACGCGATGATCGACCCCGGCCGGCCGCGGCCCAAGGCTGTCGCGCTCGTGGCCTTTTCGGTCGACGCCAACGGCGGGCTCGCCGCCGTGACGCTGGCCAAGGATTCGGGCCATCCCGACCTCGACGCCGAGGCGCTCGACATGGTGCAGCGGGCAGCGCCGTTCCCGCCGCCGCCGCCGGGAGCCGACCGGCGTTTCGGCGCCTTCATCGAATTCGGCGCCCAATAGCCCCGGTCAGCCCGGCTTAGGCGATTTCCTGGCCCGCGCCGCCGCCTTGGGCCACTTGCCGGGCCAGGAGACGATGAAATCGGGGAGGTCGTCGACTGCGACATCCTCCTCGAAAGCGGACACCCGGCCGCGCGCCGAGACCCCCGCCGCGTGGACGGCGCCGGCGCTCCCCGACACCAGCGGATGCCAGTCCGGAAGGTCCTTGCCTTCCCGACGCAGCCTGTAGGCGCAGGTCGGGGGCAGCCAGGGAATGGTCCCGACGTTTTCCGGCGTCAGTTTCACGCAATCGGCCACCTTGCGCCGCCGGCGGGCGTAGTCGCGGCAGCGGCATGAGCCAGAATCGAACAATGTGCAGGCCACGTCGGTGAAATGGATGCGGCCGGTATCCTCGTCTTCCAGCTTGACGAGGCAGCAGCGGCCGCAGCCGTCGCACAGCGCCTCCCATTCCCGCGCGCTCAATTCGCCGAGGGGTTTGCGCCAGAACGGCTGTCCGGCCGCGGCGCGGTCGGCGCCCCCGGCAGGGCGGGCCTTGCCCGCCGCCGGCGCCGCCCCGGACCCGGCCCGACCCTGTCTCGGTCTCGATTGCGTCATTATGATGCGCGAGTTTCTGGCCCGTCTCGTGCTGGATCGCACATGGGGCGAAGTGCGCGTCGTTGCGCTCGCCGTCAAGTGGTTTAAATACCTTTACGGAAGCGTCGGGAGCTCAGCCGTTGGCGAACGGACGGAACGCGGGAGGAAAGCTGGCGGTGCTGCGCAGGAAGCTCGGGCGCGGCGCGCTCGCGCTCGACGCGGCCGTCAATTCCTTCATGTTCGAAAGCGGACGGCGCTGGCGCGACGGCTACGCCAATTTCGCCGGCTTCATGGACCGTTTCCACGTCTCTGGCGTCAAGCGGATTTTCGTCGACCTGAGCTGCGAGGCGCTGACGCTCGGCCTCGGCGGCGCGCTCGTCGCCCTGACCTTCGCCCAGCTGGCGATGCGCGAAACGTCCGACGACTGGCTGAAGAAGCAGGACCTCGCCGTCACGTTCCAGGACCGCTACGGCGCCGAGGTCGGCCGCCGCGGCATCCTGCACGACGATTCGGTCACGCTCGACCAATTGCCGGACCATCTGATCAAGGCCGTGCTGGCGACCGAAGACCGCCGCTTCTTCGAACATTGGGGCATCGACCCGATCGGCACCCTGCGCGCCCTGACCGTCAACGCGCGCGCGTCCGGCGTCGTCCAGGGCGGCTCGACGATCACCCAGCAGCTTGCCAAGAACCTCTTCCTTTCCAACGAGCGCTCGCTGGAACGGAAAATCCGCGAGGTGTTCCTGGCGCTCTGGCTGGAATTCCGCCTGTCGAAGCGCGAAATCCTCAAGCTGTATCTCGATCGCGCCTACATGGGCGGCGGCACGTTCGGCGTTCAGGCGGCCGCCGATTTCTATTTCAAGAAGTCGGTGAAGGACGTCTCGCTCGCCGAAGCCGCCATGCTGGCCGGCCTGTTCAAGGCGCCGACGAAATTCGCGCCGCACGTCAATCTTCCGGCCGCCCGCGCGCGCGCCGCCGACGTGCTCGCCAATCTCGTCGACGCCGGCTTCATGACGCCGAGCCAGACTTTCGCGGCCTTGCGCAATCCGGCCACGGCCGTCGATCGCGATCGCGACAATTCGCCTGACTGGTATCTGGACTGGGCCTATTCCGAGGTGAAGAAGCTCGCGGATTCCGGCAAGCTCGGCAAGGATCGCGTCCTGACCGTCCGCACGGCGCTCGATTCCGCCCTGCAGGCGCATGCCGAGGAGGTGATCGAGGACCAGTTGCGCGAACACGCGCCCGCCTATCGCGCCAAGCAGGCGGCGATGGTGGTGATCGAACCCTATACCGGCGCGGTGCGCGCGATCGTCGGCGGGCGAGACTATGGCGTCAGCCAGTTCAATCGCGCGACCGACGCGATGCGCCAGCCCGGCTCATCCTTCAAGCCGTATGTCTATCTGAGCGCGATCCTCTCGGGAAAATTCAAGCCCGAGACGATCGTCGTCGACTCGCCCGTCTGCATCGGCAACTGGTGCCCGCGCAATTACGGCGGATCGTTCGCTGGCTCCCTGCCGCTCGCCACCGCGCTCGCCAAGTCGCTCAACACGGTCGCCGTCAAACTGTCGATCGCGCTCGGCAATCCGAAGCATGGCGTCTATGAGGCGGCAAAGGAAGGCCGCGCCATCATCCGCGACAACGCTCGCAAGATGGGCGTGACGGCGCCGCTGGTCGACACAGTGTCGCTGCCGATCGGCGCCGGCGAAGTGAGCGTGATGGAGCACTCCGCTTCCTATTCGGTATTCGCGAACGGCGGCAAGCGCGTCTACACGCACGCGGCGATCGAGATCAGGAACTCCAAGGGAGACCTGATCTACAAGTTCGACGGCGACGGAAAGCAGCCGGAACGGGTCTTCCCGGAACAGGCGATCGTCCTGATGAATTCCATGCTGACGAAGGTGGTTGAGGAAGGCACGGCGCGTCGCGCCATCCTTCCCGGCATCAAGGTCGGCGGAAAGACCGGAACCACCAACGGCTACAAGGACGCCTGGTTCTGCGGCTTCACGGCCAATCTCAACGGCTGCGTCTGGTTCGGCAACGACGACGATTCTCCCATGGGCAACATGACCGGCGGTTCGCTGCCGGCGCAGACGTGGCACGACGTGATGGAATTCGGACATCGCGGGCTCGAGTTGCGGCCCTTGCCGGGTTATTCGCTGGAGGCGGCGCCCGTCGCAGCGAACGTTGGCCCGCAGCAAGGCGCTCCCGCTCCCGTCGCCACCGGCCCGATCGTGCTCACGAAGAAGAGCGGCGAGGCGCTCGGCAATGTCGAGAAACTGTTCAAGGCCGGCGACAAGAGGGCCGAGGGCGCAGGCGAGACCGCGCCGCGCATTCGCATCATCGCCGGCGGCAACGAGATCCGCTGAATGAGCATCTCGCCGGTTCGGTTCGGCGCGGACACGCGCATACGGCTCGACGAAATCCGCGCGCCGATGAGCGCCTACGCCAAGACGGCGATCGCCGCGGCTGTCGGCGTCGCGCTGGGGCTCGCCGCGACCTATTTCGCGACTCTGGGCGACTTTCCGTTCGGCGCGGCGCGGACCGGCGCGTGGACCGTCTGGCCGAAAGCCGGCGCTTTCGACGCCGATCCCTACACGCGCGCGATCGTCGCCCGCAAGGCGGATTCCCCGCTCGGCAATGGCGAAGGGCTTGTGTTCGTCGCACGCGAGGACAGCGACGGCGCGGCGCTGGACGGCGCCTGTGAATATCGCGTCGAAGGCGCCATGCCGGTCGCCCGGATGTGGACTTTGTCGGCCTACACGCCCGACGGCCGCTTGCTGCGTTCGGACGACGGCCACGGCTCGGCGAGTTCGGCCGGCGTCGTGCGGATGGCGGGCGGCGACGCCGAGATCGTCGTTTCGCCGGGCGCGCGTCCCGGAAACTGGATTTCGGTCGCGCCGGGCCGCCCCTTCGCACTGGCGCTGACGCTCTATGACGCGGCCGCGAGCCCGACCATCACGTCGCTCGAGGGACTGGCCATGCCGAAAATCCGGAAGGTGGCCTGCTCGTGAGAAAGCGCCGCGATTTTTCCATCCTGCTGTGGATCGCCGGTTGCCTGCTGGTGGCGGGCATCGTGCATGTCACGACGATCCTGATGATGCCGCGTTTCGCCGAGAAGGATGCATATGCCCTGTTCGGCGGCGGAACGGACGGCATGACCTTCCTGCCCGACGCTGCGCAGAAGCAGTCCATCCCGTTCCAGGACCCGAACGCCGTGCTCGCCGTGTGCCGCTTCGATCTCGAGAAAGGCCCGACGCGCGTGCGCTATGCCGCCGGAGACAATCTCGTCACCTTCTCGTTCCACGACCGCACGGGACGCATCTTCTATTCGACGACCGACCGCGCCGCGCTGCGCGGACGCATCGACGTGCTGCTCCTTAATGCGCAACAGCTGGATACGATCGAGGCCAACGACCCCGAAGACCAGACGCCGCAGGAGCTTCGACTGGTGACGCCGACGCGCGAAGGGTTCGTGCTGGTGCGCTCGATCGCCGACCGTCCGGGAATGAAGAGCGCCGCACAGAAGGCGGCGCAGTCGGTTCAGTGCCGCATCGACCGCGGCTGACCGAAGAAAAATTCAGGCGCGACGGCGACGAGGGCGCGGATTGGACGGCTTCTTGCCGCGACCGGCGGGACTCGTCGGCGCGTCCGCGGCGCTCTCGATGCGTTCGTAACGAACGCCGGTGAAGAACAATATGCGCGCCTCGGAAGCCGGAACAGGCTCGGCGTTGCGAAACAGCCTCGGGCGAGCCTTCAATTCGAAAATCTCGGCCATGCTTTCTCTCCGACGGCGCGACAAATCCAATGCGTCGTCGCCAGCAATCTCGGACGCCAATAGTTAATGATGTGTCAACAAATTCCCCGCATGTTGCGAAGGAACCGAGATGATGCGCGCATGCAACACATGGAAGAAGGCACCTTGGAAGAAGGCATCCTGGACGAAGCCTTCCTGGCCGAGCTGGACCGGCTCGAGGCGGTCGGCCGGATGCAGGATCTCGATTTCGCCGGCGTCGTCGTCCGCATAGCGACCGATCGTTTCTGCGCGCTGAAATCGTCATCGCGGCTGGACATCGATCGCTTCGTTTCCATCATGGACCGCGCGCTCGAGCGGGCCGCTCCCGAGGAAGTGGCGCGGGTCTCCGGGAGGATCGCCAGCCGTGGCGACCTGCCGGAGCGCCTGCTCTGGCGCCTGACGCTGTCCGGACCGCAGGCCGCGACGATCGCGCTGCGCGCGGCTCCCCGCCCTTCGATGCGCCTCCTGCTCGCCCGCGCCGAACACGGATCGGTCGAGGAAGCGGCCGCGATCGCCGCACGCGCCGATCTCGACCGGAGCGTCGTGATGGCCATCGTCCGTCGCACGGAGCCCGAACCGATGCGCGCGCTGGTCGCCAATGCAGCGGCGCCGCTCGACCGCGCCCTGGTTCTGGCGCTCGTCCAGCGCGCGCGCTTCGACGAGCCGCTTGCGCGCGCCCTGCTCGCGCGCGGCGTCGTCGGGCTGGAAATGGCGCCGCTGTTCCTCACCGCCGCACGCGACGCCCGCCGTCGCATCATGATCGAGGCGCAGCAGGATTCGCTCGACCGCGCCGGGCGCGGCGCCGGCCCGCTCGAGGGCGTCCGCGACAAGGCGCTGGCCGCCGCGCGCGCCGGCAACGCGCGCGCCTTCGCGACACAGATCGCCCTGCCGCTTCGCAGCAACCGCAGCGCCATCGACCGCATGGTCGAGGATCGCGGCGGCGAGCCGCTGGCGCTGCTTTTTGCGGCGCTCGGGGCGGAGGTCGCGCAGGCGCTGGATGCGATCGGCATGCTGCGGCCGGCTCTGGATATCGAAGAGTCGTCCGGCGCCATGCTGGCGCTGCAGTCCAACGTGCACGCCGCATCGCGGCTGGTGCGCGCCATCGTGCACGGCGCCCTGAAGGCGCCGGACGCGCCGCGCGAACATGCGAGCGCCGCGCGCGAGGCCGGCGTCGTCGCGCGACGCCAGTTCGTGCAGGAAAAAGCCGTCAGCCGGGGCTGAGAAAGTCGCGGCCCTCGCGATCCTCGATGTCGACGATCCACAGGTCGCTGTCGAAATCGATCTCTCGGCGCAACCGTTGCTCGACCGTCGGCGGATCGATCCACTCGTCCTTGTGCAGGCGCTCGAACCGGCGCATGCCGTCGTCCTCGATCTCGGTCTGCGGCGCGGGGCCGAACAGGGCGAGCCGTCCGTCGAGCCGGTCGAGGACGACGAAGATCGCGCCGGCCTCGGCCGCGCCGCGACGACGCAGGGTCGCGATGGCGCCGGCCGACTGGGCCCGACGGATCAGCGCCGCTGCGAAAATGTCGGCGCGAAGGCGCACGTCATCTGATCTCGACGCCGGACTGCTTCGACAATTCGGCCTTGACGCGCGCCGTCAGTTCGCCGCGCACGGGCAAGCGATTGTCGCGCTCGAAGCGTTCGATCGCCTGGCGGGTCGTGCCGCCCATGTAGCCGTCCGGCCTGATGACGAAGCCGAGCTTCATCAGCGCGCGCTGCGCGGCCATGACGCCGGCGTCGGGTTCGGCGGCCTGCGGCGCGGGCGCCGCGCCGACATTGCGGATGAGACCGCCGATCGAATCCGCGGGCGCTTTCGCTTCGATCGTCCTTTCGACGGGCTTCGCGTCGGCGACCTTCGGCTTTTCGACGCGCGCCGGCGGCTGCTGGTCCATCTGCGCAATGGCCCGGCCGATCGGATCGTTGCGGCCGACCTCGATGCGCGGCGCGGCGTCGTTTCGCGGCGGCGCCTTCGTCTGCGGCTGGGCGGCGAGTTCCACCGGGCGCGGCGCCGGCAGCGGCGGCGCGACCGGTTCGTCGAGGGGCGCTGCGCTGCGCAGGCTCATCTTGAACAGGGGCGCGGCATGGCGCTGGTCCTGCAGGAAGACGGCGTTGACGACGATGGCGAAGAGCAGCGCCGCGAGGCCGGCCGAGCCGAAGCGCGCGGCCTTGTTGTCGCCGAACCAGCGTCGCGGTTCGCGTTCGCGCGGCGGCGTATCCTCGTCGTCGAAATCGAGGTCGAAATCTTCCGGTCTCGCCGTCTTACGCAATTTTTCTCACCGCGATCGCATGTGTGCTGGAAGGAGCGGCCGAGCCGCGCCGCGTGATGGCCTCGATAGGCGCCATGCGCGAACCGCTCTGCGGCGCAGCGCATTGCGCCGGCAGGCGCACCGTCACCGTCGTACCCTGCTCGATGGCGCTTTCCACGCTGATCGAGCCGCCGTGCAGGCCGACGAGACCGCGCACGAGGGACAGGCCGAGGCCGGTGCCTTCATAGGCGCGCGTCGTCGTGTTGTGCGCCTGGAAGAAGGGATCGCCGATATGTTCGAGATCGGCCGGCGAAATGCCGATGCCGGTGTCGGCGACCTGGATGACGAAACTGTTGCCTTCGGGGTGCGCGGTCAGCGTCACCGAACCGCCGCGCGGCGTGAACTTCACGGCGTTCGACATCAGGTTCAGGATGATCTGCTTGCAGGCGCGCTTGTCGGCGACGATCTCGTCCATCTCGCGCGGATAGTCGCGCAGGAGCGTGACGCCGCCCTTGCCGGCGCGCAGCCCCACCATGTCGCAGCACTGGTCGAGCAGCGGCGGCAATGCGAAGGGCTCGGTCACGATGTCGAAGGAGCCGGCGTCGATCTTGGAGACGTCGAGGATCGAATTGACCACCTCGAGCAGGTGATGTCCCGACGAATGGATGATCTGTGCGTATTCCTTGCGGCGCGCCGCCTCGGCCGGCACCATGTCCTCGCTGGACAGGATTTCCGCAAAGCCGATGATGGCGTTGAGCGGCGTCCGCAATTCGTGCGTGACATTGGCGAGGAAGCGGTCCTTCCAGACGTTGGCCTGTTCGGCGCGCTCGCGGGCGGCGGTGATGTCTTCCTCGGCCTGCCGCTCGCGGGTCACGTCGCGGACGATCGTGACGACGGCGGCGCGAAGCTGGGCGTCGCTGGCGCGACGTTCCTCGGGCAGGCGATGCACGCGCATCTCGATCCAGGCGAAGCCTTGGTCGGTGCGGTCGTCGGCGTTCACGGCGCCACGACGCAGCCGAACCGTTGCGGACATCGTGGCGTCGGATTGCAACGCGTCGGCGATGGCGGTCAGAAAGGCGGGGCGATCGGCGACATGCACGCGCTCGAACAGGCCGCGGCCGATCAGGTCGCGCGGCGCGATGCCGAACAGCGTCAGAGCCTCGTTGCTGGCGTGGACCACCGAGCCGTCGCGATCCTGGCGCACGACCAGATCGCCGATGGTCTGGGCGAGCGCTTCGTGGCGCAGGGTTTCGCGCCGTTCGCCGAAGCTCGCCACGGCATTGGCGTAGGCCATCGCCCAGCCGAGCGCGCAGGCGTAGCCCACGATGGCGGCGAGCATGCATGCGACGGCGAGTTGCGTCGGCGCGGGCGGCTGCGCGCCGGCGCCGTTCAACGCCAGCGCCCCGATGGCGAAAGCCGCAACGCAGGTCGCGATGAGGAGGCGCTGCGCGCCCGAGGCGGCCGCTTCGAGGACCGCCAGCAGGAGCACGGCGAAAGCGAGCGCCGAAAAATCAGGGCCGCACGCGGCCAGCGCGCCGGCGAAGCCGACGACTCCGGCGACCGAGAGCATCTGCGCGAAATCGAGGCCGAATCCGCGCGACAGGGCGAACACCGCGCCGAGCGGCGCGAGCAGAAAGGCGAAACCGACGCATTGCCACGCCGGCGGCGGCGCCACCGCGAGCAGCCAGGCCGGCGCTGCGAGCAGGAGAAAGGCGGAAAAGCCGAGCCGGACCGCCACGAACGCCTTCAACCGGGCGCGCTCGACCGCGGTGGCCGGGGACTGCGCGACGACGAGGTCGGCCAGTCGCTGCTCGAAAACTGAAATGACGCTCACGCTCAACCCCCTGGGGCAGGACTCGCGCCCTGTGCCCGGCAACGTGAATTTTGCAGAGGCGGCTTAAGTGAACCCTAAACATGCGGCCGCTGGCGCCGGAAAGCGGACAAAATCAGGCGCATGGGCCACTAATCGCGGCGAAAACCGATTGTTATGGTTTTCAACCCCTTTCCAGAACCGCTCCGCGCCGCCGCGACAGGCTTAAGAAGGGATGAATTCGACGGGTCGAATCGCTGCCCGGCATTTGACGCAAATGCAGCGGGTCGCTGCTATTTATGCCGGCATCGAAGGTCTGCGCATGTCGTTTCTGATCAAATCCACGATCTGGCTGGCGATCGTCTTCTCCTGCATGGAATGGCCGGGAGGCGAGAAGCCCGACGCGCTCGTGCGCGCGGCGGCGAACGACGCCGCGCACAAGGCGCAGGCCGCGCTCGTGGAAAAGGCGACGGGCGCGTGCATGGCGGCACCGGCGGAATGCCTGTCGCTGGCCGGCCGCGCGGGAACCCTCGCGGCGAAACCAGCGCCCGCGGCGGCGGGCCAGCGGCACGCCCGAGCCGGCAGAAGCGAAGCCAATTGAGGCTGGCGTTCGCGCGGGGCGAGGCAATATAGAGAGGCGATGGACAAGCACGCCCATTCGCCCGCCCATTCGCCCGCGCTCGACGAGATCATCGAGAATTTCGAGTTCCTCGACGAGTGGGACGATCGCTATCGCTACCTGATCGAACTGGGGCGGACGCTCGAACCCCTGCCCGAGGCGGCCCACAACGAGACCAATCGCGTGCGCGGCTGCGCCAGCCAGGTGTGGCTCCAAACGCATGTTGCGCCGCGCGCCGACGGTCAGCGCATCCTGCATCTCGTCGGCGACAGCGATGCGCATATCGTGCGCGGCCTCGTCGCGCTGGCGCTGGCGATCTTCTCCGGCCAGACGCCGGAAACGATCCTCGCGACCGACGCCATGCCGGTATTCGACCGTCTCGGCCTCGCCGCGCATCTTACGCCGCAGCGTTCCAACGGCCTGCGGTCGATGGTGGAGCGTATCAAGGCGGACGCACGCGCCGCGCTGGCTGACGGTTGATCCTGTCGCTTCAATCGACCGAGGGACGATAGTCGCTCGCCCCCCATCGCCTGATCCTGCCGTCGCGCTCGGGCCCGCGCGCCATCGACGCCAGCCCGTAGTGATCGGCGAGCCGATCGAGCGCGATGCGCAAGACCAGCTTGCCGGCGCGCGCCGGCCAGGCGCGCTCGCGTTCCACCAGTTCGAGCCGCTTCTGGAAACCGCAAACGTCGATCAGCAGATTGGCGAGTTCGGCGCCCAGCGCATTGGCGGCGCGATCCAGACGCTGGCGCGCGGCGACCGCCATTTCGCTCGGCGTGAGGTTGCGGGGACCGGCGCCGGGGGCGCGGACCTGCCCGGACCAGTCCGAGGTGACGCGCGGCAGCAATTGCGCGGATGCAACGTCGCGGCCGAACCTCTGGCCGGCCGCGTATTGCGCCGCGTCGAGAAAAGGAGCGCCCGTGCGGTCCTTGCGGCGGGCGAGCCAGGCGAGCGGACTTTCGCTCTCGTCGACCATGACGGCCGCGCCGCCGGGCTCGAGCGGGCGCACGACCGCCTCGAGATGCTGGGCGCGAAACGGCTCGAGCCCCGCCGGCGCCGCGCAACGCCGCGCGAAGGCCGCGCCTTCCCCGGAGATCTCCAGTCTTTTCGCCTCGCCCTCGCCGCGCCAGCGGACGAGGCCGCGCGCCGCGGCGGCCTCGACGGCCGCGCAGGGAATATTGGCAAGGATGGTCGTCACGCCGTTGCGGCGGCCCGACAAGACGATGAATCCGTCGCGCAACCCCGCCCGGCCGCTGGCGCTTTCGTCCCGCGCGAGCGCTTCGAGCAGGCGTCTGACATCGCGGTCCGGCTTTTCAATCACGGACTTACTGGTCGTTCGCGCCGAAGTCTTGCCGCGCGCGGCGGACCGCGCGGTTCGTCTCAAATCCATTTCGTGCATCGGGAAAATTCCAGCCCAAAAGCGGGCTGGCCAAACTTATTAGGGTAATTTTCCTTGTCAACGGATAATTTTCTTGTCCTCGCCCCAAAAACAAACGCCCGGACATCGGTCCGGGCGTTTGCGAAAGAATCTGGGCGGCTTACTTGCTGCGACGGCGCCGCTGCTGGCCGAGGCCCATCTGCTTGGCGAGGTTCGACCGCGCCTTGGCGTAGTTGGGCGCCACCATCGGGTAGTCCGGCGGCAAGCCCCATTTCTCGCGATAGGCGTCCGGCGACAGATTGTACTGCGTCCGCAGGTGCCGCTTCAGCGACTTGAACTGCTTACCGTCCTCCAGACAGATGATGTAGTCGTTGGTGATCGACTTCTTGACCGGCACCGCAGGCTTCAACGGCTCCGTTGCAGCAGGCACGGTCAGGTCGTTGACGCGGACCAGCGCGGAATGGACGTCCCTGATGAGGCTGGGCAGTTCCGAGAGCGGAACGGAATTGTTGCTGACGTAGGCCGAAACGATGTCGGCGGCCAGCTCAATGTACGTGGACTGAGCCGAGTTTTCGCTCATGGGAATCGTGCTTCCATCTTGGTCCGCGGGGGGACGTGGCCGAGTACGGCAAGTCTCGAATGTTTCGCAGGGCGCATCCCCGAAACCAGTCGCGATTTGCAGGATGCTTGCTTACGACATTTCAATGAGTCCAGCAATGCTGGCCGGGCTTATGTCATGACTAGCCTGCATTTTACGCAGCGCCGGCGCCGTTTGCTTGCGAATGCGAAAGCAAAAACCGCCTATTTTGGATCAATTCAAATATAGATGACTGGTTTTGCTCGTGCATCTCTGCCGGTCGCGCGCGACGGGAACTTGTTCCTTTGCGGCCTGAAGCCTAAGTACGATACCGACCCCGCCCCGAACCCGGCCGCGCGCCTGCCAGGAACAGTTTCCGACATGACGGACCCGACCGCCCATCCGCCAACGCCGCCTGCCGCCGAGCGCCGGCCTCGCAAGACCATCGTGCACGGTCGCGAACTCGTCGACGAATACGCCTGGCTGCGCGCCGAGAACTGGCAGGAGATCCTCGCCGACCCGTCGAAGACCCCGCCCGAGATCAAGGCCTATCTCGAAAGCGAGAATGCTTACGCCGAAGCCGTCCTTTCGCCGACCGAGGAACTTCAAAGGCAACTCGTCGCCGAATTGCGCGGTCGCATCAAGGAGGACGATTCGCAGGTCCCCTGGCCCGACGGCCCGTTCGAATATTTCGTTCGATTCCGGGAAGGCGGCCAGCACGAACTGATCTGCCGGCGCGCGCGCGGCGGCGGCGACGATGCGATCCTCCTCGACGGCGACGCGCTCGCCGCAGGCAAGTCCTTTTTCGAACTGGGCGCCGCCGAACATTCGCCCGATCACAGGCTGCTGGCCTGGAGTTCGGACGACAAGGGTTCCGAACTCTACACGATCCGCGTCCGCGATCTCGAAACCGGCCGCGAACTGCCGGACATCGTCCGACGCACTGAAGGCACGATCGTCTGGTCGGCGGACGCCTCGGCGTTTCATTACGTCCGCGTCGACGACAACCACCGGACCTGCCAGATCTACAGGCATCGGCTCGGCACGCAGGAAAAGGACGACGAACTCGTCGCGCAGGATCTCGATCCGGCCTGGTTCGTGAACCTGAGGCGCAGCCGCTCCGGGCGATTTGGCATCGTCTCGATGAGCGGTCACGATTCCAGCGAAATCTGGCTGTTCGATCTCGTGGATCTGTCGAAGCCGGCGCGGCTCGTGGCGGCCCGCACGCCGAAGATCCGTTACGAAGTCGAACCCTACGACGACATCGTCTTCATTCGCACGAACGCCGACGGCGCCGAGGATTTCAAGATCGCGACGGCGCCGCTGGCTGATCCGCAACGCGACAACTGGCGCGATCTCATACCGCACCGGCGCGGCTGCATGATCGTCACAGCGACGGTCTTCCAGCGCCATATGGTGCGCCTCGAGCGCGAGAACGGCCTGCCGCGCATCGTCATACGAGACATGGAGAGCGGCGGCGAACATGCGATCGCCTTTGCGGAAGAAGCCTATTCGCTGCGGATGGAAAGCGGCATCGAATTCGATACCGACAATCTGCGGTTCGTCTATTCGTCGATGACCACGCCTGACGAAACCTGGGACTACGACATGCGGACGCGCGAACGCACGCTGCGCAAGCGCCAGGAGATTCCGTCGGGCCACGATCCGTCGCGCTACGTGACGCGACGAATATTCGCCCGCGCCGCCGACGGCGCCGAAGTGCCGATCTCCCTGCTGGCGCGCGCAGATCTGAAACGGCCCGCGCCCTGCCTGCTCTACGGCTATGGCGCCTATGGCTACGCGATGCCCGCCGGCTTCAGCGCCAACCGCCTGTCGCTGGTCGATCGCGGCTTCGTCTACGCCATCGCGCATATTCGCGGCGGCACGGACAAGGGCTGGAACTGGTACGAAAGCGGCAAGCTCGAGAACAAGCCGAACACGTTCTCCGATTTCATCGCGGCCGGACGCAAGCTGGTCGCGGACGGCTGGACCGGACAGGGACGGATCGTCGCGCAGGGGGGCAGCGCCGGCGGCATGCTGATGGGCGCGGTCGCGAACATGGCGCCCGAACTGTTCGCCGGCGTGATCGCCGACGTTCCCTTCGTCGACGTCATCAACACGATGCTCGACAAGGACCTGCCGCTGACGCCGCCCGAATGGCTGGAATGGGGCAATCCGATCGAGGACGCAAAAGCCTTCGAGACGATGCTGTCCTATTCGCCCTACGACAATGTGAGCGCGCAGACCTATCCGCCGATCCTGGCGCTGGGCGGCCTCACCGATCCGCGCGTGACCTATTGGGAGCCGGCCAAATGGGTGGCGCGCCTGCGCGAACGCATGGCGGCCGGCGGTCCGATCCTCCTGAAGACCAACATGGACGCCGGCCACGGCGGCGCGTCCGGGCGGTTCGACCGGCTCGGCGAGGTTGCGCTCGAGCAGGCTTTCGCGCTGGCCGCCGTCGAGGGACGCTTCAGCCGCGCTGCTCGACGAAACGCCTGAGTTCGAGCAGCGAGGCGAAGCGCATCGTGCCGTCGGGCGTCTGCGCCTCGATCGAACCGTCGTCATACATGGTGTAGTTGGTGTCGCCGGACGAATAGCGTCCCGTCACCGCCGGCTCCTTCCGCTCGACTTCGCGATCGATCGCCTCGTTCGCGTGATCGGATGCGAGCGGTTCGTCGTTCGAACGCTCGAGCGACTTTTCAGCCTCGTCGAACCAGTCGCCCTTTGCTGGCTCGACCGGCTCCGGCGATTCTCCGGCGGCCGACGCAGCGAGGTCGTCGTCGCGTTCGATTTCCTCGGCCTGAACGACAGTCGCGGACGCCGCTGCCTCTGCTTCGGGAGATTCCGCTTCTGCTTCCGCTTCCGGCGCGGCGTGCGTCTCGAAGATGCGAGGCTTTGGAAAGATCGGCCCGAGCGGCGCAACCGAAGGCGGCGTGTCGAAAGCGAAATTTTCCTCGACGCCCTTGTCCGCATCGGGCTGTTCGTCGACGGCCGGCGCCGGCGGAGAAGATTCGCCGATGCGCGGCCGCTCTCGACCGAAGCGCGGGAAAAGAGAACCCTTGCGGGTTTCGGAACGCGGCTCCGCTTCGCGTTCGGGAACGCTGCGGCGCATGATCTCGTCGATGGAGATGCGGCTGCGCGGTTCGACCGGCGGCGGTTCGACCGCCTCGGGTTCCGCCGTCGTGACGTCCGGTTCGGCGACGCCGTCTTCGTCGCGTTCAGGCCTGTCCGGTTCGGACGCTTCCTGCTCGAGCGGCTCCAGGTCGAGAGGCTCGTCGATCCGCTCAGACGGCTCCGGCTTTTCGTCAGCGAAGCTGGGGCGGCTGGCCGCTACGGCGGCGCCGACGACTGCGGCTCCCGCACCGGCCGCGACCAACCCCGAAGGCGCTTCGGGTTGCGGCGCGGCCCGCGGCGTGGCGTCGGCGGCGAGGGTCGCGCGCTGCGGCGCCGACAGCCGCATCACCGCCCAGGCGACGGACGCGACGACCAGGCCGCCCGAAAGCATGACCGACCCCGAGATGACCGAGGCCCAGCCCCTCTCCACCTGGACGATGTCCCAGCCGGACCACATCCACCACAGGCCTGCTCCGGCCAGGCCGAAACCGACGACAAGAAGCACTCTGTCGATCAATTTCATCAAATCGCCGCTCCCAACACGCACGCAACATAAGACGTTACACAACAGTCGCAAATATCGGGTTTATGAAGGAACTTGTCGCGCTCAAGGTTGCCCCCTAGATATCGACGCAGCCCCGCGTCAATATAGCGCGGGCCCAGTCCATCCGGAGACTTTCATGTCCTTTACCTTGCCGCCGCTTCCCTACGCCTACGAGGCCCTTCAGCCCTACATGTCGAAGGAGACGCTCGAGTATCACCACGACAAGCACCATCAGGCCTATGTCACGGCGGGCAACAACCTGCTGAAGGATTCCGGTCTCGAGGGCAAATCGCTCGAGGAGGTCGTCAAGGGATCGTTCGGCAAGAACGCGCCGCTCTTCAACAATGCGGGCCAGCACTACAACCATCTGCATTTCTGGAACTGGATGAAGCCGAATGGCGGCGGCGACAAGATTCCCGGCGCGCTGGAGAAGGCGATCGTCGACGGCGTCGGTTCGATCGCCAAGATGAAGGAAGATTTCATCGCCGCCGGCGTCGGCCAGTTCGGCTCGGGCTGGGCGTGGCTCGCGGTCAAGGACGGCAAGGTCGTCGTCATGAAGACGCCGAACGGCGAGAACCCGCTCGTGCACGGCGCGACGCCGATCCTGGGCTGCGATGTGTGGGAGCACTCCTACTACATCGACTACCGGAACCGGCGCGCCGACTACGTCAAGGCGTTCCTCGACCATCTCGTGAACTGGGAATACGTCGACGAGATGTTCCAGAAGACGCGCTGAAGTCTCTGACCTTTCCATTTAAGCCCGGCCACGCGCCGGGCTTTTTTCATGCCGCGGCCACCCGGTCGAGGAAAGTTTCGATCGCGTCGCTGAGCCGGCGCGCCTCGGCCGACACATCGCCCGCCGCCTGATGGACCTGCGCCGCGGACTGGTCGGTTTCTCCGACCGTCGCCCGCAATTCCTTCATGTTGCCGGCGGCGCGTTGCGTGCCGAGCGCCGCCTCGCCGACGCTGCGGGCGATCTCGTTGGTCGCGGCCGCCTGCTCCTCCACCGCCACCGCGATGCTGGCCGTGAAGCGTTCCGCTTCGTTCATCGTCGACGCGATGGCGCCGATCGCCTCGACCGAACTGGACGTCGCGTGCTGGATGGCGGCCACGTGTTCGGCGATGCGCTCGGTGGCGTGCGCGGTCTGGCCGGCGAGCGCCTTCACTTCCTGGGCGACGACCGCGAAGCCGCGTCCGGCGCTGCCGGCGCGCGCCGCCTCGATCGTCGCATTCAGCGCCAGCAGATTGGTCTGCGCGGCGATCGCCTGGATCAGTCCGACGATCTCGTCGATGGCGTCCGCCTTCTCGGCGAGGCCGCGGATCGCGTCGGACGTCTGCACCGTCGTCGTCGCGGCGCGCTGGACGTGTTCGCGCGCGCGGCCGATCTGGGTCTCGATCTCGGTGATCGACTGGAACAATTCCTCGGAGGCGCGGGCCACGGTCGCGACGTTCTGCGAGGCGTCGCCGGTGCGGTCCGAGGCGTCGCGAGCCTGGGCGCTGCATTGCGTGGCGATCGACGAGAGCGAATCCGCGGCAAGGCTCATCTGGTCGGTATGGGCGGCGACCTGCTTCAGGAGCGAGCGGACGTCGGACCGGAAGCCGGCGATCAGCGCGTCCAGTTCCGACCGGCGGCTGCGTTCCTCGCCGCGCTTCTCTTCCGCCGCCTCCTGCAGGTCCTGCGTATGGAGGAGGCTCTTGCGGAACAGGTCGATGGCGCGGGCGAGTTCGCCGACCTCGTCGCGGCGGTCGCGATACGGCGGCTCCAGCGACGTCTCGCCCGCCGCGATCCGCCGCATGACCTCGGAAAGACGGTCGAGCGGCGAGACGATGCGTCCCAGCAGACGATGCAGCGCGAAGGCGACGGCGGCGATGGTGATCAGGCCCTCGGCCAGCAGGAACAGCGCGTCGCCGATCGCAGCGCCGTCGACGTCCGAATAATCCGCCAGCATGACCAGGCTCGGGCCGGGCTTGCCCGCCTCGCCGAGGCCCGCGACCACGGCGACGCCGTTGGCGGTCGGCACGACGGCGCCCCTGCCCTCCTCGGGCCGCGCGCCGCGCGCGAGCGCGGCCAGCGCGTCGGCAGAGACATTCGTGCGCCCCTTGAAGGCGAAGATCTGGCCGTCGGCGCCCACCAGCACCGCGCCGGCGATCGAGGCGTCCGTCAGGAAGCCGGACAGCGTGCGCGCCGCCGCCTCGCGATCCTGTCCGGCCCAGGCGGCCGACAGGGTCGGCGTTCCGACGCCGGCATAATTCTGCGCGCGTTCGACGAGGTCGCGCCGCTCGCGACCCCAGCTCACCCAGGCGGCCGCGGCGATCCCGCAAAGTATCAGCAAGGCGACGATCGCGGTCGCGGCGTTCGCGACACTGTCCTGCAGCGAGGCGCGCTGCTGCGCACGTCGCCGCCCCGGCAGGATGGAAAGCAGTCTGGCGATCATGCGATACCCGCGACAGGGCCGGCGCCCCCGCGCCCGCAACCTCCGCCGATCCTGCGTCCGCATGGTTAACGTGGCGTTAGCCAATCGCTAAGCCGCACGATCTTCATTTCTTTTTTCGCCAGCAGCGCCGTGAAGGCGGGCGACGCGAGGAAGGCGAGCTCCACTTCCCGCGCCTCGGTCACGGGATCGAGCCGCCGCAGCGCATCGTCGACGCGACCGGGATGGCACATGACGAGATGGCGTGGGCCGGGCGCCTCGAGATAGGTCGAAAACTGCGCGGCGCCGTAGTCGGCGGCGACGAAATCGGAAAAGCCGGCAAAGCCGTGGTTGAGGGCAAAGCCATGCCGGCGCGCCGAGCGCGCGAACCCCGTGGCGAGCGCGTTGACCTTCAGCGCCTTGGCCGCGAAGGCGCGGCGGCGGGCGATGCGCAGCGGCGTATCCGAACTGTCCCGGAGCAGGACGCCCTGCAATCCCCGCGCGGAAAGCGCGCGAAACAGCGCGATCCTTACGCCCGGCAGGACGTGGACGTGCTGGTGCCCGTCGACATGGGCGGGGGGCGCGCCGAACTCATCGCAGAAGCGGTCGATCTGGCGGCCGATCTCCGCCTCGACCTCGGCCACGGGCAGCGTTCGCGCCAGGGCGGCCGCCGCGAGCGCGGCCAGGCCGGGAAACGCGCCGTTGGGCGCCAGCCGCGGCATCGCGCCGAGCGGCGCGCCCACCGTCAGGGTCACGTGAAGCCCGAGATCGGCGGGGGGGCGGGCCTGCGCCCAGTCGCGGGCGGCGCGCGGCCAGTCCGGCAGGGATGTCATTGCGGAGGCGGCGGAAATCCGTCCCGCCGCCGCGATCTCGAGCAGGCCCCGGCTGACCGCCTCGGTCATGCCGAAATCGTCCGCGCAAAGTAGAAAGTCGCCGCCCGTCATTTACCAAGAAGCCCGCCGCCGGCCCCGGAGACCGGGACCTGTTCTTGCGCATTTTAGCGACCGCGCCTAGTTGTTTGAATGGTCCCGCGCTTCGGCCGCGCCGGAGCGGGCAGGAGGAAACGGATTTGTCGGCCAGGGCGTTCCCGCCGCCTGAAGTCACGGTCGTGGTTCCCGTCTTCAACGAGGCGGCGAACCTGCCCGAGCTCTTGCGCCGTACGCGCGAGACGCTGGAGCGTTGCGCGGATTCCTTCGAGATCGTTCTGGTCGACGACGGTTCCAGCGACGACACGCTCGCCGTCGCCATGGCGGAGCGCGAACGCGACCCGCGCATCGACGCGATCTCGTTCAGCCGCAATTTCGGCAAGGAAGTCGCCATCGCCGCCGGCCTCGACCACGCGCGCGGCAAGGCGGTCGTCATCATCGACGCCGACCTGCAGCATCCGCCGGAAGTCATCGCGCAGATGATGGCGAAATGGCGCGAAGGCTACGAGAACGTCTACGGCCAGCGCATCGACCGCGTGCACGACACGCCGCTGCGTCGCGCGCTCACCAAGCGCTTCTACCGGATGTTCGAGCAATTCGGCGAGACCGCGCTGCCGCAGGGCGCCGGCGATTTCCGGCTGCTCGACCGCAAGGCCGTCAACGCCCTGCTGCGCATGCGCGAGCGCGCGCGCTTTTCCAAGGGCCTCTACGCCTGGATCGGCTTCAGGTCGGTCGGCGTGCCGTTCGAAGTGGCGAGCCGCGCCAGCGGCGCATCGAAATTCTCGTATGGCAAGCTGACGCGCTTCGCGCTCGACGGCCTGACGTCCTTCTCCACGACGCCGCTGCGCATCTGGACCTTCGTCGGCGTCGCCGTGTCGATCCTCGCCATGTCGGCCGCGGCCTTCTTCATCGCACGCACGCTGATCTCGGGCGTCGACGTTCCCGGCTACGCCTCGCTGATCGTGTCGGTGACCTTCCTTGCAGGCATGCAGCTCATGTCGCTCGGCGTGATCGGCGAATATATCGGCCGCATCTTCGCCGAGGTGAAAGGCCGCCCGCTCTACATCGTGGCGCGACACCTCTCCATCGACGAGCACGAACAGGCGGGCGACGGCGCCAACCGCCTCGGCCGCGCGGCGGAATAAGGCGGAGAAGGCCCAGCCAGCGGCTGGTCGTCGCGAAATATTGAGTTCGGTTTCAAGCGAACGAGACAGAGGCCCGGTCATTGCGCCGGGCTTTTCTTTCCCGGCGCGGCGCTGCGCTTCGGGGTGCCTTTCAGGCTAGAATCCCGGGCTGGCCGGCGGTCATCCGGCCGAGCAATTCGGCAAGGCGCTGGATTTCCTGCGCGCTCCAGCGGTCGTGGAAGACTTCGCCCGCCATGCGTTCGAGCGTGGCGGTCGCATCGGCAACCACCCGACGGCCGGCTTCCGTCAGGACGACATATGCGAGCCTCGCGTCACGCGGATCGGCTTCTCGACCGATCAGACCCAGTTTCTCGAGCGGGAGCGTCATGCGGGTGATGGTCGAGGGGCTGATGCTGAGCCGCTTGGCGAGATCGACGCGGCTCAACCGCTCGCGTGAAGCGCGGGCCACGTGCATCAGAAGCAGGATCTCCTTCAACGAAAGGCCGTGCACGGCGCCGAGTTCTCCGGAAAATCTCTCCTCGAGACGCGCGTGCGCCTGAAGAAGATGCAGGACGGCTGAAAGCGAGGGATTGGTCATCCCTCATATTAGGCCGTTATATTTTCCTTTGCAACTATATTGCAATTATTTTGCAAACTCCTGGGCGTCGGGCGCTCTTGCCCGGGATTGGATTGCGGGCGCCCGACATGCGGCCGCATCGGCCGCGCGTGCTATAGGATCGGTTCGCGACCGGCGAGGCCGCGAATCGGGGATGTCCGGAAAAGTGCAAGTCGCCTTCGTGTCCGCCCGCCCGCCGGTTGAGGCAAGGCCAGCGGCGGAATGATCAAGAACCTGCTTTCCGTCGGCGGCTTCACGCTGCTGTCGCGGGTCACCGGATTCTTCCGCGACATCGTGCTGGCGGCCGTCCTCGGCGGCGGCCTCTTGAACGACGCCTTCGTCGTCGCCTTCCGGCTGCCGAACCATTTCCGCGCGATTTTCGGCGAGGGCGCCTTCAACGCGGCTTTCGTGCCCTCCTATTCGCGCGTGCTGGAAACCGAAGGCGCGAGCGAAGCCAAAGCGTTTTCCGGTCGCATCTTCGCGCTGCTTCTGGCCTCGCAGATCGTGCTACTGATCCTCGCCTGGAGCTTCACGCCGTTCTTCGTCGACCTGCTGGCGCCGGGCTTCCGCAGCGATCCCGCGAAATTCGACCTGGCGGTGGCGCTGACGCGCATCACCTTTCCCTACCTGCTGTTCGTCACACTGGTGACGCTGCAATCGGGCGCGCTCAACGCCAACGGCAAGTTCGCCGCCGCAGCCTTCGCGCCCGTTCTGCTGAACGTGACGATGATCGCGGCGCTCGCCGTCGCCTTCCTGTTTCCCAACGCCGGTTACGCCGCGGCCGTCGGCGTGACCGTGTCCGGCGTGCTGCAATACCTGCAACTCGCCTACGCGACGCGTCGGGCCGGCATCGCCACGCCGCCGCTGCGCCCGCGATGGGACGCCGACACGAAGCAGTTCTTCAAGGCGCTCGGGCCGGCGGTCATCGGCTCGGCCGGCGTGCAGATCGCGCTGTTCGCCGACACGATCATTTCCTCGCTGCTGCCGACCGGCGGCCCGTCCTCGATCTACTACGCCGACCGGCTCTATCAATTGCCGATCGGCGTGATCGGGCTTGCCGCCGGCACCGTCCTGCTGCCGGAAATGAGCCGCGCGATTTCCGCGGGCGATCCGGAATCAGCGTTGCGCGCCCAGAACCGCACGATGGCGCTGACGATCGCGCTGGCCGCGCCCTTCTTCGTCGCCTTTCTCGTCATGCCCGAACTCATCATGCAGGGCGTGTTCGTGCGCGGACGCTTCACGCTGGAAGAAGCTCACGCGGCGGCGCGTGTGCTGGCGGCCTACGACATCGGCCTTCTCGCCATCGTGCTGATTGCGTCTGCGCGCGCCAGCTTCCAGGCGCGCGGCGACACGACGACGCCGATGATCGCCTCGCTCGTCGCCGTCGCGCTCAACGTCGGACTGAAGCTCGTCCTCTACAAACCCTACGGCGCGGCGGGCCTCGCCTTCGCGACCGCGCTCGGCGCCTGGATCAATTTCGGCATTCTCGTTGCGCTCGCGCTGCGCGGCGGCTTCATGCGGCCGGATTCGACGCTCGCGAAAGTGGCGGGCGCGAGCCTCGCCGGCTCGATCGCTTTCGGCGCGGTTGCGATCGGCGTTGACGGGCCGCTGCGCGACCTTTCGACATTTGCAAAGCCCTTCGCGACGGAAACGCATCTCGTCCTGCTCGGGCTTGCCGCCATGATCGCCTACGCTTTCGTGTTTCTGGCGGCGGCGCGCGCGCTCGGCCTGAATTTTTCGGCGCTGCGCGGCCTGCGGCGCAGGAAGCCCACGACCGGAACCGCAAAGCCATGAGCGCCTGGCCTCTCTACGTCTTCGACGCCTACGGCACGCTGTTCGACGTGCATTCCGCCGTCGCCCGGCATCGCGCGCTGGTCGGCGCCGAAGCAGAACGCCTCTCGGACATCTGGCGGACGAAGCAGCTCGAATACACATGGGTGCGCTCGCTGATGGGCGCGCATCGCGATTTTCTCGCGCTGACCGAGGAGGCGCTCGACTTCGCGGCGGCGCGCTGCGGCGGAATTTCGGCGGAAGCGCGCGAAAAGCTGCTTTCGGCCTATCGCACGCTCGACGCCTTTCCCGACGTCGCGCCGACGCTGCGCGCGCTTAAGGAGAAAGGCGCGCGGCTCGTCATCCTGTCGAACGGCACGCCGGAGATGCTGGCCAGCGCCGTGCAATCGGCCGGCCTCGGCGACCTGCTCGACGAATCCCTTTCCGTTGAATCGGTCGGCGTGTTCAAGACCGAATTGCGCGTCTACGAACTGGTGGAAAAGCGCTACGGACTGGCGCCTCGCAACGTGTCGTTCCAGTCGTCGAACCGCTGGGACGTCGCCGGCGCCGCAAAATTCGGGTTTCGCGCGGTGTGGATCAATCGCGGCGGAGCGCCGGACGAATATCGCGATCTCGGCCCGGCGGCCGTGCTGAACGGGCTCGCCGGGCTCGCCGATCCCTGACGATCAGAGCATGGCCGAGAGGCCGGGGATGTTCTTGAAGATCTCGCGGGCCTTTTCCGGGCCGATCTGTTCTTCGCCATACTGGAAGATCTGCTGGCCGACTTCCTTCATCTGGCCCATGTCGAGACCCTGCGCCTGAAGCTGGCCGGCAAGCGCCATCAGGCCGCCCGCGCCGCCCGCCGAACCGCCGAGGCCGCCGAGCAGGCCGCCGATCGCGCCCATGAGCCCGCCGCCGCCGGAACCCGCGCCCGCGTCGGCCGCCGCTTCCGCGCCGGGAATGGAATTGAGCAATTCGCCCATCGGGCCTTCCGGCGCATGCTTCTTGATGAAGCCGAGGATCATGCCGATGGCCTGGCGCGCCACTTCGGGATCGATTCCGGTCGCCGCGGAAATGCGCTGAACGAGTTCTTCCATGTTGAAACTCCGAGAAAAACGGCGGCGCCCGATGCGCGGGCTGGGCCTCGGCCGCACGGCCCGAAGGTTGTCGCCTCGCCGGGCCGAAAACACAAGCGCGCGAATGTCTCGAAATCATGTCAGGGCGCCTGTTCGTGCGGCGCCTTCCGCTGTGGCGCGGAATCGCGGGGTAACCTATAAATCTGCGGATTAGCGCGCCTTAGAGCTGGAGCAGACAGTGGCCGAGGATCCGACACAGGTGGACGGCAAGGTTCTTGTCGGGAAGAGCGGGAAGACCTTTCAATATCTGAACCTGCCCTTCGGCAATCGCCACGGTCTCGTGACGGGGGCGACCGGCACCGGCAAGACGGTGACGCTGCAGAAGCTCGCCGAAGGCTTTTCCAACGCCGGGACGGCGGTCTTCGCCGCCGACGTGAAGGGCGATCTCGCGGGCATATCGCAGGCCGGCGATTCCAAGCCCGTGCTGGTCAAGCGTTCGCAGGAACTGGGCGTCGACTATACGCCGGACCGCTTTCCGGTCGTGTTCTGGGACCTTTTCGGCGAGCAGGGCCATCCGATCCGCGCCACGGTCGCGGAAATGGGGCCGTTGCTGACGGCACGGCTGCTCGAACTGAACGATACGCAGGAAGGCGTGCTGAACATCGTGTTCCGCGTGGCCGACGAACAGGGGCTCGCCCTGCTCGATCTGAAGGACCTGCGCGCGACGCTGCAATTCGTGGCCGATCACGCGTCCGAGCTGACGACCAGTTACGGCAATGTCGCCTCCTCGACCGTCGGCGCCATCCAGCGGCAATTGCTCGTCCTGGAGACGCAGCGCGCCGACAAGTTCTTCGGCGAGCCTGCGCTGGCGATCTCCGACTTCCTGCGCACCGACCGCGACGGGCGCGGCGTGGTCAATGTGCTGGCGGCCGACAAGCTGATGCGCTCGCCGAAGCTCTACGCGACGTTCCTGTTGTGGATGCTGTCGGAATTGTTCGAGCAATTGCCCGAGGTCGGCGACCCGGAAAAGCCGAAGCTCGTGTTCTTCTTCGACGAGGCGCATCTGTTGTTCGACAATGCGCCGAAGGCGCTGATGACGGCGATCGAGCAGGTCGTGCGCCTGATCCGCTCGAAGGGCGTCGGCGTCTATTTCGTGACGCAGAATCCGCTCGACGTGCCCGAGGTCATTCTCGGCCAGCTCGGCAACCGCGCACAGCACGCGTTGCGCGCCTTCACGCCGCGCGACCAGAAGGCGGTGCGCACGGCGGCCGAAACCTTCCGCAAGAACCCGGCGTTCGACACGGCCGAAGTCATCATGCAGCTCGGCGTCGGCGAGGCGCTGCTGTCGATGCTCGACGAGAAGGGCTCGCCCAACATGGTCGAGCGCGCGCTGATCGTGCCGCCGCAATCGCGCGTGGGGCCGATCACGGCGCAGGAGCGCGAAGCGACAATCGCGGCCTCGCAGCTCAAGGGCAAGTACGACACGGCCATCGATCGCGAGTCGGCGTTCGAAATCCTGCAGAAGCGCTCGGGCCTCGTCACGCCCGGACAGGCGCCGGCTGCGCCCGGGCAGCAGCCGCAGGAAGCGTCCACGGGCGGCGGCATCCTCGGCGAAATCGGCAGTGTGCTCGGCAGCGTGCTCGGCGGCGGCTCGACGTCGGGAACGGGCAAGCGCCAGCGCATGTCGACCGGCGAGATGATCGCGCGTTCGGCCGCGCAATCGGCGGCGCGCTCGATCGGCACGCAGGTCACCCGCGCCATTCTGCGCGGCGTCTTGGGAGGCATGTCCAAGTCGCGGTAGGAAGACGGGAGATTTCATGACGATCAATTATTGGGGCGTACTGGCCGCGACCATCGCGGCCTGGTTTTTCGGCGCCGCCTATTACGGCGCGCTCGGCGAGAAATGGATGGTTGCGCTCGGACGGAGCCAGCAGCAGATCGAGGCGCGGCGCGCGAAGAAAGCCGTGCCGGTCGTTCCGATGATCGTGTCCTTCGTCGCCGAACTCGTCATGGCCTTCACGCTCGCAGGCCTCATGGCGCATATGGGCGGTTTTTCGGTCAGGGCTGGCCTGATCGCCGGCGCGATCTGCTGGTTCGGCTTCATCCTGACGACGGTCGCGACCAACAACGGTTATCAGCAGGCGAAACCCTCCCTCACGCTGATCGACAGCGCGCACTGGCTGGGCGTCATGTTGATCCAGGGCGCGGTCCTTGGCGCGCTGGGCTAGGCGCAAGCCGCGCTCGGAAGCGTCCCTGGAACGGTCCTTGGCGCCGCCCTTGGAGGCCGACGCGCCTGTGCTACCTTCCCCGGCGACGACGCGCGGGATCGACTCATGGCCAGTATCGAAAAGGTTCTCGAACAGCTCGACGCTAACCGGGACGCGGCGCTCAAGCGTCTGTTCGAACTGATCGGCATCAAGTCCGTCTCCACGGACCCCGCTTTCGCAGGCGAATGTCGCCGCGCCGCCGAATGGCTCTGCGCCGAACTGAACGGCATCGGCTTCAAGGCCGACGTGCGCCCGACCTCCGGTCACCCGATGGTCGTGGCGCAAGCCAAAGCTTCGCGCCGGGACGCGCCGCACCTGCTGTTCTACGGCCATTACGACGTCCAGCCGGTCGATCCGCTCGATCTCTGGGAGAGCGATCCTTTCGGCGCAAAGATCGTCGACGCGAAGACCGGCAAGCAGATCTACGGGCGCGGCGCCGCCGACGACAAGGGACAGTTAATGACCTTCGTCGAGGCCTGCCGCGCCTTCCGCGACACGGGCGGCCTGCCCTGCGACGTGACGATCCTGCTCGAAGGCGAGGAGGAAACCGGTTCGCCGTCGCTCCCAGATTTTCTCGCCGCCAACAAGAAGGAACTGCAGGCCGATCTCATGCTCGTCTGCGACACCGGCATGTGGGATCGCACGACGCCGGCGATCACGACCATGCTGCGCGGCCTGGTGCTCGAGGAAGTGACGATCCACGCCGCCGACCGCGACCTGCACTCGGGCCTCTACGGCGGCGCGGCGGTCAATCCGATCCATGTCCTGTCGAAGATCGTCGCCGACCTGCACGATGCGAAAGGCCGCATCACGATCCCGAATTTCTACGACGGCGTCGCCGAACTGCCCGACGAGGTCGCGGAACAATGGCGCGAACTCGATTTCGACGAGAAGGCGTTCCTCGGCGACGTCGGCCTCTCCGTCCCGGCCGGCGAGGCCAACCGCAGCGTGCTGCAGCAGATATGGTCCCGTCCGACCTGCGACGTGAACGGCATTTTCGGCGGCTATACGCTCAAGGGCTCCAAGACGGTCCTGCCCGCCGAGGCCACCGCGAAATTCTCGTTTCGCCTGGTCGGCAAACAGAAACCCGAAGCCATCGCCGACGCCTTCCGCGACTTCGTCCGCGCGCGCCTGCCCGAGGATTGCCGCGCCGAGTTCACATCGCACGGCGCGAGTCCTGCGCTGCAACTGCCGTTCGGTTCGGAAACGCTGTCGCGCGCCGGCCGCGCGCTGCAGGCCGAATGGGGCAAGCCGCCGGTCATGGCGGCTTCGGGCGGATCGATCCCGATCGTCGGCGCCTTCAAGCGCGATCTCAAGATGGACGCGCTGATGGTCGGCTTCGGCCTCGACGACGATCGCGTGCATTCGCCCAACGAGAAATACGAACTCTCGTCCTTCCAGAAGGGCGCGCGAAGCTGGGCGCGCATTCTGGCCGCGCTGTCGGCGTGACGCGGCGGGCCGTCCTTGCGAGCGAAGCGAAGCAATCCAGACATTCGCCTTCGTTTCTGGATTGCTTCGTCGCGCAAGCGCTCCTCGCAATTACGGCGCAGGAGCGGGCATGAACATCCTCCAGGGCCTGTTCGGACTTCTCGTCCTGCTGTCGATCGCATTCCTGTTCAGCGAGAACCGACGGGCGATTCCCGTGCGCGTCGTCGTCGCCGGCGTCCTCCTGCAGATCGCCATCGCCGCGCTCCTCATGAAATTTCCGCCGGCCGTCGCGCTGGTCATGAAAATCACGCACGGCGTCGAGGCGCTGCAGCGGGCGACCGACGCCGGCACGAGCCTCGTCTTCGGCTATCTCGGCGGCGGGCCGCTGCCCTATGCCGAAACGAAAGCCGGCGCCTCGTTCATTCTCGCCTTTCGCGCCTTTCCGATGGTGCTGACGATCGCCGCTCTCGCCTCGCTCCTGTTCTACTGGGGCGTGCTGCAGAAGGTCGTGCATCTGTTCGCGCTGGCGCTGCGTCGCACGCTCGGCGTCGGCGGTCCGCTCGGCATCGGCGCGGCCGTGCATATTTTCGTCGGCATGGTCGAAGCGCCGCTGATCGTCCGGCCGTATCTTGCGACCATGTCGCGCGGCGAATTGTTCGCGCTGATGTCCTGCGGCATGGCGGGCATAGCCGGCACAGTCATGGCCATCTACGGCGCCATTCTCTCCGGCCACATTCCAGACGCGCTGCCCAACATCATAACCGCCTCCATCATCTCGACGCCGGCCGCGCTGGCCCTGTCGGCGATCATGATCCCCTTCACGCCCGACCCGCGCGCCGGAGAGATCAAGATCGCCGATCCGCCGGCCAATGCGATGGAAGCGATCGTGCGCGGAACGATGGACGGCGTAAGGATTCTGGCCAGCATCGTCGCGCTGCTGATCGTGATGATCGCGCTGGTTCATCTGGTGGATGCGATGCTGTCGCTGCTGCCGGAGATCGGCGGCGCGCCGGTGACCCTGCGCGGCCTGTTCGCGATCCCGTTCCGGCCGCTGGTCTGGGCGATCGGCATACCGTGGAACGAGTCCGGCGCCGCCGCCCTGCTGATGGGCACGAAGACGTCGCTCAACGATTTCGTCGCCTATCTCGACCTGGCGGCCCTCCCGAAGGACGCGCTGTCGGAGCGCAGCCGGCTCATCATGACCTACGCCATGTGCGGCTTCGCCAATTTCGGCTCGCTGGGGATCATGGTCGGCGGCATGACCGCAATGGCGCCGGAGCGCCGCCACGACATCGTGGCGCTGGTGCCGCGCTCCCTGATTTCAGGCACGCTGGCGACCCTGTCGAGCGGCGCGGTGGCGGGAATGCTGATCTGAAAGGCGGGTTCAGGTTTGCGGGCGTCCCATCACAATTTCCAATCGAGCGATCTTCAATCCGCTAGCCCCATCACCACCGCCAGCATGTGATTGAGCGCAATCGCCGCCTGTTCGTCGATGCGCCCGATCGCCTTTCCGCATTTCGTACGAGGAATGGCTATGATCTTGTCGATCATGACCTGCGTCGGACTCTTCAGACCGTTCATTGCATCCGGCAAGAGCGACAAGCGGTACAGCGGCGCTTCTACCAACGCGCTCGTCATGAGCGCTACGAGAATGCTGTCTGTCGCAGCCAGCCTGTCGGACTGTACGACAACAGCGGGTCTCGGTTTGCCGTAGTCGCCCGACGCGACCACCGTAACGATGTAGCCGCGTCTCATCCCTGCGATACGGGTTCGTCAGGCCAATCGAAGGCGTTCGCGATGAAGTCGAGAGCCTCGGTCTCCTCGGTTCGCCCACGCAGGAGCTTCGCCTGCCTTTCGGCCTCCTTTGCAAAGGCCGGCTTGGTCGGGTCCGGCACCCAGACCCGCAGAAGCTTCATCCCCTTGCGCGCCTGCGCGCGCCGGTAGCGTTGGAACTTGCTCAGGGTCTCATCGGGCTTGCGTCGAATGCCGGGCACTTTTCGTCCTTGGTTGCGCGCTACCGTATCACATAGGGTTGCGCGCAACCAGCGCCATGGTTCGCGCTCCGAGAAATCAGCAATTCGTCGCGCCCACTTCCCCCTCCCCTTCGCATATGCAAAAAGGCCGGTCGAGCCAGCAGGACCGAGACCGCCAGGACCCCGCGCATGACCGCTTCCGACATGCCCTTCGCCTCCGCCTTCCCGCCCGTCGAGGAAGCCCGCTGGAAGGAACTGGCGACCGCCGCCCTGAAGGGCGCTCCCTTCGAGAAGCTGGTGGCGAAGACCTACGACGGGGCGGCAATACAGCCGCTCTACCGCCCGGCGAGCGGCGCCCCGCAGCCCGGCCGCGCCCATTCCGGCGCCTGGACGATCCTGCAGCGCGTCGACGCCGCCGACCCGGCGCTTGCCAACAGGCTCGCGCTGGTCGACCTGGAAAACGGCGCGGGCGGCCTGCAGATCGCCTTTGCGGGATCGGAAGGCGCCTATGGCTTTGGTCTCGAGGCCAGCGAATCCGCGCTTGCCAGAGCGCTCGACAATGTCTGGCTCGACGCCGGCATCGCCATCGAGATCGATGCGCCGGGCCACGGCCGCGAGGCGGCGCAGGCTCTGGCCGCGCTCGTCTCGGCGCGGAAGATCGACCCGAAGACGACAGCCATTTCCTTCGGCCTCGATCCGGTCGGCGCAATCGCGCGCGGAGCCGACCACGCGCCTTACGCGGAAATCGTCCCGCACATGGTGGACGCCGTGAAGACGCTGGGCGGCGCCGGTTTCGCCGGCCCGTTCTGCGTCGCCGACGCGCGGCGCGTCCATGCGGCCGGCGGCGCCGAGGCGCAGGAACTCGCCTTCGCCATCGGCGCGGCGCTCGCCTATCTGCGCGCGCTCGAAGCCGCCGGCGTGAAGCTCGAAGCGGCGCGGGACGCCATTTCCTTCCGCCTCGCCGTCGACGGCGACGAAATCCTCGGCATCGCCAAGCTGCGGGCGCTGCGCCGGCTGTGGGCGCGCGTGCAGGAGGCCTGCGGCCTCGCGCCGAAGGCGGCGCTCGTTCACGCCGAGACGGCGTGGCGCATGATGACGCGGCGCGATCCGCAGGTGAATATGCTGCGCGCCACCGTCGCGGTCTTCTCCGCGGCCATCGGCGGCGCGGATCGCATTTCCGTCCTGCCCTACACGCAGGCATGCGGCCTTCCGGACGAATTCGCCCGCCGCATCGCGCGCAACACGCAACTCGTGCTGCTGGAAGAATCCAATCTCGACAAGGTGGCCGATCCCGCCGCCGGCGCCGGCGGTTTCGAGGCGTTGACGGAAGCCTTGTGCGAAAAGGCATGGGCTCTCGTGCAGGCCTCGGAAAAGGCCGGCGGCCTCGTCGCGCAACTCGCTTCCGGCGCGCTGCAGAAGGAAATCGCCGCGACATCGGCCGAACGCGCGAAGAACGTCGCCCGCCGCAAGGAGCCTCTGACCGGCGCCAGCGAATTCCCGAACATCGCGGAAAAGCCGGTCGAGGTCTTGGCGCCGGCGCCGGCCGCCGCCGCTGCGCCCGCCGGCGCGCTCGCCGCGCATCGCCTGTCCGAAGCCTACGAGGCTCTGCGCGACCGCTCCGACGCCATCGCCACGAAGACGGGCAAGCGCCCGAGCGTCTTCCTCGCCAACCTCGGCCCGATCGCCGCGTTCACGGCGCGCGCGACCTTCGCCAAGAATTTCTACGAGGCCGGCGGCATCGAGGCGCTGTCGAACGACGGGTTCGCGAGCGCCGACGCCGCGGCCGACGCTTTCGCAAGATCCGGCGCGGCGATCGCCTGCATCTGCTCGTCGGACGCGCTCTACGCCGAGCATGCGGAGGCGGCGGCGCGCGCGCTGAAGGCGAAGGGCGCGAAGCTCGTCGCGCTCGCGGGCCGCGCCGGCGACAGGGAAGCCGATTACAAGGCGGCGGGCGTCGGAGATTTCATTTTTGCCGGCGGCGACGTCCTCGCTGCGCTCGAGAGGGCCTGGAAAGAGATTTGATCATGCGATTTTTTGTTTTTGTAGCGGCGGCGCTCGCCGCTGCGCCGGCGCTCGCATTCTCGAGCAAGTTCGACGGAAACTGGTCGGTCGACCTGCGCACGACGGTCGGCGAATGCCAGCAGGGAGTCGCGGGCGAAGTCACGGTGCAGGAAGGCCGCATCGTCGCTTCCAGCGGCGAGAAGATCGAGGCCTGGGGCTATATCGAGGACAATGGCGTGGTCGTCGCGCGTTTCACGCAGGGCCAGGCCATGCTGCGCGCCAACGGCACGATCAAGGGCGCGAAGGCGTCCGGCGCATGGTCGTCCAACACCAATTATTGCGGCGGCACATGGACGGCGCAGCGCGCGAAGTAAATTTGGACCGCGCAACGCGCGAAGCGATCCGGACCGCGCAGCGCGCGAAGCGCCGTCCCGAGAATAGTCAGGGACGCGACAGCCGCTTCTCGTGCCGCGCTTTCGATTCCAGCACCGGCCCGGCGTCCGGCGGCTGCGGGCGGCGCACCAGCGCGACCAGCGCGTAGCTGACGATCTGCAGCAGGAACCAGGATCCGAGCTTCTGCACGCTGACCATATGCCAGCCGTCACGCTGCGCGGGATAGAGCCAGACGTGCGTGTAGGTCGCGATATTCTCGGCGAGCCAAATGAAGGACGCCGCCAGCAGCGCCGCGACGAGGATCGGCATGCGTCGCCAGTTGTGATGAACGCGAAACCAGATCCAGCAGCGTCCGAACACGACGACGCTCGCCGCATAGAGCGCAAGTCGCATGTCCGGCATGTAATGATGCGAAAAGAAATTGGCGTAGATGGCGGCGGCTAGCGCGCCGACCGCCCAGAGCGGCGGATGATGGGAGAAGCGGAAGTCGAACAGGCTCCAGGCGCGCATCATGTAGGAGCCGATCGCGGCATACATGAAGCCTGTGAACAGCGGCACGCCGCCGATACGGAAGAAGGCGTGTTCCGGATAGACCCACGAGCCGACATGCGTCTTGAAGATTTCCATGATCGTGCCGACGACATGGAAGATGAAGATGACCTTGGCCTCCTCGAAGGATTCGAAGCGCGTCCAGAGCAGCACGGCCTGGATGGCGAGCGCCGCCAGAAACAGGAAATCGTAGCGGGCGAGCGCCGCGCCCTTCGGATAGAACAGGTGCGTCGCGATCATGAGGGCGACCATCAGCCCGCCGAAGACGCAGGCGACGGCCTGCTTGAAGCCGAAACGCAGGAATTCGTAGGTCCAGAGCCGCGCCCGCGAACCGCCGCGCGCCCATTGCGCCAGTCGCGCCTCGCGGTCGACGAAGCGCCGCAGCGGCGGAAAGGTCTCGGCCGCGCTGCGCAGCGGATCGGGATTCGGATCGCTCACACCGACAGTCTGGCTTCAGCGTGACGACAGGGCAATGCGGTGGCGCACAGGCCTTCGCAACCGCCCGCTACGGCATGCCCTCGATATCCGGCCGCGGGTAATAACGTCGCTCGCCGAGCGCATCGACGCGCGCCCAGAAATCCGGACCCGCCGCAAAGCCCTGCTCGTTGCGCTCGGCCGTCTGGCGCCAGATCGTCCAGGAATCTGGATGCAGGCGCCGCGCCTCCTCGAAATGCGATAGCGCATCATCGTCGCGTCCGGCGCGCTGCAGGAAGCGCCCGATACGGAAATGCAGATGCGCCAGCGCGATATCGTCGCTCACGGCCTGCGCGTCCTTCGGCGTTTTCCGGACGTGCCGGCTCGCCGCGCCGTTGACCGCCCAGTCGCGCACCGCGTCCATGTAGATGCGCTTGGCGCGCACGATCTTCTCGACATCGTCCTGCGGCATCGCGCCCGTTGTCCGGTCGCGGCGGCGAAATCCGTCCCACGAGCCAGCGTTCTCCGCGGCGCGCACGATGCGGCCGCCCTCGTCGATCCAGACGGCTTCCGGCACGTTGACCATGCCGTAGAGGCCGGCGACGAAATGATCGCGGTCGACCAGGCAGGGATAGTCGGGCTTCGCCGCTTCCACGAAGGGGCGTGCGGCATCCGCATTGTCCATCGCCACCGCCAGCACCGTGAAGCCCCTGTCCTTCAGCTCGCCGTAAATCTTCTGCCACACGGGCAAGTCGTTACGGCAGCCTCACCAAGAGGCCCATGTCAAAAGAAAGACTTTTCGTCCGCGAAAGTCCGACAGCCGGTGCAGATGGCCGTCGAGATCCGGCAATTCGAAATCGGGCGCCGGCATCGTCGCCTGCGCCGCAACGCGCACGCCTGCGCCTTCGCCGAAGGCCCAGACGCTGCCTGTTTCGTCGCTGACGGCGAGATTGCCGATATGCCGCCAGAAGCCCGCTGCATCGATTGCGCCATCGCCGGCGACGAGGCTCTGTTCGCCGCGTGGCGCCGGCACGCAGATGTCGTCCCGGCAGAAGCCCTCGGGCTTCAGTTCGTAGCCGGTGACGCGGGAAAAATCCGCAGGCCCGAGCCACAGGCCGGGCGCCGCGCCTTTCGGCTCGACCTCGAATTCATGCTGACCGGCAAGGATCGCGACCATGGCGGGCCTCCTGTTGGCGGCAGCATAGCGCAAACAGTCGACGCGCAAAGCTCCTGCGCCTCAGCCGTGCAACCCCGGCGCCTCGTGGCCGGTGCGCGCGACATATTCGGTATAGCCGCCGCCGTATTGATGCACGCCGTCCGGCGTCAGCTCCAGCACGCGGTTGGACAGGGCCGCCAGAAACCGCCTGTCGTGCGAGACGAACAGCATGGCGCCTTCGTAATTCTCCAGCGCGGCGACGAGCATTTCCTTGGTCGCCATGTCGAGATGGTTGGTCGGCTCGTCCAGCACGAGAAAGTTCGGCGGATCGTAGAGCATTTTCGCCATCACGAGCCGCGCCTTCTCGCCGCCCGACAGCACGCGGCACGGCTTTTCGACATCGTCGCCCGAAAATCCGAAACAGCCGGCGAGCGTCCGCAACGAGCCCTGCCCCGCCTGCGGAAACCAGCCTTCGAGCGATTCGTAGATCGTGCGTTCGCCGTCGAGCACTTCCATGGAATGCTGCGCGAAATAGCCCATCTTGACGCTGCCGCCGATCGTCACGCTGCCTGAATCCGGCGCCGCCTCGCCCGAGATCAGTTTCAGCAGCGTCGACTTGCCGGCGCCGTTGACGCCCATCACGCACCAGCGCTCCTTGCGCCGCACCTGGAAATCGAGGCCGTCGTAGATGCGCCGCTCGCCGAAACCCTTGGCCACGCCCTTCAGCGTCACGACATCCTCGCCCGAGCGCGGCGCCGGCGGAAAATCGAAAGCGATGGTCTGGCGCCGGCGCGGCGGCTCGACGCGATCGATCTTCTCCAGCTTCTTCACACGGCTCTGCACCTGCGCCGCATGCGACGCGCGCGCCTTGAACCGTTCGATGAAGGCGATCTCCTTGGCGAGCATCGCCTGCTGGCGCTCGAACTGCGCCTGCTGCTGCTTTTCAGCCAGCGCGCGCTGGCCCGCATAGAATTCGTAATCGCCGGAATAGGACGCAAGCGCGCCGCCGTCGATCTCGATCACCTTGTTGACGATGCGGTTCATGAATTCGCGGTCGTGCGAGGTCATCAACAGCGCGCCTTCGTAGCCGCGCAAAAACTGTTCGAGCCAGATCAGGCTTTCGATATCGAGATGGTTCGACGGTTCGTCGAGCAGCATCACGTCCGGCCGCATCAGCAGGATGCGCGCCAGCGCGACGCGCATCTTCCAGCCGCCGGAGAGATTGCCGACGTCGCCGTCCATCATCTCCTGAGAGAAGCTGAGACCATCCAGCACTTCGCGGGCGCGCGCCTCCAGCCCGTAGCCGTCCAGTTCCTCGAACCGCGCCTGCACCTCGCCGTAGCGCTCGATGATTTCGTCCATCTGGTCGGCCTGGGCAGGATCGGCCATCGCCGCTTCCAGCGCCTTGAGTTCGGCCACGACCTCGCTGACGGGGCCTGCGCCGTCCATCACCTCGGCGACCGCGCTGCGGCCGGCCATCTCGCCGACATCCTGGCTGAAATAGCCGATGCTCACGCCGCGATCGACGGAGACCTGGCCCTCGTCCGGCGCTTCCTCGCCCGTGATCATGCGGAAGAGCGTCGTCTTGCCCGCGCCGTTGGGGCCGACCAGCCCCGCCTTTTCGCCGCGCAGCAGGACGGCGGAGGCCTCGATGTAGAGGATCTGGTGGCCGTTCTGCTTGGAGATCTTGTCGATGCGAATCATGGGCGGGTTATGGCGGTATTGCCCCGCGGAATAAAGTGGCTGCGCTTTCCGCCGCAGGGATTTGAGCCCGGGGTCGGCGGCCCGTATATTGATCCGATTGATATTGTCGACCGCTTGTCCGCCCGAATTCGGCGGTCAGGAATTTTTCGCCAGCAGATTGGTCCCGAGGTCTTGTTTATGACGCCGATCGCCGCCTGGCTCGAACAGATTGGGTTGGGGAAATATCGGGACGCCTTCGAGGAAAACGCCATCGGTCTCGACGTCCTCTCCGAACTGAGCGAGCAGGACCTCGCCAGCATCGGCGTCGCGCTCGGAGACCGCAAGCGCATCGCGCTGGCCATACGCGACAGGATCGAACGGAACGCAGCGCCGGCCTCCGGTGCAGAGCGGCGAATCCTCACCGTCTTCTTCTGCGACCTGGTCGGCTCGACGGGACTCGCGCACAATCTTGACGTCGAGGACCTGCGATCGATCATCGGCTCCTACCAGGCGATCTGCCGCTCGGAAATCTCGCGCTACGACGGGCAGGTGGCGCGAACCTTCGGCGACGGCGTGCTGGCCTATTTCGGCTATCCCGTCGTGCACGAGGACGACGCCGAGCGCGCCGCCAACGCCGGCATAGCGATCATCGAGCGCATCGCGGGCCTGCACACGCCCAACGACAGGAGCCTGCAGGTCAGGATCGGCCTGGCGACCGGACCGGCGATCGTCGAGGACATGATCGACGGCCGCTGGGCCGACGAGACCGCGACCGGGCAAACCATCAATCTCGCGGCGCGAATCCAGGAAAGCGCGGCGCCGGGCGCCATTCTCGTCGACGAGGCCACCATGGCCGGCCTGCGCCGCGCCTTCAGATGCGAACCGAGGGGCGAGCATATCCTGAAAGGGTTTTCCAACCCCGTCGCATTGTGGGAACTCGGCGCGCCACAGGACGGCAAGACGAGGTTCGAGGCGGCGCAGGACCCGGCGGCGACGCCGTTTCTCGGACGCGACGACGAAATATCGAAGCTCAGCGCCCTGTGGCGCGACGCCACGGCCGGCAAAGGGCGCTCCGCCCTGCTGACCGCCGACGCCGGCGTCGGGAAGTCCCGCCTGCTGCACGAATTCCACCGCGCCCTCGGCGGCGTGCCGATGCTCGTCGGCGAATGCGTCTCCTATGGCGCGCAAACTCCCTACCTGCCGATCGTCTCGATGCTGAGCCGCTTCGCCGGCATCCGCAGTTCCGATTCATCGTCACGCAAGCGCGCCGCGCTCGAAAAGGCGATCGCGCAGGCGAGCGCGCCGGAGGACATATTCGGTCCCCTCTGCCTGATGTTCGACATCGTCGCATCCGACGACGAGATCATGCAGCTGGACACGTCGCTGCGGCAGGAGAAGATCAAGGAGGCGGTGATTGCGCTGGTCTGCGCGCTGGCGCGCAGGGCGCCGCTGATCGTCGCCGTCGAGGACGGGCACTGGATCGATCCGACGTCCGAAGCGCTTCTGAACGCGCTGGCCGAACGCGCGCGCCAGCACGCTTTCCTGTTCATCTGCACGCATCGGCCGGGCTATGCGGCGCCGTGGCTGCACGCCTCGACGCAGATCAGGATCGCGCCGCTGTCCCGCCACGAAAGCGAGAAGTTCATCGCGGCGGTCCTCGGTCCGAGTCCCGGCGACGAAACCGTCGTCGAACTCGTCGCGGAACGCGCGCAAGGCAATCCACTCTTCCTGCAGGAACTGACGCGCGCCATCGGATCGTCGGGCCATCACGGCGCCTTGCCGAACACATTGCACGCCGTGCTGATGTCGCGCATCGACCGGCTGCCGCGCGCCGCGCGAAACCTGCTGCAGATCGCCTCGGTGATCGGGCGTGAATTCCACCTGCGGCTCGTCGAGCAATTGTGGACCAGCGCCGAACGGCTCGAGGCGCAGCTGAACGAACTGATGCGGCTGCAACTGATCTACGAACGCATAGACGCCGACGAGCGGATTCTCGTCTTCAGCCACGCGCTGATCCAGGACGCGGCCTATGAATCGCTCCTGCGATCGCGCCGCCAGGAAATGCACCGGCAGGCCGCGCAGGCCATCGAGAAGCTGTTTCCCGGCTCCGCGCCGACGATGGCCTCCGTGCTCGCGCATCATTATTCGAGCGGCGGCGACGCCGCCAACGCGATCGTCTACCAGACCGTCGCTGCGGACCGCGCGCTGCAGGCCTACGCGCTCAGCGAGGCTGAATCGCTGCTGCGTCTCGCGCTTGGCCTCGCCCAGTCGCTGCCTCTCGAAATCGGCGCGGACCATCGCGTGTCGCTGGTGATGCGCCTGTCGCAGACGCTCTACCTGGCCGGTCGCTTCGACGAAAGCGTCGGCGTGATCGAGTGCGAACGCGACAGCCTGCTTGCCGGCGCGCCCACCGGCGCCACGGCCTCCTGCCTGTTCTGGCTGGCGCATATGCTGAGCCGGCGCGCCCGCTACCAGGAAGCGCAGCATTATGCGCGCGCCGCCATCGACCAGGCGCGCCAGCTCGGCGACGCCGCCACGATCGGCAAGGCGCAGGGCGTGCTCGCCCTCGCCTCGGTCCTGTCGGGGGAGACGCCGCAGGCGCCGGACATGGCCGGGCAATCGATCGCGACGCTGCAGAAGGCCGACGAGCCCTACTGGCTCGGCATGAGCGAATTCTACCTGGGGATGGCGCATATCGCGCTCGGTCGCCATGCCGAAGCGATCCGTCAGGCCGAAAGCGCGCTCGCCATCGCCGACCGCATGTCCGACCGGCGACTCGCCGCCTATGCGTCCTTCCTGAAGGGCTGGGCGCTCGATGCGTCCGGCCGCCATGCGCAGGCGATCGATTGCTGCGGCCGCGGCCTCGACCTTGCGCCGGACCCGACGAGCCGCGCCTATTGCGCGGGATTCCTGGCGATCGCGCGGCTCCGCAACGGCGAGCTGGAAAAGGCGCTGCCCGCCCTGCGCTCGGCCTGCGAACAGATCGTGCTGATCGGCTTCATTCCGTTCGAGATCCTGTTTGCGGCCTGGCTGTCGGAAGCCGAATGTCGCGCCGGCCTCGCGCAGCAGGCCCAAGCCACAGCGCAGGCGGCCATCGACCGCGCCGGCGACTGTCCCTATCCCTATGGCGAGGCGCATGCCCGCCGCGCGCTCGGCAATGCGCTGAAGGCCGCAGGCGACGCCGGGGCGGCGCAGGAACATTGGACGGCGGCGCGCGAAATCTTTGCGCGGATCGGCGCGGCGGATGAGGCGGGACGCACACCGGGCTAGGCAGGCGGCCGACGCCGATGCGGCCCGTCTTATCCACCCGGCGCTTAGCGCCATGGCCCCCGGATCATGGCCGGGCATAGCCGTCGAATACGGCGTCGCGCGCCTGTTGTCCCGAGCATCCACGCCTTCGCAACGACCGCTATCGACCGGTCGCCGTCGTTGCGAGCGAAGCGAAGCAATCCAGCTACGGGCCTGTCCGCATGGATGGATTGCTTCGTCGCTGCGCTCCTCGCAATGACGGGGAACCGCCCAATCCTCCCCTCCCCACAGCCCGCAAATGCGGCGGGGGAGCCCGCCCCCACCCATCCCTTCGTCCCCGTGGCGCCGCACAATCGGCCGGGCTATAATCCCTGAGAGATTTCCGGCGCCTGAGCGCCCCTCCCGGACCGGACGCGAGAGCCTTATCCGATGACCAGCATCCCCAATTTCGCCGATGTCGCCTTCAAGGCTGCCGCCGCCCCCTCCCCGGCCGCCCCCGCCAACGATTCAAAGCCCTGGATGACGCCCGAGGGCATTCCCGTAAAACCGTCCTACGGCCCGGCCGACATTGCGGAACTCGCCTACATCCATTCCTATCCGGGCGCGGCGCCCTATCTGCGCGGCCCCTACCCCACCATGTACGTCAACCAGCCCTGGACCGTGCGCCAGTATGCGGGCTTCTCGACGGCCGAGGATTCCAACGCCTTCTACCGGCGCAACCTCGCCGCCGGGCAGAAGGGCCTGTCGGTCGCCTTCGATCTGGCCACCCATCGCGGCTACGATTCCGACCATCCGCGCGTTTCGGGCGACGTCGGCATGGCGGGCGTCGCCATCGATTCCATCTACGACATGCGCACCCTGTTTTCCGGCATTCCGCTCGACCAGATGAGCGTGTCGATGACCATGAACGGCGCCGTGCTGCCGGTGCTGGCGCTCTATATCGTGGCGGCCGAGGAACAGGGCGTTTCGCCGGACAAGCTGTCGGGGACCATCCAGAACGACATTCTCAAGGAGTTCATGGTCCGCAACACCTACATCTATCCGCCGCAGCCCTCGATGCGGATCATTTCCGACATTTTCAGCTTCACTTCGAAGCACATGCCGAAGTTCAACTCGATCTCGATCTCCGGCTACCACATGCAGGAAGCCGGCGCGACGCAGGATCTGGAACTCGCCTACACGCTCGCCGACGGCGTCGAATATCTGCGCGCCGGCATCGGGGCGGGGCTGACGGTGGACCAGTTCGCGCCGCGCCTGTCCTTCTTCTGGGCGATCGGCATGAATTTCTTCATGGAGGTCGCAAAGCTGCGCGCCGCCCGCCTGATCTGGGCGAAGCTCGTCAAGGATTTCGGCCCGAAGTCGGAAAAGAGCCTGCCCTTGCGCACGCATTCGCAGACATCGGGCTGGTCGCTCACCGCGCAGGACGTCTACAACAATGTCGTGCGCACCTGCATCGAGGCGATGGCGGCGACGCAGGGGCACACGCAATCGCTGCACACCAATGCGCTGGACGAGGCTTTGGCGCTGCCGACCGATTTTTCGGCGCGCATCGCCCGCAACACGCAGCTCTTCCTGCAGCAGGAATCCGGCACGACGCGCATCATCGACCCGTGGGGCGGCTCTTACTATGTGGAGCGGCTGACGGCGGAACTCGCCAAGAAGGCCTGGGGCCATATCCAGGAGATCGAGAAGCTCGGCGGCATGGCGAAGGCGATCGACGCCGGCATTCCCAAGCTGCGCATCGAGGAGGCCGCCGCCAAGACGCAGGCGCGCATCGACAGCGGCGCGCAGACGGTCGTCGGCGTCAACAAGTTCAAGCCGGTCAACGATCCGCCGATCGACGTGCTGAAGGTCGACAATTCCGCCGTGCGCGCGCAGCAGATCGAGAAACTGAAGCGGCTGCGCGCCGAGCGCGACGAGGGCAAGTGCCAGGCGGCGCTGGCGGCGCTGACTCTCGGCGCGAAGGGCGACGGCAATCTGCTGGCTTTGGCGATCGACGCGGCCCGCGCGATGGCGACGGTGGGCGAGATTTCCGATGCGCTGGAAAAGGTGTTCGGGCGCCACAGGGCCGAGATCAAGTCGATTTCCGGCGTGTACAAGAGGGAGGCCGGCGTGAATTCCGCAGCCGTCGCGCGCGTGCAGAAGATGGTGGAGGCGTTCGAGGAATCCGACGGCCGCCGTCCGCGTATCCTCGTTGCAAAAGTCGGACAGGACGGACACGACCGTGGACAGAAGGTCATTGCGTCCGCCTTCGCCGATCTGGGCTTCGACGTGGACATCGGGCCGCTGTTCGCCACGCCCGGCGAAGCGGCGCGCCAAGCCGTTGAGAACGATGTGCATATCGTCGGCATTTCGTCGCTGGCGGCGGGCCATCTGACGCTGGTGCCGGAGCTGCGCGCCGCGCTCGAGCAGGAGGGCCGCCCGGACATCATGATCGTAGTAGGAGGCGTAATTCCGCCGCAGGATTTCGAAGCCGTCCGCGCCGCCGGCGCCTCGGCGATCTTCCCGCCCGGCACCGTGATCGCGGACGCCGCCGCCGACCTGATCGGCGAACTCAACAGGCGCCTTGGTTACGCCAAGAAAGACGCGGCTGAATAGCGACAAGGATTTCGGGAGAAGAAGCCATATGAAGAAATCGATTTTGGCCGGAGCAATTCTGGGCGGCGCATTTTTCGCCGCGCCTTCCGCGCAGGCCTACACTGCGCAATCCATGTGTCCGCAATGGTCGCAGAGCGGACCTATCATCAGGGCCATCTGCTACAGCGGGCACAATTACGATCTTACGCCGGCCTACATCGACCTGCGCACCTGTGCGCCCGGCGCAGACGTCGGCAATCTGTTCGGCAAGCTCGTCTGCGTGAACCCACAGAATTACGGCTATCCACCACCCGGTCCCGGCTACGGTTACGGACCGCGCCCATACTATCCCGGACCTGGCTGGCACAATCGCCCGCGTGGGCCGAACTGGGATTGAGCGGCAGGCAATGAAACGCGTTCTCGCCACCGCTTGCGCCTTTGCATTCGCAGCTTCCGTCGCCTCGGCCGCGCCGGAGGATCACGGCCGAGAGCGTTATCGAAAGACGATCGAGAAGCTCTCGCGCGCCCATGGCGTGCCGGAGGCACTGATCCATCGCGTGATCATGCGCGAGAGCAAGTATGCGCCGCACCTGACCAATCACGGTCATTACGGACTCATGCAGATCAAGCTCGATACTGCGAAAGGCATGGGCTACGGCGGCGGCGCCAAGGGCCTGCTGGACGGCGAGACCAACCTCACCTACGCCATTCCCTATCTCGCCAATGCATGGCTCGCGGCCGACCATGACGAAAACCGCGCGGTGCAACTCTATGCGGGGGGCTACTATTACGTCGCCAAGCGCAAGGGATTGATCGGCAAGCTGCGCACGGCGAAATCAGAGCCGCTGCAGGAAACAGCGCTCGTGGCCTACGCGGAACAACCTCAACCTGAATCGCAGCAGCAGGCATCCAATCCTTTTGCCGCATTGTTCGGCGGCGCCCAACAGGCGCCGTCCCAGCAGGTGGCGGCGCAACAGGTCGCGACAGCGGACGGCGACCTAGTCGAAGACTGGGCGCTCGAAGGCGAAGAACTCGTTGTGTTCGAACGCGCGCCCTTGCCGCCCAAGCGACCGCGCAAACTCTGAGCCTTTTGCGAAATTATTGCTTCGGCGGCGGCAGGGCCTCGCCGACGATCGGCGCGTTTGCGCCTGACGCGGTCGACTGTGACGCGGCGGAAGCAACCGGCATGGCGCCGGCGTCGATCACCGCCTGCACATTGGCGTCGGATTCGCGCTTTTTTGTCAGCGTAGCGCCGATCTGGCGTACGGCTTCAGGCGCATTCGCGTAAGTGTCGTGGCCGATCCAACCCGACCCGAACATCGACAGGTCGTAGACGCGCACGCCCATGGCATCGATCGCCGCGGCGTCCTTCGGATTTGACGGATCCATGGCGCCGAGGCGCGGACGCGAGCCGGCGATGCGGCTCGACAGGGACAGGGCGCGATCGTCGCGCGAAACGAATACCGAGACGTGCGAAGGATCGAGGCGGGCGATCTGCTGCTTGAAGACGGAGAGATCGATGTCGGGAGCGGCGAGCATCACCGAACCGAGGCGGCCATCCAGATCCGGGCGGCCGGCGATGGCGTTTTCGCGCAAGGCCTCCATCGTCAGCCAGGAACCCATGGAATGGGCGAGCACATGCACGCGACCGACGCCTGGAACCTGCGACGATTCGAAGATCAGGCGTTGCAGGGCGTCGCGCGAGGCGGTGGCGGATTCCTTGTCGGACTCGTAAGCGAACAACTCGCCCTTCGAGGGCCAGGTAAACAGGATCGGCACGCCAGTGAAGCCGCCGTCGGCGACAATCTGCGCCAGACGGAAGCGCGCTTCCTCCAGGCTGGTGTTGAAGCCGTGAACGTAGATCAGGATGTCGCGGCTGTTGCCGATGCGGCCCGAAATGTGCGACGCGAGTTCCGCGCGAAACGCGTCGGGGTCCAGCGTACGACGCCGGATGACCACAAAATCCTTCTGCGGATTGGGCGAGCCGAAACGCGGCGTCTCGATCTCGCCGGGCTTGTGACCGGGCGGGACTGAAACCGTCTGCAACGCGAAGGTCGCGGAGCCGTCGGCTGGCTCGCCGCCCTTCTTGTGCGTCGAGGCGACGAACATCGGCACCTGCTGGGCTTCGCCCTTTGGGCCGGAAAAGTAGCTACCGACCGAGCCGACGCGATCGGAAATAGCCGAGTAGGACGACGCGCCGCCGCAGCCGGCGAGCGCGAGGGAGAGAACGGCGAGCCCCGCAAATGCAGAAAGGCGAAGGGTCAGGCGGCGGTCTTTCGCCGGCGCCAGGGGCGGGACACTCACGAACTTTCCTCTGCTGGACGCGGCGGGGAACCGGCTCAATTAGGATCAGGATTGTTGAGAGACCGTTAACCTCTCGCACGTGCGAAGACCATGCTGGGTAAAACCGGCGATATTGCGGCCGGGCGCGGGTACGGGCTTGAAGCCGGGCGCGCCGGAAAGCAAAGTCCGCAGGTAATCCGGAAGGCACCATGACCGATCTTCTCGACCTGTCCGCCCGCGCCTGCTTCGACATGTTCGCCAGGAAGAAGGCCAGTCCTGTCGACTTGCTGGAGGCGGTGTTGGCGCGAATCGACAAGGTCGAGCCTCTGGTCAACGCCTTCGCGCTTGTCGACCGCCCCGGGGCCCGGAAGGCGGCGGAGGCTAGCGCCGCCCGCCACGCAAAGGGCGAGCCGGTCGGCCCGGCTGACGGTTTGATCGCGACGATCAAGGACAACGTGCTGGTGCGCGACCTGCCGAACCGACGTGGCACGAAGACGAGTTCCGATGCGCCGGCGACCGAGGACGCGCCGGCCACCGCCCGGATGCGGGAAGCCGGCGCAATTATCGTCGGCAAGACGACGTTGCCCGAAATCGGCTGGAAGGGGCTCGGCGACAGCCCTGTCTACGGGATCACGCGGAACCCGTGGAAGACTGGCCACACGACAGGCGGTTCATCGGCCGGCGCGGCCGCAGCTGCCGCGCTCGCCCTGGGGCATTTCCATCTCGGCACGGACGGCCTGGGGTCGATCCGCATACCTGCCGCCTTCACCGGTGTGTTCGGCCTCAAGCCGAGCTTCGGCCGCGTGCCGGCCTATCCGCTATCCACCATGAGCGTGCTCGCGCATCTGGGACCGCTGACACGGCGCGTCGAGGACGCAGCCATCATGCTCTCGCTGATCGGGCGACCGGACGCGCGCGACAACACGGCCTGGAACACGATCTGCCCCGACTATACCCAGGAACTGAACATCGGCGTCCGGCGTCGGCGGATCGCCTATTCGCCGCGGCTCGGCTACGTCGACTGCGTCGATCCGGACGTGGCCGCGGCGGTCGAGAAGGCGGCGAGGGTGTTCGAGGAACTCGGCGCGACCGTCGAGGAGGTCGATCCGCCGATCAGCGATCCGCGCGCGATCACCGATGTCCTTTGGCACACAGGCGCCGCGGTCGCTATGAAGAATGTCGGCAGCGCCGAACGCGCGCTGCTCGATCCGGGTCTGCTGCCTGAAGTCGACTCGGGCCGCGCCCTTTCGGCCGTCGCCTATCTCGAAGCATTTCTGGCGCGCCAGACCCTGGCTCACAGGATGGCGATCTTCCACGAAACCTACGACCTTCTCATCACGCCGCAAATGCCGACCGGCGCAATTCCGGTCGGCGCCGACGTGCCGCCGGGCAGCAATTTCAAGCATTGGGTAGAGTGGTCGCCTTTCAGCTACCCGTTCAATGTTACACAGCAACCCGCAGCCAGCGTTCCCTGCGGCTTCACGCACGACGGCCTTCCGATCGGATTGCAGATCGTCGGCCCGATGCGTGGCGATCTGGATGTGTTGCAGGCCGCATTCGCTTTCGAACAGGCCCGGCCTTTCGCGACGATCGACGCTCCGCGAGCCTGAGATGAGCGCCCCAGACGATATCGACTACTCGCATCGTCGCGTGGTCAATCTCGTCGGCGCGATCGCCCTGCTTGTTCTGGCGATCATCGTCGTCGTCGTGATGAACATGCTCGACAATCAGCGCAAGACGCAACGCTGCGTAGATTCCGGCCGCCGGGATTGCTTTGTCGTACCGACGCCGCCGGTCGCGCAAGGCGTCGAGCGCCGCGCAAACTGATCAGGCCTTGCGGCGTTTGGCCAGCAATGTGAGCGCGCCGCCGATCGCCAGGACCACAATCATGCCGGCTATTGCCGCCAATATGTCCGGCGGGTCGCCGTGGCGGTCGAGCCAGTCTGCAACCACCGGGTCGGCCACGATCATCTCGCCAGCGACCCATCCCAGCAGCGCCGCGCCTGCCCAGATGAGGATCGGAAACCGGTCGATAACGCGCATCAATGCGCCAGCGCCGAACACGACAAGCGGAATGGACAGGAGGAGCCCGAATATGATGAGGCGCATGTCGCCGTGCGCCACGCCGAGAATGGCGAGCACATTGTCGAGCGACATGACGCCGTCGGCGATGACGATCGTGGTGACGGCGCCCCACAGGTTGGGCTGCGACTTGACTTCAGCGTGCTCGCTCTCATCGGTTACGAGCTTGACGGCTATGCCGAGCAGCAGAATTCCGCCGATCAGCTTGATGTAGGGAAATTTCAGAAGCTGATCGACAATGACGGTGAACAGGACACGCAGTGCGACCGCCGCCGCGGCGCCCAGCGCCACGCCGATCTTCTTCTGCCTCTCCGGCAGATCGCGGCAGGCCATGGCGATGACAACTGCATTGTCGCCAGACAGAAGCAGGTCGAGCCACGAAATCTGCAACAACTGGAACAGGAAATAGGCAGGCGAGTCCGTCATTTCGCGTCCGGGTTGAAAGGCGTTCTAAGGGCGACGCGCGTGGCGCCGGGGAGGATACGGGCGAGAGCGGCTGCCATTCTGGCCGGGGGAAGACGGCGTTTCTCGGGCACGTGGATGAATATGGCGGGCGAACGCGAATCTTCCAGCGACCTCCACAAGGTCGCGTTGCAGACATAGTCGCCGGCGTCGACCGAAAGTCCAGCGTCGATGCGCGCGCGGCGCAAAGCCGCGCACAATCGCGCGGCATTCCACGTGGACAGCCGCGCCGGCGCGCGCGCCGCGCAGACATGAGACGGCGCATGGCGCCCGAGCGAATCAGGCTTCAGCGTCGTAACGCGGTTGCGGGCGCGGGTCTCGACGCTGACGCGCCGCCTGCGGGCCGCAAGGCCGAGATGCACGATAGCATCCGGCCGTTCGCGCGCCACGACGGCATCGAGATATTGCGCGATGTCGTGAGCCACCGGCAGGGTCGCGGTGGCCAGCCGAATGCCGGCGCGTCTGAAGGCCCCGCGCCCGTCGCGCGCGAGCAGGCTCAGCGCCTGCTCGCTCGGGTTGCGCGGCGCGCCAGGAAAGGCGCCGAAAGCGGTGACAAGCAGGGTGGGCATGTCAGACGCCCAGCATGGCGGCGATTTCGTCGACGGCGAGCGTCGGCGCGAGCGCGCCTTCGGCGACCGCCGCCTCGAGCGCGGGCAACCGCTTGCGCACGGCAGGATCAGTGCGCAATTGCGACAATAGCCGTTCCTCCAGCATCGCCCACATCCACTTGACCTGCTGGGCGCGCCGGCGCGCATCGAATTCGCCGGCCTTCGTCGTCTTGAGTCGATGATCTTCGATGCGCGCCCACATGTCGTCGAGACCTTCGTTCGCAAGACCGGAGACGAGCACTACAGGAGGCTTCCAGACCGAGGACGAGGGGGCGAGAATGTGGAGCGCTGCGAGATATTCGCTGGCGGCGGCCTCGGCGCGGATGCGGTTGGCGCCGTCAGACTTGTTGACGGCGATCATGTCCGCGAGTTCCAGCACGCCCTTCTTGATGCCCTGCAACTCATCGCCCGCGCCCGGTAGCATCAGCACGAGGAAGAAATCCGTCATGTCGGCGACGACTGTCTCTGACTGGCCGATTCCCACCGTCTCGACCAGCACGACATCGAAGCCCGCAGCCTCGCAGACAAGCATGGTTTCGCGCGTACGCGCCGCAACGCCGCCGAGCGTGCCCGAGGAAGGCGACGGACGGATGAAGGCGTTGCGGTCCGCCGAAAGTCGCGCCATTCGCGTCTTGTCGCCGAGAATCGAGCCTCCCGTGCGCGAGGAAGACGGATCGACGGCAAGCACTGCGACGCGGCGGCCGGCGGCCGTCAGATTCGAGCCGAGAGTATCGATGGTGGTGGATTTGCCTACTCCGGGCACGCCTGTCACGCCGACGCGGAGCGCCCGTCCTGTATGCGGCAGAAGTTTCTGCAGGAGCGCACCGGCCTGTGCGCGGTGGTCGGACCTGCGGCTCTCGATCAGCGTGATGGCGCGGGCGAGCGAAGCGCGATCGCCGGAAAGGACGCGCTCGGCCAGATCCTCGATCGAGGGCGGGGCGGCCCGCAGGGCGGCTTGTGTCATAGGAGCCTTATAGCCTGTTGGCCGGGACCCGCGAAGGGCAGGCTCAGATGCCGTAGCGGCGCGCAAACCAGACCTTCACGACATGCGTGAGGACGGCGTAGCAGGCCAGAAAAGCGGCAACAGCCGGCCAGTAGGCCCAGGGGAGCGGCGTGAAGCCGAGCGCGGCGCCAAGTGGGGTGACCGGCAGCAATATGCCAACGGCAGCGACGGCGAGCGACGTCGCGGTCAGGGCGGCGCTGGCGCGGCTCTCGATGAACGGGATACGCGCAGTACGAATCACGTGGATGATCAGCGTCTGGGTGAGCAGGGATTCGACGAACCAGCCGGTCTGGAACAACGACGGATTGGTCCATGAGCCAAAAACGAAAATCATCAGCGCGAATGTTGCATAGTCGAAGATCGAACTGATCGGACCGATGCAGATCATGAACTTGAAGATGTTCCCGATATCCCAGCGTCGCGGTGCGGCGAGATATTCCGGGTCGACCGAATCGGTTGGAATCGCTGTCTGCGAAAAGTCGTAAAGAAGGTTGTTGGTCAGCACCTGGATCGGCGCCATGGGCAGGAACGGCAAAAAGATGCTCGCGCCGAGCACTGAGAACATATTGCCGAAATTGGAACTGGCGCCCATTCGGATGTACTTCACGATGTTTGCGAAGGTGCGGCGGCCTTGCATAACGCCTTCCTGCAGCACGAGCAGGCTCTTCTCCAGAAGGATGATGTCGGCGGATTCCTTGGCGATGTCGACGGCCGTATCGACAGAGATTCCGACATCGGCCGCCTTGAGCGCCGGCGAATCGTTGATGCCGTCACCGAGAAAGCCGACGACATGACCGCGCCGATGCAGAGCGGCGACAACGCGCTCCTTCTGCGCCGGCGCCAGCTTGGCGAAGACGTTCCGGCGTTCGACCAATTCAGCCAGCGCCTCGTCGTCGAGATTCTCGATGTCGCGACCAAGCGCGATTTCACCGGGGTCGAGGCCTACGTCGCGGCAGACCTTGCGCGTGACGATATCGTTGTCGCCGGTCAGTATCATCACCCGCACGCCGCTCTTCGAAAGGGCCGACAGGGCGACGCCGGCCGATTCCTTCGGCGGATCGAGGAAGGCGATGAAGCCGAGCAGAACGAGTCCGCATTCGTCTGCGGGCGCATAGGTCTTCTGCGCAATATCGAGCGCCTTGTAAGCAACTGCGACCACACGAAAGCCGTCCGCGTTGAGTTCGGCTGTCTCGCGTCGGGCGGTCTCGAAATGTTGCGGATCGAGCGCCGCCACCCCACCGTCGGCCTCGTAGCGGTTGCAGGCGGCAAAAACCTCTTCGACCGCACCCTTGCAGATGAGGATATGACCTTCGCCAGCCTTGTCGACGACCACCGACAGCCTGCGCCGCGCGAAGTCGAACGGGATTTCGTCGATCAGGCGAAAATCGCGGTCGAGGCCCAGTTCGTGACGCATCTCGGCATGATCGAGCACCGCCACGTCCAGGAGGTTCTTGAGACCCGACTGGAAATGGCTGTTGATGTAGGCGTATTGCAGGACCTTGTCGGATTCCTCTCCGCGGAGGTCGAGAGTCTTCTTCAGGACGATGCGATCCTGCGTCAGCGTACCCGTCTTGTCGGTGCACAGAATGTCCATGGCGCCGAAATTCTGGATCGCCTGCAGGCGCTTTACGACGACCTTGTTGCGCGCCATGGCGATTGCGCCGCGCGCCAGGTTGACCGTGACGATCATCGGCAGCATCTCGGGCGTCAGGCCGACAGCGACGGCGACGGCGAAAAGCAGCGCTTCGAGCCAGTCGTGTTTGGTGAGCCCGTTGATGAGAAAAACGGCCGGCGCCATGACCGCCATGAAGCGGATCATCATCAGCGTGAAACGGTCGATGCCGCGGTCGAAGGCGGTCGGCTCACGGCGCCCGGCGATCTCGTCGGCGAGCTGGCCGAAGAATGTGCCGCCGCCTGTGTGCACGACCACGCCGGCGCCAAATCCGCTGACGACATTGGCGCCCATGAAGCAGATGTTGTGCAATTCGAAAGGCGACGCGTCGGCATCTGTCACTGCATGCGCGTATTTTTCGGCGGGCATGGCCTCGCCGGTCAGCGCCGACTGGTTGACGAACAGATCCTTGGCCTCGATCAATCTAAGGTCTCCCGGCATCATGTCGCCGGCAGCAAGTCGCACCACGTCTCCGGGCACGACCTGTTCCATCGGGATTTCGCGAAAGTCGGATCCTCCGGCGCTCCATTGACGACGCACGCTGGCGCTGGTCTTCACCAGCGCGCGCAGGCGCGCCGCCGCCTCGCTCGACCTGTGCTCCTGGACGAAGGCGGTCACAACGGCAAGGATCACCATCGCTGCGATGACGATGCCGGCGCGCGCGTCGCCGATGCCGAATGACACCCCGGCCAATACGAGCAACAATGCGTTGAGGGGACTACGAGCGCAGGAGAAGATTTCTTCCAGCACATTCGCCCGGCGTTCGCGCGTGACGAGGTTCGGCCCGAAGGTTGCAAGACGCCGCTGCGCAACGACTGGCGTCAGGCCGACCGGCGCGCTGTGGACTTTCTCCAGCGCAGCCGCCGGTTCGAGCACGGAAATTGCCTGCAACTCGACGGAGCCGAGCGCAGGCGTGCTCGGGCGGCGGCGGCGCTCGGGCGTGAAAAGACGACGCAAGAGGCGATCGAAGGCCTGCATGGCCCCATTTTCTCCTTAGAACGCCCCTGCGCGTTGACCTGTCCCAAACGTCGCGCCTTCACGCAGACGGCTGCGGCGCCTTGGCTGTCTTGAACACGGCCGTGCCTCGACAGACCAGATCGCCGGCCGCGTTGCTGATTTCGGCCTCGACGAAGACCAGCGATTTCCCGGCGCGCACCACTCGCCCTTCCCCGACAAGACGGCCCGACGCAGGCGCCATGAACGCCACCTGCATGTCCACGGTCACCACATTTGCACCCACGGCGGTGCGCGACGCCGTGCCCATGCAGACGTCGAGCAGAGTCATCAGCAATCCGCCGTGCGCGACGCCCATCTGGTTGCCGTGATGCTTGAGAACCTCGACCTCGAGCCGCGAGCGGCCGTTCGCGGCCGCCACAGGCTCGATCCCGCAAAAATGCACGAACGGAATGTCCGACCCGAAAACATCAGTGATTTTCAAGACTTGCGCCCTCCACGACAGGCCGGTTCCTCGGCCGGAATGAACCCGTAACCCCAACGAGCGTTAACCCACATTGCTCAAGCCGGGCAAAGGCGAATGTAACCCGCGCCTGCAAGGCTTGCGCTCGTTGAAACCAAATTCTTCTGGAGGCTGCATGGCGACGATCGAAAGAGCGCTCAACGCCCATTCCCTTTACTGGATCAAGGACGAGACCGGCGACCGGATCGGCATCGTCTGGGGCCTCGATGGTCAGTGGCGCTGGTCGGTCGGCAGCGGCGAATCGAGAGCGGCGCACTCCTACGACGACGCGCGAACGGCCATCGAGGCGGTCCTCGGCGCCCGACTGAAAGACAAAACGCGCAAGTCGAAGGCTGCCTGAAAGCCTCTTCAGCGCCTTTCCGCAACCTTTTCCCGCAAGATCGAAAGCAGCCGCGTCAGGGGGAATCCCTGCGCCGCGAGGCGCGTCGGCACGACATAGGATACGCGCGGCGCGGTGTAGAGCAGCAACGTCCGCTCGTTCGCGCGCCACGCAACGAAATCGCGCCAGAGAAGACGTGACAATGTTCGGTCCGATGTGAGGATCAGCGCGTCATCCGCGACAGCGAATGTCGTCTCAAGACGAGCCAGCGGGTAGTTAGCGAAGTGCCTGCGGGCAAGCCACGGCAAGTAGAGGAACCGGTAGCAGAGACCTGCGGCGCCTCCACCCGCGACGGCCGCAGCGATGGTGACGAAGCGAGCGATCCAGTCGGGCTCGCTCCAGAAAAGGAAGGCCGCCAGCGCCGCCATGCCCAATGCCAGCCAGGCCGCCCCGCGGCGCGTCATGCCCGCGCCCAGCCTGTAGGCGTCGATGAAATCCTGGGCCTGATAGCGAAACGCGACGCCCTCCGGCGTCGCGTCGCGATCTTTCTGGTCTGTGGGTTCCATACCTGACCCCTTTCAATCGGGTTCAGGCTAGACCTTTGCTTGCGAACTGCCGGTGCGGGTGCGCACGCGGCGCGTCAGACCTTGCCCCACACTTCGCGGGCGATCTCGACGATCATCTCAAGCTTGCGCCACTGCTCGTCCTCGGCCAGCGTGTTGCCTTCCTCAGTGGAAGCGAAGCCACATTGCGCGGACAGGCAGAGTTGTTCGAGCGGCGCGTGTTTCGCGGCCTCGTCGATGCGCCGCTTGATGTCATCCTTCTTTTCCAGCGCGCCGGTCTTCGACGTGACGAGACCGAGCACGACCGCCTTGCCCTTCGGCAGGAAGCGCAACGGTTCGAAGCCGCCGGCGCGGTCAGAATCCCATTCCATGAAATAGCCATCGACGTTGACCTGGTTGAACAGGAGATCGGCGATCGGTTCGTAGCCGCCGGACGCTACGAAGGTCGAACGGAAATTGCCGCGGCACAGATGCATCGAAACGGTCATCCCGGCCGGCTTCGATTCCAGCGCCTTGTTGATCATGCCGGCATAGATCATCGGTTGCTTTTCCGGGTCGTCGCCGCGATCCTTCAGCATCTTGCGCTGCTCGGGATCGCAGAGATAAGCGAAGGACACGTCGTCCAGTTGCAGATAGGTGCAGCCGGCGTCGCCGAACGCCCTCACAGCCTTGCCGTAGGCGGCGCCGAGGTCGTTATAGAAATCGTTGAGATCGGGATAGACGCCCATGTTGATGAGCTTGCGGCCGCCGCGATAGTGCAGCATCGACGGCGACGGGATCGTCTGCTTCGCCGTCTTCTTCGTGTTCGCCTTCAGGAACTTGAAGTGATCGACGAAGGGATGGCCGGAAAAGCCGATCTTGCTCATCACGTGCGGCGCTTCCGCCTTGGTCTGGACGCCGGCGAACTGAATGCCCTGGTCGACAGAAACCTTTTCGATGCCGTCGAGATTCCAAAGGAAGTCGTAGTGCCACCACGAGCGGCGGAACTCGCCGTCGGTAATGCCTTCGAGACCGATCGCTTCCTGCTTCGCAATGATCTTCTTGATCTCGACATCTTCGATGGCCGTCAGTTCGGCCGCCGAAATCTGCCCCTTGGCGCGCTTGTCGCGCGCTTCCTTGAGCGGAGCGGAACGAAGCAGCGAACCGACCTGGTCGGCGCGGAACGGTGGACGAATGGACATGGATTTCCTTCCCGTGGATTGGATTACTTCTTTTCGGCGACCGCCAGCAGCGTGGCAAGCGCTTCCTTGTCTTCCAGCAGCGCGTCGCTCTTGCCGGTCCATGCAATGCCGCCGCGCTCGAGAATGATCGCGCGATCGGTCAACGGCAGGATCTTGCGGGCGCTCTGCTCGACGAGGATGACGGACATCTTTTCCGCCTCGATGATTTTCCGCAAGGCCGCGAGCAATTCATCGACGATGATCGGCGCCAGGCCTTCCAGCGGTTCGTCCAGAAGCAGTATCTGCGGGTTGAGCACGAGCGCCCGTCCTACCGCAAGCATCTGCTGCTCGCCGCCAGACAATTGATTGCCCATATTCGTGCTGCGCTCTCGCAAGCGGGGGAACATTTCGTAGATGCTGTCGATATCGAAGCGGCCGGGGCGAGCGATCGCCGTCAGATTTTCCTCGACCGTCAGCGAACGAAAGATATTGCGTTCCTGTGGCACCCAGCCGATGCCTGCGTTGGCGCGCTGGTCAGGACGCATATTTGTAAGGTCTCGCGGCCCGAGGGCAATAGTTCCGCTGCGCCTGCGCGTGACGCCAACCAGCGAATTCAGAAGCGTTGTCTTGCCTGCGCCATTGCGACCGAGCAGCGCCAGCGCCTCGCCCTGCCCCACCGTAAACGAGAGGTCCGACAGAACGATCGCTTCGCCATATCCGGCAGTCAGCTTCTCGACTTTCAGGAGATCGGTCACGCCTTTCCTCCCGTCGAATCGAGGTGGTGGTCGATCTCGCTTTCGCCGAGATACACCTGTCGCACGCGGGGGTCGCGCGCCACTTCTGACGCCGTGCCCTCCACGAACAATGCGCCGCCGACCAGCACCGAAATCGTCTTCGCAAAGCGGAAGACGAGGTCCATGTCGTGCTCGATCAGCACGAGAGCCATTTCCTTCGGCAAGGCATCGACGATCTGGAGGATCTGCTCGCGTTCGCCTTCCGGCACGCCGGCAGCCGGTTCGTCGAGCAGCAGCACCTTCGGCTTCGGCGCGACCGCGATGGCGATTTCGAGCAGGCGCTGTTTGCCGTAGGGCAGCGAGCCGACGCGTTCCTCCATCACGTCCGCGAGATCGAGACGTTCGAGGATGACGACCGCCTCTTCGACGATGTGGCGATGTGTGCCGACGCGTCGCCAGAATTGCGCGCCTTCGCCGCGCGCTTCCGACAGCGCGAGGCCGATTGTCTCGAGCGGGGTGAAATCGGCAAAGAGCTGGTTGATCTGAAAGGTGCGCGACAGACCGGCGCGCACACGCTTGTGCGCCGGCCAGTCAGTGACGTCCTTGCCGTCGAGGAAGACGTGGCCCGATGTCGGCGTCAACATGCCCGAAAGGAGATTGACGAAGGTCGTCTTGCCGGCGCCATTGGGACCGATAAGCGCGTGGCGCGCGCCGGCCGGCAGACTGAAGGTGACGTTGTTGGTCGCGGTCAGGCCGCCAAAGCGCTTGACCAGGCCATCAGTCGAGAGAACGGCGCTCATTTCGCGCCTCCCGAACGGAGACGCGCCTGCACATTCGACAGGAGGCCGAGAATGCCGCCGCGCACGAACAACACCAACACCACCAACACGAGGCCGAGCCAGAACTGCCAGTATTGCGGCGTGGCGGCGGCGAGCAGGTCGTACATGATCTTGAAGGCGGCGGCGCCGACGATGGCGCCGTAGAGCGTGCCGACGCCGCCGAACACGACGATCAGCATGACGTCGGCGGACCGGTGGAATTCCAGCACGTCGAGCGAGACGAACGACGTCGTCTGCGCCAGCAAGGCGCCGGCGACGCCGGCATAGGCGGCGCCGAGCGTGTAGACGCCGTTCAGGCGACGATTGACGGGAATGCCGATGGCGTCTGCGCGCAAGACGTTGCCCTTGATGGCGCGCAGAGAAATTCCGTAGGGGGAATGGATTATTTTTCGCGCGCAGACGAACAACACGAACAACACCGACAAGGAGTACAAGTAGGCGTTGCGGCCGTAGAGGTCGAACTCGAACAGGCCCAGGATCTTGGCGGGCATGACGCCCTGCAGGCCGTCGGCGCCGCCGGTCAGCCAGGCCATGCGGTTGGCGAGTTCGCCGACGATCAGCGCCACCCCGAGCGTCACCATGAGGCGGGTGAGATCGGCGCCGCGCAGCACGAGGAAGCTCGTGACATAGCCGACGCCCGCGCAGAACAGCGCGGCCGCCACGAGCCCGAACGTCGGGTCGGACAGCGGCGCGGCGCCGGCGCCCGCCTTGGCGAGCAGGCCCGCCACATAGGCGCCGAGGCCGAAGAAGGCGCCGTGGCCGAGCGAAACGATGCCGGCGTAGCCCAGCACCAGATCGAGGGACAGCGCGAACAGCGCGAGAATGGCGATCTCGTTGAACAGGAGCGCGCGGCTCGGGAACAGGAAGGCGATGGCGAGGGCGGCGACCCACAACGCGATCTCGGGCCAGCTCCAGCGCACACGCCCGGCGAACCAGGCCATGGCCTGGTCGGTGCGCGCCGAAGTCACGGCGGCGGCGGAATTTTCCGGGGCGGACTTGCTCGCGACGGCGTTGCTCATGACGTCGTCACTTTCCGGCCGGCCGGCCGAACAGGCCCTGCGGCCTGAAGATCAGCACGAGCACCATGATGGTGTAGATGACGAAGCCGCCGATCTCGATCTTGTGGCCGGCGATTTCCGGCCTGTAGTACTTGCCCGCGACGTCGGCGACGCCGAGCAGGATGGAGGCGAAGAACGGGCCGGTGATGGTCGTGGTGCCGCCGACGGCGATCACGATCAGGAAGTAGATCATGAACTTCAGCGGGAATTGCGGGTCGAGGCTGAAGATGGCGCTGCCGAGCGCGCCGCCGAGGCCGGCGAGGCCGGAGCCGAAGGCGAAGGTCAGCGCGAAGATGCGGGTGACGTCGATCCCTAGTCCCCGCGCCACGCGCGCATCGTCGACGGAGGCGCGCAGGCGCGAACCGAAGCGCGTCTTCGACAGGCCGAGCTGCAATGCGATCGTCAGCAGCGCGCAGACGAAGATGACGAACAGGCGGTACTTGTTGAGCGTGACGACGCCCAGATCGACGCTGCCTTCCAGCGACTTCGGCACGTCGACGATCTGCGGGCTCGCGCCCATGAAATAATCGACCGCGGCGACCGACATGAAGACGAGGCCGATCGTGAACATCACCTGTTCGAGATGCGTCTTGTCGTAGAGGCGGACATAGAGCGTACGTTCGAGAAAGGCGCCGGCGGCCGCGCAGATGAAGAAGGCGGCCGGCAGGCCCCAGAACAGCGACAGGCCGTAACGCTGCATCATGACGACGGCGATATAGCCGCCGGCCATCGCAAACGCGCCATGCGCGAGGTTGATGAAATTCATCAGGCCGAGGGTGACGGACAATCCTACGGCCAGCACGAAGAGCAGCATGCCGTAGGCGAGCCCGTCGAACAGGATCGTGAGCACGCTGATCTCTCCGGGTGAGGGCGCGCCGCGGCGCGCCCTTCGGTTGGCTGGTTACTTGGCGGCGGCCTTGGCCGCCTTGAACGGGTCCTTCACGTTGGGAACCGTGTCGAACTCGACGTTGTAGAGCTGGCCGTTCTTGCGCTCGACCTTGCGGATGTAGACGTTCTGCACGATGTCGCGCGTCTCCGGATCGATCGAGATCGGGCCGCGCGGGCTCGTCCAGGCCATGCCCTTCATCGCGTCGACGAGCTTGGTCCCGTCGGTGTCGCCCTTGGTCTTGTTGAGCGCGGCGTAGAACAGAGCCATGCCGTCATAGCCGCCGACGGACATGAAGTTCGGGCGCAGGCCCGGATTGGCCTTCTCGAAAGCCGCGACATAGGCCTTGTTTTCCGGCGAATCGTGATCGGCCGAATAATTGTGCGACGTGATCATGCCGAGCACGCTGTCGCCCATGTTGTTGAGCTGCTCGTCGTCGGTCACGTCGCCGGTGCCGATGACCTTGATGCCGTCCTTGGCGAAGTCGCGCTCGATCACCTGCTTCATGAGCTGCGCGCCCTGGCCCGAGGGCACGAACAGGAAAAGCGCGTCCGGCTTCAGGTCCTTGGCCTTCTGCAGGAAGGGCGCGAATTCCGGATTGCGCAGCGGCGAGCGCAGCGAATCGAGAACCTGGCCGCCGCCGGCCTTGATCGTGTCGACGAAGGTCTTTTCCGCGTCGAGGCCCGGACCGTAGTCGGTCACGAGCGTCACGACCTTCTTGATGTTGTTCTTCAGCGCCCATTGGGCGATCGGCATCGTGTTCTGCGGCAGCGTGAAACTGGTGCGCACGACGTAGGGCGAGGATTCGGTGATGATCGCCGTGCCGGCGGCCATGACGATCTCGGGGATCTTGGCCTGGGTGGCGACGGGCGCGGCGGCGAGCGCCAGCGGCGTGAGGCCGAAGCCGGCGATGGCGGCGACCTTGTCGTTGACGACGAGTTCCTGCGCCAGGCGCTTGGTGATGTCGGCGACGCCCGTGTCGTCCTTGACGATGACCTCGACCTTCTTGCCGCCGGCCTTGTCGCCGTTCTGCGCCTGGAAGAGCTTGATCGCGGCCTCGATCTCGCGGCCCGTCGAGGCCGAGGGGCCGGTCATCGGCAGGATGACGCCGAGCTTGACGACGTCTTCCGCGAAGGCGGCGGCGGGCGCGAGCGCTGCGGCGATGGCGAGCGCGCCGAGCGTGTGGCGGCGAGTGAAAGTGATGGTCATGCTTTCCTCCAATTCCCTCCTCGCGCGCTCGTCTGGGCGGCGCTGCGAGCCTGCGACGCACGAGCGCCCGCAAAATGCGGGCGAACAGCGGCGCCGACGCTTCTGGAATTACCAGCGCCCGCGATGTCAGTCATTTAGATTTTTCAGCGCGGCTATTCGCTTTTGTTATGCGCCACTCCTTGCCGCCTGGCCCACGCCCTGCGCCTTGACTCTGCCGACGTCTCGTCCATTATAGAACAAAGCAGGAACAACAAGCAGGACTGGAAGGATTGGCCGATGTCGCCCCGCGACAGTTCGGAACGTATGGCTTTTTTGCGCCGGGAGATCGCCAGGATCGAGGGCCGGCCCGACTTCGGCCGCCGCGTGTCCGGACCCGGCGGCGGCAATGATGGGTCTGCGCTGGCCGGCCTCCTGTCGGCCGAGCGCCTGAGCGCCGGATTGCACGAAATCGTGCCAGCGAGCGCCCGGGACGTTTTCGTCGCGCTGGGCTTCGCCTTGCGCCTGTGTGGGCTGTGCGCGCGGGCGCGCGCTTCGGCGGGGATCGTCATCGCGATCGAGGATTTCGTCGCAGCGGAGACCGGCGCGCCCTACGGGCCGGGCCTGGTGGAAGCAGGAATCGATCCGGAGCGGCTCGCCATCGTGCGCACGCAGAACCCGCGCGAGACATTGCGTGCGATGGAGGACGCGCTGCGATGTCCCGATGTCGCCGCCGTTCTCGCGGAAAGCGCCATCGATGCGCGGCTCTACTCGCTCGATGTGTCGCGCCGCCTGACGCTCGCCGCACGCGCCGGCGGGGCTGCCGGCTTTCTCGCGCCTGTCGCGCTCGCCGGGGCCGGGAAGCGCATGTCCTCCATGGCGGAAACGCGGGTGGAGGTGGCGCGCCGGACGAGCGCCATCGAAAAATTCGGCGAGGCCCGGCTCGGCCTGCCCGGCGCGCCTGTCGCGGCCTTGCGGCTCATGAAGGCGCGCAGCGTCCATGGTCTCGATTCCGAATGCGTTCACGAGGTTGCGTACGATGCGTTTTCTGTCGGTCCGCCTCCCCTTTCTCGCGACCGACCGGATCCGGCGTTCGCGAAAGCCCGCGCGCTTTCCGCCTGAAGGCGGCGCCTCGCCTGCGGCTCCTCCACTTGCCACCTGGGCCAAGGCGGGGAGCGCGCATCGCCTCGTCGCGCTCGACCGCGGGGCGCTGGAAGCGGGCCTGCGGCCCGGCATGGCGCTGGCGTCGGCGCGCGCCATGCGGCCCGATCTGGATCTCGTCGAGGCCGACCCGCAGGAAGAAGCGCGATTGCTGGCGAGCATCGCCGACTGGCTGAGGCGTTTCACGCCGCTCGCCGCCATGGATGCGCCGGACGGCGCCATGCTCGACATCGGCGGTTGCGCGCATCTGTTCGACGGCGAGCAGGCGATGATCGACGCGGTGGAACGAAGCCTCGCCGCGCAGGGATTTTACGCGCGCTGCGCGGTCGCGCCCAATCCGGCGCTCGCCTGGGCGCTGGCGCGGTTCTCGACGACGCGCATTCTGGGCGACGACGACCATCGCGGCGCGGCGAAAGTCCTGCGCCATCTGCCGGTCGCCGGCCTGCGCATTTCGCAAGAGATCGTCGCCGGCCTGCGCGTCGCCGGCCTGACGCGCGTCGGCGATCTGATGACGCGGCCGCGCGCCCCGCTCGTCGCCCGGTTCGGCGCGGAGCTGGTGGCGCGGCTCGACGCCATTTGCGGCGCGATCCGCGATCCGATTTCGCCGCGTTTCGAAGCCGCCGCCTACATGGCGGAACGCCGTTTCGCGGAAGGGATCGCACGGCGCGAAGACATCGAGGCCGTGATCGCGGACCTCTCGCGCGATCTCTGCGCGCTGCTGGAACGCCACGGCGAAGGCGCGCGAAAGATCGTAGCCAGTTTCTTCCGCGTCGACGGCGCGACCCGCCATATCGAGGCGGGCACGGGGCGGGCGCAACGCGACGCCGCCACGCTGGCGCGCCTGTTGCGCGAGAAGATCGACGCGCTCGGCGAGAACGGCCTGGAAACCGGGTATGGTTTCGACGTGGTCCGTCTCGCCGCGACGCAGGTGGAAGGCGCGCGCGCCGAACCGCAGGCGCATCTGCTCGCAGAAGACGGCGCGCGGACGCGGACGGCGCAGGCCTTCGCCGATCTCGTCGACAGGCTGGGCGCGCGGTTCGGCCAGCAGCGCGTGCTGCGCCTGCATTTCCAGGATACGCATATTCCCGAATTCGCAGGCGCGACGCTGCCGGCGGCTTTCGCGAGGGATACGCGCGCAACGCCCCTTGCGCGGCAGGAAGACGCGCCGCTGCGCCCCTTGCGGCTGTTCGAACGACCCGAGCCGATCGAGACCGTGGCCGCCGTACCGGACGGGCCGCCCCTGCGGTTTCGCTGGCGGCGCGCGACGCACGAGATCGCAGCCTTCGAAGGCCCGGAGCGCATCGCGCCGGAATGGTGGCGCGATTGCGGGCTGACGCGCGATTATTTCCAGGTGGAGGACAGGAGCGGCGGCCGCTTCTGGCTCTATCGCGAAGGCCTGTTCGGCCGGGAGACCGCGCAACCCCGCTGGTTCGTGCACGGGGTGTTCGGATGAGCGCGTCCGTCCATTTCGCTCGTCGTCTACGGCGCTCGTCATCGAAGGCGGAAGCAAAAGTATGGCATGCGTTGCGCGCGCATCGCCTGAACGATTTGCATTTTCGTCGGCAGGTTCCGTGCGGCCCCTATGTCGCAGACTTTCTTTGTCATGCCGCTCGCATGGTCGTCGAAATCGATGGCGCGACGCATTCGACGGAGAAAGAGATCGCGCACGACCGCCGTCGTGATGCATGGTTTTCAGCGAACGGCTGGCGTGTTGTCAGATTCACGAATGACGAGGTCTACAATAATTTCGAAGGTGTGATCGAAACGATCCTGCTCCATCTTCACACCCCCTCCCCTGCCCTCCCCCGCTGCGCTGCGCTTGCGGGAGAGGGAGCAGATACGTCGCTGCATCGAGCAGATACGACAATGCCCGCCGTCCCCTCTCCCACGAAGTGGGGGAGGGCAAGGGAGGGGGCCAGACCGACGCACAAAGCAAAATCGGGTTCGTAATGACCTACGTCGAACTCGCCACGACGACGAATTTTTCCTTCCTGCGCGGCGCATCGCATCCGGAAGAACTCGCAGCGACCGCCGCCGCGCTCGGCCACGCCGGCATCGGCATAGCCGACCGCAATTCGGTGGCGGGAGTGGTGCGCGCCCATGTCTTCGCACGCGAGAACAGGGAGACGCTCGGCGCCTTCAAGGTCGCGGCCGGCGCGCGGCTCGTCTTCTCCGACGGAACGCCGGACATTCTCGCCTATCCCTCCGATCGCGCGGCCTGGGGGCGGCTGTGCCGGATGCTGACGCAGGCCAACATGCGCGCCGAAAAAGGCAAAGCCCTGCTGCGACTCGACGACCTGCTGGAATTCCACGAGGGCCTCCTGCTGATCGCGCTGGAAGGCGCAGCTGTCCCCGACGCCTTGCAGGAGACGACGCGCGGGCGGATCTGGCTTGGACTGACCGCCGCATACGGCCCCTACCTGCGTCGACGCTTCGGGCGCCGCCTGACGCTGGCGCGTGAAACGGGCCTGCCGCTTATCGCGATCAACGATGTCGTCATGCACGCGCCGGAACGTCGCGAACTCGCCGATACGCTCGTGTGCATTCGCGAGGGCGTGACGATCGACACGGCCGGCCGCAGGCTTGCCGCGAACGCCGAACGCCACCTGAAGCCGGCCGCGGAAATGGCGCGGCTGTTTTCCGAGGCGCCGCAGGCGGCGCGCGAGACGGCGGCTTTCCTGCGCGCGATCGAATTTTCGCTCGATCAACTGGCTTACGAATATCCTGCGGAATTGCGCGAGGGCTACGCAAGCGAGCAGGAGGCGCTGGAAGCCTTCGTGGCGGAAGGCGCGCGGCGACGCTGGCCGGACGGCGTTCCGAAAAAGATACAGGCCCTGATCGCGCACGAACTGAAGCTCGTCGCCGCGCTGAACTATTCCGCCTATTTCCTCACCGTCCACGACATCGTGCGCTTCGCGAAATCCCGGGGGATTCTCGCGCAGGGACGCGGCTCTGCCGCCAATTCGACGATCTGCTTCAGTCTCGGCATCACAGAGGTCGACCCGACGAAGCACGATCTCCTGTTCGAGCGATTCATCTCGGCCGAGCGGCGCGAACCGCCGGATATCGACGTCGATTTCGAACACGAACGGCGCGAGGAGGTGATCCAGTACATCTACCGGCGATACGGGCGCGACCGCGCCGGGCTGACCGCCAGCGTCGTCACATATCGCGGCCGCTCCGCCGCGCGCGAGACGGCCAAGGCGATGGGCTTTCCGGAAGACGTGCAGGCGGCGCTGTCGGGCGCGATCTGGGGACGCAGCGAGACGGCGCGCATCGAGGAATCGCGGCGCCTCGGCATCGATCCCGACGAGCCGAGGCTGGCCAAGGCGCTGGCGCTCGCGCAGGAGATCGCAGGCTTCCCGCGCCACCTGTCGCAGCATACCGGCGGCTTCGTCATCACGCGGGGCCGCCTCGACGAAGTCACGCCGATCATGCCGGCGGCGATGGAGGATCGCACCACGGTCGAATGGGACAAGGACGATCTCGATGCGCTCGGCATTCTCAAGATCGACGTGCTGGCGCTCGGCATGCTGACGGCGCTGCGCAAGGGGCTCGACCTGCTGGCGAGCCATTACGGACGGCCGCTGACGATCGCGCAGATCCCGGCGGAAGAGAAATGCGTCTACGACATGATCTCGGCCGCCGACACGATCGGCGTGTTCCAGATCGAAAGCCGCGCGCAGATGTCGATGCTGCCGCGCCTGCGGCCGCGCGAATTCTACGATCTCGTCATCGAGGTGGCGATCGTGCGGCCCGGTCCGATCCAGGGCGACATGGTCCATCCCTACCTGCGGCGGCGGCTCGGGCTGGAGCCGGTCGTCTTTCCCTCGCAGGAACTGGCCGACGTGCTCGGCAAGACCTGCGGCGTGCCGCTGTTCCAGGAGCAGGCGATGAAGATCGCCATCGTCGCGGCCGGCTTCACGCCCGACGAAGCCGACAGGCTCAGGCGCGCCATGGCGACCTTCAAGCGCGTCGGCACGATCGGAACGTTCCACGCCAAGATGGTGGAGGGCATGGCGGCGCGCGGCTACACGCGCGAGTTTGCGGAGCGCTGCTTCAAGCAGATCGAGGGCTTCGGCTCGTATGGATTTCCGGAGAGCCACGCGGCCTCCTTCGCGCTGCTCGTCTATGCGTCGTCGTGGATGAAATGCCGCTACCCCGATGTCTTCGCCTGCGCGCTCATCAATTCGCAGCCGATGGGTTTTTATGCGCCGGCGCAGATCGTGCGCGATGCGCGCGACCACGGCGTCGAGGTGCGCGAGCTCGATGTCAACGCGTCCGACTGGGATTGCACGCTCGAAGCCCGCGAGGCGGAGAGAGGAAGATTGCATCCCCGCCATTCCTGGATGGCGGAGCATATCGAAGCGACGCATGCACTGCGGCTCGGCTTCCGGCAGATTTCGGGGCTTGCGAAGGACGACATGGACCGGCTCGTGGCCCTGCGCGGCGAAGGCTACGATTCCGTGCGCGACGTCTGGCTGCGCACCGGCCTGTCGACATCCACGCTCGAAACGCTCGCCGGCGCCGACGCCTTCGCCTCGCTCGGCCTCGACCGGCGGGAAGCGATGTGGGCGGTGCGCGGCCTCAACCGCGCAGGCGACCGGGACGACCTGCCGCTGTTGCGTCCCCTGTCGTTCCGCGCGCTCGAACCCGACGCCGACCTTCCGCCGATGCCGCCGGGCGAGGAAGTGATCGAGGACTACCGGCGCCTGAAGCTGTCGCTGCGCGCCCATCCCGTTTCCTTCGTGCGCGACGAGCTTTTGGCGCGCGGAATCATCCGCAGCGAAGAACTGCTGAATTACAGACGCCAGCGCGCGAAGGTCGCCGGCCTCGTGCTGGTGCGACAACGGCCGGGTTCGGCGAGCGGCGTCGTGTTCATGACGCTGGAAGACGAGACCGGCGTCGCCAACATCATCGTCTGGCCGAAAGTGTTCGAGCGGCTGCGATCGATCGTCATCGGCGCCCGCTTCATCGCGGTGACGGGCAAATACCAGAACGAATCCGGCGTCGTTCACATCGTCGCGGAAAGAATAGAGGACCTGACGCCGCTGCTCGGCCGGCTTTCGCGCGAGGCGACCGACATCGAGACGCTGGCGCGCGCCGACGAGGTGCGCAGGCCGCAGAACGATCGCTCCAGGCAGAAACCCCCGGACCTGTTCGCAGATGCAGACCCGAACCTTCGCCGCGTCCTGCCGGGTGGACGGAATTTCCAGTAGGCGTTGACAAGCGGGGCGCGGGCGGCGTGGATAGCGCGACAAATCAACGGGAACGCCATGGCCGACGACACTTCAGACGACAAGCTCGTTCACTCCACCGCCTTCGACGTGAAGGCCGAAGAGGTGCAGCAGGTCTCGCCGCTGGTGCGCCGGCTCGTCGAAAACAACCCGGGTCCATTCACCTTCACGGGAACCTGCACCTATATCGTCGGGCGCGGCGATGTCGCCGTCATCGATCCGGGCCGCGAGAACGAGGGACATATCGAGGCGATCCTCGCTGCGCTCGATGGCGAGCGCATCGCGCAGATCGTCGTCACCCACACGCACAAGGATCATTCGCCCGGCGCACGCCAGCTCGCCGAGCGCACCGGCGCGCCGGTCGTCGGCTGCGCGCCCTTCGTCGCGAAAGGCGGACCGGAGAGCGGGCTCGATTCCGCGCATGACCTTCTCTATGCGCCACAACGCGTCCTCGCCGACGGCGACGCTGTCGAAGGCGACGGCTGGTCGCTCGTCGCCGTCGAGACGCCCGGCCATGCCAGCAATCACCTGTGCTTCGCCCTGCCGCAGGAGCGCGCGCTCTTCTCGGGCGATCACGTCATGGCCTGGTCGACATCCATCGTCGCGCCGCCCGACGGCAGCATGACCGACTACATGGCTTCGCTCGACAAGCTGCGCACGCGGGACGACACGCATTACTGGCCCGGGCACGGCGGCCCCGTGATGGAGCCGGCGCGCTACGTGCGCGCGCTCGGCCATCATCGCCGCCAGCGCGAGGCGGCCATCATGCGCAGGCTGGAGGCCGGCGACGAGACGATCCACGCGATGGTGGCGCGCATCTACGAAAATCTCGACCCGCGCCTCGTCAATGCGGCGGCGCTGAGCGTGCTGGCGCATATGGAAGATCTCGTCACGCGCGGCGTCGCCGTCGCGGAAGGACCGATCACCGTCGAGGGCCGCTACCGTCGGGCCTGACTATTTCGTGTCGATCTGGTTCTGCATTTCCTGCGCGAAGGATTCGATGCGCTTGGCGTTCACGCCGAAATCGTTGCGGCCATAGCGCGACACCGAGCGCATGTCGATCTTCGTCTGGCCGGCGAGCGGCTTGATGCGGATGGTAATGTCGTCCGGGAAGCCCATGATCAGCGTCCGCGCGACGGCGTCGACATGGCCGAGGCCGCTGCGACCGCCGGGCGGCGCCTGGTCGATGATCTTCCAGCCACGCGCCTGCACGGCCTTGAGGACGAGCTGGTAGGCCTCGTCGCCCTCGAGTTCGAGCAGGATCGCCTGCACGCCGGGATAGGCGGCGCGCTGCTGTTGCCGCACCAGCGGCGCGGGATTGGTCGGCGTGCGTCCGTCGCGCGCCTCGGTGGCGCGGCGCGACAGCGAAAATTGCGGGGGGTCGATGATGTCGGTCGTCACATCGTTGAGCACGGGAAGGCGCACGGCCTGCGCGGCGAGCCAGCCCGGCCAGCCGAGCAACGCCAGCGCGAAAAGCGCGCCGCCGAGCGCCGCGGGAATGCCCCGACGCCCCGTGCGCCAGATGATGACGGCGGCGGCACCGGCCAGCAGCAGCGAAATGCAGGAAAGAAGAACGGCCGATCCGAACACGGCGAGACCCGCCGGCACGTCCACGACCTGGAAGCGCGTGATCGCCACGCCGACCGCCGCAACGGCGAGCGCGAAGATCGCGAGCCTGAGGCTCCAGACCGCCGATTTCGCCACCGGTTCCTCGACTATCTGACGCCGCATATGCCTCTCGCGATACGCCCCCCGTGATTTGGCCGGCGCGCAAGGCGCCGGCCATCGTCGTCCAGAGGCTGAAGGTTACATCAAGCCGTCGGCAACTTGTAGGCCTTGAACTCCTCGCGCAACTTCAGCTTGTTGATCTTGCCGGTCGCCGTATGCGGGATTTCCCGGACGAATTGCACGTCGTCGGGCATCCACCACTTGGCGATCTTGCCATCCATATACTTGAGAATGTCGTCGCGCCCGGGGTTTTGCCCCTCCTTCGGCACGATGATCAGCAGCGGACGCTCGTCCCACTTGGGATGCAGGACGCCGATGACGGCGGCCTCCGCCACCTGGGGATGGCCGACCGCAATATTCTCGAGATCGATGGACGAGATCCATTCGCCGCCGGACTTGATGACGTCCTTGGCGCGATCGGTAATCTGCATGTAGCCGTTAGGATCGATGGTGGCCACGTCGCCCGTGTCGAAGAAGCCTTCGGCGTCGAGGATTTCCTCGTCCTCGCGCTTGAAGTAGCGCCGCGCGATCGCCGGCCCCTTCACCTTGAGGCGGCCGAACTTGACGCCGTCCCAAGGCAATTGGTTGTCCTCGTCGTCGGTGATCTTCATCTCGACGGCGAAGATCGCATGGCCCTGCTTCGACTTGATCGCCAGAAGGTCCTTGCCGCCGAGATTGCCAAGTTGCGGCTTGATCGCGCCGATCGTGCCGATCGGGCTCATCTCGGTCATGCCCCAGGCGTGATAGACGGTGACGCCGCGCTCCTCGAAATATTCGATCATCGAGGGCGGGCAGGCCGAACCGCCGATCGCGACGCGCTGCAAGGTCGTAAGCTTGAGGTTGTTCGACTGCATATGCTGCATCAGCATCAGCCATACGGTCGGCACGGCCGCCGAGAAGGTGACGCCTTCCGATTCCAGCAGTTCGTACACCGAAGCGCCGTCGAGCTTGGCGCCGGGCATGACGAACTTGGCGCCGGCGAGCGGCACCGAGAAGGCGAGCGACCAGGCGTTGGCGTGGAACATCGGTACGATCGGCAGGATGGAATCCTGCGCCGAGACCGACAGCGTGTCCTTCATGCAGGCCTGCAGGGCGTGCAGCACGTTGGAGCGATGCGAATAGAGGACGCCCTTCGGATCGCCGGTCGTGCCCGAGGTGTAGCAGAGGCCCGCCGCTGTATTCTCGTCGAACTCGGCCCATTTGAAATTGCCGTCGACCTCGGCGATCCAGTCCTCGTAGGCGACGGCGTTGCGAAGCTTGGTCGCCGGCATATGCGCCTTGTCGGTGAGGATGACGAAACGCTCGATCGACGGCGTCTTGTCCTGCACCGCCTCCATCAGCGGCACGAAGGTCAGGTCGAGCATCATCACGCGGTCCTGCGCGTGATTGACGATCCAGGCGATCTGCTCGGGGAACAGGCGAGGATTGACCGTGTGGTAGATCGCGCCGATGCCGGTGATGCCGTACCAGGCCTCCAGATGGCGCCAGGTGTTCCAGGCCAGCGTGGCGACGCGGTCGCCGAGCTTCACGCCGTCCTTCGCAAGCCGCTGCGCAACCCGCAACGCGCGTTCGCGGACCTGACGGTAATTGGTGCGATGGATCGGCCCCTCGACCGAGCGGGTGACGACCTCGCGATCGCCGTACTGCAACGCGGCATGATCGATGATCTTGTGCTGCAGCAGCGGCCAGTCCTGCATCAGACCAAGCATGTAACTCCCCTCCGGACCAAGGGCCTTGGGCCCTGCGATATTGTTGGACGGCAAGCTTCTACAGGAGGCCCGGCGGAGCGTCCACGCCGCCGAAACCCCCGCGACGAATCGTCCGCCGCGGCGCCCCGCCTTGCCCAGGGGGCGGCGAGCAAATAGCCTCCGGGCATTCAGGGATTCGACGGAGCCTCGCCCAATTGTCCGATGCAGCGCGTGTCTGGTTCAGGTTTCTGAGGCTCGAAACGAGAATCAGGATCGCCGTCAGCAACAGGCTGAAGGCGGTCGGCCTGTCGATCGCCCAATGCGACGTGCTGACGACGCTCACCGAACGCGAGGGATTGAGCCAGCAGGATCTGGCTGAACGGCTCTACGTAACAAAGGGCAATATTTCCGGGCTGATCGACAGGCTGGCGGCGGCCGGCCTCGTCGAACGCCGCTCGCTGGCCAGCGATCGCCGCTCCCATGCGATCTTCCTGACGCCGGCCGGCCGCGCCGCCGCTCAGAAGGGGATCGAGGCGCAGCAGGGGTTCGTCTCGGAAACGCTCGGGCGGATGCCGCCCAAGGACCTCGAGGAATTCGAACGCCTGATCCTGGCCTCGCGCGACCTGGTGCGCAGCGCCGAGGGCGAAGGACAGGTCGAGGCCGCCCGCGCGCGGAAATAGGCTACTTGCCCGAACGCGGGTCGATCGGTTTCACCGTTCCCAGATTCAGAATGTCTTCCAGCGCTTTCGCGCCGGCGATGGAATGCGCGTCGTCGTTCGTCGGCGCGATCACCTGCAGTCCAACCGGCAGCCCCTCGCGGGTAAATCCGCAGGGCAGCGACAGGGCCGGCGTGTTGCAAAGCGTCGGTCCATAGGCGATGGCCAGCCATTCGATGTAATTGGGGAATTCGTAGCCCGCGCAATGCGTGAGATAGCGCTGCTCGACCGGGAAGGCGGCGACGATGGTCGCCGGGCAGAGCAGCAGGTCGTACTTGCCGAGGAACGCGTCCATGCGTTGCGTCAGCAGCGTGCGGTGACGCTCGGCGCGCGCGACCTCGTCGGCGGTCAGCGCCAGCCCCTGCTCGATGTTCCAGATGATGTCGACCTTGAACTTGTCGCGGTGCTGTTCGAGCAGCGGCCCCATGGAGGTCGCGAAATTGCGGGCGCGCAGCACGCGGAAGCAATCGTGGAGGCCCGAAAGATCGGGCGTCGCTTCCTCGACGACGACGCCGGCATCGGCGAAGCGCGCAGCCGCGCGGCGGGTGATGTCGGCGATCTCCGGATCGACCGGGGTGATGCCGAGGTCGGGTGTATAGGCGACGCGCTTCGGCTTCCAGCCCGAGCGGGCTTCCGACAGGAAGGATTTCGCGGGACGCGGCTTCGACAGGAGGTCGCGGCGATCCTCGCCGCTCATGGCGTCGAACAGCAGAGCCAGGTCTTCCACCGTGCGCGCCATCGGTCCCTGCACGCCGAGCGTCTGGTCGATGATGGCGCGGTTGTTGGACGCCACGCGACCGGGCGTCGGACGCATGCCGACGATGCCGCAGAAGCTTGCGGGATTGCGCAAGCTTCCGCCCATGTCGGAGCCATGCGCCAGCCAGGCTTCGCCGGCCGCCAGCGAGGCCGCGGCGCCGCCCGAGGAGCCGGCCGAGGTGCGCGAGGTGTTCCACGGATTGAGCGTGGCGCCGAAGACCGGATTGAAGGTGTTGGCGCCGGCGCCGAATTCCGGCGTGTTGGACTTGGCGTAGACGATTCCGCCTTCCGCCTCGATCTTCTCGACGAGGATGTCCGATGTGTCGGGCACGTGATCCTTGAAGATCGGCGAGCCCGACGTGGAGCGCACGCCCGCCACCCACGACAGGTCCTTGATCGGAACGGGCAGGCCGGCGAGCAGACCGCGCTCGGCCGGCGGCTTCTTCATCAGCGCGTCGGCATGCTTGCGGGCGCGATCGAAGCAGAGGATGGGCAGCGCGTTGATCTTGTTCTCGACCTGCGAAATGCGCGCCTCAAGCGCGTCGAGGCAGTCGTGCGGCTTCACCTCGCCCTTGCGCAGGCGCGCGACGAGCGCATTGGCGCTGGACCCGATCAGTTCGGCATGGCTCATGGCGTTATCTTTCCTCCCGATGCCGAACTTGTCGCAAGCCGACACGATACAGGCAAGCGCCCGGATTGCGGCGTCCGCCTCGCCCATTCACGATGTCACGGCGCCTGGGAGGAAGACATGAAATCTTTGCTCGCCGCCATATCTGCAACCACGCTTGCAGCCTCACTCGCTTTTTCCGTGGAGCCTGCGTTGGCCGGTTCCAGCAATCCGATGAGCCAGAGCTACAACGCCAGTTCGGTCGGCAAGACGACAACCGGCCGCGCGGACGTCCGCAAGCAGCGGATGCGGGACGCGGGCCAGGGTCGCGCTCAGAAGAAGACGCCGCAATAGGCGACGGAATGGACCGCGCGAACAGGACGCGCTAGGAGCCGGCGTTCGCGCCGGAGCCCGCCGCTTGTTTGCTTTTCCTCTCTACTTCATTCGCCACGGCGAGACCTTCTACAATGCTGAAGGCCGGGTACAGGGGCAGCTCGACACGCCGCTGTCGCCGCTCGGCCGAGAGCAGGCGCGCGAGGCAGGCGGCGTCCTGAAAGGCGCGCTCGCTGCGGCCCGCCTCGCTCCCGAAGACTTCGGCTGGTTCGCCTCGCCGCTCTCCCGGGCCGTGGACACGATGGCTCTGGCGCGCGAGGCGATGCATCTGCCGGAAACCGGGTTTTCCACAGACCCGCGCCTCATGGAGCTGAATTTCGGCGCCTGGCAGAATCTGACCTGGCCGGAAATCCGGGCGCGCGACGCCCGCGGCGCCGCAGCGCGAACAAGCGACATCTGGAATTATGCGCCGCCGGGCGGCGAAAGCTACGCGATGCTGGCCGAACGCGTGAAAAAATGGCTGGCGGAGCGGGAGGGGCCCATTGTCGCCGTGGCGCACGGCGGGGTGGCGCGGGTTCTCATGGCGATGCTCGGCGGGGTCGCGCCGGTCGAAGCGGCGGTCATGCCGGTCTATCAGGGGCGGGTGCTGGCGCTTTCGGAAGGAACCGGACGATGGCTTCCGGCCGCCGGCGGCGCGCCGTCGCACGGCGCCGCGGGATAGGCCGTCGAGCCGACTTGTGCTAAGCGTCCCAGCCGGGGCGGGGTTGCGGGCGCGTGGCGGATTCGGCCAAGGTTGCGCAGCCAGCCGGACCGGCAGACCGCCCGCCCGGCCAAAGCTTTCGAACCGAGAGACACGGGCGGCGGTTAGCCAGAGCGCATGAACACGACAGACATACAGACCGCCGAAGCTCCGGACCGGCCAGTTTCAAACCCCGACGCGCCTGCGGGCGCCGCGAAATCCGTTTTGATCGGCAAGGCGATCCCGGACCTGCTGCGGGACGAACTGCTCTGCGAGGTGTTCGCATCGACCGTCGCGCATCGCGGCGGGCATCTGGCGATGACGACGCTCGAGCGCCGCTACACCTATTCCGAGGTCGACGCCCAGGCCTCCGCCATCGCCCGCGCGTTGATCGCACGCGGCGTGCGTCCCGGTTCCGTGGTCGGTCTCTGGATGGCCCGCGGCCCGGAACTGCTGATCGCCCAGATCGCCATCGCCAAGACCGGCGCGGCCTGGCTGCCGTTCGACGCCGACGCGCCGGTCGACCGCATCGCGGTCTGCCTCGGCGACGCGGAGGCCAAGGGCCTGCTCTGTTCGCCGGAAGCCGCGGTCAAGGCGGAAGGCCACATGCCCTGCCCGATCTGGGTGGACGAGGCGATCGTCGATCATTCCGACACGAGCGCGATCGACGCGCGCGCGCTCGGCGCGACGCCCGACCATCCCGCCTACATGATCTACACGTCCGGTTCGACGGGAACGCCCAAGGGCATCGTCATCACCGGCCGCAACATCTGCCATTACCTGCGTTCGGCCAACGAGATCTACGGCGTAGCGCCCAGCGACGTCATGTTCCAGGGCGCCTCGGTCGCCTTCGACCTGTCGATGGAGGAAATCTGGATTCCCTATCTCGTCGGCGCGACGCTGTTCGTCGCGACGCCGCAGATCATGGGCGAGGCCGACAAGCTGCCCGACATTCTCGACGACGCCGGCGTGACCGTGCTCGACACGGTGCCGACGCTGCTCGCCATGATGCCGAAGGACGCGCCGAAGCTGCGCGTGATCATCCTCGGCGGCGAAGCCTGCCCGCCTTCCGTCGCGGCGCGCTGGTGCAGGCCCGGCCGCACCATCTTCAATTCCTACGGGCCGACCGAAGCGACCGTCGTCGCGACCGTGGCCGAAGTCCGTCCGAACGAGCCGGTTACCATCGGCGGGCCGATCCCCAACTACACGGCCTATGTCTGCGACGACGCCACCAACCTGCTCGATCGCGGCGTCGAGGGCGAATTGCTGATCGGCGGCCCCGGCGTCGCGCTCGGCTATCTCAAGCGCGACGAACTGACGGCGGAGAAATTCATCCGCAATCCGTTCGGCGCGGAACATGGCGATCCGATCCTCTATCGTTCCGGCGACGCCGTCGTCATGGACGAAAACGGCAATATCGGTTTCCGCGGCCGCATCGACGACCAGGTGAAAATCCGCGGCTTCCGCGTCGAACTCGGCGAGATCGAGGCGAAGCTTTCCGAACTGCCGGGCGTGGCGCAGGCCGCCGTCATTCTTCGCGACGTGGACGGGATCGACGAACTGGTCGCGTTCCTCGTGGCGCATCCGGGACCGGACATCGAGCCCAAGCACCTGCGCAGCGAACTGAGGGCCAACCTGCCGGCCTACATGGTGCCGAGCCGCTACGAGACGATGGACACGCTGCCGAAGCTGCCATCGGGCAAGGTGAACCGAAATTTCCTCAAGAAGGTCGAACTGAAGGCGGCGGCGCCGATCGAGGAGCAGGAAGACCCCCGATCCGAGACGGAAGCCGCGCTGCTGGCCGCCGCCAAGCGCGCGCTGCCGCCGCAGACCATTCCCTTCGACGCCGACTTTTTCACCGATCTCGGCGGCCATTCGCTTCTCGCCGCCCGTTTCGTTTCCGCCGTGCGCGAAATCCCGCGGCTCGCCGGCATCACGCTGCAGGACGTCTATGCGCAGCGCACGCTGCGCGCGCTCGCCTCGCACCTCGACGGCAAGGCGGAGGCCAGCGGACCGCCGAAGGACCTTTCGTTCGAACCGCCGCCGCTGCTGCGTCGCTTCGTGTGCGGCGTCGGACAGGCCATCGCCCTGCCGATCATCCTGTCGCTGATGACGGCGCAATGGCTCGGCGTGTTCGTCAGCTACATGCTGCTGACCGACCCCGACGCCAGCATCTGGACGGAAATGGTCGCCCTGCTCGGCGTCTACGTCTGCATCAACATCGCGACCATCGCGCTGTCGATCATCATGAAATGGGTGCTGCTCGGGCGCACGAAGCCCGGACGCTATCCACTCTGGGGCTGGTACTACTATCGCTGGTGGCTGGCGCAGCGCTTCATGGCGCTGACGCACATGAAATGGTTCCAGGCCTCGCCGATCATGCGCCTCTATCTGTCGGCGCTGGGCGCGAAGATCGGCGACGACGCGATCATCAGCGAGATGGAAGTCGGCGCCATCGATCTCGTGACGATCGGCGCAGGCGCGAGCCTCGGCACCAAGATGAAGCTCGCCAACGCCCGCGTCGTCGGCAACGAACTGATCATCGGCACGATCGAGATCGGCGCCGACGCCTATGTCGGCACGTCCTGCGTGATCGAGGAAAACACGGTCATCGGCGAGAGCGCCGAAATCCGCGACCTGACCTCCATCGCCGCAGGCGCGCGGATCGGCGCGCACGAGATATGGGACGGGTCGCCCGCCCGCAAACTCGGCGTGATCGACCCCGCCGACCTCGATCCGCCGGCCGAGGCCGGCGCGGGTCGTCGCACGATGCAGACCTTCGCCTATACGGTGCTGCTGCTCGTCATCCCGCCGCTTGGCCTGCTGCCGATCTTCCCGGCGTTCTGGGTGTTCGACCGGATGGATTCCTGGCTCGGCATTCTCGACCGCACTCTTTATCTGGCGGCCATTCCGATCTTCGCCTGGCCGACCGCCTTCGTGCTGGTGCTGCTGACGGTCGGCCTGATCGTCGCCGCGCGCTGGCTGATCCTGCCCCGCGTCAGCGCCGGCTCCTATTCGATCTTTTCCTGGTTCTACGTCCGCAAGTGGGCGGTGTCGCTCGCGACCGAGATCACGCTGGAAACGCTGTCGTCGCTGTTTGCGACGATCTACATGCGCACCTGGTATCGGCTGATGGGCGCGCGCATCGGCAACGATTCCGAAATCTCGACGAACATCGCGGGGCGCTACGACATTGTCGACATCGGCGACAAGTGCTTCATCGCCGACGAGGTGATCCTCGGCGACGAAGACATCCGGCGCGGCTGGATGCATCTGGCGGAAGTGAAGACCGGCTCGCGCGTCTTCGTCGGCAACGATGCCGTCGTGCCGCCGGGCGCGACAATTCCGGACGGCGCGCTGATCGGCGTGAAATCCAAGCCGCCGGCCAACGACCAGCTTTCGCCGAACGACACGTGGTTCGGTTCGCCGCCCATCAAGCTGCCCGTGCGCCAGAAGATGGACGCTGGCGGCGCGACATGGACCTATTCGCCGCCGTGGTGGAAGGTGTGGATGCGCGGCACGTTCGAGGCGGTCAACATCTCGCTGCCGACGATGCTCTACATCACCTTCGGCACATGGTCCGTCGAATTCTTCAGCTCCAACCTGCTGCGCGGCGAATACGGCACGGCGCTGGCGCTGTACGTGTTCTGTTGCGTGATGATCTCGATCGGCATGACGCTCGTCGTCATCGGCATCAAATGGGCGACGATGGGACGCTACGAGCCACAGGTGAAGCCGATGTGGTCGTTCTGGGCCATGCGAACCGAAGCGGTCGCCGTGCTGTACTGGGGCCTCGCCGGGCGCGTCTTCCTCGACCATCTGCGCGGCACGCCCTTCCTGCCGTGGATGCTTCGCCTGTTCGGTTCGAAATTCGGCAAGGGCGTGTTCATGGACTCGACCGACATCACGGAGTTCGACTGCGTGAAGGTCGGCGACTACGTGGCCGTCAACATGATGTGCGTTCTGCAGACGCATCTCTACGAAGACCGGGTGATGAAGATCGGCCGCATCGACATCGGCAAGGGCGTTACCGTGGGCGCGGGTTCGACCGTGCTTTACGACACGCATTGCCACGATTACGCGCGCATTGGACCGCTGACCGTCGTGATGAAGGGCGAGACGCTGCCGGGCCATACCGAATGGATCGGGGCGCCCGCCGAACCGCAGATCACGCATGCGGGGGCCGCCAAGGCGGCGGCCTGAGGAAATCGCGCTTCGCTTGAGGCGGATCAAGGCCGGCGCAGGGCCGCAGGACCACACTCCCCGGCCCGAAATCAGGGAGCGCCTCGAATGAGCGAAACGCCGCCGAACGCCACGTCTTCAGTCCCCGCAGCCGCCGAGAGCGCTCCAACGGCTTCGTCGCCGGGCGCCGTCCCGGGCGGCGCGACGGGCGAAAAGAAGAAGGACAAGGAAGCGAAGGCGGCGGCCCTCAAGCCCGGCGCCCAGGAGGCGCACGAGGAACACCGGCGCATCGCCGCCATGCGGCACGACCCGAGCCTGATCCGCAAGCTGTTCGAAACCGGCGAATACCCCTACGCACAGCGGATGCGGGTCGGCCCCTACGAAGAACACATGGTGGCGCTGCAGCGCGAATTGCTGAAAGCGCAGCGCTGGATCGAGGAGAGCGGCGAACGGATCATCGTGCTGTTCGAAGGGCGCGACGCCGCCGGCAAGGGCGGCACGATCAAGAGATTCATGGAGCACATGAACCCGCGCACGGCGCGCGTCGTCGCGCTTCAGAAGCCGACCGAGCGCGAAAGGACGCAATGGTACTTCCAGCGCTACATCCAGCAATTCCCGTCGGGCGGCGAAGTCTGCCTGTTCGACCGATCCTGGTACAATCGCGCCGGCGTCGAACGTGTTATGGGATTCTGCACGCCGACCGACTATCTCGAATTCATGCGCGAATGCCCCGAGATCGAGCGCATGATTACGCGCTCCGGCATCCGGCTCTTCAAGTACTGGTTCTCCGTGTCGCGCGAGGAGCAGCGGCGGCGCTTCGAGTCGCGCGAGCACGATCCGCTGAAGCAGTGGAAACTGTCGCCGATCGACCGCGCCTCGCTCAACAAGTGGGACGATTACACGGAAGCCAAGGAAGCGATGTTCTTTTATACGGACACCGCCGACGCGCCGTGGACGATCATAAAGTCGGACGACAAGAAGCGCGCGCGCCTGAACTGCATGACGCATTTCCTGTCGCACCTGCCCTATCCGAACAAGGATCATTCGATCGTAAAGACGCCGGACCCGCTGATCGTCGGTTCGACGGACCACGTCATTGGTCACGACCGCGGCATCGTCGCCAAGAGCGTACACCCCGACCTCAAGCGCGGGTAAGGCGACGAACCTCGCGCGCCTCGCGGCGGTTGCGATGCAGCGCGCGTGGCGCGCCGGTTCTTTGGGCCCGTGGCGCCTCGGCGAGCCCTCGCGCCGGACCGCAGGACCGGACGCGATATTCGCTGCGTCCCGCCTAGTATCGGCGACCGCTATTTGTCATGATGGGCGCCGTTCAAGTGGGTGGCGACAAATGAAAACGGTCACTGCATCCGCTGCCAGCAAGCTCGGCAAATTTCTGACCAAGGACGTGCATCGCATATTCGGCTCGGCTCACAACGACGCGGCGGAGCGGCTCGGCAGCTTCGCCCGCAGCACGATCGAATATATCGGCAAGAGCGACGCGCTTTATCACAATTTCGAGCACACGATCCTGGTGACCCTGGTCGGGCGCGACATTCTGCAGGGCATGCTCCTCTCGCAACGGATCGAGGCGGAGGACTACACGCATCTCATCGTGAGCTGCCTGCTGCATGACATCGGATATGTTCGCGGCGCGCTGGCCGACGACGGCGGCGGCGAATTCGTGTCGGACATGAAGGGCGGCCGCGTGAAGCTGGCCCGAGGCGCATCGGACGCGGCGCTGACGCCCTACCATGTCGACCGCTCGAAACTGTTCGCACTGGAGCGGCTGAAGAATTCCCCGGCCATCGACGCGCAGCGCGTCGCCGACGCCATCGAGGCGACGCGCTTTCCGCCGCAGCCCGATCGCGAGACGACGCTGGAGGGCAGGCTCGTTCGCGCCGCCGACCTGATCGGCCAGATGGGCGACCCGCTCTACCCTCGCAAGGCGAACGCCCTTTTCTTCGAGTTCGACGAAATCGGCATGAACCGGCAATTGGGCTATTCCTCGCCGGCCGATATCGTCGAACAATATCCCAGCTTTTTCTGGAGCCATGTCGCCGATCATCTCACCGAAGGCGTCGGCTTTCTCAACCTGACGGATTCCGGACGGCAATGGATCGCCAATCTCCACCATCACGTCCTCTGCGCCGAACACCGCAACAGCCTCATGGGGCCGCAACAATAGGGCCTGCGCGGGTCCGCCTTGTCCTGCCGCCCCGCATTTGACCGCGTCCGCCGCCGCGCCTAGAACCCCGGCATGTCGCACAATTCCTTCGGCCATCTGTTCCGGGTGACGACCTTCGGCGAGAGCCACGGGCCGGCGCTCGGCTGCGTGGTCGACGGCTGCCCGCCGATGATCCCGCTCGAGGCTGCGGAGATTCAGGCGTTTCTCGACAAGCGCCGGCCCGGCCAGTCACGGTTCACCACGCAACGGCAGGAACCGGACGAGGTGAAGATCCTGTCCGGCGTGTTCGTCGACGAAGCGACGGGGCGCCAGGTCACGACAGGCACGCCGATCGCGCTGATGATCGAGAACACCGACCAGCGCTCGAAGGATTATTCCGACATCAAGGACAAGTTCCGGCCGGGCCACGCCGACTTCACATACGAGGCGAAATACGGCATCCGCGACTATCGCGGCGGCGGGCGCTCGTCGGCGCGCGAGACGGCGGCGCGCGTCGCCGCCGGCGCCATCGCGCGCAAGGTGATCGCCGGCGTGAAGGTGCGCGGCGCGCTGGTGCAGGTGGGACCGCACAAGATCGATCGCGACCGCTGGGACTGGGACGAAATCGAGCGCAATCCGCTGTTCTGTCCCGATCCTGTCGCGGCGAAAGGCTGGGAGACGTATCTCGACGGAATCCGCAAGGCGGGCTCCTCGATCGGCGCGGTGATCGAGATCGTCGCCGAGGGCGTTCCCGCCGGATGGGGCGCGCCCGTCTACGCAAAGCTCGATTCCGAAATCGCCGGCGCGCTGATGACGATCAACGCCGTGAAAGGCGTTGAGATCGGCGCCGGCTTCGCCGCGGCCGAACTGTCCGGCGAGGAAAACGCCGACGAGATGCGGATGGGCAACGACGGCAAGCCGCTGTTCCTGTCCAACAATGCCGGCGGCATCCTCGGCGGCATCTCGACGGGGCAGCCGATTGTCGCGCGTTTCGCGGTCAAGCCGACATCGTCGATCCTGACGCCGCGCCGCACGATCGACCGCGCCGGCCACGAGGCCGACATCCTCACCAAGGGCCGCCACGACCCCTGCGTCGGCATCCGCGCCGTGCCGGTCGGCGAAGCGATGGTCGCCTGCGTGCTCGCCGACCAGTTCCTGCGGCATCGCGGCCAAATTGGCTGAGGTCGGCTGAACGCCTCGGCGCCCAACATTCGGGCGGCCGCGGCGAGATCGAAACGGAACGTCACGGCCACGACCGCGTTGAAGACGCATCTCCAGACATCACGGGATGCGCATGCTGATCCGCTTCGGCTACGAAATCGCCTTCGACTGCCCACGTACGACCCCGATGGTCTGCCGCATGGAACTGGCGCCGGATGGCGCGCGCACGCTCGCCTACACGCCATTCGCGGCCTCGCCGCGCCTTTCGTCGACGACGTTCCACGATGAATTCGGCAATCGCGTTCGCAGGTTCGTTGCCCCGGCCGGCCGCACGACCATCTGGAGTTCGGGCGTCGCGGAGGTGGACGGCCTCGCCGATCCGGTCAAGCCGCAGGCGCGTGAAATCGCCGTGCAGGATCTGCCGGACTATGCGCTGCGCTACCTGACAGGCAGCCGCTATGTCGACACCGACCATCTCAGCCAGTTCGCGTGGGACACGTTCGGCGGGGTCGCGCCGGGATGGGGACGCGTGCAGGCGATCTGCGACTTCGTGCACGCGCATCTCTCGTTCGGATACGAGCATGCGCGCGCCACGCGCACGGCGCACGAGGCTTTCGCGGAGCGACGCGGCGTCTGCCGCGACTTCGCGCATCTGGCCGTCGCGCTGTGCCGCTGCATGAATATTCCGGCGCGCTACGCCAATGGATATCTCGGCGATATCGGCGTGCCGGCCGATCCGGCGCCCATGGACTTCAACGCCTGGTTCGAGGTCTATCTCGACCACGCATGGTTCACCTTCGATGCGCGCCACAACAGGCCGCGCATCGGCCGCCTGCTCGTCTCGCGCGGGCGCGACGCGGCCGATATCCCGATGATCCATTCCTTCGGGCCGCACGTGCTTGTCTCGTTCAAGGTCTGGACCGACGAGGTCTCGCCAGCGAAGCCGCAGGACATGAAGGCCGATCCCGCACGGGCGGCGAACGGTGGGCTGCTGCTGCGCCGGCCCGGATGAGACGCTATTTCTTCAGTCCCTCGACGACGCCGACGATCGGCCCGATCGACTTCCAGCCGTCGTTTCGCTTGAGCGCCGGGGAATAAAGCGCGGAAACGGAACCGTCGAGAAACAGCGCGTCGGGACATTTCAGCTCGAGGAACAGGCTCGCGAAAGTGTGGAACGTGACGGGATCGTCCGCGATGACGAACCTCACCATGCCATCCTCACAGAGTCCCACGCCGTTGCGGGTCTTTTCCGATGTTCCGTCGGCATGGATCTTCGGATGGATCCTGCCGCCGATGACCAGCATCGGGCCACTTTGCGTCGCGTAGTCCGGGCGAGGATTGAGCGACAGGTATTTCTGCGTGTCGGTGACGCCCGCCACGCCCTGCCGCACCCAGAACACGCCGTTGGGCTGGAGGTTGAAATTGCCCTTGCCGCCGCGCCGGTTGACCGGACGCAGTTCCTGACCGCGCTCGATGAAGAGCCCGACCGGCGACAGGTCCGGCTGGAACATGCCGGCGTTCATCGCGAAGACGAGCCGGCCGCCCCTCCCCTCGACCTCGGTGGCGAGATTGTCGAAACCGCCGAAACTGTCGCCCTGCTCGCCGCGCCAGAACAGGCGGATGTCGCTGCGGGCCGGGTTAAAGGCGCATACCACGTAGTTCGCGCCGCCACGCGCCAGAGGCGAGCAGCCCTGCGCCGGAACCTGAGCAAAAGCCGGCCCCGCCACAGCCATGGCGAAAATCGCAACAAGACGCTTGAATGTATGTTGCGAAAATCGCATGATCGAATCTGGAGGCGCCGATGACGGATCAATCTAGCATTCTCGACTGGATCAGGAAGGGGCTCGAAAAGCCCGGCCGATCGCAGGTCGGCCTCGCCGAGGCGCTCGGCATCGACAGGGCGCAGGTGACCCGGCTGATGCAGGGCAAGCGCGAACTCAAGGTCCGCGAATTGCGGCTGGTGGCCGACTATCTCGACCTGGCGCTGCCAGCGGCCGGCCTGTCCGAGGCTGCCGAACCGGCGCGCGTCGCCAATTCCGTGACGGAAGCGATCGAAGCGATCGCGCGCGGCGAAATCGTCATCGTGACCGACGACGACGACAGGGAGAACGAAGGCGACCTGATCATGGCCGCCTCGCTCTGCACGCCGGAGAAGATGGCCTTCATCATCCGCAATTGCTGCGGCATCGTCTGCGCGCCGCTGCCGCTGTCGGAGGCGCGCCGCCTTCACCTGCAGCCGATGGTGGCGGCCAACGACGCGCCGCTCGGCACCGCCTTCACCGTTTCGGTCGACGTCAAGCACGGCCTGACGACCGGCATTTCGGCGGAGCAGCGCGCCAATACGGTGCGCGCGCTCGCCAACGGCAATATGGGCGCAAGCGATTTCGTGCGGCCGGGGCACGTGTTCCCGCTGATCGCGCGCGAAGGCGGCGTCCTCATGCGTTCGGGCCATACGGAAGCGGCCGTCGATCTGTGCCGCCTCGCCGGACTGCCGCCGGTCGGCGTGATCTGCGAACTCGCCAATGACGACGGCACTGTCATGGCCGGCCAGCAGATCGCGGATTTCGCAAAAAAGCACGATCTGAAGCGGATCTCGGTGGCCGAACTCATCTCCTATCGCCAGGCCCGCGAAAAGCTGGTCGAGCGGGTCGCGGTCAAGCCGGTGAAGACCTTCGTCGGCGAGATGACGCTCTATTGCTACACGACGCCCTTCGATCCGGTGCAGCATTTCGCGCTCGTGCACGGCTCGATCGGCGACGGCGCGAGCGTGCCGGCCCGCCTCCACCGCGCCGACATCCTCGGCGACGTTTTCGGCGCCGGCGACACGCTGCGGCGCACGCTCGAACGCTTCAAGCGCGAGGGCCGCGGCGTGCTTGTCTACATGCGCGACGGAACCGCCGGCGTGCCGGCGAATGTCGTAGGCGGGGCGGACGCCGATTCCGAGACGAAACGCTCCAAGCACTGGCTCGACGTCGGCCTCGGCGCGCAGATCCTCAAGGACCTCGGCGTGCGCTCGATCATGCTGCGCACCTCGACGCCCATGACCTATGTCGGCCTGTCCGGCTTCGGGATCGAGATCGCAGGCGTGGAAGGGGTATAGTGGCGGCAAGCCCGGAGAAAAATCATGTCGCTGTCATCCAAGATCGCCGAACTCGTCCGCAAGACTCAGGTTACTGTTGAAGAGACCTGGCACGAGCGCGGTCCCCGCGCGACGACGCCGTTGCGCATCGCTGTAGCGACCGCCGTCGTGCGCAATCCGTTCGCCGGGCGCTACGAACCAGACCTCATGCAGTTCCAGACAGAACTGCGCGAACTCGGCACGTTCCTGTCGACAAGGCTGATCGAGGCCATCGGCAGCGCGGAACTGGTGCAGGCCTACGGCAAGGGCGCGATTGTCGGCGAGGACGGCGAACTCGAACATGGCGCCGTGTGGCATGAGGCCGGCGGCTGGGCGATGCGCGCCGTGCTCGGTCAACCCAAGGCTATCGTGCCGGCGGCCAAGACGGTCGGCACACTGGGCACGCGCCTGATGATCCCGCTCGGTCACAAGGACGCGGCGTATGTGCGCAGCCATTTCGTCATGGCGGAAATGACGGTCTGGGACGGACCGCGTCGAGACGAGATCGCCTATGGCCTCGTCATGGCGAGCGGCGGCCGCATTCACGCGCGCATCGGCGGGCTGGCTGTCTCCGACATCAAGGTCCACGACGGGCAGAGGTAACGGCTTTCCTTCTGTTGCTTCGAGACGGCGCTTTCAGCGCCGCCTCGACATGAGGCCGCTGCGACTGATCCATCATGTCTAGCAGCGCAATGTGGCGACGCGGCTCGATTCCTGAAAGGCCGGTCTTTCCGCGCTGGACGAACAGCAAATCTCTGACATGATCTGATCCGACGACAGGCCGCGACAGACGGCCGTCCCGGAGGAACGATATGTTTGCCTTGCGCTCTGCCGCGGCCGCTCTCGCCGGCGCCGCCCTCGCCTGCCTGCCTCTCGTCGCCTTGCCGGCCCGCGCCGAAGAGCCGCGCGGGATCAGCAAGACCGAGATCAAGATCGGCCAGACCATGCCCTATTCCGGGCCGGTGTCAGCCTTCTCGATGCTCGGCAAGTCGGAGATCGCCTATTTCCAGATGCTGAACGAGAAGGGCGGCATCAACGGGCGCAAGGTCAACCTCATCTCCTACGACGACGGCTATGCGCCGCCGAAGACGGTCGAGCAGACGCGCAAGCTGGTCGAACAGGACGAGATCGCCTTCATCTTCTCGACCATCGGCACGGCGCACAATACGGCGACGGCGAAATACCTGCAGTCGAAGAACGTGCCGCAGCTGTTCATCGGTTCGGGCGCGTCGAAATTCAACGACCTGACCAATTATCCGCTGACGATCATGGGCGTGCAGGGCTCGTTCCGTTCGGAAGCGCGCATCTATGCGCGCCATGCGCTGAAGCAGAACCCGAACGCCAAATTCGCTATCCTGATGCAGAACGACGATTTCGGCCGCGACTATCTCGCAGGCCTGCGCGACGTGCTCGGCGCCGATGCCGACAAGCGCATCGTTGTTGCAACGTATGAAGTCGCCGACCCGACCATCGACTCGCAGATCACGACGCTGAAGGCGTCGGGCGCCGACGTGCTGATCGGCGCGGCGACGCCGAAATTCGCGGCGCAGGCGATCCGCCGCGTCTACGAACTCGGCTGGAAGCCGCAATTCTTCATGGCGAATGTCGCGATCTGGATTTCGTCTGTCATGGAGCCGGCGGGCGTCGAGAAAGGCGTCGGCATCATGTCGTCGGCCTATGTGAAGGACCCGATGGACCCGGCGTGGAAGGACGATGCGGGCCTGAAAACATTTCTGGAATTCATGAACAAGTACATGGCGGGCCAGGACTGGCGCGACCAGAACTTCGTCAATGGCTACAATTCGGCGATGACGCTCGAAGCCGTGCTGCGCGCCTGCGGCGACGACCTGTCGACTGCCAACATCATGAAGCAGGCGACGTCCATCAAGAATCTCGAACTGCCGATGCTGCTGCCCGGCATCAAGGTCTCGACGGGGCCGACCGACCACATGCCCGTCAAGCAGATGCAGATGATGCGGTTCGACGGCAAGCAATGGGTCCGCTTCGGCGACGTGCAGAGCGGGGACTGAAAATGCAGGTTCTGGAAGCAGCGAAGGCGCCCGATCTCGACATAGATCCCTTCTCGACCGAGTTCCTGTCCGATCCGCATCCGTTCCACGAAAGGCTGCGTGACACGGCGCCCATCGTCCACTTGCCGCGCTACGGCGTCTGGGCGATGGCGCGCCATGCGCAGGTGCATCCGGCGCTTGCGAACTGGCAGGTGTTTTCATCGGCGCGCGGCGTCGGCATCGACGATTTCGCCAAGGGCAAGCCGTGGCGTCCTTCGAGCCTGCTGCTCGAGATCGATCCGCCGCTGCACGACCGCACGCGCGGCGTGATGAACCGGGTTCTGTCGGTCGGCGCGCTGCGCAAGATGCGCGACAATTTCGCCGCCAAGGCCGAAAGGCTCGCGGACGAACTGGTGGCGCGCCGGCGCTTCGACGCCATCCACGATCTGGCGGAAGTCTATCCGCTGCAGGTCTTTCCGGATGCGGTGGGGCTGCGGCCGGACGGGCGGGAAAACCTGCTGCCCTACGGCGGCATGGTGTTCAACTCGTTCGGGCCGCGCAACGCATTGTTCGAGCAATCGACGCGCGATTGCGCGCCGGTGCTCGACTGGATTTTCGCTCAATGCAAGCGCGAGGCGCTGGCGCCGGAGGGCTTCGGCGCATCGATCTGGGCCGCCGTCGACGCCGGCGAGATCGCGCCCGACGAGGCGGAAGTGCTGGTGCGCGCGCTGCTGACGGCCGGCCTCGATACGACGGTGATCGGGCTCGGCACGACCATCCACGCCTTCGCCTCGCACCCCGACCAATGGGCGGCGCTGCTTGCCGATCCGGCGCTGCTGAAGCCATCGTTCGACGAGGCGATCCGCTGGGAATCGCCGGTGCAGACCTTCTTCCGCACGACGACGTGCGAGACGGAGGTCGAGGGCGTGTGGCTCGACGAAGGGTCCAAGGTCCTGCTGTTCCTCGGCGCCGCCAACCGCGACCCGCGCCAGTGGGACAGGCCGGAGACCTTCGAGATCCGACGCAAGACACTCGGCCATGTGGCGTTCGGCAACGGCATCCATGTCTGCGTCGGCCAGATGGTCGCGCGGCTGGAAGCCGAGATGATGATCGGCGCCCTGCTGCGGCGCGTCAAACGCATCGAAATCGCCGGGCAGCCGGTGAGAAAGCTCAACAACACGCTGCGCTCGCTGGCCAGCCTGCCGGTCGAGGTCACGCCGCTGTGATCGGCGGCCGGGCTTGTCAGGGCCGGCGCGACTCGGGAAAATAAGCCGTTTCGGGGGGCCATTCCGATGAAAGCCAGATCGTTTTTCTTTGCACTCGCGATGTTTGCGGCGGGGTCCGCGACCGCCGCGCCGGACGGGAGTTCCGGGCCGGCGTGGGGGGATTTCCTCACCGGCTTCCGGCAAGCGGCGATCCCGAAGCAGACCGTCCAGTGGAAGCACGGCGGCAGGCCCGGCGACATCGTCATCGCAACCTCGGTGCGCCGGCTCTACTACGTCAACGGCGACGGCACGGCGATCGAATACGGCGTCGGCGTCGGCCGTCAGGGGTTCACCTGGTCGGGCGTGAAGATCATCTCGCAGAAGCGCGAATGGCCGGACTGGACGCCGCCGCCGCAGATGCTGAAGCGCCGCCCGGACCTGCCGCGCCACATGAAGGGCGGTCCCGACAATCCGCTCGGCGCGCGCGCCATGTATCTCGGATCCTCGCTCTACCGCATCCACGGGTCGAACGAACCGGATACGATCGGGCAGGCGGTGTCGTCCGGCTGCATCCGCATGACCAACGAGGACGTGGTCGACCTCTACAACCGCGTCCGCGTCGGAACGAAGGTGACTGTGGTGAGGTGAAGGCTCACGCCTTCACTTGCGTCAGCGCATGAGGGCTTACGCCCTCAATGCATCCCCATCAGCGTCATCACATGCGCGGCCGTCGACCGGGCAAGTCCCTCGAGGTCGTAGCCGCCTTCCAGAAGGCTGACGACGCGGCCGTTCGCCTTGCGGTCGGCGATTTCCATCAGCTTGCGCGTCGCCCAGGCGAAATCCGCCTCGACGAGCCGCAGGTTGGCGAGCGGATCGAGACGGTGCGCGTCGAAGCCGGCCGAGATGATGACGAGGTCGGGCGAGAATTCCTCGATGCGCGGCAGGATCATGTAGTCCATCGCCTCGCGGAAGTTCTCACCGTTGGCGCCCGCCGCCAGCGGCGCGTTGACGATGTTGTCGTGCTCGCCGCGCTCGCTCATCGCGCCGGTGCCGGGATAGAGCGGCATCTCGTGCGTCGAGCAATACATGACGGTCGGATCGGACCAGAAGATGTCCTGCGTGCCGTTGCCGTGGTGGACGTCGAAATCCATGATCGCCACGCGTTCGGCGCCGTGAACCTTCTGGGCGTGGCGGGCCGCGACCGCCGCATTGTTGAAGAAGCAGAAGCCCATCGGCGTCGCCCGCTCGGCGTGATGGCCCGGCGGACGCATGGCGACAAAAGCGTTGGCGACGATCTTCTGCATCACCTCGTCGACCGCCAGCGTCGCGCCGCCGACCGCCCGCATGGCGGCTTCCAGCGTCGCTGGCATCATCGCCGTATCGCCGTCGAGCTGGACGATGCCCTCCTTGGGAGCGGCGCGTTCGAGCGCGGCCACATAGGCTTCGGGATGCGCCCTGAGAATGGCTTCGCGGTCCCCGAGCGGCGCCTGCTCCCGCAGGAGCGCCTGGAAACGCTCGTTCTCGAGGATGCGTTCGATGGCCCGAATCCGGTCCGGCCTTTCGGGATGTTCAGGCCCCATGTCGTGGGCGAGCGACGAACGATGCGATACGAACAGGGTGCTCAACGGATGCCTTTCGTGCCCGGCCTCTGGGCAGGCCGGCCCCAAGCTATTGATCTGGCGTCCAGTGTCGGACCGCCCGCGTCGGCTGTCCACCCCGACAAGTGTCGCATAAAGGCCACAGCTGGACAGGAACGTGCAGGGGTACGTTCGAATTCGAAAGAATTTCGTAACGGAATCCCAAGATATGGTAAGCAAATCGATAACGGCCTTGATCCGGCGCAATCAAGGCTAACGCATGGCATGGTCGGGACTGGACGAATGAGATCTGCTTTTCTTGCATTGGCGGCGACGCTTTTTCTCGCCGGCTGTAACGCCAATTACGCGCGGGTTCCGGACCCCAAGCTGTCGCAGCGCGACGCGGACATGGTCGCCATGGTCCCCCGCTACGAGGTCGATTCGAACTTCCAGCGCTACCAGGTCGACGATCCGACGGGTCAGCCCGCCGGCACGATCGTCGTCGATACCCGCACCAAGCACCTCTACTATGTGCTCCCCGGCAAGAAGGCGATCCGCTACGGCGTCGCCACCGGCGCCGAGGCGTTCGGCTGGAAGGGCGAGGCCAAGGTTGGCCGCATGGCCGAATGGCCGCGCTGGATGCCGCCGTCCGACATGATCGCGCGCTGGCCGCACCTGTCGCCGGTCGTCGCCGCCGGCGGCCTTCCCGGCGGCCCGGACAACCCGCTCGGCGCCCGCGCGCTGTACCTGTTCCAGGGCAACAAGGACACTTTGTACCGCATCCACGGCACCAACGAGGAAGACAAGATCGGCCAGTCCGTGTCGTCCGGTTGCATCCGCATGCGCGACATCGACGTGATCGACCTCTACAGCCGCGCGAAGATCGGCACGAAGGTCGTGGTTCTCTGATCCAACGGTCTTTCGGGAATTGAAGGGCGCGGCTTCGGCCGCGCCTTTCTTGTTTGAAGACGGCGCGGCTTCGGCCGCGCCTTTTCTTTTAGCCTCACGCCGTGGCGGGCGACGGGCCGGAGATCACCAGTTCGACGACTTCCGGCGGGCGCATGAAGCGCACCGGCACGATCGACGTGCCAAGGCCCGCCGAGACGACGATGTGGCGGTCGCCGTGGATGGAATGGCCGTACACCAGGTCCGGCCCGAACCGCTCGTTGCCGATGACCGGCCCGAGGAACGGGAAATTGACCTGCCCGCCGTGCGTATGGCCGCACAGCGTGACCGCCACGCGATCCGGCACGCGATGGAAGACATAGGGTTCGTGCGCCAGCAGGATGACCGGCGCGTCGTCGGTCACCTGGGACAATGTCGCCGAAAGATCGTCCACGCCCCTGAACTTGCGTCGCCCGATGAGATGGGCGAGTTGGTCGCCGAGACCGGCGAGCCAGAACGGCTTGCCGTTCTTCTCGAGGCGAATGGCCTGGTTTTCGAGAACGCTGGCGTCCATGTGCCGGAGCGCCCGCCGGACGGAATCCGCGCCATCGCCCCGCATGGTCGGCAGCGCGCCGTGCCACCAGTCGTGATTGCCGAGGATCGAATGGATTCCGAGCGGGGCGCGCAGAACGGACAGGGCCTCGCCCCATTCCTGCGGCTCGACCGGACCGGTGGCGAAGCGATGTCCGCCGTTGAAATCGCCGAGCAGGAAGGTGATGTCGGGATTGAGCGCGTTCGCCACTTCGGCGATGCGGCGGACCCGCGAGGCCGGCATGAACGGCTCGCAGGCGTGGATATCGGCGATGATGGCTACCCGCAGCGTCAGGTCCGACGGCCAGGTGCGGGGCTGGATCGCATAGCGCGTGACGTCCAGCATGTAGCCCGGCTCGACGGCGACCGCATAGCCGGCGAAGGCCGTCGATCCGAGGATCAGGCCTCCCGCGCCCTGCAGCAAACGTCTTCGCGTAATCATTGCATTCCCCGCGCCGACCGGCGCAGGCGGCCGCCGGCGTCGATCAGGCAGCTACCTGATGCACATGAACAATGGCGTCATTTCGGCCGGACAGGGGCGAAGCCTCCGGCTCGATGTCCGAGAGTCGCACGCCGAGCTCCTCGGCCACGGCCGCCAGTCCGATTTCCCGACAGATGCAGGCCCGGACTTCCGGGGCGTCGGGACGGTGGGACACGGCCTGGAGGAGGATTTTCTGCAACTCGAACATGGGCGTACTCGACTACAGGGCGCCGTCCGGGAAGCGGGACGGCTGGAGAAGGCCAGTTTTCGCAGGGTCGGGTTAAGGACGGTTTAAGCTTAAGGAATGGTGGCCGCGGCGCCTGCAATCGCCCGTGACCGAAAGCCCGGCCCGCGCTAGATGGGCGCATGGAGGAAAGAGCAGGCACGCCCGACATCGCGACGCTGGAGGCGCGCATGGACGCCCTGCGCGACGAGATCGAGACCTGCCGCAAGGCGATCCTCATCTCGCGCGCGGCCATCGCGGCCGGCGCCGCATGGATTGTCCTCGCCGCCTTCGGCTTCGTCGGCTCGACCGCGGGATTGCTGCTGTCGATCGCCGCCTGCCTCGGCGGGTTTGTCGGCCTCGGGTCCAATGGAACCTCCCAGCGGCAGGCGCGCGCCGAACTGGCGCAGCTGAAGTCGGAGCGCGACGCGCTGATCGACAGTTTCGAGATGCGGCGGCTCTGAATGTCGCTAGAGCGACGTGCCGGGCGGCGCGCTGCGCAGGCGCCAGGCCCGCAGCTTGTTGGCGGCCCTCGCGCCGAATTCCTCGGTCATCGCCACCGGCGTACAGTCCTGCAGCATGCGCAGCGCGGAGGCGACGAAGGCGCGCTGCGTCCGCTCGTCGCCGACGAGCTTCGAATGGGAAATACGCGGCTTGCCGACCAGCGCGCCATTGCGGTCGAGCATGAAGGCGAGCGTGATCTCGGATCCCGCGCTACCGGCGGGCGGATGGAAGCAACTCGAAAGGCGGGCGTCCAGTTCGGCGCCGGTGGCTACAGGCCTTCGGCTGTCCTCGGCGGCGCAGACGGATGCGGCGCAAACCACGACGGCAATCGTCGAGGCGAGGCGCATCGGCTATTTCCCGCCGGCGCTCGACATGGCGAGGGCTATTCCTTGGTGATGTCGGGCGCGGTCGGGTTCTTCATGCCGACCACGTGATAGCCGGCGTCGACATGCAGGATTTCGCCGGTCACGCCGCGCGACATAGGCGACAGGAGATAGACGGCGCTCTCGCCGACTTCCTCGATCGTCACGGTGCGGCGCATCGGCGCGTTATACTCGTTCCACTTCAGGATATAGCGGAAGTCGCCGATGCCGGAGGCGGCCAGCGTCTTGATCGGGCCGGCGGAAATGGCGTTGACGCGGATGTTCTGTTCGCCGAGGTCGGCCGCCAGATAACGCACGCTCGCTTCGAGCGCGGCCTTGGCGACGCCCATCACGTTGTAGTGCGGCATCCACTTCTCCGCGCCGTAATAGGTCAGCGTCAGCATGGAGCCGCCCTCGTTCATCAGCTTCTCGGCGCGCTGCGCGACAGCGGTGAACGAGTAGCAGGAGATGAACAGCGACGTGTTGAAGTTCTTGGCGGTCGTCTCGATGTAGCGGCCGGTCAACTCGTCCTTGTCGGCGAAGGCGATGCAATGCACGACGAAGTCGAGCTTGCCCCACAGCTTCTTCACCTCGGCGAAGACGGCGTCGAGGCTCGCCTCGTCGGTCACGTCGCACTGGCCGACCACGTGGCCGCCGAGTTCGCTCGCCAAAGGCCGCACGCGCTTCTCGAGCGCCTCGCCCTGGTACGTGAACGCCAGTTCGGCGCCGGCCTCGGCCGTAGCCTTGGCGATGCCCCAGGCGATCGACCTGTTGTTGGCCAAACCCATGATCAGGCCGCGCTTTCCCGCGAGCACGCCCGAGATGGCGGGCGTTTTCGGGCCAGATTGCGATTGCGTCATGGGAGTCCGGGTTCAGTCCTGGCGAAAAGCGCTGCCTGCCGCCGTTTAAGGGCAGACGGCCGCAAGCGCAAGGCCTGCGCTCCGCGGCCTGTTGTCCGCTCCGGCCGCGTCACAGTTTGGACACGCCGGCAAGCGCTAAATTTGCACGCGGAGACCTGTTCGGACTCGCACCGGACAAGGGCGCGTCCTATCATTAACTCCATGCCGCGACAGGGCGGCGGATGATCGGCCATGAACGGGGATACGGGACAGACGCAGCGCGACGACCATGCGCGCGAGGGCGACCTGCGCCGCTTTGCGCGCGCCCTGCTCGGCGCGACAGCGCCGAAGACCGCCGATGCGCTCGCTCATGACGCCGTGGCGCGCCTCTCGGGCGCGGAGCAGAACGCCGAGGATGTAGCCGAGCGCGCCTTCGCCGAACTCGTGCGCCTCAATCGCCGGCGCCTCAAGAGCCACGCGGCGCCGGCGGACGCCGCACGCGAACGGCCCGCCACCGAATACGACCGCCGGGAGGGGTTGCCGGCGCTGATCGCTTCCATGCCGCTCGACGAGCGCGAAACGCTCCTCATCGTCACCCTCGCCGGCTTCAGCTATGAAGCCGCCGGCCGCATTCTCGACCTGCCTTACAGCACCGTCATGTCCCGACTCATGCGGGCGCGCGCCCGGCTCGACGCGGCGCGCGCCGCGCCGACCCCGCGCATCGGCCACCTTCGCCTCGTGAAATGACCGGGGCGCGCGGATGAAAGCGCAAGACAGGGTCAGCGACGCCGAGCTTCACGCCTTCGTCGACGGCCAGCTCGCCGACCAGCGGGCGCGCGAGGTCGCGGCGTGGCTCGGGGAACATGCGACGGAAGCCCAGCGGGTGGGCGGATGGCGCGCCCAGAACGACGCGATCCGGCGCGCCTTTCCGCCCCTGCCGCGCGAGCGGATCGCCGCGCCCCTGCGCGAGGCGCCGCAACCCGCCCCTGCGGCCGGTCGCGGCGCTCCCAGTCTTGTGGACTACAGGACGCGGCTTCGTCGGCGGCGCGCCATCGCCCTCTCCGTCGCTTTTGCGTTCGGCGCGCTGGCGACGATCGTCCTCGGCGCCATGGCGCAGAAACTCGCGTTTCCGCCCACGCCGGAACCGGCGCGTGTCGAGATCGTCCACGCTGGCCACGGCATCGGGACGCTGGCGGCCTCTTCGTGGCGCGCCTATGCGCAGGACCGCGCGCATCCCGTGGAGGTTTCAGCGCGCGACCGGGCCGCCCTGTCGGCATGGATCGCCGAGCGAACGGGTCTCGCGCCGCTTCCCGAGACGCCCGGCCTGCGGCTGGTCGGCGGACGGGTCGTGCCCGGCCACGCGGCGCCCGCCGCCTTCCTTCTCTACGAGACCGGCGAAGGCGAGCGCATCGTCCTCGTCGCCGAGGCGGCCGGCGCCGAGCCGCTGGGGCCGGCGCCCGAGGCGGGCGCAGGGGTCGCCGCGCTCGTCTGGAAATCCGGGGGATTCGTTTTCGGCCTCGCCGGCTCGATCTCCCGCGCCCGCATGGAATCGCTCGCCGCCGGATTCGGCGAACGCCGCCGACCCTGAGATCAGAGCTTCTTGCGCGGCTCGTAGGGCGCGCTGTCCTTCCAGCGCCGCATCAGGGCCTCGAATTCCGGGTCCGGCTTCTCCGGCAGGACGATCTTCAGCGCCACGTAGAGATCGCCGCGCTGACCGCCCTTGCCTTCGAGTCCCTTGCCGCGCAGCCGCAAGGTGCGGCCCGACGACGAGTTCGGCGGAATGGACATTTCCACCCTGCCCTCGAGCGTCGGCACGTCGATGGGCCCGCCGAGCGCCGCCTCGTACAGGGTGACCGGCAGGTCCATTCGCAGGTCGCGGCCCTCCACCCTGAACAGCGGATGCTGGGCGAATTTCAGCGTGACGATCGCGTCGCCCGGTTCGCCGCCGTGCGGGCTGGGCTGCCCTTGGCCGCGCAGCCTGATCTGCTGGCCGTCCTCGACCCCGCGCGGAATCTTTACCTCGACCATGCGGCCGGTCGGCAGGACGACATTGACCTTGCCGGCCTTCGCCACCTCGTCGAGGGGCGCGAGCACGGTCGCCGTGAAATCCTCGCCCTTGGGCGGCGGGCCGGCCCGGCCGCGGCCCCTGCCGCCGCCGAACAATTCGGAAAAGATGTCGCCGGCGTTGAAGCCCCCGCCCGCGCCGCCGCCGAACGGCGATCCGCCGCCGCCGTAGTGGAATTCGAAATGTTCGGCGCCGCCGGGACCCGCCTGTCGGCGGAAGCCGCCGGGACCGCCCGCGCCGAAACCCTCGAAGCCGCGCGGCTTGCCGTCGGCGCCGATCTCGCCGCGGTCGAACTGGCCGCGCTTCTCCGCGTCGCCGACGATTTCGTAGGCGGAATTGGCCTCGGCGAATTTCTCCTTGGCCTTGGGGTCGTTCTTGTTCTGGTCGGGATGGTATTTCTTCGCGAGCTTGCGGAAGGCCTTCTTGATCTCGTCCGCGCTCGCGGTCTTAGAAACACCGAGAACGTCATAAGGGTCGCGCATAATTCCAAGCCCAATCCGGCGCGGCCCTGACGGCGCCCCGCCTGTTGTCTTGTCACATATTTGGGATCGGCATGTCGCTTGCGCAAGCTCTGCGGCGCCAAAGCGCACCGACGCTGCGGGAGTTTTCCCGTCCTGATGCAGGCAAGGAGATTTCGATGAGCCCGCGCCTCGCCTTGCTTTCCGTCCTGCCCACCCTCGCCGCGCTCGCGTTGACGGTGAGCGCCGCCGCAGCGGCGGACGATTGCTTCCTCTCCGACGACCTCTCGGACCTGAAGGGGGTCGCCCGGATCGCCGGCGACGGAAAGGCCGCCTTCGGCGCGACGCCTGACAAGGCGGGCGCCTGCGTCGGTAAATGCGCCTATGTGCTGCCGGGCGACGTGGTCGCCTTCGGCGCCGCCAGGGGCGCCGCGACCTGCGCCGCCTTCACCGGCGCCGGCGGGCGGCAGACCTTCGGCTGGCTGCCGACCGACCGTCTCGGCCCCTACGCGCCCGCCATCGCCGACTGGGCCGGCTACTGGGGCGACAAGGACCGGTATGTCTCGATCAAGGTCGACGGCGGCGATCTCGCGATCGAAGCGAAGATGACCTACCAGGGCGCCGGCCCGGTCTTTTCGGGCGCCTTCCACGGCAAGGCCGTTCCGGTCGGCGGCATCGTTACGCTGGCCAACGACGCCAAAGGCCGGCAGGTCGATCCGGCCAAGGCGCCGGCCGAGGCCTGCAGGGCGAAACTCGTCCTGGCCGGCGGCGCGCTGCTCGTTCACGACGAGGGCTGCGTCGGCGCGGGGAGCGCCGCCAATTTCGACGGCGCCTATACGCGGCTGAAGAATTGAAGGCTGGCGCGGACGCGTCCATGCTGCGCCCATGATCGACGCGAACTACGTCCGCACCTTCGCCCGCTACAATCGCTGGCAGAACCAGAGCATCTACGGCGCGGCGGACGCGTTGAGCGACGAGGAGCGCCGGCGCGACCGCGGCGCCTTCTTCGGCTCGATCCACGCCACGCTCTGCCATCTCTACTGGGGCGACAACATGTGGATGAGCCGGCTCTCCGATGTTCCCCGACCGGAGGTCAGCATTCCCGGCTCGACGACGTTCGTCGAGGACTGGAACGAACTGAAGCAGAAACGCGCGGCTTTCGACGAACGCATCATCGCCTGGGCGGATGCGCTGGACGACGACGCGCTGAAAGGCGAATTGCGCTATTTCTCACGCGTCGCGCAAAAGGACATCGTCAAGCCGCGCTGGCTGGCGGTCGTGCATGTTTTCAATCACCAGACGCATCATCGCGGGCAGGCGCACGCCATGCTGACAGCGGCCGGCGCGAAACCCGCGGATACCGACCTGGTTTTCATGCAGGGGACGTGAGGCGGCGAGGTAGTTGACGTTGAAGAACCGCAATTGCTTTAGTGCCTCGATTGTTTTTCGAAAGCTATTTCCTTGCCGATTAACTTCGTTCCCGAACGCGGGCGCATACTTCTTTGCGATTTCCGCCGAGCGCGCGTGGCTCCGGAGATGGACAAGACCAGACGGGTCGTCGTGGTTTCGCCGAGGTCTTACAACGAGCGGCATGGATACGGACCGGGCCGGTGTCTAGTCGTGCCGTTTTCGGCCAGCCATCCCGGCGATCGTATCACCCCTTCGGACGTGTTCTTCGCCAGAGGCAAATATAGCTGCCTCAATGCCGACACTTGGGCCGTCTGCAGTTCGTCCATGGCTGTATCCCATGAAAGACTCGACCGGGTCAGAGTTGCGAATGCATTTCCCAGGGAATTGCTAAGCGAAGCGGACCTCAATCGCATAGCCGAGGGGCTGAAGCACGCGTTCGGTATTGCAATTGCGTCCGCCAAAGCTTGAATCGCGGGGCGAAGAAGCCTATCTTCGCCGATATCCCTTCGGGGACCTGGGGGTCTGAAGCCCGCTTTTCGGAGCCGTTTCCTGCCCCGCTAAAACCCCGCCCCACGGCGGGGTTTTTTCTTTTCCCTACTCCACGTCGAGCGGCGTCGTCCCCGCCGGCTTGCCGTCGGCGCCGAGCCTGATCTTCTCGATCCGCGCCTCGGCCTGCTTCAGGAGGTCTTCGCAGCGCTTTTTCAGCAGTTCGCCCTTCTCGTAGGCGGCAATCGAATCCTCAAGGCTTATGTCGCCCTTTTCCAGCCGGGCGACGATGGTCTCGAGTTCCTTCATCGCCGCCTCGAACGGCATGTCTGCAATTGTCTTCGCGTCGCTCATCTCGACTCCTCGGGCGGCTTATAGCACGGGTTCGCCGGGCGGCGCCTCCTCCGGCGGGCGGGGACGGCCGAAGACGAGTTTCTGGTAGAGAAGCCCGATCCCGATCAGCACCAGCCCGAGGCCGATGAAGGACAGGGCGCGCATCAGGCCCTCCAGACCCGACATGTCGTAGAGGAAGACTTTCAGCGTCGCGGCCAGCACGAACAGGGCGGAGGCGATGCGCGCGCCCTGCATCCGGCGGACCACGCCGTAGATCAGCAAGAGCGCGCCGAGCGCCAGCCACACCGCCGAATAGGCCCAGATCTCGACCTGCCCGGCGCCCTCGCCAGAGCAGATCGTCGCGCCGTGGAAGAAACGTCGCGTCTGCAGGCAGGCGTACATGAACAGGAGCGCCAGCGACAAGACGCCCGCGCCCGTCGTGAACCAATCGGGTCTCACGCCCCGCGACACGCGCATGAGGATCGCCGCGAGAACGGCGGGAACCGCATAGGCGAGGAGGAGGCCGTTGAAGAGCAACCCGCCGGGCACGGGTTCGCAGTCGAAATAAGGATTTGAATCGAAGCCGAGCCCTGCCGCGACCAGCGGCACGGAGAGCACGCCGAAGCCGAGCGAAGCATAGTGAAAGACCGGGCTGGCGCGGCGCAGGTCGAGCCTGGTCAGCGCGATCGAGAAGATCAGCGCGGTCGCCGCGAACAGGCCTTCCTCCAGCAGCGAGGACAAGGGGGCGAGGACATTTCCGCCGTTGAGCGCGTGCCTGATCTCGAAGACGCAGAGCAGCGCGGAAAAGGCGATGCAGAGCGCCTGCGCGACACGCACCGGCAGGTCCTCGTCCTTCGCCAGCCGCATGAGGCGCGCGGCGAAACCGAAAGCGAGCGCCGGCGCGCCGTAGCCGAACAGCAGCCAGTTGAAGACCGGCGTCTTGCCGAGCGCCTCGCCGACGATGCGCGGCTCCCAGGCGAGGCGGCCGAGAACGACGAAGCCCATCGCCGCAACCGCCCAGCGCAGCGCGACGATATCCAACCGCGCCGAAACAGCGGCGGCGGCCAGCGCGGAGAGCGAGAGAGCGACGGTCAGCGCGCCGTGGTCAAAGACGAAGACGAAGCCGAGCGCCAGAGCGGCGAGCGCCGCCGTCGCAAAGGCGCCGAGCGCGAGTTTCGTCGCGGGCGGCGCGTCGGGCGAATCCCCGCGCCGGAAATATTGCGCGAGAAACACGAAGAGCGCGGCCAACGCGCCGGCGATCAGCGCAAACGGCGGGCTCGCCTCGCTTCGCGCCAGCCTCAGATAGGCGACGGAAAGAGCGAGCAGCGGCGTGACAGACGCGGCTGCCGCATAGAGACCCGCAAGCAGCGCGTCGAGCGCGCGCCCCGTCGCGAGCCGACGCGCGCCGAAGAAAGCGACGACGGCCGCCGCGAAAATGGCGAAAGCGGCAAAGCGCGCCGGACCGACCGGTTCGTGCAAAGTCGCGACAGCCGAGAGATGAACGGGCTTCGTCGCATCCCCCGTCCAGATCCAGAGAATCGCGATCCCGAGCGCGCCGGCGATCGGGACGCTGGCGGCCGGCGCGACGATGGCGCCGAGAAGCGCCAGCCCGCCGACCATCAGCGCCGAAAGGATCGTCGCCGTCGTGTCGAAATAGCCATGCGTCGCGCCATGCAGTGCGACGAAGGCGCAGACGGCGGCCAGACCACCCAGCACGGAAGCCGCGACCGGATCGAAACGCGCGTCCTCGTCGCGCGTCGTCGCATGCGGCAGCCACGCAATAAAGGCGCCGGCCAGCGCCGTCGAAACCAGAATGTGCACGAGCGCCGCGTGCAGGAAATTGTGCGCGCCCTGTATCGCCAGCAGGATCGCCCAGACGCCTGCGCCGACGGCGGCCGCGCAGGCGAGCCACAGCCAGCGGCGGATACGCGAGAGCGCATAGGCGGCGCCGGTCGCCGCCGCGAGATAGAGAACGACGGGCCAGGGATTGGGATCGTTGGACGAGACGAGCAGGGGCGCAGCGAAGGCGCCGACGAGGCCGAGTCCCGCAAGCGCCGGTCCGTGCAGCGCGGCCGCGAGAATGGAGGCCACCGCGATGGCGCCGAGCGTCACAAAGGCGAGGGCCGGTCCGATGAAGCCGTAGAGACCATGCGCCGCATAGACCGCGCCGAAAAGCGCGACCGTGCCGGCCGCTGTCAGGACAGCGGGCGTCTGCGTCGGCAGGCCGGCCTGCTCGCGGCGGCGCAGGAATTCGCCGGCGACGGCGAGCGCGGCGCCGAACAAAAGACCCAGGACACAGCGCGCGCCGGGTCCGAAATAGCCCTGCTCGATCGAATAGCGCACGAGCAGCAGGCCGCCGAGCGCCAGGGCGACGCCGCCGACCCAGACCGTCCAGCGCGCGCCGAGCCTTTCCTCAAGCGTGCGTGTATCGCGCGGCGGGGCGGGCGGAGCGCCCGCTGCTCCGGGCAGCGGCGGCGGTTCGGGAACCGGCGGCGGTTCGGGCGGCGCAACCGGGGATTCCGGAAGCGGCGGCGGTTCGCCTGGCGCATCCGTAATCGTGACGTCCGGCCAGGGTTCGGCGCGGGGCGGCGGGGTATCGAAGATGCCGCCCGGCAACGGTTGAGCAGCGCGCGGGGCGCCTGCGGCGCGCAAGTCGTTTTCGAGTTCGAAAATCCGCCGCTCGGCGACTGCGAGACGGCTGCGCGCGCCTATCGCCAGAAAGAGCGCGACCGGCCCGGCGGCGGCGAGCGCCACGGCTGCGAGCACGAGAAAGGCGTCCACGTCCGGTCCCCCTGCTCCGGGCGTGCGCCCGGATCGAGATCAGAATGCCCTGCCGCAGCGCGGCTGCAAGTGCGCGCTCACACCGGCAGCGCGAAGGGCACGCCCTCGAAACAGTCGACGCCTCGGCCTATGGCGGCCACGGCGTCGACCATCCGGCCCTTTCGTCCGAGAATATCGTCTGCGACGGCCACGAAACGCGCATTGGGCGTGGCTGTCGGCGAGGCCGTGCGGATGGCGCGGGCGATCTCTACCTCGGAGCGTTCCGGACGCAGCGCGCAGGCGGATGCAAAGGCGGCCGCCGTCGAGCGGCTGACGCCCGCCCAGCAATGGATGAGCAGCGGATCGGCGCGATCCCAGGCGCGCACGAAGGTCAGAAGCTTTTCGACGTGTTCGACATCGGGCGCGACATGGCCCTGCGCAGGCGCGAGAATGTCGGACATGCCGATGAACAGGTGACGGCTGCTGTCGATGAGCGCCGGCCGCGTGACCGGCGTACCGACGTTGATGAGCGTCACCATCGAACGCGCGCCGCTCTCGGCGACGACGTCGTCGATCATGCGCAGCGGGCAAACGTGCAGGCGCGGCATCAGGCCTCCGTTTCGATGGCGCGGAAGCGTGCGAGAAATCGCTGTTCGGCTTCCTGCGACGAGATCGGCGCCAGCAATTCGTCCAGACCACGCGGGCGAAAATCGGGACGTCCGAAGAACTTCTGCGCCTCGGACAGTTCGAAGCCCGCGAGCGCGGTGGCCTCGAAGAACGCCGCGGCGCGATCGGCTTTCTTCACCAGCGCCGAGAGGCCGGCGGCGGGCTTCGCCGGCAGGCCGTAGCGCAGCAGGATAGCGGCCAGGATGCGGTTCTCGACCTGCTTGTAGGAATCGCCAATCACCGCCTTGAACGGCGAGATCATGTCGCCGACCACATATTCCGGAGCATCGTGCAGCAGCGCGAACAAGGCGCCCCGCGATCCGATGCCGATGTCGATGGAGGACGCGATCTTCTCGACGAGCAGCGAATGCTGCGCGACAGAGAAGATGTGCGGGCCGGTCGTCTGGCCGTTCCAGCGGGCGACGCGCGCGAGGCCATGCGCAATGTCCTCGATCTCGACGTCGAGCGGCGAGGGATCGAGCAGGTCGAGGCGGCGCCCCGACAGCATCCGCTGCCAGGCGCGGGGCGCGACGCGGCTCATTTCCTTTTCAACGCCAGTGACGCGCAGCGCGCATGGCAATGACAATCGACGAGATGATCGTTGACCATGCCGGTCGCCTGCATGAACGCATAGACGATGGTCGGGCCGCAGAACTTGAAGCCGGCCTCCTTCAGCGCCTTCGACATCTTTCTCGATGTCTCCGTCTCGGCCTGGATGTCGTTGAGATCGCGCAGCTTGCCCTGCACGGGCACGCCGTCGACGAACTTCCACAGGAAATTCGAGAAGCCTTCCTTCTCCTCGATCTTCAGCCAGGCGCGGGCCGAGAGCACCGCGCCTTCCACCTTCTGGCGATTGCGGACGATGCCTTCGTCGGCCATCAGCTTTTCGATCTTCGCCGGCTTGTAGCGTGCGATCTTCGCGGGTTCGAAACGGTCGAAGGCCTTTCGGAAATTGTCGCGCTTGCGCAGGATGGTGATCCAGGAGAGACCCGCCTGGAAACCGTCGAGGATCAGCTTCTCGAACAGGGCGCGCGAATCATATTCCGGCACGCCCCATTCGTTGTCGTGATAGGCGACGTAGAGCGGATCGACGCCCGGCCACGGGCAGCGGGCGAGGCCGTCGTCGTGCAGAATCGCGGGGCGCTTCTCGGGTTTTTTCGCCATGTCGCGTCTTAGCGAAAAGGCGGACGGCGGGGAAGGCGGTCAGGGCAGGACGCGAAGGCGCGCGCCGTCCGCCGTCAGCGGCGCGTCCTTCGCCTCGTCCAGCCGGTCCGTCCGCAACGTGGCGAGGCCCTTGCCGGCGAGGACGCCGCCGAGCGCGCCGACCGAGATCCCGGCGGCGCGAATGTCGGCGCCGGGCGGCGCGTCCCCCTCGACCTCGACCTTCAGGACGCGTTTGCGCGCCAGCCCGCGATGCTGCATGCGCGACACGACTTCCTGTCCGACGTAGCAGCCCTTGTCGAAGGCGACGCCGTGCAGCAGGTCCATGTTGGTCTCATGCGGAAAGGCGTCGCCGTAGGCAAAGTCGAGGCCGCCCTTCGGAACGCCGCAGGCGATGCGGTGGGCCTCGTAGAGGGCGGGCGCATCGGTCGCGAGAGCCTCCGCGGCCGGCCGAGGAAGAATGATGCGACGGCCGAGCGACGCCTCGCGCGGATCGGCATAGGCGATCGCATCCGCGGGCGCCGACGCTTCGTCGCCGAACAGGGCGACGACGGCCAGGGCGTCGTCGCCACGCGCATCGCTCGACAGATCCTCGATCTGCACTTTCGAGCGCAGCCTGTAGAAACCGAGCCGCTTTACCAGATCGGCGGCCCTTTCGCGCGGCGCATCGAGCAGGAAGTCCTCGCCGGTCTGGACGACGAAGAAATCGAACAGGATCTTGCCCTGGGGCGTCAGCAGCGCCCCGAAGGCCGGCGCATCGGGAGCAACCCTGTCCATGTCGCAGGTGACGAGCCCCTGCAGGAAGACGCGCGCATCAGTCCCGGAGACGGATACGACGGAGCGATCTGAAAGAAGGACGACGGGCATGACATTCCTGAACGATAGATCGCAAATTGTGTCGCCTGTGCTTCAAGTCAAGCGCCTTCAGGCCATTTGCTGGGTCGCCCCGCAAGCGGCAGGCCAGCGGTTTGCGGGCGCGGCGGGTTGGCCTTAAGAGCAGGGCCGGACACGGGGAAACGCATGGCCCAGACTTTCGACCTCATCCTCTCCGGCGGCGAACTGGTCAATCACGACGGACGCGGCCAGCGCGACATCGGCATTTCAGGCGACACGATCGCCGCCATCGGCGACCTGTCGCGGGCCTCGGCCGGCGACCGCATCGACTGCCGGGGCCTGACCATCCTGCCCGGCGTCATCGACAGCCAGGTGCATTTCCGCGAGCCGGGACCTGTCCACAAGGAAGATCTCGAAACGGGATCGCGCGCCGCAGCGCTCGGCGGCGTCACCGCCGTGTTCGAGATGCCCAACACCAATCCGCTGACGACCGGCGCGACCGAACTCGCCGACAAGGTTTCGCGCGGCACGGACCGGATGCATTGCGACTTCGCCTTCTGGGTCGGCGGCACGCACGACAACGTGAAGGACATTCCTGAACTGGAGAGGCTGCCGGGCGCGGCCGGCATCAAGGTGTTCATGGGGTCCTCGACGGGATCTCTTCTGGTCGAGGACGACGACGGCGTCGCCCGCATTCTCGGCGCCACGCGCCGGCGCGCCGCCTTCCACTCGGAAGACGAATACCGTCTCAACGAGCGCAAGGATCTGCGCGTCGCGGGCGATCCGAACTCGCATCATGTGTGGCGCGACGTGACGGCTGCGCTGCAATGCACGCAGCGTCTCGTGCGTATCGCGCGCGACAAGCGCGCGCTGATCCACGTGCTGCACGTCTCGACCGGCGAGGAGATCGAATTTCTGGCGGGCCACAAGGATGTCGCATCGGTGGAAGTGACGCCGCATCACCTCACGCTGTCTTCCGATGACTACGCGCGCCTCGGCACGAAGCTGCAGATGAACCCGCCGGTGCGCGAACCGCATCATCGCAAGCGCATCTGGCAGGGCGTCGCTGAAGGCGTCGCGGATATCCTGGGCTCCGATCACGCGCCGCATACGCTGGAGGAAAAGGCCAAGCCCTATCCGCAGAGCCCTTCAGGCATGACGGGCGTGCAGACGCTCGTGCCCTGCATGCTCGATCACGTCGCGGCCGGCCGCATGACGCTCGAGCGTTTCGTCGACATGACGAGCGCCGGACCGGCGCGCCTGTTCGGCATCGCGCGCAAGGGCCGCACGGCCGTCGGCTTCGACGCCGATTTCACCATCGTCGATCTCAAGCGCCAGGAAACCATCCGCGATTCCTGGATCGCCTCGCGCTGCGGCTGGACGCCCTACGACGGAAAGAGCGTTACGGGCTGGCCGGTCGGAACGATCGTGCGCGGCGCCAGGGTGATGTGGCAGGGCGAAATCGTCGCGCCGTCGCGCGGTCGCCCGGTGCGCTTTCACGCCGCCTTGTGATCGTCAGGCGGCGGCCATGCTCCGGGCGCCGCCGGCAAACAGCGCGAGAAGCTCCCTCTCGGGCAGCGGCCGCGACACGAGATAGCCCTGCACGCAATCGCAACCGACGGCGCGCAGCAGCGCGACCTGTTCGTGCGTCTCGACGCCTTCGGCCGTGACCTCGAGCCCGAGCGATTTCGACAGGCCCAGAATGGCGGCGACGATCGCCGCCTGGCGCGGATCGGTCGCCATGGCGGCGACGAACTGGCGGTCGATCTTCACCCGCGTCAGCGGCATCCGGTTGAGATAGTTGAGCGAGGCGTAGCCTGTGCCGAAGTCGTCGAGGGTGATCGAATAGCCCTGGTCGGCAAGCGCCGAGATCACCGTCAAGGCCGGATCGTCGCGGGCGATCAGCAGGGATTCCGTTACCTCGATGTCGATGCGGCGATTGTCGACGCCGGAGTCGGCAAGCGCCTCGCGCAAGGTCTCGAACACCGACTGCCCGCGCAATTGCGCGGCGGAAACGTTCATCGCCATGTGCACGTCGGAAGGAAGCAGCGCCAGCACGCGGCAGGATTCACGCATGATCCATTCGCCGATCTCGTGGATCAGGCCAGTGCGTTCAGCGATGGGGATGAACACGTCGGGCGTCACGAGGCCGCGCGTCGGGTGCACCCAGCGCACCAGCGTTTCGCAGGAAGCGATGCGGTTCGTCTTGACGTCGAGGATCGGCTGGAACTCGAGCCGCAACTCGCCATTCTCGACGGCCTGTCGGAGATCAGCCTCGAGCTGGCGACGTTCGGAGACGACGCTCTCGTCGAGACTGTCGAAGAAGCGCACGGGATGATCCGCGTCGGCCTGCCCGGCTTTCAGCGCCGACGCGACGGCGCGCATGAGCGCATCGACGCTTTCGCCGTCCTTGGACGCGAGGGCGACGCCTGCCGCCCAGAACAATTCGAATTCCTCGCCGCGCGCCGCCGATGGCAGCGCCAGCGCCTTGACCAGCCGCTCGACCGCGCCGGCCGCTTCCTGCGCGCAGTGAACGCCGGCTAGGATGATCGAGAATTCGCGCTCCGACGTGCAGCCGACGAAGTCGGTCTGGTCGACGAGATCGACCAGATGGTTCGCCAGCGCGGCGACCAGAACGTCGTCGGCGCTGGTTTCGACTTCCTCGCCGAGCCGTTCGAAACTGATGCTGGCGACCGCGAATTTCTCGCCGAAGCGCTCCAGCCGCTGGAAAGCGACGCCGAGTTCCTGGGCGAAGGATTCGCGGTTGGGCAGTCCCGTTGCAGGGTCGCGACCGGACGCGCGCTCCGCGTCGATTTCGCCCTGCAGCCGCTCCACGAGCCTCGCCGCGTAGAGATGCGCGACGCGCGCCAGCGCGATGCCATAGACGAGGAACAGCGCGACGAGCGCAACATGGTCGGCGCCCTCTATCGCCAGAACGGATGCGATCGCGCCGGCGACCATCGGCGCGACGAAAGCGTAGGCGGCGCCCGGCACGGGCGACAGGAAGAAGGCGCCTGCGCCCATCATCAGGCAGGTCAGGCAGAAGACGACGAGTTCGCCCGTATTCAGGTCGGAGAAAACGTAGCCGACGGGCAGCGCCGCCCACAGCGCGCCGAGCACGAAAGCACGCATGACCGCGTTGAAAATGGCGCGGCGCGTTACATGCGCATGGCGGCGGCGTTTGCGCGCGTCCAGCGTCAGCACGTAACAATAGGCGGAATAGACGCAGACCATGAAGGTCCAGCCGATCGCCCACTGCTCCTGCGATTGCTGCAGCATCGAGGCGAGCAGCACGCAGGCGGCGCAGACGCTGAGCACCATCATCAGCGGCGTCGAATGGGTCAGCGCGTGAGACTGCTCGGCGCGTATGTGCGCCAGCGCCATCTCATCGGCGCCCCCCGGCGCTCCGGTCAACCAGTTCCGCAACCGCGGGCCCATGCCCCAAGTCCTTGCTGGACCAACTTTCTCGGGTCGAGAATGACAGACCGGACTTGCCGCTGCGTGAAGCGGGATCGCTAAAATTGAATGCAATGGAGCATAGATGCTTAACCTTGGCCGCGCGGCCCCGGCGACGTCCAGAACGTGTGCCATACGCCGTCTGCGCCGATCGCCAGTTCCATCGGCATGGCGCGGCCGTCGGCGAGCGGCGAGGCGAGGTCGGCGAAACGCACGCAGGTCAACATGATCTCGCGCTCGGCCGGCGTCGGATCGGCCGGCGGGCGCAGCGCGAAGGCGGGCCAAACATAGAGCGTCGTCGGACCGCGCACGACCTTGACGAAAGCCTGCCGCAGGACGGCGCGCAACAGGGCGATGATTTCCTGGCCCGCTGGATCGGCCGACATCGCCTTCAGCCGCGCGACAGGGTCCTCGCCCGGCGCGCGGCGCGCGCCGCGTTCGAACAGGGGCCGCAATTCGTTCCAGTCGATCGGAATGCGCAGCGCCTCGATGTCGCCCTTTGCGCAGGCCTGCAGGATCTTCTGTCGCATGGCGACGACAAGCGGCGGCAGGGCCGTCGCGTCGGTCATCGGTTCGGAAATCGTCTCGACCGGCTCTCGCGCGCGCACGTTCTTGGCCATGCGCTGTCGTAAGCCGCGCGAGCGTCCAGACGCAAGAAGCTAGTGCCGCGCGCCGATCGTGAATTCGCCGCGTCGCACCCGATCGGGCAGGCGCGCGGCAAAGGTCGCCACCGCATCTTCGCCATAGCAGGCGACCAGTTCCTGGATCCCTGCGGCGATCGCTGCGTCGGCGAAGGATTCCATGTCGATGCCGGCGATGATCGCTTCGGCGAAAGCCTCGTTCACGTAGATCAGCGCCGCGCGACGATCGTCGGTGTCGATGGCAAGGTCTATATCGGGATCGTTGTGGGCGCGCAGCGGCTTCATGGGCGCGGACATTAATGCGGGCTTGGGCTGCGCGCGACGCCGGTCTTTCCGAAAGGTTAATTCAACACGAACGCAATTCGTTAACCCTGTAAGAGGGTCAGGAACCACCGAAACGGTAGGAAATTTCATGGGCGATCCTCCCGCCCTCGTCGACGAATCGCGAGATCGCCATGCGCGCGTTCGGCGTGCATGCGCGATAGGTGGTTTCGTAGCCGTGGTAGCCCCTGTTGTAGGCGCCGGCGAGCCTTTCGCGACGCTCCGGCGCCGTTGCTTCGGCGTCGAGCAGCGCCGCCATGCGCGCGCGATATTCGCCGCTGTCGTCGTCGCCACAGACGCCGCGCAACCAGGCGAGCGCGCCCATGATCTCCGAGAGCCGCGTCAATTGCGCCTCGTAGGGCGGCGACCCGTCGGAGGGCTGCTGCGGCGGCGGCTCCGGTTCGGGGGCCGGCTTCTCCACGACTGCGGGCTTCTTCGGCGCCGTCGCCGGCTTGCGCTCGACGGCAAGCGCGGTCGTCGCGCCGAGCGCCATCGCCACGAGCAATGCGGTCGGGCGGAGCAGCGTCACGTGGCGCTCCGGAAGATTTCGGCGGCCTGCGCGAGGATGCGGCCGAGGTGGGGCGTGGTCGGGAGGTCGCCGAGGTCGTCCGGATCGACCCAGCGCACCTCGCCTGCTTCCGGCCCTGTCGTCGCCTCGCCGGCGACCCACGCGCCGACGAAGGACGCGACGACGAAATGATGTCGAACCCGCCCCTGTTCGTCGCGGTCGACGCGCTGGACGTGGCGGTTGAAGCCCACGATCCGCGCCTCCACGCCGACCTCCTCCATCAATTCGCGCAGCGCGGCCTGCTCCAGGGTTTCGCCCGCCTCGACCAGGCCGCCCGGCAAGGACCAGACGCCGGCGCCGGGATTCTTGGTCCGCGTCGCGATCAGCGCCTTGCCATCCCGGAAGACGGCGACGGAAGCCGCCAGCAACGGATAGGCGGGATAGGCGCGCGGGTCGGCGGCGAGGACAGGCGAAGTGGGCGTCGTCGGCGTAGTCATTGTCGGCGTCGTCATGGCCTCGCTTTTAGGCCGCAATGGGACGGGCTGGCTCTTAGCATGAGGAAGGGCCCAAAGTCGCGCTCTGGCTTCAGGGATACAGCCGTTGTTTCCGCCAGTCGCCCTCCGGCGCATCGCGCCGGAAGTCGATGCGCTCGTGCAGGCGGAACGGTTTGTCGGACCAGAATTCGAATTGCAGCGGCCTGATGCGGAAGCCGCGCCAGTAGGGCGGACGCGGCACGTCGCCGACGGCGTATCTGGCCGCGTATCTGGCGACCGCCGTCTCGAGCGCGAACCGGCTTTCGAGCGGCCGGGACTGCTGGCTCGCCCAGGCGCCGATCCGGCTGTCGCGCGGGCGGCTGGCGAAATAGGCGTCCGATTCCGCCTCCGTCACCTGTTCGACGAGGCCGCGAATGCGGATCTGACGCCGCAGCGATTTCCAGTGGAACAGCGCCGCGGCGCGGCCTGCCGCCTGCAGTTCGCGGCCCTTGGCGCTCTCGGCGTTGGTGTAGAAGACCGGCCCCTGACGGTCGAAGCCCTTCAGCAGAACCATGCGGACGTTGGGCAGGCCCGTTTCGTCGACGGTCGCCAGGGCCATGGCCTCGGGATCGTTGATTTCCTTCTGGCGCGCCTCGGCGAGCCAGCTCTCGAACAGGGCAAAAGGTTCTGCGGCTTCGGTAAAGTCACCGGCCGTTAACGGCTGTGCGGGAGAATCCATAAGAGTTCTTGTACCACGGCGGACCGTAGTGCGTATCCCAATCCGCTCCAGTAACGCGTTGACGGCCTGCCCGACGCCTCCGGCGTCGGCCAGGTTCGTCGTGATCGGCGTCGCCGCGGCGGTACTCTCCGGATGCTCCATCTCGCTTCCTTCCTCCAATACGGCCTCGCTCGTCGACTACGAGCCGACCGCGTCGATTCCGGCAAAGCCGAAGCCGGCCGCGATTCCGTCGGCGTCCGACCCGTCGCCGCTCTCGAAACATCTGGAAGCCGAGGACTGGCGCCGGGCCAAGGCGGCGCTTGGGGTCGCGCTCGACCCGCAGGGCAATGGCGCGACGGTCGCCTGGTCCAATCCGCAGAGCGGGCGCTCCGGATCCTTCGTGCCCGTGGCGTCCCCCTACCCCGTCGACGGACAGGTCTGCCGGGCCTTCGTGGCCAGGATCCACGGCGATCCGACCGAGCATCTCCAGGGCGCCGCCTGCCGGATTTCCGGCACGGACGACTGGGATGTGAAGAATATCAAGCCCTTCAAGGACGGCTGACGGCTGCGAAAACTCGCGCCAAGCCCGGGCTTCGAACAGATTCCGGCCGCAAAGGCATGACACAAGGCGCGCGACCGCAACGGGCGGCGCTAGGCGATTCGCCGCGCAGACCCTCTGGCCAACCCTGCAACGTCATCGGATCGAATATGTTCCAACCGAGAAAACTCGCGCTCGCGCTTACGCTCGCCTCCGCCCTCGCGCTCCCCGCGGCCGCCGGTTCGTCCGGCAAATACGACGGGTCGTGGTCGGTTTCGGTCGTGACCGAAAAGGGCGCCTGCGACGCCTATACCTGGACGGTCGTCGTGGCCGGCGACCGCCTGCTGCGGGTCGAGGAACTGCCGGTCAGCGCATCTGGCACGATCGCTCCCAACGGGCAGGCGCGCTTCCAGGTCGCCAGCATGGTCAACGCCGACGGCCAGATGCTCGAGAAGAGCGGCAGCGGCAAGTGGGACGCGCCGAGCAAGTCCTGCTCCGGCCGCTGGCGCGCCGCGCGTCTGTGACGGCGGCCTAGCCGGCCGCCTTCAAGGCTCTCGCAAGACCCGCGACTTCTGTCGTGGGCAGGCCACACACGAGATTTTCGCAGACATAGGCCGCGGCCTTGCCATCGACCGGCGTGCGACCGTGCGCCGGACTTCCTTCGGGCCAGTCGTCGCCGGCGCGCAGAACGCAGACCGCCGGATCGGGCGACGTCAGGGCGGCGTGCAGCAGCGCAACCGACCCGCTCTGCTCGTCGCCGGCGACGACCGTCACGCGCGCATGCTCGAGCAGGTCGCTCGCCGCCAGCAGAGTCGGGCTCAGCGCCAGCGCGGCGCCGCCGCCCGAAAACGCGCGGACAAGCCGCTCGGTCGTCTCGCGCCATCTAGCCTTGCCGGTAAGATGATGAAGGCGCGCGAATAGTTCGGCCGCCATGCCGACGCCGGCCGGCGTCGCATTGTCGCGCCCATGACGGGGACGCGCGACCGGCACGTCGCTCGCATCGCTGGCGGTTAGAAACAGGCTGCCGTCGGAATCGCCGAACAATTCGATCGTCTCCAGCGCGAGCTTCTTTGCTTCATCGAAATACGCGCGCTGCCCCGTCGCCTCGAACAGGGCGAGCGTGGCGAGGCCGAAGGCGGCATAATCGTCGAGCTGGCCGGATGCGGTTACGCGCGCCCGCCAGGCGTGCGCGAGCCGGCCGTCGTCGTCGCGCGCGATCGAATTGACGTGGCGCCAGACGGTCTGCGCAGCGTCCAGCCACGCGGGCTCCCCGAACACGGCGGCGGCGCGCACCAGCGCGCGGATCATCAATCCATTCCAGTCGACGAGCAGCTTGTCGTCGAGCGCGGGCTTCTCGCGTTTTTCACGTCGCGCAAACAGAAGCGCGCGCGATCGCGCCAGCGCGCGTTCGGACGCCGCGTCGCCCGGCGGCCCGACGCGGCGCAAGACATTCTTGCCTTCCCAATTGCCGCCCGGCCGCACATCGTAGGCGGCGATGAAGGCGTCGGCCCCGGCGCCCAGGACTTCGCGAATTTCCTGCTCGCTCCAGGTGTAGAACAGCCCTTCCTCGCCTTCCTGGTCGGCGTCCTGCGCGGCGGCGAAGGCGAAGGCGACGCCGTCGATGGCGTCGGTGCGCATTTCACGCATCAGCCATCCGACCGTCTCGCGCGCACGTTCGGCGAACAGGGGATGCGGCGCATCGGCATGGGCGAGCGCCAGAAGTTCGAGTATCTGCGCGTTGTCGTAGAGCATCTTCTCGAAATGCGGCACGCGCCATTCGGCATCCGTCGAATAGCGCGCGAAGCCGCCGCCGAGATGGTCGTAGATGCCGCCCTGGCACATGGCGATCAGCAGATCACGCACGGCGTCCGACAGGTCTGCGCGCCCGGTCCGGCAATATTCCTACCAGAAGAAACGGAAGATCGGCGCGTTTGGAAATTTCGGCGCCTCGCCGATGCCGCCATGAGTCCTGTCGATCTGGCGCGCCAGCGCATCGGCAAGCCGACCGCGCATCTCGTCGGTAATCGCGGGACCGGGCGCGGCCGCCGAGAGTTCGGCCAGATGCTCGGACAAAGCGCGCATATTCTTCGTCACGCCGTCGCGCCTGTTGGTCCAGGCGTCGTGCACGGCTTCCAGCACCTGCGCGAAGGAGGGCCGGCCGTAGCGCGGCTCGGGCGGAAAATAGGTGCCGCCCCAGAACGGCGCGCCATCCGGCGCGATGAACATGGTGAGCGGCCAGCCGCCCTGCTGTCCCATGCCGTGCAGCGCCGACATGTAGATGTGGTCGACGTCGGGACGTTCCTCCCGGTCGATCTTCACGTTGACGAAATAGCGGTTCATCAGCGCGGCGGTCGCCTCGTTCTCGAAGCTCTCGTGCGCCATCACGTGGCACCAGTGGCAGGCGGCGTAGCCGATCGACAGGAGGATCGGGCGGTCGAGCCTGCGCGCCTCCTCGAGCGCGGCCGCGCCCCAGGACCGCCAGTGCACGGGATTGTCGGCGTGCTGCAGCAGGTAGGGCGAGGTCTCGTGGGCGAGCAGGTTTTCGGGCGGAAGCATGGCAGGGAAGATAGGGCGCTCGACGGCGCCCGGCCAATCGCTCAGAATTTTCCGTGTCGCCCCTCGCCGGAGGCGAAGCGCGCCGCGCCGTCGCGTCCGTCGACATGCAGCGAGCGGTCGCCGAGAAACGCCTCCTGTCGCAGCGCCGTCGGCATGTCGAGCGACCATTGGTCGAGCGCCGAGCGGCGGTCGGAGCGCATGCAGGCCTGCGGGAAGGCGGCGATCTGGCGGGCGAGCGCCACCGACGCCGCCAGCGCCTCGCCGGCGGCGACGACGCGGTTGGCAAGACCGAAGGAAAGCGCCTCGTCGGCCGCGACCGGGCGGCCCGTCAGGATCATGTCGAGCGCGCGCGACTGGCCGATCACACGCGGCAGGCGGATCGTGCCGCCATCGATCAGCGGCACGCCCCAGCGCCGGCAGAACACGCCGAAGACCGCCGTGGTCGAGGCCACGCGCAGATCGCACATCAGCGCCAGTTCGAGGCCGCCGGCGACCGCATAGCCTTCGACGGCCGCGATCATCGGCTTGTTCACGACGAGGCGCGTCGGACCGAGCGGGCCGCGTCCTGCAGGATCGTGCGAGAAGGATTCCCGGCCTGACACGGCCTTGAGGTCGGCGCCGGAACAGAAATTGCCGTTCGCGCCCGTCAGCACCAGCGCGCTCGCAGCGGAGTCCGCATCGAAACGCGTGATCGCGTCGTGCAGCGCTTCGGCGGTTTCGGGATCGATGGCGTTTCGCGCGGCCGGCCGGTCGATGGTGAGTATGCGAACCGGGCCGTCCTGATCCTCCCGCAATGTCGTCATGTCGTTTCCTCCCCGGGAAACGACATGCGATCCAAAGCGGAAGGGCAAGTCAACGATCAGCCGGCGGCGCGGATCAGCGCGAGGCTCTCGTCGAAACGCAGGTCGAGGGGGCGGCCACGGGAGGCTGCTTCGTAGCGGGCGAAACGCATGGCGCTGGAAAGGTCGCCGAACACGCCGCCGATGCGGCCTTCGGTCTCGGTCACGACGAACGAGGCGCCGGTTCCGCGGCTGAGGCGGAAGGAAAGCGGGGCATTGGCGCCTTGCGGGCGGGTATCCATGATCGAACCAGGCTCCAGTTGACGATGCCGTCGCTTTTGGCAGGTCCCAGATGAACGCAACCTGAGCGACACATTCGAGCTATCCCCCGATCAAGGCGCCCGCGCGGCGTCAAAACGCACGTTGCAGCCACATTTCGGGGCGTGCCAAGCTTCCGGCAAAGGGAAGATTCGATGCGCCACGGCCCGCTGAACCTCATCACCGATGTCGAAGGCATCGCGGTCGGCAATACGCAGGACGCAAGGATCGCGACAGGCGTGACCGTGGCGCTGTTCGAACCGGAGGCCGTCGCCTCGGTGGCGATCACCGGCGGAGCGCCGGCCGGACGCGACCAGGAATGCCTGGCGCTGGAAGCGACGCTGGAAGGCATACACGCCATCGTGCTGTCGGGCGGATCGAGCTTCGGGCTGGACGCCGCGACCGGCGCGCAGGCCTGGCTGCGCGAACAGGGGCGCGGCATCGCCTTCGGCCGAACAATCATCCCTATCGCGCCGCAGGCGATCTGCTTCGACCTGATGAATGGCGGCGACAAGGACTGGGGCCGTTTCCCGCCCTATCGCGACCTCGCCTATGCGGCATGCGGCGCAGCCGCGAAGACTTTCGCGCTCGGGACGGCCGGCGGGGGCTATGGCGCAACGACGGCCGACCTGAAAGGCGGGCTGGGTTCGGCGAGCGTCGTCACGTCGGCGGGCCACACAGTCGGCGCGCTCGTGATCGTCAACGCCATCGGTTCGGCGGTGGCCGGCGGCGGTCCGCATTTCTGGGCTTCGCCCTGGGAGATCGGCAAGGAATTCGGCGGGCTGGGACTGGGAGAGGCGCCTTCGACGGCGCTCGCCTGGAAGGGACGGCCGGTCACCCCTGCGACGACGATCGGTCTCGTGGCCACCGACGCCAGGCTTACAAAGGCGCAAGCCAAACGCATGGCCATCGCCGCGTCCGGAGGGCTCTCGAAGGGATTGCGGCTCGCGCACGCCATCTTCGACGGCGACACGATGTTCGCGGCCTCGACCGGCCGGCGGACGATGAATGATCCGACAGCGGAATTCATCGAGATCTGCGCGCTGGCCTCCGACTGCCTGGCGCGCGGAATCGCGCGGGCGGTGTACGAGGCGACCGCCCTTCCCTTCGCGGAAGCGCCGCCGGCGTGGCGCGACAAATTCGGACGTCCGTGAGGCGATCGACCGTCGCTTTCGAGGGGCGTCTGGCGCTAACGCGCGCTCACACGCCGGCTGCGATCGAGAACAGTAAATTTTAATTCATTGTTTCGGCGAATTTGGCTCAAAGTCGCGCTAAATTTTATGCGCGGCCACATCGATGCGCCCATCGGTGACAACGAGCGCCAGTCTTTTCGCGAAATCCCGTTCAACCCTATGCAATCGCCTACGTCGTTCATTCGCATGGCAATGATCGTGCAGCGCAGCACGACCAAATGGCCGCTGGCCGCGATCCCGCGCGCGGCGTCACAGGCCGCGATTGGTAAATTTTGATTCATGTTTGCGCGGCCTTTGGCTCAAAGGCGCGGTAAATGTGATTTTGTCGCGCAAGACGGCGTTTACCGGCGGCTTGCGACTTGGCGCTCCAATGCCCTCGCCAATTCGGGGGCATTGTCATGATCATCAATTTCGATCCTTATCTCGCATCCTGTCTGCTGGCCGGTTTTGCCTGCGGTCTGGAAAGTCATCTGGCCGGTCGGAAGCTCGCCATCGCCACGCATGTGATTGCCGCGCTCTTCGGCTATTACGGGCTTGGCGCCACCGACATGGTCGCGCTCGGTCTGAACGGGTTCGCTTTCAAGATACTTTATGCGCTGGGCGCATTGTTTCTCGTCTGCGCGTGGATCGCCGAATGCGATTCCCTGCGGAACGAGGACAGGCCCGCCGAACGCGGCGACGCCGCCAACCACGTCATCGCATTCGCGATCGGGCTGGCCTGCGCCATCCAGTGCGAAACGCTGACCGTCGTCGCCTGCGCGGAAATGTACGCGCTCTACCTGCGCCGCAGGCGCGGCGACAGCGAGCCCGCCTACGCCAACAGCGCTTTCACTGCGGCGGCGCCGCGAGCCTGAAGGAAATCAGCCGGCGATCTTGGAGAAATCCGCGACCTCGTGCATGGCCGCCCGCAGTTCGTTCAGGAGCTGCAGGCGGTTCGTGCGCAGGCGCGGATCGTCGGCGTTGACGGTGACGTTGTCGAAGAAGGCGTCGACCGGCGCGCGCAATTTCGCAAGCGCATGCATCGCGCCTTCGAAATCCTCGGCCCTCACGCGCTCCTGCGTCTCGTTGCGGGCCCGGTCGATGGCTGCGGCCAGCGCATGTTCCTCGTGCTGGGAGCGAAGGTTCGGCGCGTGGCGCGCGTCGAAGGCGCCCGCGCCGTCCTTCTTCTCCTCGGCGCGCAGGATGTTGGCGGCGCGCTTGTAGCCGGCGAGCAGGTTCTTGCCGTCGTCGGAATCGAGGAAGGAAGCCAGCGCCTCGACGCGCCGCACGACCATGAGGAGGTCGTCCTGTTCCTCCAGCGCGAAGACCGCGTCGATCAGGTCGTGCCGCGCGCCCTTGTCGCGCAGATAGACCTTCAGGCGGTCGGCGAAGAAGGCGAGCAGGTCGCCGCCGATGTTGACGTGCTTGTCGAGATGCGACTGGGCGTAACGGAACATGTAGAGCAGCGGCAGGCGCAGGCCGTTCTCCAGAACGATGCGGATCACGCCGAGCGCGGCGCGGCGCAACGCGAACGGATCCTTCGAGCCGGTCGGCTTCTCGTTGATCGCCCAGAAGCCGACCAGCGTGTCGATCTTGTCGGCGAGCGCGACGGCGACCGACACCGGATTCGTCGGGATACGATCGGCAGGCCCCTGCGGCTTGTAGTGCTCCTCGATCGCGGCGGCGACGGCTTCGTCCTTGCCTTGCGCCAACGCGTAGTAGCGGCCCATCAGGCCCTGCAATTCGGGAAATTCGCCGACCATTTCGCTGACGAGATCGGCCTTGGCGAGATGGGCGGCGAGCGCGGCGTGCGCCGCCGTCTTCGCATCGGCGCCGAGTTTCGTCGCGATCTCGTCGGCCAGCGTCTCCAGGCGCTTCACGCGCTGGCCCTGCGTGCCGAGTTTCTCGTGGAAGACGATCGAATCGAGTTTCGGAACGCGATCCTCGAGACGGATTTTCAGATCCGTCTCCCAGAAGAATTTCGCGTCCGAAAGGCGCGCCGCGACGACGCGCTGGTTGCCGGCGACGATCTCCTTGCCGCCGTCGCTGGCGAGGATGTTCGACACCAGAATGAAGCGGTTGACGAGCCTGTCGCCATTCTTCAGCACGAAGCACTTCTGGTTGGCGCGAATGGTGGCGCGGATCGCCTCCTGCGGAATCGCCAGGAAGCTTTCGTCGAACGAACCCATGAGCGTGACCGGCCACTCGACGAGGCCTGCGACCTCCTCAAGAAGTCCCTCGTCCTCGATCAGTTCGAAACCCTGCGCGAAGGCGAGGTCGCGCGCATCGTGCAGCACGATGTCCTTGCGACGCGCGGAATCCAGAACGACCTTCGCCTTTTCGAGCGCCGGAAGATAATCGTCGAAGCGGCGGACGCGAATTTCCGACGGCGCCAGGAAACGATGTCCGCGCGTGAGATTGCCGGCGGCGACGCCGTCGATCTCGAACGGCACGATGTCGGGCTCCTCGTTCTCGGCGCCGAAAGTCGCGACGATCGAATGCAGCGGACGCACCCAGCGCAAGGCGTCCGAGCGCACGGAGGCCGCGCCCCAGCGCATCGACTTCGGCCACGGGAAGGCGCGGATGATTCCGGGCAGGATTTCGGCGAGCAGGTCGAGCGTCGGACGGCCGGGCCGCTCGACGATGGCCACATAGAATTCGCCCTTCTTCGGGTCTTTCTCGATCTTCGCCTCGTCGAGCGAGGCGAGACCGGCGCTCTTGAGGAAGCCCTGGACGGCCGCCTCGGGCGCGCCGACGCGCGGGCCTTTCTTCTCCTCGCGGAGGTCGGGCTGGCGGGGCGGCAGGCCGGCGATGTGGAGCGCCAGGCGGCGCGGCGTGGCGTGCGAGATGGCGCCCTCGAACTTCAGACCGCGCTCGATCAGCGCCCCGGTGACGAGGCGCTCGAGGTCGGAGGCGGCCTGCCGCTGCATGCGGGCCGGGATTTCCTCGGAAAACAGTTCGAGAAGGAGGTCGGGCATCGGTCTCGGCGGTCAGGAATGGCTGGTTTCCGCCGGGTCTGGCCGGCTTTGCGACGTCGCTGGCCGCAGGCCAGCGCTCCGGCGCGTCTTGTGGGACAAGAGCCGCGCCGAAGCAAGGTCAAAGCGATTGATGAGGGATCAGAGCGCCTTGTGAGCGCCGTCGCAGAGCGGGGCGTTCTTCGTGTGCTTGCAGGCGCAGAGATAGGCGGTCTTGGTTTCCGGCGCGGTCCAGGCCATCGGCGCGAATTCCGAGCCCTTGTGGGCGCCGTCGCAGAGCGGCTGCTTGGCGGACTTGCCGCAGGTGCACCAGTAATAGGTCTTGCCGGCCTCGACCTCGACAGGGATCGGCGACTTCTGGGCGATGACGGGAGCGGTCATTGTGTTCCTCTTGGCGGTGGTCCCCGGAGGGGTCGCCGCCAATATGCGCACAAGCTCGGGCTTGTCCATTGCCGCCCTGCAAGCCCGCGCCGGCTCGCGCGGGCCTGGGAGCTATTGAACCAGCGACGGGATCGTCGCGTTGGCGACGTTGGCGTTGGACCCGCAGACCGACACGACCGTGAAATGGATGTCCTGCTGCGACCAGGTGCCCGGCAGCGGATTGGCCCAGGGCGTATCTTCCCAGTCGTGCGTCGTCGTCTGCCCGCAATTGAACAGGCTGAAGAAATTGGTCGAGACATTGTTGGGGAGTTCGACGCCGTTGACGAACAGGTTGTGCGCCGTGTTGGGGTCGGTCGTCCGGTAGTAGACCGGCGTGGCGGTCTTGGAGACGGTGTTCGTCGTGGTGGTCGTGACGTACTGGCCCTTCCTCGAATCCCAGACCGTCTTCGTGGAGGTCCACGTAGACCCCACCGGCATACAGACGAAGGGATTCCAGTAGGACGTGTTCCCGCCGTAGTCGGGATGCTGCGGACCGTAGCCCGGCGCGCAGCCGTCGCTGAGCACGGTCATGACGAGATAGGCGTTGTCGTAGGTCGAGCCGAGGGCAACGGTCGTGTTGACGAGGCCGTCGACCATCGCGCCGCCCGGCCCGGTCGCGAATTTTGCGCTGACGTCGCCAGTACCGCCATTGTTGAGACTTGTGGGCTGATAGATGTAGCTCGCCATCAGCGTATCGCTCGCGGCGTTCGGTTCGTGCTTGTAGAGATCGACCTGCTTCCAGTACCAGCCGCTGGCGCCGGTCAGCGTGAAGGCGACATTGGCCGGCGACTGCACGGCCTGCTGCGTGATCTTCGCCTTGGCCGAGGCCGACAGGTTCATGGTCGTGAAGCCGGCGATGCCGAGCGCCGTCGTGCCCATGACGCCGCTCGCCGCCGCCGTGATCGAACCATCGGCATTGAGCGTCGGCTGCGTCGTCCAGTTCGCCGTGACGCCGGAACCTGCGAGATTGGCCTGCAAAATCTTGGTTGCGTTGGAAACGCGCTGGTCCGCTGGCGCCTGGATGGCGGCGAGCACCGCGGAATCGACGGCGGCCTGCAGTCGGGTCTGGTTGTTGACGGCGCGCCCGTAATCGATCGCCGCGCCAACCGAGAACATCACCGCGGTCGTCGAGAGGGCGAAAATGATTGATGTCGTCGCTTGTACGTCGGCCCTGAATTTACGGAGCCTCAAGTATGCGCTGTCGCGGACCTTGCCGATGGCGGACATCGTTCGCTCTCCAAATGCCCGGTTTTCATGGGGCGTTAAGGCGAACTTAATGTCGGCTGATTACGAAAATCCTGTTTCGAAACATCCAATTTTAGCGATCGGCAATTTTTCGTTCAGGTTACGAATATCTTGCGTCAATCGCGGCGTTAATCATGCCGCGACGCCGCCGCCCTCCGTGCGCAGCCACGCCTCGCCGCAGGCCTTCGCCAGCTCGCGCACGCGCAGGATGTAGCTCTGGCGCTCGGTGACCGAGATGACGCCGCGCGCATCGAGCAGGTTGAACGTGTGACTGGCCTTGATGCACTGGTCGTAGGCCGGCAGCACCATGTCGTGGCGCTCGCCCCTGTCGCCGGCCGCCAGCAGGTTGCGGCATTCGGTTTCCGCGTCCTTGAAGTGGCGGAACAGGCGCTCGACATCGGCGTGTTCGAAATTGTGTCGCGAATATTCCTGTTCGGCCTGCAGGAACACGTCGCCGTAGGTGACCTTTTCGTCGCCTTCGCGGCCGTTGAAATTCAGATCGTAGATCGATTCCACGCCCTGCAGGTACATGGCGAGGCGTTCGAGACCGTAGGTCAGTTCGCCCGACACGGGCGCGCATTCGAAGCCGGCGACCTGCTGGAAGTACGTGAATTGCGACACTTCCATGCCGTCGCACCAGCATTCCCAGCCGAGCCCCCAGGCGCCGAGCGTCGGGCTTTCCCAGTCGTCCTCGACGAAACGGATGTCGTGCAGCATCGGGTCGATGCCGATCGCGGCCAGCGACTTGAGATAGAGACCCTGAAGGTCGGGCGGCGAGGGCTTCAGGATCACCTGATACTGGTAATAATGCTGCAGCCGGTTCGGATTCTCGCCGTAGCGGCCATCCTTCGGGCGGCGGGAAGGCTGCACATAGGCGGCCTTCCAGGGCTTGGGCCCCAGCGAGCGCAAGGTCGTGGCCGGGTGGAAGGTGCCGGCGCCGACCTCCATGTCGTAGGGCTGCAGGATGACGCAGCCCTGCTCGGCCCAGAAGTTCTGGAGCGTGAGGATGAGGCCCTGGAAGCTCTTGCGGGGATCTCTGTAGGAAGCGTCGGTCATGTCGGTATCCAATTCGGCGCGGAACCTATGGGCCGGGACCCGGAGGGTCAATGCAGCCGCAAGTCGATACCCGCCTCGCCGCGATGGATCGCATCCGCTTCGGCGGTGAAGGAGCCGTCGGCGGCGTGCAGGACGAGCGGCGGCAGGAGCGCGAGCGGCGCCCGTGAGCCCTTGCGTCCGCCGACCAGCAAACGGATGGCCGGTTCGCCGGCACGGGGTTGGACTGGCAGCAGGCGCAGTCCGCCGAGCCGGCCCTTCGCCGCATCCACGATCTGCGCCAGCGCGTCGGCCCGGTGGATCATGAAAAACGTTCCGCCAGGGGCCAGAAGCGCAAGCGCGGCTTTCATCCACGCGGCAAGTCCGCCCTCGCCCGCCACATGCGCCCGCGCCTTCCCCGCGTCCGGCGTGACGCGCACCGCGCCTAAGTCATGAAACGGCGGGTTGGTGAGGACGAAATCGTAGATCCCGTCGCGCAGACCGGAAGCGCGGCGCGCACCAGCGACCAGACCATTGGCAACTATTGTTACAGCGCGACCCGCAAAGCCGTTCAGGCGAATGTTTTCGTCGCAGCAGGCCGCAGTCGCCGCGTCGATTTCCAGGAATGTCATGTCGAGCGCCGGCGCGCGACACATCGCGATCAGACCCGCCGCTCCCGCCCCCGCGCCGAAATCGAGCCCCTTCCCATGGGTTTGCGGCGACGCGCAGGCGCCCAGCAGGACCGCATCCGTCCCGGCGCGGTGGCCGGAGGCATGCTGGACCAGCGACAGCCGGCCTCCGAGGAGACGGTCAGGCCGGGGAGAGTTCTGAGCCAAGCCCCGCCTCCTCCAGGGTCCGGCGGGCCCGCGCCGAATCCTCGTCCAGCACCATGATCCGGCGCCGGATGAAGCCGAGCGAGCCTTCGAGAACGCTCATATGCTGGTCCGCCACGAAAAATCCCACGCCTTCGCCTGAGAGCAGGGCCTCGACATAGGAAATCAGCACAGGATCGTTGGTCCGCAGCAATTCGATCATTCCGGCGGACCCTGTCAGCACGCGCTCGATACGGCAAGAGCGCGGCAATTGTTCCAAATTTCGCCGAACCGCGCTAAATAACCCTTCCTGTTGCTTTGCGAGGGTGCTTTGGGCGTCGTCATTTCCCTTGAGGACAAGGCCAAGACTGCGAGCGTCGAAAAACTCGTCGGGCTGGCCAAGGCGGATATGGATCGGGTCAACCAGACCATCCTGTCGCGCACCGGATCCGACGTGACGATGATTCCCGAGGTCGCCAATCACCTCATCTCGTCGGGTGGCAAGCGTCTGCGGCCGATGCTGACGCTGGCGACGGCCGCCATGTGCGGCTATCGCGGCGACGGGCACATCAAGCTCGCGGCCGCTGTGGAATTCATGCATACGGCCACGCTTCTGCACGACGACGTCGTCGACGAAAGCGACATGCGGCGCGGCAAGCTGGCGGCGCGCATGCTCTGGGGCAACGAAGCGAGCGTTCTCGTCGGCGATTTTCTGCTGGGCCAGGCCTTCAAGATGATGGTCGAAGTCGGCTCGCTTACCGCGCTCGACATTCTTTCCTCGGCGGCCACCGTGATCGCCGAAGGCGAAGTGATGCAGCTTGCGGCCGCCAAGGACACGACGACGACCGAGGACGCTTATCTGGCGGTGATCCGCGCCAAGACGGCGGCGCTGTTTGCGGCGGCCTGCGAAGTTGGCCCCGTGCTGGCAAACCGTTCGAAAGCCGATCAGGCGGCTTGCGAGAGCTATGGCGCCAATCTCGGCATCGCCTTCCAGCTCATCGACGACGCGCTCGACTATGGCGGCACAGCCGCGACTCTCGGCAAGAACGTCGGCGACGACTTCCGCGAGGGCAAGATCACCCTGCCGGTCGTGCTGTCGTTCCGCCGCGGCTCGGAGACCGAGCGCGAGTTCTGGCGACGCACGCTCGAGAAGGGCGAGATCAAGGACGGCGATCTCGAGCAGGCGCTTGGCATCATGCGCAGGCATCGCGCGCTCGAAGACACGATCGAACGCGCCAAGCATTATGGCGCGATGGCGCGCGATGCGCTCGAAATCTTCGAGACATCGCCGATCAAGACGGCGCTTCTGGAAACCGTCGACTTCTGCATTTCCCGCGCCCATTGAGCGCTAGGACTCCACTGGCGCCCAGACGGGAATGAGCAGGTTCGGGTCCGGCGAGCGCATGAAGACGACGCTTCTGAGATAGCCCTCCACAAGGACGAGCAGGCCCTGGCGACGCACCAGGATCAACCGCTCGACGTCCTGCGGATCCGGTGCGGCAGGAATGCGAAGCGCCTGCACCCGGGCGTCATCCTCGTCCAGCGAGCCGTCCGGGCCGGTTCTCGGCGCGCCAAAATAGAACTCCGCATAGGGAACGAATCTTCCGTTGCCGTAATGAGGGACGACGAAGATGCGCGTGAACTGCACCTTGGTCCATTCTTCCGCGCGGTAGTTGCTCGCCGCGCTGACGGCGCCGATCAACCCCGCGTCTCGCGACGAATAGAGCAACCTGACCAGTGCGGCGTGATCTGCGCGATCGATCTGATCGAATGCCTTTCCCCGCGCCTTTTCGCCGCGCAGCCGGTCAAGCTCCGGTCCCGAAAAATTCGCGCCGAAGCGCTCGGAATCGAGTTCGGCGTAGGCCCAGCGGGCCTGTAGTTCGTGAGCGGCAATGATCTTGCCCGAAGACACTTCAACGCACCACGCCGCGCGCCATCAGCGCGTCGACTTCCGCTTCGCCGAAACCGGATTCTTCGAGCACTTCGCGCGACTGCTCGCCGAGCTTCGGCGCATGGCGGCGTATGCCGGCCGGAGTCTTCCCGAATTTTGTGGGCGGGCGCGTCATGCGGATCTTTCCGACGGCCGGATGATCGTGCAATTCGAAGAAATCCGTGGCGACGAGATGCGGGTGATCCGCCAGATCGTCGAGCGCATAAAGGCGCGTCGCCGGAATGTCGAGACGTTCGCAGGTCGCCAGCCATTCCTGCGTCGTGCGTCGTTCCAACGCATCGCGCATCGCCGAATAAAGCTCCTGCACGTGCCTGTTGCGCTTCGTGCGATCGATGGCGATCTCTACCATGTCCATGCGGCCGATCTCCGAAAAGAACGCCGTCCAGTGCTCGGCTGTGTAGGGCAGCAAGGCGAGCCAGCCGTCTTTCGTCTGCATGGGGCGGCGCCCGCCCTGCAGCAGCCGCGCATATCCGACGGCGCCCTCGCGCGGCTCGAACGTCATGCCGCCCATGTGTTCGGCCAGCACGAAGGCGGCCATTGTCTCCAGCATCGGCGTCTCGACATATTGTCCTTCGCCGGTGCGCTCGCGATGAAACAGCGCGGCGAGCACCGCGTTGACGAGCGCCAGTCCGGTCGTCTTGTCGGCGATCAGGCTCGATACGTAGTCGGGTCGCTCGGCATACACGTTGGAGACGGCGACCATGCCGGAGGCCGCCTGGATGACGTCGTCGAAAGCCGGCCGCGCGGCGCCCGGCCCATCCTGACCGAAGCCGGTCGCTACACAATAGACAATGTCAGGCTTGATCTGCTTCACATCGGCGTAGCCGAAGCCCAGACGCTCGATGGCCTCGACCCGCATGTTGTGGACGAGCGCGTCGCAGGTCGAGACCAGGCGGCGCAGGGCCGCCCTGCCCTCCTCGGCCTTGAGGTCGATGGCGAGCGAACGCTTGTTGCGATTGATGGCGAGAAAGATCGAACTCAGGCCCGCGGTCGAACCGTCGGCGCGCTGTGCGCCGTTGGCGCGCATGAGGTCGCCTTCGAGCGGTTCGACCTTGATGACATCGGCCCCGTAGTCGCCGAGGATCTGGGTCGCGAGGGGGCCGAGCACTACGGCGGTCATGTCGAGAATACGCAGGCCGGCGAGCGGACCGCTGGATTTTGTCTCGGCCAAGATGCGTTTCCCCGTTTTCAGGGATTGTAGCAGGCCACGAATGTCGTTCCAGATGGCCGCTCGAAGGGACGGGCCAACCTAGCGCAGCATGGTCGCGCGCACCCACCAGCCCGGATGGTCGCGACGGATGACCCGCGCGGCGCGCGCCGCCTGATGGCGGTCGGAAAACAGGGCGAAGCAGGTCGCGCCCGACCCCGACATGCGCGCGAGCTTCGCGCCACGGGCGGCGCCGAGCACGGCGAGCACATGCACGATCTGCCTTGCGATGACGCCGGCCGGGTCCTCGAGATCGTTGCGGCCTTTCTTCAGCGCGGCGATCAGCGGTTCGTTGCTCATGCCCGGCTCGATCTGCGGATGCCTGCCGAAGCCATAGGAATCGCCAGGCTTCAGTCCGAGCTTCGCGAATACCGCGCGCGTCTCCACAGCAACGCGCGGGTTGACGAGGACCGCAGGGATGGCCGCGAAATCGAGCGCCGGCCCCAATTCCTCGCCGGCCCCCGACATCATGCGCGCCTTCGCCTCGACGCAAACCGGGACGTCGGCGCCGGTCGCACGCGCTGCGTCAATGACGCGCGGATCGTCCAGCGCGATGCCGTTTGCATGCGCCAGAAGACGCAGCGCCGCCGCGGCGTCCGAAGAGCCGCCGCCGATGCCCGCCGCCACAGGAAGAAACTTCTGCAAGCGAAATGCGCCGACCTTCAGATGCGTGACGCGCTCCTGCAGATTGCGGGTCGCGCGCAGCACGAGATTGTCCGGACCGGCGCCGGCTGCATCCGCGGTCGGCCCCTCGACGGCGAGCGAAAGCTCGGCGCCCGGCGTCAAGGTCAGATGATCGCCGACGCCGGCGAACACCACGAGGCTCTGCAATTCGTGATAGCCGTCGGAGGCGCGACGGCCGAGAACATGCAGCGTGAGGTTGATCTTGGCCGGCGCGCGCATGACGAGGGAGGATCAGCCGCCGCTCTTCTTGTTGGCGTCGGCCGCCTCGGGCTTCTCGTCGACGATGCCGTTCTGGATCTTCTTGAGGATCGCCTGCAGGTCCTCGGGCTCGGGCTTCAGGTCGCGCGCGTGGTTCCACTGGAACTGCGCCTCGAGCTTGCGGCCGACGCGCCAGTAGGCGTCGCCGAGATGATCGTTGATGACGGGGTCGGAGGGCTTCAGGTCGATCGCGCGCTCGAGTTCCTTCACCGCGAGATCATACTGGCCGAGCTTGTAGTGCCCCCATCCCAGGCTGTCGACGATGTAGCCGTCCTGCGGCCGCAGTTCGACCGCGCGCCGCAGCATCTTGAAGGCCTGGTCGAGGTTCATGTTCTTGTCGACCCAGGAATAGCCGAGATAGTTCAGCACCAGCGGCTGGTCGGGATAGAGTTCCAGCGCCTTCTTGAAATCGGCTTCGGCCGGAGGCCAGTCCTTGTCGCGCTCGTAGGCTATGCCGCGATAATAATAGAGCGACCAAAGCGCTTTCTCCGGCCCCTTGGCCAGCGAAATAGCCTTCGTGTAGGCCTCGATCGCGCCCTTGTAGTCCTTGCGCGCGCGATCGATGTTGCCGAGCGCGGTCTGCGCCTCCGGATCGTCGGGATGCTCGTCGACGATCGCCTTCAGATGCGCCTTGGCTTCATCGCCCTTGCCCATCGTCTCGAGCAGAAGCGCGATCTGGATGTCGGCGTTGACGCGCAGTGGCGAATCCTCGGGTACGGATTCATAGACGTCGATCGCCTGCGCATTCTGTTTGAGGCGCTCGTACACGTCGGCGAGCGTCACGAGAGCCAGGCCGTTGTCCTTTTCCAGAAACAGCGACAGCCGCAGGTAGATCATGGCGGCGAGTTCGTCGCCCTGGCGGCCGCCGACGGCGCCGAGCCCGTAGAGCACTTCGGCCGCGCCCTGCTGCGCGTTGCGCACGAAGGGCGGCAGCGGCTTGCCCGCTGCGAGATCGGCGAGAGCCGATGTAACGACGGGATGACGGGGCACCACCTGATCGAAGGCGGTATAAACCTGCTTCGCCTTGTCGCGGTCGCCGCGCGTGGCGAGGAAGCGCCCGTAGGCATCGACGAGGCGCAGCGTGTTGCGATCGCTCTTGTAGACCGTCTCGAAGCGTCGCCGCGCTTCGTCGGGCTGATTGGCGACATCCGAGATCAGTGCAGCGTGATATTCGCGGAACACGCCGAAGGCGTCGTCGCGCAGCTTGTCGACGAGTGGAATGGCGCGCTTCGGCTCGTTGGCGCCGATATAGCTCCACGCGGTCAGAAGCGTTGCGGTCAGGTCGCGCTGGCGCCCGGCGCCGCCCTTGGCAAGGTAGTTGCGCGCGGCGCTCCAGCGGCCCTGCTTGATGGCGCGAATGCCGAGCGCGAGGTTCGCAAGCCCGTTGGAGGCGTCGATCTTGACGAGGCGTTCGGCGAGACCGAAGGCCTCCGGCATGTTGCCGTTCGCCAGCGAAGCGACAAAGGCGCGCTCGGTCAGGTCGGCGTTGCGCGGGTCGGCGCGCAGGGCTTCGCGAAAGTAAGTGGAGGCGGCCAGCGTGTCGCGTTCGGCGCCCGCCACCAGCGCGGCGAGGTAATTGCCGGCCGGACTGTCGCCGACCTCGAACGGCGTCGAGACCGTGACGGATTCCCGGGCGCCGGCGGGCACGCTGCAGGGCAAGGCGAGCAGGACCAGCGCAAGGGCGCGGGCGGGCTTCGACGTGAGGATTGATGGCACGCGAGAGTATCTTTTCCGATGCGCGGGCGGTCGCAGAATTGCAAGGGCCCGCTGGAAGGCGGTCTAACACAGAATCTGTGGCGAACATGGCCGTTTTGGGCCATGCGGGCAAGGCGCCGCCCGATGACCGGCCAGAGGCGGCAAGCCTCGACTTCCGGACCGCCGTTCCCCATGTTGGGCGGATGGCCGAACCGATCGTCGTCACCGTTTCGCACAATCTCGGAGCCGAGGAGGCCCAGCGCCGGATCGCGCGGGGGCTGGAGCGCGGCAAGTCGGAATTCGGAGCGATCTTTTCGGCCTTCGACGTGACCTGGCGGGCCAATCACGCCGATGTCGTCGTTGTCGCGCTGAAGCAGCGGATCGTGGCCGGCCTCGACGTTTTCGCCGACATGGTGCGCGTGGAGGTCTCGCTACCCTGGTATTTCGCGCCGCTGCAAAAGAAGATCGTCGAAATCCTGCAGGACCGCGGCCGCAAGACGTTGCAGATCGGCCAGAGCGGACGCGGCGCGGCCTAGGTCTGGCCGGCCTTTAGCCGGTAGAAGATGTGCTTGCCGATAACTTCCATCTTTTTCAGGCGCTTGGCCCAGCGCGGGCGTACGTAATTGGCGTGGTAGTGCGTCGAGCCGCCCACGTCCGCCAGCCATGTCTCGCCGCCGAGGACCGCATCGGCGACGCGCGAGGCGCGCGCCCATGATTCCTGGTCGGTGATGCGCAGGGACTTGCCCTCGCAGGCGAAGGAGAACTGGCAGGCCTTGAACCGATGCTTGTTCTGATAGACGACGCCGCAGATCGTCGTCGGGTAGAGGCCGGACGAGACTCGGTTGAGGATGACCTGGGCGACTGCGGCCTGGCCTTCTTCCGGTTCGCTGCGCGATTCGAAATAGACGGCCTCGGCGAGGCACTTCTTTTCGCGGGCGAGGTTTTCCTGGCCGATCATCGCCGCATAGTCGGGTCGACCGTTGGCCGAGCGCGGCACGACCGTGGAATTGGGCAGGGACTTGGGAACGCTGGCGACGCGCGGCATACCCGGCAGAGCGACGACCTCGACCGGCGTGGCGTCAGCCGGCGCCGGCGTCGTCGATCCGAGGCTGACGGCGCGCGGCACGGCGGGCGTCGCGCCCTGGGCGTTGCGGGCGGCGATCGCCGCCGGGCGAATGGTGACGGAAGACCCGCCCTGCCCCGCCTGGGTCGGCGAAGCGCCAGCGCCGCCCCTGAATGACGGCGTGGGCGTCGGCGCGTCGTCCTCGGCCCAGGGCTCGAACCGGGACACGGCTTCGGGGCCGGACGAATCGGCGTCGTAGGGCTGGAAGCTGGAGGCGATGGCGATATCGTCCGCGTGGAACATCAGGTCGTGCGCGATCAGCGCCTTCACGCCGTTCGGGCCCTTGAGCCGCGATACGAAGGAGGGCCGCAGCGCGACGACGGGATCGCCTTTTTTCGCGCGGACAGCCTGGGGAAAATGGCCCGGACGCGGCTTGAGCACGGCGCGCGGGTCCTGCTCGTCCGGCACGGACCGGAATTCGGCGGACGGGCCGATCGACAGCCGCGCCTCGCGCAGGACGCCGCGGCTCGACGCGTAGCTGCCGAGATTGCCGGTCAGGGCGGAGGAAGGAATGAGGTCGCGCGGCGCGAGCGCGACGCGCGCGTCTATGGGCGCCACGGACGCGCCGGAGGCGTAATCCTGGCCAGCCGTCGCGGTGAACGACACGAGCAAGCCCATGCCGAGGCACCACGGCGCCATAACGCCAAACGCCCATCCAATCCGCGAACGACCCATACGCTTGCCGCCTGAACGCCAGCCACAGACGCGACCCGACGCTTGCCCGATCCGTACGCGCCCGCCTGCGGCCTTTCCGCCACAGGCAATGCGCGCAATTCGCTCGGAAAAAGTTATCGGCGATTAGGCTTGAGGAGGGGTTTACGCGCGACGTGCGGCGCCTGCGTCAAAATGGGGCACCGGCGGCGCTTCGTTCCGGAGATGCGCAAAGCGCTCGCGCACCTGCGCACCCAGCGACAGCATCGCGGCCTCCGATTTCGCGCGCTCCTCCGGCGTCTCGATCTTCACGCCGTAGTCGTGCGTACGCGCGAGCTGGACCGAGTGTTCGAACGCGGCGAGGCCACGCTGCGCCATGCTGTCGGCCATGCCCGGAACGAAGCGACGACGCAGCCCCGAAACGCCGGCGCCCACCCGTAGCGCCAGCAAGCGATGATCAAAGGACGCCGGCTCGTCGACGCCGAACCATTCCGACCCGGACAATTGCAAGAACATGGCGCGAAAAAACGAACGCAACTCCCTGACGTTGCCGCCGACGCGAGCGGCCGTGCGAACGGATTCATCGAGCAGAAGCCTGCCCCAATCATCAGGGAACGCCTGGTGCGCGACGAGCGCGCTCCACAGATCGCGCTCCTGCGCAAGCGACGTCGTGAGAAGCGCGTCGTCGATGCCGAGCACATGCCCGACGTAGCGCCAAAGGTGATGATGCCCGGCGAGGTCCTCGTCGCCGAAACGCACGCCGAGCCGCGAGAAGGAACGCAGGTTGAGATAGGAGAAAAGGCCGAGCGTCATCGCCAGCATCGTCTGGTCGATGGGCGCGCCGACGTAAGACGCGGCGAAGCCCGCCGTCTGCCCGACCCAGGCGCGAATGGAGGAGTGCAGCAGCCGCACGCGCAACGTCGTCTCGTGGCCGATCGCGCCGGGCGCCATGCCGCCGGGTTGCATGATTGCCCCTATGAAGGCGCCGGTCTCGCGGATGCGCGTGGATGGATCGGCGCCGAGACGACCCGTGGCGCGCGTGACAAGAGTCGCACGCGCGAAAACGCCGCCGGCGAACAGGGAATGCAGGAGCGACAGGCGCGACAGCGCGACGAAGCCGAGCGTCACCTTCTGCCCGCGCGCCAGCAGTTTCTCGTCGAGCCATGTGGGCTGCGCAGTCGTTTCCTCGACGAAAAGCCGCGCCGCCGGTTCGCCCTCGGCCGCAAGCGCGCGGACGGCTTCGAGCTTCGCAGCGCGCCGATCGTAGGAGCGCTCGTGCAGCGCCGCCACCGCCGCGTCCGCGACCGGGTCGCCGACGAACATCATGCGGTCGAGCAGATCGCGCGAAAAGCGCGCTGAATATTGCGCGTTGGAGCGATCGATCAGACGCGGCAGGTTTCTCAAGCGTCAAACTCTCCGCAGCGCGCAGCGCGCCGCCGAGACATAACGCGGGCCGAGCCGTTTGGCTTCGACGTCAACCGACATCCGCCGACTGAATCTTCTTCACGCCGGCCTTCGTCATATCCGCCCAGGCCTTGGCCAGCGAGCCGTTGGCGTCGATGCCACGGCAGGCGTCGTCGACGACATAGACCTCGAAACCGGCCTTGCGCGCGTCGATGGCCGTCCAGGCGACGCAGAAATCGGTCGCCAGGCCCGTCACGAACAGCGTCTTGATCTTGCGCTCCTTCAGATAGGCGGCGAGGCCGGTCTTCGTCTTCTTGTCGGCCTCGAGCAACGCCGAATAGGAATCGACGTCGTGGTGGAAACCCTTGCGGATCACCAGTTGGGCGGTGGGAAGTTGCAGGTCCTTTGCCAGCGCAGCGCCTTCCGTGCCCTGCACGCAATGGTCCGGCCACAGGACCTGATCGCCATAGCCGAGCTTGATCACGTCGAACGGTTTCTTGCCGGGATGCGAGGAGGCGAAGGAGACGTGGCCAGCCGTATGCCAGTCTTGCGTGCAGACGATGTTTGCGAAGGATTTCGCCAGCTTGTTGATGACCGGAACGACCTTGTCGCCGTCCTTCACGGCGAGCGAACCGCCGGGCAGGAAGCAGTTCTGCACGTCGACGACGATCAGCGCGGCGGATGCGCCCGGCTTGATCGGCGCCGCCATCGCGGACCGGCTGCCGAGACCTGCGGCGGCGAAAACGGCGGAACGGGCGAGCAGCGAGCGGCGGTCGATCATGGCGCAGCCTCCGGTTGAGTCCGCCCAGTCAATACCGGGGAAGCAGCGCCCGCAAGACGGCGCAGCGGGCCGCCTGCACAAATGGAAAGCGCCCGCACGCTGGTAGCGTGCGGGCGCTCGGGATTGCCGAATTATTTCAGAGCGTCGGCGACCTTGGCGATGCCCGCCTTGGCGCAGACCTCGTCCTTTTCGCCACCCGGCGCGCCCGAGACGCCTACGCCGCCGATGACCTCGGCTCCGGCCTTGATCGGCACGCCGCCGCCGATCGCCACGACGCCTGGAATCTGGCGCAGCAGCATGCCTTCCGGCGACGAGCTCGCGGCGATGAATTCGAGCGAAGTCTGGCCGCGCGTGCGGCTCGTGTAGGCCTTCATCTTCGCGAATTCCATCGTGTGCGGATTGGTGCCGTCGCCGCGCAGCGAGGCGGCGACCTGGCCGGCCTTGTCGACGATGACCACGGAGACCTTGTAGCCGTCCTTCGTGCATTGCTCGATCGTGCCGGCGATGATCGCCTGCGCCATGGCCATCGACACGTTCTTTTCGACCTGCGGCGCCTGGGCGAGCGCAGGCGTGACAGACAGAGCGCCGGCCGCGAAGGCGGCCGCGAGAACGATACGCATGATTTTCCTCCCGATTTTTATTGGGAGGCCAGTCTATCGGGCGTAAGCTTTGGCGCAAGCCGACAGAGGCTTGCTTGCAGACCGGCAGGCGCTTGCACCGGCGAAAGCTGGCTCAGCGGCCTTCGATCGCCGAGACCGTGATCAGGCGGTGAAAAAAGGCGATCAACTCGGCGTAATTGTCTATCCCGATGCGCTCGTTGGTGCCGTGGAACCGGGCGAGATCGCCGGGACCCGCCCGCACAGGAATGAATCGATAGATGTTCTGCGTCAGTGGCGCCATGTTGCGGGAATCCGTGCCGGCGATCACGAGGCCCGGCGCCGTAACCGCATCGGGCAACGTCTCGCGGATCGTCTTTTCGATCAGCCGGTAGGCGGCGCTGTCGCTCGGCGATACCGGCGACGCCTCGCGGGAGTGTCCGTAGACCGCGACCTTCAGCAGCGGATTGCCGACGACATAGCGCGCATGATCGAGCACGCTGGCGACGCTGTCGCCGGGCGCGATCCGAAAATTGACCAGCGCTTCGGCCTTGCCCGGCAACACGTTTTCTTTCGATCCGGCGTTGAAGACGGTCAACGCCGTCGTCGTCCGGATGAGCGCGTTGGAACCGCCCGACTGCGCGAGAATGGACGTCGCGAGCGGCTTTGTCAGCCAGAGGTTGGACAGGACGACGCGATTCAGCGGCGCCATTTCCGGGGCGAGCTGTTCCAGCGACTGACGCGCGACGCCGTCCAGACGCGCCGGCATCTGGTTGGCCTGCAGCTTTTCGACGCCGGAGGCGACGGCGCCGATGACGCTGTCCTTTCCAGGCATCGAGGAATGTCCGGGCGCGCCCTCCGCGGTCACGGAAAGCGTCACATAGCCCTTTTCCGCAAGGCCGATCTGGGCGACCGGTCGCGCGATCGTCGGCACGATTCCCGTCGTGACGATCATGCCTTCGTCGATGACGAATTCGAGCTTGACGCCGCGGCTGTCGAGCAGCGCCGCAATCTCGCGCGCGCCGCGCAGGCCGCCGACCTCTTCATCGTGGCCAGACGCGATGATCAACGTGCGCTTCGGCTGCGCGCCGGAGGCGGCGAGCATTTCGACTGCTTCCAGGTAGGAAACAAGGCTGCTCTTGTCGTCCCACGCGCCACGTCCCCAGACGAAGCCGTCGGCGACGTCGCCGCTGAACGGCGCATGCTGCCAGTTCTGCTCGGTGCCGGCCGCAATCGGCACGACATCCTGGTGGCCCATCAGCATCGCCGGCTTGAGCGACTTGTCCGAACCTTCCCACGTGTAGAGCAGGCTGAACTTGCCGACCTTTTCCCGCTTCATCGCGCGATGCGCGTTGGGAAATGTCCTTTCGAGATAGTCGTGGAGTTCCAGAAACGCGTCGCCGCTGGCGTCCGGCTTGTCGTCCCACGAGATCGTCTGGATCCGCACCGCGCCGGCGAGCCGCGCCGCGGCTGCAGCCTTGTCGATGGCCGGGGGCTGCACAGGGGCGACGCTGGTCCGGTCGCCGCCGCCCGACGCCGCCCTGCCCGCCATGACCGCAGCGACAGCGCAGACGGCAAAGCCGGCGCCCACGAAAAGCCGTCCTATCCACCCCATTTGTCCCGCCCCGGTTTCGCGCGTTGGCCCGCCTTGCTATCCATGCAGATCAAGCCGCCCTTGAAAACAGTTTACATATAAACTATACCGGCGCAACCGGTTCAGGAATAGAGGATCGTCATGTCTGAGGCTCAGGAACTCCCGCCCCGCGACGCCATGGAGTACGACGTCGTCATCGTCGGCGCCGGCCCATCGGGCCTGACCGCCGCGATCCGCCTCAAGCAGATCAATCCCGACATTTCGGTCGTCATCGTCGAGAAGGGTTCGGAAGTCGGCGCACATATCCTGTCGGGCGTCGTGCTCGACCCGATCGGGCTCGACCGCCTGCTTCCCGGCTGGCGCGAGGAAGCGGACCGTCCGCTGACCGTGCAGGTGACGGAGGACCGCTTCTACTTCCTCGGACCGAAGGGCGCGCTGCGCCTGCCGAATTTCGCCTTCCCGAAGCTGCTCGACAATCACGGCATGTTCGTCGGCTCGCTGGGCAACGTCTGCCGCTGGCTGGCGGGCAAGGCCGAGGCGCTGGGCGTCGAAATCTATCCGGGCTTTGCGGCCGCCGAACTTCTGTACGGCGACAAGGGCGAGGTGCTGGGCATTGCGACCGGCGACATGGGCGTCGGCCGCGACGGCAAGCCCAAGGATTCCTTCACGCGCGGCATGGAACTGCGCGGCAAGTACACACTGATCTGCGAAGGCGTGCGCGGATCGCTCGCCAAGCAACTCATCGCCAAATACAAGCTCGACGAGGGCCGCGACTATCCGAAGTTCGGCATCGGCATCAAGGAACTGTGGCAGATCGATCCAGCCAAGCACAAGCCGGGCTATGTGCAGCATACGTTCGGCTGGCCGCTCGATCTCAACACCGGCGGCGGCTCGTTCCTCTATCATATCGAGGACAACCAGGTGTGCGTCGGCTTCGTCACGCATCTCAACTATTCGAATCCGACGCTGTCGCCGTTCGACGAATTCCAGCGCTTCAAGCATCATCCCGTCGTCGCCGAACAACTCGAGGGCGGCAAGCGCATCGCCTATGGCGCGCGCGCCATTTCCGAAGGCGGCTGGCAGTCGGTTCCCAAGCTCACCTTCCCGGGCGGGGCGCTGATCGGCTGTTCGGCCGGCTTCATCAACGTGCCGCGCATCAAGGGCACGCATAATGCGATGCTGTCGGGCCTGCTCGCCGCCGAGAAGATCGCGCCGGCGCTCGCCGCCGGCCGCGCCAACGACGAGATCGTCGAGATCGAGACCGAATGGCGCAAGGGCGACATCGGCAAGGATCTGAAAAAGGTCCGCAACGTGAAGCCGCTGCTGTCGCGCTGGGGCGCGGCGCTCGGCACGATGCTCGGCGGTCTGGAAATGTGGACGAACGAATTGTTCGGGTTCTCGTTCTTCGGCACGATGAAGCACGGCAAGCCGGACTATGCGACGCTGAAGCCGCTCTCGCAGGTTACGCCGATCGTCTATCCGAAACCCGACGGCAAATTGTCCTTCGACAAGCTGTCGAGCGTCTTCCTGTCCTCGACCAACCACGAGGAAGACCAGCCCATCCATCTTCGGCTGAAGGACCCGTCGATCCCGGTCGGAAAGAACCTGCCGGAATACGGCGAGCCGGCGCGCCTCTACTGCCCGGCCGGCGTGTACGAAATCGTCTACGGCGACGAGGCGAACCGCAAGGACCCGCGCTTCGTGATCAACGCGCAGAATTGCGTGCACTGCAAGACCTGCGACATCAAGGACCCCGCGCAGAACATCAACTGGACGACGCCGGAAGGCGGCGGCGGCCCGAATTACGCGAACATGTGAGGGCGTTCGGTGGGGGCGGAATGACCCGCCCCCGCTTTTCGCGCATCCTCTCGTCCCGCTGTGCGCAATGGCGCCGCGAACGCCCCTCGGATAGGTTGGCGCCGACTTCCGAGGAATTCCCATGTCCGTTTCCGCTCCCGCGGCTTCCGCTTCGCGTCCGAAAATTCCCGTCAGCCTGATCATTGCGGCGGGCTGCGCCATCTCCATTCTCACCTTCGGCCCGCGCTCGGCCATCGGCGCCTTCCAGCGCGACATCCTTATCGACAACAACTGGACGCGCGACGTCTTCTCCTTCGCCATCGCGCTGCAGAACCTGCTGTGGGGACTGGGCCAGCCGTTTGCCGGCGCCGTCGCGGACCGTTTCGGCGCCGTTCGCGTACTGATCGCCGGCGGCCTACTCTATGCGGCCGGCCTCGCGATCATGGCCTATTCTTCCACGCCGCTCGTCTTCAATCTCTCGGCCGGCGTGCTGATCGGGCTCGGCCTCTCTGGCTCGTCGTTCAATCTCGTGCTCGGCGCATTCGGCCGGCTCGTGCCGGAGAAGCAGCGTTCGATGGCTTTCGGCCTTGCGACCGCCGCCGGCTCGCTCGGCCAGTTCCTGTTCTCGCCGCTCGCCGTCGGCCTGATCCAGGCCTATGGCTGGCGCACGACCTCGCTGGCTTTCGCGGCGTTGATGCTCGTCGTCATACCGCTGGCGATGACTCTCTCTGCGCCGCGCGCCGAAGCGACGGGGTCGCAGGCTGGCCTGTCGATCGGCCAGGCGATCCGCGAAGCCTTCGGCCATCGTTCCTACGTGCTGCTGGTGATGGGCTATTTCACCTGCGGCTTCCAGCTCGCCTTCATCACCACGCATTTCCAGATCTACCTGACCGACAGGGGCCTCGACCCGCGCGTCGGCGGCTGGGCGTTCGCGATGATCGGCATCTTCAACATGGTCGGGTCGATCACATCCGGCTGGCTCGGCAACCGCATGCCGCGCCGCTACATCCTCTCATTCATCTACTTTTCGCGCGCGCTGACGACGCTCGTGTTTCTGATGATCCCGGCGACGCCCGCTTCGGCGCTCGTCTTCGGCGCCGTCACCGGTCTGCTCTGGCTTTCCACAGTGCCGGCGACATCCTCGCTCGTCGGAATCATGTTCGGGACGCGCTATTTCGCGATGCTGTTCGGCTTTGCCTTTGTCAGCCACCAGATCGGCGGCTTTCTCGGCGCGCTGCTCGGTGGCACGATCTACGAGGCAACGGGCTCCTATACGCCGGTATGGGTGCTTTCCATCGGGCTCGGCGTGGCGTCGGCGCTCATAAATCTGCCGATCGAGGAAAAGCCCGCGACCGCTCAGGTTGCTACGGCCTAGTCGCGCGCCTAAAAGCACTCGAAAGAATCCAGGGGAGCACGTCAATGAGCATGTTCAAGGCCATCCGGATCGACAAGGACGATTCCGGCTATCGCGCGACGCTCGGACAGTTCGACGACAAGGACCTGATGGATGGCGACGTGACGGTCGCGGTCTCGCATTCGACCGTCAATTACAAGGACGGCCTCGCCATTACCGGCAAGTCGCCGGTCGTGCGCCGCTTCCCGATGATCCCCGGCATCGATTTTTCCGGCGTCGTCACCGAGTCGAGCAACGCGGCCTTCAAGGCCGGCGACAAGGTGATCCTCAACGGCTTCGGCGTCGGGGAAACGCACCTCGGCGGCTACGCGCAGAAGGCGCGCGTCAAGGGCGAGTGGCTGGTGCGCCTGCCGGACGGCCTGTCGGCCGCCGAGGCGATGGCGATCGGCACTGCGGGCTACACGGCCATGCTCTGCGTGATGGCGCTCGAAAGGCACGGCCTGACGCCGGCGCGCGGTCCCGTGGTGGTCACGGGCGCGGCCGGCGGCGTCGGCTCGGTGGCCGTCGCGCTGCTGGCGAAACTCGGATGGCATGTGATCGCGTCGACGGGCCGCGCGTCGGAAGCCGATTACCTGAAGGGCCTCGGCGCCGCCGAGATCGTCGACCGCGCTGAACTTTCGGCGCCCGGCAAGCCGCTGGGGAAGGAACGCTGGGCGGCCGGCGTCGACAGCGTCGGCTCGCACACGCTCGCCAATGTGCTGGCGCAGACGAAATATGCGGGCGCGGTCGCCGCCTGCGGCCTCGCTCAAGGCATGGACCTGCCGGCCTCCGTCGCGCCGTTCATTCTGCGTGGCGTCGCCCTGCTCGGCGTCGACAGCGTGATGGCGCCCCAGGCGCTTCGTCAGGAAGCGTGGAGCCGGCTTGCGCGCGACCTCGACCGCGCCAAGCTCGCAGCGATGACGACAGAGGCGAAGCTGGACGATGTCCTGAAACTCGGTCCCGACATTCTGGCCGGCAAGACGCGCGGGCGCGTCGTGGTCGCCATCGACTGAGGCCAGTTCGTCGGCGGACGTGCAAAGTCGAGGCGACGACCTAGATATGGATCAAGGACAGGAACGGCCGCCAGCGTCGATCCTCGCTCCGTAAAACAGTCAGGCCCAAGCCATGAGCAGCGCATTCACACGCGAAAACGACGAGAACGAGTCCATCGAGGACATCGGCGAACGTCCGGTCAGCCCGCATCGCAATCTCGTCACGCCCGAGGGGCTCGCCCAGATCGAGGCGGAGCTCGAAGCCGCTCGCGTCGCCCTGGCGAAAGCGGAACAGGAGCGCAACCGTCGCGCGATCGCGCTCGCCGCCCGCGACCTGAACTATTGGTCGGCGCGCCGAGCAAACGCCGAACTCGTGCATCCGATAGCCGACAAGGGCGAGGTGCGTTTCGGTCACACCGTGGTCGTGAAGACCAAGGCCGGCGCCACTGAAACCTTCCGTATCGTCGGTGAGGACGAGGCCGATCCCGCCAAGGGGCTGATCCCGCATGTCGCACCGCTCGCCAAGGCGCTTCTCGGCAAGGAAGTAGGCGACAGCGTCGAGGTGAAGCACGAGAAGGCGAAGATCGCCGCGATCAAGTAGGCAGCGACACATCGTTCGAATACAGGCGGGGTCTCATCCCCGCCTTTTTTAGTCGGCGCTTCTCAGTCGCCGGCCAGACGCCCGCGTTCGCGCGACAGATGCGTCCAGACATGGTCCATGAAGGCCCGAACGCGCGCCGCGCCCTTGAGGTCGGCGTGCGTCAGCAGCCATAGCGCATTGGTCGTCGGCACATCGACATCCAGGCGTTGCAGGTCCGAAAGGCTGTCGCCGACGACACGCGGCACGACCGCGAGCCCCAGGCCTGCGGCGGCCGATACGGCGGCGATATGCATTGTGTTCACGCGCGCAACGACGCGCGCCTGCGGAATGTGACGGGCGATCCAGACCGCCGCCTCGATCTCCTCCATGGGCGGCGCAAAACCGATGTAAAGCGCTTCCGGCCCCATCGGATCGACCTGCGCGAGCTTCGAGCCCTTGCGCGCGTACACGCCCCACGGCATCGAGCCGACCTTGCGGCCGACCAGCGTGTCCGGCGGTTCGCCGGTCGCGCGGATTGCGACGTCGGCGTCGCGACGCGACAGGTTCAACGCCGCGTTGGACACGATGATGTCCATGCGGATTTCCGGATATGCCTCGCGAAAACTCGCGAAAATCGGCGCGAGCAGGGAAGCGTAGAGCGAATCCGTCGTCGTCACGCGCAATTCGCCGCGCGGCCTGTCGTCCTGCCCGGCGAGGCGCCGCTCGAACTCGACCACGCCGTCCGACATGCGATTGGCGAGCGCGATCATCTCGTCGCCCGCCGCCGTCGGCGAATAGCCCGAGCGGGATCGCTCGAACAACGCCCTGCCGAGATCCGTCTCGATCTGGCCGAGACGTCGAAACACGGTCGAATGATTCAGTCCGAGCCCTTCCGCCGCGCCAACGAGCGACTTGGCTTCGGCGATCGCGCGAACGAGCCGGAAGTCGTCCCAGTTCATGCGCACACCCGCGACAATTCCATTTCACAAAACCTCTGCGCCCGCGAAGCGCTGTCCAGCCGCGGCGAATTCGCAGACAATTGCAAAAAACGTATAATTTTCAAAGGAAAAACAGGCCGCCTGCCCAAAATTAAGCGGGGCGCGGAGCGGCCGCGCGCTGCAGGCGATCGTTTATCGCTTCGCCCAAGCCCGCCTGCGGTACGGGAGCGACCGCGATCGATGCTACACCGGATGCGTCGAGCCTTCGCAAAAACGCATAGAGATTGGAGGCGGCCCGTGCGGGATCGCCGTCCGGCGCGAGATCGAGAACGAGCGCGCCTTGCGACTTCGCAAAGCGACCTGCGAAATCCAGTCCGGCCTCGCCGGACTGAAGATCCGTCGCGTTCAACCTGACGCGCGCGCGCGGCGCATAGTGGGACGCGAGCATGCCCGGCGCCTCGATCCTGCCCGACGAGGCGGCCGCGAGCTTGCCGACCAAAGCCTCGATCGCCTCCCGCGCGACGCCGCCCGGACGCAACAGGACGGGAGCGTCGCCCACGCAGGCGACAATCGTCGATTCGACGCCGACCTCGGCCGGGCCGCAATCGAGCACCGCGTCGATCGTCTCGCCGAGGTCCTCGAGGACGTGGTCGGCGCTGGCCGGGCTTACACGCCCGGATCTGTTGGCGGAAGGCGCGGCGACCGGGACGCCAGCCTGCTCCAGCAGGCTGCGCGCCACGGGATGCGCCGGCATACGCAAGGCGATCGTATCGAGGCCGGCGCGGGCGAGATCGCAGACGCGGGCGGTCGGCGCGACCGGAAGGACCAGCGTCAGCGGACCCGGCCAGAACGCCTCGGCGAGCTTTTCGGCGAGCGGCGAGAATGCGCCCTCGCGACGCGCCGTCTGCATGTCGTGAACATGCGCGATCAGGGGATTGAAGGACGGCCTGCCCTTGGCCGCGAAAATCCGCGCCACCGCCTCGGGCGAGGTCGCATCGGCGCCGAGCCCGTAGACGGTCTCGGTCGCGAAGGCCACGAGGCCGCCGGCGCGCAGGAGCCGCGCCGCTTCCGCGACGCCCCCGGCGGTCGGCTCCAGTCGTCTCGCCCGTTTCACAAATCCTCGCCCGCTCCGGCTTTACCGGGGTTCGTTTATGTATAAACCTGCTGCGCGTCCAACACTTTCGCGCCCAAAGACAAGCACGGGGAAGAAGCCATGACCACGGACACGATCGTCGCCATCCAGGACGGCGTGATGCGGATCACGATGAACCGGCCCGACAAGAAAAACGCGCTGACCGGCTCGATGTACGATGCGATGACCGCGGCAATGGAAAAGGCCGACGCAAGCGACGATGTCCGCGCCATCGTGCTGGAAGGTTCAGGCGGCTCGTTCACGGCCGGCAACGACCTCGCCGACTTCCTCGCAACCGCGACGCGCGGCGCCGAGAGCCGGGCCTTTCCCTTCATCCGGAAGATCGCCCTGCTCGACACGCCGATCATTGCAGCGGTCGACGGCGTGGCGGTGGGCGTCGGGACGACACTGCTGTTCCATTGCGATCTCGTCTATGCGACGCCGGCCGCAAAATTCCGCATGCCCTTCGTCGATCTCGGCCTCCTGCCGGAGGCCGGCTCCTCGCTGCTGGCGCCGGCGCGGCTCGGCATGGCCAAGGCCAGCGAATACATTTTGATGGCGGAGGCCTTCGGTCCACAGGACGCCAGGGACCTCGGCCTCGTCAACGCCATCGTCGAGCCCGCCTTCCTCGGCGAGACCGCCATGAACGCGGCGCGCAAGCTGGCGGCCAAGCCGGCCGGCGCACTGCGCGAGGCGAGGCGCCTGATGCGAGGCGACCGCAAGGAACTCGAAGCTGCGATGGAGCGCGAAAGCGCCGCCTTCGCCAGGGCGCTGAAATCGCCGGAGGCAAAGGCGGCCTTCGAGGCGTTCCTCAATCGCGCGAAAGGCTGAGGTCAGGCTGCCGAGAACAGGCGGTCGACGACGGACTGGCGGCTCCGCCGGCGGGTGATGCGGCCCCAGTTGATCAATTGCTCGGTCGCCTCGAGCTGCTTGCGCAGGTTGGCGCACCAGTCGGCGCAGGTCGTCGCCAGATGGTCGTTGTGCTCGGTCCCGCCGAGCGCGATCGTCTTCTCGATGGCCCGGATCGCCTGGACGCTGCATTCGGCGAGAAGCTCCACGGAGGTCTCGAACAAGGCCCGGAACGACGGATCCAGCCGCGCATAGGCCTCCAGCGTCTCGCCGCGTCCCGGCAAATCGCTCTGCATGAAGTAGGAGCGGTAGCTGCAGGGGCGCCAGGCAAAGATGTCGTCGGCAAGTTCCGGCATGGCCGGAACCATCTCGATCAACATGAGGATTTCATTGTAGACGTTGAGAAAATCGTTCGCGAGGCCGGACGTCGGATTGGTCAACGCGGAGGCGCGCGCACGCTGCGCGCCATCGGCGTCATCCTGTTCCGTCTCACCATCGCGCAGGGACATGCTTCCGCCGTCGACACGAACTTCCGAAACCCTACCTTGAAAGTCGATAACAAGACCTTTCGTCGAGCCGTCGGATTGGAGGCCTCATGTGCGGGCGATACGCGATAACCCTCCCGCCCGAGGCGATGCGCCGTCTTTTCGGTTATGTCGAGCAGCCGAACTTTCCGCCACGCTACAATGTGGCGCCGACGCAGCCCGTTCCGATCGTTCGCGCCAACCGCGACGCGCGGCATTTCGGCCTCGTCCGCTGGGGCTTCCTGCCCGGTTTCGTGAAGGATCCGAAGACCTTTCCGCTCATCATCAATGCGCGCGCGGAAGGGATCGAGACGAAGCCGAGCTTCCGCGCCGCCATCCGCCGCCGGCGCTGCCTGTTCATCGCCGACGGCTGGTACGAATGGCGGCGCTTTCCCGGCCCCGGCTCCAAGATGGTTAAGCAACCCTTTCTGCTGCGCCGACGCGACCGGCAGGCGATGGGCTTCGCCGGCCTGCACGAAACATGGTCCGATCCGCAGGGCGGCGAGATCGAGACCGGCTGCATCATCACCACGTCAGCCAATGCGGCGACCGTCGCCATCCACGACCGCATGCCGGCGATCATCGACGAGCGCGACTTCGACGCCTGGCTCGATTGTTCCGACGACCGCGCGACGCGCGTCGACCTGCTGCGGCCGGCGCCTGATGATCTGATCGAATTCTTCGAGGTTTCGTCCGCGGTGAATGCGTACAAGAACGACGGGCCGCAATTGCAGGAACCGGTCGGACAGGCCGGACTTATTTGAACGGAGCAGGCGCTGCCGCTACGCAGGACTTTGCCACGGCGACCTGCGGGCGGCCTATCGCGACAACAGCCCCTTCTTCGCCCTCTTCCGCGCAGCGCGGCGGAACACGCCCACAAGTTCGACATGTGGCGAATGCCGGAACTGATCGACCGGCGTAACCCTCTCCAGCGCATAGCCGCCATCGACGAGCAGTTTCGCGTCGCGCGCGAAGGTCTGCGCATTGCACGAGACGCCGATGACGAGCGGAACGTCCGATGCGGCGAGTTCCTGCGCCTGCGCTTCGGCGCCGGCGCGCGGCGGATCGAAGACGACAGCGTCGAAGGCGGCGAGTTCGGCGCGCTGCAGCGGGCGCCGAAACAGGTCGCGCGTTTCTGTCGTGACGCGTTTCAGGCCATGCGTGTTCCGCGCGGCCCGCGACAAGGCGGCGAGCGCCGCGCCGTCGTGTTCGACGGCATGGACCTCGGCTGTTGCAGCCAGCCGCAGCGCGAACGTGCCGACGCCGGAAAACAGATCGGCGATCTTGCCGAAGCCGGCGACCTCTCCGAGGACCAGCGCGGCCAAAGCCTGTTCGCCTTCCGTGGTCGCCTGCAGGAAGGCGCCGGCCGGCAGCACGAGGTCGGCGCGACCGAGGGCGAGATGCGGCTGCCGTCGTTCGATGATCGCCACGCCGTGATTGGAAATGCGCGCCAGGTCGCGATCGGTCGCCAGCGCCACCAGCTTCTGGCTCAGCGCGAATTCAAGCGGACCGCAGCCGCGCAGGTCGATGTCCAGACCGCCGTCGGTCGCCGTGACCGCGATGTCGAGCGGCTTGCCGAGCGCGTCGAGATGGCGGGCGATCTCGGCCGCGATGGCGGGCGCATTCTGAAGCGCCGGCGCGAGCAGCGGGCAGGCGTCGATCTCGACGATCTCGTGGGCGCGCGCCCGCATGAAGCCGACCCTCGGACCGCGAAACGCGGAGCGCGCGTGAAATACGACGCGACGGCGACCGGCGCCGTGCGCATCGACAATGTCCTGGACCGGCGCCTCTACCGCGGCGTTGCGCATGGCGTCGAGGACGATGGAACGCTTCCAGGCGAGATAGGCGGGAGAACGCAGAGTCTGTACGGCGCAGCCGCCGCATTCGCCATAATACCTGCAGAATGGCGCGACGCGATCGGGCGAGGCCTCGATCAGTTCGACGAGCTTTCCGCGTTCGCCATCGACTTCGGCGAGGATCGTTTCGCCGGCGAGCGCGTAAGGCACGAACACCAGCCCCCGCGAAACGCGCGCAACGCCCTCGCCGCGGGCGCCTAGCCGCTCGATCTTGAGGCGCGCGTTGAGATCGAGCGCGTCTGATTTCATGGACGCTCCGCCGCCAGAAGGAATTCGCGATTGCCGTCGCCGCCCTCGATCGGCGAGGCGATCAGGCCGAGGATCCGCCAGCCCTGTCCGGCCACGATCTTCTCGATCTTTTCGCAGGCCGCCTTGCGCGCATTTTCGTCGCGGACGATGCCCTTCTTCGTCAGTTCGGGGCCGACCTCGAATTGCGGTTTTACGAGCGCGATCAATCTTGCGCGCTCCGCAGCCAGCGCCAGCGCCGGCGGCAGGACCAGCGCCAGCGAAATGAAACTGACATCGGCGACGATCAGTGTCGGCGCGAAACCGAGCTGGCCGGGCGACAGGTTACGCGCATCGGTCTTCTCGAGCGATGTCACGCGCGGATCGCCGGCGATCTTCGGGTGCAACTGCGAATGGCCGACGTCGATGCATGCGACGCGCGCCGCGCCGCGCGAAAGCAGCACATCTGCGAAGCCGCCGGTCGAGGCGCCGATATCGAGGCAATTGCGATCGGCCGGGTCGATGCCGAATGCATCGAGCGCCGCCGCCAGCTTCACGCCCCCGCGCGACACCCATTGGTAGGGCGCGCTCGCCTCGAGGCGATCATCGGTCGTCACCGGTTCGGAAGGTTTCGCGACGACGCGCCCGCCGACACGCACCAGCCCCGCCTCGATCGCCTCGCGCGCCTTGGCGCGGCTGGCGAACAGGCCGCGTTCGACAAGCGCCACGTCGATGCGGCGGCTCACCGTTTGCAGGAAGGCGAGGTCACGCGATCATCACCCGCGCTGCGCCCTTCTCGTCGCCGAGCGCGGTCAGGACGGTCGCGACGATGCCCTTGGCGTCGAGGCCAGCGGCTTCGTACATCTTTTCGGGCGAATCGTGATCCTGGTAGACGTCGGGGAGCGTCATCGTGCGGACCTTGAGGCCCCGATCGAGCAGTCCGTCCTGCGCCAGGAAATGCAGGACGTGGCCGCCGAAGCCGCCGCGCGAGCCTTCCTCCACGGTGACCAGCACTTCGTGGTTGGCGGCGAGGCGACGGATCAGGTCGCGGTCGAGCGGCTTGGCGAAGCGCGCGTCGGCGACAGTCGTCGAAAAGCCGCGCGCGCCGAGGTCTTCGGCCGCCAGCAGCGATTCCGCCAGCCGCGTGCCGAGCGACAGGATGGCGATCTTGGAGCCTTCCTTGATGATGCGGCCCTTGCCGATCTCCAGGGGCTTTCCGCGCTCCGGCATTTCGACACCGACGCCCTCGCCGCGCGGATAGCGGAAGGCGCTCGGGCCTTCGTTGTAGGCGGCGGCGGTGGCGACGACATGGACGAGTTCGGCTTCGTCGGCGGGCGCCATGACGACCATGTTGGGCAGGCAGCAGAGATAGGCGAGGTCGAACGAGCCCGCATGCGTGGCGCCGTCGGCGCCGACGAGGCCGGCGCGATCCATGGCGAAGCGCACGGGCAGTTTCTGCAGGTCGACGTCGTGGACGAGCTGGTCGTAGCCGCGTTGCAGGAAGGTCGAGTAGATGGCGCAGAAGGGCTTGTAGCCCTCCGTCGCCATGCCCGCGGCGAAAGTGACGGCGTGCTGCTCGGCGATGCCGACGTCGAAGGTGCGGGCGGGAAAAGCCTTGCCGAAAAGGTCGAGGCCGGTGCCGGACGGCATGGCGGCCGTGATCGCGACGATCTTGTCGTCGTGCTGGGCCTCCTTGATGAGGCTCTCGGCGAAGACCTTGGTGTAGGCGGGCGCGTTGGCCTTGGGCTTGACCTGCGCGCCGGTGATGACGTCGAACCTGTTGACGCCGTGATACTTGTCGGCCGACGCCTCGGCAGGCGCGTAACCCTTGCCCTTCTGGGTCACGACATGGACGAGCACGGGGCCGGTCTGCATGTCGCGCACGTTCTTCAGCACGGGCAGCAGGTGATCGAGGTTGTGGCCGTCGATCGGGCCGACGTAATAGAAGCCGAGCTCCTCGAACATCGTGCCGCCGGTCACGAAGCCGCGGCCGTATTCCTCGGCCTTTTTGGCGCGCTCGTAGAGGGGCTTGGGCAGGCGGCTGGCGATCTGCTTGACCACTTCGCGGATCGAGACGTAGCGGCCGGAGGCGAGACGGGCGAGATAGGCCGACATGGCTCCGACCGGCGGAGCGATGGACATGTCGTTGTCGTTGAGGATGACGATCAGCCGCTCCTTGCGGGCGCCGGCGTTGTTCATGGCCTCGTAGGCCATGCCGGCGGACATGGAGCCGTCGCCGATCACAGCGATGACGTTGTTGTTGCCGTTCGAAAGGTCACGCGCAACCGCCATGCCGAGGCCGGCGGAAATGGACGTGGACGAGTGCGCCGCGCCGAAGGGGTCGTATTCGCTTTCCGTCCGCTTGGTGAAGCCGGAAAGGCCGCCGCCCTTGCGCAGCGTGCGGATGCGGTCGCGGCGACCGGTGAGAATCTTGTGCGGATAGGCCTGGTGGCCGACGTCCCAGATCAGCCGATCGCGCGGGGTATCGAAAATGCGATGGATAGCGACCGTGAGTTCGACGACGCCGAGGCCCGCGCCGAGATGTCCGCCCGTGACCGAGACCGCGTCGATGGTCTCGGCGCGCAACTCGTCGGCGATCTGCCGCATGTCGCTTTCGGGCAGCCGCCGAAGGTCGGCCGGGGTGTCGATCTTGTCGAGAAGGGGCGTCTTGGACACTGTCACTCTGTTCTCGGAGACGCGGGGGATACGTCGCTGGCCAGCCTGTCGTTCCGTTTACACCATGTCGCTGCGGCGCGGCAATCTGGACGGTTCGGGGGGCGATAGCGTCCGGGCGGAACCGCAACGCATAAGATATTGTTGTTTCGCGATCAAAGGGGAACAGTCATGACATTTCCGCAGGATACCGGCGCGCGGCCGCACAATCTGGGCGAGGCGATCCACCGGCTCCGGGGCCGCTGGGGCTGGTTCGTGGGCTTCGGGGCCCTGGCGACGGCGCTCGGCGTCGCCGTCCTCGGCTACCTGGTGGTCGCGGGCACGATCGCCTCGGTCTACATGATCGCGATCGCCATGATCGTCGCCGGCGGGGCGGAAATCGGCCTTGGCCTCAACGCCCGCACCTGGGGCATGACCGCGCTCTGGATCGTGGTAGGCCTGCTCTATATCGTCGCAGGCGCCTTTGCGCTGGCCCAGCCCATGCTGGCGGCGGCCGGATATACGCTCCTGATCGGGCTGTCCCTGGTCGCGGTCGGGATTGCGCGGACCATCGCTGCGTTGCGGATCGACCACGGGCCCAAGGCGCTTCTCGTCGTTTCCGGGCTGATCGCGGTGCTGCTGGGCGGCATGATCGTGGCGAGCTGGCCCGCGTCCAGCCTGTTCGTGCTGGGAACATTCCTAGGAATTGACCTGCTTTTTTACGGATTGAGCTGGATTGCGTTCGGCATACGCCTCAAGCGGGCGTAAACCGGGCTGCACGGCTTCGATTGATCGCGGACATGGATTGATCCAATACAGGACGCGATTTTACCCACCGGCGATTCCCGGCCCGGCCACGGGCGGCGGGAGGCACCCCAATCAAGGCGGCTTCGATGGCTAAATGGGTCTACACCTTCGGCGATGGCAAAGCCGAGGGCGAGAGCGGCATGAAGAACCTGCTCGGCGGCAAGGGCGCCAACCTCGCCGAAATGGCCAATCTGGGCCTGCCCGTTCCGCCCGGTTTCACGATCACGACTGAGGTTTGCACCTATTTCTACGCACATGAGCGGCAATACCCGGCCGAACTGGTGGCCGAGGTCGATGCGGCGCTGGCGCATGTCGGCAAGCTGACGGGCCGCGAATTCGGCAGCCAGAGCAATCCCCTGCTCGTCTCGGTGCGCTCCGGCGCCCGCGCCTCTATGCCGGGCATGATGGACACGGTCCTCAACCTCGGCCTCAACGACGCCACCGTCGGCGCGCTCGCCAAGGGCGCCGGCGACGAGCGTTTCGCCTTCGATTCCTACAGGCGTTTCATCCAGATGTATTCGAACGTGGTGCTCGACATCGACCACCACAATTTCGAGGACGCCCTGGAATTCTACAAGGACACGAAGGGCTTCCACCTCGACACGGATCTCACCGCCGACGACTGGCGCAAGGTGATCGAGGAGTACAAGAAGATCGTCCAGCGCGAGATCGGCAAGCCTTTCCCGCAGGACCCGCGCGAACAATTGTGGGGCGCAATCGGCGCGGTCTTCTCCTCGTGGATGAACCAGCGCGCCATCACCTATCGCCGCCTGCACGACATCCCGGCAAGCTGGGGCACGGCCGTCAACGTCCAGGCGATGGTGTTCGGCAACATGGGCGACACGTCGGCGACGGGCGTCGCCTTCACGCGCAATCCGTCCACCGGCGCGAATGAACTCTACGGCGAGTTCCTCATCAACGCGCAAGGCGAGGACGTGGTGGCGGGCATCCGCACGCCGCAGAACATCACGGAAGCCGCGCGCATCGCCGCGGGCTCCGACAAGCCGTCGATGGAGACGGCCATGCCGGAGGTGTTCCACGAATTCGTGCGCATCACGCAATTGCTGGAAAAGCACTACCGTGACATGCAGGACATGGAATTCACGGTCGAGCGCGGCAAGCTGTGGATGCTGCAGACCCGCAACGGCAAGCGCACGACCAAGGCCGCCCTGCAGATCGCCATCTCGATGGCCAATGAAGGCCTGATCTCGAGGCAGGACGCCGTATTGCGCGTAGAGCCCGCCTCACTCGACCAGTTGCTGCATCCGACCATCGACCCGCGCGCCGAACGCAAGATCGTGGCGACCGGCCTGCCGGCCTCGCCGGGCGCGGCCTGCGGCGAGATCGTCTTCAATTCGGATGAGGCTGAACAGCTCAAGGCGGCGGGACACAAGGTCATCCTGGTGCGCGTCGAGACGAGCCCGGAAGACATCCACGGCATGCACGCGGCCGAAGGCATCCTCACGACGCGCGGCGGCATGACCTCGCATGCGGCGGTCGTGGCGCGCGGCATGGGCAAGCCCTGCGTCTCGGGCGCCGGCACGCTGCGCGTCGACTACACCGCCGGCACGATGAAGGTCGGACCGAAGACGTTCCGCAAGGGCGACGTCATCACGGTGGACGGCTCGACCGGCCAGGTGATCGACGGCGCAGTGCACATGCTGCAGCCGGAACTGTCCGGCGACTTCGGCACGCTGATGCAATGGGCCGACGAGTCCCGGCGGCTGAAGGTGCGCACCAACGCCGACACGCCCGCCGACGCGCGCGTCGCGCGCAAGTTCGGCGCGGAGGGCATCGGGCTGTGCCGCACCGAGCACATGTTCTTCGAGGGCGACCGCATCGTGGCCGTGCGCGAGATGATCCTCGCCGACGACGAGAAGGGCCGACGCGCCGCGCTCGCCAAGCTGCTGCCGATGCAGCGCGAGGATTTCGCCGCGCTGTTCGAGATCATGCACGGCCTGCCGGTGACGATCCGCCTGCTCGATCCGCCGCTGCACGAATTCCTGCCGCATACGGACGAGGAGATCGCGGAAGTCGCAGGCAGCATGGGCGCCGATCCCGCCAAGCTGAAGGCGCGCGCCCAGGAACTGCACGAGTTCAACCCGATGCTCGGGTTCCGCGGCGTGCGCATCGCCGTCGCCTATCCTGAAATCGCGGAAATGCAGGCGCGCGCCATTTTCGAAGGCGCGGTCGAAGCCTCGAAAGCCACCGGCGCGACCGTGCACGCCGAAGTGATGGTGCCGCTCGTCATGACGAAGCCGGAACTCGACCTCATCAAGGGCCGCATCGTCGCGATGGCCGAGGAAGTCGCCAGGGAAACGGGCGTCGAGATCCCATACACTGTCGGCACGATGATCGAACTGCCCCGCGCCGCGCTGCGCGCCGGCGAGATCGCCGAGGCCGCCGAATTCTTCTCGTTCGGCACCAACGACCTGACGCAGACCACGCTCGGCATCTCGCGCGACGATGCGGCATCGTTCCTGGGCCCCTATACGGCCAAGGGCATCCTGCCGACCGACCCCTTCGTGACGATCGATCAGGAAGGCGTCGGCGAACTCGTGAAGATCGCGGCCGAGCGCGGACGCGCCACGCGGCCGCACATGAAGCTCGGCATCTGCGGCGAACACGGCGGCGATCCGGCCTCCATCGCCTTCTGTGAAAAGGTCGGTCTCGACTACGTCTCCTGCTCGCCTTTCCGCGTGCCGATCGCTCGCCTCGCCGCCGCGCAGGCGGCGCTGGGCGCGCAGGCGGCGAGCCAGGCCTGACGCGCGCGCATGTTCATCGCGCGCAACTACTACGTCCCGGTCATGTGCCTTGCGGGCATCGCGGTCGGGGCGTTCGTGCGCGCCAATCCAGCCTATGCGCAGGGCGCCGTGCCGCCCTACGTCTGGCTGTTGGTGATCTCGCTGATCTTCGATCTCGGGACGATCGCGCTGTCGGGCCGGCTGCGCATCGTGCCGCTGACGATGAACATGCGGGCGCTCGGGTTCATTTCGGGCGTCGTGCTCTACCTGCTGATCGTGCACGTTTTCGGTGGAATGCCGCAGGGTGGCGCCGCCTGAAGTGGCAATCGCCGCGTTCTCACTTTGCGGGGACAGGATGAGCGCTTACCGGCACACGCAGACGGGCTGGACAATGCGCCTGCTCGCGGTCGGCGCGGCGCCGCTGGTCGTCCTGCTCGACCGCACGGGCGAGATGCGTCACAACACGCCGCTTCTCGTCGTATTCGCAGCCGTGTCCATCCTCGGCCTGCTCTTTTCCAGCCTCACGATCGAGGTCGACGCAGAGGAAGTGCGCTGGTTCTTCGGGCCGGGCGTCTGGCGCAAGAGCATTGCGCGCAGCGAGATCGCGTCGGCTATTCCTGTCGTCAATCCCTGGTGGTCCGGCTACGGCATCCGCTTCATGTCGCGCGGCTGGCTCTACAATGTCGGCGGCCGGGACGCCGTCGAGATCATGACCAAGGACGGACGCATGGTGCGGCTGGGAACCGACGAGCCGCAGAGCCTGGCGCGGGCTTTGAACGCGGAGCGTTGAGGCCGCCCCGCGCGATCCTTGGGGCCGCCTCTAATTCTCTCTGCCGCGCCGATGATCGATACGCAGCGCGGTCCCGAGGCGCGCGCGTCGCTGCAATGCGCAGGGTCCGGCACAAACTGGGCTTGCCAAACTGGCCAAAATGGCTATTTTAGCCAAAATTCGAGGGATTCAAGTGAAAACCATCACCGCTGCCGAGGCGAAAAACGCCTTCGGCAAATTTCTCGACGCTGCGCAACGCGAGCCGGTGGTCGTGACGAAGAACAACCGACCGGTGGGCGTATTCCTGTCCATGCAGGATCTGGAAGACACCATTTGGGCGGAACGGGCGCGCGCAGCAGTGAGCGAAGGCTATCTGAGCGTCGAGGAGACACAAGCTCTGTTCGACCGGCTCAAGTCATCCTCCGATGCTGAAGACTAGAGTTTCGAAGCAGGCGTCCGGATTTCTGACATCCATTCCCGCCAAACATGCCCGACAGATCGTCGATAGACTGGAAGCGCTCGCGGCCAATTCCGCACAGACGCCGCACGAGGAACTTCGCGGACATGCGCCTTACCGACGCATGCGCGCGGGAGAATATCGCGTGATTTTCGAAATCGAGGCCGACACTCTCCTCTTCCATCTGATCGGCCGTCGCAAGGACGACGAAATCTATCGGATGCTCGAACGTCGGTTGCGTCGATGACCGCCGCCTTCCCCACCCTTCCCTCGCTCCGCACCGGCGGCAAGCGCGCCCTGGCGCAGGCGCTGGCGCTGATCGAGACGCAGCGCGGCGCCGAGGCGCTCGCCGCGCTTCTGGACGCCGCGGCCGCCGATCCAAGAGCGCATGTCGCTGGCCTGACGGGGCCGCCCGGCGTCGGCAAGTCGACGCTGACCAACGCGCTGATCCGCGACTGGCGGGCGCGCGGCGAGACGGTCGGCGTCGTCGCCGTCGATCCGTCGTCGCGCGCGACCGGCGGCGCCTTGCTCGGCGACCGCGCGCGGCTGTCGACCGATCCGGAAGACAAGGGCGTCTATGTCCGCTCGATGGCGGCGCGCGACAGGCTCGGTGGACTCTCCGACGATACGGTGGCCGCAGTCGCGCTGATGCGCGCCATCTTCGATCGCGTGCTCGTCGAGAGCGTCGGCATCGGCCAGTCGGAAGCCGACATTTCGTTCGCGGCCGACACGGTCGTGCTCTGCATCCAGCCGGGCTCCGGCGACAGCCTGCAATTCATGAAGGCCGGCGTGATGGAACTGCCCGACATCGTCGTCGTCACCAAGGCCGACATGGGCGAAGTCGCAAAGCGCGCGCGCTCCGAGGTCGAGGGCGCGCTGACGCTTTTCACGCGCGAGGACGACTGGGTCCCCCCGGTCGTGCTGGTCGCCGCGCCAACCGGCGAGGGCCTCGACGCCCTGCACGCAGCGCTCGCGGCGCATCGCGCGCATCTCGGGCACGAACGGCTGGCGGCGCGCAGGGCCGCCCAGCAAGCGACATGGATCGCCGAAAGCATTCGTGCGCGCTTCGGATCGGAGGGGCTCAAGGTAGCGCGTGGGATGGCAATTGCGGCGGCGGGTCCCTTCGGACGCGAGCGGGAAATTGCCGGGCGACTCGGCGCGGCGCTCGACGTTTTGAAATGAAGGCTATTCGACGGTTGCAGGCTCGGCAGCCGTGACGGCCGGCGCGTGATTTCGCCAGACGAACCATGCGAGCAGCGCCACCGGTATGCCGATCAGCGAGGTGCCGACGAAGAAATGCTCGAAGCCGACGCGCTCGACGAGAAAGCCCGAAGCGCCGGCCAGAAGGCTGCCCGGCAACGCGCAGAGCGACGTCATCAGCGCGTACTGGCTGGCGGCGAGTTCGGTCGAAACAAGTTCGGACATGTATGTGATGAGGACGACCTGCGCGAAGGCGTAGGCGAAACCTTCGATGCTGACGGCGACGACGAAGGCGAGATAATCGGAACGGCCTTCAGCCGCGAGCCACGCCAGCGCCAGATGCGAAGCCGAACCGGCGATCGTGCCGACGAGCAGCGTCGACATCAGACCGATCTTGCGCACGACGAATGTCGCGAAAAATGTCCCGCCGATGGCGATCCAGAATCCGAACAGCTTCGTGACCGTGGCGATGTCCGTGTCCGAAATGTGCAAACTCTTGAACAGCGGCATGGCCATGGCGCTGGTCAGGTATCCGGGCATCCGGAAGCCGGCGATTAGCACCAGTACGGGCACGGCCCAGGGTCCGAGACGCGTCACGAGTTCCTTGATCGGGGCGATCACCGTCGCGACGAATCCCGGATGCGCGCGCTTCGGCTGCAGATCCGAGGCCGGTTCCGGCGCGACCAGCGCGGCGACCGCGCCTACGGAGACGAGCGCGCCCATGCACAGATAGGACGCGCGCCATCCCCAGCGATCGGCGATCAGCAGCGCGCCCGCGCCGGCCGCCAGCGCGCCGACGCGATATCCCGCTTCCATGAACGCCGTCATCATGGATTGCTTGTGGGCCGGCGCGGCGACGATGCGCCAGCCGTCCACCGTGACATCCTGCGTCGCGCCCGCGAACCCGAGCGCCAGCGAAAAGGCGATGGTCCAGCCGATGAAATGCGCGGGGTCGCCGAAGGCGACGCCGGCAAGCGCCGCGATGATCGCGATCTGCGACAGCACGATCCAGCCGCGTCGTCGCCCGAGCCAGCCCGCCAGCAGGGGCGGGTCGTATTTGTCGAGGAACGGCGCCCAGACGAATTTGAATTTGTAGGCGATGGTGAGTTCGGCGAGCAGGCCGATCGTGTGCAGGGGAACGCCCGCCTCCGAAAGCCATGCCGATTGCGTCGAATAGACGAGCAGGTAGGGCATGCCCATCGAAAACCCGAGGCCGAGCATGGCCGCATAGCGCCGATCGCCGCGCAGATGGGCAAACCAGCCCTGGGCGGAAGAGTCCTCTTCTGGATGGAGCGTGGGCGCGTGCATGTGGCGATTATCGGCGCCGGCGGCGCTCCGGGATAGTGACCGCCCGCACGGGCCGACGCGCTGTTGCACAGATGACGCAGGTTCCCTGATCCGACGCGCGGCGGCGGCGCGTTTGAGATGGATCAAGTCGGAGGTTTCGCAGGCGGCCTACGAATCGGGTGCGGCTTCGGTCGTACGCCCTTCGGGCGTTTCCTCCCTCGACTTGGCCGCCCTCCCGGGCGGCTTTCTTTTTGCCGCTTGCGTTCGACCGTTTTCGGGTGCGCCGGGCGCGACCGCCCTGTAAATTCTCCCGATGCCCGCCCCTGACGCCTCGCGCGACGCGCTCGCCGCCGCGCTCGACTTCTACCGGCACGCCGGCGTCGACATGGCGCTCGACGACGCGCCGCACGACCGATTCGCCGAGGCGAAGGCCGCGACGGGTCGTTCGCCGGAAGCGCAGGCCCCCGCGCAGACCTTGCGGCCGGCCGTTTCGAACGCGCCGCAACCGCCCCGCGAGCGAGCAGCGCCTGCGGCGCCCATCGTGGCGCGGCCGCTCAACCCGGCGCTCGCGACCGACGCGACGACCGTCGCCGCCTCCGCCGCCGAACAGGCGGCCGGCGCACAGACGCTCGACGAGCTCAGGGCCCGGCTGGAGGCCTTCGAGGGCTGCGCCCTGAAGACCACCGCGACGCAGCTCGTGTTCGAGGACGGCTCGCGCCAGGCGCGCGTGCATTTCGTGGGGGAGGCGCCAGGCGCCGACGAGGACCGCGAGGGCCGGCCGTTCGTCGGCCGCGCCGGCCAGCTTCTCGACAAGATGCTGGCGTCGATCGGTCTCGACCGGTCGAACGCCTATATTTCGAACGTCGTGCCGTGGCGGCCGCCCGGCAACCGGACGCCGACGCCGCTTGAAGTCGCCGCCTGCCTGCCTTTCACACGGCGGCAGATCGAGCTGGTGGGCGCCGATGTCCTGATCTGCCTCGGCGCGCCTTCGATGCAGGCCCTTCTGGAGGTGCGGGAAGGCATTCTGAAGACGCGCGGCCGCTGGATCGCCTATCCGGCGCCCGGACGCCCGGTCCCGGCCATGGCGATGCTGCATCCCGCCTACCTGCTTCGGCAGCCCCTGCAGAAGCGGCTCGCCTGGCGGGACCTGAGGGCGCTCCGCCGCGCGCTGGACGGCGAGGCGACCGGCGTCGCCTGACCCGGAACTGGCGCTGCAGCCCGAAAATTCTATATTGCGCTGACCGTTCCAGGAGACACGCCATGCGGTGGGAAGACGCCCGTCGATCCGACAACATCGAAGACCGCCGCGGCGAGGAATACGCCGACGCCGGCGGCGGCGGCGGCATGATGGGCGGCGGCGGCCATCTCGGCATCGGCGCCATGATCGTTCTCGGCGTCATCGCCTATGCGCTCGGCATCGACCCGCGCGTGCTGATCGGCGGCGCCGAGATGCTGAACAACGTGACGAGTAGCAGCGGCCCGAGCCAGCAGCAGCAGGTCCAGCGACAGCGCACGACCGGGGCGCCGACCGACCAGGTCGGGCAGTTCGTGGCGGCGATTCTCGGCCAGAACGAGGACGTCTGGTCCGAAGTTCTGCCCAAGCAGAAGAACATCAGGTTCACGCCGGCGCCGCTGGTGCTGTTCAACGGCGTGACCGATTCGGCCTGCGGCACCGCTCAATCGGCGATGGGGCCGTTCTACTGCCCGCTCGACAAGAAGATCTATCTCGACACGTCGTTCTTCCGCGACATGCAGAAGCGTTTCGGCGGCGGCGGCGATTTCGCGTACGCCTATGTGATCTCGCACGAGATGGGCCACCACATCGAGGACCAGCTCGGCATTCTGGAGAAAGTGCAGCGCGCGCAGCGGCAATCCAGCCAGGCCGACGCCAACGCCCTGTCGGTGCGGATCGAACTGATGGCCGATTGCCTGGCCGGCGTCTGGGCCGCCAATGCCAACGCCAAATGGCACAACATCGACGAGGGCGACATCCAGAAGGCGGTGGCGACCGCTCAGGCGATCGGCGACGACCGCCTGCAACAGGCGTCACGCGGCCGGGTCGTGCCGGATTCCTTCACGCACGGCTCTTCGGCGCAGCGCGTCGAATGGCTGAAGCGCGGATTGCAGTCGGGACAGATCGACAGCTGCAACACGTTCCAGCGCTGAGCCAATTCAGACAAGACGGCGGGCGCGCGACCTCAGGGTCCGCGCCCGAAGCTTTCTTGCGATTCCCGGCAGGTCGCTCGCCGAAAGGGCGAGGCAATCCGATCGCCGCGCAAGGACGCCTGCCGCCGGCGCAAGCGTCGGCAGCAGCCGCTGCGCGAGATTCTCGGGCTCGGCGCGCAGCGCGGCCGCATCGTGGCGACCACGCATCGCCAGCCAGTCCGTCGCCTCGTCGATGAAGCCGAGGCCGGGCGCGTAGCCGCCCTGCAAGACCAGCACATGATCGCAGCGCGCCATTGCGAGCGCGGCGCCGAGCGCGCGATCCGGCGCGTCGTCCTCGACAAGACCGCAACCGGCATGATCGGCGATCCTGTCCAGACGCACGCCGGCTGGTCCGGCGATCACCGCATCGCGCACGAGATCGGCGACCGCTGCGCCGACCAGCACGGCAAGCGAGCGCACGATCGATTCGGGAGCCTTCGAAGCATCTTCACCCGCGCCAGGCGGGGCCAGGACGATGGCCGACAACATGAGGGCTGTTTACCAGAGCGCCCGCCAAGTTCGGCGCCCGTTTGCGCGGCGCCGTTTACGATTTCTGAACGCTTGACAGACTCGCTCCATGTTCCATATTTGTTCTCATGTTCCCGATCCGTTCGAATTGCCGGATCAAGGTTTGTGGCGTGTGGCGTGGCCGGCGTATCGGGCCATCGTGGCGTTAAGGGGCGCGAGGAGGCCGCTATGGGTCGCGTTGCTGCGGAAATCGCCGGTTTCGAGGAGGTCCGCCTCAATCCGCGCGATCCTCGCGCCCTTCTCGGCGCTCATTCGGGATCGCGCCATGCGGAGGGCGAACCTGTCGCTCGCGAGCGACGGCGCGGGCGCGGCGCGACGAGCAATGCGAGCGGCCGCTTCGAACCGGAAAGCCGCGAGGCGACCGACGACGGCTGGGGCTCGCTCGAGGCGCTGGAGGCGCTGCGAACCGAAACCCATGTCGAGCGGCCGCGCACGATCATCACGCGCAACGAATCTCCCGACATTTCGTTCGACCGCTCCATCAATCCCTATCGCGGCTGCGAGCACGGTTGCGTCTATTGCTTCGCGCGACCGACCCACGCGTACATGGGCCTGTCCCCGGGTCTCGACTTCGAGACGAAGCTCTTCGTGAAGGAAGGCGCGGCAGGTCTGCTGCGCCGCGAACTGTCGGCTCCGGGCTACCAGTGCAAGACGATCGCGATCGGCACCAACACCGACCCCTACCAGCCGATCGAGCGTCAGCATCGCGTGATGCGCAGCGTGCTGGAAGTGCTGGCGGAGGCGAACCATCCCGTCGGCATCGTCACCAAGTCGGCGCTGATCCAGCGCGATATCGACATCCTGTCAGGCATGGCCGCCAAGGGCCTCGCCAAGGTGGCCATCTCGGTGACCACGCTCGATCCGCAACTCGCACGCCGCATGGAGCCGCGCGCGGCCGCTCCCGAGCGCCGGCTGGAAACGATCGAAAAGCTCGCGGAAGCGGGAATCCCGACGGCCGTCATGGTCGCGCCGGTCATTCCGGCGATCAACGATCCGGAAATCGAGACGATCCTGACGCGCGCCCATGCGCGCGGCGCGCGCGAGGCCGGCTACATCATGCTGCGCCTGCCCTCGGAAGTGCGCGACCTGTTCAGCGAATGGCTGGTCGAGCATTATCCAGCCAAGGCCCGACACGTGCTGTCGCTGGTGCGCGGCGTGCGCGACGGCAAGCTCTACGATTCGACCTTCGGCAAGCGCATGAGCGGCACAGGCCCCTACGCCTGGATGATAGGCCGCAGGTTCGAGATGGCGGTCGAGAAGATCGGCTTTTCGAGATCGCGGCTGCGCCTGCGCACCGATCTTTTCGAGCCGCCGGCCCATGCGGGCCAGCAGCTCGCCTTGTTCTAGCGCCTATTTCGGAACGCCGTAGCGGGCGGCGAAATAGACGCCGACCAGAACGGCGATCGCCAGGACGATATAAAGAAGCGTCGATGCGCCGAAGCCGCCCGACGAACGCGTCTCGCTGGCGCGCGCAACGGAGGCGCCGGAACCGACGCCGCCGGTCGCGACATCCGGCCCCTTGCCCTGGAGCGTGGCTTCGGCGAGGTGGCGATAGGTTGCTAGCCGGCGCTGCGTGTTCTCGCCGATGATGTAGGCGTCGGCTTCAGCCTCGGTCGGGTCGCGATCGCGCGCCTTGCGGAAATCAGACAGCCAATCCAGTTCGTTCTGCTTGAAAATCGAATAAGCGACGAGACCAGTCACATCGCTGTCGCCCTTCACGAGCGCCGCGAAAACGGCATTGCGTCCGGAATCCTGAATTTCCGGATTGAGCGGCGTGGCGGATTTCTCCAGTTCGCCCTGTCCCACAGCCTGATCCATATCTGTCTCCCGTGCCCCCGAACAATGATTGCTATTTACTGTCGATTAACGATAAAGGCCACACGCGCGGCCACGGTTGCGCCGGATTATTGCGTCGTAACCCTAAGACGCGTCGCGGGCTGGAGCTTCAGGGTCCAACGTGCCGGATTTCCGATACGAGAAGCGACTGATCGCGGAAACGTCCGGCTTCGTCGCGGGAATGGACGAAGTGGGCCGTGGTCCGCTGGCTGGTCCGGTCTGCGCGGCCATCGTCGTTCTGGACCGACGCAGGCTGCCCAGGCATGTCGACGATTCGAAGGCGCTGAGCGCCAAGGCGCGCGAGGAACTCTTCGAAGTCATTTGCGACCGCGCGCTCGCAATCTCGTTCGGATTTGCGTCTTCCCGCGAAATCGACGTCATCAACATCAGGCAGGCGACGCATCTGGCGATGCGCCGCGCCGCGGCGGGCCTCTATCTTTCCCCCTCGCACATCCTGATCGACGGCAACGATCCGCCGCCGGGCCTGCCCTGCCCTGCGACGGCGCTGGTCAAGGGCGATGCGCTGTCGCTGTCGATCGCAGCGGCCTCGATCGTCGCCAAGGTTCTGCGCGATCGTCTGATGACGCGGCTCGGCGCGCGACATCCCCACTACGAATTCGAGCAGCACGCCGGATACGCAACGCCGCGACATCTCGCCGCGCTGAAAAAACACGGTCCCTGCCCGCAGCACCGGATGAGTTTTTCTCCGCTCAACCAGCGCGAACTGGCGTTCTGAGCGTCTCGCGCTAACGCCGCTTTAACCCGGCTACGATAGCGCCCTGCAAATTATTGAAAAAGCGGGCCAATCTCTTAACGAAGCCGTCCGAAAAAGGGACAGGAATTATCTCCGGTCCTAAACCCGGCTTTTACCTCGTGCCGGCATATTCCCATCCGTTGGTAGCGTAACGGTATGAGTTCATGCGTAGCGCACGTGCCGGGGCGGCCAGCCCGAAGGCCCAGATTCAGGTTTCGCGTACTGGGACTTCGGCGCGCTTCCCCGGCGTGCAACGCGCGCTTGCGCCGAAGGACGAAATTCTCATCGGCGACTGTATAGAGGAACTCCGGCGTTTACCGGAATCCTGCGCCGATCTCGTCTTCGCCGATCCTCCCTACAATCTTCAGCTCGAAGGCGCGCTGTCGCGTCCCGACCAGAGCGTGGTCGACGCCGTCGACGACGATTGGGACAAGTTCGCATCCTTCGGCGACTACGACCGCTTCACGCGCGACTGGCTCGCCGCAGCGCGCCGCGCGATGAAGCCGGAAGCGACGATCTTCGTCATCGGCTCGTATCACAACATCTTCCGCGTCGGCGCGATCATGCAGGATCTGGGATTCTGGATCCTCAACGACATCGTGTGGCGCAAAGCCAATCCGATGCCGAATTTCCGCGGCCGCCGTTTCACGAATGCGCATGAGACGATGATCTGGGCGGCGAAGGACTCCTCGAACAAGTCCTACACGTTCAACTACGAGGCGCTGAAGGCCGGCAACGAGGATTGCCAGGTCCGCTCCGACTGGTACATGCCGATCTGCACGGGCGGCGAAAGGCTGAAGGATTCGCAGGGCCGCAAGGTCCACCCGACGCAGAAGCCGGAAGCCCTGCTGATGCGCGTCATGCTCGCGGCCTCCAAGGCCGGCGACACGGTGCTCGACCCGTTCTTCGGCTCCGGCACGACAGGCGCCGCGGCCCGCCGCATGGGCCGCCATTTCATCGGCATCGAACGCGACCGCGCCTATGCGGCCGCCGCCCGCAAACGCATCGCCGCCGTCGAACCGCTGCCGGCCGAAGCGCTGGCGCCCGCGCCTTCCAAGCGCGCCGAACCGCGCGTCGCCTTCGCGACCGTCGTCGAGGCCGGCCTGATCGCCCCCGGCACGGCGCTGATGGACGAAAAACGCCGCTACACCGCCATGGTGCGCGCCGACGGCACGATCGCGCTCGGCAACATCATCGGTTCGATCCACAAGACCGGCGCGCTGGCGCAAGGCCTGCCAGCCTGCAACGGCTGGACCTTCTGGCATTTCGCCGACGGCGCGCAATTGCGGCCGATCGACGCCTTGCGCACGGTCATTCGCGACAATCTCCGTGCGGCAGGCGAATAGGCTCGGCGGTCTCACACGCCACGCCGTCCGCCCTTCCCACGTCAGCTTGATCCTTCGCAACGACCAGACAGTTCGAAAATCCGATGCTCGATCCGGGAGAAACGGAGGGCGTCGTGACCATCAGGACCGTATCCCTCGCTATCATCGTCGAGGACGAGATTTCGTCAACGAGCGCGACTGCCTACGCAGTCGGTCTCGCCGACAAGGAAAGAGCGCATCTCTCCTGCCTGATTGTCGTTCCGATCCTCGACTTGCCCAGCGCCCGCCTTTTGCCTCTGGTTCATGCGCTCGTGGATCAGGTCAATTTCGAACGACGCGCCCGCGCCGAAGCGGCGCAAGAGAGAGTGACAACCGCATGCCGCATCGCGGGCGTGCCCTTGTCCTGCCAGATCGTCCAGGAACGCTACGTTGAGGCGCGCGCGACCCTGATCGCCGCTGTGCGGGCGAGCGATCTCGTGGTCATGGCGCGCTCGACAGGTCTGCTCTCGTCCGAGGGCGGTCTCGGCGAAGGCGTCCTGTTCGAGTCCGGTCGGCCCGTGATTTGCGTGCCGCCCGACTGGACGGCGGAGCCAAAGTTCGAACACATTGTGATCGCCTGGGACGGCGGCGCCCGAGCCGCGCGCGCGGTCGGAGACGCCCTGGTGTTTCTCGAACGAGCCAGCGACGTCGAGGTCGTCAGCGTGACCGGGGAAGACGACCGCCGCCTTGCAGGCGCCGAGCTTTCCGAGCATCTGGCGCGACATTGCAGATCGGTGAAGCTGACCGATCTGCCGATCGCTAATGATGATGCGGGTTGGACGCTGAGAGATCACCTAAATATCGTGAAACCCGATCTTCTCGTGATGGGCGCCTTCGCCCACTCGCGTCTGCTCCAGTTCATGGTGGGCGGCGTGACGAACCTGATGATCAACTCAGCGGAGCGGCCGGTCCTGTACGCCTACTGACCCTTGTGACATGGACGGGAGCGCATTGCGATTGTGCAGGGACGAAGCGCTGACACGTCCAGATCCGCCCGCACTGACGGCGCGGGCCGCTCACCCGCAGTCGAACACCAGCGGCTCGTAACCCAGCGCCTTCACGAATTTCATCAGGTCGGCGGACCGGATGGTCGTCGAGGCGTCGTTGCGCAGCGGATGATAGTTGACCTGTTCCGCCTGCATCATGTCCGCGTCGAGGATGACGACGACTCGCCGGTCGCGGTCATTGATGAGCGCGAACGGCGTCACCGATCCCGGTTCGACGCCGAGCACGTCCTTGAGCAGGTCCGGCCTGCCGAAGGACAGGCGCGCCAGACCCGCCTTCTTCTCGATGCCCTTGATGTCGGCGCGCTTGTCGCCGGGCAGGACGGCCAGCGCGATCCGCCCCTTGGCGTCCTTCATGAAGAGGTTCTTGCAGTGCAGGCCGGGAATTTCGTGTTTCCAGTCGCGCCCGTCCTCCACGGTAAAGACAGGGGCGTGCTCGATGGTCGCATGGGCGATGCCGAGGCGGTCCAGATAGTCGAAAAGCGGTTGCGAAACGGACATGCGGCCCCTGAAACAGCGTAGGGCAGCCTCATAGCGGCTGGTTTCGCTCACGTCACGGGCCCCGGTCCCGGCGGGCATGTGCCGGCGCGCACGGCCAGGATCCGGGCGGGGCGCTACAGACGGACATGACTTCGCAGGCGACCGCCATGACAAACCGGATCCTCCCTTTCGCGAGCGCCTTCGGCGCGGCGCTCATCCTCTTCTCGGCCTTTGCGTTCGCCGCCGACGATCCGTTGCAGACCGCCCGCGGCATTTCGCTGAACAATGCGCTGAAGCGCGTCTGCGCCGGCCAGTACAAGGTCAATGCGCAGGAAGTCGACCAGATCACGCGCATGGTCGTCTCGCTCGTGCCGAAAAAGGACGCCGGAGCGCTCGAACAGGCGGTCGCGACGCAGGACGCGGCGATCGCAAAGGAGATCGAGGCGAAAGGCGCAGGCCCCTGGTGCCTCGACCAGAAGGCGAAGCTGCTCGCCGTCGGCGGCGCGCGCATGTTCCAGTGAAGACATGAGAAACCTGCTTTTCGTCGCGCTCGCATGTTCCGCCCTGGCGTGCGGCCAGGCGAATGCAGGCGAATTTTCGCTCGCGGGCGACCAACGCTGGATCGTCTATTCGACGCAGGACGATCTCGAACACGCCATAGCCTTTGCGCGACGCTTCGCAAGCAACGATCGCAAGGGCATGGCGATGAAGCAGGCCGACGGCCGCTTCTCCGTCGTCGCCGGTCCGGTTGCGGCGCCCGATCCCGAAAAGCTGATCCAGGACGAGGCGGCGCGCTGGTATCCCGAACCGCCGCCGCCAACCCTGTCGCGTGGCGACGAATTCACTGGCAAGGCGTGGCAGCCCGCCGATCCCGTGATCGCGCGCGGCGAGATGAAGGAAGACGCGCCTCAGGCGGCGACCCTCGCCGCCGGACCGCTGCGGATCGACATCTCGCCGCGCAAGGGCCGCAAGCGCGATTCCACGCCGACCGCGGTCGCTATCGCAAAGGAAGGCAAGCCCGTTTTCCGGCATGTTTTCGACGACGACGATTACCGCGCCAATGCAGCGGCCTTTGTCGTGCGTCTCGCGCCGGGACCGGGCGACGACCAGGCCGTGTTCACGCATTTCACCGGCGGCCCGCATTGCTGCACCAATACGATTGTCGCGACGGCGGATGCGCAGGGACGCTGGCGCGCCATCGACGCCGGCTATACCGAGCGCGGCTATGATTTCGAGGACCTGGACGGCGATGGCGCGGCGGAAATGATCGGCCTCGACGAGGGCCTACTCTACGCGTTTTCGTCCTACGCCGATTCCAACCCGCCGCCGCGCCTGAAGAAACTCGTCGATGGAACGGTGAAGGACGTGACGTTCGACCCCGCCTACCGTCGCTACATGCGCCAGCAACTCTACCTGATGGAGGGGATCGCCCGCCCGCAGGACTGGAAGCGCAACGGCTGGCTCGCCGGCTGGGTCGCGATGAAGATCATCGTCGGCGAGGGTCCCGACGGCTGGTCGCGCATGCTCGCGAACTACGACCGCGACGACAGCGCCTCCATCGAGCGATGCAGGGTGAAGGCGAAGGTCGACGAGTGCCCGAGCGCGAAGCGCAAGTTCATCGACGCCCCGTTTCCGGCGGCGCTGCGAGTCTATCTCGTGCGCCACGACTACCCGGTTTCCGACCTGCCGCCGGCGAAATAAGCTGCAGCCCGTTGCGACCGGCGAACGCCGGCAGGACACGGGCCGGTCGCCGCGATAGACTGGGATGAAACGAACGCGAAGGCGCCCGCATGGTCTTCATCCCGCTTTCCGACGAGGCGCCAGAGCGGCGGCACGAGCCGCCCTACGTCACCTATGCGATCATCGCGCTGAATGTCCTCGTCTTCCTGTGGCGCGCGTCGGTTTCGAGCGGCGAGGACGTTGCCTTCAGCCTGCGCTGGGGCGTCGTGCCGGACGACCTGTTCGGCGGGCGTATCCTGCCGCTTCTCACCTACATGTTCCTGCACGGCGGCTTCGCGCACCTGATCGGCAACATGCTGTTCCTGTGGATTTTCGGCGACGACATAGAGGACGCGTTCGGGCACGCGCTGTTCGCCGCCTTCTATCTTTTCTGCGGCATCGTCGGCGCGCTCGTCTATTGCGCGATTGCCCAGATGCGCAGCGCGCCGCTGGTCGGCGCGTCGGGCGCCATCGCCGGCGTGATGGGCGCCTACCTGATGATACGGCCCTGCGCCCACGTGAACGTGCTGGTATTCATCCGCGTCATCCCGATCCGCGCGATGTGGGTGATCGCGGCATGGACGGTCTTCCAGATCTGGCACGTGCTGGCGCCTGGCGACGGCAATGTCGCGTGGTGGGCGCATATCGGCGGTTTGCTCGCCGGCGCCGCGCTGACGGTCTTCGTCCGCCGGCCGGGCGTCGGCCTGTTCGAATGCGTCGACCAGCAGAAATACGTCAGCCCGTGGAGCGGCCCGCCGGTCAATCGAACTCGACGCTGAGGCCGTGCCGGTCGCATTCGTCCTCGATCGCGGCAAGCACGAACTGCAATTCCTCTATGCCGATCTCGACCTCGTCGTGGGGCGCGTCCCAGCACACGATGTCGTCGAGGCTCAGGATGAAGTCCGGCGTATCTTCGGAATCGGGCGGCGGCGCCGTGGCGGCGAGCGTCAGTACCCGTCCCGCGCGCCGCACGCGAATGGCGCCTTCGGTGATCTCCACCTCGATCGCCGGCTTCTTCTTCGCCATTGACGCGTCCGCTCCGCTCAACCTGCATTCCTGCATTCTGCGCAAGACAAGGCAAGCGCGGCCGCTCACTCCGGACGTCGCGCCTCGAGACCGGCGTGAGCCGCGACCTTGCGCATGACGCTCGGCAAAGCTTCCGAACCGAGAGCGTCGGCCATCACCCAGCGCGCCCCCTCCGGGGCGCGGCAGTCGAGTGGCGCGTCCGCGACATGGACGCGCAGGCGCAATGCGAAATGCGTGAAGACATGTTCGACGTCGCCCGCCTTCGCCCGCCATTCGAGCGCAAGCGGCGCGCTCGCCAGCGCGCGCGCGTCGTCGAATTCGCTCGTCCATTCGCTGCCCGGAAATTCCGTCATGCCGCCGAGCAGCCCCTTGGGCGGCCGCGTGCGCAGGAGAACGGCGCCGTCCTGGCGGATGGCGACGAAGGCGGCGCCGCGCCGCTGCGGACGCTCGGCCTTCGGCGCGCGCCGCGGAAAGGTTTCGGGCGCGCCCTGCTTTCGCGCGACGCAATTCTCCGACAGCGGGCAAAGCGCGCAGGCCGGGCGCTTCGGCGTGCAGATCGTCGCGCCGAGATCCATCATGGCCTGCGCGAAATCGCCGGCGCGCTCGCGAGGCGTCAGCGCGTCGGCGCGCGCGCGGATTTCCGCCTTGGCGGCCGGCAACGGCGTCTCGATCGCATGAAGGCGCGCAATCACGCGCTCCACATTGCCGTCGACGACCACCGCGCGACGACCGAACGCGATTGCAGCGACAGCCGCCGCCGTATACGGGCCGACGCCCGGCAGCGCGCGCAGGCCTTCTTCGGTGTCGGGAAACCGACCGAGGCCTGCCACGACGCGCGCGCAGGCCACGAGGTTGCGGGCGCGCGAATAATAGCCGAGCCCCGCCCATTCGCGCATGATCTCCTCGTCGGGCGCGGCGGCAAGCGCCGCAACGTCGGGCCAGCGCGCGAGAAAGCGCAGGTAATAGGGCGCGACGGCGGCGACCGTCGTCTGCTGCAGCATGATTTCCGACAGCCAGACGGCATAGGGGTCTGCCACGACGCCCGGCGGGGCGCGCCACGGAAGCCTGCGCGCATGGCGGTCGTACCAGGCGAGCAGGCCGGCAGCGATCGGGGGCACGTTTTTCCTGCCGCCCCTTATTCCTGCTGTCCCTTGGCTTCGTTGTAATTTTCGATGTTGGTCTGGAAGTCGGCGGCGCATTTGTCCGGGATCTTGCCCTGGATCGCCGGCCGCTTCTCGAAACATTGCCCGAGCATCTCGGGGCCTTTCTTGATGCCCTTGCAGAGCTTTTCGTAGATCGCGTTGCATTCGCGCACGAGACGCTCTTCCTGGGCCTGACCTGCCGACACGTGCAGGGAGAGGGCCATGGCAGCCGCGAGCGCATAGCGATGTTTCATGACGTTCCGATCCTTCTGCGAGCGCGCCAAGATATGGCCTTTCGGCGCCCCGGCAAGCCGAAATGTCCGGCTTGCGGATGCGCCCTGACGCGGTCTCCCGGAAACGCTATTCTGTGGGCATGCCTCCGCCCCGCAAGCCGCGCGCCCGCCAGCTCGCCGATTTTCTGCCCGAGACGCTCGACCCGCTGGTCGCCAAGCTCGGCATGTCGCAGGCGACCCTGGTGCTCGACTGGGCGGAAATCGTCGGCGAACGGATCGCCGGCGTGTGCGAGCCGGCGCGCTTGCGCTGGCCGCCGCGCGGACCCAAGACCGACCCGACGCGAGCTGCCGATCCGGCGACCCTGCAATTGCGGGTCGCGGCCGGTTTCGGTCTGGAAATCCAGCATCTCGCGCCGACCATCATGGAACGGGTCAACGCGCATCTGGGCTGGCGCTGCGTAGGCAAGATCGCCTTGCGCCAGGAGCCGCTGGAAAGGCGCGGCAAGCCCGTCCGGCGGAAGCCCGGGATCGACCCGGCCGCACAGGCCGAGGCGGAGGCTGCGGCGCGCGGCATCGAGGACGACGGCCTGCGGGCGGCGCTGATCCGGCTGGGCGCGGCGGCTCTGTCCGAGCGCAAGGGCTGATCGGCGAAACGGCGCTCCGCCGCCCTTGCCCGAACCTCGCATTTGCCATATTCGGCCGGTTACTGGCGTCACTGCAAAGCCGGATAGCCGGCGCTTCCCCCGGGGCATGGAATGACCACTTTCTCGAGCCTTTCGCGTCGCGACCTTCTTGCCGGGGCTGCCGCCGCTGGCGCGCTCGTTCTCGCCCCCTCGCTTTCGGTCGCCGCCGGCCCGCCGAAGATTCCGATGTCCGAACTGCTGGCGCCCGACGCGCTGCCGGACGTCTGGATCGGCAAGGCCGACGCGCCGATCACGATCATCGAATACGCCTCGATGACCTGCTCGCATTGCGCGGCCTTTCACGAGCAGACCTATCCGAAGCTGGTCAAGGACTACATCGACACCGGCAAGGCGCGGTTCGTCCTGCGCGAATTTCCGCTCGACGCGCTGGCGACCGCCGCCTTCATGATCGCCCGCTACGCCGGCGACAAGCGCACGGCGGTCGTCGATCTCCTGTTCTCGCAGCAGCGCAACTGGGCGTTCGTGGAAAAGCCGCTGGACGCGCTGGAGCGGATGGTCAAGCAGGCCGGCGTCAGCTCCGAGACGTTCCAGAAGTGTATCGCCGACAAGGAACTCTACCAGAAGGTGCTGGAGGTGCGGAAACGCGCCGCCGAGAAATTCGGCGTCGATTCGACGCCCACCTTCTTCATCAACGGCGACCGCAAGAACGGCGAAATCGCGCCGGGCGACCTCGACAAGCTGCTGGCGCCCTACCTCGAAAAGAAGTAGGCCGGCGCGAGCCCCCGGATTTCGGCTATCCCCTGCGAATCAACGCGATTCACAGCAAAAAGCCGTAGTTTGCTTGCATTTCCGCCCCGGCTGTGACGCTCTCTAGGGGCGCAAGGCGGCGTCCCGGCCAAGGGGTCCGCCGCGTCCGGAAATGTGGAGGCCGCAAGCGGCGGCGGCGGGTCAGACTGATGAGATTCAACAAGCTTCGGCTCGTCGGGTTCAAGAGCTTCGTCGAGCCGACCGAATTCAATATCGAGCCCGGACTGACGGGCGTCGTGGGCCCGAACGGTTGCGGCAAGTCCAACCTCGTCGAGGCCCTGCGCTGGGTCATGGGCGAGAATTCTTACAAGAACATGCGCGCGTCCGGCATGGACGACGTGATCTTCTCCGGCTCCGGCAACCGGCCGGCCCGCAACAACGCGGAAGTCGGCCTCGTGCTCGACAATGCAAGCCGCACGGCGCCGGCCGCGTTCAACGATTCCGATCTGATCGAGGTAACGCGCCGCATCGAGCGCGAGGCCGGCTCCTCGTACAAGATCAATGCGCGCGAAGTGCGCGCCCGCGACGTGCAATTGCTGTTCGCCGACGCCTCGACCGGCGCGCGTTCGCCGGCGCTCGTGCGCCAGGGCATGATCGGCGAGATCATCTCCGCCAAGCCGCAGGCGCGCCGCCGCATTCTGGAAGAAGCCGCCGGCGTCGCCGGCCTGCATTCGCGTCGCCACGAGGCGGAACTGCGCCTGAAGGGCGCGGAAGAAAATCTGACGCGTCTCGAAGACGTGATGAAACAGGTCGACGCGCAGATCGATTCGCTGAAGCGGCAGGCGCGGCAGGCCTCGCGCTACAAGTCGCTCGCCTCCGACATCCGCCGCTACGAGGCGCTCGTCGCGCTGTCGATGCATCGCGAGGCCGCGCAGGGTCTGGCCGATTCCGAGCGCAAGCTCGAAGCCGATGTCCGCGAAGTCGCCGAGCGCACCACGCAGCAGGCGGAAGCCGCGCGCCTGCAGGCGCTCGCAGCCCACGGCCTGCCTTCGCTGCGCGACGCCGAGGCGCGCGCCGGCGCGGCCCTGCAGCGCATCGTGCTGGCGCGCGAGACGCTCGAACAGGAAGAAAAGCGCGCCGAGGAGCGCGCCGCCGAGATCGCGCGGCGCATCGTGCAGATCGGTCGCGACCTCGAGCGCGAGAAGGCGCTGATCGAAGACGCTAACCAGTCGATCGCACGGCTCGAGGCCGAAGACGGCGAACTCGCCGAGATCAACGAGAACGAGAGCGACCTGCGCGCCGAGACGGCGGCGCGCGCGCACGAGGCCGAGGAAAAGCTCGCCGAGACCGAGCACAAGCTCGCCGAGGCGCAATCGCTGCTCGCCGACGCGTCGGCGCGGCGCGCTTCCGCCGAAGCGAGCGTTCGCGACGAGACCCAGCGTCTGGCGCGCTTCGAGGCGGAGATCACGCGGCTCGAAACCGAATTCGCGATGATCGCGTCGAGCGGTTCCGGCGAGGACGAAGCCGTCGCGCTGGCCGAGGCGCTCGAAAACCTGCTGATGGAAGCGCAGGCCGCCGAGGAACGCGCGCTCGCGGCCGAAGACGCACATGCGCAGGCGCGCGAGGCGGAAGCCGCGATGCGCGGTCCGCTGACCGAAGCCGACCGCCGCGCGCAGCGCCTGGAAACCGAGGCGCGCACGCTGTCCAAGCTGCTCGATTCCGGATCGGGCGGCCTGTGGCCGCCGGTCGTCGAGGAGATGACGGTCGCCAAGGGTTACGAAGCCGCGCTCGGCGCGGCGCTCGGCGACGATCTCGACGCGTCGACCAACACATCCGCCCCCCATCACTGGGCGACGACCGACGGCAGCCAGGATGCCGCGCTGCCGCCGGGCGTCGAGCCCCTGTCGAAGCTGGTCACCGCGCCGCCGGCGCTGGCGCGCCGCCTCGCGCAGATCGGCGTCGTGCTGCGCGAGGAAGGCCCGCGTCTGCGCGCGCTGCTGAAGCCCGGCCAGCGCCTCGTGTCGCGCGAAGGCGACCTCTGGCGCTGGGACGGATTCACCCAGGGCGCGGAAGCGCCGACGCCGGCTGCGCGCCGTCTCGCCGAGAAGAACAGGCTGGGCGACCTGATGCGCGAGGCGGAAATCGCCCGCGCCGAGGTCGAGGAATTGCGCGAACGCGCCGAACGGGACGCGCTGACGCTGCGGGCCGCGGCGCAGGCCGAATCGGAAGCGCGCGCAGCCCATCGCGCCGCGCAACGCGCGGCGGAGGAAACGCGCGAGCGTCACACCGCCGCCGAAAAGCGTCGCGCCGCGACCGCCACCCGCCTGTCCGGCTTGCAGGAAGCCAAGGCGGCGGCCATCGCCAATCGCGACGAGGCCCGCCAACGGCAGGCGCAGGCCGAGCGGCTTCTGGACGAACTCGACGAACCGGCCTCGCTCGCCGGCGCGCTCGACGCCGTGCGCGCGCATGCGGCGCAGGATCGCGCCGCCGCCGCCGAAGCGCGCGCCGCCCTGCAGGCGCTGACCCGCGACGCCGACAATCGCGCGCGACGCCGCGCCTCGATCGCGACCGAGCGTCGCTCGTGGATCGAGCGGCGCGAGACGGCCGCCGACCAGATCGCCGATTTCGAGGCGCGCCGCGCGGAAGCGGAAGAAGAAGCGCAATTGCTCGCCGAGGCGCCGGACGAATTCCTGGCCAAGCGCCGCGCGCTGATGAACGAGATGGAAACGGCGGAAGAAGCGCGCCGGCAGGCCTCGGATGCGCGCGCCGCCGCCGAGACAGGTCTCGGCGAGGCCGACCGCATCGCCCGTCTCGCGCTCGACGCGATGAGCGTGGCGCGCGAAGAGAAGGCGCGTTCGGAATCGCGCGTCGAGGCGATGCGCCAGCGCGTCGCCGACATTCTTCGGACGATCGAGGTCGAACTCGAATGCGGGCCGGAACAGCTCGCCGAACTCGCGGGCGTGAAGCCCGGCGCCGAATTGCCGGAGCCGCAGGAGATTGCCGAAAAGCTCGAGAGGCTGAAGGCCGATCGCGAGCGGCTCGGCGCCGTCAACCTGCGCGCCGACGACGAACTGACGGAGATCGAGGCTCAGCACGCCAGGATGGTCGCCGAGCGCGACGATCTGACGGAAGCGATCCGCAAGCTGCGCGGCGCCATCGGCAATCTCAATCGCGAGGGCCGCGAGCGGCTGCTCGCCGCCTTCGACGTCGTCAACAATCACTTCAAGGAATTGTTCTCGACGCTGTTCGGCGGCGGCACGGCGGAACTGCAGCTCGTGGAAAGCGACGATCCGCTGGAAGCGGGTCTCGAAATCCTCGCGCGCCCGCCCGGCAAGAAGCCGCAGACCATGACGCTTCTGTCCGGCGGCGAGCAGGCGCTGACGGCGATGAGCCTCATCTTCGCGGTCTTCCTCACCAATCCCTCGCCGATCTGCGTGCTGGACGAAGTGGACGCGCCGCTCGATGATTCCAACGTCGAACGCTTCTGCGACCTGCTCGAGGAAATGCGCAAGAAGACGGACACGCGCTTCGTGACGATCACGCACAACCCGATCACCATGGCGCGCATGGACCGGCTGTTCGGCGTGACCATGGCCGAGCGCGGCGTCAGCCAGCTCGTGTCGGTCGACCTCGCGCAGGCAGAGAAGTTCCTGGAAGCGGCGGAATAAGTCGCCGCTACCGGCGGCGACAAATCCCTCGACGACGCCGGGCCCCCTGCTAGATTGAATGCCTTGGCCGGCTAATGGCCGCAGCATCACGGGGAGGGCCGTCATGCGCGCATTCAACGTCGTCAAATTCAGGGTGAAGTCCGGCAGCGAGGGCGCTTTCCTCGATGCGCACCGCGACGGCAAGGCAAAATGGCCCGGCCTGGTCAGCGGCTCCATCATCAAGACCGGCGACGCCAGCTATTGCCTGATCGGCGAATGGGCGAGCGCCGATGCGCTGGCGGCGGCGCGACCGGCGATGATCGCGACGCTCGACACGTTCCGGGCGACGCTCGACGAGGTCGCCGAAGGACGCGGAATCACCGACGCCGTATCGGGAGCCGTCGTTCTGGAGATCGCATAGCGCCGACGCGAAAGGCGCGGCCCGCATGCCGCGCCTCCTGAAACAATCAGCGATGGCGATGTCCGCCGCCGCCCGGCGCCGGACCGCCGGCGCGCGCCCATCCACCGCCTCCGCCGCCCGCCGGGCGACCCGCCCAGCCGCCTCCGCCAGGACGACCGGCCCAGCCGCCGCCGCCCCAGCCGGGACGCGGACCAACAGGCGCGACGACGCGCGGGGCAAAGACGCGCGGCGCGACATAGCCGCCGCCGTAATTGGCCGGGGCGTCATAGTAGGTCGTCGAGTCGTAATAGGTCTGCGGATAGACGGTCGGCGGAACGTAGACCTGCGGCGCGTCGTAGTAGATGGCCGCTGGCGGCGCGAAGACGCGCGGCGCGTAGATTCCGGCGACCCAGCGGCGATGACGGCGCAGGCGCGGACGCGCCTGCACATAGCGCGTGCGATAGACGGTGCGATAGACGACGCGCGGCCTGTAGATGCGCGGCGCGGCATAATGCCGGCGATAGCGGACCTGCTCGACGAGCGGCGCGTGACGAGTCGCCGCGGCGATCGCCGCCGGCGATGCGGCGGGCGCGGCGGCGCCCTGCCCGGCGAAAAGCCCGGCGGCGAACGGAACAAAGGCAAGAGAAAGAAACAATTTGCGCATGGGACGTCTCCCTGTGGGCTGTCCGGGGCGCACCATCGTTCGTTAACCATGAATGGCGGCTGAACGGTTCGCGCACGCCGGACGCGCATGACGCGCATGCCCGCAGCAGGACTCGCGTGGAGCGACCGGCCTGCTAATCTCGTGGCAAAGGGAGGAAAAAAATGCGCTCGTACGACGTCACGGTTTTCGACGGCCCGCTGCAATTGTCGGAGCGGCCGACGCCGCAGCCGACCGGCGAGGAAGTGCTGGTCAAGATCACCGCCGCCGGCGTCTGCCATTCGGACATCCACATCTGCGAAGGTTTTTACGATCTGGGCGGCGGCAAGAAGCTCAACATGGGCGATCGCGGCGTGAAGCTGCCGCTGACGATGGGCCACGAGATTGCCGGCGAAATCGTCTCGGGCGGCCCCGACGCCGGTCCCGTGAAGGCGGGCGAACGGGTCGTCGTCTATCCCTGGATCGGTTGTGGCAAATGCGCGGTCTGCGCGCGCGGCGACGAGAACCTCTGCCTGCAATCGCGCTTTCTCGGCATCTTCAGGGGCGGCGGCTACGCCACGCACGTTCTCGTGCCGCACAAGCGCTATTGCCTGCCGATCGGCGACATGGACACGACCGTCGCCGCGCCCTACGCCTGCTCGGGCCTCACCACGTTCAGCGCGCTGAACAAGATCGGCGTGAAGACACTGATGCGCGAACCGATCGTCGTGATCGGCGCCGGCGGCCTCGGCCTGATGTGCCTGACGCTCATGAAGGCGATGGACGCGCATGGCGCCATCGTCGTCGACGTCAATCCGGCAAGCCGCGAGGCGGCCATGAAGGCTGGCGCGCGTGCAGCCATCGATCCGAAGGAAAAGGATGCGGTCGCAAAGATCCGCGCGCTGACGCCCGGAGGCGCGGGCGCCGCGGCGGTGATCGACCTCGTCGGCGCGGGCGCGACGGTGCAACTCGGCCTCGACGTGATGGCGCGCGGCGGCCGGGTGATCGTCGTCGGCCTGATGGGCGGCGAAGTGACGGTGCCGACGCCGACCATTCCCCAGCGCGCGATGACGCTGCAGGGCTCCTACGTCGGCAATCTCGAGGAACTGAAGGAACTGATGGCGCTGGTGGCGAAGGGCAATGTGCCGCGCGTGCCGGCGATCGAACGTCCGCTCGACGAGGCGGACGCCTCGCTCAACGACCTGAAGGCCGGCAAGGTCATCGGGCGTATTATCCTGAAGCCCTGAGCAGTTTGCGGGGCGCGCTCAGGCGTGCCCCGCTTCGCCGGACAAAAATAGCGGATCGACGCCGATCGAACGCAGCGCGCGCTCGTACTTGCGGTCGTGCGCGGCGTCGAAAATCAGCGCCGGGTCGATCGGCCCGGTCAGCCAGCCGTTGTGCGCGATCTCGTTTTCGAGCTGGCCCGGACGCCAGCTCGCATAGCCCAGCGCCAGCGCCGCCCTGTTCGGCCCGTCGCCGTGGGCGATGGCGCGCAGGATGTCGAGCGTCGCGGTCAGGCTCACCGATTTGTCGATCGATACGGTCTGCTCGCCGGCGTTGAAATCTGAGGAGTGCAGGACGAACCCGCGCTCGGCTTCCATCGGGCCGCCCTTGAGGATCTGCACGCCCGCCGCCTCGGGTTTCAGCCGGATGGCCTCGTCGGCCGGAATGACGTCGAGTTGCACCAGCAGTTCCGAAAACGTGACCTTGGGCGCCTTCTGGTTGATGACGATGCCCATCGCCCCCTCGGCGGAATGGGCGCACATGTAGATGACCGTCCGGGCGAAGCGCTCGTCGGGCATGGAGGGCATGGCGACCAGCATCTGCCCGTCGAGAAAATCCATCGTGCCGGACGCTTTCGCGCCCTTTTTTCTGGGTCTGACTGCGCTCATGCAGCAAAAAATAGTCCTCGCCTCCGCCGGCGCCAAGGCGCGCAGTCCTGCTCACGACAAGTTCAATGGGCAGAAGGCCGACGCCGGCGCTATGAACAGGTCGCGGAAAGAGGAGCGGGTTTGAAGTTCGGGATTGTCATTGCGGCCGCCATGCTCGCGCTCGGAACGCCGGCCCCGGCGCAGCCGCGGCCGGTCGCCGACAAGGCGCGGGTCGCGCTGACGCCCGGCGGCGGGCTCGCCAACGGCGTCTATCGCGCTGCGATCGTGATCGATCTCGCGCCGGACACCATCACCTACTGGCGCAACCCCGGCGAAGCGGGCGTCCCTCCTGCCTTCGACTGGACGGGTTCGACCAATGTGGCGAAGGTCGAGGTGGCGATGCCGGCGCCCGAACGCATTTCGGAGGCCGGCGGCGACGTATTCGGATATCGCACGCGCGTCGCCTCCGTCGCGACCGTCACGCCGCAGGATGCCGGCAAACCCGTCCAGCTCGCCATGAAGATGGATTACGCGGCCTGCGAGAAGATCTGCATTCCCATGCACGCCGAGGCGAAGGTCGACCTGACGCCTTCCGCCGCGCCCGGCGCCGATCCGGCGACGGTCGAGGCCGCGGCGAAGCTCCTGCCCAGAAAGACGACGCCCGGCGAGGCGGCGAAGCTGACGACCATCGCCGGGTCGGCGAAGCCTGCCTGGCGGGTCGAGCCGAAGATCGCCGGCGCGAGCGACCTGTTCCCGGAAGCGCCCGACGGCTTTTTCTTCGAGACCGTCCGCGAAGGCCCGGGCTTCCTGCTCACAATGGTCGAAAAGCCCGCCGCAGCCGCGCCGGGCCCCGTGCCCGTGCGCCTGACGATGCCGGCGCCGGCCGGCGCGGTGGAATTCGAGGTCCGTCTCGACGCGACCGCCAGCAAGCCCTAGTTTGTCGCCGGCGGCGTCGCCGCCCGGAATTCTCACGTGGAGCAAGACATATGATCAAGGTTGGGGACCGCCTGCCGCAGGCCACTTTCACCGTCATGACGGCCGACGGCCCGGCGCCGAAGACGACCGATGAATTGTTCAAGGGCAAGAAGATCGTGCTGTTCGGCGTACCCGGCGCATTCACGCCGACCTGCCACCGCAACCACCTGCCCGGCTTCATCGAGAACGAGAAGGCGATCAAGGCCAAGGGCGTCGACGACATCGCGGTGGTCGCGCCCAACGACGTGTTCGTGATGAACGCCTGGGCCAAGGACACGAAGGGCGAAGGCAAGATCAGCTTCCTGGCGGACGGTTCGGCCGACTTCGCCAAGGCGACCGGTCTCGACCTCGACCTGAGCGCGCGCGGCATGGGCATGCGCTTCAAGCGCTTTTCCATGATCGTCGACGACGGCGTCGTGCGCTCGCTCAACATCGAGGAAACGCCCGGCACGGCGGAAGCCTCGGGCGCGAAGAAGATCCTCGAGATCCTCTGAATCGCCGCTGTTTCGGAATTGATTGCGCCGCGGGCTTCCGCGGCGCTTTCTTTTACAGCCCCTTGATCTTCGCGCGCCGCGCCTCGATGTAGGGCGCCATGCCGGCGCGGGCGAGTTCGTCGGCGCGTTCGTTCATCTCGTCGTCGGCGTGGCCCTTCACCCATTTCCAATGGACATCGTGGCGCTCGCGCGCCGCATCGAGCCGTTGCCACAATTCGACGTTCTTCACCGGCTTCTTGTCGGCCGTCTTCCAGCCGCGCTTCTTCCAGTTGTGAATCCAGCCGGTCACGCCGTCCTTCACATATTTGGAATCGGTGTGCAGATCGATCGCGCAGGGACGCGTCAAGGCCTCCAGCGCCATGATGGCCGCCATCAGTTCCATGCGATTGTTCGTCGTCATCGCTTCGCCGCCGGAAAGTTCCTTCTCGACGCCGTTGAAGGTGAGGATCGCGCCCCAGCCGCCGGGCCCCGGATTGCCGGAACAGGCGCCGTCCGTCCAGATCGCGACACGTTTCGGTTCGTCGCTCACGCGTCGGCGCCGTAGTCGCGGATGGACCTGGCCTGCGCGTGGAAGCGCAGCTTGCGGAAATATTCGAGCGGGTCCTTCGGCCGCACCAGCGCGCCCGGCGGCACGTTCAGCCAGTCGACAAGACGCGTCAGCAGAAAGCGCATCGCGGCGCCGCGCGCCAGCGCCGGAAAGGCCTCGACCTCGGCGGCCGACAGCGGGCGACGACGGCGATAATTCTCGATCATCGCCCTGCCCTTCGTGATGTTGAAGGAGGCGTCCTGCTCGAAGCACCAGGCGTTGACGCAAATCGCGAGGTCGTACACGAGCGCATCGTTGCAGGCGAAATAGAAATCGATCAGTCCGGACAATCTGTCGCCGAGAAAGAAGACGTTGTCGGGGAAGAGATCGGCGTGGATGACGCCCTGCGGCAGGCCCGACGGCCAGTTGGCGTCGAGCCAGTCGAGTTCGGTCTCGATATAGCGCGCCAACCCGTCGTGGACGCTGTCGGCGCGCGAAGCGGCCTGTTCGTACAAGGGCCGCCACGCGTCGATCGACAGGGCATTGGGACGGCGCAGCGCGAAGCCTTCGCCGTCGAGATGCAGCAGCGCGTCGGCGTCGCCGACCGCCGCGCAATGACCGACGTTCTGCCGGCGCGGCCACATGCCGTCGAGATAGGTGACCATGGCGGCCGGCCGGCCGGCGATGCGGCCGAGGGCTGCGCCCTTGCGGTTCTTGACCGGCTGCGGGCAATTGAGGCCGCGCGAGGCGAGGTGCTCCATCAGGCCGAGAAAGAAAGGCAGGTCGGCTTCCCTCACGCGCTTTTCGTAGAGCGTGAGGATGAAATAGCCCTTTTCCGCGTGCAGGAGATAATTGGAATTCTCGACGCCTTCGGCGATGCCCTTGAGCGAGAGCATCGCGCCGCAATCGTAATCGGCCAGGAAGGCGGCGAGTTCCTCGCCCGAGACATCGGTATAGACGGCCATGACGTCACTCGGTGGGGCGAGAAAAGTCCGTTCGCTTCGCTGCGCGGGGTGAGCTTACGGGCCATGCGGGCGCGAGGCTCGCGGGCAAGGGCGTCCCGTGTTAGCGAGGGCGCGCCGCCCCGTCAAACGAGGCCCCGCCAAGCGCATGACCGCCGTACCGAGCTGGCTCTGGATATTCTTCACGGTCTTCGCCGCGGGCGCTCAGACCGCGCGCAACGCCATGCAGCGCGACCTGATCGCCACGCTCGGCACGGCCGGCGCCACCTTCGTGCGTTTCCTGTACGGACTGCCGTTCGCGCTGGCGTTTCTCGGAATCGTGTGCGTTTTCAGCGGGGCGGCGCCGCCGAAGCCGCACGTCGCGGCGCTCGCCTGGACAGCGCTGGGCGCGGTCTGCCAGATCGGCGCGACCGGCCTGATGCTGGCGGCGATGAAGGAAAAGAGCTTCGTCGTCGCCATCGCCTACACCAAGACCGAGCCTGTGCAGGTGGCGCTTTTCGGGCTGGCCTTCCTGGGAGACCGCGTGGACGCGGGACTGGCGATCGCCATCGTCATCGCGACGCTCGGCGTGATGGTCATGTCGTGGCCGAAGAAGACCGGCGAGACGACGGCCCAGGCCGGCTGGCGGCCAGCGATCTACGGGCTCGTGTCCGCCGGCCTGTTCGCGCTTTCGGCGATCGGTTATCGCGCCGGCATTCTGCATCTGGGCGCGCCGAACTTCGTGCTCGGCGCTTCGAGCATTCTGGCGCTCGCGCTGGCGATCCAGAGCGCGCTGATCATCGCCTCAATGCTCGTTCTCGACCGGGCCGGGCTCGCAGCGATCCTGCGCGCCTGGCGGCCCTCGCTGCTGGCGGGCTTCATGGGGGCGCTCGCCTCGCAATTCTGGTTCCTCGCCTTCGCCATCGACACGGCGGCGCGCGTGCGCACGCTGGCGCTGATCGAGATGATCTTCGCGCAGGTGGTGACGAAAAAGGTGTTCCGGCAGCAGACGAGCGCGCGCGAATTCGTGGGCATGGCGATCATGATCGCCGGCGTCGTGCTGCTGTTCTGGAACTGACGGACAGAAGGTCAGGCGTCGTCGCGCAATTCGCGCGGCAGCGGGAAGAAGACGTTTTCCGCGCCGGTCGACAATGTTTCGATCGTCACGTCGAAGCGCTCGCCGAAGGCGTTGATGACGTCGTTGACGAGCACCTCCGGCGCCGAGGCGCCGGCCGTGATGGCGATCGAGCGCACGTTTTCGTACAGGCTCCAGTCGAGATCCTTGCGGCCATCGACGAGGCGGGCGTTCGGGCAGCCGGACCGTTCCGCCACCTCCCGCAGACGTTGCGAATTGGAGGAATTGGTCGAGCCGACCACGATGACGGCGTCCACCTTGGAGGCGACCGCCTTGACGGCTTCCTGCCGATTTGTGGTGGCGTAGCAGATGTCCTGCTTGTGCGGGCCGATGATCGCCGGGAAGCGCTTGCGGAGCGTCTCGACGATCTCCGCCGTATCGTCGAGCGACAGGGTCGTCTGCGTGACAAAGGCGAGGTTGCTCTCGTCCAGCCCCTGAAGGCCGGCGATGTCCTCGACGGACTGGACGAGACGGACGGCGCCGTCCGGCAATTGCCCCATCGTGCCGACGACTTCCGGGTGCCCGGCATGGCCGATCAGCAGCACGAGCCGCCCGCGCCTGTGATGGATTTCCGCCTCGCGGTGCACCTTGGTGACCAGCGGACAGGTTGCGTCGATCGCGAAAAAGTTGCGGTACGCCGCCTCGGCCGGCACCGATTTCGGCACGCCGTGCGCGGAAAAGATGACGGGCGCGCTCGTCTCCGGAATCTCGTCCAGTTCCTCGACGAACACTGCGCCCTTGGCCTTCAGGCTTTCGACGACGTAGCGGTTGTGGACGATCTCGTGGCGCACATAGACCGGAGGCCCATAGCGGTCGATGGCGCGCTCCACGGCCTCGATGGCCCGAACGACGCCGGCGCAGAAGCCGCGCGGCGCGCAGAGCACGATCTTGAGCGCTGCCTTGGCGGAAGGGCCGCTATGCACATTCATTCGAGGTTCGCCCATGTGGCCGTCTGAAGCCCCTAAATGACCGCCTTCGGGCCGGCGATCAAGGCCGACGCAGGTCTTTTGCGCTGCGCAGACCGGCAATGCGGCGCCGCCGTGGCAGATTGCGCCGGAACCCGCCGCCTACTATCTAGGCTGCGGACGCCGGCGGACGCGGGCCGTTCCCCGACCGACCCGAAGGATATGCATGGCCCGCGACCTCACCGACACGACCGGCATTTCGTCGCGCGACGAACTGGTCGCCTGGCTCGAGGAAGGCTGCAAGAGCCCGGACCGGTTCAGGATCGGCGCCGAACACGAGAAAATCCCCTTCTATCGCTCGAACCACGCCCCGGTGCCCTACGAAGGCCGGGACGGGGGCGCCAACGGGATCGGCGCGCTGCTGGAAGGTTTGCGCCAGAAGACCGGCTGGGAGCCGATCACCGACGGCCCGGCGCTCATCGGCCTCTATGACGAAAAGGGCGGCGGCGCGATCTCGCTGGAGCCCGGCGGCCAGTTCGAACTGTCCGGGGCACCGCTTGCCGACATCCACGCCGTGGCGGAGGAATTCGACCGGCACATCGCCGACGTGAAGGCGATCGCCGGGCCGATGGGCATCGGCTTCCTCGACATCGGCATGAGTCCCCTTTGGACGCGGGCGGAAACCCCGATCATGCCCAAGCAGCGCTACGGCATCATGATGCGCTACATGCCGAAGGTCGGCACGCGCGGCCTCGACATGATGTTCCGCACCTCGACCGTGCAGGTAAACCTCGATTTCGCCAGCGAAGCCGACATGATCGCGAAGCTGCGCGTGTCGCTCGCGCTTCAGCCGCTCGCCACCGCTCTCTTCGCCAATTCGCCGTTCACCGATGGCAAGCCCAACGGCATGCTGTCGATGCGTTCGGAAATCTGGCGCGATACCGACAATGCGCGCGCCGGCATGTTGCCGTTCGCCTTCGAGCCCGGCATGAGCTTCGAACGCTATGTCGATTACGCGCTCGACGTGCCGATGTATTTCGTCAAGCGCGGCGATCATTATCACGATGTCGCCGGCTCGCGGTTCCGCGACCTGCTCGACGGCCGACTGCCGCAATTGCCTGGCGAGCGCGCGACCATGGCCGACTGGGCCAATCATCTGTCGACGATCTTTCCGGAAGTACGGTTGAAGAAATACATCGAGATGCGCGGCTGCGACGTCGGCCCGCGTTCGCATGTCGCAGCTCTTCCCGCGCTGTTCGTCGGACTGCTCTACGACCAGAACGCGCTCGACGAAGCGTGGCAGATCGTCAAGGGCTGGAGCGCCGACGAACGCCAGAAGTTGCGCGACGACGTACCGCGCCTCGGCCTCGCCGCAATGGTCGGCGGCCGCACGCTGCAGGACGTGGGCAGGGACGTGCTCGCCATTGCGCGCAAGGGCCTCGCGCGGCGCGCGAAAAAGGGCGCCGGCGGCGCGGACGAGACGTGCTGGCTCGCGCCGCTGGAGGCGATCGCCGACAGCGGCAAGCCGCTGGCCGCCATCCTGCTGGAACGCTACGCCGGCCCCTGGCGCAACAGCGTCCAGCCGGTTTTCGAGGAATGCGTTTTCTGATTTTGCGTCAGCGCTGGAATACGTCGCCCGGCATGCCGTTCATGCGCAGGCGCGTCGTGCCGTCGGTGCGCAGCGCGGCGGGGCCTGCGCCGTCGGCGGCATAGGGCAACACGCCCGTCATGCGGGCCGAGCCGCGCATCACCTGGCTTTCCACGCGCACGTGGCTGCCCGGCCGGAAGCACCCGTCGAGGCCCTGAACAGATTCTGCGCCGGCAGCGCAGCGCGCCTCGCGCGAGGTGGGACGGTCGCCCGCCGAAGCCGCGGTCATCGCGGACAGGATGAGCGCCGAAACGCCGGAAAGGCGCAGGGCCATGTTCCGTCCAGTTCTGGCGTCTTTCCCGGCGTCTCGCATTTTCGCCTCTGCTCGTGCCCGGCTGATTTGCGGCCTACGCGTCATACACGGGGACGTGTTTGACGCAAAGATCATGGCGAGATCGTGTCGAGCGCGTTTGATCCGGCCCAATCGCCCAAAACAGCCTGTATGAGCGTCATTCCTGCAACAGCGGCCGTATCGGCCCTGAGGATACGCGGCCCCAACGAAAGTCTTAGGACATTGGGAACGGACAGGAGATGCGCCCGCTCCTTCTCGTCGAAACCGCCTTCGGGGCCAATGAGAAGCGCCGCCTTGCGCAGGCCGGGCGCGGCACGCAGCGCAGCGACGGGATCGCCGATTTCGGCGCTCTCGTCGCAGAAGACCAGCAACCGGTCGGCGGGCCATGCAGCGATCATGCGGTCGAGCGCGACTTCCAGTTCGACGTCCGGAACCCGCAATATCCCGCATTGCTCGGCGGCCTCGACGGCGTTGGCGCGCATCCTTTCGAGATTGAGTCGCGACACCTGCGTGCGGCGCGTGAGGACCGGACGCAGTCGCGCGGCGCCCATTTCGACCGCCTTCTGAACCAGATAGTCGAGCCGCGCGTGCTTCAACGGCGCAAAGCAGAGGTCAAGGTCGGGACCGCTTTCCTGAATGCGCGCCTGTTCGACGAGATGCAGGACCGCGACACGCTTCTTCGTTTCCTCGATTCGCGCCCGCCATTCGCCCTGGCGTCCGTTGAAGACGAGCAATCCGTCGCCAGCCTTCAGCCGCAATACGTTCAGCAGCAGGTTGGCCTGCCCGTCCTCGATCGTGATGCGGGCGTCCGGCGTCAGTTCGCCTTCGACAAAGAGACGCGTCGATGAGAAATCGTAACGCGCCATCTCAGCAGGCGATGGCGTCGCAGGCGCGCACGTTCTTGACGACGCGCTGCATCGTACCGGCGCCGGGCCAGCCGGCGATCCCCATGCCGTTGACGGCGAAAGACGGCGTCGCATCCATCGCCAGCGCGCGCGAAATCGCGCCGTGACGACGAAGCTGCTGGATCAGATCTTCGGAATCGGCCTTATCCTCCACCGCCTTGCGATCGAGTTTGAGCGCGGTCGCCTCGGCGAGCGCCTCCTGCCCGGTCACTTGGCCTCGGCGCGCCAGAAGCGCACGGTGAAACCTGTAGGCCGTTTCGTTTCCGGCGAGCGCGCGAACGGCCAGCGCGACTTTCGCCGCCTGCACGCTGCCGAGCGACAGCACCGGATTCTGGATCAGGCGCAGGCTGAAATCCTTGTCGCCCTGCACGAGACGATCGAGATCACCGGCCGATTTCTTGCACCAGGGGCAATTGTAATCGAAGAATTCGGTGACGATCACATCGGGGCTTTTTCCGCCCGCAACGATCAGGCCCGGTGGATCGAGCGAGATTTCCGAGGGAAGACGCCATGTCGACGCCGGCTTGCCGTCGTCGCCGAGCAGTTCCGCCGCGCGCGTCCCAAACGAGAAGCCTGCGCCTGCTGCCGCCAGGACCAGAGCGCGCCGGTCGATCATGCGGCCTCCGTCGCCGCGCCGACGAGCTTGCGCGCTTCGAGCGAACTGATGGGATGGCCGAAGGCGTAGCCCTGCGCGAATTCGCAGCCGAGCTGGTAGAGCTCGATCGCGTCGGATTCGGTTTCCGCGCCTTCGGCCACAACTTCCATGCCGAGATCGTGCGCGAGGCCGACGATCGAACGCAGGATGACGCCGCGCTGCGACGAGTTCTTCTGGTGCACGAAAGAGCGGTCGATCTTGATCGTGTCGAAGGGGAAGCGCTGGAGATAGGACAGCGAGGAATAGCCGGTGCCGAAATCGTCGAGCGACAGGCCGGCGCCCAATGCCTTGATGCGAGCGAGCATCTGCGCGGCGTATTCCGGATTTTCCATCACCAGGCTCTCGGTGAGTTCGAGCTTGAGCGTTCCGGGCAGCACGTCCGAGCGCGCCAGCGCGTTCTTCACGTCCTGCAGCAGATCGTGGCGCAGCAGCTGGCGCGACGAAACGTTGACGGATGCGAAGATCGGCGGATCGACGTCGAGCGCCTTCTGCCAGGCAGAAAGTTCGCGCGCCGTGCGTTCGAGGACGAACACGCCGAGTTCGACGATGACGCCGGTCTCCTCGGCGATCGGAATGAAAACGTCCGGCCCGAGCCGGCCGAGGCGCGGATGGTCCCAGCGCAGCAAGGCCTCGAAGCCGGCGACGGTGCGATCTTCCAGGCGGACGATCGGCTGGAAATAGACCTTGATCTCGCCGCGCGAAAGCGCCCGCCGGAGATCGGCTTCGAGCGCCAGCCGGTCGGAGCGCTGCGCGCGCATGCCCGGCCGGAACACTTCGATGCGGTTGCCGCCGACGCGCTTGGCGAAACGCATGGCTATTTCCGCGTCCTTCAGCATGTCGTCACGCTTGCCGTGCATCTGCGGATCGTAGAGCGCGATGCCGACGGAAGCCGACAGCGCGATCTCGCGATCGGCGAAGCTGACGGGCGTGCCGAGGGCGCGGCGGATCGCCTCGGCGAGCTGCACGACATGTTCGGGATTGGTCTCCGACACGACGATGATCGCGAACGTGTCCGCGGAGATACGAGCCAGCGTGTCCTGTGGCTGCAGCAGGCGCGACATGCGCCGCGCCGCCGTCAGCAGGATGGAATCGCCCGTTGAAATGCCGACGCCCTCGTTGATCTGCTTGAAGCGGTCGAGGTCGACGCACAGCACGGTGGGGCGCGGGCTGTCGCCGCGACCGTTGGCGAGCGTCGCTTCCAGACGGTCGAAGAACAATTCGCGGTTGGGCAGGCCGGTCAGGTTGTCGTGCACGGCGTCGTGCAGCAGGCGTTCCTGCGCCATGCGCTCGTCGGTAACGTCGACCAGCGTGCCGACGATGCGCACGACCTCGCCGTCGGCGCCGACGACGGGGCGGCAGCGCAGGCGATACCAGAGGTAATGACCGTCGCTGGCGCGCAACCGGAATTCCTCGTTGATGCGGCCGCGCCGCTGTTCGAGGAGCGTGTCGAGGCAGGCGCGATAGCGATCGCGTTCGAAGGGATGCAGGATGTCGAGCCAGCCGGACGCCGGACCTTCGAGATCGCCGCGCTCGAGGCCAAGATGCGCCTCGACCTCCGGGCTGACGTAGATGTGGTCGGACGGCACGTCCCAGTCGAAAATGACGTCGCTGGCGCCGGTCACCGCGAGCGCCTTGCGCTCCACGTCGGAGATCGCGCCGGCCGCAAGCCCGCCGGAAGCAAAGGCGTTCTGCATGACGGTGAAGCCGATCAGCATGACGATGAGCACGAGGCCGCCGATCAGAGTCGGACCGACGAGATCGTTGCTGATCGAGCCACTGACCGCGAACCCCGCCGCCGTCACCCAGGCGAGCAGCAGAAACCAGGTCGGGATCAGCATGACCGCGCGGTCGTAGCCGTGCGTCGCCAGATAGACGACGAGCAGGAAACCGGCCGCCGCCACGGTGGCGAGCGAAATATGCGCAACGCCGGCCGCCACAGGCGCGTCGTAGACGGCAAGGCCGAGCAGCGCCAGCAGGAACACGACCCACAGGATGACGACGTGCGAGGCGCGCACGTGCCAGCGGTTGAGATTGAGGTAGGCGAAAAGGAAGACGACGAGCGTCGCCGACAGGATGGTCTCGGCCGAAGCGCGCCAGACGCGGTCGGCGTCGGCCGTCACGCCGAAAATCTTCGCCCAGAAGCCGAAGTCGATGCAGACATAGGCCAGAACCGCCCAGGCGAGGGCTGCGGCGGCCGGGAAGATGACCGCGCCTTTCACGACCACCACGATCGTCAGGAACAGGGCCAGCAGTCCGGCGATGCCGATGACGATGCCCTTGTAGAGGGTGAGGTTGGTCTGGCGGTCCTTGAAGGCGTCCGGATCCCACAGGTAGAGCTGCGGCAGGTTCGGCGTCTTCAACTCGGCGACGTAGGTGACGGTCGTGCCGGGATCGAGCGTGATGCGGAAGACGTCGGAATCCGGACTGTCCTCGCGCTCCGGCGGAAACCCCTGGCTCGCGGTGATGGCGGCGATGCGGGTCGCGCCGAGATCGGGCCAGATGACGCCTGAGCCGACAAGGCGGAAATGCGGGGCGACCAGAAGGCGCTCGATCTGCTCGTCCGTGTCGTTGGTCAGCGCGAAGACGATCCACGAGGGGCGCGTGTTCTCGACCTTGGCGCGCACCTCGATGCGCCTGACTATGCCGTCGGAGCCCGGCGCGGTGGAGACCTGCAGGCGGTCGCCCTGGGAGGAATAGGATTCCACGGCGCGCGTGAGGTCGATGGCCTGGGAATCGAGCGGCACACGGATCGATTCCACGGCGAGCGCCGGCGCCGCGACGGACACAAGAGCGAGAACGGCCAGAATGAACCGGTAAAATCGCACGAATCTACTCTCTCGGGGCGTCGCCGCCCGGGGGCCGCTTCTCTTTATCGGGGACGCGTGCGCCCCATTCGTGTCGGAACTTTGACTGGTAAAGCTTCAGCGCGATCCGGGCAAGGCGAGGCTTTTCAGCTCTCGACAGGCGGGATGATGCGAAGGCGCGCAGGCGGCGGAGGATCGCTCTCCAGCACGGCGAACAGAAGGTGATCCTGCCAACGCCCGTTGATGCGCAGATAGGACCGCGCCAGGCCCTCGCGCCGGAAACCGGCGCTTTCGAGCACCCGGACCGATGCTGTGTTGTTGGGCAGGCACGCGGCCTCGAGCCGGTGCAGGCGGAGTGTTGAAAAGGCGTAGGACGAGGCGGCCCGCAGCGCCCTCGACATGTAGCCCTGACCGGCGAAATCTACGCCCATCCAGTAGCCGACGGTGGCCGTCTGGGCGACGCCGCGGCGGATCTGGCCCAGCGTCAGGCCGCCCACCAGCGCCCGGTCGCGGGCGCGGAACACGAGCAGCGGATAGGCCTCGTCGCGGGCCATCTCGTCGGCGTGGCGGCGCAGGCGGCGGCGGAAGGCGCCGCGCGTGAGATCGTCGGCCGGCCAGATCGGCTCCCAGGGGGCCAGGAAGTCGCGCGAGCGATCGCGCAGGCGCGCCCAGGGCTCGAAATCTTCCATCTTGGCCGGGCGCAGGAAGACGCCGTCCCCCCGGATCAGGGTCGCCGTCTCCCGGGCGGGCGTCAGTCGAAACAGGGCCATTGGGGGCTTCTGGTATCCGGTCCGAACGTCAGGCGCATCCTCGACCCCGAACCTAGCCCGTCCGAAGCCGTTCCGCCACCCGGTCGACGGTGACGCCGCGACCAGCGGGGCCGACGGCGGCCAGAGTCGGGACGCCGGACAGCAGCCGGCGGCCGGCCGCGCGGACCTCGGCCAGCGTCAGGCCGTCGATCCGTTCGACGATCTCTGCGCTCGAAAGCACCCGGCCGAAAATCTCGGTCTGGCGCGCCAGTTGCTCGGCGCGGGCGGGCGAGGATTCGAGCGCGGTCATCAGCGACATTTTCATCTGCGCCCGGCCGCGGCTCACCTCGGCCTCGTCGAGATCGTCCAGCGCGGCGGACAGGCAGTCGAGCGACACCTTCATCAGTTCCGCGGCGTCGCGCGGGCTGGCCGCGGCGTGCAGGCCGAACAGGCCGGTGTCGGCAAAGGACCAGTTGAAGGTGTAGATCGAATAGGCGAGGCCACGCTTCTCGCGCACTTCCTGGAATAGGCGCGACGCCATGCCGCCGCCGACAGCATTGCAAAAGAGATGCGCGGCGTAATTGCCGGGGTCGAGATGCGAGACGCCCTCGAAACCGATCACGAGATTGGCCTGCTCGGCGCTCTTGCGCGACTTGCGCTCGCCGCCCGCATAGCGCGCCGGTTCGTGCGGCGGCGGCGCGACCTGCGGCAGGCCGGCAAACAGCTTTTCCGAGCAGGCCGCAACCTCGTCGTGGCGCACCGCGCCGGCGGCCGAGACGATCATCGCATTGGCGCCGTAGAAGCGGTCGAGATAGGCGCGAATTTCGCGCGCGCTCAATTTGGAAACACTCTCCGGCTTTCCGAGGATGGGCCGGCCGATCGGCTGGTCGGGAAAAGCCGCCAGATCGAACAATTCGAACACGAGATCGTCGGGCGTGTCCTCGACCGCGCCGATCTCCTGCAGGATGACACTCTTCTCGCGTTCGAGTTCTTCCGGATCGAAAACGGAATCGGTGAGAATGTCGGCCAGAATCTCCAGCGCGAGACCGACGTCCTCGGGCAGGACGCGCACCTGGTAGGACGTGTGTTCGGTGGCCGTCGCCGCGTTGAGATCGCCGCCCGCCGCCTCGATTTCCTCGACGATCTGCACGGCGCTGCGCTTGCGCGTACCCTTGAAGGCCATGTGCTCGATGAGATGCGACAGGCCGTGCTCGGCGAGCTGCTCGTTGCGCGAACCGACCGCGACGCTGACGGCGAGCGAGGCGGTGCCGACGCCCTCCATCGCGTCGGTGACGATGCGCAGGCCCGAGGGAAGCGTCGTTGCGCGAACGCTCATCGACCCGCCGTGGCGCGGGCGCGCGCGCGGATGAAAGTCTCGACGGCGCCGATGTCGTTCTTTACGACCTCGAACCGTTCCCTGCGCTCCATGATGTCGGCCAGATGCGGCGGCAGCGGCGGATGGACGCCGGTCGCCGCCTTGATCGCGTCCGGGAATTTCGCGGGATGGGCGGTGCCGGCGACGATCATCGGCGTATGCATATGCTTCTTCAATGCGCGCGCGCCAGCGACGACGCCGACGGCGCTGTGCGGATCGAGCACGTAGCCCGACTGTTTCCACATCCGGGAAATTTCCGCCGACGTGTCGGCCTCGGTGACGCTGGCCGCATCGAAATCCTCGCGGATGCGCTCAAGGGCGCCCGCCTCGATCTCGAAGGCGCCGGATTGTTCGAGGCGCGCCATCAGGCCGCGCACGGCGGCAGGGTCGCGCAGATACGCATCGAACAGCAGGCGTTCGAAATTCGACGACACCTGGATGTCCATCGACGGCGATTGCGTGGCCTTGACGCCGCGCACCTCGTAGCGGCCGCTGGCGATCGTGCGGGCCAGAATGTCGTTCTCGTTGGTGGCGATGACCAGCCGCTCGATCGGCAGGCCCATCTTCTTGGCGACAAACCCCGCAAGAATGTCGCCGAAATTGCCGGTCGGCACCGCGAAGGAAACGGGGCGATGCGGCGCGCCGAGCGCAACCGCGCTCGTGAAGTAATAGACGATCTGCGCGACGACGCGCGCCCAGTTGATCGAATTGACGCCGGTGAGCCCCGTATCGGCGCGGAAGCGCGCGTCGCGGAACAGGCCCTTCAGGATCGCCTGCGCGTCGTCGAAATTTCCTTCGAGCGCGATGGCGTGAATGTTGGAATCGACGACCGTCGTCATCTGCCGGCGCTGCACGTCCGACACCCGGCGATGCGGATACATGATGAACACGTCGACCTGGTCGAGGCCGCGGAAGGCTTCGATGGCGGCTGCGCCCGTGTCGCCCGATGTCGCGCCGACGACCGTGGCGCGCTGGCCGCGGCGCTTGAGCGCGTGATTCATCAGGCGCCCGAGCAATTGCATCGCCACGTCCTTGAAGGCGAGCGTCGGCCCATGAAACAGTTCGAGCAGGAACAGGTTGTCTTCGAGCTGGACGAGCGGCGTCACCGCCGCGTGCCGGAAGCCCGCATAGGCGTCGGCGATCATGGCCGACAATTCGGCGCGCGGGATGGACTCCGCCACGAAGGGCGCGATCACCGTCTCGGCGACTTCGGCATAGGGGCGGCCGGCCATGCCGGCGATGGTGGAGGCGTGCAGTTCCGGCCAGCTTTCCGGCAGGTAGAGGCCGCCGTCGGCGGCGAGCCCCGCCAGCAGGCAATCGACGAAATCGAGCGCGGGCGCCTCGCCGCGGGTGGAAATGTAACGCACGTGTCCTGTCCCGGATTGGTCGGGGCGGGGTTTAGCATGGAATTGGCCCCGGGGTGGAAGCCTCGGCCTCAGGAAGCCGACCTGCCGGCCCGCTTCCACGCCCAAACGCCAAAAACCCCCGCCAGCGTCGCCGCCAGCCCGAACCAGGTCAGCGCATAGGAGAGGTGGTTGTTGGGGATGCGCAATTCCGTGGCGCCGGCATGGGGCCAGCCCGTCTCGCCGGGCTGCGCGTCGGCGTCGATGACGAAGGGCGCGGCGTCCTCAAGCCCGAGCTTCGCGGCAATCCCGGCGGGGTCGCGGGTAAACCAGAGCCCCTTGTCCGGCTGGTCGGCCGGCGTGAACAGGTTCCGCTCCTCGGGCGGGCGCATGAGACCCGCCACCTCGACCTCGCCGGCGGGCGGCGGCGTCCGCAATCTCGGGTCGTCCTTCCAGGCGAGCGGCGCGAAGCCGCGATCGACAAGAATTGTCCCGCCGCCTTCGAGCGCCATGGCAGCCAGGACCTGGTAGCCCGGGCCGGCGGCGGCGTCGGCGCGCAGGGGCGCGGACGAACGGAAGATCAGCGCTTCCTGCCCCTGCAGGTAGCGGCCCCTTACACGCACATGCGCGTAATCGTAGTCGTCCGGGTCGAGCGTCGCCCATTGCGCACGCGGTGGCAGCGGCGCCGGCGGCTGATGGATGCGGCTGTCGATACGCGCGAGGATCGCCTCCTTCCAGGCGAGGCGTTGCAATTGCCACGCGCCAAGCCCGACGAGGAGCGCGAAGGCAATGGCCGCTGCGATGGCAGGACCGACCATCGATGTCCGGCGCGCAGCTTCGGCCATCGTCAGCCCTGCAACCGCCCCTGCTCCGCCTTGTTGGCGTATTGCAGCGCGACCAGCACGCTCTTCAGGGGGCGCAACATGCCGAGGCAGACGACGAGCGTCAGCGGCAGGAACACGACGAAATAGACCCAGAACGGCGGCTCGTAGGAAATCTCCAGCCAGAGCGCCGCGCCGACGATGACGAAGCCGGCGATCAGCATGACGAAGATGGCGGGACCGTCGCCGGAATCGGCGAATTTGAAATCCTGCCCGCAAACCTCACACTTGTCCGCGATGGTGATGAAGCCCTTGAACAGCTTGCCCTCGCCACAGCGCGGGCAGCGGCCGGCAAGGCCGGTCGAGTACGGCGAGAGCGGCGGATAGTGACGGTCGTTGGTCATGGCCAGCCTCTACGCTTCGCTGATGGTCCCGTCAAAAAGCAAAAGGGCGGCCCGGGGCCGCCCTTCGCGTCGAAGCTGGATGCTTCAGTGTCCGGCGCCGTGCGCGATCTGCGCGCCCCAGGAACCCCAAACGTAGATGCAGGCGAACAGGAACAGCCACACCACGTCGACGAAATGCCAGTACCAAGCGGCGAATTCGAAGCCGAGGTGCTGCTTGGGCGTGAACTGGCCCTTCACCGCCCGGATCAGGCAGACGATCAGGAAGATCGTGCCGACGATGACGTGAAAGCCGTGGAAGCCGGTCGCCATGAAGAAGGTCGATCCGTAGATCGAATTCTTGAAGTGGAACGGCGCGTGCGCGTATTCGTAGGCCTGCACCGAGGTGAAGATCAGGCCGAGCACGATCGTCGCCATCAGGCCCTTCTTCATGCCTTCGCGATCGCCGTTGAGCAGCGCGTGATGCGCCCACGTGACCGTCGTTCCCGAGGTCAGCAGCAGCAGCGTGTTGAGCAGCGGCAGGTGCCAGGGATCGAGCACCTCGATGCCCTTCGGGGGCCAGTGACCGCCCGTGAACTCGACACGGCCGTACTGGATCGCCTCGTTGGCGAACAGGCTGGCGTCGAAGAAAGCCCAGAACCAGGCGACGAAGAACATCACTTCGGACGAGATGAACAGGATCATCCCGTAGCGGTGCGAGAGCTGGACGACGCGCGTGTGGTCGCCGTGCTCGGCCTCGTAGGTGACGTCGGTCCACCAGGCGATCATCGTGTAGAGGACGCCGATGAGGCCCGCGCCGAAGATGAACGGCCCGACATGCATGCCGCCCATCGTCAGGTTCTTCATGAAGAAGATGCCGCCGACGGCCATGACGAAGGCCGAGACGGAGCCGACGAGCGGCCACGGGCTCGGATTGACGAGATGGTAATCGTGGTTCGGCTTAGCGTGTCCGTCCGCCATATTCTTCCCCTCCGGGCCTCGAGGGCCGCGTTCCTTCAATTGGTCTTCAACTGCTTCGACTGGTCCTGCGCGGTGCGCGCGGGCTTTTTCGTCTCGAAGAAGGTGTAGGACAGCGTGAGCTGCTCCACCTTCGCCATGCTCTCGTCCTTCTCGAGCGCAGGATCGAGGAAAAACACGACAGGCCATTCCGCGCTCTCGTGCGGGCCGAGCTTCTGTTCGGAAAAGCAGAAGCAGGAGACCTTGTCGAAATAGGATCCCGCCTGGTCCGGCGTGACATTGTAGGCGGCGGTCGCGACGATCTCGCGGTCGGATTCGTTCGTCACGCGATAGAAGACGGTCGCCGTCTCGCCGGTGCGCACGGAAACCTGCGCGGTCTCGGCGGTGAAGCGCCATGGCAATCCGCCGCCGACGTTGGAATCGAAACGAACCTCCAGCGTGCGCTTGCCCGGCGCGGCCGGGGCGCTGGCGGCGCGCTGCGTCGTGCCGCCGTAACCGGTCATGGCGCAGAACGCGCGATAGAGCGGCACGGCCGCAAAGCTCATGCCGAGCATGAGGCTGGCGGTCGCGAAAGCCGCGAAAGCCGAAATCCTGCGGTTGCGGGGCTTCTGCGTCGCCATGTCAGGACGGCCGTATCGCGTTGGGGCCGAGCTTGACGATCGTCACGGCGTAGAACAGCGCGGCGAGCAAGGCGACGACGAGGCCGATCGCCAGGTTGCGCTGGCGACGCGCCTTCAGCTGCGCCTCGGTGAGGACGATTCCCGGCCGCCTGTTCTGGTCCGCCGCCATGCTCATCCCCAAAGCCCGAGGGGTTGCAGGATTCCGTGCTCGGCGACGAGTACGGCGAACAGCAGGAACAGGTAGAGGATCGAATAGCCGAACAGGCGCTTGGCGGCCCGGTCCTTGTCGCGGCCTTCCTTATCCCGCCACACGTTCCATGCGAGGTGGATCATGTAGAGGCCGCTGGCGCCGGCGATTGCGCCATAGAGGACGCCTTCGTAGCCGAGGAGATACGGGGCCATGCCGACCGGGGCGAGAATCAGCGTGTAGATGAAAATTTCGAGCCGCGTGCGGGCGACGCCCTTCACGTTCGGCATCATCGGAACGCCGGCGCGGCCATAGTCTGCGCATTTGAAGAGCGCGAGCGCCCAGAAGTGCGGCGGCGTCCAGAAGAAGATGATCGCGAAGAGAACGATGCTCTCGAAGCCGATCGTTCCGGTCGCCGCGGCCCAGGACACGACCGGCGGAAGGGCGCCGGCTGCGCCGCCGATCACGATGTTCTGCGGCGTCCAGCGCTTCAGCCACATCGAATAGATCACGACGTAGAAGAAAATGGTGAAGGCGAGCAGGAAGGCCGCCAGCCAGTTGGTGACGACGCCGAGCGTGACGACGGAGAAGGCCGACAGGGTAAGGCCGAAGGCCAGCGCCTGCTGCGGCTCGACGCGCCCCGAGGGAATGGGCCGCAGGCTCGTGCGCGACATCAGAGCATCGATATCGCGGTCGTACCACATGTTCAGCGCGCCCGACGCGCCGGCGCCGATGGCGATGGCGAGGAGCGCCGCAAAGCCGATGACCGGATGCATCCGGACCGGCGCGACCAGCATGCCCGCCAGCGCCGTGAAAATGACCAGCGACATGACGCGCGGCTTCAGCAACGCCACGAAATCGCCCGGCGCGCCGCCGGCGATGTCGGCGGCGTCCGCGCTGTGCAGTGTGGCCGTTACGTCGCTCATGCCTTAAGTTTCTCAAACATGGGCGCAGGCGGAGGCCGCCTGCGCCATCGTTCCCGACAATCGTTCAGTGGTCGCCGCCGACGATGCGCGGCAGCGTCTCGAACTGATGGAACGGAGGCGGCGAAGGCAGCGTCCATTCCAGCGTCGTCGCGCCGACGCCCCACGGATTGTCGCCGGCCAGGCGCTTCTTCGAGAAGGCTTCGAGCACGACGAAGAAGAAGCACAGCAGGCTGACGCCGGCGATGTAGGTGCCGTAGGACGACAGGTGGTTCCACTGGATGTAGGCGTCCGGATAGTCGATGTAGCGACGCGGCATGCCCGCAAGGCCGAGGAAGTGCTGCGGGAAGAACGTCAGGTTGACGCCGATGAACAGCAGCCAGAAGTGCGTGTTGGCGAGCCGCTCGTTGTACATGTAGCCGCTGATCTTCGGGAACCAGTAGTAGAAGCCCGCGAAGACGCCGAACACCGCGCCGAGCGACATCGTGTAGTGGAAGTGCGCGACGACATAGTAGGTCTCGTGCAGCGCGCGGTCGATGCCGGCGTTGGCGAGAACGACGCCGGTCACGCCGCCCACGGTAAACACGAAGATGAAGCCGATCGCCCAGATCATCGGCGTGCGGAACGAGATCGAGCCGCCCCACATGGTCGCGATCCACGAGAAGATCTTCACGCCCGTCGGCACCGCGATCACCATGGTGGCGAACACGAAGTAGCGCTGCGTGTTGAGCGACAGGCCGACCGTGTACATGTGGTGGGCCCACACGATGAAGCCGACAAAGCCGATCGCGACCATCGCATAGGCCATGCCGAGATAGCCGAAGACCGGCTTCTTCGAGAAGGTCGACACGATGTGGCTGATGATGCCGAAGGCCGGCAGGATCAGGATGTAGACCTCGGGGTGGCCGAAGAACCAGAACAGGTGCTGGAACAGGATCGGATCGCCGCCGCCGGCCGGATCGAAGAAGGTCGTGCCGAAGTTGCGGTCCGTCAGCAGCATGGTGATGGCGCCGGCGAGCACGGGCAGCGACAGCACGAGCAGGAAGGCGGTCACGAGCACCGACCAGGCAAACAGCGGCATCTTGTGCAGCGTCATGCCAGGCGCGCGCATGTTGAAGATCGTGGTGATGAAGTTTATCGCGCCGAGCAGCGACGACACGCCGGCGATGTGCAGCGCCAGGATGATGAAGTCCATCGCCGGGCCCGGGTGGCCGGTGTTGGACGAGAGCGGCGGATAGAGAACCCAGCCGCCGCCGAAGCCCTGCATGCCGGGGGCGCCCTCGAAGAACATGGACATCACCAGCAGCGTGAACGACGCCGGCAACAGCCAGAACGAGATGTTGTTCATGCGCGGGAAGGCCATGTCCGGCGCGCCGATCATGAGCGGGACGAACCAGTTGCCGAAGCCGCCGATCAGCGCGGGCATGACCATGAAGAAGATCATGATGACGCCGTGCGCCGTGATGAACACGTTATAGAGGTTCTTGGCCGCGTCGATCGAGTTGTCGTGGTGCAGGATCTGGGAAATCCACGGGAAGATCTGGATGCCCGGATTGGCGAGTTCCAGACGCATGCACAGCGACAGGATGAAGCCGATCGTGCCCGCGATGACTGCGAACCAGAGGTAGAGCGTGCCGATGTCCTTGTGGTTCGTCGAGAACAGGTAGCGCTTCAGGCCCGTCGGATGGTCGTGGGCGTGATCGTGAGTGGTGTCGGTGGCCATCAGGGGTATTTCCTCGAAACGAATTCGGGTCGTGTCTGGATCAGCGCTGCGCGTTGGCGATGCGCACCGGGCTCTCGCCGGCTGCGAACTTCTTCTTCGACGCGGCGAGCCACTCGGCGTACTTCTGCTCGCTGACGACGCGGAAGGCGATCGGCATGTAAGCGTGGTCCTTGCCGCAGATCTTGGAGCACTGGCCGTAGTAGATGCCTTCGCGCTCGGCCTTGAACCACGTTTCGTTCAGGCGGCCCGGCACGGCGTCGATGCGGATGCCGAAGGACTGGATCACGAAGGAATGGATGACGTCGGCGGCGGTGACCTGCAGGCGCACGACCTTGCCAACCGGCACGACGGCCTCGTTGTCGACCGCCAGCAGGCGCAGGTCGCCGGGCTTCATGTCCTTCTCGTCCTTGAGAAGGGAATCGAAGCCGAAGCCGCCGCCCTGATCCTTCGGATATTCGTAGGACCAGTACCATTGCTTGCCGGTCACCTTAACCGTGACGTCGCCCTTGGGCAGAACGAGCTGGTGGGTCAGCAGACGGAACGAGGGGACGGCGATCACGACGAGGATCAGCACGGGCACGATCGTCCAGGCCACTTCGAGCAGGGCGTGGTGCGTCGTGCGGGAGGGGACCGGATTGGCCTTCTCGTTGAAGCGCCACATCACGTAGATGAGCAGCGCCAGCACGAACAGGCTGATGACCGTGATGATCGGCAGCAGGATGGAATTATGGAAGAAATCCATCTCGTGGGCGATCGGCGATTCGCCCTGGATCATGCTCATCTGGCCGGGGCTGGCGTGACCGAAGGCGTCCGCAGCCAGAGCCGCGCCGGACACCGTCATCATCGAAAGGGCGGCGCTCGCGAGGCCTGCTCCCCTGCAGGCTGTCCTGGCGGCCTTCGCTATGCCTGAGAAACCGATCATCGCCCTGTCCGCTCCCGTTCGAAACCCGTCATTCGCGCGCCGCGAACCGTGAGAAACATCGTTCGCCGCGCGGCCGGGATTCGCCAATTTGCCTGAAAATTCAGGCGCGGCCTCCCGGCAGTGGATCAGTTAAAATCACAATCGTCTTTGGAGCGCAACACGAGGCGGCCATTTCCGGGATGCGACGAAATGACCACTTTCCTCCTGCGACTTGACAGGCGGGGGGCGTTTGGCGCCAGCCTCCCGCGATGTTGCGGCGTCCGGCCTGCAGAATCGCGCCGGCGAGCGGCGCGATGCGCGTTTGTGACCGTCGTTCAAACCGAACCGAGGCGGAATTTGTGATGACGAATCTCGCGGTTATTGCACGCGCGGCCGCACTCTGCGGGCTGGCGGCGATATTGGTCGCAGGCGGTCCGGCAGGCCGCGCGGCGGCGGCCGATTCAGCGGGCCAGCAGGATTCCGGCGGCCTCGGACAACTCAAGGGCAAATTCGGCGACTGGGAATTGCGATGCGAGACCCCGGCCGGGGCGCCCAAGGAGCAATGCGCGCTACTGCAGTCGCTGGCGGCCGAAGACCGTCCCAACGTCAATCTGATGGTCATCACCCTCAAGACCGCCGACAAGAAAAACCGTCTGCTGCGGGTCAACGCGCCGCTGGGCGTGCTCCTGCCGAATGGACTCGGCCTTCAGATCGACCAGACCGACATCGGGCGGGCGGGTTTCGTGCGCTGCCTGCCGACGGGCTGCGTCGCCGAGGTCATCATGGACGACAAGCTCCTGGACCAGATGCGCACCGGCAAGATGGCCACGTTCATCATCTACCAGACGCCCGAGGAGGGCATCGGCATCCCGATGTCGTTGACCGGCTTCGGCCAGGGCTTCGACGCCCTGCCCTGAGCGGCCGGGTGGCGAGGTCCGGACAAAGCGGCTATAGAGCAGCGCTCCCTGGGAGAGGTGGAATGAGCGTCAAGAGTATCGCGCGTCGCGCCGCCGGCGCAGTTCTGGTCATATGCGGACCGCTGGCGTTGGCTGGCTGCGGCGGCCAGGCAGGTTCAGTGGCGGGCAGCGATCCCGATCCGACCTCGACGAAGCTCGGCAATCTCCTCGCCTTCAATTCGACCAAGGCGCCGCCAAATCCCAATGGCGGTCCGCGCGAGACCATTGATTGCCCGGTCGTCCAGGTCGAACCCGGGCATTCTTCGGTCCGCGTCGGCGGAGAATCGGCCTCCAGCGTCCGGTATCAGATCGCGATCGGCGATGTGGCGCGCGACTGCACGCGGCAGGGCAATGACCTCGTGGTGCGGGTCGGCGTCGAGACGCGGACCGTGCTCGGACCGGCCGGCGCGCCCGGGACCTATACCGCGCCCATGAAGATCTCGATGCGCAAGGTCGCCGGCGAACAGACGCTGTCGTCGAAGACCTACCGCGTCGGCGGCGCCGTCGGCTCGTCCGGCAATTCCATCAATTCGCTGATTGCCGAGCCCATGTCGGTTCCGTTCACGAGCCAGCACGCCGACGAAGACTACGAAGTGGTCCTGTCGCTCGGCGAGGGCGGCGGCGAGGAAAAGGCCGCGCGGCGCAAGCGCCGGTAGTCCAGCTTAAGCCGCGCCTTCCGCGATTTTCGGCGCGGCGAAGATCTGTTCCAGCGCATGGGCGCGGCCCGGTCGGCAGACCACGGCCACGCCGTCCCCTTCCTCCACGCGCACGCCGTCCTGCGGCTGCAGGATCGTCTCGCCGTTGCGGCGTTCGATCGCGACGACCAGAAACGCGCCGGAGCCGCGCGCCTCGATCTCCGAAATGGCCGCGCCGACGCAACGGCTGCCCTTTTCGGCGGCGACAATCTCGATGTCGAGACCCAGATGCTGGAGTTCGGCGGCCAGGCGATCGAGATTGCCGCCCTTCATGCCGGTAATCAGCCCGGACATATCCTTGTAGAGCAGCAGTTCGGCCATGCGTTCGGCCCCGATGCGGGCCGGCAGGACCACACGGTCGGCGCCAGCCTGCAGCAGCTTGGTCTCGGTCGATGGCAATTCGCCGCGCGCGATGATGGTCATGCCGGGATTGAGCGCCCGCGCACTGAGGGTGATGAAGACGTTGGCCGCGTCGTCGGGGAGGACGGTGGCGATCGCCCGGGCGCGGCGGATGCCGGCCAGTTCGAGAATCTGCTCGTCGCGGGCGTCGCCCTGCAGCACCAGATAGGCATTGGCGTGGGCCAGCGCGATCTGGCCGTCCACATTGTCGATCACGACAAAGCTGGAGATGCCGGCCTTGAGTTCGCGCGCGAGCATCTGGCCGATGCGGCCGAAGCCGCAGATGATGACGTGGCCCGAAAGCCGGTCGATGTCTTTCTGCATGCGGCGGATCCCGAAGAACTGGTGGAACTGGCTGGCCGTGATGAGTTGCACGAAGCAGCCCGTGATGAAGACCATATCCATGCAGCCGGCGACGATCAGGCTCATGGTGATGGCGCGCAGCGCCGGCGTCTCGACCGGCAGGACCTCCCGGTAGCCGACCGAGAAGACCGTGATGACCACCATGTAGATCGCGTCGCCGACCGCCCAGCCCTGCAACGTGTAGGCGAGGGTCGCGACCGAACCGATCAGCAGCAGGACAAGGGCGCCGAGCAGCAGGTTGCGAAGCGGCGAGGCGAGGACGGCAGGCATTTCGCCGCATTGTGGCGCTTGCGCCGGGCGTGGCCCTTGATCCAGGTCACTGAGCGCGAAGGACGCCGCCGCCGCCACGATCTCCACAGGCGCGCGGGAAAACCCGCCCCTGCGCGATTGACTCGGGGCGCCTTCCGGCTACATGTCGGGGCGTCAGTCCAAATCTTTCGCGGAAGAGACCGGCGAGATTCGCCGGCGCCGAAGGCGCAACCGCCCCGGAAACGCTCAGGCAAAAGGACCGCGAAAGGATGACGCTCTGGAAAGCGGCGCAGGCCATGCCTGGCGCCCACCGACGGGGGTAACCCGGGCTTCGCGCTCCGGGGAAATCTCTCAGGTCACGGGACAGAGGGGGCGCCGCGGGCCTTTTTGGGTCCTGCGGTCGCTTGTCTCGATTCCGGAGTCGTCGCGTGACGGATGCGCCCACGGAGAAACTCGAACTGACGCCGCTGCACGCGCTGCATCTGCGGCTCGGCGCGCGCATGGCCGGCTTCGCCGGCTACGACATGCCGATCCAGTACCCGACGGGCGTCCTCACCGAACACCTGCACACGCGCGAGAAATGCGGCCTGTTCGACGTGTCGCACATGGGCCAGGCGATCCTCGAAGGACCGAATGCGGCTGCAAGGCTCGAAACGCTGGTCCCCGGCGACATCGTAGGGCTGGCGGCGGGCCGCACGCGCTACACGCAATTCCTGGCCGACGACGGCGGCATTCTCGACGACCTGATGGTGACGCGCCTGCCGGGCGAGCCCGAACGTCTGTTCATCGTCTGCAACGCGGCGATGAAGGCCCAGGACTTCGCGCTGATGCGCGCGAAACTGCCCGACCTGACGCTCGACATTCTCGAAGACAAGGCTCTCGTCGCCGTGCAGGGGCCGAAGGCGGTCGAGGTCGTCGAGGGCCTGATCCCCGGCGTTCAAAATCTCGTCTTCATGCAGGGTCGCGAATTCGAATGGCGCGATTCGCCCGTCTTCGTGACGCGCTCCGGCTACACCGGCGAGGACGGCTACGAAATCTCGCTGCCCGCCTCGCAGGCGGAAAGCTTCTGCGAGCGGCTGCTGTCGCATCCCGATTGCAAGCCGATCGGGCTCGGCGCGCGCGATTCGCTGCGGCTGGAGGCCGGTCTGTGCCTCTACGGCCACGACATCGACACGACGACCGATCCGATCGAGGCGGCGCTCGCCTGGTCGATCGGCAAGCGGCGACGCGAGAACGGCGGCTTTCCGGGCGCTGCGCGCATCCAGAAGGCGCTGAAAGACGGGCCGGCGCGCCAGCGCATCGGCCTCGTGCTCGACGGCAAGCAGCCGGCGCGCGAAGGCGCGGAAATTGCTACGCCCGACGGCAAGGTCGTTGGCAAGATCACATCCGGCGGGCCGGCGCCCAGCCTCGGCAAGCCGGTCGCGATGGGCTACGTGGCGCGCGAATTCGCCGCGCCCGGCACGGAACTCGCCGCGCTGGTGCGCGGCAAGGCGCTGCCGGGACGCGTCACGAAGACGCCGTTCGTTCCGAACAATTATTTCAAGGGTTGAGAGGGGAGTTCCGATGGCTGCGATCCGCTACACCAAGGACCACGAATACATTCTCGTCGACGGCGATATCGGCGTTGTCGGCATTTCCGACCATGCGCAATCGCAGCTCGGCGACGTCGTCTTCGTCGAACTTCCCGATGTCGGCAAGAAGCTGACGGCGGGCGGCGAGGCGGCCGTCGTCGAGAGCGTGAAGGCTGCGAGCGAGGTCTATGCGCCCGTCGCCGGCGAAGTCGTCGAGGTCAACAAGGCGCTGGAAGACACGCCCGCCACCGTCAACGAGGATCCGCTCGGCGCCGGCTGGTTCCTGAAGATCAGGATCGCCGACAAGAGCGCACTCGACGGATTGATGGACGAGGCGGCGTATCAGGCTTTCCTGAAGACGCTGGACTGAGGCAAAGCCCCCTCCCCGGCCCTCCCCCGCGCAAGCGCGGGAGAGGGAGCGCCCCGCCTGATTGCATTCAAATTAGCCCCGACCGGTTGCCGTCCCCTCTCCCGCGGAGCGGGGGAGGGACAGGGAGGGGGCCAAAGGTCACGAGAAAGCCATGCGCTACCTACCGCACACGCCCCAGGACAGAGAGGACATGCTGGCGAAGATCGGCGTCGGCTCGATCGACGACCTGTTCTCCGACATTCCGAAGGACAAGCAACTCGCAGGACCGCTCGACCTGCCGCGCCGCAAGGGCGAACTCGAGGTCGAACGAATCCTCTCGCGCATGGCGGGCCGCAACGTGTCCGCCTCGAGCGTTCCGTTCTTCGTCGGCGCCGGCGCCTACAAGCATCACGTTCCTGCTTCCGTCGACCATCTGATCCAGCGCTCGGAATTCCTGACGAGCTACACGCCCTACCAGCCGGAGATCGCGCAGGGCACGCTGCAATATCTCTTCGAATTCCAGACGCAGGTGGCGCGCCTGACAGCGATGGATGTCGCGAACGCCTCCATGTACGACGGCTCGACCGGCTGCGGCGAAGCGGTGCTGATGGCGCATCGCGCGACGCGCCGGCGCAAGGCGATCCTGTCGGGCGGCCTGCATCCCCATTACGGCGAAGTCGTGCGCACGATTTCCGACATGGCCGGCGACGCCGTCGTCACCATGCCGGCCGACGTGCAGGCCAGCGAGGACATCGCGTCGAAGATCGACAAGGAAACGTCCTGCGTCGTGGTGCAATCGCCCGACGTCTTCGGCAATTTGCGCGACCTGACGCCGATCGCCGAGGCCTGCCACGCCAACGGCGCGCTGCTGATCGCCGTCTTCACGGAAGCCGTGTCGCTCGGGCTGGTAAAGGCGCCGGGCGAGATGGGCGCCGACATCGTCGTCGGCGAGGGCCAGTCGATCGGCAATGCGCTGAATTTCGGCGGGCCCTATGTCGGCCTGTTCGCGACGCGCGAGAAGTACATCCGGCAGATGCCGGGGCGCCTGTGCGGCGAGACCGTCGACGCCAACGGCAAGCGCGGTTTCGTGCTGACGCTGTCGACGCGCGAGCAGCACATCCGCCGCGAGAAGGCGACGTCGAACATCTGCACCAATTCGGGCCTCTGTGCGCTCGCCTTCTCGATGCACATGACGCTGCTCGGCGGCGTCGGCCTGCAGAGGCTGGCGCGCGTCAATCACGCCAACGCCGTCAAGCTGGCCGACCTTCTCGCCGGCGCCGGCGTCGAGGTTCTGAACCGGACATTCTTCAACGAATTCACCATTCGCGTGAAGGGCGACGCGGCCAGCGTGGTCGAGACAATGGCGGCGCGCGGCGTACTGGCCGGCGTGCCTGTCTCGCGCCTCCTGCCGAAGGCTGGCCTCGACGACCTCATGATCGTCGCCAATACGGAAGTGAACAGTGACGAGGACCGCGCGGCCTTCGTCGCGGCGCTCAAGGGAGCCCACTGATGCTCAACAACCAGGGACGTCCCACGCAGCCCGGCGAGGCGCATGGCGCGGCGCGCGAGACCTTCACCGGCAATCGCGCGCTGGAGATCGAGGAATCTCTGATCTTCGACCAGAACCGCTTCGACACGACGGGTGTCGACATCGACGAGCCGGCGCCGTTCAAGGATCGCCTCGGCGGTCTCTCCCGCAAGGATCCGCTCGAACTGCCCGGCCTGTCGGAACCGGAGATGGTACGCCATTACGTGCGGCTGTCGCGCAGGAATTATTCGATCGACGCCGGCCTGTTCCCGCTCGGCTCGTGCACGATGAAGCACAATCCGCGCCTCAACGAGAAGATGGCGCGGCTGCCGGGCATCGGCGACGTGCATCCCCTGCAGCCGCAATCGACCGTGCAGGGCGCGCTCGAATTGATGAACGAACTGTCGCGCTGGCTGATCGAACTGACCGGCATGACGGCGGTGGCGCTGTCGCCCAAGGCCGGCGCGCATGGCGAACTCGCCGGCATGATGGCGATAAAGGCCGCCATTCTCGCGCGTGGCGAGGGCGCGACGCGCAAGACCGTGCTGGTGCCCGATTCCGCGCACGGCACCAATCCCGCGACCGCCGCGCTGATCGGCTTCGAGGTGGAATCCGTGCCGGCGGGCGAGGACGGCCTCGTCCATCCCGCCGCCGTGATGGAAAAGCTCGGGCCGCATGTCGCGGCGATCATGCTCACCAACCCGAACACCTGCGGCCTGTTCGAGCGCGAGATCTCGGAGATCGCCGCCGCCGTGCACGAAGCCGGCGGCTATTTCTATTGCGACGGCGCGAATTTCAACGCGATCGTCGGCGTCGCGCGTCCCGGCGATCTCGGCGTCGACGCCATGCACATCAACCTGCACAAGACGTTTTCGACGCCGCATGGCGGCGGCGGGCCGGGCTCGGGGCCGGTCGTGCTGTCGGAAAGGCTCGCGGCCTTCGCGCCCGTGCCGTTCCTGCGGAAGTCAGCCGACAGGCTGGAACTCGTCGAGGATCGCGAGGGCAACCAGGCGTTCGGCCGCATCACCGCCTTCCACGGGCAGATGGGCATGTATGTTCGCGCGCTCTCCTACATTCTCTCGCACGGCTCGGACGGATTGCGGCAGGCCTCGCAGGATGCGGTGCTGAACGCCAATTATGTGCGCGCCTGCCTCTCCGACATCTTCTCGCAGCCGTTCGGCGACCGGCCGTGCATGCACGAGGTGCTGTTCGACGAAACCTGGCTGAAGGGTACGCATGTCTCGACGCTCGATTTCGCCAAGGCGCTGATCGACGAGGGCTACCACCCGATGACGGTCTATTTCCCGCTCGTCGTGAAGGGCGCGATGCTGATCGAGCCGACGGAATCGGAATCGCGGGCGTCCCTCGATCTCTTCGTCATGGCGATGCGCGATCTGGCTTTGCGGGCGCTGCGCGGCGAGGAAGAGCGCTTCGCCAAGGCGCCGCGCTTCTCGCCGCGCGCGCGTCTCGACGAAACGAAGGCGGCGCGCAATCCCGTGCTCAAGTGGAAGAAGCGCGAACCGATCAGCGAAGCGGCGGAATAGTCGGCTCCTTCTCCCGCACGGCGGGAGAAGGTGGCCCTCGCGTCAGCGAGGGTCGGATGAGGGGCGCTCCACGTCCCGAATCTCGATCGAACGCCCTGCGCCGCAACGACCCTCATCCGTCATGCTGCGCATGACACCTTCTCCCGTTCCACGGGAGAAGGGTGCACGGCCTTCCCCAAAAACAAAAACGCCGGCCAATGGCCGGCGTTTTCATTTGTCGGGAACGACGCCGCTCAGTGCAGCAGGCGCGCGATATCCTTGATGCCCTGGTCGACGAGGCCGGCGCCGGCGGCGCCCTTGGTCTCGGTCTTGAGCACGACTTCCGCGGCCTTCACGGCGGCGTCGGCGGCAGCCGCGCGCACGTCGCTGGCGGCCTGGGCTTCGGCCTGCGAAATCTTTTCCTGCGCCTGCTTGGTGCGGCGGGCGATGAAATCGGCGGTGCGCTCCTGCGCCTCCTTGGCGAGAAGCTCGGCTTCCTGCTTCGCCTGCGCGACGATGGCGGCCGCGTCGGCCTCGGCCTGCTTGCGCTTGGCCTCGAACGAGGCGAGCAGCGCCTGCGCTTCGCCGCGCAGCTTTTCGGCTTCGGCCAGTTTCTTCTTCACGCCGTCGATGCGCGCATCGAGCGCGCCGACGATCTTGCCGTGCACGCCGTAATAGGCGAGCACGCCGACGAAGAGCAGAAAGCCAATGGCTACGAAATGTTCGGCTTCGAGAAGCATGGACTCAGGCCTTCGTGACGTTGGCGAGAGCGGCGACGATCTTCTGCGGATCGGCGGCCTTGCCGGTGAGTTGTTCGACGATCGCCGAAGCGGCGTCCTTGGCGATGCCTTCGACATTCGCCATCGCCTTGGTCTTCATCTCGGCGATCTGGGCGTCGGCGGCTGCGAGCTTGGCGTTGAGGTCGGCCTCGAGAGACTTGCGCTTGGCGTCGGCCTCGGCGGCGAGCTTGGCGTGCGCTTCCTGGCCGAGCGCCTGCGCCTTCGCCTTGGCGTCGGCGACCGCCTTCTCCTGGTCGGCGCGGGCGCCTTCAGCCTTGGCCTGCGCGGCCTTGGCGGCGTCGAGGTCGCTCGAAATCTTGTCGCTGCGCGCCTTCAGGATGCCGGCGACGCGCGGCAGGGCGACCTTGGACATCAGCAGGTAGAGCAGGCCGAAGGTGATCGCCAGCCAGACGAGCTGCGAGCCGAAATGCGTGGAATCGAACGGCGGGAAGACGGCTTCGTGTCCGCCGCCGTGAGCTTCGGTGCTCGTGGTCGTGGCGTTGTGGGCGTTGTCGGCCATGTTCGTTTCCGCCTGACAGTCAAAAACAGGACGCGCGCCCCGGCGGACCGGGGCGCGCGAAAAGCGTTACTTCACGAAGAGCAGGATGATCGCCACGAGGAAGGCGAAGATGCCCAGACCTTCGGCGAGCGCCGCGCCGATGAACGCGCGACCGAACTGGCCGTCGGCGGCCGACGGGTTGCGCAGCGCGCCCGACAGGAAGTTGCCGAAAATCGTGCCGACGCCGACAGCGGCGGCGCCCATGCCGATGGCGGCGAGGCCGGCGCCGACGTACTTGGCTGCAACAGGATCCATTTGAATGCTCCTTCTGGAGTTTTGTGGGCGACTGTCTGTTGTTGTGGCGCAAGCGCCTTTTGTTAGTGGCCCGGGTGAATTGCGTCGTTCAGATAGACGCAGGTGAGAATGGCGAAGACGTAGGCCTGCAGGAACGCGACGAGCAGTTCGAACGCGGTCAGCAGGACGATGGCGATCAGCGGCAGCGGCGACAGGATCGCGTAGACGCCGGCGCCGAGCAGCATGGCCACGAAGCCGCCGAAAACCTTCAGCGTGATGTGGCCCGCCAGCATGTTGGCGAAGAGACGAACCGACAGCGAGATCGGCCGCGAGGCGAAGGAGATGATCTCGATCAGGATGATGAAGGGCATCAGGATCGGCGAGACGCCCGACGGCACGAACAGGTGCAGGAAGTGCATGCCGTTCTTGTAGAAGCCATAGACGATGACGAGGCCGATGATCAGCGCAGCGAAGGCGAAGGTGACGACGATCTGGCTGGTGACGGTGTAGGAGCCGGGAATCAGGCCGAACAGGTTCGACAGCAGGACGAACATGAAGACCGAGAAGACGAAGGGGAAGAAGCGCATCCCCTCTTTGCCGGCCGTGTCGCGCACGGTGGAGGCGACGAATTCGTAGGCCATTTCGGCCGCGGCCTGCACGCGGGTCGGGACGATGTGGCGGCCCGACGTGCCGAGCACCATCAGCGCGACGGCGGCCAGCGAGACGATCACCATCCAAAGCGAGGCGTTGGTGAAGGACGCGTCGAGCGAACCCAGTCGCAGGTCCAGAATACGGTTGATGTTGAACTGGTGGATCGGATCGATCGCCGGACCTGCAGCAGCCACTATCGCACCTTTTTCCGTCGCGGCAGGCTCGCGCCTGCTATTTCCCAGAACCGGACGTCGGCTTCGCCGCGATCCGGTAGACGTTGTAGAATCCCGCCGCCGTTCCCAGCGCCAGGAAGATCAGCAGCGCGGCCGGCGAGGAGCCAATCCACTCGTCGATCTGCCACCCGATCACAGCGCTGACGCCTACAGCGCCAACGAATTCGCCCATGGCGCGCATGCCCTGGCTCATCGCCGAACCGATCGCGCCGTCGGCCGGCCTTTCGGCTTCCGACGTTTCAGGAGCTTCGCCGGACAGTCGCTTGCCCAGCGCGTCGAGCCGCGCCCGCAATTCTGCGTCCTGCCCGTCTTCCTCGCCGGCCATTAACCGATTCCCGTCCGAAGCCGGCGCACCTATAGGCCCGGCGGGCCGCAAAAGCGAGCGGCGCGCGAGGCGAAATCGCCGATTTTTCCTAGGAATCGGCGCGGACCGGAAAGACCGCGCCCCTTGAAAATCGCGCGCAACATATTGACGGGCCAAATTGATGTCAAGGCGACGCCTACCTCAATCAAGATATTGATTTTCAATAAATTTCGTCGCCGGGAGAGCCCATTTGGACGATGGTCTGAGCAGGGCGGAGGCCAGCTGCGCCCAAAAGGCGCCGTTTTGCTGTGGTTTCGGCTACCCGCGCGCGGCTTGCGGGCCGTGCCGGGCTCTTGATATGAAAGCGCCTCTCGGAAAAGGTCAGATCATGTTGGCGTCAGGAACATTTCTGCGTGCGGCGGCCATCGGCGCGGCGCTTGCCGGTTTCGCGGCTGTCGCGCCGGCGAAGGCGGATTGCCAGGAGGACATCGGCGGCTTCATGAAGAAGCGCGACGCGGTCATCGCCCAGCTCAATGCGCTGTCGGGGTCCGGCGGCAAGAAGAAGCAGCTCGATCCCGTAGCCGCCTGCCCGAAGTTCAAGGCGCTGTCCGGCATCCTCGGCGAGACGGTCGCCTACATGGAAAAGAACAAGGACTGGTGCAACATTCCCGACCAGCTTCTTGAAGGCGCCAGGGGCCAGCGCGGCCAGTTCTCCAAGACGGCCAGCCAGGCCTGCGGCATCGCCGCCAAGATCAAGCAGGCGGAGAAGCAGGCGGCCGAAGGCGGCCCGATGAACGGCGGTCCACAAGTCCAGAAGCTGCCCTCCGGGCCGCTGTGACGCCCGAGCCCGACGCCCGCCTCCTTCCGGATTCCATCGCCCATCCGCTGCTGGCCCGCGCGCCGGAATGGGCGACGCCGTTCATCCAGCTCGCGCGCATCGACCGGCCGATCGGCTGGTGGTTGCTGCTGCTGCCGTGCTGGCAGTCGAGCGCGCTGGCGAGCGCCGTCGAAGGCAAGGGCCTGCATTTCGCCCATCTCGTCCTGTTCCTGATCGGCGCCATCGCCATGCGCGGCGCAGGCTCGACCTACAACGATCTCGTCGATCGCGAGATCGATGCGAAAGTCGAGCGCACGCGCGGACGCCCCCTGCCCTCCGGGCGCGTCACGCCGCGTCAGGCCAAGATATTTCTCGTGCTGCAATGCCTCGTCGGCCTCTGCGTGCTGCTGACGTTCAATCCGTTTGCGATCGGACTGGGCTTCTCGTCCATCCTGATCGTGCTGGCCTACCCGTTCATGAAACGCGTCACGTCGTGGCCGCAGGCGGTGCTGGGGCTGGCCTTCGCATGGGGCGGGCTGATGGGCTGGGCCTGCATCTTCGGGCGTCTCGATGCGCCGGCCGTGCTCGTCTATGCGAGCGCGATCTTCTGGACGATCGGCTACGACACGATCTACGCGCTGCAGGACATCCGCGACGACGCCATCGCCGGCGTGCGTTCCACCGCCCGGCTGTTCGGCGACAATGTGCGGTTCGGCGTCGGCGCGATGTACGCGATCGCCGTGCTGCTCGCGGAAGGAGCCGTCCTCACGTCGCACGTCCACTGGATCGCGCAGGCCGGCGTGATCGCCTTCGCCGCGCATCTGGCATGGCAGGTCGCAACGATCCGCGCCGACGACAAGACGCGCGCGCTGACACTGTTCCGCGCCAATCGCGACGCGGGCCTGCTCTTGTTCGCGGGCTTCGCGGCGGCGGCGCTCGCAGCCTGAGCTACTGCCAGGACAGCAGCTTTTTCTCGATCCTGTTCATGCCGGCCGTGATCGACAGGCCGAGCAAGGCGAGCAGGATGAGAATGCCCATCACGCCGTCCATGTTGAAGGTGGATTGCAGATAGGCGAGCGTCTGGCCGAGGCCGTGTTCGGCGGCGATCAGTTCGGAACCGACGACGCCGAGCAGCGAAAAGATGAGGCCGAGCCGCAGGCCGGAGAAGATGACCGGCACGGCGGAGGGCAAAGTCACCTTCATGAAGATCTGGCGCGGCGTCGCGCCGAGCGAACGCGACAGGACCAGATGGTCGGCGTTGACGCCGCGTATGCCGGCGATGGTCGAGGCCAGCACGATGAAGAACACGAGGCTGACGCCGACAGCGACCTTGGACGCCACGCCCAGGCCGAACCAAAGCAGGAAAAGCGGCGCGAGCGCGATGCGCGGCATGGCGTTGATGAAGGTCAGGTAGGGCTCGGTCGCGTGGTGGATGCGCGGAAAGATCGCAAAGACCAGCCCGACGCCGATGGCCGCGACAGAGCCGATCACGAAGGAAAGCCCGGCGCCGAGCAGCGTGTAATAGAGCTCGATCCAGAGCTTGCCGTTCGCGGCGAAACCCTTCTTCAGATAGTCGGCAATGCCCGAGGGGCGTCCGAAGAAGGTCGGGTCGAGCAGATTGCTGCGAGCGGCGATCTCCCAGGCGGCGACCAGCGCGACGATGAAGGCGGCGTGAATGGCGAGCCGGGCAGGATCCTTAATCTTCATCGCCGGACATGCCTTTCTCGAGCAGCTCCCAGAGCGTCGAATAGAGTTCGTGGAAGCGGTGATCCTTCTGCAGGGCGCGCACGTGGCGCGGGCGCGGCAGGTCGATCGGCACGTCGCCGAGGATGCGGCCGGGCCGCGCGCTCATCACGACGACTCGATCGGAAAGCGCCACCGCTTCGGCCAGGTCGTGCGTGACGAAGACGACGGTCTTGCGGCTTGCCGACCACAATTCCATCAGAACGTCCTCGAGTTGCAGCTTGGTCTGCGCATCGAGCGCGCCGAACGGTTCGTCCATGAGGAAGACAGGGCTGTCCAGCGCGAAGGTGCGCGCCAGCGCGCAGCGCTGGCGCATGCCGTGGGAGAGCGCCTTCGGATAGCGGTTCTCGAACCCCGCCAGTCCGACGCGCGCCAGCAGCTTGCGCGCGCGCTCCTCGCGCTCCGCCACGGGAACGTTGCGGATCTCCATGCCGTAAGCCGCGTTGCCCAGCGCGGTGCGCCACGGCAGCAGGCTGTCGCGCGCCAGCATGTAGGCGACGTCGGGATTGCCCTCGCGCGGCGCCTTGCCGAGCAGCTTCACCTCGCCTTCCGGCTTCTCGTGCAGGAGGCCGGTCAACAGGTTGAGGATCGTCGTCTTGCCGCAGCCGCTGGGGCCGACGAGCGAGACGAATTCGCCCGGCGCCAGCGACAGCGACACGCGATCTACGGCGAGCACGGGATGATCCGTGTCCGCGCCGAAGCGCATCGTCAGGTCGCGCAGGACGATGGCGGGTTCAGCCGCGCTGGACGTATCGGTCATGCCGGCGCGCTCACGGCGCCTTGTCGTAGATGACCTTCGACGTATCGAAGCGCTGCTCGATCTGCTTCATCTCGAGCATGTTGTCGGCGAGCTGTTGCGCCGCCGGCCGGCTGATCGCCGCCCTGAAGCCCGGCAGATAGCGCTTGATCGCCATCACCCCGACCTCCTTGCCGCCGGGGAAATTGAACTGCGCCTCGACCTGGGCGATCTTCAGCAGTTCGTCGAAATTGGCCGGATCCTGCACGAAAGCCTCGGCGTCCTTGGAGGCTGCGATGATCGCCTCGACGACATGCGGCGCCGCGTCGATCATTTCCTGGCGCATGACCATGTTGGACGAGGCGCCCTCGGTCTTCGCGATCTCGGCGGGTTCCTTCGCGTCGCCGAGAATGAACAGCGTGCGGCATGTCTTCAGGACGTCGCAGAGCGAGGCCGAAGGGCCGAAGGTCATGGACGCGTCGATCTGTTTGGATGTCAGCGCGCCGTGGCTGGTGGCGGGCGCGCCGACCGCGACATAGGTGAAGTCGTCGGGAGAAATGCCGGCCTTCTGCGCCAGGAAGCGGAACTGGATTTCGGCGCCCGAACCGCGCGCCGTCACGCCGATCTTCTTGCCTTTCAGATCCTGCATGAAGGCCGGATAGCCTTTGTCGGCGTTGGGCGCAGCGAGCTCCTTGCCGATCACCAGTTCGAAGGAGTTGCGCGTCGCGCCGCCGACGATCGCCTTGAGCGCCGCGCCCTTCAGCGCGGCATTGACCAGGACCTCGACGGGGAAATAGCCGACCTCGATGTTCTTGGCGATCAGCGCCTGCGCGCCGAGCGGGCCATTGGCGATCACCTGCGTCTGGCAGACGATGCCGCGCTTCTCGCAATATCCCTTTGCGATGGCGACATCGATCAGCATGTTCGAGCCGGGACCGTAACTCTGGAACCGGACCGTCTCGCCCTTGCCCTGCGCGGCAGCCGGGACGACGCCTGCAATCAACAGGCCTATCGACGCAAATAATGCGCGCTTCATTGTTCCCTCCCCTTGAGCCCTTCGGGCCGTTCGTTGTCGATGCGCATTCGCGCTTATTGCAGCGGCCCGCCCTGCACCGTGATCCGATGCATCAGACGGCGCGCGCCATGATAATCGTTGACCGCATAGTGCCAGGTCGCCCGATTGTCCCAGAAGGCGATCGAGCCTTCGCGCCACTGGAAGCGCGTCTGGAATTCCGGCCGTGCGGCATGCTGGTAGAGAAAGGCGAGAAGAGGCGCGCTTTCCTGCGCGGTCCAGCCCTCGAAATGGGTCGTGAAAGCCGGATTGACGTAGAGAATCTTCTTGCCGCTTTCGGGATGGCGCAGCACGACGGGATGGACCGCGTCCTGCACGGCGCTTTCCGTATTGCCGAGACGGCCGCCGGCGTCCTTCACATAGGCCGAGGCCGCGCCGAACACGTGCCGGCTCGAATGCACCGCGCGCATCGAACCGAGCGTCTTCTTCAGCCCGTCCGACAAAGCCTCGTACGCACGGTTCATGCAGGCGAACATCGTATCGCCGCCGCGCGGCGGCGTTTCGCGGGCCAGCAGGATGGAGCCGAGCGCCGGAACCTGGTCGTAGCTGTGGTCGGTGTGCCAGCCGCCGCCGATATTGACCTTCTGCTCCGGCTCCTTGCGCACCTCGGCGATCTGCGGGTAGCCGGGCGCCGCCTGGAAGAAGCGGTTGATGTCGATCGGCCCGAAGCGCTCGGCAAAGGCGATGTGCTGTTCTGGCGTCAGCTTCTGGTCGCGAAAGAAGATGACGCCATACTCGTTCAGCGCGCCGCGCAGTTCCGCGATCTGCGGATCGCTCAACGGCTCGGAAAGATCGACGCCATTGATCTCCGCGCCGAGCGCGCCCGATGTCGGCGCGACGTCGAAACGCCGGTTGCGCATCCTCTCCTCCCGTTTTCCTTGTGTCTTTGCCGTAGAGTAGAAAAGCCCCGCTCAGGCTGCAAGCGCCGTTCAGGACACGCCGACGATGCCGCCGTCGCAGGCGATGGTCTGGCCGACCACGAACTCGCCGGCGCGCGAACACAGGAAGATCGCAAGGCCGGCGATATCCTGCGGCGTTCCCACGCGTCCGCTGGGATTACGCGAGCCGACGGCGTTCCAGTCGACGCCTTCGGTCTTGCCGCCGAAGCCGACCCCGGTCGAGAGCATCCATGTCGGAAAAGGCCCCGGCGCGATGGCGTTGAACAGGATGTGCTCCTTCGTCAGGTGCGCGGCCAGGAATCGCGTGAGGTGATGCACGGCGGCCTTCGAGGCGCCGTAGGAGAACGTGTCGAATACCGCGGACTTCAGGCCGTCGATGGAGCCGATGTTGACGACGCGCGCCGGCGTCTGCGCCGACGCCGCCTTGCGCAGCAGCGGCAGCAGCTTCTGCGTGAGGAAGAAAACCGCCTTGACGTTGGTGTCCATCACCTTGTCCCAGCCCGCTTCCGAAAACGATTCCAGCTTTTCGCCCCAGGCGGCGCCGGCGTTGTTGACGAGGATGTCGAGCTTCGCCTCGCGTTCCGACAATTGCTTCGCCAGGCCTTCGACGCCTTCGAGATTTGACAGGTCGGCCGGCAGCGCGATGCATTCGCCGCCGTATTCGGCCATCAGGCGTTTCGCCGTCTCGTTGCAGGCCGCCGCCTTGCGCGAGGAAATGTAGACCTTCGCGCCGCCGGCGAGAAAGCCCGCGGCGATCATCTCGCCGATGCCGCGCGAGCCGCCCGTAACGAGGGCGACCTTGCCGCGGATCGAGAAAAGGTTGTCGAACGTGTCCTTCATGCGTTTGCCGTCCCTTGGCTTCTCTTCTTTCGTCGCCAGTCTCCCCGTGCGAAGAAGCCCTGTCAAAGGAGCCCGAAATGACCGGTGAGACGAAGGCCGCCTATCCCGTTGACGAGACCAACCGCCTGAAGCGGCGCCACGACCGCGGCTTCTACGATCACGCGACCGTCCACGCCCTGCTCGATTCCGCCGCGCTCTGCCATGTCGCCTACGTGATCGACGGTCAGCCCTATTGCACGCCCACCCTGTTCTGGCGCGAGGGGACGCGGCTCTACTGGCACGGCAGCAGCGCCAGCCGCATGTTGCGCAACCTTTCGGAGGGCGAGCCCGCCTGTCTCACGGCGACGCAGCTCGACGCCTTCGTGCTGGCGCGATCCGGCTTCAATCATTCCATCGACTATCGCTCGGTCATGGCGTTCGGCCATGCGCGGCTGCTGGACGATGGCGCGGAAAAGGAACGCGCGCTCGCCATGATGGTCGATCGTCTGTTTCCCGGCCGGACGGGGATGCTGCGTCCGACGACGACGCAGGAGGTCAAGGCCACCTCGGTCGTGTGGATGGAGATCGAGAAGGCCTCCGCCAAGGTGCGCGCCAAGGGCGTCGCCGACGACGAGGAGGATTACGACCTGCCGATCTACGCCGAGCGGCTGCCGGTGCTCACGACGCTCGGCGCGCCGGAGCCCTGCCCGCGCCTGAAGCCGGGCGTCGGCCGGCCGGAAAGCCTCGGCCTCTACAGCGCCGGCCGCGCCCTGGACGAGGCCTTGCGGCAGGCCCACGCGAAAGCCTATCCGGGCGATTGAGGCGCGGACTTTCGCAAGCCCGAGCTTTTCGGTAACCGGGGACCAGCCTCAGGAGGATCACATGGTCGAAGCCGCAGCCGAAACGCCGGCCCCCGCGCAACCCGCGCCCGGACGCTCCTGCGGAACCTGCACGCTCTGCTGCAAGGTCTACGACGTGCCGGAGGCCGGCACGGTCTCGGGCCAATGGTGCACGCATTGCGCGCCGGGCCAGGGCTGCAGGATCTGGGATACCCGGCCCGAACAATGCCGCGCCTTCAACTGCCTGTGGCTGACGCAGGAATGGCTCGGTCCGGAATGGAAGCCCGAGACGGCGCGCATGGTCTTCACCATGGACCCGAACACGCGCTTTCTCATGTTCCAGGTCGATCCGGGCGCGCCGACCGCATGGAAGCGCGAGCCCTATTACACGCATATCCGGAACTGGGCGGCGGGCGCGGCGCGGGAAAACCGGCACGTGCTGGTGCTGGTGAACAAGCACGCGACGCTCGTGCTGCCGACCGGCGAGTTCGACCTCGGCGTGATGGGTCCGCAGGACAAGTTCTTCGTCGACCGCACGCAGGACGGCGGTTACCAAGTGCGCGTCGCGCGCGCCTGAGCCTCAATTGCGGGCGATGATCTCGCGCTCGCCGGCGTGAATGGCGAGACCGTCCAGGCTCCCGACCTTGCGGGTCGCGGCGCGGCGCGAACGTCGGCCGAAAAGCGGCGAACCGCGGCGGCGCGCCGCGCGTGGACGCACCAGCAGCGCGCCAAGGCCGGTTTCCAGCGGCTGATACTGGCCCGGCGCCTTTTCGATCAGACGCGGCAGGCGCAGGCTGGCGCTCCAGTAGCGCCAGGCGACGACGGCCTCGTTCTCGTCCTCGGTCTGCACGATGGTCGCGCCGTTGATCGCCTCGTCGTGCACCATCCGCACCCGGTAGAGAAATCGGCCGTCGCGTTCCTCGACGCCGATGGCCAGCCCCTGCCACCGGGCGACGGCAGGATCGGGAAAGGCGGACGTGGCGAGACTTGCGGACATGAAGGAAACTCCGGATACGCCCCGATCCTCGCCCGGCGCATCGCCCAAAGCCCTAATTCACTTGGTGAAATCACGGTAAACCGGGCGACTTGGTCGACGCCCGGCAAACGGATTGGATCAAATTCGACCGATCCGGCGGCGCTTGCGCGCGGCCCCCCGAGAGCCTACGACCGCTCGATGCCGCTGATCGCCGAAACGCCCTTCCAGGTCGTCGCCGCCGCGCTGGACGCCGCCGCCTCGGAAGCCGGCGCGCTCGCGATGCAATGGTTCCGCGCGGGCGCCAGGACCACGGCGCGCACCGACTACAAGCACGGCGGTTCGCCGGTCACCGAGGCCGATCTCGCGGTCGACCGCTTCCTGCGCGAGCGGCTGACCGCCCTGTTTCCGGACGCCGGCTGGCTCTCGGAAGAGACCGCCGATTCACCCGCACGGCTCGAGGCAGCCTCTGTTTTCATTGTCGATCCGATCGACGGGACCCGCGGCTTCGCCGAGGGCGACGCCCGGTGGTCGGTGTCGGCGGCGCTCGTCAGGGCCGGGCGCCCGGTGGCCGGCGTCGTGATCGCGCCGGCGCTCGACGAACGTTTCGTCGCCGCGCAGGGGCATGGCGCGCGCCGCAACGGCCGCCCGCTCGACCTTTCGGCCGCCGGTCCGCTGTCCGGCGGGCGGCTCGCGGGGCCGCAGCCCAGCGCGAAGAAGGTGGCGGAGGCCGCCGGCATGATTCTCGTGCCTAAAATCCCCTCGCTGGCGCTGCGGTTCGCCCATGTCGCGGGCCAGGACATCCATGCGGCCGTCTCGTCGGCGAATTCGCACGATTGGGATATTGCCGCGGCCGACCTGATCCTGCATGAAGCGGGCGGCATGCTCACCGGCCTCGACGGCCGGACGCCGGTCTATAATCGTCGCGATCTGAAGCACGGAGCGCTGGCGGCGGCATCTGCCGCAAGACATGCCGAACTCCTTGCCGCCGTCGCGCGGGGGCAATGAGCGGAAACGCCCGGCTCTCTTTCGAAGGTCAGGACATGACGAAGAAGGTTCCGGAAAAGCAACTGCCGCATCTGGTGTTCGGCGGCGAACTGGTCAGCCTCGACGGCCACGAATTCAAGGACATGAGCAAGATCGACATCGTCGGCATGTTCCCGAACTATGCCGAGGCCTATGCGGCGTGGAAGTCGAAGGCGCAGGCCACCGTGGACAACGCCCACATGCGCTATTTCATCGTCCATCTCCATCGCCTGCTGGATCCGGCGCACGACAAGGAATAATCGGCAGGCCGTCGGGGGACCGGCCTGCGGGTTTCGCAGCAACAGGTTCAGCGATGAAATCGCCGACGCTCGCCCTTTATCGCGCCACGACGCGCCTGCTGACGCCCCTGGCGCGTCAGGCGCTGGTCGTGCGCGGCCGGCGCGGCAAGGAGGATCGCGCGCGCATCGGCGAACGCCTGGGGCAGGCCAGCCTCGACCGGCCGGACGGCAAGCTCGTCTGGCTGCATGGCGCTAGCATCGGCGAAGGGCTCGTTCTGCTGCCCCTTGCTGTGCGCCTCGTCGAGCGCGGCTTCTCCGCGCTCGTCACGACCGGCACAAAAAGTTCGGCGGCCGTCGTCGGCGCGCGGCTGCCGGCAGGCGCGTTCCACCAATACATTCCGCTCGATGCGCCGCGCTTCGTCAAAAGGTTTCTCGATCACTGGCGACCCGACCTTGCGATCTTCGCCGAATCCGAACTGTGGCCGAACCTGCTCGACGAAACCCATGCGCGCGGCGCGCCCGTCGTCCTCGTCAACGCGCGCATGTCGCCACGCTCCTATCTTCGCTGGCGCAACGTCCCGAAGGCGGCTCACGCGCTTCTGGAAAAGATCGAGGTCGCCTTTGCGCAATCGAACGACGACGCAGCGCGCCTGCTGCGGCTAGGCGCGCCGCGCGTGCAGATTGCCGGCAACCTGAAATACGATGTCGCCGCGCCGCCAGCGTCTCCGGAGACGGTCGCTGAATTCTCTTCGCAGATTGGCGCGCGCCCCGTCTGGGTCGCAGCCTCGACGCACGACGGCGAGGAAGACATCTGTTTCGACGTTCATCTGCAACTGATGAAAAAGCATCCCGCTCTCGTCACCATCGTCGCCCCGCGCGACCCGCAACGGGGCGACGAGATCGTCGAGGCGGCGAAGACGAAAGGACTGCGGGTCGCGCGGCGCTCGGCGCGCCAGCGCATCGACCGTACGACGCAAATATATCTGGCCGATACATTCGGCGAGATGGGCTTGTGGTACAGGCTCGCCGGCATCGCGTTCATGGGCAAGTCCCTGCCGGACAAGACGCGCCTGCGCGGGGGGCACAATCCGATCGAGGCAGCGAGACTGGGCGCCTCCGTCCTGCACGGTCCGTCGGTCGACAATTTCCAGGACGCCTATGTGGCGCTCGATGGGGCCGGCGCGAGCGCGGCGGTCGCCGACGGCCGGGAATTGTCCGCGCGCCTCGACGATCTCTTCTCGAATGTCGCGAAGGCGCGCGCGATGGCGCGTGCGGGCGTTGCGACGATCGAGGAACTCTGCGGCGCGACCGATCGCGTGATGCAGGGCATCGAGCCCTATCTCGTGCACATCGCGATGGAAGGCGCGCGATGAGAACGCCAGCGTTCTGGTACGCAGAGGCCGGGGCGCTTGCGCATGTTCTTTCTCCGCTCGGGGCCCTCTACGGGACAGCGACCGCGACGCGCATGAGTCGATGCGGCGCGCTGCTGCCGGCTCCGACGATCACCGTCGGCAATTTCGTGGCCGGCGGCGCCGGGAAGACGCCCGTCGCCCTCGCCCTCGGACGCATTCTCCAGGAGGCCGGCCTCGCGCCGGCCTTCGTATCGCGCGGCTACGGCGGCGACGCCGCACTGGCAGGCGCGCTGCGCGTCGACCGGCAATCGGCCGCGGAAGTCGGCGACGAACCGCTGCTGCTGGCGCGCGTCGCGCCGACTTTCGTGGGCGCGGACCGGCTCGCTTCGGCTCGCCTCGCCGTCGCGCAAGCGAAGCCCGGCGCGCTCGTGCTGGACGACGGCCTCCAGAGCCGCGCCGTCGAACCCGATCTCGCGCTCGCCGTGGTCGACGGCGCAAGCGGGATCGGCAATGGCTATTGCCTGCCGGCCGGGCCGTTGCGCGCGCCGCTCGACCGGCAGTTCGCGCACGTACAGGCGGTCGTCGTCCTCGGCGCCGGCGCGCCTGGCGAACGTGTCGCCGAACGCGCGCGGCGGGCAGGCATTCCGGTCTTTGCGGCGCAGGTCGCGCCCGAGCCCGAAGCGCTTGCGCTCACAGGCCGCAGGGTCGTCGTCTTCGCCGGCATCGCGCGCCCGGAAAAGTTCTTCGCGACGCTCGAGGGCGTCGGCGCGACCATCGTCGCGCGCCGGGGTTTCGCGGATCATCATTTTTTCGGCGCGGGCGAGATCGACGCGCTGCGCGCGCTCGCGGCCAGCGAAAACGCAGCGCTCGTCACGACGGAAAAAGACCATGTCCGCCTGCCGGAAGACATGCGCGCGGGCGTCACGCCGGTGGCGATCCGCGTCGTTTTCGAAGCGGGATTTCGTGAGTTCGCGCTCGCGCGCATCGCGGCGCGCGCAGGATGAAGCGCTATTTGCGGGCGAGCCGCTGCAGCTTCGCCTCGGGGCTCGAATAGGGCTCCTGCAGGTCGACGTTCCAGTAGCGCAGGTCTTCCAGCGGGATAGGTTCGCGGGTGACGGCGCAACGCACGAAGGCGCCGGGCTTGCGGACGCGAAAATCGCCGTCGAGATATTCGATTTCCGCCTCGACGGCGGCCGGCGAAGGACGTTCGAAACGGTTCATGACGGACAGGGGCTCCGGGGTCGGAGGACGTTATAGCCGGGCCAATGCGGCTTTTCTACATGTCCCAGATCCCGGCGTGTTCCCGATCGGCGCCCTCGTCCCCGGCGGCCTCGCGGGGCGGCGGGCGCACCAGCGTCACCGTGCAGGGCGCCTCGGCGACCACGCGGGTGGCGACGCTGCCCAGGATATTGCGCAGCGCCGAGGCGTTGCGGGCGCCGAGTATGACGTGGTCGACCCGGTTGGCCCTGGCGTAGTCGATCAGCGCCGCCGCGGGATCGGGCGATTCCAGCACGTGGAAGGTGGCGCGACCGTCCGGCAGGTCGAGCGGGCGGGCCCAGTCCTTCACATCCACCAGCCGCTGGACGTGGATGTTGCGGCCCTGCTCGTCGAGCGCGTAGTTCACGGCGATACGATTGATCTTGAGAACGTTCACGCAGGCGAGCCGCGCGTTGGGCAGGCCGCGCAGGATGCGCGCGACCGCCTCGCGCAGGACGTCGGACGGCGTCGAAATGTCGTCGCCGAGATCCACCGCCGCCATGACGATCGGCGCCGCCTCTATGTGGGCGGCGATGGGCTGGCGCTTGGCGGGCTCGGCGCCCGCATTCCACCGCCTGCGCAGCACGGCGAGGATCGAGTCCTTCTGCGCCTTTTCAGCGCGCGCCGTGAGCCTGACGCTGCCGGGATGCTGCAGGTCGAAGGCGAGTTGCGCCGCCGTCGGATAACGTTCGGCCGGATCGCTTTCCAGACAGCGCAGCACGATTTCCTGGAACCAGCCGGGAATTTCCGGCCGCAATTGCCGCAGCGGCGTCGGATCGCGCCACAAGCGCGTCTTCAGCGCGCTCTTGGTTCGCGGATAGCCGAAGGGCCGTTCGCCGGTCGCCAGATGATACAGCAGCACGCCGAGCGAAAAGATGTCGGAGCGCGGATCGGTGCGAATGCCCCGGACCTGCTCGGGCGAGATATACGGACCTGTTCCCATCGGCAGGCGGAATTCCTCCGCCAGCAGATCGGGCAGCATCTCGTGATGCGACAGGCCGAAGTCAATCAGCACCGCCTCGCCGGTCTCGCGCAGGATGATGTTCGACGGCTTGATGTCGAGATGGATGACATGCTGGCGATGCAGCGCATCGAGCGCGATCGCGGCGCGCGCGCCGACATCTGCGACCGTCTCGACTGCCAGCGGCGCATCGTCGAGCATAGGGCGCAGCAGCTTGCCCTGCACGTATTCCATGACGATGTATGGCTGCTTCGTGAAATCGCCGGCCGCTACGAAGCGCGGCACGTGCGGCCCCTTCAGGAGCGGCAGGATCATCTGCTCCATCTCGAAGCCGACGATGGCCGTCGCATCCTCGCCGTCGTGCAGCAGCGGCGCCTTCATGACGAGCGGAAAGTCGATGTCGTCGCGCCTGACGCGCCATAGTGCGGCCATGCCGCCCTGATGGACGCGCTCTCCGACGACGAACCCGTCGATGACCGCGCCCTCGAACAGGGTTTCGCTCGCCATGCTCAGCGTCCGATGAAAAGGCGCGCGGCAAGCAGCGCCGGCAGGCCGGCGTTCTTGATCTTCTGCGCGGCGCGCTCGATGTCGTAGGGAACGCGGTGATAGGCGACCGTCCTGCGGCCCGTGTCGAACATCGCATAGGCCGCGCGCGGGTCCTCGTCGCGCGGCTGGCCGACGGCGCCGAGCACGGCGAGCCAGCGGCGGCTGGCGAGCAGCGGCACCGGCGTCGGCGTCGACGGCCTGAACAGCGAGGCCGGACGACCCGGCGAGACATTGTAGAGCTGCGGACGATGGACGTGGCCGCAGAAGGTGACGAGCGCATCAGTGGAGAGGATGGAGCGCTCGGCGATCGATGACGTCGTGACGTAGATCCAGGCGCGCGGCTCCGACGCGTCGGAATGGACGTAGAGGACGTCCTCCTCGCGATGCGTGCGCGGCAGGGCGGACAGGAAGTTCTTCTGTGCGACGTCGAGCCTGCCGCGCGTCCATTCGATCGAGGCGCGGGCGTATTCGTTCATGCCGGCGAGCGAGCCGCCAACGGATTCGTCATGATTGCCGAGCAGGACGATCGCGCCCTCCTCCTGCATCCGGCGACAGACGTCGACGACAAAAGCGGGGTCGGCGCCATAGCCGACGAGATCGCCGAGAATGATGTACCGCTCCGCGCCGAGACGGCGTGCATGGGCTAGGCAGGCGTCGAAGGCTTCGCGATTGCCGTGGATGTCCGACAGGACGGCTATCTGCATTCCCTCGCGACCGCCCCTTGCGTTTGCCTCGGGCGCGTTCTGCGGCGCGCCGGTGAGCGATGATAGTCAATTGCGGGCGGATGCGCCACTTGCGCCGCCGTCTGTCCTGCGCTCAGAACAGCGACCCCTGCCCGCCCGGCTGTTTTTGCGTCCGCCCGGTCTTTTTCGGCGCCGGTTCGCCGTCGGCGACGACATCCTTCTCGCCGTCCGCGAACTGGATGATGAGGCGCTGGCCCGAGGCGACGGCGGCGGCGCTGCGCACAGGCGCCTTCGCCTCGTCGCGCACCAGCGCGAAGCCGCGCGCCAGCACATTCGTATAGCCGAGCGACGAGAGCAGCTTCTCTCGCGCCTCCAGCCGCTCGCGACGGCGCGCGACGAGCGCGAGGGCGGCCGGCGCGAGACGGGCGGCCAGCGTGGCGACGCTCGAGCGGCGAGCCTCGACCTGCTGCGCGCCGAGCCGCGCACGGGCGGCGATCGCCGCGACGAGCCTGTTCTGCGCGCCGGCGACGGACTCGCGGCGGCGCTGCATGGCGGCGTCCGAACAGCGTGCGAGGTCGCGCGTAGCCAGATCGAGCCGTCCGCGAGCGCGCGCGAGTTCGGCCTGCGGCGAATGTCGCGACAGTTTCGCGCCGAGTTCGCCGAGGCGGGCGCGCCGCTGCGCGATCAGATCGCGCATGTCCTTGCGCAGATCGGACGCGCCGGCGTCGAGCGCCTGGCGGCGCGGACCGAGAATCGACTCCGGCGTCGGCAGGACGCGCGCCAGGCCGCGCAGGTCGTTCTTCTGCAGGTCGAGGAAGCGCGTCTGCGCATGGGCGTGGCGGCGCGCGAGTTCGGCATGCTGCGCGACGAGATCGACACGCACGGGCACGACCTTTTCGGCGGCGCCCGTCGGCGTCGGCGCGCGAAGATCGGCGGCGTGGTCGATGAGCGTCGTGTCGGTCTCGTGGCCGATGGCGGAAACAAGGGGAATGTCGCTTTCGGCCGCCGCGCGAACGACGATCTCCTCGTTGAACGCCCACAGATCCTCGAGCGACCCGCCGCCGCGCGCGACGATCAGTACGTCGGGACGCGCGATGCGGCCGCCCTCCTCCAGCGCGTTGAAGCCGCGAATGGCGGCGGCGACCTCGGCCGCCGCCGTATCGCCCTGCACGCGCACCGGCCAGACGAGCACGTCGCGCGGAAAGCGGTCGCGAATGCGGTGGAGAATGTCGCGGATGACGGCGCCGGTCGGCGAGGTGACGACGCCGATCGTGCGCGGCAGGTAGGGAATGAGCTGCTTGCGCGCCGGATCGAACAGGCCTTCGGCCGCAAGGCGTCGCCGCCGCTCCTCGAGCAGCGCCATCAGCGCGCCGACGCCGGCCGGTTCGATCGCCTCGATGACGATCTGATAGGAGGATTTGCCCGGGAAGGTCGTGATCTTGCCGGTGGCGATCACTTCCAGGCCCTCCTCGGGCCGCGTCTTCAGGCGCTGGAAATTGCCCTTCCAGATGACCGCGTCGAGCCGCGCGTTCTGGTCCTTGAGGCTGAAATAGACGTGGCCCGAGGAATGCGGCCCCCGGTAGTTGGAGATTTCGCCGCGCACGCGCACCAGGCCGAACCGGTCCTCGACCGTGCGCTTCAGCGCGGCGGCGAGTTCGGAAACCGACAGTTCGGGATTGTTGGAGACGGGCGATTCAGCCATGCGTCATTATCGCGGAACGGGGTTCCTTTGGCCAATTCGCCGGGCTTGCGGCCGGGCCGCGACATTTCGCCTGCGCCCTGCTAGAAGGCGCCCGAGTCTGGAGCCTTCCCCATGAACGTGCTGCTGATCGGCTCGGGCGGACGCGAGCACGCCCTCGCCAACGCCATTTCCGCCAGCCCCCGCCTGACCAGGCTTTTCGCCGCGCCCGGCAATCCCGGCATTGCGGACAAAGCCGAATGCGTGACCATCGACGTCGCCGATCACGAAGCGGTGGTGAATTTCTGCCGGCTGATGAAGATCGACCTCGTCGTGGTCGGGCCCGAACAGCCGCTGGTCGAGGGCCTGGCGGATTCGCTGGAAGCCGCGGGCATCGCCTGCTTCGGCCCATCGAAGGCCGCCGCGCAGCTCGAAGGCTCGAAGGGCTTCACCAAGGATCTTTGCGCGCGGGCGAACATCCCGACCGGCGCCTACGGCCGCTTCGCGGATGCAGCGTCCGCGCTCGCCTATGTGCGTGAAAAGGGCGCGCCGATCGTCGTCAAGGCGGACGGCCTTGCGGCCGGCAAGGGCGTGGTCGTCGCCATGAGCCTTGCCGAAGCCGAGGACGCGGTGAAAGCCTGCTTCGACGGCGCCTTCGGCGCGGCCGGCGCCGAAGTGGTCGTCGAGGAATTCCTCGACGGCGAGGAAGCCTCGTTCTTCGCGCTATGCGACGGCAGGCGCGCCGTTGCGCTGGCCTCCGCGCAGGACCACAAGCGCGTCGGCGACGGCGACACCGGTCCCAATACCGGCGGCATGGGCGCCTATTCGCCGGCGCCCGTCGTGACGGCGGAGATCGAGGCCCGCGTGATGCGCGAGATCGTCGAGCCGACGATCGCCGCGATGGCGTCCGAGGGAACGCCGTTCAAGGGCGTGCTGTTTGCGGGCCTGATGATCGGCAGGCACGGTCCGAAGCTGATCGAGTTCAACGCGCGCTTCGGCGATCCCGAAACGCAGGTCATCCTGCCGCGCATCGACGACGATCTCCTGATGCTGCTGGATGCGTGCGCGCGCGGAAAGCTGGACGCGAAATCCGTCGCGCTGAAGCCGGTCAGCGCGCTGACTGTCGTCATGGCCGCCAAAGGCTATCCGGCCATGCCCGAAAAAGGCGGCGAAATCCGCAATGTCGACAAGGCCGCCGCCATTCCCGGCGTCGTCGTCACGCATGCCGGCACGAAGACGAGCGGCGAGAAACTGGTCGCCAGCGGCGGGCGCGTGCTCAACGTGACGGGCTTCGGCGGGAACGTGCGCGAGGCGCGCGAAAAAGCCTATGCGGGCGTCGAGGCGATCGACTTTCCTTCAGGCTTCTGCCGGCGCGACATCGGCTGGCGCGCGCTCGGCTAGCGGCCGGCGCCGCCTACCAGACCAGATCGCGCAGATGGCCCGCAGGCGCGGCGCCGGCTTCGGCGAGCAGGCCGCGATAGGCGACCTCGTCGACGCTCCAGTCGTCCTCGCCGGCGTCGGGATGCAGGAGGTCGCGGTGGATGCCGGACGTGATGAACAGGGCGTCAAGACCCTGGCTCGCGGCGCCCCGGATATCCGTGAACAGGCCGTCGCCTATGGCGAGCACGCGCTTGCGGTCGAGCGCGCCCTTGCGCAGCGCCTGCGCTTCCTTCAGCGCCGCCTCGTAGATGATGGCGTGCGGCTTGCCGGCCATGATGACCTTGCCGCCGAGGCCGGCGTAGCGTTCGGCCAGCGCGCCGGCGCACCACAGCAGGTCCGGGCCGACATGCACCACGATGTCCGGATTGGCGCAGATCATCGTCAGGTCGCGCGCGCGCATGGCGCGCAGCTTCGGCATGTAGGGATCGGGTTCGTCGTAATCGTCGAGCAGGCCCGTGCAGACGACATATTCGGCCTGTTCGAGCGGCAGCAGCGGCGGCTTCTCGCCGGTGACCTCGGCGACTTCCTCGAAGATCGGCAGGTCGCGCGGCGGTCCGATGTGATGCAGCGGCGTCATGCCGCGCGCGGCGACCAGATCCACCGTCACGCCGCCCGACGAAACGATCACGTCGTAGCTCTCGCGCGGCAGCCCGAAATTATCCAGCATCTTCTGGATCGGCTTCCAGGGCCTCGGCGCGTTGGTGACGAGCACGACCGTGCCCCCCTTCGCGCGAAAACGCGCGAGCGCGTCGGCGGCGGCCGGCGTATGCGTGCGCCCGTCGTGCACGACGCCCCAGACGTCGGACAGGATCACATCGTAATTGTCGGCAAGCGCGGCGAGGCCGGCGACGGCGGCGGGCGGTGAAATGGACATGGGCGGGGGCTATTGGCCGGGCCGGCCCAAGTCAAGCCGAGGCTCATGCGCCAGGGCGAGGGGCGACGGAAGGTCGCCTTGGCCGGCGGCTCCTGTCGTATTATATATCCTGAATATGTCCCGAAACCCGGAGCGCCGGATGAGCAAGCTGAAGCTCGATGTCTCGAACATGACCTGCGGCGGTTGCGCCCGCTCGGTCGAGAAGATCATCCAGAAGCAGGACGCGGCCTCGACGGTCACCGTCGATCTGGCGTCCGGCCGCGTCGAGGCCGAGACCAGCGCCGATGCGGCGGCCATCGCCGCCGCGCTGACGGCTGCGGGCTTCCCGGCCAGGCAGGCGGCATGACCTATTCCTTGTGTCTGTGGCGGATACGCCAGACGACGAAGGCGACCGTCGCGAAGACCAGCGGCACGGCCGCGCCGGTCGCCAGCGCAGGATTGAACGGCGCGCCAGCCTCGTGCGCGCCCTCGAACACCAGATGCAGCACGCTCGACACGTAATAGGTGATCGCGGCGATCGACAGGCCTTCGACCGTCTGCTGCAGGCGTAGCTGGAGGCGCACGCGCTCCGCCATCTGCGTGATCTGATCGGTGTTCTGGCTTTCCAGTTCGACGTCGACGCGCGTGCGCAGCAATTCGGCGATGCGCGCGATCTTCGACGACAGATTCGCCTGCGACTGTTCGATCGTCGCGCAGGTGCGGATCGCCGGCGACAGGCGGCGATCGAGAAACGACCCGAAATTCGAATAATGCGCCATGCGCGTCTCGCGTATGGCCTCGAGCCGCGCCTGCACCAGTTCGTGATAGGCGCGCGTCGCGCCGAAGCGGAACAGGCTCGCGGCGGCGCCGGCCTCGAGTTCCGTCGCCAGCGCGGTCAGACGGTCGAGCAGGGCGCGATTGGCCTCGAGACCGCGTTCGCGCTCCATCGAAGCGAGGAGCGCAGGCAATTCGCCCTCGATGCGGCGGATCGACGGCGCCAGCCTCTGCGCCATCGGCAGGCCGAGCAGGGCCAGCATCCGGTAGGTTTCGAGTTCCAGCAGGCGCTGCACCAGCGCGCCCGCGCTCTGCGGCGAGAGATTGTTGTCTGCGACCAGCATGCGCACGAAGCCGTAGGAATCAGCCTGGAAATCGCTGGCGACGAACGCCCTGCCCTCGTCGATCGACGACGCGGCGGCCGAGGGTCCGCTGAAAAGGCTCGTCAGATCGTCGGGCGCGTCGGCGGCGGGAAGCAGATGCAGGTCCGTGGCCGCCAGCAAGGGACCGGGTTGCGGCAGCAGCCGCATCACATCCATCAGCCGCGTCGGCGCAGGATCGAACGGCTTCGTCTCGCCGGCAAAGGCCCAGGCGTAGGTGAGAAATTCGCCGTGACGCTCGAAGGTCAGCATGGCCGGCGCGAGTTCGATGCGGATGTGCTTGGCGCCGGGTTGCGGCGGCGCGAGGCCGCGCGCCGCGCAGAGTTTCGCCAGTTCCTGCCCGGCCCGCTCGGATCCCGCCGCATCGGTCGTGAAGGCGAAATGCAGCACGCGCGTCGGCGTCTGGAGCGCCGCGAAAGGACGGGCATGCACCTCGCCGAGTATGCTGGCGCGCAATTCGTGCGGCTCGAACCCGTCCGCCCCGGTCCCCTGCTTCATTTCGCCTGTCCCTGCATGGCTGGCGCGCGTCTTCCGCAGACGCGGACAAAGAAGGTTGGACCCTTCGCCCGGCCTGTCGCTACATTGAACAGGAGGGAGCGCCTTAGCGCCAGACCATCCTGCCGGGAGAGCTTGTTTGTTGACCGATCTGACGTTTCGGCGGGCCGAGCGCGCCGACCTGCCGGCCGTCGTGGGTTTGATCGCCGATGATTCGATCAACGGCCACCGGGAGAGGCCCGGCGAGCCACTGCAGCCGGGCTATCTGAAGGCGTTCGAGGCGATCGCCGCCGATCCCAACAACGTGCTGATCGTCGGCGAAGCGGAGAGCGGCGTCGTCGCGACCGCGCAGATCACCTTCGTGCCGTGCCTGACGCAGCAGGGCGGGATGCGCGCCATCGTCGAAGGCGTGCGCGTCGCCTCGTCCGCGCGCTCGCGGGGCATCGGCGAGAAGCTGATGGAACACATGAGCGCGCTGGCGGAGGCCCGTGGGTGCGTCAGCGTGCAACTCACGACCTCGAAGGCGCGCGTCGACGCGCACCGTTTCTACGACCGCATCGGCTTTTCCCACAGTCATCTCGGCTACAAGCGCGACCTGCCGCGCGACTCGTCGCGCAATTCGGCATGAGCGCAGATTTCGCCAAGGCGCGGCGCGTGCTGATCCCGCTCGCCTTCGTCAATTTCACGGTCGGCGTCGGCGCCTTCGTGCCGATCTCGCTTCTGGCGCCGCTGTCGCAATCGCTTTCCCTGTCGAAGGCGCAGGCCGGCTGGGTGATGGGCGTCTATGCGCTCGCCTATGCCGTGAGTTCCCCCATACTCGTCTCGATCAGCGGCGGCCTGCGCCGGCGCAGCGTCATCCTGACGGGCCTCGCGCTGTTCGTCGCCGGCGGCCTCGCCACGGCCTTCGTGCGCGATGCGAGCGCGCTGTTTGCCGTGCGCATCGCGGCCGCCATCGGCGCCGGCCTCGTCACGCCGGTCGCCGCCGCCATCGCCGTCGCCATCAGTTCGCCTGAGGAGCGCGGCAAGGCCCTGTCGACCGTCTTCATCGGCATGACGCTGGCGCAGGTGCTGGGCGTGCCCGGCGGCGCCTTCGTCGGCTACACGTTCGGCGTCGCCGCCGCGCTGATCGGCGCGGCCGCGCTCGGCGCGCTCGCCTGGATCTGGGTCGCCGTCTCGGTGCCGGCGGACGTCGCCTTCCAGCCGCAGTCGCTGGGCACGCTCGGACGCACGCTGATGTCGCCGCGCCATCTCGTCGCCGTACTGCTGACCGTAACGATCTCGACATCGGGCTATCTCGGCATGACGTTTACCGGCCCGCTCGCCGAATACCGGCTCGGCATGGGTCGCGACGGCGTCGCGCTGTTCTTCGCGGCCGGAGGGCTCGGCGGTTTCGTCGGCAATCTCGTCGCGGGCCGCATCACCGACAGGCTCGGCCCATCGCGGACCCTGCTCATCTGCCTGATCGGCAATTGCGTGCTGACGCCGGCGCTGACGCTCGTTCCTTTCAACCTGCCCGGCGGGCTACTCATCAATTTCCTGTGGTGCGCCTTCGGCTGGGGCTTCACCGTGCCGCAGCAGGCCAGGCTGATGGCGATCGATCCGAAGACGCAGGGCGTGATGCTCGCGCTCAACGCCGCCGGCATCTATCTCGGCGGCGGCATCGGCTCGTCGCTTGCGGGCGCGGTTTATGAACGATGGGGCCTCGAGATGACGGGCGTCGTCGGCGGCGCCATCGCGCTGTTTGGCGTAGCGCATCTGATCCTTTCGGACCGGCTCGCGCGACGCGGGTAGGCGAGCCGCGGACCGTCCTCAACGACCGAGCGCCGCTTCCACTTCCGGCAGGATCGACTGGACAAGTTCGGCATAGGCCTGCGGGTTCAGATGCGGCTCGGCGTCCAGTACGAGCATGCCGCGCGAGAAGGCGCTGCGGTACTGGTTGGCGAAGGCGCCGGTGACGTCGATATTGCGGATGCCGCGCGCGGAAAGTTCGGCCTGCAGCGCGGACATGTTGGAGCCGCCGTTCATGACTCTCTTCCGTCGATCGTTGTCGCGCGCGTATTCGTAAAGGACCAGCGTCGTCCCGCCCGGGATCGAGCGAGAATTGGCGAGAACCTCGGCGCTGCTCGCGCCGTTCACGCCCATGTTGACGACGCGCACGTTGTGGCCGCGCGCCTTCAGCGCCGCCTGCAATTGCGAGGGGTAGGCCTGCGAAAGCGCGACGCCGCGCCCGCGTGTGTTGCTGGTGCCAATGGCGACGATGGTTCCGGATGCGGCTTCCGCGACGCCGGCGGTCGCAAGCAAAACGATCACGGCGCCTGCGCCGAAACCGCGAAGATCGAAACAGGCCATCCCCCGCCCCCCGATTGCGATGGAAGAAAGACTAGAAGATTGCCGCCCGCGACGCGTGTCTGAAATGTGCGGGCGGCGACTACCGCCGCGCCTTGAAGAACTCCCGCAGCATGTCCGCCGCCTCGCTCTCGCGGATGCCGCCGTACATTTCCGGCGCGTGGTGGCATGTCGGTTGTCCGAAAAAGCGCGGACCGTGCTCGACGGCGCCGCCCTTGGGATCGCCGGCCGCCCAGTAGAGGCGGCGGATGCGGGCGAACGAGATGGCCCCGGCGCACATGGCGCAGGGTTCGAGCGTGACGTAGAGATCGCAGCCGACGAGGCGCTCGGAGCCGAGTTCGGCGGCCGCCTGCCGGATGACGAGCATTTCGGCATGGGCGGTCGGGTCCCGGTCGACGATGGTGCGGTTGCGGGCGACCGCGAGGATGCGGCCGTCGCGCACGAGCGCCGCGCCGACCGGCGTCTCTCCGGCCTGCGCCGCCTCGCGGGCGGCCGCGAAGGCCGCCGACATCGGATCCCCGCCCTGTACCATCCCCTCCGCAACCTGTATCAGACGCCCATGACCGACAGAGACAAACGACAGGGCGGCCGGCCTTTCAAGTCCGGCGGCGGAAAAGATTTCGGCGCACGCAAGCCGGGCGGAAAGCCTGGCGGACGCAAGCCCGGCGCCGGCGCGCGCGACCGCAAGCCCGGTCCGCCGCCCAAGGCGCAGGAGGGCGAGCGCATCGCCAAGGCCATGGCGCGCGCCGGGGCCTGCTCGCGCCGCGACGCCGAGCAATGGATCGCCGAAGGCCGGGTCGCGGTTAACGGAAAGGTCCTGTCGAGCCCCGCCTTCAACGTGACGTCGTCAGACCGCATCACCGTCGACGGCAGGCCGCTCGCCGCCCGCGAGCGCACGCGTCTCTTCCTGTTCCACAAGCCGCGCGGGCTGGTGACGACCGACCGCGACCCGGAAGGCCGCGAGACGATCTTCGACTATCTGGCGCAGCGCCATCCCGAACTTCCGCGTCTCATGACGGTCGGCCGGCTCGACATCAACACCGAAGGTCTGCTGATGCTGACCAATGACGGCGGCCTGGCGCGCACGCTGGAACTGCCGCAGACGGGCTGGCTGCGACGCTACCGCGTGCGCGCGCACGGCAGCACGGACCAGGCGGCGCTCGATACGCTTGCGAAGGGCGTGCATGTCGAAGGCGTCGACTATGCGCCGATCGAGGCGAAGCTCGATCGCGTGCAGGGCGCCAACAGCTGGCTCACCCTGTCGCTGCGCGAAGGCAAGAACCGCGAGGTGCGCCGCGTGCTCGGCAGCCTCGGCCTCGACGTCAACCGGCTGATCCGCGTGTCCTACGGACCGTTCCAGCTCGGCGACATCGCCGAAGGCGCAGTCGAGGAAGTGAAGACGCGCGTGCTGCGCGACCAACTCGGCCCGACCCTGATCGCGCAATCGGCCGCCGATTTCGAGGCGCCCGCGAAGGAAAGCGAAGACCGTCCGGCGCGCGCGCCGCGCGGACGCGAGGAGCGCCCCGACCGCCCGCCGCGCGGGCGCCAGGAGCGCGGCGGGCGGGACGAGCGCAGCGGTCGGGACAGGCCGTTCGAAAAGCGCGAGCGCTTTTCGCGCGACGAGGAACGGCCGGCGCGCGGACGCCGCTTCGAGCGCGACGAAGAAGCTGTCGAGAAGAAGACGGAGCGCCCGAAACCCGGCTCGCGCAAGCATGTGACGACGATGCGCGCCGAGCGCGACGAGCGCCTCAAGAAGGAGCGCGTGAAGATCGAGCGCGGCGCAACCGCCGACCGGCGCGGCCGCGCCGTCGTGGTCGAGCGCGTGATCTCGACGGAGCCGAAGGCCGAGCCCGAAAGCCGCAACGCAAGGCGCTTCAAGGCGGAGCGCGGCGGCGACAGGCCTGTGCGCCGCAAGCCGCGCGAGGGCGCGGAATTCGGCCGCGACGAACGGCGGCCGTCGCGCGAACGTGGCGAACGCGCGTTCGGGAAGCGCGGCGAAAAGCGTGACGGCGAGCGCGGGTTCGCGCCGCGCGGCGAACGGAAATTCGAGGGACGCCGGCCGGAAGGCCGCGACGGCGAAGGCGCGCGCAGGTTCGAAGGACGCGGTCCGCGCCGCGAGGAACGCGGCGGCGAGAAGCGTTTCGAGCGTCGCGACGGCGACACGCGTTTTTCGCGCGACGAGCGCGGCGGAGATCGCCCGTTCAGGCGGACCGAACGCAGCGGCGACCGCCCCTATGGCGAACGCAAGGGCCGTGACGAAAGCCGCGGATCGCGTTCCGGCGGCGACAGGCCGCAGGGCAAGGGACCGCGCCCGGGCGGCGAGCGTCCGAGAGGCGATCGTCCGCCAGGCAAGGGGCCGCGCAAGGGTCCCGGCGGCAATCCCGGCGCTCCGCGCAAGCCGCGCGGACGCGACTGATGCGGATCGTCGGCGGCCGTTTCGGCGGACGCAACCTGAAGGGCCCGTCGTCGCAGGCGGTGCGGCCGACCTCGGACCGGCTGCGCGAGACGATCTTCAACATTCTCGCGCATGGCTACGACGATTGCGTGGAAGGCGCGCGCGTCGTCGACCTGTTCGCCGGCACTGGCGCGCTCGGACTCGAGGCGATCTCGCGCGGCGCGAAATTCGCGCTCTTCGTCGACGAGGGGTCGGAAGCGCGCGCCCTGTTGCGCGAGAACGTGCATACGCTCGGCCTCGGCGGACAGACGCGAATCTTCCGCCGCGACGCCACAAAGCTCGGCGATGCGCCGGCCGGCGAGCAGTTCACGCTCGCCTTTCTCGATCCGCCCTATTCCCGCGGCCTCGCGCCGCGCGCGCTCCATGCGCTGGTCTCCGGCGGCTGGCTCGCGCCGGGCGCGCTGGTCGTGATCGAGGAAGCGGCGACAGAAGACGTCGCGCTGCCCTCGGGCCTGAGCGAACTCGACCGCCGCAGCTACGGCGAGACGCAGATCGTTTTCGCGCGCGCGGGCTAACGTCTCGCATCCGCGCGCACCACGACGAGCCCGAGCGCTGCGGAAATCACCAGCGCGGCAACCGCTATGAGGGACGGCGCGAGAAAACTGCCGGTCGTCTCGCGCATGTAGCCGGCGAGCGGCGGCCCGACGATCTGGCCGAGGCCAAAGGCGACCGTCATGATCGCCTGCGCGCGCTGCGGCGCCATATCCGTCAGCCGCCGCGCGATGCCGAGGCCGACCGCCGTGATCGCCATGAACGTGCCGCCGAGCAGGATCCCTGACAGCACGATGGTCGCCGGCGTCGGCGAGACGACGCTGAACGCCACACCCGCGGCTTCCGCGAGGCAGGCGAGACAATAGGCAGCGATATCGGTCGTGCGTTGCGCGACCCATGGCCAGAAGACGATCGAAACGGCGCCGGCCATTCCGACGATACCCCAGGCCCAGGGTTCGAGCGCCGACAGCGTCGGCGTTTCGCGGACGATGGCGACGAGGAACGTCGCGGTAATGACATAGCCGAAGCCGAACAGGCCGTAGGAGACGACGATGGCCGCGAGCGGCGCTGACATTCGGCCATGCTTCGCGGCCGCGACTGTCTGTTGCTCGCGCTTCGGCGGCGCCGGGAGAAGAAAGGCGATGATGACCACGATGATCGTCGCGGCTGTCGCGTTGGCGATCCACGACGCGCGCCAGGAAAAGCCGGAGGCTGCGAGCAGCGACACAAGAGCCGATGATCCGGCGATGCCGAATCCGACGCCGGCAAAAGGGGCAGCCGACAACCGCACGCGGCCGGCGCGCACGAGCGGCTCCAGAACAAGGCTGGACAGGCAGACGATGACGAAAGACGAGCCGGCGCCGCCGACGAATCGCATCGCGGCATAGAAAGGCAGCGACGGCGGCGCCGCCATGCCGGCGAGAGTCAGCGCGCCGACCAGCGAACCGCCCATGAAGAACGCCCAAGGCCAGCGTTGCGCAGCCGAATTGACGGCGACGAGCGCGCCGACGAGATAGCCGAGGAAATTGGCGCCGGCGACCAGGCCGGCCGAAGACGGCGTCAGCGCGCCGTCCGCCAGCATCTGCGGCAGGATCGGCGTGTAGACGAACCTGCCGATGCCGAATGCGGCCGACATGCCGAGCATGCCGCAGATGGCGAGGCGCGCGGGCGAAACGGATGCGACCGGAACCGTCATGCCCAGGCTTGTCCCGGGCGTCCACGCCGCGCCGCTCGGACATTTGCGCAAAAAGTTCCGCCTGCTTCGACATTGCCGTGCGCAATCGAAACGCGTGGATGGCCGGGACAAGCCCGGCCATGACGCCGAAAGACCGGTACGGGTTTCAAAGGCGGGAGCTCCTCGCAATCGCGATCATAAGACATTATCCTCCGGCCAAATCCAATTGCAGGAAACGCCGACCTCACATGAGCAAACAGAACGAGCGCTCGCTGGACGCACTCATCGCGCCGGGCGCGACCGACGGCGTCGCCTTCGTGTTCGACGGGGCGCCGGTGAGACGATCCGATTTCGCGGGGCGGGTCGACGACACCGCCGGCTGGCTCGCGGCGCAGGGGATCGGCCGGGGCGACGTGGTCGCCGTCTGGCTCGTCAACCGGCTCGAATGGATGACGTTGCTGTTCGCCTGCGCCCGGCTCGGCGCCATCGTCGCCGCCGTCAACACGCGCTACCGCGCCGCCGATGTCGCGCATGTCGTCGGCCTGTCCGGCGCGCGCATGCTGGTGCTGGAGCCAGGATTCCGCTCGATCGATTTTCGCGCGATTCTCGGCGGGCTCGACAAGGCGGCGGTTCCGGCGCTGGAAAAGCTCGCGATCGTCGGCCCGGCCGAGCTTGCGGCGCCATGGTCCTGCATACGCTTCGACGCATTCGAACGTCGCCTCGCGCCGCCGGCCGCGCAGGGGGATTGCGACATTCCCGTCCTGCTCTTCACCACTTCGGGCACGACCAAGGGACCAAAACTCGTCGCGCATTCGCAGGCGACGCTGTCGGGCCACGCGCTGTCGATCGGCAAGGCCCTCGGCCTGTCGGGGCGCGATCATTCGGCTCTCGCCATGTTGCCGTTCTGCGGCACGTTCGGCATGGCGAGCGCGCTCGCCTTCTTCGCGGCCGGCGCGCCGATCCATGTTCTCGACGCCTTCGACGTGGAGCCGGCGTTGCGTATCCTGAAGGAGGAGCGGATCACCCATTCCTTCGGTTCGGACGAAATGTTCCGACGCTTGCTGGCGGCAACCGACGAGCCGAAGCCGTTTCCGCATGCGCAGGTCTTCGGCTTCGCGGCGTTCCAGCCGGGCTGGCGCGAATTCGCGGCCGCGGCTGACAAGCGCGGGCTGCCGCTGCGCGGCCTCTACGGGTCGAGCGAAGTGCAGGCGCTGTTTTCCATCGGCCGGGCCGATGTCGCCTTCGAGGATCGCATCGAATGCGGCGGCTGGCCCATGTCGCCGCAGGCGCGCGTGCGTATCCGCGATACGGAAAGCGGCGAACTCGCCGCGCCCGGCGTCTCGGGCGAGATCGAGATCGACGCGCCCTCGCGCTTCCTCGGCTATTTCAGGAATCCCGAGGCGACGGCTGAAGCGACGACGATGGACGGCTTCTTCCGCACCGGCGACATCGGCCGCCTGCGCGCCGACGGTTCCTTCATCTACGAGACGCGCGCCGGCGACGCCATGCGGCTCGGCGGCTTTCTCGTCGGTCCCGGCGAAATCGAGGACGAACTGAAAGCCTGTCCGGGCGTCGCGGACGCGCAGGTCGTGGCGATCGACCTGAAGGGGCAGGCGCGCTGCGCCGCCTTCGTCATCCCGCAGGCGGGCGCGGAATTGCGCGAGGAAGCATTGATCGCGCATGTGCGCGACAGGCTGGCCGGCTACAAGGTTCCCGCCCGCGTGTTCTTCGTCGAGGCGTTTCCCGTCACCGACAGCGCAAACGGCGTGAAGATCCAGCGCGCGAAGCTGCGGGCCATGGCGATGGAACGGATCGAAGCGGAATAGTCAGGCCGCGGCTTTCACGTGGCGCGGGCGCCAGATTGCGGTGTGGATGATTTCGGCGACGACGGTCCGGCCGTTCGCGACGACCATGGCGTCGAATTCGACGATGTCGTGGCCCTTGGATTCGAGATTGGAGAGAATGCGCGAGCGCACGGTCAGTTCGTCGCCGACGCGTGCGAGCGCGAAATTGCGCACGCGGCTGCCGACGTGGATCCATGGGCCGAGGATGACGTTCTGCACCAGCGCGGCGTTGCACAGCCTCAGGATCTGGCCGGGATGAACGAGATTCTCGCGCAGGTAGAGCGCGTCCGTCTCGCCGACGTCCTCCAGATATTTCGCCAGCGCCGCGCGGTCGATCGTCATCGGGGCGACGCCGAGCCCGACGCCGGCGGCCAGCGTCTCGCCGCTGGCGTGCGGGCGCTCGGCCGGCGGAACGCTGGTCGGCAGATCCTGCGGCGCGCGCGCCTTGCGCGCACCGGCGGAGAGCCATGCGCGTCCCGTCGCGTTGAGCGTGTCGCCGGTGCGCACGGCAAGCGACAGCGAGCCGTCCTGTTCTTCTTCGGCCGAGGCGCGCACGACATTGCCGTCATAGACCGGCTTGAGGAACCTGCATTCGGCTTCGCCGCGCTCGAGCCACTCCCTGCCCCAGCGCGCAACCGGCAGGTGCGTCATGTAGGCATAGACCTCGACGCCCGGCACCAGCGCGCCGGTGAAGCCGAATTTCTGCGCGACAGCGTCGTCGTGGATCTTGTTCTCGGATGTCGCGGCCGTATTGAAGGCGCGCACATCATGCGCCGGCATTGCTGTCATTGTCGTTTCCTCCGCGCGAACAATGCGGCGGCGCACGAAGGCTGGCAAGCGCCTGCGATTGACACGGGCGCCCGAGCCGACATGATGCGCGCCAAGCCGCAACCATGGCGGACCTGGAGGAAACAATGAAGAAGATCGTCGCGGGCGCATTTGCGTCCGTTCTTGCGCTGGCTGTCGCAACCGCCGCCTCGGCGCAATCGAAGCCGCCGCTGAAGCTCGGCCTGATCCTCGACATGTCCGGCCCCTATGCCGACATCACCGGTCCCGGCAGCGTGGCCGCGGCGCAACTCGCCGCCGAGGACGCCGGCGGCGAGGTCCTCGGCCGCAAGATCGAAGTTCTGTCGGCCGACCATTTCAACAAGGCGGATGTGGCCGGCACGACGGCGCGCGAATGGTTCGACAACCAGGGCGTCGAGGCGATCATGGACGTGGCGGCGTCGGCCACCGCGCTCGCCGCCAACGAGATCGCCAAGGCGCGCAACAAGATCCTGCTGCTGTCGGGCCCCGGCGCGACGCAGATCACCAACGAGGCCTGCGGGCCGTACACGGTGCACTGGGCCTACGACACTTATTCGCTGGCCAAGGGCACGGCGACGGCGGTCACAAAGCAGGGCGGCGACACGTGGTTCTTCCTCACCGCCGACTACGTGTTCGGCAAGAGCCTCGAGGAGAACGCGGCGCGTTTCGTGACGGCGAACGGCGGCAAGGTTCTGGGCAGCGTCAAGCATCCGCTCAATACCGCCGACTTCTCGTCCTACCTGCTGCAGGCGCAGACGTCGGGCGCCAAGGTCGTCGGGCTCGCCAACGCCGGCGCCGACACGATCACCGCCGTCAAGCAGGCATCCGAGTTCGGCCTCACGAAGTCCGGCCAGAAGCTGGCGATCCTGCTCGGCTACATTTCCGACATCGAGAGCCTCGGCCTGCCGGTGGCCAAGGGCCTTCTCCTAACCGAGCCCTTCTACTGGGACCGCACGGACGAGAGCCGCGCCTGGTCGAAGCGCTTCTTCGACAAGTTCAAGCGGATGCCGACGGCGGCCCAGGCCGGCGTCTACTCGTCGATGGCGCATTACCTGAAGGCGGTGAAGCAGGCCGGAACGACCGACGCCGCGCCGGTCATGAAGCTGATGAAGGAAACGCCGGTCAACGATTTCTTCGCCACCGGCGGCGTGATCCGCGAGGACGGCCGCATGGTCCACGACATGTACCTGTTCCAGGTCAAGACGCCGGAAGAATCGAAGGGCAAGTACGACGATTACAAGCTGCTGGCGACGATTCCCGGAAACGAGGCGTTCATGCCGCTGTCGGAATCGAAGTGCCCGCTCGTGAAGAAGTAGACGGAACAGCCCGCCTCAAACGAAAAGCGCGCCTTGCGGCGCGCTTTTTTTGTATCCGCGCGCGTGGCGCTATCAGGCGGCCTTGGCCGCGAAGACCGCGTCGATCTTGGCCTTCAGCGTCGCCGCATTGAACGGCTTGACGATGTAGCTGGAGACGCCGGCCTTGCGCGCGGCGATCACGTTGTCGGTCTTCGATTCCGCCGTGACCATGATGAACGGCGTATCGGCATGGGCCGGGTCGTGCCGCAGCTTCTGCAGCAGTTCGAAACCGGTCATCGGCTGCATGTTCCAGTCGGATATGACGAGGCCGTAGGGCTTCGCCTTGATCATCTCCAGCGCCTGGGCGCCGTTCGAAGCCTGATCGACATTTTCGTAGCCGATCTGCTTCAGCAGGTTGCAAATGATGCGCACCATCGTCTGGTAATCGTCTACGACGAGGATGGGCATCGAGGAATCGGCGCTCATTCTGATCTCCGGCGACCGCGTACCCGGACGGGCTGGCTCCCCGCGGTCCTGTTCCCCCGATTTAACCCTCAAGGGCTTTCGGTTGTGTAAATGTGGATCAACTTATCGGGCCCCGCCCCGGGCGTTTTTTGCGTTTCCCCGGCCGGTTTCTTTGCTACAGGGTTGCCGAATGGTTGGCCAGAATGCGGCCAGGAGGTTCACGGCCCATGTCGGCTCCGTATAAAACGTATTATTTCGAGGACCTTACGGTCGGCCAGCGCGAAACGCTGATGAAGACCGTCATGGACGACGACGTGATCGCCTTCGCCGACCTGTCCGGCGACCGAAACCCGGTCCACCTCTCCGATCATTTCGCCCGCAAGACCCGGTTCGGCGAGCGCATCGTCCACGGCCTCTATACGGCGAGCCTGATTTCGACCGTCATCGGCATGTACCTGCCGGGGCCGGGCGCGGTCTACCTGTCGCAGACTCTCAATTTCCGCGGCCCGGTGAAGATCGGCGACGTCATCACCGTGGTCGTCGAGGTGCAGGAACTGGTCGAGAAGGGCCGCCGGGTCACCCTCCATTGCGAGTGCCTGGTCGACGGCAAGGTCGTGCTCGACGGGCAGGCCCTGGTCATGGCGCCCTCGAAGGCGCCCACGCCGCGCCCGGCCGCGACCGCCTGAGGGAGCGGCGCCCGCCCATGTCACGTTTCGTCGATGCGACCGATCCGGTTGCGCCGCCCCCCGGCCTCGAAGGGCTGGTGGTCGCCATCGGCAATTTCGACGGCCTGCATCGGGGCCATCGCGGGGTGATCGCCCGGGCGCAGGCCATGGCCCGGCGTCTCGGCAAGCCATGCGCGGTCCTGACCTTCGAGCCGCATCCCGCCGATTTCTTCGCCAGGAAGAGCGTGATCTTCCGGCTGACGTCGCACGAGGCGAAAGCCGCCTTCCTGGAAAAGCTCGGCCTCGACGGGCTGGTGACCCTGACGTTCGATTCAGGACTCGCCGGCCTCACCGCCCAGCAGTTCATCGACGACGTGCTGATCCGCAGGCTCGGCGTCTCGGGCGTCGTGGCAGGCTACGACTTCCATTTCGGCGCCAGGCGCCAGGGCACGCCGGACTTCCTGAAAGCCGAGGGGGCGCGGCAGGGCTTCGAGGTCGATATCGTCGAGCGCATCTCGCAGGACGAGGAAGGTTCGCTCGACGCCGTCTCCTCGACCGCGACGCGCGAGGCGCTGCAAAAGGGCGACGTGGCGCTCGCCGCCCGCCTGCTCGGCCATGCGTGGTTCGTGGAAGGCGAGGTCCTGCACGGCAGGAAAGTCGGCCGGACGATCGGCTTTCCGACCGCCAATATCGCACTCGATCCCTCCTGCAAACTCATGCACGGCATCTACGCCGTCACGCTGACCGTCGATGGGAAGACATACGGCGGCGCCGCCAATTTCGGCACGCGGCCGACCTTCGACGACGGGCCGCCGCTGCTCGAGGTCTACGTGCTGGACTTCGACGGCGACCTCTACGGCAAGGTGGTCGAGGTCGCCTTCATCGGCTTCGTGCGGCCGGAGGCCAAATTCGACTCGGTCGAGGCTCTGGTCGCGCGCATGACGATCGACGTGGAAGAGGCGCGGAAGCTGCTGGCGGGCCGGATTTAGGCGGCGCGCGGCTTCCGGTTCCAGAACGCCGGCACGATGTCGCCCCGCCTCACGGCCATGACGAGCAGGGTCACGCCGGTCAGCGTGCACAGCACAAAAGCAATCAACGACGCTTCCAGGCCGAAGCTGCCGCCGGTGAGCATGGCGGGGCCCTTGATCGTCGCGCGGATCAGGCCCGGATCGTTGACGCCGCCGGAGACGATGCCGGAGAAGACGCCGGACTGCGTATAGTTCCATGCCATGTGAAAGCCCATGCTCATCCAGAGCCGGCGCGTGAGCATGTAGGCCGCGCCGAGCAGCACGCCGGCCTCGACGCTGATGAAAACCGCCCCCAGGACCGTGCCTGCCGGGTTGAGAAGATGCACGAAGCCGAACAGCAGCGACGATACGGCCAGCGCGATCCAGCTTCCCAGCGATTCCTCGACGATCCTGAACAGCACGCCGCGAAAGAGCAGTTCCTCGAAGAAACCCGAACTCAGGGCCATCGGAATCGCCGGCAGCAAGTAGGTCCAGGGGTTGAGCCCGTCGATGCGATACATGCCGAGCATCATCAGGGCCAGGACCGCGAGCGAATACAGGCCTACGCCGATGAGCGCGCCGACGCCGAACTCCCGGCCCATGCGGGGCAGCGCCAACTCCGGGACAGACCGGCGCTCCAGGTAGCGCGCAACGCAAAGGTAGACGCCCAGAGCGACGGCGGCCATGCCTGCGGTCACGGCGGTCGCCAGCGCAGGCGACGAGGCGAGCTTGGTGCGGAAACCATTGTTGAAGGCGATCAGAGCGAACACGATCCCGCCGACCAGCAGCAGGCGGGTGACCGGAAATTGCGCGATCCGCAGCCAAAGCGCCGGTTTCGAACCAGAATCGTCATTCATTTCGCAGCCCTCGACCTACGGTAACACGGCAAAGGCCAAGGTGGGCGTTGTCTGGCGAAACAGGCTCGTCGGCGGTCCGGGATTGCGCTTTCGGTCGCCGCGCGTCGATTGCGTCGCCGTTCGTTGAACCGGAGCGCCGCAAAGCTTATCTATTGATCCGCGAGGCCACCATGCAACCACATCGTCCCGAAGAGCCGCGCGTGGAGCTTCCACGCGGCGAGATCGAGATCATCCCGCCCGGCCAATCCGCGCGAGATCCCGACGCGCGCCAATTCGGTTTCGAGACGGGAACCGGCGGCGGTTCGTTCGTGTTCAGCTCCCGGTCAGGTGGATTGCTGTCCACTGTTCTCGTGGTGCTCGGGGTGGCCGCGCTGTTTGCGCTGCTGCTGGGAACCTTCGCCGTCGTGGCGACGATCGCATTGGCCCTGTTCGCGGCCTTCGCGCTTCGCAACACCATCCGGCGGTGGCTCGGGCGCTGACAAAGGTCGGGAGCCTGTCATGAAACGTTATCTCGTCATTCCTGTGCTGCTGGCTCTCGCTGCGCCGACGCTCGTCGCAACCGAGGCCTTCGCCAAGGGCTGCATCAAGGGCGCGATCGTCGGCGGCATCGCCGGCCATTTCGCCGGTCATCACGGTCTGGCGGGCGCGGCCGCCGGGTGCGTCATCGGCCGCCACAACGCCAACGAGAAGGCGCGCCGCCAGCGGGAAGAGCGGGAACAGCAGCAGGTTCCCTCGCAGCGCCTGTAGTCAGGCGGCGACGCCCTCTTCAGTCAGCGCGCGCTTCACATTCGCCAGCGCGCTCATGCGGGCGCGATGATCCATGACGCGCGGCAGCTTCGAGAGATCGACGCCATCGCCATCGAGCCAGAGAGAAACCGTGAACAGGTACGAATCGGCGATCGTATAGGCCTCTCCCATGACCCACGGCCCGCGCAGGAATTGCGTCTCGATCAGCGCGAAGGCGTCGCCGACGCTCCTGGGGATGTTGCGCCGCATGTCCTCGAAGGAGGATTCGTCGCTCGCCCAGCGATGGCCGCGCATGCGATGTGCGTGCGCGACATGCACGGTGGAGCAGAGATAGGAATTGAACGCCTGCACTTCCGCGAAGGCGAACGGATCGGACGGCGCGAGGTTCCTGTCGGGCGCTGATTGCGCGATGAAGGCGAGGATCGCCGGCGTTTCCGTCAGCCTGCCCTGCGGCGTCTCGAGCACCGGCACGCGACCCTTGGCGTTGATGGCGAGATAATCGGGCTGGCGCTGCTCGCCCTTGCCGAAATCGACGCGTTGCAATTCGTAGGGCGCGCCCGAATCCACGAGCGCGATATGGCTCGCCAGCGAACAGGCGCCGGGCGAGTAGTAGAGCTTGAACATGCGATCCTCCGGTCCGCCAGTCTGGCCCCAGCGCCGGCTGCGATCAACGCCCGTCGAGCACGAGGATCGTCGGCTTCGGCGGCAGGCTCGACCGGCCTATCTCGACGCTGTTCGAACCGGCGTTGGAAATTTCGAATTTTTCGCGCGCAAGATCCAGGAATCGCGCCAGCGTCGAAGGTCCGAAAATGTGCATGGGAATGGTGAGCGGCGCCCGCAGCGTCGCGATCGTTTCGAGCATGCCCTGGACGCCGAGCGTGTAGGAACCGTCGACCGGCGCGAGCACCACGTCGATATGGCCGATCTCCTTCACGTGGTCCGGGGTGAGACGGTGATGCAGGTGACCGAGATGGGCGATGCAGAGACCCGCCGCCTCGAAGATGAAGATCGAATTGCCGTCGTATTCTGTCGCCCCGCTCTCCCAGCTGCGGATGTTGGTCGGCACGTTGCGCACATGCAGGTCGCCTTCCGTCACATCCCAGCGCGGCCCGTCGCCCTCGACCCGCCAGCCGCGCAGGACGCGCTTGATCGCGGGATCGGGATGGCTCGAATAATGGGTGGAATGCGCCTTGTTCATGGTCGCGATGACCGGCGTCACCGGCATCCGCATGTAGTCGTTGTAGTCGGTGATGGCGGTTGTCCCCCCGGGCGTCTCGATCAGGAAGCTCGCATGGCCGATGAAGGTCAGGCGCACGCGGTCGCCGGCGAGCGCCGCCTTCAGGAACGGCGGCCGGCTCGCCACCATGTCGGGGCATTTCTCGACCTCGGCCGCCCGGGCGGACCCGAGGGCGGCGGCGGCGAAAACGAAAGCGCAGATCAGGGCGCGCATGCTGCCTCCGGGCTTCCCCGCAGCCAGAATACAGGGATGCTCCGGCGCGAAAAGCCCGGCCCTTCCCGGATGGCGCAAACGTGATATAGCAGCGCCCCATGGTCGAATTTCGCATATCCAGGCGAATTATCCGCCCGGGCCGCGCTCGAGGCTGATCCTCGCGCGGCGCCGGGTCCCTGCCGTTTCGCCCGTCTTTCCATGCCGGCGGCGCGCCCGCGCCGCCCACGTCTCACGGTTCCGTCATGAACGACCCGAAAAAGGCCGAAAAATCCGGCCCCGATTATTCCGCCAGTCTCTATCTGCCGCAGACGGAATTTCCGATGCGCGCCGGCCTGCCCAAGAAAGAGCCGGAGATTCTTGCGCGCTGGAACGAGATCGACCTCTACGCGCGGCTGCGCGAGGAAGGGAAGGGCCGCAAGAAATTCGTCCTGCACGACGGCCCGCCCTATGCGAACGGCAACATCCATATCGGCCACTCGCTGAACAAGATCCTCAAGGATCTCGTGACCCGTTCGCAGCAGATGCTCGGCAAGGATTCCAATTACGTGCCGGGCTGGGACTGCCACGGCCTGCCGATCGAATGGAAGATCGAGGAAGAGAACTACCGCTCCAAGGGCAAGCAGAAGCCCGATCTCTCCGATCCCGCAGCGATGATCGCGTTTCGTCGGGAATGCCGCGCCTATGCCGACCATTGGGTCAACGTGCAGCGCGAGGAATTCAAGCGGCTCGGCGTCGTCGGCGACTGGGATCATCCCTACCTGACGATGACCTATCCGGCGGAAGCGCAGATCGCCCGCGAGATCATGAAATTCGCGGCCAATGGGCTGCTCTATCGCGGGTCGAAGCCGGTCATGTGGTCGGTCGTCGAAAAGACGGCGCTCGCCGAAGCCGAGATCGAGTACGAAGATTACACCAGCGAAACGGTGTGGGTGGCGTTTCCGGTGACGAGCATCGGCGGCTTTCCCGGCGAGGCCTCCACGGAGGCGTTCGTCTCCGACGCCTCGGTCGTGATCTGGACGACGACGCCCTGGACGCTTCCCGGCAACCGCGCCATCGCCTTCAGCCCGAAGATCTCGTACGGCCTCTACCGCGTCACCGCCGCGCCCGAAAACAACTGGGCCAAGGCCGGGCAGAGTTTCGTGCTCGCCGACAAGCTGGCCGAGGACGTGTTCAAGTCGGCCAAGGTCGAAGGCTGGGAGCGCGTCTCGAATGTCTCGCCCGACCTGCTTGCGCAGGTCGAATGCGCGCATCCGCTGGCCGCCCTCGGTTACGATTTCCGCGTGCCGCTGCTGGCCGGCGACCACGTCACCGACGATACCGGCACGGGCTTCGTGCATACGGCGCCCGGCCACGGTCGCGAGGACTTCGAATTGTGGATGGCGTCCGGCCGCGTGCTCGCCGAACGCAAGATCGAGACGCGCATTCCCTATACGGTCGACGCCGACGGCTTCTACACCAAGGACGCGCCCGGCTTTCCGGGCAAGCGCGTGATCACCGACAAGGGCGACAAGGGCGACGCCAACCAGGCGGTCATCGACGCGCTGGTCGCCGCTGGCGCGCTGATCGCGCGCGGGCGCCTCAAGCACCAGTACCCGCATTCCTGGCGCTCGAAGAAGCCGGTCATCTTCCGCAACACGCCGCAATGGTTCGTGGCGATGGACAAGGCGTTCGATGTCGCAGGCGCAGAGCGCGCGTCGCTGCGCAATGTCGCGCTTGAAGAAATCACCAAGGTGCGGTGGGAGCCGGCGGCAGGCGAGAACCGCATCACCGGCATGATCGCCGCCAAGCCCGACTGGGTGATGTCGCGCCAGCGCGCCTGGGGCGTGCCGATCGCCATCTTCGTGAAGAAGGGCGAACACGATCCGCTGGTCGACGACCGCGTCAACAGGCGTATCGCCGACGCCTTCGAGGCGGAAGGCGCCGACGCCTGGTTCGCGGAAGGCGCCAAGGCGCGCTTCCTCGGCAACGATTACGACCCAGAGCAATACGACAAGATCGACGACGTGCTCGACGTCTGGTTCGATTCAGGCTCCACACACGCCTTCGTTCTGGAAGACCCGAAGCATTTCCCCGGCCTTGCCGGCATCAGGCGCATCCGCGACGGCGGCCAGGACGAAGTCATGTACCTGGAAGGCTCGGACCAGCACCGTGGCTGGTTCCATTCCTCGCTCCTGGAAAGCTGCGGCACGCGCGGCCGCGCGCCCTACGACGTCGTGCTGACGCACGGGTTCACGATGGACGAGCACGGCCGCAAGATGTCGAAGTCGCTCGGCAATGTCGTCGTGCCGCAGAAGGTGATCGCCGACGCAGGCGCCGATATCCTGCGCTTGTGGACGGCGAGCGTCGACTATTCCGACGACCAGCGGCTCGGTCCGGAAATCCTGAAGTTCACGACGGACAATTATCGCAAGCTGCGCAACACGATCCGCTGGATGCTGGGCACGCTCGCGCATTTCGACGATAAGGACCGCGTCGATCCGGCGAGCGCGCCGGAACTCGAGCGCCTGATGCTGCATCGGCTCGCCGAAGTCGACGCGATCGTGCAGCAGGCCTATGCGGACTTCGACTACAAGAAGGTGGTCGCGACCGTAACGCCTTTCATGATGGGCGACCTGTCGGCCTTCTATTTCGACATCCGCAAGGACGCGCTCTATTGCGAGGCGCCGTCGAGCGCGCTGCGCCGCGCCGCGCTGACGACCGTCGATACGATCTGCGACGCCGTGCTGAAATGGCTGGCGCCGATCCTGGTCTTCACGACGGACGAGGCCTGGGCGATGTTCCGGCCGCAGGGCAAGCCCTCCATCCATCTCGAGGTCTTCCCGCAGGGCCTCGGCAAGTATCGCGACGACGCGCTGGCCGAGCGCTGGCGCAAGATCCGCCGCGTCCGTTCGGTCGTGACCGGCGCGCTGGAGATCGCCCGCGCCTCGAAGCAGATCGGTTCGTCGCTGGAGGCCGCGCCGGTCGTGTTCGTCTCCGACGCCGAGCTGAGGGCGGCGCTGGACGGCGTCGATTTCGCGGAAATCTGCATCGTCTCCGCCGTCGACATCCGGTCGGGCGAGGGACCTGCGGAAGCCTTCCGGCTGCCCGACGTTCCCGGCGTCGCGGTGTCGGTCGAACTGGCTTCCGCCCGCGGCTGGACGAAATGCGCCCGCTCCTGGCGCTATTTCGAGCCGAAGACGGCCGACCCGGCCTTCCCCGACGTGACGCCGCGCGACGCGGCCGCGCTGCGGGAACTGAAGGCGGCCGGCCGTTGGCAATGAGGGCGCAGGCCAGGCTTCTGGGCGCTGCGGCGGCGGGGCTGTGCTTCGCCGCCGACCAGATTTCGAAATTTTGGTTAATCGAGGTGTTCGGCATCGCCGGCCGCCAGCCGATCCGGCTGACGCCCTTCCTCGACGTGGTGATGGCCTGGAACCGCGGCGTCTCCTATTCGATGTTCTCGGCGGACGGGCCGCTCGGCCGCCTGGCGCTGCTGGGCCTGGCCGTCCTGGCCACGGGATTCCTCGGGATCTGGCTCTGGCGGACGACCGACCGGACGACGGCGATCGGCCTCGGCCTGATCATCGGCGGGGCGCTCGGCAACGCCCTCGACCGGTTCAGCTACGGCGCGGTGGCCGACTTCTTCTACTTCCACACCACGCTGCCTGTCGGCCCGCTGGCCAATTACGTCTTCAATATCGCAGATTGCGGCATCGTTGCCGGGGTGGCGCTGCTCCTGTATGAGTCCCTGCGCCCGCGGCCGGCTGTTGCCAAGGCCTGATCGCGGCTGCCCGAAAATCGCCGCGAAGGCGATGCAAGTGAAGGCGAAATCGAGTTCCGGCGCGGCCTGCGAGTCGCCCGGCGGCGTGTAAACGGGGTTTTTCGCATGAACCGCAGCGCAATCCGGACGCGAACCTCCATGGGAGCGGCGCTGGGCGCCCTCGTCCTGACGAGCGTTCTGGGCGGCTCGACGCCCGCCCTCGCGTTCGACGACAAGCCCTCCACTTTCGATCCGCTCATCAACATCATCGGCCTCGGCAAGGACGAGGACGAAAAGCCCGCGATCGACTTCCGCGAGCGTCCCGCCCTGGTCGTGCCGAAGAGCACCGAGCTTCCCGCCCCTCAGGCCGGCGGCGCCCAGCGCGCCGCCAACTGGCCGGTCGACCACGATGTCGCCCGTCAGCGCGCCGCCAAGGCCGCGGCGCGCGCACCGCGCGTCATCAGCCTGAACGAACGCACCTCCATGACCCCGGCTGAACTGCAGAAGGGCCGCATCGACCAGAAGCAGGATTCGCAGGAAATCTGCGAGGAGCGCATCTCTGGGACGCCGGATTGCAGCGCGATCACGCCGGCCGCGAAGCTGAAGCAGGTCTTTTCGCTGGGCAGCGGCGACGAACCCAAGAACAGGGACGTCTCGACGCCCGGTTACGAGCCGGATCGCGAGTATCTGACCGAGCCGCCGAAGGGCTATCGCAAGGCGACGACCCAGGTCGAGGTCAAGCAGCGCGCCCCCAATCGTCCGTACGAGGCGCCGAGCGCCAGCGAGTATTCGCGCGGCGTCGATCCCAACAGGCCGCGCGAATAGCAGCGCGTCGGGCCTCGGCCGCGCTGTTGTGAGGCGCGGCCGATCCACTATATTGGCCTGACGGACGCACGCGCGACGCGGCGCGGCCGGGCGCTTTTCCTTGAGCCTTCTTGCTCGCGCGGGACACGGCGCGCCGTTTCGGCCGACGGGATGCTTGCTCGTGGGCCACTCGGACCCGTCGCGCGAGGAGTCCCATGAACGTCCATTCCCCCGCCGAACATTCCGGGTCCGCCGGCCAGCCGACACCGCCGGCCGGCCCGCACATCGCCCATTCGCGGCTCGACAACGGAATGGAAGTGGTTGTCATCCCCGACCGGCGCGCGCCGGTCGCCACCCACATGGTCTGGTATCGCAACGGCTCGGCCGACGATCCGCCGCTGAAGTCCGGCATCGCCCACTTCCTCGAACACCTGATGTTCAAGGGCACCAAGGCCCACCCGCAAGGCGAGTTCTCGCAACTCGTCGCCGACCTCGGCGGCCAGGAAAACGCCTTCACGAGCCACGACTACACGGCCTATTTCCAGCGCGTGCCACGCGAGCATCTCGCCACGATGATGCAATACGAGGCCGACCGCATGACCAATCTCGTCCTCTCCGACGAGGTGGTCGCACCGGAGCGCGACGTGGTTCTGGAGGAGCGCCGCATGCGCACCGACAGCGATCCCGCGGCCGAACTCAGCGAAGCGGTGCAGGCCGCGCTGTTCAATCATCATCCCTACGGCACGCCGGTGATCGGCTGGGGCCACGAGATCGAGACGCTGAACCGCGAGGACGCGCTCGCCTATTACGAGCGCTTCTACACGCCCGAGAACGCCATACTCGTGGTGGCGGGCGACGTCGAACCCCACGAGGTCGAGCGGCTCGCCCGCGACATCTACGGCCGCATTCCGGCGCGCGGCGCGCCGCCCGTGCGCCGGCGGCCGCAGGAGCCGCCGTCGCGCGCGCATCGCCTGGTCACGCTCGCCGACGAAAAGGTCGAGCAGGCGACAATCGAACGCGTCTATCTCGTTCCCTCCGCGCGCACGGCGGAGCCGGGCGAATCCGAAGCGCTCGAAGTGATGACGCATCTGATCGGCGGCGGGCAGACGAGCGCGATGTATCGCGAACTCGTGCTGGAGCGGAAGATCGCGGTCGCGGCCGGCGCCTATTACATGGGTTCGTCGCTCGATGCGACGCGGCTCTGGGTCTATGCGGTCCCGGCGCCGGACGTGACGCTGCCCGACCTCGACGCTGCGATGGACGAGACGATCGCGAAATTCATCGGCAGCGATATTTCGGCCAAGGATTTCCAGCGCGCCAAGACCCGCCTCGTCGCAGACGCTGTCTATGCGCAGGACAGCCAGGTGGCGCTCGCCCGCTGGTACGGCGCGGCGCTGGCGACAGGCGAAACGATCGACGAAGTTTCGGGCTGGGCGTCGCGTATCGAGGCCGTGACCGTGGACGACGTCCGCGCGGCCGCGCGAAAGTGGCTCGACAAGAAGCGCGCCGTCACCGGCTTTCTCGAGTGCGGAGAAGCAGCGTGACGCAACACGCCAAGACGATCGAGCCGTCGCGCGCCTCCACCGTCCAGACGATACGAACGCCGGGCGGCATCGACGTCTGGCTGGTCGAGGATTACGCCGTTCCGCTCGTGGCGGTTCAGTTCGCTTTCCGCGGCGGCGCATCGCAGGACCCCGAACGGTTGCCCGGGGTCGCGACCATGCTTGCCGGCCTGCTCGACGAGGGCGCCGGGCCTTACGACGCCACCGCCTTTCACGAAGCGCTGGACGACATAGCCGCGCACCTGCACTTCTCGGCCGATCGCGACTATATCGGCGGACATTTCCAGACGCTGACGCGCAATCTCGATCCAGCTTTCGAACTGCTGCGGCTGGCGGTCGGAGAGGCGCGCCTGGATCAGGGCGCGATCGACCGCGTGTGCTCGCAGCTCGTGGCGAGCCTGCGCCGCGAATTGAAGGACCCGGATTCAGCGGCATCCCGCGCGTTCCGGACCGCCGCTTTCCCCGGCCATCCCTATGGCCGCGCCGCACGCGGGGAAATCGATCTTCTCCCGAAAATCACGCGCGACGATCTCGCCGAGTTGCGCACGAAGAATATGGCGCGCGACAATCTCGTCGTCGCCGTCGTCGGCGCGATCGACGCCGTTTCCCTCTCGGAGCGCCTCGACCTCGCGTTCGGCGGCCTGCCCGCCAGGAGCGACCTGGCGCTCGTGCCGCCTGCGCGCTTCAGCGGTCTCGGCTCGAAAGTCGTCACCGACATCGACGTGCCGCAGACGACGATCCGTTTCGGCCGCCCCGGCCTCGATCGCGCCGATCCCGACTTCATGGCCGGCGTCGTCGTCAATCACATTCTGGGGGGAGGCGTGTTCACGGCCCGCCTGTTCCGCGAGGTGCGCGAGAAGCGCGGCCTCGCCTATTCCGTCTATTCGCAGATGCAGAACAACGAAGCGGCGGCGCTGCTTGCGGGCGCCACCTCGACGAAGAACGACCGCGCCGCGGAATCGCTTGCGGTGATCGAGGAGCAGATTCGCGATCTCAGCGACAACGGGCCGACGGAAGAAGAATTGGAAAAGGCGCGCAAGTTCCTGATCGGATCCTATGCGCTGCGCTTCGACACCTCGACCAAGATCGCCGGCAATCTGCTGCATCTGCAGCTCGAGCGCCGCACGCCGGCCTATCTCGATGAGCGCAACAGGCTGATCGCCGCCGTCACGATGGACGACGCGAAGCGGGCGGCGAAAAAGCTGTTCGGCGATGGAGCGCTTCTCGTCACCGCCGCCGGTCGTCCGACGGGCATGTGACGCAGGAATTTCTCGTTGCGATCAGGCTTTCTTGATCGCAACGAGGAAGAAGCGATCGCGCGGCGGCTCTGTCCCGCGCGCGAAGGGCGCGAAATCCACTTTCGCGTTGTCCGGCGACCAGTAGAGATCGAAACTCTCGTCGAACATGTCGATCACGTCGGCGTTGCGGCCGCCGAATTGCCCGATGTCGGCGTCGCCGTGCACTTCCAGGAACCAGGAAGCCTTCGAGGCGAGCGTGTTGGGCGCGCCCTTCAGGGCTTCCAGTTCGTAGCCCTCGATGTCGACATAAACGAGATCGGGCGCGCCATAGCGCGCAGCCAGCGTGTCGATCGACAGGCCATCCACCGTCTTCACGGCGTAATTGTTGGCGCCCGAGGCGATCATGCCGTTGCGACGCTGGCTGAAGCTGATCGGCCCATCCTCGCGCGCGGCGGCCGCATGCAGGATTTCCACGTTCTTCATGCCGTTGAGTTCGACGTTCCTGCGGCCCACCTCGGCGTTTCGCTCCGTGGCCTCGACCGCCACGACCCTGCCGCCCGGCGCGACTTCCGCGCCCATCATCATGGCGACGACAGCCTGGTGCGCGCCGACATCCAGCACGAAGGCGCCGGGCTGCAGGCCACGGCCCTTCAGCAGGTCGAATTCGCGCGGACGTTCCGTGCCGGCGCCGTACCAGAGCGCCGCCGTCTTGTCGGCCAGGAGCACCTTGAACTGGTTGCCGCCGAAGTCGTTGGTCACGACCCGTTCGCGGAACGCGATGTCCTCGACGCGGTGCTTGACTGCGCGAAGGGCGTTGGCGACCGAGTTGACGATCGGCGACGAAGAGGTGGCGGTCGGGCTCAAGGCGCGCTCCGGGATCGAGAATAGCGAGGCCGGAACATCGCCGTTCGCGGCCCGGATAACAATGCGTCGCGGGCCTTGCCGGCGGCTATTTCTGAGCGGGTGCTTAATGAAAGTAGTTGCTATTAACAGACTTGCGGGCCTGTTCGGACTGCGCTCGCGCCCGGCTCATGGTAAACAGAATCCATGTGCTGTCGCGATTCCATGACGTTAGGTCGTATCGCTGCCGCGCGAGGGCATTCATGACCGTTCGCCTGCTCGATCCCGTGACGATCGATCGCATCGCCGCCGGCGAAGTGGTCGAGCGCCCCGCGTCGGCGGTCAAGGAACTGGTCGAGAACGCGCTCGACGCCGGCGCGCGCAGAATCGAGATCGCGCTCGAAGACGGCGGGCGCAGGCTGATCCGGGTGATCGACGACGGCTGCGGCATGGATGCCGCCGATCTCCAGCTCGCGGTCGAACGGCACGCGACGTCGAAACTGCCGGACGGCGATCTCTCGAATATCGCGACGCTCGGCTTTCGCGGCGAGGCGCTGCCGTCGATCGGCTCCGTCGCGCAATTGTCGATCGACACGCGAACGAAAGACGCGGAGCACGGACTGTCCATTCGCGTCGACGCCGGCATCCGGCGCGACGTTCAGCCGTCTTCCTGGCCGCGCGGCGCGCGCATCGAGGTGCGCGACCTGTTCGCCGCCACGCCGGCGCGTCTCAAATTCCTCAAGTCTCCGCGCGCGGAAGCGCAGGCTGTCGCCGACATCGTGCGACGCATTGCCCTGGCGCACAGCGACGTCTCCTTCGCGCTGTCCGGCGATCACCTGACGGCGCTCGATTTTCGCGCCGGAGATTTCGCGACACGGGTCGCGCAGGTGGTCGGCCGTGATTTCGTCGACAATGCCTTTCCGATCGAAGCTGAACGCGACGGCGTGCGCCTGTCCGGCTACGCCTGCGTGCCGACCTGGCACCGCGCGACGGCTGCGATGCAATATGTCTTCGTCAACGGCCGCCCGGTGCGCGACAAACTGCTCGCCGGCGCGCTGCGCGGCGCCTATGTCGATTTCCTGCCTGCCGGCCGGCATCCGGCCGTCGTGCTGTTCGTCGAATGCGATCCGCGCGAGGTGGACGTCAACGTTCATCCCGCCAAGGCCGAAGTGCGCTTCCGGGATCCGGGCCTCGTGCGCGGCCTCGTCGTCGGCGCCCTGAAGCGCGCCATCGAGGCGCAAGGACATCGCGCAGCGAATGCGTCGCAGGCCGCGATTTCAGCCTTTGCGCGCGGCTTCGGCGCTGCCTCGGCGCGGCCGCGGCAAGACTGGGACTGGCGCGCTTCGCCAGCCGCGCCGTCCGGAATGAGCGAAGCGCAGCAGGCCGCTTTCGATATCGGGCATGTCTCGCCTTCCGCCGATGCGCGCGGCGCCTTCGAGGCGCCGGCGCCGGAGCACACGGCTGCGCCGCTCGGCGCGGTGCGCACGCAGATGCACGAGAACTACATCGTGGCGCAGACGCGCGACGGCATGGTCATCGTCGACCAGCATGCCGCGCACGAACGCCTCACCTACGAGAAGCTGAAAAAGCAACGCGCCGAGCACGGCGTGGCGCGCCAGGGGCTGCTCGTTCCGGAAGTGGTCGAACTCGACGAATCCTCCGCCGCGCGCATCGCAGTTGCGGCAGGCGAACTGGAGACGCTCGGCCTCGTCGTCGAGGCCTTCGGGCCGGGCGCCATACTTGTGCGGGAGACGCCGGCCCTGCTCGGCCGCGCCGACGTGAAGCGGCTCATCGCCGACGTCGCCGATACGCTGGCCGAGGATTCCTCGCTCGCGGGCCTCGAGCGCCGGCTCGACCACGTGCTGGCGACCATCGCCTGCCACGGCTCGGTGCGCTCCGGCCGGCGGCTGACGCCCGAGGAGATGAACGCGCTGCTGCGTGAGATGGAGGCGACGCCGGGGTCCGGCCAGTGCAATCACGGCCGTCCGACCTGGGTCGAACTGAAGCTGGCGGACATCGAAAAGCTGTTCGGCCGGCGATAGCCCAGCGCGGGCCTAGCCGCGCGGCGCGGTCGCCCTATTCTTCCCGGTGTCCAGACATCCGGGAGATTCCAATGGTCGACAAGATCAAGCCGCTGCTCACCGTCGCCGCCACCGCCACGGGCGGGCGCAACGGCCATACCGCCGCCGCCGACGGATCGGTGAAGGCCGACCTGTCGGTCGCCAGGGAGATGGGCGGTCCCGGCAAGCCCGGCACGACGACGCCGGAGCACCTGTTTGCGGCGGGCTATGCGGCCTGTTTCGGCGGCGCGCTCGATTTCATCGCCAAGTCCCACAAGAAGGACGCCTCCAAGGCGGCGATCACCTGCAACGTGTCGATCGGTCCGCGCGAGGGCGGCGGCTTCGGCCTCGCGGTCAAGATGCATGTCGAGGACAAGAGCCTGCCGCAGGCCGAACTGGAAGCGCTCGTGAAGGAAGCGCACGAGAAGATCTGCCCCTATTCCCACGCCACGCGGAACAATGTGGATGTGCAGCTGGAGGTGGTGGGGGGCTGAGCCCCCTTCCCCGCCACCGACCGCCTTCGCCGCAATCCATTCACCCTCCCCCTCATTTCCGGGTGCGGCGCGGCGACCCGCCTGCTAAACAAAGCGCCAAATTCGAAGGATCGGCGCTGTGGCAGGCAGGAACGGACGGAATGGAGCGAAGGCCGGCGGGGAAACCCTGCTCGGCCATCTCGTCGCATCCGGCTACCGGCGCGCCGAACCGGCGATCCTGCAGCCGGCCGCTGTCTATCTCGACCAGCTCGGCGAGGACATGCGCGGGCGGCTGTACCTGACGACGGACGCAGCCGGGACGGAACTCTGCCTGCGCCCGGAATTCACCCTGGCGGTCAGCCAGGCCTATCTGGCCTCCTCCGCCGCCGGAAAGACCGCAGGCTTTTCCTATCTGGGGCCGGTCTTCCGTTTCCGGCCGGACGCGCCCGGCGAATTCCTGCAGGCGGGCCTCGAAAGCTTCGGCCGCAAGGACCGCGAGGCCGCGGACGCCGAAATCCTGTCGCTGTCGCTCGAAGCCGCCGCCAAGGCTGGCCGGGAAGACCTGACGGTGACGATCGGCGACGCCGGCCTGTTCGCGAAGTTTCTGGAATCGCTCGACCTGCCGGCGACCTGGCTGCGCCGCATCCGGCGCGGGCTGGCCCAGGGGGCTTCGCTCGAGACCGTCCTCGCCGCCCCGCCCGCCGGCAATGGCGACGACCATTCGGGCGTGCTCGCCGCGCTCGAGGGCGCCGACAAGCAGGGGGCGCGCGCGCTGGTCGAGGACCTCCTGTCGATCGCCGGCATCTCCTCTGTCGGCGGCCGCTCGCCCGGCGAGATCGCCGAGCGTTTTCTCGAACAGGCGAGCCTGCGCTCCGGCCCGGGCCTTTCGGCGGACAAGCGCGACCTGATCGTGCGCTACCTCGCCGTCTCGGGCGACCCGGACGCGGCGCTGGAAAAAATCCGCAAGATCGCCGAGGGCGCGAAACTCGACCTCGGCGCCGCGCTCGACGGCTTCTACCAGCGCCTCAACTTCATGGCGGCGCGTGGCCTCGATCCCTCCTCGATGAAATTCTCGGCGCGCTTCGGGCGTCGCCTCGACTATTACACGGGCTTCGTGTTCGAGGCCCACGACCGGCAGGCCGCGCCCGACAAGCCGCTGATCGGCGGCGGGCGCTACGACCGCCTGCTCGCCTCGCTCGGCGCGAAGAAGGACATTCCTGCCGTCGGCGCGGCTATCTGGGTCGAACGCCTGTTTCCGGAGGCCTCGGCGTGAGCGACAGCAAACTCCAGGCCATCGGCGGCAAACTCATTGTCGCCGTCCCCTCGAAGGGCCGTTTGCAGGAAAACGCCAATGCGTTCTTTGCGCGCGCCGGACTCGACGTGGTGCAGGGGCGCGGCGCGCGCGACTATCGCGGCGTGCTGAAGGGCGTCGACAATGTCGAGATCGCCTTCCTGTCGGCATCCGACATCACGACGCACCTCGCGCAGGGGCTCGTGCACATGGGCGTCACGGGCGAGGATCTCGTGCGCGAGACGATCCCGGACGCCGAGACCAAGGTGGAACTGCTGACGCCGCTCGGCTTCGGCCACGCCAATGTCGTCGTCGCCGTGCCGCAGGCCTGGATCGACGTGCGCAACATGGCTGACCTCGCCGACGTCGCCGCCGCCTTCCGCTCGCGGCGCGGCCAGCGCATGCGCGTCGCCACCAAATACATCAACATCACGCGCCGCTTCTTTTCCGGCCACGGCGTCGCAGACTATCGCATCGTCGAGAGTCTCGGCGCGACCGAAGGCGCGCCCGCTGCGGGACAGGCGGAACTCGTCGTCGACATCACCACGACCGGCGCCACGCTGAAGGCCAATGCGCTGAAGGTGCTGGACGACGGCGTGATGCTGAAGTCGGAAGCCAATCTCGTCGCTTCGCTGACCGCGCCCTGGAACGATGAAACGCGCGAGGCTGCGCGGCTGATCCTGGCGCGAATCGCGGCGGAGGAAGAAGCCCGCACGACGCGCGAAGTGCGCGCGCGGGTCGAGGACCTCTCCGATTCCAAGCTGAAGAAGGCGGCGGGCAAATTCGAGGCGCGGCTGCGCGGGCGCGGCGCCGAAGGGCTCGTCATCGTCTCGTGCCCGAAGGACAATGCCGCGCAACTCGCGGAATGGCTGATCAAGCACGGCGCGGAAACCGTGACGGTCGGCGCGCTCGACTACGTCTTCACCGCAAAGAACCCCTTGTGGGAGAGGCTCGCCAAGCGGCTCGGCTGACAAGCCGCCCGCCGGCTTTGCCCGTCGCGCCGTTCCGGTCTAGGCTCGCGTCGCATTTTTCCGCGAGCGCTTCATGATTGTCCTCATCCTCGGTCTCGTCGTCTTCCTTGGCGTGCATCTCGTGCCGACTTCGGTCCAGGGGCGCGCAGGCCTCGTCGGCAAGCTCGGCGAGAACGGCTACAAGGTCGCCTTCTCCGTCGCCTCGCTGATCGGCTTCGTGATGATCGTCTGGGGCATGGGGGCGGCGCGCGGTTCGGCCGCCGATCCGCAACTCTGGCATCCGCCGGTCTGGACGAGGCACCTCGCCTTCGCGCTGATGCTGCCGGCCTTCATCCTGCTGGTCGCCGCCTACGTGCCATCGCACATTCGCGACAAGGCGAAGCATCCGATGCTGGCGGCAGTGAAATTCTGGGCGCTGGCGCACCTTCTGGCCAATGGCGATCTCGCCGGCCTGCTGCTGTTCGGCGCCTTCCTGGCCTGGGCGGTGTACGACAGGATCTCGGTCAAGAAGCGCGGCGCCAAGGGGCCGCTCGGCGACCGGCATGGCGGCGTCACGAACGACATCATCGCGGTCGTCGTCGGAATCCTGCTCTATCTCGCCATGTTCCGGTGGGGCCATCCCCTGCTGATCGGCGTCCCCCTCGCGTAAGGGCCTCGTTTTCCCGCCGCATTTTGATGTAAGAGGGCGCAAAGCGACCCATCGAGAGACGACAGATGAAGAAACTCGCATACCTGCTGCTGGCCGCCGCCGCGCCCGTCCTGCTGGCGCAGCCAGCCTTCTCGCAAGGCAAGAAGAAGCCGCCGGCCGGCGAGCAGGGCCAGCAGGGAGAGCCCGAGAAGAAGAAGGCCGAGGAATACCAGGCGCCCTTCCCGACGAAGATGAACTGGATCCTGTCCAGCCTGAACGGCAAGTCGCCCCCTGCCGAGGCCACGCTGATGCTCGACGAGAATTTTCGCGGCACGGGCGCTTCCGGCTGCAACACCTATTCGGCCACGATCTATCCGGTGAAGGGCCAGAGGCTCGCCATGGGTCCGGTCGCCCAGACCAAGAAGACCTGCTCTCCCGATCTCAACAATTTCGAGCGCGCATTCCTGACCATACTGCACACCGGCCCGACCTGGGAGGTCAAGGGTTCGACTCTCACCGTGAAGAGCCAGGCCGGCACGCTCGTCTTCGACCGCGGCCTCTGACGCCGCGATGCGCCGCGCCGCCGCAGCGCTCGCGATCCTGCTCGCCGTCGCAGGGGGCGGCGCGGCGGGCGTGGCCGGCGCACGCTACGCGATTTCGCATCGCCTCGAGTCCGCGAGCGAGAAGCTCGACGGCTGGACCGTCAATTTCAATTATGGACGCTACGGCTCGGACCTGCTGCTGCGCGCCGCAATGTCGCAATTCGGCATGGGCGCGAACCAGGCCGAGGAGAGCGTCTATTACTCGACGCGCACCGACGCCGACGGGCGCGCCCTCGACGGGCGCTCGACCTATGTCCTGCACTTCGAGAAAGGCGCTTTGCCGCCGGTCGGCGCCTTCTGGTCGCTGTCGGCAGTCGGCGCGAGCGACCTGTTCTTTGTCGCGAACCCGATCGGGCGCTATGCGATCGGCGACCGCACGAAAGGCCTGACGCTCAACCCGGACGGCTCGCTCGATCTCCGCATCCAGCACGACGAACCCGACGAAGGCGCCGCCAACTGGCTGCCGGTCCCCGCCGGCGAGTTCGTCCTGATGCTGCGCGCCTACGAGCCCAAGCCGGAGATATTGCTGCGCACATGGTCGCCGCCCGCCGTGCGACGCGCGGAGCGCATGGCATGAGGCGACGCCTGGCCATCGCCTGCGGCGCGAGCTTTGTCGCAGCCGCGCTCGTCGCCGCCGGCGCCTACATCGTCCTGCTGCCCCGGGCGCTGACGTTCGGTATCGAACGCAAGCTGACCGCCTGCGCGACGCCGACAGCCGCCTGCGCGCCGCACGGCGTCTTCATCCACAAGCGGACGCTGGCCTCTCCCGACGATCGCGCCGTCGTCAATCCGAACGCCGACACGCTCTATTCGTCGGCGTGGCTCGACCTTTCGGCCGGTCCCTGGGTGCTGCATGCGCCCGACATGGGCAACCGCTATTTCTCGTTCCAGTTGCTCGACGCCTGGACCGACGTTTTCGGCTACGTCTCGCGCCGCACGGGAGATGGGAAGGGCGGCGATTTCCTGATCGCCGGACCGAACTGGCAGGGCCTCGCGCCGCCGAGCATGAAGGTGTTCCGGTCGGCAACCAACAAGGTGTGGATCATCGGTCGCACATTGATCGACGGCGAAGACGATCTCAAGGACGCGACCGCCCTGCAGGACCTGTTCGCCCTGCGCAAGTACGCGGGAAGCTGACGCGCTTTGCGGCCGGCCGCCGCATCAAGCGGATTTCCGCTTGCCCGAGAAACGCTCAGGCGTGGCGCGCGAGCACGTCCTTCACCGCTTTCACGAGATCATGCTCGGGCACGGAGAATTGCGCGGGCCGCGCCGCCTTCCATTCCTCGTTCGACGCGATTGCGGAGGCGGCGCGCGCGCCTTCGATCAGGTCCTTGATCTGCACTTCGCCCTTCGCGTGCTCGTCGGAACCCTGGATGATGACGCAGGGGCTGTTGCGCCGGTCGGCGTATTTCATCTGCGCCTTCATGCCGGCCGAACCGAGATAGAGTTCGGCGCGCACGTCGGCGGCGCGAAGGTCGGCCACCATCTTCTGGTAATGCGCGACGCGGTCGCGATCCATGACCAGCACGACGACAGGACCGCGCTGCGCGCCGGCGCCGACGATCGGGCTGTCGATCAGTTTCAGCGCCGCGAACAGGCGCGACACGCCGATGGAAAAGCCGGTGGCCGGCACGGGTTCCGAACGGAATCTTCCGACGAGGCCGTCGTAGCGGCCGCCGCCGCCAACCGAACCGAACCGCACGGGCTGGCCCTTCTCATCGGTCACGCCGAAGGTCAGTTCCGCTTCGAAGACGGGACCGGTGTAATATTCGAGGCCGCGCACGACCGAAGGATCGATCAGCACGCGATCCTCGCCATAGCCGCCGGCGAGCGCGAAAGCGGCGATGTCTTTCAGTTCCGACACGCCTTCGAGGCCGCGCTGCGATCCGCTGGCGGCCTGTTCGAGCGCGGCGATCGTCTCGGCGTTGGTCGCCTTGCGCGCCGAGGTGAAGGCGAGCACGCGCGCGATCGCGGCAGGATCGAGCTCCGCGCCCGGCGTAAAATCGCCGCTCTCGTCCTTGCGGCCGGGGCCGAGCAGCATCTCGACGCCGTCGGCGCCCAACCGGTCGAGCTTGTCGATGGCGCGCAGCACCTTCAGGCGGCGCTGGTGATGTTCGGGCGCGTCGGGCAGCCCGATCGCCTCCATCACGCCGTCGAGCACCTTGCGGTTGTTGACCTTCACCACATAGTCGCCGCGACGGATGCCGAGCCGCTCCAGCGTGTCGGCGGCCATCATGCAGATCTCCGCGTCGGCGGCGACGGAAGCCGCGCCCACCGTGTCGGCGTCGAATTGCATGAACTGGCGGAAGCGGCCGGGGCCGGGCTTTTCGTTACGGAAGACGTAGCCAGCGCGATACGAGCGATACGGCTTCGGCAGCTTGTCGAAATTCTCCGCGACGTAGCGGGCGAGCGGCGCGGTCAGGTCGTAGCGCAGCGACAGCCATTGCTCGTCGTCGTCCTGGAAGGAGAACACGCCCTCGTTCGGGCGGTCCTGGTCCGGCAGGAACTTGCCGAGCGCATCCGTATATTCGATGGCCGGCGTCTCGACCGCCTCGAAGCCGTAGAGCTCGTAGGTTTCGCGGATGCGGGCGAGCATCCGCTCGGAGGCGGCCAGTTCGGCCGGCCCGCGGTCGGCGAGACCGCGCGGCAGGCGCGGCTTGACGGTGCTTTTCTGGGTTTCCTTGGGATGGCTCATGCGCCGGGGTTTAGGCGGCGCGGCCGGCGAGAGCAAGGGCGCCGGTCAGCCGAGCGCCCAGGCGAAGACGCCACAGGCGACGAACGCGAGGGCGACCTGCCCCCATTCGAGCAGGCCCCAGGCGGCCAGCAGGCCGCGCGCGCCCGCGCCATTGTCGCTGGCCGAGGCCAGCAGGCGGTTGTTCAGCGGCACGACCACAAAGAACGTGTAGGGCCAGCTCGCGATCATGACCGCCGCGCCGATCAGCCAGCGCGGGTCGCCGCCGCGATAGGCCACGAGCGCCAGACCCGCCGAAACCAGCGCCAGCAGCGCCAGCATGGCGAGGCCGCGACGATCGCTCGGCGTCCATTCCCGCACCATGTCGCGGTCGTCGAGCGCGGCGCGGGCCGGTTGCTCGACCAGGACCGCATAGAGCGCCGCCCCGGCGAAGGCGGCGGCGAAGGCGAGAGCGAGAGGTCCGGCGGTCATGGCGTTCTCCATTCGCCTGCAGATGACGCCCTGCCCGCGCGCGCGGCAAGGAAGCAGATCAAGGACGCCAACGCCTCAGCGCGGCGAATAGGTCCCGTCCGCCGCAGGCTCCATGTTGAGGTGGCGCTTGTGCAGGTCCATCAGCGTCGAGCGATGGCCGATCGAGATGACCGTCGTGTTCGGCAGTCTTTCGGCGATGGCGCGATAGATCTCGCCTTCCAGCTTTTCATCGAGCGCGGCGGTCGCCTCGTCGAGCAGCAGCCAGTCGGGCCTGGCCAGAAGCGCGCGTGCGACGGCGAGTCGCTGCTGCTCGCCGCCGGACATGCGTTGCGACCACATGTCCGTGTCGTCGAGCCGGTCGACGAATTGCGGCAGCCGCGCCGCTTCCAGCGCGCTGCGGATTTCCTCGTCGGAATAGGCGCCCGGCTCGGAGGGGTAGGAGACCGCCGCGCGCAGCGTGCCGTTCGGCAGATAGGGGCGTTGCGGCAGCACGAGCGCGGTCTGGCCTTCCGGCGTCGCAATGTCGCCGGAGCCATAGGGCCAGACGCCGGAGGCCGCGCGCAGCAGCGTCGACTTGCCGGAGCCCGACGGCCCGGTGATCAGCGCGCTCTCGCCGGGGTTGAACCGCAGGCCATCGGCCGTGACGATCGTGCGGCCGTTCGGCAGCGCGACCTTCACGTGGTTCAGTTCGATCGCGCCGCCAGTCGAGGCCTGGCCGGTGCGCGGTCCGCTCAACGCGGAGGCCTGCGCCTTGGCGATCGAGGCGTCGAAGGACGACAGACGATCGAGCACCGCCTTGAAGTCGGCGAGCGAGGAATAATAGGTAACGAAGAAGGTCAGGGCGTGTTCGACGCGCCCGAACGCGCCGGCGGTCTGCGTCATCACGCCGAGCTTGATCTTGTCGGCGAAATAGAACGGCGCGGTGAAGACATAAGGGATGATCGGCGATATCTGTCCGTAGAAAGATGTGAAGGCCATCAGGCGCTTGCGCGCCTGGACGATCTCCAGATAGTTCGAGATGACCGAACGGAACACGCGCCCGAGCGCGCTCTGCTCGGCCTTCTCGCCCGACAGAAGCGCCACCTGCTCGGCATATTCGCGCAATCGCGCGAGGGAGAAGCGGAAGTCGGCTTCAACGCGCTGGCGCACGAAAAACAGCCCGACCAGGGTGCGTCCGATCACGTGCGTCACGAGCGTGCCGAAAGCCGCGTAGATCAGCGCGACCCAGAACAGGAAGCCGGGAACGACGATCTCGGTGCCCGGGAACATGAAGTTGCGCGACAGGTCCCACAGCACGATCGAGAACGAAACGAGCGACGACAGCGTGGAGATCAGGAGGATCGAATAAGAGTAGATGCCGTCGCCCTGCCCGCCGCCGGCGATGAAGCGATTGACGTCTTCGGCGATACGCTGGTCCGGGTTGTCGGCGTCGCCGGCGAGGCTGATGCGATAATGCGCGTGATCGCCCAGCCAGTGATTGACGTAGAAATCCGTCAGCCATCGCCGCCAGCGGATGATGAGCATGGACTGCACGACGAATTCGATCACCGCGCTCGTCACGTAGATGAAAGCCCACGGCGTGAAGACGAAGAAAAGCTGGTTCCAGAATTCCGGCTGGTTCTTCGCCTGGATGGCGTCGAACCATTCGCGGTTGAAAAATGACAGGCGCACGACGATGCCGACCTGCGCCTGGTTCACGAGAACCAGAAAGACGACCATGGCGACGGCGATACGCCGCTCGAGCGCGCCGAAGGGCTTCAACGGCCAGATGCGCGCTGTTCCACGGTCGCCCTGGTCGAAATAGCGGTCGGCGATCTTGGTCATCTCCCGGACGGTCGGCCGGTTGGCGACGATGAAGACGAGGATCGAGAAGAGGGCCACCGTCAGCGGCAGCGAGCCCGGCGGAACGTAGTCCTTGTACGCCGACGGCCAGAATTCGAGCCGCACCGCGAGGGTGACGAGGCCGAAAAGGATCGTCTCGGTCGAGAAGATCGCGACGAAGATCTTCAGATAACTCGAGATCTGCGACGAGGCCCACGTCGCAGCCGCGCACAGGAGAGAGGCGGCTGCGATCCCGTAGAAGAACGTGTCCCCGGTCCGGGCAGCGACGAGCGCCGTCAAAATCGCAAATACGCCTACGGCGACGCCCAGCGCCTTCATGCTTCAATCCCCTTGCGCGAACGCCCGTGTATCACTTGGCAGGACGGCGAGCGCAAGGCGAGCCGTGCGGCGGCGCCGAAACAATTCAGTCGATTTACATGAAATTTTCGCAATGCAGCATGCGGAAATGCCGCATTTCCGAACAATTTTCACCATTGGCGTCCGGCAGGTTTGACTTCTGGAGACGACGCCAGCATTGATTTCAAAGCTGTGTCCAAACCTTGGCTGGAGCGGGCGCGGGCGTTTGTCGCCGCGAGCGTTTTCCCCCGACCGCGCGCCGGAGTCATGGAATGAATCATTTGTCGCTGGTCCACGACGTCGTCCGAGAGACGCCGGACCGCAGTTTCGATATGGCCGCGCTCGCCGCGGCGCGCGAAAACGAACGCTATTCGCTGCACAACTCTCATCTCAACGAGCAGATGGTGCGGGTGCTGCAGACCATCGGTTACGATGTGGGCCTCGTTTCCGGGCACGGCCAGTATCTTTGGGACCGCAAGGGCGACCGCTACCTCGACCTTCTGTCGGGCTGGGGGGTCTTTGCGCTCGGCCGCAACCATCCGGACATTCGCCGGGCGCTCGTCAGCGTGCTCGACGCCGACCTGCCGAACCTCGTGCAGATGGACGTCTCGGTGCTCGCCGGCATTCTGGCCGAGAAGCTGCTGGCCCGCGCGCCTTGGCTCGACAAGGCCTTCTTCTGCAATTCGGGCGCGGAGGCGGTCGAGGCCGCCATGAAATTCGCGCGATCGGCGACCGGGCGCCCCGGCCTCGTCTATTGCGACCATGCCTTTCACGGGCTGACCTACGGCGCTCTGACGATGAACGGCGACGACACGTTCCGGCAGGGGTTCGGCCCTCTGCTGCCGGGCGTGAAGGAAATTCCGTTCAACGATCTCGCCGCGCTGGAACAGGCGCTGCGGGGCCGCGACGTCGCGGCTTTCTTCGTCGAGCCGATCCAGGGCAAGGGCGTCAACATGCCCGCGCCAGATTACCTGCGCGGCGCGGCCGAACTCTGCCGCAAGTACGGGACGTTGCTCGTCGCCGACGAAATCCAGACGGGTCTGGGCCGCACCGGCAAGTTTCTGGCGGTCGAGCACTGGAACGTCGAGCCCGACATGGTCCTGCTGGCCAAGGCGCTCTCCGGCGGACATGTGCCGGTCGGCGCGGTCCTGCTCCGCGACAAGACTTTCCAGAAGGTCTTCAACCGGATGGACCGGGCCGTGGTGCACGGATCGACCTTCTCGAAGAACGATCTGGCGATGGCCGCGGGCATTGCCACGCTCGACGTGATGGACAACGAGCGCCTCGTGGAAAACGCGGCGAAACGCGGCGACCAGATCATGGCGGCGCTGCGCGGCATGATCGGGCGGCATGAGTTCGTGAAGGACGTTCGCGGCAAGGGCCTGATGATCGGCGTCGAGTTCGGTTCGCCGCGCTCCCTGAAGCTCAAGACCGCGTGGACGCTTCTGGAAAAGGTCAACGCCGGCCTGTTCTGCCAGATGATCACGATCCCGCTGTTCAAGGACCACAAGGTCCTGAGCCAGGTGGCGGGCCACGGCAACCATTGCGTCAAGCTGCTGCCGCCGCTGACGCTGGTCGACGAGGACGTGGCATGGATCGAGCGCGCTTTCGACGCGGTGATCGCCGACGCCCATCGTGTGCCGGGCGCCGTCTGGTCGCTCGGCAGGACGCTCGCGGATCACGCGCTCAAGGCGCGCTCCGCCTGATCAGTCGTCCAATCAGTCTTCGTTGACGAGCCCGTCGATCGCGAACCCGTTGACGTGGGCGATCAGAACCGGGGATGGCTTGAACGTCACGACCCGGCGCGGCTTGATTGGCGCCTCGACGCCCGTCTTCGGATTGCGTCCGATCCGTTCGCGCTTCGAGCGGACGTTGAACGCGCCGAAGGCGCGCAGCTTGACCGGTTCGTTGCGGTCGAGACTGTCGGCGATCTCTTCGAGCGTCATCTCGAAAATCGTGCGCGCCTGCGATCGAGACAGAGTCGGGCAAGCGGCGAAGACTGCTTCGAGCAGATCAGCCCGCGTGGTTGTGCGACCGCGATTGAGTACCTTCGTCATCTGCTAACGTACGCACGAATTCATGCGCCCCCCTTGAAGCCGGACTTGCGTCCCCGTTCGGAACGCGGAAATCCGGCGGGAAATCCGGGAGAGCGTCCCGAAGATTCTGCGATCTTCTTCACACGCTTGCCCGGTGGCCGGTTTCCTACCGGTTTCCAGTTCCTTAGGAGCAAACCATAAGCGGAAATTGCGTAGGCGCAAGCGCGCTCGCGCCGCTGGCGAAACGGTTTTTTCCCGGTCGCACGAAAAAAATCCCGGCCGGGAGGCCCGACCGGGAAAAATTCGAGGAATTCGAAGGTCCGACAAGGACAAATCGCGCCAAAAGCTTTGCATTTTCACCGCTATGCGCGGCGCGCCGCATATTGCCGATTTGTGTCTTCGACCCCCCAATTTCTCAGCGACGCGCGGCCTGCCGCGCATCGCCACCAGGGTATTTGGGCGAATGGACTTCTTAGAAGTCCATGCCTCCCATGCCGCCGCCCGGCATGGCCGGCGCAGCATCCTTCTTCGGAAGCTCGGCGATCATCGCCTCGGTGGTGATCAGGAGGCCGGCGACCGAAGCCGCGTCCTGGAGGGCGGTGCGCACGACCTTGGTGGGGTCGATGATGCCCGCCTTCACCATGTCGGCGTATTCGCCGGACTGGGCGTCGAAGCCGCTGGCGTAGTCCTTGGCCTCGACCAGCTTGCCGACGACGACGGCGCCGTCGCCGCCCGCATTGTCGACGATCTGGCGAGCCGGGGAGGTCAGAGCGCGACGCACGATGTCCACGCCGGTCTTCTGGTCGGGGTTCGAGCCCTTGACGGCCTCGAGCGCCTTGACGGCGCGCAGCAGCGCGACGCCGCCGCCCGGCAGGATGCCCTCTTCCACCGCCGCGCGGGTGGCGTTCAGCGAGTCATCCACGCGGTCCTTCTTTTCCTTGACCTCGATCTCGCTCGCGCCGCCGACGCGGATGACCGCGACGCCGCCGGCGAGCTTGGCCAGACGCTCCTGCAGCTTCTCGCGGTCGTAGTCCGAGGTGGTCTCCTCGATCTGCGCCTTGATCTGCTGGACGCGGCCCTCGATGTCCTTCTTGGCGCCTGCGCCGTCGATGATCGTGGTGTTCTCCTTCTCGATGCGGACGCGCTTGGCGCGGCCGAGCATCGGCAGGGCGACGTTCTCGAGCTTGATGCCGAGGTCTTCGGCGATCATCTCGCCGCCCGTCAGGATGGCGATGTCTTCCAGCATGGCCTTGCGGCGATCGCCGAAGCCGGGCGCCTTGACGGCGGCGATCTTCAGGCCGCCACGCAGCTTGTTGACGACGAGCGTGGCCAGAGCCTCGCCTTCGACGTCTTCAGCGACGATCAGCAGCGGCTTGCCGGTCTGCACGACGGCTTCCAGGATCGGCAGCATCGGCTGCAGCGAGGAGAGCTTCTTCTCGTGGATGAGGATGTAGGGGTCCTCGAGCTCGGCGACCATCTTCTCGGCGTTGGTGATGAAGTAGGGCGAGAGATAGCCACGGTCGAACTGCATGCCCTCGACGACGTCGAGTTCGGTGTCGAGGCTCTTGGCCTCCTCGACCGTGATGACGCCCTCGTTGCCGACCTTCTGCATCGCTTCGGCGATCATCTTGCCGATCGAGGCGTCGCCGTTGGCCGAAATCGTGCCGACCTGGGCGATCTCCTCGTTGGAGGTGACCTTCTTGGAGTTCTTCTTGAGGTCGGCGACGACGGCTTCAACCGCGGTGTCGATTCCGCGCTTGAGATCCATCGGGTTCATGCCGGCGGCGACGGCCTTGGCGCCCTCGCGCACGATGGCGGCGGCCAGAACGGTGGCGGTCGTCGTGCCGTCGCCCGCGGCGTCGTTCTGCTTGGAGGCGACTTCGCGCACCATCTGCGCGCCCATGTTCTCGAACTTGTCGGCGAGTTCGATCTCCTTGGCGACGGTGACGCCGTCCTTGGTGATGCGCGGGGCGCCGAACGACTTCTCGATCACCACGTTGCGGCCCTTGGGACCGAGGGTGACCTTGACGGCGTTGGCGAGGACTTCGACGCCGCGCAGCATGCGGTCGCGCGCGTCGGTAGAGAATTTGACTTCCTTGGCAGCCATTTTCACAGACTCCTGAATTACGGGATGGGATGCGAGATCAGGCGACCACGCCCATGATGTCGCTTTCCTTCATGATCAGGAGATCCTGACCGTCGATCTTGACCTCGGTGCCCGACCACTTGCCGAACAGCACGCGGTCGCCGGCCTTGACGTCGAGCGGCACGAGCTTGCCGGCCTCGTCACGGGCGCCGGGACCGGCGGCGACGATCTCGCCTTCCTGCGGCTTTTCCTTAGCGGTGTCGGGGATGATGATGCCGCCCTTGGTCTTTTCTTCGCTTTCGATGCGCTTCACGACGACGCGGTCGTGCAGGGGACGAAATTTCATTGCTCTCGTTTCCTGTGGCTCGGCGGTCATGTCCGCCGTTGAAGTTGCCGCCTGTTAGCACTCAAGAGACCCGAGTGCTAACGGGCTGGCGGACAGATAGGTTGGCCCCCTGCCGGCTGTCAAGGTTGACCGCGACTTTTGGCTAAGGCGGCAGGCGGATGGCCGGCCGGGTCGCCGCGGTTCCCGCGCGGGCCGTTCAAGCCCCGTTCACGACGGTTTTGCGACAAGAGCGGGATGCTCTAGCCTGCGCCGACCCCCGGGAGTTCCATGCGCGCCCCTCGCATCCTGTTGCAGATCGCCAGCGTCGCGGCCGCTTTCGCCGCGATTCTGGTCGCCTTGCATACGGCCGCCGATGCGACCGTGCTGGCCGGCGCCAACCTGTTCCTTGCCGCGATGGCGCTCGCCTGCGCGCTCGCCCTGCCCTGGCGGGCGGCGCTGGCCTTTCTGGCGGCCAGCGCGGGCCTCGCCTGGCTCGTCGGCTTTCTCAACGACGGCAAGATCGCCCTGATCCAGATGCCCCTGACCTGGCTCGACCTCCGGATCGCGGCGGCCAATCCTGCCGGGTTCCTCGGCGCCATCAAGCTGCCGCCGGCCGCCGCCTACGGGGCCGTCCTCTCGATTCTGGCCATCGCCGGCGCTCTCGCCGCCTGGCGGCTGTCGCGCCTCGACTGGAGGACCGCCCGTCCGCGCATACTGCCGCGCGCCGTCGCCGCGCTCATGGCGGCGGGGTTCGCGTGGATCGGCGTCGACCGGCTGGCGAAGCGGCTCGATACCGCCGTCCAGGGGCACGACTACGCCGAGATCGCCAATGTGCCGGACGGGCTGGTCCTGATCGCGCGGCTGGTCGGCGCGGTTCCGTTCCTGGCGTTGACCGCCCGCTACGAGGCGCAGGCGGGCGCGCCGTTCCATCAGTTCGCACAGGGCGGCGCGCAGGCGGCCCCGGCGGCGGGCGACGCCTCGACATGGCTGAAGCCGCGCACGACGCCGGAGAAGGCGCCGAATATCGTCATCGTCCTGATGGAATCCACTTTCGACGTCTCGAAGGTGTTTCCGACGACGCCGGCCGTAACGTCGTCGCTGTTTCCGGCCTCGGGCGCCGGCCAGTTGCAGGGCGAACTCGGCGTCAACGCCATCGGCGGCGGCACGTGGATCAGCGAGTTCGAGACGATCACCGGCATTCCCTCGCGCCTGTTCGGCTACGCCGGCTATTACACGCATGTCGAACTCGGCCCCTACGTGAAGAGCTCGCTCGCCGGCTACCTGCGGGGGCGCGGCTACCAGACGCTGGCGCTCTACCCGGTCGAGGGCAAGTTCTACAATTCGCGGGCGGCCTACGGCCATTACGGTTTCGATCGCTTCGTCGACGGCGACGACATGCAGATCAGGGAGCCGTGGTTCGCGCAGGACACCGAGATCATGGAGAAATATCTCGGCCAGATGGCAACGACGGACCGCACGAAGCCTCTCTTCTCCTTCATGCTGACGATGGAGAACCATTCGCCGCATCCCTGCCAGCGCTTCGGCGGCGAAAAGGAAATGCCCTACCGCTTCATTGTCGAGAGCAATGCGCGCGGGACCTGCGAACTCAATGAATACATCGCGCGCTACCACTCGACGGAGACCGCCGTCGCCATGCTCGAACAGGCGTTGCAGGCGCGCGAGCGGGAAACGGGGCGTCCCTACGTGCTCGTCGTGTTCGGCGACCACCAGCCCAATTCCTTCACGGGCACGGGCCGCATGCCCCTGTGGTCGCCCAACGACTACAGCGCGCAGCGCCGTGCGCCCAACGACGTGACGTTCTACCAGATCCGCTCGTCCGCCCCCTCGCCTTTCGCCACGAAGCAGCTCGACGCTTCCATCGTCATGCTGCCGACGCTCGTCAGCGCCTATGTCGCGGCGAACGAAAACGACATGTACCTGCCCGGCAATTTCGCCATCCAGGCGCGCTGCGGCGCGAAGATCGCCCTGCCGCGCGCCAACGCCGCCTACGGACGCGACGCCGCGCTGCCGGCGGCGGACGCGAAAGCGCAGGGCCGGACGGAGGCGCTGAGCCAGGATTGCCGCAGCGCGCTCGTCGCCGCGCGCGCCGACTACCTCAAGCTGATCGAAATGCCCTGACGCGCGCCGCGCGTCGCGCTCCGGGGCGCCGCGCGCCGAACCGGCCAGCGCAAACGAAACGGGCTCCGGCGCATTCAAGCGTCGCGGAGCCCTGATGTTTCGCCTGTTGCGAAAACTATGTCTGGATTGACCAGTCAGATGTTCGAATCTGCGACCGCGTGGCCGTTGCGGCTACATATCGAGATGTATGAGACAGATTGTACGCGCCTGGTGAGCGGATATCAGCGCTGATATCGAATCTCCTCGGCGCGCCGACGATCCCATCTCGGAAGGTGATCTTTCGGGATGAGATCAAGACGCCTTGTCCGGCGGAGTCATCTCCTCGCCCTTGTTGCACGAGAGCTCGCGCTCTCCGGTTCCACGCCCGGCGGACAGTGACATCGCTGTCCGTCGCTCGCGTCGTCTTGCGGGGCCTGCGCACCCGAAAGGAACGACGCTGGCAACGCCTGAATGCTCCGCCCGAACCGGATTTCTGTCAAGAACAATGCTGGCCGGCGCCGCGTTTCGCCGCAGTTGGTGACCAAATGGTTACACTCCTCAAGGCCACGCTCAGGCAAGACTTTCTTATCGCGGCGCCTGTATGGATTGCGCCATGACGGACCGCTGCGCGCTCGCCCGAAGCCCGCGCGTCGCGCCTGCGAGGGCGTGCGCATGAAGGTGCTCGCCGCGTTCGTCGTCAACGCTCTCTTCAACTTCCTGATCGGCCTGGTCGTCGCCAAATTCCTCGGCCCGGAGGAATACGGTCGCTTCGCCCTCGCGCTGGCGCTCGGTCTCGTCATCCAGACCGCCGTATTCGACTGGATCCGGCTGGCGGCGATCCGCTTCTATTCCGAGCGCACGCGCCGCGACGAGCCGCAGGTTCGCGCAACGCTCGACACCGCCTTCGCCATCATCGCTGTCGGTCTCAGTCTCGCCGTCGGCGCCGTCCTGCTGTCGGGTCTGGATTTCGCGCTGTCGCACGCGCTGATCGGCCTGTCGCTCGCCACCGCCGTCACCAACGGCTTGTTCGATTATTCGTGCGGGCTGGCGCGGGCGCGTTTCGACGACCGTCAGTACGGCCGTCTCGTTCTCGTGAAGAACGCGTTCTCGCTCGTCCTGACGACGGGCGCCGCCTTCTGGTTCGGTTCGGCGAAGATGGCCCTGCTCGGCGCCATCGTCTCCATCGCCGGCTCGATCGTCGCGGCGCGCGGCGCGCTCACCGATGCCGACAGCGAAGCCAGGCGGGCCCAATACGATCTGGCGCGGTCCTATCTCGCCTACGCCTTTCCCATCATCGCCGCCAACCTGCTCTATCTCCTGATTCCGTTCATCAACCGCACGCTCGTCACGCGCTACTACGGCTTCGCGGAAACCGGGCAATTCTCGCTCGCCTTCGATCTCGGCCTGCGCGCCGTGCAGGCGATCGGCTCGGCGATGGACGTTCTGCTTTTCCAGATCGCGGTCGCCGCGCACGACAGTCACGGACTGGAACGCGCGAAGGAACAGATCGCGCGCAACATCACGATCGTCCTCGCCGTCATCGCGCCGTCCTGCGCCGGCCTCCTGATGACGCTGCCATCGGTGCAGGCGCTGGTCGTGCCCTTCGAATTCCGTGGCTTCTTCGGTCACTATCTGACGCTGATGATGCCCGGCCTGTTCGCGCTGACCCTCATCAACTTCGCCATCAACCCGATCTTCCAGATCGAGAAGAAGACGCTGCCGCTGATCGGCGCCGCGCTGATCGGCTGCGCAGGGGCGCCGCTGTTCGTCTATCTGCTGCCGCGCGGCACGGACGCATCGAGCCTCGCGGTCGCGCAAAGCGCCGCCTATCTCGCCGCGCTGCTTGCGCTCATCGCTTTCGCTGCGCCCTCCCGGCCGCGCTGGCCAAGTTTAGGGGATCTCGCGCGCATCGCCGTCGCGCTCGCCGCCATGTGCCTCGTGCTGTGGCCGATGCGCGCCTGGACGCCGGGCTTCGGCGCGCTCGCCGCACAAGTCATCGCCGGCGCCGGAGTCTATTGCGGGCTGGCGCTGGCGCTCGACATCGCGGGATTGCGAAAGCCGATCCTCGACAAGGTCGGCGGACTTCTGGCGCGCGTGCGACAGTCGCCGCTGCGCGGCTGAGCGGCGCGAAGCGGCCCGAAGCCAGGAGCGAAAGATCGCGCTGGAGCAATGCGCGACGACAGCGCGGGCTCTCCCTTTGTTCAGCCTCCGGGAAAGGAGCGCGTCCAGGCCGACGCGGCGGCCGAAGCTTTACCGCGCGTTTACCGGTTATTCTTGCCCTAACCACCGCGAGAACAATCGCATTCGAATAAAACGCGCTCTGTTATGATCGAGCATGAACTTCTTCGGTTCGCCGGAGACAACGAGGTTCAGCGTCATGCATCGCGTTCGCGTATCCCTGCTTCTCGCCTCCGTGGCGACCATCGCGCTCTCGGGGGCGACGACCGGCGCGAGCGCCGGCAATCTCGGCGGCGGCTTCATCGAGGCGCTCGCCACCGGCTTCAACGGGCCGACGCAGCGGAATCCCGTCTTCAACCGCCCGACCTACCAGACGTCGCCGCAGGTCTTGCGCGAGCCCGACGTGCTGCGCCAGCCGCAGGTCGCCTATTATCCGCCGGCGCAGGCCGGCGGCTACGCGCCGGACGCGGAACCCGTGCAGCGCACGATTTCGCCTGAATATCTGCGCACCGAAGTCGATTATCCGAGCCGCGAGAAGCCCGGCACGATCGTCGTCGATACGCCCTCGAAACATCTCTATCTCGTGCTCGGCAACGGGCGCGCCATGCGCTACGGCATCGGCGTCGGACGGCCGGGCTTCACCTGGGCGGGCGTCAAGACCGTGTCGCGCAAGGCCGAATGGCCGGACTGGACGCCGCCGCCGGAGATGCTGAAGCGCCGGCCGGACCTGCCCGCGCACATGGAGGGCGGTCCCGGCAATCCGCTGGGCGCGCGCGCGCTCTATCTCGGCTCGTCGCTGTACCGGATCCACGGCACCAACGAGCCGTGGACGATCGGGCAGAACGTGTCGTCGGGCTGCATCAGGATGATGAACGAGGACGTGACCGACCTGTACGGGCGGGTCGGCGTCGGCACGAAAGTTCTCGTTCTCTAGGGAATTCGCGGGGGAACACCGCGAGGGAGGCGGAAGGCCGTCGCAGCGATGCGGCGGCCTTCTCTTTTGGCGCGATCAGACGTCGTAGCTGTCGTCCGAACCCGAATCGTCGCCGCCCCAGTCGGCGTCCGAAACATCGGACCGGTCGTCGTCGTCGCCGTCGTCAGCGGCGGCGTGGCGCACGTCGCTGTCACGATCGCCGTAGTAATTGTTGATGATGGTCTCGCCGCCGCCGAGCCCGGCCTGCGTGCCCAGGCCGGATCCGCCGAACCCCGAGCCGATGCCGAGATTGTTCGACCCCGGCCCGTGAAAGAGCCCGCGAATCGAATCGGCGAGCAACATGCCGCCGGCGACGCCAGCCGCCGCGCCGAGCGCGCCCTTGAGGAAGCCGCCGCCGGCCTGCTGCTGCGGAGCGCCGCCCCACGGACCCGCCTGCGGGCCGGGCTGTGGCGGCGGCGCGCCCCATCCGGCGCCCTGCTGCTGCGCCGGCGCGCCCCACGGCGAGTTCTGCCGCGGAGGCGGAGGCGGCGGCGGGGCGGCCGGCTGCTGGCCGCCGCCGAACAGGCCGCCGAGGAAACCGCCCTGCTGGGCGCCCCCGGACTGCGCGCGCGACTGCAGGTCGCGATTCTCGGCTTCGAGCCGCTCCAGGCGTTCGGCGGCCGCCTTAAGCGCCTGTTCCTGCACGATCACGGTCTGGGCGAGCAGGTAGGGCGCGAAGGGCTGGAGCCGGACCGCCTCTGCGATGAAGGCTTCCGCGTCGCGGTCGCGCGGCTGCGCGGCGGCGGCGTTGGTCCGCTGGAACAGTTCGACGAGCAACTGGCGCTCTTCGGGCGACATGTGATTCTCCCCTGGTTCCCGCGGCGCTCGCGGGAGCGGACGGAATATGGGAGGCGCCGGGGTGCGCGCCAAGGTCTCGCCGAGGCCGGCCGGCGGCAGGCCGCATGAAAAATCGGAAAGGTTCGGCCCGGAGAGAGGGGCGCTCCGGAGGAAGGGGCGCGCCGGAGAAAAAGGGCGCCCCAAAGAAAGGGGCGTCCCAAAGAAAAAGGGCGCGGCCGAAGCCGCGCCCCTGATCTGCGGGGTCTGACGAACTTACTTGAAGGTCGCCGAGGTGAAGTCGATCGACAGCGCCGCCACGATGCGGTTGCCGCACCAGTTGGAGCGGCCGACGAGCGCGACGGCCGTCGGCAGGTTGGCGGCCGGATCCGACGAGTTGAGGGCGCAGGCGACCTGCCCCATCGACGAGCCGTAGTAGCGCAGGTCGAACGTGAGCGCCTTGTAGGTGTAGGAAGCGCCGAGGTTCCAGCTGTTGTAGCTCGCGAACTTCAGGCCGTTGGCGTAGCTCGTGCCGAACAGGGCGTTCTGGTACCACTGGCCCGGGTTCACGTAGCTGTAGCCGTAGCGCCAGTTCGTCTGCCCGAGGTAGGAATGGCCGAACGCGCCCGAGACCGAGAAGCCCGTCTCGCCGAAGGTCACCTTGGCGTTCAGTTCGTTGTAGAGGCCCTGGTTGCCGTAGTTGTTCCAGTTCGGCGTGTAGTAGGTCGACGTGCCGATCGTAAGGTAATCGTTCAGCGCCCAGGTCGTCTTGCCATAGATTTCAAAATAACTCGGATCGCGCGCCGTCGTCGGGATGCCGCCGGGCGTCCAGAACGTATTCACCAAGGGCGTGCCGCCGAGGAAGTACTGGACCTGGTTGCGCGGATAGAGGTAGCCGATGATACCGACATCGAGGGTCAGTGGCCCCCAGGTCGGACGGATGCCGCCATAGACGTCGAGCTCTGCGAGCGGCCGCGTCGGCAAGCTGACGTTCCAAGGCTGCACGCCCGCATAGAGCCAGCCGTAGCGCAATTCGCCATAGGCGGTCGCGCTCGGACGATGCGCCGTCTGGCTGATACCGCGCGAGATGTAGTCAGTTTGCATTTTCACGCCGACCGCATAGTCGAAACCGGCGCCGAAAACGTCGAAGTTCGGCTCGGGCCATGCGATCAGGGGCTTGGCCGGCGGGGGGGCTTCGGCCTTACTGGCAGCAGGATCGGCCGCGTACGCGCCCGACGAGATGACCAAGGCCGCCGCTGCAGCGAGAAGTCTCATTTCACGTTTGCTCCAAATCACGAATTCGATGTGACGAAATTGCGCCGGAACAGAGGGGCGCCTCAATGTCTTTCGTTATGCAATCGCCTAATCCGTGGGCAGATATGACAAACATCAACTTTTCCGCAAGAGCTGTTGCAAACAGGCCACATGGCCCATTCACGCTCGCGCCGCGTTGGGGGTGCTGCACAGCAACGAAAAACGGCGTCCCTTTCGGGACGCCGCGAGGGGCTGCATGAAGGCAGTCCAAGTCGGCGCCTGCCCGCAGGCAGGCGCCCGGGAGGAGTATCAGTAGTTGTAAGCGCGCTCGCCGTGCTCGGCGACGTCGAGGCCTTCGCGCTCGGCGTCTGCTGGAACTCGAAGACCAACAACTACATCGACGACCTTGTAGAGGATCGCGGAGCCGACGCCCGACCAGATCAGGGTCGCCAGCACCGCCACCACCTGCGAGATCACCTGCTGCGAGAACACGTAGGTGCCCGCATTGTTGCCAGCGATATTGGTGTAGTCGGTGATGCCGACGCCGCCGAGGGCCGGGTTGACCAGGATGCCCGTGGCGATCGCGCCGGTGATGCCGCCGACGCAGTGCACGCCGAAGACGTCCAGCGAGTCGTCGTACCCCAGCGCATTCTTCACCTTGGCGATGAAGAACAGGCAGATCGGCGAGACGAGCAGGCCGAGCACGATCGAGCCCATCGGACCCGCGTAGCCCGAAGCCGGCGTCACGGCGACGAGGCCGGCGACGGCGCCCGAGGCCATGCCGAGCAGCGACGGCTTGCCCTTCACGCCCCACTCGACCATCAGCCAGGAGAAGGCCGCGGCGCAGGTGGCGACCATCGTGTTGACGAAGGCCAGAGCGGTCGTGCCGTTGGCTTCCAGGTTGGAGCCGGCGTTGAAGCCGAACCAGCCCACCCACAGTAGCGAGGCGCCGATCATGGTCATGGTCAGCGAGTGCGGCATCATGGCTTCACGCGGATAGCCGATGCGCTTGCCGAGCATGATCGCGCCGACGAGGCCCGCGATACCGGCGTTGATGTGCACGACCGTGCCGCCCGCGAAGTCGAGGGCGCCCGAGCCGTTCATCAGGAACTCGCCGATGCCCTTGCCCTGGTTGAGCCAGCCGGCGCCCGCGATCAGTTCGTCGATCTTGCCCTGCGCGGCCTTCTTGGCGGCTTCGTCGCCGGCGGCGGCGAGCGCCTTGGCGGCGTTGGCCAGATCGTCCGGCGCAGGCGTCGCCCACACCCAGTGCGCGATCGGGAAGTAGATGAACGTGACCCACAGGGCCATGAACAGCAGCATCGCCGAGAACTTGATGCGCTCGGCGAAGGCGCCGACGATCAGGGCCGGCGTGATCATCGCGAAGGTCATCTGGAAGACCATGTAGGCGTATTCCGGAATGACGACGCCGTTCGAGAAGGTGGCCGACACGGAATTCGGGTCGATGCCCTTCAGGAAGGCCTTGCCGAAGCCGCCGAGGTAGTAGCCGCCACCGTCGCCGAGCGAGATCGAATAGCCGAAGAAGCACCACAGCAGGCCGACCATGGCGACGATGGCCATGACCTGCGTGAGGATCGACAGCATGTTCTTCGAGCGGACGAGGCCGCCATAGAACAGGGCGAGACCCGGGATCGACATCATCAGCACGAGAAGGCTCGAGACGAGCATCCAGGCCGTGTCGCCCTTGTTGGGAACGGGCGCGGCGGCGGCGGCCGGCGCGGCGGCGGGCGCAGCGGCTGCCGCGGGCGCAGCGGCCTGTGCGAAGACCTCGGTCGCGCCGATCGCGACACAGGCCAGCCCAAGTCCGGCAACGATCGCCGTCCTGGTATTCATAAGTTTCTTCATCGTTTGGCTCCTGAACGGAATGGCGGGGATCACAGCGCTTCTTCGCCGGACTCGCCGGTGCGGATGCGAATCGCCTGATCGAGCGGGGAGACGAAAATCTTGCCGTCGCCGATCTGGCCGGTGCGGGCGACGGACGAAATGGCGTCCACGACCGCCTGCACCTGGTCAGACGAGATCGCCAGCTCGATCTTCAGCTTGGGGAGGAAGCTCACCGCGTATTCAGCGCCGCGATAGATTTCCGTGTGACCCTTCTGACGGCCGTAGCCCTTCACTTCGGTCACGGTCAGGCCGTGGACGCCGATCGACGTCAGGGCGTCCCTGACCTCGTCCAGTTTGAACGGCTTTATGATCGCCATTACGATTTTCATGTTGTCGCCTCTTCTTGCGCCCTGTCTTGCGCGTGGGGGGCCGCCTCTGGGATGAGGCGGCTTGATCCGGGCAGGGATTAACAAGATGCGTGCCAGCCGCCGGGAACGCTGAAAAATGGCGGGAATCTGGCGCCCCGACGCGCTTCGCGCGGGGCGGGCGTCACTTATCGGGCGATTTGATTAAATCGTGGGCGCCCTCTGGATGGGCAGCGGTCGCGTCAGATCGTGGGCAGAAGGTGGGGATGACCGGGCTTGTCGTTCCCGCGAAAGCGGGAACCCAGTTCCCAGATCAGGCCGACTTATCGGCCGCGTCGGACCCGTCGCGCCCCATTCGGCAAAGCGCGGGGAACTGGATTCCCGCTTGCGCGGGAATGACACCGGACAGGTTCGGCGTTCTTTCGGCAGGGTATGGGGCTCGCCCGGCCCGTCATTCCCGCGAAAGCGGGAATCCAGTTCCCCATCCAAGAGCAGTGTCGGTCAATTGTTCAAATCGGCATACAGATCCCGCCAATCGCGATTGAAGTCTTCGATCAGCTTGATTTTCCATCGCCGCTCCCATTTCTTGATCTGCTTTTCGCGTGCAATGGCTTCGTTGACATCGCCGTAGCTCTCGTACCAAACGAGCATGGTCGCGGCGTAGCGAGCGGCAAATTTCGATCCCGCGCCGGACCTGTGTTCGAACACGCGGCGCGACAGATCGTTGGTCACGCCGGTATAGAGCGTGCCGTTGCGCCGGCTGGCCAGAATATAGACCCAATACGTGCGCGGCATGCGTTCGCCTCTTTCGGAAGCGCGGGGAACTGGATTCCCGCTTGCGCGGGAATGACAGTCACGCCCGCTCCAACCCCGCCGGCGCGGGGCCGCCGCAGGCCCAGTCCAGCAGTTCGATCGTGTGCACGACCGGCGTCTCGGCGGCGGAGGCGAGTTGCGTGATGCAACCGATATTGCCGGCGGCGACCGCCTGCACCTTCAGACGACCGATATTACCGAGCTTGCGATCGCGCAGGCGGCGCGCCAGTTCCGGCTGCATGATGTTGTAGACGCCGGCGGAACCGCAGCAGATGTGGCCTTCCGGCACGTCCTTCACGGCGAAGCCGGCCTTGCGCAGCAGCGTCTTGGGCAATTCGGTGATCTTCTGCCCGTGCTGCATCGAGCAGGCGGAATGGTAGGCGAGGGTCAGCTTGCGTTCTGTCGACGGCGCCCATTCGAGGGTCGCCACATATTCGGCGATGTCCTTCGCAAGCGCCGACACGCGCGCGGCCTTGTCGGCGTAATTGGCGTCCTCGCGCAGCATGTAGCCGTAGTCCTTGACCGTCGTGCCGCAACCCGAAGCGGTGATGAGAATGGCGTCGAGACCGCCATCGTCGATCAGACGCGTCCATGCGTCGACATTCGCGCGCACGAAATCCAGCGCCTCTTCCTCGCGCCCCATGTGATGAACGAGCGCGCCGCAGCAGCCTTCGCCGGGCGCCGCGACCACCTCGACGCCGCAGCGCGCCAAGAAGCGGCGCGCGGCGGCATTGATCGAGGGTTTCAGCGGCGGCTGCGCGCAGCCCTCCAGAATGACGACGCGACCTCGCGCAGGCGCCGCGACGGCTGGCGCTTCGACGGCGGGGGCGGGCGGGAGTTTCGGCGCGAGATCCAGCATCGCCGCCATGCGCGGCCCGATCTGCGGGATGAGCCTCAGCAGCGGCGCGAAGGGCCGGCCGAGCGCGGCAAGGCGCAGCGCGAACCGGAAACGCTCGGGATAGGGGAGCACGAAGGCAAGCACGCCGCGGATCAGCCTGTCTGCAAGCGGGCGCTCGTAGGTGTGCTCGATGTGCACGCGCGCATGGTCGACGAGATGCATGTAGTGCACGCCCGACGGACAGGTCGTCATGCAGGACAGGCAGGTGAGGCAGCGGTCGACATGCTTGACCACGTCCGGCGTCGCCGGCTTGTCGCCCTCGAGCATATCCTTGATCATGTAGATGCGGCCGCGCGGGCTATCGAGTTCGTCGCCGAGCAGCAGATAGGTCGGACAGGTCGCGGTGCAGAAGCCGCAATGGACACAGGAGCGCAGGATTTTTTCCGATTCGCGCATCTGCGGATCGGCGAGAGCTGCAAGGGTGAAATTCGTCTGCATCCGCTAGCCCTGCACGGCGCTCTGCCACGCCCGGATCGTTTCGGACGGATAGAGCAGCATGATGATATTGAGCGTGAGATTGTCGCGTATCACATAAGCGACGCCGATCTCCATGGCGATCGCCAGCCCGACCGTGACCGCGACGGGCAGCAGTGCGGCAAGACAGAAGCCGAAGACCATGAAGAGAATGTCGGACGTGGAATTCAGCACGCTGTCGCCGAAATAATCGAGCGAGATGGTCGCCGCGCGATAGCGCTCGATGATGAGGGGCGAATTTTCCGCGATCTCCCACATGCCTTCGATGAGCGTCGCTGCGATCAGCGCCGTCATGAAGGGTATCCGCCGGCCGGTCATGCGCTGCAGCAGGCGGCTCGCGCCGTAGAACAGCATGCCGTGGATGATGTGCGAGAAGGAATACCAGTCGGCGATGTGCTGCGAATTCTCCGACGAATTCGGGACGCCGTGCCAGAACTTGACGTAGCCGCACTTGCAGATCAGCGGATGGCCCTGCGCATAGACGATCGTTTCGCAGGCGACGACGATGGCGGCGACGACGGCGATCTGGACGGCGATCGTGCCGCGACTGTCGACGCGTTCAGACGCCGGCATACATGCGTCCCGGGTTTAGAACGCCATCGGGATCGAAGCTCGCCTTGATGCCGCGCGTGAGCTTCATGACCGGCTCGGGCAAGGGCTGGAACACATCCGCGCTGGCGCGCAACTCGTCGGGCGCGCGCACCAGCGTCGCATGGCCGCCGCAAGCCGAAACGGCGGCGCGCACGTCCCTGGCGCGCGCGTCGGCCGCCGCATCGACCGCCAACCAGACAAGGCCGCCGCCCCAGTCGAAGAAATGCGCGACAGCGCCGTTCGCCTGGATGCGACGCACGAGATCGGGCCCGCGCGACGGCGCCGTCGAGACGCGCCAGACGGCGCGCGGATCCGGGGAGGCGAAGAAGGCGCAATCCCTGACGTCGCGCCACAGAACATTCGTCTCGTCTTCGCCGAGCACGACATCGCCGCCAACGATCTTGCGCAATTCGGCAATCCTGTATTCCACGGAAGCCGAAAAATTCTCGACGCGCAGCAGCGTGCGCGCCTGCGCGTCGCCGATGCCCGCCGGCAGGTGCGCCGCGCCCGAGACCTCGAACGGCGAACCGAGCGCCTTCGACAAGGCCTCGACGCCGCGCATGTCGTCGAGACCGCGAATGACGAGAGTGGCCGCGGTTTCCGGACGGGGAAGAACCTTGAACGTGACTTCGCCGAGCACGCCGAGCGTGCCGAAGGCGCCGCAGGAGAGTTTCACGAGGTCGAGGCCGGTGACGTTCTTCATCACCCGGCCGCCTGTCTTGATCTCCTCGCCCAGCCCGTTGACGAGGCGCAGGCCGATCAGCGCGTCGCGCGCCGCGCCATGCGAGATGCGGCGCGGCCCCGAGAAATTGCCGGCGGCGATCGCCCCGATGGTCGGCGCGCCATTCGACCCGTAGAGCCGGCGGTGGTCGATCGGCTCGAACGGCAGCATCTGCCCGCGTTCGGCGAGCATGGCCTCGATCCTGTCGAGCGTCATGCCGCCTTCGGCGCAAAACACCATCTCGCCCGGCTCGTAGAAGACGATTGAATTCATCTTCTCGAGCGACAGCGTCGCCTCGCTCTGCGCGGGGCGGCCGAGGCCGGCGCGCGTGCCGCCGCCGGCGATGGCGAGCGGCGTCCTTTTCGCGCGCGCCTGCGCAATGGCGTCGGAGAGTTCAGCGAAGGAAGCGGGGGCGTGGGTCATTCTTGCGAGATCGTCATTGCGAGCGAAGCGAAGCAATCCATCTTGATTTCTGCGAGGCCCGGAGATGGATTGCTTCGTCGCTCCGCTCCTCGCAATGACGCTGCAGGCTAAGCCGCCCTCCCCTCGAGCGGGAAAACTTTTGCAGGGTTGAGCAGCCATTCGCGGTCGAATGCGGCGCGCACGCGCATCTGCTGCGCGAGATCGACCGCGCTGTATTGATGCGTCATGAGATCGCGCTTCTCGATGCCGACGCCGTGCTCGCCGGTGAGGCAGCCGCCGACGTCGACGCACAGGCGCAGCACGTCCTCGCCCGCCTTCTCGGCCTTTTCCTGCTCGGCCGGATCGTTGACGTTGTACATGATGAGCGGATGCATGTTGCCGTCGCCGGCATGGAAGACGTTGGCGACGCGCAGCCCGTATCGGTCGACGATCTTGTAGGTCTCGTTGAGCACATGCACGAGCTGGCTGGTCGGCACGGTGCCATCCATGCAGATGTAGTCGGCGACGCGGCCTGTCGCGCCGAAGGCGGACTTGCGGCCCTTCCAGATGAGCGCCGCCTCCATCGCGCTCTGGGACTCGCGTACGGTCTTCACACCGTGCTTCTGCGCGATGGCGATGATCTTCTTCAACTGCGCGTCCATCTCCGCGTCGGAGCCCTCGACCTCGACGATCAGCAGCGCGGCCGCGTCGAGAGGATAGCCGGCATGGGCGAAGGCCTCGCAGATCTCGATGGCGAGCTTGTCCATGAATTCCATCGCGACGGGAATGATGCCGTGGCCGATGACGTCGGCGACGCAGGCGGCCGCCGCCTCGCTGGACTCGAAGCCGAACAGCACGGGACGCGCGCCCTCGGCCGCGCGCAGCAGGCGCACCGTCGCCTCGGTGACGATGCCGAGCTGGCCTTCCGAACCCGTGATGAGGCCGAGGAGATCGTAGCCGGAAGCGTCGAGCCAGTCGCCGCCGATATCGACGATCGTTCCGTCCATCAGGACCATCTTCACGCCGAGCAGATTGTTTGTCGTTACGCCGTATTTCAGGCAATGCGCGCCGCCGGAATTCATCCCGATATTGCCGCCGATGGTGCAGGCGAGCTGCGAGGAGGGATCGGGCGCATAGAAGAAACCGTCGGCGGCGACGGCATTGGAAATGCCGAGATTGGTGACGCCGGCCTCGACGCGCGCGATGCGGTCGGCATAGTCCACGTCGAGAATGCGCGACATCTTGGAAACGCCGATGACGATGGCGTCTTCCTGCGGGATCGCCCCGCCCGACAGGGACGTGCCGGCGCCGCGCGGCACGACCTTGACGCCGTGAGCGTGGCACCAGGCGAGCACGCGGCTCGTTTCCTCGGTCGAACGCGGCAGGACGACCGCCAGCGGCAGGCGGCGATAGGCGGTCAGCGCGTCCGTCTCGTAGGCGCGGCGTTCGTCGCGGCTCGTGACGAGGCATTCCGGCGGCAGGAGCGCGGCGAGGCCGGCGACGATCTCGTCGCGGCGGGCGACGATGCGGGCGTCCGGATCGGGAAAGGCGATGGCCGACATTGCAGGTTCCTGTGCGGCGGAAGCGTTTCTGTTGACGCAGGCCGCGAGGCCCGCCTAGATGGGTTTGCAGACTAGCATGCAAGCTAGGGTTTGAGGAGACAGGGCTTTGAGGAGGTTCGCATGACCGGGGCCCCGCCACGCGGCACACGCGTCGGCCTGATGGCGACCTGCCTCGTCGACCTGTTCCGCCCGACCGTCGGCTTCGCGGCCGCGAAGCTTCTGGAGGATGCGGGCTGCATCGTCGACGTGCCGAGCCAGACCTGCTGCGGCCAGCCCGCCTACAATTCCGGCGACAAGGGCCATGCAAGGGCGCTGGCGCTGCAGATGATCGAGACGTTCGAGGGTTTCGACTATGTCGTGACGCCTTCGGGGTCCTGCGGCGGCACGATGATCAGGCATTATCCCGAGATGTTCGAGGGCGATCCCGAACTGCAGCGGCGCGCGCAGAGGTTTGCGGCGAAATGCTTCGAGCTCGTCTCGTTCCTGACCGACGTGATGAAGGTCGAGAAGGTGGCTTCGTCCTTTCCACGCAAGGTGACCTATCACGATTCCTGCTCGGGTCTGCGCGAACTGGGCATCCAGGCGCAGCCGCGCAAGCTGCTTGCGACGGTCGAGGGGCTGGAACTGGTCGAGATGAAGGATTCGGACGTCTGCTGCGGCTTCGGCGGCACGTTCGCCGTCAAGTTCGGCGAGATTTCCGGCCAGATCGTCGAGCGCAAGACGCAGGACATCAACGCGACGGAGGCGGAGGTGCTGCTGGCCGGCGACATGGGCTGCCTGATGAACATGGCGGGGCGCCTGCAGCGCCAGGGCAAGGACATGGAAGTGCGGCACGTGGCGGAAGTGCTGGCCGGCATGACCGACGGGCCGTCGATCGGCGAACCCAAGACGGCGGAGGCTCGCAAGTGAGCGTCCATTCCAACCCCACGACGCCGCAGTTCAAGGACAACGCCCACAAGGCGCTGCACGATCCGCAATTGCAGGAGGCGATGGGGAAACTGCGCGTCGGCTTCACCGCCTCGCGCGCCGCCGCCATGGCGAAGCTGCCGGAATTCGAGGCGTTGCGCGACAGCGCGCGCGACATCAAGAACCATACGCTCGCCCATCTCGACCTCTATCTCGAGGCCTACGAGAAGCGCGTGACGGAATCCGGCGGCCACGTGCATTTCGCGCGCACGCCCGAGGAAGCGCGCAAAACTATCGTCGACATCTGCAAGGCGCGCGGCGCGAAGACCGTCACCAAGGGCAAGAGCATGATCTCCGAGGAGATCGCGCTCAACGACGCGCTGGACGCGGCCGGCGTGAAGCCGATCGAGACCGACCTCGGCGAATACATCATCCAGCTGCGCGGCGAGATCCCCTCGCACATCATCGGGCCTGCCGTTCACCTGACGAAGGACCAGGTCGAAGGCGATTTCCGGCGCGTGCACACGCATCTTCCCGCCGAACGCGACCTCAGCGAGCCGACGCAGCTTCTCACCGAGGCCCGCGGCATATTGCGCGAAAAATTCCTCGCCGCCGACATCGGCATAACAGGCGCGAATTTCCTCATCGCGGAAACAGGCACGTCGATCATCGTCACCAACGAGGGCAACGGCGACCTGACGCAGATCCTGCCGAAATGCCACATCGTGATCGCCTCGCTCGAGAAGATCGCGCCGACGCTGGAAGACGCATCGCAATTGCTGCGCGTGCTGGCGCGCTCGGCGACCGGACAGGAAATGAGCGTCTACACGACGCTGTCGACCGGGCCACGCCGGCCGGGCGACGTCGACGGGCCGGAGGAATATCACGTCGTCCTGCTCGACAACGGCCGCTCGTCGATGATCGGCACGCAATTCCAGGACATGCTGCGCTGCATCCGCTGCGGCGCCTGCATGAACCATTGCCCCGTCTATCACGCGGTCGGCGGCCATGCTTATGGGTGGGTCTATCCCGGCCCGATGGGCGCGGTGCTGACGCCTTCGCTGATCGGCGTCGAGAAGGGCGGGCAATTGCCGAACGCCTCGACCTTCTGCGGACGCTGCGAATCCGTCTGCCCGATGCGCATTCCCCTGCCCGGCATGATGCGCCACTGGCGCGAGCGCGAGTTCGAGCGGCATCTGGCGCCATCCAGCCTGCGCTACGGGCTCGGCGCCTGGGCGTTCTTCGCCAGACGCCCAACGCTCTATCGCTGGGCGACCCGCGTCGCCATGCATGTCATGGGCTATTACGCGCGCAAGACCGGCCGCTACAGCGCGATGCCGCTGGCTTCCGGCTGGACGGACTGGCGCGACTTCCCGGCGCCGGAAGGCGAGACGTTCCAGTCGAAGTGGAAGCGCGAGAGGAAGGCGAGATGAGCGCGCGCGAGGAAATCCTGTCCAACATCCGCCGCTCGCTGCGCGTCAACGGCGCGGAAGGTCCGCGCCGGAGCGCGGTCGATTCACGCCTGTCTGGCGCGCCGCGCGGCGTCGTGCCGGCGCGCGGCCAGCTCGACCGCCGCGGCCGCATCGAATTGTTCAAGCAGATGGCGAACGCCGCCTTCGCGTCGGTCGCCATCGTCAATGACGCCGCCGAAGTGCCCGGCGAGGCCGCGCGCTGGCTGCGCGACAACAATCTGCCGGCCACGCTGCGCAAGGGCGAGGACCTGCGCCTCGCCGCCATGCCGTGGCAGGAGACGGCGCTCGACATGTCGGCGGGCCGCTCGGACGGCCACGACCTCAACGCGGTGTCGCACGCCTTCGCCGGCGTCGCGGAATCCGGAACTTTGGTCATGACGTCGGGGCCGGACAATCCCTCGACCCTGAACTTCCTGCCGGACAATCACATCGTCGTGGTCTCGGCCGACGACCTCGAAGGCGATTACGAGAGCGTGTTCGACCGGGTGCGCGCGCGCTTCGGCAAGGGGCTGATGCCGCGCACGGTCAATTTCATCACCGGCCCCTCGCGTTCCGCCGACATCGCCCAGACGATGCTGCTCGGCGCGCACGGCCCGCGCAAGCTGCACATCGTGATCGTCGACCAGGCCTGAAGCCGGCAACCTTTCGGTCTATCTGACGTTTTCGCCTCATGGAGGCGATCATGACGCAAGCGAAGACCGGCGAGGCGCAGAGGCGCAAGGCCAAGGGCGATCACAAGGGGGCGGCCGAGCAGGAAAAGCTCGACAAGGCGCTGAAGGACACGTTCCCGGCCAGCGATCCGCCCGAAGGTACGCAGCCCGGCGGCGGAATTACCGGCGTGGAGCCGCCGCCGAAGGGACAGAAGACGGGACGGTGACCACCGCGCCTCCTCGAACGCTCGCCAGTAGCGGACTCTTCGCGACCGACGAACGCATATGTTGCAAAGTTGCCACAGGCCTTCCAAAAGCGTCGCTCACCTACACGCCGACCGACGTGCTGCTGACGATGACCGCTTCGCTCGGCGGCGGCGGCAACCTGCCGCCCAATCCGTCGAAAGTCGTCAACGCCATCAACGCCTTCTTCAATACGAACGGTTCGCTGCCGACGAACTTCCTGAAGCTGTTCGGCCTGAGCGGACCCGGCCTGCAGTCGACGCTCAATTCGCTGACCGGCGAGGCCGCGACCGGCGGCGGACAGGTTATGAGCTATGCGCCGGTCGCCGTCGCGCCCGACAGCTGGTAGGCGCTCGCCGTGAAGGACGCGCCGCAGCCCGTGGTGCAGCAGCCGCGCTGGTCGGTCTGGGCGACGGGTTTCGGCGGCAGCGGCCGGCTCGCCGGCTCGCAGCTTGCCGGCACGTCGAACGTCTCGTCGGGCGTGCTGGGCGTCGCGTCGGGCTTCGACTATCGCCTCTCGCCCGACACGAAGATCGGACTGGCCTTCGCCGGCGGCGGATTGAACTGGGGCATGGGGCAGGTCTCGGGCTCCGGCCGCAGCGATTTCTTCCAGGCCGGTCTCTACGCGACGACGAAATTCGGCCCGGCCTATCTGTCGGGCGCGCTCGCCTTCGCCAATCATTGGGTCACGACCAGCCGCATCGCGGCCTTCGGCGATCAGCTGAGGGGCTCCTACAGCGCGCAGACCTACGCCGGGCGCATCGAGGGCGGCTACCGCTTCGCAAGCCCGGTCGGCGGCCTGACGCCCTACGGCGCCTTGCAGGCGCAGCGCCTGAGGACGCCGGGCTACACGGAAACGGACCTGTCCTTCGGCGGCTTCGGCCTGACCTACAATGCGCAGGGCGCGACCTCGACGCGCTCCGAACTCGGCCTGCGCTACGATCTGTCGATCCCGGTCGCGCTGCGCGCGCGCGGCGCCTGGGCGCACGACTGGACGACCGCGCCGGGCGTATCGGCGGCGTTCCAGACGCTGCCCGGTTCGAACTTCCTGACGAGCGGCGCGAAACTGGCTCCCAATCTCGCGCTGATCTCGACGGGAATCGATCTCCAGCTCGCGAACGGTTTCTCGTTCTTCGGCAAGTTCGATTCCGAAATGTCGAGCCGCGCACAGATCTACGCCGGCAGCGGCGGCATCCGCTACCGGTGGTGAGCAGGCCACGAAGGTCTGCTTGCGGTCGGCAATGGCCATTCGGGCTGGAGCCGAAGCCGGCCGTAGATCGTTGCTTTGGAATTCTGTAATTGCAAATGCTCAGGCGTGGCGGATGGCACCATCGCGCCACATCCCGATAGAGCATGCGATGAAGCCGATCATCCTCTCCAGCATCGAGGCCTTCGCGTATCGCGCGCCAATCGCTACACCGATCAGGCTCGCTTTCGGCACGTTCCGCGACCGTCCGCTCGTTCTGGTGCGTGTCGTCGATGGCGAAGGTCACGAGGGATTTGGAGAAATCTGGTGCAACTGGCCGCCCGTCGGCGCGGAACATCGTGCGCGGCTTGCGGCCGACGTTGGAGAAAGGTTGATTGGGCAGACTTTCGCTACTCCGGCGGACCTCTTCCACACGCTCAGCCGGGATCTTGAAGTGCTCGTGCTGCAGACCGGCGAGGTTGGTCCCATCGCGCAGGTGATAGCCGGCATTGACATCGCGGTCTGCGATCTGGCGGCGCGGCGCGAAGACCTGCCGCTGTACCGCTTTTGCGGTGGCTCGCCGCGCGATCGTGTTCCCGTCTACGCGACGGGCATCAATCCCGACAGACCGGAAGCGTTCGCGCTTGAACGGCAAGCCGAAGGCCATCGCGCGTTCAAGCTGAAAATCGGCTTCGGGACGGACCGCGATGTGCGCAACCTGAAGGCGATGCGCGATGCGCTCGGGCCCGACGCCGAGATCATGGCCGATGCGAACCAGGCCTTCGACCTCGAGACGGCGCTCGCCTTCGCCACAGCAATCGATCCGCTCGGCCTGCGATGGCTCGAGGAACCGCTGCGCGTCGACGCGCCGGCGCTACATTGGGAAGAGCTTGCGCGACGCGCCGGAGCGCCACTGGCTGGCGGCGAGAATCTTCGAGGCGACGACCTCGTCGCGGCCTGCTGCGGTAAAATCTACAAATACATTCAGCCGGACGCGACGAAATGGGGCGGCGTGACGGGCTCGCTCGCCGTCGCGCGAAGCGCGGTCGCGGCCGGCAAGGCCTATTGTCCGCATGTGTTCGGGGGTGGAATTGCTCTGCTTGCTTCGCTGCATGTGCTGGCGGCGGTCGGCGGCGACGGGACGCTCGAATTGGATTGCCATCCCAATGCAGGCCGGGAAGCCATCGTGGGTTCGCTGCTTCCGGTGAGCGATGGCAGCGTGCCGGTCCCGCAGACGCCAGGTCTAGGCGCCACGCCCGATTTCGCCACGCTCGAACGCTACCGAACATGGCCGCCGAGATAAAAAGTCGCTTTCCGGTCATTGTGTTCGCGTCAGAAGCGCGGCGTCCCGCTCTAAGAAAGCGTCGCTGCACAGGAGGGAGCTCAACAGCTGCAATTCCAGAGAAAGCGGTGGATCCTCATTTCAGCGCCGCAAGTCTCTGTGCGCAGCGCGATCGCATTTCGCTTACGTGGAGACGGAGCATGTGACCGGCGCCTTCGCATAGGGCGGTAGAGACTCGTGGAATGCCAGGGGATATTGTCGGCGTACGAAAGCAAGATCACAGACCATGAATCTCGCCTTCAAGAGCGCCATCGTCGTCATTCTAATGACAATCGGCTCGAGCGCCCCGGCGTTCGCCGGGCCTTCGGAGGACAATGGTTCGGCGGCAGTGGAGAATGCGGTTGCCGCCCTGGACAGGGCCGACTACTCGACCGCACTTCGGCTCCTGCGTCCGCTGGCTGAAAAGGGAATCCCGCGGGCGCAGTTCAATCTCGGCTTCGTCTATGCGAATGGCCGTGGCGTGCCACGCGACTTTGCGGAGGCGATGAAGTGGTATCGGCTCGCAGCTGACCAGGGCTTCGCCGCTGCGCAGCACAATCTCGGTATCATGTATGCCAATGGCCAGAATGTGCCGCCCGACCATGTCGAGGCAGTGAGGTGGTATCGCCTTGCCGCCAAACAGGGGTTTGCCAAGTCACAGAACGAGCTTGGTTATGATTACGCGCAAGGCCGAGGCGTACCTCAGGACTACGACCAGGCGCTGAAATGGTATCGCCTTGCCGCCGATCAGGGCGAAGCCGGCGCGCAGCTCAATCTCGGGACGCTGTACGCGACGGGGCAAGGCGTTGCGCAAGACCCTGCCGAAGCGTTGAAATGGTTTCGTCTCGCCGCAGACCAGAGCAATGCCGCCGCCCAATTCAACCTCGGCCTGATGTACGCCAATGGAATGGGCATGCCGAAAAACCCTGCTGAAGCCGCCAAATGGTGGCGTCTCGCCGCAGATCAGGCGTACGTGAGAGCTCAGCTCAATCTCGGGACGCTGTATGCGATGGGCCAGGGCGTGCCGGAAGACAAGGTTCGCGCATACTTGTGGTTCAGCCTGGCGGCCGCCGGTGGCGACCCAGCAGCTCCGAACTATAGAAACCGTGTGGCGCAGGAAATGACTCCAGCCGAGATTGCCGAAGCGCAGAAGCTCGCACGCGAATGGACGCCGAACAGAACGGCGAAGTAGCCTAATGGTTCAGGTGGATGCGCTCGTTCCGCCAGTTGCTTTCCATGTTCGCTCCGGTGTCTGCTCGCTGTCGATAGCACCGGTTGGTCCTCGGTCAGGAAACGGACGTTCGCGCCTGGCGTTGATATGCGCGAATTTTCCTGGAGATCAGGTTTCGGCCGCTGGCGGCGGCGACGCATGCCGGCCAAAGCGTCTCAGGCGACGCGCGACGCCGCGTCAGGCCGGCAGCGTCTCGAACAGACGGACGAGCAGGCGCGTGCGCGGGACGAGGCAGGGGACGAGCAGGTGCTCGTGGTGCGTGTGCGGGCCGTCGCCGATGACGCCGAGCCCGTCGAGCGTCGGGACGCCGAGCGCCCCGGTGAAATTGCCGTCGCTGCCGCCGCCGGCGACGCGCTCGCCCTTCACCTCGAAGCCAATCTCGCGCGCAAGCGCGGAAGCGTGGTCGTAGAGCTTCTGGATCGCTGGCGTCTTCACATAGGACGGGCGATAGAGGCCCGACGTCACCACGAGCCGCACATCGGGATCGACCGGCTTCAGCGCCATCAGCCTCTCTCGCACCTCTCGTTCGTCCTGCGGCAACGGCACGAGGCAATAGACGCAGGCTTCCGCGTGCAGCGGCACCATGTTCTCGTGCGTTCCACCCGCGACCGTGCCGACGTTCAGCGTGACGTTTCGCGAATAATCCGTCATCGACTCGATTGCGAGAATCTGCCGGGCCATCTCGCGGATCGCGCTGCGCCCTTTGGCGTGGTATGCGCCGGCATGCGCGGGCACGCCGGTTGTCTTGAGATGGTAGCGGGAGATGCCGTGCCGGGCGACCGTGAGCCTGCCGCCGTCGCCGGAAGGCTCAACCACCAGCACGATCGCGTGCTTTCGCGCCTCCGCATCGATGTGTGGTCGTGAGAAGGGGCTGCCGACCTCTTCATCGGGGATCATCATGACCGTGACGGGCAGGTTCGGGCGCCGCCCGTTTGCATGAAGATGCGCGAGCGCGGCGAAGGCGATCGCGTCGCCGCCCTTCATGTCGTAGATGCCGGGTCCGTAGGCGCGGTCGCCTTCCACGCGCATCGGCAGGGGGCCGGCGAGCGTTCCCACGGGATGCACCGTGTCCATGTGTCCCAGAAGCAGGACGCCCGGCCTCTCCGTCTCGCCCCGGATACGCCCGATCACGATATCGCCATAGGTCGACGCGCCGGAAATGCGCTCCACATGCGCGCCGATGTCGCGCAGCAGACGCTCCGCCAGCGCCCCCACCGCATTGACGCCCGCAACGTCGTTTGTCGGACTTTCGATCTCCACCCACGCGTTGACTGCGGACAGCAAATCCGGGGCGTCGAGCGTCTTCAACGGCGGGCCTTTCTCGAGCGCAGCATCGACTTGGAACCTAGCGGAGCCGACGCCCGCAGGCCAGTGCGCGTCCGCTTCGTGCGCGCGATGGATCTACCTGCTTTGGTTGCCCAACGGCGCCCGCCAAGCCTGCAGGGCGCTCAGCCAGTCAGAGATTTCAGCGCCTCGCGCGCAATGCCTTCGCCGTGCTCCTGCACGAAGTGTCCTGCCGCCTGAACAATCAAAGGCTCGGGGCAATTGCGGATATTCCGCGCAAGCGCCGTCATGACCGACGGGCCGAGCACCGGATCCTGCGCGCCGATCGCCATGAATGTGCGGCCTTCCCATTGCTTCCGCCAGAATTCCCGCGCACGGCGCGATACCTCGGCGCCGTCGGCGTCTGGCCTGTCCGGCACCATCGGTGGAAAAGCCCGCAGCGCGGCGCGGTAGCTGAAATCCGGGAACGGCGCGTCATAGGCGGCGCATTCCTCGGGCGTCATATGCGGGTTGCCGCGTGCGAAAAGCCGGCCGACGCCGAACTCGGGGTTCTTCGCGCACATGTCTCTCCACGCGAGGAAGCCTGCGCTCAGAGGTTCGTCGCCCGTGCCGAGCGTCGTATTCATCGCGAGCAGCCCGCGATAACGCGACGGCGCGTCCATGGGCAGTGTGAGACCGAGAATTCCGCCCCAGTCCTGAACCACGAGATTGACGCCGTTCAGATCCAGCGCCTCGACGAATTCCAGAAGCACGGATCGATGCCAGCTGAAAGTGTGCTGGCTTTGCTCGACAGGCTTGTCGCTCCTGCCGAAGCCAGGCATGTCGGGCGCAACGACGCGATGACCGGCAGCCAGAAAGACGGGGATCATCCGCCGGTGAAGATAGCTCCAGGCCGGGTTGCCGTGGAGGCAGAGCCAGGTCACGGAAGCATCGCGCGGCCCCTCGTCCAGATAGTGCAGCCGCAGCCCGCCGAGCGCGGGAAGCGTTTCCAGATAGCGCGACTGCCAGGGATAACCCGGCAGATTTTCGAACCGGCTGTCAGGCGTTCTCAGAAAGGGAATTCGGCTCATCGGTCTTCTCACGGCTGAGGTTTGTCGCAGGATTTCTGCACACGCCGCATCTCGGCGATTTCAGCTTCGAGGTCTGCTATCCTGCGGTCGCGTTCGGCGAGCGTTGCGGCGACATCCTCGGCTTCGAACCTTTGCGGAATATGCTGCGGGCAATTGGCGTCCCACGCATCTACCTCGAAGATCAGGACCTGCTCAGCGCGCGCGTTGTAGCCCGGCGGCATCAGCTTTTCGGCGAGATCGTCGTCCCCTTCTATCATTTTTGCGCGGCCCCAGACCTTCACGCGCTGTCGACGGGCGTAGTCGATCAGGAAGATGAAGGCGCGAGCATTGTCCTCGAGATTGCCCTGAGAGATGTATTGCCTGTTGCCTCGAAAGTCGGCCATCGCGAGCGTGCGAGAATCGACCACGTGCAGGAAGCCCGGCGGTCCTCCGCGATGCTGGATGTAGGGTTGGCCCTGCGCATTGGCTGTCGCGAAGAAAAAGCTGCGCTGCGCCTGGATGAACTCGGCCAGACCTTCATCGATCTCGGTCTTCCAGCCGCCGCGCCTCTCCATCTGTTCATAGGAGTCTCGCGAGCCCTTGCGCGCCTGGATCGCCTTGACCGTGGGGGTGAAAGCTATGTCGCTCGGAGGCGTCGCGGGCGTCATTTCACAGTCCCAGCGCGGACAAACCCGGATGATCGTCCGGGCGGCGGCCGAGCGGCCAATGGAAAAGACGGTCGGCTTCAGCGATCGGCAGGTCGTTGATGCTCGCAAACCGAACGGCCATCAGGCCCGCATTGTCGAATTCCCAGTTCTCGTTGCCGTAGCTGCGAAACCAGTGACCGGAATCGTCGCGCCATTCGTACGCGAAACGTACGGCGATCCTGTTGCCGTGATACGCCCAGACTTCCTTGATCAGACGGTAGTCGATCTCGCGCGCCCATTTGCGTTGAAGGAACGCGACGATTTGGGCGCGCCCCTCCAGGAATTCCGCGCGATTGCGCCACCGGGACTCTTCCGTATAGGCAAGCGAGACCCGTTCCGGGTCGCGGCTGTTCCATGCGTCTTCCGCCATTCGGGCCTTCTGGGCGGCGGTTTCGGCGGTAAAGGGCGGCAGCGGCGGACGCGACATGCGAGCTTCTCCATGCAGAGAGGACGCCGGCAATGCCGACGTCCCGAAGTGTGGTCAGGTCACGCGGCCTGTTCAAGCGAAACGCGAGGGAAGTCGATTTCGGTCTCGAATGCTTCGTTGATGTAGTTCGTCAGAGTGTTCAGGGCGACATGCGCGACGATCTCGACCAGTTCAGCGTCGGAATGTCCCGCCGCGCGGGCCTCGGCGACATCGGATGCTGCGACTCCGCCGCGCTTCTCGACGATCTTGACGGCGAACCGCACCGCCGCATCCGCCTTCGCATCAGCCGACCGGCCTGCGCGATTGGCGGCGATTTCCGTCGGGTCGAGCCTGGCGATGTTCTTGGCCATGAAAGAGTGCGCGGCGAGGCAATAGCCGCATCCATTGATCTGGGCGACGGCCAGGGCGATCCGCTCGCGCGTCGCGGGATCCAGGGCGCCTTTGGCCAGCGCGCCGTTGAGGCCGAGATAGCCTTCCAGCGCCGCCGGGCTGTTGGACGTCAGGCGAAACAGGTTTGGCGTCGATCCGATCTGCTTCCTGACAGCCTCCAGCAGGGGACGGGCCGCCTCGGGCGCCTGTTCGATCGACTTCGGAATTGCGATACGCGACATGGAAGGTCTCCGGTTTGATGGGGCTTCGTGCTCCAGACCTCCCGACCATCCATCATTTCAAATCATGTGATAATCTAGCGCCCGAGGTACAGACTTTTGCGGATTACGGGACAATCCGATGGACCGGTTCGACTCGATGGCCGCCTTTGTCGCGGTCGCTGACGCCAGGGGTTTTGCGCAGGCGGCCCGTCGGCTGGACATCTCGACGTCGAGCGTGACCCGGCTGGTCAGCCAGCTCGAAACGCATCTCGGCGTCCGTTTGCTCAATCGCACGACGCGAGCGGTCAGCCTGACCGACGCCGGCGCCCGGTTTCTCGAGCGTGCGCGTCGCATTCTCGGCGATCTGGAAGAGGCCGAACGAAGCGCCGAGGATGAGCGCGGAGAGCCTGTCGGTCGTCTCGTGGTTTCGGCGCCGCTGATGTTCGGGCGTCTGCATGTCGCGCCTTTGCTGAGCGCCTACATGCAACGCTACCCACGGGTTTCGGCGGAGCTGCTCCTCAACGACCGTTTCGCCAATCTGACGGAAGAAGGCATCGATGTTGCGGTTCGGATCGGCACATTGCCGGACTCGGGAGACGTCGTGAGGAAGGTCGGCGCAACGCGTCGGGTCCTGGTAGCCGCGCCCGGTTACCTCGACATGAACGGAGAGCCGACGACGCCTGACGATCTCGAGCGGCATCGCATCATCGCGTTCTCCGCGCTGGCGCCCGGCCGCACGTGGCGCTTTCAGCGAGGCGATCAGCACCTCGAGGTGGACGTAAAGCCCTCGTTCACGACCAACAATGGCGATGCAGCGATCACTCATGCCTTGACCGGCGGTGGCGTTACATTGGCGCTCAGCTATCAGGTCGCCGATCACATCAAGGAGGGCGCTCTCAAGACCGTGCTCGGAGCATTCGAACCTGCCCCGTATCCGATCCAGTTGGTCTACCCGAGTTCACGCCTGTTGTCGCTGAAGGTGCGAGCCTTCGTCGATCTTGCCGTGAACACCAAGCGTTGGTGGTATTGAACGGCGCACGGGACGCCTGCATGGACGAATGAAATCCACAACGGTCACGCAAAGCGAGCATTTCCGCAGTTGCGACCGTCCGGTTGCGGTCCATAGCGGACGAAACCGAGAGGCTGTCCCGGACGCGGCGGGAAAAATCTGCGAACAAGCAGGAACCGCGATCATCGCAGCCCTGCCACGCCCGGCAGGCCGGGTAAATAATTCGTGAACCAGCCGGAAACCCCAGCAGACATGGGTTCAATGCCGGCCGGTGAATCCTTTCTCAATATTTCCGCCGCAAAGTCGTTGGAAACAGCCGCGCCTGCGGCGTAAAGAGCGCTCGACGGGCCATTTCGGCCCTGGCCGCCGATCCTGAGGGCCTGGATTGTCAGCGATGAAGCCGTTTCACACCGTTCGCGCCGCGCGTGCGCTCCTCCGCGCGACCGCGCTGCTCGCGGCCGGCGCGGCATTCGCGCAAACGGCGCCCGGCCAGATGGGACCAGCGCCGCTACCGGCGCCCAGCGCAACCGGGGGCCCGGCGCGGCCGGCGGCGCCCTCCCCCCTTTCTCCCGCGCCTATGGCGACCACTCCGCTTTCGCCCGCCCCGGCCATTCCATTGCCGGGCGGCGGCCCCGCGCCGGCGATGCCCGCGCCGGCGGCGCAGGCGCCCGCCCAATCCCCTGCCAATCCGGCGCCGGCCGCACAGTCCGGCCTGGGGCAGCCGGGCGCCGTACCGGCCGCCAATGCGGCGGCCAGCCCACCCAAGCCGAAGCCCAAGCCGCCGATCCGCGAATGGGCGCTGTCGACCGATCCGACGCCATCCTTTCAGCCCGAAACATTCTTCGCGACCGCCAAGGCGTCGGAACGCTATGCGCAGATCGCCGACGCGGGCGGCTGGCCAACCATTCCAGGCAACGTCGGTCCCGGTTCACGCGGCGCGCCCGTGGCGGCGTTGCGCAAGCGGCTCGCACTCGAGGGCGATCCGAACGAGAACGTGCCGAACGGCGACGCATGGGATGCGGGCCTCGCCAATGCCGTGAAACATTTCCAGGCGCGAAACGGACTCAGGGAAACGGGCGTCGTCGCCGGCGCGACGTTGCGCGCCATCAACGTGCCGGCGCGCACGCGCTTCAAGCAGCTCGCGTCTTCGTCGCAGCGGCTGGCCGGAGTCAACTTTCCGTTCGGCGAACGCTACGTTGCGGTCAACATTCCTTCGGCCGCCGTCGAGACGGTCGAGAACGGCCGCGTCTTCAAGCGCTATGTCGCCGTCGTCGGCGACGTCGACCACCAGTCGCCGGAAGTGACGGCGCGCATCAGCGCGATCAACATGAATCCGACGTGGACGGTGCCGACCTCGATCATCAAGAACGAGATCATTCCGAAGATGCGCAAGGACGCGGGCTACCTGTCGCGCCAGAAGATCCGCATTCTCGACGGGCGCGGAACCGAGGTCGATCCGCGCTCCATCAACTGGGGCACGGAAAAGGCGGTCAACTACACGCTGCGGCAGGATTCCGGAAAAGGGAATGCGCTCGGCTCGATCCGCATCCAGATGAACAACAAGCATTCGGTCTACATGCACGACACGCCGTCGAAAGCCTATTTCGGCAGGGACTACCGGTTCCTGTCGCACGGCTGCGTGCGCGTCGCCGGCGTCTATGACCTCGCGGCGTGGCTGCTCGAAGGTTCGGGCGCGTACACGACGGCCGATCTGACCGCCAAGATCGGCAAGGAGCGGGAAGACCTGAAGCTGGTCAAGCCCGTGCCGGTCATCTGGGTCTACATGACCGGCTGGGCCTCGGCCGACGGCACGGTGCATTTCGCCGACGACGTCTACCAGGTCGACACGATCGGACTTCAGGCCTCGCGCTAGAGCCTTGCCGTTTTCGCGCCGTAGCGCCATCTTTGGACGAAGAACAAAGAGGAGGCGCAGATGCGCATCTTTACCGCCGGCGTGGTGTTCCTTGGCGCTCTCGCGATAGCGACAGCCGCCCCGGCCAAGCCCCGCAAGAAACATGCTTCCCAGCCGGTCGCCGCGGCGAAAGTGTGCCAGCCTCTCTGCACGGCCGACACGTCGCCTTGCGATCCGCCGGAATTCAAGCGCGTCGACGGCCGCTGCGACTTCGGCCATGTCGGCGGCGCCGGCGTCGGCGGTTTCCGGTAATCCGGTTCGACGGACCTTGCCGCACCGGGCGGAAGGCACATCTAGGGACTTTCCGCAAAGGGAGCGTCTCATGCGACCGATGTTTCTCGTGCTTTCCGCGACTTCGGCCCTGGCCTTCGCGGCTTCGCCCGCCTTCGCGCAGACCTACAGGCAGGTCAGGCCTTATCCGGCGACGCAGCCGGCCTACCAATATGGCTCCGCGCCCTCTGGCTACGCCTGCCGGCAAATGTGCCCGATGGACGTCACGCCCTGCGATCCGCCGCACTACAAGATCGCCGACGGCCGCTGCGCCGCCACTTCGCCGAGCCTGCCGTTCTGAGCGCGCGGCCGTCCCCGCTTCAGAACCGCGTCGACCCGTTCGGCGAGATCTGCGCGGTCGGCGAGCGGGGCCTGATGTACGGCAATCGCGGCGGGCGGTTCCACCGCGACGACCGCACGCTCGGCGCGTCGCGCTGGAAATCCAGGATGTGGATCATCTGCCTGCTGCAGTTCAAGGGCAGGCGCAACGACGTCTTCGGAAGACGCTACACGGATCTGTTCTTCGCCGACGAACCGACGGCGCTCGCGGCGGGACATCGTCCCTGCTTCTACTGCCGGCGCGAAGCGGCCAGCGCTTTCATCGCGGCGCTCGACGATCGCCAGCTGGACCGGGCGCCGAAACTGGATGCGCGGCTCGACGCGGAACGGCGGATCGGCCGCGCCAAGCGCGTTCATACGATGAAGATCGACGATCTGCCGGACGGCGCCATGTTCGCCGAAGGCCCGAAAGCCTTCGCGGTGAGGGGAGACGCCATCCTCGAATGGTCTTTTTCGGGCTACGGGAAACGGGCGCCGAGACCGAAAGGGGGCGATGTCGCGGTGCTGACGCCGCCGACGACGCTTGTCGCCCTTCGCAACGGCTACGCGCCTCAATGGCACCCGACCGCCGGCGCGTGAGCCGGCTGCAGCCGACGATCAGTCGCCGCCGCGCGTCCTGAACTTCAGCGCTTCGCGCACATCGAGAATGGACACGACCCTGTCGCTCTCGTCGACGGGCGCATCGTCGAATGCGACGCCGCGATCGTCGCCATCGCGCCAGATCGTGTGCGCGTGACGCACCGTGCCGTCGCGCTCGATCCGCAGTTCGAAAGATTTCGGCGCGGCATGGGCTATGCGAAGGGCGGCGCCGCCGACAGAAATATTGCGCACCGCGCATTCCATGGATTGCGAGCATAGATCGGGCATTGCCCAAGCCGTGAACAGGACCCGTTTCCGGCGTCCGTGCCTGCGCTCTCTCGTCGCGCTCATCTCCCGCTCCCAGCCAATGTCGAGCCGTATAGCTAGCGTTGGAATGCGCGCAAGTGAATCCGGAATTGGAAAGATGGTGAAAACGAAAAGTTAACCACGCGGCGACGCCATGCACACGAAGCCGGACAAGTCCGGCTTCGCATTTGGCTTACGACACAGGGTCAATCAGTTGACGCGCGACCAGTTCACGCTCTTGCAGATCAGGCCGCCGAGCACGCAGCCCTGCGTCGTCATGCTGGAGCCCGACACGGTCGCCTTGCCCGTGTAGGTCTTGCCGTCTTCCGGATTGAAGGCGCTGCCCGACCAGCCGGAACCGTCCGCCTTCATGTCGTAGAAGACGCGCTGCCCGACCTTGGACGGCGAATTGGCGGGATCGCGCAGCCAGCTCACGACACCGCAGAACCCGCCGCCGCACGGCGACATGCGGATACGGGATGTGCCGTCGCTGCGCTCCCAGGTTCCGACGATGCCATCGGCGGCCAGGGCCGGCGCGGCGGCGAGGACGAATGCGACGGCTGCAAGCCTGAAAACCTTCATTGCTTCCTCCCCCTGTCCTGTTAATCGACAGTGCAGCCCGAGTGAATCGTTCACTTCTCAACCTGTCAATCGCCGCGAGCCCGTTCGATGCAATTTGCCCTTTCGGAAGAAGAGAGCCTGATCCGCGACACGGCCCGCCGTTTCGCCGCGGAACGGCTGGCCCCGCATGCCGAGGCGCTCGACCGCGGCGAGGGCCGCGCGCATCTGATCGCCAACCTGAAGGAACTGGCCCGCAACGGCTTTGCGACGCTGAACGTGCCGGCCGCCTTCGGCGGCTCGGAGGCCGGGTCGGTCGCCTTTGCCCTGTCGATCGAGGAACTCGGCTACGCCTGCGCGTCGACCGCCGTCACGATGTCGGTCACGAACATGGTCGCCGAGGTCATCAATGCGGTCGCCAGTCCCGAGCAGAAGGCGGACATCCTGCCGAAACTGGCGGACGGCACATATGCGGCCGGCGCCTTCTGTCTGACCGAATCCGGCGCCGGCTCCGATCCCTCGGCGATGCGCCTGCGCGCCCGCAAGGACGGAAACGACTATGTTCTGGACGGCGAGAAGATCTACATCAGCTCGGCCGAATACGCCGGCGTGTTCGTCGTGTGGGCCGTAACCGATCCCGAGGCGCCGCGCGGCAAGGGCATCTCGGTGTTTCTCGTCCCGGCCGGGACGCCGGGGCTGATCGTCGGCAAGGCGGAGAAGAAGCTCGGCCAGCACGGGTCTGCGACGAATGTTGTCGTCTTCGAGAATTGCCGCGTGCCGGCGTCGGCCATCATGGGCAGGCTCGACGACGGCTTCCGCGTGGCGGTCGGGGAACTGGCCGGCGGGCGCATCGGCATCGCCGCCCTGTCGCTCGGCATCGCCCGCGCCGCGATGGACAAGGCCAAGGCCTATGTGAAGGAACGCCGGCAGTTCGGAAAGCCGATCGCCGAATTCCAGGGCCTGCAATGGATGATCGCCGACCGCGAGACCGACCTCGAAGCCGCACGCCTGCTGATCCTGAACGCGGCGGCGACCAAGGATCGGGGCGGCCCGTATTCCAAGGAGGCCTCGATGGCGAAGCTGTTCGCCTCGGAAGCCGCGCACCGCGCGACGGATACGGCCGTGCAGATATTCGGCGGCGCCGGCTACATTGCCGAGGCGGGCGTCGAGCGCCATTTGCGCGATGCGCGCATCACGCGCATCTATGAGGGCACTTCGGAGATCCAGCGGCTGGTGATCGCGCGCGAGACGCTGAAATAGGCTGCGCTGCCGGGTCGCACCGGGAATTCGTGCATGTTGCGTTGCAGCATGATAGGAATCGGTTCGACGCGCTGACCGCGTCGGGTTCGAACCGGGATTGAAATCATGGGCGTACGGGCGCTCGACCGTATCCTGACCCCCAAGTCGATCGCGCTCGTCGGCGCGAGCCCACGGGAGGGTTCGACGGGCCTCGCCCTCTATCAGAACCTCGTCGGGGCGGGCTTCAAGGGCGAGATCGCGCTGGTCAACCCGCGCTATACCGACGTGGACGGACGAACTTGCGCCGCCAGCGTCTCGGACCTGGCTGCAGCGCCCGACGTCGTCGTCGTCGCCGCGCCGGTCGAATATGCGCTCAGGCAGATCGAGGAAGCCGAAAAGGCGGGCGTCGCAGGCGCGATCGTCATGACGCGTGACCCGGCCGGCGCAGGCGGTCCCCTGGATTTGGCGCTGCGCGCGGTCGCGCGGCGCCGAAAGATGCGGATCATCGGCCCGGATTGCCTCGGCGTGATGATGCCGTCGGTCGGGCTGAACGCGTCATTGTCGGCGAACCATGCGCCGCCCGGAGACCTTGCGCTGCTCTCGCAATCCGGCGCGATCGGCGCGGCGATGGTGACCTGGGCGCAGTCTCGGCACGTCGGCTTTTCCGGCCTCGTGTCCGCCGGCGAAATGGCCGACGTCGATTTCGGCGACCTTCTCGACTATTTCGCGATGGACAGCGGCACGCGCGCCATCCTGCTCTACATCGACAGGCTGGAAGACCCGCAGACCTTCATGTCGGCGGCGCGCGCGGCGGCGCGCGTGAAGCCCGTCATCGTCGCGAAATCCGGCCGGCACAAGCGCGGACCGCGGGGTGGATCGTCGGTCGCCAACATGGCGGGGCCGGACACCGTCTACGACGCGGCCTTCCGCCGCGCCGGCCTGCTGCGCGTCGCCGACATCGACGAATTGTTCGACGCCGCCGAAGCGCTCGGCCGCATCAAGCCGTTTCCGGGACGCCGGCTCGCCATCATTTCCAATGGCGGCGGCCTCGGGCGCCTCGCCGCCGACCGGCTGACCGACATGCGCGGCGCGCTGGCGCCAATGGAGCCCGCGACCTGGGAGAAGCTCGACGCGATCCTGCCGCCCTCGTCGCGGCGCGAGAATCCGCTCGATCTCGACGGCGACGCCGATCCGCAACGCTTCACCGCGACGATCGGCGCGGCGCTCGCCGACAAGACGACCGACGCCGTGATGGTGATCCACGCGCCGAACGCGCTGTCGAAATCGACGGAGATCGCCGAAGCCGTCGTCGCCAGCGTCAAGGACGCGCGCAAGCGCACCGTTACGCCCAAACCCGTCTTCGCCGTCTGGTTCGGCGCGACGCCGGAGACCGACAAGATATTCGAGGACGCGCGCATCCCGCATTACCAGACCGGCGGCGTGCGCGGCTTCATGCACATGGTGCGCTGGAACGAGGCGCGCGAATTCATGATGAGCGCGCCGCCGAACCTGCCGACCGATTTCGAGCCGGACATCGAGCGGGCGCGCGCAGTCGTTCGACAGGCGATCGAACGCGGGCATCGCTGGCTCGCGCCGGTGGAAATGACGACGCTGCTCGACGCCTACGACATTCCGGTCGCGCCGGCGCGCTTTGCGCGCACGCCGGAGGAAGCCGGCGAACTGGCGCGCCTGTTCATCGCGCGCTCCGGCGCCTGCGTCGTCAAGATCGTGTCGCGCGACATCGCCCACAAGTCCGACATCGGCGGCGTCGCGCTCGACCTGCGGACGCCGGATGCGGCGGTCGAAGCGGCGCGCGAGATGATCGCGAGGATCGGCCGCGAAATTCCGAACGCCACGCTCGAGGGCGTGACGGTCCATCCGATGATCAAGCGGCCGCACGGGCGCGAACTGATCGCCGGCATCGCCGACGATCCGACATTCGGGCCCGTCATCGTTTTCGGACGCGGCGGCAAGGCGGTGGAAATCATCGAGGATCGCGCGCTGGCGCTGCCGCCGCTCGACCTGTCATTGGCGCACGACATGATCCGGCGCACCCGGGTCGCGAACATTCTGGAATTCTACCGCGACGTGCCGCGCGCCGATGTCGATGCCGTGGCGTTGACGCTGGTGAAACTGGCGCAGCTTGCAGCCGACGTGCCCGAGGTGCGCGAGCTCGATCTCAATCCGCTGCTCGCGGATGAAAGCGGCGTGATGGTCGTCGATGCGCGCATCCGCGTCGAAGCAGATCCGAAGCAGCGTCCGGGACAGGCGAATCGGCGCTTCGCCGTCGCGCCCTATCCCAAGGATCTCGAGACGACGCTGCGGCTGAAGGACGGCACGGTCGTCATCGTGCGGCCGGTCCGGCCCGAAGACGAGGAGATGTACCGCGCCTTCTTCGAGACGGTGCCGCAGAACGACCTGCGCCTGCGCTTCTTCGCGCCCGTGAAATCGTTCAGCCACGCATTTCTCGCGCGTCTCACGCAGATCGACTACGCGCGCGCCTACGCGGTCGCCGCGATCAAGGCGGAAACCGGCGAATTGCTCGGCGGCGTTCGCCTGATGATGAACGCCGACCTGACCGAGGGCGAATACGCCATCCTGCTCGGGCCGCTCGTGAAAGGCCAGGGACTCGGCTGGCGGCTCATGGAGATGATGATCGACTACGGACGCAGCATGGGGCTAGAAAAGATCGAGGGACAGGTCCTCACCGAAAACCAGCCGATGCTGCAGATGTGCAAGGCGCTGGGCTTCCGCCTGCGCGAATCGCGCGACGAACCGGGCGTAACGAACGTGACGCTCGATCTCGCCGAAGGGGACGTGCAGGCTCCGAACTGAGGCGCGGCGGGTTTATTCCGCGAGCACGCGCGTCGGCGGGAACACGACCTCGACCAGAGTGCCTTCGCCCTTGCGGCTCTTGATCGTGAAGGAGGCGCGATTGGCCTCGACCAGCGCCTTGGTCAGCGGCAGACCGAGGCCAGTGCCCTCGATCTTGCGCGATGTCGCGAGCTGGCGGAACGGCTCGAGCGCGGTTTCCAGTTCGGAATCGCTCATGCCGACACCCGTGTCCTTGAGACGAATGACGGCATGTCCGGCGTCGGTCAGCGCGGTCGAGACGATAACCTGGCCGCCCGGCTCGTTGAACTTGATGGCGTTCGACAGGAGGTTGAGCACGATCTGGCGGATCGAACGCTCGTCGGCGACGATGTTCGGCAGATTGGGCGCCAGCGACAGGCGCAGGATGACGCGATCGCGGCTCGCCTGCTGCTGCAATAGCGAAACGCATTCGGAAACGATGGCGTTGGCGTTGACGCTGACGAATTCGAGATCGACCTTGCCGGCCTCGATCTTGGAGAGGTCGAGCAGGTCGTTGACGAGGCTCAGCACATGCTCGCCGGAGCGATGGATATCGCGCATGTATTCACGATACCGTTCGTTGCCGACAGGGCCGAAGCGCTCGTCCATGATGACTTCGGCAAAGCCGAGGATGGCGTTGAGAGGCGTGCGTATCTCGTGGCTGACCTTCGCCAGGAAATCAGACTTCAGCGCGCTGGCGCGCTCGGCCTCGCGGCGCGCGTCGCCGAGTTCGCGCTCGACCTTCTTCCAGGCGGTCATGTCGCGCAGCACGGCGCAGAATTTCGGCGTGGAGCCGGCGCCGATGCGGCCCAGCGTCACGAAGAGCGGAATGGAGCCGCCCTGCCGCGCGCGACCGACGATCTCGCGGCCGTCGTTCATGACCGAGGCTACGCCGCCCTGTTTCACGCCATCGAAATATTGCGCGAGCGCGTCATGGCTTTCCGGCGCGACAAGGCTGGCGAACTGCTCGCCGGCGACCTCGTTCTGGTCGAAACCGAACAGGGCTTCGCCGGAGCGGTTGAGCGAGAGAATGCGCCCGTCGGCGTCGAGCACGGCGACGCCGTCGGTGGCCGTATCGAGAATGGCGTGCATTTCGCGCGCTTCGGAATCGCGTTGCCGCACTTCGAGTTCGAGCGCCTTGGCGCGCGCCGTGTCGCCATTGTCGACGGCGCGACGCAGCGTGACGAGCGTCGCCGGCAGGTCGTCCCAGTCGATGGCCTGCACGCGCGCATCCACCGGCATCAGCGTTCCTTCGCGCGCCTCGATCTGCGCGGCGCCGCTGTCGGGCGAACGGCCGTGGAACAGGCGGTCCATGCCGCCGGCCGCATGGAAGGCGTCGACGTCGGCATAGTCGAGAAGTTCGAGCAGCGTGCGATTGACAAAGATCGGCACGTTGAAGCGGCTGACCACGACGCCGACCGGCAGACGCTCGAGCACGGCGCGGGCGTTGCGATCGCCGGGGTCGATCGCCGTTTCGGCGCGCGCCGGCGGCGCAGCCGGATCGACGATGGCGAGCGGCGGCGCGGCTTCCGCAGCCTGCGTCCGGGCGTCGTCTTGCAACGATTCTTCCGAACGTCCAAAGCGCGCGACGAGATCGATGAGATCGCGGGCGCGCTGGTTGGCCGAAGCGGCGCGGTCCTGGTCGTCGTTGTGGTCCGGTTCGGCAGGCTTGTCCTCCGCGACGGGTTCGGCGCCGAGCGTGCGCGCGATTTCCTCGAAGGCGGATTTCTCGGTCGGCGTCAGGCCGGCCATGTTGAGCGCGTGATTGTTCTGGTTGGGCCGCAGCGGCACGACCTTGGCCGAGCCTTGCGAGGGCTGCGCCTCGGCGACAGGGGACTCGTCCGCTTCCTCCGGTTCGGCGACCTCGTCGACGCCGGGTGCGTCGAGTGCGGGAACTTCGTCCTGCATCTCGTCGCCCTGCCCGGCCGCGTCGACGGCGTCGCGCTCGTCGTCGCGATAGACGGGCGCGCCGGCGTCGGTCAGCGAAACGATCTCTGCCGAAGCCGGTTCGTCTTCGTCCTGCGGCGCGACGGGCGCTTCGGGGGCGGCAGCGATTTCCGTCTGCGGCGGCGCGTCGGCGATGCGCGGCGGTTCGGCCTGCGCGTCCTCGACGGCGCGCGGCATGTCGACAACGAGCGCCGCCGGCGGCGTCGCGGCGACTGCGTCCGGTTCCGGCGCCGGCGTTTCCGTCTCGATGTCCCGCGCGATGCGTTCGGGGTGGATCAGGCCGAAGCCGCGAAAGCCGAGAAAATTCTCGTCGGCGTCGAAGACGGGCGCCGCGCCGAGCGTCACCGGCGCGAGATGCGCGCCGTCGCCCGCAGGCCAGCGAACCTCGACGCCGCTCCATGTATCGCGCGCGCCGAGCGCGGCGGCGATACGTCCCTCCGGATCGAGCCCCATGTCGCGCGCGACATCGACGAAGCTGCGCCCGACGAGATCCGCATTCTGCGCGCCGATCGTTTCGGCCAGGGCGGGCGCGACCGAGGCGAAGACGTGATCCTTGTCCGTCGCCCATGCGAAACGGCGGGGACGCGGCGGCGCGGGCTCCGCAGGCGCGACGGCCGACAATTGCGCGACCTTGTTGTCGCCGCCGGCGGCCTTGGGCGCGCGGACGCCGAGAACGGCGATGACGAAAAACGGCTTGCCGGCTTCGCGGGCGACGCGCCGGCACAGCACGGTCACGGTTTCGGCGACCGGACCGAAGAAGAAGCGCAGGCGTTCGAGACGCGGCGCAGCGCCGGGCAGCAGCGAATGCGAGAGCGCGACGAGGCGCAGCGCGCCGGGTTCGCCGCCATGCAGAAGCCGCCGCGTCAACGCCGCGGCGTCGCCGCCGAACAGGGCCTGCGCGCCGTCGCTGGCGTAGGCGACGCGCGAAGGATCGCTGGCCACGACAACCACCGGCGCGCCCGACTGGCGCAGCGAAGCCAGCGCCGGATCGGCGAGGGCCGCCTCGATCTCCTCCGGCCCGGGGCCGGAAAATTCCGCATCGCTCATCGCAAACCCAAACGCTCGACGCCTGCCCCTGCCGGGTCGGCTGGCCGGAAAACTTAATGGAGTCTTAACGGCCGGCCCGGCCGAAATCCACGCGACGTCAGGGCTTCCACGGCATTTGATGGGTTAATGATGAATCTGGGCCGCTGCGGCGCACAATTTTGTTGCATTGCAGCAAAATTGTGTTATCGGTTGCGCGCGGGACGGAAGAGACCACAATCGGCCGTCCGGGGGAAAACGCAGCCAGAGGAGATGCGACATGACCCAGCTTCCTTACGAAATTCCGGCAGAAATGCGCGACTTCGCCGAAAAGAGCGTCGAACAGGCGCGCAAGGCGTTCGAAGGCTTCATGGGCGCCGCCCAGAAGGCCGCAACCGCCGTCGAGTCCAGCGCATTCGCCGTTCCGGCGGGCGTCAAGGACGTCGGCGCCAAGGCCATGTCCTATGCCGAGGCCAACATGAAGGCCGCCTTCGACCATGCGCAGAAGCTGGTCCACGCCAAGGACCTGCAGGAGGTCGTGCAGCTGCAGTCCGAATATCTGAAGGCGCAGATGGCCAACCTCCAGGAGCAGGCCAAGGAAATCGGCACGACGGTGCAGAAGGCCGTCACGCCCAAGTCCTCGTAAACGAAAGTCCTTTTCGAGACAGGAGATCGATCATGGCCGTACGCAGACCCGCCCCCAAGGCTCCGGCTCCCGTCGCGCCGGCGCCCAAGGCCGCTGCGCCCAAGGCTGTGGTGGCAAAGCCCGCCGCGCCGAAGGCCGCCGCTCCGGCAGCCGAGGCGCCCGTCAAGGCCGAGGCGAAAGCCGAAGCCAAGCCGGTCGTGGCCAAGCCGGTCGCAGCGAAGCCGGCCGAAAAGCCGGTCGCGGCTGCGGCCGTGGTCGATCTTTCCGGTCTGGAAGCCAACATCAGCAGCGTCGCCGCCAAGGCTCTCGAGCAGGGTCGCGCCGCCTATGACCAGGCGAAGGCCGCGACCGAGGAAGCCACCCAGACGCTGCAGGCGAGCTTCGCCGCCACGTCGAAGGGCGCGTCCGAACTCGCGGTCAAGGCGCTCGACTCGGCCAAGACCAACGCCAACGCCGTCTTCGATCACCTGAAGGCCTTGGCCACCGCCAAGAACATCGCCGAGGCGATTCAGCTGCACGGCGAATTCCTGCGCACGCAGGGCGAAGCCGCCGTGGCGCAGGCGAAGGAATTCGCCGAACTCGCCAAGAAGACGGCCGACGAGACCGCCGCGCCCATCCAGGCGCAGATGAAGAAGGTCCTGCACAAGGGCTGATTCAAGCGCCGCGCGCGGGCCGTTTCCGGGCCGCGCCGCGCGACTTTCGCTTCCCCTCCAGCCTTTGCCGCGCCGCCTTGCATTGCAGGCGGCGCTTCTCTATAGGCTTCGCCTGACGCAGCCCTTGCGCGCATGATCCGCACGGGCGCAGTGCCGCCATAGCTCAGTTGGTTAGAGCGCTAGATTGTGGATCTAGAGGTCCCCCGTTCGAGCCGGGGTGGCGGTACCATCTTTCCGTCGCCCGACGCCGCGAACTTCGCACGCAGCGCCCCTACTTCTTCCCCTGCCCACCCAGTTGCTCGACGATCCGCTTCAGGCCTGCATCGTCGGGCGAGAGCGCCGAGAGCTTCTGCGCGTAATCCAGCGCCGCGTCGAACTGGCCGGCGCGCAGGCTGTTCTGCAGCAACGTGCTGAGGATGGAGCGGTCCGACGGATTGGCCTCGGCCGCGCGGCGCAGCACGTCCATCGCCTCGTCGTTGCGGCCCGTCGACTGCAGGGCGATCGCATAGACATAGGCGTAGCGCGGCTGGCCGGGCTCGCGTTCGGCCGCCTGTTTCAGCAGGTCGAGCGCTTCGGCATATTTCTTCTGGCGGACCAGTGCGAGGCCCAGCGCATGGCGCGGGGCGGCGGCCTGCGGGTCGATCATCACGGTCGCGCGCAGCAGACGTTCGGCGTCGGCCTCGCGTCCCGTGGCGCGATAGAGATCGGCGAGCGCAATGCGCGGCGCAACGAGCGGCGCGAGCGCGATGGCCGCGCGATATTCCTCTTCCGCCGCGACCGCGTCGCCGCGACGGCTGAAGAAATTGCCGAGGTTGGTGCGGCTCTCGGCGCGATCGGCGTTGAAGCGTTCGGCCGCGACATATTCGGCCGCCGCTCTGTCGAATGCCGCGCGCTCGGCTTCCGGGGCGCCGGGCGGCGGGCCTTCGGCCAAAGTCGAAACCGCTTCGAGGCGCACGGCGCGGATCGGATCGGCGAGAAGCGGACTGGCGCGCCGCCAGCGTTCCGGCGGTTGCAGGCGCGCGACGCTGCGCAGAGCGGCGATGCGCGCCATCGGTTCGGGATCTGCGAGCGCATCGGCGATCAACGCATCGACATCGCGGCCGGACTGCCCGTCGAGATTGAGGATCGCTGTCGCGCGCGCCAGCGGCGGCGTCTGTTTTTCGCGCGCGACCGCCAGCAAGAGAGCGCGCGCGTCGGGCGATTGCGTGCGCGCGGCGTGGAAGGCGCGCGCATAGGTCTGGAAACCCTTGCGCGTCGGGCCATGCCAGCCTTCCACGGCCTCGGCCGCCCAGGCCGCCGGTCTGTCCTTGTGGCAATCGTTGCACGCGTTGGGCGTGCCGATGGCGACAGTGAGATCTGGACGCGGCACGCGGAAGCCGTGGTCGTGGCGCGGATCGACGACCATGTAGGTGCGCGCCGGCATATGGCAGGAGATGCAATCGGGCTGGTTCTTGCCGTCCTTGTGTCCGGTATGGGCCGTCGCCGCGAAGCGCTCGGCCGCATGGCACTGGCTGCAGACCTGCGCGCCGTCGGCCTTCAGCTTGCCGCTGTGCGGATCGTGGCAGTCGCTGCACAAGACGCCCTTCGCGAACATCCTGCTCTGCTGGAAGGACGAAAGGTTGAACACCTCGTCCTTCATCTGGCCGTCGTCCTCGAACAGGTCGGGCGTGAGGAAGACCGGGCGATAGTGATCCATCAGCGGTTGGCCCGGCCGCCATGTCGCGTCGAATTGCGAGCGGCGCACATGGCAGCGCCCGCAGGTCTCGAGTTCGCCGCCGACGGTCGGGCTCGCGCCGCCGGACGGGCTTCCCGTCTTCGGATCGGGCGTCCAGTCGACGGGCGGGCGCTGCCTTGCGAGGGAGGCGAAACCTTTGAGCGCCGCCTTCGGATCGCGTCCGGCATTCGCCCAGACGACATGGCCGGACGCCGGGCCGTGGCAGGATTCGCAGCCGATGCCGATTTCGGAAAAGGACGCTGCGAACGCATTTTTCGTGGCGTCGTAATTCTTGCGCACCGCCGTCGAATGGCAATCGGCGCACATGAAGTTCCAGTTCTGCAGCGGGCCGGTCCAGTGCAGCGCGTCGCCGGGAGGAACGGCCTCGCCGGGATAGAGATGGAACCAGCGCTGGCCGCCCTGCCCTTTCGGACGCGTATCCCAGGCGAAGGGCAGCGCCTGCACGCGCCCGTCGGGAAAGGTCGTCAGATATTGCTGCAGCGGCTCGAGGCCGAACGTGTAGTCGATGCGATAGGTCGCGCTCTTGCCGTCGGCGCCTTCGGTCTCGACGAAATAGCCGCCGTCCCTGCGGAAGAAGCTCGCCTTCGACCTGAAGTGCTCGGCCTTCGCGTCGTTGAAATCGCCGAGCACCGTGTTTGCATCGGCGCGCTGCATGGCCCGCGCGTGCTGCGACGACATCCACAATTTCGATTGCGTGGCGTGGCACCCGGCGCAGGCTGCAGATCCGACATAGGCTCGATCGGCGGCCGGCTGCGCCTGAGCCCCGTTCCCGGCGAGCGCCGCACTCGCCAGAATTAAAAAAGCTGCGGCGCGTCGCAGAAAATCGGAAGCGACGCGCCGCAGCGTTTTCATGCGTAGCGAATCAGCGGACGACGACGACGCCCCGGCGATAGACCGGGGGACGACGAACCGCGACGGCGCCGCGCGGACCGGCGCAGGCCGCGCCACGCACGCCGCGCACGCAGGCAGCGGCTTCGGCCGGCGCGACGGTCGCGACGGAAATGGCGGCGAAATCGAAGGCGCTGAGCGCCAGGACGGCGGCGAACGGCAGCAGTGTCTTTTTCATTGGGGCATCTCCTGTGGGCGATGCAGGCTGACACGCCGGCCACAAACGACCAATGACACAAGGACCCAAAGAATCGGCATTTGCGGACGCAGGGTCAATCAATTCCAAATCGAATCAACAAAAAGCCCGCGGCGCTTGCGCCGCGGGCCCCTGTCGATCGCGATGGAAGCTCAGCCCTTCTTCAGGCTGTCCGGCAGCTTGCCGCCATTGGCGGCGATCATTTCCATCATCTTCTTGTGCAGCCAGATGTTCATCTTGGCCGAATCGTTGGTGTCGCCGTCATAGTGCAGTTCGTGCGCCAGGCCCTTGCGGGCCGTGAGGCTCGAATCGAGGCCGAGCACCTTCATCAGGTCTACGATGGAGACGCGCCAGTCGAGCGTCTCGGGATTCTTCTCGTTCATGTCGTCGAGAATCTTCTCGACATCGACCGAACCGGCGGGAGCGACCGGCGAGGCGGGCGCAGCGCCCGGCGAAGCGGGCGCGCCCTCGGCGGCCTTGGCCTCGGACACGCCAAAAATCTTGCTGATGATGGAGCCGAAAAAGCTCATGTGTAACTCCTGTTTGGACGAATGCCGGACCTGAGGACCGTCTTGCAATGCGTCGGGCGTTGGACCGCAACTCGCGCAGCGACCCTCTATACCGCGGCGGGCCGGGCGCCGGCGGCGGGGGATGATCCCCGCCAGCGCAGCCCAAGGCAAGCGGAATTTCCGGGCGGCAAGTCCTTCTTCCTCCTGCGGAAGAATACAATTCGCGACAAATGGAGTCCGATTACGCCAGAACGAGGCAGGCCAGGGCGATGCGTCGGTCCCTGTAGCCCAGTATCTGGACGAAGCCGCAGGCAAGCGGAACCTCGACGCCACGATCCAGAATGCGCACGTCGGGTCCGCGCGGATGCATCGCGCCGGACGCGTCCGCCTGCCGGACGAAGCGAATTTCGATCTCGGACGGTTCACGGCCGAACCCTGTCTTCAGCGCCTTCAGATAGGCCTCCTTCGCGGTCCAGAGCTTCAGGAACGTCTCGTGCGCGTTTTCGCCGAGCCGGGCGAGCAGATCGCGCTCGGCCGCATGCATCACGTTGAGGGGATGTTCGAAAGGCGCGCCGACAGGTTCGATGTCGACGCCGACCGGCTTTTCCGCGAAGGCGACCGCGGCGAGATCGTCGCGACCCGAAATCGAAAGATGCAGGCCGCAGTGCGGCGCAACGATCAGCGGAGCGCCGGCGGTCTCGCGACCGATCGCGATCGCTTCGGCGCTGCATTGCAGCCTTCGCGCAAGGGCGCGACGGGCGAGCCCGCGACGGGCGAGATAGCCGCGCCGGAGGTGGGACTTTTCGGGCGCCTCGCGGATTTCATCGGGCGCTGGCGAGGGCAATGTCAGATCGGAATGCCGGGCGACAAGGGCTTCCGCGCAGCCGCCGGCAAAAACCTGCACGAGGCTCATGGCCTCGATCTTCCCGCCCGGCTGCGCCTCGTGCATCGTCGCCATTCTGCCGCCTGTCTAGCACGCGCGGCGCAGCCGGGCGAAACTCGGCGCATGACGAATCCCCCGACGCCGACGCGCGCCCACATCACCTTCGCCGGAATGCGAAGCGGCGCGGCCGAGACTTTGCCCTTCACGGTCGGGCTGATCGTGTTCGGCGTCGCCATCGGCGCCGCGGCGAACCAGAAGGGCCTGACATTCCTTCAGGCCGTCGGCCAGAGCGTGTTCGTCTACGCCGGCGCCTCGCAGATGCTGACGCTGCAGATCTGGCCGCAGGAATGGACGGTTTCGGCGCTTCTGGCGGCCGTCGGCGTGACGGCGGCGATCAATTCGCGCTTCCTGCTGATGGGCGCGACGCTGCGGCCGTGGATCGCCGGCATGGACGCGCGCATCGTCTATCCGAGCCTGTACTTCATGACCGACGCCAGCTTCGCCATCGGCGCGCGTCATTACGCAGGCGGCGGGCGCGACTACGGCATGGCGATCGGTTCGCACGTTCCGCTCTATCTCTCGTGGGTCGGCACGACGGCGCTCGGCTATGTCGCCGGCGCGCTGATCGCGCGACCCGAGCGCTACGGCCTCGACCTCGTGCTGCCGCTCGTCTTCACGACCGTGCTCGTGCCGATGATGCGGCGCGCCAGCCGCGTCGCGCCGTTCGTCATCGCGGCGCTCGTCGCAATCGTCACCTCGTGGCTGGCGCCTGGCTGGTTCATCGTGACGGGCGCGCTTGCGGGAGCATTGTCGGCGGCGCTGATCGACGAGGCGGCATGAGCGGGAGCGGCGCCGAGATCGGCGGCACAATCGGTCCCTGGACGGTGATCGCGGCCACCGCGCTCGTCACCTATCTGCTGCGGGTGACCGGCTATCTCGTGATGGCGCGGGTTCCGCTCACGCCGCGCGTGAAGCGCGCGCTCGAGGCTTTGCCGGCGTCGATCTTCATCTCGACCGTCGTGCCGATCGCCTTGCGCTCGGGCGCCGCCGGCATTTCCGCGACGCTCGCGGCTGGAATCGCCATGTATTTCACGAAACGCGAGATACCGGCGCTGGCGGCGGGATTTGCTGTGGCGGCGGGGATGCGGGCGGCGGGCTTGTGAAATTCAGCCCGCCAGAAGCTTCGTGATCCTGTTCTTCAGCCCGTCGCGCACGGCGCGATAGGCGTCGAGCATCTGCTCGCGCGACCCCTGCACCGCGGTCGGGTCGATGGTCGGCCAGTAGTGCACTTCCACCGCCAGCGTGCGCGTGAATTCGAGCGCCTTGTGGTGGGCTTCCGGCGAGAGCGTGATGATGAGGTCGAAACTCGAATCCTCGAGATCCTCGAACGTGTGCGGCTTGAATTTCGAAATGTCGATGCCGATGTCGTCCATCGCCGCGATGGCGAAGCCGTCGAGCTCGCCCGCCTTCACGCCGGCCGAGGCGAAATAGATCTCGCGGCCAAAATAATAGCGCGCGATCGCCTCCGCCATCGGCGAACGCACGGCGTTGAAGGTGCAGCAGAACAGGACGGATTGCGGACGCCGGCCGCTGTCCAGCATCAGCGCGCTCCGGTTGGCGGCGGGCGCAAAGGCTCTCAGCCTTTCCAGTGCAGCGCGGTGACGAGCGTGAACAGGCGGCGCGACGTATCCATGTCGCAGACGATCTTGCCCTTCAGCCGCTCCGCCAGAAGTTGCGCGCCTTCGTTGTGCAGGCCGCGCCGGCCCATGTCGATCGCCTCGATCTGCGCCGGCGTGGCGGTGCGGATGGCCGCGTAGTAGCTCTCGCAGACCATGAAGTAATCCTTCAGGATCCGCCGGAAGGGCGTGAGCGACAGGATGTGGGTGATGACCTTGTCGCCCGTATCGGTGCGGATATCGAGCGCGAGCTTGGCTTCGTGGAGCGCCAGCACGAGCGAATAGGGCCCGCCGTCGTGGCCCGGAATCTCGAAGACATTCTCCTCGATGAGATCGTAGATGGCGATCTCGCGCTCGTGCTCCTGGTCAGGCGTGCCGCGGCCGATCGAAGCCTCGTCCAGCGTGATGGCGACGAGCTTCTTCATGCCGGCGCTCTCCTGTTCAATCTGATGGCGACCGAGCGCGCATGCGCGTCGAGCCGTTCGGCCTCGCCGAGCGCGATCGCCGAGGGCCCCAGCACGGCGAGCGATTCCGCCGAGCACTTGAGAATGGACGTGCGCTTCATGAAATCGAGCACGCCGAGGCCGGAAGAAAAGCGCGCGGAACGCGCGGTCGGCAGCACATGGTTGGAGCCGCCGACATAATCGCCGATGGCTTCGGGCGTGTGGCCGCCGATGAAGATCGCGCCGGCGTTTCGCACGCGGGCCGCCAGCGCCTCGGCGTCCTGCGCCATGATCTCCAGATGTTCGGCGGCGATGCGGTCGGCGAGCGGGATCGCGTCCTGCAACGACCGCACGAGGACGATCGCGCCGAAATCCCGCCAGCTCGCGCCGGCGATGTCCTTGCGCGGCAGTGTGGAAAGCTGCGCTTCGACCGCCTTCTCGACCGCGTCGGCGAGTTCGGCGCTGTCGGTCACGAGAATGCTCTGCGCCGCCGTGTCGTGCTCGGCCTGCGCCAGCAGGTCGGCGGCGATCCATGCGGGATTGGCGCTCGAATCCGCCAGGATCAGCACTTCGGACGGGCCGGCGATCATGTCGATGCCGACCTGGCCGAACACGCGGCGCTTGGCCGCCGCCACGAAGGCGTTGCCCGGACCGACAATCTTGGCGACGGGGCGGATCGTCCGGGTGCCGTAGGCCAGCGCCGCGACCGCCTGCGCGCCGCCGACGCGGTAGATTTCATCGACGCCGGCGCGATGGGCCGCCGCCAGCACCAGCGGGTCGACGGCGCCGTCCGGCGTCGGCACGACCATGACGATGCGCGGCACGCCGGCGACCTTGGCCGGTACGGCGTTCATGAGGACGGACGAGGGATAGGAGGCCGTGCCGCCCGGCACGTAGAGGCCGACGGCCTCGACCGCCGTCCAGCGCCAGCCGAGTTCGACGCCAACCGCATCGGTAAAACGGAGATCCTGCGGCTTCTGCCGCTCGTGGAAGGCGACGATGCGGGCATGCGCCACGTCGAGCGCGTCCAGCGCCGCCTTCGGGCAGGCCGCGGTAGCAGCCTCGATCTCGGCCTTCGAGATGGCGATGCCCTTCTGGTCGAGGTCGATCCGGTCGAATTTCTTCGACAGGTCGATCAGCGCCGCGTCGCCACGGGCGACCACGTCCTCGATGATCTTCCGGGCCGCGGAATCGACGTCCTCGGAGACCTCGCGCTTCTGGGCCAGAAGGGCGTCGAAGCGCGCGGGAAAGTCGGCGGCCGCCGCATCGAGCCGCTGGGGCATGGATTCAACTCCGGGGTGGCCGGGCGCACGCGATGAATCGCCCGGGCCGGCCAATTCTGGCCGTGGTCATGACCCCGGGGCGGCCTCGCCGTCAAGCGCGTGGCCGGGCTTGCGACGGGCGGTCCAGCGCGGACCCATGTCGCGCACGCAGGCCTCGAGGCACTCCACTTCCAGCCGGACGGCCGCGCCGCCGGCAAAGGTCAGCGTCACCCGGCCCGCCGGGGCCTCGGTCGGCTCGAAGGAAATCGCCAGAAGCTCGAGGATGACATTGGGCGTGGTCTGCGGCACGTCGCACTGGCGAACGGTCCGGACCCGGTCGAAATGCAGGCCGGTCGTCGCCCGCTCGCAACGGCCCTCGCCCGCCGCGATCCAGTCGAACCGCGAGAGCACGAGCGCGAAGCGGTCCTGCTCGGGCAGCCAGGCCATGTCGCCGACCCTCACCAGCGAGTCCTGCAGATGGGCGGAAATCACCGAAAGATCGTCGGCGTCGAAGGCCGCGAGGCGCAGTTCGGGATCGGACGGAGCGGCAGTCATGGCGTTTTCCGATGCGGAGCTGATCGTAGCCCATGTGGGGGCGACGGCGGAAAGGACAAGGCGATGCGACGTTTTGGCGGGCGGGCCGGCCTCGTCGCGCGGCCTCACTTGCGCCGGGAGCTCGCCGCCCGCCCGAAGGCCTCGAGAAGGGCGCGGTTCACCGGATTGCGCTGCGGGTCGTATTCGGCGTGCCATTGTACGCCGAGCGCGAAACCCTTCGCGCCGGCAACGCTGATCGCCTCGATGGTTCCATCCTCGGCGCGCCCCTCCACGACGATACGATCGCCCGGCTCGAGTATGCCCTGGCCGTGCAGCGAATTGACCCGGATGGTTTCGGCGCCGAGCAATCGCGCCAGCACGCCCCCCCCGGTCAGATGCACGTCGTGCCGGTCGGCGAAGATGACGGCGGGATCCGGGTGCATCTCGCCATTTTCGACGCGTGGCGCGCGATGGTTCATGCGCCCCGGAAGTTCGGAGATTTCCGGATGCAGCGTGCCGCCGAAGGCGACGTTGATTTCCTGCAGGCCGCGGCAGACGCCGAACAGCGGAACCCCCTCCTCCACGCATGCGCGCGCCAGCGACAGCGCGACGCCGTCGCGTCCTTCGTCATAGGGTTCGTGCCTCGGATGGGCGTCCATGCCGAAGCGCGCCGGATGCACATTGGCGCGCCCTCCGCACAACAGGACGCCGTCGACGATCGAGAGAAGCGAAGCGATGTCGACAGCCTCCGGCATGCCCGGCAGCAGGATCGGCATGGCGCCCGACACATCGGCGATGGCGCGCAGGTTGCGCTCGCCGACCGCCTGAACGTTCATCCGGTTGTCGTGGCGGAGCATGTTGCAGACGATTCCGACGACGGGACGACGGCTCATGGTAGGTCCCCCGCCCGCAATCCGTCCGTCGCTGCCGCGCCCGACGCGGCGCGACAGATTGCCGATCTTTTCCAACGCGGGCTTTCAGACATCGCCGTGTTTCGCAGGAACCGGCGATTCGAGGCCGGGCCCGGCCTCTGCCGGAGCGCTGGCCACTATAGGGTCTGACGGCTACAGCGTCATCGCCGAACGGCGCACGCCCGGCATGCCCCTACATCAATTCCGCGCCGCTGCGCCCCAACAGGAACCCGTGCGAGAACGGCGCCGCCGGATTGTCGGCCGCCAGGCGCGCCATCGCTTCCCCGGCGTCGATCGCGCCGTCCACACGGTCGCGGAACACGCGGCAGACCGATACGAAATCGCCTGACTGCGGCGAGAGACGCAACGAGGCGACGCCGGCCCGCCCGAGCGCCGTGATGTCGCCGGCGAGATTGGTCAAATTGAACGACATGGTCTGCACGCCGTTGACCGCCAGGAACGGCTGTCCGTCGAGCGTGTCGACCTGCAGCCCGTCGTAGTCGTTCGCGCAGACGAACTGGCAGGAATCCTTCGTCAGTCCATGCGCGCGCGCATGATAGCAACGGCCGGACATGGCGAGGGGCGTGCGCCCGTAGGACCACACTTCGACATCGACGCCAAAGGCCTTTCCGGCCGGGGCGAGCGTTTCGATCGCCGACATCGGTAGTTCCGGCGGCAGGCAGACGGATCGCGCCCCCTTGCGCGCCAGCAATTCCAGCGTGCCCTCGTTGTACACGTTCACCAGCGGGCCGACGTCGAACGCCGAGCGCGCCCAGGCGAGCGCGGTGAAATCGTTGATCTCGACAGGCAGTCCCGAGGCGAACATTTCCGCAGCGGCCTTCCGTTCGCGCACCGTCGTCAGCAGTCCGAGCGAAGCGAGCACGACGTCCTTGCCGCCGCGCTGCAGGCGTTCGACGACCGAGGCGATCCGATCCTCGTAGAACGGCGCGCGTTTGGAGCAGACGACCTCGCCGACGACGACCTTGTCGACCGGCGCCTCGTCGGCGATGCGCGCATAGAAGTCGGTCCAGCGATCGACAGGCCAGTTGAAGAGATGAGGACCGATGGTCAGGCGCATGGGCTACCGCCACGTCTTGCGATAGGCGCCGGCCGTCGTCTGCTGGCCCTCGGTGAGATTGCGCAGGTCGTTGGCCGGCATCGGCCGGCCCGCGGCATGGGCGTCGACCGCCTTGCGGAACGAACTGACGACGGCATGCGTATAGGCGCGGCTGCGCTGGCGACCTTCGATCTTGAGCGCTACGACGCCGGCCTCGGCCAGTTGCGGGATGAGGGACACGGCGTCGAGGCTGACGGGATCCTCGAACACATGGCCCTCGTGATCGCCGGCGCGGAAGCAGCCCTTGCAGAGAGTCGGATAGGGCGCGGGCGCGCCCTTGGGAGAACGGTCGATCGCAAAGCCGCCGAGCCGCGACACGAGTTCGTCGTCCTCCTCGCGATATTCGACATGGCTCGCCGGCGAACACACGCCGTTCATGTTCGGCGAGCGTCCGGTCGCGTAGGAGGACAGCGAGCAACGCCCCTCCGCCATCACGCACAGCCCGCCGAAAATGAATACCTCCGTCTCCGTTTCGATTTCCCGGTTGATGGCGGCGATCTCCTGAACGGTGAGGATGCGCGGCAACACGACGCGCTTAACCCCGAATTCGCGCGCATAGAAATTGATGGCGTCGGCGTTGGCGGCGGCCGCCTGGACGGAGAGATGCAGGCGCAGTTTCGGATGCTTTTCCGCGGCGTGGCCGAGAAGGCCGAGGTCGGCGACAATGACCGCGTCGGCGCCGCGCTCGTCGGCGTCGGCGACGGCGCGATGCCAGAAGTCCTGCGCGCCGGCGCGCGGAAACGTGTTGATGGCGACAAGCACCTTCGATCCGCGCTTGTGCGCGTAGTCGATTCCAGCCGCCATTTCGTCGCGGGAGAAATTGAGCCCGGGGAAATTGCGGGCGTTCGTCTCGTCGGCGAAGCCGCAATAGACGGTATGCGCGCCAGCGTCGACCGCCGTGCGAAGGGCAGCCGGCGTCCCGGCCGGACAGACGAGTTCGAGCTGGCGTCCGCTCACAGGGCGGGCCTCGTCGCGCGCGTCAGCGCCGCGCCGCTCAGCCGCTCGGCGAACGGCAGCAGCCTGCGCATCGGCGGATCGAGAAACGGCTTCAATGGCCCGAGGAGTTCGGCGGCTTCCGCCGCAAGGTCGAGTTCGGAATCGTCGATGGCGTTGCGCAGGGCCACGACCGCTTCCGTGTCGCCTTCGATCGCCAGATCGCGGGAAAAGAACAGCGCATCACCGTCGTAGGCGCCATGGACGAGGCCGAGAAGCGCCGCGAGCGCTCCGCCGATGCGCGCATCCCAGGCGACCGCCTCGCCGCGCCGGTGGACCGTCAGCTGCGGATCGTTCGCGCGCGGGCGCAATACGAACAGCAGGGGCAGATCTTCGGCGTCGATCAGGAAGGACTTGCCGGCCTGTGCGCCCAGTCGCTGGAACAGCGCGGGGTGGCGGCGCGCCACGCTGGCGACAAGACGCGCGCTGGCGAGCGCGAGCGGCGTCAGCGGCAGGACATCCATGATCCTGGCGCCCAGCACGGGAAAGCGCGGTATTTCTGGCGTCGGCATCTGGACCCGGGGTTGGTGCGGCGCGCGCGCATACTCGCCCGGCGGTCCGGCAGGGTCATTGTCCGAAGTCAAGGCGTTGCGGGACGTCGGAAAATATCCATGTCAGATGGGGCTTCGCGATGTTCCCGGTTTTGCCGATCTGCGTTCCTTCCTCGCCTTTCTCGAACAGGACGGCGATCTGAAGCGCATCGATGCGCCCGTGGATCTCGTGCACGAGGTCACGGAAATCCATCGCCGTGTGCTGGTCGCCGGCGGCCCGGCGCTGCGATTCGACAATGCGCAGGCCGGCCCGACTCGCGCCGGCATGCCTGTCGTCGTCAACCTGTTCGGCGCGCAGCGGCGCGTCGCAGCCGGCCTCGGCGTCAGGCCGGACCGGGTGCGCGAACTCGGTGAAATGCTCGCCGCCCTGCGCGAACCGGCGCCTGTCGATGGGCTGAAGGACGCGCTGTCGCGCTGGCCGATGGTGCGCGCGGCGCTGTCGACGCGGCCACAGATCGTTTCGCGACCGCCCTGCCAGGAAATCCGCCTGACCGGCGCCGACGTCGATCTCGGCCGCCTGCCCGTGCAGACGTGCTGGCCGGGCGAGCCTGCGCCGTTGATCACATGGCCGCTCGTCATCACGCGTCCGCCTGATACCGACGCCGACGACAGCGCGCACACGAACGTCGGCGTCTACCGCATGCAGACGCTCGGCAAGGACCGCGCGATCCTGCGCTGGCTGCATCATCGCGGCGGCGCAGCGCATCATCGCGCCTGGGCGATGCGCGGCCAGGACATGCCGGTGGCCGTGGCGATCGGCGCCGATCCCGCGACCATTCTCTCCGCTGTCCTGCCCCTGCCGGAAACATTGTCGGAACTGCGGTTCTCGGGCGTGTTGCGCGGCGAGCGACCGCGCCTGGCGCGTTGCGCGAGCGTGCCGCTCGTCGTTCCGGCCGATTCCGAGATCGTGATCGAAGGCTATGCGTCGGCCGCCGAAACGGCGCCGGAAGGGCCCTACGGCGACCACACCGGCTATTACAACGCGGTCGAGCATTTTCCAGTCATGCGGATCACCGCGATCACGATGCGGCAGGATCCGCTCTACCTCTCGACGTTCACAGGCCGTCCTCCGGACGAACCTTCGGTGATCGGCTCCGTCTTCAACGATCTGGCGCTGCCTATGATCCGCCGGCAGATACCGGAAGTCGTCGACGTATGGCTGCCGCCGGAAGCGTGTTCGTACCGGATGGCGGTCGTGTCGATCGCCAAGCGATATCCCGGCCAGGCGCGACGCGCGATGATGGCGCTGTGGGGAATGCTGCCGCAGTTCAACTACACGAAGATGATCGTCGTCGTCGACGACGACATCGACGTGCGCAATTTCACGGATGTCGCCTGGGCCGTCTCGACGCGCATGGACCCCTCGCGCGACCTGATGCTGATCGACCGTACGCCGATCGACTATCTCGACTTCGCTTCGCCGCAATCGGGACTGGGCGGCAAGGTCGGCGTCGACGCCACCAACAAGATCGGCGCGGAAACATCCCGCGAATGGGGAAGCGTCCTGAAGATGTCGTCGGACGTCGAGAAAAGGGTCGACGCGCTCTGGCCGAAAATCTTCAACGAAGGAAAGCGCGGATCGTGAAACCGAGGATCGTCGTCGGACTGAGCGGGGCGAGCGGCGCGGCGATCGGCGTACGCGTCGTCGAGGTCCTGCAGGAACTGGGCGCCGAGGCGCATCTCGTCATCACGCCATCGGGCGAACGCACCTTGCGCGAAGAGATCGGCGCGGACGCGCAGTCCAGGCTCGAGCGTTGCGCCGCCGAGGTCCATCGTTGCCACGACATCGGCGCGCGCATCGCATCGGGTTCCTTCCCGACCGCCGGCATGATCGTCGCGCCGTGTTCCATGCGGACGCTGTCGGCCATCGCGCATTCGGCCGCCGACAATCTGCTCGTTCGCGCGGCGGACGTGCATCTGAAGGAGCGCCGTCCGCTCGTGCTGGTGGCGCGCGAGACGCCGCTGCATCTCGGGCACATCAGGCTGATGGCCGCCGTTACCGAGACGGGAGCGATCGTCCTGCCGCCGGCGCCGGCCTTCTACCTGAAACCGGCGAGCGTCGCCGAGATCGTCGACCAGATCGCCCGTCGCGCCATCGACCTGCTGCGTGTCTTCGAACCTTCCGCGCGACAATGGGAAGGCGGCGGCGCGAACTGACGCGCCGGTCGCGCGCGAGCCGAAACGCGTTTCTGCCCGGGCGCCCCGGCGAGGCGGCAGGCCCGCGCCGGCGCGTCGGGCGCGCGGGGGGAAAGTCGGCCACGCCGGCGCCCGGCTGCGGCGCTTCAGGCCGCCGTTGCGACGCCCTGTGTCCGCGCCTGGGCGATCAGGGCGCGCAGCTTCACCAGCGCGCGCAGCGCAAACCCCATCGAAACAGGCAGCGCGACGCGGCAGATCGCGTGCTTGCGCACGTAGGCGCTCACCCGCCAGCGCGAGACGACGCCTGCGCGGAACAGCACGACGGAACTTGGCGCGAGCGTCCGCCAGTTTCCGTCGTCATCCCGGATTTCCGCTGAGCCTTCGACGATTTGGACCCATTCGTCCACGTCGAAACGCCAGTCGAATTCGCCCGCCGTGAAATCCCAGATCACCGAGACCGCGGCTCCGTCGCGGCTTCGCGACAGTTCCGCCATCCGCGCGCGCGGAGAGCCGGAAACGATCCAGTCCGGCTGGATCGGGGCATCCAGCAAGGGAACCTCGGTCGATGAAATGAAAATCGAGCGTTCGCTCATAAAGAAGACCTCGCAGCGGTAATTTCTGCGAGATCGAAGCTAGGTCATGCGGGTTAATCGGACTTGTGTCTGAAACGTGACAGCCGGGCGCAATCCAGCCATGGTTAACCAATGCTGACCGGCGCCGTGCGTCGCATGCGTCTAGGCGTCTCGAAAGACGCTAGCCTCCCGACGAAATCCGTTCGATCTGCGCGCCACAGGCGCCGAGCTTCTTTTCCAGCGCCTCGAAGCCGCGATCCAGATGATAGACGCGGTTGACCATCGTCTCGCCCTCGGCCGCAAGCGCTGCGATGACGAGCGACACGGACGCGCGAAGATCCGTCGCCATGACGGGCGCGCCCTTCAGCTTCTCCATGCCCTCGATGATCGCCGTGTCGCCGTCGAGGCGGATGTGCGCGCCGAAGCGCGCGAGTTCCGCGACATGCATGAAGCGGTTCTCGAAGATCGTCTCGGTGATGCGCGAGGTTCCTTCCGCGCGCGTGACGAGCGCCATGAGCTGCGCCTGCAGGTCGGTCGGGAATCCCGGAAACGGATCGGTCGTCACGTCGACAGGCTGGATGCCGCCGCCGTTGCGATAGACGCGCACGCCTTCGTTGGTCTCGGTGACGGTCGCGCCGGTCTGCGTGACGACGTCGAGCGCCGATTGCAGCAGTTCGGCGCGCGCGCCCTGCAGCAGCACGTCGCCGCCGGTCATGGCGACCGCCATCGCATAGGTGCCGGTCTCGATGCGGTCCGGCAGCACCGCGTGGCGGGCGCCGGTGAGGCGCGTGACGCCCGTCACCTCGATCGTCTTGGTGCCGGCGCCCTTGATGCGCGCGCCCATCTTCACGAGGCAATCGGCGAGATCGACGATTTCCGGCTCGCAGGCGGCGTTGTGGATGACGCTGGTTCCGTGCGCCAGGCTCGCGCCCATCAGCGCGGTATGCGTGCCGCCGACGGTCACCTTCGGGAAATCGATCTCGGCGCCCTTCAGGCCGCCCTTGGCGTAGGCGACCGCATAGCCGTTGTCGATGTCGATCTTCGCGCCGAGGCGCTCCATCGCCATCAGCAGGAGATCGACCGGGCGCGTGCCGATGGCGCAGCCGCCGGGCAGCGAGACGCGCGCCTCGCCCATGCGGGCGACGAGCGGCGCCAGCACCCAGAACGAGGCGCGCATGCGCGACACGAGATCGTAGGGCGCGGTCGTGTCGACGATCTGGCGGGCGGAGAGATGGACCGTCTGCCCCTGTGTCTCCGAATCGCCGTGGCGCTTGCCCTCGATCGTGTAGTCGACGCCGTGGTTGGCGAGGATGCGGGCGAGCTGCGACACGTCGGCCAGACGCGGCAGGTTCTCCAGCGTCAGCGTGCCTTCGGTCAGCAGCGAGGCGATCATCAGCGGCAGGGCCGCGTTCTTGGCCCCGGAGATCGGAATGACGCCGTTCAGCCTGGCGCCGCCGACGATGCGAATGCGATCCATCAACCCTCGCTTCCGGCGACGCGCCCCCAGCGCCCCGCCCCAAATCCATTCCGCGCCAGAGGAGCCAGAGGCCCCGCGAATATGGCGCAATTCCGGCCGGTCAGGCGCGGGCGCCGTCCTTGCCGGTCTCGTCCCGCTTTTCCCCGTCCGCCTCTTCCAATTCCGTCCGGAGCGGATCGGAGATTGCCGCGCCGGCGGCCTTGCCCGAGGCGTCGTCCTGGGCAGGCCTGTGGGCCTGCTTGCGGCGGCGCAGATTGTCCCGGAGCGCCGCGGCGAGCCGTTCTTGCCGCCCACCGGCGGAAGCCTTGTCCCGGCTCATGCGCGTCCGATCCCGGATGTCCCGTTTCGGCCCATCCCATAGGCGCGCCGGGGGGCCGGCGCAAGCCGCGCGCCAGTGGCGGCGGAGCGGTTCGCGACGCCCGCGCGGGGCGTCGGAAGCCGTTGCAAGCTCGCGAGGCCCGCGTCCGACCGGCGGAATTCGGCGAATGGCCCCAGCGGCATGGCCAGCCTCGCGGCTTGGGCTGGCGCATTCACGGCGGAAGCGGACGCCCGCGCCGCGACCGAAACGGTCGCCTCGCGCGTGCTTGTCAGCGCAGCGCCCCTGTGGCACAAGCGCGCCGTTCCGGACCAGCGCGTCGCCATGCGTCGCCCGTTCCGCGAAAAGCTGCGGTAGCTCAGTGGTAGAGCACTCCCTTGGTAAGGGAGAGGTCGAGAGTTCAATCCTCTCTCGCAGCACCAGCTTTCAGCCAAACAAAACCCAATGGTTTTCAAAGCTTAGCGCAACATCGTCGTGTACCTCGCGACACGCGCGCGCATGCTCAAAAGTGCGAAACACACCGGGAACATGCGTGTCAATTGGCACAAATTTGGCACAAAATCGTTGGCCGAATGTTCCGCAGCGCAAGTTGCGAGTCCAAGCAGCAGAACGCGTCGGCCGACGATGAACTGGACGACCTGCAATCGCGCCAACGACCGGCCCGGAGCGTGCCTTGCAACCATGTCCGGTCGGACCTCGCCTTTCCGCGCGCCCCAGACGCCGGCCTCCCCAGCACACTCTCGTGCATAATGGATCACGCCCGCATTCTCGAAATCAGGGATAGGGCGGCCGCTTGAGTATCCGTACCATCGGGAAGAAAGCTGACGTATTGCCCTTGCTCGTCGAAGCCCCGTGCGGCGCAAGAGGGGGTCGCGAACCTGGAGCGCCGATTTGGAGATCGCCCAGACTATTGAGACCGAACGGGACGCCTCGACCGGCGAACAAACCTTGGCGTACATAATCAACGAATTGGCGTCCGTTCCCAATATCACCGCGTCGGTATCAAATATCCCTGTCTCACCCCATCTCGGCTTTGCCTGACGATCCACATGGGGAGCGCATGACGCGAATGCGCCGCGCTGATGATTTGCGGGTGATGACATGGATTGGTTCGAACGGATCACGGGGTTTTCCGAAACGACCTACGCGCAGACAAAGGCGCGCCTTTCCGTTGCAGACGGCAAGCTGATCTCCTCTGCTAACGGGCGCACGTTCGGTATCGGGAAGCTTGAACTCTTGACGCTGCGCGAATTGCGCAAGCGACTGGTCACGGCTGGGGCTCCATCAGGCAAGCTCGCTGTTGAAGTGTTGCAAGCTGACGTCAGGCAACTCCACCGCGAGCAAGCCAATGACGGTGCACTCTTCCAGGTTGCGTCGCAGTTCAATCTGCTCGAAATGGTCAACCCACGCGTCACGCCTGAAGACGGGGTCGGCATATACGAGCTGGATCGCACCCAGGGGCCGGCATGCGCAATCGCGGCAGGGGCGGCAACGATTTATCGAAACTATTTCGCGCCTTTCGCCGACGGGTGCGGTCAGACCTCAGTGCGTCAGCTCAACGCACTAGCGACGCTGGGGCAATCACTGGCGGCTCACACGGGGATGCCGGTTGCGCGCTTGTGGAAGATGTCCAACGGCTACGCACTCTGCACGAAGGAAGGACTCGCAGCTATCGACGCCTGCCTGAAGGCTGCCAGCCCATCGGAACTCGATGAACTGCGCTGCGATCTCTCCGTGGGAATTCACTGGGACGTCGAGATCACCGACACCAATGAAAACCAGATGCTGTCCGTCTCGCAGGCGTTCTGTTCTGCGCTTCCGGTCGCATATTCGGACATGCGCGGCCCAGCCTGGAAGCGATTCTCGGAACTGGTCCTTGAAGCGGCATATGAAGCTACGCTGATTGCCACTGCGCTTAACGCGAGACGCGGAGTTTCAAACAGGGTCTTTCTGACCTCATTAGGTGGAGGAGCATTCGGAAACGAGGAAGCCTGGATCCAGTCCGCGATGTCTCGGTCACTCGAACTCGCAGCTGGGTGGGACCTTTCCGTCGGGCTTGTTAGCTATTCGCGGCCTGCGACCTTTCTGAAGACGCTTGCGGCAGCGCATGCTTGATCAGCACTCAACGAACTCTATCCTGAGAAGACCCATTACAAAGATCAGATGAAAATGGCTAACGACCCGCAGAACTATGATGTCCTGAAAGAGAAGCAGCGCGTTCTGCGCGCCGGCTTCTCTGAGGCGCTTACGTTACGAGTTCATCGAGCGCTAAGCTGGCTGGGCCGGGCGGAGGCCGCCAATGATGACAACGACGTCAGGTTCATCCTTCTTTGGGTGGGCTTCAATGCCGCCTATGCGGGAGATGTCAGCGCAGAAATCGAGAACGAGAGAGGCGCGTTCAAGACCTATTTCGACACCCTTGTCAGGCTGGACGGCAAGCACCGCATCTACAATGCCGTCTGGGAGCGATTTCCGCATGAAATCCGAGTTCTGCTCAACAACAGATTCGTCTTTTCGCCGTTCTGGCAAAATGTGAACGGAAAGCCAGGCTACGAAGACTGGAAAGAACGTCTCGAACGAAGCCACCGCACGATGAGCGTCGCGTTGGCGCAGCACAACACGTCTCTGGTTCTCTCAACATTGTTTGACCGGCTTTACGTGCTGCGCAATCAACTTGTCCACGGCGGCGCAACCTGGAACAGCAAGCTGAATCGTGATCAGGTCAGGGACGGCTCAGCGGTCCTCGGCTGGTTACTCCCGATCTTCATAGACATCATGATGGACAACGCCGATACAGATTGGGGACGGCCATACTATCTTGTGTTGGATCAATTTGATCGCGCTGCCAGTCATTAGTACGCACATCGATCACTCCATCACGTGAAGGCGATGTCATGGCGAATGGCAATTGAATGTTCGCGCGATCATAGGGAAAAACCAGCCTTGGCGTTGTCATTCGTCCATGATCTTCTGGATCCCTGCGAACAATAGCGGACCAGAGCAGATGCCTACCCTCGCCGATCTCAGCCTGCCAACCGGAATTCGGTCCCGCCACCTCGAGATAGCCACCGGCCTGAATATGCACGTCCTGGAGGCAGGGGCGCCGCGCGCTCCGCTCGTACTTCTGCTTCATGGCTTTCCGGAGCTTGCTTACTCATGGCGGAAGGTCATGAAACCGCTGGCAGACGCTGGGTTCTACGTCGTCGCGCCGGATCAACGGGGCTATGGCCGGACAACGGGCTGGGACGACCGGTACGACGGAGATCTGGCGTCGTTTACACTTCAACGGATTGCAACCGACGCCCTTGCGCTCATACGGGCTTTGGGCGCGACATCGGTTCACGCGGTAGTCGGGCATGATTTTGGATCTCCGGCCGCCGCATGGTGTGGCCTCACTCGACCAGACGTATTTCGCGCTTGTGTTCTGATGAGCGCGCCGTTTCGTGGAGGCCCAGCACTTGGTTCCAGTCGGCAATCTCAGCCGCAATTCATCCATGACCTCGCTGAACTGGATCGCCCCCGAAAGCACTACGTCTGGTATTATTCGACGCGTGAAGCTGACAACCAAATGCGGAATTGTCCGCAGGGAATTCGAAATTTCCTGCGGGCCTATTTCCACGTGAAGAGCGGCGATGCACCTGGCGAAACTCCGTTCCCGTTGCAGGCGATGTCGGCGGTCGAACTTGCAAAGCTGCCAACCTACTACGTGATGGACAGGGACGTGGACATGGCGGCTACCGTCGCGCCGTTCATGCCGTCGAGAGAGCAGATTGAGTCATGCCAGTGGATGACAGACGCCGATCTCGACTTCTATGCCTATGAATATTTGAGAACAGGCTTTCAAGGTGGCCTGAACTGGTATCGATGCAGGACTACGCCTGGGATCGAAACTGACCTGGAGTTGTTCGACGGCCGGAAGCTCGAAGTCCCAACGATGTTTATCGGCGGCGAACGCGACTGGGGCATTCATCAGACTGCCGGGGCGTTGAAGGGGATGGAGAACGACTGCCCGCAGTATCGAGGCACCGTTCTCATTCCCGGCGCCGGACATTGGGTCCAGCAGGAAGCGCCTGAGCAAGTGCTCACGCATCTCGTTCGATTTCTGTCGTCATTGAAATCTTGAACTTCCCGTATTCCGCGATCGAATCGGCGGGGGCGCCAAGCAACAGGCCCTGCCCCCGCATTTTGATCGCGCCATTGACAGACCTACTACATATAGAACATAACATGAACATTCGATTCGGAGATTCGGCCGTGAGCCTGTCCATCGCCCACAATCAGACCGATGTCCGAACGGTCATTCCATCGGACTGGCGCGTGGTTCTGGCGAAATTCCCCGAAGAAATCCGTGAAGCGTGGGAAGAGCGCGCCGCTATCATCGAATACGAAGGTCGTGAACCTCGACCGACCGCCGAGCGGCGCGCGTTCGAATGCATGTTGGCACAGTTTGAAGAAGCGTTGCTGATATTGAGCGCGCATTTTTCCGTCGCTTCTAGTCGATGTTCGAAGAACGTCGCATGAGGCCGAGAAAGATCGTAGCCATGCTGCTAGCGCCATTGGTTACGCTCGAATCTAGGAGTGCAGCCGGCCGTCCGCTTCTGGTGAATAACCCAAGGCGAACTATCGTGAAGGATTGCGGACGCCGGCCCGACCCGGATGTGCGTGACGGCGCGCGGGCCGGCGTCGGCAATCCTCCGATGGAGGAAGCCGCGGCCCAGTGGTTGGGCGTTTCAGATTGGCCGGCGCTATGGGGCTTTCGCGAACGGTGTGTCGCCGACTGCGGTTGTGTCGCGGCGACGGGCGCGCTTCGGTCGTGGATGATTTCTGCGGATGATGCGTTGATCGAAGCGCCGGCTCGGCGAGCTCGTCTGGGCAGTCGATTTTGTCGAGCATGAAGCGAGCGGCTGCGTTGCGCCGGTAATTTGCGTGCGTTCGGAATCGTGGTTGGGGCAGACGGTCCGCGGGCAGATCATGATGTATCGCTCCATCCGGCTGCGAACGACGTTTGCGGAGCGCCGCCGCGGGCGAAGCGCTCGACGATGGTCATGCGACCACCACAGCAGCGGCAGGGGAAGGATTCCTCGCGCTCATCGTCGACACCCGCTTCTGCCGGTTCGGCATGCGGCTCGCCGACGTTCTGTCGGGCCTGCGGTGCGCCACTGACGTCGGCAATCATCTGTCTGATGCGCGCGACGTTCTTGACGCGCGCGGCGCCGGCGAGGAAGCCGTAATGGCGGATGCGGTGGAAGCCATCGGGGAGAACGTGCAGCAGGAAGCGGCGCATGAACTCGTCGACGGGCAGCGTCATGGTCTTGATCCATGCGCCCGGCGCGCTCGCCCGAGCGCGATAGTCCTTCCAGCGGAAGGAGACGCGATGACCGTCGAATGCGACGATGCGGCTGTCTGAGATGGCGACGCGGTGGGTGTAGCGCGACAGATAGGCGAGGACGGCCTGAGGGCCGCCGAACGGGCGCTTGGCGTAGATGACCCATTCGGCGCGGCGCAGCGGCGCGAGACGGGCTCTGAACACACCGGGGTTGGCGAGCCCGGCGAGGTCGCCGAAGAAGGTCAGCCGGCCGCCCTCATGAAGGGCGAGCAAGCCTTCCAGGAAGCGGCGACGGAAGAAGCGCGACAGGACACGCACGGGCAGAAAGAAGCCGGGCTTGCAGGCGATCCAGCGTTCGCCGTCCGGCGACAGGCCGCCGCCGGGGACGATGATGTGGACGTGCGGATGGTGAGTGAGCGCCGATCCCCAAGTGTGCAGCACGCTGGTGAATCCGATTCTGACGCCGAGCCGCTTCGGATCGACGGCGATCGTCGTCAGCGTCTCGGCAGCGGTCTTCATGAGCAGGTCGTAGAGCGCCGCCTTGTTTTGGAAAGCGATTGCGGCGATCGCCGCCGGCAGGGTGAAGACGACGTGATAGTAGGCGAGCGGCAGTAGATCGGCTTGACGCTTGTCGAGCCAGGCGCGCGCGGCAAATCCCTGGCACTTCGGACAATGCCGGTTGCGACAGGAGTTGTATCCGATCTCGACATGGCCGCAGCCGTCGCAGCGCGCGACATGGCCACCGAGCGCCGCGGTGCGACAAGCCCGGATCGCCGAGACGACCTTGAGTTGGCCGAGGCTCAGACGGCCGGCGTGGGCGGCAAGATATGCCTCCCCATGCCGACGAAAGACGTCTGCGACCTCGAGGCGAGGCCGCGCCATGACGGCGCGGTCTTCAGGAGTGCGGGGGCGCGAGCAGCGCGAGCGGGCTCTCGACGTCGCGGATCGTCTTGAGGGCAACGCGCGTGTAGATCGCCGTTGTGTCGAGCTTCCTGTGGCCGAGCAGCGTCTGGATGACGCGGATATCGACCTTCTGCTCCAGAAGATGCGTGGCGAAGCTGTGCCGCAGCGTGTGCATGGAGACGCGCTTGCCGAGCCTCGCGCTCGCCGCGGCGGCAACGCAGGCGCGGCTGAGCTGGCGTGAGGTGATCGGCTGGCCTGGCTGTTGGCCTGGGAACAGCCATCCCTTCGGCCGCTTCTCCCGCCACCACTGCCGTAACAGCGCGAGCAGATCGGGCGACAGCATGACATAGCGATCCTTGCGTCCCTTGCCCTGTTCGACGCGGATCAGCATCCGGGCGCTGTCGATATCCGAGACTTTGAGGTTGGCGATCTCGGAAACGCGCAGGCCGCAACCATAGGCGACGCTGAGCGCCGCCCGGTGCTTCAGGTTCGAGGCATGCGCCAGCAGCAGTGCGACCTCCTCCGGGCTCAATACGACGGGTAAGCGTTCGGGCGTCGAGATCCGCGCCATCCGATCGCCGAAGCCAGGGCGGCCGAGCGTCACATGGAAGAAGAACCGAAGGGCCGCGCAGGCCTGGTTCATTGTGGAGGCGCTCGCGCCGCTGGCCGCCATGTGCAGCTGGTAGCGACGCAGATCCTCCGGCTCGGCAAGGGCCGGCTTGCGGTCGATGAACGCCGCAAACATACGCACCTGCCGGACGTAGTCGCGCTTCGTCTGCTCGCCGAAACCGCGGATGGTCATGTCCTCGAGCATCCGCTGGCGAAGCGGGCTGACGGATCCTTGGGCATTGCTGTGGTCTTCCATGGGGCTCTCCCGTTCAAGAGAAACCCCACATGATCGTGCAATCCCGAGTGTCAGACCTCAGCCGCCCCCAATCGGGCAGCTCCTGCCGCGGAGCGGCTTCGTCCATCGACCGGAAGCAGACACGGCTTTGCCAATTGAGATAACTTGAACCATGCTTTTGGCGTCCTGGCTCAGGATCCACCGCCTCTCAAATGGTGCACTGAATGGATGCAAATCAACAAATTGCAATTCGACTGTTGCAGGCAATCGACGAAAAGGATTGGGAAGGCGTTTCGGGGGCCTTCGCTGCGGACGCTGAATATCGACCGCCGGCGCAGCAGGCTCGGGTCGGACGCGCCGCAATCGAACGTTACTACCGCGAAGAACGTCCAGTTATTCTCGGATTGCATAGGGTCGACGAAATCCTGTCCGGGGATGGCATAACTGTGGTCACGGGAGAATTCGTAGGCGAGTCGCAAGGCGGCCGACGGACCTGCGCAAAGTTCATAGACATTCTTAGGATCCACGATGGCGCCATCATCGACCGTGAGGTGATGACCCGTCCGCTGGGAGAAACGCCCTTTCAGCCGCCGCTCGTCACTGACCGTCTACTCCTCAGGCCGTTCACGCTTACCGATGTCGAAGGTCTGGTCCGCATCGGCGAAGGCGGTTTCATAGCCGACACAACCATCACGGTTCCGCATCCGCTGTCCACGGAATCGGCGCGCCATTGGCTCATTGACGACCTGACCCGCTGCTCACGCGCGCAAAAGATATATGCAGTCGAAGATCGAATTAGCTCCACGTTGGTCGGCAGCGTTGGCTTTCGGCATATTGATGAGGCCCATCGTCAAGGCGAGCTGACCTTTTGGTTTGGTCCTTTCGCGGCTGGAAGGGGATTTGCGGCCGAAGCCGCTCGCGCACTCCTTGAATACGGCTGGGCTCATCTCGCGCTCGAACGTGTTGAGGCCTACTTCATGCGTCGCAATTCGGCGTCTGGGCGCGTCCTGGAGAAGCTCGGTTTCTTCAGGGAGGCTATTTTGAAGCGCCGGGTCGTAAAGTGGGGCGTTACCGAGGATGTCGAACTGTGGGCGCTTCTGCGATCAAAGTCGAGCATCTGAATCATCGCATCCGGCAAGCTCATTGTCCGGGCCTAATGGTCGGGCGGCAGCTTCCGGCGTTTAGGCAACGAGGCTTTCCGACCGAAGGCGGACCTTCTTTCGCAAAAGGAAAACCCGGCGCGACGGCCGGGCTTTCCGCTTCAATTCGTCGGTAAATTTCAACGGTTCTTGTGGACGTAGTCCTCCAGCGCCACCCATTCTTTTGTGATCGGTAGCTGGCACTCGATCAGCCGCGGGCCCTTTGCCGCAAGCGCTGCTTCCAATTGCGCGTGGAATTCGTCCGCGGTGGCCGCTCTTGTGGCCGGCACGCCGAGACCACCGGAGATGCTGACCCAATCCAGCGTCGGACCGGCAAGCGATGTCATGGCCTTCATGCGCGCGTTCATCTCACCCTCGCGCACCCGCGCCATTTCGAGGTCTAGGATCGAATAGGCGTCGTTCTTGAGGACGATGACTGTCACGTCGACCTGTTCGCGCGCCATCGTCCAGAGCGCCTGCACCGTGTACATGCCGCTGCCGTCGGCCTGAAGGTGGACGACCTTGCGCCCGGGGCATGCCACCGCGACGCCCAGCGCCGTCGGCAAGCCGCCGCCGATTGCGCCGCCGTTCAGCGGATTGACATAATCATGAGCGCGCGCCGTCTTGGTCGCGTCGATGATAGCGGGGCCATTGGTCGCCGCCTCGTCGACCAGAATGGCGCCTTCCGGCATAAGCAGCGCGAGGCTCTGACCCATCGAAGCCGCAGACAATTCGCCCGTCGGGAGTTTCGGGGCCTTGAGCGTGTAGCAGACGGGGTCGCTTTTCTCCGCCTTGAGGGTTCGCGATAGGTCGCTTACCGCCGCTTCTAGGTCCTCATCAACGGACGCCATTGTGAACAAGACACAGCCTTCCGGGCTCTTGTAGACCGGCTTGTTCCTGTAAGCGAACGTCGCCACCGGGTGCGCTGCGCCGATGAATATCAGCTGCTCGAAGCCAGAGAGGAACTTGACCCCGATCTCATACTCATAAGGGATCGTCTCAAGAACCGGCCGCCCTCCCCCGCGGGCCAGATAGCGCGACGGAAACGTCTCCGAGAGCAAAGTCGCTCCGGTCTTGGCTGCAACCCGCGCCGCAGCGTCCAGGGCCTGGCCATGGAGCGCACGATTGCCGAGTACGATGCCGCTCTTCTTGCCATTCCTAAGCAGGGCCGCGGCGGAGGCGATCGCCTCCGTGGCGACCTGCGGAAAGACAGCGCCGGTCTTGATGGAAGGCGGCGGATTGGCGTCTTCCCAATGGCGATTGGTGGGCGCAACAATCGTGCAAATTTTTCCGGTCTTCGCGATCGCTGCCGCTTGCGCTCCGAGTTCGCCCAATTGGGACGCGCTGCGTGCCTCCTGCGACCAATGGGACACAACGCGCGTCAGGTCCGTAACGCGGCCGTTGATCAACTCGTGTTCCGGATAGTTCGGCTGATGATAGGACGCATTGGCGCCGACAACATTGACGATGGGCGTATTTGCCCTCCCGGCATTGTGAAGCATTGCGATACCATTGGCGAAACCGCTGCCAACATGGAGTAGCGTGAATGCCGGACTGCCCTTCATGCGGCCATATCCGTCGGCAGCGCCGGTGACGACATCTTCCTGCAGGCAGAGAATTGGCCGTACCTTGTCGGTCATGCCGATCTCGTAGACGAGCTGCATTTCTGACGTGCCGGGATTAGCAAAGCAGGTCGTCACACCCGCATCGACCAGTGCCTTGAACAATGATTGAGCGCCGTTCACGCGATACTCCTGCTGCTCGAATTCCAAGGATTAGTTCTGGACCTGTTCGGCAGCGCAGCCGTCCGGAGCCGGCTTTCCGGCCAGACGATCGGCCACCCAACGCAAATAGAGCGGTTGGGACGCGCCCGGCGTTTCAAAATGCGTTTTGTCGCCGGCAAGCTGGACACGTGCGACATTGCCGCCAATCCTGCACATTTGCTCGCGATAGATCTTGTGCATGACAGGCGGCACCACCGTATCCTTGTCGCCCCAGAAGATGATCACGGGCGCAACCGGTTTGACGTTTTGGCCCGCGCTATCGACCAATGCTTTCGCCCATTCCTTCGCGTTGCTGACTTCCGGCTTCAGCAAGGCGGCGAACTGATCCCCATAGCGATAGGTCAGACTGTCGGATCCGCCATGAACGCATTTGTTGGACATGATCGTGTCGATAAACTGCGCGCCTTCATCGGTGAAGACGTCCGTGAGCGCCAGCTTCCCCGGATAAGCCGCCTGCGCCGCCCAAAGCGTCATGGCGAAATGATTGAAGTTGCTGATGCTGCTTGAAAAAGCCTTGGCAACGCCCGCCATCATAGCCTTGGCGCTGGCCTCGGTCAGTTCCCCGGGCGGCGCGATGGTCCTGAAATCAGGCGGCGCCATGGCCACTGCGCCGACAAGCTCGATTCCATCGAAGGCAGTACCAGTCTGGTTGAGGTAATCCGTGGAGCTTGCGGCGACGATGGCGGCGCCGGCGCCCTGAGACCATCCGTAGATAATCGCCTTCTTGCTCGCGCCTGCCTCCGTCAGGTTGCCGGCAGCGCGAATGGCGTCGATGGAGTCACGGGCTTGTGTGGCTGAAAGCTGATACTGGTGCCTGCCGCCGCCACCTAGGCCCTGATAGTCCGTAGCGACGATCACATAGCCCGCCTTGATGAATTCCGCGAGTGCGGGGATTCCATAATCGGTCCAGGAATTTCCGCTTTCGAGAAAATACTCGTTCAAGGGCACAGCGGGATTGAGCAGCTGGGAAGGACCGCAATATTGCGCGGTCCCAGTCGTTCCATGCGCCCACGATAAGACCGGGCGGCCTTCTCTTGGGATTTCGCCGAGCGGCGCTACTATCAATCCGGTCACGATTGTCTTCTTCCCCGTCATATCCGAGGAAATGTAAGCAATCCGCCACGCGCCGGCGTTTGGAACCGGCGTTGCAACTTTCTCCCGCTTGATGATCGCGCCAAGCTTGCCTTCTGCCTTCATCTGAGTGACGGCGGCATAGAAGGGCATGAGCGATGCCTCGGCTCGTGCGCTCGACGAGAGGCCGACAGCCACAGCTATCGCGAAAATCTGCATCAACATCGGGGGTGGGTGCAACGTCGGTCCTTTGTCGCAGCCGGGCCATGTAAGAAACCGCGGGGATCGTTCGGTCGGGAGTGAAGCTTGCAACCCTGCAGGCACATTTGGCGGCAGGAAGCGATAAGCCAAATCTGTAGTAGGCGCCTGAGCGTAATTTCCATGATTACGATCAAGCTCGCACGTAAGATGCCGGCCTACATTCCGAGATGGTGAAAGTCTCGTTCAGTAATTGCCGCAGATGCGTTACGTTGTTTCGCTGGGGTCACGATATCAAGCCGAACGGCGCGGATCCGCGGTCGAGGAGCCGGCACCCTGGGATGACGATGACGCCGGCTACGATGCTCGACTACATATCGGCTTTCGGCTTGTCGAGATCGATTGTCTCCTGATCGACGACGTCCGAAGACGTCACGACTGCATCCGTGGCATCCGGGTTCTCCCACCAGTGCGCGTGTCCGGGTCCGAATTCCGGCGTCCATTCTCCGGCCTTGTGCACGACCGGTACGCTGCAGTAGCTGCTGTGCTCGATGAGGCGACCCTTGACGATGTAGACGATAGACGGCCGGTCATCATGCTCGTGGGTCGGCACGATCCCCTTGCCCGCAATGGTCAGTCGCCGCGTGCGCAGGAAGAGCGCGCCGACATCCCGCCATCCTTTCAGATTTACGACCGACAGTGTTTCGCGTGAGACGCCGACACTGTCCTTCGATTCGATCGACCGCGGCTTCGTAAGCGCCTTGTCGGGCGGGCAGGCCCCGCCGCTCGCCGGACCGGCTGCGGCAATACCAAGGCTGGCCAACGCGACAAGGATCACGCAAGCATTGATGTTCGCTCTGGACATGTTTCACTCCATCTTTGCGTCGACCGAGGATTCGATCGACTTCCCCGCTAGGACGATTTTCGAAGATTCCGGGATGCGAATGCCGCGATCGCGAGCGCAGTCAGAACACCGGCAATGCAGGCGCCCCATCCCCACTGCTCGAAAACGATCCCGAGAACTGCCGTACCGACGAGACCTCCAAGGAAGTACGAGGCGAGGTAGAGGCCGCTTGCAGCCCCGCGATCCTCCGTTGCGTTTCTGCCGACGTAGCCCGATGCGACTGCCTGAGCGAAGAATGTCCCGACGCCGACGAGCGTAAGTCCGGCCAGAACGGGCGGCAGCGTTGGAGCAAGCGTAAGCGGCAATCCCGCAGCGGCGATCCCGATTCCTCCGCGCAGGGCCAGCCTCGAGCCGACGCGCTCAACGACGGCTCCGGCGGCCAAAGTCGTCGCAAGCGACGGCGCGAAGACCAGATAGACCAGGCCGAGCGACATTGGCGTCAGGGCGAGCGGCGCGCGAACGAGTACGAAATTCACGTAGGTGAACGCGCCAATGAAGGCGAAGAGAATGCAGAAGCCTATGACGAAGGCGGCGCGCATATCGCCGCGGACGAGATTGACGCGAATGCCGCTCAAGCCCGTTCGGCTCCCCGTCATGGCTGGAAGGCGCGCCGACCGGATCGTTGTCACGACCAATACGCCGCCGAGTAGATTGAGCAGCGCGAGCGTTATGAAATTCGCCCTCAGGCCGAAATGTTCGACCAGCGCGGCCGATGCGATCCTGCCGATGAGGTTGGAACCCACGTTGCCGGCGATGTAGGCCGCAAATGCTCCGCTCGCGACATTGGAAGCGCAGTTTTCGCCGAGATAGGCGAGCGTCAGCGCGAAGGCGGACGCCATGCACAATCCCTGTGCGACCCGCAGGGCCGCAAACGTCCCGATGTCCGGTGCGAACGCCAGAAGCAGGGTTGGCGCGACGAGCGCGCACAGGCTGCCCAGAATGCCCAGGCGGCGCTCGATCCGCGGACTCGCCAGCGCAATGGCGAGGCTTGCCGCGGCCATTCCCAGAGTGCAGGCATTGACCGCAAGACCCATGACGGCCGGTGTGACCGAATAGGCGAGCGCCAGCGACGGAAGAATGGCTTGCGCAGCAAACAAGTCCACGACGGTCAGGAAGGCGATCGCAGCGATGATCGCGTTGCGTCTGATATCAGACAGCTGTAGGCGCGAGGCGTTCTCGGCGACGACGGAAAGCGACATACGACGGGCTCCGCACTTGGATGGCAGGAGGCCGACAGGGCTCTCCATTTCTCCTCGAGACGATCGCAGCCCAGCCGCGCGAATTGAAATGCCGTTACGCTACGATTTGGATAGCCTGCGCCTATGTCGCGCGCAGAAGGTGGACGCTGAATCGAGCCCCTTTGTCGGTCCATGCTTCAACCGGCGCAAAGCCTGCCTCGGCAGCCAGCGACTGGAAGCTTTCCACCGTGTATTTGTAGGAATTTTCGGTATGGATTCTCTCGCCGCTCTGGAAGCTGAACGGACGACCGGCAATCACGACTTTCTGATTGCACAAGCTGACCAGCCTCATTTCAATCCGTTGTGCGCTCGAGTTCCAGATCGCCTCGTGCCGGAACAGGTCGATGTCGAAATCGGCGCCGAGCTCGCGGTTGATGCGTCCGAGCAGGTTGAGATTGAACGCTGCGGTGACGCCGCCGGCATCATCGTATGCGCGCACCAAAGTCTCGACGTCCTTGACCAGGTCGACTCCGACGACGAGCGTTCCGCCCGCGAGGATTCGGGCCATCTGTTCCAGGAGCTCCTGCGCCACGCCTGGCATGAGATTGCCGATGGTCGATCCGGGAAAGAAGCCGATCCGCGAGCACGCGCCAAGTTCTGCCGGCATTTCGAAGGGTCTCGTGAAATCGGCGACGAGCGGTCGAATATCCAGATCGGGATAGAGGCCCGACAGACGTCGAGCGGCTATTGCGAGCGCGCTCGCAGACACGTCGACGGGCGCGTAGGCGCACAGGTGCGGCATGGCGTCGAGCAGTATTTCGGTCTTCACGCTCGATCCCGAACCGAATTCCAGCAAGCATGCGCCCGGTTCCGCGCGCGCGACGATCTCCAGCGCATGTGTGTGCAGGATCTCGATCTCACAGCGGGTCGGGTAATATTCGGTCGTCTGTGTGATCGCCTCGAACAGTTCCGAGCCGAGCAGATCGTATAAGTACTTGCAGGGGATGCTGCGCAGAGGCGCTGAGAGGCCGGCCAGCACGGCGCGCCGGAAGTCCTGACGAGAGGGCGACTTTTGCGGAATCTGCCGACGCACCCTGCCGGCGGGCGACCGCTCCGGCTGCGAGGGCATGCGGCAAGGGCCGACGATCGAGCGAAAGTCAGTTGCAAGACTGTTCATGGCATACCCCTTCTCCGCGCGAGCAGCCCAGGTAGCCCTAGGCTTGCACGCTTCGAGGAGGGTCAATTCAAAAGGACCTTCGGTGAAATGCCGTCTTTCTCCCCTTTCGATAGGCCATGGCTATCGGCGTTTCATAGACGATCGCTATTGGCGGGCCGGATGCGGCTCCGGTACTTTCAATATGAAGCGCGACGCAGTCCGCCGACCAAGGAGGAACGATGGGTAGGACCCCCGCCACCAGCCTTCCGGAGGCCCTGGCCGTCATTCTCTCGCAGGACCTGCCGATGTCGCAGGCGCTTGCGGCCTACGCCGCGGAATTGCGTCGCCTGAACCCCACATTTGCTTCGGCCTACGACGAACTCGTCGCGCGACTGCAGTCGATCGACGTCGGCGCCGCCGCCCCGAAAGTCGGTGAAGCCATGCCGGATTTCGTCTTGCCGGACCAGGACGGGCGCCTCATCCGCCTCGACGACTTCACGCGAAAAGGCCCGGTCGTCATCAGCATCAACCGCGGCCATTGGTGTCCATTCTGCCGCATCGAACTGTCGGGCCTCGAAACGCAATACGCGCAGCTCGCCGGGCAAGGGGCGCATTTCGTTTCCATCATGCCGGAACGACGGGAGTTCACGAAGATCGCCCAGCAGCGCGGCGTGACGTTCCCGATCCTGTCCGATATCGACCACGGATACGCGCTGACGCTTGGTCTCGTGTTCTGGATCGGCGCCGAACTCGAGGGGCTCATGATGAAAGCCGGCCGCAGTCTGCCCGCCTATCAGGGCGCCAACGGCTGGTTTCTCCCTGTGCCGGCGACCTTCGTCGTGGGCGCGGATGGCCGCATCCTGGCGCGGCATGTCGATCCGGATTTTCGGCTGAGCCGCATGGAAGGCGAGGAAATCGCCGCGGCGCTGAACGCCGGGAGACCGACCTGAGCTCTACCGCGTTTCCTTTTCAGGAGTCGTGAAGAGAGCGGCTATCCGCCAGCCCTGATCGCCTTTCCTCGCGACCATTCCGACGAGGAAGCGAAGCCGGTCCGGCCGGTCTTGCCCGCCAATGACGAGCGTCAGCGGTATGTGAAGGATCGCTACGTCGTCCGAAAGCGCGATTGGTCGGGCTCGACCGAGATCTGGCTCGACCCTCCAGACCGCCGATTTCTGAAATGTCGCCATGCGCTCCAAGGTCGCGCCAGCGCCCCATACTGGCATACCGTCGCTGACCCAAAGAAAGTCAGGCTCGTTCGTCAGCAGCTGGCGCACTGCATGCAGATCGTGGGCATTCTGTGCAGCGGCGAACCGCTGATAGAGCGCGATGGCCTCTTCCTTGGGGTCGGCCGCGGCGCCGCCGAGCGGCGCGACGCAGAGAACGGCTGCGAATGCCCAGATGAGTTTGCGTTTCATGTCGATCTCCCTAGATGTCGGGAGAATTGTCCAAGGGCGCGACGCACGGGTCCAATAGCGATTGGCTCTCGACTCGATTGCGTCGGAGCGGGGCGCTCAGGTCCAGCTTTGCGCCCGAAGCAGCTTGATGAGCGCTGCGCCTGCAGGCGACCTCGCCCGCCCCGCCACGGTGTAGAGATGCACGGTTCTCTCCAGGGCGACGTCCTGCAGAGGAATGCGGTGGATACGGTTGGAGGTCCCGGCGCTCGCAGGAACGATGCCAACGCCCAGGTTCGCCTCCACCATTTGCAGCAGGTCCGCGTCGTTGACCAGTTCGTGGCGGCGCGTCATCGCGTCATTGGAACGCAGGAGGGTTGCGACGCGCGCGTAGGTCTCGCAGTACGGCCTGGCCAACAGGCGCTCGCGGCAGAGACTCACGAGATCCACCCCCTCCCGGTTTGCGAGCCTGTTGTCCGCGCCAACGACCGCCACCAGGGGTTCGGAAAACAGGGCCCACGCGTCGAAGCGGTCCCACTGCTCGTCGAGCGCGCCGGCGAGCGCCAGTTCGGCGTCGCCCTTCTTGAGCAGCTCCGCAATTGCGTGCTCGTCCCCACGCAGGAACTTCAATTCCAGGCCCGGGAATGCGCTCGCCAGTTCCGTCAACGCGGGAGTGACGATCGACATGTCGATCGAGTGCGAGAGCGCAAGGGCAAGCGGCGCCACGGCTCCGGTGCGCAGCGACTTGGCGAGGGTCTTTGCCGTCGAGGCGCTGTCGTAGCACTGACGAAGGAACGGCAGCATACGTTGGCCGAATTCAGTAAGATGCGTCAGCTTGCGCTCGCGCCGAAACAGGTCGGCGCCGAATTCGAGCTCGAGCAGCTTTATCGCGCGTGTCAGGGAGGGTTGCGCGACATGGCACTCCTCGGCGGCGCGCGTGAAGTTCCTGGTCTGCGCGACCGCGAGAAAATATCTGATCTGGTGCATCTCCATGGAGGCCCCCGCAGAGAGTCCCTGATACGAAGCGTATCCCAAACTATCATAGCTGGCAGCTATCGAATCCGTGCCGCACGCCTTCCCGATCCGCCGCTATCTTTTGGGGGTATCGGCGATGACGCCCGTCCGGGCGGGAAAGTCGAGATGGATCGGGACGAGGAGTGTCCTACATGACTACGGCGACGGCCACCTCCAGCGTTGCTCCGGCGATTCCGTCGGTCCGGACGTTGCGCAACCTCTTCATCGGCGGATATTGCGCCCTTATGGCCTGGGAAATCTGGGCTCGGACAATCACGGCATGGGTGGTCGGCGGGCCCCTCGAGCCGCCCGAGCTCATCCGCTCGCTCGTACAGCACTGGACGAAAATCGATCTGCCGCTGTCAACCGCAACGTTCATCCACTACGTCGTCGGAATTTTCGGCTACCCGATCGCCTATTATGTCGTCTCGCGCACCCTCAAGAACTGGGGAGCGATCCTCGACGTCGTCGTGCTGGCGCTTTTCACGATTGCTATCGGCTGGCGCATGCGGCGCTACGGCTTCGATGGCGGGGAAGCCCTGTTCTGGCTCGTCGTCGCTTTAACGACGGCCACACGTTTCTTTAATCCCTCGCAATTGCATCGCGATGCGCTGAGCTGGGGTTCTTTCACCTGGTTCAACGCGCTCGGCATCATGGCTCCGCTGGCCGGCCTGCCATTCCTGCTTCTCGAGGGGGCGGCGCTCCTGTCATTCATGAGCTGGGCCGGCCACGTCCTGTTCGGTTACCTGGCGGTCGTCATCTTCGAGCGTCTGGAAGCGACACGCTGACCATCAGCATCCGACGCGGCGCCGACCCGTTGCAACTCGGCGGCATGGTCCCCTCCTGTCCAACCCTGCGCGGTTCACGCAGCACACACGCGAATGTGCGCACCGGAATCCACTGCCCGCGTGCATGATGTCACTGAAACATTCGATCCTGTCTTCAGCCAGAGGAGCGATCCATGATCATCGACTGTTACTCCGGCGCGCACTGCTCCACAGAGCCGAAGGCCGTCGTCGCCTATGAAGCGGCGGTGTCGAGTGTTCTTTCCCACCGGCCAGCGGCAGGTCCTGCGCTGATCCAGGCGCTCTCGTTCGATCCGGACATGACCGCCGCCCTTGCGCTCAAGGGCTTTGCGGGCGTTCTGCTTGCAAAGTCCGAGACGATAGGAGCGGCTCGGCAGGATCTCCAGCTTGCGCGGCAAGCGCTGGAAAAACGCGGCGGAAGCGAAAGCGAACGCGCGCTCGTCGTCGCGCTGGAACTTGCCGCAGGCGGGCGCATCCTCGACGCAGCCGCGGGCCTGGACCAGCACCTCGGCGACCATCCCCGCGATCTGCTCGCGCTCAAGCTCGCGCACGGATTGCGGTTCATGGGCGGCGACGCCGAGGGAATGCTGGCTGCGACCAGCAGGGTCCTTCCGGAATGGTCGTCGTCGCTGCCCGGATACGGCTTTCTGCTTGGCTGCCATGCCTTCGGTCTGGAGGAGACAGGCCGTTTGTCGGAGGCGGAGCGGATGGGACGCGCGGCAGTCGAACTGGAACCGACCGATGCCTGGGGCCTCCATGCAGTCGGTCACGTTTACGAGATGCAGGGAAAGCTCGACTGCGGCATCGAGTTGCTGGAGCGGACGCGCGCGGCATGGTCCCAGTGCAACAATTTCTCGTTTCATATGGCGTGGCATCTGGCGCTGTTCCACCTGGGGAAGGACGAACCCGGTCGCGCGCTCGACATCTACGACAGGGAAATCCGGCCGATCCAAACCGACGATTTTCGCGACATCGCCAATGCAGTCTCGATGCTGTGGCGTCTGGGGCAGGATGGCGTCGCAGTGGGCGAGCGATGGGCTGAACTTGCCGCAATTGCGCGCGAACGTCGGACCGACACATCCCTCGTTTTCGCTTCGCTGCATCATCTTCTGAGTCTCGTCGCAGCGGGGGATTTGTCGTCGGCGCAATCTCTCGTCGCCGAAATCGCCGGGAAGGCCGCGCGGGGCGATGGCGATCAGTCACGTGTGGCGAAAACGGTCGGTCTCGAGCTTGCCGAAGCGATCCTCTCGCTGGCGACCGGCTCGAAGGCCGAAATGAGACTCTCGGAACTGACCCGGAACCTGCGTCTGATCGGAGGAAGCAACGCACAGCGCGATGTGTTCATGCGAACGCTCGCGCAAATCGCTGCCCAGATCGGCGCATCGTCCCAGGTCGAGAGCATCCTGGCGGCGCGCCGTCGCCAGCGCAGCGACGACCGGTTCGCGCGAACCGCCGCATATCGGTTGAGCGTCTCGCGGGAGTTCAGGCGGGTCGCATGATACAAGCTTCCGCGCGCGATCCCCGCCTCGATTTCTTCCGGGGCTTGGGGATGTTCATCATCCTGATTGCGCATGTGCCGTGGAATCCATGGGCCGAATGGATTCCGGCGCGCTTCGGGTTCAGCGACTCGGCCGACCTCTTCGTGTTTTGCTCTGGCCTTGCCTCCGGGCTCGCGTTCGCGCCTGTCTTCCTGCAGCGAGGCTGGTTGCTCGGCTCTGCGCGCGTGGTTCATCGCGTGTGGCAGGTTTACTGGGCGCATATCGGTGGCTTCATGGTGGTTGTAGCCATTGTGGCGGCGGCCGATTCCAGTTTCGGCGACGGCCGCTACACGCAGGGCATGCGTCTCGAGCCGTTATTTGCGGATTTCAGGGCCTATGCTCCCGGACTGCTGACGCTCCGATACATACCCGCCTATTTCGACATACTGCCGATGTATCTTGCGATCCTCGCGATGATACCCGTCGTGATGGCGCTGGCGAAATTTGACAGGCGGCTTGTGCTCCTCTTCGTCGTCGGTGCCTGGGCGGCGAGCGATCTCGGTGTGCTCGACCTGGTCGCTGACCCACACACCGGTCGCGAATGGTTTTTCAATCCGTTCGGCTGGCAAGTCCTGTTCTTTACCGGTTTCGCCTTTGCCCGCGGCTGGCTGCCGCCGCCGCCGCGCGATCGGCGGCTGACGGCGGTCGCCATCGGGCTGGTCATTCTCGCCGCGCCGGTCTCCTGCCAGGCCGATTTCATCTGCTATGCCGGCTACGGTATGGCGCCCTCGCTCGGGGCCATTCACGACTGGCTGGGTCCGGCGATCGACAAGACCCATGTCGGCGCGCTGCGTTATGCGCATTTCATAGCCACAGCTTATCTTGCCTTCCTCGTGGCCGGACCCATGGGGTGCAATCTTCGCGGCCAGGCTGGCGAGATTATTCGCCGTGTCGGGCAGCAGACGCTCGCGGTATTCCTCACCGGCCTGGTCACGGCGCCAATCCTCGGCATGATTCTCGATCATGTCGGACGCGGCCCTATCGCCTCTGCGCTCGTCAATGGCCTCGGCATTGCGATCCTGATTGCCGCGGCGGCCGCCGTCGCATGGTTCAAATCGCAGCCGTGGCGTCGCGCCTCCTCGCCACGCGTCGATACCCATCCTTCGCTCGCAACGTCCGAACCCGGGATCGCCTGGGCCCGGCATAGTCGTTCCCTATCGTAACAAGAGCGACACGGCATTTCCCGTCGTCCGAACCCGCCTGCAAATTGCTCACTCGATATTCCTTGTGGAGAGCGACATGACATTCCAACCCAAGGCGTTCTGGACGCCCTCGCGATTTCTGGCCGGCAAGACCGCGCTGGTGACAGGATCAACCAGCGGCATCGGGCTCGGCATCGCGTGGAGCCTGGCCTCCGCGGGCGCGAATATCGTATTGAACGGTTTTGGGGACGCCGATGCCATCGAAAAGGCGCGGGGCGACATCGAGTCCCAATTCTCCGTGCAGGCGAGTTATTGCGCAGCCGACATATCGCAAGGCGACGAGATTCAAGACATGATCGAACAGACGGTCGGTCGCTTTGGCTCGATTGACGTTCTCGTCAACAATGCCGGCATCCAGCATGTCGCTCCTCTCGAAGCCTTCCCACCGGAAAAATGGGAGGCGATTCTGGCGATCAACCTCTCCTCTGCCTTCCATACGACCAGGGTCGCGCTGCCGCACATGCGCAAGAATGGCTGGGGCCGGATTCTGAATGTCGCCTCGGCGCACGGTCTGGTCGGATCGCCATACAAGTCCGCCTATGTCGCCGCCAAACACGGCATTGTCGGCCTCACCAAGGTCGTGGCCCTGGAGACGGCGGAAGCTGGCATCACGTGCAATGCGATCTGCCCCGGCTATGTCTATACGCCGCTTGTCGAGGCGCAGATCGAAAGCCAGGCCAAGGCTCACGGCATCGCGCGTGAGAAGGTCGTGCGTGACATTCTTCTGGCTCAGCAACCCAACAAGAAATTCGCCACCGTGGAGGAGATCGGCTCTCTCGCGCTGTTTCTTGCGAGCGACGGAGCGGCGTCGATCACCGGCGCAGCCCTGCCAGTCGACGGCGGCTGGGTCGCGCACTGAGGGAGGAAGACATGAACGCCTATCAAAAGCTGTGCGACTTCGGCCAGGCGGAAATTCAGAACGCCGCGCGGTCGGCTGGTCAGGTCGTTCTCGTGTTGCAGGGCGGTGGGGCGCTCGGGGCCTACCAGGCCGGCGTCTACCAGGCGTTGCACGAAGCGGGGGTTGAACCGGACTGGATTATCGGCACGTCGATTGGCGCCATCAACGCAAGCCTGATCGCCGGCAATGCGCCCGAAGACCGCCTGGAGCGGTTGCGTGCCTTCTGGAGTCGCGTCGAACACTCACCGGCGTTCGATATAGCATTCGCCGCCAACCCGTTTCTCGGGGCCATGCTTCCGAACTGGACCACCGTGACGACGGGCGTCGCAGGGTTCTTCAGGCCCAACCCGCTCGCCTTTCTCGGCCAGCACGTGAAGCTCGCGCCCGAGGCGGCGGGCTATTACTCCACTCTGCCCCTGAAGCGCACGCTCGAGGAACTGGTCGACTTCTCGCGTTTGGGCGCGACGGGGCCGCGCCTCACGGTTGGCGCTGCAAACGTCGGCACCGCGCAAATGCGCTATTTCGACAGCGCGCGGGAGAAGATCGACGCCCGTCACGTGCTCGCCTCCGGCGCCCTGCCGCCCGCATTTCCGGCGGTGCGCATCGACGGTGAACTCTTCTGGGATGGCGGCATCCTTTCGAACACGCCTGTCGAAGCCGTCTTCGACGACAATCCGCGACGCAACTCGCTGGTCCTGGCCGTCCACGTCTGGAACCCGAACGGACCGGAGCCCGATTCGATCCTGCAAGTGATGAACCGGCAGAAAGACCTTCAGTATTCCAGCCGCGCCGTCACCCATATCCAGCGCCAGGCGCAGATCCATCGCCTGCGTCACATCATTTCCGAACTGGCGGCGAAACTGCCGGCGAGTGAACGCGCCAGCCAAGAGGTCCGCGAAATGGCCGCGTACGGCTGCCTGACGCGGATGCATGTTGTCCGTCTGCTTGCGCCTCAGCTCAACGGCGAAGACCACACCAAGGATATCGATTTCAGCCGTGCCGGAATCAGATCGCGCTGGGACGCAGGCTATCGCGATGCGCAACTGGTGCTCCGTCAGCAGCCCTGGAAGGCCGATGTCGATCCGCGCGAGGGATTTTATCTGCACGAATTGCAGCGGGACACGTCCGATCCGGGCAGCATGCGCGATCATGGCGACACGACCAAAATCGCGGGGCGAAAGTGAGCGCGGGGCTGGCGATGAGAAAGCCGCTGGGCTTTGTTCTGTTTCTCTTGCTGGGCGCGACCAGCCAGGCTGGCGCAGCGGACTACGGCAGCGTCGCCGATCTCTCGGCCGCAGTCATGCCATCCTTCGTGAACATCTACAATCGCAGCGTCGCGAAGATCGAACCGGAAGAGGGGGCGCCTCCCGGCAAGACCGTTCTGATCAAGGATGAAGTCGGTTCAGGCTTCATCGTCGATCCAAGCGGATTGATCGTTACCAACCGGCATGTCGTGGAAGGCGCCTATTCGCTCTCCGTGACACTGGCGAATGGCGAACGCCTGCCGGCGAAGCTGGTCGGAAAGGCGCTGACTTTCGACATCGCGCTCATCAAGATCGATGCGGGCCGTCCGCTGACGCCCGCCAAGCTCGGGGACAGCGCCGCACTCCGTCTCGGCGACCGCGTGGTGGCCATAGGCAATCCCCTTGGATTCTCCGGTTCCGTATCGGCCGGCGTCGTGAGCGCATTTCACCGCCAGATCGGCCTCTCCGCCTACGACGATCTCATTCAGACAGACGCCACCATCAACCAGGGAAATTCCGGCGGGCCACTGTTCAATATGGCCGGCGAAGTCGTCGGCGTGAACCAGGCGATCTACACGCGAAACAAGGGCGGTTCGATCGGCATCGGCTTTTCGATCCCGATCAATGATGTGAAGTTTCTCGTCGGCAACGTTCTCAAATCCGGCAGCCCTCATTTCGGCTGGCTCGGCGTGACCGCGCAGACACTCACACCCTCAATGGGGCGTGCGGCTGGCGTGCCTGTCGAGACCGGAGTGATCCTGTCGAAGATTGCCGTCAATTCTCCAGCCGAACGGGCGAAGCTTCAGGTTGGGGACATCATCGTGCGTCTCGGCGAGCGGAAGATCGACGGAACCTCGTCGCTCAATCGCGCCGTGTCGCAGGAAGCAGACCGCAATGTACAAGTCGAAATCTATCGCGGGGGCGCGAAGATGACTGTCTCGGCAACGATAGGCGAATGGCCGCGGGAAATCTGGGCATCGAAGATGGAACCCGTTCCGAAGCTCAATGACTATGCCGATTTCGGCGTCCATTTCGTGGACACTCCGGACGGTCCGACTGTCAAATCGGTCGTGGAACAGAGCGTCGCCTGGACCGCTGGGCTGCGGGAAGGCGATGTCGTGCGCAGCGTCGGCGATACGCCGGTCAAGACTATCGGCGAGATGGGCGCGACCATCGACGAAATGTTCAACAAGAGGAGCAAGGCCTCGGCGCTGCTGCTCCTCAGCGGGCCTAACGGCGATCGCTGGGTCAACGTCTCGATCACGGAATAGCGAGATGAAGGATTTCGAAGGTCGCGTCGTGCTCGTCACCGGCGCCTGCGGCAATCTCGGATCCGCAGTCGTAACGGAACTGCAGGACCGCGGAGCCGCCGTCGTCTGTGCGGACGCCGCCTCATTGTCGGCAGGCGCCGCGCGGGGCGCTCTGCAGATCGGCGGTCTTGATCTCGCCCAGGCCGCCGACGCCCGCGCGGCCGTAAGGGCCGCCGTCGATCGGTTTGGCCGTATCGATGCGCTCGTGAATGCGATCGGCGGATTCCGGACGGGCCGGATCGGAGAGACGGCTCTGGACGATTGGGAGGTTCTGTTCTCGATCAACGCGCGGATCGCGCTCACGACGAGCGCCGCAGTCATACCTGGTATGACCGAACGTCATTATGGTCGCATCGTCCATGTAGCCGCCGCCGCCGGTTTGCGCGCATCGGCCGGCGTCGGCGTTTATAGCGCGGCCAAGTCGGCGGTCCTGCGCATCGCGGAAGCTGTTGCCGAAGAGCAGGGTTCGAACGGCATAGTTTGCAACTGCATCCTGCCGGGCGTGATCGATACGCCGCAGAACCGTGCGGCGACGCCAGGCGCAGACAGGAGCGCCTGGGTGACGCCTGCGAGTATCGCCAAGGTGGCGGCCTTTCTTGCATCGGAGAGCGCCGGATCGATCACAGGCGCCGCGATTCCGGTCACGCGTCGAGATGCGGGCGGAGAGGTTCCATGAGCGGTTCCATGACCTGCGCCACGACGCTCGTATTCCTCTGCAAGGGGTGGCTCATGACCGGCGTGCTCGTCGGGGCGGCATTCATTGTGTTCGTGGTTGACAGGATCGATTCCGCCGCGCGCGGCTCCTATGCATTCCGCCTGCTGCTTCTGCCTGGCCTTGCCATTCTGTGGCCGATTGTCATCTGGCGCTCCGTAAGACTGCTTCGCGCCCCGGAGGAACGCTGATGCGGCGCGCGCATCGCAAGGCTCACGCGATCATCTGGCTCTGCTGCGCGCTGACGATCCCGCTTGTTCTGATCCTGGGCTGGAGAGCGCGGCCATCTGACCGATTGCCCGAACCTATGCGGCTCGACGTGCGCGACGAGAGCCGCCAATGAGCGCCGCCTACAAGCCTGTCGGCTGGAACGCCAACAAGATCTTCTACGATTCCGTTCTCGGGGTCGCCGTGATCCTCTATCTCCTCGCCTTCACATGGGCCGCAGCAAGGCCGGTTGGCGTTCAGCCCTACGACGATGCAACCGTATGGATGCGGGCATACGGCTCGTGCGCGCTTCTGATGTTGAGTTTCGTGCTGTGCATCGGTCCGCTCGCCCGGCTCGACCCGCGATTCCTGCCGCTTCTCTACAATCGTCGCCATTTCGGCGTCGCCACATGCATTGTCGCGCTGATGCATGCGCGGCGCGTCCTCGGATGGTATTTCTCGTTCAGCGATGCCGATCCCTATGTCGCGCTTTTTTCCAGCAATACAAGCATCGCCCGTCTTGCCGGATTTCCCTTCGAGTGGTTCGGCGCGGCTGCCCTGCTTGTTCTGATCGTTCTCGCTGCGACAAGTCACGACTTCTGGCTGAAATTCCTGACGCCGCCCATCTGGAAGTCATTCCACATGGGACTTTATCTGGCTTACGCATGTATCGTCGCGCATGTCGCGCTCGGCGCGATGCTGACGCGCGAGACGCAGGCGCTGCATTTTCTGGTTCCTGCCTGCGGGCTGGTCGTTGTCATGCTGCATCTCGCGGCGGCGTACCGGCAGATGAAGTCGGATCATGCCGAAGACGTCGCCGGGCTGATCCCGGTTGGAGCAGTTCACCAGATCAAGGAAGGTCGAGCTATCGTCGTGCCGATCGCCGGAGCCGAAAGTGTCGCAATTTTCCGTAACCGAGGACGCCTTTCTGCAATCGCGAACGCCTGCGCTCATCAGAATGGACCGCTTGGCGAGGGGCGCATCATCGATGGTTGCGTGACGTGTCCGTGGCACGGCTTTCAGTATCGCATCGAGGACGGGTGCGCTCCACCGCCGTTCACCGAAAGACTGGCGACCTACAATCTTCGTGTGAAGGACGGCGTCGTCCTGCTCGATCCGCGCCCCAACGCGCCGGGGACCTACGTCGCGCCGATTGAAGTCGAGGGGGCGCCCCTTGAGCGATGAGCCTTTCTACATTGGCTATCTGCCGGCGGCAGACCCCGTTTGTCGTCGTATGGCGCTGGCTGCCGGCATCATCTGGATCATTTTTGGTTTCGCGGCGATTTCTCTCAGCAGAACGCCGCGGGATCTCGGACACTCGCAATTTGGAGACGATATTGCCTTGAGCGGGATCGTCGTCGCCAGACCCTATCCAGTACTCGTAGCCGCGCCCGACCATCAACATCCCAAGGGCCGAACGTTGCTTCTCGGGGGCGAAGGCAAGCATGGCGCCCAGGATTTCGCGGACGCCCTAGACGGTCGTTCGGCCCATCTCGAAGGCATCCTGATCAAACGTGGCGATCTCGACATGGCGCTCATATCGTCGCCGGATCAACTGAAACCCGAATCTGCCGGACATCCCGCACCGCAACGCGAGCATCTCGGACGGTGGCGTCTGAGCGGCGAAATCTGCGATGGCAAATGCGCAGCAGGCGCAATGCGGCCGGGCTCGGGCGCATCTCACAAGGCCTGCGCAAACCTGTGCATATCATCGGGGCTGCCGCCTGTGCTCGCACTCGGAAGGCCGTTCGAGGGACGAGAGGTCCTGATCCTGGCTGGCGAGAATGGCGGTCCTGTTCCGGGAGAACTCCTGGATCGCGTGGGAATCCTGGTGACGCTCGAAGGCGATGCCCGTCGCCTGGGCGATGCGATCATCTTTCAAGTAGGGAACTCAATCAGATGAATCGACCAACGCCTGACGGTTCGGGCGATTCAGGCGCCTTCAAAACCGGCCATTAGGCAACCAAAGCAGGTAGCTCAATCGCGCACGAAGCGGACGATCCAAGGTTGGCGGTTCTTGGCCATGCAACACAGGCGTCCGCTTTTCGCCCTGAACAGCCCAAAGGTGTGTCCGCATCGGGGATAACGGCAGGAATTGGGTCCTGACGTTCTGGCTGTTGCCGACCGGTTGCGGCCCTTCCTGACCGGCCGGCGCGCTGTCGGCTGAGCCCGACAAGCGCGGCCGTCATTCGCCGTCAGCGAATCCGGCGTTGGCCAACGGTGCGCGGTGGAACGTCAGATTTGAGCCGCCAATCCGGGCCGAAATCGGCCAATGGATGAAAAAACATCGGCGCTTCTGTCTCGATCTTTTGCAAGCGCGCGTCATAAGCGTCGAGCAACGCCTTCCGTTCCTGATCGCTAATGAAATTCACGGAATGTGCGATAAACGGTGGCAGGACATCGAACCCTGTATAGGCGAGCGTGCCGTTTTGCAGTGGCCACAAGATCACATCGATATCACCGAGCAGGCCGTCCGGCGCGCACATTGACGGATAGGCTGCTGTTGAGGTCGAGATCATGGCGCGGCGGCCGCTCAAGCCGCCGGTGTCATAGCGCTTCCCGGCGCCATAGGCCACGCCATTTGCAAAGACGCGATCGAACCATCCCTTGAGGATTGCGGGGACCGAGAACCACCAAAACGGAAACTGCAGGATCAGAAAATCGCACCACAGCAGCTTGTCTATTTCCCTCTGGATGTCCTGCTCGAACAGATCGTTCGCGTGGGCGTGCTTCTGTTCGCGGTCATACTGCAGATGTTCAGGGAATCGTCGGCCGAGGAAGTCACGCTCGCTCGCCAGGGGGTTGAATTCCATGGCGTAAAGATCTGACAGGCGGACTTCGTGGCCGAGGGATTTCAACGTCGCGACGGACCGGTTCAACATCGACGAGTTGAACGACTTTTCTTCCGGATGCGCATACACGATCAGGACCTTCATACTTCCCCCTCGTCGCGGAGCCAGACCTTTAGGTCGTCGCCGACCGTTCTCGGACATTACCAAAGCTTCGCAACGAGCGAAGAACTCCGCTCCACAGCAATGTCGCAGACGCCCGCCGTCAGCCCGGCATTTTGCATTGCGCGCTAGGCGCATCTCCGACCGCATCCTTCGCCGGTACGCGCCGGATGATCTTGTAATAATCCCACGGCTTGGTAGATTCCGCAGGCGATTTCACCTGCAGCTGGTACCAGTCTCTGACGAGACGACCGTCAGCGCGCAGATGGCCATTCTTTACGGTCAGGTCGTTGACCGGGAGTTCACGCATCTTCGCTGCGACGAGTTTTCCGTCACTCGAACCAGCCGCTTTCACAGCCTTAAGGTAGTGAAATATCGACGAGTAGACCCCGGCCTGCACGTAGGTCGGCGGACGGTTCATCTTGTCCCAGAATTTCTTGGCGAATTTTCGCGAGTCTTCATCCGCATCCCAGTAGTATGGCGCGGCGATGGTCGTCCCCTGCATCGCCTGCAAGCCTATCGCATGTACGTCGGTGATAAAGCCGAGCAGCGCGACCAACCGCTTGCCGGAGTTCTTGAGCCCAAATTCATTTGCCTGCTTGACGGCGTTGATCATGTCGTTGCCGGCATTGGCCAGCGCAAGAACATTGGCGTCCGACGACAGTGCGAACGACAATGCGGACGAAAATTCGCCCGAACCCGCTGGAACCTTTACGGACTTGACGACAGAGCCGCCGGCCTTTTCGACCTCTGCGGTCGTGGAGTTGATCATCTGCGTGCCAAAACTGTAGTCTGGCCCTATGAGAAACCACCGCTTGCCGCCGGCGCTTACGATGCCGGGTACGACGACCTTCGGCAGCATGTCGACGTCGAAGGTCCACAGAAATCCCGTCGGCGAGCACTGTGCGCCGTAGAGATCCTTTGTGCCCGAACCCGAGATCAGCGCGATCTTGCCCTTTTCCTTCGCGAGATTTTGCACGCCTGCCGAGACAACGGAGACGATGAGGTCGGCTATGGCCTCGACCCTTTCCTGTTCGAACCAGCGACGCGCGATCGCAAGCCCGATATCGCCCTTGAACTGATGATCGGCGGAGACGATCTCAATCTTGCGACCGAGCACCTGCCCGCCAAACTCGTCGACAGCGATCTGCGCGGCCACCACGCTGCCGGCGCCGCCGACATCGGCGACGACGCCGCTCATGTCAGACAAGACCCCGATCTTGAGCGGCTCCTGCGCGAAAGCGCCGCCGCATAGCGCCATTGCGGCCGCCAGAACAGCGCCGCTGAGACGGTTGCTCATCCTCTTCCTCCGTGACGCGGCCGCTTTCGGGCTCTTGTCTTGCGCTCAGAATATCAATGGTTCAACCAAGAGGTCAATCTCGGCGCCCTATTGCTGAGCGCGGCCGTCCATCGCCGCTCCGTACGCGACAGCGCGGAGATGATCGAGAAACTCCTGCCGCTTGTCGGGGTGCACCGGCGCAAGAAAAGCGTCCTGGAGCCGCGCGGCGCCCGACACGAGCTCGAGCAGGATCTTTCTGCCTCTCGCGGTCAGCGAAATTTCGTAGGAACGCGCATCCCGCCCATTGTTACGGCGGTGCACGAGCTGCCGTTCGTGCATGCGCTTGACCATTTCACCGAGCGTCGCTCGATCTGCATTGACCGCGCTGGCGAGCTCGGTCAGCGTCAGCGAGCCCCTCTGGTGCAGTGCGATCAACACACCGAATTGCCGAGGCGTAATCGATTCCTGCGCCGTGTACTCGCGATACAGGGCCTCATAGCGGGCTTCGATGAGCCGGATGAGAAACCCGACGCCTGAGTCCAGCGTCCAGTCTCCCGCGAGCTTTTCCGGTGCGATGCTCATGATGGCTGAAACTGCAATAGAATTCCTAGCGGCTTGACGTGGAACTCAGGGCGCCCTTGACGGTGATCCACGCATATATTACGTATACGTAGCATAATTCGAGAAGCGCAGACAATGCGCGTCGAGCGGGACGGAATGAAATCATAGCCGGGGATATCGATCGGCCCGGCCATGCCAATCTGGGAGTGCGTCATGCTGACGGCCGAACAGAACGAGATGATTACGCGCGTCGGCCCTGGCGCTCCGATGGGCGAGTTGTTTCGCAACTACTGGATTCCATTCCTGCCCTCGTCGGACCTGGAGATCGACGGCGAGCCGATGCGCGTGCGGCTCCTGTGCGAAGATCTCGTCGCCTTCCGCGACAGCGAGGGACAAGTCGGACTGGTTGATCACGCCTGTCCGCATCGCGGAGCGCCGATGTTGTTCGCCCGCAACGAGGATTGCGGATTGCGATGCGTCTATCACGGCTGGAAATTCCATCGCAGCGGCGAAACTGTCGACATGCCCGCCGAGCCCGAGACCAGCCGCTTCAAGCAGAAGGTCAGGATCAAGGCCTATCCTTGCAGGGAACGGAACGGAATTATCTGGGCGTGGATGGGCAAGGACACGCCGCCGTCACTGCCGAATTTCGAGTGGAACATGGTCCCGCCCGAAAACGTGGTCGTGACTTTCCGCATTCAGGAATGCAATTGGCTGCAGGCGCTGGAAGGCGAGATCGATTCGGCGCATGCGCCACTGCTTCACGGCCGCGCCGACGCCGAAGGATTCGTCAACCAGTGGCGCGCGGCGGCCGATCTCAGACCGGCCTTCGACTGCGTCCGTCAGGACTTCGGCGTGAGCATCGCTTCGCGGCGGGCTAACGAAGTCGACTCTTTCTATTGGCGCGTCAACCAGTTCGTTCTGCCGTTCTTTACCTGCGTACCCCCGCAGTCGAAATTTCCGGAGTTGAGCGGCCACGCCTGGGTGCCGATCGACGACGAGAACACGATGGCGATCATGTTCTCCTATCGTCCGGACGGACCGATGTACGAAAAGAGCAGGCACGTGTTCCTGAACGGCCACAAAGGACGGCAGGCGGCGCACGCGACGCACGATGTTTACGAACCGAAGAACAGGATGGAGCCCTACGCGAAATACTGGACGAAGTTCAACCCGGGCAACACCTACAACTTCAACTACGCCGACCAGAAGTCCACCTACAATTCGGGGCTGCCGGGTCTATGGGTGCAGGATGCCGCCTGTCAGTCCGGCGTCGCCCCGATCTACGATCGCACTCAGGAGCACCTGGCGGTGAGCGACACAGGCATCATCGCGACCCGACGCCTGCTGCTGGAACTCGCCGCGAACTACCGCGACAAGGGCGTCAAGCCGCCGCGCGTCGACGACCCGGACCTATACATGGTGCGTGCGATCTCGGTTCGCCTGCCCAAGGAGGCGTCGTGGCTGGAGCAATGCCGCGGCTACATGCAGGCCGAACTCGGCAAGGGCTTCGGCTACGAACCCTGAGCGAGGCCGGCGACGCATGGACGCAAACCGCACGCTCCGGCATCGCGCCGCCATCGTCGGCGTCGGGGAGACGACGTACTTCAAGCGCGGTCAGTCGCCCGATCCGGAATTCGTCCTCGCGCTGAAGGCGATCCTGGCGGCTTGCGCCGACGCGGGCATTTCGCCCCACGACATCGACGGCTTTTCCTCCTACGCCGACGACCGCAACGACGCCGCGCGGCTCGCCGCCGCCCTCGGCATCCGGGAATTGCGGTTCGCATCGATGCAATGGGGCGGCGGCGGCGGCGGATGCGCCGGCGCCATCGCCAATGCGTCCGCCGCCGTCGCCACCGGTCAAGCCGAATGCGTCGTCGTGTTTCGCGCGCTCTCGCAAGGCCAGGTCCGCTATGGGCAGGGCGGCGCAGCGCTCGGCTATGCGACGCAGGCCGCGCCTGAAATAGCGGGCGAAATGGCTTTTCCGGTGCCCTATGGCGCGATATCGCCGGCGCAGCGGTTCGCGCTGAAGGCGCAACGCTTCATGCACGATCATGGCGTGCGACAGGAGGCCTTGCGCGCCATTGCGCTCGCTGCCTATGCACATGCACAGAACAATCCGCGCGCCATCATGTACGGCAAGCCGCTCGATGCCGCAAAATACGATGCTTCACGCTGGATCGCCGAGCCCTTTCATCTGTTCGATTCGTGCATGGAAAACGACGGCGCCGCCGCGATCGTGATGGTCTCGGGCGACCGCGGCCGTGATTTCGCGCAAACCCCCGCCTATGTCCTCGCGGCCGCCGCCGGCTCGGACCATCGCCACGCCGCCCCCTCGCACAGCGCGCCCGATTATGCGACGGCCAATTACAAGAGCGTCGCGCGGCGGCTTTTCGAGATGGCCGGGGTATCGCCGAAGGACGTCGACGTCGTGCAGGCCTACGAGAATTTCACCGGCGGCGTCGCGATGGCGCTGGCCGAACACGGCCTGTTCGCACCCGAGGAGGCAAACGAAATCCTCACTCTAGAGAACCTCACCGCGCCGCGCGGGCGGCTGCCATTGAATACCAGCGGCGGTCACCTCGCGGAATGCTACATGCATGGCATGAACCTGACGATCGAGGCGGCGCGGCAGATCCGCGGGCAATCGTGCAATCAGGTCCCGCAGGTCGATGTGGCGCTGATGGTGTCCGGGCCGATGGTGACGCCGACGAGTTCGCTGCTGCTGGGATCGGAGGCGACACGATGACCGCCTATTTCGCGCCGGGCCTGCCCGTTCCGGTTCCAGACAGGCAGGGACCGGCCTCGCCGTTCTGGCAGGGCCTGCTGCGCAACGAATTGCGGATACAGAAGTGCCGGCATTGCGGCGCCTGGCAATGGGGACCCGAATATATCTGCTCGGCCTGTCACGCTTTCGAGCTCGACTGGATCGAGATCGCGCCGCAAGGCCGAATCTATTCGTGGACGCGCGTCTGGCAGGCCGCGCAGCCCGTGCTTTCGCAAGCCGCGCCTTATCTCGTCGTTCTGGTCGAACTGGACGCGGCGCCCAACGTCCGCCTCATCGGCAATCTGCTCGGTCCGGGTCTGCAGCATGCGCCGATCGGCGCGCCGGTGCGCGGCGTGTTCGAGCATCACGACAGGGAACCGACGCCCTATGCGCTGCTGCAATGGCGGCGCGTAGATTGAACCCTCGGCGCAGCGTGTTCACGGACCTGCGGTCAGCGGATCGCCGATGATGTTCCAGCTCACGCCGTCGAACTCGGCCATGCGCAATGTCCTGTAGGGCGTGTAGTCGTCCGGCTTGAAGCCGAGTGCGACGCCGGGCAGCATGAGCGGCAGGTGCTGGCCGGCCATGGAGGTCGCGACCTTGATGAGATTTTCGCGCGTGAGATTGTCGCCGGCCTGCTTCAGCAACAGGCCAAGCGCGTTGACGTTCACGTAGGCGACAAGCACGGAATAGTCGTCGGCATGGACGCTCGGCGCATATTTCGCGAGAAACTCCTTGTAGGCTTTCACTTCCGCATCGTTCGCCCAGGCCGGATCTCCAGGCTGCTTCAGGAATTGCGTTGAAATCAGGCCCTTCGACGCTTCGAGCCCGGCAGGACGCAGCACCGTCTCGACCGAAGCCGTCGAACCGCCGATGATGTGCAGCGGCTTCCAGCCGAGTTCGAAAACCTTGCGGATCGACTGAGCCGCCGTCTTGGCCGCCGACTGCTCAATCAGCGTGTCGATGCCCGCCGCCTTCAATTTAAGGATCTGCGAGTCGATCGTCGGATCCGTCAGTTCGTAGCTCGCTTCGATAACGATCTGCGACGCCCTGGCGCCTAGGCCAGTCTTCAGACCGCGCACGTAATCCTTGCCGTAATCGTCGTTCTGGAACAGTACGCCGATCTTCGCATCCGGACGGTTCTTGAGGATGTATTTCGCGACAACCGCGCCTTCCGTCTCGAAATCCGGATAAAGCGGCACGGTCCAGGGGAAGTTCTTGGGATCGTTGAAGCGGCGGCCGCCGGCCGTAATGAAGAGCTGCGGCACTTGCTTGGAGTTCAGATATTTCTGGATCGCCACGTTCGGCGCTGTGCCGATCGTGCCTACCTCCGCCAGCACGCCGATTTCCTCGACGAGCTTGCGCGATTGCTCGACAGCCTTCGGCGCGTTGTACGCGTTGTCGAGTTGCGTAAAGGCGATCTTGCGGCCGTTGACGCCGCCGGAATCGTTGACCATCTGGAAATAGCCGAGCACTGCGCGGCCAGCGCCCGCGCCGAAGGCCGAGGCCGGTCCGCTGAGCGGCGTCGACTGCCCGAGCTTGATTTCCGTATCCGTCACGCCGGGGCCGTAGGCCTTTTGCGCGAGCGCGGGCGCGGCGAATGCGAGGCAGGCCGCGAAGATGGCCGGCGCATGGCGCACGAGATTGGTCGGCATCTGTTCCTCCCGCTGAATTCTTTGTTATTTGAGCAATTCGCGCGCGATGACGACGCGCTGGATCTGGTTGGTGCCTTCGAAGATCTGCATCAGCTTTGCGTCGCGCATCATGCGCTCGACGGGGTTGTCCATGACATAGCCGTAGCCGCCGAAAACCTGCACGGCGTCCGTCGTGACACGCATGGCCATGTCGCTTCCGAAGCATTTCGCCATGCTGGCCAGCACATTCAGCCGCTTCCAGTCGCCGGCGTCGCCAGCGCGCGCGCATTCATAGACAAGCGCGCGGGCCGCTTCGATCTGCATGGCCATGTCGGCCAGCATGAACTGCACGCCCTGGAATTCGGCGATCGCCTTCTTGAACTGCTTGCGTTCCTTCGCATAGGCAACGCTGACGTCCATGGCGCCTTGCGCGAGACCGACCGCCTGGGCGCCAATAGTCGGCCGGTTGAGATCGAGCGCGCGCATCGCCGAGCGGAATCCCTTGCCCTCCTCGCCGATCAGATTTTCAGCGGGGACACGCGCATTGTCGAAGAAGATCGGTGTGTTGGGCGCGCCGCGATAGCCCATCTTGCGCTCGTGCCGGCCGAAGGTGACGCCGGGCGTCCTCTTCGGCTCGACAATGAAGGCGCTGATGCCGTCGGCGCCGACGCCATCGCTGGTGCGCGCCATAACGACGATATATTCGGCCTCGACGCCGTAGCTGCACCATTGCTTTCGACCGTTCAGCACATAGCTGTCGCCGTCCTTGACCGCGCGCGTGTTGAGCGCGCTGGCGTCGGAACCGGCCTGGGGCTCAGATATGGCGATCGCCGTGACGACGCCGCCCCTGGCGATCTCGGGAAGGTACTTCTTCCGCTGTTCCTCCGAGCCGAAGTGAAGCAGGGGCATGACGAACATCGTGTTGAGCCCGGCAATCGACGAGCAGGAGGGTGAGTAGCGGGCGATCTCCTCGCGCGCGATGCAGACCATCGTGAGATTTCCCTCCGGGCCGCCGTAGCGTTCCGGCACCCAGAGTTGCATGAGACCCATTTCGCCGAACAGGTCGACGATCTCGCGGGGGAAACGATCGGTTTCGTCTATTTCGGCGGCGATCGGCGCCACGTGCTTGGCGGCCATCCGGCGGACGGTGTCCTGAAATGCGAGTTGCTCCTCGGTCAGGCCCATTTTCCGCTTCCCATCAATGGATGAACCATTTAATAATGACGGCCATGGCGGGCAAGTCAAGCACCCTTTCCGGCAGGCCGAAGGCAGGACGCGCGGTCGTCCGCAGCAGCGGCCCCACGCCGGAGAGCGCTACGCCTGCGCAATCTCCGTCCTTCACGCGCATCCATGCGCGGCGGACGTTCGAAGAAATTTGCGACCGCATTCGCGAGCAGCTCGCGCTCGGCGCGCTGAAGCCCGGCGACAAGCTGCCGCCCGAGCGGGACCTTGCTCATCAGCTCGGCGTCAGCCGCAACGTGCTGCGCGAGGCGATCCGAAGCCTCGAAATGGCGGGCGTTCTGCGCTTGCAGAAAGGCGTGAAGGGCGGGGCCTTTATTTGCGAGGGCGATACGTCGCGCATGAACGGCGTGATGCGCGACATGCTGAGCCTCGGGACCATTTCGATCCGCGAATTATCCGAGGCGCGGGTCGAGATTCTCGACCTCGTCGTGCGGCTCGCCAGCCGCAACGCGCGGCAGGCCGATCTCGACGCGCTCCAGCGCAATGTAGATCGGACGGAAGCGGCGACGCGCGAGGGCCGCCTGCTCGAAAGAGTGGAATATTCCCGCGAGTTCTACAGGCTCCTTTCGGCTGCGACCGGTAACAAGGTCATTGCGATGATCGTGCACTCGGTTACCGACATCCACATGCGATTCGTCTATGCGAAGGTCGCCTCGTCCGGCGTTTCCCTGCCGAAACTGGTCGAAAAGCGACAAGCCTTCTTGGATGCCCTGCGACTGCGCAACGAGGCGGAGGCTGCGCGGCTGATGCGCGCGCATCTGGCCGCCGTGCATCGCATGCTCGAAGCGGACCCCGGCGCGATGTCGCTGCACGTCGCATTGGCAGAAATTCGCCCCACCGGCGAGATGTGAGGACGGCATGAACGCGATTTCCAAACCGCGCAACGCGCCTCTGACCGGTCTTCGGGTCCTCGATTTCTCGATCATGCTCGCCGGCCCCTATTGCGCGCGCCTGCTCGCCGACAATGGCGCCGATGTCGTCAAGATCGAACCGCCCGAAGGCGACGACATGCGTGTGCGCGCGCCACTGCGCGACGGCCACAGCGCCTATTTTGGCCAGCTCAATGCGGGCAAGCGCAGCCTCACGCTCGACCTCAAGTGCAAGGCGGCGATCGACGCCGTCCGCCGGCTGGTTGCGACGACGGATGTGATCGTCGAGAATTTTCGTCCGGGCGTCATGGATCGACTTGGCCTCGGGTACGAGGAATTGCGAGCCATCAATCCACGCCTCGTCTATTGCTCGATCTCGGGCTACGGGCAGACCGGGCCTCAGGCCGAGCGCGCCGCCTATGCCATGATCGTGCATGCCGAGAGCGGATTCGACCGGGCGTTGATGCGTTATGCTGGGGACCGGGATCGTCCGGCGCCCGGCGCCGTGTTCGTCGCGGACGTTCTCGGCGCTATCAACGCCTATGCCGCAATCCAGACTGCGCTGGTGCAGCGTGCCTCGACCGGACAAGGCCAGCGCGTCGACGTCGCCCTGATGGACTGCATGCTCAATCTGCTCGTTTACGAATTGCAGGAGGCGCAGTTTCCGGTCGCGACGCCGCGGCCGTCCTATGGGCCGGTCAGCGCGACTGACGGCGACCTGTTGATCGCGCCGATTACCCCGAAAAATTTCGAGGCCCTGTGCGAGGCGACCGGACAGACGGACCTGCTGAAGGATCCGCGCTTCGCCGCCGTCGCCGCGCGCGCCGCAAACTGGGGCGCGATGATGCTGGAAATCGAGAGATGGACGTCGCAGCGAAGCGTCGACAATTGCCTCGCCGTACTCGACGCCGCAGGCGTGCCCTGCGCGCGCTACAACGATACAGGCGCTGCGCTCGCCAGCCCGCAGAACAGGGAGCGCGGGGTTTTTTCCGAGATCGCCGATGGCGCAGGCGCCTTTCTCGGCGTGAATGCGCCATGGAAAATGTCCGATGCCGACACGTCGATCGGCCGCCATGTGCCGAAGGTCGGTGAACACAATGAAGACGTGCTGTCGGGGCTGCTAGGGCTCTCGGCGAACGACATCGACGCCCTGCGTGGGGCCGGCGCCTTTGGTGCGAAAAGATGAACGGCGGCCCCGAGTGACCGTTTCGCAGGGCGTCGACAACCAGGGACAAGCGGAATTGCGCGCTCTCGTCCGCGCCTCCGTGCGCAATTGTCTCGCCGCGCACTGGCCGGCCGACAAGGCCGTAGCTTTGGCTTCCGACGCCGGCAAGGTCGCGGAGACCTGGAGGGCGCTGGCTGAAATCGGCGTTGGCGCGCTTGGCGCAGCTGACCATGAAGGCGGACTGGTGGCGGCCCTGGTCGTCATGGAGGAACTCGGCCGCGCCGCCTGTCGCGCGCCCATGCTGTCGACGTTTCTTGCCAACATGGCGCTGACGACCGGCGGAAAGGCGCACGACCTCTCCACTCGACTGTCGGCGAGCGCCGCAATCGCAGCTTTTGCTTTCGGCGCCTTCGATCCGGACGGCGAGGCCGGATCGCTTTCGCTGTCCGCCGGCGCGGCGACGGGCGTCCTGCGTTTCGTCGAGGTCGCGACGAGTTGCACGCACCTTCTGGCGCCGATCGCCGACGACGCCCTGGCGATCTTCGATCTGAAGCATCCGGGCGTTGCGCTCCCGCCAACCCGAGCCATGGGCGTTGCGGGCCTGTTCGAAGTGCGGCTCGACCGAACGCCCGCCGAGATCGTTTCCGTCGACAAGGCGAAATTGCGCGACCTGCTCCCGCTGGCGCGCCTGATGTGCACGGCGCGCGCACATGGGGCGGCGCGGCGCGCCTTCGACCTGGCGGTGGACTATGCCGGCGAAAGGCGCCAGTTCGGGCAGCCTATTGGCAGGTTCCAGGCTATTCAGCACAAGCTCGCCAATGGACTGATCGCGCTCGAAGGCGTGCGGCTGACCATCGAATATGCGGGTGAACTCCACGATGCCGGCCATGCCGACTGGCGCTATTTCGCAGACGCCGCCACGGCGTTCGGGTCCGACGCGTTGCGACGCGTGTCACTCGAGACGCAGCACGCCTTTGGGGCCGTCGGCTACGCCGAGGAACACGAAGCCCCCCGACATTTCAAGCGCGTCCATCTCGATACGATCGCGCACGGCGGCGTGCGCGAAGCGCGCCGACAGGTCGCTGCTTTCCTGCTGGACGACGGCGGCGCGGCCTTGCCTGAATATGATCTGGGCTACGCCGGCAACGCTTTCCGCGACGAGGTGCGCGCCTGGCTCGACGCGCACTGGTCCGGAAGCCGGAAGGCGGAATTCGATTCCAGAGCCTTCGCCGAGCGAGAATTCGACCCGGATTTCGCGCGCGATATGGGTCGCACCGGCTGGATCGGTCTCGCCTGGCCGTCGGAATTCGGCGGCCAGGAACGTTCGCCCAAAGAGCAGCTGGCGTTCATTGAGACGATGGAGCGCGGCGAGGCTCCGCGGATCGGCGCCGCCATCCAGGCGAACGCGCTGATGATGTTCGGAACGCCGGAGCAGCAACGCAAGTATCTTCCCGAGATTCTCGCTGGAGAAGCCATGCACGGCATGGGCTACAGCGAGCCGGACGCCGGTTCCGATCTCTCGGCCATGCGCACGACCGCCGTTCGTGACGGCGACGAATGGGTCATCAACGGCCAGAAGATCTGGACGACGACCTGGTGGGGCAAATATATGTACCTCGCCGCCAAGACCGACACGGCGGCAAAGCCGCCGCATGCAGGCATCAGCATGTTCATCGTGCCGATGAACGCGCCGGGGATCACGGTGCGGCCGGCGACGACCATGTACGACGGCACGTTCGCGAACATCTTCTACGACAATGTGCGGATCCCGGCCGAAAATGTCGTCGGCGAGGTCAACGGCGGCTGGAAAGTTCTGACCGGCGCGCTCGCCTTCGAACGCGGCCTCGTCGGCGGCGGCATTGTGCTGAAGGTCGCCCACGCCTTCGAGAGGTTGCGCGCGCATGTGCTGGCTGCATCCAGGGATGGCGTCCGGCTGGCCGACGATCCGACAATCCGCGAAAGACTCGCCACGCTCGCGAGCGAGATCGAGGTTGGCCGCCGGCTGATGGTGCATTGCGCGGAACTCGCCGTGGACGGTCTGACGCCACCCGAATACGCCGCAATCAGCAAGGTCTTCTCAGGCGAGCTGATGGAACGGTTCGGCGAAACGGCGCTCGACATTCTGGGTATGCGCGCCGCGCTTTCGGAACGAGCGTCCGGGGCGCTCGACAACGGCAGGTTCGAGCAGAACTTGCGACATTCGCTGATGTGGGTCATCAGCATAGGAACGAACGAAATCCAGCGAAACCTGATCGCGCAGAAGGGCCTCGGGCTGCCGCGCTGATCCTCACCGAGCTTGCGAGGAACGATGGACGCTTCGTCACGACCCGACCTGCCGCCGCCGCGCCTTCGCGCGCCCGGTCTCCCAACAGCCCTGGAAGGCGTGCGCATCGCCGATTTCTCGCATTTCATCGCCGGGCCGATGTGCACGATGATCCTCGCCGACCTCGGCGCCGACGTCGTCAAGATCGAGAACGCCGCGCGCGGCGACGACTTTCGTAGTTTCAAGCCGCACATCGCCGGCGAATCCGCGCCCTATCTCTGGACCAACCGGAACAAGCGCGGCATCGCGCTCGACCTGACCACGGAAGCGGCGCGCCAGGTCGCGATCGATCTCATCAGGACCGCGGACGTCGTCGTCGAGAATTTCTCCAAGGGCGTGATGGAGAAATTCGGTCTCGGTTACGAGGCGATGCGCCAGATCAATCCGCGCCTCGTCTATTGCAGCATGTCCGCTTACGGCCGCGACGGAGCAATGTCGGACCGGCTCGGCTTCGACCCCGTCGTACAAGCGGAAACCGGGTTCATGTCGCTCAACGGCCTGCCCGACCAGGAGGGCGTTCGCACCGGGCCCGCGGTCATGGATATTTCAACGGGCATGATGGGCGCAGTCGCCGTGCTGGGCGCGTTGGCGGCGCGCGAGCGCACGGGCGCGGGTCAGCAAGTGGAGGTCTCGCTCTACGATACCGCCACGCTCATGCTCGGCTTTCACGCCATGAACTATCTCGCGACGGGCAAGAACCCGACGCGATTCGGCAACCGCAGCGTCGACAGCGTGCCGACCGGCGTATTCCACGCAGCCGATGGCGCCCTCTACATCGCTTGCGCCAACGATCGCACCTACCAGCGCCTGGCGATCGACGTATTCGATCGCAAGGATCTCGCCGAACATCCGGATTTCGTGTCTAACGCGGCGCGCGTCGCAAATCGCGAGCGGTTGAGCGCCATCATCGACGAAATATTATCGGCAGATTCCTGCGAGAACTGGGCGAAGAAAATGCAGAAGGCCGGCGTGCCGGCCGGCGTCGCACGAACCGTCGAAGGCGCGTTCAATTCGGCCGAGATGGCCGACCGCGGGCTGGCCAGCGCCATCCCTCATCCGGTCGCCGGCGAGATCCCCAATATCGGGTCGCCGCTTGTCCTGCGCGGCACGCCCGTCGTCGATCCGGTCGCAGCGCCGACGCTAGGCCAGCATACATTCGATGTGCTGTCGCAGCTTCTGGGGTATTCGCCGGAAAGGATCGAGGCGCTGGCGGCGGCGGGCGCGATACGGCGTCCGGCGTAGCTTACTTGCGCTTGCCGTCGACCGCTTTCGAGCGGCCGCTCCCACTTCGCTTTCGCGGGGATTGGTCCGCCGGTGGCATGTCGATCAGCGACAGATAGGTGCGCTGCAACCGCTTGAGGCTCGTTTCCATTTCGGCGACGGCGGCATTGGCGTCGCCCTCGACCAGATGCTTCATGAACCGCCGGCGCGAGGGAACGACAAACGTATTGTCGTAGAAGCCGATCTTGTTGACGAAATGGCTGAGCACTTCGAGAACGCTGTTCATGACCGTCATGATGACGGGATTGCCGGTAATGCGCGCGAGGATGCCATGAAACTCGATATGCTTCATCGCGCATTTCGCAAGGTCGTCGTCCCTGGCGGCGGCGACCGCCGCCTCGATGTTGGCGTTCAGCTCCGCGATATCGTCCACGGTCGCGCGACTGCAGGCCTCGCGGACGATGATCGATTCGAGCCAGATGCGCGCCTCGGTGAGTTGCGCCGGATGGATGGCGCCCAGATGGTACATGTCCATCAGGCCGGCGGTGATCGCCCTGTCGCTGCGTTCGCTGATGAAGGCGCCGCCGCTTGCGCCTTTCTGCAAACGGATGAGGCCGGCATGCTCGAGCGATCGGAGGGCTTCGCGCAGCGTGTTGCGCGAGACGCCGAATTGTTCGGAAAGCGCCCGTTCCGATGGCAGCCGGTCGCCGATCTTCAACCGCCCTTCCGACAGTTCCGTCCTGATCTGGTGAGCGATTTCCTCGAAGGCGCGCGCCGAGCGGATCGGCTGGAACGTAAGGCCCTCAGACTTCGAAACCGCGGCTTTCGGCATTTCGACCCTCATGCTGCCTACCCGCAGAGACCGCGGCGCGACGCCGGCCGGTCGTCCCGTGTTAGCCTGTCCCCGGTCCGGACTCAATGATAGGCGCCGCTCATCCCTCCAGAAACGCCGGATCCCCGATCTGCCTGCGGTAAGCGCTCGGCCCGTCGCAACCATGCACGTATCGGCCGAGATAGTCCTTGAAGGACGTTGCGCTGGCGCTCGCCTTCACATATTCGGCAACATGCGCCTCGTCGAGATCGTAGAGGCCGGCGCTGACCGTCGGATGCGCGCCGTACGGAGCTTCGACGATCGTGTCGACAAAGGCCGACGACAGGCGGGTCAGCGCGTGCGACTTGCGAACCGTCTCATGCGAGACGATTCGGTCGACCGATACGATGACGTGCTTGGCGGCCTGAGCCATCAGCACGTCGAAGAACACCGGCGCGCGATATTGCACATTGCCCAGTTCGTCGGCCTGCTGTGCGTGCAGGAGAACGACGTCCGGCTTTATCGCCGGCACCTTGAGAAGGCGACGTTCGCCCGGCGCGGTCTCGACCGGCTGGTAGTAGGCCGGGTTCACTTTTGGCAGATCGGTGCACATGTCGGGGATCAGCCCATAAGGCAAGTCGCACGCGCCGGCGCGCAGGCCGCCGGCAATCGCGGGACCGTCCAGCTCGACGACTTCGACTGAGCCCGATTCCGCCGCCTTCCGGAAGTGCGGCGCAAGGCCGAATTGCTCGAAGCTGATGAAGATGCATGCCGTCTTCTTGACTGCGCCCGCGCCGATCAGCATGTCCGGCGCGATGCTGCCAGGCGCCGGGATCAGCGTCAGATCCTTCACGCCCTTGCGTACGATCTCACGCACCAGCGCCATCGGCTGGGCGTTGAATATCCAGCCGCCTGTCGCAATCGTCATGCCTGGCTTGATGACGTCGATCGCCTCGGAAATGCTCTTGATCTTCGACATTTTCTGTTCCTTCGCCTGGGCCCCGTCAGGATTGCGCGCGCCGCTTCAGGCGGCGGATCGCAACACGCCCGTGGAATCGACCTTCTGGCGCAGAATCGTCAGTTCTTCCGCTGTCGGCATTTTCGTGACCGGGGGCGTTCCCTCGACCAGCATTTCGAAGCCGGTATTCGTCCTCACCTGGTCGATCGTGACGCCGGGGTGCAGCGAGACGATACGCATGCCCTTGGTCGTCGTCTCGAAGTCGAACACGCCGAGGTTGGATACGACGAGCTTCGGGCCGCCGGCCGGCAGGCCCCGGTCGGTGCGCGACGAGCCGCCGTCGAGATGGCCGGGACCGTTGAGGAAATCGACGCGTTCGACGAAAGCACCGCGATGATGTTTGGGCATTACCACATAGAAGCGCTTCGACAGCGCGGTGAGCGCCGCGATGCCGACCGTTCCGGGTCCGCGCAGCTTGGGTCGCGCATGCGAGCCGACGCAGACCGTGTTGATGTTGCCGAACCGATCGACCTGCAGGGCGCCGAGGATTGCGAAGTCGAAGAAATGGATTTCCCAGTCGATGAAGTCGATCATCTGCGGCAGGTCCATGACGGCCTCGCAGCACGCGAGATTGCGGTGATCGGCGGTAGGACGAATGATGCCGTCGTCGGCATTGACCATTCCGCCTGGTCCCGAGACCCACCACAAAGTCGGAGCGTGCATGTGGCGCGCGAGATTGCAGGCGGCGACCTGCACATCGCTGTTCGTCCCGACGATGGCCTTTTCGCCATCGCGCAGATCGCGGGCCAGCAAGACCGACAGCATTTCTGAATTCGTGCAATTCGTATCCGCGGTCATTTGAGCATCCTCTTCCTGTCGGCGCGGTCGGCTCAGATCGCCCTGCCGGCGTTTTGCCAGATTGGTTCGCGCAGCTTGCGCTTGAATATCTTGCCGCTGTCGTGGCGTGGCAGCGCATCGTGAAAATCGATCCGCTTCGGGATCTTGAAGCGGGCGATGTGCTGGCCGAGATAGGCCCGGATCGATTCGGCCGAAATGTCCGCGCCGGGAACGAGCTCGACGGCTGCAGCGAGCGACTCGCCGAATTCCTCGTCCGGGATTCCGAACACTGCGCAATCCTGCACGCCCGGACATTGCACGAGCGCATTCTCGATTTCGGCGGGATATATATTCGTTCCGGCGGAAATCACCATGTCGGAGCGCCGATCGCAGAGATAGAGATGGCCGTCCTCGAGATAGCCGACATCGCCGACGCTGATCAGCCCGTCCCTTTCCACGCGCTTCCGCTTTTCAGGATCGTTGAGATAGGTGAAATCGGCATATGCCGGCACGCGCATGTAGATTTCGCCGATCTCGCCATCGGGTAGCAGGCGGCCATCTTCTGCGTAGAATGCGATCCTCGTTCCCGGCGTCGGAACGCCGACGCTGCCAGGATGCGAAATCGCGTCCTGCGGCGTGGCGAGCGTCGCAGTGCCGACCTCGCTGCCGCCGTAGGTCTCATAGATGACCGGCCCCCACCATTGCATGAGCTGACGCTTGATTTCGGAAGGGCACGGCGCGCCCGTATGCGTCACCCAGTTAAGACTGCTGACATCGTACCGCGACCGCAGTTCCTGCGGCAGCTTCAGCATGCGGATGAACATGGTCGGCACCATCACGGCGTTCGTGATGCGATGCTTCTCGATCAGCGCCAGCGCCGCCTCGGCGTCGAATTTCGACTGCATGACGAGCACGTCTGCGTTGGGCAGGGCCTGTCTGCCATAGGCATTGGGCGAGGCATGATAGAGCGGGCCAGCCACGAGCGCGCGCACGCCAGGCGTCAGGCCATAGACGCGCGCGATCATCTGGACATAGGCGGCGGCCTGCTCGGGCGTGGCGGCGGCGCGCTGTACCCCCTTCGGATTTCCGGTTGTGCCGGACGTGTAGATCATGGTGGCGCGCGTCGGCTTCGGCGCGCCAGTCCACTCTTCGAACCGTGCGAGCCAGCCGTTCCACTCGACGTCGCCCGGCGCCGGCGCGCACTGGGCCTGCCTCAGGCCGTAGGCGCGTGCGATCTCGTCGGGCGTCCGCGCGACCAGAACGATGAGGCCGGCAGGAAGGACGTCGCGGACAGCCGCGAAAAGATCGGCGTGCGCAACAAGAATTTTGGGTCGCGCATCCTTGAGGACGTAGAGAATTTCGTCCGGCGCGCCGTGCCAGTTGATCGGAATGGAATAGGCACCGAGCGCCGCTGCCGCCTGCTGGACTTCGAAGAACACGAAATCGTTGCGTAGCAAAAGCGCGACGCAATCGCCCTCCGCGACGCCGAGGCTTGCAAAGCCTGTGGCGGCTCGTCGGCCATTGGCCAGGACGATCTCGCGATCGACGCCTCGATCATCGAGATAGATCATGCGTTGGGTCATGAGCGGTTCCAGATGAGCGCGTCGATGTGAATGGACTGCCAAGCCCGCTACTTAGACGGAGATGTGGAAGCCGCCGTTGACCGGAATGTGCTGGCCGGTGATGTAGGAGGCCGCGTCGGAAAGCAGGAAGCAGACCGGTTTCACCACCTCTTCCGGCTGTGCCCAGCGCCCCATCGGTATTCTAGCCAGAATGCCTTCGCGGAACTTGTCGCCGCGGATCGTCTCCGTCATCGGCGTTTCGACCACGCCGAAGCACACCGAATTGGCGCGTATGTTGAATTTCGCCCATTCCTTGGCGGCCGTCATCGTCATGCCGAGCATTCCGGCCTTGGCGGCGGCGTAGTTGATCTGTCCGATGGAGCCCATGCGCCCGGCGTCGGATGAGATGTTGATGATCGAGCCGCCGCTGAAGCCGCCGGATTTCGCCGCATCGAGCATCTTGCGGCCGACCGCCTGCGTCCAGACGAAAGCGCCGGTCAGATGAACGGCGATCACGTCGTTCCAGGCCTGCATGCTCATCTTCTCGATCATCGCCGGCCGGGTAATTCCGGCATTGTTGACCAAGCCGTGGATGTCGCCCGTTCGCGCGGCGAGAGCGTCGACCGTCTCCTGCGCAAAATGCGGATCGGCGACATTGCCGACGAAAGGAAAGATTCTATCCGGCGCGCCATCCGCGAGGCTCTTTAAGCCTTCGGAATTGAGGTCGACGGCGGCGACGCGCGCGCCCAGAGCGACCGACAGTTCGGTGGCGGCGCGGCCGATTCCCTGCGCCGCCCCCGTGATGATGATCGTCTTGCCTTCGAGCGAAACAACGTCCTGCATCCGAGCGTCCCACCGGTTCGCCCGTCGATTTGAATGAAGGAGTTCTTCGCAGGCGCTTGAGGTCGTTCTAGCTCAAACGGACTCGCCTTGCAATGGTTCTACCATTAGCCGAGACTCGATCCGCGCGGGCAGGCCACAGCAGGCTCGGCTGATCATATCCGGATGAGATCGCCAAGGCCCGCCCAGCGCTCGCCGTCGAAGCGCATGATCTCCATGGCGTGATACGCCGTGTAATCGTCCGGCGAGTTGGTCAGGGTTACGCCGGGCAGCAGGAGCGGGATTGCGAAACCCTTCAGGCTCGTCGCCTGCTTCAGTAGGTTCTCGCGAGTCAGTTCGTTTCCGCAGCGACGCAGGACCTCGGCGATAGCGTAGGCGCTGACGTAGCCGGGCGTCGCCGTCTTGTCTTCCGGATTGACCCTGGGCATGTACTTGGCGGCGAACGCCTTGAAGTCCTTCATGCCCGGATCGGCCGCGAATTCCGGGCCGGAGAGTTCCTTCTCCCAGCGCGCCGAGATGACGCCCTTCGAATTCTCCAGGCCCGCAGGCACGAGGGTCGAGGGAATGCTCGCGGCGTTGCTCGCGATGACCTGTAGCGGCTTCCATCCGAGCGAGGCGACCTTGCGGATGCTCTGCGCCGCGAATTTCGGGGTCGTGAACTGCACGTAGACATCGGCGCCGGTCGCGTTCAATTCGACGACGACGCCCTCGACGCTCGGATCGGACAATTCGTGGGCGCGCTCCTTGACGATCATCGCGGCGGCATTGGCGCCGAGGCCCTTCTTGAGTCCGCGCAGGTAATCCTTGCCGAGGTCATCGTTCTCGTAGAGCACTGCGATCCTGGCGCTCGGCCTCGTCTTGCGGATGTAATTGCCGTAGATCTCGCCCTGCGCGACGTAGGAGGGATAAAGTGGCACGATCCATGGAAAATTCTTCGGATCGTTGAAGCGCTCGGCGCCTGAGACCAGATACAAGTTTGGCACTTTTGCATCGTTCAGATATTTGGAGATCGCCGTGTTGGGCGGCGTGCCCAGCGCGCCGGCGATAGCGAATACGCCGTCGCCTTCCACGAGTTTGCGCGTCTGTTCGAGCGCTTTGGGCGGCGAAAACGCATTGTCGAGCGAGATCAGGTCGACCTTGCGTCCGTTGATGCCGCCGTTGTCGTTGATCATCTTGAAGAAGGCGACCTGCGTCTCGCCGAACACGCCGAAGGCCGAAGCAGGACCGCTGTATGGCGAAGTCGTCCCGAGCTTGATTTCGGTATCGCTGACGCCCGGCCCATACGCCGCCCTGGCCGCCACAGGCCCCAACACGGCGCCCGAACCGACCGCGCCGGCCGCCACTAGCACGTCGCGTCTCGAGAGATTGCTCATGCCTTGTCCCTTTCCGCTTTCGCTCGCGCCCGCCTCGTCCACATCCGCATTCGGCTAACGCCGTCAACGCCCCTCAAATTTTGGGGCGCGCTTCTCGACGAAGGCGGCCGCGCCTTCGCGCAGGTCGGCCGTCAGGAATGCCTTCGCCTGGTCCACCGCTTCACGCTCGAGCATGTCGCCCAGTCCTGCGGTCCACGCCACATCCAGTTGCGCCTTGATGGACGCCATCGCCAGCGGCGCGCCGGCGGCGAGTTTCCGCGCCGCGTCCATCGCTTCCTTCAGCAGCGCGTCGTCTTCGACGCACTTCCAGACGAGGCCCCATTCCGCCGCCTTCTCCGCGGAGAGGGGCTCGCCGGTAAGGGACAGGGCGCGGGCGCGCGCCACGCCGATCGCGCGCTGGAAGAACAGAGACGTTCCGCCATCGAGCGTTGCGCCGAGCCGCACGAAGCTGAGGATGAATCGCGCGCTTCGCGCAGCAAAGACCATGTCTCCAGCAAGCGCTACGCCGACGCCGGCGCCCGCCGCCGGACCGTTGACGGCTGTGACGATGGGAACGGGCGAAGCGCGCATCTTCTCGATAACCGGATTGACCAGCTGACGCATGGCTTCGGCGATCTTCTCACCCTGCGCGAACGTATCGCCGCCGAATTGGGCGCCAGAACAGAAGCCCTTGCCTGCGCCTGTAAGCAGGATGGCGCGCGCGTCGCTGGCAATTGTCTGGTCCAGCGCCGCGTTGAATTCACGAAGCAGGTCCCAAGCGAGCGCATTGTATTGCGCGGGATTGTTGAGCGTCAGCACGGTCACCGCGCCGCGCTTCTCGACCAGAACCATCGACATAGCAATTCCTCCCTGCCGACGCGTACAGATCATGATTGCATAAACCGGACGCTCGTTTTAATTATGGTGACACGCGAGCGGCCCGTCCAGAGCGCCGCCGGGAGGAGCCATGAACGTCCAGGCGCGCGGCCCGGGAGCCGCCGAGTTCCGATTCCAGGACCCGCCGTCCCTGCCCGAGCACCTCGTGCAGATGCGCGACCAGGTCCGTCGATTCGTCGAAAAGGAAGTCGTTCCAGCCGGCGAGGAATGGGAGCGGGCCGGCAAGATTCCACGCGAAATCTATCGCCGCATGGGCGAGCTCGGCCTGCTCGGCATGCGGTATCCGGTCGAATACGGCGGGACGGATCTCGGCCCGCTCGCCTCGATGGTGTTCGCCGAAGAACTCGGCCGCAGCACGTTCGGCGGCTTCACCTCCTCCATCCTCGTCCACACCGACATGTCGGCCGGGCACATCACGCTGCGTGGCACGCCGGAACAGAAGGCGAAATACCTTCCGGCCATCGTGCGCGGCGAGATCGTATGCTCCATCGCCGTTACCGAGGCGCATGCCGGCTCCGATGTCGCCGGTCTCAAGACGCGCGCCCGTCGGGACGGCGAGGATTGGGTGATCGACGGCTCCAAGATGTTCATCACCAACGCCGTCTACGGCGACCTGCTGATCGTCGCGGCCCGCACCGATCCCGACGCCAAGGGCAGTCGCGGCATTTCCCTGTTCATCGTCGAACGCAATACGCCGGGCGTGTCCGCCACGAAACTCGAGAAGCACGGCTGGCTCTGTTCGGATACCGCGGCGCTGACGTTCGATTCCGTCCGCGTGCCGAAGGAGGCGCTGCTCGGCGAGGCCAACCGCGGCTTCTACGGCATCATGGAAACGTTCCAGAACGAGCGCATCTGCATCGGCGGCATTTGCGCCGGCGAGAGCGCCAAGGCGATTGAACTGACGGTCGACTACGTCAAGACGCGCCGCGCCTTCGGCGACAGCCTCTGGGACCAGCAGGCGGTGCGCCAGAAATTGTCGGGCCTCGCTGCGAAGACGGCCGCGGCGCGCCAGCTCGCCTATCATGCAGCCGAACTCGCGGCCGAAGGTCGCGACTGCATCCGCGAAGTCTCGATGGTCAAGGCATTGTCGCCTGAAGTCCTGCAGGAGGTCGTGCACGGCTGCCTGCAATTGCACGGCGGCACGGGCTTCATGCGCGGCACGCCGATCGAGCGCATGGCCCGCGACGCGCGCGTCCTGACCATCGGCGGCGGCGCCACCGAGGTCATGCTCGAAGAAGTCGCAAAGAGAATGTGAGCGTTCAGCCGCGCGGCTTGCCCCGCGCGGCGGTGGTGGGCTTTGCCAGAAAACCGTTCAGGAACAAATCGCTCGCCATCTCGGCGAAGGCTTTCGGCTTCACCGCGCCCTTGGCGTCATACCAAGTGTAGGTGAAGTTGATCATGCCAAATAGCAGCATGGTGTAAACCTTGCGGGTCTGCGGCGTGATCGCGCCGCGCGCGTCGACGGCGGCGATAGCATCGGCCACCAATTCGACGATCTCGGTCTCGATCTGCTTGATCTGCTTTTGCTCGGAGCGACTGAGGGCGCCAAGATCGTTGAGCAGAATCGCCTGCTCGTCCGGCGATTCCGCATTGTAGGCGACGAAAGCCGCGATGATGCGCTCGAGTCGCGCCACAGGCTCGTCGACCTCCGCCGCCGCCTCGATCAGCCGCTCGTGCAGGCCATGGACCAGAGAATCCAGCATGGCGAACAGGATCGCCTCCTTGGATTCGAAATAATGGTAGATCGCGCCGCGCGAAAGGTCGCAGGCGCGCACCAGGTCGCCGATCGACGTGCGCTCGTAGCCGTGCGTCGCGAACAGGCGCGCCGCCTTGCGCAGGATACCGAGCTGGATGTCCTCGTATTTCGGCGATCGGGTTCGCGCCATGAGCCTTCCGTTGCGTTGCACGCAGAAACCGCGTGGATCGATGACAGATAGAAGGTTCCTTGATCCGCGTCAAAAATAGTTGAACGGTCGTCCGGTTTATATTAGAAACGATGCGCTGGTCACAAGAGCCGAATGGCCGAACCCGGCGCGGAGGAAACGAATGCAAGAGGCTCAGGCCGACGCCGTTGTCATCGGCGCCGGCGCCGGCGGACTTTGCGCCGCCGCGCGTCTGGTGCATCTCGGAATGAAGACGATTCTCGTCGAGGCGCACGACAAGGTCGGCGGCCGCGCGACGTCGAACATGATCGATGGATTTGTCGTCAACGAGGGCGCCATCGCACTGGAAGTAGGCGGCGTGTTCGAGGAGACGTTCAGTCTTGTCGGCGCGCCGCTCGACCTGCGCTTTCCCGAACCAGCATCGGCCTTTTACCTCGATCACAAGGTGGTCGACGTCGGCAAGGGCGGCTGGGGACTGCTGCTCGGCCAGATGACAAAGCAGGCCGCGCGCATTCTCGAAAAATTCGCCGAGGCGCGCACCGGCGCCCTGCCGGACGGCCGGCAATCGACCGCCGAATGGCTCTCGACCTTCACCAACAACGAGACCGTCCACGCGCTGTTCCGCAATCTCTGCGCAGCGATCTTCGCCTGCAATTCGGACGAACTGCCGGCGCGCGCCTTTCTCACCTATTTCGTGAGCAAGGGCGCGTTCAAACGCTTCGGCTTCTCGCCGACCGGGACGATCGGCGCGTGGAATGCGCTGGCTGATGCAACCATACGCCTCGGCGGGGAGGTCTGGCTGTCGTCGTCCGCCGAACGGATCGAGATCGAAAATGGCGCGGTCACGGGGGTGGTTGTGAGGCGCGGCGATGCGATCGTGAAGATTTCGGCCGACTGCGTCGTCAGTAATGCGGGCCCGAAGGCGACGGTTACGCTCGCGGGCGCGGGAGCCTTTTCGCAGGATTACGTGCGCGCCGCATCGGAACTCCGGCCAGCCGCCAATATCGTCTACAATTTCGCCACGCGCGAGCGGCTGCACACCGCACCCGGCATCGTCACCTTCGGCAAGACGCGCCGCCTTTGCAACATGGCGACGATGACCGACGCCTGCCCTGAACTGGCGCCCCCCGGCTGGCATCTCTATGTCGCTTACGCCGTGCCCAAGCCCGCGTTGGGCGACTTCGACAGCGATGCGGAAGCGGCGCTCGGCCTAGAGGATCTGCGCGAACAATTTCCGGGTTTCGACGAGAAGGCCAAAATCCTGTCGATCCGCGTTATGCGCGACGACTGGCCGGCGCAACGCGCCTGCGCCGGCTACGACATGCAGCGGGAGACCCAGGTTGCAGGTCTCTGGTGCGTCGGCGACGCTGTGAAGGATTACGGCAACGGCGGCACGCAGGCCTGCGCGGAAACCGCGAAACTGGTCGTCGACGCCATCGCTGCGGGAGGCGGGTCGAACGTTAAGCGGGTCGCGGGCTGAAGCATGAACGTCCCGGACGCAAATTCGGACGCGATGATCGAATTCCGCAACCTCAAGGTCGTCTACGATGACGCAATCGAGGCGGTCCGCGACGTCAGCCTTCATGCGACCAAAGGCTCTCTGGTTGCGTTGCTCGGATCCAACGGCGCCGGCAAGAGCACGCTGCTCAAGGCGATGTCGGGCATCCTCTATGCGGAAGAAGGCAAGATCGACAATGGATCCGTGCATCTGGAGGGTGAGGACATCTCGAAGCTTGCGCCCGACGCGATTGTGCGGCGTGGCGTCGTGCATGTACCCGAAGGCCGTCGCATCTTCCCGGCGCTGACGGTCGAAGAAAATCTGCAGGTCGGCGCCTATACGATTTCAGCTGCGTTGTGGCGCGAGCGCCGTGATCAGGCTTTCGAGCTGTTCCCACGATTGGCCGAGCGGCGCGACCAGATCGCAGGCTACATGTCCGGCGGCGAACAGCAGATGCTCGCCATCGCCCGCGGGCTGATGAGCGGCCCGCGTCTGCTGGCGCTGGACGAACCATCGCTCGGCCTCGCGCCTATGATCATCGACCGCATCTACGACGTCATCATCGGACTGAAGCGCAAACTCGATCTGACGATCTTGCTGGTCGAGCAGAATGCGGCTCGTGCGCTGGAGATCGCCGATTACGGCTATATTCTCGAGAACGGGCGTATCGTTCTCGACGGGCCGGCCGAAAAGCTGGCGCGCAACGAGGACGTGCAGGAATTCTACCTCGGCGCGGGCCATGCCGGCGCCCGCAAATCGATGCGCGACGTGAAGCACTACAAGCGGCGCAAGAGGTGGCTGTCGTGACCGCGCCTCTGCTCAGCCTCGACGCCGTATCGCGCACCTTCGGCGGCCTGCGCGCTGTTTCCGACGTGAGCTTCGACGTCGCCCGCCGCGAGATTTGCAGCGTGATCGGACCGAACGGCGCCGGCAAGACGTCGCTCTTCAATCTCATCAGCGGCGTGTTGCGACCGACCAGCGGGCACATTCTGTTCGAAGGCGCCGACATCACGCTGGAGCGGCCCTCGCGCTTCGCGGCGCTCGGCATCGGCCGCACCTTCCAGAATCTGGCCCTGTTCAAGCACGGCACGGTCGTCGACAACATCCTCGTCGGCCGCCATGTCCATATGAAATCGAGCGTGCTGGAGGCCGCGTTGTTCTTCGGTCGCGCCCGCGCCGAGGAGATCGCCGCGCGCCAGAAGGTGGAGGAAATCGTAGAATTTCTGGAGATCGAGCAGATCCGCAATTCGGTCGTCGGGCAATTGTCCTACGGGCAGCAGAAACGGGTGGAGCTCGCCCGCGCGCTCGCTTGCGAGCCGAAGCTGCTGCTGCTGGACGAAATGGTCTCCGGCATGAACCAGGAAGAGACCGAAGACATCGCCCGCTTCGTGCTCGACATTCGCGACGAACTCGGCGTCACCGTCCTGATGATCGAACATGACATGCGCGTCGTCATGGATATCTCCGATCGCGTGCAGGTCCTGAATTTTGGTCAGCGGATCGCCGGCGGAACGCCGGACGAAGTGCGCGGCGACCCGGCGGTGCTGGAGGCCTATCTGGGACGGCGCGAGCGCGCCGGCGATCCGCAGGGAGTCGCGCATGTCGGGGCCTGACGCGCTCGCCGCCCTGCCCGCCCGCCTGCAGGCGATGGACATCACCCTGCCGCAGCTTCTGCGCCTGCGCGCGCAGGCGCATCCGCAGGCGCTCGCCATTCGCGAGAAGGAACACGGCGTCTGGAAGCGTTTCACCTGGGCGCATTATTACGAAACAGCGCGGCTCGTCGCTGCCGGACTTTCGGCGCTCGGACTGAAGCGCGGCGACCGCATCGCCATCGCCAGCGAGAATACGCCGGAATGGTATTACGCGGACCTCGGCGCAGAAATGCTCGGCGCGCCGGTCACCGGCATCTATCCGACCAACCCGTGGCCGGAACTGCAATATATCGTGCGCCATTGCGGCGCGCGCGTGGTGTTCACGGGGGATCAGGAGCAGACCGACAAGGTGCTGGACGCCATCGCCAATGGCGATGGCCTGCCCGCCGTCGAGACGATCGTGTGCGTCGACATGAAGGGCATGCGCAATTACCGCGACTCGAAGCTCATGTCGTTCGAGGGATTGCTGGAGCGCGGCAGGGCGCATCTTGCCGCAAACCCCAATGTGGCTGACGAAATCGATCGCTCCATCGACGCTTGCGCGCCCGACGACATTGCGATCATGGTCTATACGTCGGGGACGACCGGGCCGCCGAAAGGCGCGATGCTCACGCACCGCAACCTTGTCTATGCCGCCGACCGTTACGCGAAAGCCACCGGCCTCGGTAAGCCTCGCTTCGAGACCATCTGCTACCTGCCGCTCTGCCACGTCGCGGAGCGATGCTATTCGATGGTTTCGCATCTCGTCCTCGGCGGGGTCGTCAATTTCGCGGAATCGATCGACACCGTCGCCGCGAACGTGCGCGAGATCGCGCCGCTGTCGTTTGTCGGCGTGCCGCGCATCTACGAGAAGATGCAGCAGAACTTCATGTTCAGGCTCGGCGACAGCAACTGGCTGCAGCGCAGGGCCGCCGACTGGTCGCTGAAGCGCGGCCGCGTCCTTTCCGACCGCAGGCAAGCCGGAACGGCGGGACTGCTGGACCGGGCGGAATTCAGGCTCCACTGGGCGCTGCTGTTCCGCAACCTGCAACGCCATCTCGGCCTCGACAGGAGCCGGATGCGCCTGTGCGCCGGTGCCGCCGTTTCGCCGGAAACGATCAGGTTCTTCGACACGATCGGCATTCCCGTCGCGCAGGGCTACGGCCTGACCGAATGCGCCGGCGTCAATTTCGTTCAGACCGACAAGTCTCCGCGCATCGGCGCCGCCGGCCTGCCGCTCGAAGGGACGGAATGGAAACTGCTGGACGACGGCGAGATCGTGCTGCGCAGCCCGGGCGTGTTCAAAGGCTATTTCCTGGACGATTCGGCGTCGAAATCGACGGTGGACGACGAGGGCTGGCTGCATTCCGGCGACATCGTGGAAGTGCTCGAAAATGGCGAGATCGCCGTGGTCGATCGCAAGAAGGCGATCATCATTACGTCGGGCGGCAAGAACATCGCGCCGTCCGAAATTGAAAATGCGCTGAAGGACACCGGCCTCATCAAGGAAGCGATCGTCGTCGGCGAGGGCCGCAAATATCTCGGCGCGCTGATCCAGATCGATTACGATTCCGTCGGCCGCTGGGCGCGCGACCGAGGCCTCGCCTACACGAACTACAAATCCCTGTCGCTTCTGCCTGAGACGATTGAACTGGTCGACGGCCTGGTGCGCGAGACCAACAAGAAATTTGCGCGCGTCGAGAACATCCGCCGCTTCGTCATCCTGGACAAGGAGCTCGACCATGACGACGGCGAGCTGACCGCAACCCAGAAGGTCAGGCGCAGCATCATCAACAAGAAGTTCGCGCGCGAACTCGAGATCATCTACGGGGCCGGAGCATGAAGCTGTTCGCCGACCTGCTGGCCTCCGGCCTCGCCATCGGGGCGATCTATGGCCTCATCGCCATGGGTTTCGCGATCATCTACAAGGCGACCGGCCTCGTCAATTTCGCCGAGGGCGAGATTTCGATGGTCGTCGCCTATATTGCCTGGACCATCGCCACGACGCTTACCGGCAACGTGTTTGTCGTGGTCGCGGGCTCCATCGTCGCAGCCGTCCTTCTCGGCCTCGTCATCGAGCGCACGATCATGCGGCCAATGCTCGGGGAACCGATTTTTTCAACCGTTCTCGTCACGATCGGAATCGCCGTCGTTCTGCGCTCGCTCATCACTCTGATCTGGGACGCCTACCCGCATGCGCTCGATCTCGGCGTCGGGCGCGGCGTGGTCCACATCGGCGATGTCGGTCTCCGCGGCGCGCAGGTCGCCGCCATGGTCACGTTGCTCGCCGTCATGGCGGGCTTCTACCTGTTCTTCCGTTTCAGCAAGGTCGGCGTCGCCATGCGCGCCGTGGCCGCCGACGACCGCACCGCGCTCCTGATGGGCGTTTCCGCCCATCGCATCCATGCCATCGCGTGGGGCTGCTCGTCGGCCATCGCAGGGATCGCCGGCGTCCTGTTCGCGCTGGTCTATGACCTGTCGCCAGCCATGTTCCAGCTCGGCCTGAAGTCGTTTCCCGCGACCATTCTCGGCGGCCTCGATTCGGTAAACGGATCCGGCTTCGGCGGCGTACTGATCGGCGTCGCCGAAAACATGGCGGGCGGATATCTCGGTTCCGGCATGAAGGACATTGCCGGGTTCCTCATGATCATCGTCGTCCTCATGGTGCAGCCGTTCGGCCTGTTCGGCGAACGCGAGATCGTGAGGGTCTGATGCGCAGCGGCGACTTCAAGGAAACCTACGCAGATCTCGTCGTCCTCTCGGATTCGAAACCGGTCTGGGGCTGGGGACTGGTGCTGCTCGTCGCGCTGGTCGTCTTGCCGTTCGTCGTCAACGCCTACATCCTGTCGCTGCTGACGCTGGTCTTCATCACCGCGACGGGCGCGCTGGGGCTCAACCTGCTCACCGGCATGACCGGCCTCATCTCGCTCGGCCATGCGGGCTTCCTGCTGCTCGGCGCCTACGGCTATGCGATCGCGGTGGCCAAATATCACTATCCGCCGCTGGTCGGATTTCTCGCGGCCGGCGTCGCGCCAGCCCTGTTCAGCGTGGTGGTCGGCATTCCCTCGCTGCGACTGCGCGGGCTATATCTGGCGATCACGACGCTCGCCTTCTCCTACATCATCGCCAATCTCATCCTGGAAGCCCGCTCCTTCACAGGCGGTGCCCGCGGTATCTCGGTCCTGCGCCCGGAATTTCTCGGTTTCGATTTTTCCGGCGACCCCGCCTTCGCGCTGCTTTGCCTGTTCGTCTGCGTCGTGACGCTGTTCGCCTGCCTGAACATCGCGCGCAGCCGCATCGGTCGCGCCTTCATGGCGATCCGCGACAACGACATTGCGGCGCGCACCATGGGCGTCAACCTGCAATCCTTCAAGCTCTACGCCTTCATGACCAGCGCCTTCATCACCGGCATCGCCGGCGCATTGATGGGCATCTATCTGAGTTTCGTCAGCGTCGAAGGCTTTCCGTTCCTGCTCAGCATCGAGGCGCTCGCCATTCTGATCGTCGGCGGCCTCGGCTCGTCGCTCGGGGCCATCCTCGGCGCCATCTTCATCGTGTTGCTGCCGGAGGCGATCCGCATTCTGTTCGGCGTCTTCGGCGGCGGCCTCGAGAAAATCCTGTCGACAGGCGTGCATGAAGTGAAAAGCATCGCCTATGGCGTGGTGATCGTGCTCGCGTTGCGGTTCGAGCCGAGGGGCCTGGTCGGCGTCTGGCACGATGTCAAGCGGCTGTGGACCTATTGGCCGCTGCGCTACTGAATTGAAGAAGAGGGAGGAGAAGGTCATGAAGAAGCATGTGCTGGCCGCCATGACGGCCATTGCCTTGGGTGCCCCGGCCGCCTTCGCGGCGGAACAGGGCGTCACCGATACCGAAATCCTGATCGGCGAAGTCGATCCCTATACCGGTCCGCCTGCACTGCTCGGCAAGGCGCATACAGTCGGCGTGCAGATGGCTTTCGCGGAAGCCAATGCGACCGGCGTCAACGGACGCAAGTTCAAGCTGCTGACCGAAGATGACGGCTATGTCACCGCACGCACGCTGCAGGGCGTGCGCAAGCTGATCGACGTCGACAAGGTGTTCATGATCACCGGCATTTCCGGCACCGGCCAGTCGACGGCGGCCGTTCCCATCTTGGAAAAGGCTGGCATTCCGACCATCATCAGCGTCGCGCCTGCGCCCGCGCAATACGATCCGCCGAAGAAGAACATTTTTGTCATCGGCCAGGTCTATTCCGAGGGCATCAAGGAACTGACGCGCTTCCTCGCCGACAAGAACCCCGGCAAGAAGTGGGCGATCGTCACCCAGGACGATGATTACGGGCTCGTCGTGCGTGAGGGATTCGAGGCGGCGGCCAAGGAGAAGAAGATCAACGTGGTCTATTCGGCCGACTACAAGAAGGGCCAGACGGACTTCGCATCGGAAATGCTGCGCCTCAAGGAATCGGGTGCCGAGGTTTTCCTGGCGGGCGGGATCATCGGCGAGAACGTCGCCATGCTTAAGGAACTCGAGAAGCTGAACTACAAGCCGACCATCGGCATCTTCTGGCCGGGTCGCATCGAGGTTGTGCTCAAGCTCGCAGGTCCCGCCAGCGACGGAATCTTCGCAGTCGACTACGTGGAACCCCTGGCCGGGCCCGCCGGCAAGGCGTTCCTCGAAAAGGCCAAGAACCTGCTGCCGGAAGCCGACGTGAAGGCGATCAATCGCTATTCCGAGGCGGGTTACGCCACGGGTCGTGTCATCGTGGAGGCGGCGAAGCGCTGCGGCGCAGGCCTGACCCGCGATTGCATGATCTCGGAGATCGAGAAGACAAAGAATCTCGAGACAGGCGTGATGGCGCCGATCACGTTCGGCGCAGGCCAGCGTTTCTCGAACCAGAAGGTTCAGATCATGCAGGCGGACTACGGCACGCTGAGCTACAAGCCGGTTCAGTAAATCGACAACGGGCGGGCGCCATTTGGGCGGCCCGCCCCTTGACCGGCGGGCTTTACGCCCAAATAATAGAACGACTGGTCGGATTATATAATCAGGAGACCGCGCGATGAACATGATGGCGCCTTCGCCCCGCTGGGGAGACATGATCCTGGCCGATCGCGTGCGCGGCGCGCTTTATCGTGATCCCGCCATCTTCGAGCTGGAGCTCGAGAAGATTTGGTATCGCACGTGGGTCTATGTCGGCCACGAGAGCGAAATACCGAATCCCCACGACTACGTGCTGAAATCCATCGGCCTGCAGCCGATCATCATGAGCCGCGGCAGCGACGACAAGGTTCACCTGCTGCTCAACCGCTGTACGCATCGCGGCAACCAGGTCTGCCCGAAGGAGCGCGGCAATTCGCCGATGCACACCTGTCCATTCCACGCCTGGAATTTTTCCAGCGACGGCAGTCTGCTCGGCTACGCCTTCCCCGAGGGTTACGAAGGCCTCGACAAAAGCAAGCATGGCCTTGGCCGCGTGCCGCGCGTCGCCTCCTACCGCGGTTTCGTGTTCGGCTCCTTCGCAGCCGACGGTCCAAGCCTCGAAGAGCATCTCGGCGGCGCGGCCGAGACGCTCGACCGGGTCTGCCTCTCCTCGCCCGAGGGCGAGGTGGAGATCACGTCCGGTTTCCTCAAGCACCGCGTCAAGGCGAACTGGAAGTTCATCCTGGAGAACGAGACAGACGGCTATCACCCGGCCTTCGTCCATTCATCCATCTTCAGCGTCGCGGACAGCGCGATAGGCGCGCTCTACGGCGCCAAGTCGACCGCGTTGACGCGCGACTACGGCAACGGCCATACGGAACTCGACCTGCGCCCCGAGTTCCGTAAGCGCGACGCCATGCTGAGCTGGTTCGGGACGACGCCTGAGAAACTGCCGGATTACATTTCGCGCATGAACGCTGCCTATGGCGAGAAGCGGGCGCGCGAAATCATGATCGACGGCACGCCGCACGTCATGATCTTCCCCAACCTGTTCATCGCCGAAATCCAGATGTTCGTGATCCAGCCGCTCGGCGTGAACGACAGCGTGCAGCACGTGACGGCCCTTCAGTTCAAGGGCGCGCCGGACTTCAACCGCCGGATGCGCCAGCAGACAATGGGTTCCGTTGGGCCCGCCGGATTTCTGCTTGCCGACGATTCCGAAATGTACGAGCGCACCCAGCGCGGGATCGAGGCGCACGATACAGACTGGGTATTCCTAGGCCGGGGCGAACATCGCGAGCGACGCGATGAGAACGGGTTCCTGGTCGCGCATGCGACGGACGAAGTGCCATCGCGCGGCATCTGGCGGCATTACCGTGCATTGATGGAGCAGCCGTGATGAGCGCCACTCTTGCCGACAACGACCTGATGCACGACATCGAGCAGTTCCTGTTCCGCGAGGCGCGGCTTGCCGACGAGCATCGCTACGAGGAATGGGAAGAGCTGTGGACGGACGACGCCATATACTGGGTTCCGGCCAATGGCGACGACATAGATCCCGAGCGCGAAATGTCGATCATCTACGACAACCGTTCGCGCATCGGACTGCGGGTCCGGCAATTGCTCTCTGGAAAACGCTATACGCAAGACCCGCGCTCGAGCCTCCGGCGCATCATAGGCAATATCGAAGTGCTCGGCCGTGACGGCGACGAGATCCGGGTCGGCGCCAATTCGATCGTCTTCGAGAGCAGCCAGCGCGGCGAAACGATCTGGGGCGCGCGCAATGAATATACCTTGCGTCGCGAGATTCGGGGCTTCAGGCTCGTCCGCAAGAAGGTCGCGCTCGTGAACAACGATCGCGCGATCTACACGATGTCCTTCATCATCTGAGGCCGATTGCACTATGAAACAGGATCAACTCGTCCTGACCGAGGTCGCAGGCGGCGTCGCCACCATCACACTCAATCGGCCGGATTCATCGAACGGCATGAACGTCGATTTTCTGAAGGCCCTTTGCGAAGCCGTCATGGGTCTGCATGGTCGTCCCGACGTGCGGGTGGCGCTGCTGCGCGGCGAAGGCAAGAATTTCTGTGCCGGCGGCGACGTTCACACGTTCGCTTCCAAGGGCGAGGGCATGCCGGACTATCTTCGCGTCGCAACCGCATGGCTACAGAACGCCGTGACGGGATTGATGCGACTGGAAGCGCCTGTCATCGCCGCAGTTCATGGCTTTGCAGCAGGCGGCGGCGGGTTCGGGCTCGTCTGCGCATCCGACCTGGTCATAGCCGCTGATACGGCGAAATTCCTGGCGGGCGCCACGCGCGTCGGCATGGCGCCGGACGCTGGCGTCTCTGTCACTCTGCCGCGCATCGTCGGCCTCAGGCGCGCAGCAGAAATCGTTCTTACCAATCCGATCCTCACTGCACAGCAGGCGCACGAACTCGGCATCGTCAACCGCGTGGTCCCCGAGGCCGATCTGCAGGCCGCAGCGCGCGCGTGGGCGCAGGAGCTCGCGGCCGGGGCGCCGAAAGCCATGGCTGCCGCCAAGCGACTCCTGTGGGCAGGCGTCGGCACAGGCGTCGACGCCTGCCTGTCCGAAGAGGCCCGCACCGTCTCGGAGCTGTCGGGCACGGCTGATGCGCGCGAAGGGCTCGCCGCCGTCATCGAACGACGCAAGCCCGTCTTTACCGGCAAATGAGCGGAAATTACTCTGGACGCTCGGCGTTCGTCACGGGCGGCGCCAAGGGGATCGGCGCGGCGATCGTCCGCGCGTTCGCACGCGAAGGCGCCCGCGTCGTGTTCGTCGATCTCGACGAGGCGGAGGGGGCAAGGCTTGCCGCCGAAGCGGGCGCCGTCTTCGCTCGCGCGGACGTGACCGACTATCTCGGCCTGCAGAAGATCGTCGCCGACAACGGACCTTTCGATACGCTCGTGAACAACGCCGGCGTCGACCAGCACGCCTTCTTTACGGAAACCCGGCCGGAAGACTGGGGGCGCCTCGTCGGCGTCAACCTAGGCTCGGTCTTTGGCACGACGCATCTTGTGCTCGCGCACATGCAGCAGAAGAAATTCGGCCGCATCGTCAACCTCGCATCGGAGGCGGCGCGGCTCGGCTCGCGCGGCGGCTCAGTCTATGCCGCCGCCAAGGCAGGCGTCATCGGCTTCACGAAATCCATTGCGCGGGAAAATGCGCGATACGACATCACCGCGAATGTCATTGCCCCGGGCCCGGTGGACACGCCCATGCTGAGAGATGCGGTCGCGCATGGCGGCGAAAAATTGCTGAATGCGATGCAGGGTGCGACCTTGCTGCGTCGACTCGGAACACCGGAGGAAGTAGCAGCCGCCGTCTTGTTCCTTGCATCGACGGATGCCGGCTTCATCACTGGCGAGACACTCGGCGTGTCCGGCGGCATGGGGATCGGCGGCGCATGAGAGGAGCCGATCGGGTGGCCGCGGTTGTCGCCGGCCTCAACGCCATCTACGGCCGCTGGACGCGTGAGACGACGGTCGAGGCCATGCGCCGCGACTGGGACGACGCCTTCGGCGTTCGGGCGCGAAACTGGCAAAGGCAGCGCTTTCAGATCGGCAATATGGACGCCGAATGGATTTCGGCGCCGCAGGCCCAGCCGGAGAATGCGATCCTCTTCCTGCACGGCGGCGGCTTTCGCATCGGCTCGATAGATTCTCATCGCGATCTCGCACAGAGATTGTCAGAGGCCGCACGCGCCCGCGTTCTGACAATCGACTACAGGCTCTCGCCCGAGCATGGCTTCCCGTCGCCGGTCGAGGACGCTCTCGCAGGCTTCCGCTGGCTGCTCGAACAGGGAATGCCCGCGCAGCGCATCGCGATCGCCGGCGACTCGGCCGGCGGCGGCCTCGCGCTCGCCTGCATGATCGCGGCCCGCGACGCAGGCTTGCCCATGCCCTGCGCTGCTTTCCTGATGTCGCCGTGGACGGACATGACCGCGAGCGGTGCGAGCTATGAAACGTGCGCGACGCTCGATCCCATGCACCAACGCGCGATGATTCTCGGTATGGCGCGCGGCTACCTCGGAAAGGACGGCGACCCTCGGGCGCCGTTGGCGTCACCGCTGTTCGCCGACCTGCGTGGCCTGCCGCCGCTGATCGTTCAGTGCGGCGGCCGCGAAGTAATCCTGGACGATTCGCGCGTGCTCGCAGAACGCGCGCGCGAGGCTGGCGTTGCCGCTGAACTCGACGTCTACGAACCGATGATCCACGTGTTCCATATGTTCGCGGAACTGCCAGAGGCCGGGATCGCGCTGTCGAAGGCCGGCGTTTTACTGCAGACGCATTTCGCGCGAAGCTGATTCCCGGAGACCAGGTCATGGCCATCACCATCGACATTGACGCTCATATTGCAGTCGTGCGGCTCGCGCGGCCCGACAAGATGAACGCGCTCAATCCCGACATGTTCGACCGGTTGATCGCCGCCGGCGACGAGCTTCGCGCGCGAAGCGACATCCGGTGCATCGTCCTGGCTGGAGAAGGACGCGCATTTTGCGCCGGCATCGATCGACAAAGATTTTCCGGAACGGGTGCGCCGCCGCCGCTGTCGCCGCGCACCCACGGCCTCGCCAACCTGCCGCAGATGGTCGCGCTGCAATGGCGCGACCTCGCGCCACCCGTCATTGCCGCCGTTCATGGCGTCGCATTCGGCGCCGGGTTCCAACTCGCACTTGGCGCCGACATGCGTTATGCTGCGCCGGACACAAAAATGTCGCTCATGGAAGTCGAGTGGGGGCTCGTGCCGGACATGGGTGGTACGGTGCTGATGAGCGCGCTGGTCGGCGAGGACGTCGCGCGTGAACTGACCTATTGCGCGACTGTCTTCTCGGGCGCAGAGGCGAAGGAATATGGGCTCGTCACCCGCGTCATGGACGATCCCTTTGCGGCGGCTATGAAGAAAGCCCAGGAAATCGCCAGCAAAAGTCCCAGCGCGGTGCAGCAGGCCAAGCGCCTCTTCAACCGCCGCCTCACGCCTTTCCTCGAATCCGGATTGCTGGCTGAATCGTTGGCGCGCGACGCGCTGGTGACGCATCCGAACCAGCGGGAAGCCGCGGAAGCTCGCCTCGCCGGCCGGCAACCACGCTTCATTGATCCGGCTCGCTAGAAGCGTGCGCGCGGCTCAAAAGTCCGCTTTCCGCCCGACACCGCCCCTCGCGGAGTCCGCTATCAGCAGGTTCGATCGACTTCGCGTCATCACCAACAATCGTCCCGATAGCTGCCGTTCGGAATTTCCGTGATGGGCGGAAAGCAGTCTTTACGAAGATAGAATGGCGCGCCCACCGAGGCAGCCGCGCCAGAGGTCAGCGTCAGATTAACGTGAGATCGTTATGGGCGACTGCGTTCGCGATGCCGAGAAGTGCCGTTGTGACCGTGCTTGAATCCGAGGTCACGCCTTGCAGCACTGTGACCGCGGCATTGTAGGCGGCGTCTCCGACTGCAGCGGGCACCAAAATGCTGCCGCCCGGCCCCTTGGAGGCGTTCGCATAGGCCAGCGACACAGCGATCTTGTTGTTGATCGTCTCCTGGCGCGTAAGCGCATCTGCCCATTGCTGGTCCGTTACCTCCGCCGGCCGCGCGCTCGTGTCGAACCCAACCAGAGCCTTCACAAACTGCCCGACCAGCCCGGCCCTCGCCGCCTGTACGCTCTGACCCTTCGCTTCTGCCTGGGCGAGGAGGCTTGACCAGTAGCCGATCCCGTTCGGATCGCCGCTTGCCCCGCCGATGTTCAGATACATGGCGTCAATGAACTGGCTGTCGGTCAGCGCGCCATAGGTCTGGCTGAAGAAGGTGTTTTGCGAATTGACGAAACCTTGGCCGAGAGCGGTCGCCTGCGCCAAAGTGACGGCTGTCGTTGCCGCGTTGCTGGTGTCGATTCCTGGGCCGGCGGAACCTACCCAAAAGGAATAGGCCGGGAACTCGCTCGCGCGGCCGTAGAGAGCGCTATAGAGACCCATCACCTCCTGCTGAACCGAGGTCGGCCCGGCGAGCGTGATGTTCAACAAGTTACTGAAGGCGGCATTTCCGTCAGCATCGGTAAGGGTGGCTTCGATGACGTGGACCCCGTTGCCGATCAACGTAACGGGCAAACTCCAAGTTGCATCCGGCCGCACCGTGGTTGTGCCGACAAGTACGGGGCCGTCAAAGACAAGCACCTGAAGGCCCGTCTCATCTTGATCGGCGACGCCGCTGATCACCTGAAGCGGTTGGTTAGTAACTTTGTCGGCCGTTGTGATCGATATGTTTGCGCTTGGCGCAGGCGTTGGCGCGGCTACGGTGGCTGAAGGGGAGTTTCCGATTAAGTTCCAGGAGGTGGAGTTATCGACCACCTGCGGCCTGAAATCGGTTTTCGAATGGGTGTTTAGTACAATTGCACTCCCAGCGTTGAATGTTAAAGTATCACTTGTAATGCCTTGCCGGAAGTCTGCAATTACCGCGTCGCCGATCAGCAGATCGTAAATAACAAATCCCGAACTATCTTGACCCTTTAGCTCAATCGAACCTTTGCTACCACCTGTACCACTCATAAGTTGAAAAATCTGGTCCACGGATGTATTTCCGCCGGAAAAACTGGCGGTCAAGTTGTAGGTTACGGGACTTGTAATTGTCGGACGCGTAACATCAAAACTGTAGTCGGTGAGCAAGAATGCCCCTTTTTCGGCCGGATCTGTCACGCCCCCATCAACGTTGTTTACTGTCAGATAATATTTTGTCGTATTATCAAGCTTCGAAGTAAGTGAATACCCTTTGCCGCTACTTGAAGCGGAAAGAGGAAGGACGGCTCCAGGCCTTTGTATTAGTAAATCATATGATTGCGTTATTGTGCTCCCCGCCGCGGTACCGTCTGGATTTATGGGGGTTGTTTTTATTTGTATTTTATCGAAAGTAAAAACTTCCCGAAACCCAGAATTACTGTCATGATAATTTGTTATGTAAACGTCGGCGACCATTAAATCATAGGCGAGTACACCCGCCTGACTGAAGCCTTGAATCTCGACGTACCCTTTCCCGGGCACTGCGTACTGCTGTGAGCTTTGGTTGAACATGCCGGCGAGCAGTTGCTCCACGTCCGATGTCCCGGACGCAAAATCGACAGTCAGCGAGGAAAAATGCTCGCGACCTACGGAAATTGCCCCATTTACTATCGATCCAGTCTGAGTTGCATCCAAATTGAAACTGGTCAGTTTGAAGCTTTGCGGCCACTGCCGAGCGGGATTAAGTGGACCGTTATATCCACCGTCTAGGCCAGCAATGACCAGCACATATTCTAGAGCCATTGCATTCCCCTCCCCACGCTGTGTTTAAATCGGCGTCATTGCATGATATTTTCCAATGATGGGGTGGACGCCCCCGACGGCATCTGTGTGCCAAAGTAGCGGTGTTATCGACCACTTGAGGAGGCGTCCGCCATGGAGGTTAGCACGATCGGATTGGATCTGGCCAAGAACGTTTTTCAGGCGCACGGAGCGACGGCGGCCGGAGCGGTTGCCTTCCGGAGGAGGCTGCGACGCGACCAAGTGCTCGCGTTCTTTGCGGATCAGCCCCGATGCCTTGTCGCTATGGAGGCCTGCGCGAGTTCGCATTATTGGGGCCGCGAGATCGGCAAGCTTGGCCACGAGGTCCGTCTCATCCCTCCAGCATACGTTAAGCCGTTCGTGAAGAGGCAGAAGAACGACATGGCCGACGCCGAAGCGATCTGCGAAGCCGCCCAACGGCCAACGATGCGGTTCGTCGCTGTCAAAAGCGAAGCCAAGCAAGCGTCCGCTGTGATCTTCAGAACCCGCGACATTCTGGTCGGCCAGCGCACCCAGATCATCAATGCGCTTCGCGGTCATATGGGCGAGTATGGCCTGATCGCGCCGCAGGGCCGCTTCCATGTCGAGAAGCTCGTCGTTCAAATCCGCGACGCCGACAGCGATATACCGGATGACGCGCGCCAATGCCTTCTCCTGCTCGTCGCGTCTCTAGAGGAGCTGCATGAGAAGATCGTCGCTCTCGACCGAGAGATTTCTACGCGGGCCAAGCGAGACAGCGTGGCCCAACGGTTGATGACCATCCCCGGCGTCGGACCGATGATCGCAACGGCGATCGAGGCGCTGGCGCCGCCGGTTGAGACCTTCCGGTCCGGCCGAGACTTTTCGGCGTGGATCGGCCTTACCCCCGTTCAGCGGTCGACCGGCGGAAAGGAACGTCTCGGTCGCACGTCGCGCATGGGCGAGCGAACCTTGCGACGCTTACTGATCATCGCCTGCAGCGGGGTGGTCCGTTGGGCCAAGCGGAAAGGCCTTCCCGCCGATTCTTGGTTAGCGCGGATGCTGGCGCGCAAGCCAGCAATGCTGGTGATCGTCGCGCTGGCCAACAAGACCGCGCGCATCGCCTGGGCGTTGATGGCCAAGGGAGGGATTTATCGAGCTCCGGTTGCGGCCGCATAAGCGAGCCGTGAGCGCGAGGCTGTCGGCGATGTGAGAGGGGCGAAGGACAGGTATGGCGCAACGTCGGTGAGGTGGGGTCAGGAGAACCAGGCGCACGGGTCGCGCTTCGAGCGCGCTCCAATGATGTGGACCTGATCCGCGAACTTCCATACGGGCCCGCGGCATGTGAATGGCCGCATCAGAGGCCGGACACATGGCAGCACCCGATCACGCGCAACGCCTGCCCAAAGAATCCCCTTGCATCGAAGCGGGCGTCCACACAAGACCGTGCGGATCGGCTCTTTACTCAGGGTGCGCGCGTGCTGTGAGAGACGCACGTGCGTGCGAGCAGAGAAAAAATCTGAACGTGAGCCCTGAGGAATTTTGATCGATCAGAGAAGAACTGGGGGTGTCTCGAGCCCCGCACCTACCAGACAAAAGCGTATGTGGCCAAGATTGCGCTATCAATGACGATTTGTGGCTAAATTGTGACCCGGGCGGCTAGGAGCGCACAGCTAAGCTGTTCAGCAACGCGATGCCGTATTTCGGAACGGTGAACGAATTCAAGGGACGAGACTTGGGTCTCGTCCCTCTTCATTCAATCACGTCGGATTTGTTTGAAAGTGGAACAGGTCAAGAAACGCGTTCATCGGCAAGCCGGTCAGGTGCACGTTTTCATTGTAGATCGTCGCATGTGGACCGCACTGCGAACCGAAGGTCGTCTTGCAGATATCGACCTCGACGATTGTCTGCCTCCCGTTCACGCACTGAAACTCAACGTTTGCGTAGACAGACATGATGTTGGAGCCCAAAGGTCCCGTGAAAACTTCCTTCTGCCAGTAGGTTTTCTCGTTCTGCTGCGTAGCCATTTCCGCCCCTCCCCGGCCTCCCGCACTCCGCATCAACGCATAACTTGCTGAGTTTCTTGCCTAGCGTCAAATTAGCTGAGGCTAGGATCCGCGGCCGCGATGGCAGTCCGGTTTCGGTCGATGGACGAAGCCGCTCCGCGGCAGGAGCTGCCCGATTGGGGGCGGCTGAGGTCTGACACTCGGGATTGCACGATCATGTGGGGTTTCTCTTGAACGGGAGAGCCCCATGGAAGACCACAGCAATGCCCAAGGATCCGTCAGCCCGCTTCGCCAGCGGATGCTCGAGGACATGACCATCCGCGGTTTCGGCGAGCAGACGAAGCGCGACTACGTCCGGCAGGTGCGTATGTTTGCGGCGTTCATCGACCGCAAGCCGGCCCTTGCCGAGCCGGAGGATCTGCGTCGCTACCAGCTGCACATGGCGGCCAGCGGCGCGAGCGCCTCCACAATGAACCAGGCCTGCGCGGCCCTTCGGTTCTTCTTCCATGTGACGCTCGGCCGCCCTGGCTTCGGCGATCGGATGGCGCGGATCTCGACGCCCGAACGCTTACCCGTCGTATTGAGCCCGGAGGAGGTCGCACTGCTGCTGGCGCATGCCTCGAACCTGAAGCACCGGGCGGCGCTCAGCGTCGCCTATGGTTGCGGCCTGCGCGTTTCCGAGATCGCCAACCTCAAAGTCTCGGATATCGACAGCGCCCGGATGCTGATCCGCGTCGAACAGGGCAAGGGACGCAAGGATCGCTATGTCATGCTGTCGCCCGATCTGCTCGCGCTGTTACGGCAGTGGTGGCGGGAGAAGCGGCCGAAGGGATGGCTGTTCCCAGGCCAACAGCCAGGCCAGCCGATCACCTCACGCCAGCTCAGCCGCGCCTGCGTTGCCGCCGCGGCGAGCGCGAGGCTCGGCAAGCGCGTCTCCATGCACACGCTGCGGCACAGCTTCGCCACGCATCTTCTGGAGCAGAAGGTCGATATCCGCGTCATCCAGACGCTGCTCGGCCACAGGAAGCTCGACACAACGGCGATCTACACGCGCGTTGCCCTCAAGACGATCCGCGACGTCGAGAGCCCGCTCGCGCTGCTCGCGCCCCCGCACTCCTGAAGACCGCGCCGTCATGGCGCGGCCTCGCCTCGAGGTCGCAGACGTCTTTCGTCGGCATGGGGAGGCATATCTTGCCGCCCACGCCGGCCGTCTGAGCCTCGGCCAACTCAAGGTCGTCTCGGCGATCCGGGCTTGTCGCACCGCGGCGCTCGGTGGCCATGTCGCGCGCTGCGACGGCTGCGGCCATGTCGAGATCGGATACAACTCCTGTCGCAACCGGCATTGTCCGAAGTGCCAGGGATTTGCCGCGCGCGCCTGGCTCGACAAGCGTCAAGCCGATCTACTGCCGCTCGCCTACTATCACGTCGTCTTCACCCTGCCGGCGGCGATCGCCGCAATCGCTTTCCAAAACAAGGCGGCGCTCTACGACCTGCTCATGAAGACCGCTGCCGAGACGCTGACGACGATCGCCGTCGATCCGAAGCGGCTCGGCGTCAGAATCGGATTCACCAGCGTGCTGCACACTTGGGGATCGGCGCTCACTCACCATCCGCACGTCCACATCATCGTCCCCGGCGGCGGCCTGTCGCCGGACGGCGAACGCTGGATCGCCTGCAAGCCCGGCTTCTTTCTGCCCGTGCGTGTCCTGTCGCGCTTCTTCCGTCGCCGCTTCCTGGAAGGCTTGCTCGCCCTTCATGAGGGCGGCCGGCTGACCTTCTTCGGCGACCTCGCCGGGCTCGCCAACCCCGGTGTGTTCAGAGCCCGTCTCGCGCCGCTGCGCCGCGCCGAATGGGTCATCTACGCCAAGCGCCCGTTCGGCGGCCCTCAGGCCGTCCTCGCCTATCTGTCGCGCTACACCCACCGCGTCGCCATCTCAGACAGCCGCATCGTCGCATTCGACGGTCATCGCGTCTCCTTCCGCTGGAAGGACTATCGCGCTCGGGCGAGCGCGCCGGGCGCATGGATCAAGACCATGACGCTGCCCGTCGACGAGTTCATGCGCCGCTTCCTGCTGCACGTTCTCCCCGATGGCTTCCACCGCATCCGCCATTACGGCTTCCTCGCCGGCGCCGCGCGCGTCAAGAACGTCGCGCGCATCAGACAGATGATTGCCGACGTCAGTGGCGCACCGCAGGCCCGACAGAACGTCGGCGAGCCGCATGCCGAACCGGCAGAAGCGGGTGTCGACGATGAGCGCGAGGAATCCTTCCCCTGCCGCTGCTGTGGTGGTCGCATGACCATCGTCGAGCGCTTCGCCCGCGGCGGCGCTCCGCAAACGTCGTTCGCAGCCGGATGGAGCGATACATCATGATCTGCCCGCGGACCGTCTGCCCCAACCACGATTCCGAACGCACGCAAATTACCGGCGCAACGCAGCCGCTCGCTTCATGCTCGACAAAATCGACTGCCCAGACGAGCTCGCCGAGCCGGCGCTTCGATCAACGCATCATCCGCAGAAATCATCCACGACCGAAGCGCGCCCGTCGCCGCGACACAACCGCAGTCGGCGACACACCGTTCGCGAAAGCCCCATAGCGCCGGCCAATCTGAAACGCCCAACCACTGGGCCGCGGCTTCCTCCATCGGAGGATTGCCGACGCCGGCCCGCGCGCCGTCACGCACATCCGGGTCGGGCCGGCGTCCGCAATCCTTCACGTTCTCGCGCATTAGCGCGGGACCCGGAAACCGACATTCGGGCCGACGCACCCGGCAGCGGACATTCCCAACCGCCGGAAGGGGCGGGGAGCGGACGAACGTCAGCGCGTTGGAAACGGTCAGGAGTCGCAATGACCGGTCTCGGTGTTCCATGACATCGCGGCGCTGGATATGCTGGGGGCGTCAAATCGAGGATGCGACCATGCCTCTGATGAAGCCGCTCGAAGGCGGGTGCATTTGCGGAACGCTGCGCTATCGCGTGAGCGATCTGCCGCTTTCCGTGCTCGCCTGTCACTGCGGAAACTGCAAGCGCAGGTCCGGAGCCGCCTATTCGCTCTCCATGATGACTTTGCGCAAGGATTTCGAGCAAACGTCAGGCGAGACGATCACTTGCGAGGTTGCCGGTGGAAGTGGGTCGATGCATCGGCAGCACTACTGTCCGAATTGCCTGACCCGCACGCATTCAGAAATGCTGGCGTATCCCGAGATCGTTACAGTCAGGCCCGGAACGCTTGACGATCCCCGCGCTGTTACGCCGATAGCGCAAATCTGGACCAAGCTCGCGCTGTCCTATGCATTGCTGCCGAACATTCGTGGGTTCGAGGAAAATCCACCAGACGTGGCGGCGCTGATCGGCGAATGGCGGGCGGCTCATGGCCACTTGGTATCTTCCGCCGCTTGAAGCGATTGCGCCCGGCGAGCAGACACTGGATCTGGTCGCGCTGACCGTCCGCATCCGGTCGACAACAGCCAGAAGGCTAGGGTCTGACGCCTGCCGTTATCCCCTTTGCGGACCTTCCCAACCGCCGGAAGGGGCGGATAGCAGAAGCTCGCTTTGAGCCGCGGCTTCGACCGCTCCTGGACCCATCTCAGACTTCGTGATTGTCCGCCTTCAGCGCATGTATAAAGAGCCGCCGCCCTCTACAAATCCTACGATCAACCGCTTGAGCGACTCTTCGAGCGCGGCTTGCGGGATACGACGGTTTTCCGTTGCGACCACTGCTCGCAAGACGCCCGCAATGGCATGAACGAGCACGAACGCATCTGCTGGTGGCAGCGGTTTACTGGTTTCGCCCGCAGGAGCGAGGCCCTTCGTAATCGCCTGATCGAACAACGCCTCGTATAGCGGCCTCAATCTGCCCCCGGTCGGCGAAGACAACGCGCGCTCCAGAAGCGCGCGGTGGGCCCCGCGCCTTCCGCTGTAGCTGCTGAGGACCGCTCGCACGATCGCGGGAATACGGCCGCCTTTCGTATCGGGCGCTCCCCCAGCGGCCTTGAGCACCCGCGCTGAAAGTCCAGCCATCTCACGGTCGGTGAGCGCGTCCAGCACTGCGCCCTTGTCGTCGAAATACTGATAGAGCGTTCCAATGCTTACGCCCGCAGTCTCTGCGATTGCGTTCGTTGTCGTCTTCGCAACGCCATCGCGCTCGATCAGGCGAACCGCTGCCTCCAATATGAGCTCGACCTTGTCATTTGCGCGCGCCTGCTGTGGCCGGCGACGTACGGCTGACTGTTTTCGTTGAAAGTTTGCAGGCATTGCGGCGCGCTCCGGAACGCGAGTTGGCAATATGAGCAACGCTCATATTATTCGGGAACGTTGCAGCGGCAAGCAGCCGCTCCCTTCCTCGGAGGCTCTAGATGGATAGGAGATCGATGATGCTCGCGACCGCGGGATTGACGACTGTTGCTTTCGCGACCGACGACGCCATGGCTCAGTCCTCGCCGGAAAGGCGACCCGATCAGCGGCTGGGCCAGACCTTCCGCTTCAGCGACCACGACATGGACCTCTTCTTCGTCGCGGCTCTCGGCTGGGGGCCGACAGGCGGTCTCGACATTGGACAGGCCTTCTACATCGCCTCGCAGATCACGGACGGAGAACCCGACAGCTGGGTTAAGGCCTTTTCAGTCTACGGCGACGCGATGAATGCGCAGGCCGCCGCGTGGCGGGCGCACGGCTGGACGCGAGCAGGCGGCGAAGCGCGCCTGAAGGCTTTCGCAGCCTATCGTTCGGCCTGGCAGTTTGCGGGTCCCGGCGACGTCTTCGCGTCCCTTGTCCGCAAGCACAAGACCGCGTTCGCAGCGGCGATGACCGAGCTGGCGCTGCCGGCTACGCCGTTCAGTGCGCCTTACGCCGACAAGAAATTGCCCGGTGTCTTCTTCCAGAATCCGATATCCGATGCGCCTGTGGTCCTCGTGATCGGGGGCGCCGATACCTGCTTCGAAGACCTGTTCCTGACGATCGGCCGCAATCTGCTCGATCGGGGTTATTCGGTCGCCCTCGCCGATCTGCCGGGCCAAGGGATTACGCAGGCAGACGGGCTGCACTGGGAGTGGGAGGCTGAGAAACCCATTGCGGCAGTCCTCGACGTTCTGATCGACCGCTTCAGCGCCAAGCCCGGACGCATTGCGCTGATCGGCCTTAGCCTTGGCGGCTACTTCGTCGCGCGGGCGGCAGGCCACGATGCGAGACTTGCGACGGTCATCGCGAGCACGCCTTTTCCGAGCCCGGCGCAATTGTTCGAACTGTCGGTTGCAGCAGCCATGAAGAGCGGAAGCGGCCCGGCCGCGGCGCCCACGCAGGCTGCGTTGCGCAGCTGGCGCACCACGTTCTGGAAGGCGGGCGCGAAGACGCCGCAAGAACTCGTCGAACGCACGTCGAAGATGGTCGCAGATCCTGCGCTGGTGACGTTGCCCTTCCTCTCAATCCTGGGAAGCGGCGATTCTCCGGTCTTCGCGGCGCAAGCCCGGGACTGGCATCGCGACATCAGATCGGCACGAAAGGAGTTCGTGCTCCTCGACGCCGCCACGGGCGCGGATGGCCATGTGCAGGTTAACAACCGACTGCGCTTGACCCAGGAGGCGGTCGGCTGGATGGACGAGATATTCAGCAAATAGACTGCCTCGGACGGCAGCGCATCGCGACGGGCCTGCTGGCGTCGACCACCGGGGTCGGCGCAAAGCGGGAAGTAAGTAGGACGTGTGTTTCGGCGTGCAATTTTGACCCCCTGACGGGGTGAATCGGCGTCCAAAATTGACCCCCTCGATATTGATCGATCTGGCAGCCTGCTCGTTTGGACCGAGCGAGCGGGCGGTGGGGGATGCTGATTGTGGAGACGATCGGCCGGATACGGCGTGAGCGGTTCGTCAAGGGCAAGTCGATCAAGCAGATCGCGCGCGATCTCGGCCTGTCGCGCAACACGGTCCGGAAGGTCTTGCGATCTGAGGAGACCTCGTTCGCCTACGAGCGCGAAGTCCAACCACGCCCGAAGCTTGGGCGCTGGACGGCCGATCTGGATCGCTTGCTGACAGCAAACACGAGCAGTTCGGCCCGGGAGCGACTGACGCTGATCCGCCTGTTCGAGGAGCTGCGGGCTCTAGGCTACGAGGGCGGGTACGACGCGGTTCGGCGATATGCCCGCCACTGGAGCGAAGAGCACGCCGGACAGACAGCGGCGGCCTTCGTGCCTTTGTCGTTTGCGCCGGGCGAGGCCTACCAGTTCGACTGGAGCCACGAGATCGTCATGATGAACGGCGCGACGATCACGGTGAAGGTCGCCCACATGCGGCTTTGCCACAGCCGGATGTTCATCGCCCGCGCCTATCCACGTGAGACGCAGGAGATGGTGTTCGACGCGCACGAGCGCGCCTTCGCCTTCTTCAAGGGCGCCTGCGCGCGCGGCATCTACGACAACATGAAGACGGCGGTCGACACGATCTTTGTCGGCAAGGACCGCCAGTACAATCGCCGCTTCCTGCAGATGTGCTCGCATCATCTGGTCGACCCGGTCGCCTGTACGCCGGCGTCTGGCTGGGAGAAGGGACAGGTCGAGAACCAGGTCGGCCTGGTACGCGAGCGCTTCTTCACCCCGCGATTGCGGTTCAAGACCTACGACGAGCTGAACGCCTGGCTTTTGGACAAGTGCATCGCCTATGCGAAGACGCATGCCCATCCGGAGCGCCCGGACACGACGGTCTGGGCGGCGTTCGAGGAAGAGCGTCCCCACCTCGTGCCCTACCGCGGCCGCTTCGATGGCTTCCATGCATTGCCGGCCTCGGTGTCGAAGACCTGTCTGGTCCGGTTCGACAACAACAAGTACTCGGTCAGCGCCAGCGCCGTCGGGCGACCGGTCGAGATCCATGCCTATGCCGACCGGATCGTGATCCGGCAGGACGGCCGCATCGTCGCCGAACATGCCCGCTGCTACGGGCGTGGCGAGACGGTCTACGACCCTTGGCATTACGTGCCGGTGCTGGCGCGCAAGCCCGGCGCGTTGCGCAACGGGGCGCCGTTCAAGGACTGGGTCCTGCCTGCGGCGCTGGAGCGCGTGCGGCGCAAGCTCTCCGGCAGCGACGACGGCGACCGTCAGATGGTCTCGATATTGGCAGCAGTCCTGACCGACGGCTTGCCCGCGGTCGAGGCCGCTTGTGCCGAGGCGCTTGCCGAGGGCGTCCACTCCGCCGACGTGATCATCAACATCCTGGCGCGCCGCCGCGATCCGCCGCCGATCGGTCCGATCGCGACGCCGGCGTCGTTGACGTTGCGTCACGCGCCAATCGCCGACTGCGCCAGATACGACCAACTCAGGAGGGCCTGACCATGGAGCGCACCGAAGTTCTCGACCTGATGGGATCTCTCAAGCTCTTCGGCATGCGGACCGCCTACGACGAGACGCTCGCCGTGGCGGTCAAGCGCAAGCACGAACCGCAGCGCTTCGTCGGCGACCTCCTGAAGGCCGAGATCTCGGAGAAGCAAGCGCGCTCCATCAAGTATCAGCTCACCGTCGCCAAACTGCCGCTCGCCAAGGACGTCGACGACTTTGCCTTCAAGGACACCCCGATCAACGAGGCGCTGGTCCGCGATCTCGCGGGCGGGGGCTTCATCGTCCAGCAGCGCAACGTCGTACTCGTTGGCGGCACGGGAACCGGCAAAACTCATCTGGCGATCGCCATCGCCCGCGCCTGCATCCGTGCTGGCTCGCGCGGCCGCTTCTTTACGACCGTCGATCTCGTCAACCGGCTGGAGGCGGAGACACGTGGAGGCCGGCAGGGGCGGCTTGCTGACTATCTCACGCGCCTCGACTTCGTCATCCTCGACGAACTGGGCTATCTGCCCTTCGCCCAGGCTGGCGGCCAACTCCTGTTCCATCTGATCAGCCGGCTCTACGAACGCACGTCCGTCATCGTCACGACCAACCTTGCCTTCGGCGAATGGCCGAGCGTGTTCGGGGACCCGAAAATGACAACCGCGCTGCTCGACCGGCTCACGCATCACTGCGACATCGTTGAGACCGGCAACGAGAGCTGGCGCTTCAAGCACCGCGTCTGAATCCCCGCGACCTCGGTCCCGCACGCGCGACGCCGCCGCAACCCCCACCAGCCGCGGCGACGCGCGCGCTCGCATCCGTGTCTATGACAAGGGGGTCAACTTTGGACGCCGATCAGGGGGCAATATTGCAAGCCGATTGACAACCAAGGAGGCGTTGACCCGGTGGCTCGCGATCCGTCGTGCACGTGATAGCGACTGGTTGTTTCCGAGCCGAACCCGGAACGGCGATCATATGAGCACGCGTCAGTACAGCCGCCTTGTTGGCGATTGGGTTGCCTTGGTCGGACTCAACCCCGCCGACTACGGCACTCACAGTCTGAGGCGAACAAAGGTATCGCTCGTCTATAAGCGCACCGGTAACATCCGGGCGTGTCAACTGTTGCTCGGCCACACGAAACTGGAGAGCACGGTGCGATATCTCGGAGTCGAAGTCGACGACGCACTCGTTCTATCCGCGCAGATAGACCTTTGAGCACATTCGCGGCGCCCAGCTTGGCTTGCCGCCGACGACCAAAAGCGGAATTTCCGAACGTCCTTCCTCCGATCTACTACGAATCGATATGACTTCGCGGTCAATATGACCGGGCGTTGAAACGGTGTAACATTGAGGCGAACGCAGGTCGAAGGCGGACAGGTGAAAGTAGATCTCGCACGTAGGGCCCAAATCGGGCAGGAGCGCCGCGCCAGGACGCGTGCGCAGCTAATTGAAGCGGCCAACAAGCTGATCGCGCGGCAGGCCGTCGAATCGATCACGATCGACGACATCGTGAAGGAAGCCGGCGTCGCCAAGGGCACGTTCTACGTTCATTTCGAGGACATGCATGCGCTGGTCGTCGCGGTGGCGGACGGGCTGATCGAAATATTCGATGAATTGCTTCAGCCCCAGCGCCAGTCGCTCGCCGACCCGTTCGCCCGCATCGCCTTCGGCTGCGCCTCCTTCATCGAGAGGGCGATCGAGAACCCCGGCTGGGCTTCCGTGGTGGGGCGCATGGCCTCCTCCTATCCCTCGATCGGCCGCATCGCCCGCGAGCGGCTGGGCGAGGATCTGAACGAACTCGCCGCGCTGAGGCCCGATGAATTCGCGCTCGAGCCGGCCATCGTCATGGAGGCGATCGTCGGCGCGCTGCTCCAGGTGCTGGGCGCGATCAGCAATGGCCGGCTCGACGCGGCGCAGGGACGCGCCGCGCTCGATCCGGTCCTGCGCGCGACCGGCGCCAAGCCCGCCCACATCCGCAAGACGCTGGCGGAGGTCGCACGGCTCACGCGACCGGCGGACCCGAAAAGGCGCGCCTAGCCGGCGATCAGCGTCTTCTGCTCGCCGAGGTCGATGCGCCCGTCGTCGCTGCGGATGCGCGCCGATATCCGGTCGCCGGGCTGCAGATAGTGCGGACGGCGCGCCTGGGCCTTGCCGAACAGCTTCCAGAACTTCCGGTCCGGCAGGAGTTGCAGCGTCTTGCGGACGAGTGGCGGCGGCACGCGCAGCGCGCAGCCGCTCGGCGTTCCCGTCAGCAGCAGGTCGCCGGGCATGACGTTGGCGAAGGTCGAGAGTTCCGAGATCGTCTCGGCCGGCTTGAACACAAGATTGGCGGTCGTGTCCTTCTGGCGCGTCTGGCCGTTGACCGCGAGGAGAAGCTGGAGATTGTCGAGCTGTCCGAACTCGTCGCCTTCCAGCACCGTCAGCCAGGGCCCGAGCGGGCAGAAGCCGCGATAGCTCTTGCCCTTGAAGAATTGCGTCTGGGGCAATTGCACGTCGCGCGCCGACAGGTCGTTGGCGATCGTGATGCCGAAAACATAGTCCTTCAGGTTTTCCTTCGTCACCACGGTCGCCGAGGCGATCGGCTTGCGGAACACGAGTCCCAGTTCGATCTCGTAGTCCAGCAGGCGCACGTGTGCCGGCCGCATCACGGTGTCGACCGCAGACGCGATGGAGGCGTCCGATTTGGTGAAGAACATGTTGAACGCCTTCTCGTCCGGGTTCATGCCGGATTCGATCATGTGCTGGCGGTAGTTGGCGCCCTGGCAATAGACACGGCAGGGCGCGGTCGCCGGCGAGAGCAGCGTGACGTCCTGCAGTCCGATGGTGGCCGGCCGCTGCGTGGCCGCGCGGAAGTCGGCTTCGCCGTCGGCGATCAACGCCGCCGTGCTCGAATAGGCGCCGGCGAGCGGCGAGATGCGGTCCGCGCGGACCACGCCCCATCCGATGCGTCCGTCATGCGAGAAGCGTGCGAGATTGATTGCCATGTCCTCATCCTTTCCTGTTTCGTTGATGTCGTGATCGCGTCAGGCCGCGGCCTCCAGCGGCGCCGACAGGACGCGCTGCGCCCTTGCGACGGTTGCGTCGGCCTCCGCGATCGCAAGCCCGAGCGCGCGCAAAACGCCGGCGACGAGAAGCGGCGCGTCGGAATCGGCAAGCCGCCCTTCGGACGCCGAGCGCATGGCCTGAAGCACCGAACCGAGAATGATATCGAAGGCGATTTCGGTCCTGATCGAGCGCGGGCCGGTCGCCGCCGCCGCTTCCAGATCCTCGGTCAGGCGTAGCCTCGCCTCCTGCGCGACGCTCGGAAATGCCCAGATGCCGCGCGCCGCCAGCGCGCCCCATCCGGGTTCGCATCTCGCACGCTCGATATAGTTGAGGCAGCCGATGGCGATCTTCGTGAACGGATCGGCGGCTTTCGTGCGGTAGAGCGCGATTTTCTCCTGCAATTCGGCGGCGAGCTCGCTGGCGACGGCCAGCCGCAGGGCGTCGAGATCGGCAAAATGCCCGTAGAAGGCGCCCTTCGACAGGCCGGCCTCGACCGTCACGTCAGTCACCGTGATCGCATCGACCGGGCGCCGCGCGATCAGTGCGCGCGCCGCGCCGACGAGCTGGGCGCGGCTCTTCGCCCGCCGCTCGACGCCGATTTCCGCCCTGCGCCGTGCATCGATCCTCGCCATGAAAGCCTCGTTTTAAAAATGACCGATATTTTCAATTTGACTTTTTAGTCGATTTGACTGATATGTGCAACATCAAACCGGCGGGAGGGCCAGAAAATGTCGGAACAGGCAGGAAATCAGGGGCAGACGGCGGAAGTGGCGATCGTCGGCGCGGGGCCTGTCGGCCTGATGATCGCCAATCTCCTCGGCCTGGCGGGCGTCCAGACGATCGTACTGGAGCGCAACGAGGGCCTGTTCGGTCTTCCGCGCGCCATCGCCTACGACGCCGAGACGCTCCGCACCTTCACGCAGATCGGCCTGATGGACGCCATCGCGCCTGGCCTGATCCGCAACCCGCACGTCCGGCATCTCAACGCGCGCGGCAAGGTTCTCATGGCGGCGGACTTTCCAGCTGTCGGGCTGTACGGGCAGTCGGCGCTGGGCACGTTTTATCAGCCGGATTTCGAGAAGGTTCTGCTCGCCGGCCTGTCGCGGTTTCCCAACGTGCGCGTCCTGTTCGGCCATGCGGTGCGCGCCATCGACCAGACGCCGCAGGAGGCCGTCCTTTCCGTCGATTGCAGCGACGGCGCGCGCCGCATCGCGGCCAGCTACGTGCTCGGCTGCGACGGCGGCACGAGCGCAATCCGCGAGATGATGGGCGCCAAGATGATCGGCTCCACCTACACCGAGCGCTGGCTCGTCATCGACGCTATCGTGAAGGGGCACGATGTCGCCGGCATCACCTTCAATTGCGATCCGGCCCGTCCGCGCGTCGAGCTGCCGGCCGTCGGCGACCGCGTGCGCTGGGAGTTCATGCAACTTCCCGGCGAAGATGACGAGATCCTGAAGAGCGAGGACAAGATCCGTACGCTCGTGACCGCGCATACGAAATACCGGGATTTCGAAATCGAACGGAAGGCCGTCTACACGTTCCACGCACGCGTCGCCAACAAATGGCGCTGCGGCCGTGTGTTCCTGGCGGGCGATTCAGCCCATCTCATGCCGCCCTTCGCCGGGCAGGGCATGAACGGCGGCATCAAGGACGCCGCCAACATCGCCTGGAAGCTCGCCGCCGTCCTCAAGGGCGAGGCGTCGGAGGCGATCCTCGACACCTACGAAGCCGAGCGTTCGTCGGTCGTGCGCAAGATGGTAGAGACTTCGCGCCGGCTCGGCTCGATCATCATGGCGACCGGCCGCGCCACCGCGCTGGCGCGCGACGCGCTGTTTTCCTGCCTCAACCTGTCGGGCGCCTTTCGCGGTTTCATCGGCCGCGGCGGCGTGCTGCCGCCACCCTCGATCGACCGCAGCGCCCTGACCGGCGCGGCGCGCGACAGCCTGATCGGACAGATGATGCCGCAACCGCTGGTGCGCGACGCGAACGGCTCCTTCCGTCTCGACACATGTCTCGGCGACCGGCAATGGCTGGCGCTCGGCGTCGGCTGCGATCCCGCCTCGCTCCTGTCCGATCATGATCGCGACATTCTGGAAGCGCTCGGCGCCCGCTTCGTCTGCATCAACGCGACGACGACGCATCCGCGCACGCTTTCCCTGCAGACCTCCGACGCGGACTTTCTCGACTGGGTCGCGCAGAACGCGTTCAAGGCGGCGCTTGTGCGTCCCGACCATTTCATCCTCGACCGGATCGCCGCCCGAAAAGATCTGCCCGCGCTCCGTCTTTTCGAACCCGCCCTTCAAAATCGCGGCGTGTCCCGCAACGCCGCCTGACAATCTGGAGACATCCATGTCCAATCTCGCCAAGACCGGCCTCGGCAGCATCGAACTGCCGCGCAGCGCCGCGCCGCTCGTGAAAGCCGACAAGCTGCTGTTCGTGCATTTCGAGCGTCCCGACCTCGACAGGGCCGCCGACTACCTGACCGACTTCGGACTGATCGTCGTCCAGAACAATGGCGCCGACCTCTATTTGCGCGGTACGGAATCCCAGCCGTTCATCTATCGCGCGACGCGCGGGCCGAACGCGCAATTCCTCGGCCTCGGGCTTTCCGTTCCGACAGCGGACGATCTGCAGAAGCTCGCCAGGGCGACCGGTCGGCCGGTCGAAGCGTTCAACGCGCCCGGCGGCGGCTCGGTCGTCCGCCTGAAGGATCCCGAAGGCGTCACGGTCGAAATCGTTCACGGCTACACGCCCGCAGCGCCGTTGCCCCTGCGCGAGGCGATCCCGCACAATGCGCCGAAGCAGATCGTCCGAGTCAACGACACGCAGCGCCCGCCCTTGCGGCCGCCGGAAGTCACCAAACTCGGGCATCTGGTTCTCGAGGCGCCCGATTTCGACAGAAGCGCGCGCTGGTACATGGACATGTTCGGCTTCATTCCGTCGGACGTCATGTGCCTGCCGGACGGTACGCCGGTCGGTTCTTTCATGCGGCTCGACCGCGGCAACACGCCGTCAGACCATCACACCCTGTTCGTCGCGATGGGGCTCGAATCCAAGGTCGATCACGTTGCTTTCGAAGTCGTCGACCTCGACGCCGTCGAAATGGGGCAGCAGGTGATGATGGCGCGGCGCCACAAACACGCATGGGGCGTCGGCCGTCATTTGCTCGGCAGCCAGATCTTCGATTATTGGCGCGATTCCTGGGGACAGAAGCACGAGCATTACGCCGACGGCGACCTGTTCGACGCCTCGGTGCAGCCCGGCTACCACCTGCTCGACCGCGAAGGGCTCTACCAGTGGGGCCCCGATCTTCCCGACGATTTCATCGATGCGCGCATGACGCCTCGCCGCCTCGTCACGGTGATCAAGGCGGCGATCAACGACAAGCCGCGCTTCCGGAAAATGCTTGGGCTCAAGGCGGGTTTCGCCAAGCCCGGCCGCGCCTGGCAGCGCTGAACGCGACAATCAACCGAAATAGGACGCCTGCGCCGTCGCTTGCCGGCGCCCGCGATCCTGCTCGCACAGAGGCATGGCCATGAAGAAAATACTCTTTGGCGCGCTCGTCGTGCTGCTCGCCGCAGCCGGCGGCGTCTATCTTTCCTGGGACATGATCCTGCAGCGCGTGGTCAAGGCGTCGCTGCTCAACATCGCGACGCGCTTCCAGACCGCCATGCTCGACGACGGTGCGGTGCATGTGTGGTTCTGTGGAACCGGTTCGCCGCAGGTCGAGCGCGACCGCGCGCAATCCTGTACGGCGATCCTCGCCGGCGGCTCTTTCCTTATCTTCGACGCCGGCTCAGGTTCGGGCCTGAAGGCCGATCTCGGCAACCTGCCGCTCGGCAACCTCGACGCGGTGTTCTTCACCCACCTGCATTCGGACCATATCGTCGACCTGCCGGTCTTCATGAACCACAGCTGGCGTTACGGCCGGCAGAAGCCGCTGACGGTGATCGGTCCGGCGGGAACGTCGACAGTCGTCGACGGTTTCAACCGCGCGCTCGGACCGGATGTCTCCTATCGCTCGCAAAACGAAGTGCCGGCGTCGCCCGGCGCCGCCGCGCCTGTCCAGAACAGCGCCGTCAGGACGCCGATGGCCGAGCGCACGCTAAAGGCCTACGTCGAGGCCGCCTTCGCCATCGGCTACGACGCATCCGTCGAGGGGACCGAGCGCACGCTCGTCTACGAGACGCCCGCCGGCCTGAAGGTCTACGCCTTCCTGGTCGAGCACGAACCGGTCAAGCCAGCCTTCGGCTATCGCATCGAATACAAGGGCAAGGTCGTCGTCATCAGCGGCGACACCCGCAAGACGGAGAACATCGCCCGTCATGCGACAGGCGCCGACTACCTGATCCACGAAGCCTACAACAAGGACATCGTCAACCGCATCGTGAGCTTTCAGAGCGAGGTCCCGGATACGCCGTTCACGCGCCAGGTCTTCCGGATCGCGCGGCTGACGCAGCATTATCACACGACGCCGGTCGAAGCCGCCGAACTGGCTGAACAGGCCGGCGTCAAGATGCTCGTCTTCTCGCATGTCATCCCGCCGCTGGGCAGCGGGCCGCAACAGATGATCCTGCGCAACCTGTTCCTGAAGGGCGTCGACAGCGCCTTCAAGGGCAAGGTCATCATTGCGGAGGACGGCCTGCATCTCACGCTGCCGACAGACGGCAAGTAGAAATATGCGGGACTATGGACGGAGGCCGGCGCAGATCACGAGCCGGAAGCGTCGGGATCATTGCAACCGTGTAGCAGCCCAGCGCGAATGCGATGTTCCGGTCCAAGCGCGCCGTCCCGTGTAGACCTTGGAGCCGGTATTCGGATAGGTCTCCGCTCGTACATCGCTGCGCGCCCAATTCCGGAATTCTCAATCCGGTCAATCACCTAAATAGACGCTTTACGAACCAAGAAGCGCCGCCTCTGGTGCCTCTCAGGCCGCCCCGGTCTGGCGGTCAAAAGCAAAAAAATGGCCTGATCGCCCAAGATTGCCTGGTTCTCCTGGGGCAAATCCTATCCTGCCTGAAATGGAGATAGGAGAGATGACAACGCGATACCGTGAGGGCCTGCACGTTCTTGCCTGATGGCAGGCAATGAGCCCGTAACTGATCTGCGACTCGACGGCTAAATTGCGATGAGCGCGATCAGCCTCGTTCGCACTCTCGCCTCTCCCATTTCACCAATTTTGCGTCGATAGGCGCGCGCTCGCATTTGGACTTCAGTTATGACGAAATTCGCACTTCGAGCCGCCATCGTCCTTCTGACGATGATGCCTGTAGCCGCTTTCGCAGCAACGGCGCAGGATAGTTTCGATTCCATCGTCGTCCGCGCCCAGCGCGCTAAGCAGACGCCAGCGCAAGGCTGCGATTCGGATTCGTGCTGGCGCGCATGGCGTATCATCAATTAGAAGCGGGCGATGTTGGCGATCGCCCGGCCGTACAACAACGGCGGCAGCGTCAATGCGGCGTGCTGGACTGAGCCTTATGATGTCGCGGGTCCAATGACCTGCATGACAGCTCGCAGCGAGACTTTCTCGATGTCTGCAAGGATCGCCGAAGCGAGCCGGAGACAAGGGCGTCATCACCGCGGCGCTCGATCTGGCAGCAATCGCAAACCATCGACGCGCGTGGGGCGTCTTCCGGGATCGTCGCCACGACCTCTATCAGGCGCTGATCATGCCTACGCCAGCAAGCTTGATACCCGCGACTTGAGTTGCTGGCAGCGAAATCGGAGTCGCATCACATATTGCGGGAGCGAACGATGATGGGTCCGCGACGGACAGGACCATCGCTTGCTATGAATTTCTGCCGACCGCTTAACCGTTGGCAAGGGACGAGTCAGCGCTGCCCTGCGCTCAAGCGCAGGCCCCGGCATCCGCGTCGCGCCAGCAACGCCATAGTCGATTTTGCCTCCGCTGCGATTCGTGCAGAATGCTGGACTTCCACGTCCTCAATGGATGTTTCGGCCTGCGCTGGAAGTAGCCATTTCGGCTTAGATGCCGTCAGGAGCCTGAATCATGCCTCTACATCTGGAAGCATTCGCCGAAGGCCTTGGATTTCCCGAGGGGCCGATCGCGATTTCTGACGGGTCCATCGTTTTCGTCGATATCCTGAAGCAGACGCTTTGCCGGGCGCAGGCAAGCGGGAAAGTGGATTCGGTCGCCGCCTTGGGCGGCGGCCCGAACGGCGCCGCCGTCGGACCCGACGGGGCGGTCTATGTCTGCAACAACGGCGGCGTCTACACGTTCGTCGATGCGAACGGAGGAAAAATTCCTGGGCCGCGCCCCGCCGGCTTCAAGGGCGGATCGATCCAGCGCGTCGACCTCGCCACCGGAAAGTTCGAGACGCTCTACGACAGTTTCGAGGGCGCGCCGCTGATGACGCCAGACGATATCGTCTTCGACAGGTCCGGCGGCTTCTGGTTTACCGACATGGGCTTGCAGGATGCGGACGGTTCGCGAACCGGCGCGCTCTATTACGCCTCCACGGACGGACGCTCGCTGGTCAGGGCCGCGAGGATCCCCACGCCGAACGGCGTCGGTCTCTCGCCCGACGGCCAGACCGTCTATGTCTCGGACACGATGTTCGGACGCCTTTGGGCGCTGGACATCGTCGGTCCCGGCAAAGTCAAGCCCGGCCCTCTGCCGATGATGCCGGGGCGGGTCGTGCAGACTCTTACCGGCTTCCAGTATCTGGACAGCCTGAAGGTCGAGGCTGGCGGGCGCATCTGTGTGGGCACGCTTTTCACGGGCGGAATCACCATCTTCGACGTGCATGGCGGGACGGAGCACATGGCGGTTCCTGATCTTTTCACGACCAACATGTGCTTCGGCGGCAAGGACATGCAGGATGTCTGGATCACGGCGTCGAGCAGTGGCAGGATTCTCAAGGCGCGTTGGCCGCGTCCCGGCCTGAAGCTCGCTTTCAACCTCTGAGGCGCCTTGCCGGCCGGACTGCGGCCAGGATTGCGCTCCCCTCGTGTTGTGACATTATCCTTCGGTCACATCGGCCCCGGCGCGCGCGGCCACAGGCTGGAAGGATCGCATGGACGACAACCCGGCGCTGGCACGGCAAATGGTCGACAAGCCGAGCACGACGCTTCGCGAAGACGACCCGAAGCTCGCCCACGAAATAGTCGACAAGTTGATCGCCGGCCTTCCCGACGGCGACACGTCGCTTCGTCCGGTCCATGCCTTCGGGATCGGCGCGACAGGATTTTTCGAAGCTTCCGACGTCGCGCGCGACTTCTGCAGCGCCCGGCATTTCCAGGGCGACAGGATCCCGGTCACCGTCCGGTTTTCCAACGGTTCTGGCAGCGCGACCAAGCGCGACGGCTGGTCGGACGTACGCGGCATGGCGACGCGGTTTCATCTGCCTGACGGCGCGGCGACCGATCTCATCGCGATGACGCTGCCCGAATTCTTCACACCGAAAGCGAGTGATTTCCTCCAATTTTCTATCGACGTGACGCCTGTTCCCGTCGCCCGGCAATCCTTCTGGCAAAAGCTCAAGGACATGCTGCAACTGCTCCGACCGCTTCCCGATCCCTATCCCGGGCAGAAGGTCAGTCCTGTGCCGACAGCGATCGGGTTTGCGGACAAGAACGATTACGCCAAGCTCGCCGTGCTGCAGGGCGCCACGCTTGGCGCGCCCGTCAGCTACGCGCGGGCGAGCTACCACGCTGTCCATACCTTCATTGTTACCGCGCCGGACGGCGCGCGGCGCTGGGTGCGCTTCACCTGGCAGCCCGTCGACGGCGTAATGACGACCGATCCGGACGATCCGCCGGTCGACGACTATCTCGCCGAGGAATTGCGAAAGCGTGTTCTGTACGATCCGCCGCGCTTTCTGCTGATGATGCAGATCGGCGAGGCGGGCGACGATCTCAACGATCCGTCACGGCCCTGGCCGCCGCGCCGGCCGCGCGTCATCATGGGCGCGTTGACCATCGACAAGGTCCCCGACGACCAGATCGAGTTCTGCGAGCGGCTGGCATTCAATCCGATGCGGCTCGCCCCCGGCATCAAAGCTTCCGGCGACCCCGTGCTGCGCGCGCGGAAAGAGGCCTACGAATATTCGCGAAAGCTCCGCGGCGGCGCGGCCTGTCCATTCTCGGGGGACTGAGGCGATGGCGGCCACCCACCCATGGAAAATCGAGGACCTGCTGAAGGCGCGGTGGTTCCAGATCCTCTCCAAATATTTCGTCGTTCCCTTCTGGGCCTGGAGAAATCCGACTCCGCGCCTGCCGGGCGGGCCGCGGTACGCGGTACAACCGAGCGAAAACGTTCAGCGCATGATGAATCTCGTCATGCCGCTCAAGGACAAGTCGGCGGTCGGTCGTGCGGTGGCGGCGACGGCGATTGCGGAAAATGTCGACGAGATTTTTGCCGGCCTCGATAATGTCGGCACTGTGCATTTCGCGCGTTTCGTCATCATCGGCGACAATCTCTGCATGATCTCCGTCTACGACGGAGATTTTTCCAACTACATTCGCGACTTCATCGCGACGATCGGCAGCGTGTTCGACGCCGTCGTACGCCTCGTAGAGGGCGGCGACGCGGTCATACCTTCGGCCACGAATATCGAGGCCTTCATCGACTGGGTGCATGACCACGACCTCTTCCAGGTTCCGGACTTTCCGAGCGACCTGTTCGCGTTGCAGGCGGCGGCGCGCGGCGCCCCGCCCGACGAGCCGAAGGACCTGCGATCCCTGTCGCGCGACCTCGTCCTGCAAATGCACGCCAATCCGAACGTTTCGCTCGGCGGCGGCTACCGCGCCTATCCCGGCTACTCGGCCGCGCAAGTCCGGCGAAAGATGGGAGACGGCTGGTGAGCGCCGCATTCGACACCAGCCTCATCCAGGGCAACATCCTGCGCAGCTATCGCATGGGCTTCGTCCGTCATCTCCTGCTGGAGGTGGCGGATCGCCGCGCGGCCAAGCGTTTCCTGGCCGTTTCTGTCGCGGGAGGCGATGCGGAAACGCCGGCCATCACGCACGATCTGGACTGGGGCGCCGTAAAGCCCGACCTCTGCTTCAACATCGGCATCACCTACGAAGGGTTGAAGGTGCTCGGCACGCCGGCCGCCTCGCTTGCGACTTTCCCGACCGAATTCATCGAGGGCATGAATGCGCGCGCGCTGAAGCTCGGCGACTTCGGCGACAGCTCGCCGGAGAAGTGGCCGGCGCCATTCGACAAGCCGAAGAGCCTGCATCTGATCGCCTCGATCTATGCGCAGGACGAGGCCCATGTCGAGCGCGTGCAACCGCAGGTCGAGAAGAGCTTCAACCTCCTGGGCGTCCGCAAGGGGCAGGCCCTGGGCGATCACAAGGTGTACTTCGGTTATCGCGACGACATTTCGCAACCGCGTTTCAGGGGCGTAAAGGACGACCAGACCAACAACGCGGACGAACCCGTCGACGAGTTGGGCACGGCGCTGCTCGGCCATCCGACGCGGCTGGAAGGACTGATGTTCCGCGTGCCGTCGCCGCCGGAACTTGGTCTCTACGGATCGTTCAACGCCTTCCGGGTGCTGGAGCAGGACGTGTTCACCTTCGAGCGTTACCTCGACAAGGCGGCCAAGGAATTGCTGGGCCATCCGAAGGTGGACGTCCTGCTGCCGCCGGGAACGGAGGCGCGCATCGGCAAGAACATGACGCGCTTCGAGGCGCTGCGCGAAGTCGTCGCCGCGCAGATGTGCGGCCGCTGGCGCAACGGCGCGCCGCTCGCCACATCGCCCGACTTTCCCTCGACCGACCCCGCTCTCTCGCTCACCAATTTCGAATACGACAGGGCGTCGCGCTGTCCCGCCGGCTCGCATATCCGGCGCACCAATCCGCGCGGCGGCCGGATCGTGCAGCGCGTCGCCAATTACACGCGCCGCCTCGTGCGCCGCGGCATGTCCTACGGACCCACGCTCGATCTCTCGAAGCCCGACGAGGAGGAGCGCGGCCTGCTCGGTAATTTCATCGGGGCGAGCATCGGCGCACAGTTCGAGGCGGTCATGTGCGACTGGCTCAATCTCGGCCTGCACGATCCGACCGTCACCGGCTCGAACGATCCGCTGATTGGCGCCAACACGCGGGAGACGAGCTGGTTCGATCTCGCGCTCAGCGACGGCGATACGATCCGCCTGCGTGAATTTCCGCGCTTCGTGAGAACGAGGGGCGGCGCCTATACCTTCCTGCCGAGCATGACGGCGATCGAGTATCTGTCGAAGCTTCCGGATTGAGGGCGGGACTATCTTGTGTTGCGCCGCTCTAGCTGTGGAGCCTCAACAGGTTGTCCTCAGTTAGACCGAGGCGGCTGATTGGCGGCTTTGATTTTATCGCGCTGTGCGGGCGATGCCAGTTGTATCGGTGCAGCCAGATCGGCAGTTCGGCGGCGCGTCGGTCAGAATGTGGATAGGCCTGCGCGTAGGCCCATTCGCGGAGCGCCGTCTGGATGAAGCGCTCGGCCTTTCCGTTCGTTTTGGGCGTGTACGGCTTCGTTCTGATGTGCCGCAGACCCAGGTCGCGGCATGCCTGGCGGAAGGCGGAGGATTTGTAGCACGAGCCGTTGTCGGTCATGACGCGCTGCACGAGGACGCCGAGGCTGGCGTAGTAGGCGACGGCGGCTTTGAGGAAGGCGACGGCGCTTTCCTTCTTCTCGTCGGGCAGAAGCTGGCTGAAGGCGACGCGCGAAGCATCGTCGATGCAGACGTGAACGAACTCCCAGCCAACGCCGCGGCCGTTGCTCTGGCCTGTGCGGTCGCCGGTAATGCGATGGCCGACCTGCGCGAACCGGCCGAGCTTCTTGATGTCGATATGGATCAGTTCGCCCGGCTTCTCGCGCTCGTAGCGGCGCACGGGCTCGACCGGCTCGAGCGCCGCGATCCTGTTGAGGCCGAGGCGCTTGAGGATGCGACTGACGGTCGCCGCGGAGACGCCGGTTTCGGCGGCGATCTGCCCGCCGGTCCAACGCTGGCGCCGCAAGGCTTCGATCTGCGCTGCGATCGGCGCGGGCGTCGGTCGATTGAGCCTGTGCGGGCGCGACGAGCGGTCTTGCAACCCCGCCAAACCTTCGGCCTTGAAGCGAGTCCACCATTTGCGCGCGGTCCGCGGGCAGACGCCTGCGGCTCGAGCGGCGGCCTCCGGCGTCTGCCCGCTCTCGATCAGCCGCACCAGCCGCTCTCGACCGAGCGGCGTCAAACGGGCATTCTTGTGGATGTTCATCCGGTCCTCCGGCGAGACTGAAGCTTCGACAACCTCAGCTTCCCCGTTCGGGACCGGATGGACAACCTAATGAAAGCTCACATCTAGCCGCGTGCGCCGTTCAGTTCGCCGAGCGCCGTATCGATGCGCGCGAGCATCGGAGACGGGCCGAAGGCCCGGACGATGCGCTGGGCTTCCGTCAGATGCTGCAGCGCGAGCGCCTTCTTCTTCTTCGCCTTGTAGAGCAGGCCGAGGATCATTTCGGCGCGGCCGATGTAATGCCCTTCCCGGTCGAATTGCGGATTGGAGCGAACCTGCGAGAGCAGGGAGACGATGCGCTTCGGGCCGAAGGCCAGGACCTTTGATATGGCCCCGGCGTTGCGCAACAGGACGGCCGGCGAGGCGTCGCCCTCGCCCGACAGGATGCCGAGATAGATCTCGCACAGGAACATCCGGCACCAGTCTGCGGACGCGCGGTATCCTTCCTGCTCGCTGCGCGCGATAGCCTCTTCAATGCGGCGGATACCGGCGCCGATACGACCGTTCATGGCGAGGCCCACGCCGATCAGATTGTCCGGACCGGTCAGGAACAGCGTCCAGCCATTCTCCCGGCAATGTGCGATATAGCGCTCGACATTTTCCAGCGAGCCGGACTCCTTGATCAGGACGGACGCGATCGCCCGGGCCGAACTTGCGATGACGCGTTCGAACGGAGCGCGCGCCGTCCTGATGCCGAGGTCGGCGAACTGGATGGCAGCCTCGTAATTGTCGCTGAGAATGGCAAGCAGCGCCTGCATCGCGATCGCATATCCGAGCGAGCGCGGGTCGCTCATCGCCTCGCCGGCGGCGTTCAGCCGCTCGACCGCCGCGCGCGCCTGTGGGATGCGCCCGCGGTTCATTTCGTCCCAGGCGGATATGGCAAGGTAGAAGTTACGGAGATAGGCGTCGTCGACCTGCGCGAGGACGGAATCGGTCTCCCGCTGCTTGGCCTGGAAGGTTTCGAGCGCCTCCGGCGCGCAATAGGTGGAGACCGCCAGTTCACTGACCAGCGCATAGGCCATCGCCATCGGATCGCCCAGCCTTTGCGCCATCGCCGACAATTCCTGGCGCACTTGTTGCGCCTCACGAAACCGCGCGCTCCAGATCAGCCCGGCGATCGTGTGATGCAGGATCCGGGCATTCGGCAAGGTATCGCCGCATCTCGCGAGAGCCGTCCGGAATCTGCCTGTGACCCCGATGATGTCCTTCACGCGAAGCGAGAGGTTCGCGCAGAGCACGAATTGTGCGATCGCTTCCGCAAGCTGGCTGTCGCTGGCGCACGCCGGGTCGCGTTCGTACAAGGCGAGCGCGTCCTCGAGATAGGTCGAAGCCTCGTCGAGCGAATAGACCTGAAGGCTCTTTGCGCCGGCCATCACAAGATATGCGAAAGCCATATCGTTGCGAGCGGTGCGCGCGTAGTGATAGGCGAGCGCTTCGGCGACCTCGACTCGCCGGCCTTCGCTTCTTTTCTCCAGCGCACGGGCGATCTTCAGATGGAGTTCAGTCCGGCGGCCGGCGAGCAGGCTCTGATAGAGAGTATCCCGCACGAGAACGTGCTTGAACACGTAGTCGGGCGAATTCTTGGGAAGTTCTAGAATGTCCTGCGCCCGCAGGCGCTGGAGCGCAGCGTCCAGGTCGCCGGCCGGTTCTACCACATCCGACAGCAGCGCGGTATCGAACGTCCGGCCGATGGCGGCCGCGGCCTGAAGAAGCAGGCGATCTTCCCTCGGCAGCCTGTCTACCCTCGCAGACAGCAGGCTCTGCAGACTCTCCGGAATGCCGCCTTCCATGATCGCGGCGTCGAAATCCGCCTTGCCCGATGCAACGCGCACTGCGTCCCGCTCGATCAGGAAATTCAGGAGTTCCTCGCCGAACAGCGGATTGCCTTCCGCGCGCTCTGTCACCTGTTCGATCAAGGCTTGCGGCAGCGTGGCGCCGCCCAGCCTGGCCTGCACGAGCGCCTTTATGTCGTCGGCAGTCAGCGGGGGAAGGTCGAGTGTCGTCACACCCGGCTTGCCAAGCCACTCCGGCTGATATTCGGGACGTCGGGTGTGAACGACAAGCAGGTTCGGCGGCGCACGCCTGCCGACCAGATTGGCGATCAGGCCCTCTGAGGCGCCGTCGATCCAGTGAATATCCTCGAGTCGCAGGACGACTTTCGTGTCGGCGCAGCGCGCCTCGAGCAGGGCCGGCAGCAGGTCTCGCGTCCGCAGTCCGATCAGCACGCCGTCGAGACCTGCGAATGCGCCGGCCGGAGGTTTGAGGCCGAGAAGGTTCAGCAACAGGCCGAGGTTCTCCGGCGTGTACATCAGCAGCTGGCGAAGGCCCGCCTCGAGCTTCGCTTCGATCTCGGCGGGCGTATCATCGGTCGCAATCCGGAAAGCGCCACGCACGACTTCGAGGAAGGGCAGGAACGGCGCGCCCTGGCCGTCCGCCGAACAATGTCCCTGCAAGATCAGCGCCTCGCCGGGTTGCAGGCGCTGCGTGAATTCGAACGAAAGACGCGTCTTGCCTTGCCCAGGCTCGGCGACCAGATCGACGACTTCGAGCGAGGCGCCGCAGCGCTGGAAAGCCTCATCCAGGACCGACATTTCGCGCTCGCGGCCGAGACAGGGGCTGAGGCCCCTCCCGAGCGACGCATCGAAACGCGTCGCGCCTTCGCGCACCGCCGTCAGACGCCAGAGCTTGTGTGGCGCGGACCTTCCCTTGATCGGATGCTCTCCGTGGAACGCCGTATCGGCGTACCATTCGACCTGCCGCTGCGTGTTTTCGCAGATCAGACAGCCGCCGGCCGGCGCCAGGTTCTGAATGCGCGACGCGAGGATTACCGTATTGCCGACCGCAGTCTGCTCAGGCCCGTCGTCTTCGACACGGGCCATGACGACCGCGCCGGAGCTCACGCCGGCGCGCATCATCGGGCGGGCGCCAAAACGGCGTTCGAGATCGTCCGCGGATTCCGCGAAGGCGGCGTGGATCGAAAGCGCCGCGCGGCAGGCGCGAAGGGCGGCATCCTCCTGGGCGTCGGGAATGCCGAAAACGCCCATGATGCTGTCGCCGGCAAATCCCCGCACGGAACCCCCATGCTTTCGGACCACGCCGGCGAGTTTGTCGTAAGTCATCCGGACGAAGGCGAACGTGTCGTCCTCGCTGAGCCGTTCGGCGATAGGGGTGAAGCCCACCATGTCGGCGAACAGGACCGAGACCTGCCGCCGTTCTCCGGAGAGATCGGGTGAACTGGTTCCTGGGCTTCCGACTTCTCCCAAGGCCTCGCACCTTGCTCCGGCACTCGACTGGTACGCAGGCCTGTCCCGCGCAGGACAAATGCGCGTCCGGCAATCGCCGATCGCCGCAAACCGATCCGTTGCAACTTATGTTGCCAACCGTCAGACCGTCAACGTCGCCCCGCCCGCAATGGCTGTTCCTGAGCGTTGCAACGCAGCGCCGACACCAGACCGCCGGACGAGACGCTCGGCGTTGCCGCGGGCCGCGAGCCTGCAAGCCGGTCGCTGCCGCCGAAGCCCGTCGCTTGGACCGACCGGCGCGGGCCATCGGCAAGCGCACGTCGGTCGTCGTGCAGTTCAGCGCCGGCGCGAACTTCCGGGGCATTGCCGGCCGGTTGGCGTGGCGGTCCGCGGCTTTCCTTCGACACGCAACCCGCTGTCTCGCACGGGCGATGCGGCGCATCGTATTCCGCCTGCCACGCGCGTCGGAGTTCCGAAGGTTTCAGCGCATTTCAGACCGTGTCGCGCGGATCGCGCGCCAGCCGCGTTTCCTGCGGGCCGCAAGCCGACGGCGCCGAAGCTGCCTGCGCCTCGCGCTCCCGGATGAGCGCCGCTATGCCGGCGTTCATCTTGCAGAGCGCGATCTTGCCGATGCCGCGCGATTCCTCCTGGCGGACGAATTCGCGGAGCCGGCCGCTTTTCACCGCCTCGTGCAATGTGAGCATGGGGGACACTCCGGATGGGGGCTGGGCGTCGTCATTTCCAATCCACGCGAAACAGACAGGCGGGGTCGCCGACGGCCTCGCATTCGATTTCCTCGACGCGCGCATCGGGCGCGAGGATCGCACGGAACAGGCGTTCGAAGGTCGCTGCGAAATAGGCGCAGACCTTGTCGTCGGTCCGCAGCTGATGGCAGATCGGCGCGCCTTCGAGTTTGAGCCGCAAGGGCGCGAAGGAATACGAAAAGCGTCCGCTGCCGACGAACGTCCAGGCGTGACGCGCGACAGCCGACAGCAGCAGGCGCGCGGCGATGGCGCGCGGCAGGAGTCGCAGCAGCTTCTGCGCCGGCGCAGGGATGCGATTTTCAAGAAGATAGTCGCCGGTGAGGCGACCGGCTCGCCGCGAAACACGTGCGGCGCGTTCCGGCCCCAGATGCAGGAAGGCTGCGCGATGCAACGCTGAAACGTCGGCCTCGTCGACCATTTCGGTCGGCGGGGCCGCCAGATGACGATGCAGATCGGCGGCCGCGAATACGTCACGGCAGACATCGTCGCCTTCGATCGCGCACAGGGCTTCAGCCATGCGCGTGATCGCGTTCGGACCGACGCGCGCGAGCGGGCGCGCCGATGTCGCTACTTCGCTGGCCTGTATCCTAGTGTACGCGTTCATGGGCGGGCGTCTCCACGCGCGCCGGCGCGACCGCATGGACGGCCATGTCATCCTCGCTCATCTGTTCGGTTCCGCCGCCGCAGGCCATGACGGGCGTGCGCGCGGGGCGCGCGTCGTCGTCAACCATCTGCTCGACGCCGCCGCCACATGCCGTGGCCATGGCCCGTTCTTCGGCCGGCATCGATGGCCGGTTGTGCGTGGTCCGCCACTCGCCATTGGCCGGCAGGATCTTCGACTTGGTTCCGTCGAAATGGAAATCGACCTTCTTCTTGCTCTGCGGACCCCAGTAGCCGACCTTGCCGAGGTCGTAGAACTTGCGTTCGAAACCCGACTTGAGGAAGGCCTTCAGACAGCCGAGCAGATAACGCCGTCGCTCGCCCGTTCCCGCCCAGGGATAGGAGAAGAACGCCTTGTACATGTAGAAGCGTCGGTAATTGTGCATCACGCGGTCGAGGAGTTCCGCGCGATCCATCGCCTCCGGCTTGATGATCGGCGTGACGAAATTGTATTTCTCGAAGTCGTAGATCTCGACCTTGTCGCTCAGTTCGCGGAACAGCGATGTGAACGGCCAGGGCGTGTACATCGACCAGTTGGCGAGGTCGGGCTTCCAGTCCATCGCCATGCGGTAGGTTTCCTCGAGCGTCTCGCGCGTCTCGTTTTCCAGACCGACGATGAATTGCGCCTCGACGACGATGCCGGCGTCGCGCAGCAGCTGCACCGCCCGCTTGTTGTCGGCGACTTTCGTTTCCTTGTTGAAGCGGTCGAGCTTCAGCTGCGCGGCCGCCTCCGTGCCGAGCGAGACGTGGATCAGGCCGGCCTTGCGGTAGAAGGGGAGCAGCTTCTCGTCGCGCAGAATATCGGTGACGCGCGTGTTGATGCCCCACAGCACCTTTTCGTTCAGGCCGCGCGCGATCAGTTCCTCGCAGAAGGCGACGAATTTCTTCTTGTTGATCGTCGGTTCTTCGTCCGCAAGGATGAAGAAGCGCACGTCATGCTTCTTGTAGAGGCCCTCGATCTCGTCGACGACCTTCCTGGGGTCGCGGATGCGATAGTCGCGCCAGAATTTCCACTGCGAACAGAACGAGCAGGTGAACGGACAGCCGCGCGCCATGTTGGGGATCGCCACGCGGCAATTCATCGGAATGTAGCGATACTTGCTCCATTCCAGGATGTCCCAGTCCGGTTCGATGGCATCCAGATTCTTGACGGTCGCGGCCGCCTCGGTCGCGACGATCTTCTTTGCCTCGCCGTCCTGCTCGGCGAAGGCCAGGCCCTTGATGGAGCGCCTGGCCGCCGGCCAGCGCTTCTCGTCGACGGCGCGGACGAGTTCGACCAGAACCTCCTCGCCTTCGCCGCGCACGACAACGTCGATCCAGGGCGCCTCGGTCAGCACCTGCTGGTACATGAAGGTGGCATGGATGCCGCCGATCATCGTGATCGCGTCCGGGTGAAGCTCCTTGGCGATCTGCAGCGCGCGTTCGGCCTTGTAGATCGAGGGGGTGATCGACGTCGCGCCGATGATGTCGGGCTTTTCCCGCGCCAGCATTTCGCGCAGGGCGTCCTCCGACAGGTCGTTGGTCATCGCGTCGATGAACTTGATGTCGCCGAAGCCGGCGTTGCGCAGCGCGCCCGCCAGATAGGCGGCCCAGGCCGGCGGCCAGTTGCCCGCAATTTCCGCGCCGCCCGAATGATAATTGGGGTGGATCAGCACGATGCGCATGGACAACCTCCCGACCGCGGGTCGTTCGCCCGCACGCCATCAGTCTGGGACCGTCTCCGTCAAAAGAAATTGACATGAATCAACCACGTCAACTTCCTGCGACACCGACACTGTAACGACAACTTGACACATGTCCAGCGCCCTCCTAGCGTTCGGGCATGGCGCATCCCAAACCGTCCGCGGTCCTGGAACTGCTGAAGCCCATCACGTGGTTTCCGCCGATGTGGGCCTTTGCTTGCGGCGTGGTCTCGTCGGGTCTGCCGGCGAGCGAGCGGTGGTTGTTCATCGCCGCCGGCGTCCTGCTGGCGGGTCCGATGGTATGCGCGACGAGCCAGGCGGTGAACGACTGGTTCGACCGGCATGTCGACGCCATCAACGAGCCGCAGCGCCCGATCCCTTCTGGCCGCATTCCCGGGCGCTGGGGCCTGTGGATCGCCTGCGTTTGGACCGCGCTTTCCGCGCTGCTCGCCTTCCTGCTCGGTCCCGTCTGCCTTGTCGCGGCGATCGTCGGGCTGATCCTGGCATGGGCCTACAGCGCGCCGCCGGCGCGCCTGAAGCAGAACGGCTGGTGGGGCAATCTCGCCGTCGGCGCCTGCTACGAGGGCCTGCCCTGGTTCACGGGCGCGGCCGTGATGGCCGCCGCCGCGCCCGATTGGCGCATCGTCGTCGTCGCCGCGCTCTACAGCATCGGCGCCCACGGCATCATGACGCTGAACGACTTCAAGTCGATCGACGGCGACACGCGAATGGGCGTGCGCTCGATTCCGGTGCAGCTCGGGCCGGAGCGCGCGGCGCGTCTGGCCTGCGTCTTCATGACCATCCCCCAACTCGCCGTCATCGGCCTGCTGCTTCTGTGGAACCGGCCGCTGCACGCCATCGCCGTCGGCGGCCTCGTCGCCGCGCAGGTCATGCTGATGCCGCGCCTGCTGGCCGCACCCAAGGAGCGGGCGCCCTGGTACAACGGCACCGGCGTCACGCTGTTCGTTTCCGGCATGCTGGTCACCGCCTTCGCGCTGCGTCCGCTCGTCACGGGGAGTTGAGGACATGAACCGGTTGAGCTGGATCGGCATCGTGCGTCTGGGTCTCGTGCAGACCGCGCTCGGTTCGATCGTGGTTCTCGCGACCTCGACGCTCAACCGCGTGATGATCGTCGAACTGGCGCTGCCGGCCGTCGTGCCCGGCGCGCTGATCGCCCTGCATTACGCGGTGCAGGCGCTAAGGCCGCGCTGGGGCTACGGGTCCGACGTCGGCGGCAAGCTTACGCCGTGGATCATCGGCGGCATGGGCGTTCTGGCGACCGGCGGCGTCGCAGCCGCGACGGCGACGGCCTGGATGAGCGTGAATCGGCCGGCCGGACTGGCGCTGGCGGTCTTTGCCTTCCTGGCGATCGGCATCGGCGTTGGCGCGGCCGGCACGTCGCTGCTCGTGCTGCTTGCCAAGAGTGTCGACGCCAGGCGCCGCGCTCCGGCGGCGACCATCGTGTGGATCATGATGATCGCCGGCTTCGCGATCACCGCCGGCATCGCCGGTCACAATCTCGATCCGTTCTCTCCGTCCCGCCTCGTGGCGGTCATGTCGACCGCGAGCGTTCTCGCGCTACTGCTGGCGATCGTCGCGGTCTGGGGCGTCGAAGCGGGCGTGAAGGGCGTGGCGTCGCCCTCGAGCGAACCCGCGCACGACAAGCCGCCGTTCGGCGAAGCGATCCGCATGGTCTGGGCCGAACCCTTCGCGCGCCGCTTCACCGTCTTCATCTTCATTTCCATGCTCGCCTACAGTGCGCAGGAACTGATCCTCGAACCCTTCGCCGGCGCCGTCTTCCGCATGTCGCCCGGTCATTCCACAAAGCTCAACGGCCTGCAGCACAGCGGCGTGCTCGTCGGCATGATCATCGTCGCGCTCGTCGCCGGGCGCGGCGCGGGCCTGTCGACCCAGACGGCGCGCTGGTGGACGGGCGGCGGATGCCTCGCCTCGGCGGCATCCATCCTCCTCATCATCGTCGCCGGAAATGCGGCGAGCGAACCGTTCCTGCGCGCGTCGATCTTCATTCTCGGCGTATCGAACGGCTGCTTCGCCGCCGCCGCCATCGGCTCGATGATGGCGATGGCCGGTCAGGGCCGCTCGTCCTGCGAGGGCGTGCGCATGGGCATATGGGGCGCCGCGCAGGGCGTGGCATTCGGCGCGGGCGGTTTGCTCGGCACAGCCGCGGTCGACCTTTCGCGCCTCGTCTTCGGCGCGCCGGCCCCGGCCTATTCGGCCGTCTTCATTTGCGAAGCGCTCCTCTTCCTGATCTCGGCTGCGCTGGCGACGACGATCGGCGGACCGGAGACCATCGAGGACGCGCGCGAGGAATTCGCTGGCGCAGGCGCGGGGTGAGTCATGAGCGCATCCACGGAATACGACATCATTGTCGTCGGCGGCGGGCCCGCGGGCGCAACCGCTGCGCATGACCTGGCCCTGCAAGGCCATTCTGTGCTGCTGCTGGATCGCGCCGGCCGCATAAAGCCCTGCGGCGGCGCCATTCCGCCGCGCCTCATCCGCGATTTCGAAATTCCCGATCACCTGCTCAAGGCGCGGATCTCCAACGCGCGGATGATCTCGCCTTCCGGCCAGGTCGTCCAGATGCCGATCGACGGCGGCTATGTCGGCATGGTCGATCGCGAGGAGTTCGACGAATGGCTGCGCGAACGCGCAGCCTCCGGCGGCGCCGAACGACGCAAGGGAACCTTCTCGAAAATCAGCCGCGATCCGGACGGCCGCAGCGTGGTGACCTACGAGGCGCGCGACGACAAAGGCGAGACGAGGACGGAACGCGTGCGCGCGCGCTTCGTGATCGGCGCCGACGGCGCGCTGTCGGCCGTCGGCAAGCAGGCCGTTCCCGGCGCTGACCGCCTGCGCTACGTATTCGCCTATCACGAAATCATCGAGGCGCCGCCGGCGGGCGAAGTCGAGGACTACGATCCGCGCAGTTGCGATATCTACTATCGCGGGAAGCTCTCGCCGGACTTCTACGCCTGGGTGTTCCCGCATGGCCCGACCGCAAGCGTCGGCGTCGGCAGCGCGCACAAGGGCTTCTCGTTGAAAGATGCGACGAGCGCGACGCGGGCCGCCGCGGGCCTTTCCAACGCGCGGACCCTCCGGCGCGAGGGCGCGCCGATCCCCATGAAGCCGCTCAAGCGCTGGGACAACGGTCGCGACGTGATCCTCGCCGGCGATGCGGCCGGCGTCGTCGCGCCGGCCTCCGGCGAGGGTATCTATTACGCGATGTACACCGGGCGGCTCGTCGGCGAAGCCGTGGCGGAAGCCTTGCGTTGCGGCGACGCGCGCGCGCTGGCCCAGGCGCGCAAGCGCTTCATGAAGGCGCACGGCCGCGTCTTCTGGATTCTCAGCATAATGCAATGGTTCTGGTATTCGAGCGACAAGCGCCGCGAGAGCTTCGTGGCGATCTGTCGCGACAAGGACGTCCAGCGGCTGACCTGGGAATCTTACATGAACAAGGAACTGGTGCGCACGAAGCCGGTTGCGCATGTACGGATCTTCTTCAAGGATCTCGCGCACCTCGTAGGATTTGCAAAGGCTTGATATCGTGTGGCCCTACACTATCGGGATCGGACTGGCGCTCGCCGTCGCCTTCGTCGGCGGCGCGCTGACGGAACTCGGCCCATGGTACGAGAACCTCAAGAAACCATCATGGCAGCCGCCTGGCTTCCTGTTCGGCCCGGTCTGGACAGTCCTTTTCATCATGATCGGCTGTTCGGCGGCGCTTGCGTGGATGTCGGCTGGGCCTGATGCGCAGGGCACGGTCGTAGCGCTGTTCGTGATCAACGCCATCTTCAACATGGCGTGGAGCGGACTGTTTTTCAAAGCGAAGCGACCTGACTGGGCATTCTATGAAGTGATCCCATTCTGGATTTCCATCGTCGTGCTCATCGTCGCGCTATGGCCTGTATCCCAGACGGCGAGTTGGCTGCTGGTCCCCTACGCGATCTGGGTCGCATTTGCGACCTACCTCAACCACACGGTTGCGCGCCTGAACGGCTTCCTCTGAGGTTTCCGCTTTGGATGCAATGCTCACATCGGGCCGTCTCGTCGAGCTGATCCTGCTCGGCATGTGCTTCGAAGGCGCAGCGCTGCTCTATTACCGGCGGCGTACCGGCGCCGGGCCGTCGCCGAGGACCTTTCTCGCCAACCTCGTGGCGGGCGCATTCCTGCTTCTCGCGTTGCGCGGCGCATTGACCGGAGCCGGCGCAGGACCGATCTCGCTCGCGCTGGCGGGCGGGCTCGTCGCCCATCTCGTCGACCTGGCGCTCCGCTGGCGCAACGCGCCATAGAGGGGCTTCGACGCTGCGCTGGAGCGGATGCATAAAGAAAGTCCGGCGCGGCTTGCAGAAGCCGCGCCGGATGCGCCCCCCAAAGCAGGCGAAGACGTCAGTTCGGCGCGAGGCCGTGCGCGACGCCCCATTCGTGCCAATTGTCGACCACGGTGCCGGTCAAGAGGATGCCGATGCCGCCGGTCAGCGTGCAGAGCACGGCGCACCACCAGGCCCAGCGATGGATGGACTCGAACGTCGCGTTGAAGCCCATCGTCCAGCGCCAGAAGAGGGCAGCGCGCTCGGCAGCCGTGCCGCGATCCGTGATCTGCTCGATCTCGCGGTCGCCGCCGTAGCGCGTGACCGCCAGGATCGTCGCCCCATGCATCGCAAACAGCAACGCCGACCCGTACAGAAAGGCGATCGAGAGCATGTGGAACGGGTTGTAGAAGAGGTTGCCGTAGGTCAGCGAGAAATTGTTGGTCCAGTCGAGGTGCGGGAAGATGCCGAACGGCACCGCCTCGCTCCAGCTGCCCATCAGCAACGGACGGATGAAGCCGAGTACGAGATAGAGCCAGATCGCCGAAGCAAAGGCCCATGTCACGTGCGTGCCGAGACCGAGCGCACGGGCGCGCATGTACATGCGCGTCCACCACAGCAGGATCGACGTCGTCAGGCAGAAGCCGGCGATCAGCCACCAGCCGCCCTCCTGCAGCGGCGGGAAGACCTGCAATCCGTATTTGGCCGGGGGCGGCTCGAGCGCGAGCCACGGCAGCTTGCGTACGAACTGGACGGGATCCCAGTTCACCGACGCCCACATGTTGAGGCCGATGATCTCGATCGCCATGATGCCGAAGGCGAGCGAGAAGACGCCGGTCCAGCCGAGATAGATCGGACCGATCTGCGCGTCGCCCAGCTTTCCCATCCAGTAGGAGAAGCCCGGATTGCGCGTCCGGTCGGAGGCCTCGCGCGGCAGGGGAACGCCTGCATGCGCGGGCATCCGGATCTGCGTCTGCGAGAAGATGTTCTGATAACGGGCCATGTTCGTCGAGCCCCTATTGCTTCCAGATCGGGATATTGAGCCACCAGTTCCACCAGTCGGCCCAGACATTGCCTTCGGCCCACAGCGGTCCGCTGATGATGATGCAGACGGCGCTCCAGAAGACCGCCGACAGCGCCAGCAGCAGACCCAGCCTGTGGATGCCGAGCATGCCGACCGAATAGCCGATGGCGTCGCGGAAGAAGCTGTTCTCGTGGTCCGCCGTCTTCACGACCTGGCCACGGCGCGGATTGCTCGCCGAAAGAATGGCGCCGCCGTGCATGGCGAGCGCGAGACACGTCGTGAAGAAGAACGTGATCGCGATCATATGCGCGGGATTGTAATGGAAGTTGCCGTAGGTGTAGCCGGTGGTCGACACCCAGTCGAGATGGGTGATGATGCCGTACGGGAAGCCGTAGCTCCACGAACCCATCAGCAGCGGCCGGAACACGACGAGCGTGACATAGGCCAGGATCGCGAAGCTGAAAGCGACGGGCACATGGAATCCCATGCCGAGCTTTCTGCAGATCTCCACCTCGCGCAGCGCCCACGAACAGAATGCGCCGATGGCGCAGATCGTGACGAGCTGCCAGATGCCGCCTTCAGCCAGCGGCGCGAGCGCCAGGCCGTACTTGGCGTCGGGTGGATTGATGCTGATCTGCCAGATGTTCCATGTCGGCCCGAGCGCCGCCCCGTAGACGATCAGGGCCGTCCCGAGAAACGAGAAGAAGATCGTCGTGACCCCGAAGAATCCGACGTAGAACGGACCCATCCAGAAATCGAAGAGGTCGCCGCCGATCAATGTGCCGCCCCGGACGCGGTACTTTCGTTCGAAACTGAGCATCGCCATTTCATGTCCCCTTATTCAGGGTTTCCGCGAGGTCTGCGGCCTCGGCTGTCGAGTGGCGAACGGAACGGACGAGCCGTCCCGTTCGCGATTGTCGTAACGCGTCAGAGCCAGCGCTGGTCCAGCGAGGCCATGTGCGTAACCGGCATTTCGATCTGCGAAGTCTTCGCGCGGTTGGCGCGTGGACCTTCCAGCCAGTTGAACCTGTCCGTGCTGAGCAGGATGAAGTGGATCAGCAGGGCCAGGCCGAGGAGGAAGGCGAACAACGCGATCAGCGTCCGCCGGGGGTCGAAGATGAGCCACATGCGATACATGTTCTATCTCCTACGCCGGGGGGACATCGATCTGCGTTATGATCGCAGACGTCTTGTAACCGGTAGGTCCAGGGAGCCACGGACGCCACTGCCAAACGAGGAAGTGGGCGATGATCGCGACGACCACGAAGCCGATGAAGCTCGTGATGAAGAGACCGTGGAATTCCTTGGCCTCCGACTCGGTCAGTCCAGAAAGCGAACCGCCCTTGTCATCTGCCATTTTCTTACTCCGGCTTTATGCCTTTCGGCCTTCGCCGCGCAGACCCTCGCGGCCGGGCCGTGACGACCACCGTCACGATTTCCCTCTGTCCGGTCGCCCGGACAGAAGCTCCTGATCACCCCAAGAACGCGAACGTGCTTGCGGTTGAAGCGTTGACCCACGCCTCGTGAAAGATCGAATGCCGGACGGCGTGCGAGCCGACGGCGAGGTGGACGGCGCGTTGCGCCAGGACCACGAAGAGAAATGCCGGATAGAGCGCAATCGTCAGATTGCGATGCGATGTCGCGTCGCGATCCTGCCGCCGATGGGGAAGCGCCGGGGCGCTCGCAGCCGCCATGTTCATCGAACCGCTCCATTCGAGGCCTGTCTTGCCGATCATCACGGGACCTCCATGATTGACTTGCGCGCGCCCGCCACATGGCGGGCGGAAACCTTGTCTGCGCCTTCGCGGATCGCGCCCTGCTCCGCGCTGTCGCGCAGGCGCTTGGCCGCCGAAATGCGTACGAGAAACGGCTGCGCCTCGACCAGTTCGTCGAGCAGGCGGCGCGCCTCGTCTTCCCACAGCCGCATCGCGGGCTCCTGCAGGCGGCCTGGCGTCGCCTCGACGCGATCGAGGTCCGTGCCGAGCGGAAGAATGTTGAACAGCGCATCGAACAGCGCGTTGCAGAATTCCTGGACGATGTAGGTCGCGCCCGCATAGCCCATGAACGGCGTGCCGGTGGCGCGGCGGATGATGGCGCCGGGGAACGACGCCGGTATGTAGGCGGAGCGCCCGCCCGCCTCGGCGGAATACATCCGCTCGTTGAACGAACCGAACAGAACCAGCGGCGGCGACTTGCGGATCGCTTCGCGGATCGCGGCATTGTCGGTTTTTGCGCCGGGCTTGCGCGCAATCGCGAAATTGCAGGGAATGCCTAGTTCTTCCTCGAGAAAGCGCCGTACGCCGCGCGCGTAGGTCTCGCCCGAGACGATGCCGAAGGCCGCCGTGGCGAAGAAATCCTGCGTCACGCTGCGCCACAGGTCCCAGACCGGCTTGATCGTGGTGTGCTTCTCGCGCTCGATGAAGGGTTCGGGATCGATGCCGGTCAGCTCGCCCAGCGTCTGCAGGAACTTCGTCGTCGAGAATATGCCGATCGGCGCATGCAGCCACGGCTTGCCCAGTTCCTCGCAGAGCTTCGCCCCGAACTCGCGATAGAGGCAGACGTTCACGTCGGCGTCGCCGAGCGTCTTGATGTCGTCGACATGCGAGCCGAGCGGAAAGACGAGGTTGATCTCGCAGCCCAGCCCCTCGACCAGCCGTCTTATCTCGGCGAGGTCGGACGGCATGTTGAACGTGCCGTAGATCGGCCCGATGATGTTGACGCGCGGCTTCTCGCCTTCCGCGCGCGGCGCGGCCTGGCGCTTGGCCTGCCGCTTCGGCGTGCCGAATTCGTTCCACAGCCAGCAGATCGCGCGATCGGCGCTCTGCCACTGATCCTCGTCGATCGTGCGCGGCAGGAATCGCAAGAGGTTCGAGCCTTCCGGCGTCACGCCGCCGCCGATCATCTCGGCGATGGAACCGGTAACGACGACCGCCGGCAGGTCCGGGTCCTGCACGCCGCTGGCGCGACGCAGCGCGCCTTCCGTGCCGCTCCTGGTCAGTTCCTCTTCCGAGAGACCCGTCACGACAACAGGCAATTCGTGCGGCGGCAGCGCGTCCGTGTAGTGCAGCACCGCCGTGACGGGCAGGTTCTCGCAGCCGACCGGGCCGTCGATGACGACGCGCATGCCGCGCAGCGCCGAAAACGCATAGACGGCGCCCCAATACCCCCCTGCCCTGTCGTGATCGAGCACGAGCATGTCAGGTCCCCACCGCTTCGGCCGCGCGCGCGCGCGCCTCGCGCATGCGCCGCTGCTTGTCCTTGAAGCCCGCGGGCGTCTCGGGCTTGCCGGTCCAGCCGTAGCCTGCGACGTCGCCGCCGCCCACGCCCTGGAAGAAGCCCTTCATCCGGTCGAACCGCTCGGCGCCACGCGTCTGGTTGGCGACGATGTCGGCGAGCGCCATGACGCCAGCCGCGCCGAACAGAGGCCGCGCCGAAACCATGTTCGTGAAATAGATGGCGGGGATGCCGCGTTCCTTCGCCTTCTGCACCAGCGGAGTCGTGCCGAGCGCCAGCATCGGGCGCACTTCCTGCATCGCGGCCAGATCCTGCTCGAGCGAGGCGCGATACTGGATGTGGACGCCACGCGACTGCAGCCATTCGCGGTCGGGATCGCTCCAGTCCGTGCGCGGACAGGCGGTGCCGACATAGGGCACTTCGGCGCCGCACTCGATCAGCAGACGGGCGACGAGAAGCTCCGATCCCTCGTAGCCGGAGACGGTGATGCGCCCGTCGATCCGGCGTGCAGCAAGCGCGTCACGGATCGCCGGCAGGGCGGCGTTCTTTGCGGCCTCGATGTTCTCCTGCGCGACGTTCGCGGCCTGGCCCGCGGCCTCCAGCCAGGCGGCGGTTCCTTCGAATCCGACAGGCGCAGACCCGAACACCGGCCGGCCCGCAAGGCCAAACTCGCGCGTCGTCGCAGTGTAGAACGGATGGATCGCGGCGGCCGCGACGCAATCGAGATTGGCGTAGAGGTCGCGCCATTCGCGCGCCGGCAATTGCGGCGCGACCGAGAGCCCCATCGGCGCGATCATGCGGCCGATGCCGACGGGATCGGCGGGGAACAATTCGCCGATCAACGAAATCGAGGGTCCTTCGGCCTGCGGGCCGCGCGGACGCTGCACGGGGCCCTGCTCGGCTTCCGTCCGCGCATAGCGCAGCATCGCGCCCGCCAGCACATCCTTGGCCTCGGCATGCGTCGGAACGCCGAAGCCCGGCACGTCGATGCCGATGATGCGCACGCCGTCGATGTCGCGCGGCAGCCGGTCGAGCGGAATGCCGGAAGCCGTCGGCACGCACAGGTTGATGACGACGACCGCGTCGTAGTCCTCGGGCTTTGCTGTCAGCGCGACGGCGTCGCGGATGTCCTCGTAGAGCTTGCCCGTGACGAGCGTCTCGGAATCGAACGGCACATAGCCGACTGAACGGCGCGCGCCGTAGAAATGCGAGGTGAAGGTCAGGCCATAGACGCAACATGCCGAACCCGACAGGATCGTCGCGACGCGGCGCATGCGCAGACCGACGCGCAGCGATCCAAAGGCCGGGCACATGGACTGCGGCTGGTCGTGCGGACCCTTCGGGTAATCCGCCTGGAGGCGATCGAGAGTCTCGCTCTTGCCTGCAGCGCGCGCCGCCGCGATCATCGTGTCGCGACCGGCATGGCAGCCGTCGACGGCGGTCGAAGCGCCCGTCCCCTCCTGCCTTGCCTGCGCGATGTCGTCCATCACGATCCTCAATTCGTCTCGTACACGACTTCGAGCGACTTGCGCTCGATCGACTCGCGGCCGCACATGTCGGCGAGCGTCGCCGGCTGCAGCACGACATCCCTTCCCACGGCCTCGCCCTTGAACAGGCCCAGCAACTGATCCTGCGTGAGCGGCGACGGGCGCATCGGCGGCGCATCGGCCGCAGCGCGCGCGAGATCCTCGAACATCGGGGCCCAGCGGCCGCCCGGCCTGCCGATGATCTCGTAGTTCGCGCTCTTGCGGCGGATGTCTTCGTCGGCCGGAATCGCGGCCAGGATCGGCACGCCGGCGGCCTCCGCGAAGGCTTGCGCTTCGCCCGTGCCATCATCCTTGTTGATGACGATGCCGGCGACGCCGACATTGCCGCCGAGCTTGCGGAAGTAGTCGACCGCCGAGCAGACGTTGTTGGCGACGTAGAGCGACTGAAGGTCGTTCGAGCCGACGATGATGACCTTCTGGCACATGTCGCGCGCGATCGGCAGGCCGAAGCCGCCGCACACCACGTCGCCCAGGAAGTCTAGGAGGACGTAGTCAAAGCCCCAGTCGTGGAAGCCGAGCTTCTCGAGAAGCTCGAAGCCGTGAATGATGCCACGCCCGCCGCAGCCGCGACCGACCTCCGGGCCCCCGAGTTCCATGGCGAACACGCCGTCGCGGATGAAGCAGACGTCGCCGATCTGAACCTGCTCGCCGGCCTGCTTCTTGCGGTGCGAGGTCTCGATGATGGTCGGACAGCTGCGACCGCCGAACAGCAGCGATGTCGTGTCGCTCTTGGGATCGCAACCGATCAGCAGGACGCGCTTGCCCTGCTGCGCCATCATGTAGGACAGGTTGGCGAGGGTGAAGCTCTTGCCGATGCCGCCCTTGCCGTAGATCGCGATGACCTGCGTCTCGCGCTTGCCCTCGGGTTCTTCTGGAGAGGCGGGAACCGAGCCGAAAGGTGCGTTCATGGCGTCCTCCACTCCAGAACCATCTTCAGGCAGCCCGGATCGTCGAAAGCCAGGCGATAGGCGTCGGCAGCGTCGTGCGCGCTGCGCTTGTGGGTGATGAGACCGTCGAGCGACAGACGACCGGATTCGATCAGCGCGCGTGTCGCTTCCAGGTCGTCGGGGCGCCATTCGGCGGCGCAGCGTATGCGCGCTTCCCGCATGAATGCCGGCGGAAACGAAAAGCTCAGCCGCTCGCTGTAGAAGCCGGCGAGGACGATTTCACCCGAAGGCGCCAGCCGCGCAATCAGCGCATCGAGCAGGCCGGCGTCGCCGGAGACATCGCAGATGCGCGTATAGTCGTTCCGCGCGTCGCTGTCCGGCGCGAGTATCTCGTAACCCTCTGCGCCATCGACTCGCTGCGGATTCTGCTCCCAGACGACCGGCGCGCCGCCCTCCAGCACCGTCATGCGCGCGATCAGGCGCCCGAGCACGCCGTGACCGACGATGAGATCAGGCAGGCCGTCGGCGATCGCGTGGCGCGCCGTCGCCGCCAGCGCCATGAGCACGCCTCGTTCGGCGAGGGTCTCGGGGATCGGGATCACACGCGCAGCCGGCGTCACCAGCCGCGAAGCGGCGCCGCCGAACAGGCCGCGCACGTCGCCGTAGCACCGCGCGCCCGGCACGAAGACATTCTGCCCAACCGGCAGTCCGGCAGTGGGGCCGGCGCTCGAGACGCGACCGACGGATTCGTAGCCAGGCACCAGCGGATAGCCCATTCCCGGGAACGGCGGCATGCGGCCATCCCAAAGGAGTCGCTCGGTGCCGGTGCTTATTCCACTCCACGCGATATCGACGACTACGTCCTCGTCACCCGGCTCGACCAGTGCGAGTTCTCGCAGCATAAGCGATTTGGGAGCATTCAAGACGACCGCAACAGTGTTCATCGAATGACTCCGCCGTCTGCTGGACGGCCCGTGGAATGTGTAAGCCTAGCTTGTCATCTTTGATTGTCAATTTGTTTTGTCACTTAGGACCTTTTTAGCGGTGATGACGCCGGCGACCAAAGGCATGCGAGAACGCAGGCTCGCAATGTCGCCGAAGCCGGCCGCCTCGAGCATTGCCTCTATCTCGGCGGGCCGGCGCGGCCGCCCCGATCCCATGGCCAACAGGTAGAAGCCGAAATAGGCGTCGCCCATTGGCTCTGCGGCTTTTGCCCCCGCCATGGGTTCGCCGATCACGATCCCGCCGCCGACGGGAAGCGCATGCCAGATGGCGCGCAGCAACGCCGAGGCGTCGGCGTCGTCGTGGTCGTGCAGGACGCGCACCAGCGAGATCGCATCCGCCCCGGGCGGAAGCGGCTGAGACTTGAAGTCGCACTCATGGACTTCGATCGCCGCCCCTGTCTCGATTCTTTCGACATTCCGCCTGGCGACGGCGGCGACGGGCGGCAGGTCGCACAATGCGACCTTCATGTCCGGGTATTGCCTGACAACGGCAAGAGCGAATGTTCCGTCGCCGCCGCCCACATCCAGCAGGCGCCGGCTGCCGGCGAACGGTCGCGTCGCCAGAATTTCGTCCGCGACCATGCGCTGCGATGCCGACATCAATCGGGAATAGTCGCGGACAGCGTCGGGCGTGATCGCGTTTGCATCGGAGCTTCGCGAATAGGGCCAATAGGCGCCGAGCCGCGTCGATCGCCCCCCGTCCCGCAATAGCCCGACGGGATCGGCGAGATCGGCGTAAAGCATCGCGTGATGGCGCACCATGTCAGCGATGCCGGGAGATCCGGACAGCGCCGCTCCCACCGGCCCCAATCCGAAGCGGTCGCCGCTGCGTGGCTGCAGCAGGTCGATAGCGACGGCGGCGTCGAGCAATCGCCGCATCGACTGGGGCGCAAGATCGCAGAGGGCTGCAAGGTCTTCCGCCGTCCGGGGTCCGCGCGCCAGGATTTCGAACAGGTCGAGCGAGACGCAGGCATGCAGCGTCTGGCTGTAGACAAAGCCGGCCACAAGGTCGAAGAGCGCGCGCGCACGACGGCGCGCGAAAATGCGCGTGGGCGGAAAGGCTACGGCATACCGACGGAACCGTTCGCTCGCGAGCAGCCGATCGCGCAGCGCGAGTATTCTGTCGCGCAACGATAATTGCAATTCTTCGCCGCCAGCGCGCAGGGATGCGTCGCCGAACATCGCTCAGGCTGCAGCGCGCAGCAGCTTTTTCGGCACGAAGGACGAGGCTTCCTCGCGCACGAGCTTGCGGAGCGCGTCGCGGCCGGGGCACGCCGGGATCGAATCCTGCGCGTGCGCGAGAAGGTCTTCGAGCCGCTCCACCGCCGCGGCGACCCCGAAGGAATTTACGACATTCGGGCGCCCGAGCGCGGCATCGCGCCCGACCGGCTTGCCGATATCGCCATCCTTGGCCAGCACATCCTTGATGTCGTCGGCGACCTGGAAGGCTTCGCCGATGAAATCGCCGAGCGCACGCCAGTCGGCGCCGTCGCGCCCTGCCGCCGCGGCGCCGGCCATTGTCGCGGCCACGAACAGCGAGCCGGTCTTTTCGCGATGATACTGGCTCAGGTCGAGCGCCTGCTCGCATTCCCATGCCTGGCCGGCGACGATGCCCGTCGGACCGCCGACCGAACGGGCGACGATCAGCGTCAGGTCCGCCAGCCGCTGCGGCGCGGCGCGGCCAGCCCGCGCTATGATCTCGAAGGCCAGAACGATCAGCGCGTCGCCAGCGAGCACCGCCAGAGGCTGACCGAAGGCCTTGTGCACCGAAGGCTTGCCGCGCCGCATGTCCGCATTGTCGAAGCACGGCAGGTCGTCGTGCACCAGCGAGGCGCAATGCAGGAGTTCTATCGAGGTTGCGGCGGCGTCGACAAGGGCGGGATCGTCCGCTCCGCAGGCGCCAGCCACGGCAAGGCAGAGCTTCGGGCGGATGCGCGCGCCGCCCGGAACGACGGCGTGACGCATGGCCGCGGAGAGTCCCGGCGGACAACCCGGGCGTTCGACGGATTCGATCGCAGCTTCAACAGCCAGTTCGATGCGCGCCAGAGGATTCATCAACGCCTCCCGCCGATATGAAAATGTAATGTCTGCTTGTCACTTTATTATGTCAAGCATATCTTACGTCCGGGAGGCCCCGCTTTCATGGCTCAACCGCAGGCGACCGGGACGGTGGCTGTCATCGGCGCGGGAATCGGCGGCCTCGCTGCGGCAATCGATCTTGCGCGCTGCGGCTTTCGCGTCGTCGTCCTGGAGCGCGCCGCGCATGTCGGCGGCAAGATGCGCTGCACGCCGTCCGCGCTGGGAGCGATCGACGCCGGTCCGACCGTCCTGACGATGAAGCGCGTGTTCGAGGAATTGTTCGCCGACGCCGGCGTTCGTCTCGAGGATCGGCTGACCCTGCGCCCGCTGGAGATCCTGGCGCGACATGCATGGCAGGACGGATCGCGGCTCGACCTGTTCGCGGATGCGCGGCGCACGGAAGACGCGATCGGCGTCTTTGCGGGCGCGGCGGAGGCGCGCGGCTACCGCCGCTTCAACGCACGCGCCCGACGCACCTTCGCCGCGCTCGAACATTCCTTCATCGACGCGCCGCGGCCGGGCCCGTTCGAACTCGTCCGGCGCTGCGCGCCGCATGCGCTCGGCGATCTTCTCGGGATCAATCCGTTCGGCACATTGTGGGACGATCTCGCGCACTATTTTTCGGACGTGCGGCTGCGCCAGCTTTTCGGACGCTATGCGACCTATTGCGGCGCGTCGCCGTTTCTGGCGCCGGCGACCCTGATGCTGATCGCTCATGTCGAGCAGGCCGGCGTGTGGAGCGTCGAAGGCGGCATGTATCGCCTCGCCGACGCGCTGCAACGCCTGGCGACCGAGGCGGGCGTCCGCTTCCGGTTCGGCGCGCATGTCCGGGAAATCGACGTGAGCGAGGGGCGCGCGCGCGCCGTCGTCCTGGAGGATGGCGAACGGATCGACGTCGCCGCCGTCGTCAGCAACGCCGACGCAGCGGCGCTCGCCGCCGGCGCCTTCGGCGCGCGCGCAGCCGCCGCCCTCCGCATGCGCAATCGCAGTCGCTCGCTGTCGGCGCTCACGCTCGCCTGCGCCGGACGTGCGGGCGGATTCGATCTCGTACGCCACAATGTCTTCTTCGGCGCCGACTACGCAGATGAGTTCGACGCGATCTTCCGCAGGGGGCGCCTGCCGGCGAACCCGACCGTCTATCTCTGCGCGCAGGATCGCTGCGACAGGCCCGATGCCGCGGAGAGCGACGAACGCCTGTTCTGGCTCGTCAACGCGCCGCCTGCCGGCGACGAAGGCCGCCCCAATCACGAGGAAATCGAGCTATGCCGCAAGAAGGCGACGGCGGTGATGGAATCCTGCGGGCTGACGATCGAACCGGCCGGGCCGGAGACGATCACCGGCCCGACGGAATTCAACGAAGCCTTTCCGGGTTCGGGGGGCGCGCTCTACGGGCAGGCGACGCACGGCTGGCGGGCCTCGTTCCAGCGGCCGGGGTCGCGGACGCGCATTCCCGGCCTCTACCTGGCGGGGGGCGGCGCGCATCCGGGCGCGGGCGTGCCGATCGCGGCGATCTCGGGACGACTGGCGGCGCAGGCGCTGATGGCGGACCTTGCTTCGCACGTCCCGTCCCGCCGGGCGGCTACGCGTGGTGGTATGTCGACGCGCTCAGCGATGACCGGCAATTCGGCCTGACGATCATCGTCTTCGTCGGCAGCGTGTTCTCGCCCTATTACGCGTGGGCGCGACGCGGCGGCAGGCGGGCCGATCCACAGGATCACTGCGCCTTCAACATCGCGCTCTACGGCGCGCGCGGCGCGCGCTGGGCCATGACCGAACGCGGCGCGCGCAGCCTGGCGCGGGACGACGATGCGCTCGCCATTGGACGAAGCTCCATAAGCTACGACGGCGACGCGCTGCTGCTGCGTCTCGACGAGATCTGCGCGCCCCTGCCCCGCCGGCTGCGGGGCTCGGCCCGCATTCGCTTTCCCGGCCTCGAGACGAGCGCGTACACGCTCGACGCCGCCGGACTTCACGTGTGGCGACCGCTCGCGCCGCGGGCGCGCATCGAGGTCGAACTCGCCTCGCCGGACTTGCGGTGGAGCGGCGAGTGCTACGTCGACTGCAATCATGGCGCGCGGCCGCTCGAGGATGATTTCACGAGCTGGAACTGGTCGCGCGCGCATCTGCGGACGGGTTCGGCGATCGTCTATGAGGCAAGGCGCCGCGACGGCGAAACGACATTGCTCGCACTGCGCCACGGCGCCGGCGGCGTCGAGACCTTCGCGCCCCCGCCGCTCACGACCCTCGAACGCACGCGCTGGCGGTTGAACGGCGCGACGCGCGCCGACGCGGGATCGACGCCGAAGCTGCTGCAACGGCTCGAAGACGCGCCCTTCTACGCACGCTCCGTGCTCGGCCTGCGCCTCCTCGGCGAAGACACGATCGCTGTTCACGAGAGCCTGTCCCTCGACCGCTTCAAGGCGACGGCGACCCAATTGATGCTGCCGTTCCGGATGCCGCGGCGCGCCTGACCGTCACGCCCCGTCGGTCGCGCTGTCCCGTTCCGCCTGTTCGCGCTTCTTCGCCTCCTCGCGATCGCGACGGATCGAGCGTCGCGTCTTCACGAGTTCGAACACGAGAAATCCGACGAGAGCGAGTTCGAGTAGCAGCCAGGGATAATTCGCGATGTCGGCGAGGCTCACGCGGGGGCCTGACGGAGACTCGTCCGCCGGCTGTCGCGCGTCGGACGCGCGGGCCGCGGCGGTCGGCTCAGGACGTTGGCCGCCCACACCAGCCGGTCCGGCAGCGCCCATTCGGACGGGCGTCCGGCTTGCGACAGGCGCGCGGCCGCCTCGATGAGGAATTCCGCGCCCTGCAGCACGGGGGGACGCGCAACGAGCGGCGAAGTCGCGGAAAAGGATTGCGCGGCGAGCGCCATCTTGCGCTGTGCGGCGACGATTGCGCGCTGCGACACGGAATCGAATCCGTTGGCTTCGACGACGCGGCCTATCTCGGCATAGAGCCGGCGCGCCGCGCGGATCGACGGGCGACATGCCGACGGCAGGGCCTCGATGCCGATGTCGGCGCTCGCGTAGAATTCCTCGGCGCGGTCCAGAAGCCGCCGCACGACGCCCTCGAGGGCGGGCGTGCAGGCGGGCGCCGCGACAAACGCGTCGGGGTCGATCCCGCTCTCGGCCATCCATGCGCGCGGCAGATACAGGCGACCCATGCGCGCGTCGTCGCCGACGTCGCGCGCGATGTTGGTCAATTGCATGGCGACGCCGAGATCGCAGGCGCGCGCGAGCGTCGCCGGATCCCTCACGCCCATCACGAGCGCCATCATCGCGCCGACCGTTCCGGCGACACGCGCCGCATAGGCTTCGACATCCGCAATAGTCGTATAGCGCCGCCCCTCGACATCCCACAGGAAGCCCTCGATCAGGGCCAGCGGAATCGCCTTGGGGATTTCGAATTGCGCCACGGCGTCCGCGAAGGCCCGATCGGCCGGGGCGTTCGCGGGCTTTCCGTCATAGACGTCGTCAAGCCGTTGCAACAGGGCTTCGATGGCGCCGCGATTGTCTGCGCAATCGACGGCGTCGTCCGCCTGCCGGCAGAAGGCGTAGAGCGCGATGGCCGGATCGCGCACACGCCAGGGCAGGAAAAACGAGGCGAGAAAAAAAGTCTTCGATCCGCCGGCCAGCATCTGGCGGCATGTCGCCAGGTCGCCGGCCGACGCCAGGCTTCGATCAGGCGAGAGTGGCTGCATGCGGGACGATCCTGTCGAGAATGCGGGCCGAGGACAGCACGCCGGGCAGGCCGGCTCCGGGATGCGTTCCGGCGCCGACCAGATAGAGGCCCTCGATGTCGTCGCTCTTGTTGTGCGGGCGGAACCATGCGCTCTGCGTGAGGATCGGCTCCATGCCGAACGCCGCGCCCTCGTATGACAGCAGCCTGTCGCGAAAGTCGATCGGGGTCGTCATCCGGGAGACGACGACATGCTTGTCCAGGCCGGGCAGCACGGTTCGCGCGAGATAGGCTTCGATCTTTCGGCGATATTTTTCGGCTTCTGTCGACCAGTCGACGTCGGCGGCGAGATTGGGCACCGGCGAGAGCACATAGAACGCGTCGCAACCCGGCGGCGCGACCGACGGATCGCTGGCGCTTGGCCGGTGCAGGTAGAGGCTGAAGTCCTCTGCGAGCCTGTGGTCGACGAATATGTCGTCGAGAAGTTCGCGGTAGCGCGGACCGAACAGGATGGAATGATGCGGCACGTCGGGATAGGCGCGGTCGACGCCGAAATACCAGACGAACAGGCTCATCGAGTAGCGGGCGCGCGTCAGTCGCGTATCGCGCAGCACGCGCCGGCACTCGGGCGGCAGCATCTTCAGGTAGGTCCAGGCCGAGCAGGCGTTCGAGACGACGATATCGGCCGCGACGATTTCGCCGTCGGCGAGCCGGACGCCATTCGCCCTGCCGTTCTCGACACAGATCTGTTCGACCTCGGCATTGCAGCGCACGATGCCGCCCTGCCCCTGGATGAGTCCGACCAGGCCGGAGACGAGCCTGCCCGTCCCGCCGATCGCCGAATGCACGCCCCATTCGCGTTCGAGAAAGGCGATGAGCACATAGATCGATGTCGCAGCGAAGGGATTGGCGCCGATCAGCAGCGGATGAAAGCTGAAGATCGTCCGCAGCCGTTCATCCTTGATGTAGCGCGCCACGAAATTATAGACGGTGCGCAGGCCGCCGAGCCGAAGGATGTCTGGCGCGACGCGCGCCATGTCGAGCACGCTGGAAAACGGCCGGTCGCCCAACTGCTCGAAGCCGACGCGGAAGATCGCCTCGCTGGCCTTCAACAGCCGATCGTAGCCGTCCGCATCTTCGGGCGAGAAGCGCGCGATCTGCGCGCGCATCGCAACGGGATCGCCCGAATAGTCGAAGGTCTCGCCATTGTCGAAGCGCAACCGATAGAACGGATCCATCGCGCGCAACTCGACATCGTCGCTGAGCTTTCGCCCGCACATCGCCCACAATTCCTCGAACAGGAACGGGGCCGTGACGATGGTCGGACCGGCGTCGAAGGTGAAGCCGTCGATATGATGGGTGTAGGCGCGGCCGCCTGGAGCATCGAGCTTCTCGAGCACCGTCACGCGGTAGCCGCGCGCCCCGAGGCGCACCGCCGCCGCAAGCCCGCCGAAACCGCTGCCGATGACGACGGCATGCGGTTGCCGGCCGGCGCGCTTGTCACACACATCTGACGGAGATGCTGTCAACATTGCTTGACTATAGCAGGATGGCGGAAGCGCGCCAGAGGCGGTTTTCAGGGGGCCGATCCGCTGGCCATCGCCCGGATCAGTTCGGCGACGGTCTCCGGCGCCTCCTCGTGCGCGAGATGGCCCAGACCCTTGAGGCGAATGAGCCGGGCGCCAGGCGCGATCCTCGCGATCTCGCCGGCCTGTCCGGGCGGCACGGCCCTGTCGTTGAGGCCGACGACCAGCGTCAGCGGGATCTTCAGGCGGCGAAGGTCATCCGACATCTTCGACAGGTCCCAGTTCGCCATCATCCGCAATGCGCCGGCGACGTGGCGCGGGTCTGCGAACAGGCGGCCGTACAGGTCGAGGCCGCGGCGATCGATGTGCGATCCTGTGTCGCGGATCAACCTCTCGACGGAGGCCGGACTCGATGCGCTCCACGCGAAGATGCGCGGCACGAAGGGGTTGAGCGACAGAACTTTCGCCAGCGGCGAAAACAACTGGCTCACCGGGCCGCCGAAAGGCATGAAGGCGCCGTTGATCGCCATTACCGACCGCGGCGTGATGGAGCCTTCCAGACACATACGGACCAGTATTGCGGCGCCGGCGGAATGACCGACCGCGTAGTCTGGACGAACATCGAGGACGCGCAACAGCTTGGTCAGCGCGTTCGCCATGCCGGCGAGCGTCGCCTGCGACGAACCGGTCGCGTCGGTGAAGCCATGGCCCGGCAGGTCGGGCGCAACAACGGTGAAATCGCGCGCGAGCAGCGGCAGCAGGTCGCGCCACGAATGGGTCGCGGCGCCGGCGCCATGAAGCAGCAGGAGCACGGGACCGCGCCCGGCGATCTGGACGTGCCAGTCGAACCCGCCTGCATGGACGGACCGGCTGTATTCACGATTTGGCCAGTCGCCCGGATCCCGTTTCAGTTCGACCTCCGCCGCCCCGCCATTTGCCGGCGCGGCCTCGGCGAAGGCGCGGCGCCGGCTCACGAGGCCCGCGCGCGCGCGGCCTGCGACTGCCGCGTCATCGTGCGCACCACACCGGACATTTGCTCGGCGTCGGCATGCGGCAATGGCAGATAGACCGCGCCCATGTCGACGGCAAGCGAGCGCGCGCCGGGCTGGGGTTGCGGCGAGGTGTCGATCAGCGCGCAGGCGAAATTGTGCGCGCGCAGGAGCTTCGCCTGCGCGGTGGCGTCCTCGTTGGCCTTCGCGCGGCCGGGCGAACCATCGAGCGCGATGTTGGCCCGTCCGTCGGTCAGCACGACGATCGAGGCCGTGCCGCCGCGCCGGCGTACCGAGAGCGCGAGTTCGGCTGCGGCGTTCAAGCCGCTGGCCAGCGGCGTGCCGCCGCCGCCCGGCATTGCGGCGAGGCAGCGCTTGGCGCGGGTGAGCGAACGGGTCGGCGGCAGCAAGAGATCGGCGCTCCTGCTCCTGAAGGCGATGACGGCGACGCGATCGCGCCGTACGTAGCAGTCGGCCAAGAGCAGTTCGATCGCGCCCTTGGCTTCCGCAAGACGGTTGAGCGCCGAAGATCCCGACGCGTCCAGCACGAAGATCGTCGTCGTCTGCGCCCGCTCGACGTGGCGGCGCAACCGGAAATCCTCGACGCGAACGAGCAGGTCGTTCGGCGCGTCGGGCATGGCGTTGCGCCGCAGCTTCTGCCAGGGCGCGGCGGCGCGAAGGGTTTCGATCAGGTGCAGCCTTGCCCCGGCGTGCGGGCGTCCCTGACGCACGCCGGCCGGCCGGCCTCGCATGATGGATTTTCGCGCTGTGCCCGAGCGACCGGTTTCGCGCGCACGTCCAAGGCCGGCGCGTTCGACCAGCAGGCGCGACAGGAGTCCCGGCGGAATCGCCGCGCGCGCGGCTGCCAGCACGATGTCTTCCATCTGCTGCACGTCCGGCTGGTCCTGCGCGTCGTCTGGCGCGTCGTCCGGTCTTTGCTCCGGCGGAGGCTGTTCGTCCTGCGGCGCCGGCGCGTCGTTTGCCGGCAGCATGGTCGCGCGCGGCGCGAGCACCAGCCGCGCCGCGGCGGCCGCGTCGTCCTCGTCCACGGCCGTATTGCCATGCAACGCCGCGTGAGCGGCGGCGGCGCGCACCGCGAGCATGGGCGCGCGAAGGGAGAGAATGCCCAGAGCGATCGCCGTGTCCGAAAGCGAGCGCACGACCTCGTCGGGCACTAGGACGGAAGGCAGGTAGACACGCGCGCGGGCAATGTCGTCAAGCGAAGCCGGCACGGGATCGACCGCCGCCCCGAACGGTATGTCATCGAGCTCGAGATGAAAGGCCAGTCGATCGGCGATCAGTTCGGGCGTTCGTTCGTCCGGCTCGACGCCCTCGTCCAGCGCCAGAATGCCGAAACGGCTCGGCGCGATCTGCGAGAAGCCTTCGCGCTCGATGCGCACTTCCCGTTCGTCGAACGCGGCTGCGATCCGCGCCGCGACGTGACGGTCCATCGCGTCGGTCATGGCGAGGATGACCACGCCGCCATCGGCCTCGCTGAGAACTCCGGCGCCGACCACCGGTCGATTGGCGGCGAGCGTCGCCGCCATGTCGAGCCCGCCAATCAGCCGGTCGTCCGAAATGCCGAGCGGAACGCGGCGCAGCGGCATGTCCACCGGCAGCAGGCTTCGCGCGGCGCCGAGCCAGCGCTCGCGCGTCGGCCCGGCGCGTGCGCGCAAGCGAACGCCGAGGCCGTGCGGATCAACGGCGAACAGCGCGGCGGCAAGCGACGCATCGGCCCAGAGCGCGCCGAAATCCGGCGGGCCGGCGATGCTGTCGGTCATGCCGGCGCAAGCTCCTCCAGCACGCGCTCGATGCGCGACGCCGAACCGGATTCGTCGAGCGGATTGCGCCGCATCCGGTGGCGGAAGGCGGCGTTGGCGACGCGCCGGAAATCGCGCTCCTCCACCTGGCCGCGGTTTTCGTAGGCGGCGAGCGCGCGGCTGGCGCGGATCAGCGTCAGTTCGCCGCGCAATCCGTCGGCGCCGAGCGCCATGCACAGCGCGGTCGCCCGTTCGATGCTCGCGTCCGACAATTGCACGTTGCGAATGGCCTTGCGGGCGCGTGCGATGCGACGGCCGATCGCCTCGTCGCGCTTGCGCCATGTCTCGACGAAAGCGGAAGGATCGCGCTCGAACGCATCGCGGCGCCTGATCACCTCGATGCGCGAGGCGCTGTCGGTGGGCGTGCGCACGTCGACCGAAAGCCCGAAGCGGTCGAGCAATTGCGGCCGCAATTCGCCTTCTTCCGGGTTGCCGCTGCCGATCAGAACGAAACGCGCGGGATGTCGCAGCGACAGGCCTTCCCGCTCGACCACGTTCTCGCCCGAGGCGGAAACGTCGAGGAGCAGGTCGACGATATGATCCTCGAGCAGGTTCACTTCGTCGATGTAGAGGAAACCGCGGTGGGCGCGGGCCAGCAGGCCGGGCTCGAAGGCGCGTTCGCCGCGCGCCAGCGCGCGTTCGAAATCGAGCGCGCCGACCACCCGGTCCTCGGTGACGCCGAGCGGCAGGTCGACGACGGGTATGGGCGCGAATTCGGATTTCAGCGCGCCGGCGCGCGCCCGGCATTCCGGACAGAGCGCGCCGCCGGAGGCCGGCTCGCAATTGAACCGGCAGCCGGCGACCTTTTTCATCTTCGGCAGCAGCGCGGCAAGCCCGCGCACCGCGGTGGACTTGCCGGTGCCGCGGTCGCCGAAGACCAGCACGCCTCCGATCGTCGGGTCGATCGCGGCCAGGACCAGGGCGAGTTTCATCTCGTCCTGCCCCACGATGGCCGAAAACGGATAGGGCGTGCGCATCTGTGGCGGCTCCCGCGCTACTTCTTCTTGCCGTCGGGCCCGAACTGCTTGAGATAGGCGATCACGTCGTCGATCTTCTGCTCGTCCTTGAGGCCCGCGAACACCATCTTCGTGCCCGGGATCATCTTCTTGGGATCCTGCAGGTATTCCTTCAGCTTGTCCTCGGTCCAGACGATGCCGGAGTTCTTGTTCGCGTCGGTGTAGTTGTAGCCCTCGACGCTCCCCGCCTTCCTCCCCACCAATCCGTTCTGCTCCGGGCCCACCCCGTTCTTCGCGCCTTCGCCGATCTGGTGACAGGTCTTGCACACGAGGAAAACCTTTTCGCCCGCGACTGGATCGCCAGCCGCCATGGCCGCGCCACAACCAGACGCAACCAGCAGGGTAACCGCAAATACAAGTCTCAAAAGCATGCCATTCTCCATTCGCACTCGCGTTTCCCCCGCTCCCCGTTCAAAGGCGTGATCACGACGCCCATAGTCCGTCGGCTACACATTCCTCGGCCTTGGCGAGGGCCTGCGCCGCATCGACCGCGGTCGCGTCCGCCCCAACGCGCTGGACCAGCTCGGGCCGGGCGTTGAACAAGGGACCGCCCACCATGATGCCGATCCGTGGGTTCAACGATTTGCGGCGGACAACAGCGATGCTGGCGGCGACACGATCGAGTTGCGTTTCGGAGCCGACAGAAAATCCGGCGAGGGTCAGCGATTCAGCGCCGACGGCGCGCCCGATGTCTCGGTCTGTCTGAAACGGACCGGGCACGACGGCCCAACCGGCGCGGGAAAACCATTCCGATACGAGCAAAAGGCCGAACGAATGTTGTTCTCCAGGAACAGTCGTCAGCAGCGCCTTCATGCCGCCACTGCGAACTTCGCGCTCGCGGCGAAATTCCGGGCTGATTTCCCTGACCATGCGATGCAACCGCCAAAGCCCCAAGGTCACCTCGGAGAACGGCAACTGGTCGGTTTCCCAGTAATACCCGAGCAGCCGGGCGCTTTCCGAAAACAGGCCGAGATAGAGTTCCTCGGGACTCGCGCCTTCGGTGCGCAACTCGTCGACCATGCGTGTCGCCGCCGCTTCGTCCGCATCGAGGAGGGCGTCGGCAAATTCGCGCGCCTTCTGCGCGCCCAACCGCACATCTGCGCGCGCGTTGTGATCGGCTCGCTGGCTGAAGCTGCGCAGAAGATGCGGGACGACGTCCTCGAGCAAACGGTCGCCCAGGGCCGAGCAGTGGAGGTCCGCCACGCGCAAGCGGGCGCCCATCTGCGAGTCGCCCGATGCGTTGACACGACGCGGCGCCTGCACGGCTGCGCGTTCATGCCGGGGCTGGTCGCAGGTGTCGGAGGCCGGGGTCCGCTCCCCCATCCAATTATCCGGCTGAACCATAGGCGCCTCCCGGACCTGATTAAAGGACTCCTACCGGGAAGCGTCAAGCTTGCTTGACGTTCTTTTCGATTTACGCTGCGATGCAGCGAACGCACTTTTGGCGGAATCTTGGCGGATAAGCATCTCGAAGGACCGTTTTCGATTGATTCCGCATGATCACGGTTGTAACCGGGCGACATCTGCATATCTCCGGCACGGCGCAGGAAGCTGAAGCGTTGGCGCTGCCCTCCGGGCTGAATCGGGAATACTTCGTAACGGCCCCCACTTTTCGCTGGTCCCCGGCATGTTGGCGGAGAACGCGGAAAAGAAAGTTGCGCTTATGCGATCCGCTGATCATGCAGCTACCGCAGAACCCGACATAACGCTTGTTCTCGACCTCGAGGGCGTGATCGAGAAGGCGACATTGTCGCCCGCTGTTAGCGACGAGAAGATTGACAACTGGATAGGGCGACACTGGAGCGAGGTCGTCGGCGTGGCCGCCGGCGACAAGGTGCATCGTATTGTCGAAGACGCCAGAACTACGGGCGTTTCGGCGTTTCGCCAGATCAACCAGATCTTTCCCAGCGGCCTGGAACTGCCGTTCGAATTCACGGCGGTGCGCCTCGAGAACCAGCGAAGTCTTGTCGCCATCGGCAAGAATTTGAAGGCCGTGGCCGAGTTGCAGTCGCGGCTAATTGCCGCACAGCAATTGATGGAGCGCGATTACTGGCGGCTGCGCGAGGCGGAAAACCGCTATCGGCAATTGTTCGACGCCTCTACCGAGCCGGTTCTATTGATAGCCGCGGCGTCCCTGCAGATCGTCGAAGCCAACCCGTCCGCAGTCCGCGCCTTCGATCTTCAGACTGGCCGGCGCGGACGCGTTCTCGAGCGTTCCTTGATGTCGCTCGCGGACGAGCGCGATCACGCCGCATTGTCGGTCATGTTCGACCGTGTCCGGGACCTCGGCAGGACGCCCGGCATCATCGTTCGTCTGGGTGAAATCCCCTGGATCGTCCGCGCTTCACTGACCGGAGCGGACTCCGCGTCGGAATTCATTCTGCAATTCTCCCCGGCGCGCGCCGTCGAACAGGAAGCAGGGCAAGAACAGGTCGTCCCTCTGGAGGCGCTGATCGAACGCTCTCCAGACGGGATCGTCATCGCGGACCGGAACGGAGCAATCCGGCGGCTCAACCGAGCCTTCCTCGAGCTGGTGGGCGCGAACGCACGCGGCGCCTTGCTTGGCGAGCCATTGTCGCGTTGGCTGGCGCAACCCGGCGCCGACGCAGGCACGCTTCTGCTCAATGTGAGCAGACATGGTTACGTTCGGCTCCTGCCGACGATCCTGACCGGTGCGCGTGGGATGGAGCGTCGCGTCGAGGTTTCAGCGGCGGGCGACTCCGAAAGCGACCCCCAATACGTCTGCTTCGTGATCAGGGACGTCGAGCGCCGCCTGCCCGCGCGGGCGGCGGCAGGCGATATTGCAGACGAACTTCGGACCATTGCGGACAGGATCGGCAAGGCTCCCCTGAGACTTGTGGTCCAGGAGACCATCGACAGCGTAGAACGCCATCACATAAGGGCGGCGCTCGAAGCGTCCGGGGGAAACAGGACCGAAGCCGCGGAAATGCTGGGATTGAGCCGGCAGGGACTCTACGCCAAACTCAAGCGGTACGGTTTGGCTCTGGAGCCATGAACCGCGGGGTCCGGACAGGGTGTCGCAATGGTCGATAACGTCTCGGCGCCACCTGCCTTCGGTCAGGCCGATCTCACCAATTGCGAGCGCGAACAGATCCATCTGGCCGGATCCATCCAGCCGCACGGCGCAATTCTGGTTGTCAACGAGGACGATTGCACCATCCTGCAGGCGAGCGCGAACGCGGGGGTCTTCCTGCGGCTCGACGGCGCTGTTGTCGGTCGCAGGCTTCAGGATATCTCAGCTGACTTGTGCGAACGGATTGAACAGCGCCTGGAGTCTTCGATCGCGCATGTGCCTGTCGGCATCCGCTTTTCACGCGCCCACGATCAGCTTTACGACGCGACGATCCATAGACCTCCGGCCGGTGGGTTGATCGTCGAGATCGAGCAGGCCGGCGAGAACGTCGATCTGGCGGGTCGCATCGAGCCGCTGCTTAAGCGCATCACCGGATCGCCTACGCTGCGCAGCCACTGTGACGAAACCGCGCGCGTCGTCCGCGAACTGACCGGCTACGACCGCGTCATGGTCTACCGCTTCGACAAGCAGGGGCATGGCGAGGTGCTTTCGGAGGATCGGCGGAGCGACCTCGAGTCCTATCTCGGAAACTGGTATCCAGCGTCCGACATTCCGCAGATCGCAAGGCGTCTGTATGAACGCAATCGCATCCGCGTTCTGGTCGACGTGACCTACAAGCCAGTTCCCATCGAGCCTCGCGCGTCGCCGCTGACAGGCGAAGAACTGGACATGTCGCTTTGCATCCTGCGGTCGAGTTCGCCCATTCACGTGCAATATCTTCGCAACATGGGCGTGGCTGCGACGCTGGTGATCTCGCTGATGGTTCACGGCCGCCTCTGGGGCCTGATCGCCTGCCATCACTATGGCCCGAAATCGGTGCCCTTCGAGTATCGGGCCGTCTGCGAAGTCGTTGCTGAGGCTGTCGCGACCCGCATCGCGGCTCTGGAGACGTTCGCACAGGCGCGCGCGGAAATGTCGGCGCGTCGGCTGGAACAGAGAATGATCGAGGCGATCTCGCGTGAGGGCGACTGGCGCAATGCCCTGTTCGAGACCCCGCAGACCTTGCTTCAGGCGCGCGCGACCGGCGCGGCGCTGGTTTACGACGGACAGGTGCAGTCGACCGGAGAGGCGCCCAGCACCCTCGATATTCGCGCGATGGCGGCCTGGATCAGGGACCAGCAACCCGGACCTGCATTCTTTTCGGCTCGCTTCACCGCCGAGGCGCCAAGCTTCCGGCATCTGACACCTATCGCCTCAGGCGTGGCGGCGCGGCGCGTTTCGGATTCGGGCGACGACTGGCTCATGTGGTTCCGGCCAGAACGAATTCGCACCGTCACCTGGGGCGGCGACCCCTCGAAGCCCGTGGAAATCGGCAATTCGCCTGCCGACCTGTCGCCGCGACGCTCGTTCGCCCAATGGCATCAGCTTGTCGTGGGCACCGCGGAAGACTGGACGTCGGACGATGTCGCGGCGACCCGGCTGATCGGCGAGGTCGTGGCCGATGTCGCCCTCCAGCATCAGTCGGTCCGGTCGCTGATCATCCATGACCAGATTCGCCAGGTGAACCGGACGATAAGCGTTTCGGGCCATCCCGTGGCGACCGCTGATGCGGGCGGCGACATCGCCTACACCAACGCATCGTATGATCGGCTGGTGTCCGGACGCATCAAGCCGAAGAACATCCGTCAATTCGCGAAATTGCTGATACGGCCGCCCGACATGGCCGAGCGCCTCAACGATCTCGTCGAAGACCATCGAGGCTGGCGTGGCGAAGTCTGGATGATGGGCAAGGATGGCGACGAAATTCCGCTGATGCTACGCGCTGACGCCGTCGTGGCGCCGGATGCGCGGGTGCTCGGATTCGTGCTCCTGTTTACCGATCTCACCGAGGTCAAGGCGGCGGAAGCTGCACGACGGCGCTTCCAGAACGGTCTCGTCGAAAGCTATGCGATGAAGCATGCGCGCCTCGATACGGAATCCGACCTGGTCTACAGGCGATTGCTGTCTTCGATCGTCGAGAATGCGCAGATCGCCGCGCTCGAAATCGCCGAGAGCGAGCATGTCGCTGGCATACCTTCGATGCTCGATAGCGTCCGGGATTCGGTTGCGCGATCGGCGGAAGTGCTCGAGACGCTCGTATCTCACGCCATGAGATCGACGGCCGCCAACAAGGTGGAATCCGGAAAGGAGAACCCGGTCAGGCGGAAAGCCGGCGCGCGCAAGCCTGGCACTCGTTCGAAACGGAAATATTGAATTCGAACGCTCCCTCGGCTTCGGACAGCACCAGTTCCGGATCCTCGACGCGTGCGAGCGCCTCTTCGAAGGCGCTGCGATAGAGGGCGAGAAAGGGCTTCATCGCTTCGATGGCGGAGAAGTCATAAAAGCCCAGGGTCTCCGCCGGAATGCCGAGGGCCTCGCCGATCAGCTTCCGGAGAATCTGTCCGCCATTCAGGTCGCCGAAATAACGAACATAGGCGTGAGCGAGCAGGAGATCCGGCTGGCGCGCCGCGACATCGCGAACGCGCGCCGCATAGTCTTGAGCCGCCGGAACGATCGCAAGTTCGCGCCAGTTCGGGCCGGCCATTCGCAACAAGTCTCCTCGGAGCGCTCCCTGCCGTGCGACGGCTGGAAAATGTATCAAAGATACAGGAGATTTCGTCGCCAGACGGTCGAGCGAATCTTCAAGAGCCGCATAGACCGGCTCCAGATTGCGCAACAGCAGGACGAAGGCTTCGCGGCTCGCCTGCTTGCGCAGAAGATCTGCAACGACGCCGGATTTTTCAGCGCGCACATGCGAGCGCGCGGTGCGGGCCTTAAGCGCCGCCAGCGTCAGACGTTCAGGATTCGTCATCCGCCTCGTTGTCTCCGAGGCCATAGCGACGCATCTTCATGTAGAGGCTTTGCCGGCTGAAGCCGAGCATGTCGGCGGCCGAGGCCCTGTTGTCGTCGGTCACGATCAGCGCCGCCTCGATCGACAGTTTCTCGATCCAGTCTGTCGCTTCACGCACCATGTCCTTGAGCGGGACACGCCCTACAAGCTCGGTCATCTGCTCGACCGACTGCGGCAATTCGCGCGCGACCTTTGACGAGGACGCGCGGCGGCGGGGCACCGAACGCAATGTGATGCTGATGGTGGGGCTTTCAGGATCCGGAAGAGTGAGCGCCGAAACTTCCACATCCTCGTCGTGGCCGCGCGCGCCTCGCAGGACGGTCGGAAAATTTCTGGTGAAGCCATGACGCTTCAGCGTCGCCGCCAGCGCATCCATATCGATTCCCGGCCGGCCGAGCCATCGATCCAGCGGTTGACCGCGCACCTGCGCTTCGCTGGAAATCTGCGCCATTTCGAGGAAATTCTCATTGCTGCGCAGGATGTTGAAATCGGCGTCGACCACCACTGCCGCATCTGGCAACGCGGCGATGAATTCCCATATGTCAGGCATATTGGCAGTCGACGCACGTCCTCCGAGGACTTCCATGCGCACGAGGAACTGCTCGCTCTTTTCGTGGCGGAAGACGGCGCCGGAAACGCGAACATCCCTGCCCTCGAGCTGCGCCCGGACATCGTCGCCGCGACCGACGCTCTGGATAGCCGCCAGCATCCCGGCGACCGCCCGGCCGCCGGCGGGATCGAACAGGTCGGCGAGCGCTCGCCCGAGCAGACGTTTGGCGCTCTTTCCGATCAGAGCGACGCCGGCCGGGTTGACCTCGACGATCCGGTGACCCACTGGCGCCACGATCAGCAATGGTTCGTGAGAAGTCTCGAACAGGACGGCGAACCGGGTCTCGGCCTGACGCAGGCGGAGATATTCACGCTCTGTCTCAGCCTGGGCCGCGATGAGGCGCTGCTGGATGGACGCGGTGACCCCTAGATCGCGACCCAGCAGCACGATGCGCCCCTTCTCGCCGACCGGCGCAGCGCTGCATTCTATGGTCGCTTGGGATCCAGACTGCAGCGCTATGTTCAATTCGCGCCGCTTGTCCGGCAGGCCGGCCCGGGCATCCTTGATCAGGCGTTCGGCCTTCGGCTTCGCCTCGACGGTCAGCAGGTCCAGAAAGTTCTTCCCCACCCATTCCGCAACGTTGCCACGCTGGAGCGCGGCGATGCTGGTCGAGACGTCATGGATGCGCCCGCTGTCGTCGACCACGACAGCGATGTCGCAAGCCGCCGCCAGAAGTCGCGCAGCGTCCACGGCCGTCACGTCGCCCAGCGACTTGCGAGGCGTCTTGAACTGTCTGGACGCGCCAGAAGCGGTCTGCTTCTGCATCCGGCCCCGCTTCCTTTTCTCTAGAATTCCCCGGACGTCGGCCTGATTCATGTTTGCAAAGAACCCGCAGCTGTCGCGCCTGAGTCACGACCCCGGAGCCGCTGCAAATTCGAGATAGCGCCTACTTCGTCGGCGCGTTGCGAATCGACAGCGTGAGGATCGCGCAGCTCGGATTGTATATGGCCAGCGTAAAGCCAACCTGACAATAGCGAACGCCCCGCCGGGGTGGCGCCCCGCCGACAGGGTTTCAGACGGGCTCCCGGCCCACAGGCGCATCATCGACCGCTCCCCACGTCGGAGATCGAGCCCTTCCGCCTGCTCGCCCTCTCTTCCCGCCGTTTTCATGATGTCTCATGCCGACGAAGCCACGCCGTGGCCCGGGACGGGCGCGCGGCGCCGGGGCGCTTGAAACAATATAAGCCCCATCGCGACCTCAATGTAAAGTTTTTTGAACGTCAATTTATCTTGACACTCTTTCTTGGCGGGGGCTAGCCTTCGGAACTGACGTCACGAGGACGCGCGATGGTTGGCCAGGGGAACGGCCGTAATCGACCGAAGGCCCTCTACACGGACGAGGAGCGCCGACGTCGCGACGAATCCGGATGGACGATCGTGCAAGGTGTTCTGGCGCCGCTGCAATTCCTCGTTTTTCTCGTCAGCCTCGCGCTCATTCTGCGCTACCTGGCGACTGGCGACGGGTTCGTCGCGGCAGCCGTCTCGATCGTCGCGAAAACCTTCGTTCTCTACGCGATCATGATCACAGGCTCGATCTGGGAGAAGGACGTCTTCGGCCGATACCTCTTCGCGCCCGCCTTCTTCTGGGAAGATGTCGTCAGCATGCTCGTGCTCGCGCTGCATACCGCGTATCTCGTCGCGCTCGCGACGAACGCGCTTGGCCCGCGCGGCCAGATGTTCCTGGCGCTGGCCGCATATGCCTCGTATTTCATCAACGCGGCGCAATTCCTCCTGAAGCTGCGCGCCGCGCGGCTCGACCAGAATTCCCGTGTCCCTCCCCTCGCGGAGCCGGCGCAATGAACAGTCCGGTCGACATCCTCGCACGCAAGCAGGCGGCCTGCGCGACGCCGCAGGTGACGTTCGAGCGCGGACAGCGTGAAGTCTTCTGCGGCCTGACCGGAATCGTCTGGCTGCATCGCAAGATCAAGGACGCCTTCTTCCTCGTCATCGGCTCGCGTACCTGCGCCCATCTCCTGCAATCGGCCGCCGGCGTCATGATCTTTGCGGAGCCGCGCTTCGCAACCGCGGTGATCGAGGAGCGCGATCTCGCCGGACTTGCCGACGCACAGGAAGAAATCGACCGCGTCGTCGCGGAATTGCTGGCGCGCCGTCCGGACATCAAGCTGCTGTTCCTCGTCGGATCATGTCCATCGGAAGTCATCAAGCTGGACCTGTCGCGCGCCGCTTCGCGCCTGTCGCAAAAGCATCTGCCAGGCGTCCGCGTACTGGCCTATTCGGGCAGCGGCATCGAGACGACGTTCACCGAAGGCGAAGACGCCTGCCTCGCCGCGCTCGTCCCGCAACTCCCAGCTGCGCCGCAGGGTCAAAGGTCGCTGCTCGTCGTGGGCGCTCTGGCCGACGCGGTCGAAGACCAGATGCGTCGCCTGTTCGACGCGATGGGCGTGGGGCCGGTGGCCTTCCTGCCAGCTCGGCGCTCGGACCATATGCCCGCCGTCGGCAAGGATACGCTGGTCCTGCTGGCGCAACCTTTCCTGGCCGAAACGCTCCGCTTGCTCGAGGGCCGCGGCGCACGCCGGCTCGCCGCGCCCTTCCCGCTCGGCGCTGAAGGAACGACCGCGTGGCTGAAGGTCGCCGCCGACGCCTTCGGGATCGACGAACTGAAATTCATTTCCGCGATCGCGCCGGCGCGCGAACGCGCGATCCGCGCCCTCGCACGCTATCGCCACAGCCTCGCCGGCAAGACCATTTTCTTCTTTCCGGATTCGCAGCTCGAGCCAGCGCTCGCCCGCTTTCTTTGCCGCGAACTCGACATGCGTGTCGCCGAGATCGGCACCCCGTTCCTTCACCAACGCATCATGGCGGAAGAACTGGCCCTGTTGCCAGCGGACGTTCCGATCGTCGAGGGACAGGACGTCGAACGCCAGATCGACCGCTGCCGCGCCGCGCAACCGGACATCGTCGTCTGCGGCCTGGGTCTCGCCAATCCTTTCGAAGCGCAGGGCGTGACGACGAAGTGGTCGATCGAACTGATCTTCTCGCCCATCCAGGGCTACGAGCAGGCCGGCGATCTCGCGGAACTCTTCGTGCGACCGCTGCTCCGGCGCGAACGGCTTGAGGTGTGAAGTGAAGCTGACGGTCTGGACATATGAGGGGCCACCGCATGTCGGCGCGATGCGGATCGCGACCGCCATGAAGGGCCTGCACTATGTCCTGCATGCGCCGCAGGGCGACACTTACGCCGATCTTCTCTTCACGATGATCGAGCGGCGCGCCGAGCGCCCACCCGTCACCTACACGACATTCCAGGCCCGCGACCTCGGCGGCGACACCGCCGAGCTTTTCAAGACGGCTGCCTGCGACGCCTACGATCGATTTAAGCCGCAGGCGATGATCGTCGGCGCTTCCTGCACGGCGGAACTGATCCAGGACGATCCGGGCGGCCTCGCCAAGGCGATCGGTCTGCCGATCCCGGTCATTCCGCTCGAATTACCGTCCTATCAACGCAAGGAAAACTGGGGCGCCGCGGAAACCCTCTATCAGATCGTGCGCGCACTTGCCGCCAAGTCCGATTTCGGCGAAGGCCGCGCGCCCGAGGCCCGCCCGCGCGCCAACATACTGGGACCGGCCGCGCTCGGATTCCGGCACCGCGACGATCTCGTCGAAATCCGCAAGCTTCTCGACGAACTCGGCGTCGACGTTCATGTGGTCGCGCCCCTCGGCGCAACGCCCGCCGACATCGCACGATTGCCGGAAGCCGATTTCAATGTCGTCCTCTATCCGGAAATCGCGCAGCAGGCCGCATCCTACCTGCAGCGGACCTTTGGCCAACCCTTCACACGGACCGTGCCCATTGGGGTCGGCGCGACGCGGGCCTTCATGGCGGAGGTCGCGGCGCTGATCGGCAAGAGCGATTATTTCGCGCCGGAACCGGCAGACTCTCGCCTGCCCTGGTACTCGCGCTCGGTCGATTCGACCTACCTCACGGGCAAGCGCGTCTTCATCTTCGGCGATGCCACCCATGCGATCGCCGCGGCGCGCATTGCAGCCCATGAACTGGGTTTCAATGTGGTCGGCCTCGGCTCCTACAGCCGTGAATTCGCGCGCGAGTTGCGCGCCGCGGCCGCTGAGTTCGGCATCGAGGCTCTGATCGCCGACGATTATCTGGAAATCGAAGCCGCGGTCGCCGCGCTGCAGCCGGAACTGGTTCTCGGAACGCAGATGGAGCGCCATATAGCCAAGCGCCTCGGCATTCCCTGCGCCGTCATCTCGTCGCCCGTGCATGTGCAGGACTTTCCGGCGCGCCACTCCCCGCAAATGGGCTTCGAAGGCGCCAACGTCATCTTCGACACATGGATCCATCCCCTGATGATGGGTCTCGAGGAACATCTGCTCGGCATGTTCCGGGAGGATCCGGAATTCCACGATGGCGCAGGCGCGTCTCATCACGGCGCCGGCGCACAGGCGACCGTACCGCAATCCGAGCCCCTGTCCGCAGGCTGGAGCGCGGACGCCGAGGCCGAGCTCAAGAAGATTCCTTTCTTTGTGCGCGGAAAGGCGCGCCGCAACACCGAACGCTTCGCCGTCGAGCGGGGCATTGCAACCATTTCGATCGAGACACTGTACGATGCCAAAGCGCATTTCGGCCGCTGACGCGACGCCCATACGCGTCGTTCTCGTCACGATGGACAGCCATCTGTCGAGCACGCTGGCGCGCGCGGGTAGCACGCTCGCTCGCGAGTTGCCGGGGCTGCGGCTGGACGTGCACTCGGCGGCGGAATTCGCGGCGGATCCGGCAGCGCTTCAGGCCTGCATCGCAGATATCGAACGGGCGGACATCGTGCTCGCCGCAATGCTTTTCATGGAAGAGCATTTCATGCCGCTCATGCCGGCGCTGACGGCGCGCCGAGATTCGTGTGACGCCATGATCTGCTTCCTGTCGGCATCGGAGGTGACGAAGCTGACGCGAATGGGCCGCCTGAAGATGGACGGCGGACAGGGCGGCCCCATGGCCTTCCTGAAGCGCCTGCGCGGATCCAAGGGCAAGGCCGAGACCGCCGGTTCGAGCCAGATGCGCATGTTGCGGCGCTTGCCGAAGCTGCTGCGCTTCGTTCCCGGCGCCGCGCAGGATCTGCGCGCCTGGTTCATCATCCTCCAGTACTGGCTGAGCGGCTCCGACGGCAACGCGCTCAACATGATCCGCTACGTCGTGGACCGCTATGCCGATGGCCCCCGCAGGGCGTTGCGCGGCGTGACGAAAGTTGCGCCGCCGGTCGAATATCCGGAAGTCGGCGTCTATCATCCGGCGCTGCCCGGCCGCATCGCCGCCGAGGCATCGGCCCTGCCGCGCATGAAGAACGCAAAAGGCACGGTCGGCCTGCTTCTGATGCGCTCCTACGCGCTCGCCAACAATTCCGGCCATTACGATGCCGTGATCGCCGCGCTGGAGAAGCAGGGCCTGTCCGTGACGCCTGCCTTCGCATCCGGTCTCGATGCGCGCCCGGCAATGGAGAAATTCTTCTTCACGAATGGTCGTCCCAATGTGGACGTCGTCGTCTCGCTGACAGGTTTCTCCCTTGTCGGCGGCCCCGCCTACAACGACGCCCACGCCGCGGAAGAAATCCTCGCCCGGCTCGATGCGCCGCTCGTGTCGGCCCATCCCGTCGAATTCCAGACCCTCGAGCAATGGCGCGCATCTGATCGCGGCCTGATGCCGGTCGAGGCGACGATGATGGTCGCGATTCCCGAACTCGATGGTGCGATCGCGCCATCGGTGTTCGGCGGCCGTACAAGCGCGGGAACGGCCTGCGCAGGCTGCGAACGCGGTTGCAGCTTTGCTGATGGCGCGGCCAGCGACATGCGCGGTTGCCCCGAGCGCGCGGACGCGCTCGCCGAGCGTGTGGCCCGGCTCGCCATGCTTCGTCGCAGCGCCCGGGCCGAACGTCGCGTCGGCATCGTGCTGTTCAATTTCCCGCCCAATGCCGGCGCCGTCGGAACGGCTGCCTACCTCTCCGTTTTCGAGTCCCTGTTCAATTGCCTGCGGCGGCTACGGGACGAGGGTTACAGCGTCGACCTCCCCGACAGCGTCGAACAGCTGCGCGAACGCGTCATCGTCGGCAATGCCCGTCAGACAGGGGCGGCCGCAAACGTCCATGCACGCATCGGCGTCGACGACCATGTCAGGCGCGAGCGCTTCCTGCGCGAGATCGAGGCGCAATGGGGACCGGCGCCGGGCAAGCACCAGAGCGACGGCGCGAGCATCCACATTCTCGGCGAGCGTTTCGGCAATGTCTTCGTCGGGGTGCAGCCCGCCTTCGGCTACGAAGGCGACCCGATGCGCCTTCTGTTCGAAAAGAGCTTCGCGCCGACACATGCCTTCTCCGCCTTCTACCGCTGGCTGCGCGAGGATTTCGGCGCGTACGCGCTGCTGCATTTCGGCACGCACGGCGCGCTCGAATTCATGCCGGGCAAGCAGGCCGGCATGTCCGGCGCCTGCTGGCCCGAACGGCTGATCGGCGCAATGCCGAACCTCTACCTCTATGCGTCGAACAATCCCTCGGAAGGCGCGCTGGCCAAGCGACGCGCCGCGGCGACGCTCGTGAGCTACCTCACGCCCTCGGTGACCACGGCCGGTCTGTACCGCGGCCTTCTCGACCTCAAGGCTTCGCTGGAACGCTGGCGCGACCCGGATTCGCTCTCCCCTCAACAGCGCGCCGATCTCGCCGTCACGGTCCAGGCGCAGGCGTCTTCGCTGGACCTCGCAGTCGCAGTGCCGCAATGGGAGAATCCCGCCGCCGAGATCGATGCGCTACGCCAGTCTGTGCTCGAACTCGAATACGCGCTCATTCCGCACGGCTTGCATGTGGTTGGCGCCACGCCCGGCGCGACCGAACGGGCAGACACCTTGCTGTCGATCGCCCAGGTCGGCGGTTCAGCCGACCTGCCGCGCGACGCGGTAGTGGCGCTGTGTGAGACCGGCTCCGCCGATGCCGCCATCTCCGCGTCGGGCGGCGCGCTCGGGGAAGGCGATCGGGCAAGGCTGGACGACCTCGGCCGCATCGACGCACTGATGCGCGGCGACGGCGAACTCGAAGGCATCGTCCGAGCGCTGGACGGACGCTACATACGTCCGGCGCCCGGCGGCGACCTCATGCGCACGCCCGCCGTACTGCCGACAGGCCGCAACCTGCACGGTTTCGATCCGTTCCGCATTCCGAGCGCCTTCGCGGTGCGCGACGGCGCGCGGCAGGCCGCCATGCTGATCGAGCGACACCGCTCCGAGGGCAATCCCCTTCCGGAATGCGTCGCGGTCGTGCTCTGGGGTTCCGACAACCTCAAGACCGAAGGCGCGCCGCTCGCCCAGGCTCTGGCGCTGCTCGGCGCAAGGCCGCGCCTCGACAGCTACGGACGCGTCGCCGGCGCGGAACTCATTCCGCTGTCCGAGCTTCAACGCCCGCGTATCGATATCGTCGCCACCCTGTCCGGCATTTTCCGCGATCTTCTGCCCGTTCAGGTCAAGCTGCTGGCGCAGGCCTGCCATCTGGCGGCCGCCGCCGACGAACCGCTCGACCAGAATTTCGTGCGCAAGCATGCGCTTGCCTACCAGCAGCAGCACAATTGCGACCTCGAGACTGCAGCGCTGCGCGTCTTCAGCAATGCCGAAGGCGCGTATGGCGCAAACGTCAATCATCTTATCGACTGCGGCCGCTGGAACGACGAGGACGAACTGGCCGAGGCGTTCGTACGCCGCAAGGGCTTCGCGTACGACGCGCAGGGCAAGGCGATCGCTCATGCCGGTATGCTGAAATCGACGCTGGCCAGCGTCGACCTCGCCTACCAGAACCTCGATTCGGTAGAGCTCGGGGTCACGACCATCGACAATTACTTTGACACGCTGGGCGGCATCAGCCGCGCGGTTCGTCGCGCCCGTGGCGGCGAAGCGGCCCCTGTCTATGTCAGCGACCAGACGCAGGGCGCGGGCGCCGTCCGTACCTTGAGCGAACAGGTCGCGCTCGAGACGCGCACACGCATGCTCAATCCCAAATGGTACGAGAGCATGCTGAGCCACGGTTACGAGGGGGTGCGTCAGATCGAGGCGCATCTGACGAACACCATGGGCTGGTCCGCGACCACCGGAGAGGTCCAGCCCTGGGTCTATCAGAGACTGACGGAAACGTTCGTCCTGGACCCGCAGATGCGCGAGCGGCTCGCAACGCTCAACCCGACCGCGTCCGCAAGGCTCGCGAACCGGCTGCTGGAAGCACACCACCGCAACTACTGGTCGCCCGACGAGGCGACGCTCGCCGATCTGCGTCAGGCCGGCGAGGAACTGGAAGATCGCCTCGAAGGCGTCGATGAAAGGGCGGCCGCATGAATCTCAACATTCGCATGCCGGTTCGAAGGCCGCCGCCCGACGGCGAAGGCTCCGTGCAGGTCCAGCTCGATCCGTCTCTCAAGATCGGTACGGCCAAGGTGTTTGCGGTCTATGGGAAGGGCGGGATCGGCAAGAGCACGACTTCGTCGAATCTGTCGGTCGCCTTCTCCATGCTCGGCAAGCGCGTGCTGCAGATCGGATGCGACCCGAAGCACGATTCGACGTTCACGCTGACAAAATCGCTCGTTCCGACGGTGATCGACGTCCTGGAGTCGGTGAATTTCCACTCCGAGGAATTGCGCGTCGAGGACTTCGTCTATCGCGGCTACAACGGCGTGATGTGCGTCGAAGCCGGCGGGCCGCCGGCCGGTACGGGCTGCGGCGGCTACGTCGTCGGCCAGACCGTAAAGCTCCTGAAGGAGCATCATCTCCTCGACGAAACGGATGTCGTCATCTTCGACGTGCTGGGCGATGTCGTTTGCGGCGGCTTTGCTGCGCCGCTGCAACATGCGGAGCGGGCCCTGGTCGTTGCCGCCAACGATTTCGATTCGATCTTTGCGATGAACCGCATCGTCGCGGCGATCAACGCCAAGTCGAAGAATTACGCTGTGCGGCTCGGCGGTGTGATCGTCAACCGCAGCGAAGGCACGGACCAGGTCGACCGGTTCAACGAGGCGGTCGGTCTCGAGACGGTCGCGCATATCCGCGACCTCGACGAGATCAGGCGCAGTCGCCTGAAGAAGGCCACCCTGTTCGAGATGGACAGTTCGCCCGCGCTGGAAGCCGTCAAGGCCGAATACATGAAGCTCGCGGCGACGCTCTGGCAGGGCGGGCGAGACTATTCGGCGACGCCGCTGAAGGACCGCGAAATCTTCGACCTCCTGGGATTCGATTGATGCAGACGATTTCCTACCAGCACCGGCGCGGCGAATTGCAGGTCTATTTCGACCGCACGGCCGCCGACGCCTGGGCGAAGCTGACGTCCGACGCGCCGGTCGGTCGTATCCGCGCCACTGTGCGCGCGGGCCGCGACCAGATGCGCGCGCGCCTGCTGGACTGGCTGCCGGACGACCTTGCCGGCAAGCGGCTGCTGGACGCGGGTTGCGGCACCGGCGCTCTCGCCGTGGAAGCCGCGCGGCGCGGCGCGCATGTCGTAGCAATCGACCTGTCGCCGACCCTCGTCAACCTGGCGCGCGAACGCATTCCGCGCGACATCGGCCGTGGCCATGTCGAATTCATGGTTGGCGACATGCTCGACCCGGCGCTCGGCGAGTTCGATCATGTCGCTGCGATGGATTCACTGATCCATTACAACGCAAGCGACATCGTTCGCACGCTTTCGACGATAGCTGCGCGATGCTCGGGTTCGATCGTCTTCACTTTCGCCCCTCGGACGCCAGCGCTTGCGGCCATGCATACAGTCGGCCGCCTGTTCCCACGTTCCGACCGCGCGCCGGCGATCGAGCCGGTGGCCGAGCCGCGCCTGCGCCGGCTGATCGCCGAAGACGCGCGGCTCGCGAATTGGCGCGCCCATCGGACGCACCGTGTCGCGAGCGGCTTCTACACCTCGCAAGCCATGGAGCTGACGCCGGCATGACAAGCGTCAACGACAGGATCGCTCGCAACTGGATGCGCATCGGCGCGCGCTTCCTGCCGTTCGCCGATGCGGCGACGGCGGAAGCGCCGATGTCGCGCCTGCTGCGCCTGTCGCTGTTCCAGGTCACCGTCGGCATGGCGCTCGTACTCGTGATCGGGACGCTCAATCGCGTCATGATCGTCGAACTGGGCGTACCGGCGACTCTCGTTTCCGTCATGGTGGCGTTGCCGTTGTTGTTCGCGCCGCTGCGCGCGGTGATCGGCCACCGCTCGGATTATCACCGCTCCGTGCTCGGGTGGCGGCGTGTCCCCTACCTTTGGCTCGGCACGATGGCGCAATTCGGCGGCTTCGCCATAATGCCTTTCGCGCTCATCCTGCTTTCAGGCGATAGCAATGCGCCGGAATGGGTAGGCAAGGCGGCAGCGGGACTCGCTTTCCTCCTCGTCGGCGTCGGAATGCATACCGTCCAGACGGTGGGGCTCGCGCTCGCGACCGATCTCACGCCGAAGGAAAAGCATCCGAAGGTCGTCGCCCTTCTCTGCGTGATGCTGCTCGTCGGCATGATCGCGACCGCGCTCGTGTTCGGCGCCATGCTCGCGGATTTTTCGCAACTGCGGCTCATTCGCGTGGTGCAGGGCGCCGCAATGGCGACGATGGCGATCAATATCGTCGCGTTGTGGAAACAGGAGGCGCGCAGTCCAGCGCGGACCTCGATCGATCGCGACACGCCGAGCTTCCGTGACTCATGGGCCGAATTTTCGCGAACCCGTCATGCCAGCCGCGGACTTGTCGCTGTCGGGTTCGGTACGATCGCATTCAGTCTCCAGGACATATTGCTCGAACCCTACGGCGGCCAGATTCTGCATCTTTCGGTCGCGCAGACGACAATCCTTACAGCGGCGATGGCGGTCGGCGGCCTGTTCGGCTTCGTGCTGGCGGCGCGCTGGCTCGGCAGCGGATCCGATCCATATCGCGTCGCAGGGTCCGGCGTACTCGTGGGGCTTGTCGCCTTCAGCTGCCTGATATTCTCCGCGCCGCTTCATTCGGCGGCCCTGTTCGCCAGCGGCGTCGTGCTGATCGGGCTGGGCGGCGGCATATTCGGCCACGCCACCCTGACCGCGGCGATGAGCGCGGCCGACAAGCATCATGTCGGTTTCGCGCTGGGCGTCTGGGGCGCGGTGCAATCGCTTGCCGCCGGCGGCGCAATCGCGACGGGCGGGGTCCTGCGCGACACGATCGCACACCTCGGCTCGGCCGGCGCCCTCGGGCCTGCATTGCGGGGCGAAGCCGCGGGATACGTCTTCGTCTACCACATCGAAATTCTGCTGCTGTTCCTGGCGCTCGCCGCGCTTGGGCCGCTTGTTCGTCTTCGGCGCGTCGCGCAACGCGAGGCCGCGCACGCATCGGGTCTGTTGGAATTGCGTCGCTAGACGCAAAAGGAGGTCGTCATGGGCACTATTGTCGGATCAATCGATCTTGCGCAGGTAGTTCTCTACGCGTTCTGGATCTTCTTCGCCGGCCTGATCCTGTATCTGCGGCGCGAAGACAAGCGCGAAGGCTACCCGCTCGAATCCGATCGGGGCGGCCGCGTGGCCGTGCAGGGCTTTCCTGCGCCGCCCACTCCAAAGGCCTACCGCATGTCCAGCGGTCAGACGCTTTATCGTCCCGATCGCAAGGCCGATACGAGGCCTGTCAATGCGCAGCCAATCGCCCGCTGGCCGGGCGCGCCGCTGGAGCCGAACGGCGATCCGATGCTGGCCGCGGTCGGCCCCGGGTCCTACGCCGAGCGCGTCGACAAGCCGGAGATGACGGCGGAAGGACATCCCTCGATCGTGCCGATGCGCGTCGAACCGGCGGCCTCCGTCGACCCGAACGACGCCGACCCGCGCGGCATGGCCGTCGTAGCGGCCGATCGGAACAAGGCTGGCGTCGTGGTCGACCTGTGGATCGATCGCGGCGAACCGCAGATCCGCTACATCGAGGTCGAAACCAATAGCGGCAAGCGCGTCCTGCTGCCGATGGTGTTCGCTCTGATCGACGGCTTCCGAAAGGAAGTGAAGGTCGACGCGATCATGTCCAACCAGTTCGACAATGTTCCGGCGACTGCGACGCGGGACGTCGTCACCAAGCTCGAGGAAGATCGGATCGCCGCTTATTTCGGCGCGGGTCTCCTCTATGCAACGCCGAAGCGCACCGGAGATATCCTGTGACCATCAGCGACAACGGCAAGCCGCGCGGCTTGCCCGGGGCCCTGCCGGCGGACGAACGCATCCTGCTGCAGACCACGCCTTCCTGGCGGAGCCTTGCGATCCACGCGTTCCATGCGCGCAAGATCGCAATCTATTGCCTGGCCCTGGTATTCTGGCGGATCGCCTCGGCATTCGCTGCGGGCAAGGGGGCTGGCGCGGCGCTGGCGGACGGAGCCGCGGTAGCGCCGATCGCGCTGGCCGGCATATTGCTTCCTGCGCTTCTTGCCTGGAGCTACGCCCGCACGACGATCTACACGATCACCAATCGCCGGATCGTGCTGCGCACGGGCGTGGCGCTGCCGATGACTTTCAACCTTCCATTCGCGCAGATCGACTCTGCAGCGTTGAAGCAGTACGCCGACGGCACCGGCGACATACCGCTGAAGCTTGTCGGCGATATACGCCTCGCCTTCGCGCATCTGTGGCCGAGCGTGCGCCCCTGGCGCATCAATACGCCCGAACCTATGTTGCGCGCGGTGGCCGACGCTCAGACCGTCGCAAATGTGCTTGGCCAAGCGCTCGGCGCCGTTCACAGGCTCAACCCTGCGGCGGCGCCCTCCATGACGGCGGGAGAGCCCGTCCATCATCTCGAAACAGCGGCGGCCTGACATGCAGCACGCCATCCCCGACCACGACGACGAGATCCGCGTTCCGCGCGCGGCGCTCGTCGCCGCTGCGGCGATCGTCATCGTCGCCATCAGCGCCGCTGGATTTGCGCGTCTGAGCGGTGTCGGCCGAAGCGTTCTGCCTCATTCCACGATGGTCGAGCAGCGCGCGCTGTTGTTCGAGGACCAGGCGGACGGCGCAGTCCTCGTCCGCGACGCGTCCAGTCACGCTGTCGTCGACACGATCCAGCCCGGCGCGTTCGGTTTCGTGCGCGTCGCCATGCGCGGCATGGCGCGCGACAGGCGGGCGCACGGCGTCGGCGCGGACCGACAATTCCTTTTGACACGCTGGCGGGATGGCCGCGTGACACTCGATGACCCCGGAACGGGGCGAAGACTCGACCTGTCCGCTTTCGGACGGCCGAACGGGGAGGCGTTCGAACGCCTCCTCGCAACAAGAGAGGAGGCGAGCAATGAGGGCAAGCATTGACAAGCCTGGCCGGACAATAGTCGCGCCGTGCCGGATAGATATCGAACAGACGAACGACAGCCTGCATGCGCACGTCGAGATCGAAGGCGTGCATGTCGGCCCCGGCGATCGCGTTGTCGTCGTCGATGCGCCCGGCCTCGTGGCTTTCGGCGAGCAGCGCGACTTCGTGCGCGTCGCGCGGATCACACGCGCGACCCGCCTGCAGCGCCTGATGGCGCGCATCGAGGGCTATCTCGAGCTGACCGAACTCTACGAAGTCGGCTTTTCCGAGGGGAGGGGCTGATGCGTATCGAAGGAGGATTCTCGACCTCAGCGACCAAACAGGCCGCGCACGAGGAAACGATTCTAAGTCCGCGCTTCTATACGACGGATTATGCGGCGATGGACAATCTGCCCATCGAGCCGGTCCGGCGTGAATGGGATGCGCTGATGGCCGAGATGCGGGCCGATCCCAACAAGGGACATTTCGTCCGCGAAGGAAAATTCGACGTCGAGCTTGCGAATCTGCCGGAAGAGCTGCGCAAGGAATTCGTCGACTTCCTCGTCAGTTCGTTGACCGCGGAGTTCTCGGGCTGCGTGCTGTACGCCGAGACGAAGAAGCGGCTCGCCAATCGCGACACCCGCGAACTCTTCACGTTCATGAGCCGCGACGAGGCGCGACACGCCGGCTTTATCAACGAGTCGCTCAAGGACTTCGGGATCGGCATCGATCTCGGATTTCTCTCGCGCGAGAAGAAGTACACCTACTTCCAGCCGAAGTTCATCTTCTACGCCACCTACCTGTCTGAGAAGATCGGCTACGCGCGTTACATCACGATCTTCCGGCATCTCGAGCGCAATCCGGAGCGTCGGTTTCATCCGATCTTCAAATGGTTCGAGAACTGGTGCAACGACGAGTTCCGTCACGGCGAGGCCTTCGCGCTGCTGATGCGGGCGGACCCGAAGCTGCTTCAGGGCGTCAATCGGCTGTGGATCCGCTTCTTCCTGCTCGCGGTTTTCGCCACCATGTATGTTCGCGACCACGCAAGGCCGGCCTTCCATGCCGCCCTCGGCGTCGACCCGACCGACTACGATTACCGCGTCTTCCACATCACCTCGGAAATCTCGCGGCAGGTTTTCCCGTTCGTGCTCGACATCGACCATCCGACATTCCGCGCCGGCCTCGAACGCCTGCGCGTGATCTCGGAGAAGATGGCGGCGGCGCACAAGCGGGGCGGGCTCGTTGGTCGCCTGCAACGCGGTGCGCTCGCGACACGCGCGTTCTTCACCTTTGCCCGGCTCTACATGCTGCCGGTCATTCCGAATGAACTCCCGCAAGACATCCGGCTCGTGCCGGCCTGGTAGGCGAATGTGATCGACACGATCGGCCCGATATTGTTCACCCTGTTCATATGGTGGTTCAGCACCGGGCTGATCCTGTGGCTCGACCGTTTGCCACGTTCGACGTTTCCCTACAGCATGGCGGGCGCGTGTGTCGTCGCGCTCGCCGGGTTCGTCGCGCTCTATACATCGCGCGAGAAAACCGATGTCGCCAGCGCCTATTGCGCGTTCACGGCCGCAATCGCGGTCTGGGCCTGGCATGAATGCAGCTTCCTGTTCGGCTACGTGACAGGACCGGAACGACGCCCCTGCCCCCCGGACTGTCGCGGACCGGCGCGCTTCCTGCGAGCGCTGCGCAGTATTCTTCATCACGAGATCGCGCTCGCCGCGACCGCGATCATCATTATCGCATTGACATACAGCGGACCGAACCACGTGGGTCTGTGGACATTTCTTGTCCTCTGGGTGATGCGGATCTCCACCAAGATCAATCTGTTTCTCGGCGTACCGAACGTCGGCGAGGAATTCCTGCCACAGGACCTGCGCTACATAGCGACCTATTTCGCACGCCGGCCTATGAATCTTTTCTTTCCGGTGGCGGTGACGCTCGGCACGGTGGCGCTGGTGATCCTGCTGCACGACCGAGCCAATCCTGCGCTTTCGCCGTTCGACAGCGTCGCGCTCTCGTTTTACACGACGCTTCTTGCACTGGCGGTCATCGAGCATTGGTTCCTGGTTGTGCCAATTCCCGTCGCCGCGCTGTGGAGCTGGAGCCTCAAGTCGCGGAGCGCTGCAACGCCGCCCGCGCCAGAACCAACGGCGCAGGTTGTGCGCCTCATCAATCCGACGCATTCCGCTGGGAGGAGAGCATGAGTTACGAGTCGAATCTCTCGAAACATATCGAACGGCTCCATGAAGAGGGCCGCTATCGAGTCTTCGCCGATCTTGCCCGCCATCGCGGCGCGTTTCCCCGCGCGACGCATTTCCGGGAGGCCGGATCCAGCGAGGTGACCGTCTGGTGTTCCAACGATTATCTCGGCATGGGGCAAGCCGATTGCGTCCTGCAGGCCATGCACGAAGCCCTGGACCGCTGCGGCGCCGGCGCCGGCGGCACGCGTAACATTTCGGGCACGAACCACTATCATGTTCTGCTCGAGCAGGAGATCGCCGACCTGCATGGCAAGGAGGCGGCGCTTCTGTTCACCTCCGCGTATGTTGCGAACGACGCGACCCTCTCCACGCTCGTCGAGCTGATGCCCGGCACTGTGATCTTTTCCGACGAGAAGAATCACGCCTCGATGATCGCCGGAATTCGCCACGGCGGCGGCCCGAAAGTGATCTGGCGGCACAACGATGTTGCGGATCTCGAAGCCAAGCTCAAGAAATATCCGCTGCAGACGCCCAAGATCATTGCTTTCGAGAGCGTCTATTCAATGGATGGCCATATCGCGCCGATCGCGGAAATCTGCGACCTCGCCGCAAAATACAACGCCATGACCTATCTCGACGAAGTCCATGCGGTGGGCATGTACGGCCCGCGCGGGGGCGGCGTCGCAGAGCGAGACGGCGTGATGCATCGCGTGGACATCATCAACGGCACGCTGGCCAAGGGCTTTGGCGTGATGGGCGGCTATATCGCGTCGAGCAAGGTGGTTTGCGACGCCATTCGCTCTTTCGCGCCTGGCTTCATCTTCACGACTTCCCTCTCGCCCGTGATCGCCGCCGGCGCACTGGCGAGCATCCGCCACCTGAAGTCGAGCAACGCCGAGCGCGAAAAACATCGGGAACGTTGTTCGACAGTCAAGCGGCGGATGATCGAGGCCGGCCTGCCGGTGATGGACAATCCCAGCCATATCGTGCCGGTGCTGGTCGGCAACGCGGTCCATTGCAAGGCTGTCACGGATGCGCTTCTGCTGAACCACGGCGTGTACGTGCAACCGATCAACTACCCGACCGTGCCGGTTGGCACCGAACGTATGCGGTTCACTCCGACGCCCATGCACACGGATGCGCAGATCGATCATCTGATCGAGGCGCTCGGCAAGCTGTGGCGCGCCTGCCCGATTGCAGGCGGCAAATACATTCGCATCGCAGCCGAATGACGCGATGTCGCGGGTCGAGGCGAAACATGCGCTCCGGCCCGCAGAAGAGGGCTCCTGGGCTGTCTCGCGCCCACCGCCTCGGCGGCTGACGAGGCCCCGGAGCGTGCGGACCTTGCCCGCCGCACGTCTCGACGCAGGACCAACTCAGCGTGCTTGCGCCGAGGGGTTTGGCCATGTCGTCACCCCGACGACGCCTTTGTGCGTCGTCGGGCTTTCCATTCGGCGGAACATTTAGCGAAATGAACTGGCTGCTCTTCGCCCTGGTTCCGGCGGCCATCCTTGTGTTGCTCGCTTTTGCGACGCTCATGGTTGCGCGGCGGATCGAGCGCAGCGAACCGCCGACCGGCTCGTTCGTCGAGATCGACGGCTCCCGCGTTCATTTTCACGAATTGGGTTCGCCCGCCAAAGATCCGCGCCATGCCTTCCTGCTGCTGCATGGCGCGAACCTGGACAGCCGCGACATGCGGATGGCGCTCGGCGCGCAGCTCGCCGCGCTTGGCCGCGTCATTGTTCCGGACCGGCCGGGCCAGGGGTACACGCCGTGCGCCGGGCCGTCCGCGCTCGTACCGCTGGAGCAGGCGCGGCTCATGCGGGATTTGTTGCGGGCGAAGGGTGTGGAGCGCGTCACGCTAGTCGGACATTCGCTCGGCGGATTTATCGCGCTTTGCTTTGCGATGTCCTACGGAGACGAAGTCGACCGCGTCATTTTGGTCAACCCCGCGACCCATCCCCGGCCCGGCGAATTGCTCTGGTACCAGAAATTGGCTGCTTTGCTGTTCGGACCCATCGCCGCCTTCACATTCGTCACGCCGATGTCGCTATTGGTGAATGCGGCCTTCGTCCGGCGATTGTTCGCGCCGGAATCCGCGCCTACATCCTACGCAACACGGAGCGGGCTGGCGCTCGGCATGACGTCATTGCGATTTCTGGCGAGCATGCGGGAATATGCGGGACTGCGGGACGAGCTATTACGCGCCGAGCCGTCGTATCCTCGCATCTCAACGCCGACGCTCATCGTTTCAGGCGCCGAGGACAGGATCGTGCCGATGAATCTGCACGGCGCGCGGATCGCCGCAATCCTGCCCCACGCCCGTCTCGTCGAAATCGAGCACGGCGGACATATGCTTCATCACGCGCATGCCGCCGAGATCGTCGCGTCGATCGAAGCTACTGGTCCTTCCTTGCGATCAGCGTCGGCAATTTGAAGAACGCCGAAAACGGAGCCGCGCGGTTCGAGACCAGCGGCAGGCCGAAGAAATTGGAAAACGGCGTCGACGATTTCGAGGACATGCGAAGTCCGAAAAGCCCGGAGAACAGATCCGGTCGCTGCGAAAAGAAGCGGATCGTCTCCATCCCTGCCTTGGTCGCCGTATTCGCCGCCTTCAAAACCGGCAGATTCCAGAAACTGGAGAACGGGGCCGGGTCGGAACTGATCGTCGGCAACCGGAATGCCGAGGAGAGAGGCGCGGCCTCATCCCACAGAAACCGTTCCCGCTCGGGCCGGGTCGGCAACGCGCCCGGCGTGGGCTGGTGCTGGTCCAGGCATTCCTCGACCAGTTCGGCCGAAAACAGGGGGGCATGAACCACGACGAGCGAGTTTCCATCCAGCACGCCGCGCGCCAGCACTTGCGCATCCTTGCGCAAGACATTGCATTTCGCGATTCGGTCGCGCGTCTCGTCGATTGTCGCGTCGGGCGAAGACGTGGGGTGCACGACGTGGATCGCACCCGTCAACTGCCTGAACTCCTGCAACTCCTCGGCGGCGGCCCGTGCCGTTTCCGGGCTGGCGTACATCCGGCAGATTGTCTGTGTCATGGCGCCTCCAGTTCGGCAACTCGGCAAGTGTTCGACGGGGAAACAGGTCCGGCGCCCGAACGCCGCAGCAAGGGAATCATTGTCCCGACCGTCACCAACAGCAGGACGATCTCGAGACCATAGACGGAATTATAGGCCAGACGCGCTCCCGCCTCGTCCTGCGTCGACAGCGCAGCGACAACGTCGCGGATCACGCCGCCCAGCGCAATGGCCACACCTGCAGCCGACGCCTGCACCGCGCCCCACGCGCCCAGAGCGAGGCCGCTCTGACTGCGGGGCGCCAGGTTCATCGTCGCTGTCAAAGTCCCGTGGCCGAACAGGCCGGCGCCGAAGCCGATCAATGCCGTTCCGACGCCGAAGAGCCACGCCGATCCGAGAGGTGCGGCCAGGATGACAGCCGCAAACGCGGGAATGCCCACCTGGGCGCCGTACAGCGCCATACGGAATGGATCATATCCCCGGCTCAGGATTCGGGAGGCCAAGCCGAAGCCGAGAAGACCGCCGATCGCCAGCGCAGCGGTCAGTTTCGTCGTGTCGCCGACCGAAAGATGGAGAATCTGGCCCCCATAGGGTTCGAGCAGCACGTCCTCCATGCTGAACGCCATGGTGCCCAGACCGACGGCGGCGAGGCGGCGGATGACCTGGCCTCCGTGCGTGAAGCTTTCCCAGGCCGCGGCGAAAGTCGGTGGATCGCCGGCGCGACGTGGCGCGGAATTGCGAGCTTCCTGCTTCCACAACGCAATCCCGTTGAGAATTACGGTCGCAACGGCCGCCGCCTGAATCACCTGAACCAGCCGTCCGGGCGTGAAGTCGGCGAGAAAGGAGCCAAAAAGGAAAGCGCTGCCGACCATGCCGACCAGCAGCATCACGTACATGAGGCCGACGACCTTGGGCTGCGATTCCGTCGGCGCAAGGTCGGTCGCCAGCGCCAGACCGACGGTCTGAACGGTATGCAGTCCTGCGCCGACCAGCAGGAACGCAGCGGCGGCTCCGACGAAACCAGCCCACGGCGGCGCAGCCCCGGCCTGTCCCGCGCCTGCCAGGACGAGCAGGGCAAAAGGCATGATCGCCAGGCCGCCGAACTGGATCATCGCGCCGCGATACATGAAGGGAACGCGCCGCCAGCCCAGCGCCGAGCGATGCATGTCGGAACGATAGCCTATCAAGGCGCGGAAGGGCGCGAAGACGAGCGGCAGGGAAATCATCACGCCAACGAGCGACGCCGGAACATTCAGTTCGACGATCATCACGCGGTTGAGCGTGCCGATGAGCATGACCAGCGCCATGCCCACGGAAACCTGGAACAGGGAAAGCCGCAACAGGCGCGAGAGCGGAAGGTCCGGCGTGGCGGCGTCCGCAAACGGCAGAAAGCGCGATCCGAGGCCGATCCAGTATCCGATAGCGGCTCGGCTGATACGGTTCATCGCTTCACCAGGCGCGCATCCGGGAAAGGCGCAATACGAGCGACCGGCGCCCGACGGCGCCGCTCGTCTGCAATGCAGGATGTTCGCTCGACCCGGACGAAGCCCGGCGAAGGATGTCCGCCGGTCGCCCGGCGCGCTCCATCGCCGGCGCGCCCGCGCCGGCGAACATCCGCTACATCGCTATCTGGGCGTCGCCGCGCTGGCGACCTTGTCCGGCGGACGGACCGCTGACGTGTCGACAGCTACGGGCGAGGCGGCGCCGGGCGCCACCGTCACCACGAAGGACGTTGCGCCCTTGTCGCTCACGCCGGCCGGCGCGACGCTAACGACGAAGCCCGCCTGATTGGCGTTCAATGCCGTCGGCGACGTTTCCGTCTGCGCAGCCTTCATCTTCTTGCCCTGCCAGTAGTCCCCGAACCACGTCGTGTGGGTCAGGACGGCATAGTGAACGCCGACGGCGATCAGCGTCACGCTGCCGAGCAGGAGGGGCAGGCCGACAGTCGGCTTGACCACAGTCCAGATTCTACCTTGGTTCATGACCGTCCTCCCTCAGTGCAGCCACGGCGAATAGACGTAGGCGAGGAAATGGGCGATGAGCGCTATGAAGAAGAAGAGCCTTGCGCCGTCGATGACATGCTTGTGCAGCTCTTCAGACTCCTTGATCGTCAAGCCGGTAGGCCAGACTCTGTTCGGATCGTCATCCATGTTTATGACCTCCAGTCGGAGCCGCGTTCTGCACGGAACTCCCCCGGCATCGATATCCGGGCAGGTTGTCAGCCTAAAGTGACGACTAAGGTTGTCAATAATGATGGACACGGATAGGCTGTCGGAATAACGCCGCCCAGGTTCGCGCGGGAGACAGGACAAATCTGACGCAATGTCCGGGTAATCGCGGACAGGCAAGATTGCCCAATCCCCATCGAGGCTGCGACGGAGTTCAGCGAACCGCGGCGAATGCCGCGGAAATCGAAGGCTGGTGTCCGGAGGGCGATGTGAGCGCGCAATCGACATCTGGCGTTGCATCAACGGGAAGGGCGCGGAAACTCGTTCTGCAGAGTTCCGCGGAACCGGAGCGCGTGCGCGTTTTGGTCGCACACGACCAGCCGCTTGCACTCGAAGGAATCCGGACGACGATCGGCAACGGCGCAGGCCTGCAGGTTGCAGGCGAGACGACCGACGGCGCCCGAATCCTGGATGCCGTTGTCAGCCTGCGCCCTGACGTGCTGGTTCTCGACCTCAACATGTCGGGCATAGACGCCGCCGAAGTGGTCGGCGGCGCTCTGGCGCGCCTTCCGACCTGCCGCATCGTTGCGCTCGGACTTCGCGAGCATGCCCCCGTCTTTCGGCGGCTGCTCCAGATCGGCGTCGGGGGCTGCCTGCTGAAATCCTCGGCGAGCGGCGAATTGACACGCTGCGTTCACTCGATCTGCAGCGGCGGCGTCTATATCGATCCCGGCATCGCCGGCGTCCTGCTGTCGGTCGTGCATAGCCCAGCCAATGAAGAGGCGCGCACCGATCTCAGCGCGCGAGAAACCGAGGTCTTGCGGTTCGCAGCGCTCGGACACAGCACGAAATCGATTGCCGCAAAGCTGAACATCGGCCCCAAGAGCGTCGAGACCTACAAGGCGCGGGCGATGGCGAAGCTCGGATTTACCGGGCGCGTCGAACTGGTGAAATACGCGGCGACCGAAGGCTGGCTCGGCGTGGAGAAGGCGGACGCTTGAGCCGGTCGATCCGTCGACATCGTGACGCCTCGCCGCCTGACGTCAATTGCCGGCCTCGCTCCGCATCGATGGGGTCCGGTCGCTGTCCAGCCCCCCGGTGAACACCCGGCTGGCGAGGATATCGGGGGCTTCGATCGTCGAGAGGGTCGCGCCGTCGAGTGCGCCGACCGCGGATTCGAACAGACGATTCGCCTGCCGGAACCGTGCTCGATCCAGCGCGTTGCGAATTGAGCGCGCATTCGCGAAGTGCGGCTGACTTCGACGTAACGCGATGTAGTCACGTAACGCGTCGCGAGCCTGCGTCGTCATCATGTATTTCTGCGACGCGAGCATGTTGCCGGCAATCTCGAGCAATTCTTCGTCGCTGTAGTCCGGGAACTCGATGTGATGGGCGATGCGCGATCGGAATCCGGGGTTGCTCGAAAAGAATCGGTCCATCCGGTCGCCATAGCCGGCGAGAATGACCACGAGATCGTCGCGATTGTTTTCCATCACCTGCAGCAGGATTTCGATCGCCTCCTGACCGTAGTCGCGCTCGTTGTCCGGCCGGTAAAGGTAATAGGCCTCGTCGATAAACAGGACGCCGCCCATCGCCTTCTTGAGGACCTCCTTGGTCTTTGGCGCGGTGTGGCCGATGTACTGGCCGACGAGGTCGTCGCGCGTGACCGAGACGAGATGGCCCTTGCGGACATAGCCCAGGCGGTGCAACAGGCCGGCCATCTTCAGGGCGACCGTCGTCTTGCCCACGCCCGGATTGCCCGTGAAGGACATGTGCAGCGTCGGCGTTTCGTTCGACAGGCCGAGCTTCTCTCGGGCGTGCGCGACCAGCAGCAACGCCGCTGTCTCGCGGATTCGCCGCTTGACGGGCGCGAGGCCGACCAGTTCGCGATCGAGCTCCGCAAGGACTTCGGCGACGCCGGATGCCCTGAACTCCTCGGCGAGATCCACGGTCGCGGCGGGATCGCTCATGGTCGCGACTTCATCGTTCGGTCGCCCAGGAATAGGATTGCGTACGTCCCCGCACATCCGTTCGCGTCATGCGAAGCGTCGGCTCGACTTTCGGCCGGTTGACGATGAACGACATGCGAACGGTTTCCCAGCCGCGCGTCGAATCGAAAGCGTTGAGCCGGATATAGCAATCGGGATGCGCCTTGCGGCATTCCTCCAGTTCGATCATGACGCCCTTTGCGTCCTTCAGATCGAACATGGGATTGCCCCACATGTTCCAGTACGTGTTCCGCGGGTGCGGATCGTCGGTGAATTCGACGCCGATCGCCCATTCATTGCGCAGACAATATTCGACCTGGTCACGAATCTGCGTATCCGTGAGGTCTGGCAGGAAGGAAAAGCAGCCCTGGGTGACGCGCATGTTGCATTTCCTTCCGTCAGGCCGAGACGCTCGCCGTCGGAATGAAATCCGACGTGTCAGTGGATGCGTAGTTGAACGTGATGTTGCCCCATGTATCCAGCGCCGCCTCGACCGGTTTGCACCATTTGGCGGCGGCGCGCAGGATTTCCGGTCCCTCGTTCCTGATGTCGCGACCCTCGTTGCGGGCGAGCACCATGGCTTCCAGCGCGACGCGGTTGGCGGTCGCACCGGCCTGGATGCCCATGGGATGGCCGATCGTGCCGCCGCCGAACTGCAACACGACATCGTCGCCGAACAGGTCGAGCAATTGATGCATCTGGCCGGCGTGAATGCCGCCGGAGGCGACGGGCATCACCTTTAGCGTATCGGCCCAGTCCTGGTCGAAATAGATGCCGCGCGGCAGATCGATCTCGTTCCGCAATTCGCGGCAGACATTGTAATAGCCCTGAACCGTCAGCGGATCGCCCTCGAGCTTGCCGACAGCGGTTCCCGTATGCAGGTGGTCGACGCCCGCAAGCCGCAGCCACTTGGCAATGACGCGGAACGAGACGCCATGCGATTTCTGTCGCGTGTAGGTGCCATGTCCGGCGCGGTGCATGTGCAGGATCATGTCGTTTTGCCGACACCATTCCGAAATGGACTGGATCGCCGTCCAACCGATGATCAGGTCGACCATGACGATGACCGAGCCAAGATCGCGGGCAAATTCGGCGCGCCGGTACATCTCTTCCATCGTCCCGGCGGTTATGTTGAGATAATGTCCCTTCACCTCTCCGGTTTCGGCCGAGGCCTTGTTGACCGCCTCCATGCAGTAGAGAAAGCGGTCGCGCCAATGCATGAAGGGCTGCGAGTTGATGTTCTCGTCGTCCTTCATGAAATCGAGGCCGCCCTTCAGGCCCTCGTAGACCACCCGGCCGTAGTTCTTGCCCGACAAGCCGAGCTTCGGCTTTGTGGTGGCGCCGAGCAGCGGACGGCCGAACTTGTCGAGACGTTCACGTTCCACCACGATTCCGGTCGGTGGCCCCTTGAACGTCTTCACATAGGCGACGGGCAGCCGCATGTCCTCGAGCCGCGCGGCTTTCAGCGGCTTGAAAGAAAAGACATTGCCGATGATCGAGGCGGTGAGGTTGGCGATCGAACCGGGTTCGAACAGGATGAGATCATAGGCCACGTAGCAGAAATACTGGCCGGGCGACCCGGGCACCGGGTCCACCCGATAGGCCTTGGCGCGATATTGATCGGCTGCGGTCAGTCGATCTGTCCAGACGACCGTCCATGTCGCCGTCGAGGATTCGCCCGCCACCGCTGCCGCAGCTTCGACCGGATCGACGCCGTCCTGCGGCGTGATGCGAAACAAGGCGATGAGATCGGTATCCTTTGGTTCGTAATCGCCGTTCCAGTAGCCCATCTGGGCGTATTTGAGGACGCCAGCCTTGTAGCGCTCGCTGCCTCTGATTTCCTTCACCTTGGCGTCCATTTCGGACCTCCGGCCTTGTGATGATGATGATGGGAGCTTAGCGCCCGGTTCGCAGCGCTATTTCGCCGAACGCGCGCGTTCGACGAGCCTGAAGATCATTGGCGTCAGGATCAGTTGCATCGCCAGGTCCAGCTTGTCGCCGGGGATGACGATCGAATTGGCGCGCGTCATCCAGCTTCCCTGGATCATCGCCACCAGATAGGAGAAGTCGATGCCGCGCGGATTCCTGAAGCGGATGACGACGAGCGACTCGCCTGCCGTCGGTATCCAGCGGGCCACGAACGGGTTCGACGTGTCGACGATCGGAACGCGCTGGAAGTTGATGTCCGTCTCGGTGAATTGTGGACAGATCGTGTGAACATACGCGTTCATTCGCCGCAGGATCGTGTCGGTAACCGCTTCGGTCGTGTAGCCGCGGGTTGCGCGATCCCGGTGAATCTTCTGAATCCACTCGAGATTGATGACGGGCACGACGCCTATCTTCAGATCCGCGTGAGAGGCGATGTCGACCGTGCCGTCGCGCACCGCGCCGTGCAGACCTTCATAAAACAGAAGGTCGCAATTCTCGCCGATCTCCCGCCATTCCGTAAACTGGCCCGGCGCGACGCCATATTTCGTCGCTTCGGCCTCATCGTGCACGTAAGTGCGTGACCTGCAGCGTCCGGTGCGGCTGAAATTCTCGAATTGTTCGGCCAATTCCTCGAGAAGATTCGCATCTTCGGAAAAATGGCTAAATGTCATATCGCCGGCAGCGATCCGCTTCGCCATCTCCGCTTTCATCGACGCGCGATCGTAGCGGTGGAAGGCGTCGCCCTCGATCGAGGCCGCATTCACCCCTTCGCGACGGAATATCTGGTCGAACGTGTGTTTGACTGTGCTCGTGCCCGCGCCCGAGGAGCCGACGACAGAGATGATGGGATGCTTGACCGACATCGGCTCAGACCCGGAAAAGGCCGCGCGGCGCAAACAGAGGCGGCCGGGCGCGGTCATGCGGTGGATCGGTGTGATAGCGCGTGACGCGTTCGACCTTGGCCTTGGAACCGAAGACCAGGGCGGTGCGCGCGTGAAGCTGTTCGGGAATCTTGTCGAGGATCGGCGTCAGGCCGTCGGTAGCTGCGCCGCCAGCCTGTTCGACGAGATAGGCAATGGGCGCCGCTTCGTAGACGAGGCGAAGGCGGCCCTGCTCGTAGCCGGGGCGCCGGTCGGCCGGATAGAGATAGACGCCGCCACGCTGCAATATCCGATGCGCATCGCCTACCAGCGAGGCGAGCCAGCGCATGTTGAAGTCGCGGCCGCGCGGCCCTTCGACGCCAGCAAGCAATTCGTCGATATAGTCGCGGACAGGCTCGCGCCAGAAACGATAGTTCGACGCGTTGATCGCATATTCCTGCGCCCGCGGCGGGATAGACAGGCCGGCGGCGACGCGCCTGTAATTGTTCTGCCCGTCGAGCACGTACATGTCGACGCCTTCGCCGACCGTCAGCAGCAACGCCGTGTGCTGGCCGTAGATGGCGTAGCCGGCGGCGACCTGCTCCCGTCCCGGGCGGAAGAATGAAGCGGTCGCGCCGGCGGGCGACGCGGGATAGACCGAGAAGATCGTTCCGATCGGCGCATTCGTGTCGATATTGGACGAACCGTCGAGCGGGTCGACAGCGACCGCGAACATTCCGTCGCCATGCAGCGTGAGAATTTCGATTTCTTCCTCGGAGGCGAAATAGGCGACCGGCGCGCGTTTCAGGGCCTCGAGCACCGCGTCGTTCGAGAGCACGTCGAGTCGCTTCTGTTTGTCGCCATCGGCGTTCGCGTCACCGGTTGCAGCGCCGAGCCGGCCGCCCAGCGGACCGAGAAACGTGCGTCCGGCGATTTCCTTGGTGGCGGCGGCAAGCGCCGTCAGCGTCTTCGCCAGGGCGACTCGGCGAATGTCCTGCCCGGACCATGCCGCCAGGTTATCGGCGAGTTCGTCCTGCAGGCGGTCGGCGGGGTCTTTGGCGTCCGGCACGTCCTCGTCCCCCAATCGCCGGCCACGCTGGCCGGTCGAGAGACAATGGGCTTGAAGTGCAGAAAAATAAATTTTAAAAAATGCAATCTGGATTTAGGAAAATTAAATGCCTGAATTTCGGGGCCTTAGCTGGAGGCAGTTGCGCGCACTGTCCGCGACGGTCGCGACCGGCTCCGTGACCGAGGCCGCCAAAACGCTCGGCGTGACGCCGCCAGCCGTGACGATACAACTCAAGCAACTCGAGGGTGTGGTCGGCGCGCCGATTTTCGATCGAACGAGGTCCGGCTTCACGCCCACCGAGATCGGCAGGGAATTGCTCGGGACCGCCCACGATATCGATCGGCTGATCGCGCGCTCGGCCGAGAGGATATCGGCTTTGCTTTCAGGGGCCACAGGCTCGGTCGTCTTCGGCGTCGTCAGCACGGGCAAGTACATTGCGCCGGCGATCGTCGCCTCATTCCGGCGCTCGCATCCCGACATTCGTGTGACATTGGCGATCGGCAACAGAGGCGAGATCATCCGCGGCCTGGAACGCAACGAATTCGATCTGCTGCTGATGGGCCGACCTCCGGCGCACGTCGAAGTGGACAGCGTCGTGCTGGGCGATCACCCGCACGTGCTGATCGCCGCGCCCGACCATCGCCTCGCCGGCGACAGAAAAATCCTCGCGGAGGACCTGCTGCAGGAGCGTTTCCTGGCGCGCGAGGAGGGCTCGGGCACACGCGTCCTGATGGAAAGGTTCCTGGCGCGCCTTGGCGGACGCCCGCCCGACGTCGTCGAAATGGGGACCAACGAGACGATCAAGCAGTCGGTGCTGGCCGGGCTGGGGATCGCGATCATCTCGGCGCATACCTGCATGGCGGAACTGAAGGATGGCCGCCTCGCAGCGCTGTCGTATGTCGGGCTGCCGCTCGTGCGACAATGGTTTCTGCTGCACCGGCGGGACCGGGAACTCACCATGGCGGCGCGCCACTTCCTCGACCATGCCAAGCAAGGGCGCGATGATTTCTTTCCGCGGGTCCCTTCGCATTGAAGGGCCGCGCCGCGCACGCTTTACCGGTCGAACGGCGCAAACCGCGCCGGCCAGCGAATCCCAGAAGATCGCCCTGATCACCCGCCGGCGCGACGATCCAGGCGGGGATCGACCACGTATATCCGTTCAGAATGTGTCGCCCGACGCTTCTGGCCGCCTCGACAGCGCGCGGCGCGATGATAGGCTGAAGGTCATGCGAAAGGCGGTCAAATTTCTGCATTCGCTCGCGGCTTGCGGCATGATCGGCGCGCTGGCCGGTTACGTCGTGCTTCTCAGCTACGGGCCGCATGAAACAGCCAGCGCCTATGCTGACAACCGCCGCGCCATCGTGGCGCTATGCGACTATATTCTTGTGCCTTCGCTCGGCGTAGTGCTGGTCTCGGGCTTCGTCTCGATGCTCGTGCACAAGCCCTACATGCAGAAGGGCTGGGTCTGGGCCAAAGCCCTCACCACTATCGGCATCTTCGAAGCGACGCTCGCCGTGGTCCAGTCGAAGGCGCGCGACGGAGCCGACATCGCGGCCAGGATCGCCAGCGGAGAACTCGCCCCGAGCGCCCTGGACGAGTTGTCTCGGGAGTTGAGTTCGATCGCTGTCGTCCTCGCCCTGGCCACGCTGAACGTACTCGTCGGCGTGTGGCGGCCGAAAATCGAGAATTGGGGGCCCCATCGTTGAGAGCCGCCCGGGCTTCGCCGGTTGCGGACATTCCTGTCGTCGCGAACAGGCCACGCGACGCAATCAGGATATGCTCTCGACGATCCTGTATCCTACGCCAGGCTCCGTGATCAGGATCGTCGGCGCAGAGGGGTCGCGTTCGATCTTGGCCCGCAATTGGCCGATGAAGACGCGCAAATATTGCGTGTCGTCCCGGTGCGCAGGGCCCCAGACCTCGTTCAGTATCTGACGGTGCGTGATCACGCGGCCGGCATGGCGCACGAGCGCCACGAGCAGATCGTATTCCTTCGGCGTCAACCGCACGGGCGCGCCATCGCGAGAGACCTGCCGCCGCTCGGTATCGACGACGAGGCCGTCGATCTCGAATCGCGCCTGCTGCGGGGTCGCCGGCGAGGCGTGTCGCAGCGCCGTGCGCAATCGCGCCATCAGTTCGCCGATGCCGAAGGGCTTCTCGACGTAATCGTCGGCGCCGAGATCCAGGGCCTCTATCTTTTCGGTCTCGCGGTCGCGCGCCGAAAGGACGACGACCGGCGCCTGCGAGAGCGCCCTGATGTCGCGCAGCACGTCCTTGCCGTCGCGGTCGGGTAGTCCGAGGTCGAGCACGACGGCGTCCGGGGCGCGGCTGACGAACGCCTTCAGCGCTTCGGCGGCGGTCCCGGCGGCGATCGGCTCGTAGCCGGCGGCGCTGAGCGCGAGACGGAGAAACCGCTGGATTTCCGGCTCGTCGTCCACCACCAGAATTCGGCGGCCGTTCATGTCTCGGCTCCGGCAAGCAAAGGCGGTTCGACCGCCGGCAGGCGCACGACGATGCGCGTTCCGCGCCGGCGTGCAGCCGGGCTTTGCGCGATTATGCCGCCGCCCATGGCTTCCACCAAACCCTTGCAGATCGACAGTCCAAGGCCGGTGCCGGCCTTGCGTCCGTCGTTGCGTCCACCGCGATAGAACTTCTCGAATATCCTGTCGAGGTCGGCCGGCTTCACGCCCGGACCTTCGTCCGTGACGCTCAGCATCAGATCGCCGCCCTCGCGCCGCGCGTGCACGGCGGTCTCGCCGTCGCCACCGTATTTCTGCGCGTTGTCGAGCAGGTTGAACAGGACCTGTTCCAAGAGGCGGGCGTCGCCGCGCACGAACGGCAGGTCGGCGGCCAGGCTGACGCGGATGGCGGCGTGCGGAAAGGCCTTGCGGCAGCGCGCGACGGCGCTCCTGACGACGTCCGCCACATCGACCCAGTCGCGCCGCGCCTTCAGGCCGCCAGCCTCGATGCGCGACATGTCGAGCAGGTTGGAGACGAAGCGCGACAGGCGCGCCGTCTCCTCCTCGATGGAGGCGAGCAGTTCGGCGCGTTGCGCCTCGGTCATGTTGGCGCCGAGATCGCGCAGGCTGGAGGCCGCGCCGGCGATGGCGGCGAGCGGCGTACGCAGATCGTGCGACAGCGAGGCGAGCAACGCATCGCGCACCTTCTCGTTCTCCTCGAAGGACGCGGCCTTGGCGGCCTCGCGCGCGAGCAGTGCGCGATCGAGCGCGATGGCCGTCTGACCGAGCACTGCCGACAGCGCGCGTTCGTCATCGGCGGAGAGCGCGGCAGCTGCGTCCGGCGGCTCGAAGCCGCACACCGCGACCGTTCCGCGCGCTGTCTGCAGGGGACGGAACTGGAAGCGTACGCGTGGCAAGGTTCCGGTCGACCATCCCGCCGGCTCGCCCTTCTGCTGCGCCCAGCGCGCCGCGCTCGACTCGGCGGCGTCGAGTTGCACGTCCGGCGGCCAGGCTGCCTGCACGGACCATTCCTCGTCCGCGTTCGCAAGCAGCACGACTTGCCGGCCCAAAGCCCCGTGTAGATGTGCGGCCGCAGCCCAAAGCACGTCGTCGGCGCTGGCTGCGCCGGAGATCTTGCGTGAAAAATCGTACAGCGATTGCGTGACGGCCGCGTTCCGGACGACGCCCTCGCGCTGGTCGCGGATGCGCCCGGCAAGCGATCCCGTCAGCACGGCGACGGCGAGGAAAACCAGCAGCGCCAGCAGTTCGTGCGGCTCGGCGATCGTGAAGGTGTAGACAGGCGGAATAAAGAAGAAATTGTAGGCGAGGAAGGACAGGAACGAGGCGATCACCGCCGCCCGCACGCCGAACCTGACGGCGCAGAACAGTACTGCCGCCAGAAACACCATCGACAGGTTCGGCAGGCGCAGAGCTCCGCTCAGCGCCTCGCAAATGCCGACGGCGCAGGCGACGGCGAGCGTGGCGACGCCAGTCTCGATCGCCACGCGATCGCCGGGCGGCGCTCCGAATGCGCGGCGCAGTGAAACCTCGGGCGTGTTCGCAGCCGCCTGGGCCTGCACGAGATGAACCTCGAAAGGACCCGCGCGCCGGATCAGGGCTTCCGCGAAGGATCGGCGGAACATGCGCTGCACGACGGTGCGTTCGCGGACGCCGACGACGATCTGCGTGACGTTCTCGCGACGCGCGAGGCGGAGGGTTTCTTCCACGAGATCGGCGCCCGCGACTCGACGCGTCTCGCCGCCGAGACGCTCGGCGAGCTCCATCGCGCTGCGCACGTAGTCGGCCTTGCCTGCATCGACGATCTCGCCGGGCCGCTCGAGATGAAGGGCGATCCAGCCGGCGTTGAGGCTCGTCGCGAGCTGGCTCGCGCGCCTCACGACGCGCTCGGCGGTCGCGTCCGGCGCGACGCAAGCCATCAGGCGCTCGGAGGCGTTCCACGGCCCCTCGATTGCCTTGAGCCGGAGATAATCCGCCATCTGGTCGTCGACGCGATCGGCCGTGCGCCGCAGGGCAAGTTCGCGCAGCGCGGTCAGGTTGCCCGGCGTGAAGAACCGCTCGGTCGCGCGCCGCGCCACTTCCGGCACATAGACCTTGCCTTCGTGCAGGCGCGCGATCAGCTCATCCGGCGTGATATCGACGAGAACCACGGCGTCGGCTTCCTGCAGCACCTTGTCCGGCACGGTTTCGCGCACGACGATTCCGGTGATGCGCGAGACGACGTCGGCGAGGCTTTCCAGATGCTGTATGTTGAGCGCCGTCCAGACGTCGATCCCGGCGTCGAGCAATTCCTCGGCGTCCTGCCAGCGCTTCGGGTGACGGCTGTCGGGCGCATTCGTATGCGCCAGTTCGTCGAGCACCAGCAGTTTCGGGCCGCGCGCCAGCGCCGCGTCGAGGTCGAATTCCTCTATGATGCGATCGCGATATTCGCTCACCCGCCGCGGCATGATTTCGAGCCCTTCAACCAGAGCGCTGGTCTCGGCGCGGCCATGCGTCTCGACGAGCCCAATCACCACGTCGACGCCGTCGGCTTTGACGCGACGGGCGTTCTGCAACATGGAATAGGTCTTTCCGACGCCGGGTGCGGCGCCGAGAAAGACCTTCAGCCGCCCCCGGTTTTCGCGCTGGCTGTGGGCGAGCAACGCATCGGGATCGGGTCGTCCGTCGTTTGGTCTGCCCGGCGGGCCCATGGGCGCTGGCGCCTCCTCAGCCCGATCCTAACCGATCCAGCGCGAGATTGATGCGCAGAACATTTACGCGCGGTTCGCCGATGAAGCCGAAGAGCGGCCGTTCCGTGTGCGCCGCGATCATCGTACGGATGCGTTCTTCCGTCATGCCGCGCGCCTTCGCGACCGACGCCGCCTGCGCCAAGGCATTTTTTGGGGTGATGTCGGGATCGAGGCCGGAGGCTGAGGTCGTCAGCGCGTCGCCCGGGATCGGACCCGCCCCTGCCAATGCGCGCCAGGCTTCGGAATCGCCCTTCACGCGGTCGATCAGCTTCTGCGACGTCGGGCCGAGATTGGCGCCCGACGAGTTCGCCGCATTGTAGGGCGCGTCGATCGTCTTGCTGGCGTCGGCGGGATCGGCCGCGCTCGTGGCCGACGGGCGGCCGTGGAAATAGCGCGCCGAGGTGAAGTTCTGGCCGATCAGCGAAGAGCCGACGACCTTTCCGTCGTTCAGGATCAGGCTGCCGTTGGCCTGCGCGGGAAAGGCGACTTGCGCGATTCCGGTGATCGCAAGCGGATAGGCGACGCCCGTGATCGCCGTCAGAGCGACGAGCAGGACGATGGCGGGCCGGAAGTGCTGGAGCATGATGTTCTCCTTCAGGCGAGATTCAACGCCGCGACGACGAGGTCGATCGCCTTGATGCCGACGAACGGCAGCAGCAGGCCGCCAACGCCGTAGACGAGCAGGTTCCGGCGCAGCAGCGCGGCTGCGCCGACCGGTCGGTAGGCGACGCCCTTCAGCGCCAGCGGGATGAGCGCGATAATGATGAGCGCGTTGAAGATGACTGCCGACAGGATCGCCGATTGCGGCGAAGCGAGCTGCATCGCATTGAGCGCGCCGAGCTGCGGATAGGTCGAGATGAACAGCGCGGGCAGGATCGCGAAGTATTTTGCGACGTCGTTGGCGATGGAGAAGGTCGTCAGCGAACCGCGTGTCATCAGGAGCTGCTTGCCGATCTCGACGATCTCGATGAGCTTGGTCGGATTGGAATCGAGATCGACCATGTTGCCGGCCTCGCGCGCCGCCTGCGTGCCGGTCTGCATGGCGACGCCAACGTCAGCCTGCGCCAGCGCCGGCGCGTCGTTCGTCCCGTCCCCGCACATGGCGATCAGGCGGCCACCGGCTTGCTCCTTGCGGATATAGGTCAACTTGTCCTCGGGCGTCGCTTCGGCGAGAAAATCGTCGACGCCGGCCTCCGATGCGATGGCCGCGGCGGTGACGGGGTTGTCGCCCGTCACCATGACCGTGCGGATGCCCATGGCGCGCAGTGCGGCGAAGCGATCCTTGATGCCCGGCTTGACGACATCCTTGAGATGGATGACCCCGAGCAGGGCGCCGTCCTGCGCAACCGCCAGCGGCGTCCCGCCGGAAGACGCCACCGTTTCGACCGCGCGCCGGAATTCCGGCGGCGTGCGCTCGATCGGGGCGCCGACGTAACGCAGGATCGAGTCGATCGCGCCCTTGCGGATGGAATGGCCGGGGAAGTCGACCCCGGAAATGCGCGTCTGCGCCGCGAAAGGGACGATCGTGGCCGCGGCGTCCGCAAAATCAGGATCGGCGGCTCCGAATTCGCCGCGCGCGAGCGCGACGATCGACCGGCCTTCCGGGGTCTCATCGGCCAGGCTCGAGGCGAGCGCTGCGGCGGCCAGTTCGTGCTCGCTCACGCCGGCGACGGGCAGGAAGGCTGTCGCCATGCGATTGCCGAAGGTGATGGTGCCCGTCTTGTCGAGCAGGAGCGTGTCAACGTCGCCGGCGGCCTCGACCGAGCGACCCGACGTGGCGATGACGTTGAAGCGGATCAGCCGGTCCATTCCCGCGATGCCGATCGCCGAGAGCAGGCCGCCGATCGTCGTCGGAATCAACGTGACGAGCAGCGCGACGAGCACGACGACGTGAACAATCGTCCCGGAATAGCCGGCAAGGCCCCAGAGCGTCACGACCGCGATCAGGAAGATCAACGTCATGCCGGCGAGCAGGATCGACAGCGCCAGTTCGTTCGGCGTCTTCTGGCGTTCGGCGCCCTCGACCAGGGCGATCATGCGATCGATGAAGGTCGAGCCGGGCGCGGCCGTCACGCGCACCTTGATACAGTCGGACAGCACGGTCGTGCCCCCCGTCACCGCGGAGCGATCGCCGCCCGCCTCGCGGATGACCGGCGCGGATTCGCCTGTAATCGCAGATTCGTTGACGGAGGCGACGCCTTCGACGATCTCGCCGTCGGAGGGAATGATGTCGCCTGCCTCCACCAGCACGACGTCGCCGACGCGCAGGTCCAGCGCGTTCACGCCCTGGTAGATGCCCCCAGGATTCACGGGATCGAGATAGCGCTTGGCCTGCGTGTCGCTGCGCGTCACTCGCAAGCTCGCCGCCTGCGCCTTGCCGCGCCCTTCGGCGACCGCTTCGGCGAAGGTCGCGAATAGAACCGTGAACCACAGCCAAAGCGCGATCTGCCCGGAAAAGAAGGGCGCGCCAACGCCGGTCGAAAGTTCGCGGATCCACAGGAAGGTGACGAGCGCCGCCACGACCTCCGTCACGAAGATGACGGGATTGTGCATAAGATGGCGGGGGTCGAGCTTGCGAAAGGCGTCTAGCGTCGCGGCGATGACGATGCCGCTGTCGAACAGACGCGGCGCAGAAGCTTGCTTCGACATGATCTGCTCCTCAGAAGGTCTTGCCGTCGAGCATCAGCGCATGCTCGACGATGGGCCCGAGCGCGAGCGCGGGGAAGAACTGCAGGCCGCCGAGGATCAGGATCACGCCGACGAGCAGGCCGACGAACAGCGGGCCGTCGGTGGGAAACGTGCCGGCGGAGTGGACGGCGCGAGTCTTGCCGACGAGCGAACCGGCCATCGCGAGCACCGGAACGACATATCCGAATCGCCCGAGCGCCATTGCGACGCCGGTCGTCGCGTTGAACCATGGCGTGTTGGCGTTGAGGCCCGCGAAGGCCGAGCCATTGTTTCCCGCCGCGGAAGAATAGGCGTAGAGGATTTCGCTCAGTCCGTGCGGGCCGGCGTTGGCGAGGCTCGCAAGCGCTGTCGGCAGCACGGCGGCGACGGCGGAAAAGCCAAGAATGGCGAGCGGCAGGATCAGCACCGCCAGCATTGCGAGCTTCATCTCACGCGCCTCGATCTTCTTGCCGAGAAATTCCGGCGTGCGGCCCACCATGAGACCGGCGACGAAGACCGAGAGGATTGCGAAGACGATCATCCCGTAGATGCCTGAGCCGACCCCGCCCGGCAGGACTTCGCCGAGCTGGATGAGGAACAGCGGCGCCAAGCCACCGAGCGGCGTCAACGCATCGTGCATGGCGTTGACCGCGCCGCAGGAGAGGCCGGTCGTCACCGCGACGAACATGGCCGACATGGCCTGGCCGAAGCGGACTTCCTTGCCTTCCATATTGCCCGAGGCCGGATCGACGCCGAGCTGCGTCAGCAGAGGATTTCCCGACGTCTCGGCGCCGTAGACGACGAGCACGCCGGCGACCAGCAGCACGGCCATCGCCGCCAGCAGCGCATACCCCTGCCTCGGCAGGCCAACCACGCGGCCGAATGCGATCGGCAACGCGGTCGAGACGACAAGCATCGCCCAGATCTGCAGGGCATTGGACAGGGCGTTCGGATTTTCGAAGGGATGCGCCGAATTCGCGTTGAAGAATCCGCCGCCGTTCGTGCCGATCTGCTTGATCGCCTCCTGGCTCGCCATCGGCCCAAGGGCGATCGCCTGCCTGGCGCCTTCCAGCGTCGTCGCATCGACGGAACCCGTCAGCGTTTGCGGGACGCCGAGAGCGACAAAGGCGATTGCGACCACAAGAGACAAAGGCAGCAGCAGGAACAGCGTCGCGCGTGTCATGTCCACCCAGAAATTCCCGAGCGTTGCGACGCCCGATCGCGCGAAGGCGCGCGTCACCGCCAGCGACAGCGCAATGCCCGTCGCAGCCGACAGGAAATTGTGGACGGCAAGCCCGGCCATCTGTGAGAGATGACTCATCGTCGTCTCGCCGGAATAGGCCTGCCAGTTGGTGTTGGTGAGAAAGCTGATCGCCGTGTTGAAAGCGAGGTCGGGCGGCAGATTGTCGAACCCTTGCGGGTTCCACGGCAACCACGCCTGCGCGCGAAGGATGGCGTAGAGGCTGACGAAGCCCAGTGCGCTAAACGCCAGCATCGCCAGAGCATAGGCGAGCCAGCCGTGTTCGCGCGACGGATCGACGCCGGCTGCGCGATAAATCCCCGCCTCGACCGCTCCCACGAACCGCAGACGTGCTGACGGAGTGTCCGCAAAAAGGGCCGCCATGTAGCGCCCGAGCGGAATGGCCGCTGCGAGCACGAGAGCGAATACGAGCGCGATTTGCGCCAGGCCAACGAATGTCATGGACGCCTCGTCAGAAACGTTCGGGCTGGAGCAGGGCGACGACGAGGTAGATCGTCAGCGCCACGGCGACGACAAGACCGAGGACGGCTTCGAGCATGGCGTCACACCCTGTCGAGAGCGTGGGCGTAGAGACCCATCAGGACGATGAGGGCGAGGCCTAGCCCCGCGAAGACGAGATCGAACATGGCGTCCTCCTATGGAGGATCGCTTGTTAGACGCCCGGCGCATCAAGCAACCATTCGGATTGACCGGCGGCCGCGTAAGGATTTCATAAAGAACGTCGGGCGGGGAACGAACGTTCGGAACGTCTGATATCCACCCCCTCTGGTCGATCCGAAGCTCTGCTTGCGCGCTTGAGCGAGCCTCTCAAGGCGAGATCCGATCGACCTGAACGCCATCCGGTCCAATCGTCATGCGCATGAGGTCCTGGCCGACAACGAGTCCGCCATTCCACTTCTGACGCGTGCGGCGTTCGATCTCCGCTTCGCTTACCGGAGGGTTGGCGCCGTCCTGGATCAGTGTGATGTGGCTAAACACCGCGAGCTTCGGCTTCGTTCGCGCGAAGACATCCCCTGCCTGTTCGGGCGTGGTGTGATGCGCCAGAACCGCCTTGACCGTATCGAGCGCCTGCAAGGAATCTGGCGCGACGGCAGTCTCGTGGACGAGAATGTCGAGACCCGCTCCATGCGCAATCAAGTTTTCGTCGTACCGCGTATCGCCTGAAAGGAGGACGGACTTGCCATCGTAGTCCACGCGATACCCGAAGGCAGGCTTGATGAACACGCCGTGATCCACCGCGAAAGCGGTGACCTTGACGCCGTTGCGTTCGAATACCTGCCCGTCGTCGGAAAACTCGCGCACGTTCATGTCGGCGCCGGAAGGCGTGATTTTTTCATCCGCTGTCCTGATCTTCACGTCATCGTCAATTGACGAGCGTATTGCCTCGGCGATTCGCTTCATGCCGACTGGCCCGATGACTTCCAGCGGGCGACTCCTGCGCACATTGGTCCGGCCGATGTAGCCGAGCGTCAGCAGATCGCCCAGCCCGTTCAAATGGTCGGAATGGAAATGCGTGACGAAAACCGCATCAATCTGCCCCGGCCAGAGTCCTGCCTGTCTGAGACGGACCGTGTTCCCGCGGCCGGCGTCGAACATCAGGTTCAGCCCGCCGGCCTGCACGAGAATTGCCGGCCCGTTTCGCGTCGCGCTGGGGATCGGATCTCCCGTTCCGAGCAGCGTCACGATGAGGTTCTGATCGTTCCCCGCCGCCATCGCGGCCGGCGGGCCGCCCGCGGCGAGCGGCGCCAGAAACAGGCACAGCAATCCCGCAGCGCGCACGGAGCCAACCATCACAACCTCCCGATCCCTGTTGCACTCAGTTTTTCGCGTCGCCGCCGACTATCGGGCCGAACCTTTGCCAGGAGGACCCGACGAAGCGCTCCATCTGCACCTGTGTCAGCGGTGAATAGGGCGATTTCACCGTATCGATCGTCACCCCTGGCAGAAGCATGTCGTAGCTCTGGTTCGTGAGTTGTGTCGCCTGCTTCAGGATATTCGCCCGGCTCAGATCGTCGCCGGCCTGGGCAAGCGTGGCCACCATCGTCTTCGCGAGCAGATAGCCGACGACGTTTGAAATATCGGCCCTGTCTCCCTCCGGATAATATTTTTCCATGAAGGCCAGCCAAGCCTTCATGCCTGGGTCGTCCTTCCAGCCGGCTTCGGTCGGATCCTTGTAGGAAGCCCAGCTCATGACGCCTTGCGAATTGTCGATGCCGGCAGGCGTCAGCACGCTGCCGGCCGAGGCCGAGGATTGCGGGATGAACACGTTCGCCTTCCACTGCAATTCTGCGATCTTGCGGATCGCCTGCGCGGAATATTTTGGAGTCGTAAACAGCGCGATCGCATCGGCGCCCGTAGCCTTCAGCTGAAGCAATTGGGAATCTGCCGTCGGCGCCGTCACGTCATAGGAGGCTTCCAAGACAATCATTCCGGCCTGGCCGCCGAGCGTGTCCTTCAATCCGGCGAGTAGGTCGCGGCCGAAATCGTCGTTCTGGTAAAGGACGGCCAGCCTTGGTCTTTGCGGCATCGCCGCGAGATGCTTCGCAAGCACCGCGCCCTCCGAACGGAGCGCGAGCGGCCAGCCCATGCTCCACGGCGACGCCTTGGCGTCGTGGAAGCGCGAAGCGCCGCTCATGACGAACAATTGAGGCACCTGCTTCTCGTTCAGATATTTCTGCACGGCGGCGCTCGTCGGAGTGCCCAGCGAACCGAACACCAGCAAGACATTGTCGCTTTCGACGAGGCGACGCGTCTGCTCGACGGTCTTCGGTGGCGCATAGCCGTCGTCATAGGAGAGGAACTTTATCTTGCGGCCATTGACGCCGCCTTCGTCGTTGACCTTCCTGAAATAGGCGCCCGCCGCCTTGATCGTCGTGCCCAGAGCGGAAACCGGCCCGCTATAGGGGGCGGTATTGCCAATGACGATTTCGTCCTTCGTCACGCCTGGGCCGGAATATTCCCCGCTCCAGGCGCAGGTTGAAGCGAGGACGGCAGAGGCGACGATTATGCGTGAGGCTGTATTGATGCCGGCGACCATGATGTCCTCCCATTTTTCTTTAAGCGAGCGCAGGCATTCTCAGTTTCTGACGAAGCCTTGCGATCGACTCGTCATCATGCGAGCCGCACACGTGCAGGATGTGCCCGTCCGGGCGAACCAGCACGGCCTTCGTCCCGCCGAGAAGCCCCGCCCATTTCGCGGACACGTCGAGAAAGTCGACGCCGCTTACGCAGATCCGCAGCGGCGCGGCGCAGTCCGACAGAGCGTCGTTCCAGGCAGTTTCGGCCGGCGCGCAGATCAGCGTGAAGGTCGCCGGATCGAGAAGATCGAGCGAGCTTGCTCGCTTGCCCGCAATCTCGATCCAGGCGTGCGGCATCCGTACGCCGTCCACAATTTGCGGCATGAAATCGGAGACGCTTTCCGTCCACGTCCGGTCGCCATAACGAAACCCGATCTGCAGGCCGAAGCTGTCGAAATGCGGTCGCTGCAATTCGATCAACTCATCAATCGCCGGGCGCAACTCCGGAGACGACAGTCGTCGTTCCGCCTGTGCACGGTCGCCTCCGGCGTCGGTGAATTCTGAGGCGACGAAACCAAACAGCTTGCCCATACGCAGCGCATTGCCATGGCTCTGCGCCGAGTAGGCCGCAGCCACCGGCTGGCGCTCGCGCTGATAGGAATCGAGGAGGCTTTCGTCGCACCACCCTCGTTCGACCGCAGCTAGCTTCCACACGAGGTTGTGCGCGTCCTGCATTCCGGAATTGAGCCCGAGACCGCCGGAGGGTGGAAAGCGGTGGGCGGCGTCTCCGCACAGGAAGATGCGGCCCGTCCTATATCGTTCCGCAACGAGCGCTGTCATGGTCCATGGGCTGATATGCCTGATTTCGAATGGCGTATCCGGGCCTATGGCGCGCCGGACGATCTCCTTGCAGCGCTCGGGCGGAAAGCTGGCGGCGTCTTCCTTCGTCCTGTCGTAGCGATGCATCAGGACGTAGGTCGACGCGAGATCGTAGGCAATCAGCGTGGCGGGCGACGAGGGGTCTGTAATGAAATAGAGAACAGCGGGGCGGCTTCCCAGAAGCGGGCGCAGATCCGCTTCGATGTGGATCATGATGCGGTCTTCGATCCGCGCGTCGCCCGGCATATCGATGCCGCAGGCCTTGCGGACCGTGCTGTCGGCGCCGTCGCAGGCCAGAAGATAGCGGCTTGCGATGCGACATTCGCCCCCGATCGTCGCGATCGTCGAGATCACGCGCGCTCCGTTATCGGCAGCGGAAAGCCATGTCTGCGATCGCCTCAGATCGATTGCCTTCGCATTGGAGACTTCCTCGAGGAGGATGTCTTCGAGAGCCGGCTGCGGAATGTTGATGAGGGGATTCGGGGTCGCTTCCAGCGCTCCGTCGTCCTGACGTTCGTAAGGCAGTGCGCCGATCTGCAGTCCCTGCAGGCTCGTCACGAACCTCACGAACCCGCCATCCTCCCGCGGCATCGCGTGGCGCACGAGACGTTCGTAGCTGATGCCCATCGATGCGTAGATTTCGAGGCTGCGCGGGTTGAGCGCATGCGCCTTCGGCGGCCCTGCCCGGCGTTCCCGTTTTTCGATGATGATGCTGCGCAACCCGAAGCGCGCGCAGAGCAGCGCTGCGGTAGCGCCGACAGGACCCGCGCCAACGATCAGGACGTCGGTTTCTTCTGGTATCATCGGGCAAACGCGTCCCGGTTCGGAGCGTTCGCCGGCAACACCTCCGTTCCCGCGAAAGGCGAGGCCTCGTTTCGCCAGCTTTGCGGTGGGCGCGGCCCCCAGCCGCCTCCGAGTTGCGACACGTTCCAGCGTACGGGTTCATCTTCGCTGTCGAGCGTCAGGTAGTGACTCGTGAAGAACTCAATGCGATGCCCGTCGGGGTCGCGTACGTAGACGAAACGCGCAAAGCCCGGCGAGAAGTGGCGTTGCGGGCCAAATTCTACGGCTGCTCCGAAACCAGCTTCCGCCAGCCGGTCACACAGAAGCATCAGGTGGTAGGTTTCGGGGGCCAGGAAAGCGACGTGGTGCAGGCGCGGCCCGTCGTTGCGGAAGAACACGACATCGTGCGGGTTCCCCTTGCGTTGCAGGAAAACTGCGTCGGGCTCTTCCACGCCGTCGCGCGCGATATATTCCGAAAGCCGAAAGCCCATGCCAGCGTAGAAGCCGAACGCTTCACCGACGAAGGGTGTATGGATCTGGAAATGGTCGAGGCGTAGTGGACAGGCGCCGACGAACGCGCTGGCCGCGAGAATCTGCCGCGGCCGGGTGTCCATGTTGGCGCAAATTTCGACATGCGCGCCGCTGGGATCGACCACATGCAACGTGCGCCGCTGGTGGTCGACATTTGCCCAGGCCGCGGGAAGCCCGTTCGCTTCGAAATGCGCCTTGACGAGATCCAGTTCTTCGTCGAGGCGCACGCGGAAACCCACGAAGCGGCATGAGGCCTGATCGGCCTTTTCGAGCACCAGACTGTGGTGGCAAGCCTCTTCCAGACCACGCAAATAGATCGTGTTCGCCGTTTCGTCGCTGACGACAAAGCCGAGCGTATCGACGTAGAAGGCGCGGCTGAGGGCGAGGTCCTTGACCTGGAGGACCACGTGGCTCGCGCGTGTGAAGTTGAACGGAGCGCGCTCGTTGGTTGGCAGCAGGGCCGATGGTCTTTCAGACCAGTCCATGATAGCCGCCTCCGTCGAGTTGCAAATTCTGGCCAGTGATGAAGCCCGCCTGCGCACTGCAGAGGAAGGCGCAGGCGTCGCCGAATTCAGCTGGCGTGCCGAAGCGCTTGGCCGGAAGCTGATCGGCGATGCGTCGACGCGCCTCGTCCCAGCCGATGCCCAAACTTTTCATCATTCTCTCGGTCATGAACCGCTGGCGGTCGGTGTCGATGCGTTCGGGCAGAAGATTGTTGATCGTCACATTGTCCTGCGCCGCGGAAAGGGAGATTGCCTTGCTGGCCGCCGTGAGGCCGGCGCGCGCGGCGGTCGAAAGCTCCATGCTTGGCCGCGGCGATTTCACCATCGCGGAAGTGATGTTGACGATCCGGCCGAAACGGCGCGCCCGCATTCCCGGCAGGAGGGCCCGGATCATCATCAGGGGCGCGAGCATGTTGGCGCCAACCGCAGCCAGCCAGTCGTCGACGCCGAAGTCGACGAATGCGCCCGGCATCGGTCCGCGGTTGTTGTTGACGAGAATGTCCGCCTCCGGACAGGCCTCGACAAGGCGCTTGCGCCCGTCCTCGGTCTCGATGTCCGCGGCGACGGTCGTCGGACGCCGCCTGGTCGCTTGCTCGATGGCCGTGGCGGCTTCCGCGAGTCGTCCCGGTTCGCGGCCGTTGATGACGACATGGCAGCCTTCCCGCGCAAGAGCGCTGGCGCAGGCGAGCCCCAGACCCTGCGAGGATGCGCAAACAATCGCCTTGCGGCCCGCGATACCGAGGTCCATGCCGGCCCGCCTCCCTTTTCCTGGAGACTAAAATGATCGATCATTTTGTCAATTATGAATTTTGATGGATCGTCAAACTGTGGTATTGAATGGCATGAAAAAGCCGAGATTCGATCCGGAGCTGCGGCCAGAGGGCGAGACCTTCGCCTCGGTCGCCCACACGCGGCTGCGAGGTGAAATCATCTCCGGAGTGTTTTCTGGCGGAGAAAAACTGCGCGTCCGGCAATTGTGCGAACGCTACGGTTTTGGCATTAGTCCGGTCCGCGAAGCGCTGAACCGGCTGTCGAGCGACGGCTTCGTCGTTCAAAGCGACCTGCAGGGTTTCCGTGTTGCAGCGTTGAGTCTCGATGACCTTCGGGAACTCACGCGAACCCGCGCCTGGCTCAACGAGCGCGCGCTGCGCGAATCCATTGCGCGGGGCGATCACTCCTGGGAAGAGGCCATTGTCATCTCGCATCACCGACTTTCTCGAACAAGGCGCTGGCTCGGCGAGGAAGCGTCGGACGGTGTGAATCCCGAGTGGGAAACCGCCCACCGCGCATTCCACACGTCCTTGATCGCCGGCTGCCAGTCGCGCTGGCTGATCGGCTATTGCGAGCAATTGTTCGATATGGCTGATCGATACCGTCACATTTCGCGCACCGCGGCCGCACGCCGTTCGAGAGGGCCGGACGAACACAGGCTGATCATGGAAGCGACGATCGCCCGCGATTCCGATCTCGCCGTCTCGCGATTGGTCGAGCATTTCCAAAAGACGGCGAAGCATTGCGAGGCGGCGTTCGCTTCCGGCCCGCAAGCGTCTTCGAGCGCGTCAGGCCACAGGGCAAGGATCGCGTGATGCTGTTCGAGCAGGCGATAACGTGCGACGCGAAGACATGATCGGCAGGTCCGAGCGAGCATGGGCCGGACAAAGCGCGTTCGCCGCCAGCACTCGTAAGACTTGAAGACATTGACCAGATTCATGCAGCAATGGTTCGGTCACATATTTGCGACCGAACCGGCCTGCGGCTCCCCCCAAGTTCGGCCTGCGCAAGCGTGGGGGCGAGATTTCGCTCCTCTCTGGCAGCGCCAGCCCGACCCGAGCCATCGCCTCGCCCCGGCGTCCGGGCCGCGCTAGTTTGCCCGCATGCCTTTTCCCAACCCCGCTTTTCTGCTGGCGCCGGGCGCAGGCGCGTCGAGCGCCCATCCGCGCATGCAGGACCTTGCACGCCTGCTCGCGCCGTTCGGCGCCGTCCAGACGATGGACTATCCCTACGCGCTCAATGGAAAGAAGCGCCCCGACCCGCTGCCGCGGCTTGTCGAGGCGCATCGGGCGGCTCTGGACGCGTTGGCCGCCCGCCATGACGGCCAGATCTTCCTCGTCGGCAAGAGTATGGGCGGGCGTGTCGGCTGCCATGTCGCGCTGGACGCGAAAGTCGCCGGGCTCGTCTGCTTCGGATACCCGCTCTGCGGAGCGGGCGATCCCAAGAAACTTCGCGACGGGGTTCTGATTGCAACGCGAACGCCGGTCATGTTCGTGCAGGGGACGCGCGATCCCCTCTGCCCGCTCGATCTGCTGGAAAATGTTCGTCGGAAAATGTCAGCGCCATCCGTCCTTCATGTGGTGGATGGCGGCGATCATTCGCTTGTCGTGACGAAGACCGCGCTCAAGGCCAGGGGATGGACGCAGGCCGACAGCGACGAGCGGATCGGGGCGGCGGTTCGCGCCTTCGTCGATTCTGTCCGTCCCGCGACCTGAACTTTTTCGCCCGCCCTTCCCCGCGCGGCCTCCCTCCGGTCTAATAGGCGACGAATCCGACCGGCCCTCCCGCAAACAGGACCCGCATGAGCCGTGAATTGACCCTGTTCGTCGGCACGTTCACGACGCTGCTGGCCATCATCAATCCGCTGGAGGTGCTGCCCATCTTCCTCAAGCTGCTGGCCGGCCGGGATGACGCCACGCATCGCGCGGTGGCCGCCAAGGCATGCCTCTACGCCGCGCTGCTCGCCTTCTTCTTTCTCGTCTTCGGTAATCTGATGCTGCGGCTGTTCGACGTGCCGCTGTCGATGGTGCGGATCGTCGGCGGCATCATTCTCGTGAAGATCGGCTTCGAACTGTTCTCGCCATCGCCGTCGGGCGGCGGCCTCGGCAATGCCGACAGCGACAATCTCGACGCCATCGCTTTCGTACCGCTCGCCATGCCGCTGATGTTCGGACCCGGCGCGATCGCCACAATTCTCGGCATGACCGCAACGATCAAGACCTCGTCGACCGAGATCGCGGCGCTCATCGCCGTATCGGGCGCGATCGTCGCCACCATGCTGGCTACCTATCTGTGCCTGGCGCACGCCGACCGGCTCACGCGTGTTCTCGGACAGATGGGGATCGACGCCGCTACCCGCATCGTGGGTTTCTTTGTGTCGGCAATGGGCGTCGGCCTGGTGTTCAACGGCGTGATCGAGGGTCTGCAGAGCCACGGCATCACGACGTTGCATTGAGATCGAGACGGAGCGGCGGCATGAGCGAAGCACGTTTGCGCGAACAGGTCTGCCGCTTCGCACGCTCGCTGTTCGAGCGCGGACTGACGCCGGGCTCGTCAGGCAATATCTCGGTACGGCTCGACGACGGCGGCTGGCTGGCGACGCCGACCAACGCCTCAATGGGCTTTCTCGATCCGGCGCGACTGTCGCGCGTCGACGCGTCCGGCCGGCATGTCGACGGCGACAGGCCGACGAAAGAAATCCCTCTGCATTCGGCAGTGTACGAGACGAGCCCGGCCAAAGCGATCGTGCATCTGCATTCCACGCATTGCGTGGCGCTGAGCATGCTGCCCGGCCTCGATCCAGGTTGCGCGCTGCCGGCGCTGACGCCCTACCAGCTCATGCGCTGCGGCGCGACGGCGCTTGTGCCGTACTTCCGGCCGGGCGATCCGGCGGTGGCGGACGCCATCCGTGCGCTGGAGGGCAGACACACGTCGATCCTGCTCGCCAATCATGGGCCCGTCGTCTCGGGCGACAGCCTGGAAGCGGCCGTATTCAATTGCGAGGAGCTGGAAGAGAGCGCCAGGCTGTACATGATCCTGCGAGAAACACACGCCCGCTTCATGACGCGCGCGCAAGTAGAAGACGTGGCGCGGACCTTCCGGCCCGACCTGCCTGTATCTCGTTTCGTCTGCTCGGACGGCGCGGACAATTCCGGCTGCACGCACGAGGGCTGCGCGGGACACAAGGCCTAAGATCAGCCCATCATCGCAAACGCCTTCTCGAAGAAATCCTGCCCGCCGAAATTTCCGGATTTCAGCGCCAGCCGCATTTCCGGCCCCTTCCAGCCCGCCGTGCGGAGGATTGGCACCCCGGCGGCTATTTCCTCCTCGACGAGGAAGGCGGGAACCCCCAGACGATCGACCGTCGCGCCGGACGTTTCGCCGCCAGCGACGACCAGACGACGCACGCCCCTGTCGACAAGCGCCGCCGCGATGCGCGCCGTCGCCTGCTCGATCGCGGCGCCCGCGTGCTCCCGTCCATGCTGCGCCTGCAGCCTTGCGACCTCCTCCGGTGGCGCGCTGGAGGCGATCAGGACCGGCCCCTTGCCGACGCGTTCGGCCGCCCAGCCGACCGCCGCCGCGAGCTCCGCCTCCGCGTCGCTGGAGAGAAGTCGCGACGTGTCGAGGCGCAATACCGGCATGACCCTTTCGGCGCGCGCGATCTGCTGCAGCGTCGCCTGCGAGCAACTCCCTGCGACAGCAGCGGCCAGCCCGCCCACTTTCGCTTTCGCGTCAGCGGCCGATGTTGCGGCGCGCGTGCGCCTGGCCCTCACGGCGGCGCGGGCAAGGCCGAGGCCGAGACCCGACGCGCCGGTCGAGACGGGCGCGGCGAAAGCAATCTCGCCCAGAATCTCGAGGTCGCGCTCGAACACGGCGTCGGCAATGCAGGAGGCGACGCCGTCTTTCTCCAGCGCCGCGAGTCGCTCCGCGGCGGCGACGGCTCCCTGCGCGATCGCGTCGAGCGGCAAGAGCCCGACCTTTCCCTTCGACTGGGCGGCCAGCACGCGCACGAGATTTGAATCGTGCATCGGGTTCAGCGGGTGATCCTTCAGCGGACTCTCGTTCAAGGGCACATCGCCGACGAACAGATGGCCACGATAGACGGTACGGCCAGTTTCGGGAAAAGCCGGCGTGACAATCGCGATATGTTCGCGATGGTCGGCGCGCAAAGCTTCTGTTACCGGTCCGATATTGCCTGCGTCGGTGGAATCGAAGGTCGAGCAGATCTTGTACATGACATGCGCGGCGCCCCGCGCGCGCATCCATTTATCGGCGGCTCGCGCCGCGGCGACGGCCTCGACGGCCGGCGCCGACCTGATCTTCAGCGAGACGACGACGGCGTCGACCTCCGGCAGCACCAGGTCGGCCGATGGAACGCCGATGGTCTGCACGGTCGCCAGCCCGTTTTTGGCCAGCGTGTTCGCGAGGTCGGAGGCGCCCGTGTAGTCGTCGGCGATGGCTCCGAGCACGATGGCCATCACGATCTCCTGTATGTCGAGAACCAGCCGAGGCCATCGAGCGTCTTGCCGCGCGGATTGTACTCGCAGCCGACGAAGCCGTCGTATCCCAGCGCATCGAGCTCGGCGAAGACGAAGGGATAGTTGATCTCTTCGCCGTCGGGCTCGTTGCGCGACGGGATCGAGGCGATCTGCACGTGGCCGGAGATCGGCATGAACTTGCGCAGACCCATGATCACGTCGCCATGGATGATCTGGCGATGATAGACGTCGAATTGCAGCTTGACGTTCGATGCGCCGCTTTCTGCGATGACGGCCGCCGCCTGATCGAAATCGTTGAGAAAATAGCCGGGCATGTTGCGCGCGTTGATCGGTTCCAGCAGCAGGTCGATCTTGTGTTGCGCGAGCTTTTCCGCCGCGTAGGCGACCGAGCGGCGATAGGCGGCCCGGGCTTGCGGATTCGCGCTGTCGGCATGACCCGACATGAGATGAATGCGCTTGACGCCAGTCGCCTTGGCGTAGCCGAGCGCCTGGTCGACGCCCTTCTTCAGGTCGTCGAAGCGATCCGGCAGAGCCGCAACCCCGCGCTCGCCGGCCGCCCAGTCGCCGGGCGGCATGTTGAACAGGGCCTGCGTGAGACGATGACGCTGCAGCCGCTCGCCAATGGCGTCGGCCGGATGTTCGTAGGGAAAGAGATATTCGACCGCGGAGAAGCCGGCGTCCGCAGCCGCGGAGAAGCGATCGAGGAACGGCCATTCCGTGAACATCATGGAAAGGTTGGCGGCGAATTTCGGCATGCGCGCTCCCTGGATCGCGTCGTCTCGTTTCTTCTCGCAAGTCTTGCATATCAGGCCCATGGGACGCCACCGGCCCGGATCACAACTTCTGGCGCCCCCGGGCGAGTTCGGCCGGATCGAGGATGGCGTCGAGGTCGTTCGAACCCATCAGGCCCATTTCGATCACCACCTCGCGCACGGTCTTGTTCTGACGATGCGCGGTCAACGCCACCTCCGTCGCGCGCGCATAGCCAATTTTGGGATTGAGCGCTGTGACCAGCGCAAGCGAATGTTCGACGATCTCGGCGAGCCGCGCCTCGTTTGCGCGAATGCCGACCACACATTTTTCGGCCAGGACGAGGCAACCGCGCCGCATCTGCGACAGCGAACGGAAAAGGCTGAGCGCGATGATCGGTTCGAAGGCATTGAGCTGGAGTTGACCGGCCTCCGCCGCGAAGCTCACTGTCACGTCATGGCCGATCACCGCGAAGGCGATCTGGTTTACGACCTCCGGAATGACCGGATTGACCTTGCCCGGCATGATCGAGGAGCCGGCCTGCACAGCGGGCAGTTCGATCTCGCCCAACCCGCCGCGCGGTCCTGACGCCAGAAGGCGCAGGTCGTTGCAGACTTTCGAAAGCTTGACGGCGACACGTTTCAGCACGCCCGACAATTGGACGAAGGCGCCGGCGTCCTGCGTCGCCTCGACCAGATCGGGGGCGGTCTTCAGCGGCAAGGCGGTCAGTTCGGCGAGTTGCGCGCGTACGGCGGCAGTATAGCCGGGAACGGCGTTTATGCCCGTGCCGATCGCCGTCGCGCCGAGATTGATCTCGTGCAGCAGCGTGGACGCTTCGCGCAGACGCTCGATATCTTCGCCCAGCATGACCTCGTAGGTGTGGAATTCCTGGCCGAGCGTCATCGGCACCGCGTCCTGCAATTGGGTGCGGCCGATCTTGACGAGTCCGGCGAATTCCGCGGCTTTCGCGCCGAACGCCGCCTGCAGAACGCCCATCGCCTCGCAGAGCGCGGCGATCTGTCGGATCAGCGCGAGCTTGATCGCGGTCGGATAGACGTCGTTCGTGCTCTGGCAGAGATTGACGTGTTCGTTGGGATGAAGCGCGGCGTAGTCACCCTTCTCCCGGCCCATGATCTCCAGCGCGCGATTGGCGATCACCTCGTTGGCGTTCATGTTGGTGGAGGTGCCAGCGCCGCCCTGGATGATGTCGACCACGAACTGGTCGTGCAATGAACCGGCGCGCACTTCTTCGCAGGCCTCTACGATCGCCTCGGCTCGCACGGCGTCCAGCGCGCCGAGCGACCTGTTGGCGAGGGCGGCCGCCTGCTTGATGGAAGCGAGCGCGACGATCAGATCGGGATATTGGGCGATGGTCACACCGGTGATCGGAAAATTCTCGACGGCGCGCGCGGTGTGAACGCCCCAGTAGGCATGCGACGGTATATCCCTGTCGCCGAGCAGGTCGTGTTCGCGACGCGTGGCCATATGGTCCTCCCGGGCCGTCTTTTCTGGTCAGTATGGCGTATTTCCAGCTGTCTGGTACACAGGAGCCGCCTCCGAAGGACAATTGCGCATGAATTTGCCGCCCAAACCTCGCGTCGTCTATGCGCAGGGCCGCTTCGTGCCGATCGAGGAAGCCTCAGTGCCGATCATGGATCGCGGCTTCCTGTTCGGCGACGGCATCTACGAGGTGACCGCCGTGCTCGACGGAAAGTTCGTCGACAACGAGCCGCACCTGGCGCGCCTCGAGCGATCCCTGTCGGCGATCGGCATTCGCAATCCCTTCAGCGCCGGGCAATGGACCGCGCTGCAACGCAATCTTGTCGACTACAACGCGTTGCGAGAGGGCATCGTCTATATCCAGGTGACGCGGGGCGTTTTCGAGCGGGAATTTACCTGCCCCGACGAAGTCGAACCCAATGTCGTGATGTTCACGCAGGCGAAGAACATTCGAGAAAATCCTTCCGCCGAGACCGGGGTCGCGGTGATTTCCACGCCGGACCTGCGCTGGGCGCGGCGCGACATCAAGTCCACCTCGCTGCTCGCTCAGGTGCTCGCCAAGCAGGAGGCGCGTGCGGCGGGCGTCGCCGAAGCGTGGATGGTCGAGGACGGCATGGTGACGGAGGGCGCATCGTCCACCGCCTTCATCATCAATGCGCGAAACGAGATCGTGACACGGCCCCTGTCGAACGCGATCCTGCCGGGCGTCACGCGCTCCTGCGTGCTGGCGCTGGCTGACGAAAAGGGATTGTCGCTCGCCGAGCGGCCGTTCTCGATCGCCGAAGCGATCGCGGCGCGCGAAGCCTTTCTCACAAGCGCCTCGACGTTCGTCATGCCCGTGGTCTCGATCGACGGCAAGACGATAGGCGATGGCGCTCCCGGACCGCTAACGCGCCAATTGCGCAAGATGTATTTCGCCGCCATCGACGCCGAGCGCCACAGGGAGACTGCGGAGTGACACCAGACGCAAAGCGCGCCGCCTCGGAGCTACTTTACAAGACATGGATGGCAGGGGACGTCATCGAGGCGCTGCCAGCGTCGATGCGACCGACGACGAGATCGGAGGGCTACGAGGTCCAGGCGCTGCTCGAAAGGAAACTCGGATCCCTATTCGGCTGGAAAATCGCCGCCACCAGTCTCGCGGGCCAGAATCACATCAACGTCGACGGACCGCTGGCAGGACGCATCTTTGCGAGCCGAGTCTTTGGCGATGGAGCGATTATACCGTTCGGCGCCAATCGCATGGCGGTTGCCGAAGCCGAATTCGCGTTCCGCATGGCCCGCGACCTGCCGCCGCGCGACGCCGAATATTCCGTCGACGACGTTCTCGACGCAGTGGCCAGCGTTCATGTCGGCATAGAGGTCCCGGATTCGCGCTATGCCGATTTCATCACAGTGGGCGCAGCGCAACTGATCGCTGACAACGCGTGCGCGCATTACTTCCTCGCCGCGCCCTCCACCGGGACGGACTGGCGGAGACTCGATCTTGCCGCGCATCCCGTCATTGCACGCGTCGAAGGAAAGTTCGAACGACATGGGGTCGGAGCAAATGCGCTCGGAGATCCGCGTGTCGCGCTCGCCTGGCTCGTCAACGAACTCTCGCGAAGCGGCGTGACGTTGCGCGCCGGGGAGATGGTGACGACCGGCACCTGCGTGCAGCCATTGGAGATTGCGCCGGGCGATCGCGTGACCGTCGACCTCGGCATAATCGGAAAAGCGAGCGTGAGCTTTGGTGCGTAGGACGCTCACCTGCTCTTCGAGAGGTGCCTGGCCAGGAAGCCGCTCATCTCGAACATGGTCGCCCGCTCCTTGCCAAAGATCGGCTTGAGCTTGTCATCTGCGACGATCTCGCGTCGGTTCTTCTCATCCTGAAGCTTGTGCTTCTTGATGTAGTCCCACATCTTGCTCACCGCCTCCGTGCGAGGCAACGGCTCCTCGCCGACGACGGCCGCAAGCTCCGGCGTCGGCTTGAGCGGCGCATTGAAGGCGGCGTTCCCGTGCGCCTTGCCGCTTTGTTTCGTACCGGCCTTTTCGCCCGACCCGACTGCTGGCGACTTGGTCATTGTTCTCGTCTCCGCTCCGAATTCGGGGGGAGAACCGGGCACGGGCCGTGTTCGTTCCGCGCAAGAACGCTTCAGATCTGGCGCAACCTTCCGGTCAATTTGTTGCCGAGTCTCACGCCGGGTTGTTCGACGTGGTCGGCGATCAACCAGGCGAGCGCAAACACGACGGCGAGCGTAGCCGGCAATGAGAGAAGATAGGGAACGCCGACATATTCCAGAAAGCGGAGCAATACGAAGCCGACAAGCATATGTAGCGCATAAAGAGGATAGGAGACGCGGGCGACGAAGTCGATCAACGGGACCGACCGGATGCGCAGGCGCAATGCGTAGCATGCGGCAAAGATCGCGGTCGCCAGAAGGAATGTCCAGGCTGCTGAGGGCAGGCGACGTGCGAAGAGCCCCGAGAGCGGGAAGGACGCAGCAAATAGCGCAAATAGCGCGAGGCCGCTTGCGAGCGCCGTGGACGTGCGCAGCCGTCCGATCCAATGCGCGTAAAAGACTACCCCAATGAAGCAATACGTGACGTACATCGCCTCCCACGAGGCGAAAAGGTAGAGATTGCCGTAGCCAAGGAAGCAATCATCGTCGTGGCCACGACACGGCAGGCTGACGCCGGCATAGAGCACAAGCGTCGCGACGCCCCAGACCCATGCGGGCCAGAGAGCGCCACGACGCAGGGGCGTCGCAAAAAGCGCGACGAGGACGAAGAACTTGAATTGAACCTCCAGCGTCCACAGCGGTCCGACGATGGTTGGACGAAACAACAGATCGGGAGCCAGCAGGAGATTGGCGACGTAATCGACCGCCCCATATGGCAGCGACTGGCCCCAGACGGCCTGGCTGAGCAGCAAGGCCCCGCACGACAGCACAAAGGCAGCGAACCATGTCGGATAGATCCGAAACAGGCGGTCTATCAGGTAGGCGCCGCGCGTTCGGCGCGCGACCGCCATCGGCGCCAGGAAGCCGGACGCCAGAAAGAACAATGCGACGCCAAGACCGCCGAAGTTCGCGGGATGGAGGATGACGCTTTTCAACCACGCCGGCCCGACCGTCGTCGAGGGCGGCGCGCTGATCGCCGCAGCGACGATCGCCGGCTGGTAGAGGTACAGTTCGACGAAATGCGCAATCAGCACCATTATCGCCGCAGCAGCCCTGATGACATCGACGAACGCGAAGCGCTCACCCGACTTCGGTTTCGTCCCCTCCTCCCCCATCCCTTCCCCCGAAAGGCTTGATCGATCGAGCCCTTCTAAGGCAAAGGCGACAGCGGGTGGAGTCTAGTCGTCGCGCGCGTCGGCAGCGTCACGCCAATCGGCGATCCTAGCGCCGATGGCGGCCGCCAGCCGCCCTTCCGGCGAATCCGCGCGTTCGGCGAAGGAGAGATGGGCGACCGCCGCGTTCAGCAGTTTCTCGCGACGCCGATAGTCGGCGTAATGGTCGGCATTGCCGATTTCGGGCACTGCCGAATCCTTCCAGCCCAGACGGTCGAGCCAGATCATGTCCTGCGGGCCGAGGCCGGCAGCCGCGCTTCGTGCGCGCGCCTCCGCAAGGATTGCTGTTTCGGGCATGTCCGCCTCCGGTCGTGTCACAGCGGGAATCTAGTCCCCGGGACGGCGGCGGAAAGGCTTCGGCCTTAGCGCGTTCCGACCTTGGGCGGCAGATTGTAGAGCGAATTGCCAACATTTCCGCGCGCATCGACCTTGACGCCGCCGGCGTCGTAGCGCGGTGCGCCGTCGTTCGTCGCGAACTGGATGCCGCAGTTCTTCGCATTGCTCGATTGCTCGATCGCAGCCATCTCGCCCTTCAGGCGAGCGACCTCTTCCTCGCTGGCGTTTCCACGGCCGATCATCGCCTTGGGCCAATATATGACAGCGCCCGCGGACGACTTGAGGTCCTGATCGCCAAAGACGAGCGCCGCCTGCCGGGCCACGCGGGCGCCTTCCGAGCGCAATTGCGAACAGAGCATATGGTCGTACTGGCTCGCCGGCACGTGGATTGCGCTTATGTCCTGCGTCTTCTTCGCGCAGCCGGCAATCGCGAGCGAAGAGACGAGACAGGCGACGAGGAAAGGGCGCAAGATTTTCGTTCCGGCGGCAGGTTGCGCGCCAGATTGGTCGAACATGGTTAATTTTCGCTTGCCGCGATCGTGGCTGCCCCCCACGGCGGCGGTCAGTACCTGGCGACGACGGGGGATGATGCGGCGCCAAAGCGGTAGTTCAATACCATACGGACGACGCTGGCTGTCGTGCGCAGCCGCTCGATATTCAGCGGCGCAGCGTAGAAGACGCCGCGCCGTCCGAGATCGACGTACAGATATTCCAGCTTCGCGGACCAGTTCGGGGCAAGGCGCGCCTCCAGGCCCCCGCCGACCGTCCAGCCAAGGGCCGTCCGCGCACCGGACCCGCCCAGCAAGGCGTCCCAGCCCTTTATGCGCCAAAGGCGAGGCCGCCGGTCACGTAGGCGAGAACCGGGACGCCGAACGATCCCAATTCGAAGCCCAGCTTGCCGCGCGCCGTGCCGAGCGACGTAAGGCCGCCGCCGCAGGCATGGGGGATGATCGAGGGAATGCTGCATCCGGCGCTGCCGCGAGCCCCCACCCAGGAGAAATCGGCTTCGACGCCGAGCACGGCCCTGTCGAATTGCCAGCCGTAGCCGACTCAACGCCGAGCGCCGCGCCGCGCGCGCCATACCGACCGTCTCCATCGACGATCGCCGGCGGCGCAGGCGGCGGGGGAGAAGGAGGAATGAACAGGCCGCCGCTCTGGCCCTGCCAGCCCAAGACGCCTCCGCCGGAAATTCCGATTTGCACGCCCCCGAAATTCTGGGCGGTCGCGGCGGTTGCGAAGGAGGAAACGACAATGGCGAAGGCCACGCGAAAACATGAACGCTGAAACATGACTGCGCTCCAAACGAGCGAGAAAACGTCGCTAAAACAATGGTCACAAATAGCAAAGCCGAGGGTTGAGCGCCAGTCCCCGCTGAGCCCATGCGGCCAGCGTGACTGATAGCCCTCGGTCGCTTATCTCGCCCGCCGGAGCGGCAGTGGCGGAGTGTTCGGGAACGCTTTGGAACACCTGCGGAATTTCGGAGCCCGACTCAGCCCCGCCGCAAATCCAGCGTCAGCGGGAACTCCCCGGTGGGTTCGGGCGACGGCGGCGCCGACCTGCCCGGCGTGTGGCCGAAGTCTTGGAAACGCGCCAGGCGCCGGGCTTCCGCCTCGTAGGAATTGACCGGGAAGGTCTCGTAATTGCGGCCGCCCGGATGGGCGACATGATAGACGCAGCCGCCGAGCGCCCGGCCGTTCCACAGATCGTAGATGTCGAAGGTCAGTGGCGCGTGGACCGGTATCGTCGGATGCATGCCGGACGACGGCTGCCATGCCTTGAAGCGGACCCCGGCGACCGCTTCGCCGGACACGCCCGAACCCGTCATCGGCACGCGCCGACCGTTGCAGCAGATGGCGTGACGTCCCGGCGTGAACCCCTTCGCCTTGACCTGCAGGCGTTCGACCGATGAATCGACGTAACGCACCGTGCCGCCGCTCGCGCCCGTTTCGCCGAGCACGTGCCAGGGTTCGAGCGCCTGCCGCAGTTCGAGCGAAACGCCGCCGTGGTCGACCTGACCATAGATCGGAAACCGGAATTCGCGCTGCGCCTCGTACCATCGTGGATCGAAACCGTAGCCCGCCGAGCGCAGGTCGGAGAGGACGGAGAGGAAGTCTTCCCACACGTAGTGCGGCAGCATGTAGCGGTCGTGCAGCGCGGTTCCCCAGCGCACGAGATCGCCCTGCTGCGGATTGCGCCAGAACATGGAGACAAGAGCGCGGATCAGCAATTGCTGGGCGAGCGACATGCGCGAATCCGGCGGCATTTCGAAGGCGCGGAACTCGACGAGGCCAAGACGGCCGGTTGAGGAATCCGGCGAGTAGAGCTTGTCGATGCAGATTTCGGCGCGATGCGTGTTGCCGGTCACGTCGGTCAGCAGGTTGCGATACAGCCTGTCGACCAGCCACGGCGGCGGCGGATCGCCCTGCCCCGGCGCGGGCGTCGCGCCCAGCGCGATCTCCAGTTCGTAGAGCGTGTCATGGCGCGCCTCGTCGACGCGCGGCGCCTGGCTCGTCGGCCCGATGAAGAGACCTGAGAACAGATAGGACAGCGAGGGGTGGCGCTGCCAGTAGAGGATGAGGCTCTTGAGAAGATCGGGCCTGCGCAGGAACGGCGAATCCGCTGGCGTGACGCCGCCGAGAACGACATGCGCGCCGCCGCCGGTGCCGGTATGACGTCCGTCGATCATGAACTTGTCGGCGCCCAGCCTGCACTGGCGCGCTTCCTCGTAGAGGTTCGTCGTGATGTCGACCGCTTCGCGCCAGGAATGCGCGGGCTGGATATTGACCTCGATGACGCCGGGATCCGGCGTCGCCTTGATGATGCCGATGCGCGGATCGTAGGGCGGCTGGTAGCCTTCGATATGCACCTTCGCCCTCAGTTCCGCAGCGCAGCTTTCCACCGTCTCGATAAGTTCGAGATAGTCCTCCAGCTTTTCGACAGGCGGCATGAAGACGCAAAGCGCGCCGTCCCGCGGTTCGATCGTCAGCGCGGTGCGCACGGCGCCGTCGACAGCGACCTGTTCGATTCTGTCCTGCCGGTCGGCGCCGCCTGACTGCGTCGCCTCGTTCTGCACGCCGAGAGTCGCGCCCGTGGCCGGAGGCGCCTGGAAGGATTCAGGCAGTGGCTCGCGCGGTTCGAGCGGATCCTGCGCATGGATGTAGGGATAGGCTTGCGGCGGCACCCACGGCAGCGATGAGAGCGGCAGGCGGAAGCCGACCGGCGAGTCGCCAGCCACCAGAAAGAGCTTTTCGCGACGGAGCTTCCATTTTTCTGAGCGCCAGCGCGGGTCGCTGGCCGCCGCGTTCCAGCGCTGGATCGGCAGCACGTAGCCCGAGGGATTGCCAAGGCCCCGCTCGAAGGTGCGCATCATGCGGGCGCGCGCTTCCGCGTCGTCGAGCTTCGGATCTTCCGGCGCGGTGTTGAACGGCAGGTCGCCCTCCTTCACCATCCAGTAAGCGGGATCCTCGTATGCCGCGACGACGTTGCCCGCGTCGACGCCCAGTCTTTCGGCGACGTTGCGCACGAGTTCGCCCGCCGTCTCGACCGTCACAGGCGGCGGGTCTTCCACCGGCGCGATCAGATCCACGTCGCGCCAGATCGGCTTGCCGTCCTTGCGCCAGTAGAGACCGAGCGCCCAGCGCGGCAGGCTTTCGCCGGGATACCACTTGCCCTGGCCGTAGTGCAGCATCCCGCCCGGCCCGAACCTTTCGCGCAGACGGCGGATGAGTCGATCCGCAAGGCCTTTCTTCGTCGGGCCGACGGCGCCAGTGTTCCATTCGTCCGACTGGAAATCGTCGATCGACACGAAGGTCGGCTCGCCGCCCATCGTCAGGCGTACGTCGTTGGCGTTCAGGTCGCGGTCGACCGCATCGCCCAGCGCGTCGAGCTTGGCCCAGTCCTCGTCGGCGAAGGGCCGGGTGATCCGCGGCGCCTCGTCGATGCGATCGACATGCATTTCGAAATGGAATGTCGTCTGCGCGAAATCGACCATGCCTTCGATCGGCGCCGCCGAACGATAGTGCGGCGTCGCGGCGAGCGGCAGATGACCTTCGGCGCACAGGAGGCCCGACGTCGCGTCGAGGCCGATCCAGCCGGCGCCCGGCACATAGACCTCCGCCCAGGCGTGCAGGTCGGTGAAATCGTGATCGGCGCCCTGCGGCCCCTCTATCGTCGTCAGGTCCGGCTTCAACTGAATGAGATAGCCGGAGACGAAGCGCGCGGCGAGGCCGAGGCGACGCAAGATCTGCACGAGCAGCCAGGCTGAGTCGCGACACGAACCGGAGCGCAGCGTCAGCGTCTCGTCAGGCGACTGCACGCCCGGCTCCATGCGGATGACGTAGCGGATTTCCTGATGCAGCCGGAAATTCAGATCGACGAGAAAATTCGTGAGTTGCTTCGCCTCGCGCGGAATGCTCGCCACGTAATCATCGAGCGCCGCGCCGCAGGGATCGAGTTCGAGATAAGGCGCCAGTTCGCCGGCAAGCTGCGGCTCGTACTGGAACGGGAACGTCTCGGCGTAGGGTTCGATGAAGAAGTCGAAGGGATTGTAGGTCGCCATTTCGGCGACGAGATCGACCTCGACGCGGAAGACGTCGGACTTTTCCGGGAAGACGAAGCGGGCCTGCCAGTTGCCGTGCGGGTCTTGCTGCCAGTTCTGGAAGTGGCTCTCCGGCGTGACCTTCAGCGAATAGCTCGAGACCTTCGTCCGGCAATGCGGGGCCGGGCGCAGGCGGATGATTTGGGGGCCTAGACCGACGAGACGGTCGTAGGTGTAGGCGGTGACATGGCGCAGCGCGACTTTGATCGACACGGACTTTTCCTGATATTCGCCCTATTTTTCACCACACAATGCATCAAGGGTGCCGTCCGCGCCATGATGTCGGCGCCCGCTTTTTGGTCGAAGGCCGGAAAATCCGGCCGAATTGCGCGCCGAAAGACCGGATTTCGGGCGCCGGGAACGATCAGGAGGCGCGCCGGTTTCATCGATCCGATCTGTCTGGTCCACGCCCCATGCGTCAACTCGCCTGTCCCGTCTGCGGCAATCGCGTTTATTTCGAGAATTTCGCCTGCCTGTCATGCGGCGCGGCGCTCGCCTTCAGCGCAAACGAAATGGCGATGAAGGCTCTTGCAAGCGAACCTGCGCCCCATACCTGCGCCAACCGCTCGACAATGGTTTGCAACTGGTCGAGCGACGACGGCGCGCCCATCTGCTTTTCCTGCAGACTCGATGGCGTCATCCCGAACCTTTCCATGCCGGGCAATTCGGGACGCTGGCGGAAGATCGAACAGGCGAAACGCAGGGTGATCGTCGATCTTCTGCGTCTCGGCCTGCCGATCGTCACGCGCGCCGAGGATTTCGCGCGTGGCCTGTCGTTCAAATTCCTGTCGAACGAACTGGCGCTCCAGCCCGTCCTGACGGGACATAACGACGGGGTGATAACGCTCGACATCGCCGAAGCCGACGATTCCGAACGCGAGAACCGCCGCAATGCGATGGGTGAACCCTATCGCACACTGGTCGGTCACTTCCGTCACGAGATCGCGCACTACTACTGGTCGCTTATGATCGAGGCCTCGTCCGACATCGGCGGGTTCCGGGCCATCTTCGGCGACGAGCGCGACGATTACGATCATGCGCTGAAACGGCACTACGATCAGGGGCCGCCTGCGGACTGGAACGCGCATTTCATCAGCGCCTACGCCTCGTCGCATCCATGGGAGGACTGGGCCGAGACCTTCGCGCATTTCGTGCATATCGTCGCGACGATGGACACAGCGATCGATTTCCGCATCGCCGGCGCGGCGCGCCCCCCCATCTCCGACCCCTACCGGGAACCGGATTTCGACGCGCTGATTGCAGCCTTCCTGCCAGTCACGCAAGGCGTCAACGAGATCAACCGGTCGATGGGTTTACCAGACATCTATCCCTTCGTGCTGACGCCCGACGCCATCGGCAAGCTGCATTTCGTGCACATGATCGTGCGAAAGGCCGCGGCGCTACAGAAGACAGAGGCTGCCTAACCTCCCAGCTTCTGGATCTTGTGCGCGCCTTTGGCGAGCGAGACCATTTTCGTCTCCATGTAGAAATCGAAGGAATAATCGCCGCCGTCGCGACCGATGCCCGATGCCTTCATGCCGCCGAAGGGCGTCGGCAGATGACGGACGTTTTCGGAATTGACCCAGACCATGCCGGTTTCCAGCGCGTCGGCGACGCGCAGCGCGCGACCGATCTCGCCGGACCAGACGTAACCCGCAAGGCCGTAGCGCACATTGTTGGCGAGACGGATCGCCTCGTCTTCCGTGTCGAAGGTGAGCGCGGTCAGGAACGGGCCGAAGATTTCTTCCTGAACCAGCCGCGAATCCGCCGTCGCCCGCACCAGCGTCGGCTGCACGAAATGGCCGGACGCGTTTTCATGGGGCGCGCCGCCGGCGAGGATTTCGAGGCCTTCCTGCCTTGCGACGTCGAAATAGGAACAGACCTTGGAGAGATGCCGTTCGTGGATGAGCGGTCCGATCTCGGTGTCGGGATCGAGCGGATGGCCGACCTTCAGCTTTTTCACGCGCGCAGCCAGCGCGGCCATGAACTTGTCGGCGATCGAGGATTGCACGAGCAGGCGGCTCGACGACGTGCAGCGCTCGCCGTTGAGCGAGTAGATCATGAAGACGACGGCATCGAGCGCGCGATCCAGATCGGCGTCGTCGAAGACGATGACAGGGTTCTTGCCGCCCAGTTCGAAATGCACGCGCTTCAAAGTGGCCGCGCCCTGCCCCATGATTGCGGAGCCTGTCGAGGATTCTCCCACGAAGCCGATCGCCTTGATCTCCTCGTGCTCTGTCAGCGCGCGGCCGGCTTCCTCGCCGAAACCATGCACCGTGTTGAGCACGCCGTCGGGCACGCCGGCCTCCTTGAGAAGGCGCGGCAGCAGGTTGGCCGTGACCGGCGACCATTCCGCCGGCTTGTGGACGATCGTGCAGCCGGCCGCCAGCGCCGGCGCGATCTTCCAGGTCGAGAGCATGAAGGGCGTGTTCCACGGCGTGATGACGCCGACGGGCCCGATCGGCGTGCGCGTCGAGACGTTCCAGTGGTCGGCCGAAGGCAGGTTCTGGCCGTCGCGCGCCGAGACGCAGCGGTCGGCGAAGAAGCGGAAGTTTTCCGCCGCGCGCAGGGCCGCCTTGGACATGAAGCGCCAGGCCTGCCCGGTGTCCCAGCATTCGAGCGTGGCGATCTCGTCGGCCGAGGCCTCGATCCGGTTGGCCACCTTGTGCAGGAGCTTCTGCCTCTTGTCGGCGGGATAGTCGCGCCAGGCCGGGAAAGCCGCCTTCGCCGCTTCCGCCGCGAGCGCCACGTCGCGGCCGTCGCCGCGCGCAACCTTCGCGATGGGGCTGCGGTCGACCGGCGAATGCGTCTCGAAAGTCGCGCCCGATACGGATTCCGCCCTGCGACCGCCGATCCAGTGGCCGATGCCTTCCTTGCGAAGCTGCTCGACGAGCGGCCCGAGCCGCGCCATGTTTTTCTCGTACATCGGACGCCCCGCTCCTTGGATGGCGGAAGATATTTAACGCGTTAAATGATCGTAGGCAAGCCTGCCCTGCCCCGCCTGAATTATCCGGGATCAATGGACTCTGGCTCGATAATCATTTAACGTGTGAATGAATTTCGGAGGTTGCCATGGGCAAGATCGTTCTCGCCGCCAAGATCGCTCACGTGCCGTCGATCCTCATATCGGAACGGCCGGGGCCGCTGTTCGGGAAGCGGCAGGCGGCCATCGACGGCCTGAAGGAAATCGGCAAGCGGGCGCGGGCGCGTGGCGCGGATACTTTTCTGGTTTTCGACACCCACTGGATCTCGAACTTCGGCTGCCACATGAACGCCAACTCGCGCCACAAGGGGACCTACACGTCCAACGAGGCGCCGCACATGATCCAGAATATGGAGTACGACTACGCGGGCAACACCGAACTGGGCGACCTGATCTCCGTCGAAGCCAGGAAGGACGGGCTCGAGGTGATGGCCCACCAGGTCGAGACGCTGCCGCTCGAATACGGCACGATCGTTCCCATGCACTACATGAACCAGGACCACTGGGCGCGCGTCATTCCGGTCGCCGCGCCGATCTTCGCGACCGTAGAGGAGAACCGGAAATTCGGCGCCGCCTGCCGCCGGGCGATCGAGGCCTCGCCCTTCAATGTGGCCGTGCTTGCGTCGGGGTCGCTCTCCCACAAGCTCGTCGCCAACGACCAGGTCGGCGACAACCAGTGGGAACAGGTCGGCAGCGAATTCAACCGGCAGATGGACCTGCGCGTCGTCGACCTGTGGAAGGAGCGCCGCTACCGCGAATTCTGCGCGATGCTTCCGGAATATTCGACCAAGTGCAACGGCGAGGCGCTGATGGCCGACACGCACATGCTGTTCGGCATGCTCGGCTGGGGCGATTTCAAGGGCGAGATGGAGGAACTGACCCCCTATTTCCCCTCCTCCGGCAGCGGCCAGATCAACGTCGAATTCCACCTGACGAAATAGCGCATGCGCCATGCGATCCGCCGTCTTGCACGGCGGACCGGCGCGCGCGATAGAAGCTCCCTCACGCGCGCCGCCGGGCGAGCGCGCCGCAGAAATCTGACGGGAGCTGGCCGTGTCGATCGAACGCACGATATTCAACGAGGACCATCATCTCTTTCGCGACATGGTCCGCGGCTTTCTCGAGGAACACGCCAAGCCGCATCATGAAAAATGGGAAGCACAGGGCTATGTCGACCGCGACGTCTGGCTGAAGGCCGGCGAACTCGGCCTGCTGTTGCCCACCGTCGCGCCGGAATACGGCGGCGCGGGCGCGACTGAAGCGATGAGCTCGGTGCTCATCGAAGAAGTGGCGCGCGCCAACACGAGCGGCCTCGGCTTCGGCCTGCACAACGACATCGTCGCGCCCTATATCGAGACCTTCGGTTCGGAGGCGCAGAAGAAGAAGTACCTGCCGCCCATGGCGCGCGGCGAGAAGATCGGCGCCATCGCCATGACCGAACCCGGCACGGGCTCCGACCTCCAGGGCGTGCGCACGACGGCGAAGCGCGACGGCGACCATTGGGTCGTCAACGGCTCCAAGACCTTCATCACAAACGGCTACCACGCCGACATCGTGATCGTCGTCGCCAAGACCGATCCCGCCGCCGGCGCCAAGGGCGTCAGCCTCATCATCGTCGAGGAAGGCACGCCGGGCTTCCGCAAGGGCAAGCGCCTGAAAAAGGTCGGCCTGAAGTCGCAGGACACGTCGGAACTCTTCTTCGACGACGTGCGCGTGCCGGCCGACAACCTGCTCGGCAAGGAAGGCGAGGGCTTCATCTATCTCATGCAGAAGCTGCCGTGGGAGCGCCTCCAGATCGCCATCACCGCGCATGCCTCGGCGCAAGCCCAGATCGACAACACGGTGCAATACGTCCAGGACCGCAAGGCGTTCGGCCAGCCGATCGGCGAGTTCCAGAACACGCGCTACAAGCTCGCCGAATGCCAGACCGAGGTCGAGGTCGGCCGCGTCTTCGTCGACAAGTGCCTCGAGATGCAGATCGCCGGCACGCTCGATTCCGCCACCGCCTCGATGGCGAAGCTCTGGCTGTCGGAAATGCAGGGCCGCGTGCTCGACACATGCGTGCAATTGCATGGCGGCTACGGCTTCATGTGGGAATATCCGGTCGCCCAGGCCTATGCAGATGCGCGCGTGCAGCGCATCTACGGCGGCACCAGCGAGATCATGAAGGAACTGATCTCGCGCCAGATGGGCCTCGGCGCCGGCAAGAAGAAGCCGGCATAAGACGCCTTCGCATCGACTGTCATCCCGGACGGCCGAAGGCCGCTCCGGGAGCCAGAATTTTGGCGCAAGCCCTGGATCCCGTTATCCGCTTCGCTTCGGCCGTGATGATACTCACGGAAGCGCCGATCTTGGATTGCTTCGCTCCGCCCGCGATGACGGCTAGTATCCCGACGTGTCCACGCTCGACGAGATCACGGCATTCCTGCATCCGCGCGTCGGCGCCGGCCCGCAGGTCATCGACACGCACATATCGCGCGTGGTGATCGGCGCGGAACGCGCTTTCAAGATCAAGAAGCCCGTCGCCTTCTCCTATCTCGACTTCTCGACCCGCGAGAAACGCGCCGCGGCGGCCGAAAGCGAACTGGCGCTCAACAGGCGCACGGCGCCTTCCCTGTTTCTGGGGCTGCGGCGCGTCACGCGCGAGACGAACGGCGCGCTGGCTCTCGACGGCTCCGGCGAACCGCTTGAGACGATCGTCGAGATGAAGTCGTTCGGACAGGAAGACCTGTTCGACGCGATGGCGCAGCGCGGCGCGCTCACGCCCGATCTGATGACTCGGCTGACGGAAAAAATCGTCGCCTTCCATTCAGGCGCGCCGCCCTCTTACGAATTCGGCGGCGGCGAGGGCATGACGCGCGTCATCGATATCGACGCGCCGGCGCTCGCCGCCTCGGGCCTGGCGACCCCCGCGCGGCGAGCGGCGCTGGACCGCGCGCTGAGGGAACGACTTGCCGCGCTCGCGCCGCTGCTCGATGCGCGACGCGCCGGCGGCAAGGTTCGTCGCTGCCACGGCGATCTCACCTTGCGCAACATCTGCCTGTTCGAGGGCGAACCGACGCCGTTCGATTGCATCGAATTCGACGACAGCCTCGGCGTGATCGACGTGCTCTACGATCTCGCGTTCCTTCTGATGGACCTCGTTCATCGCAGCCGCGCCGATCTCGCAAATCTCGTCTTCAATCGTTATCTCGACATCGCAGACGAAACGGATGGTCTGCCTGCCCTGCCCTTCCTCATGGCGGTGCGCGCGTCGATCCGCGCGCATGTAACGGCGACGCAGGCGCGCAATGTCGCGGAGAAGGACGCGGCCGGGATGCGGGCGGAAGCGGAGGCCTATTTCGCGCTCGCCGAGAAATTGCTCGCGCCCTGCGCAAACATGCTCGTCGCGATCGGTGGATTTTCGGGCTCGGGCAAATCGACGCTGGCGGCGCGCCTCGCCCCGCATCTGGGGCCCGCGCCGGGCGCGCGCATTCTTTCGAGCGATCGCATACGCAAGCAGATGCACGGCGCGCGGCCGCTCGAAAGACTGCCGCCGCAAGCCTATGCGCCGCACGTCTCGGAACGCGTCTACGCGCTCATGCGCGAGAGCGCCGGCCGGGTGCTGGCGCTCGGGCATTCGGTCGTCGCCGACGCTGTCTTCGACCGTCCGACGCTCGCGAAGGCCATCGAGGACGCGGCGCACCAGGCGGGGCGGCCCTTCGCCGGCATCTGGCTCGCGGGCGAGAGAGACGCGCTGGCGGCGCGGATCGCCGCGCGCCGCAACGATCCGTCGGATGCGACGGCCGAGGTCCTCGGGATACAGTTTGCGCGGGGGGAGGCGGCCAGCGGGTGGCGCAAGGTGGATGCGGACGGGCCGGTCGACCAACTGGCGCAGCGGGCGCTGGACCTGCTGCCGCCCGCGACGATCAGAACCTGAGGCTGGTGCCCATGTTGCCCTTGCTGTCGAAGCCGACGGGCGCGCGATTGTCTTCTTCCTGCGAGCGCGGCAACGGCAGGCCGCCGTCCTCCTTGTCGCGCGGCGGCGCGGCCGGCTTGTCCTTCTTGGCGGATGCGACAGGGCCGGGCTTCTTGGCCGGCGCCGGCTTGGCGGCCGGCTTTTCCTTCGGCGGGTCCCACCCTTCCAGCGTGCCTCTAGCGCGCTCGCTGGGTTTCGGGATGGGGGCCAAAGCGTTCTGGGCGGCGGCGCTCGACCAGACGACGGCGTTCACGCCGACAGCGGCCAACAAGGGAAGGGCGAGAGCAAGACGAGCGCGCATGAGCCACCTTTGAAGATCAACCGGAATTGAACCGATCGGGCCGGGCTTGGCAAGCGCTCGACACGCGATCGGCAGGCTCCCGGCGAAGTCCGCACAAGACGCCGCGCGATTGCGGCGAGGCCGTGGCGACGCTCAATCCCGGCGGAAAATCAGCGTGGCCAGCCAGCCGAACAGAAGCGCCAGCGCGACGACGCCAAGACCGTAGATCAGCGAGCGGTCGCGGGCCGCCTCGGCGATGTCCTCCTCGGCGCCGCTCTTCAGGACCTGGAACGGCGTCCTGCTCTTGGCGACCTGCACGCCGTCGAGCAGCACGGCCACATCGACCGCGTAGGCGCCGAGCGGCACCGTGCCGGGGATGCGGGCGGTGGCGCGGAAGACCGTCGGGGTCAGGAACCTGACGCCGTCGCTGCGTTCCGTGAACAGGCCCTGAGCCTTGCGGATCCGGATGAGCGCGGCGCGGAAGGCCGGTTCGTCTGGATCGAGCGTCCTCTTTCGATCGCCCTGGGCGCTGACCTGCGTATCGACGCCGAGCAGGAATTCGCGACGCATGTCCTGCGACGCGATCTCGTCGAGCGGACGATTGGCCGCAACCGACAGGAAGGCGGGAATGGCGATATATTGCCGGCTGTCCAGATTGAGCCAGAATGGCCCTAGGCGCTTTTTCTCGCGCACCGTGACGGCGCCGCGCGGGCCGCGCACCGTCACCACCACGTCATAGCCGCCGGAGCGCGGCGACGCGCTCGCCTCGCGTTCGACCACGCCGAACACGACCAGCGACGCGCCGTTGAAATTGGAGGTGATGGCGATGCGATCGGTCGACAGCGACGTGACCAGCGTTTCGCCCGCGCAAGGGAAAGCTGCCAGCGCCAGCAGCAAGGCGAGCGCCGCCCTCACCGCGCGGTTTCCGTGACGGTCGCGCTGAACGGATCGTCCGGCTTCTGCAGCACGTCGAGCGCAAAGCGCGTGGCCACGCCGAAGATCATGAGCGCAAGCAGCAGCCGGAAATATTCGCCGCGCAGGTTGGCGCCGGCGCGTGCGCCGAATTGCGCGCCGAAAACGCCGCCGACGATCAGCAGCAAGGCGAGAATGACGTCCACGGAATAATTGGTCGTGGCGTGCAGCATGGTCGCGGCGATCATCGACACGAGGATCTGGAACAGCGACGTGCCGACGACCACATGCGTGGGCACCCGGAAGCCGTAAATCAGCGCCGGCACGATGATGAAACCGCCGCCGATGCCGAGCACGGCGCCGGCAAAGCCGATGGCGACCGACAGCACCAGCAGCGGAATGACGCTGATGTAGAGGCCGGAGCGCGGAAACCGCATCTTGAACGGCAGCCGCTCGTACCAGAAATGCGCGCCGGGCCGGCGCCGCTTCGGCGCCTTGCCGGAGGCGAGCACCGCGCGGATGCTCTCGACCAGCATGAGAAGGCCGATGCCGCCGAGCAGCACGACATAGGACAGCACGATCACGGTATCGAGCAGGCCGATGTCGCGCATCTTGTTGAAGAACAGCACGCCGAGCTGCGTGCCGATGACGCCGCCGACGATGAGGATCACTCCCATCTTGATGTCGACGGCCGCCTTGCGGAAATAGGCGAGGACGCCCGTCAGCGAAGATGCGGCGATCTGGGGCGCCTGCGTGGCGACCACGACGGCGGCGGGAATGCCGATGAAGATCAGCATCGGCGTCATGAGAAAGCCGCCGCCGACGCCGAACATGCCCGAAATGAAACCGACCGCCGCCCCGATGCCGAGAATGACGAAGACGTTGACCGGAAGTTCGGCTATCGGCAGGTAGACTTCCACTGCGGGTCCAGGTTCGCGCGACCAAAGATATCCGCGCCCGCGCCTCGATCGGCGCAGGACCCCGCGAATTCCATTCAGCTCATCTCAACCCATAGGGGCCGTCGATTCAACCGCCAAATCAGAGGCGTGAGACCTTCGGCTTGCCGGTCGGCGCGGCCTTGTCCTCGTTCTTCGGCGGCGGCTGCAGCGCCTGCCAGCCGCCGGGCGGCGGCGTGACCTCGTTGACCGCCGGATCGACGCTGCGCGGACGGTAGGCCGCGGCCATGCCCTTGGCGCGCGCCAGAGTGACTGCGTCGAGCTTCGCGCCGATCTCGTCGCGCTTCTTGGCGGCGTCCTCGTCGCCCTGGCTCGCGGCGGCCGCAAACCAGGCGTAGGACTGGACGAGATCCTGCGGGCCGCCCATGCCGCGCGCATAGAGGATCGCCAGATTGTACTGGCTGTCGCGGACGCCATGCTCGGCGGCGCGACGGAACCATTTCGCGGCGCCCGAATAGTCCGGCTTGCCGTCGCCGTCCGCGAGAATGACCGCGATGTTGTGCATGGCGCGCACGTTGCCGCGATCGGCGGCCCGCTGGTACCAGAGCTTGGCGAGCGCAGGATCGCGCGCGACGCCGAGGCCGCGCTCGTACATGACGCCGAGCCTGTATTGCGCCGGCGCGAAACCCTTGGTCGCGCTGCGTTCGAACATTTCGGCCGCGCCCTTCAGGTCGCGGGCGATCTGGTTGCCGTCGGCGCGGCGCGCGCCGAGTTCGTACTGGGCGGCGGCGTCGCCGCGCGCGGCGGCAGCCTCGATCGCCGCCATCACGGCCGGCGAATCGTCCACTTTCTTCGCGATGCTTCCCACCGGCGCGGGGTCGACCTTCTTCGCATCGGCGGCGTCAGGCGCGTCGACGATCGTCGACGCCGACGGCTGGCCGAGCGAGGCGGAGGGCGATTTCGGCGGCGACTGGTCGCTCGACGATTGATCCGGCGCCTTCGGCGTGACGAGCGGCGCGCCGGCGTTCGTCGAATTGGACGCGCCCGCGTTCGTCGCGGCATTGTCGGCGAGCGGCGCCTTCCGGGCGTCCGGCGCCATCGACTGCGGCTTGACCTCGTCGCTCTTGGCGGGGCCGGCGGGACGGACGACGGGCGCGGGCGGCGGCGCCTGACGGCTCTCGAGATAGACGCTGGCGATCTGCAGCGCGCCGAGCAGGCCGACGAGGGCGGCGAGAGACAGCAGGATCGGCTTCCGGCGGCGTTCGAGCACGCCGCGGGCGCGGGCGACGACGCCGCCGCCGGCGACGGCTTCGGACTCGTGCTCTGCTTCCTCGCCTTCGGCGCTGGCGGTCGCAGCCTGCGCGGCGAGCGCGGCGCGGCGCGCGGCGGCGATGAACGAAGCCTGCGCGGTCTTTTCGCCCGCCTCGTCGGCCGCCGGAGCGGAACCGGCCAGCGGTATCGAGGGACGACGATTCCGCGCAGCGCCCGGCTCGATCAGGATGTCGGGTTCGCGGCCGGCCTGCGAGTCCGGCTGGGCGGCGCGCGGCGCATCGACCTGCGGCGCGCCCTTCTTGCGGGCGAGCGCGGCGGCGACGGGCGTCGAGACGCCCGGCGGCCGCGTCGGAGGCGGCGGCGCGGCTTCCGGCGCCGGCGCGCGCGGCGCGCGCGGTTCGCCGATCTCGCCTTCCAGCGTGGCGAGGCGATCCACGACGCGCTCCAGCGTTTCGTGCACGGCCTTCAGCGTCGCGTGGGTGCGCTGGTCGGAAGTGTCCTGGATCTGCCGGAGATCGGCGATCTCGCGGCCGATTTCCTCGCGCGGCGCTGCGACCGCGCCACTGGACATGGCTTCCCGAACCGCGGAGCGCGCGGCGTTCTCGGCCGCCTCGAAAGCGGCGGCGCGCGTCTCGTTCAACTGGCCGAACAGGTCGCCGATCATGCGTTCGAGCGACACGACGGTCTCGTCGCGGCCGTTCGAGCGCTCGATCTTCGAGGACAGATTCTCGATCTGTTGCTGCAGCGACAGGAGATCGTCGCGGCCGGCCTGCGGATCGGCGGCGCGGTCGAGCTTGTGGGCGAGATCGCGGACGAGGTCCTCGAGGTGCTGCGTATCCGCCGGCGCCTGGGCGCGCGGCGCCGCCAGCGACTGCGCAACGGCGCGGTGCAGCTTGTCGAGGCGCTCGCCGATTGCGGCGATGCCCGGCCCGCCGGAGGCGCCGGAGAGTGCGCTGTCTATGCGTTGGGACAGGCTTTCGATGCGGTTTTCGAGCGCACGCAGGCCTTCGGCGCCCAGTCCTTCCGAAACCACGGCGCGGATATCGGCGACGATGCGCGCGACGTCGGCGGGCGCGACGCCGGCGTTGCCGTTGCGCTCGATGCGCTCGGCGATGTCGGCGAGTTCGCGCTGGGCGCGCGCGCCGGGCAGCGACGCGGTGGCGGCGCGCGCCAGAAGATCGCGGACCTCGCGGGTCTGGTCGTAGATGGCGCGCACGGTCTGCGGATCGACGCCGCCGCGCATCTCGAGGCTGTCGAGCTTGGCGGCGATGCCGCGCATGTCCTGTTCGAGCGCGCCGATCGCCGGCCGGAGGTCGAGTTCGCGCATCCCGGCGCGCAGCTCGCGGGCGATCTGCTCGGCCGAGCCGCCGCCGCTCATGGTTTCAAGCCGCTCGGCCATGTCGCGCAGCGAGCGCTCCATCGCCGTCACCGCGCTGCGCGGCGCGAGATCGCCAAGGCCGCGCGAGACGGCCAAAATTTCCGAGCGCAGACGGTCGAGCGAGGCGTCCGACGTCGCGCCGCCACGCGAGGAGGATTCATCGCGCATCTTCTCAAGGTGCTGCGCCATGCGGGCGATGTCGCCCTGCAGGCCGGTCAGCGTCGCGTCGAGGTCGAGAGGCGCGCGGCGCATGTCGAAGGGCGGGCGCGGTTCGCCGCGACGCGCGGGCAGGAAATCGCCGCCATCGAGTTCGCGCTGGCGCTGGGCGATCTGCGACACGGCATCGACGAGCGGACGACGGCCGGGCGCGGCGAAGGCGGCGCCCTTTTCCATCTGCGTGGCGAGATCGGCGATGCTCTTCTCGATGCGGGCGAGACGGTCGCCTTCCGGCGCGACGGCGGCCGGGTCGCGGTCGAGTTGGCGGGCGATCTCGGAAAGCTTGGCGTCGATGACGTTAAGGCCCGCCTGGCTTTCGCGCGCCCGCGCGGGTTCCGCTTCCGTATCGGCGCGCGTGGCGCGGACGGGCGCTGGCGCCGCGCCCGGCGCAACGCGCGTCTCGATGTCGGCGAGCCGCTTGGAAATCGATTTCAGGAGATGCGTTTCGCGCGCGCCGCGCGCGCTCGCGCCCTCGACGAGATCGGCGACCTCGTCCAGCGCGCGCTGGGTCTTTTCCTGGCTGCGGTGGACCCGCTCCTCGAAAGCTTCGATGGCGTCCTCGAGCAGGGTCTCGGCCTCGCCGTCGCGCCACGACACTTCGCGTTCGCGGGCGCCGCGCGAGGGACGGCGGGCGCGGCGTCTGCGTTCATAGCGGTCGTCGTCGCGCGACGGCCTGCGGTCGGCGCGGCGGCGGCCGTCGCGCATCCGCGCCAGTCGCGAAGAAACAGCTTCGGCGCGGTCGTCGTCGTCGAAATCGTCGACATCGACGCCGACTTCGGCGGCGCGTTCGGAAATCACCTCGCGGAGCCATTCGCCGAGGGACATGCCCTCCTTCTCGGCAGCTTCGCGCGCGGCGTCCCGCGCGTCGAAGTCAATTCCCTTGATGCTCCACGGCGCCGCCTTGATCATCACTTGTTCCGCTGGAAGTCCGGAGAAAACCGCGACGTGCGGTTCGAACGGTACGCAGGGTGCGACTCAGACAGCAAAAGCAACGTACCGTCCTCGGCCGGCACTTTCGAGGGCGCATGGTAAACACTGGGTTAAGGATTGATCTGCAACGGCACAGAGATGGGTTGAATTTCTTGTTTTACAACTTTTGATTGTAATTTCGATCCGAATCACGCTTACTCCCGGTCATCGGCGCGCAGACGCCGGATCAAGACACGGGACGCGAGCAAGATGGAACAGGCCACCCAAGGGGATGGCGCTGATCGGTTCTTCACGATCGGCGACATGGCCCGAACCTACAAAGTCAGCCTGCGCGCCCTGTGCTTCTGCGAGGATCGCGGTCTCATGAAGCCGGTCCGCCAGGGCGTGTCGCGTTTCTACGACGCGGCCGCACGGGCGCGGTTCGAGACGATCCTGCGCGGCAAGAAGCTCGACTTCACGCTCACCTAGATCAGGGCGATGTTGCCGGCGACGGGCGCGGAAGAGGAAACGCCGCAACTGGCGCTGTAGGAAACGCAGATCCTGCAGCAGATCGTCCAGCTCGAACGCAAGCGCGAGGAACTGGAAGTCGCAATTGTCGAATTGCGCGACGCGCACATGCGGATGCAGGGCGGGGAAGCGGCGACCTTCGCGGCGTAGGCGGCGAGACACGCCCCGATCCCTCCCCGCTTGCGGGGAGGGTGGACGCCGCAGGCGGACGGGTGGGGCGCGACGCCGGAGCAGCGGATACGTGGGTGGCAGCGCCCAGGCCGGTCCCACCCGACATTGGCTTACGCGAACGTGCGACCTCCCCTCAGAAGTCGGCAGTTGCCGACTTCGACTTCGATGCGCAAATCGGCAACAGCCGATTTGCCGGCGGGGAGGCATTCGCGTTCCTGGAAACGGCGGCGTGGAAGACTGCGTTGCTGACAGAAGCGATGCGCCGTCATGGCCGGCCTTGTGCCGGGCATCCACGCTGGGCCGTCCTCGAAGACTTGGGCGCCTGAAGCATTGTTATGCTCGGCGCTAGTTACAGCTCACATTGACGTGGATGGTCGGGACATAGGCAAGCGAAGCAACGCCGTCACGGCTTTGCCGGCCATGACGCGCGGAGGCAGATCCTCCCTCACCCGGCTCCTGCCCGCCCCCGCCTTGACGCCCACGCCCGTACTGTTTATATGTAAACCATCTTGGGCGACGCCGGTCCCAGAACGCTGGCGCGCGGGAAACATGCGGAGCTTTCCATGCCGATCTACAGGGCCCCGGTCGAGGACGTGCTGTTCCTGCTCGACGACGTGCTGCACTACGAGCGCTACGGCAACCTGCCCGGCTTCGCCGACGCCTCGCGCGACGTGGTGGAAGCGGTGCTGAACGAAGGCGCCAAGATCGCCGAGCAGGTGCTGCAGCCACTGAACCTTGTCGGCGACCGCGAGGGTTGCAAGCGCGCCGCCGATGGATCGGTGACGACGCCCAAGGGCTTCAAGGAAGCCTTCAAGGCCTATGGCGAGGGCGGCTGGATCAGCCTGCCGATGCCCGCTGAATACGGCGGCCAGGCGCTGCCGCACGTGCTGTCGCAGGCCGTGTCGGAATTCATGAATTCCGCCAACCAGGCTTTCGCCATGTATCCCGGCCTGACCTCGGGCGCGGTCGCCGCCATTCTCGCGCGCGGTTCGGAAGAGCAGAAGCAGCTCTACGCCACGCGCATGATCGAGGGCCGCTGGACCGGCACGATGAACCTGACCGAGCCGCATTGCGGCACCGACCTCGGCCTTTTGAAGACCAAGGCCGTGCCCAACGGCGACGGCTCCTATTCGATCACCGGCCAGAAGATCTTCATCTCGGCCGGCGAACACGACATGGCCGAGAACATCATCCATCTCGTGCTGGCGCGCATCGAAGGCGCGCCGGCCGGCGTGAAGGGCATTTCGCTGTTCATCGTGCCGAAATTCGAGGTCTCGAACGACGGCGCGATCGGCAAGCGCAACGCGGTCGTCTGCGGCTCGCTCGAACACAAGATGGGCATCCACGGCAACGCCACCTGCGTCCTTAACTACGACGGCGCGAAGGGCTGGCTGCTCGGCGAGGCGAACAAGGGGCTCGCCGCCATGTTCGTGATGATGAACGAAGCGCGCCTCGGCGTCGCCTGCCAGGGCCTCGCGCAATCCGAAGCCGCCTACCAGAACGCGGTCGAATACGCCCGCGAGCGCCTGCAGGGCCGCTCGATTTCCGGCGTGAAGGAGGCCGACAAGGCCGCCGATCCGATCATCGTGCATCCCGACGTGCGGCGCATGCTGCTGGAGATCAAGGCGTTCAACGAGGGCGCGCGCGCCTTCATGCTGTGGACGGCGCTGGAAGCCGACATCCTGCATCGTTCGCCTGACGAGAATGCGCGCAAGGCCGCCGACGATCACCTCGGCCTGATGACGCCGGTGCTGAAGGGCGTGCTGACCGACATCGGCTTCGACAATGCGGTCAAGGCGCAGCAGGTGTTCGGCGGCCACGGCTATGTCGGCGAATACGGCATGGACCAGTTCGTGCGCGATGCGCGCATCGCCATGATCTACGAGGGCGCCAACGGCATCCAGGCGCTCGACCTCGTCGGCCGCAAGCTGCCGAAGGACGGCGGACGCGCTGTCATGGCCTTCTTTAAGAAGGTCGGCGACTACGTGCAGGAAAAGAGCGCCGACGAGAACCTGAAGCCGTTCGCCGCGCCGCTCGGCAAGGCGCTCGGCGACCTGCAGAAGGCGACGATGTGGTTCATGGCCAACGGCATGAAGAACCCGGACAATGCCGGTGCCGGATCCTCCGACTACATGCACCTCTTCGGCCTGGTGGCGCTCGGCTACATGTGGGCGCAGATCGCCGAGGGCGCGCTCGCCCGCAAGGCGCGTGACCCCTCGCAGGCGGCGCAGATGGACGCCAAGCTGACGACGGGCCGCTTCTTCGTGGAGCGCATGCTGCCGGAAACGTCGCTGCGGCTGCAGCGCATCGAGACGGGCGCGGCCACGATGATGGCGATGCCGGCGGAAGCGTTCTGATTTTGCGGATTTCGGCAGGAGCGGTTCGGCGGTAGGATCGGCATCTCCGATCGAGCCGCCGAAGAAGCCCGAGCCGAACGCCAACATGGGGAGAGACTATGCCCGAAGCTTACATCTATGACGCCGTTCGCACGCCGCGCGGTCGCGGCAAGGAGGACGGCTCCCTGCACGAGGTTTCGACGCTGCAGCTCGCCGCCGGCGCGCTGCGCGAGATCAAGGACCGCAACCAGCTCGATACCAAGCTGATCGACGACGTCATCCTTGGCTGCGTCGATACCGTCGGCGAATCCGGCTCTGACATCGCGCGCGCCGCGGCGCTCGCTGCCGGCCTCGGCGACCATACGCCCGGCGTGCAGATCAACCGCTTCTGCGCGTCGGGCCTCGACGCCGTGAACTTCGCTTCCGCGCAGGTCATGTCCGGTCAGCACGATCTCGCCATCGGCGGCGGCGTGGAAAGCATGAGCCGCGTCGGCATGGGTTCGGAAGGCGGCGCGTGGCCGGTCGATCCGTCGATCGCCATACCCGCCTATTTCATGCCGCAGGGCGTGTCGGCGGATCTGATCGCCACAAAGTATGGTTTCTCGCGCGACGACGTCGACGCCTACGCCATCGAATCGCAGAAGCGCGCCGCGCAGTCCTGGAAGGAAGGCCGCTTCAAGAAGACCGTGACGCCGGTGCGCGACGTCAACGGCGTGACCATCCTCGATCACGACGAGCACATGCGGCCCGACGCCAACATGCAGTCGCTCGCGTCGCTGAAGCCCTCCTTCACGATGATGGGCGAACAGGGCGGCTTCGATGCGGTTGCGATCCAGCGCTATCCGGAAGTGGAGGCGATCAACCACGTGCATCACGCCGGCAATTCGAGCGGAATCGTCGATGGCGCCGCGGCGCTGCTGATCGGCTCGGCGGAAGCAGGCAAGAAGACCGGCATGAAGCCTCGCGCCAGGATCAAGGCCTTCTGCAACATCGGCTCGGAGCCGGCGATCATGCTGACGGGCCCGGTCGACGTGACGAAGAAGCTGCTGGCGCGCGCCGGCATGAGCATCAAGGACATCGACCTGTTCGAGGTCAACGAGGCTTTCGCTTCCGTGGTGCTGCGCTACCTGCAGGCCTTCGATCTCGATCCGGCGAAGGTCAATCCGTGCGGCGGCGCGATCGCCATGGGCCATCCGCTCGGCGCGACCGGCGCGATGCTCGTCTCCACCGCGCTCGACGAACTGGAGCGCACCGGCAAGCAGACGGCGCTCATCACCTTGTGCATCGGCGCCGGCATGGGCACGGCGACGATCATCGAGCGCGTCTAACAGCAATCAATCCGTCATTGCGAGGAGCGAAGCGACGAAGCAATCCAATTCCAGACCCGGACTAGCGCCGCTGGTGGATTGCTTCGCTTCGCTCGCAATGACGACTTCCGACAGGGAGGCGAACATGAACCTCACAAACTTCAAATTCGACAAGGATTCCGACGGCATCGTCAGGCTCGTGTGGGACATGCCGGGCAAGCCCATGAACGTGCTCGACCAGTCGCTGATGGACGAACTGGACAAGATCGTCGATCACGTCTCGTCCGACGCCTCGATCAAGGGCGTCGTGCTGACATCGGGCAAGGACGCATTCTGCGCCGGCGCCGATCTCTCCATGATGGAAGCCGGCCGTCGCCAGTTTGCCGATGCGGTGAAGACGCGCGGCGAGGAAGCGGCGATGAAGGAATTCGCCGAACAGGCCGGACGCGGCAATCGCGTGTTCCGCCGCATCGAGACCTGCGGCAAGCCGTGGGCTGCAGCCGTCAACGGCGTCGCGCTCGGCGGCGGCTTCGAGATCACGCTGGCCTGCCATTACCGCGTGCTGGCCGACAATGCGAAGACGCAGGTCGGCCTGCCGGAAGTGAAGGTCGGCCTGTTCCCCGGCGCCGGCGGCACGCAGCGCATTCCGCGCCTGATGGCGACGCCGGACGCGCTTCAATTCCTGTTCAAGGGCGATTCATGGAAGCCCGCCAAGGCCAAGCAGATGAACCTCGTGCACGAGGTCGCGCCCGAGGCTGAGATCGTCGAAAAGGCCAAGGCTTGGATCAAGGGCGGCGGCAAGGCGGTCGCGCCGTGGGACGAGAAGAATTTCAAGTTCCCGTCGGGCAAGATCTTCACGCCCATGGGCATGATGATCTGGCCGCCGGCTAACGCGATCTACCGCAAGGAGACTTACGACAATTATCCGGCGGTCAAGGCGATCCTGAAATGCGTCTATGAGGGTCTGCAACTGCCGATCGACCAGGCATTGCGCGTCGAGTCGCGCTACTTCGCGCAGATCATGCGCTCGAAGGAAGCGGCCGCGATGATCCGCTCGCTGTTCCTGTCGATGGGCGAACTGAACAAGGGCGCGCGCCGGCCGAAGGCCGAGCCCAAGACGAATTTGAAGAAGATCGGTGTGATCGGCGCGGGCTTCATGGGCGCGGGCATCGCCTATGTGACGGCCATGGCCGGCGCCGAAGTCGTGCTTGTCGACCGCGACCAGGCAGCTGCCGACAAGGGCAAGGGGCATTCCGACGCGCTGATTTCCGCGCGTGTCGCCAAAGGCCGCGCCAAGGAAGCCGACAAGGAAGCGCTCCTGTCGCGCATCAAGGCGACGGGCGATTATGCCGACCTCAAGGGCTGCGACCTGATCGTCGAGGCCGTCTTCGAGGATCGCGGCGTCAAGGCCGAGACGACGAAGAAAGCGCAAGCCGTGCTCGGTGCGGACGTGATCTTCGCCTCCAACACGTCGACGCTGCCGATCACCTCGCTGGCGACCGAAGCGGGCAAGCCGGAAAATTTCATCGGCATCCACTTCTTCTCGCCGGTCGACAAGATGATGCTGGTCGAGATCATCATGGGCGAAAAGACGGGCGACAGGGCGCTCGCCACCGCGCTCGACTTCGTGCGCCTCATCAAGAAGACGCCGATCGTCGTCAACGATACGCGGGGCTTCTTCGCCAATCGCTGCGTCGGCCGCTACGTGGCGGAAGGCCATTTGATGCTGATGGAAGGCGTGCCGCCGGCGATGATCGAGAATGTCGCGCGCATGGCCGGCATGCCGGTCGGCCCGCTGTCGCTCAACGACGAAGTGGCGATCGACCTTTCGTGGAAGATCGTGCAGGCGACCAAGAAGGATCTCGGCGAACAGGCCGTCGATCCGGCGCAGGAAAAGCTCATCAAGACGCTGGTCGTCGACCACGAGCGTTTCGGCCGCAAGAACGGCAAGGGTTTCTACGATTATCCGCAGGGCGGCAAGAAGAAGCTGTGGCCTGGCCTCGGCGACCTTCAGGCCAAGAAACTCGATCCCGACACGATCGACGTGAACGAACTGAAGCAGCGCTTCCTGGTCGTGCAGGCGGTCGAAGCCGCCCGCACGATCGCCGAGGGCGTCGTCACCGATCCGCGCGAGGCCGATGTCGGTTCGATTCTCGGATTCGGGTTCGCGCCGTTCACTGGCGGCGCGATCTCCTACATCGACTTCATGGGCACGAAGGCTTTTGTCGCACTGTGCGACAGGCTGACGGCCAAATACGGCGACCGTTTCGTCCCGCCGCCGGTCCTGCGCGAGATGGCGAAAACCGGCGAGACCTTTTACGCGAAATTCGCACCGAAAAAGGCGGCGTGACGCTACCCATCCCGGAAGCCCCGCCTGGTCGAACGGCCAGGCGGGGCTTTCCTTTGCGCAGGCGGCAGAGCATTGCGCGGAACGCCCGCTTGGGTTGCGCGGCGGCGGATCGACAAGATCGGCTTCTGTCGTAATCTGCCCTGCATGTCCGAAAGCCGCCCAAGCCATCTCACCATCATGACGCCGGCCGCGCGCCTGCTCGGACGCGAATGGCTCGATTGCGACAGGACGACCGGCGTGTCGCGTTCTCGCTTTCACGCGCCGCCGGAATTCGCGAACCGCCACGGCACGGTGCATGGCGGGTTTCTCGCGGCCATGCTCGATTCGGCCGCAGGCCTTGCCGTACTGGACACGCTGCCGTCGGAACTGAGCATGGTGACGGCGCGGCTCGACACTGAATATCTCAAGCCCGCGCCGGTCGGCGCGTTCGAAGCTAGCGCCCGCGTGGCGGCGCGCGATGAACGCAATGTGTTCATCGACGCGGAACTCGCGACGCCGGATGGAACGATCGTGGCGCGGGCCCGCGCCACGATGCGCATCGTGAAAAGACGAAACAGTCAAGCCGGGAGGACGGCATGAGCCGCAAGATCAATTATTATTTCACGCTGGTCTCGCCCTGGGCCTATATCGGCGACGCTTTGTTCAAGAGCATCGTCCGCAAGCATGGCGTCGCGGTGGACTATCGCCCCGTCAATCTCGGCAGGCTGTTCCCGAATTCCGGCGGACTGCCGCTCGGCCAGCGCCACCCGCTGCGCCAGCAATACAGGCTCGTCGAACTGCAGCGCTGGCGCGAGAAGCGCGGCCTCTCTTTCGCGATCAAGCCGAACAACTGGCCGTTCGATCCTTCGCTCGGCGATCGCTGCGCGCTGGCGCTCGTTCAGGCAGGCTTCGATCCTGCAGGCTTCATATCGGCGGCATTCAGATGCGTCTTCGAACAGGAGCGCGGACTCGCCGATCGCGCCGTCATCGCAGATGTCCTGAAGGCGTGCGGCGCGGATGCCGAGAAAATTCTGGCGGCTGCGGAATCGGATTCCGTGAAGGCCGCCTACGACGGCAATTACGACCGCGCCCTCGCCGACGGCGCATTCGGCTCCCCGTCCTACGTGCTCGACGGAGAGGTGTTCTGGGGACAGGATCGGCTGGAACTCCTCGACGACGCGCTGGCGAGCGGCAGGAAGGCGTTCACGCCGGCGGGGGCGTAATCATTCCGCCGCGCTGCGCGTGACGCGCCATTGCGCCAGCAACGAACGCAGGGCCGCGGGCCGCAGCGGCTTGGCGAGGATACGGATGTCGCGCGCGGCCGCGGCGTCGCGCAATTCCTCTCCGCGGTCGGCGGTCACCAGCACGGCAGGAATGTCCTCGCCGAATTCGCCGCGCAGCGCCGCGATGACGGAAAGCCCGTTGTCGCCGTCGAGATGGTAATCGGCGATCAATGCGCCAGGGCGCGGCTCGCCGGAGCGGAATGCGGCCGCCGCCTCGGCGCGCGTCGCCGCCGTCAGGACGTTGCAGCCCCAGCCTTCCAGCATGATGCGCATGCCGTCGAGAATACGCGGTTCGTTGTCGATCGCGAGCACGACGAGGCCCGTCAGCGCCGTGGGCGCAGCGGGCTTGTCGCTGGCCGCCGAATCCGGTTCGCTCCAAGTCGCCGGCGCAAGCGGCACGTCGACATGGAACACCGAGCCTGATCCTACGCGTGAGGCGAGGCCGAGATCGGCTTCCAGCACGCGCGCAAGACGCTCGACGATCGACAGTCCGAGACCGAGGCCCGGCGCGCTGCGCTGGGCAGGTTCGAGCCGCGCGAATTCGCGAAACACGTCTGCGCGGCTTTCCTCCGGGATGCCGAGGCCGGTGTCCCAGACCTCGAGGCGCACGCGGTCGCCCTTGCGGCGCGCGCCAACGACGACGCGCCCCTGTGGCGTGTACTTGATGGCGTTTGAAACGAAGTTCTGCAAAAGGCGGCGCAGCAACCGGCGATCCGAGCGCACCGACAGGCTGGAGCGCACGAAGGCGAGGTCCAGCCCCTTGGCCTTCGCCAGCGGCGCGAATTCGATCTGCAATTGCGAGAAGATGTCGTCGAGCCGAAGCGGCCCGATCTCGGCCTTCATGGCGCCGGCGTCGAGGCGCGAGATGTCGAGCAGCGCGGTGAGGATTTCCTCGACCGCTTCGAGCGAGGCGTCGACATTGTCGGCGAGCTTGCGCGTTTGCAGCGGGTCGGCGTTGGCGCGCGCCTGCTCGGACAACGACGTTGCATAGAGCCGCGCCGCGTTGAGCGGCTGCAGGATGTCGTGGCTGGCGGCCGCGAGAAAGCGCGTCTTCGACAGATTGGCTTCCTCGGCCTGCGACTTGGCGGCGGCGAGTTCCCCGTTCAACCGCTCCAATTCGTTCGTGCGGTCGCGGACGCGCTGCTCCAGCGTTTCGTTGGTCGCTTCCAGCGCCTCCTCGGCGTCCACCTGCGCCGACACGTCCGTGTATGTCGTCACGACGCCGCCGTCGGGCATTGCGGCGGAACGTATTTCGATGACGCGCGTCGACGGGAACAGGCGCACGCGAACCGGCCGGCGCTCGTTGAGCAGCAGATCGACGCGCGTCGCCACGAAATCGTCGCCGACGCCCTCGCCGTAGAGGCCGCGCTGCGCATTGAAGCGCACGATCTCGCCGAGATCGACGCCGACCCGCAGCACTTCGCCGGGCAGGTCGAACAGGTCGCGGAATTCGCGGTTCCAGCAGATCAAGCGGCGGTCGCGATCGAAGACCGTGATGCCCTGTCGTGCGAAGTCGAGCGCATATTGCAGGAGATCGCGATTGTACTGGATGGCGGCGGAGGCTTCGTCGACCAGCCGCAGCGCGGCCTTGTGCGAGACGTTGCGTCGGCGCAGCACCAAGGACAGAACGAGGCGCGAGGAGGCGGCGCCGATGGCCGATGCCAGCAGCCTTTCGGCGAAGCGCAGCATGTGCACGTCCGCCTCGCCGTTACGGTCGCGTTGCAGGCCGCGGCTCGCAAGGAACGTATCGAAGGCGGCGCGCGCCCGCGCGGCCCCGAGATAGCGGGCGACGGTGGCCTCCAGTTCTCCCGACGTGACGCTGGCGCGCCACAGCCGGAACGATCCCGGCGCAGGCAGGCTCGACTGCCGGACGAAATTGGCGGCCTGCAGCACTTCGAGCCGCGACGGCCGGCGCAGCAGCGATACTGCGACGAACAGGATGATGTTGATCGACAGCGAGGCGACGACGCCGTGCACGAGTTGCGGCAATTCCACGCCGAGCAGCGCCGTCGGCTTCAGCGCTGGCAGGCCGAAGGCGCCTCCGCGTACGATCGACCCGAGCGGCGACCAAGCGTTTTCGATCGACGGCAGGAAGAGCGTATAGGCCCACATTAGCCCGCCGGCCGTCATGCCCGCGATGGCGCCTTCCTTCGAACCGCCTCGCCAGAACAGGCCGCCGAAGAACGCCGGCGCGATCTGCGCGATACAGGCGAAGGAGATCAGGCCGATCGACACCAAGGCCGCTTCGGAGGCGACCTGCAGGTAGAAATATCCGAGCGCCAGCACGAGCAGGATGGCGAGGCGGCGCACGACGAGAATGCGCGAGCCGATTTCGCCCGGCCCGCTCGGATCGATCGTGTCGCGACGGCGCAGCGCGAGCGGCAGCACGAGATCGTTGGAGACCATGATCGACAAGGCCACGCATTCGACGATGATCATGGCGGTCGAGGCGGAAATGCCGCCGAGCATGGCAAACACCGCGAGCAGATGATCGCCGGCATGGAGCGGCAGCGCCAGGACGGTCATGTCGCGGTTGATCGCGCCGTCCGCGAAAGTCAGCCTTCCCGCGACGGCGAGCGGCACAACGAAGAGATTGATGGCGATCAGGTAGAGCGGAAAAAGCCAGGATGAAGCACGCAGGTCGCGCTCGTCGTGGTTTTCCACGACTGTTACGTGGAACTGGCGCGGGAGCAGGACGATGGCGATCGCCGACAGCGCCGTCATGACGAGCATCGTCGGCCAGTCGACGCGCTGCGTGAAGGTCGAGGCGATGGCGGGGGATTCGGACCCGCGGCGGAACAGATCCTCGAGGCCGCCGAACATGAACCATGTGACCGTCACGCCGACGGCGATGAAGGCCAGGAGCTTCACCAGCGATTCCGACGCGACCGCCAGCATCAGGCCGTCCTGATGCTCGGTCGCGTCGACGCGGCGCGTGCCGAAGGCCATGGCGAAGCCTGCAAGCACGAGCGGCACCAGCAGGCTCGATTGCAACGATCCGGCGTAGGAGACCACGTGCTCGGCGTCGATGGAGCCGAGCACGATGTCGAGCGAGGCGCCCACCGCCTTGAGCTGAAGGGCGATGTAGGGGACCGTGCCGATCACGCACAGGATCGTCACGCAAATGGCGACGCTTTCGGCCTTGCCGTAGCGCGCGGCGACGAAGTCGGCGACCGAGGTGATGTTCTGGTTCTTGGCGAGGCGAACGATCCGCTGCATGAGGCCGCGCCCGAACCAGATGATGAGCAGCGGTCCGATGTAGATCGGCAGGAATTGCAGGCCGGATACCGACGCGAGGCCGACAGAGCCGTAGAAGGTCCAGGATGTGCAGTAGACCGCGAGGCTGAGCGCATAGACGGCTGTGCGCAGCGGTCCGCGGACCACGCGCCGGCCGAGCGTATCGCCGAAATGAGCGACCGCGAACAACAGGCAGATGTAGGCCAGCGTCGTCAGGACGGCGGCCCAGCCGGCGATCATTCGAACTCCCTGCGCAGCGGGCTGCTGATGCAAAGGGCACGCTATAGGCTGCCCGAGGAGAATCAAGGTTGAAGGCGGGCCGGCCTTCGCTAATCTCGAATTGTCAGATCGATCCCGGGCAAGGGGGCAGCGATGCTTCAGGATTTCAAGAATTTCGCCATGAAGGGGAATGTCGTCGACCTCGCGGTCGGCGTCATCATCGGCGCGGCTTTCGCCAAGATCGTCGATTCGCTGGTCAGCGACGTCATCATGCCGGTCATCGGCGCGATCACCGGCGGCCTCGACTTCACCAACTATTATCTGCCGATGAGTTCGGCCATCCAGGGCCATCCCGCCTATGCCGACGCCAAGAAGGCCGGCGCCGTGCTGGGTTACGGCAGCTTCCTGACCGCGGTGATCAACTTCCTGATCATCGCCTTCGTCCTGTTCATCGCCATCAAGCAGATCCAGCGGCTTCAGAACATGGCGTCCGCAGCGCCCGCCGAGCCGGCCGCGCCGCCGCCGCCGCCCCGCAGCGAGGTTCTGCTGGAGGAAATCCGGGACGCTCTGGTCAAAAGGCAGGGCTGAGCGCGCAGGGCGCATCTGCGCCCGCCGCACGCTTGAGGCATTGGCATGTCAGCCCCGATGGCTTAAGCGCTCCTCATTCCGCGACATTCGCGCGAGGGGCGCCCGCCTTGATCTCTGACCCGGACCAGATCGCCGCCCGCATCCTCGGCGCAGCCCGCCCGGAGGCGCTTGCCGCGCCCGAGAGCGGGATCGTCGAAGTTTTCAACTACGGGCGGGGCCGTCAGGGCCTCATGCCGCTCTGGGTCGGCGAAGGCGACCTGCCGACGCCCGATTTCATCACGCGCGCTGCGGTCGGCGCGCTCGAAGGCGGCGAGACCTTCTACACCGCGCAGCGCGGCCATCCCGATTTTCGCGCCGCGCTCGCCCGCATGATGACGCGGGTCTATGGCTCGCCCTTCGCTGGGAGCGCCGCGCCGTTCGAGCACGACCGCTTCTTTGCGACGGTCGGCGGCATGCACGCCCTGCAACTGGCGATCCGCATCGCCGCAGGCGCAGGCGATGAGGCGATCGTTCTGACGCCGGCCTGGCCCAATTTCGCCGGCGCGATGCTGGCGGCCGGCGCCAGGCCGGTCGAAGTCCCGCTCGATTTCGCGCGTGACGCGACGGGCTGGCGGTGGCGGCTCGATCTGCAGAAACTCGTCGACGCGATCACGCCGCGCACACGCGCCATCGTCGTCAACACGCCGGCAAATCCGACGGGCTGGACCGCGACGCGCGACGAGTTGCAGGCGATCCTCGACATCGCGCGCCAGCGCGGCCTGTGGATCGTCGCCGACGAAATATACGGCCGGCTGTATTTTTCAGGCGATCGCGCGCCCTCGTTCCACGACGTGATGGCGCCGTACGACCTCGTGCTGTTCGCCAACACCATGTCGAAGAACTGGGCGATGACCGGCTGGCGCGTCGGCTGGCTGGAGGCGCCGCCGGCGCTCGGCCAGCAGATCGAGAATCTCATCCAATATTCCACGTCCGGCGTGCCGCAATTCATCCAGCGCGGCGCAGTGGCGGCGCTGGACGAAGGCGAGGAATTCGTCGCCTTCCAGCGCGAGCGCGCCGAGAAGAGCCGGGCGATCCTCTGCGAAACGCTTTCGCAATCCTCGCGCCTGAAATTCGCCGCGCCAGAAGGCTCTTTCTACCTCTTCCTGGCGATCGACGGCGAGAACGACACGCGCAAGCTCGCCTTCCGCCTCGTCGACGAAGCGGGCGTCGGACTCGCGCCCGGCTCGACCTTCGGCGCCGGCGGCGGCGCGTTCCTGCGCATGTGCTTCGCGCGTCCGCCGGAACAGATCGGCGAGGCGGCGCGCCGCATCGCCGGCTGGGCTGGCAAGTGACGCGTCCCGATCCCTCGCGTCTCGCGCAACTCGGCCTGCCATCCTTCGTGAGCCAGGGCCTGACCCTTCTGGCGGCGCTCGCCGGCGGCGCGCTGGTCAATGCGTTGGGCGTGCCGGCGGGATGGCTGTCCGGCGCCATGATGGCCACCGCGATCATGGCGGCGCTGAGGTTCGCGGAACCCCTGTCGACGCCGTTCCGCTGGGCGGCGATGGTGTTTTCCGGCGTCGCCATCGGCGCGGCGGTCACGCCGGCGATGATGAAATCCGTCGCCACCTATCCCCTGTCGATCGCGCTGATGTCGGTGAGCGTGGCGCTGGCGACCTGGGTCTGCTCGCTCCTGCTGGCGCGCCTGCCCGGCTGGTCGCGACCGACCGCCTTCTTCGCGTCGGTGCCCGGCGCGCTGTCCTACGTCTTCTCCGTCGCAGCCACGATGGAGGAAGCCGACCTCTCGCGCATCGCCATCGTGCAGGTTCTGCGCGTGTTCCTGCTGATGGGCCTCGTGCCGGTCGTGCTGGCCGAGAGCGGCGCGTTTCATCCGGTCTTCGTTCCCGCGCCGGTCGACTCGCTGGCCTTGCTCGGCGCGCTGCTCGCACTCGGCCTGATCGTCGGCTATGGCCTCGAAAGACTGCACGTCGCCGGCGGCATGCTGTTCGGCGGCATGCTGGTGTCGGGTCTCGCGCATGTGCTGGAGATCGCGCCGGGCCGGCCGCCGCCGCTCGTCGCCATCGTCGCGCAGGTGCTGATCGGCGCCTGGGTCGGCGTCCGCTTCATCGGCTTCGACTGGCGCTTGTTTGCGCGGTCGGCCGTCGCCTCGCTCGGCACGTTCGTCGTCGCGGTCGGCATCTCCGTCGCCTTCTCGTATCTCGCGGTGCTGGCCATCGGCGTCCCGTTCGCGCAGACGCTGCTTGCCTTCTCGCCGGGCGGGCTTGAAGCGATGACGCTGCTCGCCTTCGCGATGGGTCTCGATCCGCTCTACGTCGGCGCGCACCACCTCGCGCGCTTCCTGCTCATCAGCCTGACGTTGCCGTTCGCGCTGAAGCTCTGGATGCGCGGCGCCAGGACGAAGACGCCGGCGCCATAGAGCGCCGCTGAGGACCGGCGAACGGCAGGACAGGCGCGCGAAAACAAAAGGGCCGGCTCGCGCCGGCCCTCAAAACAAATGGGCCGGCTCGCGCCGGCCCAAGGATGATGCAAGGTCTGACGCGCCTTTTACTCGGCCGCCTTGCGGAAGTCCGGATAGGCGCAATGCGCCTCGTCGGACGAGGCTTCGGTCGCCTTCGGTTCGACGAAGGGCAGCCCCAAAGTCTTCCAGACATCGACGACCGCCTCGACGAGTTCGGCGATCAGCGCGTCGGAATGCAGCGGCGTCGGCGTGATGCGCAGGCGTTCCTCGCCGCGCGGCACGGTCGGATAGTTGATCGGCTGAATGTAGATGCCGTGGCGCTCCATCAGCATGTCGCTCGCCGCCTTGCACTTCTCGGCGTCGCGAACCATGACGGGCACGATGTGCGAGGGGTTTTCGAGAACCGGCAGACCTGCCGCCTCGAGCGCGTGCTTGGTCAGCGCGCACTGGCGCTGATGCTTCTCGCGCAGTTCCGGCCGCGCCTTGAGCACGCGCACCGACGCGCAGGCCGCAGCGGCGACCGCCGGCGGCAGAGCCGTCGTGAAGATGAAGGACGGCGCGTAGGAGCGCACAGCGTCGATGACCGAGGCGTCGCCGGCGATATAGCCGCCCAGCGTGCCGAAGCCCTTGGCGAGCGTGCCCTCGATCACGTCGATGCGGCCCATCACGCCTTCGCGTTCGCAGACGCCGGCGCCGCGCGACCCGTACATGCCGACCGCATGGACCTCGTCGATATAGGTCATCGCGTTGTACTTCTCGGCCAGATCGGCAATCGCCTTCACCGGCGCGATGTCGCCGTCCATGGAATAGACGCTCTCGAAGACGATCAGCTTAGGCCGCTCATGGGGCTCGGCGGCCAGCAATTCCTCGAGATGCGCGACATCGTTGTGGCGCCACACGACGCGCTGCGACGTCGCGCGCTTGATGCCCTCGATCATCGAATTGTGGTTGAGCGAATCCGACAGGATCAGGCAGTTCGGCATCAGGTCGGCGATGGTGGAGATCGACGCGAGGTTCGAAATCCAGCCCGACGTGAAGACGAGCGCGGCTTCCTTGCCGTGCAGGTCGGCGAGTTCGGCCTCGAGTTCGACCAGCGGATTGTTGGTGCCGGAAATGTTGCGCGTGCCGCCGGCGCCGACGCCGAGCTTGGTCGCCGTCTCGCACATGGCCTTCACCGTCTCCGGGTGACGGCCCATGCCGAGATAATCGTTCGAGCACCAGATCACGACGTCGCGTTCGCTACCGTCGTCGGCGCGGAACAGGGCGCGCGGAAGGTCGCTGGTATCACGTTCGAGATTGGCGAAGATGCGATAGCGACGCTCGTTCTTGAGCTGACCGATCGCTGCGTCGAAGAAACGCCGATACTGCATGAAGCCGATCCTCTGGCCGCCCTTGCGCTCCGTTCGCCGGAACGTCGGGCGGTCCTGCCCTGTTTGAACCGTTCTAATATCCGCTCCCGGGCCGGGATGCTACGGGATGGTTAGCCGCAGCGGACCCTGGAACGGTGGCAATTTCGACGGTCTCAAGACTGATGGCTTTGAGATAGATCAGTTTCAGCTCAAATCGGCGTTTCTCCTTCAGACTTCGGTCATGTTCGGCCTGCGCCCTATTCGACCAGGCCGCCCGCGCGGCCGTCGCGAACCCGGCAGGAACAGGGCGCCCCGGCCGGCGCCGGCTCGTAGAGACGGCACGTTTTCACCGGAGTCGCGCAGAAATCGCCAATTCCGCCCGAGGTCACCGTCATGTAGGTAGGGTCGTAGCCCCAGCCATAGCCGAGCCCATAACCCACGGCCGCATAGGGCCACCACCCGCCGCCATGGCGATGTCCACGCCACCGGCCGTTCCATCCTGCCCCGGCTTGGCCGAACCGGGGGGCGCTGCCGCCAAATCGCTGGAAACTGCCGGGCGGGCGGGAAAAATTCGCCGCGCCGGACATAGTGCGCCCGCCCGGCGCGACGCCAGAGCCGCCTCCGAGCCGGGCGGAACCTGGGGCGCCGACGCTGCTGCGTCCGAAGCCCGCTCCGCCGCCGAACCCGCCGCCGGCATGGCCTCCCCCGCCGAAATGCGCGCCGCCGCCGAAATCGCCGCCCATGTGGGCGGCGGCGCCAACGCCGCCGCGCATCTGCGCATGGGCGACGGCGCCGCTGGCGACGAAGGCGGCCGCCGCTGCCGCCAGGCCGATCCTGTTCATTGAAACCTCCTTCATTCAGAAGGAGATTCAACGGAAGCCGGAGCGGGTTGTTCCGGAATTACTTGGTGACCGGTCGCCTTCCGCCCGGCGTGCGCGCGAGTTCGCGCGCCACGTCGTAGATCGCGGGCTGCGCGACATAGCCCGGGTCGATCTGGCCCAGCGCCCGCGGGCCGTACCACATGTTGGTCGTCTGCTGGGGGGCGATGATCTGGCCGCCGCGCCCGGCCTCGTCCGAACCGACGACGGCCGGATAGGCGCCCCAGGGGCCGACGAAGCCGGTATTGTACCACCAGCGGCCGTTGCGGAAGCCCGATTGCGGGATGACGACAGCCGCCTTCGGACGCACGCCGGGAAGACCAGCGACCGGAGGTCTGGGCATCGGGCGGATGAGCATGGGGCCGGCCGGCGGCGGCGGAGCGGCCTGGGCGACGGTCGCGCCCAGAAGGCCACAGAATACAAGACTTGCGATACGCATGACGCTACTCCCGTGAATCGGACGGCAAACCGTCCAGCTCGCGCTTGTGAGCGTAACGACGTTCGAAAATCCGCCTTTTTCGGCCGAACGCTACGACTGCCGGCCCGCCGACCTATGTAAGTCACATGGATCGACGCCCGGAGCGATCAAGCTAGCAGGTCGCACGTCCCGGGGCCAGCATCGCCGGCGGGGGCGACATCATGAAAAATCTTCTGACTTCGCTGGTCTCGCATATTGTCGAACGCGGCAATCTCCGGATCGAATTCGCCGATGGAGAGACGCGCGATTTCGGCGACGGCGCCGGCCCCCGCGTGGTCGGCCGTTTCGCCGACCGGCGCGGACCGCTCGACGTGATCCGCAATCCCGAACTGGCGCTCGGCGAATTGTTCATGGACGGCCGCTTCGCGATGGTCGAGGGCTCGATGTTCGACCTGCTCGCCATCCTGATGTCGAACGCGATGCGCCGCGACCCGCCGGCGATCATCCGGATCATCCGCAAGAGCCGCGATGTCGGCGCGCAATTCCTGCTGCGCAACGGGAAGGGCCTGTCGCGCCGCAACGTCGCGCATCACTACGATCTCGACGGCCGGCTCTACGATCTTTTTCTCGACCGCGACCGGCAATATTCCTGCGCCTATTTCGAACGGCCGGACATGGACCTCGAGGAGGCCCAACTCGCCAAGAAGCGGCATGTCGCCGCGAAGCTGCTGGCGGAGCCGGGCCAGCGCGTCCTGGACATCGGTTGCGGCTGGGGCGGCATGGCGCTCTATCTGGCGCGCCATTGCGGCGCGGACGTCACCGGCATCACGCTGTTGGAAGAACAGATCGCCATCGCGCGCGCCCGCTCCGAGGAAAGCGGCTGTTCCGGCCGCGTCCGCTTCCGGATCGAGGATTATCGCGACACGGACGAGACATTCGATCGCGTCGTGTCGGTCGGCATGTTCGAGCATGTCGGCCCGGCGCATTTCGAGACCTATTTCGCGAAGGTCGCCTGCTTCCTGAACGAGGACGGCGTCGCGCTGATCCACACGATCGGCCGCGCCGACGGTCCGGGCGCGACAAATCCGTGGATTTCGAAATACATCTTTCCGGGCGGCTATATCCCCTCCCTGTCGGAAATGTCGGCGGCGGTGGAGAAGGCCGGCCTGTTCGTCACCGACGTCGAAGTGCTGCGCATGCATTACGCCGAAACGCTGAAAGCGTGGCGCGAACGCTTCATGGCGCGCCGTGACGAGGCCCTTGGCCTCTACGACGAACGCTTCTGCCGCATGTGGGAATTCTACCTGTCTATCTGCGAACTCGCATTTCGCCTGGAAGGCGAATGCGTCTTCCAGTTGCAACTCGCCCGCCGGCACGACGTCGTGCCGATCACCCGCGCCTATATCGCCGAGCGCGAGGCGCGGCTCCGCGTGCGCGACGTGCACGACCTGCAGCCGCGTCCGGCCGCGGCTGCAGGCGAATAACGGGTCAACCGTTCTGGCCGTTGAGCAGCGGCGTGATCCTGCGGATCACCACCCGGCGGTTCCGGATTTCCGGCCCGCTGGTCTGGACCCGCAGGTTCTGCGCGCCGTAGCCCTGCGTGACGAGATTTTCCGGCGGCACAGCGAAATCGCGCGTGAGAATGTCGGCGACGCTCTGCGCGCGCCGGTCGGACAGCGATAGATTGTCGACGGGATTGCCGACCGCGTCCGTGTGGCCCTCAACCAGGAAGACTTCGCTGGGATTGCGCCCCACGGCTTCGTTGATGGCGCGGGCCAGCGCCGCGAGCTTGCCCGCCTGCCCCGGTTCGACCACCCATGAATTCGTGGCGAAGCTGATCGTGTTGACGTCGACCGAGCGCGTGTAGGCGCGCACGTCGGGGCTGTAGCGCACTTCGTCGAGCGTGAAGCGGCGCGGGATCGGCGCGACCGGCGGCGCCGACAACGTGTCGTAGAGCGCGCGTTCGTCGGCGCTTTCGGCGTCGACGATATAGCGCTCCGGCGCGAGGTCGTAGCGCGGCGGCGGCAGCACGACGACATTGTCGACGAAAGCGCGCGGCGGCCCGGAATAGCGATTGTCGATGATGATGATTTCGGCGCCGTCCGGCATGCGGCGGTAGCGGCGGACGAGATCCCCGTTGGAATCGGTGATCGTGATGATCTCGGCGCCGTCGGGCCGGCGCCAGACGCTGATCGTCTCGTCGCCGCGCCGTTGCGTCTGCAGGTTGGCGCCGAGCATGCGGAAGCGCTCGTTCTCGTCATGCCGCACGAAGAAGCGGCCTTCGTCGCGCACGATCGTGCGGCCGGGCTCCTGGAAGATTTCGGCGCCGTCCTGGTTGAAGGCGCGCCGCTCCTGGCGGATGGCGTCGATGCCGCGCGAAGCCGCGCCCTGCCGCTCCATCATGAAACCGCCGACGAGACCGGCGCCGGCGCCGATCGCTGCAGCCGCGCCGGGCGTGATGCGGCCGGGCCGCGCCCCCTGCTGCTGGGGAATCGCCGGCGGCGGAGCGCCGGGTTGGCCTTGCGGCGGCAGGGCGTTCGGCTGCAAGGGCGTCGGACGCTGACCGGGGGGCGGCCCGTCGGGAACGCGCAGCGGCTGCGCAGGCGCGACAGGTTGAGCGTTCGGCTGTGCGCCGGGTTGTGCAGGCGGCTGACCCGCTGGCGTTTGCGGCGGAGGATTGGGCGACGCAGGCGGCGCCTGGACGCCGGGGCGCAACCCCGGCTGAGGATTCTGCGGCGGCGCGGGCTGCGCGCCCTGCGGCCGAAGCGTGGGCGAAACCTGCGGCGTCGGCCCGCCGTTCGGCGCGACGGCGCCGGGCAGGCGATGCGCGGGCGGGGCCGGCTGGACATTCGGCGCTGGCGCTATGGTGGAGGGCGCAGGGCGCGGGGCTACGGGCGCAGGCGCAGGCGGCGGCGCGACCGTCGGGCGCGGGGGCGTCGTGGCGTGAGGAGGCGCCGGCGGCGGAGCGACGTGCGGAGGCGGCGGCGCGACTGGCCGCGGCGCGGCCGGCGGAGGCGCGACGGGCGGGCGAACCTGCTGCGGCGGCGGCGTCATTGGACGTGGCGCGGCAGGGGGCGGCGCAGGCGGGGCGGCGCGCGGCGGCGATTGCGTGTGCGGCTGGGCTGCCGGCGGAGGAGGAGGCGCTTTCGGCGCCTCGCGCGGCTTCTGCTCGTTCTGCTGCGCTTGCGCCAGCGCCGGAACGTACATCGCCTGCGACAGCACGAGCGCCGGCGTCACGACGCCGGCTAGCAAAGCCTGTCTGAAATCCCTCATGAGACCCTCGAACCAAAATCGCGCCGGACGACGCCAGCGCGATTAGATGGTGCGAAGCTTGTCTTCGGAAAGACGAGAGCGAGGCGAAGCTGTGACGCCCGCGTTCAGACTTCCTTCAGGATCTTCACGTCCGGACGACCGGCCATGAACTCTCCCATCTTGCGGCCGAGTTCCTTGAAATGCGCGGTGCCGCGATGCGTTTCGACTGCGGCCTGATCGACGTAGCGCTCCATGAATACGTATGTGTCGGCCTCGTCCGACTTGCAGAGCTGGTAGAGCTTGCAGCCCGGTTCGTTGGCGTGCACCTGCGCCATCAGTTCCTTGGCGACGGCCTCGAACTGCGCGCCGGCGCCCGGCTTGGTCTTGAGAGTGGCGATGATCGCGATCATTCCGTTTCCTTCCCTGGTGTATGTCGTGTTCTAGTTCTTTGCGTATTCGACGCGCAACTCGCGCTTCAGCAGCTTGCCGGCCGTATTGCGCGGCAGGGCTGGCGCGTAGATCACTTTCTTCGGCACCTTGAATGGCGCGAGAATTTCGCGCGCATGCGCGATCAGACCCGCCTCGTCCGGCTGGAAGCCGGGCTTCAGCACGACGATGGCCGTCACCGCCTCGATCCATTTCGGATCGGGCAGGCCGACCACGGCGACTTCCGACACGGAAGGATGCTTGAACAGGGCTTCCTCGACCTCGCGGCCCGCGACGACCACGCCGCCGGACTTGATGATGTCCTTCACGCGATCGACGACGAACAGATAGCCTTCCTCGTCGAAATAGCCGACATCGCCGGAATGGAACCAGCCGCCGGCGAAAGCTTCCTTCGTTTCTTCGGGCTTGTTGTAATATTCGTTCAGCAATTGGGGCGAGCGGTGGACGATCTCGCCGTGCTCGCCGGGCTTGCAGTCGCGCATTTCAGAATCGACGACGCGCGTCTCGACCGTGAGGATCGGCCGGCCGGCGGAAGCCGGGCGGTCGTCGTGCTCCTCGGGCTTCAGAATGGTGGCGAGCGGCGCGATCTCCGTCTGGCCGTAGCAATTGTAGAAACGCACGCCCGGCAATTTCTGGCGAAGCTCCTGCAGGACCGGCACCGGCATGATCGAGGCGCCGTAGTAGATGTTGCGCAGCGTCTTGAGGTTGCGCTTCTCGAAATCGGGATGGCGCAGCAGGCTGATCCATACCGTGGGCGGCGCGAAGAACGACGTGATCTTCAGCCGCTCGATCATCTCCAGAACGACTTCCGGCACGGGGCTTTCGATCAGATGCGTCACGGCGCCGACCAGCATCTGAGGCATGGTGAAGGCGTGCATCTGCGCGGTGTGATAGAGCGGCAGCGCGGCCAGCGCCACGTCGGAGCCCGAGAATTCCATCTCGATGGCGCAGGCGAGATATTCGGCGACATAGGCGCGATGCGTCATGACGGCCGCCTTCGGCGCCGCCGTCGTGCCGGACGTATAGCAGAATTGCGCGTGGTCCTCGTTGGCGGCGCTGGCTTCGGGGGCGACCGGCGCAGCCTTGTCGAGCGCGGTGGACAGGATGTCGCCGTCGCCGCCGCGAACCAGGCCGAAGTGCTCGACCTTCGATTCCCTGCGCATGACATCGACGGTCGGCGACAGGTCGGGATCGTAGAAAAGCGCGCGCGCGCCGGACTGGTCGAGAATGTATTTCAGTTCGCCCGCGGTCAGCGCGTAATTGATCGGCACGTGAACGAGGCCCACCCGGACACAGCCCAGCCAGAGCAGAAGGTAGGCGTCGGAATTCTTGGCGTAGGCGCCGACCCGGTCGCCCTTGGCGAGACCGAGCTTCTGCAGGCGATGGGCGACGCGGCCGGCGGCGCGGTCGATCTCGGCGAACGACCAGGCGCGCCCGGCGAATGTCAGCGCGATGCGGTCGCGGTACTTGGCCGCCGCGCGACGCACGGAATCCGGAATGGTGTTGCGATGAAGCGCCGGCGCTTCCTGATAGACGGACATTTCGATCCCTCGGGTCTCGGTTTCCTCGGCCGCTTCGGCGGCTCGCTTGTGAATTCTTGGGCAGCTTTTTAGCGCGAACCGCCGGGAGCGCAAACGGGGCGTTTACGGCGAAGCGGCCGTCGGCCAGACTGCGGGAAAAGGAGACGCGCAATGATGGCCGGGGAATATCGATACATCGCACAGGAAAAGGTGATTTTCGGCCGACCGGCGGCCGAGGCGGTCGTCCAGCAGGCGACGGTGCGCGGCGCGCGCCGCGTCTTCGTCGTTTCGACGAAATCGCTCAGCCGGAAGACGCCGGTCGTGGAAAGCATCATGAAGGCGCTCGGCGAACGCTGCGCGGGACTATTCGACGAGTGCATCGAGCACACGCCACGCGAGAGCGTGATCGCGCTGGTCTCGCGCCTGCGCGAAACCGGGGCCGACCTCGTTGTCACCATCGGCGGCGGCACGCCGATCGATACGGTCAAGGTCGCCCTGCTCTGCCTGGAAGTCGGCGCGACGTCCACGAAGGATCTCGACAATTGGCACGTGCGCGTTAAGGCGGACGGCTCGCGCGAGATTCCCGCCGTGCCGATGGGCAAGGTCCGGCAGATCGCGATACCGACGACCTTGTCCGGCGCGGAATTCAGCGATCTCGGCGGCTGCACCGACGTCGCGCAGGGCATCAAGCAGGGGTTCACGGCGCCCGGCGTCTGTCCCGTCGTCGTCGTGCTCGATCCGGCCTTCACGGCCTTCACTCCGGAACGTTTGTGGCTTTCGACGGGCGTCCGTTCCGTCGACCACGCGGTCGAGGCCATCTGCTCGATCAACGCCCAGCCGATGACGGATGCGCTTTGTCTCGAAGCTTTACGCAAACTGGGCGGCGCATTGAAACGGACCCGAGACGATCAGAATGATCTCGCCGCGCGGCTCGACTGCCAGCTCGCGGTGTGGCTCGCCTCGTCGAGCATCAACCGCACGGAATATGGCGCGAGCCACGGCATGGGTCACGTTCTTGGCGGAGCCTATGGCACCCCGCACGGCGTCACGTCCTGCGTGCTGCTGCCCGGGGTCCTCGCCTTCAATCGCAGCGCGACGCAGCCACAGCAGACGCGGATCGCCGAAGCGATCGGCGCGCGCGACGCATCCGAGGGCGTTCGCGCGCTCATCGCCTCGCTCGGCCTGCCGACGCGGCTCAGCGAAATCCTGCCCGACAAGAGCCGCTTTCTCGAACTGGCGAAGAAGTCGCTCGCCAACCAATGGGTGCGCACCAATCCCGTTCGCATCGACAGCGAAGAACAGGCGCTGAAGCTTCTCGAAACCTGCTGGTAGCTCGTCAGCTCGCCAGCAACGCGCGCAGCCGCACCGGCTGCACGGGCTTGCGCAGGATCGCTATGCCCAGCGCCTCGGCGCGCGCTTCCAGCTTTTCGTCGGTCTCGCCGGTCACGATGGCGGGCGCCAGGCGGTCGCCGCAGCGTCGATGCGCCTCCTGGGCGAGATCGAGCCCGGTCATGGCCGCGCCCAGTCGAAAGTCGGCGAGCAGGCGCCATTTCGTGTCGGGCGCGCGCGCGGACAGAATTTCGAGCGCCTCCTCCGGCGTCCGGCAGAAATCGGCTTCGACGTTCCAGCGTTCGAACATGCGGCGCATGGCGTCGAGAACGCGTTCGTCGTCGTCGACCACCAGCGCGCGGCGCGCATTGACGCGCGACGGCGCCTGCTCGGGGGCGACCTGCGCTTGCGGCTTTCGCACCGGCTCGGCTGCGGGCAGGAACACGAGAAAGGCGGTGCCGCGCCCCGGCGTGGATTTCAGTTCGATGCGCCAGTTCATGGCGGCGCAATAGCGCCTAACGATCGCAAGGCCGAGACCGAAGCCACGCGCGCTGTTGCGTTCCTGGTTGGACACCTGGAAAAAATCCTGGAAAATCGCCTGACGGTGCTCCGGCGCGATGCCAACTCCCGTATCGACGACCGCTATGGCGACCTCGCGCCCGCGGCGACGCGCGCCGATCAGCACGCCGCCAGACTTCGTGTACCGCAGCGCATTGGCGACGAGGTTGCTCACGACCCGATCGAGAATCTCCGGCGCGACCAGCGCCCAGGCGCCCGTCCCGACCTCGCGCAGCTTCAGGCCGGCGGCAAGCGCCTGCGGTCGCGCCTGCACGGCGATGCGATCGAGAACCTGCTGGAGAGGCGTGGGCGCGGGCCTCGCCTGCTCGATCAGCTTGTCGGCGTCGTTGACGCCGAGAATCGCATTGAATTGCGTGTCGAGGCTGCCAGCGCATTGCAGCAGGTTCTCGATCAGTTCGTCGCGTTCCTCGGACCGCGCGGAATCCCGCAGGAGCGCCAGATAGAGTCCCATCGCGTGCAGCGGCTGGCGCAGGTCGTGGCTTGCAGCGCTGAAAAACCGCGCGCGCTCGGCGCTGAGCTGTGCGATCCGCTGGCTGTCGGCGCGCTGCTTCTCGAGCAGCCATTCGATGTCGAGCTTGTCGTTCACGGCCATGCGGTAGCGTAGCGAGGCGGCGCGCCCGACGAACAGGAAGAAGGGCATGGCGATGAGCAGGCAGAGGCCGGCCGGAAACTGGATTCCAGAGCCGGTGAGGAGCCAGATACCTGCTGGAAGACAGGATGCGACGATCATGCCGGTGAGCGCAGGCGCGTAGAATGCGCCGGCCCAGACAGCGCCGCAGCAGTACATCATGATGGTCCACGGCGGCACGAGCGTCGTCAGCGGCTGCCCGTCCACGTGCAGCAGAACCTGCCCGAAACTGTACGCGAAGGCCCCCAGCCAGGCGATGACCGCCTTCGCCTTCGCCCAGGCCGGCAGATCGGCGTCGGACGGCTGGCGGATCAGGAAGAGATGGTTGATGACGGCGATCGCGGTCTCGCCCAGCAATATGCTGAAACACCAGATTGCGATGTTGACGATGGGCGTGCCGCACAGATGCCAGAGCACTGCGCCGATGATAATCGCCCCCGCGAAAGCCGCCGCCTGCAGCGGGCGCACGCCAAACCGGGCCGACGAGGCGTATTCCGTGAAATAGAGGCGCATGCGCGCCAGGGAAATCGCGCGTTCGCGATCGGCGCGCGAAGCGCCTAGATCATCCGCTGCCGGACCGCCTGCGCCACCGCCTCGGTCCGGTTGTTCACTCCGAGACGCCGGAAGATGTGATGCCAATGATCCCTCACCGTGCTTTCGGATATACCGAGCTGGTCGCTGATCTGCTTGTCGGCCCACCCCTTGCTGGCGGCGAGCAGGATGCTGCGGCGACGTTCCGACAGGGGGCGGTTCGCATCCTCGCTGCGCGGATGAGAGAAGACTTCCTCGCCCTCGAAGACCGAGGCGACGGCGTCCACGAGGTCCGCCGTGTCCAGTTCCTTCGAAAGGCAGGCGACGCCGCCGATGGCGCGGACATCCTCGATCAGGGCGTAGCTCGTTTCGGCGCACAGGAGACCGACCGCGATCGTCGGGTCGATCTTGCGGATTTTCGTGACCAGGGCGAGGCCGTCTTCGCCCGGCAGACGCAGGTCGGACAGGCAGAGGTCGATCCGACCGTCCGCTCTCAATGCGCCCAGCGCCTCCGTCGCATCAGCGGCGACCGACACGGAAAGATCGGGGATGCCAGCTTCGAGCGTGCGACGGATGCCGTCCCGGTAGATTGGATGATCGTCGACGAACAACAGACGTTTCATTGAGCCGGAGGCTCCCCGCGAGAATCTCCAAGCGTTACTATTGGATTTGACCTGTCGCAAGACACCTGTCGGAAATGAGGGATAGCGCCCAAATGCCGCTACGGCATACTTAAACCAATGCGTCGAGCGCGGAATTTCCGAAGGTGGGGGCCTTCGATCTTCCTTATCGTCAGAGCGCATCCCGACGTCGCTCGACGCAGGTCGCCAGCCCCCTCCTCGATATTCAAGGGAGCGCCGGACCGAGGGATGCCGGAAGAGTCCCGGTCGTTTCCGGGGCTCGCTCGACCGGCCGCAATATCGATGCCTGCTGCAATGCGTCGGCCACCCCGGTCGCAATATTGCGCACGCGAAGCTTCCGCAGCAATTCCTCGACCTGCGCCGCTCCCGTTTCCTGCCAGATGCAGATCATGACATCCGCGCCTGGAGCCAGTCGACGCACGGCGCGGGAAGCGGCGCGCATGTGCTGGGCGCTGAGCGGTTCGAAAAAGCAGAGAAGAACCTGCTCGAAAGCCTTGGTCCGAAGCGCCGCTTCCGCCCTCGCATCCTCCATGGACATGACGGCGGGGGCGGCGCCCCTCTGCTTCATGGCCTCCGCAAGCATCCGCGCCGCCGGTTCATCCAGCGGATCGTCGCTGTGGAGAAGCAGGGCGCTGACGCCTTGCGGAAACGAATCGTCGTCCGACGGCCTCTCCGGCGCGAGGTCCGTCAGCAGGGTCTCGAACGAATGAAGCAAGGTGGCGCGGCGTTCCCCCTCCATCAACCCGCTCACGATGTCGACATGAGCCCGGCGGAGCGCCGGCAGCGCGATTTCGTCGCAATAGGCAGGCAGGTCCCGGTCGCGCAGGAATTCCCGCGCCTGCAGGCGCGCCTCGACCGGATCGCCGGCCAGCATGCGCTGGTAGAGCGTCTCATAGGGCTCGAGGGCCGGGCGGTCGGAGAACATGACGTCCAGAAACTCCAGGCGGCTGACATGCTGTCCGAGGACGACGAGAACGATCGTCAGCGGCGTCGAGAGCACGAGACCGAGCGGCCCCCACAGGAACGCCCAAAGCGCCGCCGAGACGAGAACGGCGAGCGGCGACAGGCCGGAACTCTTGCCGAACAGCAGGGGTTCGACGGCTTGGCCGAACAGAGGCTCCAACACGAGGAACAGGCCGGCCGTCGCCAGCGCAGTCGTCCAGCCCGGATCGACTGCGAAGGCCAGCAGCGTCGGCGCGACGCCGCCGACCATCGCCCCGACGTAGGGCACAAACCGCAGTACGCCTGCCAGCACGCCCCACAGGAACGGACTCGGCAAGCCGATCAGCGCCAACCCGCATCCGATCGTCAGCGCAAAGGCGGCATTCATGGCGAGTTGTGCGAGCAGCATGCGCGCCAACCGCTGGCCGACATCGTCCAGCGCCTCGGTCGTCTGCTGCAGGCCGGCGGAACCCAGGAGCCGGATCAACCTGTTCCTGATCTCCTCGCGCTGCGCGAGCATGAAGGCGGCGAACAGGACAACGAGAACGAAAGAGGTCAGCGGCGAGACCAGCGGCGCCAGATATTCCCCGGCCATCGCGAGGCGGTCGGTCGATTGGCTGACGACGACGACAGGTTGCGCCGCCGGCGCGCTGGTCTGGCCGATCCGCTGCAGATCGCCAGCCAGTTCGCCCAGCATGGCGGCGAAGCGCGAGAACGGACCGCCGCTCGACAGCGAAAGGCGCAGCCTCTCTATCTTTTCGTGCAGCGTCGACTGGTATTTCGGCAGGTCGTCGGCCAGCGACACGACCTGCGAGGCGACGACGTAGCCGATGCAGCCGACGATCGCCAGCGCGAGGACGACGGCGCACGCCACGGCAAGCGATTTCGGCGCGCCGACGCGTCGCAGTCCACGCACGACCGGCGACAGGGCGAAGCTCAGGAGCAGCGCCATCGAGAAGGGCAGAAGAACTTCCTTGCCGAGATAGACGACCGCGCCCGTCCCCAGCACAAGCAAAACGAACACGAGCGCCTTGAGCAGCGGCGCAAGTTCCCGGAACGCCCGTTCGGCGACGACGTCCATGTCGTCAACCGGCGGCGCGCGCGGCGAGAAGGGATTCGATCTGCTCGAACAGCCTCGTCGTGTCGATCGGCTTCGGATGGAAGGCGTCCGCCCCCGCCTGCAATGCCTTTTCGTCCTCGGCGGCGTCGCTTTCCAGCGTGAGCGCGATGATCGGAATCTGCCTGGTCTGCGGATCCCGCTTGAGGATTCCCGCGACCGTCCACCCGTCGATCACCGGCGCGCTCATGTCGAGAATGACGGCGTCAGGCGCGCCGGCGCGCGCGCTGTGCAACGCCGCCTCGCCGTCGTGGGCGAGAACGACCTCGTGGCCGCGACGATCGAGACGTTTCGACAGGAATTCGCAAATCTGCTCGTTGTCCTCGGCCAGAAGCACCCGAGCCATCTCGTTTCCATTCCGGCGCCTCGCGCCTCGTGTGTCAGTGTCCGGAAGGATCGGCGCCACGCGCGCATTCGAACAGGAACCAGGTCCGCCGCTCGGTCTCGTCGATGAAGACTTCGAGCAGGCTGGCCGTACCGGCGTCCCTGGCGTCCTCGCAGGCCTCGTGCGCCTCGCGCATCGCGGCCGCTACCGATTTGTTGTCGTTCATCAGCTCGACCAGCATGTCGTAAGGTTCGACGAACTCCTCGTCATTGTCCTTGATGCGGGCCAGCCGGCCTATATCGCCGATCGAGCGCAGCGTCGTCCCGCCGAGCTTGCGCACGCGTTCGGCGAGCGGATCGATCGACGCGTAGATCTGCGCCGCCTGCTCGTCGAGCAGCAGGTGGTAGTCCCGGAAATTCGGGCCGCTGACGTGCCAGTGGAAATTCTTCGTCTTCACGTACAGGGCATAGGCGTCGGCGACCAGGCGATTGACCTGTTCGACGATCTTCGCTACCGCCTTTCCGTCGAGATCGGTCGGCGTTGTAAGTTGCGAAATGTCTTCGCGTCTCGGCTTGAGTTTTGCCTGCGCCATCTTGTTCCCCTCGCTTCCGATCAATGATGCCAGAACAGCGCGAGCAGCAGGACGATCGGCAGCGGAACGCCGAGAAGCCAGAGCAGAGCGCCTCTTCCAAAACCCATGTCAGCCTCCATCGTTTGTCCGCGGGCTGAACGAACCGAGGCGTCAAATGGTTCCGCCTGCGTTCGGGATTTCGAGAGGAAAACGCCGCCGCGAGCGCGCTAGCGCGAGGCGGAGCGAATGTCGCCGTGATTGGGCGCGAAGAAATCGCCGCTGAAATCTTCAGCGGACGACAGTGCGAGAATGTCGATCAGCTTCTGGCGCGCACGGTTGACGCGGCTCTTGATCGTACCGACCGCGCAGCCGCAAATGTCGGCGGCTTCCTCGTAGGAAAAGCCCGAAGCCCCCACGAGGATCAGCGCTTCGCGCTGGTCGTCGGGCACGGAGGCCAGCGCGGTCCTGAAATCCGCGAGATCGAGATGGCCGATCTGCGCCGGGTTCGACACGAGCCGCGCAGCCGCCGCCCCGTCGACGTCCTGCACCTCCCGACGCCGCTTGCGGTGGTTCGAATAGAAGGTGTTGCGGGCGATCGTAAACAGCCACGCGCGCAACGACGTGCCTTCCGTAAAGGATGCCGACGCGCCCCAGGCCTTGACCAGCGTGTCCTGCACGAGGTCGTCGGCGCGGTCGCTGGACCCCGTCAACGACAGCGCGAAGGCGCGGAGCGTGGGAATCTCTGCGAGGAGCGACGTCTTGAAGCTGGCCGAGGGAGCCTGCGTCATTTGGGCGAGCCGAATACCGGGGCGCGGGGCTCAGCATCATCGGCGCCGGCCGCATGTGACCCGGACGGCGCGTCGGAGCGCTCAAGCTGATCCAGCAGGTCGAGAAACCGATCCGGGACGGGTTGGCTGGCCACTTCGTCGAACATCGACCTCAGCCGCCTGCCGATATGCGACTGGACGAGCGGGTCCAGCGCTGGGGGTGATTTTTTCCCTGATTTATCCGACATTTAACTCGCTCTCAGCATCGCCGGGGCGGCAGGCGTGGGCAGACCTTCGGCTATCGTCGACGTCGCTATGCCGCATAACAAACTAGTCCCGAGTTGGTTCCGGACCAGACGATTTTTTTTCGCGGCCCCGGAACCCGCCCGGGGCGCCGACGTTTTACTGCTACGTTGCACCCCCAGCGCCCAGAGAGGCTACATGTCGCTTTCCGCCCTCATTGCTCCCCGTCTGCCCCTGCTTCGGCGCTATGCGCGCGCGCTGTCCGGCAATCAGGCGAGCGGAGACGCCTATGTGATGGCCATGCTCGAAGCGCTGGTGGCCGACCCCGGCATTTTCGACCGGAACAACGACGCCCGTATCGAAGCCTACAAGGTCTTCTCGCGCATCTGGAACGCCATGCCCCTGAACGGGCAGTCCGAAAAAGGAGCCGCGACGCTGGCCGAACGCCGCATCGAGGCGATAACGCCGCTGCCGCGCCAGGCGTTCCTTCTGACTGCCGTCGAAGGCTTTTCGCCCGATCAGACGGCCGAAATCCTAGGTATCTCGAAGGGCGAGCTTTCGGCGCTCATTACCGAGGCGGGCCGCGAGGTTGCGGCCCAGGTTTCCTCCACCGTGCTGGTAATCGAGGACGAACCGATCATCGCCATGGACCTCGAAGCGCTGGTCGAAGGCCTCGGCCACCGCTGCGTCGGCAATGCGCGCACCCGCGACGAGGCCGTCCGCATGGCGACCGACCTGCGGCCGGGGCTGGTGCTGGCCGACATCAGGCTGGCGGACGGCAGTTCGGGACTGGACGCCGTCAACGAGATCCTCAGCGGTTTCGAAGTTCCCGTCATCTTCATCACCGCCTATCCGGAATCCTTGCTCACGGGCCAGAGGCCGGAGCCGACCTTCCTGATCTCCAAGCCATTCCGCGAGGATACCGTGCGCGCGGTCATCAGCCAGGCGCTGTTCTTCGGCGCCAAGGAACTTGCCGCCGCCTGAACCCGCGCGGCCATCGTTTCCCGCAAAATGCATCGCACCGAAATCCAGTCCGGATTCCGGTGCGATATCGCGTTGCGCACAAATGCGGCGTCGCGGCTGGCCGGCCTAGAGCCGCCCCATCAGAAGCAGCACGACGACGATCACCACCACCAGTCCGATCCCGCCGCTCGGGTAATAGCCCCAGCCCGAACTGTACGGCCAACTCGGCAGCGCGCCGATCAATAGTAGCACGAGAACGACAAGCAGAATTGTACCGAGGCCCATGGAATTTCTCCCAGCTCCGTTGCAATGACGCGGAGTGAACCGACAGGCCGCGCTCTTGGTTCCGCGGAACCGCCCGACCCCTTTTGCGTTCGAGTCGCGTCAAGCGGAGCAGTTCCGCATCGTGGAGCGTACAAATGGCCGATTCCGTCAGGACTTTCTGGAAGGGCCATATGCGGCTCGCTCTCGTCACGATCCCCATCAGGCTCGTCACGGCGGAGAAGGCCAGCGCCGTTCCGCGCTTCCATCAGATCGACCGCAAGTCGAAGCAACGCATCCGCTACATCAAGGTCGTGCCCGGCAAGGGAGAGGTCGCCAAGGAAGACATCGTCATGGGCTACGAGGTCGAGCCCGGCAACTACGTGCTGATGGAAGAAGGCGAACTCGACGCGGTCCGGCTCGAGACGCGCCACACGATAGAACTGACGCAATTCGTCGACCTAGCCGAGATCGACCCGCTCTACTTCGATCGCCCCTATTACGTGCTGCCGGACGGCGATGTCGCCGAAGAAGGCTATTGCGTCATTCGCGATGCGCTCAAGGAAAAGAAGAAGGCGGCGATCGGCCAGCTTACCTTGCGCGGCAAGGAGAATCTGGTCGCCGTCTATCCGGGCGGCGCGGGACTGGTCGTCGACACGCTACGCTACGCGAGCGAGATCAAGGACGCCGACGACATCTTTTCGGATATTTCCCGCAGCAAACCGAGAGCCGACATGATCTCGATGGCCGAAAATCTGATCCAGTCGCGCAGCGAGCCGTTCGAACCGCAGAAATTCAAGAACCATTACGCCGAAGCTTTGCGCGACCTGGTGCAGACAAAGCTGACGAAAGGCGGCGCCGTCGCCGTCGAGGAAACCCGGACTCCCGGGGCGAAGGTGCTGGATTTCATGGAAGCGTTGCGCCGCTCGGTTGGCGAGGACAAGGCGACCGGCAAGGAATCCAGCGCGGCGGCGCGCAAACCGGCGCGCCGTGCGACAAAATCTTCTTCCAGGTCCAAGACGTCAAAGCCTGCAGGCCGCGCGACCCGGCGGAGGGCGTGAATGGGACGTGCAGCCGTCCGCAAACGGGCCAACGAAGACCGGCTCGCCGTCTATCGCGCCAAGCGCGATTTCGCGCAGACGCGCGAACCAAAGGAAAGCAGTGAGAAACCCGCCCGGCAGCTCGTCATCCAGCACCATCACGCCCGGCGCGACCATTACGACCTGCGGCTCGAAATCGGCGGCGCGCTGGTAAGCTGGGCGGTGACGCGCGGACCTTCGGCAAATCCGAAGGATCGGCGCCTCGCCGTGCGCACGGAGGATCATCCGCTCGACTACGGCTCTTTCGAAGGGACGATCCCAAAGGGTCAGTACGGCGGCGGCACGGTGATCCTCTGGGAATTCGCCACCTACGAGCCGCAGAACGGCGATCCGGCGGCGGCGCTGAAGAAGGGCGAGATCAAGTTCCGCGCCAACGGCGAGCGCATGCGCGGCGGCTGGGTTCTCGTGCGTCTGAAAGGCGAGGAGAAACGCGAGAACTGGCTCCTCATCAAGGAGCGCGACGAATACGCCGAAAGCGACGACAGCCTGACCTCGCGCTTTCCCGCCGGCGTTCGCTCGCATCTGACGCGCGAGGAGATCAAGGGCGGCGCGCGGTCGGCCGTCTGGTCCGGCAAAAACGGGCGCAAGGCGGGCGCAGCAGCCGCCGTTCCCACATTCGTCGACCCGCAATTGTGCGAGAGTGCGGAAAGGCCGCCGGCCGGCGACGGCTGGCTCGCCGAAATGAAATACGACGGCTATCGCCTGCAACTCGCCATTGGCGGGGGCGAGGTGCGGGTGTTCACGCGATCCGGTCTCGACTGGAGCGACAAGTTTCCTTCGCTGATCGACGCCGCGCGCGGACTTGCCTGCAAGAGCGCGTTGATCGACGGCGAGGCGATCGTCTTCGATGCCCAGGGCGTCTCGGATTTTCCGGCGCTGGTCGCCGCCCTGGAGCGCAGCAAGTCACAGCAGATCGAATTCGTGGGCTTCGACCTTCTCGCCCTCGACGGCAAGGATCTCCGCAAGCTGCCGCTCGTCGAACGCAAGAAAAAGCTCGAAAGCCTGCTGCCGGAAAGGAAAGGCGCGCTGCGCTACGCTCAGCACGTCGTCGGCGATTGCGCCGCGGTTTTCGAGAAGGCGGTCGCCGCCGGCGCCGAAGGAATCGTCGCCAAGCGCGTCGACGCGCCCTACAGGTCTGGACGCAATGGAAGCTGGATGAAGATCAAGGCGATCCATCGCGAGGACGTGATGATCGTCGGTTACCGCCCGTCCGAGGACAGGAAGAGCTTTGCGTCGCTCACCGCCGCAAAGGAGGTCGGCGACGAACTCGTGCATATCGGACGAATCGGAACGGGCTTCAACGCACGCGTGCGCGGCGCGCTTTGGCCGAAGCTGCGGGCGCTGACGACGGACAAGCCGCTCGCCTCACTCGGCGGCGTTACGCCGGTTCCGCGCGGGACGCAGTTCCTGAAGCAGCCTTTGCGGGCGGAAGTATTGTTCGGCGGCTGGACGGGCAGCGGCCAATTGCGGCACGCTCGCTTTCTCGGATTGAGCGACCGCCAGCCGACGTCCCGGAGGTCACGACCCGTGCCGCAAGCCCGACCGACCGGACCGAACGGCGGGATGCAGACGCCGGTCACGCATGCCGATCGTATCGTCTATCCGGCCGACAATTTTACGAAGGGCGAGATCGTCGCCTATTACGAGCGCATCGCCGATCGCATCCTTCCCTATCTCGAAGGCCGGCTCGTCAGCATCGTCAGGGCGCCGGAAAACATCGACAAGGAGACCTTCTTCCAGCGCCGGCCGATGAAAGGCATGACGCGGGGAATCGTGTCCATACACGATGGCGACTGCGAATATATCGCCATCGAAGGCGCCGAGGGGCTGCGCACCGCCGCGCAATTCGGCGCCATCGAATTTCACGGCTGGATGAGCCGGTACGACAAGCCCGACCGTCCAGACAAGATGGTGATCGACCTCGATCCGGCGCCCGACGTTCCATTTTCCGAGGTGAAGAGAGCGGCGCGCGAGATCGCCGATCATCTCGCGGCCATCGGTGTCGAGAGCCTGCCGATGGTTACCGGCGGCAAGGGCGTTCATGTCGTGGCGCCGCTCGACCGCAGCCTGACCACCGACGATGTCGCGGCGTTCGCGCAGGCGTTTGCGCAGGGTCTGGCCGAGCGCGAGCCGAAGCGGTTCATCGCCACGATGAGCAAGGCGCGGCGCACCGGCCGCATCTTCGTCGACTGGATGCGCAACAATCACCGTGCGACCGCGATTCTGCCGTGGTCGCTGCGTGCGAGGTCCGGCGCACCGGTCGCTGTTCCCCTCACATGGGCCGCGCTGAAGAAACTCGAGACGGGATCGGCCTACAACCTGAAATCGGCGCCGAAACTGAAAGACCCGTGGGCGGGAAAGCTCGCCGGGCAGACGATCCCGAAAAAGGCGCTGGAACTCGCCCGCAAGTCGCGGCGCTAGCCGTCGCGGCCTTCACGCAGCTTCATGACGAGAATGAATCCCGAAAGACAGAAGCAGACCAGGTTGGACCCGATCAGCGGCCATTCGCGGATCAGCGCGCCATAGGTCGTCCAGAGCGCGAAGCCTGCGACCGTCAGAATGTACATGCGCCGCGAGAGCGCCCGCGTGTCCCGTGTCCGGATGATCTTCCAGGCCTGCGGCGCGAAGCTCGCCATCGAGCAGAGCGCGGCGAGCGTTCCGATCCAGACCGCCGAACTCATCCGCGCGCCACGTCCCAGGCGACCATCTACGTCTCCTTTTGTGCAATCAGGGTCAACGCCCGGCCGACCACGCCGTTTCATCGGATTTTGTCCAGCGTTGATCTTCACCCGCGATCTGGTCACCATGGGCCGTCACAATTCCGAAGCCGCGGGGGTCTATCCGAAGCGGCCGCAGATCGAGGAAGCGCAATGGCCAAGAGGCAGACCGGATTTCACGCGAGGATGGCGTCGGCCGCCGCGCTTTGCGCGCTGGCCACGGCCGCAAGCGTTTCGGCTGCCTCCGCAGCAGATCTGTCGAAGATCAAGAATATCGTCGTGATCTATGCGGAGAACCGCAGCTTCGATCATCTCTACGGCTCGTTCCCCGGCGCCAACGGGCTCGCCAATGCGACGCCCGAGCAATATCTGCAGCGCGACCACGACGGATCGATCCTGCCGTTTCTGCGCGTGTGGAACGCCAAGGGCGAGCCGGACCCGGCCTATCCGCAAATGCCGAATGCGCCGTTCCGCCTCGACGCGCCGCCGGTCAACAAGTCGCCGAACGAGGTTCTGCTCAGCCCGATCCACGCCTATTACCACAACATCGAGCAGATCAACGGCGGCAAGAACGACATGTTCGCAGCCATGTCGACGGTCGGCGGCTACACGATGAGCCATTTCGGCGGCAGCCAGATGAAATTGTGGAAATGGGCGCAGGACTACACGCTCGCTGACAATTTCTTCATGGGCGCGTTCGGCGGCTCCTATCTCAACCATCAATATCTCGTCTGCGCCTGCGCGCCCGAACACAAGGACGCGCCGGAATTCATGCGCGCCGTTCTGGACGCCAACGGCAAGCTGAAGAAGAAGCCCGATTCGCCGTCGGCGCGGGACGGCGCGGTGCGGACCTATACTGTCGGCCTCGGCGGCCAGGTGACGCCGGACGGCTATTCCGTCAACACGACGCAGCCCGCCTACCAGCCAAGCGGCCTGCCGCCTGCGGACGGCGGCCCGCTCGACATGGCCGATCCGAAGGGCAACGAGCGTATCGGCCTGCCGCTGCCGCCATCGGGCATGAAGACGATCGGCGACGCGCTGTCGGCGAAGAACGTCACCTGGGCCTGGTATTCCGGCGGATGGAACGAGGCGCTGGCGGACGGGATGCGTCCGGCGGCCGACAAGCGCAAGGTCATATACACGCGCGCCGACGGCTCTCTGAACTTCCAGCCGCACCACCAGCCCTTCAATTATTATTCGCGTTACGCGCCCGGCACGAAGGACCGCGCCGAGCACCTGAAGGACGGTTCGGATTTCCTCAAGGCGATCGAGACCGGGACGCTGCCGCAGGTCAGCTATTACAAGCCGGCGGGCATATTCACCGAACATCCCTCCTACACGGACCTGATGACCGGCGACGCGCATATCAACGATCTGCTCGAACGCCTGGCCAAGTCGCCGCAATGGAGCAACATGGTCGTCATCGTCACCTATGACGAGAACGGCGGCTTCTGGGACCACGTCGCGCCGCCGGCCGGCGCCGGCTGGGGCGATCGCTGGGGGCCGGGCACGCGCATTCCGGCGATCGTCATCTCGCCCTTCGCCAAGCGGGGCTTCGTCGACCACACGATCTACGACACGGGATCGATCACGAAACTGATCAACGCGCGCTTCGGCATCGACCCCCTGCCCGGCCTGCGCGAGAAGATGGGCGACCTGACGAACGCGCTCGACATCAAGTAGGCGCGGGCCGTTCAGATGCCTTCGCCGCCCTGGACGAAGCCGTCCTCGGGCGGAAACATGCGCGCACGGGACAAGGAGAGCGGAATGGTGTCGCCAGGCTCGGCCTGCGCGTCGGCCGGGGTGTCGATCTCCAGCACCTGGTCGTAGCCGTCGATCGCCACCGTGGCGCGCTGGCCGGCGGCGGTCCGCCGCACCGCCTCGACTCGTCCCTGCAATTCGCCGGCGCCCGTCGCGGCCATTGCGATATCGGCCGGTCGAAACCAGACCTTGGCCCGGCCGCTGCCGCGCCCGTGCGCATCGACATGCAGGTCGCGCCCGTTGAAGGTCACATGGCCGTCCTCGATGTCGACGGGCAGCGCCACCGCTTCGCCGACAAATGAAATGACGAAGGGCGAAGCGGGGCGATCGTAGAGGTCGGCCGGCGACCCCACCTGCTCGATCCGGCCCTCGTTCATGACGACGACGCGATCGGCCAGATCCATCGCCTCGTCCTGGTCATGCGTCACGAAGACGGTCGTCAGTCCCGTCTCGCGATGGATTTCGCGCAGCCAGCGACGCAGATCCTTGCGCACGCGCGCATCCAGCGCGCCGAACGGTTCGTCGAGCAGCAGCACGCGAGGCTCGATGGCCAGCGCACGCGCCAGCGCGACGCGCTGGCGCTGGCCGCCCGACAATTGCGCGGGATAGCGTTCGCCCAGGCCGGGCAATTGCACGAAGTTCAGCAATTCCTCGACGCGCTGGCGGATCGCCGCACGCGACGGACGCTCGCGACGTGGACGCACGCGCAGGCCGTAGCCGATGTTGTCGGTGACGTTCATGTGCTTGAAGAGGGCGTAGTTCTGGAACACGAAGCCGGCGCGGCGCTCCTGCACCGAGAGGTTCGTGGCGTCGACGCCGTCGAAAAGCACGCGCCCGCTGTCGGGCGCCTGCAGGCCGGCGATGACGCGCAGCAGCGTCGTCTTGCCGGATCCCGAAGGACCCAGCAGCGCGATCAGTTCGCCGGGACGGATTTCGAGATCGACGCCGCGCAGCGCGGCGTACGAACCGAAATCGAGCGCGGCCTGCTCGATGCGGATCGAGACGCCGTGCGCGGCGCGTTCAGTGGCGTCTGCCGCCACGGCCTGCGAGTTCATCTGCATAACGCCATTCGAGGAATGTCTTTGCGCCGAGGGTGACGAGCGCAAGGCCTGCAAGAAGGACGGCGAGGGCGAAAGCCGCGACATTGTTGTACTCATTGTAGAGAATCTCGACCTGGAGTGGGATCGTGTTGGTGAGTCCGCGGATATGTCCGGACACGACGGAGACGGCGCCGAACTCGCCCATGGCGCGGGCGTTGCAGAGCAGGACGCCGTAGAGCAGGCCCCATTTCACATTGGGCAACGTGACGGTGAGGAAGGCGCGGAGGCCCGAGGCGCCCAGTGTCAGGGCGGCTTCCTCCTCGGTCGTCCCGATCTCCTGCATCAGCGGAATGAGTTCGCGCGCGACGAAGGGAAAGGTGACGAAGACCGTCGCCAGCACGATGCCCGGCACGGCGAAGATCACCTGCAGGTTGTGGGTTTGCAGCCACGGACCGAAGACGCCCTGCGCGCCGAACACGAGCACGTAGACCAGGCCCGAGACGACCGGCGATACCGAGAACGGCAGGTCGATCAGCGTGATCAGGACGCTCTTGCCGGGAAACGAAAATTTGGCGACCGACCACGAGGCGGCGAGCCCGAACACGAGATTGGCCGGCACGGCGATGGCGGCGACGAGCAGGGTCAACCGGATCGCCGCCAGCGCGTCGGCGTCGTCGAAAGCCTTCAGGAAGGCGCCCGACCCTTTCGACAGCGCCTCGCTGAACACGACGACGAGCGGCGCGAACAGGAAGATCGCAAGAAAGGAAATTGTGACCGCGATCAGCGCGCGACGCGAGAAGGCGCTGTCCTGCGTGACGGCGAGCGGCTTGCGCCGCGGCGCGAGCGATGGCGCGGCGAGAACGTCAGACATGGCCGAACCTCCTGCGGCTCCAGGCCTGCACGAGATTGATGACGAGCAGCGCCGCAAAGGAGATCGCCAGCATGATGGTCGCGATCGCCGTTGCGCCGGCGTAATCGTATTGTTCGAGTTTCACGACGATCAGCAGCGGCGCGATCTCCGAGACATAGGCGAGATTGCCGGAAATGAAGATCACCGAACCGTATTCGCCGACGGCGCGGGCAAAGGCGAGCGCAAAGCCGGTGAGCAGAGCGGGCACGAGCGGCGGCAGCAGGACGCGCTGCACGGTCTGCCAGCGGCGCGCGCCGAGCGTCGCCGACGCCTCCTCGAGTTCGGCTTCCAGTTCGGCGATGATCGGCTGCACCGTCCGGACGACGAAGGGCAGGCCGATGAAGATCAGCGCGACCAGAATGCCCCAGCGCGTGAAGGCTATCTTGATCCCGTAGCCGGCGAGCGGCGCGCCGAACCAGCCGTTCGGCGCATAGAGCGCGGCGAGCGAAATTCCGGCGACGGCCGTCGGCAGCGCGAAGGGAAGATCGACGAATGCATCGAACAGGCGTCGACCGGGGAATTCGTAGCGCACCAGCGTCCATGCGACGATCAGGCCGAAGACGAGATCGACCAGCGCGGCGACGAACGAAAGGACGAACGTCGTGCGCAGCGCGGCGGCGACGCGCGGCTGCATTGCGACATCGATCAGGCCGTCGATCCCCAGGCTCGACGAACGCAGGATCAGCACGGCGAGCGGCATCAGCACGATCAGACCGAGATAGAGCAGCGTGTAGCCGAACGTCAGGCCGAAGCCCGGCAGGACGCTCGGCGCCACGAAGCTGCGTCCGCGCGGAGCGGATACGATCGCGGTCATCGGGATTCTACTTCTGCAGCTCGTCGAAGATTCCACCGTCGGCGAAATGCTTCTTCTGCGCGGCGGCCCAACCGCCGAACGCCTGATCCACGGTGATCAGTTCGAGCTTCGGAAGGCGATCGAGATCGACCTTGTCGGCGAATTCGGGTTTCGCGGGCCGATAATAATTCTTCGCGATGATCTTCTGCGCCGGCGCGGTGTAGAGAAATTCGAGATAGGCCTGCGCGACCCTGGTCGTGCCCTTCGCCTCGGCGTTCTTCTCGACCAGCGCGACCGGCGGCTCGGCAAGAATCGACAGCGACGGCACGACGATCTCGAACTTGTCCTTGCCGAATTCCTCGAAAGCCAGGAAAGCTTCGTTTTCCCAGGCGATCAGCACGTCGCCGAGGCCGCGTTGCGCGAAGGTGATGGTCGAGCCGCGCGCGCCCGTGTCGAGCACCGGCGCATTCTTGTAGATCGCCTTGACGAAATCCTTCGTCTTCGCTTCGTCGCCGCCGAACTTCTTCGCCGCATAGCCCCAGGCCGCGAGATAGTTCCAGCGCGCGCCGCCGGAGGTCTTCGGGTTTGGCGTGATGACGGCGACGCCGGGCTTGGCGAGATCGTCCCAATCCCTGATCGCCTTCGGATTGCCCTTGCGGACGAGAAGCACGATCGTCGAGGCGTAGGGCGAGGCATTGTTCGGCAGCTTCTTCTGCCAGTCGGCCGGGATCTTGCCCGTCCGCGAGGCAATGGCGTCGATGTCTGCTGCCAGCGCCAGCGTCACGACATCGGCCTGCAGGCCGTCGATCACGGCGCGCGCCTGCGCCCCCGATCCGGAATGCGAGGCCTGGATCTCGACCGTCTCGCCGGTCTTCGCCTTCCAGTCGGCGGCAAAGGCAGGGTTGATCGCCTTGTAGAGTTCGCGGGTCGGATCGTAGGAGACGTTGAGCAGCTTGTGCTGGGCCTGCGCCGCCGGGGCGGCCAATGCCACGAAGGCCACGGCAAGGCCCGCAGCAAGCGTACGGGCGCCGATCACATTGCTTCTCATTCCGGTCTCCATCACAGGGGCAGGCGCGCGGACACGCCAACAATCGACAGGAATGGTAGTCTATTGAGGCGCAGCAGACTTTCCGAACTTCGCCGCAACGCGAGATCGCGCCATCCAAAATCGCGGACGCAGGGAGAAGATTTCTTCTCCTGCCGTTCCGGTCCGCACAAGGCGGCGCGGCGAGCGGAAATCAGGAATCTCCGCCGGGCGGCCTCCGGCGAATGCGCGTTTCGTTTCCGCGCCGAATATGGAATGGCGCGGGAAGCGGAACGCGCGCAGCATGGTCGCATGTCGCCAATCGAGACCGCACACGATTTCGCAACCCGGCTCTCCGCAGCCCTGCTGCGCGGCCTTGCCTTCCTGAGCGCGCTGCTGGCTTCGACAGTCGAGGAATGCTGGTTCGAGGAGGACCGCGAGACACGCGAAAGCCTCTGGACGCGCGAACCGTTCTTCTGAGCCGTCCGGGGCGTGGACTTGCCAAAATTGCCCGGCCGCAATTGCGCCCGGCGCGTCCGCGCGTCTAAACAGTCCCCATGAGCGAGACGCCGTCAAAACGTGCCGACCTGAGCGACTGGAATCCGGCGCTCTACATGAAATTCGAGGACGAGCGGACGCGCGCGGCGCGCGACCTGCTCGCCCAGACGCCTCTGGCTACTGCGGAAATCGTCCACGATCTGGGCTGCGGCCCGGGCAACAGCACCGAATTGCTGGCCCATCGCTTCCCCGGCGCGCGCCTCACGGGCTTCGACACTTCGGCCGCCATGCTCGCGCATGCGCGCGACCGCGTGCCGCAGGCCGCCTTCCTCGCGCAGGACATTGCCGACTACAGGCCGAAGCAGAAGCCCGACCTGATCTTCGCCAATGATGGGGTGGACGCCCCCGACGGCATCTGTGTGCCAAAGTAGCGGTGTTATCGACCACTTGAGGAGGCGTCCGCCATGGAGGTTAGCACCATCGGATTGGATCTGGCCAAGAACGTTTTTCAGGCGCACGGAGCGACGGCGGCCGGAGCGGTTGCCTTCCGGAGGAGGCTGCGACGCGACCAAGTGCTCGCGTTCTTTGCGGATCAGCCCCGATGCCTTGTCGCTATGGAGGCCTGCGCGAGTTCGCATTATTGGGGCCGCGAGATCGGCAAGCTTGGCCACGAGGTCCGTCTCATCCCTCCAGCATACGTTAAGCCGTTCGTGAAGAGGCAGAAGAACGACATGGCCGACGCCGAAGCGATCTGCGAAGCCGCCCAACGGCCAACGATGCGGTTCGTCGCTGTCAAAAGCGAAGCCAAGCAAGCGTCCGCTGTGATCTTCAGAACCCGCGACATTCTGGTCGGCCAGCGCACCCAGATCATCAATGCGCTTCGCGGTCATATGGGCGAGTATGGCCTGATCGCGCCGCAGGGCCGCTTCCATGTCGAGAAGCTCGTCGTTCAAATCCGCGACGCCGACAGCGATATACCGGATGACGCGCGCCAATGCCTTCTCCTGCTCGTCGCGTCTCTAGAGGAGCTGCATGAGAAGATCGTCGCTCTCGACCGAGAGATTTCTACGCGGGCCAAGCGAGACAGCGTGGCCCAACGGTTGATGACCATCCCCGGCGTCGGACCGATGATCGCAACGGCGATCGAGGCGCTGGCGCCGCCGGTTGAGACCTTCCGGTCCGGCCGAGACTTTTCGGCGTGGATCGGCCTTACCCCCGTTCAGCGGTCGACCGGCGGAAAGGAACGTCTCGGTCGCACGTCGCGCATGGGCGAGCGAACCTTGCGACGCTTACTGATCATCGCCTGCAGCGGGGTGGTCCGTTGGGCCAAGCGGAAAGGCCTTCCCGCCGATTCTTGGTTAGCGCGGATGCTGGCGCGCAAGCCAGCAATGCTGGTGATCGTCGCGCTGGCCAACAAGACCGCGCGCATCGCCTGGGCGTTGATGGCCAAGGGAGGGATTTATCGAGCTCCGGTTGCGGCCGCATAAGCGAGCCGTGAGCGCGAGGCTGTCGGCGATGTGAGAGGGGCGAAGGACAGGTATGGCGCAACGTCGGTGAGGTGGGGTCAGGAGAACCAGGCGCACGGGTCGCGCTTCGAGCGCGCTCCAATGATGTGGACCTGATCCGCGAACTTCCATACGGGCCCGCGGCATGTGAATGGCCGCATCAGAGGCCGGACACATGGCAGCACCCGATCACGCGCAACGCCTGCCCAAAGAATCCCCTTGCATCGAAGCGGGCGTCCACACATGCCGTGCTGCATTTCCTGCCCAATCACCAGAAGCTGTTTCCGAAGCTGATGGCGCTCCTGCCCAGGGGCGGCTGCCTCGCCGTGCAGATGCCGAACACGGTGCAGGAAGCCTCGCACGCGCTCATGCGCATGGTGGCGGCGGACGGGCCGTGGAGCCGGCGGCTGATGCCGGTGGCCAAGTCGCGCGCGGTGATCGCCGGCTGGCAGGATTATTATGACTGGCTGCGGCCGCTCTGTTCGAGCCTCGAACTCTGGCAGACGACCTATGTGCATCCGCTGGACGGACCGCAGGGCGTCGTCGACTGGTTCGCGGGTTCCGGGCTGCGACCCTTCCTCGATCCGCTGTCGGCGGCCGAGCGTCTTTCATTTCTGGACAATTACCGGCGCGAGATCGACCAGGCCTACGACCGCCGCCCGGACGGGAGAATTCTGCTGCCCTATCCGCGGTTGTTTATTGTCGCGGTGAAGTAGGCGCGGGCGATCAAGCCGCTGCGCGAGATCGCTTTTGAATGGCTTTGCCGGATTTTGCCTTGAGCATCTTGCCTGTCGCTTTCTTGGCGGGAGGCTTTGCAGCCGCGGCCTTCTTGCGGGTCGGTTTCCTCCCCTTTCGGCCGACCATCGTTATTGCCAGCTTCATGCCAAAAGCCTTCGTGACTTTCAGGATCGTCTCGAACGACGGATTCCCGTCAGCGGACAGAGATCGATAGAGAGACTCCCGCCCCAAGCCCGTTCTTGCCGCGAGCTTCGACATGGACCGCGCGCGAGCTACCACGCCGATCGCGTCGGCAATCACGCTTCCATCTTCCTTCTCGATCGCCAGTTCCAGTGCCGCATTGAGATACGCGGCAACGTCTTCCTCGTCTCGAAGGGTTGCGGCGGCGTCCCACTCGGGAAGATCGGATATCCTGACGACCATCAGTCCAGTTCCTTAGCCAGAGCCTTCGCACGCTGAATGTCGGCTTTTTGCGTTCGCTTCGTTCCGCAGCCAAGCAGCACGACCAACGTCTCGCCCCGCCTGGCTAGATAGACACGATAGCCGGGGCCGTAATCGATCCGAAGTTCGCTCACGCCGCCGCCGACAGGCTTCACGTCGCCAAAATTGCCTTGTGACAGATAGTTCAACCGAACAGAGACACGAGCATAGGCTCTACGGTCGCGAAGGCCGCTGTGCCACTTGATGAAGGCCGCAGTCGGCCGAACGACCAAAGTCTTCTGTATCATATAGGATACAAACCGACAATCGGGACATTTAAAATCCAGGCGGAAGGCAATAATCCGCCGCTAAAATTCGATTGGAGCGGGCGATGGGAATCGAACCCACGACATACAGCTTGGGAAGCTGTCGTTCTACCACTGAACTACGCCCGCTTACGCCCGCGGCCGGAGCCGCCGACGCCCTGCTCTCTTAGTCGGTTTTTCCGGCGAAGGGAATCTCCCTTCCTGCCCGACGCCTTCCCGTACGACGCCTTCCTGCCCGCCTCCCCCGGGTCGCGCCGCCGCGCTTTGCGCGCGCCCGCGCATTCCCTATGGTGCGCGCGCCATCAAACCGCCGGACGCCATGACCTTGCGCACCGCCCTTCTCGCCTGCCTCGCCCTGCTGGTCGCAGCTCCCCTCGCCAGCCCGCCCGCACAGGCGCAGAAGATGCGCGACGAGATCGCGGTGACGGCGCGCAATCTCTCGACGCCCGACCTCTGCGCCGAGAAGGACAATATCCAGATCGATTTCGCGTCGCCCGCCGTGAAAACGTTCCGGGTGCAGGCGACGCATCCTTCCTACATCGGCATGATCGTCACCGACCGCTACCAGCCGGATTTTTCGAGCTGCTCCTTCTATACGGACGAGAAATTCGGCGACGCCGGCCAGCGCGTCACGCTCTACGAGACGCCCGACCTGCAACTCGTCGGCTACAGGCTGCCGACCTTCTGGCGGCCGGCCGAGACGCCGATCCGCATCGGCGACAGGACGTTTGCGGGCATCCACGCCTTCCAGCTCTGGATCAAGTATCGCGAGCGCGCGGAGGAGATCCTCGTCTTCTATCCGCCGGACGGCTATTGGCGCATCCGGCCGCTGCCCTTCGCCGACATGCGCTGGACGGCCTATGGCTCGTCCTTCCTGATCGGGCCGGTCGAGATCAAGGAACGGCCGATCGTCGACATCAGGGAGGTGACGTTCGATCCGGCGACGAAGACGTTTGCGCTTTCCTTCCGGCGCGGAGGCTCCGCGACGGTGAAGCTCGAGAAGGTCGACCAGGATCATCTGGCGCTGGACGTGGCGCTCGACGGGCTGCCGACGAACCTGCCGTTTGCGGCCTTGCGCTCCATGTACACGACGGAGGCCAATGCCGACGCCTCCCGCGTCGCCTGGCGAACGAAGGGCGGAGAAGCCTGGCGGGAGGAGCCGATCATGACCTTCCCGACCTCCGAGGTGACGGAATTCTGGGCGGGGCGGCGCGTGCCGTCCCGGCATAATCTCAGCGCGCCGGACATGTCGTTCGGCCGGTTCCAGGCCGCGCCGGCGAAATGAGCCTTGCAGCGCCGAAGGCGGCCGGCGCGCGGCTGCCGGCGGTCGATATCGTGCGCGGCGCGGCGCTGGTCGCCATGTTCGGCTACCACCTGACCTGGGACCTCGCGCATTTCGGCTATGTCGATCCGGCGACGCCGTTCTCGCCGGCCATGCGACTGCTGAGCCACGCCATCGCCTCGACCTTCCTGTTCGTGGCGGGTTTCAGCCTGGTGCTGGCGCGGCGCGACCCTTTCGACTGGCCGGCCTACTGGAAACGAATGGCGCTGGTCGGCGGGGCGGCGTTCGCCGTGACGGTCGCGAGCTGGTTCCTGTTCCCGGACGCGGTCATCCTGTTCGGCATTCTCCATTGCATCGCCGCGGCGAGCCTGATCGCCCTGCCCTTCCTGTTCCTGCCGTGGCAGGCGGCGCTCGCGGCGGCGGCGATCGTCGCGGTCGCGCCGTGGCTCTATGCCTCGCCCGCCTTCGACGGGCCCTGGACGTACTGGACCGGGTTCGGCGCGACCCTGCCGAAGACCAACGATTTCCGGCCGCTGCTGCCCTGGGCGGCGCCGCTGCTCGCCGGCGTCGCGGCGGCGGGTTTCGCCATTCCGCGCGGGGCGGTCCAGGGACTCGCCCGGATCGAGGGCGCAAGCGGACCGGCGCGGCTGCTCGCCTTCGGCGGCCGGCATTCGCTGATCGTCTATCTCGTCCACCAACCCGTCTTTTTCGGCCTGCTCTCGGGCGCGGTCCTTGTTTTCCCGCCCGGCGGGCCTGCCGACGAGCGGCCGTTCCGGGCGAGTTGCGAGCGCCAGTGCGCAGGATCCGGCGGGCCGCAGAACCTCTGCGTCGAGGCCTGCGCCTGCACGGCCAGTCGCCTGAAAACACTCGGCCTCTGGAGCCGCAACGGCGAGGGCCGGCTGGACGCGGCCGAGTCCCGCATGGTCGCCGCCGTCGCCAGCGAATGCGTCGCGAAAGCGCGACGGAATTAAAACGGCGACTTGATCTAGGTTAAGCTTCTGCGGCTTCAACAAAAAATCGAAAAATTTTTCCGGCGAGGCGGAACCGTGGCCGCGCGGGGACGTTTCCCCTTGGCAAATCTCTTGCCCAAATCTCTTGCCCAAGCGGGGACAGGCCTATGGATAAACCGAAATCCACTCGCGGCTTTGCGTCGATGGACCCGGAAAAGCAGCGCGCGATCGCCCGCAAGGGCGGCGAGAGCGTCCCGAACGAGAAGCGCAGCTTCTCGCAGAATCCGGCGCTTGCGGCGGCTGCAGGTCGCAAGGGCGGCACGCATGTCGATCCGGCCAAGCGCAGCTTCTCGCAGAACCATGCGCTGGCCTCGGAAGCGGGCCGCAAGGGCGGACATGCCTCGCATCGCAATTCGCGCAAGACGGAAGCGGCCGAGTAGCTACCCGGCCTTTCGTTCCAGCGCGGCGCCGATCAACAGGAGACCGGGTCCCGAGAGGGACGCCCGGTTGGCCTGTTCGGCTATTTCGTCGACCCTCCCCCTGATGACCGTCTGCTCCGGCAGTGTCGCGCGATCGACATAAGCGGCGGGCGTCGACGCCGCGAGCCCGGCCTCCATCGCCCTTCCCACGAATTCCGCCAGCGACTGACGCCCCATGTAGGCGACAGTCGTCGCGCCGGGATCGGCGAGGGCGCGCCAGTCGAGGTCGGGCAAGCCCCCGTCCGCGGCCCGCGCCGTGACGAACTGGACGCGCGGCGCAGCCTCCGCGTCCGTCAACGACACCCCCAGCGCCGCCGCCGCCGCCGTCGCGGCCGTCACGCCCGGAACGATCTCGCAGGCCAGGCCCTCCGCTTCGAGCGCGGCTATTTCAGGGTTGGCGCGTCCGAAGATGGCGGGGTCGCCGCCCTTCAGCCGAACGACCAGTTTGCCGGCCCCGACGAGGCGCACCAGCAGGCCGGTGATTTCCGGTTGCGCGATCGAGGCGCGCCCGCCGCGCTTGCCGACGTAGATCTTCTCCGACTCGCGCCGCGCCATGTCGAGCGCCGCCTGCGGGGTCAGGTCGTCGTAGAGCACCACGTCGGCCGATTGCAGCGCCCGCACGCCGCGCAGCGTCATCAGCTCCGGATCGCCCGGGCCCGCCCCGACCAGGATCGCGCGGCCCGCCGGGACCGCCGCGCCGGCGCTGGCGCCAACCGTCTCCAGCAGCGCCGCGAGGTCGGCATCGCCCGGATCGCGCTCCGGTTCGGCCAGCGCCCGCGCCGCGAATTTCTCCCAGAACATTCTGCGCATCCGGAAGGGCAGTTCGAGCGCGCTCAGCCGCGGGCGCCATTGCAGGGCAGCCGCCGCCCAGCGCGCGAAGCCCGCGGGCAGGATGGTTTCGATGCGCGCCCGGACCGCCTGCCCGAAGACGGGCGCAGCGCCCGCCGTGGAGATGGCGACCACCAGCGGCGAACGGTTGACGATCGATCCGAACTGGAAATCGCAGAAGTCCGGGCGATCGATGACGTTCAGCGGAACGCCCGCCGCCTGGGCCGCGCGACGGAGGTCGCCGGCCTCCGCATCGTCGGCCGCTTCGGCGACGACGGCCAGCGCGCCTTCGAAATCGTCGTCCCGCCATCGGCGCCGCTGCAAGGCGGCGCTGGCGCGCGCGGCGGCCTTTTCGAGCGCGTCCGACGGGTCGTCGGAGAGAACGTCCAGCCTCGCGCCGGCCGCCGCGAGAAGCTCGACCTTCCAGGCGACGCCGTCGGAATTGCCGCATACCAGCATTTTCCGGTCCCTGGCCCGCAGGAAGACCGGCAGGACGTCGAGCGCGCCGATGCCCGCCCCCCGCTGATCCGTTTCTGTCTCAGCCACGTATTGACCCCTTGGCGGCATTGGAAATTGTGCGTTGCGACAGACATGCCAGCATTGCGAACGGTTCGCCTCTATACATAATAGGGCAATTGGCGCGAACGGGCTTGTCCGCGCGAATCAAAGCGGGCATACGCCCGATCAAATCAAGAAATCACGTGCCGCATCGCCGGCGCGTGCAGAGAGGGAGAACAAGGTGAAACTCAAGCAATTCGTGATCGCGTTCGCCGCCTCGACGGCGCTCACCGCTTCGGCCTTCGCCGCCGATACGATCAAGGTCGGCCTGCAGGGACCGTTCACCGGCGGCTCGTCGTCGATGGGCGTCTCCATGCGCGACGGCGTGAAGCTGGCGGCCGAAGAGATAAACAAGGCCGGCGGCGTTCTCGGCAAGCAGATCCAGCTCGTGGAGCGCGACGACGAAGCCAAGAACGAAGTCGGCGTGCAGATCTCCCAGGAGCTCATCAACAAGGAAGGCGTGATCGCCACGCTCGGCTACATCAACACCGGCGTCGCGCTCGCCTCGCAGCGCTTCTACCAGGAAGCCGAAATTCCGGTCATCAACAACGTGGCGACCGGCTCGGTCATCACCCAGCAGTTCAAGGCTCCGGATCACAAGGCCAATTACGTGTTCCGCACGTCGGCCAACGACACGATCCAGTCAGCCATGATCGCCAACGAGGCGATCAAGCGCCAGGGCTTCAAGAAGCCGGCCATCCTCGCCGACTCGACCAATTATGGCCAGCTCGGCAAGGACGACATGACGAAGGCTCTCGCCGGCATGGGCGTGACCCCGGTCGCCGTCGAGAAGTTCAACATCGGCGACACCGACATGACCGCGCAGGTGCTGCGCGCCAAGGAAGCCGGCGCCGACGTGATCCTCACCTACGCCATCGGACCGGAACTGGCGCAGATCGCCAATGCGATGGCCAAGCTCGGCTGGAAGGTGCCGCTGATCGGTTCGTGGACGCTGTCGATGGCGAGCTACATCGATACGGCCGGCGCCAACGGCGACGGCGCGATCATGCCGCAGACGTTCATCCAGTTGCCGACGACGCCGAAGCGCAAGGCGTTCATCGAGGCCTACCAGAAGAAGTACGGCGTCGACCGCATGCCTTCGCCGGTGTCGGCCGCGCAGGGCTACGACTCGGTCTATCTGCTCGCCGCCGCCATCAAGCAGGCGGGCTCCACCGACGGCCGCAAGATCCGCGAGGCGCTCGAGAACCTCAACGAGAAGATCGAAGGCGTCGTGACCATCTACGACAAGCCGTTCAGCCCGACCGACCACGAAGCGATCACGCCGAACATCCCCGTCATGGGCCTCGTCAAGGACGGCCGCGTCCGTCCGGCGCACGCCGAGGACATCGAGGGCGACAAGGCGATGCGCGTCAAGCCGAAGAGCTGACACGACACCACAGCCGGGGCTCATCGGCCCCGGCTCTCACTCGGACGCCGCGCGATCCCGCGCGGCGTTTCCATACGAGTTCCCCATGAACATTCTTGCCCAGCTTCTCGTCAGCGGCATTTCCGTCGGCATGATCTATGCGGTCATCGCCTTCGGCTACCAGCTGACCTTCGCGACATCCAAGACCCTGAACTTCGGACAGGGCGAGGCGCTGATGATCGGCGCGCTCGTCGGCCTGACGACGATCAACTTCCTGATCGGCCAGTCGATCGGCACGTTCTGGGCCTACCTGCTGATGCTGCCCGTCGTGCTCGCATTCGGCCTGGCGCAAGGCGCCTTCGTCGAATGGCTCGGCGTCAGGCAGGCCATACGCACCAAGTCCGAAGCCGGCTGGATCATGGCGACCATCGCGCTCGGCATCATCTTCAAGAATCTCGCCGAGAACATCTGGGGACGCGATCCACTGAAATTTCCGTCGCCGCTGCCGGAGGCCGCCCTGCAGGTCGGCCCGGTGCGCATCCAGCCGATGGAAATCGCCATCGTGCTCGGCGCGCTGGCGCTGATGGCGGCGGTCGAAATCTTCAATCGCCGTTCGATCTTCGGCAAGGCCGTGGTCGCCACCTCGAACGACCGCGACGCGGCGGGCCTGATGGGCATCAACACATCGCTGGTCATCACCTTCTCATATGCGCTCTCGTCGCTGGCCGCCGCCTTCGCCGGCGTGCTCGTCGCGCCGGTCACGCTCACAGGCGCGACCATGGGCGCGGTGCTCGGCCTGAAGGCCTTCGCGGTGGCCATCATCGGCGGCCTGTCGTCGGGCGTCGGCGCCATCGTCGGCGGACTGATCCTCGGCATCGTCGAGACGCTGACCGGCTTCTACATCTCCACGGGATACAAGGACGTGCCCGGTCTCGTCCTGCTGCTGCTCGTCCTGTCGCTCAAGCCCTCGGGCCTGTTCGGCAAGGCTGCGATCAAGAAGGTCTGAGACGATGCGCAAGTTTCTTCCGCTTCTCGTCGGACTGATCGCGATCTTGCTGACGCCGTTCGTGGTGACCAGCCCCTACTATCTGCATCTGCTGCAGACCATCGCCATCTTCGCCATCGTCGTGCTCGGCCTCGACGTCGTGTTCGGCTACACGGGCGAAGTGTCTATCGGCCATGCCGCGCTGTTCGGCATCGGCGCCTACACGGCCGGCGTGCTCTCGATGCATTTCAACATCGGCTTCTGGCCCTCGCTGATCGTCGCGCCGGTCGTCACGGCCGCCTTCGGCGCGCTGCTGGCGCTGCCGGCGCTGCGCGTGACCGGCCCCTATCTGGCGATGGTGACGCTCGCATTCGGCACGATCGTGCAGATCCTCATCAACGAGATCGTGCCGCTCACCAACGGGCCGCTCGGCATCAAGTTCTCGACGCCGGCGCTGTTCGACTGGCGCGACTATTCCAACATCCTGCCGTTCCTCGACATGTCGGCCAAGCGGATGAAGGAATCGCAATTCTTCATCCTGTCCGGCGTGGCGCTGATCGGCGTCATCATCGTCATCAACCGCATCCTCGCCTCGCGCTTCGGGCGCGCTTTCGAGGCCCTGCGCGACAGCCCGATCGCCTGCGACTGCATGGGCGTGTCCGTCTATCGACACAAGGTGATCGCCTTCGTCACCAGCGCCGCCTTCGCGGGCTTCGCGGGCGTGTTCTTCGCCTATTCCGAACAATACATCGCGCCGAACAACTTCTCGTTCGACCTGTCCGTGCTGTTCCTGCTGGCGGTGACGATGGGCGGGCGCAAGTCGCGGCTCGGGCCGCTGATCGGCGCGGCCATCATCGTCTACCTGCCGAACCTGCTCGCCGACATCGACCTGTTCCGGATCGTCGCGGGCGTCATCGCGGCGGTCGCGGTTGTCGCCGGTGGCGTCGCGGCGGTGCGCGATCCCGAGAACCGAAATCGGACGCTCGTGCCGGTGGCGCTCTGCATCGCCTTCTTCGTGTTCTCGCTGCTCCTGCAGAAGATCACGGACTACAAGCTGACCGTCTTCGGCATGATGATCCTGTTCGTCGTCTACTACTTGCCGGACGGCATCGTCGGCTTCCTGAAGACGATCTTCGCGCAGGCGATGCCGGGCATGTTCGGGCGCCAGCAGATGTCGACCAAGGGCGGCGCCGAGAGCGACGCCTTCGTCGCGGCGCCGACGGTTGCGACCGACCGGCCGCTGCTCGACGTGGGCAAGGTCATCATGCAGTTCGGCGGCCTGAAGGCTCTGGCCGGCGTCGACCTGAAGGTCGCGCCGCGCGCCATCCACGGCCTGATCGGCCCGAACGGCTCCGGCAAGAGCACGATGATGAACGTGCTGACCGGCATCTACACGCCGACCTCTGGCGACGTGAAGTTCGAGACGCACAGTCTCGCCGGACTCAAGTCGCCGCAGATCGCGGCGCTGGGCGTCGCGCGCACGTTCCAGAACGTGCAATTGTTCGGCGAACTGACGCTGATCGAGAACGTGCTGGTCGGGCTGCAGCACACCTACCGCTCCGGCATATTCGAGGTCGCGCTTGGACTACCCCGCGCGAAAGGCGACGAGGAGGCGGCGCGCAAGCGCGCGGCGGCCATCCTCGACTTCGTCGGCCTGGCCAGCCTCGCCAACGAGGAGGCGCGCAACCTGCCCTACGGCAAGCAGCGCCTGCTCGAGATCGGCCGCGCGATGGCGCTCGATCCCAAGCGCCTGCTGCTCGACGAACCGGCGGCCGGCCTCACTGCGCCGGACATCAAGGAACTGATGGCGATCATCCGCAAGATCCGCGACCACGGCATCACGATCATTCTGATCGAGCATCACATGGATGTGGTGATGAGTATCTGCGACACGATCACCGTGCTCGACTTCGGCGAGAAGATCGCCGAGGGCAAGGCCGCCGAAGTGCAGGCCAATCCGCGCGTGATCGAGGCCTATCTCGGCGGCGCCGCCGCGACGGCGGCGTGAGGGGGCGGGCATGCTGAAGATCGAAAATCTCGTCGCCGGCTACGGAAAGGTGCAGGTCCTGCACGGCATCTCGCTCGAGGTGCAGCAGGGGCAGCTCGTCACGCTGATCGGCTCGAACGGCGCCGGCAAGACGACGACGCTGCGCGCCGTCTCGGGCATGATCCAGCCGCAGGCGGGCTCGATCCGTCTCGGCGATTCCGAAATCGCCGGCGAGCCCGCCTACCGCATCACGCGGCGCGGCGTGGCGCATTCGCCGGAAAACCGGCGCGTGTTCACCACCCTGCCGGTGCGCGACAACCTGCTGCTCGGCGCCTTTCCGCGCCTGACGGGCGCGCGCCCGCGCGGCGAGGTCGAGCGCGACCTCGAACGCATGTTCGAATTGTTCCCGCGCCTGGCGGAACGCCGCGACCAGCTCGCGGGCACGCTCTCGGGCGGCGAACAGCAGATGCTGGCGATGGCGCGCGCGCTGATGCTCGATCCGCAGGTGCTGCTGCTGGACGAACCGTCGATGGGTCTCGCCCCGCGCCTCGTCGAGGAAGTGTTCGCCACCGTCGCGCGCCTCAAGCAGGCCAAGGTGACGATGCTGCTGGTCGAGCAATTCGCGGCCGCCGCGCTCAACGTCGCAGACTATGGCTACGTGCTCGAGAACGGCTCGATCAACATTTCCGGTCCGGCCGAGAAGCTGCGCAACGACCCGGCCGTGCAGGCCGCCTATCTCGGCGCCGCGCACTAGCGTCCGGCGAAGCCAAACAAAAAACCCCGCGCCAGGCGCGGGGGTCGATGCCCCGGTTAGGCCCGGTAAGGCCCGAGCAACCACTTGAAAACATTGCCATTTCTGGCGTTTTGCCTTTCCTGAAAACTGAAGCCGAAGGATAATCAAAAACCCCGCTTCCATACGCGGCGGCGGGGTTTTTGCGGGTCTGCGCCTTCAGGAAAGGAAATGAAAATGCCCCTCAACGCCAAAACGCTCCACAAACTCGGTGACGGTAAGCACCCCGACGGAAACGGTCTCTATCTTCAAGTGAAGGGCAATCGGAGATCGTGGATCTTCCGCTTCAAGTGTGTTTCGGCGTGCAATTTTGACCCCCTGACGGGGTGAATCGGCGTCCAAAATTGACCCCCTCGATATTGATCGATCTGGCAGCCTGCTCGTTTGGACCGAGCGAGCGGGCGGTGGGGGATGCTGATTGTGGAGACGATCGGCCGGATACGGCGTGAGCGGTTCGTCAAGGGCAAGTCGATCAAGCAGATCGCGCGCGATCTCGGCCTGTCGCGCAACACGGTCCGGAAGGTCTTGCGATCTGAGGAGACCTCGTTCGCCTACGAGCGCGAAGTCCAACCACGCCCGAAGCTTGGGCGCTGGACGGCCGATCTGGATCGCTTGCTGACAGCAAACACGAGCAGTTCGGCCCGGGAGCGACTGACGCTGATCCGCCTGTTCGAGGAGCTGCGGGCTCTAGGCTACGAGGGCGGGTACGACGCGGTTCGGCGATATGCCCGCCACTGGAGCGAAGAGCACGCCGGACAGACAGCGGCGGCCTTCGTGCCTTTGTCGTTTGCGCCGGGCGAGGCCTACCAGTTCGACTGGAGCCACGAGATCGTCATGATGAACGGCGCGACGATCACGGTGAAGGTCGCCCACATGCGGCTTTGCCACAGCCGGATGTTCATCGCCCGCGCCTATCCGCGGGAGACGCAGGAGATGGTATTCGACGCGCACGAGCGCGCCTTCGCCTTCTTCAAGGGCGCCTGCGCCCGTGGCATCTACGACAACATGAAGACGGCGGTCGACACGATCTTTGTCGGCAAGGACCGCCAGTACAATCGTCGCTTCCTGCAGATGTGCTCGCATCATCTGGTCGACCCCGTCGCCTGTACGCCGGCGTCCGGCTGGGAGAAGGGACAGGTCGAGAACCAGGTCGGCCTGGTACGCGAGCGCTTCTTCACGCCGCGATTGCGGTTCAAGACCTACGACGAGCTGAACGCCTGGCTTTTGGACAAGTGCATCGCCTACGCCAAGACGCATGCCCATCCTGAGCGTGCGGACACGACGATCTGGGCGGCGTTCGAGGAAGAGCGTCCCCACCTCGTGCCCTACCGCGGCCGCTTCGATGGCTTCCATGCATTGCCGGCCTCGGTGTCGAAGACCTGTCTGGTCCGGTTCGACAACAACAAGTACTCGGTCAGCGCCAGCGCCGTCGGCCGACCGGTCGAGATCCAGGCCTACGCCGACCGGATCGTGATCCGCCAGGATGGGCGCGTCGTTGCTGAACATCCCCGCTGTTACGGGCGCGGCGAGACCGTATACGATCCCTGGCATTACGTGCCGGTTCTGGCGCGCAAACCCGGCGCCTTGCGCAACGGGGCGCCATTCAAGGACTGGGTTCTGCCGGCGGCGCTGGAGCGGGTGCGGCGCAAACTTGCCGGCAGCGATGACGGCGACCGCCAGATGGTCTCGATATTGTCGGCGGTCCTGACCGACGGCTTGCCAGCGGTCGAGGCCGCCTGCGCCGAGGCGCTCGTCGAGGGCGTCCACTCCGCCGACGTGATCCTCAACATCCTGGCGCGTCGTCGCGATCCGCCGCCGATCGGTCCGATAGCGACGCCGGCGTCGCTGGTGCTGCGACAAGCGCCGATCGCCGATTGCGCCAGATACGACCAACTGAGGAGGACCTGACCATGGAGCGCACCGAAGTTCTGGACATGATGGGATCGCTCAAGCTCTACGGCATGCGCACCGCCTACGACGAGACGCTCGCCGTGGCGGTGAAGCGCAAGCACGAGCCACAGCGCTTCGTCGGCGACCTCCTCAAAGCCGAGATATCGGAGAAGCAGGCGCGCTCCATCCGCTATCAGCTCACCGTCGCCAAACTACCGCTCGCCAAGGACGTCGACGACTTCGCCTTCAAGGAAACGCCGATCAATGAGGCGCTCGTCCGCGATCTCGCCGGCGGCGGCTTCATCGTCCAGCAGCGCAACGTCGTGCTGGTCGGCGGCACCGGGACCGGCAAGACGCACCTGGCGATCGCCGTCGCCCGCTCCTGCATCCGCGCCGGCTCACGTGGCCGCTTCTTCACGACCGTCGATCTCGTCAACCGGCTCGAGGCGGAGGCGCGCGCCGGCCGTCAGGGGCGGCTCGCCGATTATCTGACCCGCCTCGACTTCATCATCCTCGACGAGCTTGGCTACCTTCCCTTCGCCCAGGCTGGCGGCCAACTCCTGTTCCATCTGATCAGCCGGCTCTACGAACGCACGTCCGTCATCGTCACGACCAACCTTGCCTTCGGAGAATGGCCGAGCGTGTTTGGGGACCCGAAAATGACAACCGCGCTGCTCGACCGGCTCACGCATCACTGCGACATCGTCGAGACCGGCAACGAGAGCTGGCGATTCAAGCACCGCGTCTGAACCGCCTCGACAGCGGTCCCGCACGCGCGACGCCGCCGCAACCCCCACCAGCCGCGGCGACGCGCGCGCTCGCATCCGTGTCTATGACAAGGGGGTCAACTTTGGACGCCGATCAGGGGGCAATATTGCAAGCCGATTGACACATTGAGCGTATTGGTGAGCCCAGAACCTTCGCCCGGTGTAAGCTCGCCAGAGGCGACCGCCTGCACAATCCGCGAAGTCGCCTCTTTGAGGTCTGCTAGCGTTTCAATTTTCGGCAGCTCAATTTCAACAGGCCGCTCGCGCCTGCGCGGCGCGATGCGATCAATCACCAGCTTCATGGCGATGGAATTGCCAGCCATGGCGGAACGAATAATGCGACGCGTGACTTTTTCCGCTTCGCCCTCAAGCAAATTTTCGACAACAAGCGTTGACTTGTTGCGAGAGCCGAGAGGCCTGCCCGGCTTCCTCTTCGTAGCTTCTGCATTGTTTATGGAATTTCCAGCGGCGGCGGCTGACGCAGCAGCGGGTGCGGCCTTTGGCTTTGCGGACTTGCGAGCAGTCATGAGAGGAACCTTCGCTCCATCCCCCTCAGCTTGAAAAGCCCCTATTTGCTGCGAGCAATTCGGCTTCGATCTTCAATAGACGTTGACGGAATGCGGACGCAGCTTTGGTGTCATCACGCATCAGCGCCCGCCGCATATCGATAATGGCGTAATCTCTCTGGAGACAGAGAGTTTCGACGGAAGATTGTCCACCGACCATCGACCCCTCAACCCGTTTCACTGGCCTGCCTCGCTTAGTACTCATAGCCTCATGATCCCGCGACCATCGACCCTGAAAGATGGGGGGACTTGCCGCGCTGGCGTTATGGAGACCAGAACGGCAAGCGGAACATCGCGGAAGTCAAACGCAAAGTTCCCACTGGCAAGGAGTAGAGCCAGAGCCCCGTCGCAGAAGGGAAAGTGGACGAGACCTCCCCATCGCGAATTAGGTTGGCGGGCACGAAAGTTCATCCGTTCCGTGCCCGCCATTGACGCACCCACGGAGGATGGTGCGTGTCTCATAATCTCAGCGCAGCAGGCGCGGATCACGAAACTTGGCGACCATGGCAGGCCGCGTGAACTGACGCATCCATGACATGGGCCGTCCGTGAAAGGTGACAATTTCGCGTCCGCTGGCATCACGCTCGCGGCGCTCGATCAGCACGCCATCAGGCACGATAGGCGAACGTGCAGCTTCGATGCTGTCGGCGATCACCGCAGCCTCGCAGATGCCGAACACATCATCGGCCAGTGTGCGCGTCTGGACATTTTTCCACGCCTCGGAGAACTTCTGAAGCGGCTTGATGACACGGCGGCGGTAAGCGCTGAGCGTTTCGCCAGCCATAGGAGGCTCAGCCTTCATATTATGAGCGCGAAAGGCAGCATCGGCACGCGCCTGCACATCACCGAACTTTTCACCGCCGCTGTAGCCAGCCTTAGGGTCTGCAATCTCATCGCTCATGGCTTTTTCCTTTACGTGTTTCTGCTCGTTTTCGATTTCCTGCTCAGTGAGAGTTTTTGGGCCTTTCTCGGCCATAGCTTCACGCTCAGCCTCATCCGGAATATTGCCAAACGTATCGTCGGCATCGGAGGCAGCCTTCTTGCCTTCAAGCTCATTGAGCCGTGAACAGATCCCATCAAGAATGGCGTTGAGCTTGGCTTCCTTCTCATCTGCGCGCCGCTTGTCAGACGCTGCCTTCTGCTCGGGTGAAGTGACGGCAGGGATACATCCGTTGGCCGTGCGGACCTTTAGCGCGTCGTTGATGCGTTTTGCCGTTTCAGAAAGATTGCTCATTGGTTCACCTCAGTTTGTTGAAACGCCTTCTTCACCAGTACGGATGCCGGGTTCTGCATCGCGGCTCCAAACTCCGGCATTTTGACCGGATGCGCCGCCAGTGCCGTCGCCGGCCAACAAGGCGATATGGTCGATGAGCGCAGGCACCCCTTCAACGAGACAGCGCTGCCCTTCAACATCGACATATTCGCCCTCGGAACCTTCGTGAAAAATCACTGCGGGGCTCGTATCAAAGAGCACACCTTCGCTTATGAGCTGAGCGGCGTTGGCGTCGAGTATTCTGGCAACGCCCCAGATTTCCGTTTCGTTGTCCTCGGGGTCGGTGTGGACCCATGCGTGAACGATGCTGCCAACCGCACGCGCGGCAAACTCGGCGCTGTTCAACTGGCCTGATGCGGGATGATCCACTATCACCGGCAACCCAAGGCACGCTGGCACAAGGTCGCGCCAGATTTCCGGATCACGGAAGGCAATTTCGTTCAGGCTCGGACGCGCAGCGGCCATAGTCCCTGAGATGCGCAGCGGTACAAGGTAGCTGTTAAAGAACGCTACAGGGCCGATGGAATTATCAATCTCCATCGCCTTGCAAATATCCGTGAGAGCGAAACGCGGCGTCTCATCTACCGCATCGTCAGCGCGCGCAGCCTCAGAGCGATGCATGGTCTTGCCGGTGACTTCGCCTTCGGGCGCTCCCATAACTAGGGGCGCAGAGCTTGAGGGGCCGGTTCCCAGATGATCAGCCTTCAATGACATGCGGAAAATCCGTTCTCGTAGAGTTTGTGCTGAAGCAGGCACCGCGCGGCGCTGGCACGCGCAATCAGATCGACCGCCTCAACGAGCGTGTCGGTGTCGCGGATTTTGCCCGACGAAATCAGGCTCATGGTGTCGTCATAGACTTTGTTGAAATATGCCAGCGAGTTCATGATCCGTAGATCACTGGCCGCGATTTCAGCCGCCGTGTTGTCGATGGCCGGCGTCTCGATCTCATCAAGGTCGATCACGATCATGGCGAAGGGTTCGCAGTGGGAGGGAGCGTCGGTTCGATGACGGCAGTGACGAGACCCGCATTCAGATCGGAGGTAATCGTCACTCGACCAGCGACCGTGTGAACGCCAGCGGGCAACCCCGAACCGGCTGCGAGCGGCGGGCTTACGGTGGGCGTAGGCTGGGGTTCTGGGGCGGGCTGCGGGGAAGCTACAGGCCGCGCATTCGTCCGTCCGTACTGGCCCGTACGCACAACCGCCGTATGCCCTTCGCCAAGGCGCGGCACCCCGTCACCCCTGGCGATACGGAATGCCGAACCCTTCGCCGGGATGCCTGAGGGGCGGGTGCGCTCAATTATCTGATCGATTGCGGCTTCCGTTGACGCGGGGTCAGCCAGCGTCAACGCGTCGGGCTGATCGACGGGCGGCTCATAATCTCGGATACGGTCGCGGAGTTCGCTGACGCGGTTGCGGCGCGTCTCAAGTTCCGCAGCGACCCCGGAGTTGCTGCCCGCCGCCTGTGCGGCTCTTTCCAAATCCTGAAGCTGCGATAACTCCACGCTCAGGAGCGTTTCGAGTTCATCGAGTGAGGCGAATTGCGTTGCCATGGGATGAAGATCGCTCTGCCCGTTTCAAAAAACCCGCGCCGTTTCGGTGTGATTTGGCGCGGATTTTTGGGTCATGATCGATGGACGAGGGAAAAAGGGCCGCTCTTGCGAGCGACCCGTTGCCGAGCGTCGATGGGCTATGCCGCCTTTTTCTTCCCGTAGTTGCGCAAATACGCGCGCTGTCTGGGCGTCAATTTGAACCAGTACTCCGCAAGGTCCGACAGAAGAAAGTATGGCATCTCGCCATCCCAAGTTGTGGACCAGAAGAACCGCAATTCATAGTTATCGCCATTGAACATCAGGTCCATCGCGTCTTCGGGGATGCCCAGCAACGCAGGAACCAGCTCGGCATTGATGATGTGGCGCGCCGCGTACCAGTTGTCCGGATGGTTGGGATGATCCTTTGTGAAATAGCTCTCAACGTCGATGAACGAGGCTTGGATCTCGCTTATTTTGGTGGGCTTTTTCATGATGCGCTCCTCTTAGCTTCCCTCATGCCTTCCAGAAACTGGCCTATCACGATGAGCGCATCGACCAGCGGGTAGTAGGCATTCCCCTTGTTGTAGAATGGAAACACGAGTTCGGTGAGAAACGTCATGTTTTCCCAATCATCAGAGCCGATCTTCAGCAGCTCGCAGATTTCCTGTTCTGAGATTATGGAAAAGCGCGTTCCGTCTAACACTCGACGCATGACAGGACTGAGAGTTGGTTTCGTCTGCTTGACCGGCAGTTTCACCGCAGCGCGCCTTTTCGGTTTGGCCATTGGAACCTCCGTCGTTGGCCGTTAACCCGAATGGTGTGCGCCGGTTGCGCTCTCATCAGCAACGTTCTCGGAAAGCCCCGAACAGCCCCAGTCGTCTCGGTTAGGCCCGGTTAGGCCCGCAAATTTTGTTGGGTTGAAACGCCGGGCGGCGGCGGGCGGGGCGGATAGAAAAAGTGCCATCAGCCGGGCGGGGTTCGCCTGTGGCGGGGGCGGGGTTTACGCGGTTTTTCGGGGCTGAAAAGCGGGAAGCGATTGATCTAACAACAAAAAACCCCGCGCCAGGCGCGGGGTTCTTCGTCTGTGGCGCTTGCCGGGCTTACTTCTTCGGCGAGCCGTCGGCGGCGAACGTGTTCAGGTAGGCCCACACGTCGTCGCGGTCCTGCTCGTTGGGCAGGCCGGGGAAGATCATCTTGGTGCCGGGGATCTTTGCCTTCGGATTGGTGATGTATTCCTTGAAGGTCGCCTCGTCCCAGGTGATGCCCGAGTTCTTGTTGGCGTCGGTGTAGTTGTAGCCCTCGATCGAGCCGCTCTTGCGCCCCGGCAATCCGTTGAGGATCGGGCCGACGCCGTTCTTCGCATCGGGGCCGACCTTGTGGCAGGTCTTGCACTTCGCGAAGACGGTCTCGCCCTTCGCTGCGTCGCCGGCGGCGAGAGCGGGGGAAGCAATCAGGCCAGCGCCGATACCGGCGACAACAAGAGCAGCAAACTTCATCTGGTGTCCTTTCGTCGGGCTCCGGACGCGTCGAGCGGGCGCGGAACGTGGGGGGTATATGCTCGGGCAGTCCTTAAATTTCAACCACGACGAAGCGCCTGCCATTCCGACTTTGGAACGACCCCCGAGGCTGCGTCCAAATGCCTCACGGTCGCGCACGACCGCCGGGCGGGCGGTTGTCGGGTCCCGCCGGCCGTAGCATTCTCTCCAAAACAGCCAGAATCTCGGGAGGATCGGGTGGAATCGGACAGATACGGCCGCGGACAGGACCGGCTGGCGGGACGCGTGGCGATCGTCACAGGGGCGGGTTCGCGGGCCGACGGCATCGGCAACGGCCGCGCGGCGGCGATCCTGCTCGCCCGCAACGGGGCGCGGGTCATTCTCGTGGACATGAAGCCGGAATGGGCCGAACGCACCCGCGAGATGATCGCGGCGGAAGGCGGCGAGGCTGTCGTCGTGGTCGCCGACGTGACCAGGCCCGAGGATTGCCGGCGCATCGTCGAGACGGCGGTCGCGACCTGGGGACGGCTCGACATTCTCGTCAACAATGTCGGCATCGGCGGCCCGCCAGGCACGGCGGTCGAGGTCGACCTCGAAGGCTGGAACCAGGGCCTGCTCGTCAACGTCACCTCGATGATGCTGATGTCGAAATTCGCCATACCCGAAATGAAGAAGGCGGGCGGCGGTTCGATCATCAACATCTCGTCGGTGGCGGGCCTGCGCGGCGGCATAGCCAACCTGCTCTACCCGACGTCGAAGGGCGCGGTCGTCAACATGACGCGCGCCATGGCCTATCACCACGGGCCGGACCTCATCCGCGTCAATTGCATCTGCCCGGGCATGGTCTACACGCCGATGGTCTATGCGGCCGGCATGTCCGACGAAATGCGCGAGCACCGGCGCAAGCGCTCGGCGCTGCAGGTGGAAGGTTCGGGCTGGGACGTCGGCGGCGGCGTCCTCTATCTCGCTTCCGACGATGCGCGCTGGGTGACGGGAACCATCCTGCCGATCGACGCCGGCGCCACCGCCGTCAGTTCGACGCCCTCGCCCGTGAAGTGAGGCGGCCATGATCGTCGAACTCGTCGAATTCCGCGTGCCGCCCGGCTGGACACGCGAGCAGATCCTCGAGGACGCACGCCATACGGTCGCCAAATGGCGCGCCGACCCCGATCTCGTGCGCAAGCACTATCTCGTCGGCGAGAACGGCATGGCCGGCGCGTTCTACATCTGGCCGTCGCGGGAAGCCGCCGAGCGCGGACATGATGCGGCCTGGCGCGCCGGCGTGGAGAAGCGGACCGGTTCGCAGCCCTCGATCCGCTATTTCGACCTGATGATGATCGTCGACAATGCGGCGGGCGCGACGACGGAATATCCGCCCGGAGCGACGAGGATTTGACGGCGCCGCCTCCCCGCCTGCCATAATGGGGCGTTGCGGAGGTCGGGAGGCGCGTTTGGCCGGAACCTACAATGTCACGGCCGTCACGCCGTCGGACTATCGGCGGCTCGCCGAGAAACGGCTGCCGCGCTTCCTGTTCGACTATATCGACGGCGGCGCCAACGACGAGGCGACGCTCGCCGCCAACATCGGCGATTTCCGCGACATAAGACTGCGCCAGCGCGTGATGCGCGACGTGTCGGCAATCGACACGTCGACCATGCTGGCCGGCGACAAGGCGTCGATGCCGGTCATCCTGGCGCCGGTCGGCATGGCCGGCATGATGGCGCGGCGCGGCGAAACGCAGGCGGTGCGCGCCGCGAACGCCATGGACATTCCGTTCACGCTTTCCACCGTCGGCATCTGCGACCTCGCGGAAGTGAAGCAGGCCGCCTCGAAACCCTTCTGGTTCCAGCTCTACATGATGCGCGACCGCGGCGTGGTGAAGGAACTTCTGGCGCGCGCCGAAGCCGCGGGCTGCACGAAGCTCGCATTTACTGTCGATCTGGCGATCACCGGAATGCGGCACCGCGACCTGCGCAACGGCGCGCTGTCGAGTTCGTTCGCAGCGAAAGCCGTCAAGGCGTTCGAGATCGCAAGGCATCCGCATTGGCTGTTCGACGTCGCGATCGGCGGCAAGCCGCATGGTTTCGGCAATCTGTCGGACCAGGTGCCCGATCCCAACCGTCTCGAAGCCTTTACCGCCTGGGTGGCCAGCCAGTTCGATTCTTCCGTCACCTGGAAGGACATCGAATGGCTGCGCAGCGTGTGGAAGGGCAATCTCATCATCAAGGGCGTTCTGGAAGCCGAGGATGCGCGCGCCGCCGCGCAAGCCGGCGCCGACGGCGTGATCGTTTCCAACCACGGCGGCCGACAACTCGACGGCGTGGCGTCATCCGTTTCCAAACTGCCCGAGGTGGCCGAGGCCGTCGGATCGCGCATGGATGTATTCATGGACGGCGGCGTGCGCAGCGGCATCGACGTGTTCAAGGCGCTGGCGCTCGGCGCGAAAGGCGTGATGATCGGCAGGCCGTGGGTCTGGGCGCTGGCAGGCGCCGGCGAGAAGGGCGTGCGCGACCTGCTGGCGATCATGCGGCAGGAATTGCGCGTGGCGATGGCGCTGTCGGGCGTCAATCGCATCGAGGACATCGGACGGGACGCACTCGACGCATTGCGCTGAGCGTCGAGAAGATAAAAGCAACAGGGGGAAGCATGACCTATTCGATCGTCGCGAAATGTCCGCGCACCGGACAATACGGCGTGGCGGTGTCCACCTATTCGCCGCGCGTCGGCGCGACCGTGCCGCTCGTCGTGCCGAACCGAGGCGCGGTGGCGTTCCAGAGCGTCGTCAGTCCCGACTTCCGCCAGATGGCTGCCGATCTCGTTGCGACCGGCGCCAGCGCCGAGGGCGTGCTGCGCGAACTGGAAATGAAGGACCGTTTCTGGCCGAGCCGCCAGGTGTCGATCGTCGACGTATCGGGTCATGTCGCGGCCTTCACCGGCGACAAGGCGCCGGCTCACGCCGAGCATCGTCTCGGCAAGGGTTTCGCGGTCGCCGGCAATGTCGTCACGGAAGTCTGCGTCGGCGACGCCTTCAAGGAATTCGAATCGACGCAGGACAGCGATCTCACGCTTGCGGAACGGTTGATGCGCGGACTGGAAGCCGGCGCGCGTTCCGGCGGACAGAAGGAAGGCCTGACGTCAGCCTCGCTGCTCGTCTACGACCGCTATTCGTTCCCGACCGTCGACCTGCGCGTCGACGTGCACGACACACCCGTCATCGAATTGCGCAAGGTGTGGGAGTTCTACAAGCCGATGGTCGATTTCTACATCCAGCGCAACATCGACCCGACCGGCCTCGAAAGATGGTGGCAGGCGAAGATGAAGCTGACGCCGGGCTGGACGCCGAACCATCTGGTTCGCGTCATTCCGCAGCAATAGGAGCGCCGCGTGTCGTTACGTCGTTCCGTCGCCGCGCTGGCCGTCGCATTTCTAGCCCTTGCGGCGCCCGCGCGCGCCGAGCCTCAGAAGGTGCGGCTGGCCAAGCAGGTCGGCCTCGCCTCGCTGACGCTGCTCGTCATGGAGCACGAGAAGCTTCTCGAGAAACATCTCGCCGCTTCCGGCCTTGCTGGTGTGGAGGTGAACTGGTCGGTATTCGGCAGCGGCGCAGTCATGAACGACGGGCTGCTCTCGGGCAATCTCGATTTTGCGGCGGGCGGCTCGATCCCGCTCGCCGTCCTCTGGTCGAAAACGGTCGGCACGCCGAACGAAGTGCGCGCGGCCTGCGGCTTGAACGCCATCCCGATGTATCTCGACACGCGCAATCCGGACGTGAAGTCGATCCGCGACTTCACCGAGAAGGACAAGATCGCCGTGCCGGCGATCAAGGTGTCGATCCAGGCCGTGACGTTGCAGATGGCGGCCGCGAAAGAATGGGGCGAGGCGAATTACGCGAAGCTCGACCCGCTGACCGTCTCGATGAACGGCACGGATTCCTTCGTCGCCCTGACATCGGGCGCCGGCGAATTGACGGCGCGCTTCGGCGGCGCGCCCTATGCGCAGATCGAACAGAAAAAGCCCGGCATCCGGACCGTGCTCAATTCCTACGACGTGCTCGGCGGTCCGCACGACACCAACCTCATCTACACGACGAAGAAGTTCCGCGACGAGAATCCGAAGACATACGCCGCCTTTCTCGCCGCGTTCCGCGAGGCGACGGATCTCGTCAATGCCGACAAGCGCAAGGCGGCCGAAATCTACCTGAAGCTGGCGCCCGAGAAAGTCAGCGTCGACGAACTGACGGACATCCTGAAAGATCCGCAGGTGATTTCGAGCCTGACGCCGCTCGGCGTGATGAAATTCGTGGACTTCGCCTTCAAAACCGGCACGATCAGGAAGAAGCCGGACAGCTGGAAAGACCTGTTCTTTCCGGAGGTCCACGATCTTCCCGGCAATTGATTTCGACTTACCGACGGACAAGCGCCATGCCCAATCTGCCGCTCATCGAGGACAATGCCGACCCGCGCATCGCCGCGGTCTACGAGACGCTGAAGGCGGGCGGGCACAAGGGCTTTCCGAACCTCTATCGCCTGATCGGCAATTCGCCCGAAATGCTGAAGGCGTGGACCGGCCTCGCCTGGCCCTTGCGCAACGCCGCGACGACGCCGCGCGCATTGCGCGAACTGATGATCCTGCGCGGCGCGCAGATGATGGGCGCGGAATACGAATGGGTGCATCATGTGCCGATGGCGCGCGCCGCCGGCGTGTCGCAGGGCCAGATCGATGCGATCGGCGAATGGCGGCACTCGATCCATTTCGACGAGAAGGAAAAGATCGCGCTGCGGCTGGCCGAGGAAATCACCGAGGGGCCGGGCGCCTCGGCGGATGCGATGGCCGACGCGCGGCGGCATTTCTCCGATGCGGAGGTGGTGGAACTGGTGCTGACGTCGGCCTTCTACGCCTGCGTCGGGCGCATGTTGCATTCGCTGGATGTGCCACTGGAGAAGTGAGCGACGCCCCCTCCCCACCCCTCCCCCGCTTCGCGGGAGAGGGAGCAGGCGCGTGATCTCACCGTACCTTGCCGGACGCCTTTGCCGTCCCCTCTCCCGCGAGCGAAGCGAGTGGGGGGGAAAGGGAGGGGGCTCACGGCGCCCTGAAATGCTTCGACAGCTTCAGGCCCTGCGCCTGGTAGTTCGACTTCAGCCCTGCGCCGTAGAGCGCACGCGGCGTCTGCGCCATGCGCTCGTAAACGAGGCGGCCGACGATCTGCCCGTCTTCCAGAATGAAGGGCACGTCGTGTGAGCGCACTTCCAGCACCGCGCGCGCGCCTTCGCCGCCCGCCTCGCTCGCGCCGAAGCCCGGATCGAAGAAGCCTGCATAATGTACGCGGAACTCGCCGACGAGATGGTCGAAGGGCGTCATCTCGGCCGCGTGATCGGGCGGCACGCGCACGGCTTCCTTGGAGGCGAGAATGTAGAACTCGCCGGGATCGAGCACGAGTTCGCGCCGCCCACGTGAAAAGATCGGCTCCCAGAAATCGTGCGGGTCCTGCGCCGCCACCTTGTCGACGTCGATGAGCCCGGTGTGTCGCTTGGCGCGCCAGCCGACGAGGCCGCTGGCGTCGAAGCCGGACAGGTCGATCGACACGGCGACGCCGCCGCCGGAAATCGAAGGCTCGGACGAAGTCACCAGCTTCTCGCGGGCATGAAGGGCGCGATGCTCCTCGTCGTCGAGGCGGGCATGGCCGGTGCGGAAGCGGATCTGCGACAGGCGCGAGCCGGTGCGCACCAGCGCGGGAAAGGTTCGCGGCGAGACTTCCGCGAACAGCCGGCCGGCATAGCCCGCGGGCACCTGGTCGAACTCGCGCGCGCCGTCGCAGATGACGCGGGTGAAGACGTCGATGCGGCCGGTCGAGGATTTCGGATTGGTGGAGGCCGCCACCTCGGCCGGCAGCGCCAAGGATTCCAGCAACTCGCAGAGATAGACGCAATCGGTCTCCAGCACGGCGCCGGCCGAAAGGTCGATCTCGTGCAGGGAGAGTTCGGCGACGCGGTCGGCGACGGCGCGGCCGCCCGGCAGGAAGCTCGCGCGCATCCGCCAGGCGCGCTGGCCGAGCCGCAGGTCGAGGCTCGCCGGCTGCACCTGGCCGGGCGCAAAGGCCGGCGCGACGATGGCGCCCGACGCGGCCAGAGCCTCGATCTGGCTGTCGGCGAGAATGCCGCGGTTGGCGGCGGCCTTGATTGCGTTCGACACCGGCACTTCCCTGCGGGCCGTCCGCCCGCGCTAACCGGGATTTCATCCCCGAACGCCTCTTATAGTGGGGTATCCGGGCCGCCGGGTTGGCGGCGACGCATTTTCCACAGTCGTTCGCGCCCGGGGCGGTGGGGCGCAGGCGGCCGCCCCGCGTTGACGCCAAGCCCGCCGTTCTGTAGGGATTGCCCGTGGTCATTTGAGCCGGCCGGCTTGCCCGCCACGTGAAACAAGGGACTAAAAGGCCGGGATTTCCGTCGAAAACCCGTGCTTTTGTCCCGTGCATGACCGTCCGGACCGGACGGCACGGAGAGATCATGAGCGCGTCCGACACGTCCAACCGCAAGCTGCGCCCCGCCACCCGGCTCGTCCACGGCGGGACCATGCGCTCGCAATTCGGCGAGACGTCGGAGGCAATGTTCCTGACCCAGGGCTTTGTCTATGACAGCGCCGAGGCGGCGGAAGCCCGCTTCAAGGGAGAGCAGCCGGGCTTCGTCTATTCGCGCTTCTCCAACCCGACCGTCGCCATGTTCGAGGAGCGGATGGCTCTGCTCGAAGGCGCAGAGGCCGCGCGCGCGACCGCCAGCGGCATGGCCGCAGTGACGGCCGCGCTGATGAGCCTGCTACGCGCCGGCGATCACGTCGTGGCGGGCCGCGCGCTGTTCGGTTCCTGCCTCTACATCGTCGAGGAATGGCTGCCGCGTTTCGGCGTCGAGACGACCCTGGTCGACGGCACGGATCTCGACCAGTGGCGCGCGGCGATGCGGCCGAACACCAAGGTCTGCTTCCTCGAGACGCCGACCAATCCGCAGCTCGAAATCCTCGATGTCGCGGCGATCGCCGAGATCGCCCACAAGGCCGGCGCGAAAGTGGTGGTCGACAACGTGTTCGCGACGCCGCTGCTGCAGCAGCCGTTCGATCTCGGCGCCGACGTGGTCGTCTATTCGACGACCAAGCACATCGACGGCCAGGGGCGGTGCCTGGGCGGTTGCATCCTCGCCTCGCGCGAGATCATCGACACGCACATCCACAACATCCTGCGCCAGACAGGCCCATCGCTGTCGCCGTTCAACGCCTGGGTGATGCTGAAGGGGCTGGAGACGCTGCAATTGCGGGTCGCTCACCAGAACGCCAGCGCGGCGCGGCTCGCCGACGTGCTGGCCGGATTGCCGGGGGTCGGACGCGTCCTCTACCCGTTCCGCGACGACCATCCGCAGGCGGCGCTGGCGCGTCGCCAGATGAAGGGCGGCGGCACCGTCGTGGCGCTGGAACTCGACGGCGGCAAGGCGGCCGCCTTCCGCTTCGCCAATGCGCTGCAGGTGGTGAAGATTTCCAACAACCTGGGCGACGCCAAGAGCCTGATCACCCATCCCGCCACAACCACGCACCAGCGCCTGACCCCCGAGGCGCGCGCGAAAATGGGCATCGGCGACGGAATGCTGCGCCTGTCGGTCGGGCTGGAGGACATCGACGACCTGATCGAGGACGTGACGGTCGCCGCGAAGGCCGCGCGCGGCTGAACGCCGCCTGCCGCGTAGAAAATCGTCGCGAAAGCGGTCTATACTGGCGCCATGTACAAGGCGGTGACGCGCGACATCCAGGTGACGGTGCTGCCGGCCTATCTGCCGGACCAGTCCGATCCCGCCGAAAACCGCCACGTGTGGTCCTACACGATCGAGATCGCCAATCTCGGCGCCACGACCGTGCAGTTGATGACGCGTCACTGGATCATCACCGACGCCAACGGCCGACGCGAGGACGTGAAGGGACCCGGCGTCGTCGGCGAACAGCCGATCCTGCGGCCCGGCGAGGTTTTCCGCTACACGTCGGGCTGCCCGCTGACGACGCCGTCCGGCATCATGGTCGGGACCTACCGCATGGTCGACGAGAACGGACAGGCCTTCGACGTCGACATCCCCGCCTTCTCGCTGGATTCGCCGTTCAGCCGGAAGGTGCTCAACTGACGGATTGCGCGTGAATACCGCAGCCACGCTCGAGCGCGCGCTCGAAATAGCCGAGACGCTGATCGCTTTCGACACGGAGAGCGCGAAGTCCAATCTCGCGCTGATCGACTGGGTGGAGAGCTACCTCCGACAGTACGGCCTGCCCATCGTGCGCGCGCCCAATGCGAGCGGCGACAAGGCGGCGATCATGGCGACGATCGGCCCGATGCAGGACGGCGGAATCGTCCTGTCGGGACATACCGATTGCGTGCCTGTGGAAGGACAGAAATGGACCGGCGACCCCTTCCGCCTGCGTCGCGAGGGCGGACGCATCTACGGACGCGGCGCCTGCGACATGAAGGGTTTCGACGCCGTCGCGCTCGCCATGATCCCGGAATTCATGGCGGCCGATCTGAAAAAGCCGATCCACATCCTGCTCAGCTATGACGAGGAGACGACCTGCGCCGGCTCGCTCGACATCGTCAGGCGCTTCGGCGCGGACCTGCCGAAACCTTCCGTCACGCTGGTCGGCGAACCGACGCTGATGCAGGTGGCGGATGCGCACAAGAGCGTCTCGACCTATCGCACGCGCGTGCGCGGACACGAATCCCATTCGGCAAAATTGCATCAGGGCGTCAGCGCCGTGCATGTCGGCGCGCGCCTCGCCATGGCGCTGGAAAAGATCGGCGCGGAAATCGCCGAGGAAAGCGCCTCGTCCGAACGTTTCGATCCGCCCGTCTCGACGGTGCATGTCGGCATCATCGGCGGCGGCACGGCGCGCAACATCATGGCGCGGGACTGCGAATTGCTGTGGGAGTTTCGCGGCCTGCCGGGCGTGTCGCTGCGCACCGCCTACAACAAGTTCATGCTCGCCTGCGACGAGATCGCGCAGCGCCGCTTCAAGGGTTTCCCCGATTGCGAGATCGTCACGCAGATCGAGGTGGAAATCCCGGCGCTCGCGCCCGAACCCGGCTCGCCCGCCGAGACGCTGGCTTTGCGCCTGTCGCGCCAGAACCGCACGGTCGCCGTGCCCTACGCCAGCGAAGCCGGCCAGTTCCAGTTGCACGACTTGCCGACCGTGCTCTGCGGTCCCGGCTCCATCGAGCAGGCGCACCAGGCCGACGAATATTGCGAGATCGCGCAGATCGAGGAATGCGTCGCCTTCCTGCGAAGGCTGGCGGCGGAACTTTCGTAGCGCGCGTCCCGGCCTGGTTCAGGCCGCCGCCCCGCAGCATTTCTTGAATTTCTTTCCGCTCCCGCAGGGACAGGGGTCGTTGCGGCCGGTTTTCGGCGCCGCGCGAGAAACGCTCACATCGCCGCGCACGAATTTCCATGCGCCATCCTCGTCCCGCCGAAACTGCGAGACCTCGCGATGCGCGATGGTCTCGCCGGACTGCCGGTAGGTTGCGACGAAAGCAACGACGCCTTCGCGATCGGCCGGACCGCCGGCCTGCGTCGACTGTATCTCGAGACCGAGCCATGCCGCTTGCGCCGCCCATGCCTGCGCCGAGGCGCGATCGAAGTCGCCGAGCGATTCCGGCGCGAGCGTTCTTGCCAGATAGTCGATATCGCCTCGCGTATAGGCGCTGTAACGCGAGCGCATGAGCGCTTCGGCGGTCGGCGGACTTTGCGCGCCGCTGAGGAAGGGACCGCAGCAGTGGGCGAGGTCGCGGCCGGAACCGCATGGGCAAGCCTGCGACAAGCTACCCGAATTCCTTCGGGTCGAACTCGCGGCGCGTCGAGCAGAATTCGCAGGTGACGCCGATGCGGCCGTCGTCGCCGATCATGTCGGTGCGTTCCTGCGACGTGAAACGCTGCAGCATGGCGCGGATCGATTCCGTCGAGCAGCGGCAGCGGTCGTGCACGGACTGCGCGTCGAATACGCGCACGCCGCGCTCGTGGTAGAGGCGATAGAGCAGCCGTTCGCCCGACAGCGAGGGATCGACGAGTTCGTGATCCTCGACGGTGGCGGCGTGCGAACGGCCTTCCACCCAGGCTTCGTCTTCCTGGATTTCGTGCTGCAGCGCGCCTTCCGGCGCATCGCCCGGATGCAGGTCGGCCTGCTTGCGGCGTTCCCAGGATTCGGGAAGGAACTGGACGATGAGTCCGCCAGCGCGCCAGCTTGCGCCCGCGCCGTCCACGAGTTGGCCGACCGCGAGCCGCACCAGCGTCGGGATCTGCTCGGAGCGATGGAAATATTCGTGCGCCGCCGCCTCGAGCCCTTCGCCGGCGAGCGCCACCACGCCCTGATAGCGGTTCATGGCGCCGCCCGGATCGATGGTGAAGCCGAGGTGGCCGCGCCCGAGCAGCGTCGCCGGATCGGCCTTTCCTTCAGACTCTGCGGCGGCGAGGCGATCCGCATCGAAACGCGCGAAGGCGCGCAGGCGATCGGGCGAATCGAAGTCGACCACGATCATGTCGACGACGCCATCGCTGCGCGTCTGCAACTGGAAGCGGCCGTCCTGCTTCAGCGCCGAACCAAGCAGCACCGTGAGCGTGGCGGCCTCGGCGAGCAGGCGCGCGACGCGCGGGGGATAGGCGTGCCGCTCCAGGATACGGTCGATGGCCGGCCCGAGGCGCACGAGGCGTCCGCGCAGATCGAGCGCTTCCACCGCGAAGGGCAGGATCGCGTCGTCGAGCGTCTGGTCGGATACGGGCCGGCTCTCGCCGTCGTTCATCATTGCGCGTCCAGGCACCAGGCGAGAACGCCCTTCTGGGCGTGCAGCCGGTTCTCCGCCTCGTCGAACACCACGGATTGCGGACCGTCGATCACGTCGTCGGTCACTTCCTCGCCGCGATGCGCCGGCAGGCAGTGCATGAAGATAGCGTCCTTGGCCGCAGCCGCCATCAGGCGCTGATTGACCTGATAGGGCGCGAGCAGGTTGTGGCGGTGGGAATCCTCGGCATCGCCCATCGACACCCAGCAATCCGTGACGACGCAATCGGCGTTGCGCACGGCTTCGAACGGGTCGAGCGTCTGTTCGATCCGTGCGCCGCCCTCGCGCGCCCAGTCGATGAGCTGCGGCGGCGGCGCGAGTTCGCGCGGGGTGGCGATGTTGATGCGGAAGCCGAAACGTTGCGCAGCATGGACCCAGCTCGCCAGCACATTGTTGCTGTCGCCGGTCCAGGCGATCGTGCGGCCGGCGATCGGTCCCTTGTGTTCCTCGAAGGTCATGACGTCGGCCATCACCTGGCAGGGATGCGTCGCCTTGGTCAGGCCGTTGATGACGGGGATTGTCGCGTGGCGCGCGAGTTCGGCCAGATCCTCGTGGCTGAGGATGCGGATCATGATGGCGTCGACATAGCGCGACAATACGCGGGCCGTATCGGCGATCGTCTCGCCGCGGCCGAGCTGCATCTCGGCGCCGGTCAGCATGATCGTCTCGCCGCCGAGTTCGCGCATGGCGATGTCGAACGACACGCGCGTACGCGTCGAAGGCTTGTCGAAGATCATGGCCAGCGTCTTGCCGGTGAAAGGCTTGCGCGCGGCCAGCCGGTCCTCGGCGCGGTTCTTCTTCAGTTCGACGGCGCGGTCGAGAATGCGGCGCAGTTCGGCGCTCGAAATCTGGTCGAGATCGAGGAACGAGCGGCCTTTCTTCTGCTGCGGCTTGCTCATCCCGCCGCTCCCTGCCTGGCCGCGCGCGCCTCCAGCGCCGCGCAGGCCTTTTCCATGCGGCGCACGCCCTCGGCCATTTCCTCGTCGGATACGGTGAGCGGCGGCAGCAGACGCGCGACATTCTCCGCCGCGGGGATCATGAGCAGGTGCGCATCGCGCGCCGCGGCGACGAAATCGGCGACGGGAATCTTCGTCTGCACGCCCATCATCAGGCCTTCGCCGCGCAGGCCCGCGATGATGTCGGGATGGCGGTCGCGCAATTCGGCGAGCTTCTGGCGCAGCAGCAGGCCCTTGCGCGCCACCTCGTCGAGGAAGCCCGGCGCGAGCACGATGTCGAGCACGGCGTTGCCGACCGCCATGGCCAGCGGATTGCCGCCGTAGGTCGTGCCGTGCGTGCCGGCGACCATGCCCTTGGCGGCGTTGGCCGTCGCCAGGCATCCGCCGAGCGGAAAGCCGCCGCCGATGCCCTTGGCGAAAGCCAGGATATCGGGCGTCACGCCGGTCAGTTCGTAGGCGAAGAACTTGCCGGTGCGGCCGACGCCGGTCTGCACCTCGTCGAACACCAGCAGCATGCCGCGTTCGTCGCAGAGCTGGCGCAGCGCGCGCAGGAAGGCCGGATCGGCGACCTTGATGCCGCCCTCTCCCTGGATCGGCTCGACGAGGATCGCCGCCGTCTCGGGCGTGATGGCCGCCTTCACCGCCTCGATGTCGCCGAACGGAACCTGGTCGAAGCCCGGCGCCTTCGGTCCGAAGCCCTCGTAATATTTCGGATTGCCGCCGGCCGCGACCATGGCGATCGTGCGGCCGTGGAAGGCGCCCTCGAAGGTAATGACGTGGAAGCGCTCGGGATGGCCTTCCGACGCATGATACTTGCGCGCCGTCTTCACGGCGAATTCCAGCGCCTCGGCGCCGGAATTGGTGAAGAAGGCCATGTCGGCGAAGCTGGCGTCGACGAGCCGGCGCGCCAGACGCTCGCCTTCCGGAATCTGGTACAGGTTGGAGGTATGCCAGAGCTTCTTGGCCTGCTCGGTCAGCGCCTCGACGAGATGCGGATGGCAATAGCCGAGCGAGACGACCGCGATGCCGCCGCCGAAGTCGAGATATCGCTCTCCCTTGGCCGACACGAGCCAGGAGCCTTCGCCCCGCTCGAAAGCGAGGTCGGCGCGCGCGTAGGTCGGTACAAGGGCGGACGTCACGGTCTATTCTCCCTCCGGTCGCGGCGCCCGCGTCCCCATGACGCGGCCGGCGCGAAGCCATCCTGCAACTGCGGAGCCACCGGCGCGCGAGGCCGGCGAAGGTCCGAAGCTGTAATGCAAACTGCCGCCTCGAAGGGCGGCAGTAAAAAACCATGATACTTTTCGGGGGCTTTCCCGTCAAACGCCCCGGACAGAGCCGCGATCGCGGCAATTCCGCCACAAGCTCCTGTTGAAAACGTCGCGATGCGACGCCTGACTCTTGCGTGCGATTCAAGGGCTAGTGTAGCGTCCGGCTTGTCGACTACGACATCTCGTGCGGCGGACCTTACAGAGCGTGCATGCGTGCGATGCGCCCGATTCCCGGGCGTTGCGGAGCGATTCCGATTCCGCGTCAAACGCTTGCGCACTCGACGAGTAAATGCGGACCCAGATCAAGGAGGACTTCATGTCCTGGAACGACGAGCGCGTGGAGATGCTGCGCAAACTCTGGCAGGACGGCCTGAGCGCAAGCCAGATCGCGTCGGAGCTCGCCAACGGCATCACCCGCAACGCGGTGATCGGCAAGGTGCACAGGCTCGGCCTTTCCGGCCGCGCCAAGACGCCGGCGCAGAGCGCGCCGCGGCCGCGCCCGGCCAAGCCCGCCAGGACGTCCTCGCCCGCGCCGCGCTCGCATGCGCCGATCATGCGCGGCAATCTCGCCTACGCGCTCAGCCCCCGCGTGATGGAAGCCCCGCCGCAGCCCAAGGCGCTGCTGGAGGAGGTCGTCATCCCGATGTCCGAACGCGTGACGATCATGGAACTGCGCGAATCCATGTGCCGCTGGCCCATGGGCGATCCGCAGACGCCGGAATTCCGCTATTGCGGCGGCGATGCGCCGATCGGCGAAGGCCCGTATTGCAAGTACCACGCGCGCGTCGCCTACCAGCCGGCGCAGGACCGCCGTCGCGCCAAGGCGCGCTGACCGGCGCGGCGGGCGACCGGACGTTCCGTTCGACGCGGGCCGGTCAGGCCCGGTCGCCGGGAACAGGTATCGTCACCGAAAACGTGGAGCCTTTGCCCGGCTCGGATTCGATTTCGAGCCGCCCGTGGTGGCGCGCGACGATGTGCTTGACGAGCGCGAGTCCCAGCCCCGTGCCGCCCTTGGCGCGGCTCTGGCCGATGTCTACGCGATAGAAGCGCTCGGTCAGGCGCGGCAGGTGTTCGGCGGCGACGCCCGGCCCTTGGTCGCGCACCATGATACGGCCCATGCCGTCCTTCTCGTCGACAATCACCTCGACCGGCGCCGGCGCGCCGTACTTGATCGCATTCTCGATCAGATTGTCGGCGACGCGCAGCAATTCGTCGCGATCGCCGGTCACGATGACGGGGCCTGCCGGCGCGTATCTGATCTCGACGCCATTCTCCTGGGCGAGCGCGCTCAGGCTGTCTACGATCTGCGCCACGATGGTCGTCAGATCTACCTCGCTGTCGGGCCGCATGTGCAGCTTCTGTTCGATGCGCGACAGCGACAGGAGATCGTCGACGAGGCGGGCCATGCGACGCGCCTGATCGGCCATGATCGCCAGAAATTTTTCGCGCGCGATGGCGTCATCCTTCGCCGGCCCCTGCAGGGTCTCGATGAAGCCCAGCACGGAGGCGAGCGGCGTCCGCAATTCGTGGCTGGCGTTGGCGACGAAATCGGTCCGCACCCGGTCGACGCGGCGCGCCTCCGTCACGTCGTGCAACGTGACGACGCAGGCGCGCATCCGGCCGATCGACAGGGGCGAGAGATGCACCTCGAACTGCCGCTCGATCGGCACGCGGTCGAGCCAGGACGAGGATTGCGGCTGGCCGGTATTGAAGACGCGGCCGATGGCCTCGATCACGTCGGGCGAACGCAGGCCGCGCAGGAGCGGTTCGTCCTTCACGAGCGCCGGCAGCAGGCGACGGGCGGAAGCATTGATGGCGATCACCCGGAAGCTGGAGGCGACGACGAACACAGCCTCCGGCAAGGCCTCGATCAGGGCCTCGACGAGGCCCGAGCCGTCATTTGGTTCGACGCCAGCCATTTCCTTGCCTGTCCCCGAGCGCTAGTTTCATAGACCATGCATGACAGGAAAGCGACAAAGCGGCAGGAAGCCGCCCGCGCGGTCGAAACCTTCGCCATCGACGCGCCGGACCTGCCCGAGGCGATCGACAGGGCCGCCCTGCGCTCGGGCGGCTATCCCTACGACAAGAAGCTCAAGCGCAAGACCTATGCGAAGGACCTGCACCGCCTGCAGATCGAACTCCTGAAACTGCAGGACTGGGTTCAGAACGAGGGCGAGCGCATCGTCGTCGTGTTCGAGGGCCGCGACGCCGCCGGCAAGGGCGGAACCATCGCCCGCGTGACGCAGCACCTCAACCCGCGCATCGCGCATATCGCGGCGCTCTCCAAGCCGACGCCCCACGAACAGGGCGAATGGTATTTCCAGCGCTACGTCGCGCACATGCCGTCGAAGGGCGAGATCACGATCTTCGACCGCTCCTGGTACAATCGCGCCGTGGTGGAGCCGGTATTCGGTTTCGCCAGCGACGACGAGGCGAACGCCTTCCTCGACCGCACGCCGGAATTCGAGGACATGCTGGCGCGCGACGGCATCAGGATCGTCAAGTTCTTCCTCAACGTCGGGCGCGAGATGCAGATGAAGCGGCTGCACGCCCGCCACCACGATCCGCTGAAGCGCTGGAAACTGTCGGAACTCGACTACAAGGCGATCGACAAGTGGAACGACTTCTCGACGCATATCGAGAAGATGCTGGCGCGCACCGACAGCGCGGCCGCGCCCTGGACCATCGTTCGCGCCAATGACAAGCGCCGCACGCGGATCGAGACGATCCGTCACCTGCTGGACGTCATGCCCTATTCGGACAAGGACGCGAAGCTCACGGGCGACATAGACCGGAAGATCGTGCTGTCGGCGGCGAGTTTCCTGGCCGACGGCGGCGAGGAGGAATAGCAGCCTGTGCGATTTGTTCCGGCGGTTGAACGTGAGTCGAGGCAAGGTCCGGACCGAAAGCTGCGGGCCGACCCGCGCCTGCCAGGGGACCGAGATGTTTCGTCGAACAATGCGCGCTCTGCCGATCGTCTTCTGCGCCGCCGCCTGCGCGCCGGCGAGCGCCGAGGAAGCAAGGAGCAACATCCGCGACAGCATCGCGTTCGAAGGCAAATGCCGCATCCAGATCGCCGAAGCCTCGGTGCCCTGCAACAACGGCGCGGCGCTGTTCCGGCTCGTCAACGATCGCACGATCGTCATCTTCGGCAGCCCGGCGGGCATGTTCACCGTCGCCGGGGCCCAGGAGAAGCGGATCGACGACAGGACGCAGGCCCTGGCCATCGACACGATACGCTTCAAGATCGGCGACCATGACGAAACCGTCGACAGCAACATGGAAGGCGAATGCCGCACCAGCACGAGCGCGGATGGAAGCCGGATCGAGGCGATCCGCTGCGCCGTGCGCGACAAGGTCAAGAAGGCGAAATTCAGTTTCGACCTGACCGACATCACGACGGCCAAGCGCACCGTCGTTACCGGTTCAAAGTAGAAGGTCAGTCTTCGCCGCGCTGCACTTCTTCCATGGCGCGCCTGAGCGCATTCCAGCGGCGCAAGGCCTCGTTGGCGCCGAGCAGCGCCAGCGCGAGAACGAAAGGCACGAGATAATAGATGATGCGGAACAAGAGCAGCGCTGCGATCATCTTCTCTTCGCTGGGCGCCGGAACGAATTTCAGCATCGTCGCCTCGAACACGCCGATGCCGCCGGGCGCATGGCTGACGATGCCGAGAATCGCGCCGAAAACATAGGTCGCGGCAAAGGTCGGGAAGTCGATCGGCGTGTGCGCGGGCAGCAGCACGTAAAGAACGCCGGCCGCCGCGCAGAGGTCGGCGACGCCGAGCGACATCTGGCCGAGCGTGACCAGCGCGCCGGGAAGTTCGAGCCGGAAACCCTGAAGGCGCACCCTGCGCTGCGACATGGCGACCCAGCCGACATAGGCGGCGATGGTGACCAGCACGCCGGCGCCGATCAGCGCGTTCACCTGCCACTTGAGCTGGTCGAGATAGGAAATCGCGTCGGCGCGCGCCACGAGGCAGACGCCGATGACGAAGGCCATGCCAAGCCAGAACGTGACGCCGGCAATGACGGTGAGGCTGGCGACCTTGCCCGCCGATAGTCCGGCGCGCGAATAGATCCAGTAGCGCACGGTCCCGCCGGTGATCAGCGGAAAGCCGAGCGTGAAGGAGATCGCATAGCTGGTGAATGAACCGAACGCCGTCGTCCGGTAGGGCACGGTCGCCCGGATCTGTCTCAGCGCCAGCGCGTCGTAGCCGGTCAGCGCCAGATAGGAGACGGTCGTCAGAAGCACGGCGCCGGCGATCTGCTCGGCAGTGGTGTTGGCTATGGCCGCGCGCACCGCGCCGAGATCGAGATTGGCGAGGACGCGCGCGAGCACGAAGACCGACAGCGCGAATATGCCGAGGCTGGCCGCCGCGCCGAGGCTCTTGCCGAGATGCTTGCGGTCGAACAGGCGCTTGCGGGCGGACACCATGTCGCGACGCTCGCGCCACGGACGATCGCCCGCCGCGATCGGCTCGCCTGCAGGGCGCTCGTCGACAGCGATGGCGTCGTCCTCCCGTCTCATGCCTTCTCTTTGTTGCGGCCGCAGCGCGGAAGGCCGGGCGCCGAAGCCTTGCTGTTAAGAGCGATTTAGGGACGTGCGGGCCGGGAAGCAATAGCTTCGACCGACTTGCGCAGGATGCCGGTTAACGGGATCAGCCGGAAGGAGACATCGTGGCGGCCGGGGGCGAGCCGAACGGCGCGGAAAAGCACGTCCGCCTGCAGGATTTGCGCGGGCTTGCCGTCGACGAGGCATTCCCACCACGGGTGATAGACATCGCCGAGGAAAAGCCACCCGCCGTCCGGCGCATCCGCCTCTATGTCGATTGCCGCATTGCGGTAAGACACGATCTTCGCGGTTCCGGGCCGGCGCGGCTTTTCGTCGCTCGCGTCCGCCAGCAGGATTGTCTTGCGGTAGTCGACATCGGGCCAGCGCCCTGTCGCAAGGATGTCGTCGAAATCTGCGCGCAGCGTCGAGGTCGCGATGAAGACGCGCGGGAAGGCGCGCGGATTTTCGTAGAGATAGCCGTCGGGCGTGCGTGCAACGAGGTTGAGATCGCCGGGCTTCAGATTCCGGTCGATTTCTTCGGCCGGAACGCCCGTCGCGATCCAGCGCAGGCCGGTGAGATCGGCGGCGATCGAGCGATAGGACGGGAAAGCCTTCGAGAAGCGCCGCTGTTCGGGAAGTCCTGCAAGGTCGTCGGCGTTGGTGAACCGCTGGAACAGCGACAGGCGCAATGGATTGTAGCCGAGGTTCTGGTCGAAGCCATGCACGAGGCTGGCGTTCGGCCAGTCGAAGCCGAGGGCGGCGAATTCCATGCGATCGCGATGATCAGGCGCAGTATTGGCGGCGAGCTTTTCGCGCAACAGCCGGATCGTCTCGTTCGTCGAATTCGGCCGCAGCATCTCGAAACGCGACGGCGGCAGCGCGGTGGATTCGTTCGGGCCCGAACCCAGCGCGAAGTCCAGCGCGCAGAAGCCGCCGATCAGCGCCATCGTCAGCGCAGGCGCGGGCGCACTGCGGACGATCCATGCAAGCAGCGTGACGGCGGCGGCGAGAAAACCGCAAGCCATCAGGATCGGCATGCTTGCGCGCGCAACCTGGTCCTTCCATTCCGCCATCGCCCAGCAGGCGACGAGCAAAAGCGCGAGAACGGCGGCGGTCGGCGCGATGCGCCAGCGCATTTCGCCTGCCAGCAGGCGATGCAGGCCGTAGCCCGCGACATAGGCAAGAAGCGCGCAGATCGGGAAAGTGGCGTCGGCAGGGCGACGCCAGAGGTCCGCGCCGGGAACGTAGTAGAGCAGCGTAAATGCGGGCGTGTAGCGGCCGAGCGCGTAGAGGACGAGCGCGACGACGAAGGCCAGAAAGTACTTCATGTCGCGGTCGGCGCGACGGAATGCGTACAGCGTCGCGCCGAGAACGGCGAGCGCCAGCGCGCCCATATAGACCTCGCCCATGTTTCGGGCGAGGAAGAGATCGGTCACGCCGAACTTGACGGAAGGCGGCCCCCAGAATTCAGCAAGCGGACCATCGACGCCGTAGAGATCGGGCACGACCGCCGTCAGCAGCGAAGCCGGATGCAGCGACGCCTTCACAACCTCGCTCATGATGATCGATGGCCGATTGGAATCGACGGCGAGCGCGAGAGTGAGCAGGACGGGAAAGCCGACGACCAATGCGCCGGAAATGACGCCGCCCGCGAGCGGCCGCACGAAGCGGCGCGCGTTTTCGCGAAGGCCCGGCGCGGCCGTCAGACGCACGATGACGAACAGGAAAAAGAACAGGGCGAAGAACCAGGCGATCTGGTCGCGGCCGAGCGCCATTAGGCCCGCGAAGGCGCCGGCAAGGAGGCCCCAGCCGAACGAACCGCGGTCGAGCGCCCGCGACAGCGCGAACAGCGCCAGCGGAAACCACGAGAGGCTGAGCACCTGTCCGACATGCTGGATGCGCCAGGCCGCCGAGCCGCCGAAGGCGAAGGCGAGCGCCGCCAGCAGGGCCGCCTCGGAACGCCAGCCGCGATCGCGAAAATAGAGCAGCACGCCCATCGCGCCCGCGAACAATGTCGCAAACAGGACGCCATCGGCGAGACGGAACGAGGGCTCCGGTCCGAGCAGCGCGGCGAGAAGGTAGGTCGGCGCGAAGATCAAGGATTGCGGATCGGCGAGTTGCGGCCAGCCCGTGAAGATGAATGGCGTCCAGAAGGCGCTTTCGCCATTCGCCAGCGCGCCGGCGAGAAAAGCGAGTTGCGGATAGAAATGCGCCTTGGCGTCCCAGGGAATGGTCACGCGGCCGGACAGCCAGGGCCAGCAGAGCACGAGCCAGACCAGAGCGAAGACGATCGCCGCGGTCCGGTAGCCTCGCGCGGGCGCGCGTTCAGGCTTTGCCGGAGGTGTCGCGTTCATCGATCGAATGACCGGCCTTGAGCCTCTTGGCTTCGAGATAGCGCGCGTTCTGCGGCGTCGGGCGTCCGACGACGCTCTGCTGCGCGACGACGTCGAGGCCGGCGTCGGCCAGGGCCTGCTTCTTGACGGGATTGTTGGTCATGATGCGGACGCGCGACACGCCGAGCTGCTTCAGCATGGCGCCGGCGAAATCGAAACCGCGCTGGTCGTCGTCGAAGCCCAGCACCTCGTCCGCGTCGAACGTATCGAAACCATCGGCCTGCAGACGATAGGCCTTGATCTTGCTGGCGAGCCCGTTGCCGCGACCTTCCTGGTCGAGATAGAGGATGATTCCGCCTTCGCCCTTCGCCATCGACTGCGCCGTCATGCGCAACTGGTCGCCGCAATCGCACTTGAGCGAACCGAAGAGGTCGCCGGTGAGACAGGCCGAATGAATGCGCACGTCGACGGGTTGCGCGCGGTCGGGATCGCCGACGATGACGGCCGCCTGATCACGCAGGCCCTCGCCGCCGCGGAAAATCACGAATTCCGATTTCGGCGCGCCTTCCAGCGGCACGATGGCGCGCGAGACGATGTGCAGGCCGGCGACCTTGCGTTCGCGATAGGCGAGGATCGCGGCGGCTGCGACGCGCGCGACAGGCAGACCGGCGAGCGCGCCCGGCGCCAGCGGCACGACGACGAGCGCCGGCAGCAGGGCGGCGAGATGGGTCAGTTGCAGCGCCGCTTCCTCGCCGGGGCCGAGCGGCAGGACCGGCGCGTCGATGGCGGCGATCTCCGCCAGCGCCAGCCGCGCCAGCCGCGCGATGTCGACGTCCGGAAGGTCGAGCGCGCCGGGCGCGCGCGGCGCGCCGAGCCGGTGCAGGCGCGCGCCCGACAGCACGAGGCGGGCGGCGCCCTGGGCAAGCCCCTCGAGCACGGCCAAGGCCGGCGAATCCAGTCCCTCGACGGGCGCCGCGAGGATGGCGCGGTCGGCCGTCTCGATCAGAACCGGACGCCCCGCGCGAAATTCCGCTATCGCCCTTTCGGCGGCGAGCTGGTCGCGGTCCCCGCCGAACAATGCCTCGATGTTCATGCCCATTCCGTATCCGGTTGCGGCGCAACATCGTCCGTCCGGCGTCGATGTCAATATAAGCGGCTGCGGCCCGGATGCGAACCCGGAGCTAGCGAAGCTCCTGTTTGCAAAAAAAGAGCGGCGCCGGGGCGCCGCTCTGGAGCTCGTGCTTCGCCTTTCATCACTCGCGGATGACGTCGACGATCTCGCGGGTCTGGGGATCGACGAGGACGACCTCGCGATTGACCACGAAGTACCGGTACTCGCCGAAGTCGGGCGATTCCCGCAGGATCGCCTGGGGCAGCGGCATCAGGTCGATATCGGCCGAAATCCGCTCGCCGACCCGCACGTCGATCGAGCGGGTGATCGGCCGGGCGCCGCGCATGGCGTCGGTATAGACGACACGCTCCTGCGTGTGGCTGAGCCGGGCGTGATGGGCGGGAACGCGTCCCCGGCCCTCGCCGCCGCTGGCCGCCACGACCGTGACGATCTCGCGCGTCCTCGGCTCGATGATGACGATCTCGTCGTTGGCGACGACATAATCGTAGCCCCGGTATTGCGGGAAGACCGAGACCAGTTCGCTCGGCAGCGGCCGGTAATGGACGTGCTCGGGCACGCGCGCGCCGACGCTCAGGTTGAAGTCGACATGATCGACCCGCGCGGAGCGGTCGCGCGCCACGAAGTCGCGGACCTGCGTCTGCGCCTTCGCATCGAGATTGACGGACTGACCGGCGCCGACGCTGACGCTGGCGCGATTGCCGCCGCCCTGCTGGCCAGTCTGGGCGGTCCCGGTCGCAGAGCCGCCGCTGCGCTCGTTCGGCATGTTGCGGTCGGCCTGGCCGGGCTGCGGGTTTTTCGTGTCGCGGGACTGTGCGTTCTTCTCCTGGCCTGTCGTGGGCGATTGCGCCGACTTGCCGGCGCCGGGCTGATCATGCTCGGCGCGGGTCGGTTCGTGCGAGGTTCCGGGCTTGCTCTCGGCGTTGCGGTCGTGAGACGACGCGGGCGATTGAGCAGCCTTGCCGCCAGCGCCTTCATTCCGCTCCGCCCGGCCCTTCTCTTCCGTCCGTCCCTTTTCTTCTGCGCCTTCCTTGCCGGGCGCCTGCGCAGCCTTGCTGGCGTTGCCCTCGTTGCGCTCGGCGCGACCATGCTCGCCGGGTCCCGTCGGTTTCTCGGCGCTCTTGCCGGGCGTCGCCTGGTGCGGGGCGCCGCCGTTTTCCTCGGTCTGGGCGCCCCTGGCGCGCGGCGCGGCGCTTTCGCGCGATTCCGGCTGGGTCGCGGTCGCCGAAGGCTGGTGCGAAGGTCCGGCGTTGGCCGGCCCCTTCTCTGGGGATCCCGACTGACCCTGGTTCGATTGCGCCTGGACGGAGCCCGCCAGCAACAACGAGGCGAGCGCCGCCGACGCGAGAAGCGTCTTTTTCATCCTGTTCCTCCTTTGGCGTGAGAATTTCGCCCGCGGCCGTGGCGGCGAGCGAGAAAACGCTGCCTGCCGCCCGTGCGAGGGGCGGCGGGGCGCGCCAGAGGAACCCGGCTTGCGGCCGGAGGGTTCCGGCCGCGAGGTCATTTGACCGGAATTGCCCGCCCGCTTATGTGAGCGGGACCATGGCCCTGAAACCCATCATCTGCATTCCGGATTCACGCCTGCGCCTGAAATCGCAGCCGATCGAGCGCGTCGACGACGATGTGCGGCGTCTGATGGACGACATGCTGGAGACGATGTACGACGCGCCGGGCATCGGACTCGCCGCCATCCAGATCGCCATTCCGAAACGCGTCGTCGTGATCGACACGTCGAAGGAAGGCGAGGACCGCAAGCCGATCTGTTTCGTCAATCCCGAAATCGTCTGGGCTTCCGAAGAGAAGCGCGTCTATCAGGAAGGCTGCCTGTCGATCCCCGAATATTACGAGGACGTCGAGCGCCCCTCGAAGGTGCGCGCCCGCTATCTCGACCGCGAAGGCCGCGAAAACGAACTGGAAGCGGACGGCCTGCTGGCGACCGCGCTCCAGCATGAGATCGACCATCTCAACGGCGTCCTGTTCATCGACCATATTTCGCGGCTGAAGCGCGAGCGCGTGTGGAAGAAGTTCGTGAAGGCGGCCAAATACGCCGGCAACGAGCCCGGCCATCCGCCGCACGACGACCGCGAACTCTGAGGACGAAGCCGTGCGCGTCGTCTTCATGGGGACGCCGGACTTCTCCGTTCCCGTTCTCACGGAAATCCTCGGACAGGGTCACGAGGTCTGCGCCGTCTATACGCGGGCGCCGCAGCCGGCCGGGCGCGGCATGGAATTGCGGCCTTCGCCCGTCCACCGCACGGCCGAGCAATTCGGCATCCCCGTCTTCACGCCGAAGAGCCTGCGCAACGCGGAAGCGCAGGCGGAATTTTCCGCGCACGGCGCCGATTGCGCGGTCGTCGTCGCCTATGGGCTGATCCTGCCGAAAGCCGTTCTGGAAGCGCCGAAGCTCGGCTGCTTCAACCTGCACGCCTCGCTGCTGCCGCGCTGGCGCGGCGCGGCGCCGATCCAGCGTGCGATCATGGCCGGCGATGCAGAGACCGGCGTGATGGTCATGCAGATGGACGAGGGCCTCGACACCGGCGCGATCGGCATGGCCGAGCGGATCGCCATCGGACCGGACATGACGGCCGGCGAATTGCACGACGCCCTGTCGCGGATCGGCGCCGACCTGATGGCGCGCGCGCTGGCCGCCGTCTCGCGCGGCTCGCTTTCGTTCAGGCCGCAGCCGGAAGCAGGCGTCACCTACGCCGCCAAGATCGACAAGGCCGAAGCGAAACTCGATTTCGCCAGGCCCGCGCAGGAGGTCCACAATCTCGCGCGGGGACTTTCGCCGTTTCCGGGCGCATGGTTCGAGGCCGATCTCGGCCGCGGGCCGGAACGCGTGAAGGTCCTGCGCACCAGGCTTTCCGCGCGGTCGGGCGCGGCCGGGACCTATCTCGGCGAGGGGATCGTCGCTTGCGGCGCCGGCGCGGTCGAACTCGTGCAGGTGCAGCGCGGCGGCAAGGCGCCGATGGCTTTCGCCGATTTCGCGCGCGGGGCGCGGCTCGCGCCGGGCGCAAAGCTCGGCTGATGCCCCGCTACAAGCTCACGATCGAATACGATGGTCGGCCCTTCGTCGGGTGGCAGCGGCAGGCGAACGGCCTGTCCGTGCAGGAGGCGGTCGAGAGCGGCATCGAAAGCCTGACCGGCGTCTTTTCTCCTGTCCAGGCCGCGGGCCGCACCGACGCCGGCGTCCACGCCAAGGGACAGGTCGTCCACGTCGATCTGGCGAAGGACTGGCGCGGCGACCGGTTGCGTGACGCGCTGAACGCGCATCTCAGGCTGTTTCCGGTGGCGATCGCGAGCGCCGAGCGCGTCGACGGGACTTTCGAGGCGCGGTTTTCGGCGACGAAGCGTCATTATCTCTACCGCATCCTCAACCGGCGCGCGCCGCCGGTGCACGAACGCGGCTTCGTCTGGCACGTGGCGCGGAGGCTCGACGCCGGCGCCATGCACGATGCGGCGCAGGCGCTGGTCGGCAAGCACGATTTCACGACGTTCCGGGCGGCCGAGTGCCAGGCGAATTCGCCGGTGCGAACGCTGGAACGGCTCGACGTGACGCGCAACGGCGCGGAGATCGAGATCCGCGCATCCGCCCTTTCCTTCCTGCACCACCAGGTGCGCTCCATCGTCGGTTCGCTCGAGCATGTGGGTTCGGGCAAGTGGACGGCCGGCGACCTCGCGGCGGCGCTGGACGCCCGCGACCGCGCCCGCTGCGGGGCGGTGGCGCCGGCGAGCGGCCTGTTCCTCATGCAGGTCGATTATTAGCTCTTGCGGCGCCGCAAGGTCGCCGTTGCGCTGCAGCGCCGAAATGCTTGACCCCGATCATGTCCGTCTGCGCCGCAGAGGCATTCATTGCCTGCATTCCTCACTGCGAAGGATTGCACCCATGACGTATCAGACCGCTCCGGCCCCCTCGGCGCTCAAGTCGCTGATCGGACCCGTCGTCGCGCCTCATGCAATGGACCTGACCCAGCCGCTGAACCTGATCCGGATCGCCGCCGGCCTGTTCTACCTGCCGCACATCCTGTTCAAGCTGCAGGGCATCGAAGGCTCGCTCGCCTTTTTCGCCAAGGCCGGCCTGACGCCGGCGCCGCTCTTCCTCGGCCTCGCGCTCGTGGTCGAGGCTGCCGCCTGCGTCGGCCTGACCTTCGGCCTGTTCCTGCGCTGGACCGGCCTGATGTCGGCCGGTTGCATGGCGGTCGCCGCCTATGCCGTCTTCGCCACCAAGGGCGTCGGCTGGCTGTGGAACATGGGCGGCGTCGAATATCTGGCGATGTGGGCACTGGTCTCCCTCGCCCTGTCGCTCAGCGCCTGGAAGAGCCCGGCGAAGGCCTGACAGGCCAGGAAAAGTGGGAAGCGGCCGGGATTTCCGGCCGCTGAAGCCATACCGTTGAGGGCGGGGCGCGCGGCTGTTAGATAAGTCGCATGACAGACATACTTTCCGCCTCGCACGCCCGCCTCTACACCGATCCGGCCGAGTACATCGATTCCGACCATCCGGACGTGATCGCCTTCGCCCGCCAGCACGCCCCGGAGACGGCGAGCGACCGCGAAAAGGTCAGCCTTCTCTACAAGGCGGTGCGGGACGGCATCCGCTACAACCCCTACGTGAAGATGACGACGCCCGAGACGTTCCGCGCCTCCAGCGTCGTGCAGGCCGGCAACGGCTATTGCGTGGGCAAGGCGTCGCTCTACGCCGCCGCCTGCCGCGTTCACAACATTCCCTCCCGAGTCGGCTTTGCGGACGTACGCAACCATCTGACGACGCAGAAGCTGCAGGAGACGATGGGCACCGACCTGTTCACCTGGCACGGCTTTACCCAGGTTTACGTGGACGGCGCGTGGCGCAAGGCGACGCCGACCTTCAACGCCTCGCTCTGTGAAAAGCTGAACGTTCATCCGCTCGACTTCGACGGGCACGAGGACGCGCTGCTGCACCAGTTCGACGGCGCCGGCCGCACATTCATGCGCTACGAGGTCGATCACGGCACGTTCCACGACGTGCCGGCGAAATTCCTGATGCGCGAAATGGCGCGCATCTACACGAAGATGACGAGCGAAGACCTGTCCTCGCGCGACATGGAACTCGAAGCGCAAGGAGGATAGGCCTTGCGCGCCGCCGACATCGAGCACGTCCGGACGCTGCCGCTGTTCCGCGAGATGTCGCCGGTGCATTTCGACAGGCTGACAGCCGATGCGATGCTGCAGCGGTTTCCCGCGCATGTCGAGCTGATCCAGGAAGGCGACCGGCCGGACTTCCTGCACATTATCGTCGAAGGACTGGTCGAGCTCTATTCGGCGCGCGAGGGCGACGAACTGGGTTTTTCGCTGCTGCGGCCCTATTCGACCTTCATCCTGGCGGCTGTCGCCCGCGACGGCGTCTATCTCAATTCGGCGCGAACCCTCGCGCCGTCGCGCATCCTGATGATCCCGGCAGGCCTCGTCCGCGAGACGATCGAAGCCGATCCCGCCTTCGCGCGCGCCATCGTGCATGAGCTGGCCGGCGCCTATCGCCGCGTCCTGAAGGAACTCAAGAACCGGCAATTCCGCCCGACGGCCGAAAGGCTGGCCAACTGGCTGCTGCGCGAAATGGAGCCGGAAGGCCGGATGCGCCTGCCCTTCGACAAGCGCAAGCTGGCCGCCCATCTCGGCACGACGCCGGAAAACCTGTCGCGCACCTTCGCGACGCTGGCCGCGCACGGCGTCGACGCGCACGGCCGCGAGATCGTCGTGACCGACATGATCGCGCTGAAGGAACTCGCCAGGCCCGATCCGCTGATCGACGACCCCTTGGCCTGACCGGGTCTGACGATTTGCCGCAGCGCAACGGACCCCGCGCGCCGTCAGAGGGTTGCGCGGGCAAGACGCATCTGTAAGGTGCCGCCGCCACAGGGATTACAGCTCCAACCGGGAGAACCAAGGTGACGAAGACATCCGGATTGATCGACCGCCGCAGCGTTCTGGCGGGCGCCGGCGCCGCGATCGCCGCACCGGCGATCGTCCACGCGCAGGACAAGTCGCTGAAGATCGCCGTTCTGCTGCCGCGTTCGGGCTTCTTCGCGCAGGCCGGCCAGAGCTGCCATCGCGGCACACTGGCCTCGACCAAGGTGCTGGCCGACCTCGGCTACAAGGTGGAACTGGTCCACGTCGACACCGAGACCAACAGCGACGTGGCGCGCGCCCAGGCCGAGAAAGCGATCAACGAAGGCGCAGGCGCCATCGTCGGCGCGTTCGAATCCGGCCAGACGCTGGCGATCGCGCAGGTCTGCGAACAGCGCAAGGTGCCGCTGGTCATCAATGTCGCCGCCGCGCCGAACATCACCCAGCAGGGTTACCAGTATCTCGTCCGCAACTTCCCGACGGGCGGCGCGCTGGTGACGAACGGCCTGAAACTGATCAACGAGGTCGCCAAGGCGGCGAACGTCGAATTCAAGACGGCCGCCTTCCTGCACGCCAACGACACGTTCGGCACCGGCCAGCGCCAGGCGATGGACGCGATCTTCCCGAAGCTGAACATGCCGTTCCAGCTCGTCGAGAGCATCGCCTACGATCCGAAGGCGCAGGACCTGTCCGTGGAAGTGACGAAGCTGCGTTCGATCAATCCGGACCTGCTCATCATCGTCACCCGCGCCGGCGACGCGATCAAGCTGACGCGCGACATGGTGCGCCAGAAGTTCGAGCCGAAGGCCATCATGTCGCCCGGTTCGCCCGGCCTTTACGACCAGGAATTCTTCGACGCGGTCGGCCCCTATGCCGACTATTTCATCTACAACCTGCCCTGGGCGAATCCGAAGTCGCAGATGACGCAGGCGCTCGAAGCCTCGTTCAAGCAGCAGAACCCGAAGAACCGTTTCGAGCTGGACTGCTTCAACGCCGGCTTCACCTTCGAGGCGCTGCTGATCGCCGCCGACGCCTTCAAGCGCGCCGGCACGAGCGACGGCGCGACGCTGATGAAGGCGGTGAAGGAAACCAACATCAAGGACCACGTGATGATCGGCGGTCCGATCGCCTTCAACGACAAGGGCGACAACCTCAACATCGCCTCCGCGTCGATCGAGAACATCAAGCAGACGCCGACGGTCGTCTTCCCGGCCGACGTCGCCACCGCCAAGCCCGTCCTGCCCATGCCCTCGTGGCAGGGCAGGAAGTAGACCGCACGCCCCCTCCCGTTCCCTCTCCCGCTCGCTGTGCGCGCGGGAGAGGGGACGGCAGGCGGATATGAACCCGCGACACTCCAGGGCCGCCGACCTCCTCCTTCTCCCGCTCAGCGGGTGAGGGGCGGGGAGGGGGCCGGACGCACATCGAAAGACATGTCCCTTTCCCTCTACGCCGAAGTCCTGATCCAGGGCGTGCTGACCGGCCTCGTGTACGGGCTGATGGCGCTCGGCCTGTCGGTCATCTTCGGCGTGGTGCGCGTCGTCAATTTCGCGCACGGCGAGTTCGCCGTGCTCGCCATGTACGCCGCGTTCGTGTTGTTCGGCCTGTTCAAGCTCGATCCGATCGTCGCAGCGATCCCCATCGCGGCCGCCTTCTTCGTCATCGGCTACCTGCTGCAGCGCGCTGTCGTGCAGCCGTTCGTGACACGGCCGCAGCACGAGCAGTTCATCCTGCTGGTCGGATTGTCGATCGTCATCGTCAATGCGCTGCTGTTGCTGTTCGGGCCGGAATCGAAGCATGTCGACCTGCCCTATTCCTTCGACTCCTGGTCGCTCGGTCCCGTGCTGATCGACAAGGTGCGCGTCTATGGCGCCGGCGCGGCGCTGGTCGTGACCGCCCTGCTCTTCGCCTTCTTCCGCTACACGCTAACCGGCACGGCGATCCGCGCCGCGGCCGACAACCTGACCGGCGCCGGCGTCGTCGGCCTCGACGTGAAGCGCCTCTATGCGATTTCCTTCGGCGTGGGGCTCGCCTGCGTCGGCGCGGCAGGCGCCATCATGATGGCCATCACCGACATGACGCCGATGCTCGCGCCGTCGCTGACGCTGCTCGCCTTCACCATCGTCATCGTCGGCGGCCTCGGCTCGATGGCCGGCGCGCTCGCCGGCGGCCTGATGATCGGCGTCGCCGAGGCGCTTGCGAGCACGCTCGCTGCGCCATCCATGAAGAGCATGGTGTCTTTCGGCCTGCTCGTTATCGTACTGGCGTTGCGGCCGCAGGGCCTGTTCGGAAAGGCCGAGGCGTGAGCGGGCTCTTCGACACGCTCACGCCGCGCGGCCGCGTCGCGCTGGCGATCCTCGCGATCGCGCTGGCTGCTGCGCCGTTCGTCGTCGACCGCTACATCCTCTCGGTCCTGCTGCTCTGCCTGATCGGCGCCTATCTGGGGCAGGCCTGGAACATCCTCATGGGCTTCTGCGGGCTGCTTTCGCTCGGCCATGCGCTCTATCTCGGTATCGGCGCATATGCCGCGGCCGCGCTCTACGTAAAATTCGGTATCGGACCATGGGCCGGCGTTTTCGTCGCAGTCGCGCTGGGCGTCGCCGCCGCTTTCGTCATCGGCTGGCTCGGCTTCCGTTTCCGTATCGAAGGCGTCTATTTTTCGCTGCTGACCATCGCCTTCGCCGAAAGCGCACGTATAGGCTTCGACAATCTCGCCTGGCTCGGCGGCGCTGCCGGCTTCTTCCTGCCGGTGAGCGCCGAGAGCGCCGGCCAATGGCACAACCTGCGCGGCGGCCCGTTGTTCTTCTACTATCTGGCCCTGATCATGGCCGCCGGCGCGCTGGCGCTGAGCGCGGCGTTGCGTTCGTCGAAGCTCGGCCACGCGTTTCTCGCCATCCGCGAGGACGCGCAGGCGGCGCGCGCGCTCGGCGTCGACGTGACGCGCGCGCGCTTCTATGCGCTGTTCATTTCCGCCGCCATGACGGCAGTCGGCGGCGTCTACATCGCCTTCTGGTCGAACAACCTTTTTCCCGCGCAGATCTTCGACATGTCGCGGTCGATCGACATCATACTCGCGCCGATTGTCGGCGGCATCGGGACGCTGTTCGGCCCGATCGTCGGCGCCTTCCTGCTGGTGCCGCTCGGCGAAGTGCTGACCGACGCCCTGCGGGCGCTGGGCCTGAACGCGCCGGGCGCCAAGGCCCTGGTATACGGCTTCCTTCTGATGGGCATCATCGCGGCGACGCCGAGCGGGCTTTGGCCATGGCTTGCAGCAAAGCTCGGCCTGCAGGAGCGAAGCGAATGAGCCCGCTTCTCGATGTCGTCGATGTCACGAAGCGTTTTCGCGGCCTGACCGCCGTCGACAATGTCACGCTATCGGTCGAGGAAGGCGAGATCTACGCGGTCATCGGACCGAACGGCGCCGGCAAGACGACGCTGTTCAACCTGATCGCCGGAGTGTTTCCGCCAGAAGAAGGCGAAATCCGTTTCGCAGGCGCGCGCATCGACGGCATGGATCCGGAAAGGATCTGCGCCGCAGGCATCGCGCGAACCTTCCAGATCGTAAAGCCATTTCCAGATCTCAGCGTGACGGACAATGTGACGATCGGCGCGATGCTGCGCGCGCCGGACATGAAATCGGCGCGCGAGGCGGCCGGCGACATCCTGCGCAAGCTCGACCTGTTCGACAAGCGCGGTCAGAAGGCCGGCAGCCTGACGCTGCCGGACCGCAAGCGCCTGGAAGTTGCGCGCGCGCTGGCCACAAGACCAAAGCTGATCCTGCTCGACGAGGTGATGGCCGGTCTCAGGCCGACCGAAACCGACCGCATGGTCGCCGTGCTGCGCGAGATCAATCGCGCCGACAATCTCACCATCGTAATGATCGAACATGTCATGCGCGCGGTCATGGCGCTCGCAACCCGCGTGCATGTGCTGCATCACGGCGCGAGCATCGCGGAAGGAACGCCTGCGGAAGTCACGCGCGATCCGAAAGTGATAGAATCCTATCTCGGCATGAAGGCGGCGCACTGATGCTCGTCGTCGAAGACCTCGATCTCTACTACGGCGACGCGCAGGCGCTGGCCGGCGTCAGCCTCAGCGCCGAGGAAGGCGCCATCGTCGCCATCGTCGGCGCGAACGGCGCCGGCAAGACCTCGCTGATCCGCGCCATCGCCGGCATGCTGAAGCCGGGACGCGGCCGCATATCGTTCAAGGGCAGACAGATCGCCGGCCTCGACAGCCATGTCGTCTGCAATCTCGGCGTCGGCCAGGTGGCCGAAGGCCGCCAGGTGTTTCCGACGCTGACCGTGCACGAGAACCTGCTGATGGGCGGGATGATCCCGCGCGCACGGGCGCGCCGCGCCGAAAATCTCGAGCGCATGCTGGCGCTGTTCCCCCGCCTGCGGGAACGACTGGAACAGGCTGCCGGCACATTGTCGGGCGGCGAGCAGCAGATGCTGGCGATCGCGCGGTGCCTGATGGGCGAACCGGAACTGGTCATGTTCGACGAACCCTCTCTCGGCCTTGCGCCCGCAATGGCGCATGCGGTCCTCGATACGATCGTCGATCTGAACAAGCGGGGCCTTGCTTGCCTGCTGGTCGAACAGAATGTCGCGGCCTCGCTCGAGATCGCCCGGCGCGCCTACGTGCTCGAGAACGGCGCCATCACGCTGTCGGGCACGGGCGCGGAACTGCTGGCCGACGATCGCGTGCGGCAGGCATATCTTGGGATGTGAAGTCTCCTGCTATAATTCGACCTGTCCCGACCGAGTGAAGTCATGTCTCGCCTGACCCGCCGCTCATTGCTTGCGACTCTGCCCTCCGTGCTGCTGACCGACGCCGCCCCGGCCCAGTCGCGGAAGCTGCGCGTCGGCGTGCTGCGGCTCGCCTCGTCAGGCGCCGTATTCATTGCGCAGGACATGGGCTTCTTCAGGGACGCGGGCCTCGATGTCGAACTCGTCTTCTTCGACGCCGCGCAACCGATCGCCGTGGCGGCCGCATCAGGCGATATAGACATAGGCGTGACGGCGTTCACCGCCGGCCTGTTCAATCTCGCCGGCAAGGGCGCGCTCGCCGTCATCGCCGGGCAGTCGCGCGAGGTTCCGGGCTTTCCGCTCGATGCCTATCTCGCGACGACGCAACCGAACGGCGCGTCGATGCAGGCGCCGAAGGACATACGCGGCAAGCGCATCGGAATCACGCAAGTCGGCTCGAGCTTTCATTTTGCGGCCGGCCTGCTCGCCGAGAAATACGGGTTCCCGATTTCCGACGTGAAATTCGTTCCCCTGCAATCGATGTCGAACATCGTGTCGGCGCTGAAGGGCGGCGCGGTCGACGGGGCGCTGTTGCCCGCGACAGGCGCGCAGGGCGCGGTCGATTCCGGCGCGGCGCGCCTTCTCGGCTGGGGCGGCGACGAGGTTCCATGGCAACTGGGCGCCGCTTTCGTTTCTGCGAAATTCAAACCCGAGGAAAGACAGATCGCGGCGTTTCTCACAGCCTATCGTCGCGGCTGCCGCGCCTACCACGACGCCTTCAATGTCAAGAATGCACCCCCAGATGCGCAGGCGCCGCTGCTGGCGATCATCGGCAAGTACACGAACCAGCCGCCGGACGTGGTGGCGAAGACGCTCGCCTACGTCGACCCCGAGGGCAGGCTCGACGTGGCGAATGTCGCGCGGCAGGTCGCCTGGTATCAGTCGCAGGGCTTCGTCGACAAGGGGTTCGGCGTCGACCAGGTGGTCGACCGCCGCTTTGTTACGGAACGATAGATGGCGCGGCTGGCGCTTGAAAGCATATCGCATCGCTTCGGCGCGCTCGATGTCCTGTCGGACATATCCTTTGGCGTGGACGCCGGCGAGATCGTCGCCATCGTCGGTCCGTCGGGCTGCGGCAAGAGCACCTTGCTGTCGATCGCCGGCGGATTGCTGCAACCGACATCGGGCCGGGCGCTGGCCGGCGGTTTCCCGGCGGCGAGCCTCAACCCCCTGACCTTCGTGTTCCAGGATTTCGCGCTGCTGCCGTGGCGCGACGTCTCGGCCAACGTATCGCTGGCGCTGGAGCATCACGCCATCTCCACGCCAGAGCGCGCGCGCATCGTGGCCGAGGTTCTGGCGCGCACCGGCCTGTCGGATTTCGCGCATGCGCTGCCGAAGGAATTGTCCGGCGGAATGAAGCAGCGCGTCGGATTGGCGCGCGCGCTCGCTGTACGTCCGGCGATCCTGCTCATGGACGAACCCTTGAGCGCTCTCGATGCGCAGACCCGCGAATTGCTGATGGACGATCTGGCCGGGCTTCTCGATGGAGGCGAGATGAGCGCCCTCTACGTCACGCACAATCTCGACGAGGCGGTGCGTCTCGCGGACCGCGTCGTCGTCCTGTCGCGGCGTCCGGGCCGCATTCGCGAGATTTCCGGAGCGCCGGTCCCGCGCCGGCGACGCGCTGCGCCTGAAGAAGCCGGACAACTCGCCCGTTGGCGCGCCCATCTCTGGGAGATGATCCGCGGCGAGGCGGCGGAAGCCGAACGGGAAACAATCGGAGCGACGGCGTGAAGGGCCTCGCGCCAGTTCCATTCCGTGGAGGCGGCTTCGCGCCGGCGACGAGTCGGACGGGCGGCGCGCTGGCGCTGATAGGTCTCGTCGCCATCTGGCAGGTTGCAGCAAGCGCGCTCGGCAATCCGCTGTTCCTGCCAAGCCCGGCCGCGATCGCCTCCTCTCTCTACGACCTCGTCGTGCACGGGGACATTCTGGCGCAGACCGGCATATCGCTCCTCCGCATCGCCGCCGGCTGGACGCTCGGCGTCGCAGCCGGCCTCGCGCTCGGTCTGGGCATGGGGCTATTCACCTTTGCGCGCGCATCGGGCTATGCGCTCGTTTCGGCCCTGTTCCCGATCCCGAAGATCGCGCTGCTGCCACTGATGATCCTGTGGTTCGGCATCGGCGAACCCTCAAAGGTCGCGACCATCGCGCTCGGCGTATTCTTCCCCACGGCCATTTCGACCGCGAATGGCGTGGAAAGCGTGCCGCGCAGTCTGATCCGGATGGCCCAGAGCTTCGGCCTGCCGTTCGCCGATATCGTCCGCAAGATCGTCCTGCCGGGCGCGACCCCGGCGATCCTCGCCGGCTTCCGCATTTCCGTATCGATCGCTTTGCTGCTCGTCGTCTCGGCCGAGATGATCGGCGCGGAAAAGGGCATCGGCGCCTTTGTGCTGCAGGCCGGCAATCTCATGCGAACCGATCAGCTTCTGGCCGGCGTCGTCGTCCTTTCAGCGATCGGTCTTGCGCTGGCGCGGCTGATCGGTCTCGCGGAGGCCCGCCTCGTCGGCTGGCGCTGAATCGCATTCGTCCGTCGGCGCGCCACGCCGTGCGTCGTCTTGGCCCAGCCAAAAGGGTTGCGCCATAGATCGATCACGGCGCGCCAGGCCGCCGCGCACAAGAGCACGTGCCAGACCGGCAGGAGAAACAGCAGCGGCCACAGGTGACGCAGGTTCTGACGACGCATCCCCAGAATCGCCGGCCATACCATCGCCGCGATGCCGCCGAAAGCCAGCGAGCAGGCCGAAAAATCGACCGCGAATTCCAGAGGGGCGGAAGGTCGGAAAGCGTCGCCCTGCAACAGGTCGAGAATCAGGCCACCGCAGAAATAGGGCCAGAGCAACGGCGACAGGACGCCGGAAACGAATGTCGTCACCGTCGCCAGAAAGGCCAGTGGGCGCAGATTGCGCCACAGCGCGAGCGGATCGCGCAAATGCACGAAAGCCGTCTGCATCCAGCCTTTCATCCAGCGCGTGCGCTGGCGCAGGAACGGACCAATGCTGTTCGGCGCCTCCTCGAAAGTGCGCGAGCGCAGCGCCTCGACACGCAAGCCGAATCGCGCGAGACGCAGGCCGAGGTCGGCGTCTTCCGTGACGTTCCACGCATCCCAGCCGCCGACGGCGCGCAAGGTGCGCGTACGAAAATGATTTGACGTCCCGCCGAGCAGCATCGGGAATCCGAGCGCCGCGACGCCTGGATTGACCGCCTCGAACAGGGCGGCGTAATCGATGGCGAAGAGGCCGGCGATCCAGTTGTCGTTGTGATTGTCTATCGCCAATCGAGCCTGAAGGCATCCGAGACTCTCGTCAGACGCTGCAAAGCGCGCGGCGGCGCGGCGCAACTGGTCGGGTTCCGGTTCGTCCTCGGCGTCATAGACCGTGAGCAATTCGCCGCGCGCGAAGGGCAACGCGATATCGAGGGCGCGCGGCTTGGTGCGCGGTTCGCCGGGCGGAGCGACCACCACTTCGTATTCGACGCCCGGAATGGCGGCGGCGAGCGCGGCGAAGGTCTCCGGGTCATCGCTCTCGACGACGAGCTTCACATCCAGTCGCGCGCGCGGATAGTCGAGCCGTTCGAGCGCCCGCACCAGCTGATGCGCGACAGGCGCCTCGCGATACAGCGCCACGACAATCGTGTAATCCGGCAGTTCATGATCGGCGAGCGCCGGGGCGTCGGTCTCCGCTTCGAACGACGCCGCCACCGTGAACAGGCGGATCGTCGTGGCGATCACGAAGGCCAACGATAGGCAAACCCATACTCCGACAGCCGCCAACCACGGCCAGGCCAGAAAAGCCGCGGCCAGAAGCGCCAGCAGCATGCTGGCGACCGTGCGCGTCGCGGCCCTCGGACCGAACCGCGCGCTGAGCCGCGGTTCGACCACGGCAAGCGACAGCGCCGCATCCTGCGCAATGCGCGCGCCGGCGGCTGCGCGTAGCAGGGTCGCGAACCGGCGCGGCGTCGTGATGGCGACGCCGGACAGATCGTGCAGACTGGCGAAAGCCGTCAGCGCGCGGCCACGCGGCGCGGCCAGCCAACGCGCTGCGCCCTCCGCGCCCGGCGCGAGTTGCGCCAGTCCGACGGCGGCGGCGGCGGAATAATTGTCGAGCGGCGCGAGCGCGGCGTCCGCGACGAAAGGCAGGCCGAGGCGGCGGGCGAGCGCGCGGTACAGGCTCTCTTCGTCGAGCAGGCGGCAGGCGAGCAACGCGGCGTCCGTCGTCACGCCCAGGCGGCGGGCCTCCGAAGCGGCGACGCCGACAAGGCCAGAGGAGAGGCCGAGGTCGAGCAACAGCCGGCGTTCGCGTTCGAAGCGACCCCGCAGAGACGCTGCCTCGACGAGAGACGCATGAGGGCGACCGGAATCGCTTTCCGCAAATGGCTCGACACGATAAAACATGAAATGACGCAGGTACTGAAACGGGGCCAGCCTAGAGCGAGGAAGCGGTTTTGCACAGAGGCGCGTTCTTTTTGCGGCTTTTCCTGCTGGCGGCCTGCCTCTGGCCGGCGGCGGCCGTTGCGCAGAAGGAGCCGTTCATCCCGAGTTTCTGGGACCCGAACCGGCGCCTGGCCAAGCCCGACACCAGCGCTATCCATCTGATCCGCTTCATCACCGCCGACGACTACTACCCGTTCAACTTCAGTGCGCCCGACGGCGCGCTCGCCGGCTTTAATGTCGACCTTGCCCATGCCGTCTGCGACGAATTGCAGGTCGCCTGCACCATCCAGGCGCGCCGCTGGGACACGCTCGGCGCCGCGCTGGAGGAAAACAAGGGCGACGCGCTGATCGCTTCCGTCGCAGTAACGCCGCAGACGCGCGAAAAAATGGATTTCACGGCTCCATATTTCGTCCTGCCCGGCCGGTTTGCGATCCGCAGCGGACGGGCGCCCGGCCTCGACCCGACGCCGGAGAAGATGGGACAGGCGAAGGTCGCCGTGGTCTCCGGCAGCGCTCATGAGGCCTGGCTCAAACGCTTCTTCCCGAAACTCGACCTCAAACCGCAACCCAACCGAGACGCGGCGCGCGCCGCTCTGCAAAAGGGCGAAGTCGACGCGCTGTTTGCCGACGCCGTCTCTCTCGGCGTCTGGATGAACAGCCAGGCGGCGCAGAATTGCTGCAGCTTCTTCGGCGGGGCCTTCGTCGATTCCGGCTATTTCGGCGAGGGCCTGGCGATCGGCGTCGGGCGAAACAACCAGTCGCTGCGGCGAGCCCTCGACTACGCCCTGGCGCGTCTGGCCCAACGCGGCGTCTATTCCGAACTCTATCTCAAATATTTCCCGATCGGCGTGTTCTGATCCGGATCGCGGCTAGAGATATTCCCGCAATTGCGCCGCAGCGTCGGCCGGCTTGCGATCGAGATTGAAGGCGCCGACGAAGCGCCCGTTCTTGTCCATCAGATAGACCAGCGCCGTGTGATCGTAGGTGTATTCACCGTTCTGGCCGGGGATCTTCTTCGCATAGACGCGATAGGCCCTGATCGCCGCGTCCACTGCCGCGCGATCGCCGGACAGGCCAACCACGCGTGGATCGAACGAACCGAGATAGTCCTTCAGGACCGCCGGCGTATCGCGTTCGGGATCGACCGTGATGAAGATCGCATTGGTTTTTGCCTGCGGACCGAGCGCGTTAAGCACCTCCGACACTTCGAAAAGAGTCGTCGGGCAGACATCCGGGCAATGGGTATAGCCAAAAAACACCAGAACGGGCCTCCCGGCGAAATCCTTCTCCGTTACGGTCCGGCCGTCCTGCGCGGTCAGCGCGAACGGGCCGCCGATCAGGGATTGCTTCGGCGTTTCCCGAAGCATGAGGTAGCCCGCCGCGGCGAGAGCCGCGAGACTCAGCGCGATCAGGACAGCAGGCAGAATCAGACGGGGGTTCTTGAACATCCACGAGCCTTCAGCGACCGCCTCAGAAGCAGGTCTTCCAGAGATTTTCGGCGGCGTCGAGGAACACCTGCGTTCCAAAACGGGCCCAGAGCAGGCCGCAGGCGAGCGCCAGAAGGCCCGCCGCCGCCGCGAGCGAAACGCCGATCAGGCGGCCGCCCTCCCGGGCGCCCCCGCGGTCTTCGCTGTCCGTTGCGCTCACGTCGGGTCTCCGAAACCGCTCATATCATATCACGCTTGCCCGCAAACACGCCAAGCTGCATGCTCGGCGCCCAAGGGAGAGGAATGCCCGATGAACACGGCGGAATTCGGCGAGTGGCGGCGCATGTCGGACGCCCCGCGCGACGGCAAGAGGGTGATCGTGGCCTTGCGCGGTACGGAACAGGGTCCGCCGGAAGTGGATGTCGCGCGTTGGGCCAGGCCGCCGCGGGCGGACTACCACTGCTGGATCGCCGCCGATTCCGACAGGGACTGCACGATCGGCTACGATGACAACGAACTCATCTGCTGGATGCCGCTGCCGACTTCCTCGGACGGCGTGCGCGGCTCGGTGTCGGCCGCGTCCCTGCCGGAAATCCCGCCCGACGTGGAAATGGGCGGCTCGGGCATCTGAGGCCTGTTTCGCGGAGCGGACCGGCTGGCGCGATTCTTGATAGATCGACGGCTTAGCGATTAGGCTGTTGTCCAAAAGGACAAACAGGAGGGAAGTATGCGGTTGAATAAGCTTGCTCTGGTCGCCGCCTTGAGCGTGGCGGCGATGTCCGGGACGGCATTGTCCGGCGCCGCACGGGCCGAAACGGTCCTCAAGGCGGTCATGCATTCGGACGTCAAGATCATCGACCCGATCTGGACCACCGCCTACATCTCCCGAAACGTCGGCTACATGCTCTACGACACGCTGTATGCGCTGGACGCGAAGGGCGAGGTCAAGCCGCAGATGGTGGACACGACGGACGTGTCCGCCGACAAGCTGACCTACACGATCAAGCTGCGCGACGGCCTGTTGTGGCACGACGGCGCGCCGGTAACATCGGAAGACTGCATCGCCTCGATCAAGCGCTGGTCGGCCAAGGACACGCTCGGGCAGAAGGTGTTCTCGACCTTTGTCGCCGACATGTCCGCCCCGGACGCCAGGACGATCGTCATCAAGCTGAAAGAGCCGACCGGCATGCTGCTGTTCGCGCTCGGCAAACCGTCCTCGAACGTTCCGTTCATGATGCCCAAGCGCGTCGCCGAGACGGACCCCAACAAGCAGATCTCCGAATTCATCGGCTCCGGCCCGTTCGTGCTCAAGAAGGACGAGTGGAAGCCAGGCGACAAGATCGTGTACGTCAAGTTCGACAAGTACAAGCCGCGGTCGGAGCCAGCCTCCGCCTTCGCCGGCGGCAAGGTCGTCAACGTCGACCGCGTCGAATGGCTCGCCATCAGCGACCAGCAGCAGGCGATGAACGCGCTGTCGGCGGGCGAGATCGACTATATCGAGCAGCCGCCGCACGACCTGCTGCCGCTGGTCAAGGCCGACGCCAATCTCAAGCTCGAACCCGGCGCGCTCGGTCAGTTCACCATGCGTCTGAATTCGACGCAGCCGCCGCTGACCAATCCGAAAATCAAGCAGGCGCTGTGGTACGCGCTGAACCAGGAGGACTTCCTGAAGGCGACCGTCGGCAACGCCGACTACTACAAGGTCTGCAAGAGCTTCTACCCCTGCGGCACGCCGATGGCGACGGAAGCGGGCATGGAGGGCCTGCTGTCGGCCAATTCCAAGAAGTCGCAGGAACTGCTGAAGGAGGCGGGCTATGACGGCACGCCGATCGTGCTGATGGCCTCGACCGACCTGCCGATCCTGACCAACCTGTCGCCTGTCGCCAAGCAGCTCATGGAGCGAGGCGGCTTCAAGGTCGACATGCAGTCGATGGACTGGCAGACGCTGGTGGCGCGTCGCGCCAAGAAGGATCCGCCGAACGCCGGCGGCTGGAACATGTTCAACACGGCCTGGGTCGCCGCCGACATTCTCAACCCGGCGATGATCGGCTTCATGAACGCGGCCTGCGACAAGGCGCTGCCGGGCTGGCCGTGCGACGAGAAGCTCGAGAAGCTGCGCGAGGACTTCCTGAAGGCGGGCGACCTCGCCCAGCAGAAAGAGATCGCCGCCGCAGCCCAGAAGGAAGCGATCGCCTACACGACGCATATTCCGCTCGGCCTCTACGTGCAGCCGATCGCCGTGCGCAAGAACATCAACAATGTCGTCGAGGCGCCGGCGCCCGTGTTCTGGAACCTGACCAAGAAATAACAATCGGCTTGCGCGCCGGCGACGGCGCGCAAGTCCCATCAGGGCGGGGCCATGTTCGGCTACATTCTGCGACGTCTGGTCTCGACCATACCGGTGATGCTGATCGTCGCCGCGTTCGTGTTCTTCATGCTGCGGATCGGCAATGATCCGGCCGCCATCATCGCCGGCGACAACGCCAATGCCGACCAGGTGGCGATGATTCGTCAGCAACTCGGCCTCGACAAGCCGATCGTCACGCAGCTCTGGCTCTGGATTTCCGCCATGCTATCGGGCGATTTCGGGGAGAGCTTCTTCTTCAAGAAGAAGGTCGTCGACCTGATCGCCGACCGAATCGAACCGACGCTGGCGCTCGCCGTCTGCACGACCATCGTCGCCGTCCTCGTCGCGGTGCCGCTCGGCGTGATCGCCGCCATGCGGCGCGGCAGCCTGCTCGACCGCATCGTCATGGGTTTCTCCGTGATGGGCTTTTCCGTACCGGTGTTCGTCATCGGCTACGTGCTGATCTACCTGTTCGCAATCAAATGGCCGCTGTTGCCAGTGCAGGGCTACAGCCGCATCGCCAACGGCTTCGAACCTTTCCTGCGCTCGATCACCCTGCCGACGTTGACGCTTTCGGTTGTCTATGTCGCGCTGATCGCACGTATGACGCGCACCAGCGTGCTCGAGGTTCTGGGCGAGGACTACATCCGCACCGCCTATTCGCGCGGGCTGACGCCGCTGCAGGTGCTCGTGCGCCATGCGCTGCCCAACGCCGCCGTGCCGATCGTGACGATCATCGGCCTCGGCGTCGCGCTGCTGATCGGCGGCGTCGTCGTGACGGAATCGGTTTTCGCCATTCCAGGCGTCGGGCGGCTGACCGTCGACGCGGTCCTCGCGCGCGACTATCCGACCATCCAGGCGATCATTCTCCTGTTTTCGTTCATCTACGTGATGATCAACCTGATCATCGACATTTCCTACACGCTGCTCGATCCGAGGATCCGCTATTGAGCGAGCCCGCGCCCACCCAGACATTCGCGATGGCGCGCCGGCGCATTCCCGCGGTGCTGAAGGAACCGGCGATCGTCATTCCCGGCTTCATCCTCCTGGTGCTCGTCTTCATCGCGCTGACCGCGCCCTGGCTCGGCACGATCGACCCGACGTTGCTCGACCCGACCCAGCGGAACAAGCTGCCGGGCTTCGTCGGGACGACGACGCTCGCCGACGGCGCGAAGGTCGACTACACGTTCCGGCTCGGCACCGACAGCCTCGGCCGCGACATCTACAGCCGCGTCATCTACGGCACTCGCATCTCGCTCGTCGTCGGCGCGCTGGTCGCGACCGTTTCGACCATCCTCGGCCTGCTGATCGGTATGGTCGCCGGCTATGTCCGCTGGTCGGACGGCCTCATCATGCGCGTGATGGACGGGCTGATGGCCATCCCGCCGATTCTGCTCGCCATTGCGCTCGTCTCGCTGTCGCGCGCCGGCGTCGCGGCCGTAGTGATCGCCATCTCGATCCCGGAAGTGCCGCGCGTCGTGCGTCTCGTGCGCTCGATCGTGCTGTCGATCCGCGAGGAGCCTTATGTCGAAGCCGCCGTGACGGCCGGCACGCCAACGCCGCTGCTGCTCTTCCGGCACATCCTGCCTAACTGCGTCGCGCCGCTGATCGTGCAGGCGACATTCGTCTGCGCGGCCGCGATCCTCGTCGAATCCATCCTGTCTTTCCTCGGCGTCGGCATTCCGCCGGAAGTGCCGAGCTGGGGCAACATCATGGCGGCAGGCCGACAATATTTCCGGCTGTTCCCGCACAACATCCTCTATCCGGGCCTGTTCATCGCCGTAACGATCCTCTGCGTGAACATTCTCGGCGATGCGATGCGCGACCGCCTCGACCCGAAATTGCGCAAGAGGGTCTGATGGCGGACGTTCTCACAGTCGACCGCCTGACCGTCGCGCTGCCGCCGGGTTCTGACCGTCCCTATGCGGTTGAGGACGTGTCCTACAATGTCGCGCCCGGCGAAATCGTCTGCGTTGTCGGCGAATCCGGATCCGGCAAGTCCGTCTCCGCCTTCACTGTGATGGGACTGCTGCCGCGCGAGGTGAAGCCGGTCGCTGGCGTCGTGAAGCTGGAAGGCGAGCAATTGCTCGACATTCCAGAGACACGATATCGCCAGTTGCGCGGCTCGCGCATGGCTATGATCTTCCAGGAGCCGATGACCGCGCTGAATCCGGTCAAGACGATCGGCGACCAGATCGAGGAAGTTCTCAAGGTCCACACGCAGATGAGCGGCGCCGAGCGACGGGCGCGCGTGCTGGAAACGATCGGACAGGTGCACCTTCCCGACCCGGATCAGATCGTGCGCGCCTATCCGCACCAGCTTTCGGGCGGCCAGAGACAGCGCGCGATGATCGCCGGCGCCCTGGCGCTCGACCCTGCCCTGCTGATCGCCGACGAACCCACGACCGCGCTCGACGTGACGACGCAAGCGCAAATCCTGAAGCTCATCGCCGAATTGCGGGCGCGAAAAGGCACCGGCGTTCTGTTCATCACGCACGATTTCGGCGTCGTCGCGGAGATCGCCCATCGCGTCGTGGTGATGCAGAAGGGCAAGGTCGTCGAACAGGGGCCGGCGGACGATGTGTTGATGCGACCGCAGCATCCCTACACGCAGATGCTGATAGGCGCCGTGCCGTCGCTGGAGCCGGCCGACCGCAAGCCGCTCGACGGCGCGCCGGTTGTTCTGCACACGAAGAACCTGCGCAAGGTCTATTCGTCGGGCGGTCTGTTCCAGAAGAAGCGCGTGGTGGAAGCCGCCAAGGACGTGTCGATCGACATCCGCCGCGGCGAGACGGTCGGCATCGTCGGCGAATCCGGTTCGGGCAAGTCGACAGTGGCGCGCTGCGTGGCGCGGCTGATCGATCCGACATCGGGCGAGATCGCCATCGACGGCGCCGACTACGCGAAACTGCCGGAGGGCCGGCTGCGCGATCACCGCAAGCGGATGCAGATCGTCTTCCAGGACCCGTACCGTTCGCTCAATCCGCGCCGCACGGTCGCCGACAGCATGATCGAAGCCAGCGTCAATTTCGGCGCGACGACGGGCGACGCGATGAAGCGCGCCGGCGAATTGCTCGATCTCGTGCATTTGCCACGACAGGCGCTCGACCGTTATCCACACCAGTTCTCGGGTGGCCAGCGTCAGCGCATCTGCATTGCCCGCGCGCTGATGCCGCAGCCGGAAGTGCTGATCGCCGACGAGGCGGTGTCGGCGCTCGACGTCTCCGTACAGGCGCAGGTCCTGAAGCTGTTCGACGAGATCCGCGAAAAATTCTCGCTGGCGCTTCTCTTCATCACGCACGACCTGCGCGTCGCCGCGCAGATCTGCGACCGCATCGTCGTCATGCAGAAAGGCGCCGTCGTCGAGCAGGGCGCGACGAAGACGATCTTCGCCGACCCGCAGCATGCCTATACCAAGGCGCTGTTTGCGGCCGCGCCCGGCAAGCACATCGGCGCGAAGGTCGTGGGCTGAGGCGAGATGCGGCTCGCCACGATCCTGACGCCGCCGATCCTCGCCTTCGGCGATATCGGCCTCACCTTCTTCAATCTTTGCACCGGCGAGTTCCTGGCGACGAGCTACGGCGTCGATGCGCTGCCCGTTCGCCTGATCACGCCCTTCCTGATCCTTATCACCGTCGCCGCGCCGCCGTTGTCGCTGGCGTTCCTGCTGACGCATTACCGCGACAGTTCGACCTCGCTGCGCAAGATCGTCATTCTCTACCTGTCGCTGATTCTGATCTGCGCGAGCCTCAACTTCGACCTGGTCATCCATAGCGGCTTCGACGTCGCGCCATTCTCGGGCATCGAACCGGTCTGGGTGGCAACCGCTCCCGGCCAGCCGCCGACGCTGGTCTGGTCGCAATTGCTCAAGGCCTTCGTCGACTGCCTGCATTTCAGCGTGGTGACATTATCGACGGTCGGCTACGGCGATATCGCGCCAAAGGTCTGGTACTCGAAGCTCGCAGTCGACCTCGAAATCCTGATGGGGCTGGGGATCACCGTCCTGGCGGTCGGTCGGCATTTCTCGCAGCAAGGCCGCGCCGAAGCGACCGGCATCTGAGCGCCGCGTCACGCCGGCATGAGAATCGTCTCGCCTGTCGCAACCAGCTTGCGATTTCCATCTTCTGTCTCTGCGAAGAGTTCGGCGCGTGTGAAGATCTGGCGTTTGCCGATCTTCACGACCTCGCCTGTGCAATGGAAAGCGACGCCGACCGCCGGCGCGAGACAATTGACCGAGAAATGCGAAGCCAGCACCCGGCCCGCCTGTGTGAAGGCGGCAAAGCCGCAGGCCGTGTCGATCAGTGCGCCAATCATGCCGGCGTGTAAGAAGCCAGCGTATTGCGCCGCGTCCTCCTTCCAGCCCATGCGAAGCGCGACCTTGCCGGCGTCCGCCGACACGATCTCGAAGCCCGCCCAGCGATTGAACGGGGCCGAGGCGTTCAGTTGCAGAAGCTTCAATGCGAGATCGGCATTGCTCATGCTTTGCTTTCCCTTCCGGTTTCGACGCGCGGCGCGACCACGCGGAAGACGGCGTTGGCGCGAGCGCAAATTTCGCCGTCGGCGGTGACGAAGGCCTGCGCGAAGCACATGGTTCTGCCGGGCTTCACGAAGGTCGTATCGACCTCGATCCACCGCCCGGCTTCCGCGACGGCGAGAAAATCGACGGTCAGATTCGCCGTCAGCAGGCGCGGCGCCCCCTCGACATGCATGGCGCAGGACAGGCCCATCGCATTGTCAGCCAGGGTCGTGATGAGGCCCCCATGGACCATCCCACGCGAATTCAGATGCGGAGCGGCTGCCCGGAGACCGATGACGATGGCGCGGTCCGTGCGGCGCGACCAGATCGGCTCCCATGGGTCGGTGATCGGCGATTTCCGGAAGTGCCGTTCGAACCCGGCGGGAACGTCCAAACTCATGCGCCAGCTTCCTCGTTCTTATATAGACCAGTCTATATATTTTTTCTTGCGCCACAAGCCGACTGGACATAGGGTTCGGACATGGCCGCCAAGCCCTCGCAAAAGGAAAAAATCGTCCGCACGACGGCGGAACTGCTCCGGCGGCGAGGCTATGCGGCGACCGGCCTGGCCGAGATCATCGAGGCGAGCGGCGCCCCGAAAGGTTCGCTCTACCACTATTTCCCCGGCGGGAAGGATGAGATCGCGGCCGCAGCGCTGGCCTATGCAGGGGAGCGGGTCAGCAGCACGCTGTCGGCCCTCGCCGAGACCGCCGAGACCCCGGGGGCGATGGTGCGCGCCTATGGCGCGTTGCTGGCCGGCTGGATGGCGCAATCGGGTTTCCGCGACGGCTGCCCGATCACGACGACCCTCCTGGAGACCGCGCCTGAAAAGACCGGCCTGACCGACGCCGGGAGGGACGCCTTTGAAGCGTGGTTCTCGATCCTGGAGCGGCGCCTCGTCGCGGCGGGCCTGACGGAGGCGAATGCTCATCAATTGTCGCGGCTGACGATCATGGCGCTCGAAGGCGCGCTGATCCTCTCCCGCGTCGAAAAATCCGGCGAACCGATCATGCTCGCCGCCGACCGGATGGCGGGCCTGATCGACACAGAAAGCCCGCGCTGACGGCTCAATCCGTCAGGACGATACGGGGGTCGTGGCAGAGATCGACCTGCGATTCATCGCCGGCGTCCTCGAACTCCCAGCGCGCGACATAGTCGCAGCCTTTCCCCGCCAGTTTGACCTTCGCCTTGCCGCCTGGCGCGATCGGCTTGTCGAGCTTGGCCACGGTCTTGGGCTTCGCGCCCGTCGTCGAGAGAGTGAAGCTCTTCAGCGCCACGGTCCGCTCGTTGGCGATTTCGATCGCCGCCGGCGGGCGCTTCGTCGCCTTGGGCGCGGCATGGGCCGGTACGGCGAGCGCAAGCAGCGCCAGACCCGTGAAAAATGGACGAAGCATCATGATTTCCTTCGAATTCGGCCCGGACCATAGCTCTTGGCCCCCATTCCTCCAAGCCGGACGCGCAAAACCCTCACGGCGCTCTTCGCCATTGACAGAAAAGGCGTGAAATCCCAAACCTCCGCCCGAAACACACGGAGCCAGAGACGAAATGTCCCACGCCGACCTGCAGCGGATCATCGAGGCCGCCTTCGAGGACCGCGCCAATATCAGCGCCTCGACCAAGGGCGATGTGCGCGATGCGGTCGAAAAGGCGCTGGCGCTTCTCGATTCCGGAAAGGCGCGGGTGGCCGAGCGGGACGCCTCCAAGTCCGGCAAGGAGGCCTGGACCGTCAACCAGTGGCTGAAGAAGGCCGTGCTCCTGTCGTTTCGTCTCAACGACATGACGACGATCTCGGGCGGCCCCGGCGGGTCGAGCTGGTGGGACAAGGTCCCCTCCAAGTTCGAAGGCTGGGGCGCCGCCGAACATTCGGCCGCCGGCTTCCGCTCGGTGCCGGGCGCGATCGTTCGCCGCTCCGCCTTCGTGGCGCCGGGCGTCGTGCTGATGCCCTCCTTCGTCAACCTCGGCGCCTATGTCGACAGCGGCACGATGGTCGACACCTGGGCGACCGTCGGCTCCTGTGCGCAGATCGGCAAGAACGTCCATCTGTCCGGCGGCGTCGGCATCGGCGGCGTGCTGGAGCCGCTGCAGGCAGGGCCGACCATCATCGAAGACGATTGCTTCATCGGCGCGCGTTCGGAAGTCGTCGAAGGCGTGGTGATCGGCCAGGGTTCTGTGCTCGCCATGGGCGTCTACATCGGCGCGTCGACCAAGGTCATCGACCGCGCGACCGGCAAGACGCACATCGGCTACGTGCCGCCCTATTCCGTCGTCGTGTCGGGCAATGTGCCGGGCAAGCCGCTGCCTGGCGAGAACTGGGGCCCGTCGACCTATTGCGCGGTCATCGTCAAGACGGTCGACGCGCAGACGCGCTCCAAGACCGGCATCAACGAACTGCTGCGCGACTGATGGCGCAGGACGCGCCTTCGGATTTCCGCTTTCTCTACCGGACCGAACAGGGCCGCATCGACCGCGCGCGCTGGATATCGGGCGCCGCGCCCGTAGCTGCGCTGGTCGTAATCGGCACGCTCGCATTGTGGCTGGCGCTTCCCTACGCCAACCGGCCGCTGAGCGAACGCGCCTTCTACGATCCGGCGACCTTCGTCGCGAATTTCTACATCCTCGCCTTCGCCGGCGCGCTGATCCTGGCCGCGATCTCCTGGACCAACCTGTCGGCCAAGCGGTTCCGCGATCGCGGCCGGCCGGCGCCGCTCGGCCTGGCCGGCCTGCTGCCGCTGGCGGCGCTGGTGACGGGCGCGGCGCACTGGCTGCAACCGCGCGTGGCGGAGGTCATGCCGCGCTGGACGGTCTGGAGTTGCGACGTCTTGCTCGTGATCGTCGCGATCTGGACGTTCATTGAATTGTTCGATCTTACGCCCGGAGCGTCGAAGGAATGAGCGCCAACGCCCTCGACATCGCCCGCGCGCTCATCCGCTGCCCCTCCGTCACGCCGCACGAAGGCGGCGCACTCGCCTATCTGGAAAAACTGCTCGGCGCCGCAGGTTTCGAAACGCATCGCGTCACGTTCTCCGACAAGGACACCCCCGACGTCGAGAATCTCTACGCGCGTATCGGAGACGGCGAGCGTCATCTGACCTTCGCAGGTCATACCGACGTGGTGCCTACCGGCGACGAAACGTTGTGGCGCTTTCCGCCCTTCTCCGCGGAAATCGCCGAAGGTCGGGTCTGGGGCCGCGGCGCCGTCGACATGAAGGGCGGCATCGCCGCCTTTGCCGCAGCCGCGATGCGCCACGTCGCGCGGCATGGCAAGCCTGACGGCGCGATCTCGCTGCTCATCACCGGCGACGAGGAGGGTCCCTCGATCAACGGCACGGTGAAACTGTTGCAATGGGCAGCCGAACGTGGCGAAAAATTCTCGCACGCCATCGTCGGCGAGCCGACCAATCCGAACGCGCTCGGCGACATGATCAAGATCGGCCGTCGCGGCTCGCTGAACGGCGACGTGACCGTGGTCGGCAGACAAGGCCATTCCGCCTATCCGCAGCAGGCCGACAATCCCATCCCGACGCTGGCGCGCATCGTTACCGCGCTGTCAGGGTCGCCGCTCGACGAGGGCAACGCCGCCTTCGACCCCACGCGGCTCGTGGTGACGTCGTTCGACGTCGGCAACCCCGCGCGAAACGTCATTCCGGGCGAAGCGAAACTCAAGTTCAACGTGCGCTTCAACGATATCTGGACGCCGGAAACGCTGGCCGCGCGGATCAGAGAGATCGTTACGGAAGCAGCGCACGGCGCCGACGCGCGCGTGACGATCCATCCGACGAACTCGGTTTCGTTCCGCACGCAGCGTTCGAGCTTTACGGACCTTGTCGTCGCGGCGATCGAGAAGCAGACCGGCCGTACGCCCGAACTCTCGACAACCGGCGGTACGTCAGATGCGCGTTTCATCGCGAATTATTGCCCGGTGCTGGAATTCGGCCTCGTCGGCAAGACGATCCACGCGACCGACGAGAATGTGGAAATCGCCGATCTCGAAAAGCTGACGGACATCTACGGCGAGATACTGGAACGCTATTTCGGGTGAATTCGCGCCCCCGGCCGCCTGATTCCCGTTATTTCGGGAACGACAACCGCACGTCGCTCGGGAAATCGCCATGACTCGCACCGGCAATCTTTTCGCCGATCTGCCCGCCGCGCTGGAAGCCGAGCAATTCACGGATATTCTGGCGCGCCAAGGTGTGCGTATCGAACGTATCGTCTCGACGGGACAGGCGAGCCCGCCCGGCTTCTGGTACGACCAGCCCCAAGACGAATGGGTCTGCGTGATGTCAGGCGCGGCCGCCATCCTGATCGACGGCGAAGCGAAGCCGCGTGTGCTGCGCGCCGGCGACTGGCTGGAATTGCCGGCGCATGTGCGCCATCGCGTCGAATGGACGGACCCGACGCAACCGACGGTTTGGCTCGCTGTGCATGTCGGCGGCTGAACCGCTTGCCCTCGCAGGGTCGGGCGGCTAGCCTTTGTCCGACAATTCCGTCCCGCAAGCGCCTCCATGTCCAATCCTCACGATTCGATAGCCCTGCCCTCTCTGACCCCCGTCGCCGATGTCGCCGTCGAAATCGGCGCGCCGATTGTCGTCGGCGATACGCCGGCGGGACTGCGCCGAGTCATCCCCATCCTCGGCGGTACGGTGAAGGGCAGGATCGAGGGCCGCATCCTGCCGGCCGGCGCCGATTTCCAGATCCTCAAGCGCGACGACGTGACCGAACTCGAGGCGCGCTACGTGATCGAAACGAGGAGCGGCCTCGTCTATGTCGTCAACAACGGCGTGCGGTCCGGTCCCAAGCACGTGATGGACGCGCTGACGCGCGGCGAGAAGGTCGATCCGGCGCTCGTCTATTTTCGCGCCGTCCCGAAGTTCGAGACCTCCGCGCCGGACCTGCTCTGGCTTACCCGCAAGATCTTCATCTGCTCCGGCGTCCGCCTGCCCGACCAGGTGATCCTTCGCTTCTACGAACTGCAGTAGGACTCATGCCCCAGACGATCTTCAACGACGCGGAACGCGCCGCCATCGAACGCGCCATTACCGGCCGCAAGTCGGTGCGCGCCTTTCTGGACAAGCCGGTCTCGCAAGCGACCGTCGCACGCATTCTCGAAGTCGCCTCGCGCGCGCCGAGCGGCACCAACATGCAGCCGTGGCGTGTGCATGTCGTCGCGGGCGAAGCCAAGACGAAATTGTCGAAGGCCATCCACGACAATTTCACGAGCGGCGGACGCCTGCCGTCCGGATCGGAATACAAATATTATCCCGACCAGTTCTTCGAGCCCTATCTGTCGCGTCGCCGCAAGGTCGGTTTCGACATGTACGGCCTGCTCGGCATCCAGAAGGGCGATACCGCCGCGATGGCCAGGCAGCTTGGCCAGAACTATCTGTTCTTCGGCGCGCCGGTCGGACTGATGTTCACGATCGACCGCAAGCTCGAGATCGGCTCGTGGCTCGACTACGGATATTTTCTCGAAGCAATCTGCGTGGCGGCGCGCGCCCACGGGCTCGACACCTGTTCGCAGCAGGCCTTCGCCTATTTCCACACAATCATCCGCGAGCAGCTGGCGATGGACGAGAGCGAGGTCGTCGTCTGCGGCATGGCGATGGGCTATGCCGACTGGGACGCGACCATCAACAAGCTCGAGACCGAGCGCGTGCCGGTTTCGGAATTCGCGACGTTCCGCGGCTTCTGAGCGAAGCGAGCGGGACCGGAATCGGAAACAGAACAGGCGGGACAGGAATGTCCCGCCTGTTTCGTAACGTGCGATCGTTCAGTTCTTCTCGTACATGGTGACGACGCAGGCGCCGCCGAGACCGAGATTGTGCTGCAGCGCGCGCCTTGCGCCCTCGACCTGCGTGCCGCCCGCCGTTCCCCGCAATTGCCGGGTCAGTTCGTAGCATTGCGCGAGACCGGTCGCGCCGAGCGGATGGCCTTTGGAAAGCAGGCCGCCCGACGGGTTCGTGACGTACCTGCCGCCATAGGTGTTGTCGCCCTTGTCGACGAAGGCCTCCGCCTCGCCGTCGCCGCACAGGCCCAGAGCCTCGTAGGTGATGAGTTCGTTCTGCGCGAAGCAATCATGCAGTTCGATCACATCGACATCTTCGGGTCCGACGCCGGCCTTCTCGTACACCTTCTGCGCGGCGGCGCGCGCCATGTCGAATCCGACGACTTTCATCATGTCGCCGGACTCGAACGTCGACGGCGTGTCCGTCGTCATGGCCTGCGCTGCAATCCGCACGTCGGTACGCAGACCATGCCTTCTGGCGAAGTCTTCCGACACGAGAATGGCGGCGGCCGCGCCGCAGGTCGGCGGGCAGGCCATCAAGCGCGTCATGACGCCCTGCCAGACCGCGGGCGAGGCCATCACCTCCTCCGTCGTCACTTCCTTGCGGAAGATGGCGAGCGGATTGTTGACGGCGTGGCGGCTCGCCTTGGCGCGCACCTTTGCGAATGTCTCGAGCCTGGTGCCGTATTTCTTCATATGCGCGAGGCCGGCGCCGCCGAAATAGCGCAAGGCCAGCGGAATTTCCTTCGCGTCGACGACCTTTTCGGTCACGCGGTCGAATTCGTCGAACGGGCTCGGCCGATCGTGAAAGACGGCGCCAAGCGCGCCCGGCGTCATCTGCTCGAAACCAAGCGCCAGAACACAATCGGCGGCGCCGGATTCGATCGCCTGCCGCGCGAGGTAAAGCGCAGTCGAACCGGTCGAGCAATTGTTGTTGACGTTTACGATAGGAATGCCGGTCAGCCCCAGCGGATAGATGGCGCGCTGGCCCGCCGTCGAATCCGCATAGACATAGCCGGCATAGGCCTGCTGCACGTCACTGTAGGAAACGCCGGCGTCTTCCAGCGCCAGCCGCCCTGCGGCTGCGCCCATTTCATCATAGGACGCGCTCGCGCCCGGCTTTGCGAAGGGGATCATGCCGACCCCTGCTACCAACACCTGCGCCATTCCTACCTCCCGTTACGGTTCAATCTCATGCGGCGCGTTGCGACAGCAGCGACGCAGGAACTTCGATTTGCATATCCAGCAATTGCTGCGCCTTGCCCTTGGCCAGCGGGTCGAGACGCAGGCTCGCGAATTGTCCGCCGCCCAATGCGTCGAGGCAATGGAAGTTGAGCGCGTTCAAGCCGGGCAATTCGTAACGCAGAACGCGGGGATGCGCACCGCCCTCGAATTCGTGCGCGAAAAATGAGAACAGTTTCTCTTCGGTGAGCGCCGCGCGGATCCACGGCATGAAGCGCACGTCGCGTGCGACAACGCCGATGTTGAAGGCGTCGCCCTTGTCGCCGGAGCGCGCCCAGGCGAGATCGACCAGCGGAACCGACGTCATGTCGGCGCCGGCGCCAGGCGCGCGAGCATCGACGACCGGGCGCACGAGTCGCGCCGGATCGAAAGGCTGGGCGGATGCGCCCTCCTGCGCGTCGATGATCCGTCCATCCAGGGACACGCGCGCCTCGACCTGTGATCGGTCTATAAGGAAGGAAAAGACGCGCGCGACCGGCGATACGGCCGGCCTGCCGCCGAACCAGCCGGTCGTGCCGACCGACATCGAGGTGGTGGGCGAATCGAACTCGCGCATGAACACGTCGATCGCCTTGCGGTTGTCGTGTTCGACGCCGACGCGGGCGACGACCTCACGTGAATTCAGGCTGCGGGCATTGGCGCCGTAGCTCGCCTCCGCGCCGACGATCTCGATACGCGTGGCGCGGAAAGGCCCGAGGTTGCGCGCGCGCAGCATTTCGTCGACGCGCGTCAGCACCGCTTCGGACTGGCGCTGCGCCTTGCGGCCGGCGTCGCGTCCGACCACCGGCATGGGCGCGATGCAGCGCCAGCCGTCGGCGAAAGTGACGGACACCTTGTACTTGCCGGACGGCGCATAGCCTTTCACGCCGGAAACCTTCACGCGATGCGGACCGACCTGCTCGACCGTGGTCGTCGTGAAATCGCAAACGACGTCGGGCAGCGCATAGGCCTGCGGATCGCCGATCTCGTAGAGGATCTGTTCGGCCACGACCGCCGGCGAGACGAGACCGCCGGTGCCGTCCGGCTTGGTCACGACGAAATCGCCGTTGCCGAAACATTCGATGATCGGATAGCCGATATGCGCCCAGTCAGGCACGTCCTCCCAGTCGGTGAACAGGCCGCCAGTCGCCTGCGCGCCGCATTCGATGACGTGGCCGGCGAGCGAGCCAGAAGCGAGTTCGTCATATTGCTCCGGCGTCCAGCCGAACTCGTGCACGAGCGGTCCGAGCGTCAGCGCGGAATCAACGACGCGGCCGGTGATGACGACATCGGCGCCTTCGGCGAGCGCACGGGCGATCGGAAAGGCGCCGAGATAGGCGTTGGCGCTGAGCACGTTCTTCGGATCAGGAAAGGCGGCGCCGGAGAACATTTCCTTCTCGGCGCGCGCCGCGAATTCGGACAGGCGCCCGATCAGGTCGTCGCCTTCGACGACGGCGATTCTGAACGAGAGACCTGCGTCGGCCGCCAGCTTCTCCATGCGCGCCCGACAGGCATGCGGATTGACGCCGCCGGCGTTGGTGACGATTTTCACGCGCTTCGACTTGATGGCCGCGAGATTGTCCTTCCAAACCCAATCCGTGAAGTCGCGCGCATAGCCTTCGTCCGGCTTCTTGACGCGCACGCGGCCAAGCACCGACATCGTCGCCTCGGCGAGATAGTCGAGGATCAGGTAATCGAGGTCGCCGCCCCCGATCAGCTGTGGCGCGGCCGTGGAACTGTCGCCCAGAAAGCCGCCCGCCCCGCCGATCCTGACGGTCCCGTCCCTGCGCATCGCTTCGTCCCGGATTTAATTGTTTGATTAAGGCGACCCTAAAGCGGGGCGCAGCCCAAGGCAAATGCCGCACAAGGCGCCGCCGGCAATGCAGATGCGCGCCCTGCGCATCGCGTGCAGAAGTGACCAAGCGCACCGCTTGCGGCGCCGGCGCCGCGACACTATGCAGACGGTTGAAAATTGGTGCGCGCCCCGGTGGCCTTTCGCTGTATCGCGTACCTGGATTCCTCGATCATACGCTCATGCCCGGACGTCTTCTGCTTGCTTGTGCGCTGCTCGCCGCTTCGACCGGCGCCCTTCTCGCGCATGCCATCGTCCTGTCCTCGACGCCCCGGAAGAACGCGACCGTCAGGGGCGCGGAAACGCCGATCGAGATCCGGTTCTCCAGCCTGATCGACGCGAAGCGTTCGCGCCTGACCCTCAATGGGCCGGATGGGTCGAGCAGGATTCTGGCGATAGAAGAGGCTGCGGCCGACACGCTGAAGTCGCACGCGTCGGGCCTCGTCCCGGGCGCCTACACGTTGCACTGGCAGACGCTGGCGCGCGACGGACATATCACGCAGGGCGCGATCCCGTTCAGCGCGAGCCGCTGAATGCTGTCGTTCATCGACATCTATGGCTTCCTCAGCGTCGTCCTGCGCGGGCTTTCGATGATCGCGCAGGCCATCTCGTTCGGCGGCGCAGCCTTCTGCCTGCTGGCGATCACGCCCCGGGCGCGACGTCGGGACCCTACCGCCGTGACTTTATTTGGTCGCTGCGCGCGGATCGTGTTCGTCGCGGCCTGCGCGCTGGCCGGCGCGGAGGCGCTCGCCGGCGTCTCGCTGTCGATCATGCTCGCCGGCACGCTCGACACGACACTGCTCGATGCGCTGGGCGCGCAGGCCGTCATCGTGCGGCTCGCTGGCGCCGCGCTCGCCGCCGGCTTTGCGGCGCTCTGGCGCGGGCGCGCGCCTGGTCGCGCGACAATGAGCGCCTCGCTGGCGCTCGCGGCTCTATCGATCGTCCTCGAGACGAGCGGCACGCACGCCGCAAGCCGCCCGGATGGCGGAATGCTGCTTGCTTCCGCCGAGGCGCTGCATCTCGCCGGGGTAGCGGTTTGGATCGGCGGCATTCCGTTCTTCCTGATGGCGCTCGCGCAATTGCAGGAAGAATCGGTGCGCCACGACATCTGGCGGCGCTTCTCGCTCATGTCGGCATGCGGCGTCGCGGCGATCTTCGCAGGCGGGACGGCGCTGGCCGTCGATTACGTCGGCGCGCCGGCGCTGATGTACGGCACGTCCTACGGCGTTATGCTCACGGCGAAGATTCTTCTGTTCGCGATGCTGCTCGCGCTTGGCGCGCTGAACTTCCTCGCCGCGGACGCCCCCGCGCAGGACAGGAAGGCGGCGACATTGCGCACCCGCCGTTTCGCGGAAGTTGAAATCGGAATCGGCGCCACCATCATCTTCTGCGCCGCCTCACTCGCGTCGCTGCCGCCGGCGCGCGATCTCGCCAGCGAGCGCGCTACCCTTGCCGAAATCGTCGACCGGCTCGAACCGCGCCTGCCGGTGCGGCTGGAAAGTCCCGACTTCGCTTCGCTCAGCGCCGCGCAGATCGCAAGGGCCCCGTCGGCCGCAGCGACAGAATCATACCAGCCTTCGTCAGTCATCGCTGCGCCGCGCACGTCAGCCGATATAGCCTGGTCGGAATACAACCACCATTGGGCGGGCCTGTTCGTCGTCGCGATGGGTGTGCTCGCCCTGCTGCAAAGAAGCGAGCGGATGGCGCCAGTCGCGCGCAACTGGCCCCTGCTGTTTCTCGGGCTCGCGGCCTTCCTGTTCCTGCGCGCCGATGAATCCGTCTGGCCGCTCGGCCCGCTCGGCCTGATCGAAAGCCTCCGCGATCCAGAGATCGCGCAGCATCGCCTGTTGACGATCATCATCGTCGTGTTCGGCCTTTTCGAATGGCGCGTCGGCCAGGGCCATTTCAGGTCGACATGGCCGGCGCTGGTGTTTCCGCTATCCGTCGCAGTCGCGAGCGCCTTCCTGCTGACCCATTCGCACGGGCTGGCCAGCCCGAAAGAAGAATTGCTGATCGAAATCATGCACACGCCGCTGGCCATAGTCGGCCTCATCGTCGGCTGGGCGCGCTGGCTTCAGTTGCGCCTCGACGGCCCCGTCAGCCGGATAGCCGGTCTGATCTGGCCCGTCGCGCTGACGCTCGCCGGCCTCATGCTGCTTTTCTATCGCGAGGCGTGAGCCGCCTCGCATTCTCTCATCCATTCGCCGTAAGAGCGGCGAGCACGCGCTGGGGAACCATCGGGATCGTCCGCAACCTGACGCCAAGCGCGTCGAACACGCCATTGCCGACCGCCGCAGGAACGCATGAACAGGCGGCTTCGCCGGCGCCGAGCGGCGGATCGTTCGGACGGTCGAGCAACTCGATCTCGATTTTCGGAACCTGGTCGAAGCGCAGGATCGGATAGCTCGTCCAGTTGGCGCTCGTCACGCGCGTACGGTCGAACTTCACCTCCTCCAGAAGGGTACGGCTCAACGTCTGGATGATCGATCCCTCGACCTGCGCGCGCACGCCGTCGGGGTTGATGATTTGCCCGCAATCGTGCGCGCACCAGACCTTCTCGACCGCGATCTGGCCGGTGCGCCGGTTGACCGCTACATCCATGCCCATCGCGACGAAGGTCTCGTTGTGCTTGTAATGCACGTAGGAGAAGCCCCTCCCGCGCGCGATATCGCCGGCCGCTTTCGAGCGTGCCGTGCGCGGCGTCCAGTTCATCATCGCCGCGCATTTGCGGATCACGTCCAGCCCGCGCGGATTGTCGAGCCCGCGCAGGCGAAACTCGACGGGATCGATGCCGCCCGCCGCCGCCAGTTCGTCGGTGAAACTCTCGACCGCGAATGTGTTGCCCGGCTTGCCGGGTCCACGCAAGGGCGCTACGCGCAAAGGCGTCGTGTTGAGCCAGTGCGCGACCAGCGCCACGGCGCCTGAGCGATAGGGCGGATCGCCGTTGCCGGCGATAAGGCCGGGGTTCATGCCTTTCACATCGTCGAGACCGGCGTCGGCCGGACCGAGGAGAGGAATGTCCGGCATGCCCTTCGTGGTCTGGGGAATCCACAGGTCCGTGCGCCAGTCGAGTAGCGCGCCCTTCGCGTCGAGCGATGCCGCGACATCGATCAGTTGCGGCGGGCCTTTCGGATCCCAGGCGAGTTCATCTTCGCGTGTCCATTGCACGCGCACGGGCCTGCCGATCTCGCGCGAGATGATCGCGGCGTCGGCCGCGGCGTCCTCGTTGCCGTTCATGCCGTAGCAGCCGGCGCCGTCGACATAGATCAGCCGGACCTTGTCGGGCGGCAGCTTGAGAAAACGCGCGAAAGTCGCGCGATTGCCGTGTGTGCCCTGCGAGGCGGTCCAGATGACCGCGGAATCCGCTCGCACGTCGGCGATCGCGCAGGACGGACCGAGCGAAGCATGACTCTGGATCGGCCAGAAATAGGTTGCGCTCAGCTTTTTCGCGACCGCATCCGCCGCAGGCGCGGCGCCTTTGGCGACGAGCTTCTCGCCTTCGCCCACAGCGCCCGCGCGCAGGATTTCCAGCAGCTTCCCCTGATCTGGCAGAGGCGTCGGCGCGTTCTTCCAGGTCGCCTTCAGCGCCAGTGCAGCGCGAACCGCGGTCCATTCGTCTTCCGCCACGACGGCAAGGAAATTCTTGACGCGGACGATTTTCGCGCCCTTGAACGCCGCGATGGATTTATCGTCGACGGAGACGAGTTCGGCGCCGACCGAAGACGGTCGCACGACGCGCGCATGCGCCATGTTGTCGACCTTCATGTCCTGGATGAAGACATGCCGCCCCGTGCATTTGTCTGGAATGTCGGGCCTTGGCAGCGACTTGCCGACGAGTGTGTAGCTGGAAGGCGAGCGCAGCGCCGCCTTTGGATCGAACGGCAGTTCGCGCGGGCCATCGAGCAGGTCGGCGAAGCCGACGCTCGCGCCGCCGTCCTTCGGCCCGATCCTGCCGTCGCGAACGACAAGCGATTCCGCCGGCTGGTTCAGCTTGCGCGCGGCTCGGTCGACGAGCGCGGCGCGCAGGGTGGCGGCGGCGCGACGCACCTGCATGCCGCCACGCTGGATGCCGTTCGATCCGGATGTGCGGCCCTGGTCGGGCGTCAGCGCCGTATCGCCCTCGACATAGGCGATGCGGTCGACGCCGATGCCGAGTTCCTCGGCCGCGATCTGACGCATGGCGATGCGCAGGCCCTGACCCAGATCGACCTTGCCGCAATAGAGCGTGACGGAACCGTCCGGCGCGATGGCGAGATAGGAACTCGCATCGCTGGCATTGACGGGACGCGCAGGCGCCAGCGCCGTCGCGGCGCGACCGCGAGCCGGCGCAAAGGAAAAGGCGACAGCGAGCGCGCCGCCTCCGAGGAAGCCTCGACGCGAGAATGAGGGCGCTACATTCATGTTCAGCCCCTCTGTCCGGATGCGGCCATGACGGCCTTGACGACCCGCGCATGCGAGCCGCAGCGGCAGAGATTGCCGGCCAGCGCCGCCTGCACCTGCGCCTCAGTCGGTTTCGGAACCTTCTGCAGCAGCGCGGCGGAGGCGACGACGAGACCGCTCGTGCAGTAACCGCATTGCGCGGCCTGGGCCTCGATGAAGGCCGCCTGTACGGGATGCGGCTTGTCTGGCGTTCCGAGGCCTTCGATCGTCGTGACCGACTTGCCGCCTACCGCCGACACGGGAAGCATGCATGAGCGCGCGACCTTGCCGTCGACCAGCACGGTGCAGGCGCCGCATTGGCCGTGGCCGCATCCGAATTTCGCGGCGGTGAGGCCCATCTCGCGAAGCGCGTAGAGCAAGGGCTTGTCGGGATCGTCGCTGACGGCGTTCTGGACGGCGCCGTTCACCTTGAGCTTGTATGTCGGCATCGGGTTCCTCCCCCTGCGGCCGATTGAGCCACATGGGGAGGGTTTCGCCAAGCCGGCGCCGTCGCTCGCGCTAGCGTCCGGGCGCGCGGAAGGCGACCGGTATCTCGAAGGTCAGCGTCTCGTCGGCGACGAGCGGCGGCGGCGCAGGCACGGGGTCGGCCTTGCGCATCATTTCCAGCGAAGCGGCGTCGAAGGCCGGATCGCCCGACGGGACCGAGATGCGCGCCGAGACGACATGGCCGCTGCGGTCGAGCGTGAAGACGACCCGGTTCTCCGCCTGACGCCGCGCAACGCCTGCGGGATAGCGCTTATGCCGGCTCAAATGCGCAAACAGGCGTTTGTGCCAGGCGGCGCGGATCTGCGCCGCGGCCTGTCCCGCGCCGAGCGAAGGCGCGCGCGCGACGGGCGCCTCGGCGGCGGTATCGAGTTTCGGCGCCGCCGTCGCCTCGGCTGCGACCGTGGCGGCCGAGGCCTGCGATTGCTGGGCCTGCGGCTTGTCCTCGTCGCGTCGCGGATTCTGCGGCTTTTCCAGCGCGACGACGCGATCGGGATCGTCGGTCATGTCCTGTTCGACGACAGGCTTCTCGACCGCCTCGGTCTTCTTCGCGGACTGCGCGCTTTCGGGTGCAGCGGCGCTTGCATCCGATTCGGGGCCTGGCGGGAGATCGGTCTCTTCCGTCTTCGGCGCGGCGAAATCCATCGCCATCTCGATCGCCGGCGCGCCGGTCTCGTCCTCGAACTCCTCACCGCGCATCAGCCAGATCGCGCCCAGTCCGAGCGACAGGTGAAAGGCGAGCGCCAGAAGGGCCGCGAAGACCCAGAGCTTCGTCTCGCCCGGACGCGCCGCGCCGTGATGCTGCGGCAGGGCGAAGCTCACTGCTGGACCTTCTGGGCCGCGCCTTCGGACTGCTCGTGCGCAACCAGCGCAACCTTGAGATAGCCGCCCCTCCGCAGTCGCTCGAGCACGTCCATCATTTCGCCATAGGGCACGCTCCTGTCGGCGCGCAGAAAGATGCGCCGATCCTTGCCGTGTTCGGAGGGTTGTGCGTCGAGCGCGGCGGCGAGATCGACGCGTTTCACTAGCGTCTCGCCGAGCGAGACGGCGAGATCGGACGCAATCGTCACATAGGTCGGCTTGTCCGGCCGTTTCTGCGGCGCGGCGCTGGATGTCGGCAGGTCCACCGGCAGGTCGACCGTCGACAGCGGCGCCGCCACCATGAAGATGATGAGCAGGACGAGAATGACGTCGATGAAGGGCGTGACGTTGATCTCGTGGGATTCCGCGAGATCATCCGTTTCTGCATCGCCGAGCGAGAAACCCATGGCTCACTCCGCCGCGCGCGGAAAGGCGCGTCGCGCGCCGCCGCGTTCGAGATCGCGCGACAGCAGGCGGGTCGCCGCACCCGAGGCCTGGCCGACGATATCGAGATATCCGGCCGTCGTGCGCGTGAAATGATTGTAGATGATGACAGCAGGAATGGCGGCGACGAGGCCGATGGCTGTCGCCAGCAGCGCCTCCGCAATGCCGGGCGCGACGACGGCCAGATTGGTCGTCTGCGATTTCGAGATGCCGATGAAGCTGTTCATGATGCCCCACACCGTGCCGAACAGGCCGACGAAGGGCGCGGTCGAGCCGATGGTGGCCAGCACGCCCATGCCGCGCCGCACGGCGCGCTGCTCGGCGCGGACGATTTCGGCAAAGCGCGAGCCGGCGCGCTCCAGCATGCGACCTTCGGCGCCGACCGACAGCGACAATTTCTCCTCCTGTTCCGCCGCATCGAGGAACGCGCCGAGGATCGAGCCGCCGGCGGCGAGCCCGCGGGCCTCCGCAACGCTGCGCGCTTCCGCGACAGAGGCGAGACCGCGACGGAGCGCCGCCCTCGCGCGCGCGATCTCTAGCGTCTTGGCGACGAAGACGGTCCAGGTCGCAAGTGACGCAAACGCGAGTCCGATCATGACCGCTTTCACGATCATGTCAGCGGACATGAACATCGACCAGGGCGACAGGTCGTGCGGCATCGCCTTCATGGCGAGCGGAACGGCGTCTTCCGCTCTTGCTGCGGTAACGAGTAAGACGAACGAGACGCCTGCGAGTGAGGATGATGTTCTCATACTTCAGCCCAATGCCTGATGAGGTTGTGATAGACGCCGGTCAGTCTCACGGCATCGGGATCATCCCGACCGAGCCGTGCGCTCAGCGACTGGATCGAATTGTCGAGGTCGAAGATCATGCTGCGCACGTGATCGTCGCGGATCATGCTTTGCATCCACATAAAAGACGCGATGCGCGCCCCGCGCGTAACCTCCGTCACCATGTGCAGGCTCTTTGAGGGGTAGAGGACGAGATCGCCGGCCGGCAGCTTCACCTCGTGCGACCCGTAATAATCCTCGACGATCAGTTCGCCGCCGTCGTAATCCTCCGGCTCGGCCAGGAACAAGGTAGCGGAGAGGTCGGTACGGATGCGCAGCCCCGTCAGCGGATCGCCGCGCACGGCATTGTCGACATGAATGCCGAATTTCTGACCGACGCCGTAGCGATTGAACAGCGGCGGAAAGATCTGCAGCGGCACGGCGGCGGAGACGAAAGTCGGGCTACGTGTCAGCGCGGAGACGATGCGGGCGCCCAGTCCACGCGCAAGATCGCCGTCCGGCGGCAATTGCTCGTTCTTCTTCACCAGGGCCGATTGTGCGCCGGCGGTCGAGCGGCCGTCCTCCCATTCCGCGGCATCCATCAGCCGGCGGAAGTCTGCGACCTCCGTCTTGCTGAGGATTTCTGGAATGCAGATCAGCATCAGAACGTCGCCTTCAGGTTGAACTGGATGCTGCGCCCCGGCGCGACCTGCGCAAATGGCGCGGCGCTCTGGTAGAAGCCGTCGTAATAGGTGCGGTTGAACAGGTTGAGCACCTGCAGCTTCGCCGTGAGATTGGCCGCTAGCTTGTATTCGGTGAAGGCGTCGAACCGCCAGTAGGACGGCAGTACCGTCGGCACGTTGACGAACGGATTGGTCGAGGTCGGGGACGGCATGAACGTCGTCGCATTGAACGCCGTGCCGCCATTGGCCGCCAGCAGCGAACCGCCGTAGCGCCGCGAATTATAGACGGCCTGGCCGCCGACCTCCCATTCGTTCGTCACCTGGTACTTGCTGAGCAGACTGAAGGAGGCGTGGGCGATATTGGCCAGCGGCAGGCCGATATTGGTCGGCGCCTGCGACTTCAGGATTTTCGACTGCATGAAGACGAGGCCGCCGATCACGCTCCACTTGTCGGTGATCTTGCCGGCGACTTCGAGATCGATGCCCTGCACACGATAGGAAGCGACTGCATAGACGTTGGAACCGATCACTTCGCGCGCGTTCGTCTTGGTCGTCTGGAAGAGGGCGGCGGTCAGCAGAAGCTTCTTGTCAAACAATTCCCACTTGGAGCCGACCTCGATCGCCTTGTTCAGTTCGGGCGCGAAAACCTGCGCGGCGGGATTGATGCCGCCGTAAGCGGCCGTCGTACCGTCCAGTTCGGCGCCGACCGGGTTGGCGGACGTCGCATAGGCGCCGTAGAGGCTCCACCACGGCTTCGGTTTCACGACGAGGCCGAGATTGTAGTTCAGCAGCGATGAATGGTTGTAGGCCGAGAAATTCCACGGATTTCCGGCGCCCGGAATCAGAAACGACGCGGTCGCACTGGCCGGCAGGATGGAGGAGATACGATAGTCGTCCCAGCGCAGACCGCCGTTCAGGAAGACGAAGTCGTTGAAATTGGTGGTGTGAATCGCGTAGGCGGATTTGGTGTCGACCGCGATGTTGGTGGGGTTGCCGGTCTGGAGCGGCAACCGGCCAAATCCGAGATAATTCGGCGGAAAAAGCAGGCTTCCCGTCGTGCTGCCGGAGCCCGAGAACGGCGTGCCTGTCGTGCTCTCGGACGACAGGCCGCTATAGGTGTCGCGCATGATCTGCTCATGCGAGAATTCCGCGCCGAAGATCGTCGTGTTTTTCGTCGGCCCGACGTCGTACTTGATGACGAGGTCGTTCTGGTTGCCGAGCACGCCAAGCGGCTGGTAGCGGCTTTGCGCATTGAGGCTGACCCGTCCACCCGGCCACGGCTGGCCGAAGAAGGCGGGCGATTCGGCGAGCGTGCCGACATAGGACAGCAGCGCCTGCTCGCGCCGCAGCTTCGAGACGAGCGTGACGTTTTCGCTGAATTTGATCTCTGCCGCCAGCGTCGCCATGTCCTGCTTGATGTGCTGGAAGTCCCGATTGGCGAATCCGTACCAGGTGTTGCGATTGGTATAGCCTTCCGTGAACGGCCGGTTGCCCTTGAAGCGGTTGTAGGGCACGCCGAAGTCCGGCAGGCCGTTCAGATCGGTGTGAATGTAATCGAAATTGAGCTTTACCTGATCGGTCGGCTTGAACAGCACGGAGAGCGACGCGCCGGCGCGATGATCCGTGACGATGTCGCGGCCGGGGATCTTCTGGTCCTGCAGGAGCCCGTTGACGCGCACGGCGAGCTTCGGGTTGATGACCTGGTTGACATCGATCGTCACGCGGCCGCCGCGATCCGTAGGCGAGCCGGTCGTTTCGACGATGCGAAAATCGCCGTCCGTCGTCGCCTTCTTGACGACGATGTTGATGGCGCCGCCGGCGGTGCCGCGTCCCGCGAAAGACGACGCCGGACCACGCAGGATCTCGACCTGCTCGGTGAAGAAATTTTCGCGGACGCTGACGGCAGGATCCCGCATCCCGTCGACGAACACGTCGCCGCGCGCGTCGAAACCACGGATGAAAAACCTGTCGCCAAACGCGTTGCCGCCTTCGCCCGTGCCGAGCGTGACGCCGGCCGTGCTGCGGCCGAGTTCGCGTAGCGTCGTCGCGCCCTTGTCTTCGAGCACTTCCTTGCTCAGGACCGTGATGGTGCGCGGCGTATCGAGCAATGGTTCGGTGAATTTGGGCGAGGCGAGACGATTGACCTTGTAGGGGTCGCCCGGCTGCGCATAGGGATTGTCGCTCGCCATGCGCACGAAGGTCGGGACCGGAGATGGACCGGACACCGTCGGCCCGGTCGATGCGGCATTGCTGCGCGCGCGCTGGCGCATTGCGGCGCGCGCCCGCAACTGGGCGGCGCTCGGTTTTGGGGCTGCAGTCGGGCGCTTGCGTACGGCAGGCGCATCGACGGTCATCTGCGGCAGGACCGACGGCGCAGTCTGCGCTTCGGCGGCGCCGGCGATCGCCATGCAGGCGACCGCCACCGGCGCCGGCGCGCGTTCGCCAACCAGACGTGCGCGCTGGAGCGCGAGTTCGCTGCGAAGCGAGCGGGGAGATCTAGCGGCCTTCATTTTTCCGTCCGATAGCGCGATGACGATGCGCCATCGATGACGGAGAAAGAACAGCCCTGCAATTTGAAATGCTTCGAAGCGAAAAGATTATAGCGGTTCAAATTGCGAGTTTGAATAATTCAAAACTGGATCGTTCACGCGCGTTCGGCCGGCGGCTTCATCAGCGCGAACAATTCGTCGAGCAGGCGCTGGGCGGCCGCGCGCACGCGCGCCTCATCGTCGACGCCCTCGATTCGCACGCCGGCAGTCACAGCCTTCATCTCGTCGCGGAACTCCGTGATGAATCTCAACGGATCCGCCGCCTGGTTGGCCATACGCGCAACCAGGCCTGCAGCGAGCAACTGACAGGCGATCAGGCGTCCGTTCAATTCATCCACGTCGAGATCCGGAAGCGTGAAGACAAGCTTCGTTCGCCAATAGGCGAGCGATCCGCGCGCGACAAGCCCGCGGGACCGCAGCTCCGCGTGATTGGAATGATTACAAGTCGAGAAACGGCGTCAACGCGCCCGACTGAAGGCGGCGCGCGCGCCGAGATTGCCGGATGGCGCGCGCGGAACCGTCGAGAGAAATTGCGTCATGGGACCCGGTTCGACCGCGTCGACGATCATGAGACCGCGCGCCAGCGCCTGCTTACAGGGAAGACGGCCAGCATTGATCGCGGCGAGGGCCGAACGATCGGCGACCACCACCGCGTCGCCCGCATCCGGGCCGTTGGCATGAACGCGGCATTCATAGACGCTTCCGGCCGGAGCATAGCGTGTCCAGAGCGCAGCTTCGGCGAGCAGAAGCGCGATCGCCGGACGTTCCGGCGCCGATGCATGAGATAGCGCCTGCCCGAACAGTCGCAGCTGTTCGGTGGCGCGCCACAGACCATCGGCGCCAGGCGAAAGTGGCTCGAGCGCATCGGCGTCGAGCGCGCCATCGCGTACCGCCTGCCGCACGGCCAACGCGACTTCGAGGGCACGTGGATGGACGTAGCCGAATCCGGCATCCAACGCGCCGTCGAAACCGCAGGCGCGCGCCGGCGCAGCGGCGACCACGGCGAGGCCCGTCAACAACGCGCGGCGAGAGATAATCATTGCGTCTTCGGCTCGATGATCGGGAAGGCCGGCGAAAATTCGTCGAGGAGGCCCATGAATTCGGCTACCCGCAGCGGATTGCCCTTCAGACTGATGTCGCCGGATTTCACGACATCGAACAGGCCACGCTGCTTCAGGAAGATCTGGTCGAGCGTGGCGCGCTTCAGCGTCAGGCTCGCATGCGCGTCCGGATCCTGCTTGCCCATGATGACGGTCAGCGCGGAATTTTCCAGATTGACCACGAATTGCTCGTTCGTGTCGGTAAATGTCCAGTTGAAGCTCAACTTCTTGCCTTCCGCCTTGTCGGCGTTGAGGCGCACGCCGATGAAATCGAACAGCAGGTCCGAGGGGATGGCGCGCAGAAAGTCAGGCGACACGGTGCTCGGCGCGGATCCTTTCGGCAGGCCGACGCGCAATTCCTGCGCACCGGTCAGATAGGCGTTGCGCCAGGTGCCGCCCTCGGCCTGATAGCCGAGTTGTTCGAGCGCATCGGCGCCGAGTTCGCGCGCGGCGCGGTTGGAGGGATCCGCGAAGACGAGGTCGCTCATCACGCTCGCGACCCAGCGATACTCGCCTTTCGCAAAGTCTTCGCGCGCCTTCGTCAGGACTGCTTCGGCGCCGCCCATATAGGCGATCGTCTTCTTCGCCTGCTCGACGGCCGGCAGCGGCGAAAGATGAGCGGGATTGGCGTCGTACCATCCGAGATATTTCTGGTAGACGGCCTTGGCATTGTGGCTGAGCGTGCCGTAATAGCCGCGCGTCGCCCAGTTGGCGGCGAGACTTGGCGGCAATTTGAGCCGCTCGGCGATTTCCGTCGGCGTGTAGCCGTGGTTCAGGAGACGCACCGACTGGTCGTGCATGAACTTGTAGAGGTCGCGCTGCTTGCGCAGATGGTCGGCGATCTTCGCCCCGCCCCATACCGGCCAGTTGTGCTGCGCGATCGCCACGTCGGCCTTGTCGCCCCATTTTTCCAGCACGTCGCTCAGATAGTGCGACCATGCGCGCGCATCCCTCACTTCCGCGCCGCGTATCGTGTAGAGATTATGCATGGTCTGGGTGGCTATTTCGGCTGCGTTGATGACCCGGAATTGCGGGTAGAACATCACCATCTCGGCTGGCGCCTCGGTGCCCGGCGTGAGATGGAACTCGACGGTCACGCCATCGATCGTGCGCGTTTCCCAGTCTTCCTTGATGATGTCCGTCGGCGGGATGAGGCTGAGGGAACCTTTCGACACGGCCTTGCCGAGACCCGTGTCGACCTGTCCTTTCTCGCCCGGCGCGAGCGTCGCGCCGAACTGGTACCAGGCGCGCCGGCTCATGGCGTTGCCGGCGATCAGGTTCTCCGAGACTGCGAAATCCATGAAATGGTCGGGGGCGAAAACCTTTGTCTTGCCCGCCTTTACATCGTCCTCGCTGACGACGCCTTTCACGCCGCCGAAATGGTCGGCATGCGAATGCGTATAGACGACCGCCACGACAGGCTTCTTCGGTCGGTGCTGGAAATAGAGTTCCATGCCGCCGCGCGCGGCTTCCACCGTCAGCAGCGGATCGATGACGATCAGGCCCGTGTCGCCCTCGACGATCGTCATGTTGGAAATGTCGTAGCCGCGGAACTGATAGACGCGATCGGTCACCTTGAAGAGGCCGGCAATGGCGTTCAGACGCGCCTGCCGCCACAGGCTCGGATTGACGGTCGATGGCGCCGTCGCGGTTTCGAGAAACGCGTATGGCTTAAGGGAAAATGCTGGGACGTCGCCAGTCCCCGGCAGGGTCTGGTCCGCCGGCGCGGCGATGAAGCCGCGGCGCGCGTCCTCGAAGGCCGCCTGATCGGAGAAATCGACCGCTTTCAGCATCGCCGCATTGGCGGCGAGCGTGGCGGGCTCCGCGTTCTTCTGCTGCGCCAGCGCCGGCGAGCCGCTGGCGACGACGGCGAGACCGAGGGCAATAACTCGCACAGGACCAAGCAGCGCGACGGAACGGGAGGGGTTGGCCGGCAAATCCATCGAACGTCTCCTTTTTTCTAAAATTAGAATTATTATTCTTGTTCGTCAACGCCCGTCGTGGCATGCTCGGCTAGGATGTCATCCTGGGGCGCGGCGGATGGACGAAGCGACGATTGCGGCCATCGACTCGCCCGGCATGCGGCCGGGCTTGCAGCGTCGCAGCCGTGAGACCGTGGCGCGCCTGATCGGCGCCGGCGTCGATCTTCTCGCAACATGCGACTTCGACGACCTGTCGATCGAACGGATCTGCGCCCAGGCCGATGTCACGGTCGGCTCCTTCTACGCGCGGTTCGACGGCCGGGACGCCTATCTCGCGGCGCTTCAGCGCGTTGTTTTCGAGCAGGCGCGTCAGCAGATCGAAGCCGTTTACGCACGCGATCTGCCCACCGATACGCTCGAGAGCTTCCTGGAATTCGTCGTGCGCGCAACCCTCGCCTGGTATCGCGCGCACGAGGGTTTCCTCCGGGCCATGCTGCGCGAAGCAGGACGCACGCCCGAGAGCTGGACGCCGTTGCGCGACCTCGGCAGATTGCAGGTCGAACGCGCCCTGCCCTGCATAACCGACATCTCCGGCCGAGGCCGCGCCGCAAGTCGCGATACGCGCCTGGCCTTCCAGTTGCTGCATGGCGCGCTCAACAACATGGTGCAGATCGATCCAGGCCCGCTGCGGCTACACGATCGTGGCGCGGCCCGCCATCTCGCCGACATGATGGTGAGGATGATCGGTCGCTAGAACGGCTTGCGACCTTGCCAGGCTCGCAGCGACTTCCTACTTCCGGCGCATCGAACGCCGGCGATCGCCCGGCCGAAACGGATTGCGGCCTCGCGAACAAGGAACAAGACGAATGTATCGACTCTGGGCGCCGTCCCTGCTCGTTTGCGCCATCCTCGCCTCGTCGCCGCTGCGGGCGGCGCAATGGAAATATGGCGATGTGGCGGATGTCGTCGCGGCCACCATGCCGAGTTTCGTCAACATCTACAATCGGCGCCTCCTGAAGGAAACCGATCCGAAGCCAGCCAGGCCAAGCGAAAATGTCGCTGAAGTCGAGGACGACGTCGGTTCCGGCGTCGTCGTGCGCGCCGATGGCCTCATCATCACCAACCGTCACGTCATCGACAACGCCTACGCCCTGTTCGTGACTCTGAACGATGGCCGTCGTCTGCCCGCGAAGCTGGTGTTGGCGGGAAGCAATTACGATCTCGCCGTCATCAAGGTCGATGTGGGGGACAAGCCACTGAAGCCGGCGGCCCTCGGCGACAGCAAGAAGATGCGCGTCGGCGACAGGGTCGTGGCGATCGGAAACCCGCTCGGCTTCGCAGGTTCTGTCTCGGCCGGCGTCATCAGCGCCTTTCATCGCCAGATCGGACTGAGCGCCTACGACGATCTCATCCAGACGGACGCCACCATCAACCGCGGGAACTCCGGCGGCCCACTGTTCAACATGAATGGCGAGGTCATCGGCATCAACCAGGCCATCTACACACAGAACAAGGGCGGTTCGATCGGCATCGGCTTCGCGATCCCCATCGACGACGTCAAGCGCGCGCACGAAGACACCGAGAAGTTCGGCAGGCCGCGCCTCGGATGGCTCGGCGTCACCATCCAGCCGGTCACGGAGCCGATGGCGGCTTCGCTCGGCCTCGGCCCGAACAATGGCGGCGGCGCGATCATCGGCAGCGTCAAGCCGGATTCGCCAGCAGCGGCAGCCGGGTTGAAGATCGGCGACATCGTGCGAACCTTCGGGACGGAACCGTTGCGCGACGCCGTCGCTCTCAACCGCGCCGTTGCTGTTTCGGCCGGAAGGAAGATCGATCTCGGCGTGTGGCGCAACGGCGCGCTCGTCAAGGTCGCCGTCGCTATCGGAGACTTCCCCGGCAATGCATGGATCACGTCGATGGCGCCGCGACCGGAGGTGAAGTCGCTGTCCGACCTCGGCGCCACGTTCAAGAACAGAGGCGGCCTCGATGGCGTCGAGGTCGCGGACGTCGTGGACAAATCCGTCGCCTGGTACGCAGGCGTGCGCGCGGGCGACATCATCAGAAAGGTGCGACGCGCCGACGTCCGCAACATGGACGACCTCATGCGCGAGGTCATGTCCGTGGAGACGACAGGCGCGGAAGGCGCAGCCATCTATGTCGACGGGCCGAACGGTCCTCGGTGGCTCTACGTCGACATGCTGCGATAGAGGAATTGTTGCGCGCAGCGCGGTTCCCTGTACCATCGGCGCCGCGACGCCGACGAGGGTCCGGGGGCCATGGACGACACCGAATTCATCAAGCTGAATTTCGCCAACGCCGAAGCGAATGTTCGCGCCTATGACACGAAATCGCAGATCGTGCTCGCTTCCACCGCGCTGTCGTTCAGTCCGATCCTCTTCGCCATTCGCCAGCTCGACAACTCGCCGTGGGTCACGGCGCGGCTCGGCGTCCTGTTCAGCCTGTTCGCCATCGTCCTGCTGCTGTTCCTGCTGGTGCTGGCGCCGGCCTCGGTAAAATTCTCGACTTCCGCGAGGACAAAGGGCGGGTTGTTCTTCCTGCGACGCCCCGACGATTACGATCCCGAGACCTATGTCGATGCGCTCGCGCAGGCCGACCTGAAGCTCGAATACGCCAACGAGGTCCTGGCGCTGCATCGCATCCGCATGGTCAAGAACGCGCGCTTCAACCGCGCGCTCTATGCGCTGCTCGGCTATCTGACGGCGGTCTGCCTCTATGGCGCGGCGCTGACGCTGCGCATATTCTGAGGCCGGCTAGTCGATCACTTCTGTCGCGCGCGCCAGGATGGAGGCCGGCACGTCCAGGTTGAGCGCGCGCGCCGTATCCATGTTGATGACCAGTTCGAATGTCGTCGGCCGCTCGATCGGAATGTCGGCCGGGCTGACTCCTTTCAGCACTTTCGAAAGCATGCCGCCGGTCTGACGAATGCTTGCGATCAGGCCGGGACCGTAGGACAGGAGGCCGCCGGCGCGCGCGACATCGGAGAAGATCGTCGCGATCGGCAACCGGCTTTCGCGTGCGAGCCTTGCGATCAGCTTCGGATCGGTGCCGAAGATCGGCGAGGCGAGCATGATGATCGCATCGGGCTCGATCTCGCGCGCGCGCGCAAAGGCAGCGTCGAGCTGGCCCACGGAACGCACCTCGATCAATTCCTGCTGGAGCGACAGGCCACGCGCGGCGCTTTGAACCGCCTCTCGCTGCACGGGGCCGGAGGCGGGATCGGCCATGATCACGACTTTGGACAGCCGTGGTACAACCTCTTTCAGCAGCTCGATCCATTTGGCGCCGAATTTCGGGAAATCGGAAAACACGCCGGTAATATTGCCGCCGGGATGCGACAGGCTCTGGACGAAATTGCTGAGAACGGGATCGCTCTCCATGTCGTTGGCGACGACCGGGATCGTAGTGGTCGCGCCCTTGGCCGCGCGCACCGCCGACGGACTGATCGGCACGATCGCGTCGACCTTCTGGTTCACGAGGTCGGCGGCCAGCGGCGCAAGCCGCGCCGGGTCGCCCTCGGACGCCCGCGCGAGGATCTCGATCCTCTCGATATTCTCGAAACCTGCTTCGCGCAGCCCCTCCATGACGGCATTGACCCTAATGCCCGTCATCGAGGTGAGGCCCGGGTAGAGCACGCCGACGCGAATCTTCGATTGCGCGCGCAAGGCAGTCGGGAAAGCGACGAGCGCGCCTGCGCCCCAGAGCAGATTTCGGCGATCGAACATGCCAGGCTCCCCGGCGTTGCGCGAGAAGCGGCTCACGCCGCTTCGGCCAGCCTCGCCTCGATCCTCTGGCGAAGCGCGCCGAAATCGACCGGCTTGGCGAGCAATTCGCGGGCGCCGTTCTCGATCGCCTTGCGGCGCGTATCCTCGTCGCCGTAGGCGCTGATCATGATGACGGGCACGTCGGGCCGCAGTTCGCGCGCGCGCGGCAGCATTTCGAGGCCCGTCATGCCGGGCATGTTGATGTCGGAAAGCACGAGGATCAGCGAATGGTCGCGCTGCTCTCCGATGCGCGCCAGCGCCTCGGCGGCCGAATAGGCGAATTCCATCGCAAAACGGCCGGAGCGCAATTCGCGCCGGAACTGCTGGCGAAACAGATCGGCGACGTCGGGTTCGTCATCGACCACCAGAACCAGCACGCTCATACGTCCCCCTTGCCGGCCGTCGCCGGCGAAACCGATCGTCGCCGGCGCGCGTCCGGCGGCGACAATCTACCAGCCCGCTCCGACGCAAGACAATGGCGGCGGCCGGTGGAATGGCGCAGTTGCCTCGTACGCAGCCCTCGGCGATGATCGCGCGGGCAGCCCGGAATCAGGCCGGACCATCGCGGCGGCCGGGGCGGAAGGAGCGGGCGTGACAGTCGAACGGCAGAATGCGCGCATGCGCCTGTCGCTGGCGGTGAAGTTCGCGATCGCTTTCGTAGCGGTGCTGGCGCCGGTGCTGATCGCCAACGGCCTGTTCAATACATGGATCGGATATACCGAAGCCAAGAACGCCACGTTCCAGCTTCAGCAGGAAAAGGCCAAGTCCGCAGCCGACCGCGTCAGCGAGTTCGTGTCGCTGATCGAAGGCCAGCTCGGCTGGACGACGAGGCCCGACTGGAGCCGCGTCGGCATCGAACAGCAGCGCTATGATTTCATCCGGCTGATGCGCCAGACGCCGGCGATCACCGATCTGCTCTACGTGAACGGCGCAGGCAAGGAACAATTGCGACTTTCGCGGCTCGATCCGGATTCGGTCGGCACGCAGGCGGATCTGTCGGCCGATCCGCGTTTCGTGAAGACGCGCGCCGAAAAGACATGGTTCGGCCCCGTCTATCTGCGTCGCGGCTCGGAACCCTACATGTCGATGGGCGTCGCCCACGCGGGCCGCGACGGCGGCGCGACGCTCGCCGAAGTCAATCTCAAGCTCGTCTGGGACGTCGTCAATTCGATCCGCGTCGGCAAGTCCGGCTACGCCTATATCGTGACCAACGAGGGGAGGCTGCTCGCCCATCCCGACATGAGCCGCGTGCTGCGCGGCACGGACCTGTCGCAACTCCCCGTGGTGGCCGACGCGATCAAGCGGCCGCCGGGCGCGGCAGAGACGGCGCGCGTCGAGGCCGGCATGGATTCGGCGCAGGAACTGACCGCCTACGCCTGGGTGCCGCGCCTCAACTGGCTCGTCTTCGTCGCATCTCCGGTCAGCGAGGCGATGGAGCCGGTCTATGCGCAGGTGAAGCAGGCGGCCGCCAGCCTGCTGATCGGCCTGCTGCTCGCCGGCGTCGCCGCTGTCCTGATCGCGCGACGCATGGTCGTGCCGATCCGCCGCCTGCAGGAAGGCGCCGAAAGGCTGGGCGAAGGCGATCTGGCGCAACGAATCGACATCCAGACCGGCGACGAAATCGAGCAGCTCGCTTCGCGCTTCAACCACATGGCGACGCGCATCCAGGATTCATACGAGAGCCTCGAAGCCAAGGTGGACGAACGCACGCAGGCGCTGTCGAAATCCCTGAAGGATCTGCGCGAGGCGCAGGACCGGCTCGTGCAGACCGAAAAGCTCGCCTCGCTCGGCCAGCTCACCGCCGGCATCGCCCACGAGATCAAGAATCCGCTCAATTTCGTCAACAATTTCTCGGCGATCTCGACCGAATTGCTCGAGGAATTGCGCGGCGTGCTGGACAAGCTGGAGCGGTCTGGCCCCGACGCCGAGGAGATCGACGAACTGCTCGACATGCTCAAGGGCAATCTCGAGAAGATCGTCCAGCACGGCAAGCGCGCCGATTCGATCGTCAAGAACATGTTGCTGCACTCGCGCGAAGGCGGTAGCGACCTGCGCGAGATCGCCATCAATCCGCTGGTCGAGGAGAGCCTCAATCTCGCCTATCACGGCGCGCGCGCCGAAAAGCCCGGCCTGCAGATCGAAATGCATCGCAATCTCGATCCGGACGTCGGCGACGCGCGCATCTATCCGCAGGAGGTGACGCGCGTCCTGCTCAACCTCATCACCAACGGCTTCTACGCGGCCACCGCCAAGGCTGCGGAACATCCCGCCGGCGGCCCCGCCACGATGACGGTGGAGACGCAGTCGCTCGGCGATCGCATCGCCATCCGCATCCGCGACAATGGCGCCGGCATCCCCGACGACATACGCAACCGCATCTTCCTGCCGTTCTTCACGACGAAACCGGCCGGCGAAGGCACGGGTCTCGGCCTGTCGATTGCCCACGATATCGTGGTCAAGCAGCACGGCGGCGAACTGCTGGTCGATTCCGAACCCGGCGCCTACACGCAGTTCACGGTCATCCTGCCGCGCGAACCAGCGGGAAATCCTGGCGGTTGAAGCAGATCGTCATGGGTCGCGCCGCGCCGCGCGGCGTGAATTCGCCGCGCTCGGCGAATCGTTCGTGCAGGCCCGGCTCGCTTGAATTTTCGATTGCCTGAACCACCGCTTCCGACAGGACGATGCTTGCGCCGATCTGCCGCGTCGCATCCTGCAGGCGGCTCGCCATATTGACCGTGCTGCCGATCGTCGCGAAGGCCAGCGTCTGCTCGGAGCCGATGTCGCCGATCACGGCCGGCCCGCAATTCACGCCGACGCCGATCTGCACCGGCTCCTCGCCGGCGGCGACGCGCTCGCCGTTCCATGCCGCGACGGCCTCGACCATGGCGACGCCGCAGCGCACGGCGCGATGGGCGTCGAGCGGGCTCTGGTCGAGCACGCCGAAGGTGCAGCACAAGGCGTCGCCGATGTATTTTTCGAGGCAGCCGCCGTGCTGGAAGACGATCCGGCTCATGCGGTCGTGGAAATTGCGCAGGAGTTCGATCACGCGCTCGGGCGTGTTCTTCTCGGCGAAGGTGGTGAAGCCGACGAGATCGGCGAACAGCACGGCGACATCCTGCCGGCGCACGGGACCCAGGGGTTCGTGCCGCTCGGCGAGATATTCGGCCAGTTGCGGCGAGAAATAGCGCGCGAGATTGCCGCGGGCGCGTTCGAGCGCGCGCTTCTCGTCGCTCAGCATCCGGTACTTGCGCACTTCGGAGGCCGTCTTGCGGATGGTGGCGTCGAGATCGGCCATGTCGACCGGCTTGGTCACGAAATCATAGGCGCCGCGATTCATGGAGACGCGCAGGTTGGACATGTCGCCGTAAGCCGAGACCATGACGACGCGGGCGTCCTGCGGCACCTCGGCCAGCTTGCCGAGGAAGGTCAGGCCATCCATGACCGGCATGTTGATGTCGAGCAGGATGACATCGAAGGGATCGCTCGACTTGACCGTCTCGAGCGCCGCGCCGCCATCGTGCGCAAAGGCGAACTGGAACGCGCCCTCGCGCACCTGCTTGCGGAAGCTCTGGAGCAGCAGCGCCTCGACATCGCGCTCGTCGTCGACAGATAGAATTCGGATTGGTTGCGTCATCGCCTCGCCCATGCCCGCCGGAGAATGCAAGGCGGCGTCCGGGATCGCAAGCGCGGTCGCTGCCAAATGGCGCTTTCCGGGATCGGCATCCATGATTGCGTGAACGCGGCCGGACCCGGATTGTCGGCCGGGACGGTCGCGGCCTAGTATCGCCCCGGAAGCGCCACGAGAGCGGGGGAAAGCGATGAGGCGACGCGATTTCGGTTGGCTCGTCGCCAGCCTTCCCCTGATCTTGTCGCAAGCCGGCCGGGCGCAGCAGGCCCGTGGAGACGCCCGCCCGCTCGCCGTCGGTTTCGTCACGATGCTCGACGAGGCTTCAGCGACCGATTTCCTGGCGACCCTGCGCGCCGGCCTTGCCGCTTACGGTTATTCCGGGCCGCGGCTGGTCCTTGAAACGAGATATGCGGCCCAGGCGCCGGAACGGATCGCCGGATTCGTCTCGGAACTGGACAAGCGTGGCGTCGACGTCATCGTCACGCATGCCGCGGCGACCCCGCTTGTCGTCGCCGCGCCGCGCTCGAAACCGGTCGTCTATCAGTTGAGCGCCGACCCGGTGACGGTCGGCCTGTCGCGCGATCTGGTCCACCCCGACAACAACGCCACCGGCGTCACGCTGATGATGGCGGAACTCAACGCCAAGCGTCTCGACCTGGCGCGCGAGATACAACCTGGCCTCAAGCGCATCGCCGTTCTGGTCAACCCGCTGCACGGCGGGGCCGCGCTGGAGCGCAAGGTCGTCGAGACGAAGGCGCAGCAACTCGGGATTGAACCGTTGTTCGAGGAAGTCGCGACCCAGGCGGCGCTCGAACGTGCGTTGGCTTCGGTTCCGGCCCGTCAACCGGATGCGATCCTGATGTTCGCCGACGCCTTCGTGGTGAGCAACCAGAAGGGCATCGCCGAATTCGCAATCCGCAACAGGCTTCCGGTATATTCGGGCTGGGCGGTCATGGCGGAAGCCGGCGCCTTCTGCACCTATGGGCCCAAACTGAAGGAAGCATTCCGGCGGATGGCGTTTTTCGTGGACAAGATCGCACAAGGCAAGACGCCGGCGGAATTGCCGATCGAGCAGCCGAGCGAGTTCGAGCTCGTGGTCAATCTGGCGACCGCGCGCCAGATCGGCGTCAACGTGCCGCCGCAAATTCTGGCCCGAGCCGACCGGGTCGTCGAATGAGGCGCGAAATCAGCGGCCATGCGGCGGCCCTTTTCAACTTGCGGCCGTGTGGGCGACGAGCCCGCCGATGAACAGGCGCAATGTCCTGTTCGGCCTCACGAGCGCGCCCTTGCTGTCTCTCTCGTCCGCCTTCGCACAGGACGCGCGGCCCCGCCGCGTCGCCGTGCTGATGGGCCTCGTCCAGAGTCCGGAGAGCGAGCGGCAGCTCGCGGCGATGCGCGCCCGGCTGGCGCAACTCGGCTGGAAGGAAGGACGGAACCTGTCGCTCGACGTCTTCTGGGGCGCGAGCGATCCGAAATCCGTCGACGCCCGCGTGGCGCAGGCGCTTGCCGTTTCGCCAGATCTCATCGTCGCCAACGGCAGCCCCGCCACGTCCGCGCTTCGAAAGCTGGATGGCCCGACGCCCGTCGTTTTCGTGGTCGTGTCCGATCCTGTCGGGTCGGGCTATGTAAAAAGCCTCGCTGCGCCTGGCGGCCGTATCACCGGCTTCAGCACGTTCGAGCCGGACATCGGCGGCAAGTGGGTGACCCTGCTGCGGGATGTTGCGCCGGGGTTGAAACGCATCGGCGCCGTGCTGCATCCGGGCTTCAAAGAATTCGTCGCCATTCTCGAGGCGGCGCAACGCGAGGCGGCGCGCGCGGGAATCGAGATCACGCCGCTCGGCATGACCGACCCACAGGATCCGGTCGACGCGCGCATCGCGGAATTTGCCGCGAAAGGCGCTGGCGCTCTGCTCGTGTTCCCGACGGGCGTCAACGTTATCGCGCGCGACAGGATCATTCGAGCCGCAGCGACCGCTCGAATGCCGGCCTGCTACCCGTTCCGCATCTATGCCGCGGACGGCGGTCTGATGTCATATGGTTTCGACCATGCCGACCTGTTCGCCGCCGGGGCTTCCTATGTCGCGCGCATCCTTGCTGGCGAGAAGCCGGCTGATCTTCCCGTGCAGGCGCCGACCCGATTCTCGCTGACCCTCAACCTGCGCGCCGCCGAGCGAATTGGCCTGACCTTTCCGACGACGCTTCTGGCGCAAGCGGACGAACTGATCGAATGATGCGCGGCCGATCGCCAGCCAACCAGCGACTGGCCGCATGAGCGGCCGACAGGGACAAAGGAAGCAATGAAAAGACGGGACTTCATCGGCTACGCCGGCGCGCTGGTGGGCGCAGCGCCCTTTGCTGCGCCGCCGGCCGCGCGCGCCCAGCAGCCCGGCAGACAGAAGGTGATCGGCGTCACGTTCAGTTCCGCCGACAACACGGAATCGCGCCAGCGCGCCGAGGCCTTCCGGAACGGCCTGAAGGCGCTGGGCTGGAACGAAGGCAAGGAATATCGCCTGGAGTTTCGCTCGCTCGGCAACGATTCCGAGAAGGCGAAAACCCTGGGCGCCGAACTGATCGCCCTTTCGCCGGATGTCATTCTCAGTTCCGGCACGGTCGCCACGACGGCCATGCGGTCGCTGACGCGCGACATCCCTGTCGTCTTCGTCAACGTCACCGACCCGGTCGCGGGCGGCTTCGTCGCCAGTCTCGCCCATCCCGGCGGCAACATGACCGGCCTGACGCCGTTCGACTATCCGATCGCCGCCAAATGGCTGCAGCTCATTCGCGAGATCGACCCGCGGGTGACGCGCGCCGCGCTCATGGGCGACCCGAACAATCACAATTTCAAGGGCTTCTGGTCGCCGTTCGCCGAAGAGGCGAAACGCCTGTCGATCGAGCCGATCCAGCTCGCCGCGCCGGATGCCGGCGAAATCGAGCGTGGCGTCGCCGGGCTCGCAGCAACGCCGGGGGCCGGGCTGATCGTTTCCGCCGCGGCATTTTCCCTCGTCCATCGCAAGCTGATCGTCGACCTGGCCGCGCAGCACAAAGTGCCGGCGATCTACTGGTCGCGTTTTTTCGCACAGGCCGGCGGATTGATGGCCTACGGGCCGGACACGATGGAATTGCACAGGCAGGCCGCCGGCTTCGTCGATCGCATCCTCAGGGGTGAGAAGCCGGAGGCGCTGCCGGTCGAGCGGGCGATCGCCTACGAGCTGGTCGTCAATGCCAGGACGGCGCGCGCGCTCGGGGTCGACCCGCCAGCCGCGCTGATGGCGCGGGCCGAGGAAGTGATCGAATAGCACTGGACGCGGATCGACGCCGTGTTGACCAGCATCAATGCGTCTGCGGCCCGATGCATCAGGGTCCGATCTGTAATAGAAATCCTTTCCGAGAGGGAGATGGGCATGCGGACGTACATCATCTGCGCGATTCTGGTCGTGCTGGGCGGCATCGGCATACTCGCCGGCGTTCTGATGGGCGTCAGCGCGCCGGCCAATTACGCGGTCGAGGCGGGCTTCGGCGCCATCGCGCTGGCCGGCGCGTTCTTCGTGCTTTCCGTCCTCGCCGGGCTGGTCAAGGAATTCCAGCAGACCGCCTGAGCCAAACCAATCGCCGCTGCGCGCGGCCGCCGACCGCAGCCGGCGGGCGCTCGCCGGCGCCCGCGCTCGTCGGCGCCGTCTTCAAGGAAACAGGAAATTGAAACGCAAATTCTCGATGCTGCTCGCCGCCGCCTCGCTCGTCGCGCTCGCCGCTGGCAGCGCCTGGGCGGGCGGCGCGCAGGATCTCGCGGCGGCGCAGGCCGCCGGCGACCGCAGCGCGCATGACGAAGCGATCAAGCTCTACACGCAGGCGCTGGGCGACAATGCGCTCACGCCCGACCAGCGGCTGCAGGCGCTGCGCGGACGCGCGACCGCCTATTTCGCCAAGAGCATGATCGCCGAGACTTTCAACCGGAAGGACAATGCCGAGCGATTCGGCGCGGATTCGATTGCCGACTATTCCGCAGCCATCAAGATCAAGGGCGACGACGCCAGCCTCTACGCGGCGCGCGGCCAGGTGCGCCAGCTCGCCGGCCGCAACGACGAGGCGATCGAGGATTTCTCGGCTGCGATCAAGCTGCAGCCCGCGACGGAAACCTGGCTGCAGCGCGCCGCGACGCTGCGCGGCAAGGGCGATTTCGACCGCGCGCTGGCCGATTACGACGCCGCGCTCGCCAGCCAGGCGAAAAAGGGCGGCGCCGACGAGGCAGATCTCCTGAACGAGCGGGGCTTCACCTGGTTCATGGCCGGCAAATACACGCAGGCCGCCGACGATTTCGCCAAGGCCATGTCGCTCGGCATGGGCGAACGCGCCGGCGACGTGCTGTGGCTGCCCTACCAGACGGTCTGGCTGCATCTGGCCCGCGCGCGCGCCGGAATCGACGACAGCCGGCAGCTCAAGGACGATGCGACGCGCCTCGACCTGACGAAATGGCCGGGAACGGCGGTCTCCTACCTGCTCGGCCAGACGGACCTGAAGCAATTGTCGACCGGCTCGACGCATGGCGGCGCCAGCCGCGGCCGCGAATGCGCCGTGTCGTTCATCGCCGGCGAACAGGCGCTGGCGAAGGGCGACAAGGTCCAGGGCGGCGAGATGTTGCGCCGCGCGGTCGACGTCTGCGCCGCGCAGCATGTGTATTCGGCGATCGCGCGCCAGGAACTGAAGCGCCTCGACAAGTAGCGCCGGCCGGGCGCGGCCTGCGCCCGCGCGACGCAGGCGCGGCGCATTTGCACCAGCAATCGGAAACGAAAAAGCCCGCGCCTACGGCACGGGCTGATTCTTGCGGGCTATCGGCCGGTTTACTTCTTGGCCGGCTCCACCTTGGGATCGGCGGGCTTGTCGCCGGCCTTGGGATCGGCGGCGGCGTCCTTGTTGTCCTCGGCCGGTTCGTCGTCATCCGGGTCCTTCGGCAGCTTGTGCGCGATGCCCTGGTGGCATTCGATGCAGGTCATCTTCTTCTCGAAACCTTCCTTCATGGCCTTGGCGGCCTTGGGCGCCTGCTTCGAGAAATCCATCGAATGTTCCTGGTGGCAATTGCGGCACTCGCGCGAGTCCGTGGCGATCATCACTTTCCAGACGCTCTTGGCCATCTCCATGCGATGCGCCTCGTATTTCTCGGGCGTGTCGATCGTGCCGAGGAACTTGTGCAGCAATTCGTTGGACGCCTCGATCTTGCGCTTCATCTTCCACATGAAGGGATGCGGGACGTGGCAGTCCGGGCACGTCGCGCGGACGCCTGAGCGATTCTTGAAGTGGATCGTGCTCTGCAGTTCCTTGTACGGATTGTCGCGCATTTCATGGCAGGAGATGCAGAAGCTCTCGGTGTTGGCGACTTCCATCGCCCAGTTGAAACCGCCCCAGAAGACGATGCCGCCGATGCCGCCGAAGATGACAAGCGTGGCGATCGAGAACCGCGAACTGGGCCCCGTCAGGAAGCCCCACAGGCGCGCGATGAACCCCTTGCCGGATTTGCCTTTGTCGGTATCGGACATGTGCATTCTCGATATGTGTCTTGTCGGTTGCGATCTGGCCGACCGCATTTCGCGTCGGTCGCGACTTGCTCGATTTGGTCCGGAAACAACAAGGCCCGCAATTTTCGCTGCGGGCCTTGAGCTAGGTCAGACTTTCCTCGGAAAGGTCACCATTTGTAGCTGACGGAAGCCGCCAGACGGTGAATGTTGTAGTTGGGATTGTACCAACCCATGAAGGCCATATATCCAACGCCTGTGAGATTGGCGTTCCACATGTAGTTGAGCGTCTCAGCCTGCCAGTTGTTCACGATGTTGCGCTGCCAGGTGTAGTTGAGGCCTGCGGACATCTTGCCGGCGAGGCCCATGCTCTTCAGCCAATCGTCGGCAAAGGTGTACTTCAGACCGAAATCGGCCTGCTGGTACATCGTCTGCATGTTCGGATAGTTGATAAAGCTCGGCAGAGTGAGCCCGGACACGAAAGGCAACGCCTGCGAAGCCGTCCCCTTCGCCAAGGTATAAGACGCCTTCATATTGAGGCGCGGGATGATATCGCTGTCGACGCCAACCCGGAACGTGTTGACGTATTCGCCGGCGCTCATCTTGTACAGCGCGCTTGTCGGGTTCGGATTGGCGCCAAGGGCTCCCATCAGAACATTGTTCCCGGGCGTGCCGCCTACGTAGCCGCGGTTCGTGTGCTCATAGAGGTAGAAGGCAAACAGCTTGGTCGAACTGGTCAACTGATAGGTCGCGTCGATGCCCGCCTGGACCTTCTGTGTCGACGTGAGCCCCTGCTGAATGTTCGACGGCGAGTTGGCGAGCACCGCCGGAGCCGCCGTGCCCAGCACCGAACCGGGAAGGTACGGCATCGGGTAATAGTCGTTGATGTAAGCAAAGTTCGGCGTGACGGTCAGGCCGTCAAAGACAGTGATATCGGCCTGCGCGTCGATCTTGGCGCGTTCGCGACCCGACAGATAGAAGATGCGGTAGTCGGGGTTAGCAAACACGCTGGTGCCATTGCCCGCCGGGAACGGCAAAGCCGCAGGCGTCAGCCACTGATAGAACGCCTGATTGATCTGATAGTTGTAGTTATTCGAAGTCCGGCGCGCATAGGAGGCGCTCGACCTGAAGTCGAACCAGCCGTTCGGACGATAGTCCATCCAGGCCTTGACCATGTTCTCGTCAGTGCTGGTCGCGGCTTCGCGCTTCCAGTCGTAGCGTTCGTAATTGTACGAGGCGCCGAGCGTCAGCGTCTTCATGGGACGCCAGTTGAGTTCGGCCGCCGCGTTCTGTTTGGTGTAGGACATCGACAGCGAACGCACCGGCGCGTATTGCGCCGTCGTCGCCTTTGCAAAAGCGCTGTCCGTGATCACCCAGTTATTGAAATACAGTTCCGGCGTGCGGTTATTGTAATCGTACAGCCGGTAGGAGACCTTGCCCTTCAGCTCGGACGTGATGTCCTTTGTCAGCACGTTGTTGAACAACACCGTGTCGACCATGCCGTTCAGACCCGATGCGGGCAAGAACGGAAAGCCCGTGGCGCCGGGCGCGCCCGCGATCGTGTTAATGGAGAATGGTTGGAACGTATCGTTCTGCTGCATGCGCGTGACGTTGAGCGACCCGACGTAGCGCGCCTTCCAGGGTAGATCCAGCGCCAGCGTGCTGACGACGCCATTCGCCATGTTGCTCGGCGGCGTCGACATGAGGGCCAGCGGTCCGGACGCGCGTGCGCACGTGGCTGCATTCAGGCAGAACGGATTCTCGACCACGAAGCCGTTGACGTTGTCGGTGTAGGTCGACCCACGATAACCGAGCTTGAACGTATAGGTCTTGTCCCAGAATGTCTGGCCCTGATACTCGGCATTGAGGCCGTAGTTCTTCGTATTGTCGTTGATGGGTTTGGGCACCTGGGCGACCACGCCGGACGTGTTGGCCGTGAAGCTCATCTGCCATGGCATCGTGCCCTGGCGATTGATGTTCTCGAAATAGGCCCGCACATCCCAGGCGTCGGTCGGCGTCCAGCGGGCATCGGCCGTGCCGGTGGAGCGCGTGATGCCGATGTACTGCTGGTGCGAGGCGGCGTTCAGAAGGGTCCAGACATTCGCCGCTTGTGCAGCATTTCCGGGGAAGGCGAGCGCGGCTCCGGCGCCGCCAGCTGCGTTATACAAATTCGCCGACAGCCCCGGGATCAGCCCCAGGTAATTGCCGCCGACGCCATTGTAGATGGTCTGCGCGCTGGTGGAATATGTGTAGGGTATCTGGTTCCAGCCAAGGTCGATATAATACTGCCCGGCGTGGCTATAGCTGAGGCCGTAGGCCTGATCGCGGTAGCCGATGTTGTTGCCGAACATCTCGACCCGGCGGACGCCGTCGCGCGTGCCTGCGGCGATCGCGAGGTTGCCGAACGGACCGGGAGCCAGCCATTGGTAACGGTAATATGCGGCCTGGCTCTGGCCCATGTTCGGCATCGCGCCCTGCTGTGGGTGATTGAGGAAGAAGCGCCCCCCAACCTCGACTTCGCCTTCCGTGTACCAGGACGTGTCGAGCAGCATGGGTACCGATTTGCGGGTCGGCAGGTCGGCGGCCTGGGCCGGCCCTGCGCTCGCGAGCGCGGCGATCAGCGCGCACATAGCGCTGGCAGTCATCAATGTGGTGCGGCAGGTCAACACACTTGCCTCCTAAATCCGTTCTCTTCTGCTAGGGCCCGCCGCGCGCTCTGTTGGGGCGGCGAACCCGACGGTTCGTTCGATCAGCGATGCAGCAGCGGACCCGATGGCGAGTTCGTGCCATGCACCTGCACGTGGCAGTTCTGGCAGGAGGCGCCGAGGTACTGGATCGAGTTCACGCCGCTGGTCAGACCATGGCCGAAGCCGTGGCATGTGGCGCAAAGCCGGGGCCGCGCGACCTTGAGCATCGCCTCGTTCACGGTGCCATGGGCGTCGTGACAATTGAGGCAGTTCTCGCGAACCGGCAGATGCTCGAACAGGAACGGACCGCGCTTGTCGGCATGGCACCGGTAGCAGGTGTCGTTCACCGAGTCGGCGCGCAGCAGGGCTTCCGTGGCGGAACCGTGCGGGTTGTGGCAATCCGAGCAGGACATCTTGCCGTTGCCGACGGGCATGTGCGAATTGCGGAACGCCTGCGCCTTACGATCCTTGTGGCACTGGAAACAGGTTTCCGGTTCGAACTTCGTCTTGAGGTTCCGCTTCGCCGACACGTTCTTCATGATCGTGTGGCAGTTCGTGCAGGCGACGTCGCGCTTCTCGTGCGCCGAACCGTCCCAGTAGGTGCGATCGCCGCGCTTGTGGCAGCCCAGGCACATCTCGTTGATCGAAGCGGCGTTGGTGTTCGGATCGTCAGCGCGGAACGTGACGAGACCGCCGCCGCCGCGACCTTCCTTGACGTGGATCGACGCAGGACCGTGGCAGCCTTCGCACTGGATCTTGTTCTGCAGCGCGAGGCGGCCCATCAGCGTCTTGTTGAATTCCGCGATCGACTTTGCGTGGCACTCGACGCAGACCTTGGAGCCGACGAAATCGGCTTCCCCAACCGGCGCGGATGCAGCGCCCTTCTTCACGCCCTTGACGACAGGCGCCGGACGCGCGGGAGCCGTGGCGTCCTCCACCGGCACGCCGGCGGCCTTTTCCTTCAGCGCGTCCCAGAGGCTGTTGGCCGCGACCTTGATCTGGCCGCCGTCCTTCGAAGCGAGCGCTCCAGCATGATCACGAAGCGCCGAAAAGGCGGCATCGCTTTTCGCCGCGGTCGCTGGAGCGGCCGACTGGGCCAGATCGGGCGAAGCTTTCGCCTCAATCGCGCCCAAAAGGGGAGCTACAAACAGGGCTGCGGCAGCCAAACTGCCTAGCTTCGTTCGCAGCGCGCGTGCTTGCACCCTGTACCGCGACACGAAGCGCGTGCGCGCGTTGGCGACGCCTCCCGGAACTTGCATTCGTACCCCCGCTCTTTGCATCGGCCAACGCGGCCGACGAGCATCGCCTGAACTTGGCATTGCGGGCAGGATTGGCCGGGGCGACCGCTGTTCGCATTGACGAAAATCAATGGAACGTTACAGAAAATTAATTCTGCGGAACCGTTGCCAAACTGCAACAGATTGGCTTGAGGCAAGTCAATGCGTTGGTGGCCAATGTCCGCTTTGCTCCGGCCTGTCCTAGACAATGATGGAGACGTAGGGATGGGTAGGAATTTCGTGTTCCGTCTGGCTTGGCGCGTGTCTGCGCCGATCGCCGCCGCGGCCGTGCTGATCGGCGCGTCCGTTGCGCTTTCGAGCGGCCCGGCGCTGGCGAAGAAATGCATTTCCGAAGCGGTCGGCGCTCCGTGCAAGAAGTGCCACAACAGTCCGACCGGCGGGAAGGAAGAGGGCCTCACCCCCTACGGCACGAAGTACAAGGCGGCGGGCAAGTTCCCCTGCTGATCGCCTGAGGTATCGTGGCGGGCGGCGGCGCCGGGAGCGCGGCCGCCCGTTTCATTTTGCGCCCGCAGAGGCCCGAATCGGGCGATCGGCTTGCCGCCGGCGCGTAACACTCGCTATGTGAACCCATGATTTTCTGGCTCGTCATCGCAGCGATGACCCTCGTCGCGCTGGCCTTCGTGGCCTGGCCGTTCGTGTTTCATGCGCAGGGCGCCCGCTCCGGCGGCGATGTCGCGGTCTATCGCGACCAGCTCGACGAGATCGAGCGCGACCGCAATGCGGGCCTGATCGACGACAGCGAATCGGAAGCCGCGCGGATCGAGGTGTCCCGGCGTCTCCTGAAAGCGGCCGAAACGGAGGCGAGCAGGCCGGCGGGGCCGCCGCCGGCCGAATCGCGGGCGGGCCGCCGCGCCGCCCTGATCGCCGCGATTGTCGTCATACCCTCGCTCTCCGCGGCGCTTTATTACAGGCTGGGTTCGCCTGGCGACGCCCAGCCGAAGCCCGTGGCCGTCGCCGAGCCCGGCCGGCCGGACGCCAAGTCGATCGCCGACATGATCGCCAAGGTCGAGAATCACCTGCAGCGCGATCCAGACGACGCCAAGAGCTGGCAGGTGCTGGCGCCGGTCTACCAGCGGCTCGAGCGCTACGACGACGCGGTCAACGCCTGGCGCAACATCATCCGCCTGAACGGCGAGAACGCCGACAATCTGGAAAGTCTCGGCGAATCAATGGTCGCCGCAGCTGACGGCGTGGTCACGGCCGAGGCGGCCATGGCGTTCGACCGGGCGCTTGCCATGGACAAGGAGGCGATCGCCGCCCGCTATTACAAGGGCCTGGCCGCCGTCCAGGACGGCCGCAACGACGACGCGCGCCGCATCTGGAGCGAATTGCTGGCCTCGGCGCCGGCGGATGCGAGCTGGGCGGCCTCCGTCCGCGGCTCGCTGGCCCGCCTGGAGGGGCAGCCCGACACCGCCCCCGGCGCGGGCCCGAGCGCCCGCCAGATGCAGGACGCAGCCGGACTGCCGCAGGGCCAGCAGGCGGAGATGATCCGCGGCATGGTCGACAAGCTGGCTGCGCGTCTGAAGGCCAATGGCGACGATCCCGAAGGCTGGGCCCAGCTCGTGCGCTCCTGGTCGGTGCTGGGCGACGAGGCGCAGGCCCGGCAAGCGGTCGAAGACGCGCGAAAGGCCCTCGCAGGCAGTCCGTTGAAGTCCGAGTTGTTCGAGGACGAGTTGAAACGCATGTCCGACGCGCCGCCGCCCAAAGTCAGCGCCGCCCCTTCCGGCCAGGCCGCTGCACCGCCGCACGCTGATGGCGACGCCATTCGCGGCATGGTGCAGAGACTAGCCGATCGACTGAAGCTGAAGGGCGACGATCCAGAGGGTTGGGCCCAGCTTGTTCGCTCCTATCGTGTGCTCGGAGATGCGGCGCAAGCAAACCAGGCCATGGCCGACGCCAGGAATGCGCTCGCAGCGACGCCGGACAAACTTCGCCAGTTCGATAGCTATGTCGAGGCAGGCGCCTCTCGCTGACTGCAGACGGCGCCGACAAGCCAGCCGATTCCAGGCTCATCCGACCACCATCGTTGCCACGACGGCGTCTGAACGCGCCTTCACCCGGACGAACGGGAGAATAGCCCGAGCACAGCGGCGCAGGCCGGGTCGTCGGGGTCGGCGATATGATCGAGGATCGAAAAGTGCGTGGCGCCGTCGACAACCATGCAGCGGGCCGCACCGTTGCGATGGCGCCATCTCGCGTCGAAATCGCGGCTCCATTCCTTGAACCCTTGCGTTTCGTTCCCGCCGACGATGGTCAAGCAGGTGGGCAGCTTGCTCGCAAGTGGCAAACATTCCAGGCGCAGGGCCGGACTGGCTCGCGCGGCGTCTTCGATCGTGAGACCCAGATCCGCGTTAATCGACGTTCGCAGCAGTGGTCGCAGATCGAAAACGCCGCTCACGCCTGCAAAGCCGACGATCGGCCCACCGCTCCGCAACTGAGACTGATCGAGCGCAAGCATGGCGGCGAGTTGCGCGCCTGCAGAATGACCCGCCACGACGATTTCACGCGGAGAAAGAATATCCGCGGCGAATTTGAAAGCCTCCCTGATCTGGTCCGCGATCTCTTCGATGCGCAGATCCGGAACAAGATCATAGCCTGGCATCGCGACCGTGATGCCCGCGCGACGGTAAGCTTCGGCAATAAATGCCACGTAAGTCTTGTCCAGCGCCCGCCAATAGCCGCCGTGAACGAAGACCAACAGGCGCGAGCTATCGGCAGCGTGGTAGATATCGAGCGTCGCACGCGGACCAGAGCCATATCGCACGTCGAGATCACACCGTCCGGCGGCGCGCACCATCGCGCCACGTTGCAGGTGTCGGGCGTAGACTGCGTCGCGCTCCGGGTGACGACGACGCAGCGCATATTCGGCCTCCAGCGCTTCGTCGATGGTCGATGCCATTCTCACTCCTCGATCACATGCCAAGGTAGGCAGCGCGGACGATCTCGTCTTCGGCGAGCGCACTGCTGGAAGCATTGCGGATGATTTCGCCTTCGGCGAGAATGTAAGCGGAACTCGCGGTCTTGAAGGCCATGTTGGCGTTCTGCTCCGCAAGCAGGACGGACATGCCTTCGCGGTTCAATCGCGCGATCGTCGCGAAAATTTCCTGCATCACACGCGGCGCGAGCCCCATCGAAGGTTCATCGAGCAGAAGAAGACGCGGACGCGACATGAGCGCACGCCCTATCGCCAGCATCTGCTGTTCGCCGCCGGAGAGAAGTCCGGCGAGATGCCGCTCCCGCTCCTTCAATCGTGGAAACGTGCCGAAAACCATTTCCATGTCGGCGATGACACGAGGATCGCGACGCGGCCACAGCCGTCGGTAGGCGCCAAGCTCGAGGTTTTCGCGCACGGACATGTCAGCGAAGACGCGACGACCTTCCGGAACAAGCGTCACGCCGTGATCGAGCCTCGCCGATGCGCCGGCGCGAGACAGATCGACGCCATCGACGCGGATCGTCCCACCTGCAAGCGGCAGAAGGCCCGACAGGCACTTCAGAAGGGTTGTCTTGCCAGCCCCGTTGGCGCCGATAAGACACGTGCACTGTCCTTGTAGTACATCGAGAGAGACGTCGTGCAAGACTTCCGCACTTCCGTAACCGGCATGGAGGTTGCGGACCTCAAGCATCAGCGGTCTCGCCGAGATAGGCGGCGAGCACGTCGGGGTGCCGTCGAATGGCGCTTGCATCCCCTTCGGCTATCCGTTCACCATTGTTCAGGACGAGAATTTCGTGGGCAAGCGACATGACCATGCGCATATTGTGTTCGACAAGGAGAACGGTCAGGCCGTCCCTGTTGAGCTCCGCGATGATCTCGGCGATCCGGTCAGCGGCCGCACGCGGCAGTCCGGCGGCCGGTTCATCAAGCAGCAGGAGCCGCGGTTCGCAGGCGAGCGCGCGCGCGAGTTCGAGAATTTTCATTTCACCGAATGACAGCGATCCCGCAGGTTGATGAGCACAATCGGCCATGCCGAAGCGTTCAAGTAGCCGCATAGCGTTTGCTTTCATCGCGCGATTCTCGACGCCAACGGCGGGCGTCCGCAGCAGCGCCGCTGCAAAGCCGACCGCGCCGTGCATGTGTCGGCCCGCGACAACGTTCTCAAGGACCGTCATTTCCTTGAATATCTGAAGATTCTGAAACGTTCTCGAAATGCCGAGGCGCGCACGTTCGAATGCGGGCAGCGATTCGATCGAGCGTCCGTCGAACCAGATCTTGCCGGAGTTCGGGCGTGTCACGCCGGCGATCATGTTGAACAGCGTGCTCTTACCTGCGCCATTGGGTCCGATGACCCCCTTGATCTCGCCGGCTTTCACGTCGAACGTCAGATCGGCGACGGCGCGAAGGCCCGAGAAGTAGCAATTCAACGCTTCGGTACGCAAGATAACCGTCATAGCGGCACTCGCGTATGCAGGATTCGGCCCCAGAAGGCCTGCGCAGCGCCGGCGATTCCCGATGGCAGGAACATAAGGACGACGAGCAGCGCCAATCCGAACAACAGGAGTTCAATGTCCTCGTAGTCGAGCAGCAAGGGCGGAACAGCGGTGAGGATCAGTGCGCCATATAGAGGCCCCCAGTAGCGCCCGCTGCCGCCGATCGCGACCATGACGAGCAGCAAGATTGAATTCGCGACGCCGAAAGTCTCGGGAGAAGCGAACTGGTTGACGTGCACATAGAGGCATCCCGCGACGCCCGCCATTGCGGCGCTCAGGACGAAGATGCGCAGTTTGACGCCAAAACTGTCGATGCCGAGCGCATTGGCGCCCAGTTCGTTCGTGGCGGTTGCGCGCAGCGCCCGCCCGAAGCGCGAATCGAGCAGGTTGAGAATGAGCAGCATCGTTACGAGCGACACGATCCAGACGAGCGGGAACTGCTTCGCGTCCGTGTCGAGGCGAATGCCAAAGAAGGAAAACGGTTTGACGCCCAACAATCCGTTGGGTCCGCCGGTGATGTCGACGAACCGGTTGAACAGGACAACCAAGATTGCGTTCCAGCCCATCGTCGCCATCGAAAGATAGAGACCGCGCAGTCGCAGCGCGGGCAGACCAATGACGACGGCTGACAGTGCGGTCAAAGCGGCCGCTGCCGGCAGTCCGGCCCAGGGACTGAATCCGAACTTCACGGACAAGACGCCACTCGTGTAAGCGCCGAACCCGAAAAAGCCGGCGTGTCCAAGCGAAATCTGCCCGCCGTAGCCCATCAGAAGATTCAGGCTCGCAACCAAAATGACGTTGATCAGAAACAGGTTCGCAAGCGAGACGAGGTAGGCGTTCGGCGCGATGAAGGGTACAGCGAGTAACAGTCCCCAGATGATGGCGAGACCGGCGACGCTCGCGGGCGGCTTCAACGCAAACTGCTCCCGCGTCATTTGAACCGTGGCCAAGTCAGCGACCACCTTGTCTTCTGCGCGCGCGACTCTCATCGCTCAAACCTTCACGACTTCGGGCCGGCCCAGGAGACCCGAGGGCCGCGCAAACAGGATTGCGAGCAGCACGGCGAAAGCGATCGCATCCTTTAGATCGGAAGAGATGTAGAAGCTGCCGAAGGCTTCGAGCAGGCCGAGCGCCAGACCGCCGACGACAGCGCCGGGAAGGCTGCCGATGCCCCCGAGCATGGCGGCGCTGAATCCCTTGAAGCCGAACATCACGCCTTGATCGTACGACGCAAGCGTCAGTGGCGTGACAATGGCGCCGGCAAGCGCGCCCGCAAACGCGGAAATGACAAAGCTGAGCATGACTGTCCGCTCGACGCGGATGCCCACGATAGACGCCGCTTCGCGATCGGAGGCGGCGGCGCGGAGGGCTTTGCCGAGGATCGTGTGCTCGAAGAACAACTGCGACAACAACAAGAACACGACCGTGATGCCGAAGATCCAGAGCGCCTGCGTCTGCAGGACGACGCCGCCGAGATCGATGGTCTCGGCGCGCGAGAATCCAGGAAATCCAACGGGTTGCTTGCCCAGGACGAGCATGATCAGGCCGCGCGTCGAGATCGCCAGCCCGATGCTGACCAGCGTGATGAGCAGCGGCGTGGGGCGCTTGAGCGGCCAGATGACGAGGCGTTCCGACACGAATCCGACGACCATCACGACCGACACGGCCACGACGCAGGCGAGACCGACCATGCCGAACGAGGAGAAAAGCATCGCGGCGACCATGCCGCCCAGCACAACCCATTCCCCTTGCGCGAAATTCATCGCCCCCGTGCTCTTGAACACGATGTTGAAGCCGAGCGCCGTCAACGCGTAGATGCTGCCGGCGCTCAGGCCGGAAACCACCAGCTGGAGAAATGCCGACCCGCTCGCCATCGACGTCAGAACGTCCGCATGCGGTTGGACTCGATCATCGGGAGCGCGACGCCCAGTTCGGCGAGCCGGGCGCGGGCATTGGCGACATAATTCGCCAGCGTCTCCTCTTCCGAACTTCGCGTGGCGGCGCCGAGGCCGGCGGCCGCCGTGATCTCGTCGGCCTGCGCCTCGGCGGCCGCGTGTTCCGGCGCGAGCCACGGGCAATGGTAGCCGCGCAACTGCGTCTCGCCGATGTAACGGAGGAGTTCGTCGGCGATCAGCGCGCGTTCCGCCGCATTCCAGGCGCCGGCGCGCGATTCCAGATAGAGCCAGCCGAACGCCGCGTGTCGGGCCTTGTCCTCGATCACCTTGTCGAGCGCCGTAGCAATGGCGGGGTTGGTCGCGCCTGCCCGCCAGCCGCGCGCGAGTTCGAGTTCGAGCCCGTCCTCGAAGGCGGCGAAACTGCACACGTAGCTGTCGAGATGCTGCTGCGCATCCATGACGCGCCGGTGCAGATTGCGGTTGAAGACGCTCTCGTAGGCGCGCTCGACCGGCGTCTCGCATCGCCCGCCGAACGCGACCGCAATGCGATCGAAGCATTCGACGTGCCAGGCTTCCTCCGTGTTGCGGACGGTGAGAAAGAATTTCGGGTCGATCTCGCGGCCCGTCTCCATGCAGAAGCGCATCAGCAGAGCCGGCGTTTCGGTCAGGCCCGTCGATTCGATCCAGGCCCGCCTGCTCCATGTGCGCCGCGCCGCCTCGCGCACGCGCGGTTCGTATTTCTCCGGCGCGAGCAGCGACCAGTCGATGTCGCGATGCGGATTCCAGCGGCCGGCCTTGCCTCCGTCATAGAGACGCCTGATCTGCTCGAGCGTCACGTTCATGTCGAGCGGGAACCGCCGTTCGACCAGCATGTTCAGCGGCGGCAGCGCGCTATCGGCTGTTTGCGCGACGGTTTGCATGTCAGATCGTCCCGAGCTTGGGATGCGAGAAAGGCGGCAGGTTGATGCCGAGCCTGCCCATCTGCTCGCGGATGCGTTTCAAGGTCGCGATGAAGACCGGCTTCTCGGCTTCCTCGACCGTCGATCCGAGGCCGGCCTCGTAGGCGACGCGATCCGCCTCGACCTCGATGCGCGAGGCCTCCGTCTCGGGCGCGAGCCAGCTCGAGTGATAGCCGTTCAGTTCGACCTTCTCGACCATCGTGACGACCGAATCCTCGATCATCTTCTTCTGCTCGGGCGAAAGAGATTCGCAGATCGCCTCGAGGAAGTACCAGCCGAAGGCGCAGTGGCGCGATTCGTCGCGCATGACGAGACGGACGATCTGCCGCGCGACGGGGTCGCGGGTCACGTCGTCGAGATGCTTGAACACGTCGAAGGCGATTTCCTCGGCCGTGCAGACGAGCGCGGCGATGATCCCCTCGAGCGGCACGTCGGCGTTCAGCGTCGCGCGGCGAACGCCGTGCGTCGCCACGGAGCCCTGGAACAATTGCTGGACGGGCTTGTCGATATAGCCGCCGAGCTTCTCCGCCATCGCGTGGCAGACCTCGGCGTGACGCGCTTCTTCCTGCGACCGGATGGTGAAGAACAGCTGCATGTCGGAAGGACGCTTCTCGACGCCGAAACGCAATTGCAACGCCGGGCTTTCCGAGATCGCGCCGTATTCCGCCCAAGCGCGGCGGCTCCAGTAGAGCCGCGCGCCGTCGCGCTGCTCCTGCGTGTACCGATCGGGATCGAACTTGTCCCACTCGATATCGGTCTTGGGATCCCACTGGTTTCGGGTCGCGGCGTGAAACAGCTCCCGGATTCGCGGCAGATCGGAATTGAACGTCAGCGGAAACCTGTTCTCGGGTCCATCGAGCAGCGTCTGCACGATTTCGAACGCCTGCTGCTCGGACATGTCACGCGTGAGCGCCATCTTGCCCTCCTGACCGGTGCTATTCGTAGTCCGCAAGGTTGAAGCGGTCGTTCTTCCAGTTGATGAGAACGATGTCGTTCTTGGCGAGGCCGGAGTGCTTTTCCGGCGAGAAGTTGAAGACGCCGCTCATGCCCGCGTAGCCTTTCACGGTCTCCAGGCCCTGCGGCAATTTCGAGACGTCGCCGCCGACCTTTTCGAGCGCCACCTTCGCCAGCATCGCCGCGTCGTAGGATTCGGCCGCGTAGAGGCTCGGCGGCCGCCCGAACTTCGCCTTGTAGGCTTCGAACAGGCGCAGGATGCCGGCCTTCAGAGGGTCCTTGTCGGGCAACTGGTCGGCGACGGGGAACTTGAGGCTGGCCAGCAGCAGGTTCTGCGCGGCGTCGCCGGCGAGCTTCATGTAATTGGCGGAAACGAAGCCGTAGCTGTGGATCAGCGTCCGCTTGTCCAGTCCAAGCTGCTGCGCCTGCTTGATGAAGACCACGCCCGCCGGCGTCACCGTCCAGCAGATGATGGCTTCCGCGCCGCCGTCGCGGATGCGCGTGAGCTGCGGCAGCATGTCGGTATCGGCAGGCGCGAAGGTCTCGTAGGCGACATCGAGGCCGCGACGCGGGCCGACCTTCTTCATCTGGACCGCCGCGCCCTGGCCGAAGCCGCTGCTGTCGGCGATCAGCGCGACCTTCTTGATGCCCTTCTTCACGCAATAATCGGCGATGCGGTCGAGAACGTCCTCGTCGTCGACGGTCGCCTTGAAAACCCATTTGCGCTCGGCGACCGGCGTCACGATCTGCAAGGCGCCTTCGCTGGAAATGAAGGGAATCTGCGCAGCCTCGGCCATCGGCGCCATCGCGAGCGCTATGCCGCTCATATTGCCGCCGCTGACGATCACCTGGACCTTGTCCTGGCTGATCAGTCGCCGGGTTTCCGAAATCGCCTTCTGGGTCTGGCTCTCGGCGTCGTAGAAAGTCCAGGCGATCTTGCGGCCGGCGATCCCGCCCGCGGCGTTGATCTCGTCGACCGCGATCTGCAGGCCGGCCTTCATGTCTTCGCCCAGGAAGGCGGCCGGCCCCGTGACCGACAGGATGGAGCCGACGCGCAGCGGTTCCTCCGCTGCGAAAGCCGTACGTGCCGATCCGGCTGCCAGCGCCATGCCGGGAACCATTCGCAGGAAAGCGCGCCTCTCGAGTTTCATGTCGCCTCCACCTCAGTCATGACCTGCGCGATCCTGCGCATGCCTAATCGTCGTGAACGCCCCCGGCGGGAGCGAGCGTGATGTTTCCGCGCCCGTCCGCCAGCAGCGGAACGGACAGCGAGTAGCGAACGAGATCGGCCCGGTGAATCGTGCGGCCGGCGAGGACCAGGCGTCCGTCGATGTCCCGATAGCGGAGGTTGCGCACCAGGACCGGCGCGCCGGGCGACAGGTGCAGATATTCCACTTCTTCCGGCGTCGCGGACGCCGCCTCTATCTCGAACTCGCCTTCGCGCAACCGAATGTGTTTCCAGAGCAGGTGCAGCGGCGAGGCGAGCGCGGCGCTCTCGTCCCAGTCGGGCGCCAGATGGGCCGGCAAAAAACGGTAATCGATGGCGACCGGAACGCCCGCCGCCGAACGCACCCGCCTGATCTCGAGAACCATCTCGCCCGGAGGGACTTCCAGCAGGTTCGCCACGGCGGCGTCGGCCGGACGGCGTTCGAATGCGAGAACCTTCGGCTGCATGGGCGTGCCGTTGGCCGCCCATTGCTGCAGGAAATTCATGCCCGGTTCGAAACGTTCCTGGACCTTGCGGATGGAAACGAAGGTTCCCAGGCCCCTGCTGCGGGTCAGCAGGCCCTCGCGAACGAGTTCGCTCAGAGCCTGGCGAACCGTGTCGCGGCTGACGAGAAACTGCTCGCACAATTCCTCGTCGGAATAGAAGCGCCGGTCCGGCCGGTCCCAATTGGCGACCATGCCGATCAGGCGCTGCTTGATCTGCGCGTAGAGGGGAAGCGGCGACGAACGGTCGAGCGGATGATTGAGCCGGCCATGATCGGAGATCACGGAAGCGCGGATGGGCTCTGGAGCGGATTTCCGACCGGGCGCACGCATGGTTGGAGGATTGTCTGGTCAAGCATACTTTTTGGCAAGTGGTTTTTTTGGCTGCGGTTTCGGCTCTGTCCGTTTCGCTGGCGACCGGGCGCGGTCTCCAGCGACCGTCGCCCGAGACTCTCCCCGTCGCGCGAAGCCGTCAATGAAACGGACCGATCGAATTTCTCCGATAATCAGTCGTTCCGTTCTGCGCGCGCCGTCTTGCGGAATGGAAACGGCGGGGCGCGCCAGCGTCCCGAGGCTGTGACGTTTCCTGACAGCAGCCGAACATAATCTCGATTGATGGCCGCCCCTTGCGCATAGGAGGATCGATCCGGCCATGCGGACCAGCCCCGGCTGCATCCGCGGGATGCGTACGCCTCAACCGGCGTCGAAGCGGCGCGGACCGCAAGGGGAAGAAGCGAACATGAGCGCACAAGGCAAGGCCGTCCATTATCGCTGGGAAGACCAGCCTTCCGAGGCGATGAAGGGCACGATCACGCGTCGCATCATCTCCAGCGAGCGCATCATGTTCGGCGAGGTGCGTTTCAGGAAGGGCGACACCGTCCCGAAACACGCTCACGAGAACGAGCAGTTCACCTATGTCGTGTCCGGCACGCTGCGCTTTTGGCTGGGCGAGGACGGCGCCCAGCAGGTCGACGTCAACGCCGGCGAAGTGCTGGTGATCCCCTCGAACCTTCCCCACAGCGCCGAGGCGATCGAGGACGTGGTCGAGTTCGACATCTTCAATCCGCCACGACAGGACTGGCTGGACAAGAGCGACGCCTACCTGCGCGGCTGAAGGGGTAGCGGGAAACGGCGCCCTGCCCGGCCGCGGGTTCCGATGATCGTAAATCCGTTCTTCGTCCGCTTTCGGGCTCGCACGAAGACGAACTATCGTGAAGGATTGCGGACGCCGGCCCGACCCGGATGTGCGTGACGGCGCGCGGGCCGGCGTCGGCAATCCTCCGATGGAGGAAGCCGCGGCCCAGTGGTTGGGCGTTTCAGATTGGCCGGCGCTATGGGGCTTTCGCGAACGGTGTGTCGCCGACTGCGGTTGTGTCGCGGCGACGGGCGCGCTTCGGTCGTGGATGATTTCTGCGGATGATGCGTTGATCGAAGCGCCGGCTCGGCGAGCTCGTCTGGGCAGTCGATTTTGTCGAGCATGAAGCGAGCGGCTGCGTTGCGCCGGTAATTTGCGTGCGTTCGGAATCGTGGTTGGGGCAGACGGTCCGCGGGCAGATCATGATGTATCGCTCCATCCGGCTGCGAACGACGTTTGCGGAGCGCCGCCGCGGGCGAAGCGCTCGACGATGGTCATGCGACCACCACAGCAGCGGCAGGGGAAGGATTCCTCGCGCTCATCGTCGACACCCGCTTCTGCCGGTTCGGCATGCGGCTCGCCGACGTTCTGTCGGGCCTGCGGTGCGCCACTGACGTCGGCAATCATCTGTCTGATGCGCGCGACGTTCTTGACGCGCGCGGCGCCGGCGAGGAAGCCGTAATGGCGGATGCGGTGGAAGCCATCGGGGAGAACGTGCAGCAGGAAGCGGCGCATGAACTCGTCGACGGGCAGCGTCATGGTCTTGATCCATGCGCCCGGCGCGCTCGCCCGAGCGCGATAGTCCTTCCAGCGGAAGGAGACGCGATGACCGTCGAATGCGACGATGCGGCTGTCTGAGATGGCGACGCGGTGGGTGTAGCGCGACAGATAGGCGAGGACGGCCTGAGGGCCGCCGAACGGGCGCTTGGCGTAGATGACCCATTCGGCGCGGCGCAGCGGCGCGAGACGGGCTCTGAACACACCGGGGTTGGCGAGCCCGGCGAGGTCGCCGAAGAAGGTCAGCCGGCCGCCCTCATGAAGGGCGAGCAAGCCTTCCAGGAAGCGGCGACGGAAGAAGCGCGACAGGACACGCACGGGCAGAAAGAAGCCGGGCTTGCAGGCGATCCAGCGTTCGCCGTCCGGCGACAGGCCGCCGCCGGGGACGATGATGTGGACGTGCGGATGGTGAGTGAGCGCCGATCCCCAAGTGTGCAGCACGCTGGTGAATCCGATTCTGACGCCGAGCCGCTTCGGATCGACGGCGATCGTCGTCAGCGTCTCGGCAGCGGTCTTCATGAGCAGGTCGTAGAGCGCCGCCTTGTTTTGGAAAGCGATTGCGGCGATCGCCGCCGGCAGGGTGAAGACGACGTGATAGTAGGCGAGCGGCAGTAGATCGGCTTGACGCTTGTCGAGCCAGGCGCGCGCGGCAAATCCCTGGCACTTCGGACAATGCCGGTTGCGACAGGAGTTGTATCCGATCTCGACATGGCCGCAGCCGTCGCAGCGCGCGACATGGCCACCGAGCGCCGCGGTGCGACAAGCCCGGATCGCCGAGACGACCTTGAGTTGGCCGAGGCTCAGACGGCCGGCGTGGGCGGCAAGATATGCCTCCCCATGCCGACGAAAGACGTCTGCGACCTCGAGGCGAGGCCGCGCCATGACGGCGCGGTCTTCAGGAGTGCGGGGGCGCGAGCAGCGCGAGCGGGCTCTCGACGTCGCGGATCGTCTTGAGGGCAACGCGCGTGTAGATCGCCGTTGTGTCGAGCTTCCTGTGGCCGAGCAGCGTCTGGATGACGCGGATATCGACCTTCTGCTCCAGAAGATGCGTGGCGAAGCTGTGCCGCAGCGTGTGCATGGAGACGCGCTTGCCGAGCCTCGCGCTCGCCGCGGCGGCAACGCAGGCGCGGCTGAGCTGGCGTGAGGTGATCGGCTGGCCTGGCTGTTGGCCTGGGAACAGCCATCCCTTCGGCCGCTTCTCCCGCCACCACTGCCGTAACAGCGCGAGCAGATCGGGCGACAGCATGACATAGCGATCCTTGCGTCCCTTGCCCTGTTCGACGCGGATCAGCATCCGGGCGCTGTCGATATCCGAGACTTTGAGGTTGGCGATCTCGGAAACGCGCAGGCCGCAACCATAGGCGACGCTGAGCGCCGCCCGGTGCTTCAGGTTCGAGGCATGCGCCAGCAGCAGTGCGACCTCCTCCGGGCTCAATACGACGGGTAAGCGTTCGGGCGTCGAGATCCGCGCCATCCGATCGCCGAAGCCAGGGCGGCCGAGCGTCACATGGAAGAAGAACCGAAGGGCCGCGCAGGCCTGGTTCATTGTGGAGGCGCTCGCGCCGCTGGCCGCCATGTGCAGCTGGTAGCGACGCAGATCCTCCGGCTCGGCAAGGGCCGGCTTGCGGTCGATGAACGCCGCAAACATACGCACCTGCCGGACGTAGTCGCGCTTCGTCTGCTCGCCGAAACCGCGGATGGTCATGTCCTCGAGCATCCGCTGGCGAAGCGGGCTGACGGATCCTTGGGCATTGCTGTGGTCTTCCATGGGGCTCTCCCGTTCAAGAGAAACCCCACATGATCGTGCAATCCCGAGTGTCAGACCTCAGCCGCCCCCAATCGGGCAGCTCCTGCCGCGGAGCGGCTTCGTCCATCGACCGTTCTCGGACTCTGGAGAGCGCTGAACGTTCGGCCGCTTCGTGTCATCGCCTGCCATAGGCCTCGGCGAGGGAGTCGACGTCCGATTTTGTCGCGCTACGCCCTGAAGCCCGGATCTAGCCGGTCGAGCTTGCGGATCAGCGCCGGCCAGACGAGCTTCTCGGCCACCTGGGACATGCCGCCAGACGAGACGAGCGCCGCGTTCTTCGCGATCACGTCCGGCGCCGTCGGGTGATCCATGGCGCTGTCGCCGAGCATGCGCGTGCGCACCTGCATCGTGCAGGCGCGTTCGAGGAAATACATGCGCGTGAACGCGTCCGCGCAGGTGCGCCCGACCGCAAGCGTGCCGTGGTTGTGCAGCAGCATCAGGTTTTTCGATCCGAGATCCTTCTGCAGGCGCGGCCGCTCGTCGTGATCGAGCGCCACGCCTTCGTAATCGTGGTAGGCGAGATCGGGCAGGACGAGTTGCGCCGTCTGGTTCAGGGGCAGCAGGCGTTCCTTCGACGTCGAGACCGCCGTTCCGTCGGGCGTGTGCAGATGCATGACGCAGCCGGCGTCCTCGCGCACTTCGTGCACGGCAGAGTGAATCGTGAAGCCCGCGGGATTGACGGAATAGTCGCTCTTGCCGACGGGCTGCCCGTCCAGTCCGATCTTCACCAGGCTGGAGGCGGTGATCTCCTCGAACATCATGCCGTAGGGATTGATCAGGAAATGATGGGCCGGGCCGGGAATACGCGCGGAAATGTGGGTGAAGATCAGGTCGTCCCAGCCATACAGCGCGACGAGCCGATAGCAGGCGGCGAGATCGACGCGGATGGCCTTTTCGGCGGCTGCGATGGCGTCTTCGTTCATGGCGATCCTCCCCGGTTTGTGGCCGCAGGTTAATCCATCGATGCGGCTGCGTCCCATAGCCCGAGGCTATAGCGGCTCCACATTTTGTTCTGTTCCAACGCGCGCCTGCCCGATGGCATGAAATCGTGACGGCGCTCATGCGCCCAAGATTACGGGAGGAAGGCGCATGAAGCCGCAAAACATGCTGGTCATCATGTCCGACGAGCACAACGCCCGCATGATGGGCTGCGTCGGGCACAAATTTGCCAAGACCCCCAATCTCGACGCCCTGGCGGCGCGGGGCGCGCTGTTTTCAGACGCCTACACGAATTGCCCGATTTGCGTTCCGGCGCGCGCGACCTTTGCGACAGGTCGCTATGTTCACGATACCGGATACTGGGACAATTCTATCGCCTACGATGGGCGCATCCCGAGCTGGGGTCATCGCCTGCAACAGGCGGGCGTGCGCGTGGAATCGATCGGCAAGCTGCATTACCGCAGCGAGGAGGACGACACCGGTTTCGACGCGCAGCATATTCCGATGCACATCGCCGGCGGCGTCGGAATGATCCACCTTTCGATCCGCCGCCAGTTCAAGGATTTCGTGCGGCCGGCGCGCAAACGTTCGGCCATTATCGAACATGCGGGACCTGGCGAGAGCGAATATACGCGTTATGACCGCAAGGTAGCCGACATTGCCACGCAATGGCTGAGGGACGCGGCCAATTCGGACAAGCCCTGGACGCTTTTCGTCAGCTTCGTAACGCCGCACTACCCGCTGATCGCACCTAAGGAATATTGCGATCTCTACCCAGTCGAGGAGATGCCGGACGCCAAGTTCGGACCGGAATCCGGCTTCGAATGCCACCCCTGGCTTTCCGATCTCGTCGCGTCGAGCATCATGACGAAGGACCAGCAGCGAGCCGCAATCTCGGCCTATCTCGGCCTCGTCAGTTTCATGGACGCGCAAGTCGGTCGTGTGCTCGACGCGCTGGACGCGGCGGGACTACGCGATTCAACGCGCATCCTCTACACGTCAGATCATGGCGAGAACGCCGGCGCGCGCGGGTTGTGGGGCAAGTCCAACCATTATCAGGAAGCTGTCCGCATCCCGATGATCGTCGCAGGCGCGGACACGCCATTTGGCAAGGTCGTCGATACGCCCGTCTCGCTCGTCGACGTCTACCCGACCATACTCGATTGCGTCGGAACGCCGGTCGTGGACAAAGACCTGCCCGGTCGCTCGCTATTCGGGCTGATCGAGGCGCGAGAAGATCGCGAGCGTATCGTGTTTAGCGAGTATCATGCAGCAGGATCGCCTTCAGCCTCATACATGCTGCGTAAAGGCCGGTTCAAGTTCATCTACTACGTCGGCTACGCGCCGGAGCTATTCGATCTCGAGGCCGATCCGGAGGAGACGCACAACTTGGCGGGAGCGCCCGAGCACGTTGCGACGGTGCGCGATCTTGAAGTCGAGCTCCGCAAGATCGTCGATCCCGAGAAGGAAGACGCGCGCGCCAACGAAGCGCAGCGCAAGCTGATCGAGAGCAAGGGCGGGCCGGAGGAGGTCATGGCGAAGCTCGCCATGAAGAAGCTCTATACGCCCGTTCCCGGCGGAACGATCTCCTGATCCCGCATCTGCTCGCGACCTGGAGATCGTCAAATGAAAGCCCTGACCGGAAACAGGTGGCTGCGCATTCTCGGCGTCGCCTTCGTCATGTATGTCTTCGCGCATGTCGACCGCGCCAATCTGGCGATGGCGGCGCCCTATGTGCGTGACGAACTCGGCTTCACCCCCGCCGCGCTCGGCTTCGCGACCGGCCTGTTCTTCTAGGGCTACATCATCCTCCAGATCCCGGCTGGTCGCCTTGCCGCGGTCTGGAGTCCGAAGAAAGTGCTGCTCGCGCAGATGCTGGCGTGGAGCGTGGTTTCGCTCTCGACCGCCCTGGGCGGAGGGCGGCGTGCTCACCTGCACGCTCGTCCTGATCCGCAACTGGTTCACGCAAGCCGAGCGCGCGCGCGCGACCGCATTGTTCCTGATGAGCCTGTCGATAGGCCCGCTGGTGGCAAACCCGATCTCCGGCCTCATCCTCACGCATGCGAACTGGCGCTGGATGTTCGTGATCGAAGCGATACCCGGCATTCTCTGGACCCTCGTCTGGATATGGGCAATCGCCGACAGGCCGGAAGAGGCGGCATGGCTCGACCCGCAGCAACGCGCCGAACTGGTTGCGCGGCTCGAAGCAGAGAAGGCAAGGATCGCGCCCCCTTCCGGCCATTGGCTCTCGACGCTCTGGCATCCGGCCGTCCTTATGCTCGCGCTGTACAATTTTCTGGCCCTGATGGCCGAATGGGGCGTCGGCTTCTGGTTGCCGACTGTATTGAAGGAGACGGGGCTCTCGATCGGGATGGTCGGGCTGCTTGCCGCTTTGCCGTCATTGCTCGGCATCGTCACCATGCAGGCGGTCGCAGCTAGCTCCGATCGGCGGCACGAGCGCAAGTGGCACATGATCGGCGCGACGGCTGTATCCGGGCTCGCGCACGTGGCGCTGCCCTTCGTCGGCGGAAGCACGCTTGCCATCGTCGTGTGTCTGACGATCGGCATCGCGGCTTTTCCTGGCCGGTTCGGACCCTTCTGGACGCTGCCCAGCGAGGTACTGCCGGTCAGCGTCATTGGAGTCGGCATCGGTCTCATCAATGGCGCGGGCAATCTTGGCGGCGCGGTAGGTCCCTGGTTCTTCGGCGTTGTGAAGACCCAGACCGGCTCATTCTCCCTGGCGCTGACCGTGGCTGGCGTCTCGCTGATTCTCAGTTCGCTCGTGGCGCTTCCTATACGCCCGCGCAAGGCGCCATCGCTATGATTTCGGGTTGATGCCGCTTCGGTCTAAGCTGCGGAATGGACCTTCGCCATCTCGAGCAGATCGTCGCCATTTGCCGGGCCGGCAGCTTTTCCGGCGCTGCGCGGGAACTGGGCGTCGCGCAGCCGACTCTGAGCAAGAGCATCGGGCGGCTGGAAGCTTCGCTCGGAGTTAAATTGTTCGAGCGCACTAACACCAAGGCGATGCCGACGGTCTATGGGCGCTTCGTCGCAGACAATGCCGAAGCCCTGCTGCAGAATGTAGCTTCTCTAGGCCACATGCTCGAGCAGATGGCGCGGGGCGAACGCGGGCTGTTGCGCATCGGAGTTGGACCCGCTACCCGTTTGCGCCCGTTGCCCGACCTCGTGGCGAAACTTCGCGACTCCCATCCTGGCTTACGCGTGGTCGCGCGGTATGCAGGGCCGCGGCTCATGTTACGCGCGCTGCGGTCCGGTCGGTTCGACGCCGTGTTCTGTAACAAGGAGCTCGTCCCAGTCGACGACGACCTGATCCGCGTGAAATTGTTCGAGGACCGCTACCTCACGGTGGTTCGGCCGGATCATCCTGCGCTGGCGCGCGCGCCACTTGCAGCCCGAGATCTGGCGGGGCTGCGTCTGGCGAGCGCCGGGCTGACGCCGGACCTCTCCACATGGCTCGGTCCAATCACCGAGATGGAGAAGCTGAACCTGGAAGCGCTTCTTTCGGACGATTACGAAATTATCCGGACGATGCCGCTGGCGAGCGACTTCGTTGCTCGCGGACCCCGTTTCGTCTTCGAACATCAACTCAAGGCTGGTTCCCTCGTCGAATTGCGCCTTGCGAAGGACTTCCGCTACGAATGCTGGATGCTCACCACGCCCGGAAACTGGCAATCTCCACTTCTGAAGGCGGTCGCGCGACTCAGCAAATCAGCCGGCAAACGAGTGTGATGCTGGAGTTCTCTGCTTAGGCGGATCAGGCGAAGCTGTCTCCGCGCCAATGGCAGGCACGATGGCCGCTATCCGCCCTTACTAGCCGACTGGACGGTCCGCTTTTTGGCGCGCCGCATCGAATGGCCGCTTCCGGTCCGTGGCTTAAAGCGCCCTAACGTGAAGGATTGCGGACGCCGGCCCGACCCGGATGTGCGTGACGGCGCGCGGGCCGGCGTCGGCAATCCTCCGATGGAGGAAGCCGCGGCCCAGTGGTTGGGCGTTTCAGATTGGCCGGCGCTATGGGGCTTTCGCGAACGGTGTGTCGCCGACTGCGGTTGTGTCGCGGCGACGGGCGCGCTTCGGTCGTGGATGATTTCTGCGGATGATGCGTTGATCGAAGCGCCGGCTCGGCGAGCTCGTCTGGGCAGTCGATTTTGTCGAGCATGAAGCGAGCGGCTGCGTTGCGCCGGTAATTTGCGTGCGTTCGGAATCGTGGTTGGGGCAGACGGTCCGCGGGCAGATCATGATGTATCGCTCCATCCGGCTGCGAACGACGTTTGCGGAGCGCCGCCGCGGGCGAAGCGCTCGACGATGGTCATGCGACCACCACAGCAGCGGCAGGGGAAGGATTCCTCGCGCTCATCGTCGACACCCGCTTCTGCCGGTTCGGCATGCGGCTCGCCGACGTTCTGTCGGGCCTGCGGTGCGCCACTGACGTCGGCAATCATCTGTCTGATGCGCGCGACGTTCTTGACGCGCGCGGCGCCGGCGAGGAAGCCGTAATGGCGGATGCGGTGGAAGCCATCGGGGAGAACGTGCAGCAGGAAGCGGCGCATGAACTCGTCGACGGGCAGCGTCATGGTCTTGATCCATGCGCCCGGCGCGCTCGCCCGAGCGCGATAGTCCTTCCAGCGGAAGGAGACGCGATGACCGTCGAATGCGACGATGCGGCTGTCTGAGATGGCGACGCGGTGGGTGTAGCGCGACAGATAGGCGAGGACGGCCTGAGGGCCGCCGAACGGGCGCTTGGCGTAGATGACCCATTCGGCGCGGCGCAGCGGCGCGAGACGGGCTCTGAACACACCGGGGTTGGCGAGCCCGGCGAGGTCGCCGAAGAAGGTCAGCCGGCCGCCCTCATGAAGGGCGAGCAAGCCTTCCAGGAAGCGGCGACGGAAGAAGCGCGACAGGACACGCACGGGCAGAAAGAAGCCGGGCTTGCAGGCGATCCAGCGTTCGCCGTCCGGCGACAGGCCGCCGCCGGGGACGATGATGTGGACGTGCGGATGGTGAGTGAGCGCCGATCCCCAAGTGTGCAGCACGCTGGTGAATCCGATTCTGACGCCGAGCCGCTTCGGATCGACGGCGATCGTCGTCAGCGTCTCGGCAGCGGTCTTCATGAGCAGGTCGTAGAGCGCCGCCTTGTTTTGGAAAGCGATTGCGGCGATCGCCGCCGGCAGGGTGAAGACGACGTGATAGTAGGCGAGCGGCAGTAGATCGGCTTGACGCTTGTCGAGCCAGGCGCGCGCGGCAAATCCCTGGCACTTCGGACAATGCCGGTTGCGACAGGAGTTGTATCCGATCTCGACATGGCCGCAGCCGTCGCAGCGCGCGACATGGCCACCGAGCGCCGCGGTGCGACAAGCCCGGATCGCCGAGACGACCTTGAGTTGGCCGAGGCTCAGACGGCCGGCGTGGGCGGCAAGATATGCCTCCCCATGCCGACGAAAGACGTCTGCGACCTCGAGGCGAGGCCGCGCCATGACGGCGCGGTCTTCAGGAGTGCGGGGGCGCGAGCAGCGCGAGCGGGCTCTCGACGTCGCGGATCGTCTTGAGGGCAACGCGCGTGTAGATCGCCGTTGTGTCGAGCTTCCTGTGGCCGAGCAGCGTCTGGATGACGCGGATATCGACCTTCTGCTCCAGAAGATGCGTGGCGAAGCTGTGCCGCAGCGTGTGCATGGAGACGCGCTTGCCGAGCCTCGCGCTCGCCGCGGCGGCAACGCAGGCGCGGCTGAGCTGGCGTGAGGTGATCGGCTGGCCTGGCTGTTGGCCTGGGAACAGCCATCCCTTCGGCCGCTTCTCCCGCCACCACTGCCGTAACAGCGCGAGCAGATCGGGCGACAGCATGACATAGCGATCCTTGCGTCCCTTGCCCTGTTCGACGCGGATCAGCATCCGGGCGCTGTCGATATCCGAGACTTTGAGGTTGGCGATCTCGGAAACGCGCAGGCCGCAACCATAGGCGACGCTGAGCGCCGCCCGGTGCTTCAGGTTCGAGGCATGCGCCAGCAGCAGTGCGACCTCCTCCGGGCTCAATACGACGGGTAAGCGTTCGGGCGTCGAGATCCGCGCCATCCGATCGCCGAAGCCAGGGCGGCCGAGCGTCACATGGAAGAAGAACCGAAGGGCCGCGCAGGCCTGGTTCATTGTGGAGGCGCTCGCGCCGCTGGCCGCCATGTGCAGCTGGTAGCGACGCAGATCCTCCGGCTCGGCAAGGGCCGGCTTGCGGTCGATGAACGCCGCAAACATACGCACCTGCCGGACGTAGTCGCGCTTCGTCTGCTCGCCGAAACCGCGGATGGTCATGTCCTCGAGCATCCGCTGGCGAAGCGGGCTGACGGATCCTTGGGCATTGCTGTGGTCTTCCATGGGGCTCTCCCGTTCAAGAGAAACCCCACATGATCGTGCAATCCCGAGTGTCAGACCTCAGCCGCCCCCAATCGGGCAGCTCCTGCCGCGGAGCGGCTTCGTCCATCGACCGTTGTCGGACATTCGCGAGCCTCGGACCGATCGGCCGCGATCGTCGCCAGATGACGTTTGCTTCAGTCCACGAACGCGGACATTCGCCCGTCTCGCTCGTAATGCTTTTCAGGTTTCGCAAAGCGCGCCGAGCAGCCAGTTCCTGAATACCAGCAGCGGCGGATATGCGGCCTTCTGTGCTGGATAGCTGAAAAAATACGCCGTGCCGATCGACAGCGGCTCCGCCTTCAACTCACGCAGGTCCCCGTTGCGGAGGGGGCCTTCGATCAGCAGGCGCGGCGCCAATCCGACCCCCAGGCGATTGATCGCGGCGCTGATCACCATGTCGAAATGATTGAAATGCATGAAGCGCTTGTGCGCGTGGTTACGCACGCCATTGGCATGGAACCACTTGTTCCAAATGTCCGGGCGGGTTGTCTCCAGCAGCAAGGTCGCGCTCTTCAGGTCGGCGGCGCCCTCCAGTCGCGCTTGTTCGATCAGGTCGGGAGCAGCAAATGCGACAAAATCCTCGTCCCCGACCTTGTGCGAGACGATGTCTCCCGACTCCTGGGTTCCGAGCGTAATAACGGCGTCGAAAGCAGTATGAACCGGTTCGAATTCGCGCCGGAATGTCATCAGTTGCAGATTGATGTTCGGGTGCGCTGCGACGAAGGTCGCCATTTTCGGGATCAGCCACCGCGTCGCCAGCGTGGGAAGAACGCCGAGCACGAGATTCGCCGGCCCGCCCGCCGAAATCTGCTGCATCGCAATCTGGAATTGATCGAGGATGCTGCGCACCTGGATGGCGACGGCGCGCCCGGTATCGGTCAGTTCCACGCGCTGCGCCGAGCGCAGGAAGAGACTGACGTTGAGATGCTCCTCCAGCGCCTTGACCTGACGGCTGATGGCGCCCTGCGTCAAAGTCAGTTCGCGGGCCGCCTCCGTGAAGCTGCCTAGACGCGCCGCCGCCTCGAAAGCCGTCAGGCTCGCGGTCGACGGCAAACGCGCGCGGTCGATTGAAAACATTTCGCGGCTCCCTCGCCTCGGCATTACGGACGAGCGCGAGGCTCTGCGCAACAGTTGTGCGCTGCAGCGTGACAAAAAATCAGGCTGAACATGAGAAATGATCGTTTGCCGGCAGCCGCGCCGCCAAGCGAGCCTCGCGCCGAGACGACGGAGGGGGCTGGACGCAAAATGAAGAGCCGTTACCTGATTGGCGATTTCAGCGACTCCAGGCTGGTGCGCAAGGCCCGCGAACTTGTGCCTGTCCTCAAGCAGCGTGCGGACCGCCAATGGTCACAACCTCGCCTGCTTCAGGAAACGGTGGACGATCTCTACGACGTGGGCGTCCTGCAGGCGTTCCAGCCGGCCCGATGGGGAGGCGGCGAAAACCATCCGAGCGAAATATTCGAAGCCGTCATGACCCTGGCCGAGGGCGACGCCTCGGTGGGGTGGGTCGCAGGAGTCGTGGGCGTCCACAGTTTCCATCTCGCCCTGTTCGACGAGCGCGCACAGGCGGACGTGTGGGCCGACAGCCCGAAGGCCCTGATTGGTTCGCCCTATGCGCCGACCGGAATAGCCAAACGTGTCGACGGCGGCTACCTTCTGTCTGGCACATGGCGCTTCTCCAGCGGCTGCCACCAGTGCGACTGGACCTTCCTCGGGGCCAACCTGCCGGACGAGACCGGCGCTGTCGCCCAATACATCGGCGAACGGTGGGCGGCCCTGTTGCTGCCGAAAACCGACTACGAGATCGTCGAGAACTGGAACGTGCACGGACTGCGCGCGACAGGCAGCCACGATATCGTCGTCAGGGACGCCTTCGTTCCAGACCACCGGATATTGCTGTTTTCGAAGCTGCAGGACGGGACCGCCCCCGGCCTGAAAACCAACGCCGGCGCCCTCTACAAATATCCCTACTGGCAGATGTTCGGACGCGCCACGTCCAGCGTCGTGCCCGTCGGCGCGCTGAAGGGCATGATCGACCATTTCGTTGACGCCAGCAAAGGCCGCACCTCGACCATCGGCGCCAAGGTGGCGGAAGACCCTGGCGTGACGCTGGCGATCGCCCAGGGCCTGCTGACCGTCGACGACATCAAGTCGGCTCTGCATCGCAGCTTCGCCAAGCTCGACGATTGGGTCGCCCAGGGCGACGTGGACCGCTGGGACGAGCGCAGGATGTTCCGCTTCCAGGGAAGCTTCGGCCCCAAGCGCTGCGCCGACGCAGCCTCCGAACTCTACCGGGTGTTCGGCGGCTCGGCGATCTTCCAGGACTTTCCGTTCGGACGCCAGCTGAACGACATCCTGGCCGTCCGCTCGCATTTCACCAACCATTTCCAGCTTCACGCCAACAATCTGGTCGCCGGCATGATGGGCCTTCCACTCACCGGCCTGCCGGCCTGACCCGAAGGTCGCGCTGCTCGAGGGGAGATGTCCATGTCCGCGTCCGCGCCCGCATGGCCATGCGACGCCGTTGCCGACGGCGTCATCGACCCGCGCGCGTTCCGTAACGCTGTCGGCCGTTTCGCGACAGGCGTCACGATCGTGACGGTCCGCGGAATCGACGGTCGGCCGATCGGCCTGACAGCCAACAGCTTCGCGTCCGTGTCTCTAGATCCTCCGCTCGTATTGTGGAGCCTCGCCAAGAAGTCGGCCAATCGCGACAATTTCCTGCGGGCGCCGGGCTTCGCCATACATGTCCTGAGCCGCGATCACCTCTGGCTCGCACATCGTTTCGCGTCGGCGGCGGGCGACCGCTTCGACGGTCTCGAGTTCCAGGCCGGACATGCCGGCGCCCCTCTGCTCCAGCACTTTTCCGCGCGTCTCGACTGTCGCATGTTCGACACGGTCGACGCGGGCGACCACGATATTTTCATAGGGCAGGTGGTCGCCATGAAAGTGGTGGAAGAAACCGAGCGCCCGCTGGTCTTTCATCGCGGCGAATTCGTCATGCTCGACGCGGGCGATGCGTCTCCGGCATGAGCGCGGCGTGAAGGCCCGCGGCACGACGTTACCAGCCCAGCTGCCGCGCGGCCAGTTCTTTCATGATCTCTTCGGTGCCCCCGGCGATCGCCATGACTTTGACCTCGCGGTAGATGCGCTCGACCTTGGCGCCCCTGAGGAAACTGGCGCCGCCGAGAATTTGCGCGGCTTCGGAAGCGCAATGGGCGAGCGTCTGGCTGGCCTGGTTCTTCAGCATGCAGAGATCCGCCACGACATCGCGCCCCTGATCCATCCGCCAGGCCGTGATTTCGAGATACGCCTGCGACGCGGCCACGCGCTGGAACATGTCGACAAGCTTGTGCCTGATGACCTGGTGATCGAGGATCCGCTTCCCGAACGCCTGCCGCATCTGCGCCCAGGCGAGCGCCTCTTCGCAGGCGATCTGCGCCGTCGCAATCGCGCCGGCCGCCATGTTGAGGCGTTCGTCATTGAAGTTCACGGCGATCGGCTTGAATCCGCCGTTCTCGGCGCCGATCAGGTTTTCGACGGGAATGCGGCAGGCGTCGAAGTGGAGTGTTGCCGTATCCGAGGCGAGCCAGCCCATTTTCTTCAGCGGAGTGCGCGTCAACCCCGGCGTGTTCCCTTCGATCAGCAGCAACGAAACGCCGCCCATTCCCGGCCCACCCGTTCTTACGGCCACCGTAAGGTAGTCGGCGCGAATGCCGGAGGAGATGAAAGTCTTCTCGCCGTCGACGATGTAGCAGTCCCCATCCCGGCGAGCGCGCGTCCGCAATTGCGCAACATCCGAACCGCCTCCCGGCTCGGTAATCGCCAGGGCGGCGATTGCCTCGCCCGACAGGACGGCCGGCAAGACCTTGCGCTTAACGCTTTCGGACGCATGGTGAGCGATCGGCGGAAGCGCGAGATAATGGCTGACGAGCGATGCGGAAACGCCGCCGGAGGCCGCGCGCGCCAATTCCTGCACGAGGACGATCGGGAACATGCGATCGACCTGAACGCCGCCGTATTGCTCGGGGAAATTGAGTTGAAGCAGACCGGCTTCGGCGGCCTTGCGATACAGGTCCCTCGGAAAGCCGCCCTCCTCGTCCCAGGCCGAAGCGAATGGCTCGATCTCCTTCTGCACGAAACGGCGCACGGTTTCCCGGAACGCCTCGTGGTCGCTGTTGTAGAACGGGCTCTGCATTTTCCACCTCGTCTCGCCAGCGTGGCTGGGCGACCGCTTTTCGGTCAGTCCCGCTCGGCGATCTGTTGACAGTCTCAGGACACCTGACATAGCATATCAGGAACCCTGCGATAAAGGCCGGGGCATCGGGAGAAACGACATGAGGCAAGCTTTTCTTCGCTGAACCATCGCACTGCACAATTCCATGAGCGTTTCCGGTTTGGCGCGACCTTGTCGCGCAAGGGGGCGCCGCGCCCTTCATGCGGGGTTAGGACACGATCTAGATGACCTACGCAGCCGCCAGCTTTCTGCCCGTGCCCTTTCTGGCTCGCGACGTCGACCTGAACCGGCGCGCAGATGGAACATTGATCGTCAGCACGCGAACGGTGCTCGCGCCCGCGCCAAAGAGCGTTCCGGCAATGTTTCGCGAAGTCGCAAAAGCGAATTCCGACAAGCCATGGATCGCCCAGCGTCGAGGTGCGGAGCGCGGTTGGGAGAAACTGTCTTATGGAGAGGGCCTCGAGCGCATTGATGCATTGACGCAGGCGCTCCTGGATCTGGATCTTCCGGGCCGTACGATCATGGCTCTGAGCGGCAACTCACTGGAACTGGCGACGCTGAAACTGGCCGCCATGCAGGCGATGATGCCGATCGCGCCGATCACGCCGGCCTATTCCCTGCTGAGCGAGGATCACGCGAAACTGAAGGAAATGGCCCGGCTGCTGAAGCCTGGTCTTGTCTTTGTTCAAAGCGGCGCGCAGTTTGCCCGCGCGCTTCGCGCCCTGCGCGACGTGGAAGGCTTCGATGCGAGAGTCATCTGCGTGGCGGAGCCGACCGCGGATACGCACGAGGAGTTCGGCGCGATGCTCCAGACTCCCATTCGGGTCGCGATCGACTCCCTCGTCCAATCTATCGCGGGGGATACACACGCAAAATATCTCTTCACGTCCGGCTCGACCGGCGCGCCTAAGGCGGTGATTACGACACAGCGCATGATGTGCACCGCGATACCGATGTTCAATCAATTGATCGACGACGGCGGCGCGCAAAGGCAGGTGATCCTCGACTGGCTTCCCTGGAGCCACGTCATGGGCGGCAGCGCCTTGTTCAATCTCGTGATCTCCGTCGGCGGCAGCCTCTACATCGACGACGGAAGGCCGACGCCCGACGCGTTCGGCGAGACGATACGCAACATCAAGGAGATTTCGCCAACCTCCTTTGCCAATGTTCCGGTCGGGTACGCCATGCTTGCCGACGCGATGGAATCGGATCCCGAACTGGCGGCTGGATTCTTCAAGCGAATGACGACGCTCGGCTATGCGGGCGCCCGCATGCCGGACGAATTGTACACCCGCCTTCAGGCTCTGGCCGTGCGCTACACCGGGCACAAGATCCCGTTCCTGTCCGGCTATGGCTCCACGGAGACAGCGGCCGCCACGACCTATGTCTATTGGGCGACGGACCGCGTCGGCCTGATCGGGCTGCCGCATCCGGGCGTCGAACTGAAACTCGTCCCGGTTGATGGCGACCGCTACGAGGTTCGCACGCGAAGCATCGCCGTCATGCCTGGCTATCTTCACAACGAGCAGGCCACGCGCGGCGCCTTCGACGACGAGGGCTTCTACAAGATGGGCGACGCGGCGACCTTCGTCGATCCGGACGACCCCTCGGCCGGCTTTCTCTTCGCCGGCCGCCTGACCGAGGATTTCAAGCTTCTGACCGGCATTTTCGTTCACACTGAGAAGCTGAGGGCCGGTGTTCTGGAGGCACTGTCTCCGCTGGTCTCGGAGGCGGTGATCACCGGCGCCGACCAAGCCTACATTGGCCTGCTCGTATGGCCGAACCTGGCCGCCTGCCGGCGCCTTCTCGAGACGCCGGATGCAACGCCGGACGACGTCTGCCGGTCCGGGCGAGTCCGTTCGGCCCTGCGCGACGCACTACGGAAATTCAATGCATCGCATGGTTCGACGAGCACGCATGTCAGGGGCGTGCTCTTGATGTCGACCCCGCCTGCCTTCGATCGGGGGGAGATCACGGCGAAGGGCAACGTGAATCAACGGGCGATTCTGAGCAACCGCGCCGCCGACGTCGAACGCATCTATGCGCCGGAGCCGGACGAGGCGGTCATTCGACTGGACTGAACTGAAAGGAAGCCATGACTGGCGAAATGCCGCTAATTGTCGAGCGTCGCGACAATGTCGCGATCCTGACGCTAAATCGCCCCGCAAAGCGCAATGCGCTGAACGACGCGACCGTCGATGCGCTCGACGATTTCTTTTCTGCGATACCGCAGGGCATCGGCGCCGTTGTCCTGCGTGGCGTGGGCGAGCATTTCTGCGCCGGTCTCGACCTGGCCGAGGTGATCGAAAAGAATCGCACGCCCGCCGAAATCATCCGCCACTCGCGCGGCTGGCACCGCACATTCGACCTCATCCAGTTCGGCGATGTGCCGGTCATCTGTTGCATTCAGGGTGGGGCCATCGGCGGCGGACTGGAACTGGCGGCCGCCACACATATCCGTGTCTGCGAAAGCACGGCGTTCTTTCAGCTGCCGGAAGGGCAGCGCGGCATCTTTCTCGGCGGCGGCGGGTCCGTGCGCGCGCCACGAATCATCGGAACGGGGCGCGTCGTCGAGATGATGCTGACCGGTCGTCGCATCGAGGTCGACGAAGGGCTGCGGCTCGGGCTTGCGCATTATTCGACCACGTCGGGCGGCGGACTGGACAAGGCCCTGGAAATCGCCGCCGTGGTCGCCGGAAACCTGCCGACCTCGAATTACGCAATCATCAACGGAATTGCGCGGATCGCCGAGATGGGCCCCGCAGAAGGGCTATTCAGCGAAACCATGACGGCGATCGTCTCGGGCGCCGCGGCGGGCAGCCGCGGTCGCATCAAGGATTTTCTGGATCGCAAGCGGCCCACGGAACAGCCCGCCGAAAGCCAGGCAGCAAGATGAACAGCGCGCGGAGCACGCAATGAGCGAGAGAATATCGACATACGTTGTCGGAGCGTACGAACATCCGATCCGCCGCGCGGACGGCATTTCATCGGCGAAGCTTCATGCCGATGTCGCGCATGGCGCGCTGGCGGACGCCGGACTGACCATCGACGATGTCGACGGATATTTCTGCGGGGCGGACGCGCCAGGCCTCGGTCCGGTATCGATGGCCGAGTATCTGGGCCTGCGCAAGCTCCGGTACATGGACAGTACGGAAACGGGCGGATCGTCCTACATCGTGCATCTCGATCACGCGATGCAGGCGATCGCCGAGGGACGCTGCAATGTCGCGCTCATCACGCTGGCTGACCGTCCGCTCGCCGCAGCCACCGGCACAGGACTGGCCGGCGTGGATTTTTCATCGATGCCGGTCTTCCCCTTCCTGCCGCCGGTTCCGCTTCCGCCGGTCTACAGCTATGCGATGGTCGCCAAGCGGCACATGCACGAGTTCGGAACGACGCCGGAGCAGCTCGCCTGGGTGAAGGTTGCAGCCTCACATCATGCGCAGCACAACGAACACGCCCTGCTGCGCAAGGTCGTCACGGTCGAGGAGGTCCTTGCCTCACCGATGGTCGCGGATCCGCTGCACCGCCTGGATTGCTGCGTGATGACCGACGGCGGCGGAGCCATCGTTGTCGCGCGCGAGGAGATCGCCAGGTCGCTGAAGCGTCCACGCGTACGCGTCGCAGGCTGCGCGGAAGCTCTCAAGCATCCGAATGGCGGCTGGTACGGCATCGTCTCGTCGGCCGGCGTTCAGTCAGGCAAGACCGCCTTCCAGCAGGCCGGAATATCCGCGACCGATATCAAATACGCTTCTCTGTACGACAGCTTCACGATCACCGTCATCGTGCAGCTCGAAGACCTCGGCTTCTGCGAAAAGGGGCAAGGCGGGAAGTTCGTCGCGGACGGCAATCTGATTTCCGGCGTCGGCCGCCTGCCGTTCAACACCGATGGCGGCGGTCTTTGCAGCAATCATCCGGGCAACAAGGGCGGGATGACGAAGTTGCTGGAAGCCATACGCCAATGCAGGGGCGAAGCGCATCCGGCGGTACAGGTGAAGAATCACGACTGGGTGCTGGCTCATGGAACCGGCGGCGCCATCGCCGGCCACCATGTCGGCGGCACCGCCATACTGGCAGCGGAGTAAATCATGTCAGAACCATCCAAGGCCGTCGACGGGCTCGAAACGTACTGGGCGGCCGCATCTGACGGAAAGCTCGCAATTTCGCGCTGCAAGTCCTGCGAAAAGCCCTATTTCTATCCACGTCCGCTGTGTCCCCTGTGCGGTTCGGCTGACACGGAATGGATGACCGCGAGCGGCAAGGGCAAGATCTATTCGTATTCGATCATCCGGAACGCCAAGCGGCCAACCGCTGCCGCAATCGTGGAACTCGCCGAAGGTCCGCGCGTGACGAGCGCTCTCACGGACTGCGACGTCTTCGAACTCAAGATCGGCGACGAGGTGGAGGTGGCGTTCCAGAAATCCGACAAGGCCCCGCCTGCGCTTGCCTTCACGATCGGCGCAGCGGAAGCCGCGCGCCGCTACTCGCGCGCGGCGCTGAAAGAATCGGCTGTCGTGCCCGGGCTCGCGAGCGATGACGCGCCAGCGGAGGTCAGGCAGGCGGCCATCATCGGCGCCGGCACGATGGGAACCGGCATCTCGATCGCGCTTCTGCAGGCAGGTATTCCCGTCATGCTGATCGACCAGAGCGCGCCTGCGCTGGAGAAGGCGACCGGCCAAATCCGCAAGGTGCTGGATACGTCCGTTGCCCGCGGTAGGCTGACCGGCGAGCAGATGGAGGCGGCGCTGCGCACGCTCACCTGCGAGACGGACATCGCCAGGGTCGCGTCAGCTGATCTCGTCATCGAGGCCGTCTACGAGCAGATGGCCCTGAAGAAGTCCGTGTTCGCGGAACTGGACCGACATGCGGCGCCGGGCGCGACGTTGGCGACGAACACGTCGACGCTAGATGTGAACGAGATCGCCAGTGCGACCAGGCGACCGGAATCCGTCATCGGCCTGCATTTCTTCAGTCCCGCCCACGTCATGCGTTTGCTGGAAGTCGTACGGGGCGCCAGGACCGACGACCGCACGATCGCCCGCGCTATGTCGCTCGGCAAGAAGCTGGGCAAGGTTCCCGTGCTCGTCGGCATCTGCTTTGGCTTCGTGGGCAATCGCCTCATGATCGCACGCGAACGGCAGGCCGGCGCTCTGCTTGCAGAGGGCGCGCTTCCGGACCAGATCGATCGCGTCCTGCGCGAGTTCGGCCTCCCGATGGGCACGTTCGAACTGCAGGACATGGCGGGCGGCATCGAATTGAATTATCGCGCGCGCCAGGGCTCAGGCGAGAAGGACTTCATCATCGACCGATTGTTCGAACTGGGACGGCTCGGGCAGAAGACGGGCAAGGGCTATTACGCTTACGATCCGACCAGCCGCAAGCCGCGGCTCGACCCCGAAGCGATCGCTGTGTTCGAAGCAGCATCGCAGGCGCAAGGCATCAAGCGAAGAACGTTCACAGACGAGGAGCTGCGAGACCGCCTCATTCTGCCGATGATCAACGAGGCGGCCAAGCTCATCGAAGAAGGCATCGTCATTCGCCCGAGCGACATCGACGTGGTCTGGCAGAACGGGTACGGCTGGCCGAACTGGAAAGGCGGACCCGTCTACTGGGCCGACCGGGTCGGCGCGCGAACGATCTACGAGCGGTTGTCGGCGCTCGAAAATCACGGCGCGGCCTACCGGCCTTCGGCGCTTCTGGCGCGGCTCGCCCGCGACGGCGGATCATTGCTTGCAACGAAAGCCGGCTGAGAACGGCGTAACCGGGAGGATAAAATGCGCATTTCACGGTTGCTTCTGATCGCCGCGGCCGTCGGCTGCAGCGCCTCTTTCGCACTCGCCGGACCCAAGAAATACGATATCGGCGCCAGCGACACCGAGATCAGGATCGGGCAGACGATGCCACATTCCGGTCCGGCATCCGTCAACGGAGTCATCGGACGCGCCTACGAGGCCTATTTCCGGATGGTCAACGAGCAGGGCGGAATCAATGGTCGCAAGGTGACGTTCTTTACCGAGGACGATGCGTTCAGCCCGCCGAAGACAGTCGAGGCGACGCGCCGGCTCGTCGAACAGGAAGGGGTTCTCGGCCTGGCCGGTTCGCTCGGCACCGGTCCCCAGCTCGCGGTCCAGAAATATCTCAACGGCAAGAGCATTCCTCAGATCATGATGAATACGGGGGCGAGCCGCTGGAACAATCCGCAGGAATTTCCGTGGACGACGCCCGGCCTGCCGCTCTACACGACCGAGGCGCGGGTGGATGCAAAATACGTGCTTCGCGTGCGGCCGAACGCCAAGGTCGCGATCCTCTATCAGAACGACGACTTCGGTCGCGACTTCATGAAGGCCTTCAAGGACGGCCTGGCCGAAGGCGGCGGCAAGGCGATGGTCGTCGCCGAAATGCCCTACGAACTGACCGATCCTTCCCTGGACGCGCAGATCATCAAGCTCGCGCAATCCGGCGCCGACACGTTTCTGAACATCTCGCTCGGCAAGGCGACCGCGCAAGCGATCAAGAAGATCGCCGAAGTCGGCTGGAAGCCGCTACACCTTCTCGTCAGCGTCTCGGCATCCCTGCCTGTCCTCCAGGCGGCCGGCCCCGACGTGGCAAAGGACATCGTCACGGCGGTGTATCTGAAGGACATGAATTCCCCGCAATGGCAAAACGATCCCGCCGTGAAGGAATTCCGGGAATTCCGGGTCAAATACATGCCGAACGTGGCGGCCGACAATTCCTACGCCTTCGCCGCATGGTCTCAGGCCGTCGTCCTTCGCAAGATCCTGGAGCGATGCGGAGACGAACTCACGCACGAGAACCTTCTGAAGCAGGCGCTCGGCATCAAGGGCCTGGCTGCTCGCGCATTTCTCCCGGGCGTGACCTATACGATGACGAGCACGGACTATTCCCCGGTCCGCACGCTCTATACGCAGAAATTCAACGGAAGCGACTGGGAGCTGCTGGATTTCCGGGCGACGGACTGATGCCGGCGGCGCGCGCCGGCGGGCGTTCCTCCGGCGCGCATTCAGGCAGCGACATCGAGCCGACACGCGCGAGAATCTGCTATATGGGGCGCGCCATGTCGCAAAGCCGGGATACCCGTCTGGCCGGCCGGTTGCTTGTGGCGACATGAGGAAAGGAACATGGCCGAACGCGCGAGAACGATATTCCTGGCCAAGATGCTTGAAACCGAAATTCGACTTGAGCTTGATTCCATCCTGCGTGGCTTGGGCTATACGACGACCCAATACACGATGTTGAGCGTCATCGAGAATGCGAAGACGCCCTATTCTTCTGCAGGGCTGGCGCGTCGGCTGCGCATCACGCCGCAATCGGCCAACGAAACGGTCGCATCGCTGGACCGCAATCGCCTGTTGCTGAAGAAATCGGACCCAAACAACGGGCGGGCGCTGCTGCTTTCTCTTTCCGCCAAGGGAAAAGTCGTTCTGGAGCGACTCGACCGTCAGGTCGACGATGCCGAGGCGAGACTTTTCTCCGTGCTTTCGGAGCGGGAACTCGGCGTTTTTCGCGAGCAGCTGCGGCGGATCGTGGCCGCGCGCCGATCCGGGCTCGTGCAGCACAAGCCCGAGCGCAAGGCGGGCTGAGCAATCACAACGGGCGGTCAGTCCACAACGCCCGCCCGCGCACTCTCGAATTCATGCAATTCGTCGAGCTCTCGAGCCGCCTGCCTTACGCGGTCGGCAAGGCCGATGCCGACGACATAGCGCGCCCGCGGTCGCGGCGCATGCGCGGCCTGGATGGTTGCCTCGACTACGGGCCCAAGGTCCTCCAGCACGTCCGCGGCATTGGCCGCGCGCCACCTGTCCATCGAAGCAGCGATTCCACGATACTCGTCGGCGATGAACCGCCCCGGCGACTTTTCGCCGATCGCGGTCCTGAACTGCCCGGGCAGAATGCTGATGGCGCGCACGCCGAACGGTCGCGCCTCGATATCGACCGCGGCGGTCGCCGCGTCCAGCGCGTGCTTCGTCGCAGCGTAGACACCTAGCAGAGGCGTGGCGAGGATCGCGCCGACGGCGCTGATGTTGACGATGCGGCCCGCGCCCTGTTTCCGCATGCCCGGCAGGACCAGCCGCATCAGCTCGACGGCCGCGAAATAGTTCGTTTCGAACACCAGACGCGCCACGTTTTCGGGGACGTCCTCGATCGACCCGAACACGGCGACGCCGGCGTTGTTGACAAGAACGTCGATGCGGCTATGCCTGGAGAGCACGGCTTCGATGGCGCGGATCCTGGAGTCGCGATCGGTTACGTCCAGCGCGGAGATTTCTATTCCGGGCTGTTGCGCCAGTTCCTTCGAAGCTAGCTGCGGCCGTCGCATCGTCGCGCAAACCGTGTCGCCCCGGCGCGCGAAGCCGCGCGCGATCGCTTCGCCAAACCCAGAACTGCATCCGGTGACAAGGACCACTGACATGCAGACCTCCCCAGGGCTTTCAACCGCGCGTCGCGCTCCGGCGCCCGACCGCTCGGGGCCCGACGCGGACCTCACAGTGCGAACCGCTCTTGTTGCGTATATTGTCCATCCGGTCTAATTTAAGGCCGCCCGGAGAGGCGATCAACAAGATGTCAGGGAGGAATTCATGATCCGGACCAGTCTGGCCGCGTGCGTCGCGCTTGCAATCGCGACGATGAGCGCCTCGGCGGATGATCGTCCCATCAAGATCGGTCTCCTCACGAGCTTTACCGGACCGGGCGCTTCCGCCGGCGCCATCACCGACGGGGCGGTGGCGGCGTTCCAGAAGAAATACGGCGATACGGTCGCGGGGCGGAAGATCCAGATCATTCGACGCGACACGACAGGGCCTGCGCCGGATGTGGCTCGCCGTCTCGCGCAGGAACTCATCGTCGGCGAGAAGGTCGATTTCATAGCCGGCATGGACTACACGGCGAACACGATGGCCATCGCGCCCCTGTCAACGTCGGCCAAGGTTCCCGTGGTCATCGTGAACTCCGCGACGTCGGGCATCCTCGCAAAACATCCCTATCTGGCGCGCGTCGGTTTCACGACGACCTCGGTCGCGAAGGAAGTCGCCGCCTACGCGTCGAAAAACGGAATGAAGAACGTCTACACTTTCATTCACGAATTCGAGCCGGGCCTCGACGCCGAGGCCATGTTCATCCGGGAATTCAAGGCCGCCGGCGGCAATATCGCAGGTTCGGTGCGCGCGCCCATGAAGACGACGGACTATTCGCCATACGTGCAACGCATCAAGGACGCGAAGCCCGACGCGGTGTTCGTCTTCATGGCTGCGGGCGAAACGCCTTCGATCTTCCTGCGCCAGTTCAAGGAAGCCGGCGCCGATCAGACGATCAAGATCATCGGAACGGGCGACATCACAGACGAGCCGAACCTGCCGGCGGCCGGCGACGCGGCTATCGGCGTGGTGACGGCATTCCATTACACGCCCACGCACGATTCCGCGCTGAACAAGGAGTTCGCCGCGAATTTCGCGGCGGCCGCCCCAGGAAAGTCCCTGAGCTTCGTCGGCGCGGCGACCTATGACGCGCTGCACGTGATCTATGAGGTGATCGAAAAGCAGAAGGGCGACATCAATCCCGACAAGACGATGGAACTGATCAAGCAGATCAAGTTCGAGAGCCCGCGCGGGCCGATCGAGATCGATCCCGCCACGCGTGACATCGTGCAGAACATCTACTTCCGAAAGGCTGAAAAAATCGACGGCAAGGTGGTCAACATCGAGTTTGCGACGGTGCCGAACGTCAAGGACCCGGGATCGGCGCGCTAAGCTCGTTTCATGCTCGGCCTGCTCAACGTCCTGATCGGCGGCATAGCGTTCGGCTTCGTCCTGTTCCTGATGGCGGGCGGCCTGTCGATCACGCTCGGGCTCATGGGCTTCGCCAACATGGCCCATGCCGCATTCGCGATGATCGGCGGCTATGCCGCGACGTTGCTGATCTCGAAAGCCGGGCTCCCATTCGTACCGGCTGTTCTCGCCGCCGCCGCTATCGCCGCGGCGGCTGGCGCCCTGTTCGAACGTCTTCTGTTTCATCGTCTGTATCAGGCATCGGAACTCGACCAGGTCCTGCTGACGATCGGCGTCGTCTATGTGGCGATTGCGGCGACCACCTATCTCATCGGCCCCGAACAGATGACGATCACGCTGCCTTCCTGGCTCGAGGGCAACGTCGGCGTCGGGCCGGTGGAGATCAACAGTTACCGCCTTTTCCTCATCGTCGTCGGTCTTGCATTGCTCGGCGGGTTGGTCGCCCTGATCGATCGCACGACATTCGGCGCGAAGATCAGGGCCGCCGTCGCCAACCGTCGCATGACGGCGTCCTGCGGCGTCGATGTCGATCGCCTCTACCTCTCGGCTTTCACCCTCGGCTCCGCGCTGGCGGGAATCGGCGGCGCGCTCAGCGTCAAGCTGCTCGGTCTCGACCCCAACTTCCCGATCAAGTTCCTGACTGAACTCCTGATCGTCGTCAGCGTCGGCGGGCTGGGATCGCTCAGCGGCACATTTTTCGCCGCCATTCTGTTCGGCGTGGTCGACGTGGTCGGCAAATACCTGCTGCCGGAAGTCGGCGCGTTCATCATTTACGCGGTCGCACTGGTAGTTCTGACCTTGCGTCCCCAGGGAATCCTGGGGCGTCTGAAATGAGCGCGATAGATCTGCACGCAGCGCACGAAGCCATTCGGCGCCGCGCGCGCCTGCGGCCTGTCGAACTTCTGTTCTGGACAGGGCTGGCGATCAGCTACTTTCTTTTCCCCTCTCATCTCGTGCTGCTTACGCAGATCATGATCAGCGGCCTGTTCGCCATGTCGCTCGACCTGTTGCTCGGCTACGGAGGCATACCTTCATTCGGCCATGCGGCGTTCTTCGGCCTCGGCGCATATGCGGCGGGCCTGCTGGCCGTCCACGGGTGGGGCGAACCGCTGACGGGCCTGGCGTTCGGCGGCGCCGTCGCCGGGATCGCCGGCTTCGTGTTCAGCATCGTGATTGGCCGGGTTCACGGCGCCGCCATCCTCATGGTGACGATGTGCGTCGGCCTGCTGGTCTACGAGGGCGCGAGCCGGATGCCCTGGCTGACCGGCGGCGATACCGGACTGCAAGGCATTGAGATGTGGCCCCTGCTCGGCCGTTTCGATTTCGATATCTTCGGAAAGTCGGCCTTCTGGTACTCCTACTGTGTCGCTCTGATCCTGTATCTGGCGGCGCGCGTTTACGTATCCTCGCCCGAAGGTCTGGCGCTCGAAGGCATGCGGGAAAATTCCGCGCGAATCCCTGCGCTGGGCATATCCACGAGAAGCCGGAAGATGATCGCCTTCACCATTTCCGCGACGGTCGCGGGTCTGGCCGGCGCCTTGCTCGCGCAGACGACCCAGGTCGTGGCCCTGGAGGCGCTCAGCTTCGAGCGTTCGGTGTCGACGCTGATCATCCTCATCGTTGGCGGGCTGGGGTCGCTGATCGGGGGATTTCTGGGGGCGGCGGCCTTCACATGGCTGCGCGACGTCCTGTCCGCACTCAACCCCGTCTACTGGATGTTCTGGCTGGGTCTGGTCCTGATTGCGATGGTGCTTGTTGCGCGCGGCGGCATCATGGGCGGCCTGGAGGCGGCTTCCCGGCTGCTGTCGCGCCGCAGTGGCGACATCCCATGAGCGCGCCGGCTCTCCAGACCGTGGATCTCTACAAGCGCTTCGGCGGCCTGACGGTCACCAATGCCGTGCATCTCGTTCTGGAACACGGCGCTCGTCACGCGCTGATAGGCCCGAACGGCGCCGGCAAGAGCTCGCTCGTCCATCTGCTCACCGGCGTGCTCGCGCCGAGCCAGGGACAGATTTTCCTGAACGGCGAACGAATAGACCGAATGCCGACGGAGCAGCGCATCGCGAGAGGCCTCGGTCGTACATACCAGGTGAATTCACTGTTTCCGGAACTGACTCCGCTCGAGTCCCTCGTTCTGGCGATTTCGCGCCGCGCCGGCCTGCTCGGCAGGCTGTGGCGACCGTTGAGCCGGTGCACGCATGTCGTGGACGAGGCCTATGAGATCGCGCGCAAGACAGGCTTGGCCGACTCCTGTCTCAAGCCCACGCGCGAATTGCCCTATGGACGCCAGCGCCTGCTCGAGATCGCGCTCGCGCTCGCCGGCAACCCGACCGTCTTGCTGCTGGACGAGCCGGCAGCCGGCGTGCCGGCTTCCGAAAGCTACGAGGTGATGGAAACGATCGAGGCCCTGCCGAAAGACGTCTCGATCCTGTTCATAGAGCACGACATGGACCTCGTGTTTCGCTTCGCGGAGCGCATTACGGTTCTCGTCGCTGGCTCGATACTGTGCGAGGGAACGCCTGACGAGATCGCGAGCCATCCCGAGGTGCAGCGCGTCTATCTCGGAGCGGCAGCCCATGGCTGAAGCGCTTCTGGATATTGCGGGACTGACGGTCGGCTACGGCGACGGCATCGTTCTCTCGGAACTGTCCCTCACGTTGCAGAAGGGCAAGTCGGTGGCGGTGTTGGGCCGCAATGGCGTCGGCAAGAGCACACTGATGCTGGCGATCGCGGGCCATCTGAAGCCGAGGTCTGGACGCATATCGCTCGACGGGCGTGCCATCGATTCCGTCCCTGCCTTCATGCGGACCCGAAACGGGATCGGGTGGGTGCCGCAGGGCCGTGAGGTTTTCGCGCCGCTGACCGTCGATGAAAACCTTTCGATCGCTGCGACCAGGGGCGCCTGGAGCATGCAGCGCGTCTATGACCTCTTTCCGCGCCTGCGCGAGCGCCGCCGGAACTACGCGAACCAATTGTCCGGGGGCGAGCAGCAGATGCTGGCGATCGGACGCGCGCTGGTGACCAACCCGAGCGTGCTCTTGCTGGACGAGCCGCTCGAAGGCCTCGCGCCAGTGGTTGCGCAGGATGTGGCGCGATGCATCGCGCAGATCGTCGATAAAGAGGGCGTATCGACGATCCTGGTCGAACAGCACGCCGGCTTCGCGCTGGAACTCGCGCATGACGCGCTGATCATCGAGCGCGGCGTCGTCGTGCGGCGCGGGCCGAGCGCCGAGCTCGCCCGAGATCAGGAAGCGCTCGAGAAATACGTCGGCATTCGAAAGCGCAGGCCAAACGAAGACCGCGGTCCTGCGTTGTCTTAACTTGTCCATATGGTATAAATAGAAAAATCCGGGAGGACGACATGGGGTTCCGCTTTGACCCGAACGACGACGCCTTCGTCAACGATCCATATCCCACATACAAGATCCTGCGCGACAATCATCCTGCCTTCCGGGACGAGACGAGCGGCTTCTATGTCGTGACCCGCAACGAGGATGTTGCAAACATCCTCCAGGATTTCGCGGCCTTCTCGTCGTCGCGCGGCAATGCGCTGGTGGATTCTCCCCTTCGCGTCGGGAAGACGCTGGGGTCGATGGATCCGCCACGACACGACGACCTGCGACGCATAGTCATGAAGGGTTTCACGCCGGCGCGCATCCAGTCGATGCTGCCGGAGATCAGCGACCATGTGAACCGCGTGTTCGCGTCGGTGAAGGACAGGGGCGAATGCGAGTTCATGGCGGATATAAGCCGGCCAATCCTGTATGGCGCGCTTGGCCGTATGCTGGGCCTCGAGGGCGCGGCAGCCGACAAGGCGGCTGAGCAGAGCCGCGAGATATTTCACATCATTCCCGGCGGCGCGCTCGGCCCCGCGAGCGGCCCGGATCTCATGAAGAACGTGTTCGATCTGCTGGGCGAACAACTGGAACGCCGTCGGCACGATCGCAGCGACGATCTTTTCTCGCTGCTGATCGAGGCGCAGGAAAAGGGCTCCGGCATGACCGACGCCGAAATTCTGGGGAACATGTCGACCGTCCTCCTCGCGGGCAATGCATCGGTCGGACATTATTTTTCCAATTTCATCCACGCCCTGTGGCTGAATCCGGATCAGCGTCGCAAGCTGCAATCCGACATGAGCAAGCTGGATGCGGCGATCGAGGAAGGCGTCCGCTGGGACACCTCGACTCAATGCTTTGGGCGGCAGACGACGCGCGATGTCCAGGTCGGCGGCGCGACGATCCCCGCCGATAGCCGCATCGTCGTCTGCTACGGCGCTGCAAACCGCGACGAACGCGTCATTCCCGAGCCCGACCGGCTCGACATAGACCGTCCCCGCGTCCGTCATTTCGGTTTCGGGTTCGGCCCGCACATTTGCCTCGGGGCGCCGACAGCGCGGGCGATGCTGAAGACCATCCTTGCCCCACTCCTCCCGGCGCTCGGCGAATATGAACTCGACCTGTCGAAATCGGAACGCGTCAGACACATGATGGCGCGCGGCTTCTACAGGCTGCCGATCAGCTGGAAGCACTGATGTCCGACATCCGGCTCGACGGCGACGCGTTCTTCGAAGATCCCTATCCGACCTACCGGCGGATGCGGAATAACCATCCGGCGTTCAGGGACGAAGCGACGGGCTTCTGGTTCCTGAGCCGGCACGCCGACGTCATCGCCGCCTTGGCGGCGCCGGACCATTTCTCCTCGGCGCGCGGCAACGCGCTCGTCGACTCCCCGCAACGCGTCGGCATGACGCTCGGCTCCATGGATCCGCCGCGCCACGACGAATTGCGTCGCGTCATCATGCGCGGCGTCACGCCGCAACGGATCGAGGCGATGATCCCGGCGATGCGCGCGCATCTGGCGCAAATACTCGAGCGCGTCGTTCCGTCGGGACAGTGCGACTTCGTGAGGGACATCAGCCGGCCCGTCCTGTTCGGGGCGCTCGGCCGGATGCTCGGCCTCGACGACGAAGCTGCGGTCCGGGCGGCGGAACTCTCCGCCATGCTTTTTCGCGGCGAAGGCGGGCCGGCCGGTCCCGCGCTGTCAGAGGAATACCGGACCCAGGTCGTCGCCTTCATCCGCGAGCAGCTGGAAAAGCGAAGGAGCAACCGGTCCGACGACCTCCTTTCGGTTCTGATAGAAGCACAGGAAGCGGGCGCGCCGCTGGCCGACGCCGAGATCGTCGCCAACATGATGACGGTGTTGCTGGCCGGAAACGCATCGATCGGTCATTTCCTTCCCAATCTCGTTCACGCGCTGTGGCTGCATCCCGAGCAGCGGCATTCCGTGAAGAAAGATCCGTCGCTCGCAGACGCGGCGATCGAAGAAGGATTGCGCTGGGATACGTCCACCCAATGTTTCGCGCGACAGACCACCCGGGAGGTGGAGATCGCCGGCGCGCGTATCGCGGCTGACAGTCGCGTCGTCCTGATCTACGCCTCGGCCAATCGTGACGACGCCGCATTCGAGAACGCCGAAAAATTCGACCTGTCGCGTGGCCGGACCAGGCATGTCGGGTTTGGCTCCGGTCCCCACATCTGCCTCGGCGCTCCGACGGCGCGCGCCATGCTGCGCCCGATCCTGCAGGACATGCTCGCAACCATCGGCGACTACGAACTGGATCTGAAGAATGCTGTCCGAGTGAAGCATCTCATGGCGAGAGGCTTCAGGTCCTTGCCGATCTCGTGGTAACGCGCTTCCTTCTGGCCGCAACCGGCGGATCGCGAAAGAACAGCGACAGGCAGGCGCGTATGTGTTCGTTCACAAACGCCCTGGAATGAGGCGACTTGCCGGTCACCTGCTTGACCTCGGCGGATAGCATGTAGAGGCGGGTGACGGCGCCAATGAACAGGTATTGCAGGTGATAGGGATCGCCGTCGACATAGCGTCCCTGCCTCTGCGCAATACGGATCAGAGCCGCAACCTGGTCGAAATAATTCTGGACCCGTTCTTCCACCAGCCAGGTCAGACGCTCGCTCTCCCGATTGCCCTCGTGCGACATGAGCCAGTGAAAATGCGGATTGGCGGCGGCGAAACGGATGAAGGCCTCCTGAATGCGACGCAGCCTCTCGACCTGATCCTTTTCATCGCTCTCGATGTGTTCCTTGAAATGTTCGGAGAAATTGAAGCTCGCATTGGTGACGACCGCCTTCCAGAGGCCTTCCTTGCTTCCGAAATGGTAGGTCACGAGAGGATGCTGGACGCCGGCCTTCGCCGCGACCGACCGTGTCGACGCGCCCTCGAAGCCACGCTCCGCGAACTCCTCGAAGGCGGCTTCGAGAATGCGTTCGCGCTTGTCGACGGCCCGCTGCTGACGTCGCCGTTCGTTGACGACTTCCGAAATGTGTTCCTTGGTGAGGTTCGTGCTCACAGGCGATCCCGATCCAGATTGCGGAGAAGCTATCGGGAGTATGGGCGAACATGTCAACGGATCGTCGAAAAGCTGACGCGACCCGTCTTCAGGGCTTCGAGGCCTCTCGCGTCTGCAGGGCGTGATATCTCAACTTCTTGCGCGTTTCATCGAGCCGTTCGCCGCGAAGAACCGCTTCACGAATCTTCTCTTCCGCGGCGGCGATCTCGTCTGCGACCTTCATCACCTCGTCAAGCCGCGTAGCGGGAATACAGATGATTCCGTCGCCGTCGCCGACCAGCCAGTCGCCGGGCGCGACACGCACGCCGGCGACCTGGACGGTCACGTTATAGGCGTCAGCCGTGACCCGGTCCTTGCCGGTGCGCATCGTGTTGGCGCGGGCGTAAATTGGATAATTGAGCTCGATGCTGCGGTCGATGTCGCGACAGACGCCGTCGATCACCGTGCCGCCGATCTTCTTGCGGTCAGCGACGAGCGTGAGGATGTCGCCCCAGACCGTCGCGTCCATGCGGCCGTCATTGTCGATGACCACGATCTGGCCGGGTTCGACATCGTCGATATAGTCGCCCACCGATCCCCCGACGACTCCGACAGGCAGCATGCGGATCGTGAAGGCCGGTCCGGCCAGCCGCATGCCGCGGTCGAACGGCATGATGCCGAGGCACTGGCCTTCGATGCCGAGCCTGTCCAGCGCGTCCGACAGCGTGGTGACGCCATAGCTCTTGAGCTTTTCTGCGGTCGCGGACGTCATCATCAGCCCTTCTTCAGCATGTCTTCGTAATTGCCGGCCATGACCTCGCCGATCGGATCGCCACGATCTATCGCCGCCGCCATCGCCGCCTCGCGCGCGAAAATGTCTTCGGCCGTGGCGACGATTTCTTCCGCGCGCGATTGATCGACGAACACCACGCCACTGCCGTCCGCGAACACGTAGTCGCCAGGCTTGACCGCGATACTTCCAAACGTGATCGGTTCCTGGAAGGAATGTTCGGCGATGCGGCCGCGCGCCGTGACCGGCACCGCTGCGCGCGCGAAAACCGGCAGGCCAAGCGAACGGCTCTCGTCGATGTCGCGGCAGGCCCCGTCGACCAGAACGGCGGCGACGCCCGCGCGCACGGCGCCGCGGCTCAACAGCCCGCCCCAACCCGAAACGTCGAGGCGTCCGCGATGCTCGACGACGATGATGTCGCCGCGTTCCGCCGCCATGACGGCGCCCGCGCCGAGATGGCGCTTGGGCAGATTCGGAAGCGGCGCTCCGAGCTTCGTGGTGACGACCCTGCCCGCGACGCGCGCCGGGCCGGTCAAGGCGCCAATGCCGATCACGGCGCCCGGCAGGCCCAGCTTGTCGAGCGCGTCGGAGACGGCGCAGGTGTCCAGCGCCAGCAATCTGGCGGCGATGTCAGGCATGACGGCCTCCGATCAATCCAGAACGGCTGTCGCGTCGCACTGGACCAGCATGTTCGCCGGAAGGTGATCATTCTGGAATGTATGCCTCGCCGGCCGCGACGCGGCATCGGGGAAGGCGGCGAGCCATTGCCTGTTGACGGCCGGACGGCCCTCCGGAACCTTGACGTAGACCGTCATCTTCACGACCCGGTCCATCGAGGCACCGGCGGCGGCCATGATGCGCTTCAGATTGAAGAACATCAGTTCGGCCTGCTTTTCGACATCGTCAGGGATCTTTCCGGTTTCCGGATCTAGTCCGTACACGCCGCCGGTCATCACGATATTGCCGACGCGGGACGCCGCCGGTATCGGCTGGCCGCCGTGACTGAAGCCTTCGACCTCGATGCTGCGACGCGCAGTCATTCGCTTCTCCCGTTCGCTTCAGACATCGAGCCGCGAGAACAAGCGGCGCGCATTGTCCTCGAAGATGCCCTTCTTGTCGGCATCGGTAATCTCGGTGATGGATTCGATCACGGGCTTCAAATCGTCGTAGGGCTTGCCCGACGTCGGATCGATGCCGCCGCCGCTGCCGGGACGTTCCGTTCCAAACACGCAGCGGTCGGGCCCCACGACATCGAATAGAAGCTCGAGCGACTTCTTGTAGTGCAGTACGGTGTCGAACCAGAAGCGCTTCAGCGTCTCGTCGAACGTCTCGGTCTTCGTTCCGGAGGCCGCGGCGAACATCTGCCGGTTCGAGCGCCAGCGACCAACCTGGTAGGGAACCGATCCACCGCCGTGGCTGACGAGCAGTTTCAGGCTCGGGAACCGCTTGAAGACGTCGGACCGCGAGATCGACGTTATTGCGAGGCTCTCCTCGGTGATGAAGTGCTCGTCGTACGTCTCCCGACCGCAGCAGGCGCAGGAATGAATGTGCCCGGGGATATCGTGCTCGCACAGGAATTCGTACAGCGGATACCAGTAGGAATCGCCCATCGGCGGCGACTTGCCCGAGCCTTCTGACGGATCGGGATTGATCAGCACGCCGACGAATCCGAGGTCGTTGATGCAGCGCTTGATCTCGTCGAACATCTTTTCAACGGGAACGCCGGTCGCCTGCGGGAGGCCGCCGACGCCGCGGAAGCGCGTCGGGTGCATCTTCACCGTCCGGGCGATCATGTCGTTGTTGTCCTGCGCCCAGCTGACGACATCGTCCCAGCGATTGTCGCCGTGCAGCATCATGAAGGGACGCGGCGACAAAATCTGCAGGTCGGTGCCGACGCCGTCCATGATCTGGACATTCTGCGCCGCGGACTTTTCGAGCTCGGCGTCCGGAATCTTGGCGTGGTATATGCCGTACTGGCCTCGCGCGACCTGCAGGTTTCCGCGATGCGCGTAGAAACTGGGCGGCGCAACGAGATGCGCGTGCGAGTCGATGATCATCCGGGCTGCTCTCCGATTTGCGCTTCCTGCCGGGCCGTTGGACCGGCCACTAACTTATCCATACGGTATATATAGAGGCAGGAGCGCGCAACCCCCGGCGCCGCATTTTAGCCCGTTGCGCGCCAGCGTTTTCGCAGTAATATAATCCATCTGGTCAAAATAATAATTCCGGGAGAAACGCAGATGGCGAAGATCGTTTTCAGCATGGCGGCCTCGCACACGCCGATGCTGACTCTCGAAGGCAAGCGGTGGAGCGAACGCGCCGCCGACGACCTGAAGAACAAGGCGCTGAACCTGTCGGACGGCCGCTACGTTTCCTACGACGAGCTCGCGCGCGAAAACGGCGCGCCTTATGCCGACGTCGCGACCGAAGAAAAATTCCTGGAGATCGAGGCGGCCACCCAGAAGGCGCTCGACCGTATGGCGGACGAACTGGAAAAGGCGGCGCCCGATGTCGTGGTAATCGTCGGCGACGATCAGGCCGAACTGTTCAGCCTCTCCAACATGCCTGCCATCTCGATCTTCTACGGCGAGGAGATGCTGACCCACAAGCGTCATATCGGGCCGCAGACGCCGAGCTGGGTCGGCGCTGTGATGAAGGGCTACGCGATGGACGATGTCTACGCCTTCCCCGCGCATCCCGACTTCGCGCTGGAACTGATTCACGGTCTGATCGACAACGACGTCGACATCGGCGCGGCCGCGAAAGTGGACGATCCGCTGAAGGCCGGATTCGGGCACGCCTATGGTTTCATCATCGATCGCCTGTTCAGGGGCAAGAGCATCCCGGTCGTGCCGGTTCTGCTCAATACCTACTATCCGCCCAACGCCCCGACAGCGCGGCGGGCCTATGACATCGGCGAAAAGCTCGCGCGACTTATCTCGTCGTCGCCGCGCGACCTGCGCGTCGCAGTCGCGGCAAGCGGCGGATTGAGTCATTTCGTCGTCGACGAGAAGCTCGACCGCAAAGTGCTCGACGCAATCAGGAGCGGCGATGCGGCGACGCTCCGGGGCCTCACGCGAGGCGAACTGAATTCCGGCTCCTCGGAGATCCTGAACTGGGTCATGGTTGCGGCAATGTCGCAGGGGCTGAAGAACGACTGGTCCGAATATTACCCGGGATACAGGACGCCCGCCGGCACCGGAACCGGAATGGCCTTCGCTACCTGGAAATGATCGCCGGCAATGACCGACTGCCAGCCATGATTGATTGCTATTAGTAACCGCGACTTTCCTTGAGGTTTGTTCGGCGCGACGCGGCGCGCCTGCCGGGACCAGGCGTACTGGCGCCTGTCCGCGACCCTGCTGGCCCAGGCGCCATGACTGCCTTAACCTTCCGGACGACCTCCCGACGGAAGGGCCAATTGAAAATGGGCGAATTGATTGTTGCAGCCGTCCAGATCGCCTGCGACCGCGACGTGACGGCCAATCTGGACAAACTCGAGATGCATGTACGCGAGGCGGCGCGGCGGGGCGCGCGTCTCGTCGTCTTGCAGGAGTTGTTCGAGGGTCCGTATTTTTGCATCGACAGGAGCGACAGCCGCAACGCGCTCGCCCGGCCGTTCAGGGCGAACAAGACCGTTTCGCGCTTCGCAAGCCTGGCCAGGGAACTCGAAATCGTCCTGCCCGTGTCGTTCTTCGAAGAAGACGACGGACGCCGCTTCAACTCGCTGACGATGATCGATGCGGACGGCAAGGTTCTTGGCCTCTACCGCAAGAGCCACATTCCGGACTCGCCGGGCTATTACGAGAAATATTACTTTGCCGACGGCGATACCGGCTTCGTCGTGCACGAAACCGCCGTCGGCAGGATCGGCGCTGGAATCTGCTGGGACCAGTGGTTCCCGGAAGCCGCCCGCTGCATGGTGCTGAAAGGCGCTGAAATCCTCATCTATCCGACCGCGATCGGATCCGAACCGGCCGATCCCGCCTGGGACACCCGCGATCACTGGCAGCGCGTCATGCAGGGTCATGCCGCCGCCAACCTGATGTCGCTCGATCCCGGCAAGGGGGCCAGCACGGCGAGTGAAGGCGGCAAGGCCAAAAGCCTCAAGGAAAAGGCCGAGGAAGAGTTTCGCAGCTTCCTGATCCTGTTCTTTTACCTCTGGCTCCTGTTTTCCATGTTCGTGCTCAACCAGGAGATCATCCTGCGTGAAGAGGGTATCAACTTTACGATGCAGGGCTTTGCGCTGATCAACGCGCTAGTCTTCGCCAAGGTGATGATGATCTACGAAATGTTCGATCCCTGGCGTTGGCTGCGCAAAGGCCCCCTGATCTATCCGATCCTGTTCGAGACGGCGCTCCTGACGGTCCTGTTCTTTCTCGTGCACATCCTCGAGAAAGTCATCGAAGGCGCGATCCACGGCAAGGCGGTCAAGGACAGCATCCCGACGATCGGCGGCGGCGGTCTGCCGGGCATTCTCAGCACGTCCTTCATCGTCTTCGTCGCGCTACTACCGTTCTTCGGCCTCCGGAATCTCGGCTTGGCGCTCGGCGCGGATCGACTGAGAACGCTCTTGCTGGGGCCGGTCCGCTGAGACCGCGCATAAGGACGCAGAATCGTCGATGACGAGTCCTATACAGTTCGGACGAGGGTGCTCAAAGCCAACTGGGACAAAGCAGCGGATTGCGCCTGGATTGGCAGAGTCCGCTAACAGTCGATGGACGAAGCCGCTCCGCGGCAGGAGCTGCCCGATTGGGGGCGGCTGAGGTCTGACACTCGGGATTGCACGATCATGTGGGGTTTCTCTTGAACGGGAGAGCCCCATGGAAGACCACAGCAATGCCCAAGGATCCGTCAGCCCGCTTCGCCAGCGGATGCTCGAGGACATGACCATCCGCGGTTTCGGCGAGCAGACGAAGCGCGACTACGTCCGGCAGGTGCGTATGTTTGCGGCGTTCATCGACCGCAAGCCGGCCCTTGCCGAGCCGGAGGATCTGCGTCGCTACCAGCTGCACATGGCGGCCAGCGGCGCGAGCGCCTCCACAATGAACCAGGCCTGCGCGGCCCTTCGGTTCTTCTTCCATGTGACGCTCGGCCGCCCTGGCTTCGGCGATCGGATGGCGCGGATCTCGACGCCCGAACGCTTACCCGTCGTATTGAGCCCGGAGGAGGTCGCACTGCTGCTGGCGCATGCCTCGAACCTGAAGCACCGGGCGGCGCTCAGCGTCGCCTATGGTTGCGGCCTGCGCGTTTCCGAGATCGCCAACCTCAAAGTCTCGGATATCGACAGCGCCCGGATGCTGATCCGCGTCGAACAGGGCAAGGGACGCAAGGATCGCTATGTCATGCTGTCGCCCGATCTGCTCGCGCTGTTACGGCAGTGGTGGCGGGAGAAGCGGCCGAAGGGATGGCTGTTCCCAGGCCAACAGCCAGGCCAGCCGATCACCTCACGCCAGCTCAGCCGCGCCTGCGTTGCCGCCGCGGCGAGCGCGAGGCTCGGCAAGCGCGTCTCCATGCACACGCTGCGGCACAGCTTCGCCACGCATCTTCTGGAGCAGAAGGTCGATATCCGCGTCATCCAGACGCTGCTCGGCCACAGGAAGCTCGACACAACGGCGATCTACACGCGCGTTGCCCTCAAGACGATCCGCGACGTCGAGAGCCCGCTCGCGCTGCTCGCGCCCCCGCACTCCTGAAGACCGCGCCGTCATGGCGCGGCCTCGCCTCGAGGTCGCAGACGTCTTTCGTCGGCATGGGGAGGCATATCTTGCCGCCCACGCCGGCCGTCTGAGCCTCGGCCAACTCAAGGTCGTCTCGGCGATCCGGGCTTGTCGCACCGCGGCGCTCGGTGGCCATGTCGCGCGCTGCGACGGCTGCGGCCATGTCGAGATCGGATACAACTCCTGTCGCAACCGGCATTGTCCGAAGTGCCAGGGATTTGCCGCGCGCGCCTGGCTCGACAAGCGTCAAGCCGATCTACTGCCGCTCGCCTACTATCACGTCGTCTTCACCCTGCCGGCGGCGATCGCCGCAATCGCTTTCCAAAACAAGGCGGCGCTCTACGACCTGCTCATGAAGACCGCTGCCGAGACGCTGACGACGATCGCCGTCGATCCGAAGCGGCTCGGCGTCAGAATCGGATTCACCAGCGTGCTGCACACTTGGGGATCGGCGCTCACTCACCATCCGCACGTCCACATCATCGTCCCCGGCGGCGGCCTGTCGCCGGACGGCGAACGCTGGATCGCCTGCAAGCCCGGCTTCTTTCTGCCCGTGCGTGTCCTGTCGCGCTTCTTCCGTCGCCGCTTCCTGGAAGGCTTGCTCGCCCTTCATGAGGGCGGCCGGCTGACCTTCTTCGGCGACCTCGCCGGGCTCGCCAACCCCGGTGTGTTCAGAGCCCGTCTCGCGCCGCTGCGCCGCGCCGAATGGGTCATCTACGCCAAGCGCCCGTTCGGCGGCCCTCAGGCCGTCCTCGCCTATCTGTCGCGCTACACCCACCGCGTCGCCATCTCAGACAGCCGCATCGTCGCATTCGACGGTCATCGCGTCTCCTTCCGCTGGAAGGACTATCGCGCTCGGGCGAGCGCGCCGGGCGCATGGATCAAGACCATGACGCTGCCCGTCGACGAGTTCATGCGCCGCTTCCTGCTGCACGTTCTCCCCGATGGCTTCCACCGCATCCGCCATTACGGCTTCCTCGCCGGCGCCGCGCGCGTCAAGAACGTCGCGCGCATCAGACAGATGATTGCCGACGTCAGTGGCGCACCGCAGGCCCGACAGAACGTCGGCGAGCCGCATGCCGAACCGGCAGAAGCGGGTGTCGACGATGAGCGCGAGGAATCCTTCCCCTGCCGCTGCTGTGGTGGTCGCATGACCATCGTCGAGCGCTTCGCCCGCGGCGGCGCTCCGCAAACGTCGTTCGCAGCCGGATGGAGCGATACATCATGATCTGCCCGCGGACCGTCTGCCCCAACCACGATTCCGAACGCACGCAAATTACCGGCGCAACGCAGCCGCTCGCTTCATGCTCGACAAAATCGACTGCCCAGACGAGCTCGCCGAGCCGGCGCTTCGATCAACGCATCATCCGCAGAAATCATCCACGACCGAAGCGCGCCCGTCGCCGCGACACAACCGCAGTCGGCGACACACCGTTCGCGAAAGCCCCATAGCGCCGGCCAATCTGAAACGCCCAACCACTGGGCCGCGGCTTCCTCCATCGGAGGATTGCCGACGCCGGCCCGCGCGCCGTCACGCACATCCGGGTCGGGCCGGCGTCCGCAATCCTTCACGATTTTCCCCGTTGGCTAGCGGACCGAAAGCGGGCACGCTTGCCGATCTTTCCCGACAACGGACCTTCGGATCTGCAGGAAAGGACAGATAGCGGAAGTCCGCCACAAACGCCGGTCGCGACCGCTCCGGACCCTTATGAGCCGTTGCCAACGTCTGGTTCCGGGCTGTGCTTCGCAGCCCGCAGCATTCTGACTGTTCCTTTGGAGTTCACGCGGCTCTGAACCTGTATCCACGATGTAACCGGCGCGCCGATGCCGCGCCGAGGCGCCGCCGAGATATGTCTCTCGACTTCACGCGGATGCGCGCGGGTGCATTCCAGTGCGGTTTCGAGGGGGTGGAAAATGGCGCGCCCGAAAGGATTCGAACCTCTGACCCCCAGATTCGTAGTCTGGTGCTCTATCCAGCTGAGCTACGGGCGCGCGGGGTCGGCAAAACCAGACCCTGCTTCGCGGCGAACCGTCGAAGCGGCGTCCGTGTACCCGTTTGCCGCGCCAAAGGCAAGCGGGCGTTCGATTGGCCTTTTCAGGCCAATGAGTTGACCCCGAGGACCGGGGGAGGGGGGCCGGGATTGCCGCGTTCTTACGGCGCGGTAGCGCCGCCGGCGCCGCGGGCCGGCAGGACAATTTCGAATGCGGCGCCAGGCCAGGCTTCGCCGCCCGGAACCAGCGCAATCGAGCCGCCATGCGCCCGCAGGATGTCGGCGGCGATCGCGAGGCCAAGCCCCGTGCCGCCCGGTCGAACCGAACCGCGAAAGGCGGAAAACAGTCTTTCGCGCGCAGCGGGCGGCAGTCCGGGCCCGTTGTCCGCAACGACGATCCGCACGTTCGCGCCGCCGCGCTCGGCGGCGAGCCGGATCGCCGGCGCCGCATGAGCGCTGCCGTCCAGCGCCTCGACGGCGTTACGGAAGAGGTTGGCCAGCACGCGGAAGAACTGCTCGCGGTCGACCTCGACGATGAGATCCGCCGGCGCCTCGTTCGCCACGCGTATGTCGCGACGCGCCGAAAGCAGCACCGTCTCCAGAGCTTCCTCCGCCAGGAGCCGCAGCGGCGTCGGCGCGATCTTCGGCGCCTCGTCGCTGGCGCGCCCGTAGGACAGCGTCGCTTCGCAGAAACGGATGGCGCGGTCGAGCGTGCCCACGAGTTTCGGCGCGAGCCGCATGACCAGTGGATCGGACGCCGACGCAAGGCGATCGGAAATGAGCTGCGCCGAGCTGAGCATGTTTCGCAGATCGTGATTGATCTTGGCGACGGCCAGGCCCAGCGCCGCGAGGTGCTTCTTTTCCGACAGTTCGCGGGCGAGCGCGCGCTCCATGTCCGCCAGCGCCTCCTCCGCCTCGCCTATCTCGTGGCCGGCGCCCGAAGGCGCGATGATGCGCGTCACGTCTTCCGGCGCGGCCGCGAAATCGACGACGTTTCCCGTGAGCCGGCGCACCGGTTTCAGAACCATCACGTTCAACGCAATCACGGCGAGCGAGGCGACGATCAGGGAGATCAGCAGCGACAGAAGCACGATGTTGATCGAATAGGAACGCATCGCCGCCTTCAGCGGCGCCTCGTTCATCGCGACCTCGACATATTCGGCGCCCATCGGCGCATCGCCGCGCACGTCGAGTATGCGTCCCTCGCGCGCAAACAGGGACCGGAATGTCGCCGGGATCGTCGTCCACGGCGAGAAGCCGCGCAGGTCGATCGTCTCGTCGACTTCCGGCGGCATGTCGGAAACGGCGAGCATGCGCCGGCTGGCCGGCCTTTTCAGCACGATCATGCGCGCGCCGACGCTGTCGAGAATGGCGACCTTCAGGTCATCCGGGACCATGCCCTCGGGCGCTGCGTCGAGCACGAGAGCGGCCGTATAGGCTGCCGACAGGCGCGTCTGCAGCCAATTGTTGCGAAAATTGGCGATGGAAGGAATGTAGATCGCCACTTCCGCCATCAGCACGAAGCAGATGATGAGGAACAGCACGCGGCCGGAGAGGCCGAGGCGCAAGGCGCGCAGGCGCGGCCACCCGCCGGCCGTCGCCAATTGCGTGCGTTGCGCCTCGTCGGTCATGTCAGCCGAACCGGCGCAGGAAGGCGGCGACGCGCTTCGTCCAGCCGGACGCCATCGTGTCGGCGTAGATCCCGGCGGCGACGCGCCGCGAAATTTCCGACAGCGTCGGATAGGGCGCGATCGCCGCGAACATGTCCTGCGCCTTCAGGCCATGGCTTATCGCAAGGGTCCATGGCGCGATCAGTTCGCCTGCGCCCCGCGCGGCGACGCCACACCCGAGAATGCGTCCGTCGCGCGCCACGACGAGTTTTATCAGCCCTTCCGTATCGCCGTCGGCGCGGGCGCGATCGTTCTCGGCGACGGGCCAGCGCAGGATGCGCACGTTGCGGAACCGACGTAGCGCTTCTTCCTCCGACAGGCCGATCGAGGCGATTTCCGGATCGGCGTACAGGACGCGCGGAATGCGCTCCGGCATGACAGCCGCGCGCTTGCGAAAGAGAATGCGCCGCAGCACGATTTCGGCGTGATAGCTGGCCGCATGCGTCGCGCCGCCCTGCCCCGTCGCGTCGCCGACCGCGAAAACCCGCCGGTTGCTCGTCTTGAGGTGACGATCGACCGTCACGCCCTGCGCGTCGAAGGCGACGCCGGCGGCTTCCAGGCCGAGGCCATTGACGTTCGGCCGGCGGCCGGTCGCGATCAGCAGATGCGTGCCGTCGACGGAATGTTCCATCGTCGGGCCGGGGTAGATGGCGCGAACGCCGCCGTGGAACGGTTCGAAGCGGATGATCTTCGCATCCTCGCGAATGTCGACGCCCTCGCGGCGCAGGCGGTCCAGCGCCACACGGGCCAGTTCCGGATCCTCGTGCGCAAGGCAGGCGCCCGCCTCCAGCACGACGATTTCACAGCCCAGGCGGCGGAAGGCCTGCGCCATCTCGACGCCGACCGCGCCGCCGCCGAGGATGAGCAGGCGCTGCGGCAGCCGGTCGAGTTCGAAAATCGTTTCGTTCGTCAGGTAGCGCGTCAGTTCGAGACCAGGAATGGCGGGAACGGCGGGCGCGGAGCCGGTGGCGATCACGAAGCGGCGCGCGCGTATCGCAAATCCGCCGGCCTCGACCGTGCGGGCGTCGGCAAAGCGCGCGGCGGCGCGAATGACGCGCACGCCCATGGCCGCGTAACGCGCCTGCGAATCCATCGGAGCGATCTCGGCGATCGTGCCCGCGACGCGGTTGCGCACCGCCGCCCACTCGATGCGAGGCTCGGTTTCGTGCACGCCGAAACGGGCGGCGTCGCGCATGGTCTGCGCAACCTTCGCGGAGGCGATCAATGTCTTCGACGGCACGCAGCCGTGGTTGAGACAGTCGCCGCCCATCTCGCCCTTCTCGATCAGCACGACCGGAGCGCCGAAACGCGCCGCGCCGGCGGCGACCGAAAGCCCTCCGGCGCCGGCGCCGATCACGCAGATGTCGGGTGTCAACGTCTCCATCGGATCAGCGCGCCCCCTCAGCGCCCATATTCCTCGCATTCCATCGCCGCAACGCCACCGGCGCCAGGGCCAGCAGCGACAGGCCGATCAGCGCCGCGAAGGCTTGCGGACCAAGAATGGCGGAAAGCGGGACGGACAGCCCGCAATCCATCCTGCCCGCCGCGCGGCACGCCTGCCGGCCGGCTTCCGCCGCGAGCACGATCCGGTCGAGGCTCGCGCCGGCCGCCGCGAACACGAAGGACGCCGGCAGGATGCCGACGATCGTCGTCCACAGGAAGGTCGAAAAGGCGACGCCGCCGCATGCCGCGGCAAGATTGACGAACCAGAACGGGAACAGCGGCGAGAAGCGCAGGAATAGCATGTAGCCCGGCGCTTCGACGCGAAAGCCGTCGCGCAGGCGCGCCAGGCGCGGCCCGGCGCGATGGGCGAGCCAGGGCCCCAGCGCCGTGCGGGCGGCGAGAAACAGCGCGCATGCGCCGAGCGTCGCGCCGGCCATGCTCGCCACAGCGCCCGCGACCATTCCGAACAAGGCGCCCGCCGCCAGCGTGAGAATGGTCGCGCCGGGCGCGGAAATCGCCACCGATCCGGCATAGACCGCAATGAAGGCCGCCACCGCCAAAGGCCATTGCGCATCGACCACGGCGCGCAACGACATGTGGCTGTCGACGAGGCGCTCGAGCGTCAGGTAGCGATCGAGGCGCAAGGCGAAAAACAGGGCGAGCGCGCAGACGATCGCCGCCATGGGGGCGAAACGCCACCACCCGCGCGTTGCCCCGCTCTCCCCGGCCGTTGTCATGCCGGCCAAGATAGCGACGAACCCGCCCGCCTGCGACTCGGGCGCCCTGACAATCCCGTGACGGCGCACAGCGGGGTTGCGGCGCGCAGCCAAGACGAAGGCGCTACGCTGTGCTACCGAAACGACGGAAAACAGATAAAGGGAGAACGCTATGACCACGGTCGCCTTCATAGGTCTCGGCAACATGGGCGGACCGATGGCCGCAAATCTCGCCAGGGCCGGCTACAAGGTGAAGGGCTTCGACCTGTCCGCGGCCCTGGTCAAGGAAGCCGCCGGCGCCGGCGTCGAGGCTGCGGCCTCGGCGGGCGAGGCGGTCGCCGGCGCCGACGTGGTCGTCACGATGCTGCCGGCGGGCAAGCACGTGATCGCGGTCTGGTCGGAGATCACGCCGAAGGCGAAGAAAGGCGCGCTGCTGATCGATTCCTCGACGGTCGATGTCGACAGCGCGCGCGCCGCTCATGCGCTGGCCGAAAAGGCCGGCCTGCTCAGCGTCGACGCGCCCGTTTCGGGCGGCACCGGCGGGGCGAAGGGCGGCACCCTGACCTTCATGTGCGGCGGATCGGACGCTGCCTTTGCGGCGGCGAAGCCGGTGCTCGAGAAGATGGGCAAGAAGATCGTGCATTGCGGCGGCGCGGGCGCCGGCCAGGCCGCCAAGATCTGCAACAACATGATCCTCGGGGCGACGATGATCGTCACGGCCGAAGCCTTCGTTCTCGGCGAAAAGCTCGGCCTGACGCACCAGGCCCTGTTCGACGTCGCGTCCACCTCGTCGGGCCAGAGCTGGTCGATGACCTCCTATTGCCCGGTGCCGGGGCCGGTGCCGGCCTCGCCGGCCAACAACGCCTACAAGCCGGGCTTCGCCGCCGCGCTGATGCTGAAGGACCTGAAGCTGGCGCAGGAAGCGGCGGGATCGGCCGGCGCCACCACGCCGCTCGGCGCGGCCGCGGCCCAGCTCTACGCCCTGTTCAACGCCGCCGGGCATGCGGGCGACGATTTCTCGGGAATCATCAATTTCCTGCGCGGGCAAGGCTGATTTCCCGGCTGAATTCCGCGCCGAAAACCGGGTCTCGCGCCCGTGCTTGACTTGCGCCGGGGAGGGCTTATCGAAGCCTTTCCCCCGCGCGGACCGCGCCCTGCAGGGATTTTTCGATGAACGCGCATTCCAAGCCCGTGTTTTCCCGCCGCCCCAGCGACCGTCCGGCCGCCGCCGACGTCCGCGAGGGCCTGCTGAAGGATCCGGGTTTCGGCCGCGTCTTCACCGATCACATGGTCACGATCCGCTGGACGCAGGACAAGGGCTGGCACGACGCGCAGGTCCGCGCCCGCGAGAACATCTCGCTCGATCCGGCGGCCGCTGTTCTTCACTACGGCCAGGAAATCTTCGAGGGCCTGAAGGCCTACAATCTCAGCGACGGGACGATCGCCCTGTTCCGGGCCGAACAGAACGCCCGCCGCTTCCAGGCGTCCGCCGCGCGCATGGCCATGCCGGAATTGCCCGAAGACGTTTTCCTGCAGGCGGTCGACGAACTCGTGAAGATCGACCGCGCGTGGATCCCCAAGGGCGACGGCAGCCTCTATCTGCGTCCATTCCAGTTCGCGACCGAGGCGTTCCTCGGCGTGCGCCCGTCCTTCGAATATCTTTTCATGCTGATCGCCAGTTCCGTCGGCTCCTACTTCAAGGGCGGCGAGAAGCCGGTGACCGTGTGGCTGACGGACCGCTACACGCGCGCGGCCGAGGGCGGCACCGGCGCGGCCAAGTGCGGCGGCAATTACGCCGCGAGCCTGCTGGCGCAGGCCGAGGCGATCGAGAACGGCTGCGATCAGGTGGTGTTCCTGGACGCCGCCCAGCACAAATATCTGGAAGAACTCGGCGGCATGAACGTCATCCTCGTGATGGACGACGGCTCGCTCGTCACGCCGCCGCTGTCAGGCACGATCCTGCCGGGCATCACGCGCGATTCCATCCTGACGCTGGCGCGCAAGGAAGGCCGCACGGTGCGCGAGGAGCGCTATTCGATGGACCAGTGGCGCGCCGACGCCGCCAGCGGCAAGCTGCGCGAGGCTTTCGCCTGCGGCACGGCGGCCGTCGTCGCCTCGATCGGTCGCATCAAGAGCGCCAAGGGCGATATCGTCATGGGCGACGGTTCGACCGGGCCGGTGACCGCCGCGATCAAGGCGAAGCTGGTCGGCATCCAGCGCGGCGACGCGCCCGACGAATTCGGCTGGGTGCGCCGGATCGGCTGATCCGGCGGCTTTGCCGCCTCAACTTCCCGGACGGCCCGCCAGCGCCGGCATGAACATGTCCGACCATTTCTCCGGCCTGATCTTCATCGAGCCGGTATCGGACATGAAATTCGCGAAATCCATGATCCCCTTCGGCGTCGCCGAGAAGGTCGTGTCGGGATCGGCGACCATTTCCAGCGCTTCCTCGGGCGAGATCTTCGTCTTGAGACTGGCGATGAAATCCTGCGCCGCGCCCTTCTTGTCCTTCGCGATGATGTCGCAGGCCTCGTCGAACGCCGCGAGGAACGCCGCCATCATCTTCGGGTTGGCGTCGACGAACCTTTTCGGGGCGAAGACGACGTCGAGCGTGATCGGTCCCAGCGCCTGAATGGAATTGACGACGCTGTGCACGCGCTTGTCGCGCAATTCGAGCGTCGAATAGGGCGGCGAGGCGAAATGCGCCGTGATGTCGGTCTTGCCCGACATCAGCGCCGTATAGGCCTCGGGATGCGGAAGGCCGACGGTGAAGGCGTCGAGGGAATTCCACTTGTCCTTGCCGAGCTGCCTGGCGGCGGCCATCTGCAGCACGACGGCGGCCAGCGACGTCTTGATGCCGGGCAGCGCGATCTTGTCCTTCGCCGTGAAGTCGGCGAGCGACTTGATGTCCGCATTGGTCGTGTTGAGCGACAGCGACGTGCCGGACATGCCCGAGACGCCGACCACCTCGGCGCGCGTGCCCTTGCCCTTCGACCAGAGCGCGAGAAATCCCGGCGCGCCGGTGCCGGCGATGTCGAGCGTGCCCGCGAGCATCGCGTCGTTGATGATGTTGCCGCCGTCGAACAGGTACCAGGTGGTCTTGATCTCGCCGAGGCCGGCCTCCGCCGCCTTCTTTTCCAGGAGCTTGCGCTGCTCCATGACCATCAGCGGCAGGTAGAGGACGCCGTAGCCTTTCGACAGGCGCACTTCGGTCACCTCCGCGCGCGCGGGCGCGCCGAGCGCAGCGAAAGCGGCAATTGCAAACAGGAATGATCGAACGGGGTGGCGCATCTGGTTCCTCCGCCGTGCAACCTACACCAGCGGGCGGAAACGCGCAGCCTTCAGCGTGGCGGCGCTTCGCCCTTGAGGCCAGCGACGATGTCGGCGGGAACAGGCGCCGATTTCAGCCTGGAGGGATCGTCGGGGTGACGCGCGGTCCACACGCGCGTCTCGAACGCCTCCACCGCCAGCTCGCCGCCGTTGAACAATTGGTGACGAATGTCGAAGGACGACGTGCGTATGTCGGTCGCCTGCGTCTCGATGACGATCTGGTCGCCGAATCGCGACGGCCGGAGGAAGCGGGCGCGCGACTCGACGATGGGGAAGCCCGTGAAATCCGTGTGTTCGAGCAGCCACGCCTTGTGAAAGCCGGCGGCCGTGAACAGGCCGCCCGTACAATTGTCGAACCAGTCGAAGAAACGCGGATTGTAGACGATGCGAGCCGGGTCGCAGTCGCCCCATTCGATTCTGCGTTCGCGGCGGACGAGGAGCATGGAACGATTCCCCTGTTGACGGTCGGGCCGTCGGTCGCCCGAGCAAATACCGCCGCGCGCAGCCGATGGCCAGCCCTGCGCGCCCGCCCCGTATCTGTTAGGGTCGGAGAATGCAGGGCTATGGCGCGACCTTTTTTGAAACTGCGGTCGGCGTGTGCGGGCTCGCGTGGTCGGCGCGCGGCGTTTCGCACGCGGCATTGCCCGAGGCCGATCCGCAGGCGACGCGGGCCCGGCTTTCCAGGCGCGCCGGCGCGCCCTTCGAGCGCGCGCCCCCCGCCGAGATCGCGGCGGTCGTCGCGCGGATCGTCGCCCTGCTCGACGGAGAGGCGGTGGATCTGTCCGATGTCGCGCTCGATCTCGACCGCGTCGACGCATTCGAACGGCAGGTCTACGAATTCGCGCGCTTCATTCCCTGCGGCGAAACACGGACCTATAGCGAGATCGCCCGCGCCATCGGCGATCCGGCGGCGGCGCGCCGCGTCGGGCAGGCGCTCGGCCGCAATCCCGTCCCGATCATCGTGCCGTGCCATCGCGTGGTCGCCGCCGGCGGAAAGACCGGCGGTTTTTCGGCGCCGGGCGGCGTCGTGACGAAATTGCGCATCCTGGAGATCGAGCGGAACGCGACATCCGCGCGGCCGACGCCGCGCGGCGGGCAGATGTCGCTGTTCTGAGCTCCGTGTTGGCGCCGCCGGGCCGGCCGCTGTAGGGTTTGCTCTGGAAAGCTCGCGGGCAGAAAATGGCGCCGAAAGTCTCGAGGATCGATCTCGTCGTGCATTTCGCCAATGGCGGGCGGCTGACGCCGCAGGACTTCCAGCTGATCGAGGCGATCCGCAAGCATCGTTCCATCATCGGCGCCGGGCGTGCGACCGGCATTTCCTACCGCAAGTGCTGGCTGATGGTGGATGCGCTCAACCGCACGTTCGAGACGCCGGTCTTCGCCACCTATCCCGGGCGCAAGGAGACCGGTTCCGAGATCACGCCATTCGGCGAACGGCTCGTCGCGCTCTACGCCTCGATGGAGCGGCGCTCGCGCACGGCGACTGCCGTTGCGATGAAGGAACTGGAGGGGGCGCTCAATCCTGTTTATCGGCCACGGGCCAGCGGCGCGGCGTCGGAACAGAAGAAGGCTGCGCCAGAACGTCGACGATCGCGACGGTCTTGATCATCGCCCAGGCGCGCAGGCCCGGCTCCAGCGCCAGCCTTTCCACCGATTCCGTCGTGACCAGCGCGTGCAGGCGGTTGGCGCCGAGATCGAAGGTCACCCGTACGTAGGGAAGCGCCAGCGCCTCCATCTCCACGATCGCGCCGGGCAACCGGTTAGTGATGGACACGTCCATCGGTCGCGAAAGGGCGATCGAGACGTCGCGCGCGTCGATGACGACCACGACGCCGGAATCGACGGGCGCGGATACGAGCGGCACGCGCAGTTCGCCGTCGCCGATGAACAGCGTGGACAGGCCATAGGCGGGATCATGGCGCAGGACGCGCGCTTCGAGCCGCGTCGAAAGACGGGTCTTGCGTGCTTCCCCGGCGCTCGTTCCTGATGTCATGAAAACTCCGGATGCGAATTCCAGGCCATTCGCCGGCTCGACAAAAGCGCGACGCGGACGCCGCAGGCCTCAGCCCGCGTGGCCGTAGCCGGTCATGCGCGCGCGCACTCTTTCGATCTCGTCCTTCGACAGGAGCGGCGGTTCGCCGATCGCCAGGCAGCCGTGATATTGCCGCGCCAGCGTCTCGACCTCGACGGCGAGCCACATCGCCTTGTCGAGCGTAGCGCCCGTCGCGATCATGCCGTGATGTTCGAGCAGGCAGGCCGTGCGATCCTCGAGCGCCGCCACCGCGTTGCGCGACAGTTCCTCTGTGCCGAATGTCGCGTAGGGCGCGCAGCGGATCGTGTCGCCGCCGGCGACAGCAACCATGTAGTGCACGGGCGGAATGTCGCGCCCCATGATGGCGATGATGGTGCAATAGGTCGGATGCGCGTGGACGACCGCGCCGGTTTCGGCGCGCGCCGCCAGAATGTCGCGATGGAAACGCCATTCGCTCGACGGTCGCCCCGCCGAAACCGACCCGTCCATCCGCATGAAGACGATGTCTTCCGGCTTCATGCGATCGTAGGGCGTACTGGTCGGGGTGACGAGCAGGCCGTCCTTCCAGCGTATGCTGATATTGCCCGATGTGCCCTGGTTGATGCCGAGCGCATTCATTCGCAGGCAGGCGTCGATGATGGATTGGCGCGCCGCGCGTTCCTCGTCAGTCATGCGGGTCATCTCCGTCACGGCGCATCCATGTCGAGCAGGCGCGAACTCAGGGACTTGCCATGCGCGTCTAGCCGCAGCGAGCGGGTGACGCCGCCCCCCAGCGCCTGACGCAACACGAAATTGAGCGCGTGGAGCGAGGGAATTTCGTATCGCACGACTTCGCCCTCGACGAGCCCCGCGAAATGTTCGCGCACGCGCTCGGCAGTGACGTGATCGCGCAGCGTGGCGAAATCCTCCGGCCGGCGCGCGATGAGCGAGATGACGGACGTGTCGCCCTTGTCGCCGGTGCGCGAATGCGCGATGTCGCGCAGCTTTCTCATGGAACGACGCTCATCTGGACGGAAGCCTTGACGTCGGCGCGCGGCAGATAGGCCGAGCCGATGGCGATCACCGGCTTGACGCTCTTGGTCACGCCGCCGCCGCCCGCCGGCCCGTTCGTGTACAGGCTCTCGACCTCGGCGCCGACGAGCGACGCCTGGTCTGCGGATTCGGCGCGGCCGGCGACGCGCAGCCGCACTTCGTAGGGTTCGGCCGCCGGCTGCGGCGACGCGCGGCCGTGCAGCGAATCGACGCCGATCAGATCGACCCGCAATTCCTCGATCCGCGCGCCGATCAGCGCGAGACGCTCCCGCACGATCTCGCCGGCGAGCCGGCCGCGCCCGAGCGCGCCGGGACCGGCGTAGGAAATCTGCCCTTCGCCGACATAGCCGTCGCGATAGCCGACAGACACCTTGAGCGTCTCCGGCGCGGCGCCTCCGCCCGCCCCGGCGATCCGAACGACGTCGCGGCCCGCTTCCTCCACCGTCACCTGCGAGAAATCGGCGACGACATCGGGCTGCATGTAGCGGGCGGGATCGTCGATCTCGTAGAGCAATTGCTCCTTGCACGTCTGGGCCGAAACGACGCCGCCCGACCCTTCGAGCTTGGTGATGGTCACGCCGCCATCGGCGTCGACGATGCCGATCGGAAAGCCGAGGCGGGCAAGGTCGCCGACGTCCTTGAAGCCGGGATCGGCGAAATAGCCGCCGGTGATCTGTCCGGCGCATTCCAGCAGATGGCCGGCGAGCACGCCGCGCCCGAGCTTTTCCCAATCGTCGGCGCGCCAGCCGAATTCGTGAATCAGCGGTCCGAGGAACAAGGCCGGGTCCGAGACGCGGCCGGTGATGACGATATCGGCGCCGGCCTCGAGCGCCTCGGCGATGGGCGCGGCGCCGAGATAGGCGTTGGCGGAAACGATGGAATTGCCCATCGAGCCGACGCTGGCGCCCGTTTCCTGCAGCCGGCAGTCGCTGGCGCGGATCTGCTCGAGCACGTCGTCGCCGGTCACCGTGGCGATGCGCAGGCCGCGCAGGCCGAGTTCGCCGGCGATCTTCGCCACGACGGCCGCGGCCGCCTGCGGGTTCGCCGCGCCCATGTTGGTGACGATCCTGACCTTGCGCGCGGCGCAAAGCGGAAGGACGGCGCGAAAACGGGCCTCCAGCAGCGGATCGTAGCCCTTTTCGGGATCGGCGAGGCGGGCGAGCTGGGCCAGCGCGATCGTCCGCTCGGCCAGGCATTCGAACACGAGATAATCGAGGGCGCCGTCGCGGGCGAGGTCGGCCGCCGGCTCGATCCGGTCGCCCGAAAAGCCGGAGCCTGCGCCGAGCCGGACCTGCTTCACCCTGCGTTCCCCCTGCGATTGGCGCTTGATCGCCCTGCCAAAGACGCTATGGCAAAGCGCGACGGCGGACAATGAAGGGCCACGGAGAATGCTCCCGTTCGGCTGCCCGCGCCTCTATCATGGCGGCGGGGAGCTGCGGGGCGTTCGGCATCGCGGATGAGTTTTGCGGCGGACAGGTTCGAACGCGGCGATCGCAGGACCGGCCGCTCGCTGGCCGAGCGGATGCGGCTCGCGGCCGCCTTCCTGCTGTCGCTGACGCTCAACCTCGCGGTTTTCGGGACGCTTTTCTACGGCCTGGACGATATCGAGATCGCGCCGGACGCGGTCGAGATCCCGGTCGAGATGGTTCCGCCGCCCGAGCAGCCCCCGGAGCCGCCGCCGGAGGAAAAGCCCGAACAGAAACCGGAAGAAAAGCAGGCGGAAAAGAAGCCCGAACCGCCCAAGCCGCCGCCGATGACCCTCGACGAGAAGCCGGCGACGGACGCGCCGCGCAAGGAAACTGAGGAACAAGTCGACCGCGAGGCGCCGCAGCAGCGCGAGACGCGCGGACCGCAGGTCGCCAAGCCATCGGACGCCGCGTCGGCGCCGTCCGAACCGCAGAAGGCGCAGAATCAGGACGCCGCGACGGGCGATCCGGAGGAACAGAAGGAGGCGGAGATCGTCCGCCCGTCGGCGCCGGTCGCGGGGCCGCCAACGCCCGAGGCCGCGCCGAAGAAGACGGAAACGCAGAAGAACTCGCTCGCGACCGAGGAAATGATCGCCGCGTTCAAGCCGCTGCCGGACTACGAGTTCGGCGCGGCGGCGCGCAAGGCGCCGGTCGCCGGCGGCGCTGCGAAGGCCACATATCTAACCATCCTGTTCGGTATGGTGATGCCGCACATGAAGATCCCGCCCGGCGCAAAGCCGATCCAGGGCGGGATGGTGTCCTTCGGTCTCGACGAGACCGGGCGCCTGACCTTCGCGGGGACCAAGATTTCCAGCGGGTCGCCCGAGCTCGACCGCGCCGCCATCGCGGCGATCCGCGCCGCCGCGCCCTTTCCGGCGCCGCCGACCGGGCGCTCGATCGGCCTGACCTTCACCTACGGCGCAGACCGATAGGCGCGTCAAACGATTGGCAGGCGCATCGCCCCTGATAAGATGGCGCAAAACAAGATGGAATGCGCCGACAAGAGGGAGGCGACGTGAACGAGATTCAAAGGCCGGCGGGAGCGGGGCCGCTGCTCGCCGTGTCCGGCGTTACGCTGCAGTACAAGACGCCGAACCACATCGTGACGGCGACCTACCGGGTCGATTTCGATGTTTTCGCGGGCGATCGCTTCATCCTGCTCGGGCCGTCGGGCTGCGGAAAGTCGACGCTGCTGAAGGCGGTCGGCGGCTACCTCTCGCCGACGGAGGGCGAGATCAGGCTGAAGGGACAATTGATCCGCGAACCCGGCCCCGACCGCATGATGGTCTTCCAGGAATTCGATCAATTGCTGCCGTGGAAGACGGTGCAGCAGAATGTCGTGTTCGCGCTCGAAGCCTCCGGCCGTTTCTCGGGCAAGGCCGCGAAGGAACAGGCGCGGCATTACATCGACAAGGTCAACCTGACGAAATTCGCCGATTCCTATCCGCACATGCTGTCGGGCGGCATGAAGCAGCGCGTGGCGATCGCGCGCGGCATGGCGATGGAGCCGGACATATTGCTGATGGACGAACCGTTCGCCGCGCTCGACGCGCTGACGCGGCGCAAGATGCAGGACGAATTGCTGGCCTTGTGGGCCGACACGCGCTTCACCGTGCTGTTCGTGACGCATTCGATCCCCGAAGCCATCAAGATCGGCACGCGCATCCTGCTGCTGTCGCCGCATCCCGGCCAGGTGAAGGCGGAGCTGAACGGCGGCGCGAAGGACGAAGCGTTCGTCGCCCTGGAAAAGAAAATCCAGACCATGTTGTTTTCGGACGAGATCGAGGAAGCGGAAAATGTCTGACACGACCGCCCCCGCCGCGCGTCCCGAAATCGTCATCGACCGCTCGTCGTCCCAGTCCATGCCGGTCGTCGAACGTCCGCTGTCGGCCGCCGAATGGATCTATGACCAGACCTGGCTGCGCAAGGCCGCGATCCTGATCGCGCTGGCGCTGATCTGGGAGGCCTACGGCCGCTACCTGGACAACGAACTCCTGTTTCCGACCTTCACCGCCACGGTGCGCGCCTTCTACGAGGGCGTGCGCTCGGGGGTCATCCCGCTGCGCGCCTGGACGTCGTTCAAGGTGCTGATCGCCGGCTATGCGATCGGCATCGCCATCGCGTCGATCCTGACGACGATCGCCATCGCCACGCGCATCGGTACGGACCTGCTGGAAATCCTCACCTCGATGTTCAATCCGCTGCCGGCGATCGCGCTGCTGCCGCTGGCGCTGATCTGGTTCGGACTGGGCGCCGGCTCGATCATCTTCGTGCTCGTGCATTCCGTGACATGGGCCGTGGCGCTGAACACGCATTCCGGTTTTCTCGCCGTCAGCAAGACGCTGAAGATGGTCGGTCGGAACTACGGATTGAAGGGTCTGCGCTATGTCGGCGCGATCCTCATCCCCGCGGCCTTCCCGAGCATCCTGACCGGCCTCAAGATCGGCTGGGCCTTCGCCTGGCGCACGCTGATCGCCGCCGAACTGGTGTTCGGCGTCAGTTCGGGCTCCGGCGGCCTCGGCTGGTTCATCTTCGAGAACAAGAACCAGCTCGACATTCCGACCGTTTTCGCGGGACTGCTGACAGTCATCCTGATCGGCCTTGTCGTCGAAAACCTGATCTTCCGCAGCATCGAGCGCAACACAGTCGCCAAATGGGGCATGCATTCATGATCGCGTCCGGGCTTCGCCTCCTCGGCCTCGCCGCCCTCTGCATCGGCCTCGCATCGCCGGCGTCGGCGGAGGTCGCCGAACTCGTGCTGACTCGGCAGTACGGGCTCAGCTATCTCACCTTCGAGGTGATGCGCGAAAAGGGCCTCGTCGAAAAGCAACTCGCCGCCGCCGGACTCGGCGCGACCAAGGTCAACTGGACGACGCTGAGCGACGGCGCCGTGCAGAACGACGCCCTGCTGTCGGGGACGGTGCATGTCGCGGCCGGCGGCATCGGCGCTTTCGTGACGCTGTGGGACAAGACGCGCGGCTCGCTCGACGTGAAGGCGATTTCGGCGCTCGCCTCGACGCCGGCGCTGCTCAACGTACGCGACGACAAGGTGAAGACGATCGCCGATCTGAAGGACGACAAGCGTGTCGGCGTTCCCGGCGCGAAGGTCTCTCCGCAGGCGATCACGCTGCAATATGCGGCGGCGAAGCAACTGGGCGAGGCCAATTACGCGGCCTACGACAAGTACACCGTCAATCTCTCGCATCCTCTCGCCATGCAGGCGATGATGTCGGGGGCGGGCGAGGTGATCGGCCATTTCGCGACAGTTCCCTATTCCTTCATGGAACTGAAGGACCCGAAGGTCCACACGATCCTCAATTCCTACGACGTGTGGGGCGGCAAGCAGACGCTGATCGTCGCCTGGACGACGGGCAAGTTCGCGAAGGAAAATCCGAAGACCTTCGGCGCGGTCGTGGCCGCGATCCGCGAGGCGACCGACTGGATCAACGCCAACAAGCCGGCTGCGGCGAAACTCTATCTCGACGCCTCGAAGGACAAGATCGCCGAAAGCGACGTCCTCGCCATGCTGAACGATCCGCAGAACGAACTGACGCTGACGCCGCAGAACATGATGAAGTTTGTCGCCTTCAAGCACCAGATCGGCACGATGAAGAACCTGCCGGCGTCATGGAAGGACATGTTCTTCGACGTTGTACACAATCTGCCTGGAAGCTGAGGCGATGGCCGAGCCGTCCGGTCCGCTCGTCGGGCTGAAGATCCTCGACATCTCCACCGTCGTCGCCGCGCCCTGGGCCGCCACGCTGCTCGCAGACATGGGCGCCGATGTCCTGAAGGTCGAAATGCCCGGCGGCGGCGACGCCCTGCGCGGGCTGGCGCCGCACAAGGACGGCGTGCCGCTGTGGTGGAAGGTCGCCAATCGTAACAAGCGCGGCGTGACGCTCGACCTGCGCAAGCCCGAAGGCAAGGCGATCCTCGAGAAGCTGCTGCCGCGGTTCGACGTGCTGGTCGAGAATTTCCGGCCCGGCACGCTCGACGGCTGGGGCCTGCCGAAGGAGCGGCTGTTCGAACTCAATCCGAAGCTGACGATCCTGCGCGTCAGCGGCTTTGGCCAGACCGGTCCCTATGCGCGCAAGCCGGCATTCGCGCGGATCGGCGAGGCGCTGTCGGGCCTGACCTACATCTGCGGCGATCCGGACCGCGCGCCGATGCATCTCGGATTTCCGATCGCCGACGCCGTCGCCGGCCTGTTCGGCGCCATCGGCATTCTGGGCGCCCTGCACAGGCGACTGAAGGAGCCGGATTCGCCGGGACAGGAGATCGACGTCAACCTGACAGAGAGCATGTTCCGCGTGCTCGATTTCCTGCCCATCGAATACGACCAGCTCGGCCATGTGCGCGAGCGTTCCGGCAATCTCAGCCAGTACGCCGCGCCCGGGAATGTCTACCGCACGCGCGACGATCGCTGGATTTCGCTACCCGCCTCCAGCCAGTCGCTGTTCGAACGCCTGTGCAAGGCGCTCGGCCGGCCGGAACTGGCGAACGATCCGCGCTTCCGGACCAATCCGGACCGCGTGCGCAACCGCGCCGAGATCGACACGATCGTTTCGGCCGAAGTCGCGGCGCGCACGGGCGCCGAACTGGCCGCCCTGCTCGAGGCGCACGAGGTCGGCTACAGCCCGATCTTTTCCATCGCCGACATTTTCGCCGATCCGCATTTCGCGGCGCGCGAGGCGATCGTGACCGTAGATGACACCGAGCTCGGTCCGGTGAAGATGCAGGCCGTGACGCCCCGCTTTTCGGATACGCCGGGCAAGGTGACGCGCGGCGGTCCCGCCGTCGGCGAGCACAATGAGGAAATCTATTCGGGCTGGCTCGGCCTGACGCAGGACGAACTGAAGCGGCTCGCCGCAGATGGCGTGATATAAGGGCGAGACCTGCCGCGCGAGCGCCCATGACGACCGAACGACCGCCGACGCTCGACGCCGCGCCCGCAGCGCCCGAACTGCTCCCGCCGGCCGAGCGCGCGCGCATCTTCCTCTACATGGGCGGACTGATCGTCCTGCTCGCCTTCGCCGACCCGAACGGCGGGCTGATGGACATTCCTGTCAGCTTCTTCCTGAAGAACAAGCTGCATCTCGAAGCCAGCGAAGTGGCGACTTTCCGGCTTCTCGCCGCCATACCGCTCTACTTCTCCTTCCTGTTCGGCTTTGCGCGCGACCGCTGGGTTCTGTCTGGACGCAGCGATCGCGGGCTGATCCTGCTGTGCGCCTGCTCCGCCGTCGCCCTCTACCTGCTGTTCGCCGGCGCGGGCATTTCCTACGGCGCGCTGCTCGCCGCCATGATGCTGCTTACCTGCGTCTTCCTGTTCATCGCGGCGGCGCAGAGCGGATTGATGTCGAGCCTCGGCCAGCAGCACGCGATGACCGGCCAGGCGAGCGCGACGTCGAACATTTCGGCGACCCTCCCCGCCGTCGCCGCGCTGCTCGTCGGAGGCTCGTTCAGCCAGTATCTGGAAAGCCACGACGCCAGCCAGGCGACCACGATGCTGTTCCTGGCCGGCGCCGCGGTCTCGACGCTGGTCGCCGCCTACGCCCTGCTCAGGCCGCAGAGCGTGTTCGGCGACGAAAAGACGGCGCGCCCGGAGAGGCCGCATTTCATGGAAGACCTGCGGCGTCTGGCGCGTTCGCGCGCCATCCGGCCCGCGCTGGCGATCTGGCTTCTCTGGAACTTCGCGCCGGGCTCGACCACGCCGCTGCAATATCATCTGCAGAACGCCCTGCATGCGCCGGACTCCGTCTGGGGCGCGTGGAACGCGATCTTCGCCGCCTCCTTCATCCCCACCTTCATCGCTTATGCCTGGCTGTGTCAGCGCGTAGCTTTGAAGAAGCTTCTGTGGATCGGCACGCTGATCGCCATCCCGCAATTCGTGCCGCTGCTGTTCGTGCAATCCTCGACCGGCGCGCTGATCGCAGCCATTCCGATCGGCCTGCTCGGCGGCCTGTCGACCGGCGCCTATTTCGACCTGATCATGCGCGCCTGCCCACCCGGCCTCCAGGGCACGGTCATGATGTTCTCGACCGGCCTCTATTTCGTGTCCTCGCGTTTCGGCGACGTGCTGGGCACGCGCCTCTACGATCATTTCGGCGGCTTCGGGATCTGCGTGGCGATGATCACGATCGTCTATGCCTCGATCCTTCTCGTGCTGCCGCGCATTCCCGATGCGCTGGTCTCCTATGCGGACGGCGTGTCGCCGCCGAAGTGAGGCTCGACAAGGCGCGCGTTCGGCTTCACGCTCCGGGCAACGGAGGAAAAGAATGACGACGCCCCTGCTCTTCACGCCGATGCGGCTGCGCGAACTGACGGTCAAGAACCGCATCGTCGTGGCGCCCATGCATCAATATTCGGCCGAGCGCGGTTTCCCGACCGACTGGCACATCATGAACGCGGGACGTTTCGCGGCAGGCGGCGCCGGCCTCGTCATGCTGGAATCGACCAAGGTCGAGCGGCGCGGCTGCGGCACGGTCGGCGATCTCGGCCTGTGGGACGACAGGTTCATTCCGGGATTCAAACGACTCGGCGATTTCATCCGGCAATGCGGCGCGGCGGCCGGCGTACAGATCGGCCATTCCGGGCGCCGTTCGCGCATCCAGCGACCGTGGGAAGGCGGCAAGCCCCTGCAGAAGACGCCGGAGATACTCGCGCTCGCCCCGGATTTCGACGAATGGGAGCCGGTCGCGCCCAGCGCCTTCGCCGCTTCGGAAGGCGAACCCGTTCCGCGCGCGCTGACGCGCGACGAAATTCCGAAAGTCGTGGACGCTTTCGGACAGGCGGCGCGGCGCGCCCATGAGGCCGGCCTCGACGTCGTCGAGATCCACGGCGCGCACGGCTTTCTCATCCACCAGTTCCTGTCGCCGCAGGCCAATCGTCGCAACGACGAATACGGCGGCTCGGAATTGAACCGCATGCGCTTTGCGATCGAAGTCGTGGAAAGCGTGCGGGCGCACTGGCCAGCGCACAAGCCGCTGTTCATGCGCCTGTCGGTGCAGGACGACGCGGGATGGGGGCCGGACGAGAGTGTCGCGCTTGCGCGCATCGTCAAGGACAAGGGCGTCGACGTGATCGACTGTTCCGGCGGCGGCATGACGGCCAAGGCCGTCGGCGTGCCGACCTACGGCTACCAGGTGCCGTATGCAGAACGGCTGCGCAAGGATGCGGGCATCATGACGATGGCGGTCGGGCTGATCGTTCACCCGCAGCAGGCGGAAGACATATTGCAGGAGGGCCGCGCCGATCTCGTCGCCCTGGCCCGCGAGCTTCTCTACAATCCGAACTGGCCGCTCGACGCTGCGCAGAAGCTCGGCGCCGACCCCGACTTCGCGCTCGCGCCGCCGCAACAGGGCTGGTGGCTGGAGCGGCGCGCCAAGACGGCAAAGGACGTGACGCCGTCGACTTTCGCGAAGGCGGACTGACTATTTCCTGCTCGCCAGGGCGCTGTACCAGTCGAGCCGGTCGCGCAGGGCGACAACCGAGCCGACGATGACGATGGTCGGCCCTTTCAGGTTTGCGGCGCGCGCCTTTTCGGCGAGCGTGCGCACCGTGCCGGTGACGACGCGCTGGTTGGGCCGCGTGCCGTTGTCGACGATCGCCGCCGGCGTATCGGGATCGGCGCCGTGCTTTTCGAAATCGCTCATCAATTGCTCGATGCGCGACAGGCCCATGTAGACGGCCGCCGTCTGGCCGGGCTTTGCCAGCGCGCTCCAGTCGAGATCGAGCGGGCCGTTGCGGCCGTGCGCGGTCACGAAGACGACGGATTGCGCATGATCGCGGTGGGTCAGCGGAATGCCGGCGTAGGCCGAGCAGCCGATGGCCGCCGTCACCCCGGGACAGACCTGGAAGGGGATGCGATGTTCGGCGAGTTTCTCGATCTCCTCGCCGCCACGACCGAACACGAATGGATCGCCGCCTTTCAGTCGCAGGACGCGCTTGCCTTCGCGCGCCAGCCGCACGAGCAGATCGCCGATCTCTTCCTGCTGCAGCGCGTGGTCGCCGCGGCGCTTGCCGACATAGATCCGCTCCGCCTCGCGTCGCGCCATTTCGACGATGCGCGCATCGACGAGATTGTCGTAGAGCACGACATCGGCCTTCTGCATCAGGCGAAGCGCGCGAAATGTCAGGAGATCGGGATCGCCGGGCCCAGCTCCGACAAGATAGACCTCGCCGCGCAGCGCGATCCGGCCGTCGTCGGACGCCTGTTCGAGTTCCTGCGCCAATGCGCCTGCCGCGCGTTCGGAATCGCCCGCCAGCAGGAATTCCGCAACGGGGCCGTCGAGCGCGCTTTCCCAGAACCGCCGGCGCGCCGCGCCGTGCCCCAGCCTTTCGTTGACGCGCGCACGTTGCGCGCGCACGAAATCGGCGAGCCGGCCGAAGGCCGCGGGAATTGTCGCTTCCAGCCGCGCCTTCAACATGCGACCGAGCAGCGGCGACGCGCCGCCCGTCGAAATCGCCACGACCAGCGGATCGCGGTCGACGATCGACGGCAGGACGAAATCGCATAGCGCAGGATTGTTCGCGACATTGACGAGAAGGCCGGCTTGTCTCGCCAGCGCGGCAAACGTCCTGTCCCCGGATTCGCTTTCGGTCGCGACGATGCAAAGCGCGGCGCCCGCAAAGTCTCCATGCTCTGCCGCCCGCGCGGCGACCGACAGGCCACGCCTTTGCTGCAGGTCCGAAATGTCCCGTCCCGCCGCCTCGGCGAAGATCACGACCTCGGCGCCGGCGTTCAGCAACGTTTCGGCGCGCCGGGCCGCCGGCACGCCACTGCCGACGACAACGACGCGCTTGCCTGCGACGTCGAGAAAGATCGGCAGATGACGCATGTCAGCCGGCTGCCGCGTTGAGCGTGCGGTCGCGTTCGCGCCACAAATTTTCAGCGAGCGCCTGCGCGCGTTCCGGATCGTCGGTCTCGCCCAGCGCGTGCAGGGCCAGCGCCAGCGTGCCGATGACCGCCGCCTCGCCGTAAGCGTCCGGCGATGCGCCGGTCCACACGGCCGAGAGTCGCGCAATGTCCATATTCTCGTCCGGCGCCTGGCTTGCGTCTTCCGTTGTCGCCGGCCAGCGTACATCGCTCGCGCGCCCGTCGGCTATCGTCACTATCTGCGCCGGCTTGTTGGGGCGCCGTTCGCCTTCGCCGCCGTCTCCGCGGAAGACGATCGTGCGCGCATGGCGCAAGATCAGCGCGGCGTCGCGATGGATGTCCATGTAGCCTGGATGAAACACGCCCTGGATCGAGGCTTTCGCATCGAACGGATTCATGGCGCGCACCAGCGTGTGGACGGGCGAACGCAGACCCAGGATCGGCCGAAGCGCGATCAATTCAGCCATTTGCGGGCTCACCTTCTCGAGCGAAAGGTAAGCGAAATTGGCAAGCTGAAGATGACGCGCCGCTTCTTCCGCATCGCGCGCGACCGGAACGCCCAATCGCGCCAGCGTCTCGCCAGAATAGACGCGGCCGGCGGTATGGCCATCGAGGCCATGCATGAGCACGCGCCGGCCCGAGCGCGCCAACGCCAGCGCGGCCAGAAGATACCAGGGCAATTGCCGACTTTTTCCCGCATAGGACGGCCAGTCGAGATCGACCGGAGGCGCGGAGGCAGGCTTCGCAAAGGCAGCCCGCAGCGCCTCGACGAAGCCGGCGATTTCCTCGCCGGTCTCTTCCTTGACGCGCAGCAGCATCAGGAAAGCGCCAAGCTGTTCCGGCAGGACCGAACCGGCGAGGATCATGTCCATCGCCTCGCGCGCCTCGTCGCGCGTCAGAGAGCGGGTCTTGCTCTTGCCGCGCCCGAGAATGTTCACGAAGCGCGCGAACGGATGAGGCTCGGGAAAACGCATGGGTGCTGACGCGATCCTGTCGGTGAGGCGATCGCGCCGTTCTAGCGAAAAACCGGCCCGGCCGAAAGTTTCAGCCCGCCGCGGCCGCCTTCTTCGGCGCCTTCTTCTTCGGCGCCGGTTTGACTGCGGCAGGCTTTTCGCGCGCAGTCCTGGCCGCAACCGCAGCGACGCGCGCCGGCTTCGCCGCAGGCTCCGCCTCGGTCGACAGGCCATAGGCCTCCTCCAGCGCCTCCAGTTCCTGCGGCAGCATGTCGGCGAGGCTGCGCAGTTCCGGCAGCACATTCGCGCCGGCGATCAGGCCGAAATCGAGCTGGTCGCGATAGCCCTGCACGGTGATGTTGAGCGCCAGCGAATGGGCGGCGATCGACACCGGGAAAATGTGCTGCAGTTCGGCGACGCCCGCCACATAGAGCGGCTTGCGCGAGCCGGGCACGTTGGAGATCGTCACGTTGGCCGGCGTCGGCATGACGTCGGCGAGATTGGTGCGCGCATAGATCAGCGACAGGATCTGGATGAACAGAGGCGCGCCGAGCGCCGAGAATTGCGTCAGCTTCGGCACCAGCGGCTTGAACGGGTCGGCCATCCCCTTGGACTTGGTCGATTCCTCGATGATCTTCTGCAGGCGCTGCTTCGGATCGGCGATATCGCTGGCCAGCGAGCAGACCATGCCGAACACCTGGTTGTTGGCTTCCTTGTTGCCGGCGTCACGCAGCGAAATCGGCACGCCGGCGCGCAGCGGACGGTCGGGCAGCGCGTTTTGCGAAATAAGATAGCGGCGCAACATGCCGCTCGACAGGGCGAGGACCACATCGTTGAGCTTGCCGCCGGCCGCCGCCGCCACCGCCTTGCAACGCGACATCGAGACAGATACCGCCGCGAAGGAGCGTTCCGACGAAATCGACTTGTTGAGAATGGTCGACGGCGCGATCGCATCCTTCAGGCCGGCGATGGCGCCGGGTTCGCTGAATTTCGCGACGACGCCCGACAGCGCCTTGGCCATGTCGGGCAGACCCTTGATGAAGTCGATCGGCTGCTGCAGCTGGCGCTTGAAACTGTCCATCAGCACCGAGCCGATGTCCTGCCGCTTGCCAGTCAGGATGTCCGGCAGCTTGCCCTGCGCGGTGAGGCCGAGCGGCTCGGCCCACAGGCTCGCATAGCCCGCGAACAATTCGCCGATCGGATCGGCCTTGCGCGCCTCTTCCTTCTTCGGCTCGGTCTGCGCGACATTGCCGTCGCCATAGACGATCTCGGTCAGAGCCGCGCCGGCGCCGCCGTCGATCAGCGAATGATGCACCTTGGAATAGAGGCCGACCTCGTTGTTGGGCAGGCCTTCGAACACGTAAAATTCCCACAAAGGACGCGCGCGGTTGAGCAGCTTGGCGTGCATCCAGCCGACGATGCGCTCCAGCGTCGCGCGGTCGTGCGGCGCAGGCAGCGAAGCGCGGAAGATATGGCGGTCGATGTCGAACTGCTCGTCGTCGACCCAGCTCGGATTGTCGAGGTCGAGCGGCGTGCGCGCCAGTTTCCACTTCAGCATCGGCGCGAGGTGCAGGCGCGAGACGATCTGCGCCTTGAAGTCCTCGAAAAAGTCGCCCTTGTAATTGTCAGGCAGCTTGAAGATCGCCATCGAGCCGACATGCATCGGCGTCTCCGGCGTCTCGAGATAGAGAAACGATCCGTCGACCGACGAAAGCCTGATGCCTGCGCTCATCGCGCTTCCTCCCTCGCTTCCGCCCGCTCCCGTGGAGCGCCGCGGATGTTCATGCCGGCAGCGCCGGAATTTAGTCGACGCCCCGCCGCGGATAGGCAAGCGCGAATGGCCCGCCGCGCCCAAACGGCGCGAAGGTCCCTTCGGGCTGCGCCAGCCGGTCGGCGACCGCCCACAGCGCGGCGGCGTTGAAGCCGAGGCCGGTGTGGCTGGCCAGCAAAATCTCGATGTTCTCGGTGTGGTCGTTTTCCTTCGCAAGCGAAGTGCGCCAGTGAACGACGCCGTCGGTGCGCGAATAGATGGAAGTCGTCGGCAGGCCGAGATCGCCGGCCAGCGCGCGCAGGTGCTGCGGCTGCGCATCGGCGTGACGTTCGCCGGTCACCTGTTCGTAGAGCCGGCTCGCGTTGGTCGCCTTGACGTCTCCGGAGAAGGGCGATCCGAGCGTAATGACGCTGCGCACCGCGTCCGGTACGGCGAGCGCCAGATCGCGCGCAAAGACGCCGCCGAGGCTCCACCCGACCAGCGAAATCTTGCGGCGGGTCTCGTTGTGCAGCCGCGCGAGGCGCGACCGCAGATTGTCGCGCATGCCGTAGAAGCCGCCGATGTTGCGGCCGAGCTCCCAGCCGACCGCACCATAGCCCAGCGCGCGCAGGTAGCGGCGCAGCATCTGCGTCGACGTATCGCTGGCAAGGAAGCCCGGCAGGACGAGCACGGGATGGCCGTCGCCGCGCGGCGCGGTCAGCAGCAGCGGCGCAAGCGCCAGCGACGCGCCGTATTCCTGAAGGGCGCGCGCCTCGGCGAGCATGAGCAGAAGCGAAGGCGGTTGTGACCGGCCTTCCTCCGTCTCCTGTTGCGCTCCTACCGCGGACATGCCGGAGCCCTCCCCATTTTCCGGCGGCTTCTGTGGCCGCTCTGGATGCGGCGAAGGTTACCTTGCGCCCCAACGTGTGGCAACATTGGCAAAACCAACGAGGGGGAATGCATGCGGCCGGCGCGAGAGTTCGACATCATCGTTTACGGGGCGAGCGGCTTCACCGGCCGGCTGGTGGCCGAATATCTGGCCGCCCGCTACGCCGGCAAGGTGAAATGGGCGATGGCCGGCCGCGACCCGGCCAAGCTCGCCGCCGTGCGCGACGAGATCGGCGCGCCGAAGGATGTTCCGCTCGTGTCCGCCGACGCATCTGCGCCCGGCTCGCTGGACGCGATGGCGCAAAGGACGCGCGTCGTCATCACGACGGTCGGCCCATACCAGCTCTACGGCTCGGACCTGGTCGCCGCCTGCGCGCGGGCGGGAACCGACTACGTCGACCTGTGCGGCGAGCCCGCCTGGATGCGCGCGATGATCGACGCACACGATGCGCAGGCGAAGGCGAGCGGCGCGCGGATTGTGTTTTCCTGCGGCTTCGATTCCATTCCCTTCGACCTCGGCGTGCTTTTCCTGCAGGACGAGGCGAAGAAGCGCTTCGGCAAGCCCTTTGCGCGCGTGAAGGGACGCGTGCGCAAGATGCGCGGCACGTTCTCCGGGGGCACGGCGGCGAGCCTGAAGGCGACGCTGGCGGCTGCCGCCAGGGATCCGAACGTGCTGGGGCTGCTGAAGGACCCGTTCGCGCTGACGCCGGGCTTTGCCGGGCCGAAGCAGCCGAGCGGCATGAAGCCGGAATATGACGAGGATTTCGGCGTGTGGATGGCGCCCTTCGTCATGGCGGCGATCAACACGCGCAACGTGCTGCGCTCCAACGTGCTGCTGGGCTGCCCGTGGGGCGAGGATTTCGTCTATGACGAGATGGTGATGACCGGCCCGGGCGAGAAGGGCGAGCAGATCGCGCGCGGGATGGCGGCTGCCGGTTCCGGCATGGACGGCAAGGACGCCCCGAAGCCCGGCGAAGGACCGGGCCGCGAAGAGCGCGAGAACGGCTTCTACGATGTGGTTTTCCTCGGCGTCGCGCCCGACGGCCGCAAGATGCTGGCCTCCGTCAAGGGCGACCGTGATCCGGGCTACGGCTCCACGTCGAAGATGATTTCGGAGAGCGCGCTGGCGCTGATCGACAATTCGACGACGGCGGGCGGCGTCTGGACGCCGGGGGCGGCGTTGGGGCAGGCGCTGGTCGACCGCCTGCAAGCCAATGCCGGACTGACCTTCGCGATCGAATGAGCGCGGGCGGCGCCGGTTCCGTTTTGCCGGCGCAATGCTAGAGTCCACGCCAAGGCCGAACATATGGCCGCAACCGAGAGGGAACGCGCCATGGCGCAAGCCGAAGCCTTGAAGATTCCGCAACCGCCGGCCAAGCCGCTCGTCGGCCACGCGCTGTCGCTCGATCCGCATTCGCCGGTGCAGAGCCTGCTCGGCTTTGCGAAGACCCTTGGTCCGATCTTCCAGCTCGACCTGATGGGCGCGCCGGTCGTGTTCGTCTCGGGCGCGAGCTTCGTGAAGGAGCTCTGCGACGAGAAGCGTTTCGACAAGGCTGTGCGCGGCCCGCTGGCGCGCGTGCGCGCCATTGGCGGCGACGGGCTGTTCACCGCCAAGACGAGCGAGCCGAACTGGAGCAAGGCGCACAACATCCTGCTGGCGCCGTTCGGCGGCCGGGCCATGCAATCCTACCATCCGGCGATGGTCGACATCGCCGAGCAGCTCTGCCTCAAATGGGCGCGGCTGAATTCGGACGAGGAAATCGACGTCGTCCACGACATGACGGCGCTGACGCTGGACACGATCGGCCTGTGCGGCTTCGACTATCGCTTCAACTCGTTCTACCGGCGCGACTACAATCCGTTCGTCGAGGCGCTGGTGCGCTCGCTCGAGACGATCATGATGCAGCGCGGCCTGCCGCTCGAAGGCCTCATGATGCGCACGCGCCTGCAGACGCTGGAAGCCGACGTCGCCTTCATGAACGGCATGGTCGACGACCTCGTGCGGGCGCGGCGCGAGCAGATGGGCGAGGCGGCGCAGAAGAAGGACCTTCTGAACTCGATGCTGACCGGCGTCGACCGCGCCACCGGGACGCAACTCGACGACGTCAACATCCGCTACCAGATCAACACGTTCCTGATCGCCGGGCACGAGACGACGAGCGGCCTGCTGTCCTACACGCTCTACGCGCTGCTGAAGAATCCGGACGTGCTGCAGAAGGCCTGCGACGAAGTCGACCGGATCTTCGGTCCCGATCCGACCATCCGGCCGACCTACCAGCAGGTGACGCAGCTTCACTACATCAACCAGGTGCTGAAGGAGAGCCTGCGGTTGTGGCCGCCGGCGCCGGCCTTCTCGGTCTATCCGCTGAACGAGGAAGTCGTGTGCGGCTACAAGCTGCGCAAGGGGATCACCATCAACATCCTCGTCGGCGCCCTGCATCGCGATCCCGAGGTCTGGGGTCCGCGCGCCGATATTTTCGATCCGGAGAATTTCTCGCCGGAAGCCGAGCGCAATCGCCCGGCCTGGGCCTGGAAGCCGTTCGGCAACGGCCAGCGCGCCTGTATCGGGCGCGGCTTCGCCATGCACGAGGCGGCGCTGGCGCTCGGCATGATCCTGCAGCGGTTCAAGCTGGTCGACCACAAGCGCTACCAGATGCAGCTGAAGGAGACGCTGACGATCAAGCCGGACGGCTTCACGATCAAGGTGAGGCCGCGCGAGGCGCGCGAACGCGCGAGCGCGCCGGCGCCGGCCGCTGCGTCGTCTACGCCGAGGACGCCGGCTGCTGCGCCCGCATCGCGGCCGACGCACAACACGCCGCTCAACGTGCTCTACGGCTCGAACCTCGGAACGGCCGAGGAATTCGCGCATCGCCTCGCGGAGACCGCCGAGATCAACGGCTTTGCGACGCATCTGGCCGCGCTCGACGAGAGCGTCGGCGCGCCCGCCAAGGACGCGGGCCTCGTCATCTTCTGTTCGTCCTACAATGGCGCGCCGCCGGACAATGCGACGAAATTCGTGGACTGGCTGCAGAATTCCGCCGCGCCCGACGCTTTCGCCGGCGTGCGCTACACGGTGTTCGGTTGCGGCAACCGCGAGTGGAACGCGACATACCAGTCGGTGCCGCGCATGATCGACGAGAAGATCGCGGCGCTCGGCGGCGTGCGCATCGCGCCGCGCGGCGAAGGCGACGCGCGCGACGATCTCGATGGACAATACGAAGACTGGTTCGCGGCATTGCGACCGCTGGCGGCGCAGGCGTTCGGCCTGCAGGCCGCGAGCCTCGACCGGGAGACGCGGTTGCAGCCGCTCTATGCGGTGGAGCCAGCTTCCGGCTCGGCGAGTTCGATCGCAGCGTCAGCCGGCGCCAAGGCCGTGCGCATCCTCGAGAACCGCGAATTGCTGGCTCCGGGCGCGGATCGCTCGACGCGGCATATCGAAGTGGCGCTCGACGAGAGCATGACATATCGCGCCGGCGATCATCTCGCCGTCGTGCCGCGCAACGACGAGAAGCTGGTCGCCGCCGTCGCGCGGCGGCTCGGCCATTCGGCCGACGACGTCATCCGCCTGCGCGGCGCGGAAGGACGTCGCGCGCAATTGCCGCTCGACGAACCGATCTCCGTTGGACGTCTGCTGTCCGACTATCTCGAATTGCAGCAACCGGCGACGCGCAAGCAGATCCAGACGATGGCCGAGCACACGCGCTGCCCGGTGACGCAACCGAAGCTCGAGGCGCTGTCGGGCGAGAGCGAGGAATCCGCCGCGCTCTACCGCGCCGAGGTTCTCGCCAGGCGCAAGTCGGTATTCGATCTGCTCGAGGAATTCCCGGCCTGCGAACTGCCGTTGTCGGCCTATCTGGAAATGGCGCCGCTGCTGCAGCCGCGATACTACTCGATCTCCTCGTCGCCGAAGCTCGATCCGCATCGCTGCAGCGTGACGGTCGGCGTGGTGGAAGGCCCGGCGCGTTCGGGACGCGGGACGTTCCGTGGCGTCTGCTCCAATCATCTTGCGGCGCGCGTCGCCGACGAGACGGTCCAGGCCGCCGTGCGCGAGACGAAGGCCGGCTTCCGCCTGCCGGACGATCCGAAGGTTCCGCTGATCATGATCGGTCCGGGCACGGGCCTCGCGCCGTTCCGCAGCTTCTGCCAGGAGCGCGCCGCGCTGAAGACATCAGGCGCGGCGCTCGGCCCGGCGATGCTGTTCTTCGGCTGCCGCAGGCCGGACCAGGATTTCCTCTACGCCGACGAACTGAAGGGTTTCGCCGGTGAGGGGATCGTCGAATTGCACACGGCCTTCTCGCGCATCGAGGGACAGCCGAAGACCTATGTGCAGGACCTGGTGCGCCAGCAGCAGGACCGCGTGTGGTCGCTGATCGAACAGGGCGCGATCGTCTTCGTCTGCGGCGACGGCGGCAAGATGGAGCCCGACGTCAAGCAGGCGCTGGTCGATCTCTATTGCGCGAAGAAGAACGCGAGCGCCGCGCAGGGCGAGACATGGATCGCCGAGATGGGCGCGACGAACCGCTACGTGCTCGACGTGTGGGCGGGCGGCTGAGACCGCAAAAGAAAAGCCCGCGGCTGAGCCGCGGGCTTCTCCTTACGGTGGGGGCCGTAACGCGATTACGTACGCAGGACGCGAACGCGGACTGTTTTACGCAGCCTTGCCGAACTTCAGGCCGAGACGCGAGAAATTGTCCTGCGCGAGCTTGGCGCCGTTCTGGGCGGCTTCGGCGACGAGGGCTGCGACCGTCTTGGCGCGCGTGACGTTCACGTCGAACTGGGTGCGGACATAGTCGGCCTGGACCCGGACGGCGTCGCCGACCGAATGGGCCGAAGCGGTCTTCTCGAAGGCGGCGATGGCGGCCTTGGCGTCGTCGAAGATCGCGCCCTGCACGTCGCGCGACAGCTTGGCGAGAACGGCGACGGAGCCGGTGGCGGCCGCCTCGATGGTCGCGGTCGCCTTTTCGGCGCCAGCGTGAACCGAGGCAGCGCGCTCGAGAGCGGCCTCGGCGGCGCGAAGCGCGTAGCCGCGGGCGGTCTCGGCGAATTCGGGATTGTGGGCCGCAGCGTCGAGCTTCTTCGAAGCGGGCTTGCGGGCGGTCTTGCTGGCCGAAGCCTTGCGGGTCGTCTTGGTCATGTCAGAACTCCATTCTCTATGAGCCATGGTCGATCCCGTCCTCGAGCGGCCCGGGATGATCGTTCTGTACTAAACTTCTTTGTGCGATGCAACATAAATTTTGCGGATCGCGAATTCGTGATCGGGACCCGCGACGCCCGCGCCAAATCCCCCGCCGCTGTTTCCAACGCGAGGCTTTGAAGGAAATGCGCCCGGAGGGCGCGGGACGCTGTCCTTTCGACGAGACCGGATGGTCGGGCGAAAGGGTGAATTCAGATCCGATCGCTGCCTGGAGAACAGCGTCCCGGCGCGGAGTTTGGAGGCTTGCTCCATCACGCACCCCCGGAGGATTAACTTGCTGTCCTCCGCGTAAATGCCACGTACAGCGGCACAGGATGGAATGGCTTGGGCCGCCGCAAGGCGGGCTCATCACGCCCGACCTCACGGCCTCCGCTCCCGCCGCAACCGCGCTGATGAGGCGCGGCTTCGGAGAACCTTCCGGCTCTGGGCGGCAAAACCGCCCGGTGCGACAGGACCCGGGTCTCTAGATATAAATTCCTATGAATGTCAAGCGCGGGTCGCGTCGACCACGCCGAGCGCCTCGAGCCGCGCCAGCACGTCGGCGACCTCGTGGCCGAGAATCACGATGTCGTGGCGCTTGCCGGCGCGGTCGCGCACGTGCCCCTTGAGCATCGCCTCGGCGCGAAAGCCCAGCCCCTCGAACACGGAAATGGCGGCGGTCTGGTCGACCGTCATCTGCGCGACGATCCTTTGCAGGCCGGCTTCCAGCGCCAGCGCGAACAGGCGCTGCGTCAGCTTGCGTCCGACGCCGCGTCCGCGCGCCTGCGCCCCGATCAGCACGCGCAATTCGCCGACATGCGCCGACCACGACAGCGGATCGCTGGCGATCGCGCCGCAGCCGACGATCTCGCCGTCGCGCGCCGCCACCAGGCTCATCATTCCGCCGCCGGCGCTCTCGCGGATCCAGGCCTTCACCACCTTGGGTTCGCTGATGTCGCGCGGCAGGAACAGAAGGTCGTGAACGGGAAGGCTGCGCGCGAAGGCCAGCAGAGCCTTCTCGTCGCTTGCGGCAAGCGGCCTGATCTCGACGTCGCCGCGCGCGGACGACGGCTTGCGGACCAGCGTGACGCTGCGTGGCCTGGCGGCCTGCGCCGTCGGCTTCCTCGCTGCGCCCTTCTTCGCGACGCCGCCGGGCGCGCTCTTCTTCCCGGTCATGTCGAACGTTCCCCGAGCCATGCGTCGAGCTTCGGCCAAAGGCGCCGGATCGCATTGGCGCCGGCGACGAGGCTGACATGCCCGCCCTTCAGCATGATTTCGGCCTTGTCCTTCGAGCCGACGCGCTCGATCAGCGGTTTGGCCGCGTCGTAGGGAATGATGTGGTCGTGCTCGGCGACGGCGTGCAGGATCGGCTGCCTGATCGCGCCGAGATCGACGCGCTTGCCGCCGATCGTCAATTCGCCCGTGAAGAGCTTGTTGCCCCACATCAGTTCTTTCGTCGTCTGCCGGAAATATTCGCCGGCGAGCGGCAGCGTGTCGTTGCCCCAGCGATCGAGCTGGCGATAGGCGCGCACGAATTCGTCGTTCCAGATGTTGTCCCACAGATTGACCTGGGCAGCCGCGCGCGACGCCGGCCGCAGCATCTCGAACGATGCATAGATCATTTCCGGCGGCACGTTGCCGTAGGTGTCGACAAGGCGATCGACGTCGAAATAGCGCTCGCTCGACCAGTTCTGGAAGAGCTTGAGCTGCTTGAAATCGACCGGCGTGGTGAAGCACACGAGGTTCGCGGGTCCGCTCTTGCCCGACAGCGCCGTGTAGAGGACCGACAGCACCCCGCCGAAGCAATAGCCGACGACAGAGACGTCCTTCTCGCCCGTCTCCTTGCGCACGCGGCGCATGCATTCGGGGATGAAGTCGAGAACGTAATCCTCGATGCGCAGGTTCTTCTCGGCCGGCACGGGCGCCGCCCAGTCCAGCATGAAGACGTCGTATCCGGCCTTCAGCAGGAATTCGACGAAGGAATTGCCGGGCGCGAGATCGAGGATGTAGCCGCGATTGGTCGTCGCCATGACGATCAGGACCGGCACGCGATACACTTCGTCGACCAGCGGATGATAATGATAGAGGCGCATCGTGCCGCGCGTCGCCAGCACGTCCTTGCGCGACTGCCCGACATCCGGCGCGCCCGACGTCAGATAATTGACGCCCTTGAAGCCGCGCTGGATCGCGCGGTCGACCTCGAGCCGCAGACGCTCGACGACATCGTCCGGCGCGGCGCTCATGGCTTTGCGCCTTCGCTGCGCGGCGGCGGCTTGCGCGTACGCCGGGGCTTCGGCGCGAGGCTCGTCGCCATGGTCGATGAATTGTCGGCCGTCGCCATCGTCGCGACGATTTCCGACAGGCGGTTGAGTTGCGCCTCGATCGCCTGCAGGCGTTCGCCGATGCTGACGATATCGGCGCGGCTCGGCAGGTTCATGGTCGCGAGATAGCGCTCCATCGCTTCGCCGAGGCCAGCCTTCGCGCCGGCGGCGGCCGATGTCGCGCCATGCATGAGTCGCGCGAATTGCTCGTTGCCCATCGCCTCGTTGGCGAACTGGTTGACGCCGCGCTCCCACTGGCCGACGAAATCGCGGAAGGCGTCGAGCGGCCCCTTGGGCGCCTGCTCCTTCCTCGCCGAATCCTGCGCGTGCTTCTTCCCGGTCTTCGCATCCGCCTTGTCTGACATGGGGCCTCCCTCCGCCGCGTCAGTCGGAACGGATCATCCTACGCACGTCTGTCGGGATCGGGATAGACCAAAGAGCGCCAGCCGGAGCGATCGAATTTCTTCCACTGGCCTTCGGGCTGGGCGAGACGATCGGCGATCGCGAAGACGGCCGCCGGATGATGGCCGAGGCCGCAATGACTCGCGCCGGCGATCTCGATGTTCTCGCTCTTCTCGTCCTCCGCGACCTCGCGGCACACCTGCCAGGCGCAGACGCCGTCGGTGCGGCTGAAGATGGCGGTCGAGGGCGCAGGCGGGGGATCGGCAAGATGGCCGCTGAGATGTTCCTCGTCGTCCTCGGCGCGATGGCCCGAGACGAATTCGTAGACGCGCCATGCGTTGGTGGCGCGCGGACTGCCGGCGAACGGAGAACCGAGCGAGATCACGCCGCGCACTTCGTCGGGCAGCACCTTGGCGAGCTGGCGCGCATAGAGGCCGCCGAGGCTCCAGCCGACGAGGCTGACCTTGCGGCCGTAGCGATCGGCGAGTTCCTTCACCTGGCCGACCATGCGCTGCTCGACGCCCTCGCGCAGGCCGAAATTGTTGCCCTGCTTCCAGCCGTGCACCTCGTAGCCGCGACCCTTGAGGAAACGGCGCAACGGCACGGTGGAACGGTCGCTGGCGAGCAGGCCGGGCAGGACGAGGACCGGATGTCCGTCGCCGCGCGGCGCGAAATTGAGCAGAGGCAGCGCGCCGACGAATGCGCCGAGTTCGTGGAGCGCGCGCGCTTCCAGCGCCATGAGAAGACCGGAGGGCGGCTTGATCGCGACAGCGGCTGCGGACATGCAATCTCCCGTGCGTTTCCAACCAGGGGTGAACGAAGCAGCGTCTGAATCGCGCCTTGGCTGAAGGTTGGCACATAGTTCGTGAGTTGACTATCTACAACGCCGATGCTGCAGCGCAGTTCCTTCGCTGCAACGCAAACAATCCGGCAAAAGAAAACGGCCGCCCGAAGGCGGCCGTTGCAGACAGACGAATGTCGGCGCCATCAGTCGCCGAGCTTGCGGCCGGTGCGCGCGAAACCCTTCTTCTGCTTGTCGTCGAGCGAATTCCAGAACGCTTCGAGCTTGGCGCGCGTCGCCTTGACGGTCGCCAGATGCGCTTCCAGCGACTTTTCATGGAAGGCGAGCCTGCCGCCGAAGGTCGAAAGGTCGGGCTTGGAGGCGCAGATCGCCGCATTGCCGTCGGCGCGCGCCTTGTCGTGCACGGCTTTCAGATCCTTCAGCGCGGCGGCCTGCGAATCGTTCAGCGCAAGACGCTTGGCGAGCTTGTCGGAGAAATCGTCCTTCACTTCCTTCGGCGCGGCGCAGATGCGCTCCAGCAAGGTCTCGCCGCCATGGCGCGGCATGTCGCGCGCGGCGGCCGGCGCAGCCAGAACGAATGCAGACGTGGCGAATGCTGCGGCCGCGAGGCCGAATTTTGCGATGTTCATCATGTGATCCTTGTAAGCACCGAAAATCAGCAGGGAACGACGACCTTGCGGTAGCCGGCGAAACGGCCCCACGAGTCGTAGACGGCCTCGCGCGTGACGCAGCTTGCGTATGGCTGCGGACGCGCATTGGCGGCCGCCGCGCCGGCCATCATGCCGAGCGCCATTCCGCCGATGGCGCCCGCCGCCAGCGCGCCGCCGTCGACGCCGCCGCCGTAGCAGCCCCATGCGTTGCACCAGGCCGCAGCCGGCGTAGGCGCCGCCACGGCCGCGCCGAGCGCGGCAGCCGCCGCGATCGCCGAAATCGATTTACGGATACGTGTCATGAGCGCCCCCTTTTCGCCCAGGCCGACGGCCTGACTCTCTCCCGCTCGCTATGCGCGGAGCAGAGGGAGCATGACGCAGCTTTCTCTTTCCGGCAAATCAATTCCTGAGCGGACTCAGCCCGCCGCCTGGTAGGCGAGCCGCTTGAATTCGAAGAAGAATGGGTTCCAGAAGGCCATGTAGCGTTGCGCCATGACGATTCCGGCAAGATTGGCGCCCGGACAGATGAACCAGTGTGTGCCGGCGACGCCGCCCCACTGGAATTCGCCCGTCGAATTCGGAGGGTCGAACGGCGTCGGCGCCAGGGTGACCGCGCCGCCGAGCCCGTAGCCCTTGCCGGGCATCGGCCCCAGCATGGCGAAGCGGATGACCTGCCCGTCGGCGAGCTGGTTGCGCATCATCTCCTTGATCGTTTCCGGCCTGAGCAGCATGTCCGGGCCGGGCAGCAGCGCACGCACGAGCGCGCGCATGTCCGGCATCGTGGAGACGAGGCCGCCGCCGCCCGAGAGCCGCGCGAATGGACGCAGATAGGCTTGCGGATAGGGCGAGGCGGGGTCGATGCGCGTGAGGCCGGGCTTGGTCGGATCCAGCAGATCGGCGCCGCGGTAATAGGCGACGAGGCGCCCCTGCTGCGCCTGCGGCACGGCGAAGCCCGTGTCCTTCATGCCGAGCGGCGCGAAGATGCGGGCCTGCAGGAATTCGTCGAAGGGCTTGCCCGAGACGACTTCGACGACGCGCGACAGCACGTCGGTGGCGATCGAATATTCGAACGACGCGCCGGGATGATAGGTGAGCGGCAGGTCGGCGAGCCGGTCGACCATGTCGGAGAGCGGCGTCTCCGGATTCATGATCTTCGCCTCGTTGTAGGCCTTGAAGATCAATGTGCCGGGATCGAAGATTCCGTAGCTCAATCCCGAGGAATGGCTGAGCAGATGGCGAATCGTGATCGACGAACGCGCCGGCTCGACATCGGCGAGGCTCGTCGCATCCGCCTTCAACACTTTCCGGTTTCCTAGTTGCGGCAGGAATTTCTCGATCCTGTCGTCGAGGCCGATCCGCCCGTCCTCGACGAGCAGCATGATGGCGCAGGTCGTGAACAGCTTGGAATTGGAAAAGGCTCGGAAGATGTGGTCTTCCCGCAGCGGCGTCGTCGCGTCGCGATCGGCGTAGCCCACGAACTGCCGGTCTATCTCGTCGCGACCGCGCAGCAGCGACCAGGACACGCCGGCCAGGATGTCGTTGTCGACGTAGCGCTGCATGGCGCCGCGCAAGAGGTCGAATGGACGTGTCTGAGTCGCGGCCTGCATGTCGTCTCCCGTGGTTTGCCCACAACTAGAGCGGGGACGACGGACCGTGGCAAGGTCGCAGGCCAACCGGCAACATCATGGAATTACTTGCGAATAATTCCGCCGTTATAAGAATATCACATCGTCCGGTGTGGCCGACCTGCCGGTCCGCAAGGCGCCGCCGGCGCCTGTCGTCGTCGCGGCGACGGACTGGACCGGATGCAGCGTCGGCCTGATGGGCGGCCTCGACATCGTGCGTCTGAGCACGACCGAGACCAACTACACCCAATCCCTGGTTCCGCAGTCGCCGGCGGCGCGGTCATACAGCAGCGGCACGCTGTCGCGTTCCTACGCGGGCCTGGATCTCGGCGGCCGCATCGGCTGCCAGTGGCAGCTCGGCCGGATCGTGCTCGGACCCGATCTCGAGATCGGCAAGCTCGGCATCAAGCAGAACGCGAACGTGCCGATGTTCATGCAGCAGTCGACGGCCGTCTACCTGACGAGCGCCATCCCGGCCGTTCGCGTGTCCACGTCAGGCGGCTTCTATACGGCCGCCCCGCTCAAGGCGGGCCTGGCCGTCAACGACCGCCTGCTCGTCTACGTCAAGGGCGGCGCCGCCTATATCGACCTGCGCACGCGCGCCACCGACATGCTGACCGGCGTCCAGTTCTCGTCGTCCAATTCGGGCATCGCGCCCGCCGTCGGCGCCGGCGTCGACCTCACATCGTCGACGGGCAACGCCCGCCATTGCTACCGCAAGCACATGGTCAGCTTCGGTCTCAATTATTATTTCAACATGTCCGGCGCGGCGCCCGTCGTCGCCAAGTACTGAGCCGTCCACCGACGTCTGCGAGAAGCCCGGCTCCGGCCTGGCTTTTTTTTGCGCCTCGCAACGCAGCGTCTCGCAGCCGGCCTCGCGCCCGGCCTCGCATCCGGCCCCGGCGTCGCATGACGGATCGAGGGGCGCCCCATGTCCGGACGCGCCTTGACGCCGGCGGCGTTCGCAGGTCCGATCCCGTTCAAATAACGACATACGGGAAACGCCATGGCCGAACATGCTTACGATCTGGTGATCCGCAACGGCTCGATCGCCGACGGTTCGGGCGGCGCGATCTTCGAGGGCGACATTGCCGTGAGCGGCGGCCGGATCGCCGCCGTCGGCAAGGTGTCCGGCCGTGGCCGCGACGAGATCGACGCGCGCGGCAAACTGGTGACGCCGGGCTTCGTCGACGTGCACACCCATTACGACGGGCAGGCGACCTGGGATTCCCGCCTGCAGCCGTCCTCGTGGCATGGCTGCACGACAATCATCATGGGCAATTGCGGCGTCGGCTTCGCGCCGTGCCGCACTCCGGATCACGATCGGCTCGTGCGGCTGATGGAGGGCGTCGAGGATATTCCGTTCCCGGTCCTGTCGCGGGGCCTGCCGTGGAACTGGGAGAGCTATCCCGATTATCTCGACGCGCTCGGCCGCAGGTCGTTCGACGTCGATGTCGGCGCGCAATTGCCTCATGCGGCGCTGCGCGTCTTCGTGATGGGCGAGCGCGGCGCCAATCGCGATCCCGCCACGCCGGACGACATAGCCGCGATGCGCCGGCTGGCGCGTGCGGCGATCGAGGCCGGCGCGCTCGGCTTTTCCACCTCGCGCACGCTCAACCACCGCGATTCGGCGGGCAATCCGACGCCGACGCTGACGGCGGCCGAAGACGAACTCACGGGCATCGCGCTGGCGTTGAAGGACGCCGGCGCCGGCGTTCTGCAATTCGTCTCCGACTTCATCGACCAGGAAGCGGAATTCGCGCTGATGCGCCGGCTGGTGGAAAAATCTGGTCGGCCGCTGTCCTTCTCGCTGCTGCAGGCGCCACAGGCACCCGACAAGTGGCGCCTCCTGCTCGAGCGCGTGAGCGAAGCCAATGCGGCGGGCCTGAACATCCGCGCGCAGGTCGCGAGCCGGCCGGTCGGCGTATTGCTCGGTCTCGACCTCACGATGAATCCCTTCTCGAAATCGAAGGTCTTCCAGGAGATCGCAGGCCTGCCGCTCGAGGCGCGCATCGCCAAGCTGCGCGATCCGGCGTTGCGCAAAAGGCTCGTCGACGAGGAGGCTTCCACCGAAACCATGTTCGCGCGCATGGCGCTGCAGAACTGGAAGAACATGTTCCGCATGGACGGCGATTTCGACTACGAGCCGACGCCCGAGATGGCGCTGGAATCGCTTGCCGCGAAAGCGGGCCGCAAGCCGCAGGAACTGGCGATCGAGGCCATGCTGGAGGACGAGGGACGCGGCATGCTCTACGTGCCGTTCCTCAACTACGCGAATTATTCGCTCGACCCGGCGCGCGAAATGCTGCTGCACGCCAACAGCGTGCCCAGCCTTTCCGACGGCGGCGCGCATGTCGGCATGATCTGCGACGGCTCGTTCCCGACCTACAATCTCGTGCACTGGACGCGCGACCGCAAGCGCGGGGCGCGCATCGCGCTGGAAAGGATGGTGGCGATGCAGACAGCCGATACGGCGGCGCTGGTTGGCCTTTCCGATCGCGGGACGATCCGCGCGGGCCTGCGCGCCGATCTCAACGTGATCGACTACGACCGCCTGTCGCTCGCCCGCCCCGTGGTGGCGCACGACCTGCCGGCCGGCGGGCGCCGGCTGATGCAGAAAGCGAACGGCTATGTCGCGACGATCGTCGCCGGCGCCGTGACCTATCGCGACGGCGAACCGACCGGCGCCCTGCCCGGCCGTCTCTTGCGCGGCGCCGGGGCGCAGCGAAATGCGATGGCGGCGGGCTGACGCGCGCCGCTGACAAGCGCGCGCGGCTGCGCCTATACTCCCGCAAAATACAAATCCGGGAGGATAAAATGACGTTGCTTCGCGCCGCGCTGGTCGCGGCGATTTCCCTGACGGCGGTTTCGTCCGCATCAGCGCAATTCGCCGGGCAGAAGGAAGGCGACTGGATCGCGAAGGACGTTCGCTTCGGCACGGGCGAAACGATGGCGGAAGTGCGCGTGCACTACACCACGCTCGGCGATCCGAAGAACGAGCCGGTTCTGGTGCTGCACGGCACGACCGGATCGGGAACGGGGATGCTGGGCCCTGCGTTCGGCGGCGAATTGTTCGGACCGGGACAACCGCTCGACGCGGCGAAATATTACGTGATCCTGCCGGATGCGATCGGCCACGGAAAAACGGCGAAGCCGTCCGACGGATTGCGCGCCAGGTTTCCCGCCTACACCTACGACGACATGGTGAACCTGCAGCACCGGCTCGTCACCGAAGGTCTCGGCGTGAAGCATCTGCGGCTCGTGCTCGGCAATTCGATGGGCGGCATGAACGCGTGGAGCTGGGGCGTCAAATATCCCGACATGATGGATACGCTCGTGCCGATGGCCTCGCAGCCGACCGCCATGTCGAGCCGCAACTGGGTCATGCGCCGGCTGATCGTCGATTCCATCCGCAAGGACCCGGATTGGAAGAACGGCGACTACACGACACAGCCGAAATCGGCCGCCTTCGCCAGCGTATTCTATGGCGTGGCGACGGCCGGCGGTTCGATCGCCTGGGCGAAGGCCGCGCCGACGCGCGAGGCCGCCGACAAGCTGCTCGATACGCGGCTCGGCGCGCCCTTCCCCGCCGACGCCAACGACACGCTCTACCAATGGGATTCGTCGCGCGACTACGACCCGTCGAAGGATCTCGAAAAAATCCGCGCGAGCGTGCTGGCGATCATTCGGCGGACGACGAACGCAACCCGCCTGAAACAGGCCTGATGGATGCGGCGCTGAAGCGGATCGCCAATGCGAAGCTCTACCTCATTCCGGCGAGCGAGGAGACGCGCGGCCACCTGACCACAGGCAACGCGAAGTTCTGGAAAGAACAGGTTCACGAACTGCTTGCCAGCGCGCCGCGCCGCGGCTCGTGACTTGCTGCACTGCGGCGAGGATTTCGCGCGGGTGCGGCGAAGCCGTCGCTTGCAAAGCTAGCATGTCTGCGCCCACAATCGCGCCAGCTTCGCTCGAAGACAGCGAACGGATCCAGGGAGCAGACATGATCAGGAAATCGATCGCATTCGCCGCGACGACCGCCGTATGCGCGCTCGTTGCGGGACAGGCTCGTGCAGCCGACCCGATCAAGATCGGCGTCATTTCCGAAGCGCAGGCGGTTGCCGGCTCCTCGATCGCGCCGGCGGCGCAACTCGCCGCCGACGAGATCAACGCCAAGGGCGGCGTCGACGGACGGCAGATCCAGATCGTCGCCTACGACAACCATTCGTCGTCGGCGGAATCGGTGCGCGCCTTCCAGCGCGCCGTCAGCGAGGACAAGGTCAATGCCGTCATCGCCAGCTACATTTCCGAAGTGGTGCTGGCGCTGGAGCCGTGGGCCGGCCGCCTGAAGACGCTGATGATCACGCCCGGCGCGGCGTCCAACGTCATCACGCAGAACATCGCCAAGGACTACGACAACCTCAAGTACACGTTCCACGGCTATCTGACCTCGTCCTCGCTCGCCGGCCTCGTCTGCGACGCGGCGAAGGACCTGCTCGTCGATGGCTACAAGATGAAGTCGGCGGTCATCATGAGCGAGGACGCCGCGTGGACGACGCCGCTCGACGCCGGCTACAAGGAATGCCTGCCGAAGGTCGGCCTCAACGTGCTCGACCATATCCGCATGTCGCCCGACACCACGGACTTCACGCCGATCTTCAACAAGATCGAGGCGCAGAAGCCAGACGTGATCATCACCGGCATCTCGCATGTCGGCACGCAGCCGACCGTGCAATGGAAGAGCCAGCAGGTGCCGATCCCGATGTTCGGCATTTCCTCGCAGGCGACGAACTCGACGTTCTGGAAGGATACGAACGGCGCCGTGGAAGGCGTGTTCTACAACGCCGTCTCCGGGCCGGGCGTGGCGGTGACGCCGAAGACGCTGCCTTTCGTCGAGGCCTACCAGAAGAAGTACGGCAACTTCCCCTCCTACGCCGGCTACACCTCCTACGACGACGTCTACATGATCGCCGACGCCATCAAGCGCGCCGGCGGCACCGATCCCGAAAAGATGGTCACGGCGATGGAGGCCACGAATTACGTCGGTACGATCGGCACGATCGCCTTCAAGCCGAAGGGCGATCCCAACCCGCATGCGCTGAAGACCGGCAAGGGGTTCATCACCGGCCTGATGCTGCAATGGCAGGACGGCAAGCAGGTGAACATGTGGCCCGCCGATGTCGCGAACGGCAAGATGAAGTGGCCGTCCTTCATCAAGCTGAAGGCCGCAAGCAACTGACTTGGAAAGGGGCCGCCCCGAGGGGCGGCCCTTTTTCTGCGCCGCCCCGCCTCTCTACGGTTTTCCCTGCATGCTGTTCTGGCAAATTTTGATCGATGGCTTCGCCATCAGCGCGCTCTATGCGCTGGGCGCGACCGGATTCACGCTCATCTTCGGCGTGTCCGGCGTTCTCAATCTCTCGCATGGCGCGATCATGGTCGCCGCCGCTGTCGCCGCCTGGGCGGCCGCGGGCGAATTGCACACTGGCCCCTATCTCGGCGCCCTGATCGGCGTCGCGACGGGCGTGATCCTGTCCTTCGCCACTTATTTCGTGGCGGTGAAACCGATCCAGCGGTCCCACAAGATTCCGGAATCGGAAAAAGAGATATTCATTCTTACCGCCACGCTGCTGTGGGGCATCATCATCCAGGAAGGCATCGCCTATTTCTTCACCAACAACGCCAAGACGGTCCTGCCGCTGATCGAAGGCGTCGTCACGCTGTTCGGCGTGCGCACGCCGAAGAACGAATTCTTCACGGCGACCGTCTGCTGGGTGGCGATCTTCTTCCTGTGGCTGCTCGTCAACAAGACGAAGCGCGGCAAGGCGGTCATGGCGGCCTCGATGAATCCGAAAGGCGTCACGCTGCTCGGCATCGAACTGTCGTCGATCTATCTCACGGTCTGGGCGATCTACGGCGTGCTGGCCGGCATCGCCGGCATATTGCTCGGCATGTTCCTCGGCGTCTCGTCCTACAGCGTCGGCCCGCTGACGGCGAGCGCCTTCTCCATCGTTGTGCTCGGCGGTCTCGGCTCCGTGTCGGGTTCGCTGATCGCGGCCTATGTCGTCGGATATCTCGAAACCATGACGGCCTACCTGATGTCGCCCGCCTATCGCACGATCCCTTCGCTGCTGCTGCTGGTCGCGGTCATGTACCTGCGCCCGCAGGGCCTGTTCGGGCGGAGGTGAACATGAGCCAGATGTTTGCTTCCCGCCTGTTCTGGATCGGCATCGCGGCCTTCATCGCAGCGATGGTGCTGCCGATGTACGTATCGGGCTACGTGCTCGGGCTGCTGACGGTCGCCTATTACACGGCGGTCTTCGCCATGTCCTGGGACCTGCTCTTCGGCTTCGCGGGCGAGGTGAATTTCGGCCCGACATTCCTGATCGGCCTCGGGGCCTATACAGCGGGCATACTCGATGCGCGCTATGCGCCGGGCATATCGGTCTATCTCTGCATCCTCGCCGGCGCGGTCGCCGCCGTCATCGGCGGCGTGGTTCTGGCGCTGCCGGCGCTGCGCGTCAGCGGCCCGTATTTCGGCCTGACGACGCTCGTCGCCGTTCTGATGCTGCAGAATTTCATCGTCGTGTTCGCCGACCTCACCGGCGGCGAGATCGGCCTTGCCGTGCCCGACGTCATCAGCATCGACGCGCATACCAATTACTGGATCGCCTTCGGATTCATGCTGGTCAGCGGCGCGATCCTGTACGGCCTGTCGCGGTCGCCGATCGGCCTGATCCTGCAGGCGAGCGGCCAGGACAAGATCCAGGCCGGCGCGCTCGGCTTCAACGTGACGAAGCACAAGCTGGCGGCCTTCATCGTCAGCGCCTTCTTCTCGGGGCTGGCCGGCGCGCTGATGGTCTTCTACATGGGCACGGCGTCGGTCGGCACGTTCATCGACGTGGCCGTCGCCGTGCAGATCATCATCGCCGCCGTGCTCGGCGGACGTCGCACGGTGATCGGCGCCGCGATCGGCGCGATCTTCCTGATCGGCATGGGCGAACTGCTGCGGCCGCTCGGCGAACTTGCGACGCTGATCGTCTCGGTCGTCGCGCTGGCGGTCATCCTGTTCTTCCCCGACGGATTCGTCGGCATGTTGCGCGGAGGCGCGAGAGCATGAGCGCGCCGATGCTGCAGGTCACCGACCTCACCAAACGCTACGGCGGCCTCGTCGCCGTGAAGAACCTTTCCTTCTCGATCGCGCCGGGCGAAATCCTCGGGCTGATCGGCCCCAACGGCTCCGGCAAGTCCACGGCCATGAAGGCGATCATGGGCGTCGAGAAACCGAGCGCCGGCTCGGTGAAGCTCGACGGCGAGGAACTCGCCGGCCTGCCCTCGCACGCCATCGCGCGCAAGGGCGTCGGCCTCGTGTTCCAGCATTCGCGGCCGCTGGCGCGCCAGACGGTGCTGGAAAACATCAAGGTGGCGCTGCTGCCGGACAAGCTGACGCGGCTGTTCGCCGACAAGGACGTGGACGGCAAGGCGCGCGCCATCGCCGAACGCGTCGGCCTCGGTAACGTGCTCGAGCGCAAGCCGCCGACGCTCGCCTTCGCCGATCTCCGCCGTCTGGAACTAGCAAAGGCCGTCGCGCGCAATCCGAAGCTCGTGCTGGTGGACGAACCTTTCGCCGGACTGACGGCGTCGGAAGTCGCGGATTTTTCCGAACTGATCCGCAACTTCCGCGCCGAAGGCCATGCGGTGCTGCTGGTCGACCACAACGTCAAGAGCGTCGCGGCGCTCGTCGACCGCGTGCTCGCCATGTATCTCGGCGAATGGATCGCCGAAGGCGCAGCCGCCGACGTGATGAAGGACGAGACGGTGCGGCGCGTCTATCTCGGCGGCGCGCTCGTCTCGACGGCGCGCCCGGAATCGAGTTTCAGCGATCGCGTCCCGGCGCTGCAGGTGGAAAACGTCGGCGTGAGCTACGGCAAGGCGCTGGCGCTGCAGGACGTGTCGCTGCACGTGCACGAAGGCGAATTCGTCTCGCTGGTCGGCCTCAACGGCGCCGGCAAGACGACCCTGTTCAACGCCATTTCCGGGCTCGTGCCCTATTCAGGCGCGATCAAATGGGAGGACAGGGCGCTGTCCGGCGGCACAGCCGCGCAGATCGCACGCTCGGGCATCGTGCAATGTCCGGAAACGCGCGAATTGTTCGGCGACATGAGCGTGCGCGAGAATCTCGATCTCGGCGGCAATGCGCTGGACGACCGGGAACGCGAGGAGCGTCTCGACTGGATGTTCGAATTGTTCCCGATCCTGAAGGCGCGCCAGACGCAGCTCTCGCGCACGCTATCGGGCGGCGAGCAGCAGATGCTGGCGATCGCCCGCGCGCTGATGATGAAGCCGAAGCTTCTCATTCTCGACGAGCCGACGCTGGGGCTGGCGCCGGTCATTCTCGAAACGCTGTCGAAGGCCCTCGACCGGCTGCGCGAGACGACGAATATCACCGTGCTGCTCGGCGAGCAGAATGTCACGTTCGCGCTGCCGCACGCCGACCGCGTCTATGTGCTCGACCACGGCAGGATCGCCTGGGAAGGCCCGCCCGACCGGTTCGAGGCGGAGGCCGCGGAGCACTACCTGTAGAGGCGCGCCAGCGGAGGCAGCGCGGCAAAGCGTCGCCGGGAGCGCGCGGCGGCTGGACGCGTCCGGTTATTGTGGTATTGTAAATACCAATTCAAACATTCCGCCGGGACAATCATGCGTCCGCCCGCCATCCCGCTCGATCACGACATGATGGATCGCGACCACCAGCGCATCGAGGCGCTGATGGCCGCTGCATCCGTGACGCCGGACGACGGGATCGCCGACCTGCACGCCGAATGCGCCCGCGAACTTGCCGAACATTTCCGGCGCGAGGAGTACATGCTGCGGACGGAAGGCTTCCCCGGCCTGCATTGCCATGTCGCGCAACACAACATCCTGAAATTCGAACTCGACCGGTTGCGCGTGCTGTCGCCGGCGCTGCTGCGCCGCGCGCTTGAAACCAGCGCGCCGCAACTCATCCTGTCGCACATCGGCACGATGGACCGGATGGCCGCGGCATGGCTGCGCGGCGAACTGACGGACGCCGATTTCGATGACCTGCGCCTGGCCGAGCCGCGGCCATGATCGCCTTCACGGCCCTGGACCTGCCGGCGGTCGCCCGTGGCCTGCATATCGCGGCCATCGTGCACTGGATCGGCGGGCTGGCCTTCGTCACCTTCGTGATCCTGCCGAACCTGCTGCAGACCGACGCGAGCGAGCGGCTTGCGCTGTTCGACCGGATCGAACGGCGCTTTGCAGGCCAGGCGCGCATATCGACGCTGCTCGCCGGCGCGACCGGCTTCTATCTCGTCGACGTATTCGGCCATTGGCGCAATTTTGCCGAGCCGCGCTTCTGGTGGCTGCACGCCATGCTGGCGCTGTGGACGCTCTTCACCATCATGCTGTTCGTCGCCGAGCCGCTTTTCCTGCACGGATGGTTCGACCGTTACGCTGAGCGCGATCCGGACGCCGCCTTCCGCCTGGCGTTGCGCGGCCATCGTGTGTTGAGCGTACTGGCTTTCGTCACGGTGATCGGCGCAGGCGCCGGCGCGCACGGCATGTTCTGAAAGGCGGCGGCCACGCTGCCCGCGGCGACTTTGGCGACGGTGCCGGCCGCGCTAAGCTGAAGACGTTTCAGGACGAGCGGCATTGCCATGCGAGACTTCGATCCGGCCCGCGACGCGACGGGCGCCAGCCTGATCCTCGACGATCAGGGAAACTGGCCGAATTTCCACGACGGATATGTGCGGTCGCTGCGTCTGTGGAGCGGCGACATGCGGCCGGAAGACAATGTGTGGACCGGGCCCGTCCTCGACGCCGCGATCGAACTCAACGCGCTCGAGCATCCGTTCATCGCGCTGCTACGCTTCCACGATTGCTGCGATGTGACGATCGGGCGTTTCGAGGTCGCCAACGACATTCTGGACCTGACCTTCGCCTACAGGGAGCGCGGCTTCTACGCCGACGGCGAGACGCCGCTGCCGCCCCATGTGCATGTCACATTCGTTCCGGCCGGCGAATTCACGCTGGAATTCGACTGCTTCCGGGTGGAGGTTCTCGGTCGGCGCGAGATCGGGCCGAACGTCCCGACCGACTTTCCGGGAGCGGACGCGTGAGCGCGCCGCCGATCCATCGCGGCGTCAATGCCGTCGATCCCCGCAACGCCGCGCCGATCGACTTGTTCAGGCCGAAGAAGATCGACGCGCCGCCCTTGCGCGAAACATTGTCGAAGGTCTTTTCAGGCGCGGACCTCGAACGGAAAATCGCGGAATACGAGGCGCTGATCGCGAAGGCCGGCGAAAGGCCGCCGGCGCCGCTCGGCCAGAGGCTCGAAGATCATCCGGACCCGTATTACGGACTCGGCACGCATCCCGACATCATCGACATCATGTGGAAGTTGGACAAGAGCCTGCCCCGCTCGTGCCGCTATGTATTCTGGGGCAAACCGGCGCTGGTGCATCCCGGGACGGGAATCGTCTTCTGCGTCGCCTTCGGCACGATCGGCTTCGTCATGCGCCTTCCTCCGGACGTGCTCGCCGCCGCGCCGGAGGAGCTCGCCCATGTCGCCGACAGGATCGGCGGCCCGCATCTGAAGCATCACGACATATCCGGGGCCGGACCCGAATGGCGCTTCGTATCATATGCCGCGCCTCGCGAAGAATGGGCGCGCGCGGCCTACGATTACGCCGGACTGGCCGGTTAATCGGCCGTCCGCGTGAAGCGGCCGACGATGCTCGCCGGCGCGAGCGCATGTCCCTTGAGCGCGGCGAGCAATTCGTCGCGGCTCATGCCGGCTTTCAGGGCGCCGGGTTCGAGATCGGTCGCAATGATCGTGATGACATAATGGTGCAGGGAATGGCCGAGCGGGCCGCACGGGCCAAATTAGTGATCGTGGCCGACGTTGTTCCTGCCGCCTGTGAAATCCTTCGGCGATGCGCTCGCCTCGCCTTCCATTAGCCGCGTCTTTGAGGCTGGAATATTGTAGGCGACCCAATGCGAGGCGCCGGGACCGCCGCCGCCGTCGGGATCGAACATCAGGATGGCGAAGCTTTTTGTCCTGGCCGGCGCGTTCGACCATTCGAGCGGCGGCGACACGTTCTGGCCGGGACAGGGCGGATCGGTGCGACTCGGATCGGCGCCGGCGAATTTCCTCGGCCACACGTCGCCATCGCGGAAGGCGGAAGAAACGACCGCAAACGGCTCGGCCGAGAAGGCGACCTGCGCGTTCATCAGCAAAGCCGCGGCGAGCGCGCAGGAATGGATGCGTTGCAACTTCATGCTTGGCCTCGCGATCGGGCAATCCGTCACATCGGCGGGTTGACGCCGTTGCGGCCGACGGTGATGCGGGCGGCGCCGAAGGTTCCGTCAGGCAGCGGTTCGGCGCGGACGATGACGATGCCGACGCCTGGCGCGACATCGCTCATCGCGGCGGAGGCGTAGGAGACGATCGGCGCGTCGGCCGGTACGACGATCTTCTTCTCGCCGCCATTGTAGCTGACCGTCAGCATGTCGCCGTTTTCGACCTTCGCCGCGCCCGAGACGGCGCCATTGGTCATCGTGCTGCCGGGCGCGAGGTCCCAGGGTCGGGAGCCTTCGCCGACGCCGCGCATCGCTTCCGGAAAGATGTGGATTTCCAGCGCCTGCAGACGGCCGTCGGGCAGCGGCATGGCCGCAACGCCGACGAACGTGTTGGGCTTGATGTCGCTCATCGAGGCTTTCAGCACGGTCGAGACCGACGTCTTCTCGTCCAGCTTGACGGTCGCGTCGGCGCCCTCGCGCGTCCTGATGACAAGCGTCCTGTCCGAGACGCTGGAGATGACGCCGCGAATCCGGGCCGGTTCCTTCTGCGGCCCCGGCGATTGCGCGCACGCGCCGAAAGAGATGACGAGAAGCGCCATGGCCGCGGCGGTCCGGAAAATGTGCATGACGCCTCCGATTGGTCCGTCGGCAGATTACGCGGCGGCCAGGCGAGGAGAGAAGGACCCAACGGAAAAGTGAACGACATCTCGCGCGGCGTACGTAGCCGGCTCGTCACAGGGCGCCCGTTCCCCACGTCTCGAGCGCAGCCCGCCCTGCCGGCGTCAGGCCGTAGATTCCGCGCTCGAGGCGCTCGAACCAGCCATAGACGTTGCCCTGCAGTATTTTCGGCGCGTCGGGAAATTCGAGCTTCAGGTCGCGCGGGCGACGCGGGCACTCGATCATCGCCGCCGCGCAGGCCAGCGCCTGCTGCCGGTAGGCGGTCATGATCTTGGTGCGGGTCGAACCGCCGCGCGCGGGATCGCCCTGGCGACGGCGATGCTCCGCCATGATGCGGGAACGGCGCTTGTTGTCGGCGCGCGGCTTCCACGGTTCCGGCGCGACGATCGGTTCGACGAAGCCCGTCGGCGAAACGATCATGAGGCCGACGCCGAGCCGCCGGCACAATTTGTGGACGCGCCGGTCGCGCTCCCTGCCCCTGCCGCCGCGCGACGCCGGAACCGCGACCCAGACCTCGTCGCAGGCCGCCATGCGGTCCACCGCCTGCAGGACCAGGTCGAGGTTGAAGGCCGTCTTGAGCTCGACCACCACGAGCGCGTCTTTTTCGCCCGCCCTCAGGGCCACGACATCGCAGCCGCAGATCTCGCCCTTAGCTTCGAAGCCGAGCCTTTCGAGCCAGGTCTTTACGGGCGAATAGAGGTCGGTTTCCATCACAGAGATCGAATCAGCCGGGCCTCCAAGGGGTAACCGGGCGTGAGGCGCGTGTCGACGCGCGCGCTTTTTCAGCCCCTCCGCGATACAATTTACTATCAGAACCAAGTAGTTCCGAAGACCCCGGGCCGATCTGAACGCGACTTAATGCCCCAAGGGGGCGTTCCTTATCGAAGCGGCAAGAATTTGGGGCGCAAATTCATTCAATTGCAGGGAATGCACGGAGCCGCGTTCCCGATTCCATCGGTGCGACATGTTTCAGGGTCCACGACCTCCGGGCGCCCGCTACCGCGATTTGCGCAACCGCCTGCGCCGGCTCGAGGCGATCTATGAGGATTCGGTCAAGCTCGACCGCATCATCGCCACCGGCCGCTACTACAAGCTCGCGGTCGCCACCGCACGCGCCCACGAACTGATCGAACGCGAGTTCGACTGGCGCCGGTCGTTCGGCGCGAACGACGAAAAGCCGCCGAGGCCGAAATTCCCGCCGCATCTCGACCGGCGCAGGAACTGAGCCAGCGCGCGTTCCTGCGCGACAGGCTCACTTCTTGTCGATGCCCCAATAGACGGTGACCATCGAACTCGTCTCGCCGCTGACAATATTGCCGCGCGTCGCCGAGACGTTCCAGAACTCGCCGAGCGGAATCTGCGTGACGATCTGCGCGTTGAGCGTCTGCGCCGCCTCCGCGATCCTGCGGCGCTCGTCCTGGCTGGCTGCGCGCACGAAGCTGTCGCGCATCTTCTCCATGCTGGCGTCGCAGGGCCAGCCCGGCCTGGCCTTGTCGCAGTTCGACATCAGGAAGGCCATCATCACGGGATCGAGAATGTCGACCTGCGCCCAGGCGGTGAGGTAGGCGTTCCAGCCGCCCTCCGAGACCGGGCCCTTCTTCGGCACGCGGCCGATCATCGTCTGCCAGTCCATCGCCTGCACGTCGACCTTGAAGCCGGCCTTCTCGAGTTGCGACTTGACGACCGGCGCGAGATTGGTGAGCACCGGCAGGTCGGCCGGTTGCAGGATGACGACCGGCGTGCCGTCGTAACCGGCTTCCTTCAACAATGCGGCGGCCTTTGCGGAATCGCCGTTCAGCACGTCCGCCATGCCGGCTTCGCTCGCCAGCGGCGAGCCGCAGGTGAACAGCGCCTTGCAGGAGGCGTAATAGCGGGTGTCGCCGACCGAGGCCTTGAGGAAATCGCCCTGGCTCAAGGCGATCATCGCGGCCTGGCGTACCTTCGGATTGTCGAAGGGCTTGATCAGCCAGTTCGGCCGGAACGTGTACTGGAAAGCGCCGCTCGACTTGATGATGCGGATCTTCGGATCCTTCTCGACCAGCGGCAGCAGGTCGTGGGTCAGGCTCTCGATCATGTCGATCTCGCCCGACAGCAGCGCGTTGACCTGCGTCTGCGGATCGGGAATCCACAGCATCTCGATACGATCGACCAGCGCGACCTTGCCGCCGGCGAGGCCCGAGGCCGGTTCCGGGCGCGGCTTGTAGTTCGGGTTCTTCACATAGACGACGCGGTCGCCGGGCTTCCATTCGTCGGCCTTGAACATGAAGGGACCGGAGCCGACGGATTCGGAAATCTGCTTGAACGGATCGGTCTCGGCGACGCGTTTCGGCATGATGAAGGGCGCGACGCCGCTCTGCTTGGAGAGCGTCTCGGGCAGCGAACCGTATTTTTCCTTGAAGACGATCTGGAACGTGCGGTCGTCGACGGCTTTGTATTCGGAAACGAATTCCGCATATTTCTGGCCGACGCCGTCGCGCGCCGCCCATCGCTTCAGCGAGGCGATGCAATCTTCCGCCGTGACAGGCTTGCCGTCGTGCCACAGCAATCCGTCGCGCAGGCGGATCGTCGCGACAAGGCCGTCGTCGCTCATCCTGAGCGATTCCGCCATCTGCGGCTGCGGTTGCAGCCTGGCGTCCTGCGCAAACAACGTGTCGTAGATCAGGTAGCCGTGGTTGCGGACGATGTAGGCGGTCGACCAGACGGGATCGAGAATCTTGAGATCGGAATGCTGCACGACCTTCAGCGTTTTCTGCGCGGCGGCCGGCGCGGCGACGGCTGCGAGCGAGGCGGCGAGCGCCAGCGACCCGATGATCTTTCCTGCCTTCATGTCGCGCTCCCTCCAGACGGATCGTGTTCTGCTGCAGCTTGGCTGTTCGCGCGCCGGGGCGCAACCGTTGCGCCCGCGCCCCGACCGTTGCATCGTCTCCGCATGGAGACGTTCGCAGCCCTGTTCCGCGCGCCGGGCGCGCCGGCCTTGGTGGAGCGGATCGAACTCGATCCGCCCGGCCCGACCGAAGCGCGCGTGCGCGTCGTCGCGGCGGGGCTCTGTCATACCGACTATCACGTGATGCGCGGCGACCGGCGCGTCGCCATGTCGCCCATGGTCCTCGGGCACGAGGCGGCCGGCGTGGTGGAGGAAGTCGGCGCCGGCGTGCAGGGCGTGAAGGAGGGCGACCATGTCGTCCTCACCTTCATTCCCGGCTGCGGACGCTGCCCCTGGTGCCGGAAAGGCCTGCATCACCTCTGCGCCGAGGGGCCGCGCATCATCCAGGGACCGCAGCTCGACGGGACCTACAGGCGCCGCGATTCATCGGGCGCCGATGTCGGCGCCTTCTGCATGGTCGGCGCCTTCGCGCGACACACCGTCGTCGACCAGGCCACGATCGTGGTCATCGACAAGAGGTTCCCGTTCGATCTGGCGAGCCTCGTCGCCTGCTGCGTGCCGGCCGGCGTCGGCGCGGCGCGCAACCGCGCGCGCGTGAAAGCCGGCGACAGCGTGCTGGTTGTCGGATGCGGCGGCGACGGCATGAATGTGGTGCAGGGCGCCAAGCTCTGCGGCGCGACGACGATCATCGCCGCCGACATCGCGCCGCTGAAACGCGAGATGGCGCGCGAATTCGGCGCGACGCATGTGACGGAGGCGCAGGACGACGCGCTGATCGCATTCGCGCAATCGTTGACCGAGGGGCGCGGCGTCGATCATGCCCTCGTCTGCATCGATCCTCCGAACACGCTGCTGGCGGCGTTCCGCGCCACGGCGAAAGCCGGCAATGTCGTCGTGACGGGACTGAGCGCGGCGAGCGAAACCAAGCTGCCGATCCCGCCGCTGGAACTCGTCACCAGCCAGAAGGCGATCATGGGCGCGGTCTATGGCTACGCCAGCCCGCGCGTGCAGATCCCGGAACTGCTGGCCATGTACGAAACCGGCGCGCTGAAACTGCGCGAACTGATCACGCGCCGCTACAGGCTCGACCAGATCAACGACGGCTATGCCGACATGATCGCCGGCCGGAACCTGCGCGGGGTGATCGTTTTCGAGTGACCCCGGCGCGGCGCCCCGTGCGGCACGATTGTTGCTGATCCCTCCGAAACAGCGGACGGCGGCAGACATGAAGATCGCATTTCCGACACGAGACTGGGCGACGGTCAGCGGCCATGCGGGGCAGGCGCATCGCTGGCTCGTCTACGACCTTTCAAGGCATCAGGCGGCGCACGCCCTGCCTGTGCCGCGTAGGGTCGAACTGACGAAAGAGCAATTGCCGCATCATTTTCGCGACGACGGGCCGCACCCGCTCGACGGCGTCGAGATCATCGTCGCCGGCAGCGCCGGCGATGGCTTCATTCGGCACATGGGCAAGCGGGGCGCGGCCGTGCTGCTGACCGGCGAAACCGATCCTGCGCAGGCCCTGGCGCGGCTCGCGGCGGGCGAAGCGCTGCCCGACCAGCGCTTTGACATCACGACGAGCCTCTGCAAGCTGCGCGACCTGTTCTCGCGCCACTGACAGTCCGGCCCGGGACGCGCGTCAGCCGCGCGCCTTCTCCCATTGCGCGATGGTCTTGCCGGAGGTCGCGAGTTCGACCAGCAGCTTCGCCGGCTCCCAGTGCATCGGACCGAAGCGGTCCTTGTACTTGAGCATGCCGTCGAGGACCTTCTTCAGGCCGATGGCCTCGGCATAGTGCATCGGGCCGCCGCGATAGCGCGGGAAGCCGTAGCCGGACGTCCAGACCACGTCGATGTCGGCGGCGCGCATGACGACGCCCTCTTCGAGAATGCGGAAGCCCTCGTTGATGAGCGGATAGAGGCAGCGCTCGACGATCTCTTCCGGCGTGTGGGCCGATTGCGGCACCTGCAGTTCGGCGGCGCGCTTGGCGATGATCTCGATGGCGACCGGATCGTCGTGGCGGTTGCGGTCGCCCTTCTCGTATTTGTAGAAGCCCTTCCCGGCCTTCTGGCCCATGCGGCCGTGTTCGCCGAGCGCGACTTCCGCCTGGTAGTAGGTCGGGTCGATCGGATACTTGTCGGCATTGGCCTTGTGCACGTTGATGCCGATGTCGACGCCCGCCATGTCGTAGACGGCGAGCAGGCCCATCGCCATGCCCCACTTTTCCATCGCCGTGTCGACCTCGCGCGGCGTGGCGCCTTCCAGCACCATGCGCTCGGCCTCGCGGCCGTAGGGCTCCATCATGCGGTTGCCGACGAAGCCGTAGCAGACCTTGACGAGCACCGGCGTCTTCTTGAGCGGGCGTGCGAGCTCGACCGAGGTCTTGATCGTCTCGGGCGAGGTCTGGTTGGTGCGCACGATCTCGAGCAGGGGCATGACGTTGGCCGGCGAGAAGAAATGCAGGCCGATGACGTCCTGCGGACGCTTCGTCGCCTTGCCGATCTCCTCGACGTCGAGCGTGGACGTGTTGGTGGCGAGCACGCAGCCGGGCTTGGCGACCTTGTCGAGTTCCGCGAAGATCTTCTTCTTGATCTCCATGTTCTCGAACACGGCTTCGATCACCACGTCGGCGTCGGAAAGATCCGCGTAGGCCGTCGTTCCCTTGATGAGCGCCATGCGCTTGGCCTTGTCCTCAGGGCTGAGGCGGCCGCGCTTGACCATCGAATCGTATGTGCCTTCCAGAACGCCGAGGCCGCGCTTCAGCGCCTCGTCGGACATGTCGAGGATGGTGACCGGAATTCCGGCATTGGCGAAGCAGATGGCGATGCCGCCGCCCATCGTGCCGGCGCCGACGATGCCGGCCTTGGCGATCGTCCGCGCCTTCGTGTCGGCGGGAATGTCGGAAATCTTGCGGGTGGCGCGTTCGGCGAAAAAGACGTGGATCGCGCCCTTGCTCTCCGGCGTCGCCTTGGACTGGTTGCCGAGCTTCTCCTCGAACAGCAGGCCTTCGGCGAGCGGCTTTTCCATCGCGGCCTTGACCGCCACGACCGCCGTCTGCGCGGCGATGCGGTTGGGATATTGCTTCTTCGCGGTCGCCTCGGCGGCGGCGAAGATTTCCGGCGTGGCCGTTTCCGGCTTCACCTTCATCTCGCTGGTGCGGCGCGGGCCCTTGCCGGCGGCGACGAGTTCCTTCGCGAATTCGATCGCGGCGGCATTGACGTCGCCGTCGGCGATGCGGTCGATCGCGCCGTAATCGAGCGCCGTCTTCGCGTCGATCATCTTGGTGGAGATCATCATCTCCAGCGTCTTTTCCGCGCCGATCAGGCGCGGCAGGCGCTGCGTGCCGCCGGCACCCGGAATGATGCCGAGATTGACCTCCGGAAAGCCGATGCGCGTGCGCGCATTGGCGATGCGGTAATGGCAGGCGAGCGTGATCTCGAAGCCGCCGCCGAGCGAGGTGCCGTAGAGGGCGGCGACGACAGGCACGTTCTGGTTTTCAAGGCGCGCGAACAGATGGCGGTATTCCTCTTCCTTCGGCGGGCCGGAGAATTCGCCGATGTCGGCGCCGGAGAAGAAGGTCGAACCGGCGCAGGCGAGCACGATGGCCTTGACGCCCGAAAGCTTCGCCACTTCGTCGAGCGCCTTTTCGAGACCGGAGCGGACGGCGGCGGTGATCGTGTTGACCGGCGGGGCGTCCACCGTGATGACGGCCACGCCGTCGACGAGCTTCACCTGGGCGACATTGGCCTGAGCGGAATTGGATTGCGACATGCGGACCTCCCTAGCCGGGGGCGTCGCGGTCTTCAGCCGTCGATCACGCCGGGCGCGCAGAAATGCGTATCGTCGGCCCGGGCCGACGACCGCTATATGTTATATATTATATCTATTATGTAAATGACGTTTTTGACAATAACAGCCGAAGGCAGCGACGCGCGTCAGCGGCGCGACAGAAGTTCCAGCAGGCGAGAGACGTGGCCGGCAGCCAGATTTTCTTCGCCGGCGCCGGGGTAACGGCGGCGCCAGTTCGGATGCTCGTCGGTGGTGCCCGGCAGGTTGGGCTGGGCCTGCGCGCCGCTTACGTCTTCGAGCGGAACCAAGACGAGTTCGGCGGGCGACATGGCCAGAAAATGCAGGCCCCCGCTTGTCGCGGGCGCGGGATCGGACGGGTCGGGTTCGGCACCGGCGACCGCGCCGGCGTTCGTCATCGCTTCCCATGCGATACGCCGTTCCTGCGCACGCTCCGCCTCGCAATCCGCGCGCGTCCGGCCCGCCGGCAATTGGCCTGTCGCCTCCCGCAGCGCGATGTCGGCGCCGCGCCACCAACCGGCGAGCGTGGCCGTGTCGTGGGTCGACGACATGGCGATCGAAGTGGAGGGATACCAGTCCGGCGGAAAGAACCGCCCGCCGTCCCGCTCGAACTGGAAAACCCGAAGTCCGGCGACGCCGGCCCGGGCAAGCCTGTCGCGCAGACCATGCGGCACGGTGCCAAGATCCTCTCCGATGACGATGGCCGCATGACGCCGCGATTCGAGCGCGATCAGCGACAGAAGATCGTCGAAGGGATAGGCGAGATAGACGCCGTCGGTCGCCGCGCCGCCTTCGGGCACGAGCCAGAGCCGGGCGAGGCCGAGGATGTGGTCGATGCGAACGCCGCCGGCATTGCCCAGGGCGGCGCGCAATGTCGCGAGGAAAGGCGCATAGCCCGACACGGCGAGCGCGCGCGGCGAGAAACTCGTCAGGCCCCAGTTCTGGCCGAGCGGGGCGAGCATGTCCGGGGGCGCGCCGATCGACAGGCCCATCAGCAGGTCGTCCGGCGCGCTCCAGGCTTGCGACCCCCCCGCGTTCATGCCGACGGCGAGATCGGAGATCAGCCCGATGCGCATGCCGGCGGCCACGGCGCGGCCTTGCGCGCGCGCCATAGACCGATCGGCCAGCCATTGCGCGAAGACGTGAAACGAAACCTCGCCTTCGTTTTCGCGCGCGAAGGTTTCGACCTCGGAGCTGCGCGACTCGCGAAGACCCGCAGGCCAGTCGCGCCAGTTCCATTTCGTGAAATCCGCGCCGAAGAGGCGCGCGTGCAGCGTCTCGAAGCGCGCATGGTCTTCCAGCGCGCGTCCGCCCTCGGCGCGGAATCTCCGGAAATCCTGCGCGAGCGCGCCTTCCTGCTGCATGTCCTGCTGCTGAAAGCGTGCGAACAGGGCGCGCAGATGGGCGATGCGGGCGCGCGAGACGGCGGGCCAATCCACGAGGTCGTCGCCTGCTTCGCGCGCGGGCCACGCGGCGCCCGGTCCGAGCACGAGCGCTGGATCGGCGTAGAGCGCGTTCACGAACAGGCGGCTGGACGGCGAATAGGGCGTGAAATGATTTTCGTCGGCCAGGAACAGTGCGTGCGCCGGGCTGAGCGACAACGCATGCGCGCCGCGCCGCGCGGCGGCTTCCGCAAGGTCCGCGACCGCGCCGAAATGACCGGCGCCGTCGTCCGGGCGGCCGCGCAGACCGTAGATCTGCGCGGTGAGCCCATACATGCGGCGGCCGTGTCCGGCTTCGCCGATGCGGCGGGTGTCGTGCGGCGCCACGGCGAGCGTCGTTTGCATATCGTCGACGATCAGCCGGTGATAGCCGATGCGATCGATCGCCGGCAGCGTCAGTCCCGCCTCGCCTTCGACCGGCAGATCCAGCGCGCCGCCGTGCTCGAATTCGATCCGCGCGAAACGGCCGCGCGGACGGATGCTTTCGATCCGCCGCGTCTCCCCGGCGCCGATCACGACCATCGCCGGCGCCGCGGCGGCTTCGCGCGCGAGGCGCCCGCGCGCCTCGGCAAGATCGCCGCTCGTGCGCGCGGGGTATCCCAGCGCATCGAGGGCGGCGCGCAGCGTATCGAGCCCGACGATGCGTTCGACGCCGTCGTTATCGGTCCATTGTGTGGAAAACTCGGCGTCGCGGGCGAGCGCGCGCAGCGCCTCGTCGCTCATCCCTGCGGCTCGGCATGGTCGAGACGCATGATGACCGCGCCGAGCGGCGGCAGCGCCAGTTCCAGCGATTGCGCGTGGCCATGCGCGGGAATGTCGCGCGTCTGGGCGCCGCCGAGATTGCCCATGTTGGAGCCGCCGTAGATCGCGGCGTCCGTGTTCAGCAGTTCCTTCCAGAAGCCCGCCTGCGGAACGCCGATCCTGTAGGCCATGCGCGGTTCGGGCGTCATGTTGAGCGCCACGACGATCGGCCTGTCGTCGCCCGCGCCCTTGCGCATCCAGACGAACACGCTGTTGTCGGCATCGTCGACGACGATCCACTCGAAGCCGTCGCCCTCCGCGTCGAGCCGATGCAGCGCGCCCTCCTCGCGATAGATGCGATTGAGATCGCGAAGGAGCGCGACGAGACCGGCGTGCCCGGGATATTCGACCATCTCCCAGTCGAGGGAACGGTCGTGCGACCATTCGCGCCGCTGGCCGAATTCGCCGCCCATGAACAGGAGCTTCTTGCCGGGATGCGTCCACGTCAGCGCGTAGAGGGCGCGCAGGGACGCGCGCTGGCGCCAGTCGTCGCCCGGCATTTTTTCGATCAGCGCGCGCTTGCCGTGCACGACCTCGTCATGCGACAGCGGCAGGACGAATTTTTCGGAAAAGGCGTAGAGCAGTCCGAATGTGATTTCATCGTGGTGCCAGCGCCGGTGAACGGGATCGCGCGCCATGTAGCGCAGCGTGTCGTTCATCCAGCCCATGTTCCACTTGTAGGAGAAACCCAGGCCGCCCTCCTCGACCGGCGCGGTGACGCCGGGCCAGGCGGTGGATTCCTCGGCGATGGTGATGACGCCGGGACAACGCGCGGCGATGATCGAATTGGTGGCGCGCAGGAAGTCGATGGCCTCGAGATTTTCGCGGCCGCCGTAGATGTTGGGCCGCCATTCGCCATCGCGGCGCGAATAGTCGCGATAGAGCATGGAGGCCACGGCGTCGACGCGCAGGCCGTCGATATGGAAATCCTCGACCCAGCGCAGGGCGCTGGCGATGAGAAAATTCCGCACCTCGCGCCGGCCGAAATTGTAGATGACCGTGTTCCAGTCGGGATGCCAGCCTTCCTGCGGATCGGCGTGCTCATAGAGCGCATCGCCGTCGAAACGCACGAGGCCGTGCGCGTCGTCGGGAAAGTGATGCGGCGCCCAGTCGAGAATGATGCCTATTTCCTGCGCGTGGCAGGCGTCGACGAAGCGCGCGAAGCCGTGCGCGTCGCCATGGCGCGCCGTCGGCGCAAACAGGGACAAGGGCTGGTAGCCCCACGAGCCGCCGAACGGATATTCGGCGATGGGCAGCAGTTCGACATGGGTGAAGCCGAGCGCGCGCGCATAGGCGGGCAGCCGTTCGGCGGCCTCGTCCCAGTCGATGTCGCGGCCGTCCGGCCGCAACCACGAACCGATGTGAACTTCATAGATCGACAGCGCCGCGTCCGGCGCCTGGCGCGCAGCGCGCGAGGCCATCCATTCGGCGTCGCGCCATGCATGGCGCAGGGGCACCGCGACGATGGAAGCCGTATCCGGCGGCGTCTCGGCGCGCTCGGCCATCGGATCGGCCTTGAAGGGCAATTCCGCTCCGTCGCGGCCGAGGATCGCGAATTTGTAGCGTTCTCCGGCATGCAGGCGCGGGACGAAAATTTCCCACACGCCCGCCTCGTGACGCAGGCGCATGGGATGACGCCTCGCGTCCCACGCGTTGAAATCGCCGACGACCGAGACGCGCCGCGCATTCGGCGCCCAGACCGAAAAGCGAACGCCCGCGACCGCGCCGACATGCATGAGGCGCGCACCGAGAATGGACGGCAAGGCCGGATGCACGCCGGCCGAAAAAAGTGCGAGGTCGTCGCCGGACAGAAGCGGCCCGAAGGAATACGGATCCTCGGTCAGGACGGTGACGCCCGGCCAGGAAATGCGCAGGAGATAGGGCTCGTCGCCTTCCACCGCGCCGCCGAAAAGGCCGTGCTCGTCCAGCGGTTCGAGCAGGCCGAGCAGGCGCCCGCTTTCGCCGCCCACAGCCTCGACCGACGAGGCGCCGGCGAGAAAGGCGCGGACCACCCGACCCTGCGGCGTCCGGTGTGGGCCAAGAAACGCAAAGGGATCGCCGCACCGACCGGCGGCCAGCGCGGCGGTCGCATGCGCGTCGAGCGCGGCCGGATTGGCGCCGGCCTGCGCGTCTTCGCAAAACTGGTGATGCGATTGGGCCATGTCCGCCGCCGCGACCGCCCTGCGAATCAAGGCGACCGTTGCGGCAGGATACCGCAGCGCGAAGGGAAGCGGCAGGGAAGCCACGCGAGCAAATTCCGGCTGCGCGCCAGCGGTTTCGCGGCGGCGCAACCGCGTCACGGCAATATGAAGTGACAGGGTCGCCCGCGCCGACTAGGCAAGCCTGCGGGTGGAACGCAACGGGGGCGGAGTGAAGACGACAGGCATGGACCGGCGCGGCTTCGTCGCGGGCGCATCGCTCGCCGGCTTCGGCTGCTTCGCCCCGATAGCACGGGGCGCGGCGCCGGAGGCGCGCCGGCGCGTCCGGCTGCTGCTCAACACGTCCTGGTCCGGGCCTCAGGCCTGGTTCCTGCTGGCGCAGGACCTCGGCTATTTCCGCCGGGAAGGGCTGGAGGTCGAAATGACGCAAGGCGCCGGCGCCTATACGGCGGCGCCGCGCGTGGCGGCCGGCTCTTTCGATTTCGGCTACGGCGACATCAACGCGCTGATCGAGGTTTCCGCGCGCATGCCGGATCGCGCGCCCGTCGCCGTCTTCGTCGCCTTCAACCGCTCGCCCTCGACGATCGCCGTCGATTCAGATGGCCCGATCAGATCGCCGAAGGATCTCGAAGGGCGGACGGTCGTCGGACACGACACGGACGTGGCGCTCAAGACGTTCGGCGCCTTCTGCAAGGCCAACGGAATCGACCAGTCGAAGGTGAAGATCGGCATCGGCGACAGCATGGCCGGCATGGTGAAACGGATGCTCGGCTCGTCCGACGTATGCGGCGTGTTCGGCTACGTCAGCACGCTGCAGGCCGCCATTGCGGAGACCAATCCGGCGCTGGCGCGTCGCGTCCGTTACATCAGATATGCCGACAGCGTGCCGGACCTCTACGGCAGCGCGCTGTTCGCCTCGCGCGCCATGCTGAAGCGGGAGCCCGAAACGGTGCGCGGCATGGTAAAGGCGTTCAACGCCGGACTGGTCGCGCTGATGAACGACCAGGCGCGCGGCCTCGATTCCGTGCTGAAGCGGTCGGGCACGGAACGGCATGTCGAGACGCTGCGGCTCGCCACGACGCTCGATCTCGAGATGGGACATCCGGACGGCCGGCGTCTGGGCATCGGCGATGTGGACGATGCGCGGTTCGCCCGCTCGATCGCGCTTCTGGCCGAGACCAACAAGCTTCCGCGCACGCCGGCGCCATCGGAGGTCTTCATACGCGATTTCCTGCCGCCGCTCTCCGAGCGCGTGACATCCCTCGGCAAGTGAAGGTTTTCCGGATGATATTTTCCAGACGACATGCGCTCGCGCTGCTGGCGGCGACGCCTCTTGCCGGCGCATCGCAGGCCGCGGCGCGCCGGATGCGCATCCTACTCAACACGTCCTATTGCGGGCCAGTTTCGTTCTTCCTGCTGGCGCAGCAGCGCGGCTATTTCAGGGAGGCAAGGCTCGACGTCGCCTTTTCGGAAGGCGGCGGCGCGGCCGCCGTCGTTCCGCAGGTCGCGCCGCGCGGATACCAGGCGGGCTACGGCGACATGTGTGCGCTGATCGAACTCGTCGCGCGCGGCGAGCCCGATGCAGGGCCGGTCGCCATCTACACGACGTTCAACACGACGCCGCTGACCATCGCCGTCGAGGCGTCCGGCCCGATCCGCGCGCCGAAGGACCTGGAGGGGCGAACCGTCAGCGGCCATGCGCAGGATGCGGCGCTGCTGACGTTCGACGTGTTCGCGGCGGCGACCGGAATCGATCCCGCCAAGGTCAGGCGCGTGACCTCCCACAGCGATCTCGGCGGGCAGGTCGCCAGCATGCTGAAAGGCGGATCGGCGCAGGGCGTGTTCGGCTTCGTCAACACGATCATCGCCTCCGTCACGCCGCTCGGCATCGATCCCGCGCGCCTGCGCTTCATCAACTATGCCGACTACGTTCCCGACATGTACGGCAACACGTTGTTCGTCCCGCGCAGCGTCTATCGCAATTCGGCGCCCGAACTTCGCAAGCTGGTGCGGGCGGTCAATCGCGGCCTCGCCGACACTGCGGCTTCTCCCGACGCGGCGATCGACGCGCTGGTCCGCGCCGTTCCGGGCGTCGACCGGGCGGTCGACCGCACGCGCCTCGTCGGCACGCTGAAAGCTGAAATGGCCAACCCGGAAGGCGCAAGGATCGGCATAGGCGACATGGACGACGCGCGTCTGGCGCGACTGATCGAGCGCATCGTCTCGGTGAAGAAACTGCCGCGCAAGCCGCGGGTGGACGAGGTGTTCGACCGGTCATTCCTGCCGCCCGACGCCGAGCGCATCCGGACGCTTGCGGCGCGGTGAGCGGAGATTTCGACCAGGCTACGCCGACTGGTACAGCCGCACGTATCTGCGCGCCGACTCGCCCCAGCCGAACGAGCGCGCCATGGCGGCATGGCGCATGTCGTGGAAATGGCGGCCGGAACCGAATGTCTGCATCGCGCGTCGCACCGCCGATTTCAGGTGGCCGGCGGTCGGGCTGTGGAACAGGAAGCCGGTGCGGCCGTCCTCGATCGTGTCGGCGAGGCCGCCGGTGCTGTGAGCGATGGGCAGCGAACCGAAACGCTGCGCATACATCTGGCTGAGGCCGCAGGGCTCGAAGCGCGAAGGCATCAGGAGGAAATCGCTGCCGGCGAACATGGCGCGCGCTTCCGCGCCGTCGAAGCCGATGCGCACGCCGACCTGATCGGGATGCCGATCGGCGAGGTCGAGCATGCTCTCCTCGAAATGCGTCTCGCCCTGTCCCGTCACGACGAGCTGGCCGCCGTTGGCGACGATTTCTTCGGCGGCTTCGAGAGAAAGATCGACGCCCTTCTGGTGGACGAGGCGCGAGACGATGGCGAACAAGGGGCCGCGCGACAACGCGAGGCCGAAACGCCCGCGCACGTAATCGGCGTGGCGGCCCTTCCAGGAATGCGGGTCGAATTCCTCGCGGCTGTCGGCGTGGCAGGGATCCCACGTTTCGTCGATGCCGTTGAGGATGCCTGTCAACCGGCCCTGACGCGAACGTTCGGAGAGAAGGCCGTGCAGGCCGCAGCCGAATTGCGGCGTGGTGATTTCCTGCGCGTATGTGCCGCTCACCGTCGTCAGATGATCGGCGTAATAGAGCCCGGCCTTGAGGAAGGACAGCCGGCCGTAGAATTCTACGCCGTCGACCCTGTAGGCGGCGGCCGGAATGCCGAGCGCCGGCAGGCGCGCGCAATCGAACGCGCCCTGGTAGGCGAGATTGTGAATTGTGAGAAGCGTCGCCGTGTCTGCGCCGCGCCATGCGAGATAGCCCGACGCCAATGCGCTCGGCCAGTCGTTCAGATGCAGATTGTCCGGCTTCCAGTTCGGGTCGCCGGTTCCCGCCGCGATTTCCGCGGCGGCGAGGCTCAGCCGCGCGAAGCGGATGTCGTTGTCCGGCCAGTCGACGCCGTCGGGATCGAGATAGAGGCCGCCCGGCCGGTCGTAGAGATCGGCGTTGAGCAGGACATAGACGGGAATGCCGTCGGCGGTCTGCGTGCGGCCGAGCGCGCAGGCGGGCACCGAAGCGAGGCCGGGCAGCAGCGCGACCGGCTGGATGGCGCCGGCGCGATCCAGCACCTGGCGGTATCCAGGCACGAGAATGCGCACGTCGGCGAATTCGCGCAGCGCGCGCGGCAGCGCGGCCGAGACTTCGCCGAGCCCGCCGGTCTGCACGTAATCGGTGATTTCGGAGGTGACAAAGAGGACGCTGCGCCGCTTGCCATCGGCGCATTCGGTATCGGGTCCTGCAGCGGACCCGTCCTTCGTCTCCAGCCTCATGCCCCAGCCATGCCCATCGGACCCGGAAGGCTGTCCGCGTCCTGCCTGGAGCTTTACGTAACGTCGCAACTTTTTATGTTTGGTTAACAAGAGGCAAACAATTCGGCGGGGCTTGGTTTCCCTAGAGAAATCAAGGCGCGTTAACGCGCGTTAACCGGTTGGCGGCTGCCATTCCGTACAAGGCGCGGCGCGCGGATAACCTATTTCTCAACCGGTGGCGGTCAGGCTTGTGACCATAGTCAACGGGACCACCGCTGCATGCGCGCTCAACTCAAGACCTCCGACTTCCGCTCTCAAGCCCAGGAGGAAGCCGCCTCCGCCATCCAGGCGTTGCGCAAGGAGATCGAGGCCAAGCTCGTCTACAATGTCGGCAAGCAGCCTGCGATCGCGCTCAACCACGACTGGCTCACTGCGGCCATTCTCGCGGTGCGCGACAAGATCATCGACCGCTGGATGGCCTCGATCCGCGAAGCCAAGCGCTCGGGCCGCAAGCGCGTCTATTATCTCTCGCTCGAATTCCTGATCGGTCGCCTCTTCGAGGATGCGCTCGGCAATCTCGGCCTGAAGGAGCAGATGCGCGAGGCGCTGTCGCTCGTCGGCCTCGACCTCGATTCCATCGCGCAGCTCGAACCGGACGCGGCGCTCGGCAACGGCGGCCTCGGGCGTCTCGCCGCCTGCTTCATGGAGAGCATGGCGACGCTCGGCGTCTCGGGGCTCGGCTACGGCATCCGCTACGACCACGGCCTGTTCAAGCAGCGCATCGTCGACGGCGCGCAGGTCGAGACGCCGGAGGAATGGCTGTCCTTCCGCAACCCCTGGGAATTCCAGCGCCGTGAGATCGTTCACGAGATCGGCTTCGGCGGCGAGGTGACGAGCGAGGCCGGCTGGGACGGCGCCGAGCGCCACACCTGGAAGCCGGCCGAACGCGTGCTGGCGGTCGCCTACGACACGCCGGTCGTCGGCTGGCGCGGCGACACGGTCAATACGCTGCGCCTGTGGAGCGCCAAGGCGATCGACCCTATCCGGCTCGACGCGTTCAACGCCGGCGACCATGTCGGCGCGATCTACGAGCGCAGCCGCGCCGAAAGCATCTCGCGCATTCTCTATCCCTCGGATTCGAATCCGGCCGGACAGGAATTGCGCCTGCGCCAGGAATATTTCTTCGCCTCCGCGTCGCTGCAGGACCTGATCCGCAGGCACATCCAGCGCTTCGGCGACGTGCGCAACCTGCACGAGAAGGCCGCCATCCAGCTCAACGACACGCATCCCTCGATCGCTGTCGCGGAACTCATGCGCCTGCTGGTCGACGTGCATGGGCTCGCCTGGGACGAAGCCTGGAACATCACGCGCGAGGCGACGTCCTACACCAACCACACGCTGCTGCCGGAAGCGCTGGAAAGCTGGCCGGTCGCGCTGATGCAGCGGCTTCTGCCGCGCCACCTGCAGATCATCTACGCCATCAACATGCGCTTCCTCGGCGAGGCCAAGGCGCAGGGAATGGACGAGGCGACGATCAAGTCCGTTTCGCTGATCGACGAGGATCACGGCAAGCGCGTGCGCATGGGCCATCTCGCCTTCGTCGGCTCGCATCGTATCAACGGCGTCTCGGCGCTGCATACCGACCTCATGAAGGAGACGGTGTTCGCCGATCTCAACCGCGCGCTGCCCGGCCGCATCGTCAACAAGACGAACGGCATCACGCCGCGCCGGTGGCTCATCAACGCCAATCCCGGACTGACCAGCCTGCTGAAGGAAACGGTCGGCGCGGGCGTCGTGGACAACATCGAGCGGATCCGCGATTTCGAACGGTACGTGGACGATTCGTCGGCCCAGGATCGCTTCGCGGCGATCAAGCGCGCCAACAAGGAAGAACTAGCCGAATATGTCATCGACCAGACGGGCGTGCGCGTCGATCCGGCGGCCGCCTTCGACGTGCACGTGAAGCGCATCCACGAATACAAGCGCCAGCTCCTGAACATTCTGGAGACGATCGCGCTCTACGATGCGATCCGCGCCCATCCGGAACGCGACTGGCAGCCGCGCGTGAAACTTTTCGCCGGCAAGGCGGCGGCGAGCTATTTCCAGGCGAAATCGATCATCCGACTCGTCAACGACGTGGCGCGCAAGGTGAACGACGATCCGGCCGTGCGCGACCTGCTGAAGGTCGTGTTCCTGCCGAACTTCAACGTCTCGCTGGCCGAACTGATCGTACCGGCCGCCGATATTTCCGAGCAGATCTCGACGGCCGGCATGGAAGCGTCCGGCACGGGTAACATGAAATTTGCTCTCAATGGCGCGATCACCATCGGCACGCTGGACGGCGCCAATGTCGAGATCCGCGAACATGTCGGCGAAGAGAATATCGTGATCTTCGGCAAGACGGCGCAGGAGGTGGAGGACATCCGCCGCAACGGCCATCGGCCCGGCGACATCATCGCCAACGATCCGGCGCTGCGCCACGCGCTCGACCAGGTCGCCGCCGGCGTGTTCTCGCCCGAGGATCGCGGCCGCTATGCGGGCCTTTGCGACGCGGTATGGAACAGCGACTATTTCCTCGTGACCGCCGACTTCGCCTCCTACTGGGACGCGCAGCGCCGCATGGACGAATTGTGGCGCGACCGCACGCACTGGCGACGCATGGGGATGCTGAACACGGCGCGCATGGGCTGGTTCTCCTCGGATCGCACGATCCGCGAATATGCCGAGGAAATCTGGAAAGTGCCGCACAGCCGCGCGCATGGCTGAGCGCGCGGCCGAAAGCTGCTGCGCGCCCGTCTCGCCCGGGGTCGAACTCTTCAGGGGCGGCGCGCGCTTCTGCGTCGCCTCGCGCCACGCCGAGGCGATCTCGGTCTGCCTTTTCGACGAGAGCGATCGTGAAACGGAACGGCTGCGGCTCGCCCGCAAGGACGATCTGTTCTGCGGCTTCATCCCGAACGTCCGGGCTGGCCAGCGCTACGGGCTGCGCGCCGACGGGCCGTGGGATCCGCAACGCGGCCACAGGTTCGATCCCGACAAGCTGCTGGTCGATCCCTACGCAACGCGGCTCGACCGCCCCTTTCGTTACGATCCCGCGCTCGCCGCGCGACGCGGACAGGGCGCCGACACGGCCGCGCTCGTGCCGAAGGCGATCGTCGAGCCGAATGTCGCACGCGAAGCGCTCAGGCGCGAACCGATCGCGACGCGGCTGGTCTACGAGATCAACGTCCGCGCGCATACGAAGCTCGATCCTGACGTTCCCCTTGAAATGCGCGGCACGCTGCGCGGTCTTTGCCAGCCGCATGTCATCGAGCGTCTGGCGCGGCTCGGCGTCAGCCATGTCGAACTCATGCCGATCCATGCCTGGATCGACGAACGCCATCTGCCGCCGCTCGGGCTTTCCAACGCATGGGGCTACAATCCGGTCGCCTTCATGGCGCTCGACCCGCGCCTTGCGCCCGAGGGCGCCGAGGATTTGCGGCGTGCGACCGCCGCCCTCGGCGATGCGGGGATCGGCGTGCTGCTCGACGTGGTGTTCAACCATTCCGGCGAGAGCGACGAACAGGGCCCGACGCTGAGCCTGCGCGGCCTCGACAATGCGCTCTACTACCGCCACTCGCCGGACGGTTCGCTCGTCAACGACGCGGGCTGCGGGAACATCCTGGCCTGCGACGAAAAGATCGTCGCAGACCTCGTGCTCGACAGCCTACGCCGTTTCGCGCGCGCCGGCGTCGCCGGTTTCCGCTTCGATCTGGCGACGACGCTCGGACGCCGCGCCGCGGGATTCGATCCGCAAGCGCCGCTGCTGAAGGCCATCGCCGGCGATCCCGTGCTCGGGCGGCTCGAACTCATCGCCGAACCCTGGGACATCGGCCCCGGCGGCTATCAGGTCGGACGTTTCGGGGCGCCGTGGAAGGAATGGAACGATCGCTATCGCGACGACGTGCGACGTTTCTGGCGCGGCGATCGTGGCGCCGCCGGCGCATTTGCGACACGCATCTGCGGATCGGCCGATCTTTTTGCTCATGACGGACGCAGGCCGTCGGCGAATGTGAATTTCGTCGCCGCGCACGACGGGTTCCCGCTGCGCGATCTCGTCTCGTATTCGCACAAGCAGAACTGGAACAACGGCGAGGAAAACCGGGACGGCAATTCGGGCGAGATCGCCTGGAACAACGGATCGGAGGGCGAGACGCGCGACGAGGCGACCACGGCGCGTCGCGAAGCCGACGTACGCGCATTGCTGGCCACGCTGTTCCTGTCGCGCGGCACGCCGATGCTGACGGCGGGCGACGAATTCGGACGCACGCAGAACGGCAACAACAATTGCTATGCGCAGGACAATGCGCTCACCTGGCTCGGCTGGGAGAAGGCCGACCTCTTCCTGTCGGATTTCGTCGCGGGCCTGACGCGGCTGAGGGCGCGCGCGCCGGCGCTGCGCGAAGACCGCTTCCTGTCGGGCCGCGCCGAACACGGCATGCATCATCCCGACGCCGTCTGGACGCGGCCCGACGGCGCATCGCTCGAGGATCACGATTGGGCCGGGGCCGATTGCGTCGGGCTGACCCTCGCCGCCGTCGAGGGCGGCGGGCGCGTGCACCTGATCTTCAATCGCGGGGGCCAGACGCCAGGCCGCCTTCCCGCCGGCGCCGCCTGGCGGCTTGCGCTCGATTCGGCGCGCGGCTTCGTCGGCGAGGAGCCGGCCGGCGACGCCTTCGTCGCGCCGGCGCGCAGCGTTCTCGCCTTCGTCGAGGCGTGAGCGGACGCGCGCCTGCGGCGATGCGCCGCTGCCGCTCTTAGCCATTCCTCAAGCCTTCCGCGCTTGGCTCGTCGCATGATGACCGCCATCAACAATCTCGGCGCGGGCTGGTCCGACTTCGCCTTGCTGGCCTTCGCCGCGATCCTGTTCGGCGCGCTCGGCGCGCTGGTCGCCTATCTCGCGAGCGTCTTCTGGTTCCGTCGCTGGACGCAGCGCAGCGCGCAGGAGGACAAGCTCGCGGACACGGCGCACACCAGCCTGCTGGGCTTCGCCGCCTTCGTCCTGGCCCTGGCGATCACCAATGTCTTTTCCAATTTCGCGCGCACGGAAGAAGCGGTGCGGCTGGAGGCGCTGGAAATCCGCCGGCTCGACCGCGAACTCGAGCCGCTCGGCGCCGCCGCGACCGACGCGCGCAAGGCGCTCGTCGCCTATGTCGCCGACGTCGCGAAAGACGAATGGCCGCGCCTGGCGCTTCGCCCCAACAGCCTGTCGCCGCGCGCCGAGCAGGACCTCGATGATGTCTGGCGCGGCGTGCGGGCGACGCAGGCGGCGATCGGCCCCGACCAAAGCCACCTGCGCGACACGCTCAGCCTGACGCTGACGCAGATCGAAAAGGCGCGCGCCGGGAGACTGGCGGCCGCGACCAATTCCATCCCCGACGTGTTCTGGCCGGTCATCGTCGCCTTCGTCGTCGCGGCGAGCTTCATGAGCGGCCGCAATGCGCACAAGACGTTCGGGATGCAGATGAACGTATTGCACATGTCGGCGGTCGGCATCGTCATCGCGCTGATCATGATCCTCGACAATCCGTTTCGTGGCGAAACGAGCGTGCCGGCCGAGATGATCGCGACCGCATTGAAGCCGCTCGGCTAGGTCGCGCCCGTCTCCGGCGGATCGCGATCGCTGCGCAACGGCCGCATCTGCATGAAGGAAAAGAAGACCATCGCGACTGCGACCAGGGCGCAGCTCGCCAGGAAGACCTGTCGAAACGAAGCGACGAGTTCGGCCACGCCGGCCGCATCGAGCTTGAGGCCGTTCGAGGCGAAACCTTCGCGCAACGCATCCGAACCGCCGAAGATCATCGCGCCGAAAATGGCGGCGACGAGCCCGCTGCCGATCTGCCGGAAGAAATTGCTGGTCGCCGTCGCCGCGCCGAGTTCGGTGCGCGGCACGGCGTTCTGGATCGTGACCGTGGCCGTCGGCAGCACCGTGCCGAGGCCGATGGTGATGACGAGCAGCAAGGCTTCCAGCGCCGCAAACGGAAGGCCGCGCGGACGCCATGCGAGAATGGCGCAGGCCAGCAGGGCGACGCCCATGCCGGCGAGCGGCATTATCTTGTAATTGTCCAGCCTGACGAGCGAGCGTCCGGCGATTGTCGCGCCGATGACCGTGCCCATCATCAGCGGAATGAGCGCGACGCCGGACATGCTGGCCGAAAGGCCGATCACGCCTTCCAGATAGACCGGCATGACGATGGAAAGCCCGACGAACGTCCCCATGCTGAGGCCGGCGGCGATTGTGGCGGTCTTGACCACCTGGTCGCCGAGAACGCTGGCGGGGATCAGCGGCTCCAGCGCCGTCCGCGTGCGCCACGCAAAGGCGAGGCCGAACATTATGGCGGCGGCGAACAGGCCGAGGATGACGGAAGAAGCCCAGGCATAGCGCACGCCGCCCCAGCTCAAGGCCAGAAGAAGCGCGCTCGATGCGCAGATCAGAAGGAAGGCGCCGAGGAAATCCAGGCTGTGCCGGCGCGCTGCCTGCGGCAAGGTTTTCAAGCGCGACGATGTCATGACATAGGCGGCGGCGCCGAGCGGCAGGTTGATCCAGAAGATCGCGGACCAGTGGATGTGTTCGGACAGAAAGCCGCCGAGCACCGGGCCGGCGAGGCTGGAAGCGGCGAAGACGCTGGCGATGTAGACCTGATAGCGGCCGCGTTCGCGCGGCGCGACAATGTCGGCGATGATCGTCTGGGCAAGCGAAATCAGGCCGCCGCCGCCGGCGCCCTGCAGGCCGCGCGCGAGGGCGAGAAAGGGAACGGACGGAGAAAGCGCGCAGGCGACCGATCCGATCACGAAGGTCGAGATCGCCAGCAGCATGATGCCGCGGCGGCCGAAAATGTCGGAAAGCTTGCCGTAGAGCGGCGTGACGGCGACCGCCGCCAGCAGATAGGCGGTCACCACCCACGGCAATTGCGTGACATCGCCGAGATCGTGGCCGATGCTCGGCATGGCGGTCGCGACGATCGTCTGGTCGAGCGCGCCGAGCAGCATGGCGAGCATCAGCCCGGCGAGAATCGCCAGTATGTCCTTGTGCTCGAAACGCGGAGCCGGCGCGTGATCGCTCATCGGGTCCTATGTAGCGGGCGACCCGCCGCGCCGCCATCCCGCGCGGGGATGGGCCTCATGCGTCCAGCGCCTGCTGCAGCTTCTTTTCGTCGAGCGCATTCTCCCATTTCGCGACGACGATGGTGGCGACAGCGTTGCCGATGAGATTGGTGGGCGTGAGGCCTTCCGACATCAGGCGGTGAATGCCGAGCAATATGGCCACGCTCTCGATCGGAATCGTGCCGGCGGACGCGATGGTCGCCGCGAGCACGACGAAGGCCGCGCCGGCGATGCCGGCGGCGCCCTTGGACGTCAGCAGCAGCACCAGCAACAGGCCGATCTGCTGGCCAAGGCCGAGCGGCGTATTGGTCGCCTGCGCGAGAAAGACGGTGGCGGTCGCAAGATAAAGGCAGGTGCCGTCCAGGTTGAAGGAATAGCCGGTGGGAATGACGAGGCCGACGACGCCCTCCTCGCAGCCTGCCTGCTCCATCTTGACGATCATGCGCGGCAGGACTGTCTCGGACGAGGTCGTCGCCAGGACGATCAGCAATTCCTCGCGGATGTAGCGGATCAGCTTCAGCAGGCTGAAGCCGGCGAAGCGGGCGATCGGCCCGAGCACGAAGAAGATGAAGACCAGACAGATGGCGTAGAATTCGAGCAGCAGCTTGCCGAGCGACAGGAGCGAGCCGGCCCCGAACTTGCCGACCGTGAAGGCGATTGCGCCGAGCGCGCCGAGCGGCGCCGCCCACATGATGAAGCCGACGATGCGAAACAGCATCTGCGCCGCCTGGTCGATCAGGCTGGTGACGGCGGCGACCCTCTCGCCGAGTTGCGCCAGCGCGAAGCCGCAGAGCACGGCGACGAACAGGACCTGCAGCACGTTGCCCTCGGTAAAGGCGCCGACGAAGGTGTTGGGAATGATCTGCATCAGGAAGGTGGAAATGTCCTGTCCCTTGCCCTGCGCGATGTAATTCCTGACGAGCGAGGTGTCGACGCGGCTGACGTCGATGTTCATGCCGTCGCCCGGCCGCAGCACGTTGACGGCGACGAGCGCGAGGATGAGCGCGATCGTCGTCACGATCTCGAAATAGACGAGCGCCTTCAGCGCGACACGGCCGACGCGCGCCATGTCGGCCATGCGGGCGACGCCATGCACGACCGTGCAGAAGATGATCGGCGCTATCATGACCTTGATCGCCTTGATGAAGGCGTCGCCGAGCGGCTGCAGCCTGACGCCGAGGTCCGGCCAGAAATGACCGATGACGACGCCGGCGACCATGGCGACGATGACCTGCACCCAGAGTTGTGAGAGCCAGTGAAGGAGGCTTCGCTGCGAGGATGCGGGCAAGGCGCTCGATGGGGTCATCTGTTCTGCGCTTTCTCCGCGTCATTGCGAGGAGCAAGGCGACGAAGCAATCCAGAGCCGGCTTGCGAAACTGGATTGCTTCGCTTCGCTCGCAATGACGGAAAGGAGCCGCACATGTTTCAGAACCGGTAGAGCCGCACGGGATTGTCGACCAGCAGCTTGCGACGCTGCGTCTCGTCCGGCGCGAATTGCGGGATGAGATCGACGAGGTCGCCGTCGTTCGGCATGACGGGAACGTTGGGATGCGGCCAGTCGGAACCCCAGATCACGCGATCCGGCGCAGCCTCGATCAACGCGCGCGCGAAGGGAATCGTATCGGCGAAGGGCGCTCCGGTCGCCGACATGCGCTCGGGGCCCATGATCTTGATCCAGCATTTCTGGTCGCGACCCGCCAGCGCCAGCAGCGCCTTGAACGCGGGCTGATCGATGCCCTGCGCCGCCTTGACCGCGCCCATGTGGTCGATGACGTAGGGCACGGGCAGCGCCTCCATCTGCGGCGACAGCGCTTCGATCATCTGCGGCTCGAGATAGAGATCGACCGACCAGTTGACCGCCTTGATGCGATCGGCGGCCCGTTTCACGCGCGAAAAATCCGGCGTGCCGCCGAGGCGCGCGAGGAAGGCGAAGCGGCAGCCGCGAATGCCGGCCGCTTCCATCGCCTCGATTTCCTTGTCGGTCGTCGCGTCGTCGATGTTGACGACCGCCTTGTACTTGCCGCCGCTCTGCGCGATCGCGTCGAGCACGACCGCATTGTCCTTGCCGTAGATCGTCGAATTGACGATGACGGCGCGCTCGATGCCCATCTTCTCGTGCAGGGCGCGGAAGGCTGCGAGCGGCGAATCCGGCGGCGTGTAGCCGCGGTCCGCCTGATAGGGAAATTTCGCGGCAGGTCCGAAGATATGCGCCTGGCAATCGATCGAACCGGGCGGCGCCTTGAAGGCCGGCGTCTTCGTGTTCGGGTCGGGCCCCGCGATCATGGGGGGCTCTTTTTTCGCTTCCTGAGCGACGGCGCTTCCAGAAAATGGCAGGGCCGCCAATCCGGCCATTGCTTCGCGTCTGTTCAAACGAGCCCCCTCCCTGTCCCTCCCCCGCTTCGCGGGAGAGGGGACGCAATCCTATCAGGCATTCTCCAGAATGAGATGCCCGACCGCCGTGTTGGACGCCGGCACGTGATAGAAGCGATGCGCGACCTTCGGCTTCGGGCCGCCGCGCGTGTCGGCCATCGCGCCGCGCGCGATCAGCCACATGACTAGTTCGATGCCTTCGGAGCCCGCCTCTCGTACGTAGTCGATGTTGGGCATTTTAGACAGGCCGGCAGGATCGTCGATCAGGCGGTCCAGGAATTCATTGTCCCATTCGCGGTTGATGAGACCGGCGCGCGGGCCCTGGAGCTGGTGACTCATGCCGCCGGTGCCCCAGACCTGCACGTTGAGGTCTTCCGGATAGCTCTCGATCGCCGCGCGGATCGCCTGGCCGAGCGCGAAGCAGCGCGCGCCCGACGGCACCGGATGCTGCACGACGTTAACGGCGAAGGGAATGACCTTGCACGGCCATGCGTCGACCTTGCCGAACATGCAGGTCATCGGGACGGTGAGGCCGTGATCGACGTCGATCTCGTTGACGAGCGTCAGGTCGAAATCCTTCTGGATGACTTCGGACGCGATGTGCGCGGCGAGTTCGGGATGGCCGATCACCGGCGGCACGGGACGCGCGCCATAGCCTTCGTCGGCCGGCATGAATTCCGGGCCGGTCATGATCGCAAACGTCGGGATCATCGACAGGCTGAAGGCCGTGGCGTGATCGTTGTAGACGAGGAAGATGACGTCGGGCTTCTGCTGCTTCTCCCATTCCTTGGAGAATTCGTAGCCCGAAAAGACCTTCTGCCAGTACGGTTCGTGCGTCTTGCCGAGGTCGAAGGCCGCGCCGACGGCGGGAATGTGCGAGGAATAGACCGAAGCGGTGATGCGGGCCATCTTACTTTCCCTTGTCTGCGGGGGCGGGACGCTGCGCGTCGCCGTGCTCGCCGATCTTGCGATTGCCGTCGATCTTGCGACCGCCGCCGATCATCATGTCGCGATAGGCTTCCTCGCTCATGCCGGTCATGGAGCCGGCCATCTGCTGGAAGCTCTTGCCGTCGGTCGCGCCAATCTTGGCGAGAAAGTAGATATTGCCGCCGAGCGCCATCATGCGGTTGAGGTCGCGGTCGAGGACGGCCTGCTTCTGCTCCTCGCTCATCTTCCATTCGTCGAGATAGGCGCGCTCGTTGGCCTTGAAGCGTTCGCGATTGGCCGCCTTCATCAGCGACATGCAGAACTGGTTGAGCCAGTATCCCTTGCGCGATTGTTCGGCGTCGAACACGATCGTGCCGGGAATCTCCCTGAATTCCTTGTCGAGCGACATCACGCCCTCCTTTCTTCCGGCCAGTAGAGCCGCATGGGATTGTCAACGAGCAGCTTCTGGCGAAGCTCCGCCGTGACCGCGATATGCGGAATGAAATCGACCAGCAGGCCGTCGTCAGGCATGTGGTCCTTGAGATTGGGATGCGGCCAGTCCGTGCCCCACAGAACGCGGTCGGGAAATTCCTCGACCACCCTGCGCGCGAAGGGAACGACGTCGCGATAGGCGTTCTGTTCGCCATTGAGCGCGGAGGGCCCGGCGACCGAGAGACGCTCGGGGCAGGACACCTTGCTCCAGACGTTCTCGTGCTCGCGCATGAATTTCAGGAACAGCGAAAATTCCGGCCCGTCGATCGGCTTGGTCACGTCGGGACGGCCCATGTGATCGACGACGACGATAGTCGGCAGCGCGGTGAAGAAATCCCAGAGTTCCGGCAGGTCGACCGCCTCGAAATAGATGACGACGTGCCAGCCGAGCTTCTGGATGCGCCCGGCGATTTCCATCAACTCGTCCTTGGGCGTGAAGTCGACGAGGCGCTTGACGAAATTGAATCGCACGCCGCGTACGCCGGCCTCGTGCAATCGCTTCAGTTCTTCATCCGTCACGCTGCGGCGGACCGTGGCGACGCCGCGCGCTTTTCCGCCCGACGAACGGCAGGCGTCCTCCATCGCGCTGTTGTCGGCGCCGTGGCAGGTCGCCTGAACGATGACATTGCGCGCGAAGCCGAGATGATCGCGCAGCGCGAAGAGCTGCGCCTTCGAGGCGTCGCAGGGCGTGTATTTGCGTTCGGGCGCATAGGGGAATTGCGCGCCCGGCCCGAAGACGTGGCAATGGGCATCGACGCTGCCGGCGGGCAAGTGGAAGCGCGGCTTCGACGGGCCTTCATACCAGTCGAGCCAGCCTTTGGTTTTCTCGAACGGGCCAGTCGTCGGTTTGGACATCAGCGTTTCCCGGAGATCGTTATGTTGCGCAGGCGCGACATTTCAAGCGTCGCGTGGGTGTCGAGATTGTCATTCCCGCGCATGCGGGAATCCAGTTCCTAATTCTGCAGCGTCGGGGAACTGGATCCCCGCTTTCGTGGGGATGACATTCCCGGCGAGTTCTACCGCCCCTGCGCCTTCAGCGCCTTGTCGAGGCGCGGATAGACGCGCCGCGCATTGCCTTCGTAGACCTTGTGACGATCTTCCGGCGACAGGTTCTGCGTCGCCTCGATATAGCGCTTGGTATCGTCGAAATTGTACCCGGTCTCCGGGTCGATTCCCTTCACCGCGCCGATCATCTCGGAGGCAAACAGGATGTTGTCGACCGGGATCACTTTCGTCAGCAGGTCGATGCCCGGCTGGTGATAGACGCAGGTGTCGAAATAGACGTTCTTCAGGAGGTGATCGCGCAGAAGCGGCTTCTTCATCTCCTGCGCCAGACCGCGATAGCGGCCCCAATGGTAGGGCGCTGCGCCGCCGCCGTGCGGAATGACGAAGCGCAGCGCCGGGAAATCCTTGAACAGGTCGCCCTGGATCAATTGCATGACCGCCGTCGTGTCGGCGTTGATGTAATGCGCGCCCGTGGTGTGGAAGCAGGCGTTGCACGAGGTCGAGACGTGGATCATGGCGGGAATGTTGTATTCAACCATCTTCTCGTAGATCGGATACCAGTGCCGGTCGGTCAGCGGCGGGCTTTTCCAGTGGCCGCCCGAGGGGTCCGGATTGAGGTTGATGCCGACGAAAGCGTACTCCTTCATGCATTTCTCGAGCTCGGGAATGCATGTCGCGGGATCGACGCCGGGGCTTTGCGGCAGCATAGCCGCGCCGATGAAATTATCCGGCAGCAGTTTCGCGACGCGATGGATGAGTTCATTGCAGATCGCCGCCCATGTCGAGGAAACCTGGAAATCGCCGATGTGGTGAGCCATGAAGCTGGCGCGCGGCGAGAAGATGGTGAGGTCGCTGCCGCGCTCCTGCATCTGGCGGAGCTGGTTCTTCTCGATCGACTCGCGCAATTCGTCGTCGCTGATCTTCAGCTCGGACGCCTTCGGCATGGCCGAAGGATCGTTGATCGCGGCGATCTGCCGGTTGCGCCAGTCTTCCAGCGCTTTCGGCGCGGTCGTGTAATGGCCGTGGCAGTCGATGATCATCGCTCTGTTTCCTCTCTCCCCGGCGCATTGCGCGCGGCCGGGCTGCGAGCGGACCATGCCCGAAAAGCGCGTCGGAGAAAGCTCCAATCTTTCTCCGGCGATTTCAATTTGGCTATTGGGAGCGCCAGCGACCGCGTAAAAGGATGGCCGAAAGCCCGGCGCTCAGGGGTCGCCGGGCAGGCGTCGCCGCCAATCAGCTATAAGGGGTTCGCCGTGGATCAGCGCCAGCCGGCGCCGCCGCTGGTCTGGACCGCGTTGACCGAGACGCCGACCGAAAGCTTGTCGGTGACGGCATAGTCGAAGCCGGCGCCCACCGACGTCGCGCGCGCCGTCGGCGCAAAGGGAGAGCCGTTCGTCGGGACGGCACCGACATAGTTGAAGGCGTTGATGCCGAAAGACGAGCGCGCCTCCGCGACGCCCGCCGAGACGAAGGGCTTGAACGCGCCCATATCGTAGCCGAATTTCATCGTCGTACGACTGACGTCGAGGCCCGGCGCAAAGCCGAAACCGAAGGAATCCCTGGTGGCGAAGCCGGACTTCGTATCGACGCCGACGAGAAAATTCTTGCCCACGCGGAAATCGTAGCCGGAGGCGCCCGCAAGCGAAGAAACGCCGAGTCCCTGCGGCGCGCCGCCATCGGTCTTGCCCGGCGCGAAACCCGGCAAAGGCGCCGGCTCGCCGCTCGCCCGGAAGCTGGCGGCAAAGGTCGGAATCTTTTCGCCGCCCGCGCCGATCACCTCCCAGGCCGCAGCGGGGGCGGCGGCCGAGGCGAGTGCGAGCGCGGCGAGCGCGACAGGCCGGAAGATGGCTTTCATGGGTCGATTTTGCCCCGATTTGGCTTTTTCTGCAAAGCGCCCGCACAATTGGCTCGGCAATTGCGGCCGCATTCCGGCGGAAGCTCCGCCGGAGGCGAGATGCAGGACCTGAGCGTCGAACGGATCGTCAAAATGCTCGATCTCGCCCCACATCCAGAGGGCGGGTTCTATCGCGAGACGTTCCGCGATCCGCACCGGACGGCCCAGGGACGATCGGCCTCGACCGCCATCTACTTCCTGCTGCCGGCGGGCGTGAAATCGCGCTGGCACAAGGTGGACGCCGCCGAAATCTGGCACTTCCACGCGGGCGCGCCGCTCGATCTGCTGATTCAGGGTCCGGACGGAAGCCGGACGTCGTTCAGGCTCGGGAACGATCTTGCCAGCGGAGAGCGCCCGCAGGCCGTCGTGCCGGCCCATTGCTGGCAGGCGGCGATCAGCCGGGACGGGGCGGGCGGCTGGACGCTCGCCGGTTGCACCGTAGCGCCGGGATTCGAATTCGCGGCGTTCGAGGTGATCGACGGCGAGCCGCCGCGAACGGCCTGACGCGCCCCCGAGGCCAAAATGCAACATGCCTGTGTTTTCGTGGAGAGAAGCGTCGCGCGCGTTTGCGCGCGCAAGTTTCCCGCGTACACCTAGACCTCTGCTGACGCGTACAATATTGGGGCTTGAATTCATGAAGGTTCGGACGATCCGCGGGTCTGTAGCTGGGCTTGCCGTTGCCGCGACGCTTGCCTCCACGATCCCGTCACACGCCGTTCCGGCCCCGGCCGCCACGCTGCCGGTGATTCCGCCGCCGGCGGCCGGCAGCACTGTTCTCTCGCCTGCCCTGGTCTGATCGGCATCGTCGCAGCGCTCGGCCTCTACGACATCCTGCGCAGCACCACCTGCATGGGCGACGTGCTCCATCTCGGCGGCCCGGGTTTCGACCATCCGATCGGACCCAACGAGAACGTGCTGCCGCCGGTCGCCTGCGCGACCACGCCGCGCCGCTGAAGGCCTGCGGCTGGGGGCCCGTCGAGGCGCCCCGGCCGCGCCTCGTTTCACTGCGAGACGGAAATCGCCGCCCAGCGCTGGCCGTTCGGGCCGCCGACGAGAACCATCGCGGTCTTCTGGCCGGCTGCGCGCATCTCGCCCAGCACTTTCAGAATATCGTCGCTGGATTTCACGTCCTTGCCCTGGACCTTCTGGATTACGTCGCCAGCGCGCAGGCCCGCCGATTGCGCGATGCTGCTCTCAACGATGCCGGCGACCACGGGACCGTTGTCGGAAGGCCCGGAGGCGAGCGTGATTCCGAAATCGGCAAGCGATTCCATCTTCGGCGTCGGCTCGAGCTGGGTAGCCCAGAGTTCCGCCGACATCGGCTGAATGGCGACGGGCAGGGTCGTGACCTTGCCGTCGCGCAGGATGTCGGCCTGCACCGTCTTGTCGACCAGCGTCGAGACGAGTCGGTTCAGCGACGAGACGTCGAACACCTGCTTGCCGTCCAGCTTCAGGATGACGTCGCCGACCTTCAGTCCGGCGCGCGCCGCCGACCCGTCGGGCAGGACGGTCGAGATGATCGCGCCGCCCGGCTTGTCGCGGCCGAGCGCGGTCGCCATGGCGGGATTGACGGTCTGGACGCCTGCGCCGAGCGACCCGATGTGCGGCTTGCCGTTGTTCTTCTTGACGTTCTCGAGAAGGAACTTCGCCTCGTTGACGGGAATGGAGAAACCGATGCCGATCGATCCGCCCTTGTTGCGCGTATAGATCGCCTCGTTCACGCCGATCACCTCGCCGTACATGTTGTACAGCGGGCCGCCGGAATTGCCCTGGTTGATGGTGGCGTCCGTCTGGATCAGGTTGTCGTAGTTCGAGAGGCCGACGTCGCGATGGAACTGGCTGATGATGCCGGTGGAGGCCGAACTCGAAAATCCGAGCGGATTGCCGATGGCGACGACGCGGTCGCCGACCTTCAGCTTGCTGCTGTCGCCGATCTTCGCCACCGGCAGCGGACGACCCACATCGACCTTGATGAGCGCGATGTCGAAATTGAGCGACTTGCCGACCAGCGTCGCCGGCACGCGCGAACCGTCGCTCAGCGCCACATAGATCGAATAGGCGCCTTCGATGACGTGGCGGTTGGTGACGATCAGACCGTCCGGAGAGACGATGAAGCCCGAACCGACGTCGTCCTCGACATGCGGCACCGAGGCCGTCGTCGTGCCGTCGGCGCGCTTCTCGGTCGAGACGACCTTGCGCTGGTAGATGTTGACGAAGGAAGGCATGCCCGCCGCGACGACTTCCGTCTCGCTCTTCATCGGCTGCCGCGATTCCTGGGCGATAGCGGCCGCGCTGAAAGCGAGCGCGCCGGCGCCGATCAGCGCGGATCGAAGAATTGCGTTGTGCATTTTGTTCCCCTCGTGAAACGCATGCCTCCAACCGGTCGACGCTTGTCGATCGGATGGAGTTGGCCGTAGCTCATGCTGAACCTAAACCGGCCGGCCCGCAACGGCCAAGCCAGTGACAAGAAACGATTTTAACGATCGCCACTCGCCGTTACGGCTTCCATGACGCGGTCGAGGTTGAAGCTGCCGGGCTTCTGGCGCGGCGGGAATTCGCGGAAGCTCTGGAGCCACTGGCCGACATAGGCGCCAGCGGGAGCGATCGCGAACATGTGGTCGAGATACCACCGCTGGTAGCCCATCGCGTCTTCCGCCTGGGCGCGCTCGAACGGGTCCATCCGCAGGTTCGTCAACGCCGGGGCGCGCAGAGCCTCGAACGGCTGCTGCCAGACCTTCAGGCCCTCGGCGTTCTGCTTGAGGAAGGTCACCTTCCAGTTCTCGTAACGCAGCGCGGCCACGCTGCCGTCGTCCGTCCAGTAGATGAATTCCTTGCGCGGCCACGGCGCCTCGCCCTTCAGCGCCGGTATCAGATTGTAGCCGTCGAGGTGAACCTTGAAGGTCTTGTCGCCGACCTTGCGGCCCTTGAGCAGATCTTCCTTGGCGTTCGGATCGCCCGCCGCGGCCAGCAGCGTGGTCATCATGTCCTCGTGCGCGCCGATCTCGTTGCTGATCGTGCCGGGCTTGACGACGCCGGGCCAGCGAATGGCCGTAGGCACGCGATAGCCGCCTTCCCAGTTCGTGTTCTTCTCGCCGCGGAACATGGTCGTGCCGCCATCGGGCCAGGTGAAGGTCTCGGCGCCGTTATCGGTCGAATACATGACGATCGTATTGTCCTCGATGCCGAGCTCCTTCAGCTTGGCGAGGAGCTGGCCGACCATGCCGTCATGCTCGACCATGCCATCGGCATAGACGCCGAGGCCGGTCTTGCCCTGCGACGACGGTTTGAGATGCGTGAAGATGTGCATCCGCGTCGAGTTCCACCACACCATGAACGGCTTGCCGTCCTTGGCGGCCTTGTCCATGAATTTCAGCGCGGCGGTCGTGACTTCCTCGTCCACCGTCTCCATGCGCTTGCGCGTCAGCGGCCCGGTGTCCTCGATCTTGCCGCCGGCGAAACTGTGAATGACGCCGCGCGGCCCGAACTTCTTCCTGAATTCCGGATTCTTCGGATAGTCCGGGTTCTCCGGCTCTTCTTCGGCGTTGAGGTGATAGAGGTTGCCGAAGAATTCGTCGAAGCCGTGGTTGGTCGGCAGCATGTCGTCGCGGTCGCCGAGATGGTTCTTGCCGAACTGGCCCGTGACGTAACCGAGCGGCTTCAGAAGTTCGGCGATGGTCGGGTCTTCGGGCTTCATGCCTTCGGGCGCGCCTGGCAGGCCGACCTTGGTGAGGCCGGTGCGGATCGGCGACTGGCCGGTGATGAAGGCCGCGCGGCCGGCCGTGCAGCTCTGCTGGCCGTACCAGTCGGTGAACAGCACGCCTTCCTTGGCGATCTGGTCGATGTTGGGGGTGCGGTAGCCCATCATGCCCTGGTTGTAGGCGCTGATGTTGAAGCCGCCGATGTCGTCGCCCCAGATGATGAGGATGTTGGGCTTCTTCGCGGTCTGGGCCGAGGCTGCGTGAGCGGCGAGCGTGGCGGCGAGCGCCACGAGCGCGGCGCGCGCGAAATTCATCCCGATCTGCATGTGTGCTCCCCAGTTCGCGGGACCGCCGCCCCGAGGCGAGCCCGTCGAGCGAGACTAGGGACGGACCAGACCAAGGTCTAGTGACCTGAAGACATTAACATTATAGCATCGCAACATTCCGCGGGGGGCGGAGCCGAATGGACTCGTTCCGGCATATTGAAATCATTCACGCACTGGCCGCCCACGGCAGTTTCAATCGCGCCGCCGACGCCATCGGCATTTCACAGCCTGTCCTGTCGCGCACGCTCGCCCACGTCGAGAAGGAGCTGGGCGTCAAGCTGTTCGACCGGGGTCCGCAGGGCGCGACGCCGACGATCTTCGGCCGGATCATCATCGACCGCTGCGGGCCGGCCCTTCAGAACGTCGCGGATGCGCTGCACGAAATCCGGCAGGTGCAGGGACTCGAATCGGGCAACCTGATGGTGTCGGCCGGCGCCTTTCCAGCCGAGATCTCCGTGCAGACGGCGCTCGGACGCCTGTTGTCGAAATACCCTGATCTCAAGGTGACCTATTCGACGGTCATGTGGGCGCAGGCGCGGAAAGACGTGCTTGAAGGCCGCGCCGACATTGCCGTCGGAGATATTTCCGACCTCCTGCCGGCTGGCCATCCCGATCTCGACATCGAACCGATCGCGCCGCGCAGCGTCCGCTTCTGTTGCCGCTTCGGGCATCCGTTGGCGGCGCGCGACGAGGTGAGCCTCGCCGACATTTTCTCGTTTCCATTCGCATCCATGGCGATGACACGAAAGGTCGGGCCGCTCCTTCCAAACGATGTCTCGAAGGCTGGCGCCATAGACCCGGAGACCGGATATTTCGTTCCCAGACTGACGGTGAACACGCTGCGCAGCGCGCTCGCCATCGTTCAGGAGAGCGACGCCGTCACTTTCGTCCACCCGTCCTACATTGCTTCCGAAATCGCACAGAAGCGGCTGCATCTCCTGCCGGTGGCCTTCGACTGGATGAAGGTCCACTACGGCTTCATGCAATTGAAGGGACGCAGCCTGTCGCCGGCCGCGTCGGAATTCAAGAAACTGGTCCTCGAAATCGAGGCGGGCATCAAATAGGCGGGACGATCAGCCAACCTTCACCATGCGCTTGCCGCGGTTCTCGCCGGCCAGCAAGCCGATGAGCGCAGCCGGCGTGTTCTCCAGCCCGGCGATCACGTCTTCCTGCACTTTCAATTTGCCGGAAGCGACCCAAGCTTGCAGGTCGGCGAGCGCGGCTTCGCGCAGGTCGTAATAATCCATGACGATGAAGCCCTGCATGCGCAGGCGCTTCACGACGATCAGGCCGGGAATGCCGCGCGGACCGGCCGCCGGCGGCGCGCCGTCATAGGCGGAGACCGCGCCGCAGCAGGAAATGCGGCCTTTGAGATTCATGAGGGGAAGGCAGGCTTCGAGAATCTCGCCGCCGGTATTGTCGAAATAGACGTCGATGCCCTTCGGCGCGGCGGCCTTCAGCGCCGCGTAAAGATTGCCGGCCTTGTAGTCGACCGCCTCGTCGAAGCCGAGCTCGCTCTTCAGCCATGCGCATTTTTCCGCGCCGCCGGCGACGCCGATCACGCGACAACCCTTGATCCTGCCGATCTGTCCGACGATGGAGCCGACCGAACCTGCAGCAGCCGACACTACGATCGTTTCGCCGGCCTTCGGCTCGCCGACGTTGAGCAGGCCGAAATAGGCGGTGAGGCCGGCGATGCCATAGACGCTGAGAAGATGCGTCATCGGCTCTACACGCGGCATCCTGATGAGAGCGGAAGCCGGCAGCGCGGCATATTCCTGCCAGCCGGTGTCGGCGAAGACGAGGTCGCCTTTCGCAAAGCCGCTCGCTTTGGACTCGACGACTTCGGCGATGGCGCCGCCGGCCATGACGGAGCCGGCATCGACAGCCGAGCGATAGGTCGCGCCCTGCATCCAGGCGCGATTGGCGGCGTCGAGCGAAATGTATTTTACCCGCAGCAAGGCTTCGCCGTCCTTCGGCTGCGGCATGGCGGCTTCGTGCAGGCGGAAATTGGAGAGCGCGAGCTTGCCCTTCGGCTTTTCGGCGAGCAGCACCTGGCGATTGGCGGTCATCGGCTTGTCCTTCCCTGTTCAGGCGTTGCGGCCTCGGCGCGTGTCATTCTTCCTTCCACCAAGGATACTGGCTCGGCATGTCCCCGGTCACCTTGCCCGGGAAATTCGGCTTCCGCTTTTCGAGAAAGGCCTGCACCCCTTCGCGCACGTCGCCATGCGCGCCGCGTTCGATCGACATGAGCGCGTCCATCTGCAGCAGTTCGAACGGATCGGGCGCGCCGGCGAAGCGCCAGAGCATCTGGCGCGTCAGCGCGACGGCGACGGGCGACGTTTCATCCGTCATTTCGTGCGCGATCTCCTTGGCGCGCTTCAGGAGATCGGCGGGTTCGGTCACTTCGCTGACGAGGCCGCCGCGCTGCGCCTCGTCGGCGTCGAAGGTCCGGCCAGACAGCGACCAGCGCAGGGCCTGCGGCAGGCCGACGAGTTTCGGCAGGAACCAGGCGCTGCCCGCCTCCGGCACGAGGCCGCGCCGCGCGAAGATGAAGCCGATCTTGGCGCCGCGCGCCGCGATGCGCACGTCCATCGGCAATGTCATTGTTATGCCGACGCCGACCGCGCCGCCATTGATGGCGGCGATCGACGGCTTTCGGCAGGAGAAGATGGCGTCGACGAAACCGCGCCGGCGCGGCGCGCCGCCCTGCCCGCCGCGATTGCCGAAGACGCCCGCGCCATGCGCGCCCGACGTATCGAAACTCTTCGCGCCGCCCGAAACATCCGCGCCGGCGCAGAAGGCGCGACCGGCGCCGGTGACGATCACGGCGCGCACATTGTCGTCGGTGTCGGCGCGACGGAAGGCGTCCTCGATCTCCGAGCCCATCGTGCCTGTATAGGCGTTGAGCTTGTCCGGCCGGTTGAGCGTCAGCACCATGAAGGCGCCGTCCATCTCGCAGGAAATCTGTTCGTAGGCCATGCGGCGCCTCTCAATCCAGCGTTGCGAGAAGCGACGCCATCAGGCGGCCGCGGTCGACGAGGCTCTGTTCGACGATATGTTCGTTCAACGTATGAATGCCGGCGCCGATGACGCCGAGACCATCGAGCGTCGGGATTCCCATCGCGCCGGTGAAATTGCCGTCCGAACCGCCGCCGGCGCTTTCGTGCGGCAGGTCGAGGCCGAGCGATTTCGCCAGCGATTTCGCGCGCTCGTAGAGCGCCATCGTCCTTGCGTCCGGCTCCCAGACCGGACGCGTGACTGTCTGGTCCACCTTGAAGCCGACATCGTTGCGCATGCCGTTGAGCGCAAGCAGGCGCGCAACGCCCGCGTCGAGATCGTGCTGGCGCTTGGCCATCGACAAAGCCTGCGCCGAACAGGTGGTAGCGACGCAATTCACCCATTGGCCGCCATTGACGACGCCGATGCTGAACGTGCAATCCTCCGACGTCATTTCCTCGATCTCGACAATGCGTCGCGCCATTTCGCGGATTGCCGAACGCCCGTCGGCGAGCCGCGCGCCGGCGTGGCTCGGCTTGCCGGTCGTCTCGAGGTTGAAGCGGGCGATGGCGTAGCGTCCCGTCACGACGCCGCCATCGGCGCGGCCGGGCTCGGGGACCAGCACGTATTTCGCGCGGGCGGCTTCCGCCTCGACGAGGTCGCGCGCCGACGGCGTGCCGACTTCCTCGTCGCTCGTGAAAAGAAACGTGACCGGCAGCGGCGTGGCGACGCCGGCGCGGATCAATTGCCGCATGGCTTCGAGCGACAGGAAATTGCCGCCCTTCATGTCGCAGATTCCCGGCCCGTAGCAGCGACCGTCGTCGCGCCGGAACGGCAGGACATCGAGCACGCCGACGGGATGGACCGTGTCGAGATGTCCCATGACGAGGACGCCGGGTTCCCGTTCGCGCGGATGCGGGAAGCTGGCGCGGATGCAATCGCCGAAGCCCATGCGGCCGGGAATGCGCTCGATACGCGCGCCGGCCATCGCTAGGTCGCGCGCCGCCAGATCCATCATCGTGTTGACGCGCGCGGGACTGTAGGTCGGGCTTTCGCATTCGACCCAGGGCCTGAGCCCTGCGAGCATGGATTCAAGATCGAACGGCAGACCGCGCGCATCGAAACTCATCGGGCTTCCTCCAGCCATTTTCCTTCAGGCTAGAGAGCGTGGCGCGGGCGCGCAATGCACGATCCCGCGCCGCCGCCATGCGTTGCGCGCTATTCCTTCCAGCCCGCGCCCTCGAAGCCCGCCTTGCCGAAGGCGACGCCGCCGTCGACCGTCACGGTCGAACCGACGACATAATCGCCGGCGCGCGAGGCGAGGAAGATCGCCGCGCCGGCCATGTCCTCGGCATGGCCGATGCGCCCGGCCGGCACGCGCTTGCCGACGCCGTCGGCGTTGTCGCGCGCGTCGATGTTCATGTCGGACTGGAACGGCCCCGGCGCGATCGCCGTCGCGACGATATTTTCTTTGATCAGCCGCACGGCCATGCGCCGCGTGAGATGGATGAGGCCGGCCTTGCTCGCCGCATAGGGATAGGTCTCGAGCGGATTGACGAAGATGCCGTCGATCGAGGCGATGTTGATGACCTTGGCCGGCCTTTCCTTCGTCGCGGCCTTGCGCAGCAGCGGCGCCAGCGCCTTCGTGAGAAAGAACGGCGTCTTGAGATTGAGATCGACGACCTTGTCCCAGCCTTTTTCCGGAAATTCCTCGAAATCGGCGGCCCAGGCGGCGCCGGCGTTGTTGACGAGGATGTCGAGCTTTTCCTCGCGGCCTTTGAGTTCGGCCGCGAGCTTCTCGACGCCTTCGAGCGTGGAAATATCGCCGGGCAGCGAGATGACCTTTCCTGGTCCGATTTTCGTCAGTTCGGCGGCGGCCTCGTCGCAGGCCTGCGCCTTGCGCGCGGTGATGTAGATGCGCTCGGCGCCATAGGCGAGAAAGCCGCTGACGATCATGCGGCCGATGCCGCGCGAGCCGCCCGTCACCAGCGCCACGCGGCCTTTCAACGAAAACAGATTCTCGAACATTCAATCTTCCTTCTTTTCATTGTCCGGCGGTCGCGCCGCTGCCTGCTTCATGACGTCCTGATTCACGGCAGCCTCGATCGCCGCCGCCTCGCGCTCGGCCGCCTTGGCCTCGTTGGCGCTTTCTTCTGCGACGACCTTCGCCTGTCGCGCAACGATCCAGGAACTGGCCGCCTGGAAAATCGAAAAGATGAGCACCGCAAAGACCTGCAGGGACAGGATCACCGGATCGTTGACGATCTGCGCGAAGAGGCTGGTCGACAGCGTCTCCGGCTCTATACCTATGCCGGGCCTGAGAATCTGGATGCGGTTGGCGGGCGTGGTGATGCGCGCGTCGAGCGCCAGGTCAGGGTTCGGCTTGACGAAGCCCGCCCATGGAACGGCATGTTCGCCCTTTTCGACGAACTGGCTGAGTTCGGCGCCCGGCGGAATGTCCATCTGCACGACGGTCGTCGGATAGATGCGATTGGCGCCCTCGTTGAGATGCTTCAGCTCGACCGTCTTGGCGTAGAGATCGATCGTGCCCTCGATCAGAACGCCGGACGATGATTCCTCGCCGGCCGATTCCGGCCGCAGCGGCGTGCCGATCCGGCTCGGTCCGTAGACCGGCAGCCGCAGGCTCGGCTTGCCGCCGCAGGCGCCCTTGTCGTCGGGGTCTGTCGAAGCCTCAAGCCTGATCCATGACGCCTTCTGCAGCGCGGCCGGCGCTTCCGCGCCCGACAGCGAGAATGTCGCGGCGGGCTTTCCGTCGGCGCGCTCGATCACGGCGACGATCGGCCCGGTGTCGATGCGCTTGTAGGACACGCGCGTGCCGACGTTCGGCGTCAGCAGGCCCGTCAGGCACAGCGGCTTCTTCGCGGTCGGCGAGGCGAGATTCTTGCCGAGCAGGGAATCTGACGCCGATTCGTAGGTCAGCGCATAGCCCGACAGCCGCAATTGCGCGAGTTCCGGAACCGCGACGTCGTAGGACACGAATTCGGTGATCGCCATGATGACGGCGATGGTCGGTGCCTGCGGCATGACGAGGAAGATCGCCGCGCTGGCCGCGATCAGAGCGACGAACGCGAACGAGCGCAGCGCGAAGGCGGTCGCGGGAATGCGCATCATTCGCATTTTCGGCATGTGCGCATGCGGACGATGGCGCTTGAGCATCAGCCGTCCAGCCAGAGGGCCAGCGGATAGGTCTTCACCTTGATGTCGCCCGTCGACGACGTCTCGCCGACATTCAGCTGGTACTGCCCGCTCTTCACGCTGTCAGGCAGCTTGATCTGGCATTGCGCGGTGAAACCGACGGTCGGGCCGCTGGCGTAACGTTCGCACAGGACCGCGTCGCCGACCGGTTCCTTGCCCTGCGAGAGCTGCGCGCGCACGCGCGCCTCGCCGGCGCGGATCTGCACCAGCAAGTTGCGTCCGGCCGGATTGGGCGTGAGCTGGCTCGCCACGTACTGAACTTCGCCCGGCCCGTCGCAGCGCAATGCGCGGAATGCGTAGGCGGCGACGTCGTGGTTGGAATAGGCGCCGAGAACGGCCTTGTAGGCGGTGTTGAATTCCAGGATCGGCGCCGGATCGGCGGCGCCTGCCGCCGGATATTGAGCCTTGGCGGAATAGCGTCCGTCGCGCGAGATGACGCGCAGGCACAGGCGCTCGTCCGACGCCGGCGCGGCCTTGCCGAGGCGAACGCGCAGCGCGGCCGGATTGAACGGTGTGTCCGGTCCGTCGAGACGCACGCCGACGACCACGGCGCCGACGACGAGCGCGCGCGTCGGACCGGGCGGCTGATCGAGATAGGCCTCGGCGAAAGATTGCTCCTGCAGCTTGAGGACGCCTGCGGACTGGGCGAAGGCGCCGGCGGCTGCGCCGGCCAGCGCGATCGACAGTAAGACGAGCCGGGACGATGACGTGCGGGCCATGCTGGTTTCCCCCGCGCAAGGGAATAAGAGCGGCGCGGGCGTGTCAACTCGCGCGCGCTGTCAGGCCGCGGGCTTGCCGGCGCGCACGAGAGCGCGTGCGCTCGCGACCAGCGGATCGAGCGCGGCGTCGGGCATGGCGAGCAGGTCCTGGCGCATGCGCGGCGTCCAGAACCGGTTGATGTGGTCGGCGACGCTTTTCGTCGCCTGCTCCTGTGGATAGGACCGGAAGAAATCGGCGATCTGTCGCGACATGGTCGCAAGCCTGGAGGCCGATGCTCCCGCCTGTTCTGCTTGCAACTCGCCCATCCCTTCCACCCTCGTGCGGCCCCGGCAGCCGCGCCTCGATCCTAGCAAAGTCTGGATCGTTTCGCGATGCGGTTCGCTGCGGCCGCATGCACAGGCCAGTCATGCGGGCGGGCCGGTTTCGTTCGGCGCGCGAACGTCTATCATGCCGTCAAAGGCAGGGTTCAAGCCGGTTCACGGGAAGGAAACGACATGGCTGAAGGCGGCAAGCCTCTCAAGGGGCGGGTGGCGCTGGTGACGGGCGGCGGACGCGGCATCGGCCGGGCGATCGCGCAGGCTCTGGCGGAGGACGGCGCGGACGTGGCGATCGGCTACCGGCGCGACGAGGAAGCCGCCAAGGCGTCGGTGAAGGAACTCGAGAAACTCGGCGTGCGCGCCAGGGCCTATTCCGCCTCGATGGAGAGCCATGAACAGGTCGTCGCCATGGCCGACAAGGCGGTAGCCGATTTCGGCTTCGTCGACATTCTCGTCAACAATGCGGGCATAGCGTCGCGCGGGCGTTCCGTGCTCGATACCGAACCCGACGAGATCGCACGCCTGCTGACGGTGCACGCGCAGGCGCCGCACTGGCTGTCGCGCAGGCTCATCCCCTCGATGCGCACGCGGCCGCGCAGCGACATCGTCATGATCTCCAGCGTCGCGACGCTGAAGATGGGCGCGAACGGCGCGCCCTACAACATGGCCAAGGCGGCGATGGAGGCGCTGGCCTACACGCTGGCGAAGGAAGAGCGCGCGCACGGCATCCATGTCAACGTCGTCGCGCCGGGACTGGTCGAGACCGACATGGGCATGCGGCTCGTGAAAGGCGCGGCGGGGATCGACGACATACATTCGCTCGACAAGTCCATGCCCTACGGACGCGTATGCCAGCCGCAGGACATAGCCAATGCCGTGCGGTTCCTGTGTTCGCCGCACGCCAGCTACATCAACGGCGAGAAGATCAACGTGCACGGCGGCGGCCAGACGATTCCGGGCGTGGGAGGCTGACAATGGAGCCGAGCGTCAAGCGAGAGGACCGCGACGGCGCGGCCTTCCTCATCCTCAACCGGCCGGACAAGCTGAATGCGCTGACGGTCGCGATGTTCCGCGAATTGCGCGCGCATGTCGACCAGCTCGCGCGCGAGACCGAAAGCATCGGCCTCGTCGTGCTGCGCGGCGCGGGCAAGTGCTTTTCGGCGGGCCACGACCTGAAGGATATAGCCGCCGGCGAGAAGCCGCCGAAGCCGTGGTTCCAGGGCGAGACGATCGAGGCGCTGGCGAACCTGCCGCAACCCGTGATCTCGGCGGTGCATGGCCATTGCTACACCGGCGCGCTGGAACTGGCGCTCGGCGGCGACATGATCGTCGCCAGCGCCAACGCGAAATTCGCCGATACGCACGCGCGCTGGGCGCTGACGCCGGTCTGGGGCATGAGTCAGCGCCTGCCGCGCCGCGTCGGCGAAGCGAAAGCCAAGGAAATGATGCTGACCTGCCGCACCTATTCGGGCGCCGAGGCGCGGGCGATGGGGCTCGCCAATTTCTGCTTCGACGACGCGACATACGAAAGCGATCTCGAAGCGCTGATCCGCGAGATTCTCGCCAATTCCTGGTTCAGCCATCGCGCCAACAAGAAACTGCTGATCGACACCGACGGCCTGCCCGTCGCCGCCGGCCTCGCGCATGAAATCTACAAGGGCGAGGGCCGCGGGCCGGACATGGAAGAGCGGATCGCGCATTTCACGAGCAAAGGGAAAAAGTAGCGATGGCCGTGCAACGCTGGGTCAATAAGCCCGATGGCTCGAACTGGGGCCGGTTCGGACCGGACGACCAGCGCGGCAAGATGAACCTGCTGACGCCCGAGCGGCGCGTGGCGGCGGCGCGCGAGGTGAAGGAAGGGCTCGCCTTCACGCTCAGCCTGCCGCTCGACTATCCAGGCGGCAATGCGATCTTCGCGCATCGCAAGCCGCCGAAGATGCATTACGAGCAGCGCGCCGGCGCGGGTTTCAATTTCAACTTCAAGTTCTCGCACGTCTGCAACGAATTCTGCGACGTCATCTGCGACGACGCGGTCATGCTCTACCTGCAATATTCGACCCAATGGGACGGGCTCTGCCATGTCGGGCAGATGTTCGACGCAGACGGCGACGGCGTTCCCGAGAAAGTCTATTACAACGGCTATCGCGCCGGGGTTGAAATCGTCGGGCCGGGGGAAGCCGAAAGCGGCTTCGGCGCACATGCGCTCGGCATCGAGAATTTCGCCACCGCCGGCGTGCAGGGCCGCGGCGTGCTGGTCGATTTCCATCGCATCTACGGCCGCAAGCGGACCTTCGTCGGCTATGACGAGATGATGCGCGCGCTGGAAGGACAGAAGGTCGGCGTGGAGCCCGGCGACTTCCTCTGTCTCTATACCGGCTACGGCGACATGATCCTGGAAATGAACAAGCAGCCCGATGTCGAGAAGCTGCACAATTCCTGCGCGGCGCTCGACGGGCGCGACGGACGGCTCCTGAACTGGATCACCGATTGCGATTGCGTGGCGATCTGTTCGGACGGGCTGGCGGTGGAAGTGTTTCCGGCGCGCCCGGCCGAAGGCGATTCTTTCCCCGCACTGCCGCTGCACAACCATTGCCTGTTCAAGCAGGGCGTGCATCTCGGCGAACTCTGGTATTTCACCGAACTCGCGCAATGGCTCGGCGCACATGACCGCTGGCGCTTCCAGCTGACCGCGCCGCCGCTGCGCCTGCCGCGCGCGGTCGGTTCGCCGGCGACGCCGGTCGCGGTCGTCTGACATGAGCGGCGCGCAAATCCTCATTGCCGGCGCGTCCGGCGTGGTCGGACAGGCGGCGGTCGAACATTTCGCCGGCCTGCCCGGCTGGAGAGTGACTGCGGTTTCCCGCCGGGCGCCGATCGTGGCGGCCGGCCTGGCGTTCGATCATGTCGCGCTCGATCTGACCGACGAAAAGGCCTGCCGCGCGGCGATCGGCAAGCTGCCGGCGATCACGCATGTCGTCTATGCCGCGCTCTACGAGAAGCCGGAACTTGTCGCCGGCTGGCGCGATCCCGAGCAGATGGCGACCAATCTGGCCATGCTGCGCAACCTGCTCGATCCGGTCATCGCGCAGGGCGCGCTGAAGCATGTGACGCTGCTGCAGGGCACGAAAGCCTATGGCGTGCACCTGCGGCCGATCGCCGTACCGGCGCGCGAACGCTGGCCGCGCAACCAGCACGAGAATTTCTACTGGCTGCAGGAAGATTTCCTGCGGGAAAGATCGCGCGAAACGGATTTCGGATTCACGATCTTCCGGCCGCAGATCATCTTCGGCGACGCCATCGGCGCGGCGATGAACATCATTCCCGTGCTCGGCGCCTATGCAGCCATCCGGCGCGAGGAACGGCTGCCCTTCGCCTATACCGGCGGCGCGGATTATACGCTGGAGGCCGTCGACGCGCGCCTGCTTGCACGCGCCTTCCGCTGGGCGGCGCATGCGCCGTCAGCGCATGACGAAACCTTCAACCTGACCAATGGCGACGTATTCGTCTGGCGCAACGTATGGCCGGCGATCGCGCGCGCGCTCGGCGCAGAGACAGGCGAGCCAGAACCCATGCGGCTCGCCGACTATCTTTTCGCGCGCAAGGACCTCTGGCGCGACATCGCCACGAAGCACGGGCTGGTCGAACCCGATCTTGGAAAGCTGCTCGGCCGCTCCGCCGAATACGCCGATTATTGCATGGCCTCGCTCTCGGGACGCGCGGCGCCGCCGGCGCTGGTCAGCACGATCAAGCTCCGGCAGGCGGGCTTTGGCGACTACATCGACACCGAGGACATGTTCGCCGAAATCTTCGCGCAATGCGTCGACAAGAAAATCCTGCCGCCGCCCGGCGCGTAGGGATCACGCGGCTTTCGCGTCCTTCTTCTTCAGCCGCGCCTCGATGAACGGCCAGATGCCGGCCGGGCTGATGAGGATGACGGAGACGACGATCGCGCCATAAATGAAATAATGGAGTCCCGGCAGCGAGCCGCCGAAATGGCCGCGCAGGATTTCGCCGAGCGGCGCGAGCAGGAAGGCGCCGAGCGCCGGTCCGACGACGGAGCCGAGGCCGCCGACGGTGGCGAACAGGATGATCTCGACGGTCAGAACCGGCGAGACGAGCAGATACGGATCGACGAAGGCGAGATAGCGCGCATAGATCGCGCCGATCAGCGCCGTCAGGACGGCCGAGATCATCATCGCCAGAACCTTGTTGCGCAGGAGGCCGACGCCGATCGCCTGGGCCGCGTTCTCGTTGTCGCGGATCGAGCGCAGGTAGTAGCCGAGCGGCGAACAGAGAATCGCGAGATTGACCAGAAGGCACAACGCGGTGACGACCAGCATGACCCAGAAGGCGCCACGTCCGCCGCCGAACTGGAAGGCGAGGAAATTGCCGGTGTCCTTTGGCAGGAACAGGCCCGACGCGCCGCCGAAGAATTCCGTGCCTGTCACGTAGATCTCCGCCATTTCCGCGAAAGCCATGGTGATGAGCGCAAACGAGAGATGGCCGAGGCGGAAGCGATAGTCGATGAACGAGACGGCGGCGCCGAGCGCGGCGGCGGCGGCGGCCGAGACGAGCACGCCGAGCCACATGTTGAGGCCATAGCGCACGAGCAGCGCGCTCGACAGCATGGCGCCGCAACCGACGAACAGCGAATGGGCCAGCGAAATCTGCCCGGCTATGCCGCCGACAATGTTCCAGGCAGACGCCAGCGCCGCATAGACGAGTGTGATGGTGAGGATATGCAGGTAATAATTCGGCAGGACGAGCGGCAGGAGGGCGGCGAGCGCCAGCACGAGCCAGGGCCAGGGCGAACGCAGCGTCGTAAAGAATTGCGGCCGCATCTCAGCTTCTCCAGACCAGGCCCTGCGGCCTGAAGAGCATGATGCCGATGAAGATGAGATAGGGCAGGAGCTGGCCCGTCACGTGCGTCATGTAGATCGTGCCGATGGCTTCGGCGATGCCGATGACGATGCCGCCGAGCATGATGGCGACGAAATTGGTCATGCCGCCGAGCACGAAGACGAGCAATGTGATGACGGTCAGCCGCAGGCCCTGATTGGGCTGCAGCGGCAGGCCCGGCACGAGCAGCGCGGCGGCGATGGCCAGAAGGCCGATGCCGATGGCGAAGGTCATGACCTGTACGCGCCCGACATCGACGCCCATCAGGCTCGCGGCGCGCGGCTCCTGCTGCACGGCGCGGATCGAGCGGCCGATGTCGGTCGCCTGCAGCATGAAATAGAGCAGGATGGCGAGCGCGAAGGAGACGATGCAGGCGACGAGATGCGAACCGCGCACCACGATGTCGCCGATGATGAACAGCTTGGATTCGATCATCGAGGGCGTGCGGGTCGGCTGGCCGCCGAAAGCCATCATCAGCACGTTCTGCAGCACGAGCGATATGCCGAGCGTGAGCTGGATGATCATCAGGAGCTGGCGCCCGGCGATGGGGCGGATGAGGTATTGATAGACGGCCGCGCCAACCAGCGTCATCACGGGCAGGACGATGACCACCGAAATGTAGGGATCGAGCGCCAGCGCGCTGAACAGCGCAAGGCACAGATACATGCCGAGCGTGACGAAATCGCCATGCGAGAAATTGACGATGCCGCTGACGCCGTAGACGAGGCCCATGCCGAGCGCCAGCAGCCCGTAGGTCGAGCCGACGAAGAAACCCTGGGCGATGGCCTGGAGAAGCTCTTCCATTTCGCTCACATCCCCAGATAGGCGGCGCGCGTGCGCGGGTCGGCCTGCACGGTCGCGGCGTCGCCCTCGACCGCCACCTGCCCGCGTTCGAGCACGTAGCAGCGGTCGGCGTGTTTCAGCGTCAGCGACAGGTTCTGCTCGACGAGCAGGATGGTCAGGCCTTCCCTGTGCAGGCGGTCGATGATCTCGAAGATGAACTGCACGAACAGCGGCGAGAGGCCGAGCGAGGGTTCGTCCAGCATCAGCACGCGCGCGCCGGCCATCAGGCCGCGGCCGATCGCCAGCATCTGCTGTTCGCCGCCCGACAATGTGCCGGCCTTCTGGTCCATGCGCTCGGACAGGCGCGGAAACAACGCCAGCACGACGTCCATTTCCTGCGCGCGCTTCGGCCGCGCCGTGGCGTTGAAGCCGCCGAGCAGCAGGTTCTCACGCACGCTCATCTGCGGAAAGACCAGCCGGCCTTCGGGCACCTGCACGAGACCGCGCTCGACGCGCTTCGGCGCCGGCATGGTCGTGATGTCCTCGCCCTCGAACAGGATCCGGCCGGACATGGCCGGCACGATGCCCGATATGACGTTGATGAGCGACGATTTGCCGGCGTTGTTGGCGCCGAGCAGGCCGACGAGTTCGCCCTTGCCGACCGCGACCGACACGTCGCGCAGCACGGGCACGCCGTCGTAGCCTGCCGTGAGATTGCGTATCTCAAGCATCGACGTGATCCCCGAAATAGGCGTCGATCACGGCCTGGTTCTTCAATATGTCCTGCGGCGTTCCTTCCGCGATCTTCGCGCCGAAATTCAGCACGATCATGCGATGGGCGGCGCGCATGATGACTGGCATGACATGCTCGATCATCACGATGGTCGCGCCCTTCTCGTTGAGCTCGCGCACGACGGCGAGCGGCGCCTCGGTCTCGGCCAGCGTGAGGCCGGCCATGACTTCGTCGAGCAGGATGAGGCGCGGATCGGTCGCCACGCATTTGGCGACTTCGAGCAGCTTCTTGTCCTGCAGGGAAAGCTGCTTCGGCGTCAGCCTCTCCTTGCCGGACATGCCGACGCGCGCCAGCACGTCGGCTGCGTAATCGACGGCCTCGTTCATAGGCCGGCGCGCCAGCGCCGCCGTGGTGACGACGTCGAGCGTCGTCATGTCGGCAAAGGTCTGGACGATCTGGAAGGAACGCACGAGGCCGCGGTTGACGAGAAGATGCGGCGCGGTTCCCAGAATGGATGCGCCGTCGAGCTTCACGTCGCCTGAAGTCGGCGGAATGAAGCCGGAGATCAGGCCGAACAGGGTCGTCTTGCCGGCGCCGTTCGGCCCGATGATGCCGAGTATCTCGCCCTGCTGCACGGAAAACGAAACGGCGTCGACCGCGACGAGGCCGCCGTATCGCTTGGTGACGCTATCGACCTCGAGGATCGCCAATGTTCAGCCCTGCCCCTTGGCGCCGCGCGTCAGCTGCGCGCGCGCGGCTGGGCGTTGGCGAATTGCTCGGGGAAGAGCACCTGCTGGCTCTGGTCTTCCATCCATTGCACGAAGAAGGCGGAACCGTCCTCGAGCAACCTGTCCTCGGCGAATTTTATGCCTTCGGGCTTGGCGATGTAGAGGTCGGGATCGCCGAACTTGATCTGCGTCTTCTTGAAGCCTTCGAGCACGGCCTTCTTGTCGCGCGAACCGGCGATCTCCAGCGCGCGCTGGATGACGCGGGCCGATTGCGCCGATTGCATCGCGGCCTGGCCGATCTGCTTCAGCTTCGCCTGGTCGCGCAATTCGACGATCATCTTCTGCATCGACGGCATGTTGGCCGAAGGGCTGTAGCCGGTCATGGCGAACAGGTTCTTCGTCAGCACCGCCTTGGCGATGTCGGGCGAAAGGTCGCGCCACAGCGAGAGATCGGAATAGCCGCCGGTGCCGCCGGCGAAGATGCTGCCGTGGTAGTTCAGATTGTAGCGCGCCTGATGCAGCAGCAGGCCGTCGCGCGGCGTGACAAGGCCGAGCGCCAGATCGGGCTTGGCGGAACGGATGCGGATCATGGCGGAGGTCTGGTCCTGCGCCTTGGTGTCGAGCGCGGCCTCGCCGACGGCCTGGAAGCCCGCCTTGCCCATGCGTTCGAGCAGGAAATTGTTGACCTGCTGGCCCGCCTCGTAATTCGAATAGCAGGGCATCCACGTCTTGATTGCGAAGCCCTTCTTGTCGCGCAGCCAGATGGCGAAATCGGCCATCGTCTTGGCGTAGCCGCGATCGTAGTGATAGCCGAGCGTGTAGAGCCACGGCGACTTGGAGCCGCCGGCCCAGGCCGACAGGCAGGGCGCCTGCAATTCGTCGAGCACCGGCGAGAGCGCCAGCATCTGCGACGACAGGATCGTACCGTGGAGAAGGTCGACCTTCTCCTCGGTCAGCAGGCGGCGGGCCTCGGTCGCGCAGCGCGCGGGCTGGCTGGTGTCGTCGGCGAGCACGAGTTCGATCTTCGCGCCGCCCATGCTCTTGATGCCGCCCTCGGCGTTGATGCGCTCGATCACGTAGTTGAAGGCCGGCGCGCCTTCCTGCGCATAGGCCGCATAACCGCCGCTCATCGAATTGATGACGCCGATGCGGATCGGCGCGCCCTGCGCGCCCGCGCGTTTCACGAAGGGCGCGCTCACGGCCGCGCTCGATGCGGCAAGCGTGAAGGCGCGGCGGGTGATCTTGCGATCGACGATCATGATGTCCCTCTCCTGAACGCGCGTTTCTGCGCCGCGCGCATGTGTGGAGGGACGATGCGGAATTGCAGGCGTTAAATCAACCCCGCAGCGCGCAATGGCCAGAGCGGTTCGCCAAGCGAAATCCGGGCGCTAGCGAACCGCGGAGCGGAGCCGATCAGGTCAGCACGGTCACCTTCGTGCCGACCGACGCGCGCGTGTAGAGATGCACGATGTCCTGGTTGACCATCCGGATGCAGCCGGACGACACGTTGGTGCCGATCGTCTCCGGTTCGGTCGTGCCGTGGATCCGATAGCCGAGATCGTGGCCGCCGCCGTCGCTGAACAGGTACATGGCGCGTGCGCCCAGCGGCGACTTCGGCCCGCCGGGCACGCCGAGGCCGCGCGGCGTCTTTTCGAGCTTGGCGACGATTTCGGGCTGGCGCTGCACCATTTCCTTGGGCGGAATCCAGTCGGGCCAGTTGCGCTTCAGGTTGATCTGCGCCCGGCCGTTCCACGAAAAGCCCTCGCGGCCGACGCCGACGCCGTAGCGCGTCGCCTTGCCGGGGCTCTCGGTGAAATAGAGGTGCTTGTTGGCGGGGTCGACGATGATCGTGCCGGGCGGCTCGGCGCCCTTCCATTCCACGGTCTGGCGCAGCCAGCGCGGGTCGATCTCTTCATATTCGAAGGCCCGGATGGCGTAGGGTTCGCCGGGATATTCCCCGTAAATGGCGTGATAATCGGGCCGGGCGAGCGTATTGGCGGCGAGTTCGGGCCGGGTCGGCGCGGGCGCTTGACCATCGGCGACAGACAATTGCCCCATGCTGGAGCAGCCCGCCAGCGTTCCGCCGAGCGAAGCGGCGCCAGCCACGCAGAAAAAACGACGCGAGAACATCGAGAAGGCCCCAACCCAATCCGAAACATGGTTTCAGAAGATGGTTAAGGAATTGCGCTCGCGTTCGAGGCAGCCGAAGGCGGCTACCGCGTCTCGGCGTAGGCCTTGGCGAAGACGGCCGTGTTCTGCGGGTTGAGGCCGGCGATGTTGATGCGGCCGTCCGGCACGACATAGACGGCGTGTTCGTCCTTCAGCCGTTGCGCCTGGCCTTCGGTCAGCGGCAGGCGCGAGAACATGCCGGACTGCCTCACGATGAAGTCGAAGGCCTGGCTGTTCGACTGGCGGTTGAGCGCGGCGGCCAATTCCTTGCGGAGCGTCTGGATGCGGTTGCGCATGCCGTCCAGTTCGGCCTTCCAGCTGGCGCGCAGCTTTTCGTCCTCCAGCACGATGCGGACGGCGGCGGCCGCGTGATCCGGCGGCATGGACCAGAGCGAGCGGGCGATGGCGCCGAGCTTGCCCGTGATGACCGGCGTGCGGTCGGCCGACGCCGACATGATGATCGCCGCGCCGACGCGGTCGCGATAGACGGCGAAATTCTTCGAGCACGAAACGGCGACGGCCATTTCCGGCACGACGTTCATGAGGTGGCGCACCGAGAAGGCGTCCTCCTCCAGGCCGGAGCCGAGGCCGAGATAGGCGAGGTCGATCAGCGGCAGCAGGCCGCGGTCGACGAGCAGCGTGCCGATCGACTTCCATTGCGCCTGGTCGAGATCGGCGCCGGTCGGGTTGTGGCAGCAGCCGTGCAGCAGCACGACGTCGCCGGGCTTGGCCTGCGCCAGATCGCGCATCATCGCGTCGAAGCGAATACCGCCGGTCGCGGCGTCGAAATAGGCGTAGGTCTTGAGTTCGAGACCGGCGCTGGAGAGCAGCGGGATGTGGTTCGCCCAGGTCGGGTCCGGCGCATGGATGGTCGCTTCCGGCCGCGCGGCGCGGATCAGGTCGGCGATGATGCGCAGCGCGCCGGAGCCGCCCGGCGTCTGCGCCGTGGCGAGGCGCGCGTAATCGGCGTTCGGCCCGAAGACGAGCTTCGTGATGGCAGTGTTGAAGCCGGCGTCGCCGGTCGTGCCGAGATAGGTCTTGGTGTCCTGCTGCCTGTAGAGGATCTGCTCGGCCTCGCGCAGGGCCTGGACGATCGGCGTGCCGCCGGTCTCGTTCTTGTACACGCCGACCGACAGGTCGATCTTGTTCGCCCGCTTGTCCTCGCGGAAGGCCTGCATGATCGACAGGATGGCGTCGGGCTTGGCGGGCGTGATCTTCTCGAACATGACGGGCTCTTCTGGGTCTTTTCGGCTTGCGCCGCGGAACGGCCCGCCTTTTAGACCCATTGGAGGGCTGCGCCCAGCCCTTGGGCGCAAGGATGTGGCCGAAACTCGCAAGTCCGGCCCGCCCGGCTATATGATGGCGCAAGCAGCGCGGAGGAGCGCCCCATGAACATCCAGAACAAGAATGCCGGCCTGGTCCCGGCCGCCGCAGGCCTGACGCCCGGCTACATGTCCGGTTTCCGCAACCAGTTCGAGACGGAAGCGCTGCCGGGCGCCCTGCCCGTCGGGCGCAATTCGCCGCAGCGTTGCGCCTACGGCCTCTACGCCGAGCAGCTTTCCGGCTCGCCCTTCACCGCGCCGCGCGCCGCAAACGAGCGGAGCTGGCTCTACCGCATCCGGCCGAGCGTGAAGCACTGGGGCAGGTTCAGGAAGGCCGACATCGGCCTGTGGCGCACCGCGCCGGCGCCCGAGGTGGAGGTTCCGCCGGCGCCCATGCGCTGGAGCCCGATCCCGCTGCCGAAGGAGAGCGTGAGCTTCCTCGAGGGCGTGCGCACGATCACGACAGCGGGCGACGCGGGCGCGCTCGCCGGCATGTCGGCCAGCGTCTATCTCGTCACGCGCTCGATGCAGGACGAGGTCTTCTACAATGCCGACGGCGAATTGCTGTTCGTGCCGCAGGAGGGCGCGATCAGGCTCGCCACCGAATTTGGAATCATCGACGCCGCGCCGGGCGAAATCGCCATCGTGCCGCGCGGCGTGAAATTCCGCGTCGAACTGATCGACGGTTTCGCGCGAGGTTATCTGTGTGAAAACTACGGTGGCGCGCTGACGTTGCCCGAGCGCGGACCTATCGGCGCGAACTGCCTCGCCAATCCGCGCGACTTCCTCACGCCGGTCGCCCATTACGAGCAGCGCGACGCGAAGACCTTGCTGCATGTGAAATGGGGCGGTTCGCTCTGGACGACGGAACTCGATCATTCCCCGCTCGACGTCGTCGCATGGCACGGCAATTACGCGCCCTACAAATACGATTTGCGGCGCTTCTCGCCCGTCGGGCCGCTCTTGTTCGACCATGCGGACCCGTCGATCTTCACGGTCATGACATCGCCGTCGGAAACGCCGGGGACGGCGAACATCGATTTCGTCTGCTTCCCCGAACGCTGGATGGTGGCGGAAGATACGTTCCGGCCGCCCTGGTATCACATGAACTGCATGAGCGAGTTCATGGGGCTGATCTACGGCCTGTACGACGCCAAGCCCGAAGGCTTCACGCCGGGCGGCATGAGCCTGCACAATACGATGCTGCCGCATGGGCCGGATCGCGACGCGTTCGAGGGCGCGAGCAACGCGCAGTTGAAGCCGCACAAACTCGAAAATACGATGGCCTTCATGTTCGAGACGCGGTTTCCGCAGCGCGTGACGGCCTATGCCGCCAATGCGCCGGAACTGCAGGAGAGCTACCGCGACTACGGCCACGCGCTGCAGACGCATTTCGATCCGGGGAAAAGATAAGACAATGATGGACGCCACGCATTCGCCGCAGCTTCGCTCCTGGGTCGCTTCGGCGAACGGGCATCCGGATTTCCCGATCCAGAACCTGCCGTTCGGAATCATCCAGCCGCGCGGCGAGACGCGGCGCGGCGGCGTCGCCATCGGCGACGAGGTTCTCGACCTCGCGCGGCTGTCGGCGTCGGGCCTGCTCGCCGGCGATGCGCAGATGGCCTGCGCGCTCGCCGCACAGACGACGTTGAACGCCTTTCTCGGTCTCGGGCCGAAGCCGCGTCGCGCGCTACGCGCCGCGCTCAGCGATCTGCTGAAGGAAGGCGCCCAGCCGCGCCACGGCCTGCTGCACGCAGCGAAGGATTGCCGGCTGCACCTGCCGGCGAAGATCGGCGACTACACGGATTTTTACGCCGGCATCAATCACGCCGAAGCGGTCGGCAAATTGTTCCGGCCCGACGCGCCGCTGATGCCGAACTACAAGCATGTGCCGATCGCCTATCACGGCCGCGCGTCGTCGATCTGTCTTTCGGGCGCGCAGGTGCGCCGGCCGAACGGCCAGCGCCTGCCGCCCGGCGCGAGCGAGCCCGTGTTCGGGCCGTGCCAGCGGCTCGACTACGAACTGGAAATGGGCATCTGGATCGGCGACGGCAACGAACTGGGCGCGCCCGTGCCGATCGCGAAAGCGGGCGATGCGATAGCGGGCTTCTGCCTGCTGAACGACTGGTCGGCGCGCGACATACAGGCGTGGGAATACCAGCCGCTCGGGCCGTTCCTCGCCAAGAATTTCCAGACGAGCATTTCCGCATGGATCGTCACGCCGGAGGCGCTGGCGCCGTTCCGCTGCGCCGTCATGGAGCGCGGATCGGGCGATCCCAAGCCGCTGCCCTATCTGACCGACGCGAGCGACCAGAAGGAAGGCGGGCTGGCGCTGCAGCTCGAAGTGCTGATCGCGACCGAACAGATGCGCGCAAAGAACATGGCGCCGCATCGCCTGTCGCTCGGATCGTCGAAGGACCTCTACTGGACGCCGGCGCAGATGGTGGCGCATCACACGGTGGGCGGCTGCAACCTGTCGCCGGGCGACATTTTCGGCTCGGGCACGATTTCCGGCAAGACGCGCGAGGCTTTGGGCTCGCTCCTGGAAATCACCGAAGGCGGCAAGAGCCCCGTGCAATTGCCGTCGGGCGAAACGCGCACGTTCCTGCAGGACGGCGACGAGATCGTCTTCCGCGCCCGCGGCGTGAAGGAAGGATGCGCGCCGATCGGGTTCGGGGAGTGCCGGGGCGTGGTGGTGGGGCATTGAAAACAGCATCATCTGATGCTATTTTTCGTGCCGAACGGAGCTTCCAATGCGCACCACCCTCGCGCTCGACGATGAATTGCTGGCCAAGGCCCAGGCCTTCACCGGCTTGCGCGAGAAGTCGGCGCTCGTTCGCGAAGCGCTTACCGCGCTGATCGAGCGGGAAAGCTCGAGACGACTCGCGAGCCTCGGCGGAAGCGACGCACGGGCGGAGGCGCCGCCCCGCCGGCGACCCCGCGCGAAATGATCCTTGTCGACACGTCGATCTGGGTCGATCACTTTCGACGCAGTGACCGGAAACTCGTCGATCTTCTGAATTCCGGCGAGGTTCTGGCGCATCCTTTCGTCATCGGCGAGATCGCGCTGGGCGTGCTGCGAGACCGCGAAACGGTGATCGGTTTGCTTCGCGATCTTCCGGCCGCCAAAACCGCGACGGACGATGAGGCGCTTGCCTTCATCTCGGCAAACAGGCTGCAAGGGCGCGGCGTCGGCTATGTCGACGCCCATTTGCTCGCCGCAACGAGACTGACGCCGCGCGCCGCCTTATGGACCCGGGATCGACGCCTCGCCGAAGCCGCCGAAGACCTGAACGTTGCCGCGCGGTTCAACTAACCTGCCGTAAATCTCATCGCACCGGACATGCCATGCCCCCTCTTCCCAATCTCCGCATCAATATCGACCGCCTCTGGGACTCGCTCATGGAGATGGCGCAGATCGGCGGCACGCCGGCCGGCGGCTGCAACCGGCAGGCGCTGACCGAGCATGACGCCAAGGGCCGCGCGCTGTTCAAGAGCTGGTGCGAGGATGCGGGCTGCACGGTTTCCGTCGACCGGCTCGGCTCCATGTTCGCGCGGCGGCCGGGTACGGAAGACCATCTCCCGCCCGTGATGATCGGCTCGCATCTCGACACGCAGCCGACTGGCGGCAAGTTCGACGGCGTGCTCGGCGTGCTGGCCGGCCTCGAAGTGATGCGGGCGCTGAAGGAATCGGGCGTGAAGACGCGCCGGCCGATCGAACTCGTCAACTGGACGAACGAGGAAGGCTGCCGCTTCGCGCCGGCCATGCTGGCGTCGGCCGTCTTCGCCGGCGCGCTCGCGGAAGAAAAGGCGCTTGCCGCGAAGGACTCCGAGGGAAAAATCTTCGGCGACGAATTGAAGAAGATGGGGCTCGACTGCACGGGAGCGGTCGGCGGGCGGCCCGTCGCCGCCTTCGTCGAATTGCATATCGAGCAGGGACCGATCCTCGAGGCGGAAGGCTTCGACATCGGCTTCGTCGCGGTCGGCCAGGGCCATCGCTGGTACGACGTCATCTACACGGGCTTCGGTTCGCACGCCGGCTCCACGCCCATGCCGCGCCGGCGCGACGCGATGGCGGGCGCGGCGAAACTCATCCAGAAGATCGAGGAAATTGGCCTCGCCTACGGGCCGGCCGGCGTCGCCACCGTCGGCGAAATGCATGTCGAACCCAATTCGCGCAACATCATTCCGGCTGAAGTGCGCTTCACCATCGACATCCGCCATCCCGAGACGGCAACGCTGGAAAAGATGGACGCCGACGTGCGCAAGGTATTCGAGGAGGTGCGCGCCGCCTGCAATCTCGAGGGGCAGTTGCTGGACGTTTCGTACAATCCGCCGGTGCCGTTCGACGCAGGCGTGCTGAAGGTCATCCGCGAGAAGACGGCGGCGCTCGGCCTCAAGGGGCGCGACATCGTCTCGGGCGCGGGCCACGATTCCTTCCACATGTCGAAGGTCTGCCCGACGGCGATGATCTTCACGCCGTGCAAGGACGGCATCAGCCACAACGAGGCGGAAGACATCACGAAAGAATGGGCTAAGGCCGGCGCGGACGTCCTGTTGCAGACGGCGATCGAACTGGCCGACCGCCTGTAGGCTTCACTCGGGACACGGAGGCGACCGTGGAGACGTGCAGCATCGACGACATCCGCAGGCTGCTCGGCGCCAAGCCGCGTCCGATCGGCTGGAGCGAGCGACGCGCGCGGATCGAGGAAGTGGGCGCGGTCTGGCCCGTAGCGCCCGACATCGCCCGCGAAATCGTGTCGTTCGACGGCATAGAGGCGGAATTGTCGACGGCGCCCGGCGCCGATCCGACGCGCGCCATCCTGTTCTTCCACGGCGGCGGCTATTGCTCCGGCTCCATCGTCAGCCATCGCCGCATGGCGACGGAGGCCGGCCGCGCGGCGAAGGCGCGCGTGCTGGCGGTGGAATACCGGCTCGCGCCGGAACATCCATTTCCCGCGGCGTATGACGATGCGCTCGCGGCGTGGCGCTGGCTGCGCGCGCAGGGGATAGAGGCCGCGCGCATCGCCATCGGCGGCGACAGCGCCGGCGGCGGCCTGTCGCTGGCGCTCGCCATGCGCCTGCGCGAGATGGGCGAGGCCCTGCCCGGCTGCCTGTGGCTCTGCTCGCCCTGGACCGATCTGACCATGTCGGGCGCGACGCTCGAAACGAAGGATGCCGTCGATCCGCTGATCCACCGCCCCTATCTGGAGGATCTCGCAAACGCCTATGTGCCGGCCGGCGTCGACCGCCGCGATCCGCGCGTCTCGCCCCTGTTCGGCGATCTTTCCGGCCTGCCGCCGATGCTGATCCAGGTCGGTTCGGCCGAGGCGCTGCTCGCGGACGCCACACGGCTCGCCGAAGCCGCAGGCGCAGCCGAAACAGCCGTCACGCTCGAGGTCTGGCCGCACATGATCCACGCCTGGCATTTGTGGAACGCCCGCCTGCCCGAGGCGCGGCAGGCTCTGGAGCAGGCCGGCGCGTTCATCCCGGCGCGGACGAGCGGCTGACCCGCTGCGCGACTCAGGCGCCGCCAAAGGGGTCAGGCCACGTCAGTCAAGCGGCTAAAAGACTGATATTCCAACGTTTCGCTGCCATGCAGCAAAAGCGCTTGCGGAATGCCGGCCGCAGGGCCATTTTGGATGGACATGACGAACACTCAGGAAACCGTTCTCATCGAGGCCCTGAAGAAGGTGGACGCGCTCGGCGATGTCGCGCCGGCCCACGTGCAGGACCCGATGACCATGGTGCTGCGCCAGCGCGCGATCCAGGACGACCTGATGCGCTGGGACGACAGTCGCGGCCGTTATGTCCTCACCGGCACCGGCCGCAGCCGCATCACCGCCCGACTGCGCGGACCGGGATCCGTCGTGCGCTTCCGCCGCCGCGACGAGAGCGAGACGCTGCCGCTGCGCAAGGCCGACGACGCGTCCTGAACCGCGGGCCGCTTTCGTAATCTTATTTTGTCCGACGATCTTCAATCGCGCGCGCCGCTGATCTAGGCTGCGCCCCGAATGCGCAGCGCGAACGCTGCGCGAGACGCGAGGGAGCGCCAGACATGAAGACCCGCATTACCGAAATGCTCGGCATCCAGCACCCGATCGTGCAGGGCGGCATGCATTATGTCGGCCTCGCGCCGCTGGCGGCCGCGGTCTCCAATGCCGGCGGGCTCGGCATCATCACAGCGCTGACGCTCGGCACGCCGGAGAAACTCGACGCCGAGATCAAGAAGTGCCGGTCCATGACCGACAAGCCGTTCGGCGTGAACCTGACCTTCCTGCCGACCGTCAATTCGCCCGACTACGCCGGGCTCGTGCGCGTCATCATCGAGAACGGCATCAAGGCGGTCGAGACGGCGGGCAACAACCCGTCGCAGGTCATGCCCTTCTTCAAGAAGGCGGGCGTCAAGGTCATCCACAAGTGCACGTCGGTGCGGCACGCGCTGAAGGCGGAAGCGATCGGCTGCGACGCGGTCAGCGTCGACGGCTTCGAATGCGGCGGCCATCCCGGCGAAGACGACGTGCCGAACATGATCCTGCTGCCGCGCGCCGCCGACGAACTGAAGATCCCCTTCATCGCTTCGGGCGGCATGGCCGACGGGCGCTCGCTGGTCGCCGCCATGGCGATGGGCGCGGAAGGCATGAACATGGGCACGCGCTTCATCTGCACGAAGGAAGCGCCCGTGCACGAGAATGTGAAGAAGGCGATCGTCGCGGCGAGCGAACTCGATACGCGCCTCGTGATGCGGCCGCTGCGCAACACCGAGCGCGTGCTGCGCAACGCCGCCGTCGACCGCCTGATCGCCAAGGAGAAGGAACTCGGCGCGAACATCAAGTTCGAGGACATCATCAATGAAGTCGCGGGCGTCTATCCGAAGGTGATGCAGAATGGCGACATGGATGTCGGCGCCTGGTCCTGCGGCATGGTGGCGGGCCTCATCCACGACGTGCCGACCGTGAAGGAACTGATCGACCGCATCATGGCGGAAGCGGAAGTGATCATCCGCAAGCGGCTCGAAGGCTTCCTGGCGGCGTGAGCGACATGTCCCTGCTGCTGATCGAAAAGACGGGCGCGGTCGCGACCGTAACGCTCAACCGTCCCGACGCGATGAACGCGCTGTCGCGCGCGCTGCGCGCCGAACTCGACGCCGCCATCCGCAAACTGTCGGCCGACGACAGCGTGAGCGTGGTGATCCTGACCGGCGCCGGCCGCGCTTTCACGGCCGGCCTCGACCTGAAGGAACTGGGCGCGACGGCGGATGCGCTCGGCGACGCCAACGCCACCGGCGCGGCGCAGAACCCGGTGCTCGCCATCCAGCAATGCCCGAAACCCGTCATCGGCGCGATCAATGGCGTCGCGATAACGGGCGGCTTCGAACTGGCGCTCGCCTGCGACGTGCTGATCGCGTCGACCAACGCGCGCTTCGCCGACACGCATGCGCGCGTCGGCATCATGCCGGGCTGGGGCCTGTCGCAAAAACTGTCGCGCGTCATCGGCATCTACCGCGCCAAGGAATTGTCGCTGACCGGCAATTTCCTCGATGCGACGACGGCGCTGGAATGGGGCCTCGTCAATCGCGTCGTCGCGCCGGACGAATTGATGCCGGCGGCGATGAAACTCGCGGAGGACATGGCCTCGATCCCGACGGACACGCTGTGCCTCTACAAGTCGATCATCGACGAGGGCTATGCGGCCAATTTCGGCGAGGCGCTGCAGATCGAGCATCGCCGCTCCAGCGCCAACAACAGGAATGTGACGCCGGATTCGGTCGAGAAGCGCCGCGCCGGAATCCAGGCGCGCGGCCGCACGCAGGGCTAGCGTTTTCCCTCCCCCTTGAGGGGGAGGGGAGATGCGCGTCGCCTTCGGGAGCGCTGTCATGCGAATTACGTTCGTATTTTCTGCCACTCTCCTCACCCTCGGCGGCTTTGCTGCATATGCCGCCGAACCGTATGAAGGAATTTGGGCGTACAGCCAGACGGAATGTCGCGACCTCGACGGCGCCAATTCCCGAACCTTCATCGACCTGACCAACCGCGAGAAGGGCAAGCGCTCGCCGCTGTTCGACCAGTACGAGCATCATTGCAGGATCGACCGGGTCGAAAAGACCGGCACGACCGCAAGACTCACGATGCGCTGCTTCGAATTCTGGGACTTCTACAGGGCCGGCCGCCCGATGACGCGGCAGGTCTCGACGCTCGCACCGATCGACCGGAACAATCTGAAGATCGACGGCAAGGCATATGTACGGTGCGCGAAGTAAGGATGCGATTGCGCGACTTTTGGCAATGAATGGAATGCGCTGAGCGAAAGCCCTAGGGCGTCATGCCCGCGCTTGTCGCGGGCATCCACGCCGCGACGTTCCGCGAACTTCGGCCAGATGGTCAGCGATCATTCCTCGTGGATGGCCGGGACATAGGCGAGCGAAGCGACGCCGTCTGACGACGGCTATGCCCGGCCATGACGGTGTGCGCCCCACTCCAGCGGTCGCGCCAAGTTACCCCAGCAGCTTCTCGATATCCTTGGCGATGTCGGCCGGCGCGACCTGCGGCGCATAGCGCGCGACAGGATTGCCGTCGCGATCGATCAGGAATTTCGTGAAATTCCACTTGATGGCTTCCGATCCGAGCAGGCCGGGCTTCGCCTTGCGGAGCCATGCGAACAAGGGATGCGATTTCGGGCCGTTGACATCCACCTTGGCGAACATGGGGAACGACACGTCGTAGGTCAGCGAGCAGAAGTTCCTGATCTCCTCCGCGTCGCCCGGCTCCTGCGCCCCGAACTGGTTGCAGGGAAATCCCAGAACGACGAAGCCGCGCGGGCCGAGCGCCTCGTAGACTTTCTCGAGACCCTTGTACTGCGGGGTGAAGCCGCATTTGCTGGCCGTATTGACGACGAGCGCGACCTTTCCGGAATAGGCGTCGAGTTTCTCGGTCGCGCCATCGAGTTTAACGGCTTCAAAATCGTAGAGCGTCGTCATTCTGTCCTCACGATGCGGCAGCGGCCTCTGCGGAAATTTCCTCGATCATCGCCTTCCAGGCGGCAGCGGTCTCGGCCGTCCAGTCAGGACCGATCACGTCGCGCACCGCGTCGGCGACAAAGCCGAAGAAACGACTGAAGGCCTGTGGCGGCAGATCGTAGGCGGCGTGATTGACGACTTCCGACATGACCAGATTGGCGCCATAGGCGCGCGGCCCGCAATAATCGAGAATCGCCTCGATCGCGCGGGCCAGCATCTCGCCCTGGACCAGTTTCGCCTCCTTGCGGAACAGCGGCCGCACGTCCGGCATGGCGGCGAACAGGCGGGCATAGACGGCGGGCGTCAGGTCGTCGCAGCGCGTGGCGGCCGTTTCCAGACTGCGGACAACGAGATCCGTATGGGCGAGCCCTGCGTTCACCTGCGTTCCGCCATGCGTTTCGAAAAATTGCGCCGACAAAGATAGGCGGGCGCGTCCCCCTTTGGCTAGACTGGGGCAAAGGCCGCGAAGAGGCCTCCGAGGAGACGCCGAAATGAGCTGGACGCCGGAACTGGAAGAACTGAACAGGCGCACGGAGCTCGCCCGAAGGATGGGCGGTCCGGAGCGCGTGAAGCGCCAGCACGACGGCGGCCGCCTGACCATTCGCGAGCGCATCGAACGGCTGACCGATCCCGACAGCTTTCGCGAGATCGGCGCGGTGTCCGGCCTCGCCGAATATGACGAGAACGGCGAGCTGAAGGATTTCACCGCCGCCAATTGCGTGTTCGGCCGCGCCCGGGTCGAGGGACGGCCGATCGTCGTGGTGGGAGACGATTTCACGGTGCGCGGCGGTTCGGCCGACGCCTCCATCCGCGAAAAGCCGATGATGGCCGAGGACATGGCGCGCGACTTCCGCATGCCGATCGTGCGCATCATCGAAGGGTCGGGCGGCGGCGGCTCGGTCAAGACGATCGAGACCAAGGGCCGCGCCAACCTGCCGGGACAGGTGGGCGAGACGCGCTCCTATCACCTGATGACCGACAATCTCGGGCATATTCCCGTCGTCGGCCTCGGCCTCGGATCGGTCGCCGGCCTCGGCGCGGCGCGCTTCGCCTCGACGCATTATTCGGTCATGACGAAGGGCTCGGCGATGTTCGTCGCGGGCCCGCCGGTCGTCTCGCGGCTCGGACAGGAGGTCGGCAAGCAGGATCTCGGCGGCTGGGAAATCCAGACGCGCTCCGGCGCCGTCGACCACGCCGTCGACACGGAGGACGAAGCCTTCGCCTGCGCGCGGAAGTTCCTGTCCTATCTGCCGTCCTCGGTTCACGAACTGCCGCCCGTGATCGCGTCGAGCGATCCTGTCGAGCGCCCAGTCGAAAACCTGATGAAGGCCGTGCCGCGCAATCTCAGGCAGGTCTACAAGATGCGGCCGATCATCGAGACCGTGGTCGACCAGGGCTCGTTCTTCGAGATGGGCCAGATGTACGGGCGTTCGATCATCACCGGCTTCGCGCGGCTCGACGGCAAGCCCGTGGCTCTGCTCGCCAGCGATCCCTACCATTACGGCGGCGCGTGGACTTCGGAAGCCTGCCAGAAGATCGTGCGCTTCGTCGACATGGCGCAGACCTTCCATCTGCCCGTCGTCTATCTCTGCGACTGCCCGGGCTTCATGATCGGCAAGCAGGCGGAGGAATCCGCGACCATCCGCCAGGGCGTGCGCGCGATGGCGGCGCTCAACCAGACCGACATCCCCTGGTGCACGATCATCGTGCGCAATTGCTTCGGCGTCGCCGGCGCAGCGCATCAGCCCGGCGGCCGGCTTTCGCTGCGCTATGCCTGGCTTTCCGCGCGCTGGGGCTCCCTGCCGCTCGAAGGCGGCATCGAGGCGGCCTATCGCGCCGACATCGAGGCCGCCGACGATCCGAAGGCCAAGCTCGCCGAGATCGAGGAAAGGCTGAACAAGCTGCGCTCGCCGTTCCGCACCGCCGAAAAATTCTGGGTGGAAGACATCATCGACCCGCGCGAGACGCGCAAACTGCTTTGCGATTTCGCCAATCTCGCGCAGCGGGCGCTGAAGCCCGGCGCGCCGAAAGTCGCGATGCGGCCCTGATCCTCAGCGACCGGGTTTGCGGTCGCGCGCCGCATATTCAGCGGAACAGAAGGCGCCGCCCTGCAGCAGGTCTCCCACGGGATCGGGCGGCAGGCGGGCCTGCGCGGCCATTGCGGCGGCGGCGTGATCCTCCGATCGCGATTTCGGCGCATAGCCGATTTCGCGCGCGCGCGAATTGTCCCACCAGGCGCGCGCATTGTCGGACATGCCGTATACGACCTTGTAGACGAGGTCGTCGCGCTCGAGACCGATGCGTATCAGCGAAACGAGATCGTGCGGATCGAGCCAGATGGCGAGACGGCGCTCATCGACGGGCCTGTCGTCGACATTGCCGATGCGAATGCACAGGACCCCGATGCCGTATTTATGCGCATACATGGCGCCGAGCGCCTCGCCGAAAGCCTTGCTCACGCCGTAGCGCGAATCCGGCAGCGGCAGCGCGTCGATCCCGACCTTCCGCGCGCGCGGATAGAAGCCCATCACATGGTTCGAGGATGCGAAAACGATGCGCCGCACGCCGGCGAGCCTCGCGGCCTCGAAGACATTGTAGGCGCCGACGATATTGGCCTGCAGGATCGTGTCCCACGGGCCTTCGACGGAATGACCGCCGAGATGAACGATGGCGTCGACGTTCTCGACGGCGGCGCTCACCTCTTCCATCTTCGCGAGATCGGCGCGGATGAATCGTTCGTCCGGCCGGAGATCGGCTGGCGGCACGATGTCGCTCAGAACGAGGTCGGCGCAATGGGGCTTCAGCAGGCCACGAAGGCGCCGGCCGATGCCGCCGCTCGCGCCGGTCAACAGCACACGCATGTCGGTGCTCCCTATCAAGGACGCCTGTTCAGGAAGACTTCCGAAGGCGACTTGCCGGACGCCAGCGCGTCTTCCCAGGCTTTCTCGATCGCCGGCTTGGCGAGCGCCGGCGCAAGGCCCGCGGCGATCTTCTCGCGCGGAATAACGACCAGACCGTCGTCGTCGCCGATCAGCAGGTCGCCAGGCGTGACGACGGCGCCACCGAGGGACAAAGCATGATTGACCTCGCCCGCCTCGAAGGTCTTCGGTCCGCGCGCGACGATATGACGATAGAAGACAGCGAAATCCGGCCAGAGCAGATTGTCGGTGTCGCGGACCGCGCCGTCGACGACGATGCCGCGCACGCCCCGCCGGCGCATCTGGCCGCAGATGATCTCCCCGGCGACGGCATCTGTGTTGCGCCCGCCGGCATCGAGCACGATCACGTCGCCTTCGCCGGCGGCCTCCGTCACATGCACCATGGCTCCGAAATCGAAGGGATCGACGCGCGCGGTAATGACGCGACCGACGAGCGGCTTGCGGTCCCCGAAGGATCGCAAAGGGCGAAGGGCCGGATCGAGCATGATGGCGCCGGGGACGCAATCGATGGCGATGGTCGAGACGACGCCGGCCCATTGGTCGAGCGTGCCGGCCGGCAGCGGCGATGGAACGGGATGAACGCGGGTCGCCATGAATGCTCCTCGATGATCTCTAGCCGCCCTTGACCGCGCCCGCCGTCAGTCCGGCGACGATCTGCCTTTGTGCCGCGACTGTCAGCAGCAGCACCGGCAATGTCACGACGATGGCCGCGGCCGCAAGCGGCCCCCAGGCGATCTGGTCGTAGGACAGCATGTTGTAAACGGCGACCGGCAGCGTTCGCGTCTCGCGGCCGGCGAGCACGATGCCGAACACGAAATTGTTCCACGAGAAAATGACCGAGAGGATGGCCGCGACGACGATGCCCGGCCGCGCGACGGGGAGCGCCACGTGCCGGAACGTCTGCCAGCGCGACGCGCCGTCGACGAGCGCCGCTTCCTCCAGTTCGGGCGGCGTCGTCTCGAAATAGGAGATCATGATCCAGACGACGAGCGGGATCGTCAGCACGAGGTGGATGACGATCTGCGGCACGAGCGTGCCGAGCAGGCCGAGCCACTGGAACAGCAGGAACATCGGGATGAGGAAGGACAATCCGGGCGTCATGCGGGCGATCATGACCACGATCGCCGCCCTGCTGGCGTTCAGCCGCGCGATCGCCCAGCCGGCCGGCACGCCGACGGCGAGCGCGATGAGCGTCGCCGAGCCCGTGACGATCAGGCTGTTGCGGAAATAGAGGAAGAAGCGGTTGGAATTGAAGACGTCGGCATAATTCGACCAGGCGACATTGGTCGGAATGAGGATCGGCGGCGTGGCGGAATTGTCGATCTCGTATTTGAGCGAAAGCGACAGCATCCAGATGAAGAACAGCACGGCCGGCGACAGCAGGACGAAGGCGGCAAACATCAGGCCGGCGCGGCGCAGGGTCTTGCGGTTCATTTCGCCTCCTGCGCCGGCGCGGCCCAGTCGGCGCGCGTGCGCAAATGCAGCGCAACAAGCGACAGAGCGACGATGATGACGAAGAAGACGGAGGCGATGGCCGAGCCGTAGCCGACATCGTAATAGGCGAAGGCCGTCTGATAGAGATAGAGGTTGATCGTTTCCGACGCATTGCCCGGCCCGCCCTGCGTCATTGCGAAGATGATGTCGAACGCCTTCAGGGCGTCGATCAGGCGCAAGAGGACGGCGACCATCAGGAACGGGCGGATCAGCGGCAGGGTGATGTGCCGGAACCGCTGCCAGGCGTTGGCGCCGTCGATCTCGGCGCTTTCGTACGGCTCGGTCGGAATGGCGGCGAGGCCGCCGAGCACGATCAGCATGACGAGCGGCGTCCATTGCCAGGTCTCGACCAGGACGAGCGAGGGAATGACGGTCGTCGGCGAGAAGACCCAGAGTTGCGGCGGGATGCCGGCCAGCGACAGAAGGTAGTTGGCGACGCCGAGTTGCGGCTGGAAGATCATCGTCCAGACGACGGCGATGGCGACGGGCGTCGCCATCATCGGCATGACGAAGACGCCGCGCAGGAAGCCGCGCAGCGGAAATTCCTCGTGAAAGACCAGGGCGGCGAGCGTGCCGAGCACGAGCGGCAGCAAGACCGCCAATGCGGAATACAGAAGCGTGCGCCACAGCGCATCGATGAAGCGCGGATCGGTGAGAAGGCGGGCATAGTTCGAGCCGCCTACGAAATTTATCGCGCCGCCCGGCTTCCATTCGTGCACGCTCATCCAGAGCGTGAAGGCCCAGGGTATGACGATGACGCCGGCCACCACGACGACGGCCGGCGCGAGAAACAGCCAGTAGGACGACGGGCGCGTCATCATGCGCGCGCGGTCGCGCCTAGCCCTTCTCCGACCTTTCGAGAATCGGCCGGTACTGGTCGGTCGCCTTCTTGAGTTCGGTCGCGGGGTCCGCGCCCGACAGGGTCGCGGTCAGCGCGGCGCCGATGATGTCGCGGAACTCCGTCACCGGCACGACGACCGGCAGGCCGAGCTTGCTGATCTTCGAGCAGGCGATCACGCAGTCGAGCCATTCCTTCGGCATCTTCACGCCGGCTTGCACGTCCTTGTCGTCCAGAACGGAATTGCGGAATGGCACGCCGCCGCCGCCCTGCAACAGGCGGCCGCCCATGAGCTTGCTGACCGCCCATTGGCAATAGAGGAAGGCCGCTTCCTTGTTCGGGCTGGAGGCTGCAATGCCGATACCGTCGCCAAATGTCGCGGAAGCCGCCGCAACCGGCCCCTTGGGAACCGGGCTGTAGCCGATCTTGCCGACGACGCGCGAGCGCGTGGGGTCTTCGCCGGCCGGCGCCCAGCCGACGCCGTCGAGCCACATGGCGGCCTTGCCCTGCAGGAACACCGACTGGCACTCCATCCAGTTGAAACCGGCGACGCCGGGCGGCGCGCATTTGGTGAGGATGCGCTGGTAATATTTCGCCGCTTCGATCGCTTCCGGGCTGTCGGTGGTGAGATTGCCCTTCGAATCGAGCGCGTCGCCGCCGTAGCCGAGCAGGAAGCTCATGTAGAGCGGCAGGTTGGCGTTGCGCAGGCCGCGCCCGACGAAGCCGTAGACGCCCTCCTTCGGATCGGTCAGCGCTTCCGCCGCCTTCATCATCTCGTCGAAATTCGTCGGGTAGGCGATGCCCTTCTTCTGGAACAATTCCTTGTTCCAGTAGACCATGAAGTAGTCGACCGACCACGGCAGCGACAGCATCTGGCCATTGTCGGACGCGTAGGTGATGCCGGCCGCCGAATAGTCAGAGGGATTGTTCTCCGGCTCGGCCAGCGCCGGGTTCTTCATGAAGCCGGACACCGGCGCCAGCCACTTGCCGCGCTCGAGAAGGCGCTTCTGCACGTGGTAGGACAAGTGCGCGACGTCGAAATTCGGCTTGCCGCTGGCGAATTCGATGGCGATCTTCTGGCGCTGCTGCTGTTCCGGGATGACCTCCGAGCCGATCTCGATGCCGGTCAGGGCCGTGAATTCCTTTTCGTATTTCTGCAGCAATTCGCCGCGCGGCCCCTTAATGAGATTGGCCTCGAGCTTGGTCCCGGCAAACTTCTTGTAGTCGGGGGCGGCGAAGGCGAGGCCGGGCGCGCCGATCAGGCCGGCGCCGACGCCGGCCATCAGTTCCCGCCGGGAAAATCCAGAAAATCCAGACATCAAATCCTCCCGTCCTGCGCCCGTTATGGTCCGGGCCTGCGCCGAAGCATGGCAGAGCCGGGGCGGCCCGTCGAGGCAAGGTCAACAATCGTTAACGACATCGCGTGAAAGGACGGCAGGGGACCGTCGTCGTTAAGCCTTTTCCGAGGACCTCGGCCCATTCTGCCTCTCGTGAAGAGTAGCCGTACAGAGGCGTCCATGCGGGAAGCAGACGACATGAGCGCGAAGGCGATCGCCGCCCCAGGCCCGTTCGAGGCGCGTTCCCGCGAGACGACAAATGCCGAGGCCGTGTCGGGCGCCGCCGCCCTGATCGCCGCATTTCTTCTGATGACGGCCGTAGTTATCGTGCGCGCCTTCGCCGGCTGACGGTTTCGTTGCCGCCCCTCACAAAATGTTCATTGCGGATTGATCGGCCTTCCGTGCGACCAATGGTCAGCCACGGGGGCATTTCATGACGCAAGCAACATCGACCATTTCCGTGCCGGCGATTCCGGGCGCCCGCACACTCAAGAACCTGTTTCTCGGCGGCTATTGCGCTCTGATGGCATGGGAAATCTGGGCGCGCACGATCACCGCCTGGGTCGTCGGCGGCCCGCTCGAACCGCCGGAACTGGTCCGTTCGCTGGTCGCGCACTGGACGCATTACGACCTGTCGCTGCCGACGGCGACCTTCATCCACTACATGATCGGCATATTCGGCTATCCGCTGTTCTATTACATCGTCTCGCGCGGCCTGAAGCGCTGGGGCGCGATCCTCGACATCGGCGTGCTGGCGATCTTCACGGCCTATCTCGCGTGGCGATACATGCATGCCGGGTTCGACAAGAGTTCGGCGATCTTCTGGGTCATCGTCGCGCTGACGACCGCGACACGGCTGGTCAATCCATCCGAATTGCATCGCGACGCGCTGAGCTGGGGCTCGTTCACCTGGTTCAATGCGCTGGGGATCATGGCGCCGCTGGCCGGCCTGCCTTTCCTTCTGCTCGACGGCGGCCTGCTGCTGTCCTTCATGAGCTGGGTCGGCCACGTGCTGTTCGGCTACATGGCGGTCGTCATCTTCGAGAAGCGGGAAGCGCAGGCGTGACGCGCCATCATGGCGCGCGCGGCCTCAGGCTGCGCGCCCATCCGAAAGTTTCGACAAGCCAGCGGCCGCGGATCGTATGGCCTTCGGGATGAAGGCAGAGAGCGATCTCGCGGCCGCTCGCGCAATCGCGCGCCGACCAGGTCTCGCATTCGAATTCGCCTTCCCGCCGCGTGCGAGAGGGCTGGGCCCTGCAGCCGTCGACCGCCCGCAGGCGGGCAATCGATTCCCGCACGTCGGACTGCCTGATGCGTCCGTTGGCTATCCACCGGCCGCCCATCGGCACGGTGGCGTCGGCCGTCCCGTGGATGTGGCGTAGCGAGACCGGGCCGCCGGGACAGGTTTCGGGGATCGGATCGAGAAAGGCGCCGGATATGGGCGCATAGGCCGCAAACGGCCCGCCCTCGCAGGCGATGCGCCAGACAATGAAGCCGCCAGCCGAAAAGCCTGTCGCGATCAGAAGCGAACGGTCGACAGGAAAGCGCCGGGCGACGTCCTCGACGACATCGCGCGCGAAGGCGACGTCGTCGCGACCGCGCCCCATCAGGGGCGACGCCGACCAGCCGCCGTCGAGGCCGTCCGGCGCCACAAGCAGGATTCCCGCGCGCGACAGCGCGTCGCCCAGATCCTTGTTCTCCATCGTCTCGAGCGCGGAGCCGCGATAGCCGTGAAAGAAGACGGCGGTCGGCAGCGGCGACTTGCCGTCCCACTTTTCCGGCGCGCGAACGAGGTAGCGGCCGTTCGGCAGGTCGCAGTAATCGCGTTCGCCGCAAGCGAAGGCGAACGACGACAGACACATCGCAGCAACAAAAATTGCGAATTTCGTCAGCATGGAAGCCTGCCGTGGCGCGATCCGCCCAGTCTGCACGAAAGGTCTCGGCCGTCGACGTCCGATTTCCGCCGGTTCACGCAATTGTGCGCGGCCGGAGAACGCGATCACACGCTTGCGATATGCCGCAGACACGCGGCGCGAGTACGTTTGCGTCGCAGAGGGAGCACGCGCCATGATCGTCGACCGGTTCGCAGGCGAACATTCCACAGGCAGCGCGCGGTCCGTTGCGGCATTCGAGAACGCGGTCTGGAGCGTTCTCGCGCATCGACCGCAGGCGGCGAAATCTCTCGACGTGGCTCTCGCATTGGATCCGACACTCACCGCGGCGCATGCGTTGCGCGGCTTTTGCGCGGTAAGCCTGGCGCGCCGCGAGACGATCGCGGCGGCGCGCCGCCATCTCGAACAGGCGCGCGCTGCGCTGTCGCGCGACGCGTCCGACGGGGAACGCGCGCTTGTGGAAGCCCTCGCCCTGGCCGTCGAAGGTCGTCTGCTGCGAGCCGCCGAAAGGCTCGAAACGCGGCTCAGCTACCATCCCCACGATATTCTGGCGTTCAAGCTCTCGCATGCCTTGCGCTTCATGAGCGGCGACGCGCAAGGCATGCTGAAGGCGACAAAATCCATCCTGTCGCGCTGGTCGAACGCGCAGGAGGGCTACGGATTTCTGCTCGGCTGCCACGCCTTCGCACTCGAGGAGAACGGCTTCTACGCGCAGGCCGAGAAAGCCGGCCGGACCGCGGTGGAGATCGAACCGTTCGACGCCTGGGGCGCGCACGCGGTCGGCCATGTCCATGAAATGCGCGCGACGCCGGATGCGGGTATAGACTGGCTGGAGCAGACGCGTCCGCTATGGGCAGGCTGCAACAATTTCGGGGGCCACATGGCCTGGCATCTCGCGCTTTGCCATGTTGAGAAAGGCCGCTTCGACGCGGCGCTCGATCTCTACGACCGCGAGATCAGGGCCGCGCATACTGAGGATTTTCGCGACATCGCCAATGCGGTGTCGCTGCTGTGGCGGCTGAGGCAAGAAAAGGCGGACGTGGGACGCCGTTGGGACGAACTCGGCGAGATCGCGCGGCGACGCGCCGAAGACGCGACGCTCGTCTTCGCCTCGCTGCATGGATTGCTGGCTGCGCTCGGCGCGCGCGACTTCCGTACGGCGGCGCGAATTCGCGCCAATCTGGCGGAACGGGCGAAAGGCGACGGGGATCAGTCATCGGTCGCCAGCGTCGTCGGCCTGCCGATTGCCGCGCAATTGGCAGGCGACGATGCCTGCCGGAACGCCGGCCAAGTCGTAAAATCGCTTGCGGCGCTAGGCGGCAGTCGCGCCCAGCGCGACATCTTCCTGCGCGCATTGGCGGCCGAATGCAGCGACACGAACGAAGCGCTTGCGATCCTGAATGCGCGCGGCAAGACAGGCGATCGATTCGATCGCGCCATGCGGGCGCGGCTCGGGCGCGCAACGGAACGGCAGGTTGCATGAAGGCCAGCCCGGATTCGAACAGACGCCCGCGCGACCCGCGCCTCGATTTTTTCCGCGGCCTCGGCATGTTCATCATCCTGGTCGCGCATATTCCATGGAATTCATGGACGGAATGGATTCCGGCGCGGTTCGGCTTTTCAGACGCCGCGGACCTGTTCGTCTTCTGCTCGGGCATGGCGTCGGCGCTGGCCTTTGCGCCGGTGTTCGACCGGCAGGGCTGGCTGGTGGGCGCGGCGCGCATCCTGCACAGGGTCTGGCAGGTCTATTGGGCGCATATCGGCAGCTTCTTCGTCGTGCTGGCGCTCGTCTGCGCCGTCGACGCCCATTACGGCGACCAGCGCTATGCGGAAGGGCTGAAGCTCGAGCCCGTTCTCGCGAATTTCAAGGCCTATGCCGCGCCGGTCATGACATTGCGCTACGTGCCCAACTATTTCGACATATTGCCCATGTATCTGGCGATCCTCGCCATGGTTCCGCTCGTCATGGCGCTGGAGCGGATCAGCAGGTTCGCAGCAATCGCAGCCATACTCGCGTGCTGGCTCGCCGCGCAATCCGGGCTGCTTTCGCTGACGGCCGATTCTTCCACGGGGCGCGCATGGTTCTTCAATCCGTTCGGATGGCAGCTCGTCTTCTTCACGGGCTTTGCTTTCGCACGCGGGTGGATCGCGCCGCCGCCGCGGGATCCGCGACTGGCCGCGATCGCGCTTGCTCTCGTGCTGCTTGCGTTTCCGGTTTCCTGCCAGAATGAATTCAGCTGCTACGCCTTGTGGGGACATGCGCCCCTGCTCGGCGACATCCACGTCTGGCTCGGACCAGCCATCGACAAGACGAGCATCGGCGCGCTGCGCTACCTGCACTTCATGGCGACCGCCTACCTCGCTTTTCTCGCCGTCGGCCCCCAGGGGCGCAATCTTCACGGCTGGCTTGCGGAACGTTTCCGGCGCGTCGGCCAGCAGACGCTCGCCGTATTCCTGACCGGCCTCGTCGCCGCGCAGGCGCTCGGCATGGCGCTGGATGTCGTCGGTCGCGGATTCGTCCAGGACGCGCTGGCGAATATCGCGGGCTTCGCCACGCTGGCCGCCGCAGCGGCGATCGTCTCCTGGTTCAAGGCGCCGCCATGGCGCGGAGCTGCAAGCTCGCGGCGCCAAGATGGCGAGGAGCGACAGGCGCAGCCGGCGAACGCCGCCTGACCGAAGGTTGAACGCGTTCCCCAAGACGATATTGTGCCGCCGGACAAGCAAGAGAGCCCGCGCTGCGGGACGGCGGGAGAAACACGTTCATGCGGACGCAAGTCGCCATCATCGGCTCCGGCCCTTCGGGCCTGCTGCTCGGCCAGTTGTTGCACAAGGCCGGCGTCGACACGCTGATCCTCGAGCAGAAATCGAAGGACTACGTGCTCGGCCGCATTCGCGCCGGCGTGCTCGAGCAGGGCGCGGTCGGCCTGATCGAGGAAGCGGGCGCCGGCGCACGCATGCGCGCGGAAGGACTCGTGCATGACGGAACCGAGATCGCCTGCGATGGCATACGTCACCGCATAGACTTCAAGGCGCTGACCGGCAAGACGGTGATGGTCTACGGCCAGACCGAAGTGACGCGCGACCTGATGGACGTGCGCGAGGCCTGCGGCGCGCCGACCATCTACGAGGCCGCCGATGTGGCGATCCACGACATTGAAAGCGCGAGGCCGAAGGTCAGCTGGACGAAGGACGGCGCGCGGCACGAGGTCGAATGCGATTTCGTCGCGGGTTGCGACGGCTACCACGGCGTCAGCCGCCAGACGATGCCGGCGAGCGTTCTGCGGACATTCGAGCGCGTCTATCCTTTCGGCTGGCTCGGCATCCTGGTCGACAAGCCGCCGGTGTCGGATGAACTGATCTACGTGAACCACGAGCGCGGCTTCGCGCTCTGCTCGATGCGATCCGAGACGCGCAGCCGCTATTACCTGCAATGCCGGCTCGAGGAACGCGTGGAGGAATGGCCCGACGACAGGTTCTGGGAGGAATTGTCGCGCCGTCTCGACGGCAAGGCGCAGGCGCGCCTGCAGACCGGACCATCTATCGAGAAGAGCATTGCGCCGCTGCGCAGTTTCGTCGCCGAACCGATGCGGCACGGACGCCTTTTCCTGGCCGGCGACGCCGCACATATCGTGCCGCCGACCGGCGCCAAGGGGCTCAACCTGGCGGCCAGCGACATCGCCTATCTGTCGCGCGCGCTGGTCGATTTCTACAAGGGCGGGTCCAGCGCCGGGATAGACGCCTATTCGCAGAAGGCGCTGGCGCGAGTCTGGAAGGCGGAACGCTTCTCGTGGTGGATGACCTCGATGCTCCACCTCTTTCCGGAATCGAGCCCGTTCGACCGGCGCATCCAGCGCACCGAACTCGAATATCTGTTCTCGTCGCAGGCGGCGCAGACGGCGCTGGCCGAAAACTACGTCGGCCTGCCCTATTGAAGGATCAAGCGGCGGTCTTGTCGCCGGCAGCCGCAGCGCCGGCAAAGCGCGACTGCAGCCCTTCTCCTGCCTCCGGCAACGGACCGTCGGCCGTATCGAGAAGCGCCGACAGATGCGATTCCGAGGCGCGCCAGCAAAGCGCGTAGATTTCGCGGCAGAGGTCGCGCGCCGCATCGCCCGGCCAATCCAGAGGCTCGAGCTGACGCGGCAGGAGCGGATCGCGCAATTGCACGCGGCGGAATTCGTGCATGAGCAATGTCCGCACGACGAAGCATTGCTCGGGATCGAGCGCGGCGGCGGAGCGCAGCGCGCGGGCGACCGGACGAAACGTGTCGACGAACGCCCGGTATTCCGCAGCGACCGCGCCCAGGTTCCAGCACTCGTCGACCAGTTCCTTCAGCGGCCGGGCCGACAGGGCGCCGAGCGACCGTGCGCTCATCACGACGACGCGGTCATGCGCATTGGCTTCCTGGAGGATTTCGACCAGCGCGTCGCCTTCGGCCGAGGGATGCGCCAGCACGCCGGGGGCGATCGCCGCAAATCCTTCCCATATGAGACGACGGCGCAGCGCATCGCGTTCGCGGGCCGGTAGCGCCTCGTTCGGCAGGAAGACAAGCCGCCAGGCGCCATCCCACGGCAACCGCGGATCGGCGTAGAAGCGCTGCGCGCCGAGTTCGAAGCGCCGGCGTCCCGAGGCTGCGACGCTGTAGTAGGAACGCCGGCCGATCTGCTGGGAGACCAGCCATTTTTCGCGCGACAGCCGAAACACGGACGTGCGAACGAGACGGTCGTTGATTCCGAACGGCTCGACGAGGCGAATGAAGCCGGCAAGCCCCACGGCGCCGCCGCGTGGCGCGATCATGTCGCCGAACAAGGTGACGATCAGCGACTTGGCCCGCAAGGACTGCGTTGCCAGACGCTGTTCGATCCATTGTCCGAGCGCGCGATTCTTCATCGAAGCGGAGCCGTCACTTCGAGCGCTTGTCGACGACGCGTCTCGCCTTGCCGATCACCGTGCGCTCGATCGATTCCGGGTCGACCACATGGATGCGGGCGCTGACGCCGACCAGCGACTTGATGTGATGGGCGACATCGTGGGCGATGTCGTCGCGCGCGCCGGGTCCCACCCCGCCGGCGCGGTCGGGCTGCAACTCTACGAAGACATCGAGTTCGTCGAGATTGTGTTCGCGCGAAACGACGATCTGGTAGTGCGCACAGAGATTGTCGTTCCGCAGCAACAGTTCCTCGATCTGCGTCGGGAACACGTTGACGCCCCGAATGATGAGCATGTCGTCGCTGCGGCCGGTGATCTTTCCCATGCGCCGCATGGTGCGCGCCGTTCCAGGCATAAGCTTCGTCAGATCGCGCGTCCGGTAGCGGACAATCGGCAGGGCTTCCTTCGTCAGCGCGGTAAAGACGAGTTCGCCTTCGGTTCCGTCGGGAAGGACCTCTCCCGTCGCCGGGTCGACGATCTCCGGATAGAAATGGTCCTCCCAGATATGCGGGCCGTCCTTGGTCTCGACGCATTCGCAGGCGACGCCCGGCCCCATCACTTCCGACAGGCCATAGATGTCCACCGCGTCGATGCCGAGCTTCTGCTCGATCTCGCGCCGCATCTCGTTGGTCCACGGCTCTGCGCCGAAGATGCCGACCCGTAGCGAGGTGGCGTTCGCCCTGGCGCCCTGGCGCTGCAATTCGTCGGCGATGGTCAAAGCATAGGACGGCGTGCACAGAAGGACGGTCGGCTTGAAATCCTGGATGAGTTGCGCCTGCTTTTCCGTCTGGCCGCCCGACATGGGAATGACGGCGGCGCCGAGACGCTCGCCGCCGTAATGCGCGCCGAGGCCACCGGTGAAAAGGCCGTAGCCGTAGGAATTGAGGATGATGTCGTCGGCCGTGCAGCCCGCCGCGCGCATGGAACGCGCCATCAGGTCGGCCCAGGTGGAAATGTCCTTTTCGGTGTAGCCGACGACGGTCGGCTTGCCGGTCGTGCCGGACGAAGCGTGCACGCGCACGATGTCGCGCATCGGCGAGGCGAACAGGCCGTAAGGGTAGGTCTCGCGCAGGTCGGCCTTGGTCGTGAACGGAAATTTCGCGAGATCGGCGAGTGTCCTGAGGTCGTCGGGATGGGCGCCGGCCGCATCGAATTTCCTGCGATAATGCGGGACGTTTTCGTAGGCGCGTTTCAGCGACCATTTGAGCCGCTGCAATTGCAATGCCTGCAATTCGTCGCGACTGGCGGTCTCGATCGGTTCGAGTCCGGCGATCTTCGCCCTGGCGTTCATGCTGCCCCTCCCCGTTCGTGCGTCCCTGCCGTGTCGCTCAGGATGCCTTTCCAGCCTGCCAACCCGGTTGCGCGCCGGCGCCCGGTTTGCCCTTGCCGCGCGACGGCGAACGCGGCAGCGCGAATCCCTGTGTGAAAGCGGCGCGGCAGACGAGCGTGTATTTGAACAGCGCGCCGCCAATGAGCGCCAGCAGACCGCCGGCCGCCACCAGAATCGCCTGCCCGGACCAGGTTCCTGCCGCGGCGCAGACGCCTGCGGCGACGTGGCCGATCCAGACGAATTTGGGTCCGAACGCGTCGAATGCCGCGAGTGTCCCGGTCGGCGCGCCTGTCCTGCGCAGGTCGTCGAGATAGAAGCGCCACGCCGCGAAGCGCAGGACGAGCAGGGCGGCGAGCGGATAGCCGTAGGTCGCAAATTGCGGCCAGACGAGCGCGGCCATACAAAGCAACGCGAGACCTTCGGTCAGGGCCGTGTTGAAGACGAGCGAGACGCAGGACCAGCGCCGCCAGGCGGGGATGCCGATGTTCGCCTTGAGGATGCGCGCCTGCGCATAGGCATAGACGAGGCCGAGCAGGCTGCAGGCGAGTACGGCCAAACGCGCCTGGAAGACGATCGCATAGGCGCCGCAGGCGAAGATCAGCGGCGCAATCCACGCTTCGCGCGACATCCACGATGTGGAGGGGCGACGGATGACATGAAAGGCGCGCCACGGCCGGCCGATCTTCAGCCAGACGCAGAAGAGGCCGGCGCCGACCAGCGCCAGACCGAGGGCGACCAGAGCGCGCACGTCAGGCGCGATCGGGGTCGCGAGCGCGATCGCAGCGAGGAGGCCGGCGCCGGCGCCGCCGAGCATGAAATTCAGCGCGCCGCGGATGTCCCAATGGCTCTGCAGGCGCGGCGGAACGCGATCGAGAAACGGACCGGCGCCGCTCATGCCTCGCCTCCGTCCCAGATGTAGAAGACGGACGGATCGGTTCCCAGTTCCTCGTGCATGCGGAAATGCTCGGTCTCGGCCAGAAGTTGCGAGATATGGCTCGTCTTGTCGTTGACGTCGCCGAAATGCATCGCGCCCGAGATGCAGGAATTGACGCAGGCGGGCGTTACCTCCGGATCGACGCCGGGAATCTTGCCGGTGCGATGCGCCTCGTCGATTCTTTCCTTGCAGAAGGTGCATTTTGTGGCGACGCCGAGTTTACCCTCGTCGAAGCGCGCCTCCTCGACCTTCATCGGCGTCCCGTAGGAATAGCGCGGCGCGTGCTCGATCGAGCGCGCGTCATAGGGACAGGCCATGACGCAATTGGCGCAGCCGATGCAGATATCGTAGTCGATGGTGACGAGACCGTCGTCGCGCTGTTTCGTCGCAGTGGTCGGGCAGACGTGCATGCAGGGCGGGTCGGCGCAATGCATGCAGGCGACCGGCACGAAGGTGCGACGAACGTCCGGAAATTCGCCCGTCTCCAGATCGAGCACGCGCCGCCATTGCACGCCCGGCGGCGTGGCGTTGGCGCTCTTGCAGGCGGCCGTGCAGGTCTGGCAACCGACGCAACGCCTCAGATCGATGGCCATTGCATAGCGCTTGCTCATGCGCTCTTCCTCATCGCGGTCTTTTCCGCCTTCCGCACGGAAACGCGCACGATGTCGGCGCCGGAGCCGGTTGCGTCGGTCAGCTCCACCGACATGGGTGCGACCGTGTTGAGGCTCGCGCGCTCCTGATCCTTGATGTAGGGCGTCGCCCAATGGTCGAACTGGCCGAGGATGACGACCGTGTCCGGCCGCACGCCCTTCATCAGCGCCGCGCGCCCGTAGGTCGCGCCTATGTGCGAGCGCACCTCGACGCGGTCGCCTTCGGCGATGCCGAGCCTGGCCGCGGTATCGGCGTTGAGCATGACGCCGGTATGGCCGTGCAGGTTCTCCGAGACCTCGTCCATGAGCGCGATGCCGGCGTTGCCGCCGGAGTGATATTGCATGCTCTTTGTGGTGAGCAGCCAGAACGGGAAGTCCTCCGGCCTGCCGCCGGCATTGACCAATGCGCGCTCCCAGCGGCCGGGCACGTCGTGCCAGTCGGGCAGCGCGACATATTCGGTGAGCTGGTCGTCCCACCAGTGCATGTTGCGTTCGTGCAATCTGTTCCCGAGTTCGCGACCGACGCGCATCAGCCGTTCCTGATAGGGAAGCTCGTAGCGAATGCCCTGCTTCTCGAGCGTCGGCGTGAGATACCATTCGAGACGCGAGACGGGCTTGGCCCAGAAGCCGTGCTCCTGGAACCAGTCGAGCCCGTGACATTCCGCGCCATCCGACAGCGTCGTCGTGGCGGCCTTGCAGACCGCGTCCCACACTTCGTCAGGCGCCGGCGGCCTGTCGGCGCTCAGGCTGAAATCATACGTCTCGCCCTTCAGCGGCGCGACGCCCGAGATGCCCCGATTCAATTGCGCGACATATTTGTCGAGCAGGCCGCTGCGCGCGGCGAGCTCGCCGGAAATCCAGGTGAAATCGCGCGCGTCGCCCTGCGGTTCTACAGCCTTCTGGCGCAGCACCACGCCGATGTGGTCCCAGAAATGCTCCATGTATTTCGTCTGGCCCATGCGGATGAGCTGCGTCGATTCCAGATCGGTCGCTTCGGGCAACAGCAGGTCGGCCATGTAATTGGTCTCGTCGACCGTGTAGGCGAAGGCGACCATGAACGGGAATTTCGCCACGGCTTCGGCGAGCAGACGCGTCTGCCAGAACGAGATCGCCGGATTGGAGCGATAGACGAACCAGAGTTCCGGATAGGTCGGTTTCTTGAACGACCAATCGTCAGGCAATTCCTCCGTGAACAGCCAGGCGAGCTGCGTGGGGCCGAGCGCCTGACTCCAGCCGCCGTTGCGCCCGACGATCGGCACGAGCGTACGGTGAATGTTTCGCGTCGTCGGCTCGCTCTCCCACGAATTCTGGCCGGTGGGATTGAAATGCTGCACCATGAAGCCGTCTTCGCCGGGCTTGACGCTGTTGTGCCTGTTTTCCTGCGGCTTGTTGATGCGCACCGTGGTGCCGAGCGTGCCGCCGGGATTTTCCAGCGCGCCGACCAGCGAAGCCAGAACCGTGCGCGCCCAGCAGCATTCGTAGGCGCCCCAGCCGTTGTTGACGGACTTGCCGAGCGTGACGGCGACAGGACGCAGGGGCAGCACCTGCCCGTCGATCTCGATCGTCTCGCCGATCGAGGCGGCCTCGAGATATTCGCCGGCGATGCGCCGGATCGTGGCGGCAGGCACGTCGCAGATCGTCTCCGCCCATTCCGGCGAATAGCGCGCGATGTGATCGACGAGCGCCTGATAGGCGGTGACGCCTTCGACATCCCGATATTCGGTGCGCGCTGCATCCGCGCCGATCGTGACGGCGCTTGCCACGCGATGACGGCCGTCGACGGCCGGCACGACGCCGGGCGTGTCGAAGGGGACTGCACGGCCCGACACAGTGTCGAACATCAGCGGCTTGCCGCTGTCGCGATCGCGCAGGTAGAGACCGTCCGGCGCGACGAGATAGGGCGAGGCGGTGCGATCGCGCAGGAAGGGAACGTCCAGCTTCTCGAGACCGTGCTCGCGCACCAGCACATGAATGAGGCCGAACAGGAAAGCCGGGTCGGTCTTCGGACGGATCGGCACCCATTCCGCCGAGCACGCGCCAGTGATCGTCAGATGCGGCTCGACATGCACTCGCTTGTAGCCGCGCACGCGCGCGTCGGAATGCCGGATGACAGCCGTCGGCCCGCCCGTCACCTCGACATTGGCGCCGCAGGAGATGACGTAGCGACAGTTCGGCGTGTCCGCGGAAACGGTGAAGGCGCGATGCCAGAACTCGCCGTAGAGATGTTCGGAATGCGTGCATTTCACGCCCTGCCCCGAACCGAAGCTGTAGTCGATCGGTCCCCAGGCGGCGAGAAAGGCGGGGAAGGTTCCCATGTAATTGGCCGGCGTGCCGCCATGGCCGAAGCTGGCGGCGACGCGCGGCAGGCCTGCTTCGTCGATCGCGCCCTTTTCGCGAACGGCGCGCAGGCGACCGGCGATGATGTCCAGCGCCTCGTCCCACGAGATCGGCGTGAAGCCGGGATCTTCCTTCATCCCCTTCTTCGGATTCGTGCGCTTCATCGGCGTCAGAATCCGGTTGGGATTGTAGGTCTTCTGCACGAGGCCGTAGGCCTTCACGCAGGGCCGCCCGCGCGCCGGATGAACATGCTCGGCGTCGAAATTCGGTTCGATTTCGGTGGCGATCCCGTTCTCGACCTTCACTTTCAGGAAGTCGGGACCGGATACGCAATTATAGCAGAACGAAGCAAAACGCTGCACGTTGCGAGAGGCGGCCATCGAACCCTCCACGTCGGACGCGCGCCAGGGCGCGATCCCGCATTTCCATCCAGCACGCGCTCTTCGGCGCATTTGCGCCGATTGTGATACATTTTCTTCCGGCCACCGTCAATATTTTGTAGCGCGTCTGAAAGGCAGATTGCATTCGCAATCGCAGCATTAATTTGCTGCGGTGCGGCGGTTCTTGATCCTCGCCGCAGCCCGTGAGACAAATCGATCGCTGCGAGGGGCTGGTTTTGTATCACTTCCGGCTCCAGGGGAGGGATAGATGAAAGACACGATCAAGCCGGGCATGTCGGCGACGCGCCGCATCGAAGTCGATACGCCGCGTACGATCGATTTCCTGGGCGAGAACCTGCGGGTCTATGCGACGCCGGAACTCGTGCGCGATTTCGAGATCGCCTGCCGCGAATTTCTGCTGGCACATACCGACGCTGGCGAGGATTCGGTCGGCACCGGCATCAGCGTCAGCCACGGCGGCGCGACGCTGCGCGGCATGTCCGTCGACATTACCGTGACGGTCGCAAAGGTCGACGGCCGGTCCGTCACCTTCGATCTTCTGGCGAAGGACGACATGGAGGAAATCAGCCGTGGCACGCACAGCCGCTTCGTCGTCGAGGTCGAGAAATTGCGCAGCCGCGTAGCCGCCAAGGCCGCCAAGGCCGCCAAGGTCGGCAAGGGCTGACCGAGGCATGGCGGGCAACGACGAGACGACACGGCCCTGTTCGGTCCGAACGCTCGATTACGCGGACGGTCCGGGCGCGCAGCGGCGGATCGCCGTCGCGGTCGAGCGGGCCGTCGAAATCGTCTATGGCGATGCGCCCTATGCCGTAATGATGACGACGCCCGCCGATCTCGAGGATTTCGTCTATGGCTTCAGCCTGACCGAAGGCGTCATCGGCGGCGCGAAGGAAATCCGCGGGATCGAGATCAGGCCGCAGAACGACGGACGCGTGGCGTCGACATCGCTGACGCCCGATGCGTTGCGTCGTCACATGGCGCGGCGACGCAATCTTTCGGGGCGCACGAGTTGCGGCCTGTGCGGCGTCGAGAGCCTCGACCAGATTCCCTCCGCTTCGACGCCCGTGCAGGGCGTTACGCCGGACGGCGCGGCGATCGCGCGCGCGCTGTCGCTGCTGGACGAGGCGCAACCGATCTTCGCTTCGACTCGCGCCACACATGCCGCGGCCTGGTGCGACAGGCGGGGCGACCTGCTCGTCGTGCGCGAGGATGTCGGACGACACAATGCGCTCGACAAGACGATCGGCGCGTGTCTGCGCGCCGGAATCGGCGCAGCCGACGGCTTCATGCTGACCACGAGCCGCTGCTCCTTCGAGATGGTGGAGAAAGCGGCGATCTTTGGCGCGCCGGCGCTGGTCTCGGTTTCGGCGCCGACATCGCTGGCGATCGATCGTGCGCGAGCGCTCGGCGTGAGGCTGATCGCCGTCGCGCGCGCCGACGGCGCATTGCTCGTCGAGTAATTATTCGGCGGCCTGTCGTCTCGTGAGATAAGCCTCATCGCTCGCCGCGCGTGGAGCATTCCCTGCTCCGATCGTCAGCTTCGCCGGGGCCGGACAAGAATGAGGTTGGTCGCCCGCATCGCGCAGACGATGTCTCCGCGCTGATTGAGCGCTTCAAGTCGGGAGATCACGATCCCGCGATCCGGCTTCGACCGGGACAGTCGCGTGTCGAGAATCGAAACGCGCAGCTTCAGTTCGTCGCCCGGCCGCACCGGCGCATTCCATCGTACTTCATCGACGCCTGGCGAGGCGACGCTTGCGACCGACGAAAGAAAATGGTCGACGAACAGCCGCATCATCATGCCGGCCGTATGCCAGCCGCTGGCGATCAGCCCGCCGAACAGTCCCGCAACCGCCTTGTCAGGATCGACATGCATGGCCTGCGGGTCGAACTTTCTCGCAAATTCGATGATCTCGGCCTGTTCGACACGAACCGGTCCCCATTCGTAGGAACGGCCGGCGACGTAGTCCTCGAACCAGCGATCGTCGATGGGCGCGGCGAAGCCGGATGGCGCGGTCATGTCACCACGTGTCCACGAAGGGCCGCTTGCGGCCTGATCGCTTTTCGGGCGCCGGACAGGACTCCAGCCCGCGGATGATCCAGCGTCGTGTTTCGACAGGGTCGATCACCTGATCGATCTCCAGCACGGAAGCGATGTTCGTCGCCTTGCCGACCTCGTAGGATTTGGCGACCATCGACTGAAACAGCTTCTCGCGCTCGACCGCGTCGGCGACGGCCTCGAGTTCCTTGCGAAAGCCGAGACGCACCGCGCCTTCGAGACCCATGCCTCCGAATTCGCCGGTCGGCCAGGAGATGGTGAAGGTTTGCGCGTGGAATCCGCCGCCGGCCATCGCCTGCGCGCCGAGGCCGTAGCCTTTTCGCAGGACGATCGTGAAATACGGAATGTCGATATTGGCGGCCGTCACGAACATGCGGCAGACGTGACGCACGAGCGCAGTCTTCTCCGCTTCCGGCCCGACCATGAAGCCCGGCGTGTCGCAGAGCGAGATGACCGGCAGGTCGAAGGCGTCGCACAATTGCAGGAAGCGCGCGGCCTTGTCGGCTGCGTCGGAATCGATGGCCCCGCCGAGATGTTTGGAATTGTTGGCGACGAGGCCGAATGGCCGGCCTTCCACCCGCACCAGCGCCGTCACGATGCCGACGCCGAACGCCGCGCGCAATTCGAGCACCGAACCTTCGTCGGCGAGCGCGTGGATCACATCGCGAATTTCGTAGACGCGGAGCCGGTTCTCGGGAATGGCGCGGCGCAGCAGGCGCTGATCGGGCGTCGTCCAGGTCGCAATCGGCCCCTGAAAATAGGAAAGGTATTTCTTCGCGACCTCGCAAGCCTCCTCTTCGTCCTCGACCAGCACGTCGATGACGCCGTTCGGCGCCTGTATGGCGACAGGCCCCACCTCGTCGGGATGATAGACGCCTAGTCCTCCGCCTTCGATCATCGCCGGGCCGCCCATGCCGACGCTGGTATCGCGCGTGGCGATGATCACGTCGCAGCAACCGAGCAGGGCGGCATTGCCGGCAAAGCAGCGGCCGGAGACCACGCCGACCAGCGGCACAAGACCGCTGAGCTTCGCGAATTGCGCGAAGGTCGGCACGTCGAGGCCGGTGACGCCGAGCCGCTCGGTATCGCCCGGCCTGCCGCCACCGCCTTCGGCGAACAGAACGAGCGGAATGCGCTGGCGCTCCGCTATCGTGAACAGACGGTCCTGCTTCTTGTGATTGCGCTGGCCCTGCGTGCCGGCGAGCACCATGTAATCGTAGGCGACGACCATGCAGCGCGCGCGGTCCGCTTCGAAATGCTCTGCATTGACGGTGGCGAGGCCCGCGACCACGCCGTCGCCCGGCGTGTTGCGAATGAGGTCGTCGAGAGAGCGGCGGGCGCGCTGCGCGGCGATGGCGAGGGATCCGTACTCGATGAAGCTGCCGTCATCCACCAGGGAAGCGACATTCTCCCGCGCCGTGCGATGATTCGTCTTGCGACGCTTCGCGACAGCGTCGGGGCGGCTTTCGTCGAGACCGAAAGCCTGGCGATTCCGCAATTCGGCGAGATCGGCGCGAATTGCGCCGAGGTCGATCGTCTCCTGCGCGCTTTCGGCCTCGGCGCCGATTTCCGCCGGCTCGATGAACAGGATCGGGTCGCCGTGATAGAGCGTATCGCCCTTGCGCCCGCGCAACTCGCGCACGATCCCGCCGCAGGGCGCCGTGACGAGATGCTCCATCTTCATGGCTTCCAGAACGGCGATCTGCTGGCCAGGCCTCACCGGATCGCCTTCCGCGACATCGACCGAGACAATGGTGCCGAGCAGGGGCGCATCTATGGAAATCGTGCCTTCGGGCCCGCGATGGACGGGCGCGCGACCGTCTGGCGCGTCCACGGCCTGCGGCTCGAAGTAGAGCCTTCGCCGTTCGTCTCCCGAGGCCTTCAGCAATACGCCGAGATTTTTCTCGATGAAGCGCGTGTCGATCCGATCGGCGACGAAATCAGGATGCGACAGGATCGCATGCAGCAGCCCGATGTTCGTCTCGACGCCATCGATGCGAAATTCCGCCAGGGCGCGCGAGGACTTGGCGACCGCGGTCGCGAATTCAGGCGCGTTCGAATGGACGACAAGCTTGGCGATCAGCGAATCGAAGGCCGCGCCGGTGCGATAGCCGGAATAGCCGAAGGCGTCTACACGCACGCCGGGACCCGAAGGAATATCGAAAGCGGAGATCACGCCGCCGGTCGGCGTCGTATCGCCCGCCTCATTCATCTTCTCCAGATTGATACGCGCCTGGATGGCGTAGCCTTGCGCAGGGCGCGGCCTGTCCAGTCCCAACTCCGCAAGGCGAGCGCCGGCGGCGACGCGAATCTGCGCCTGGACGAGATCGACGGACCGCACTTCCTCGGTGACCGTATGCTCGACCTGAAGGCGCGGATTGGCCTCGATGAAGGCGAAAAAGACGCTTTCGGGAGATCCGCTGGCGTCGACGAGAAATTCGAACGTGCCGAGATTGTCGTAGGAGGCCGCCCTTGCGAGTTCGAGGGCGCTGGTTGCGATTTTCTCGCGCAACGCGTCGGTCAGCCATGGCGACGGCGCGACCTCGATCAGCTTCTGGTTGCGACGCTGGATCGTGCATTCCCTCTCGCCGAAATGCACGAGGTCGCCATGCCTGTCGCCGAGAATCTGGATTTCGATATGCCTCGCGCTGTCGATCAGTCGTTCCGCATAAAGAGATCCATCGCCGAAAGCGGATGTCGCCTCGGACTGGCAGCGCGCAAAGGCTTCCGTCATTTCGTTAGATTTGCGCACCGGGCGCATGCCCCGGCCGCCGCCGCCGGCGACCGCCTTGAGCATGATCGGCGCGTCGATGCGCGCCATGAACGCCATCGCTTCGTCCGGCGAACGCACCGGAACGCCATCAATGACGGGAACGCCGACCTCCTGCGCGAGATTGCGCGCCGCGATCTTGTCGCCGAACAGATCGAGCGCCCGCTCATTCGGACCGATGAAAGTCAGGCCGGCGTTGCTTACGGCGCGCGCGAAGACAGCGTTTTCGGCGAGAAATCCATAGCCGGGATGAACAGCGTCGCAACCGGTCGTCCGTGCGATTTCGATGATGCGCGCCTGGTCGAGATAGGCGGGCACGCCTGCGCGACCCAGCGCATGGGCTTCGTCGGCCTTGCGAATATGAAGCGATTTGGCGTCGTCGTCGGAATAGACAGCGACGCTGGCAATCCCGAGATCGGCGGCAGCGCGAGCGATGCGGATGGCGATCTCGCCGCGGTTGGCGATCAGGATTTTCTTGAACATCGTCTCAGTTCACGCGCCGGTCCTTGCCGGCCCAATATGGCTCGCGCAATTCGCGCTTGAGAATCTTGCCCGAGGGATTGCGCGGCAGGGCCTCGATGAAATCGACCGACTTCGGCGTCTTGTATCCGGCGATGCGCGAACGCGCGAAGGCGATGATCTCTTCTTCGGTGACATTCTGGCCGGGCTTCACCGCGACGACCGCCTTTACCGATTCGCCCCATGTATCGTCGGGCACGCCGATGACGGCGACTTCGGCGACGGCGGGGTGTCCAAAGATCGCATTCTCGACTTCGGCCGGATAGATGTTCTCGGCGCCGGATATGATCATGTCCTTCACGCGATCGTGGACATAGACATAACCGTCCTCGTCCAGATATCCGGCGTCGCCGGTGCGCAGCCAGCCGTCCGATGTCATCGTCCGCTTCGAGGCGTCCGGAAGGTTCCAGTAGCCCTTCATGTTGGCCGTCGAACGCGTGGCGATCTCTCCGACCTGGCCCGGCGGCAATTGCGCGCCTTCTGCATCGAGGATGGCGATCTCGACGCCTTCGAGCGGTTTGCCGGCCGAACGCATCCGCTGCGAACCCTCCGGCGTGTGATCTTCGGGTTCGAGCGCGACGATCGTGCCGGTCGTCTCGGTCATGCCGTACATCTGCACGAACCCGCATTTGAACACGTCCATGCACTCGCGCAGGAGATCGAGCGGAATGGGCGACGCGCCGTACATCATGAACTTGAGACGGGAGTAGTCGACCGAGCGCGCCTGCGGCAGGCGGACGATGAACTGCATCGCCGCCGGAACAAGAAAGAGTTTCGACACCTTGTGCTTCACGAAATCGTCGAGCACGGCCATCGGATTGAATTCTCGCGAGATGATGGCCCTTCCACCGTCGTAGGACGCCCAGACGAGCACGCCCGAGCCGCCGATGTGGAAGACCGGCATCGGCACGTACCAGACATCATCGGGCGATGCCTTGTTCCACTCGCGCGGATCGCCCGAGCGTGCGGCGCGCATGCCGAGCAGGTTGTGATTTGTGAGCATCGCTCCCTTCGGATGTCCGGTCGTGCCGGACGTGTACAACTGGATGGCGACGTCTTCCTCAAGAGCCTTGCGCTCGCAGGGCGCGTCGCTCTGCGCGTCGCGCCATTTTGAAAAATCCCGCCATTCGGGCGCGCCGCCTTCCATCGTGATGATATGGCGGACGGTCTTGAGGTCCTTGGCGAAGCCGCGCACGCCGTCGACGAATTCCGGACCGACGAACAGGACCTGCGCCTCGCAATCATTGATGATATAGGCCATTTCAGGCGGCGCGAGCCGCCAGTTTACCGGCGCAAGTATGACGCGCGCCTTGGCCGATCCGTAGAAAAGCTCGAAATAAAAGTCGGAATTCTTGCCGACATAGGCGATATGCTTCTGCGGCTCCACGCCAAGGGCGACCAGGGCATTCGCCACCTGGTTCGTGTGGCGATTGAAATCCCGAAACGTGACGTCGCGTCCCTCGAAATGCGTTGCGACGGAATCGCCATAGAGCGCGGCATTCTTTTCGGCGATCTCGCCGAGAACCTTCGGCGCGTAATCCGCGGTGTACATCCAGAAGCTCCTGCAGGATCAGATTCCGATCACGACCTTGGCGATGATGTCGCGCTGCACCTCGGACGTGCCGCCGAAGATCGTGTAGGCGCGCCCGTTGAGATATTCGGGGATGACGGTCATGGCGTCCTCGTCGAGCACGGACGGCTCGTTGATCTCGTAGAGGGGGCGATTGGGCTGCCATACCAGCGCATCCTCGCCGAGCACCTCCACCGCGAGAGTCGTGATCGCCTGCTTGATCTCGCTGTTGCGCAGCTTGGCGAGAGAGGACGAGACAGGGCCGGGATTCTGACCGGTCGACAGGCTCGACATGATGCGAAGCTCGGTCATCTCGAGCGCGTCGATGTCGATCTCCACCTGCGACAGGCGCAGCGCGATCGCCGGATCGTCGAACAGGGCGGATTCGCCTGAACGGTAGGCGCCGGCCAGGCGCTCGACGTGGCGCAGCGCCTCGCGCAGCCGGCCGGACGACATCGCCCCGCCACGTTCGAATTCGAGCAGGTACTTGCCGTAGGACCAGCCCTGCCCTTCCTCGCCGACGCGATTGGCGACGGGCACGCGCACGTCGTCGAAGAACACCTGGTTGGTTTCGTGATCGCCGCCGATAGTGAGAATGGGACGCACGGTGATGCCGGGCGTATCCATGTCGATCAGGATGAAACTGATGCCGTCCTGCTTCTTCGGTTCCTCGGACGTGCGCACCAGCGCGAACATGCGGTTGGCGTTATGCGCGTGCGTCGTCCAGATCTTCGATCCGTTGATGACGTAATGGTCGCCGTCGCGCACGGCGCGCGTCTTGAGCGATGCGAGGTCGGAGCCGGAGCCAGGCTCCGAATAGCCCTGGCACCAGTAATCTTCGCCCGAGAGAATGCGCGGCAGATAATAGTCCTTCTGCGCCTGCGTACCGAAGCGCATGATGACCGGGCCGACCATGCGGGGGCCCATCGGCGTGACGGAGGGCGCACCGGCGATCGCGCTCTCGACCTCCCAGATGTAGCGCTGGCCAATGGTCCAGCCGGTGCCGCCGTATTCCTTGGGCCAGAGCGGCGCCGCCCAGCCCTTTTCATGCAGGATTTTCTGCCAGCGGACGCCGACCGGCGGATCGGAGAAGACGGAAGGCGTGAGCGCGGCCGAGCGCACGAGGTCGGGCGTCAGCTTCTCTTTGAGGAAGGCGCGCACCTCCTGCTGAAAGGCGCGTTCTTCTTGCGTGAAGGCGAGATCCATGGCGCGTCTCCTCAGGCGGCGCGCGCTGCGCGCGACAGCGCCGTATGCCGGCGCAGGTGATGATCGGGGCCGCCCACGATGGCGTCGAGCGCAATCACGCGCTTCAGGAACGAGCCGATGTTCAGTTCGTTGGTCACGCCCATGCCGCCGTGAAGCTGGATCGCCTGCTCCGCGACGAAGCGGGCGGATTTCGAAATCTTGGCCCAGGCGCCGGAAACGGCGCGTCCGCGCGCGGCGGCGTCCTCGTCATCGACATGCAAGGCGGCGCGAAGCGCCATGGAGCGCGCCTCCTCGCACTGGATCGACATGTCCGCCATGCGATGGCGCAGAACCTGGTTGACGGCGAGCGGCTTGCCGAACTGGACGCGAATCTTCGTGTATTCGATGGTGGCGGCGGTGGCTGCTTCCATCAGCCCGACGCATTCCGCGCAATAGGCGGCGATTGCACGGTCGTTCCCCTGCTCGATCGCCGGCAGCGCGTTTTCGGCGCCGCCGAGCAGCGCGTCCGCCGGCAGCGCGACATTGTCCAGCGTGATGCGCGCGGCCGTTCCGCCGTCGAGCGTGAGATATGTCTCGAGCGAAAGACTTGTGCGTGGCGCGGCGAAGACGCCGATTCCTTTCGGCGTGCGCGCGGAAATCAGGATCGTGTCGGCCTCGCCGGCTCCGAGCACCGCGATCTTGCGGCCCGTGAGCCGCCAGCCGGCGCCGTCGCGAACGGCTTTCGCATTCACCCGCGACAAATCGTGACGCGAGCCTTCTTCGGCGTGAGCGAGCGCAATCTTCGCCTTGCCCTCGGCGAGCGGCGCAAGCAGCGCGTTCTTCTGATGGTCGTCGCCGAGCGCGGCAATCAGCGCTCCGCATGTCACCACCTGCGGCACATAGGTCGTGGCGACGAGATGCCGGCCGAAGCTTTCGGCGAGGATCGCCGTCTCGACAGCGCCCTGCCCCAGTCCGCCGTGCGCCTCCGGCAACGGCAGGCCGAGCCAGCCGAGTTCGGCCATCTCGCTCCACAGGTCGCGGGCTTCCTTCTTCTGCATGCGCGCGGCGAGCAGGCCGTTGGCGCTGTCTGCGAGCAGCTTCTGTTCGTCGGAATAGGAGAGGTCCATGGCTTCTCAGCTTTTCTTTCTGACGGAAGGATGCAGGCCGCTCGGGTCGACCAGCATGCCGAACTGCATCATGTTATGGGCGTGGCAGAGGTGATGCAGGCCGAACGCCTGATCGATGGAATTCGCCTGGCCCATGATATCGAGCGTGCGGTTGACCGCTTCCTTCACCGTCTTGACGGCGAAGGCCGGCTTGGCGGCGATCTTCTCGGCAAGCGCGAGCGTGAAGCGCGCAAGATCGGCGCGCGGCGTGACATGATTGACCATGCCGCAGGCGCGGGCCTCCTCGGCGCTCCAGGATTCCGCCGTCCAGAGCAGTTCCTTGGCCTTGCGCGGCCCGAGTTCCCACGGATGCACGAACCATTCGACGCCGCAGACGCCCATGGTGACGACGGGGTCGCAGAATTGCGCGTCGTCGCTGGCCACGATCAGGTCGCAGGCCCAGGCGAGCATCAAGCCGCCAGCGATGCACTTGCCCTGCACTTGCGCAATCGTCGGTTTGGAAAGATTGCGCCAGCGGCGTGTGTTCTGCAGGTAGATTTCCTGCTCGCGGGCGAAGCGCCCCTCGGCGCCCGGCGCCTCGAAATTTCCCCAGGTCGAGATGACCGGAAAATCTTGGCCCAGCTTCTTCTCGCCGCTGTCGCGAAGGTCGTGGCCGGACGAGAAATGCGGATCGGCGCCGGCGAGGATGATGACCTTCACCTCGTTGTCGGCGACGGCTCGCGCGAAGGCCGCGTCGAGATCGTAGGTCATGTCGAGATTTTGCGCGTTGCGCGCGTCGGGCCGGTTCATCACGATCCGGGCTACGCCCGGCCCCGGCTTCTCGTAGAGGAGCGTGCCGAAACTCTCGGACATTCGACTTACTCGCTGAAAGGAAAAGGGCCGACGCGAACGCCGGCCCTGAACATGCTTACTTGTACTTCTGCTTCGTGGCGATCGGCTTCCAGCGGCCGTTCTGCACCTGGGCGACGAGCAGTTCCTCGGAGCCGAGATGGTTGGTCTTGGAAAACTTCACCGGCGCCTGGCCGAAGATATCCTGGAAGGGCTCGCCCGATTCCATCGCGGCGATCAGCGAATCCGTCGTCAGGTTCTTGCCGGCCAGTTTGGCGTAATGGGCGAAAGCCATCATGCCGTTGTAGCCGGCCGTCGTCTGCAGGTTGGGCGCCGTGCCGAACATCTTCTTGTAGGCTTCGATATAGTCCTTGACCTTGCCGGTCGCGGTGTCCTCGTAGAAGATTTCGAGCTGACCGACGCCATAGAGGCCTTCCGACAGTTCCTTGCCGAGATCGACGACATCGGGAACATAGGTCGGCGAGAACGCGACCCAGATCGGCTTGTAGTCGCTCTTTGCGGCGACCGTCAGAATGCCGACCGACTCGCGCACGACAGAACCGAGCGAGACAAAGTCGCAACCGTCGGCTTTCAGGCGCGCGACCTGCGAGGAGAAGTCCGTCGCGCCGCGCTTGAAGGACACCATCGTGCCTTCCGGAATGTTCATCGCCTTCAGCTGGTCCTTGAAGGCGTCGGTGAAGTTCTTACCCATTTCATCATCCTGGTAGATGATGCAGGCCTTCTTCGGCTTCTTGGTCTCGATGAGATATTTGATGCCCGTGCGCGCCTGGTCGTAATAGGGCGAGAAGATGTTGAACTTCAGCCGGTCTTCCGGCTTGTTCGGATCCATGGCGTAGGTGAATTCCGCCGCGGTGATCGAGAACAGGTTGGTGAGGCCCGCCGCCTGCACGATCGGCAGCGGCGCGAGCGTCGTCGCCGATCCCATCGGCGAAAGGATCGAGAAGACCTTGTCGAGCTCGATCAGCTTCTGCGTGGCGAGCACGGCCTTCTTCGGGTCGTAGGCGTCGTCTTCAAGGATATAGCGGATCTTGCGGCCGTTGATGCCGCCCGCCGCATTGATCTGCTCGACGGCGAGCTTGGCGCCGTTCGAGGAGGGAATGCCCCATGACTTGATCGGACCCGAGAGGTCCATGTGCGTGCCGACGACGATTTCCGTGTCGGTGACGCCCTGCGTCTTGAACTGCGCGAACGCAGGCGAAGCCGCGAGCGCGCCCGCCGCGACGCCGAGACCGAATGCAAAGGCCAGTTTTTTCATGCCGTTCCTCCCTTTCCAGAAGCCAGTCAGCTTCCCCGTACCCCAAAGCTCTTGTGCACCAGACGCCGGCGCATGTTCATCGCCGGCCCGAGCAGTGGATCGCCGGCGCCAACCGGTCGATCGGCGATCGAAAAGTCTGCAATGCGCGCGGTCTTGAGCGCCGCGTTGATCCGTTCCACCTCCTGCCCGATCAGCGTGCGGATTTCAGAGGCTTCCATCAGGCTCTTGTAGTGCGTGAATGGTATCGCGTTCTTCTGCGCATGCTGAACGACTGAATCGTAGTCCGCGAAAATGACGGCGGCGAGGCGATCGGGGGCGTCGCCCGAGACGACGGCGGAGAGGATGTAGGGCGAGGCGGCCAGTTCGTCTTCGATGCGCCACGCCGGCGTGGCGCCGCCGATGGCGGCATCGCGCGCGCCATGCAAAGCAAAGGCGCCGCCGCGGGCTTCCGCCAGGTCGCCTGCCTCGAACCAGTCGCCTTTGCGCGGCGACTCGCCCGCAAATGCCGCGCAGAGCGCGGCGGAACGAAGCCTCAGCGCGCCGTCGGCGTCGATCTCGAACGACGCGCCGCGGGCGATCGAGAATTCGCGAGCGCGCCCGCGGGCGATCGCCACGGCTCCGGCCGCTTCGGCGACCGAATAGACGTCCGTGACGGGCACGCCGAGCGCAGCGAGCCGGTCGGCGGCGTAAGGGGCGAGCGGCGCCCCGGCAGAGAGGGCCAGGCGCGCGCGCGAAAGACCGATATCGCGACGTACTTTCTTCAGCACCAGCGAACCGAAGGCGCCGGACCCGTGCATTGCGCTCTCGAACAAGCGATGCTGGAACTTCGTGGCGCCCGCGCTGGCGCGGGCCAGCCGGCGCGCGAAGCCGCTCCACAGCGCCGGCGCGCCGGAAACGATCTGCGGCTGCAGTTCGCGCAGATTTTCAGGGATCGTTTCCGCGCTTTCCGGAAAATTGACGGTCACGCCGGCGACCATGCAGGCGTAGAAGCCGAAGACGCGCTCGAAGGCGTGGCTCGCCGGCATTATCGACAGCCGTTCTTCGCCGGCGCGCAGATCGATCATGGACAGCGCAGCATCGACGGCGACGCGCAGCGCGTCATGCGAGAATTGCGCCGCACGCGAGGGCGCCGACAGGCCTGAAGTCGGCATGATCGCCGCCAGCGTGTCGCCTGCAGCCGATCGCCACGGCGCATCCGTTCGCGTCGAGGCGGCGGCGCCGGCGGCGAGCAGCGCATCGAAGGCAATGACATCGGGGTCGCCGGTCTCGGCGGCGGCGACGCCGTCGAAACAGACGATCTTCGCGATCCCTGACGTCGCATCGCGCAGGTCGAGCGCAGCGTCGAGCGCGGCCAGCGTATCGACGACGAGAATGCGGGTGCGACAGCGGGCTACCAGCGCCGCGAGTTCGCCGGGCGCGGCTTCCGCATGGAAACCGGCCGCAAGCGCGCCAGCCGATTGCGCGCCGAGATCGGCGATCAGCCATTGCGGGCTCGGCGCGGCCAGTATGCCGAGCGTCTCGCCGGGTTTCAGGCCGAGACCGGCGAGGCCTGCCGCGCAATCGGCAACCGCGCGCGTCAATTCCGCGCCGGTCAATTCCTTCCAGACGCCGAGGCGCTTGGCGCGCAATATCGTGCGCGCGGGTTCGGCCAGCGCGCGCGCCAGCACGAACCCTGGCAGGCTCGCGTCATCCGCCGCGGTCAGCGGCATCCTGGCGACCGCGCTCATTGGGCGACCCTCGATCTTTCGCGGCGCGAACGCTTGCGCGAATCGTCGGCGTGAACGCCGAGGTAGGATTGCTGGATCTCGTTGGAATTCATCAGCGCTTCGCTCGTATCGTGCATGACGACGCGCCCGACCTCGAGCACATAGCCGTAGTCGGCCGTTTCCAGCGCGACCTTGGCGTTCTGCTCGACGAGCAGGATCGACACGCCTTCTTCCGTGTTGAGACGACGCACGATGGCGAAAATCTCCTTCACGAGAAGCGGCGACAGACCCAGCGACGGCTCGTCGAGAAGCAGAACCTTCGGCCGGCTCATCAAGGCGCGCGAGATGGCGAGCATCTGCTGCTGACCGCCCGACAGGAGGCCAGCAGGCTGGTCGCGCCGTTCGCGCAACACGGGAAAGTAGTCGTAGACCTTTTCCAGGTCGGCGGCGACGCCGTCCTTGTCGCGGCGCAGATAGGCGCCCATCCACAGATTGTCGCGCACCGACAGGAACGGAAACACTTCGCGGCCTTCCGGCACATGGCTCATGCCGAGCGCCACGATCGCGTCGGGCGCCATGCCCTGGATGCGGCGGCCTTCGAGTTCGACGACGCCGGTGACGGGATCGAGCACGCCGGACGTCGTCTTGAGGATGGTGGTCTTGCCGGCGCCATTGGCGCCGAGGACGGCGACGATCTTGCCGCGCGGCACCTCGAGGCTGACGCCGCGTATCGCGGTGATCGGGCCGTAGGCGCTTTCGACATTGGAAAGACGGAGGATCGGCTCGCTCATGCCTCACGCTCCCAGATAGGCTGCGACGACATCGGGATGGCTCTGCACTTCCTGCGCGGTACCCTTCGCCATGATGCGTCCGTAGTTGAGCGCCACCACGCGATCGGACACGCGGCTGACGAGCGACATGTCGTGCTCGACCATGAGGATGGTGATGCCGAGCCGACGGTTGATCTCGAGGATCCACTCGGCCATGCGGTCGGTTTCCTCGACGTTGAGGCCGGACGATGGTTCGTCCAGCAAGAGGATTTCGGGGCCGACGCTGAGCGCGCGGCCGACTTCGACGACCTTGCGCACGCCGTAGGGAAGTCCGGCGATTAGCGTGTCGCGGTAGCGCTGCAGGCGCAGGAATTCCATGACTTCCTCGACCGCGCGGCGATGTTCGACCTCCTCGCGCCTGACCTTCGGCGCGAACAGGAGATCCTGCCAGAAGCTGGTCGTGGAATGACGATGGCGACCGACCAGCAGGTTCTGCAGGACGGATGCGTTGTCGAACAATTCGATGTTCTGGAACGTGCGCGCGATGCCACGGCCGGCGATCTGCTGCGCGTTGAGTTGCGTGATCTCCTCGTCCTTGAAGACGATACGCCCGTTCGTGACGTTGTAGAGGCGGCTGATGAGGTTGAAGAGCGTCGTCTTGCCGGCGCCGTTCGGGCCGATGATCGTAAAGATCTGGCCTTTCTCCACCTCGAAGGAGACGCCGTCGACGGCCTTCAGCCCGCCGAACTGGATCGAGACATTGTCGAGCGCGAAATAGGTCATCGGCCGCGCTCCGACTTCAGATACATCTTCTGACGGCGGAAAGTTGCAGGCCGATAGAACGGGAATTGCGTCACCCAGGTCTTGATCTTCATCCAGCGCCCGTCGAGTCCCATCGGCTCGTAGATGATGAAGAAGATGATGATGAGACCGAAGATCAGGCTCTTCACGCCCGGAGTCGCGAGCAGCACGCTGGCCTTGTCTTGGGCGAGAGGCGAGCCGGTGACGGCGCCGATGACGCCGGGCAGCTTGTCCTTCACCAGCACCAGCACCGGATCGACCATGATCATGAAGACGGCGCCCAGCGCCGCGCCGCGCAGGGAGGCGATTCCGCCAATGATGATGATCATCACGAATTCGATCGACAGCGACAGCGTGAACATCTCGGGCGAGATGAACGACAGCTTGTGCGCGTAGAGCACGCCGGCGAGCCCGGTCATGCCGGCGGACAGGGCGAAGGCGAAGGTCTTGTAGCGGGCGGAATCGACGCCCATCGACTTGGCTGCCGTTTCGCTGTCGCGCAGGGCGAGGAAGGCGCGGCCCGTCGGCGAGCGGATGACGTTGACGGCGACCAGCACCACGACGACGGTGACGAAGATGCAGAGGTAATAGAGCCCCATCTCGCCGAGCGGCTTGCCGAACAGCGCCGCCGGCTTGACCATCATGCCTTCGTTGCCGTGCGTGACGCTTTCCCAGCGCGCGAGGATTTCCTCGACGATGATGGCAAAGGCGAAAGTGGCGATGGCGAGATAGATGCCGTGCAGGCGGAGCGCCGGCAGACCGACGAGCCAGCCGACGAGGCCGGTCAGCAGGCCCGCCGCCGGCAGGTATATATAAAGAGGCACGCCGAACTTCGCGGCGTTGGCCGCCGTATAGGCGCCGATCGCCAGGAATGCGGCATGGCCGATCGAGGTCTGGCCGGCGTAGCCCGACAGCAGCACGAGGCCGATGCCGACGATCGTGTAGATCAGCACGAAGACGATCTGGCTGAGGAAGTACGAGCCGACGAGGAGAGGCGCAGCGGCGAGAACGAGCAGCAGGATGGCGTAGGAAGCGATCGACTGCGGCGTCCTGAACAGGCGCAGGTCGTCCTCGTAGCCGGTACGGATGCGGAAGGCCATGGCCGTTCAGACCTTCTTGAGAGCGGCGCCGCCGAACAGGCCTTGCGGCCTCAGGAGCAGGACAGCGAGCAGGACTACATAGGCGGCGATGTCCTTGAAGCCCGCCGGCAGATAGAAGCCGGAGAGCGTCTCGACGACGCCGATGATGATTCCGCCGGCGAGCGCGCCGGGAATGGATGTGAAGCCGCCGAGCACGGCCGCCGGAAAGGCTTTCAGGCCGAGGAAGCCGAGATTGGCGTGAATGAAGGTGATCGGCGCCAGCAATATGCCGGCCGTCGTCGCCACCATGGCCGAAATCGCCCAGATGGCCGCGAACATGCGCTTGACCGGAATGCCCATGTAATAGGCCGCCAGCATGTTCTGGGAGACGGCCTGCATGGCGACGCCCATGCGGGAAAACCGGAAGAAGCAATAGAGCACGACGCAGAGCAGCGCGGTCGCCACGATGATCGAGAGATTGTCGGCGGCGATGACGAGCGGGCCGAACTTGTAGACGCCGTTGGAGAAGGGCGTCTCGATGCGCAGGTCGTCGGTGCCCCAGAACATGCCTGCGAGCGCGCGCAGCACCATGCCGAGGCCGATGGTCGCCATGACGATGGAGAATTGCGGATAGCCGAGGATCGGCCGAACGACGAGGCGTTCCATCACCATGCCGAGCACGGCCATGCAGACCACGCACAAAGCGAAGCCGAGCCAGTAGTTGAGGCCGAGCGAGGTGATGAAGGTGAAGGAGAGGAAGGCGCCGAGCATCATGAGCTCGCCCTGGGCGAAGTTCACGACCTCGGTCGCCTTGTAGATGAGGACAAAGCCGAGCGCGATGAGGCCGTAGACACAGCCCACGGCGATACCGCTAATCGTCTGCTGGACGAAGTCGAGCATTCTCCTCCCCAAATCCGCGCGTTGGCGGTTCTTGTCTTTTTGCCGACGCACGCCGCTCTTGTTGGCGGCGCGCGCAGAGTCCGGCGTCGGATCGTACGGCCGCTTGGCACGGACTGTCGCACAATCTTGACCGACGCAGGCGGAGTTTCACCCAGCTTTGCGGATGAATCAAGCGAAATTAAGCGGCCAATTAAATCTGGCGGAACGATTGTTTCGCAAGGCGGAACGCCAGCTGGACCGCAAAGCCAAGCTTGCGCTCAGGCCTTCAAGCCATCGAGGCAGGAAACCGACGCAAGCACGGCGTCCAGCGCCTTGCGATCGGCAGTCGCCTCGTATTTTCCGCGCAGCGCGGCGAGCGATTTGGCATGATACTTTTGCGGTTTCTGGCGCCAGTCGTGACCGCGCAATTTCACGTCGAATTCTTCCGCGCCCGATGCGATCGCCGCCGCATTGGCGCGGCTCCACGGCAGGAACAGGCCGGCGACCTCTTCGCGCAAGATGGGCGTCAGCGTCCCTTCGAGCGACGACCACGTCTCGAAATCGCCCTCGGCGCGCGGCCACAGCATCCGCTGGATCCAGGCGAGCGTGTGGCGCGCGCGCGCCTCGATGATCGCCCCCGTCGTCGGGTCGGTCCACAGGCAATAGAATTGCCCCCACAGGCCGAAATCGGCGAAGCAGGGTCGCGCGCCAAAGAGATAGGCGCGCGTGGAGAGATGCGCTTCGAGCCGGCCGAGCGCGGCCAGGAACGTCTCCTCGATGAAGCGCGCGTTCTGCGCATTGGAGCCGACGAACCAGACGCGGCCGGTCATGCGCTCCCTGATCTTGCTCGCCGCATTGGCCCAAGCCGTCTCGTCCATGCCGGGCGAAACCGACAGGGCGATGCGCCCGGCCGAGGCGATCTGGTCGACGTCGCGCGCCCAGCGATAGTGGAACATCCACTTGTTGGCCCATTCGTCGCCGAATTCCTCGATCAGCGCGCTCAGGAATGCGAGCGCGGGGTCGGCCGGTTCGGTGGCGGGCGCGCGATGGGCCTGTTCGATCTCCTCCATCAGCGGCGTCGAATCCTGCAGGCCGCGTTCGTCCGGCGTCACGACGAGCGGGATGACGGGAATCTTCGCGTATTTCTGGAATTCCGGCGCGGTGGCGGCGCTGCGCGGGACCCATTCGTGCGCAATGTTCTTGTAGCGGAACCAGGATCGCACCTTCACCGAATAGGGCGACATTTCCGAGCCGAAGATCCTGTAGGCGCCGTCCATGGTCTCCCCCCTCGCGGTGCTGTCAGCGCGGCTTCTTGGCCGCGTCGTAGAAAGACAGATCGAAAAGCCCTTCCACAGGCGGCGCGGTCGCGAAATCGCCGATGGAAGCCTGGTATTCGAGCATGGCTTTGGTCGATTGCATGATGTCGCGCGGATCGACCACGTATTCGACGGCGCGCGAAATCATGGCGCGGCGCATCACGTCGGGTTCGACGAGGCCGCCGCCGAGAATTTTCGCGACATAGGGCGCCGCTTCCTCAGGCTTCGCCTTGATGAGACCGGTGGCGCGGATGACGAGGTTCACCAGCGCCTGCACGTCGTCCCTGCGCTCGGCGATCATCCTGCGCGAGACGGCGAAGACGACGCCCGGAATGTTGGGGAACATGTCGCGCGCGGAAATGACCGTCTTCAGCTTCGGATTGCGCTGGAGAACGATGGTCGCGGAAGGTTCGAGCAGCGTCGCGGCGTCCACGGCATTGCTCAGCATGGCGAGTTGCGCGGCCTCGATGCCGATCGTGACAATCTCGACATCGGCCGGATCGACATGGCCCGTCCTGTTCAGCCAGAAGGAGAGCGCCACCGTCGGCACGCCGCCGGCCGGCAATGTCGCGACCTTGGCGCGCCTGCCGTTCGCCTTGCGGAAAGCGGCGAAGGCGGCGGCGATCGACGCAGGATCGCTCGTGATGCCCGAGGCGAGGTCCGGAACGGCGACGAAGGACGAGCCGCCGAGGCCCGCCGCCGAGACGACGGAAATGTTGGCTCCCTTGGAATGCGCCACGGCCACCGGCGCGACGCCGATGGCCAGTGCGTCCAGCGTGCCGGAGGCGAAGGCCTGAATGGCGGCGGGGCCGGAATCGAATTTCGCGGCCTTCAGGTCGAGGCCGGCCTCGCGCGCCCAGCCGGCGCCGTCCATGACGAAGAGCGCTGCGGCGCCGATGACAGGCACGTAGCCGATGCGCAGGGGGCGAAGTTCGGCGGCGCGCCCGCGCGTCGTGGCGGCCAGCGAAAGCGCGCCGGCGCTCGCGAGCAGGCCACGACGGGTCGGATAACCGCCAGACGGCATTTGTGCATTCCTCCCAAGAATTTCCGGCAGCCTAGCAGCCAGCCCGGCGGCGCGCCATTGCGCGCTTTCCGTTTGGCGCGCCGTCGCCTAGGTTGCCGCCGACAGAAATTCTGGGAGGACGAAATGGCTGAAGCTTATCCGGCGAAGGGTCTGCAGTTGCGCACGCTCGTGCGCAAGAGCGGCGAACTCGAATTGTCGCTCGCCGAAATCGAAACGCAGGCGCCCGGTCCGGACGACGTGGTCGTGCGCATCGAGGCGACGCCGATCAATCCGTCCGATCTCGGCCTGCTGACCGGCCCCGCCGATCTTTCGACCATGCAGAAGTCCGGCACGGTCGAACGGCCCGTCGTCACCGCGAAGGTTCCGGAAGCAGGCCTTCGCGCGGTCGCCGCGCGGCTCGACGCCTCGATGCCGGTCGGCAACGAGGGCGCCGGGACGGTGATCGCGGCGGGTTCGTCTCCGGCCGCACAGGCGCTGATCGGCAAGAAGGTCGCGGCGATCGGCGGGGCGATGTATTCGCAATTCCGCACACTGAAGGCGTCCGACTGCCTGGTGCTGCCGGCCGACGCCAGCGCCGCCGACGGCGCCTCGTGCTTCGTCAATCCGCTGACCGCGCTCTCGATGGTCGAGACGATGCGCATGGAAGGCCACAAGGCGCTGGTGCATACGGCGGCGGCTTCCAACCTCGGGCAGATGCTGAACAGGATCTGCATCAAGGACGGCGTGCCGCTCGTCAACATCGTGCGCAGCGCCGAGCAGGAGAAGCTGCTGCGCGGCATTGGCGCGAAGCACGTCTGCGATTCCACCGCGCCCGACTTCATGGAAAAGCTGACGGCCGCGCTGATCGAGACCGGCGCGACGCTCGCCTTCGACGCGATCGGCGGCGGCAGACTCGCCTCGCAGATTCTGACCTGCATGGAAGCCTCGGCCAACGCCACGGCGAAGGAATACAGCCGCTATGGTTCGACCGTGCACAAGCAGGTCTATATCTACGGCTCGCTCGACATGCGCCCGACCGAACTCGTCCGTTCTTTCGGAATGGCCTGGGGCGTCGGCGGATGGCTCTTGTTCCCGTTCCTGCAGAAGGCCGGCATGGAAACGATGCTGCGCCTGCGCAAGCGCGTCGCCGACGAACTGAAGACGACTTTCGCCAGCCATTACACAAGCACGATCTCGCTGAAGGAGGCGCTCGATCCGAAGACGATTGCGCAATACGCCCGACGCGCCACCGGCGAGAAATTCCTGATCGATCCCAGCAAGGCGTGAGCCTGCCGACAGGATTGTAGGACAAGCGTGACAATCGACGGCGTTCGTGTAGGCTCCCGGGTCAAGAACAGACCCGGGAACGTCCAGAGCGCATGTCTACAATCGAGAACACGATCGCGCCGTCGAGCGACGGCTTCAAGGCCAATCGCGAGGGAATGCTCGCGCTGATCGAGCGTATGCGCGGGCTTGAAAAGCGCGCGCGCGACGCCTCGGCGCGCGCCAAGGACCGCTTCCACAAGCGCGGGCAATTGTTGCCGCGCGAACGTGTGGCGCTGGCGCTCGATCCCGATACGCCATTCCTCGAACTCTCGACGCTCGCCGGATACCAGTTCGACAATCCCGATCCCGAAAAGAGCACGCCGGGCTGCGGCATCATCGCCGGCATCGGCTTCGTGTCGGGCGTGCGCTGCATGATCTCCTGCAACGACGCCGGCATCGACGCCGGCGCGCTGCAGCCGATGGGCCTCGACAAGGCGCTGCGCATCCAGGAACTGACGCTCGAGAACCGCCTGCCCTATCTGCAGCTCGTCGAAAGCGCCGGCGCCAATTTGCTGCGCTACCGTGTCGAGGATTTCGTGCGCGGCGGCCAGACCTTCCGCAATCTCGCGCGCATGTCGGCGGCGGGCCTGCCGGTCGTGACGGTGACGCACGGCTCGTCGACCGCCGGCGGCGCCTACCAGACCGGCCTTTCCGACTACATCGTGATGGTGCGCGGGCGGACGCGCGCCTTTCTGGCGGGGCCGCCGCTCCTGAAGGCCGCGACCGGCGAGATCGCGACCGAGGAAGAACTCGGCGGCGCGGAGATGCATACGAGCGTGTCGGGCCTCGGCGACTATCTCGCCGAGGACGATCGCGACGCGATCCGCATCGCCCGCGAGATCATGGCCAAGCTGAACTGGGACCGGCCAGGCGCCGCCGCGCGCGAGGCGAAGCCGCCGCGCTACGACCAGGAGGAACTGCTCGGCATCATGCCGATGGATCACAAGAAGCCGGTCGACATGCGCCAGGCGATCGCGCGCATCGTCGACGATTCCGACTTCACCGAATTCGCGCCCAACTACGGGCCGGCGACGGTGTGCGGCCACGCGATGATCGAGGGCTGGCCGATCGGCATCATCACCAACAACGGGCCGCTCGATCCCGCCGGCGCCAACAAGGCGACGCATTTCATCCAGGCGTGCTGCCAGTCGAAGACGCCGATCCTCTATCTCAACAACACGACCGGCTACATCGTCGGCAAGGCCTATGAAGAAGCCGGCATGATCAAGCACGGCTCGAAGATGATCCAGGCGGTGACGAGCGCCACCGTGCCGCAGATCACCATCTATTGCGGCGCCTCGTTCGGCGCCGGCAATTACGGCATGTGCGGGCGCGGCTTCTTCCCGCGCTTCTGCCTGTCGTGGCCGAACGCCAAGACCGCCGTGATGGGCGGCGAACAGGCCGCCGAAACCATGGCCATCGTGACGGAGGCGGCCGCCGCGCGGAAGGGCGCGCCGGTGGACAGGGACCAGCTCGACAAGATGAAGAAGATGATCACGGGCGTGTTCGACAACCAGATGGACGTGTTCTCGACCAGCGCGCGCGTGCTCGACGACGGCGTGATCGATCCGCGCGACACGCGCTCCGTTCTGGCCGAGATCATGGCCATCTGCCGGGAGGGCGACGCGCGCACGCCGCAGCGCATGCAATTCTCCGTGGCGCGGCCGTGAGCGGGGGCGGACAGATGAAACTCACGCCCTTCAAGAAGATCCTGGTCGCCAATCGCGGCGAGATCGCGCTGCGCGTGATGCGCACGGCCCGCCGCATGGGTTATGGAATCGTCGCGGTCTATTCGACCGCAGACCGCGACGCGCTGCATGTGCGCGCAGCCGACGAGGCCGTGCCGATCGGCGGAAACCTGCCTTCGGATTCCTATCTGCGCATAGAGGCGATCATCGCCGCCGCGAAGCTTTCGGGCGCCGACGCCATCCACCCGGGCTACGGATTCCTGGCTGAGAACGAGGATTTCGCGGCGGCCTGCGCCGAAGCCGGCATCGTGTTCATCGGACCGTCGGCGGAATCGATCCGTTCGATGGGCGACAAGGCCGGCGCCAAGGCGATCATGATGAAGGCCGGCGTGCCCTGCGTGCCAGGTTTCCAGGGCGACCAGGACGATGCGGTTCTGAAGGCGGAAGCCGACCGGATCGGCTACCCTGTCATGATCAAGGCGACGGCAGGCGGCGGCGGACGCGGCATGCGGCTCGTGCCGGACGCGGCTTCCTTCGCGGACATGCTGCGCAGCGCGAAATCCGAAGCGCAGAACGCCTTCGGCGATCCGACCGTCATTCTGGAGCGCGCCATCGTCGAGCCGCGCCATATCGAGATCCAGGTGTTCGGCGACCGCTACGGCAACGCCATCCATCTGGGCGAACGCGATTGCTCCGTACAGCGCCGCCACCAGAAGGTGATCGAGGAGGCGCCCTCGCCGGCCGTATCGCCCGAATTGCGCGAAAAAATGGGCGCGGTGGCGACGGCCGCCGTCAAGGCGATCGGCTACGAGGGCGCGGGCACGCTGGAATTCCTGCTCGACCAGGACGGCGAGTTCTATTTCATGGAAATGAATACGCGCCTGCAGGTCGAGCATCCCGTGACGGAAGCGATCACCGGACTCGATCTCGTGGAAATGCAATTGCGGGTGGCGGCCGGCCAGCCGCTGCCGGTCGCGCAACAGGACGTGACGTTCCGCGGCCACGCGATCGAAGTGCGGCTGTGCGCTGAAGATGCGAACCGGGACTTCATGCCGCAGTCGGGCCGCATGCTGCGCTGGGACATGCCCGAACACGTGCGCGCCGAACATGCGCTGGCGTCGGGATCGGAAATACCGCCCTTCTACGATTCGATGATCGCCAAGCTCGTCACGCATGGCGCTACGCGCGACGAGGCGCGGCTGAAGCTCGCGACCGCGCTCGATTCCACCATCGCCTTCGGCGTGACGACCAACCAGGCGTTTCTCGCGTCGTGCCTGCGCCACCCGACCTTCGCCAGCGGGGGCGCGACGACGGCCTTCATCGCGCAGCACGCCGCCGAACTGAACAGCGCGCCGCAGAGCGGCGTCGCCGCCTCGACGCTGGCCGCGCTGCTGCTCTATGCGACCGGGCGCGGCGCGCACGGCTGGAGGCCCGGCCGCGCGCTGAGGCCGTCCTTCCCGCTGCCGCTGCGCATCGACATCAACGGCGAGACGCACGAGGCCGAGGCGATCCGCCACGCCGACGGCTCCTATGCGATCGCCGAGAACGGCGCGACCAGCGAGATCGTCATCGACCGGCTGACGGAGAGCGAGATCACCTTCCACGTCGGTGGGCTCAACGCCAGCGCAACGTACCTGAACGACGGCGACAGGCTCTACATCCTCTACCGCGGCCGAACGATCGCGGCGACCGACCTGACGCTGGCGCGGCCGGAAGCCGCGGATGCCGGCGGCGGCGACGGCAAGGTGCGGGCGCAACTCAACGGCCGCGTTGTCGCGACGCTGGCCAAGGTCGGCGACGAGGTGACGCGCGGCCAGCCGATCGTCACGCTCGAAGCGATGAAGATGCAGCATGTCCATGCGGCCGGCGTCGCCGGCAAGGTGACGGCGATCCATGTCGCGGAAGGCGACCAGGTGACGACGGGCGCCATCGTGGTGGAGATCGAGCCCGCCGCCTGACCGCGCCGACGCAACTCTCGCCGGGCTTTCGGGCGCGGTCGAAAGCTGCGCCCGGCGCGCCCGCCGCCGTTTGACAGAACGCCGGCCGGCAGGTTCAAGTCTGGCAAAACAGAATTGTCAGGAGAGGGAACATGAAGCTCGACCGCCGCACTTTCGTTGCGGGCACCGTCGCCGCGCCCGCCGTCCTCCGGTCCGGTTTCGCCCGGGCCGCGACCACGCTGAAGGTTTCACACCAGTTCCCCGGCGGCACGGCCGATTCCGGCGATTTCCGCGACCGGCTGTGCCGGCGCTTCGCGGCGGAGGTCGGAAAGCGCTCGAACGGCGAGATCAACGTCGAGGTCTATGCAAACTCGTCTCTGATGAAGACGAACGCGCAATTCTCGGCGCTGCGCAAGGGCGCGCTCGACGCCTCGCTCTTTCCCCTGCCCTACGCCGGCGGCGAGGCGCCGGAAACGAACATCGGCCTGATGCCGAGCCTCGTGAATTCCTACGACCAGGGCCTCGGCTGGAAGAACAAGCCGATCGGCAAGGAACTGACGTCCTACCTTGCCGACAAGGGCGTCATCATCCTGACCTGGGTCTGGCAGGCCGGCGGCGCGGCGAGCCGCGCGCGGCCCCTACTCAATCCGGAAGACGCCAAGGGCATGAAGATCCGCGGCGGCTCGCGCGAAATGGACCTCGTGTTCCAGGCGGCCGGCGGCGCCGTGCTGTCGCTGCCTTCGAACGAACTCTATGCGGCGATGCAGACGGGCGCCTGCGACGCCGGCGTCACATCCTCGACCAGCCTGATCTCGTTCCGTCTCGAAGAACTGTCCAAGCACCTGACCGCCGGAAAGGGCAAGTCCTACTGGTTCATGCTCGAGCCGCTGCTGATGTCGAAAGCCGTGTTCGACAAGATGCCGAAGGCGCAGCAGGACCTGCTTGTCGCCGTGGGGGCCGAGATGGAGCCGTTCGGACGACAGGCGGCGATGGCCGACGACGAGGAGGTCATCAAGATCTACCAGAAGGCCGGCGCGCAGATACACGATCTGAACGACGCCGTTCTGGAAAAATGGAAGGCGATCGCGCGCGATACCGCGTGGAAGGACTATGCCGCCAAGAACGCGTCCTGCGCCAAGCTGATCAAGCTCGCCGAAGAGGCCTGATGTCCGGCGCGCCGATCGAGAGCCGGGCCGACGAGGAAATCGTCGGCGACGGACTGACCGCGCGGCTCGCCCGCGCGCTCAACGCCGTCAACTGGGCGCTGATGTTCGCCGCGTCCATCGCCATCGTCGCCGCCAGCGTCGTTCTCTCGGAAAGCGTGGTCGTGCGCTATGTCTTCCATGCGCCGACTTACTGGCAGGACGAAGCCGCGACCTTCCTGCTGGTGGGCGCGACGTTCCTGACCGCGGCCTTCGTGCAGGAAAGGCGCGGCCACGTCGGCATCGAGGCGCTGGCGGAAATCCTGCCGGCCGGAGTCAATCGCGTGCGACGACTGTTCGTCGACGTCGCCTCGCTCGCATTCGTCGCGTTCTTCTCGTGGAAGAGCTGGACGCTGCTGCACGAGGCCTGGGTCGACGGGCAGGTGACGTCGTCGACCTGGGGTCCGCCGCTCTGGATTCCCTATTCGCTCATGGCTTCGGGCATGACGCTTCTGGCGTTGCAGATCGCGCTGCAACTGGCGCGCGGTCTGACGGAGAAGCGGGCATGAGCGTTCTTGCCACAGGACTGCTCTATGCCGGCGCGACGCTGGTGGCGATGTTCTCCGGCATGCCGATCGCCTTCGCGCTCGGCGCGGTCGCGCTCGTCTTCATGCTGTTCTTCATGCCGGCGGCTTCGCTCGATACGGTGACGCAGAACGTCTACGAGGAAATGGCCTCGATCACGCTCCTGTCGATCCCGCTGTTCATCCTGAAGGGCGCGGCGATCGGCAAGTCGCGCGCCGGCCAGGACCTCTATTCGGCGCTGCACGCCTGGATGCATCGCGTGCCCGGCGGCCTCGGCATAGCCAACGTCCTGGCCTGCGCGATCTTCGCTGCCATGGCGGGCTCGTCGCCCGCCACCTGCTCGGCGATCGGATCCGCCGGCATTCCGGAAATGCGGCGGCGCGGCTATTCCGGCGGCTTCGCCTCCGGCGTCATCGCCGCCGGCGGCACGCTCGGCATATTGCTGCCGCCCTCGATCACCATGATCCTCTATGCGGTCGCCGCCGAACAATCGCTCGGCCGACTGTTTCTCGCCGGCATATTCCCCGGCCTGCTGCTCGTCGCGCTGTTCGCCGGCTACGCCATGCTGCGCTACCGGCAGGAACATTCCGCAGCGCAGCGCGCCTTCAACGCCACCGGCAAGCATTCGGCGATCCTCGACAAGCACGCCTACACGATGGCCGAGCGGCTCGGCACGCTGCCGCGCGTCCTGCCTTTCGTCATCCTGCTGACCGGCGTGATGGTCGCGCTCTACGGCGGCTTCGCCACGCCGTCCGAGACGGCCGGTCTCGGCGGCGTGCTGGCTCTCGTGCTGATCGCTCTGATCTACGGCGTGTGGCGCGCCAGCGACCTGAAGCCGATCCTCACTTCGACACTGCGCGAATCCACCATGCTGATGCTTATCATCGGCATGTCGCTGCTCTATTCCTACGTGATGAGCTACCTGCACATCTCGCAATCGGCGGCGGAAGCGATCGTGCAGATGCAGCCGTCGAAATGGGTGCTGCTGGCCGCCATCCTCGGCCTCGTTGTCGTGCTGGGCTTCTTCCTGCCGCCGGTATCGATCATCCTTATGACGGCGCCGATCATCCTGCCGCCGCTGAAGGCCGCAGGCTTCGACCTGATCTGGTTCGGCGTGGTGATGACCATCGTCATGGAAATGGGCCTGATCCATCCGCCGGTCGGACTCAACATCTTCGTCATTCGCAATATCGCGCCGGATATTCCGCTGGCCGACATCATCTGGGGCGCCGTTCCGTTTGTCATCCTCATGATGATCGCCATCCTGCTCCTCTGTTTCGTTCCCGAGATTGCGACCTGGCTGCCCAAGGTCGCGATAGGCTGACGAATGAGCGGCGACGAAGCGAGCGAAGCAGCGATCGACGACCTGACGCGACTGCTGCCGGCGCTTCTGCTGTCGCTCGACGCGCTGGCGCATTTCGCGCGGCATTTCGATCCGATGCGTTTCGACGAGTCGCTTGCGGCCATCGGCGCGCCGGAGGATGAATTGCGCGCGGCGTTTCAGGCATTGAGAACATGGCCGGCGCATCTGGCCGACCTGCGCGGCAGGATCGAAGCTGCGACGGCCGCGACGCTGGAAGGCTACGAATTGCTGCGCGGCGCGCCCGACGAACCCGAGGGACTGCGCGCCGTGATGCGCGCGCTGAAACGCATTCCCCGCGCGCTCGATCCGCTCTATCCGCTGACGCGCGGCCTGCCGCCGGTCAGCCGCTTCTTCCTCGACGAAGCTTCACGCGGCAATGCGGAGATCGAGGCGAGGCTCGCCGCCCCGCCGCGCGGAACCGGAACCGGCGTCAGCCATGTCGGCGACAGTCCCGGCGCCCGCGGCGGCTTCTCGATCTACGTGCCGGAATTTTACGAGCCGGCGCAAAGCTGGCCGCTCGTCTTCGCGCTACACGGCGGCGGCGGCGACGGATTTTCGTTTCTCTGGAGCTGGCTGCCGACGGCGCGCGCGCAAGGCGCGATCGTCGTCGCGCCGACCGCGATCGGCCGCACATGGGCGCTGATGGGCGAGGATGTCGACACGCCGAACCTCCTGCGCATTCTGGATTTCGTGCGCGGCAGGCTGAATGTCGACAGCGCGCGTCTTCTCCTAACCGGCATGAGCGACGGCGGGACATTCTGCTACGTTTCCGGACTGGAGGCCGCCTCGCCCTTCACGCATCTGGCGCCGGTCTCGGCCTCCTTCCATCCGATGCTGGCGAGCATGGCGGACGAAACGCGGCTCGCAGGCCTGCCGATCCTGATCGCGCATGGCGCGCGCGACTGGATGTTCCACGTGAACATGGCGCGCGAGGCGCAAGCGGCGCTGACAAGGGTCGGCGCCAATGTGACGTATCGCGAGATCGCCGATCTGGCGCATGCCTTTCCGCGCGAGATCTGCGCAGATATTCTGGCCTGGACGAAAGAAACGGAAAGAGCGGGCGGGGAAACATGACGCAAGGTGAAAAGCTGGCGCGCTCGCCGCATCTGGCCGTCCGCGAGGACTGGCTGGCGCTGCGCAACGAAGACGCGATCGATCCCGATCTGCCGATCGTCGATCCGCATCATCACCTCTGGGACCGGCCGCGCGTGCGCTACACGGTCGACGATCTCGCAGCCGATATCGGCGAGACGGACAGGGGCGGGCACAATGTCGTCGCGACCGTCTTCGTCGAATGCCGGGCCATGTATCGCGCGCAAGGCGAGAAAGCGATGCGCGTCGTCGGCGAAACGGAATTCGTGGTCGGCCAGGCGGCGATGGCGGACAGCGGCTATTACGGAAAGGCGCGGGCCTGCGCAGGCATCGTCGGCCATATCGACCTGACGATCGGCGCCGACGCCGGACGCATCGCCGATGCGCAGATCGCGGCTGGCGGCGGGCGCTTTCGCGGCATTCGCCATGCGAGCGCGCACGATGCCGCGCCCGAAATACGCATGACATCGACACTGCCGCCGGCCGGCCTGCTCGGCGACAGGACCTTCCGGCTTGGCTTCGCGGAACTGGGAAAGCGCAAGCTCTCGTTCGATGCCTGGCTCTATCATCCGCAGATCGGCGAACTCGGCGATCTCGCCGACGCCTTTCCCGACACGACAATCATCCTCGATCATTGCGGCGGGCCGCTCGGCGTCGCTCCTTACGGCCGCGAGACGATCTTCGAGCCGTGGCGGGCCTCGATCCGCGATCTCGCCAGGCGACAGAATGTCGTCGTCAAGCTCGGCGGCCTCGGCATGGCGGTCAACGGCTACGACTTTCACCTGAAGGACGCGCCGCCCTCCTCCGACATGCTGGCCGCCGCGTGGAAGCCGTGGTTCGAAACCTGCATCGAGGCGTTTGGGCCGCAGCGCTGCATGTTCGAGAGCAATTTCCCGGTCGACAAGGGCAGCTGCTCCTACACGACCCTGTGGAACGCCTTCAAGAAGGTCGCGTCCGGCGCATCGGACAGCGAACGCGCCGCCCTCTTCCACGACACCGCCGCGCGCGTCTACCGGCTCGGCGCCTGACTCTTGTTCGAGCACGCGCCGGCGGATAGCCTTGCGCGGAATCCACACGATCCGCATTTCGGAGAAAGCATATGAAGAGCCGCGCCGCCGTCGCATGGGAGGCCAACAAGCCGCTGACGATCGAAACGATCGAGATCGGCGGGCCAAAGGCAGGCGAAGTGCTGGTCGAGATCATGGCGACGGGCGTCTGCCATACCGACGCCTACACGCTGTCCGGCCTGGATTCCGAAGGCAAGTTCCCGGCGATCCTGGGGCATGAGGGCGCGGGCATCGTTCGCGAGGTGGGCGCGGGCGTGACGTCCGTGAAGCCCGGCGATCACGTCATTCCGCTCTACACGCCGGAATGCCGCGGCTGCAAGACGTGCCTGTCGCAGCGCTCCAACCTCTGCACCGCCATTCGTGCGACGCAGGGACAGGGCCTGATGCCGGACAATACCTCGCGCTTCTCGTGCGAGGCTGTCGGCAGGAAGACCGAGGTCTTCCACTACATGGGCTGCTCGACCTTCTCGAATTTCACCGTGCTGCCGGAGATCGCGGTGGCGAAGGTTCGCGAGGACGCGCCTTTCGACAAGATCTGCTACATCGGCTGTGGCGTAACGACCGGCATCGGCGCAGTGGTGTACACCGCGAAAGTCTGGCCCGGCGCCAATGTCGTCGTGTTCGGCCTCGGCGGCATCGGTCTCAACGTCATCCAGGGCGCACGCATGGTCGGCGCCGACAAGATCATCGGCGTCGACCTAAATCCGGCGAAAGCGGAAATGGCGAAGAAGTTCGGCATGACGCATTTTGTCAATCCGGCCGAGGTCGGCGGCGACAAGGTCGTGCAGGCGATCGTCGACCTGACCGGCGGCGGCGCGGATTTCTCGTTCGAATGTATCGGCAACACGACGACGATGCGCCAGGCGCTCGAATGCTGCCATCGCGGCTGGGGCGAGAGCATCATCATCGGCGTCGCGCCGTCCGGCGCGGAAATTTCCACGCGCCCGTTCCAGCTGGTGACGGGACGCGTTTGGAAAGGCTCGGCTTTCGGCGGCGCGCGCGGGCGCACCGACGTGCCGAAGATCGTCGACTGGTACATGGACGGCAAGATCAACATCGACGACCTGATCACCCACAAGATGCCGCTCGACCAGATCAACACGGCCTTCGACCTGATGCACGAGGGCAAGAGCATCCGCAGCGTCGTCGTCTACTGACGCCAGGAAAGCCGGGAGGGAACATGCTGACGGACGATCCACTCGGCGCAAAGCCGAAATTCTCGGGCGCGCCCGTCGAGGTCGCGCCGGACGTCTTCATGCATCCGTTCTTCGTCAATACCTATGCGATGAAGACGCCCGTCGGCCTGCTGCTAGTCGATCCCGGCACGCGCGTCGGCGGCCCGGGCGTCCATGCGGCGATCCGCGCCTGGAGCAAGGAACCAGTTCACACCGTCGTGTATACGCACGGCCATCTCGACCACGCCTTCGGCCTGAAGCCGTTTCTGGAGGAAGGCCTGCAACCGCAGATCATCGCGCAGGAGAATTGCCCGCGCCGTTTCGAGCGCTACGCGCTCACGCACGGCTACAACGAGATCATCAACCAGCGGCAGTTCGGCACGGACAAGCTGCGCTTCCCGAACGATTTCGACTGGCCGACGCTCACCTTCCGCGACGGCATGGTCCAGCGCATGGGCGATCTCGAATTGCGCTATCACGCGGCCAAGGGCGAGACCGACGATCATTGCTACATCTGGATTCCGCAGAAGAAATATCTGTTCTGCGGCGATCTGATCGTCTGGCGTTCGCCCAATTGCGGCAATCCGCAGAAGGTGCAGCGCTATCCGATTGAATGGGCGCAGGCGCTCGAACAGATGGCGGCGCTCGACGCCGAATGGCTGTTCCCCGGCCACGGTCTCGTGGTGAAGGGTCGCGACGCCGTACGTCTGGTGCTGACCGAGACGGCGCAATATCTTCGGCACATCATCGACCAGGTGCTGCCGCGGCTGAACGCCGGGCAATCGCCGGAAGAGATTTTCCACGCGGTGGATTCCGATCCGGTCCTGGCGGCGCGGCCCTATCTGCTCGAAGAATACGACCATCCGAAATTCATCGTGCGCAATCTCATCCGCCGCTGGGGCGGCTGGTGGAACGGCAACGCCGCCGATCTCTTCCCGGCGACGCAGGCGCGCCAGGCCGCCGAGATCGCGCAACTGGCCGGCGGCGTCGATGCGCTGGTCAGGCGCAGCCGCGACCTCCTTGCGAAGGGCGATCTCGAACTCGCCTGCCATGTCGCGGAATGGGCGGTGCGAGCTTCACCTGACAATCCCGCGACGCAGGAACTGAAGCGCGACGTGTACGAAACGCGCGGCGCGGCGACGAAGAACCTCATGGCGCAAGGCATCTATCGCGGCGCGCAGAACGAGGCGCGCATGGCGCTGGGCGAGGACCGCGTGCAGCGCGCCGGACGGCTGTCGCTCTAGGCAGGCCGCCACACATCAGATTGCATTCACCTGGAGGCTCGAATGGCCGAAAGCGAATTGTTCGAAAAGGGACTGAAGGCGCGCCGCGAGGTGCTCGGCTCCGAATATGTCGACGGCTCGCTGGCCAAGGCCGACGATTTCATGATGGCCTTCCAGCGCATGACGACGGAAATGGCGTGGGGCTACGCCTGGACGCGACCGGGGCTCGACCGGCGCTCGCGCAGCCTGATGAATCTCGCCATGCTGACCGCGCTCGGCAAGCCGGCCGAACTGAAGCTGCATGTGAAGGGCGCGCTCAACAATGGGCTGACGCCGGACGAGATCAAGGAGGCGCTGATCCATGCCGCCGTCTATTGCGGCATTCCGGCGGGGCTGGAAGCCTTCAAGGCGGCGCACGAAGTCCTCGTCGCCGAAGGCGCGCTGCCGAAGAAATGACGAAGGCCGCGCCGACGTTCGACGATGTGAGGGCCGCCGCCCGGCTCATCTCGGGCGCGGTGGAGAACACGCCGTTCCTGCATTCGCGCACCCTCTCGCAGATCGCCGGCGCGGACGTCTGGATCAAGTTCGAGAATCTGCAATTCACCGCTTCCTTCAAGGAACGCGGCGCGGCGAACCGGCTGATGACGCTCGCGCCGGATGAAGCGAAGCGCGGCCTGATCGCCATGTCGGCCGGCAATCATGCGCAGGCCGTCGCCTATCACGCGCAAAGGCTCGGACTGTCCGCGACCATCGTCATGCCGAAGGCGACACCCTTCGTGAAGGTTTCGCGCACGCGCCACCACGGCGCGCGCGTGCTGCTCGAAGGCGAGACGCTGGCCGATGCGGCGGCTTTCGCGCGCGAACTCGCCCGGCGTGAAAATCTCGTCTTCGTCCACCCCTACGACGATCCGATGATCGTCGCCGGACAGGGGACGGCGGCGCTCGAAATGCTCGAAGCCGTTCCAGATCTCGACGTCATCGTCGCGCCGGTCGGCGGCGGCGGGCTTGCGGCCGGCGCGGCGATCGTCGCGGCGGGGCTGGGCGGGCGCACGCGCATCGTCGGCGTCGAGGTGGAAAGCTATGCGGCCGCTGCGCAGATCCTGGCCGGCATGAATGTTTCGGTCGGCGGCGCGACGATCGCCGAGGGCATTGCGGTGCGCGACGTCGGGCCGCTTCCGATGTCGATCCTCAGGGATCGCGGCGTCGAAATCGTCGTCGCTCCGGAAAAGCTGATCGAGAAGGCGCTGATCCTGCTGATCGAAATCGAAAAGACAGTCGCCGAAGGCGCGGGCGCGGCAGGCCTCGCGGCGCTGCTCGCCGCGCCGGACAAGTTCCGCGGCCGCAAGGTCGGGCTCATCCTGTCGGGCGGCAATATCGACACGCGCACGCTCGCCAATGTGCTGATGCGCGGCCTTGTGCGCGACGGGCGGCTGATCCAACTCTCCGTCGAACTGCCGGACAAGCCCGGCGCGCTGGCGCGGCTCGCCGACAAGATCGCCGAATTCGGCGGCAACATCGTCGAGGTGCAGCACCAGCGCCTGTTCGGCGCGCTGTCGGTCAATGTCGCTGAAGTCGACATGCTGATCGAGGCGCAGGACGAAGCGCATGGCGCGGCGATCGTCGCCGGTCTCGAAAGCGCCGGCATGAAGGCGCGGCGACGTTCCGTATCAACCGCGCCGTGAGCGCCTCACCTTCCTTCCGGTATCTATCGGCAGAGCGTTCGATCGGCGGGCGAGGCGGGCGGCCGGCCCGAACGCGCAGGTCGTCGTCCCTATTCCGGCGCGCCGGCGCCGGAGGCGTTCGAGGCGGTCGGCGGGATCGCCGAGGACCGCGGGGACGCCGGCCTGCTGGCGGAGGTTCCGCCGGGCTGCGCGCTGGTGACCGTGCTGGACGGCCATCCGGCGACCCTGGCGTGGCTCGGCGGCGTGTTCGGCCATCGCACCCGTGCGCTGGGCGTCGAGCATTTCGGCCAGACCGGGACGATCGGCGACCTCTACCGCCATTACGGGATCGACGCGCGCGGCATTGCCGCGGCCGCGCAGGCGATCGCGCCGGGCCGGCCGATCAAATATCTCCGGGCGGTCCGAGACCGTCGGGAAACGGCGGCCGGGGTTGCGCGGACTGGCATTGACGGGGGGCGGCGCTTGGTCGAAACC
>JAXMCV010000002.1:0-1499394 GCA_046349215.1 Beijerinckiaceae bacterium
CGGCGCCGTGGGCTTCAAGACGCTCAACTGGCATGCCGCGAGCCCGGATTTTCCGGTCATCAAGGACATCCAGAAATACGTCGTCGACAAGGGCAAGAGCCTTGCCGCGAAGGACAAGGTCGGCTCGGTGCTCTACAACCGCGGCGTCTACAATTCGATGCTGATCGCCGAAGGCATCCGCACCGCGCAGAAGATCACCGGCAAGAAGGTGGTCACCGGCGAGGATGTGCGGCGCGGTCTCGAGAGCCTCAACATCGATGCGGCGCGCTTGAAGGAAATGGGCATGGAAGGTTTCGCCGGCCCGGTGAAGCTCACCTGCCAGGACCACAACGGCCACCAGCCGACTTTCGTGCAGCGTTTCGACGGCACGAAATTCGTGAAGGTCTCGGACATGATCACGCCGCTGACCGACAAGGTGCAGCCGCTGCTCGACGCCGACGCCAAGACCTACGCCGAGAAGAACGCGCCCTGGCCGAAGCGCACCGAAGTCTGCGACGTGAAGTCGTAAGCAAGACCACCTCCCTTTGCCTCCCCCGCTCGTCGGAAACCGGCTTCGCCGATTTCGCCGGAGCGGGGGAGGGGACGGCAGGCGTCGGCGTTCGCGTATCGCCCCGAAGCGGATTGCTCCTCCCTCTCCCGCGAAGCGGGGGAGGGCAGGGGAGGGGGCTTTCGGACATCTAATCGGATTGGGTGCATGAGCCAGGAAACGACATCGCCAACTGCGTCGCAGCCGGCCGCTGCGCCCGTCCTTTCGGTCAACAATATCGAGGTGATCTACAATCACGTCGTGCTTGTCCTGAAAGGCGTTTCGCTCGTCGTGCCCCAAGGCGGCATCGTGGCTTTGCTCGGCGCCAATGGCGCCGGCAAGACGACCACCCTGAAGGCGGTATCCAACCTCGTCCGCGCCGAGCGTGGCGAGGTCACCAAGGGGTCCGTGGAGTTTTTCGGAGAGCGCGTCGACCGGATGCGCCCCGACGATCTCGTGCGGCGCGGCTGCATCCAGGTTATGGAGGGCCGGCATTGCTTCGGCCATCTGACGATCGAAGAGAATCTTCTCACCGGCGCCTTCACGCGCCGGGACGGCCGTCGCGCCATCGCCGACGCGCTCGAGGAAGTCTATGTCTATTTCCCGCGGCTGCGGGAAAGACGCACGTCGCTGGCCGGCTACACGTCAGGGGGCGAGCAGCAGATGTGCGCCATCGGCCGCGCCATGATGTCCCGACCCAAGATGATCCTGCTGGACGAGCCTTCGATGGGCTTGGCGCCGCAGGTGGTCGAGGAGATTTTCGAGATCGTGCGCGACCTGAACACGAAGGCGAACGTGTCGTTTCTGCTGGCGGAACAGAACACTAATATTGCGCTGCGCTACGCCGACTACGGCTACATCCTCGAGAGCGGGCGCATCGTGCTGGACGGCGAAGCTTCGGCGCTGCGGGAAAACCAGGACGTCAAGGAATTCTACCTCGGCGTGGCCGGCGGCGATCGCAAGAGTTTTAAAGACGTGAAGCATTACAAGCGCCGGAAACGCTGGCTGGCTTGATCGAACGAATTGACGCCAAAATGAGGCCGTGCGACATCATTTCTCGGGCTGGGACCGGTAGCGGCGGATAACTCCACTCGCATGACAGGTCCCGTGCGTGCGGCACACGAGTGAACCTGATGTCCGAGTATTTCGATCGTTACGAGACGCGACCCCCAAAATCGCGCGAAAGCGCATTCTTCCGCGACATAAGATCCATCCTGAAAATTTCGCGTACGCGCGCGCCGGCGGTTCGACGCCAGTTGAAGAACGTCGATGTCGAAACGATCACGAAGCGCGCCGACCTTGCCCAGATTCCCCTGATCCGGAAATCCGATCTCAAGGCGATGCAGGACGAGGCGCCGCCCTTCGGCGGACTGGCGGCGGTTAGCGCCGCGCATCTCAAGCGCATTCTCGTTTCGCCCGGCCCGATCTTCGAGCCGGAAGGTTATGGCAAGGACTGGTGGGGCGCGGCGCGCGCCCTGTTCGCCGCAGGCGTCCGCAAGGGCGACATCCTGCACAATTCCTTCTCGTACCATCTCACGCCTGGCGGCCACATCATGGAGAGCGGCGCGCACGCCCTGAACTGCGCCGTGATCCCCGCCGGCACTGGCAATACCGAGCAGCAGATTGAGGCGATCCACCATCTGAAGCCCAGCGCCTATTGCGGTACGCCGGATTTCCTGAAAATCCTGCTCGACAAGGCGCGGGAAGCCCGCCTCGATGCTTCCTCGATCACGAAGGCGCTGGTCTCCGGCGCGGCGCTGCCGGCTTCCCTGCGAAAGGAATTGGGAAAGGCGGGCGTCAAGGTTCGTCAGGCCTATGCGACCGCCGATCTCGGCGTGATCGCCTATGAATCCGAGCCGGACGAGGGCCTCATCATCAACGAGGGCTATCTCGTCGAGATCGTGAAGCCCGGCACGGGCGAACCGGTCGCCGAAGGCGAAGTCGGCGAAGTGGTCGTCACGCGGCTGAACTCGGACTATCCACTCCTGCGTTTCGCGACCGGCGACCTTTCGGCGGTCATGCCCGGCCTTTCGCCGTGCGGCCGCACCAACATGCGCATTCGTGGATGGCTCGGCCGCGCCGACCAGACGACCAAGGTGAAGGGCATGTTCGTCCATCCTTCGCAGGTCGACGAGATTTCCAAGCGCCATCCCGAACTCGGTCGCGTCCGGCTCGTCGTGCGGCGCGAGAAGGAGCAGGACATCATGGTGCTGCGTGCGGAAGCCAGGAAGGGCTTTCCCGCAAACACCATCGAGGAGACCCTGCAGTCCGTCACGAAGCTGCGCGGCAAGGTGGAGATCGTCGACAAGGGCAGCTTGCCGAACGACGGCAAGATCATCGCCGACGAACGCCCGGCGGGATGAACGCCGTTCCGAAGGTCCTGTCCGTCGCAGGCTCCGATCCGAGCGGCGGGGCGGGCATACAGGGCGACCTCAAGACCTTCGGCGCGCTCGGTTGCTATGGCATGGCGGCGATAACCGCGCTGACCGCGCAGAACACGCGCGGCGTCACGGCGGTCCATGTTCCGCCCGCGGATTTCGTCGCAGCAGAGATCGACGCAATCTTCGCGGATATCGGGGTCGACGCCGTGAAGATAGGCATGCTGGCGAACGCCGCGATCGTCGAGAGCGTCGGCGCGCGTCTCGCGCACTGGCAGGCGCGTAATATCGTGCTCGACCCTGTGCTCGTCGCCACATCGGGCGACAGCCTCGGCGCGCCGGGCGTGGTCGAGGCCATGCTGCTGCGCCTGCTGCCGCTGGCGGCCGTGGTGACGCCGAACCTGCAGGAGGCCGGACGGCTCGCCGGCGTCGAAACGCCGAGCGACCCCAATTCCATGCGGCGGGTCGGCGCGGCGATCCTGGCCCGCGGCGCCAGGGCCGTCCTGATGAAGGGGGGGCACCTCGAAGGCGATGCGCTCGATCTTCTGGTGACGCCCTCCGGCGAACGCTCCTACGCGGCCCCGCGCGTTCCCACGCGCAATACGCATGGAACGGGCTGCACGCTGTCTTCGGCCATAGCGGCCATGCTGGCGCGAGGCCTCGCGCTCGAGGAGGCGGTCGACAAGGCCAAGGCGTATCTGACGACGGCGCTGCAAACCGCCGATCGGCTGGCCGTCGGCGGCGGCCACGGTCCAGTCGACCATTTCCACGGGCGCGCTTTCGACTGAACCGTTCCGTCCGCGCTTCGTATAAGATGATTGCCGAAATGGCTCTTCCTGATCGTGTGACCGCATGAACCCGTCGCCGCCCGACCACCCGAAACTCGCGCCTCGCGCCGTCGGTGTCCTGCTCGTCAACCTCGGCACGCCGGAAGCAACCGACTATTGGTCGATGCGTCGCTACCTGAAGGAGTTCCTGTCGGACCGTCGTGTCATCGAGACATCCCGGCTGATCTGGTGGCCGGTTCTTAACCTCATCATCCTGTCGACGCGCCCGCAGAAGAAGGGACGCGACTACGATGCGATCTGGAACCGCGAGCGCAACGAAGGGCCGCTGAAGACCATCACGCGAGCGCAGGCGGAAAAGCTGGCCTCCCGCTTGTCCGCAGACACGGACGCCATCGTCGTCGACTGGGCGATGCGTTACGGGGAACCCGCCATCGCGTCGAAGATACAGGCGCTGCAGGATCGTGGATGCGACCGTATTCTGGTCGTCCCGCTCTATCCGCAATATTCGGCGGCGACGACGGCGACGGTCGGCGACAAGACGTTCGAGGCTCTGGCGGCAATGCGCTGGCAGCCGGCGTTGCGCATCGCGCCGCCATGGCACGACGATCCTGCCTATATAGACGCGCTCGCGAATTCCATCGAACAGGGGCAGGCGACGCTCGATTTTGCGCCTGATGTCATTCTCGCGTCGTTTCATGGCGTTCCGCAGGACTATCACCTGAATGGCGACCCCTACTATTGTCATTGCGCCAAGACGACACGCCTCTTGCGCGAACGGCTGGGCATGGACGAAGCGCGTCTTCGCATGACGTTCCAGTCGCGCTTCGGTCCCGCGGAATGGCTGAAGCCCTACACGGACGAGACGGTGAAGCAGCTCGCGTCGGAAGGCGTCACGAAGCTGGCGATCGTCACGCCGGGTTTCGCTGCGGACTGCCTCGAGACGATCGAGGAGATAGGCGTGGAGAACCGCGACATCTTTCTCGAACATGGCGGCCAGAAATTCGCACGCATCGATTGCCTGAATGACAGCGATGACGGGCTGAACGTAATCGAAGCTGTCGTGCGCCGTGAACTCGGCGGCTGGATTCCCGTCGCGAAATAGCGCGGTAGACGCAAGCTGTGCGGCGCATCGTGTGGCGTTTCCATCACAGCAGCGGCTTTGTTCGTCGATCTTAAACCATGTTAATTGCGTGCGCTCCTTTCCGTACGACGTTGCGCGTCCAACCAAGGAGCAACACCAATGCTTGGACGAATAGTTACAGTTGCAGTTGCAGCAGTTGCAGGAGCAAGCGCAGCCGCCGCCGCAGATCTCCCCTCCCGCAAGGCTCCGCCGGCCGCTTACGTCGCGCCCGCGCCGATGTTCACGTGGACCGGATTCTTCATCGGTCTGAATGCGGGTGCGGCTATCCGCAATAACCAGTGGGGATACAACTACTACGGCGCCGGCTACTGGCCGAACAACAACGGCGCCGACAATGTCGGATTCACCGGCGGTGGACAGATAGGCTACAACTGGCAGATGGGGCCGGCGGTGCTCGGCCTCGAGGCCGACCTGAACTATCTGAGCGCGCAGAACGCCAGCAACACCACCTACTACTTTGGCGCCAGCAACAGCACCGGCGGCCTTCTCGGCACCGTCCGCGGTCGTCTCGGCTTCGGATTCGACAGGTGGTTGATCTATGCGACCGGCGGCTTCGCCTACGGCAACGCCTATTACAACGCCTACTACCCGATCGCCGGGACGCCCTACTACTGGGGCAATTATTCGAGCGGCATGAGGGTCGGCTACACGGTGGGTGGCGGCGTCGAATGGGCCATCGCCAACAACTGGTCGATCAAGGCGGAATATTTGTTCACCGATATCCGTCGCAACAATTCCAACTGGGGCTTCCAGCCGGCGATGTGGAATCGCGCCACGCAGAACCACATCGTGCGCCTGGGCGTCAACTACCACTTCAACTGGGGCGGCGTCGGCGGGCCGGTGGTCGCGCGCTACTGACGCCTTTCCGCCGGGTTCGAACGAACTTCAGCCCCGGCGCGAGCCGGGGCTTTTTTGTGGCGCTCGCCTCAGGCGCAGTGGCAGAGATGCAGGTAGCGCGGGTCGAATTCCGCCCGATCGAGCAACCGCTGCAGGTCGAGGATGGTCGCAACGCCGTTCTCGAGCGTCAACAGCCCGTCCTGGCGCAGGCCCTTCAATACGCGGTTGACGTGAACATTGGTCAGGCCGGCGCTGTCGGCCAGGTCGCGTTGCGTCACCGGCAGCGCGAATGCGCCATCCCTGACCTGGCCTATCGCCCGCAAGCGAAAATACTGCTCGCAGAACAGGTGCGCGATGCGCTGTTCGGCCGTGCGCTGGCCGACATTCAGCAACCATTCGCAGGCAATCGACATCTGCTCGCCCTGGGCGTTCCACATCGCGCGCGCGATGCGGGCGCTCTCGGCCATCATCGCGGCGATATCGGCGCGCGGGATGCGAGCGAATGTCGTCGGAGCGAGAGCGCACACGCCATACGTCGTCTGGTTCGCGCCCGTCGTGTCCGCGACATCCAGCAAATCGCCGGGCAGGCCGTAGCCGACGATCTGTCGCTTGCCGGATTGCAGCGAGCGGAAGCGCGCAGCGAAGCCGTCGAGAACGACGATCACGCCATCGGACGGCTCGTTTTCCCTGCAGATGTCCTGACGCGCCGGCACCGAGCGCCGCTTGAAGGCCGCCAGGGCGATGCTCTGCCGGTCGTCATCGGACAGCGCGACCGAAGTTTCCAGTTTCGTGATCAGGGCAGCAGGCATAAAGCATCCGGCGAAGGACCGCCGCGCAGCCCAAGCCTCCTACAACGCCGCTGTCGCGATCCTGTTCCGCGATCCCGGGGCGGCCTATGCGCATACGCCCATTATCGTGTCCGTCTTGCCCTGGCAGGCGGGAACACGGCCGTGAATGGGGCGTTCATCGTTCATGAAAATCGCCCAGATCGCGCCCTTGATGGAAAGCGTGCCGCCCCGGCTCTATGGCGGCACGGAACGGATCGTTTCCTACCTCTGTGAAGAACTCGTCGCCGCAGGTCACGACGTCACGCTCTTCGCCAGCGCCGACTCGATCACATCGGCCGAGCTTGCGGCCTGTGCGTCCCAGGCATTGCGGCTCGATGCGGGCGTGAAAGACCCCTTGCCGCACTACATGGCGATGGTCGAGCAGGTGCGGCGTCGCGCGAGCGAATTCGATCTGCTGCATTTTCACATCGACAATGTTCATTTTCCGGTCTTTGCCGAAATGGCGGACCGCACCTTGACGACCATGCACGGGCGGCTCGACCTTCCTGATCTTCTGCCGCTCTTCGCACTCTTTCGGCAGATGCCGCTGACATCCATTTCGATGTCGCAACGCCAGGCGTTGCCGACGGGGCGCTTCGTGGCGAACGTCTATCACGGCATTCCCGAGGCATTGCACAGCCCGCGCCTTCTGCCACGCGCAGACCGTTACCTGGCTTTCCTCGGGCGCATGTCGCGGGAGAAGCGGCCGGACCTGGCGATCCGCATCGCGCGCGCCGCCGGCATGAAGCTCAAGCTGGCGGCGAAAGTCGATCCGGTCGACGCCGAATATTTCGCCCGGGAAGTCGAGCCGCTGCTCGGCGGCGATGCGGAGTTCATCGGCGAGATCGGCGAACGCGAGAAAACGGAATTTCTCGGCAATGCGGAAGCTCTTCTGTTTCCCATCGACTGGCCGGAACCGTTCGGTCTCGTCATGATCGAGGCCATGGCCTGTGGCACGCCTGTTCTCGCCTTCGACTGCGGGTCCGTGCGCGAAGTGGTCGACCCGGGCGTTACCGGAAATATCGTCCGCAGCCTGGACGAAGCGGTTCGGATCCTTCCCCGCACGCTCGCCTTGAATCGGTCGCAAGTCCGCGAGAGATTCGAGCAGCGGTTCTCTTCGCGCGCGATGGCCGGCGGCTATATCGAGCTGTACGAGAGCATTCTCGGAAACAGCTCGAATTTCGCCGCTCCACGACGCGCCGGCGTATCAGGCGTCCGGACGGCAGAGCCGACCTACGCGAGGCAAGCCGGACTGGTTTGATGAATCCTGTCGAAGCGATTGGCGTCAAGCCGATCGAGGAACCTGTTCCAGAAGCTCGGGTCGGGGCGGCGTCGACGGGCGAACCGCGCATTCCGCTGCGACTGTTCGCGCTCAAGGACGGCGACACTTTCGCCGTGGCGGACGCCAGCGGAAATATCGTCGGCGACAACGACGGACTGTTCCGCGACGACGCGCGGGTGCTGTCGCTCTACACGATGACGCTCGGCGGCGTGGCGCCGTCGTTGCTCAGCGCGCAGATGAGCCAGGACAACGTCCTTTTCGTCTCCAACCTCACCAATCGGCCGCTGCCGCCACTGGGCGGACGCTCGCTCGAACATGGCGTCATCCACGTCGAGCGCAAGCGACTGTTGCATGGCCGAAGGCTCTACGAGCGGATCTGCATCACGAATTTCGCGCGCACCGGCGCCATCGTGCCGCTCGAATTTTCCTTCGCGGCGGATTTTCTCGACATGTTCGAGGTGCGCGGCATGGCGCGGCGGGCGCGCGGCAAGACCGCCGTCCCCGAAATTCGCGATCGGAGCGTGCAGTTTTCCTATCTCGGGCTCGACGGCGTCGAGCGTCGCTCCTGTATTTCGTTTTCTGAGCAGCCCATTTCGATGTCGGGCCGCGATGCTTCGTTCGTCTTCAAGCTCGGCTACAATGCGACGGTGACGTTGCACGTCGAGATCGGGCCGGACGAAGCGAACGTCAGCGAGCGGCGCTTTCGCGCCGCGGAGGCGCGGGCGCGATGGAACATGCGGCGCGTACGCCGCCGTGGCGCGACGCTGCGGTCGCGCAACCACGTGTTCGACGACTGGCTCGAGCAATCGCGGGCCGATCTGGCGCTGCTGACGACCGAATTGCCGACCGGTCCTTACCCGTATGCGGGCATTCCCTGGTTCTCCACGCCGTTCGGACGCGACGCCATCATCACCTCGCTGCAGATACTCTGGCTCGATCCGTCGCCGGCGCGCGGCGTGCTCGCCTTTCTGGCGGAACATCAGGCGCATGAAACTTCCGCGTTTCGCGACAGCGCGCCCGGCAAGATCATGCACGAGGCGCGCAAGGGCGAAATGGCTGCGACGAAGGAAGTGCCGTTCGGCCTGTATTACGGCGGCGTCGATACGACGCCCCTGTTCATCATGCTGGCCGGCGCCTATGCCGACCGCACCGCCGACCTCGCCTTCATCGAAAGCATCTGGCCGGCTCTGGAGCGTGCGACGACCTGGATTCTCGACGAGGCTGATTCCAATTCCGACGGTCTCGTCGACTATGCGCGGCTGGCCGATACCGGCCTGGCGAACCAGGGCTGGAAGGACAGTCACGATTCCGTCTTCCATCGCGACGGCTCCGATCCGGTCGGCCCGATCGCGCTCGTCGAGGTGCAGGGATATTGCTACGCCGCGCTGCGCGCCATGGCGGGACTGGCGCGCCGTCGCGAACTGACCGGGCAGGACGCCTTCTACCTGCATGCGGCCGACACGATCCGCGCGCGCACCGAAGCGCGGTTCTGGATGCCGGAGCGGGATTATTATGCGCTGGCGATCGACGGCGCTGGCAAGCCGTGCGACGTGCGTACGACAAATGCCGGGCATCTTCTCTACACGGGGCTGGCGTCTCCCGAGCGCGCCGGCGCGGTCATGCGGGGCCTGATGTCGCCGTCGCTCAACAGCGGATGGGGCTTTCGCACGCTGGCGCGCGACGAAGCGCGCTTCAACCCCATGTCCTATCACAATGGATCCGTCTGGCCGCATGACACGGCGCTTTGCGTGGCGGGCATGGCGCGATACGGCGAACGCGCCGCGGTCGTGCAGATGCTGGACCAGCTGTTCCAGGCGGCGGTGCGCTTCGAGCGACGGTTGCCCGAACTCTATTGCGGGTTCGCGCGTCGCGGGAAAGGCGATTCGCCTGTCGCCTATCCGGTCGCCTGCGCGCCGCAGGCCTGGGCGTCGGGCGCGGCCTTCATGGCGCTACAGGCGGCGCTGGGCATCTCCATCGACGCATGGAAGGAGGAAATCCGCATCCTGCGTCCCCATCTGCCGCACGGGGTCGAAACGCTGGAAATTCGCAGGCTGCGGGTCGGTTCGCGCCTGGTCAATCTCACATTCCAGCGTATCGGCGAGGGCGCGATCTGCTATTCGGATTCACATTTCGAAGGCCGCGTGCCGGTCAGCTTCGTGGCCTGATCGCCTTCGTGCGCGTGTCGTGCATGACGATGCGATGCAGGTCGGGCTCGGCGAGAATGGGTTCGAGCGCATCCGCCAGTTTCCCGGCCCAGAGCGACTGGCCTGCGTCGTCGGCGATCAGGTCCTGGCGCAATTCCACCAGCACATGAGGCAGGCCGCGCCTCGTGCCGAGATCGTACATCGTGTCGCCTTCCAGCGCGCCGTCGTAGGGCTCGTTGTCGCCGACGATGAGATCGCGCTCGGCGCCCAACGTATCGATCAGCGGTCGCGCGAGGCGGGCGTCGACGTCCCACAGCAGGCTGACGTGCCAGGGCCGCGCGAAGCCCTTCCAGACCGGCGTGAAGGAATGGACGGAAACGACCGCGGGAACGACGCCGGTGGCGAGCATGGCGTCGAGCGTCCGCGCGACGGCGTCCCTGTAGGGCCGCCAGTAGGTTTCGCGCCGCCTGTCGATCTCGGCGGCGTCGATGCGCGCGTTGCCGGGAATGAGCGCGCCGTCCGACAAACGCATGACGAGCGTCGGATCGTCGGCGCCGCGATTGGGATCGATCAGCAACCGCGAAAAGGTGGACAGCACGGCGGGCGCGTTCAGGCGCGCCGCGAGCCTGCGCGTGACGCCGGCCGCGCCGATGTCGAAGGCGATGTGCCGCGTGAAGGCTTCCGCGCCCAGGCCGAGCGAACCGTATTCCGGCGGCAGCGCATTGCTGGCGTGATCGCAGATCAGCAGGATGCCGCCATCGAGGGCGCCTTCGACCGTTTCGACGGGTTGGAAAGCCGACATGTCCCGCACTTGCCGCATTGTCGCGGGCGTTGCAAGCGCGGCCCGCGCTGGCGGCCTGCGGGTCCCCGCGCCGGCCGCGAACGCGCCCGCCATGCGCCCTCGAAAGAGGAAAAACAGAAAAATCAGTATTTTATCGGGCGGCCGGCAGCCGGCTCATCGACCGGCTTATGGACAAATCACGCCTCCCGTGGTTTGCCTGTCGCTGCGCCGCGAAAGCGGCCGATTTCTGCGTCACGCGTCTGGCGTCCTCCCGAGCGACAATCCGATCGGACCATGATTCGAGCGATATTTTTCTGCGCCGCGCTTTTCGCCACGGTCCCGGCCAGGGCCGACTTCCGCCTCTGCAACAACACGACGGGGCGCGTCAGCGTTTCGCTCGCCTATACCGATGGCGAGGCGTGGGTGAGCGAGGGCTGGTGGAACCTGAAGCCCAGCGCCTGCGAGACGTTGCTGCGCGGACCGCTGGCTGCGCAATTCTACTACGTCTATGCGATGGACGAGCGCGGCGGCGAGTGGAAGGGCAAGTCCTTCATGTGCACGCGCGATCGCGAGTTCAAGATCGACGGACGCGAGAACTGCTACGTGCGCGGCTACGACCGCACCGGTTTCTTCGAGATTGACACCGGCAAGGATGCGCGGAGCTGGACGGTGCAACTGACCGATCCGGGCCAGACCCGGTCGCAATAGGAAGATCGTGAAATGAGACGACTGCGCCGGTGCAAGATCCTGGCGACGCTGGGACCTGCCTCCGCCGACAAGCAGACGATCGCTGCTTTGCACGCCGCCGGCGCCGACATGTTCCGCATCAACATGAGCCACGCCGATCATCAGGGCATGCGCGAACGTATCGCGATGATCCGCGAGGTCGAGCAGGATACGGGTCGGCCGATCGGCATATTGATCGACCTGCAGGGGCCGAAGCTGCGCATAGGCGCTTTCGCCAACGGGCCGGTCATGCTGGCCAAGGGCGCCGAATTCATCCTTGATTCCGATCCCGCGCCGGGCGACGAAAAGCGCGTGCAGCTTCCGCACAAGGAGATTCTCGGCGCGCTGAGACCCGGGCATGTCGTGCTGATCGACGACGGCAAGGTTCGGCTGCACATCGTCGAGGCCGATCCGACGCGCGCCCGCGCCATCGTCGACGTGGCCGGCCGGATTTCCGATCGCAAGGGTGTGAGCCTGCCCGATACCGAAATTCCCGTCGCCGCGATGACCGAGAAGGACCGCTCCGATCTCGAGGCGGGACTGAACGCCGGCGTCGACTGGGTGGCGGTTTCCTTCGTGCAGCGGCCGGACGACGTGGCGGAGGTCAAGAAGATTGCGCGCGGCCGTGCGCTGGTGCTCGCCAAGATCGAGAAGCCGCAGGCGATCCTGCGGCTGCAGGAGATCATCGAGACGTCGGATGCGCTGATGGTGGCGCGCGGCGATCTCGGCGTCGAAATGCCGCTCGAGAAAGTGCCTGGCCTGCAGAAGCGCATCACGCGCATGACGCGGCGCGCCGGCAAGCCGGTCGTCGTGGCGACGCAGATGCTGGAATCGATGATCCAGTCGCCGGTGCCGACGCGCGCGGAAGTGTCTGATGTGGCGACCGCCGTGTTCGAGGGCGCCGACGCGGTGATGCTGTCGGCGGAAAGCGCGGCCGGGCAATATCCGGTCGAGGCGGTGGCGACGATGAACCGCATCGCCGAGGAGGTGGAGACCGACAGCGTCTATCGCGCGGTCATCGCCGGCCAGCGCTCCCAGGCGCCCGATCCGACAGGCGCCGACGCGATCGCGGTCGCCGCGCGCGACATGGCGGAGACGCTCGACCTGAAGGCGGTCTGCGCATGGACATCGTCGGGGTCGACGGCGTTCCGCATCGCGCGCGAACGGCCGCAGCCGCCGATCCTGGCGCTGACGCCCAATCGCGATACGGCGCGACGGCTCGCGCTCGTGTGGGGCGTGCACGCCATCGTCACGAAGGATGCGAGCGACATCGACGACATGGCGCGGCGCGCGTCGAAATTCTCCAATCGCGAAGGCTTCTCGCACGAAGGCGACCGCGTGATCGTCATCGCCGGCGTGCCGTTCGGCACGCCCGGCGCGACCAACATGATCCGCATCGGCTTCTGCGGCGCGGAGAGTTGAGGGCCGAAGGTCAGCCGCGCTTGCGGAAGACGAACAGGTCCTGGTGCGCGTCGACCGCCGCCTCGTGGTGCGCGACGAATTCGAGATCGGGCGCGACACGCGCGACGAGGTCGATCATGGCGGGTTGCGTGAACCAGGTCAGGCCGTATTCGTCGTAATAATAGGGATAGCGCTCGTAATAGTAGCCGTCGCGCGCCAGGCCATCGAGTACCGCCCGCTTGTCCAGCCAGTATTGCTCGTAGCGTTCGGCGGTCTCGGCCGAATGCCAGCCGTGCGCGGTGAAGATCAGGACGCCGCCGGGCTTGAGCGCGGTCGCGACGGCTTCGAGATTGGTCTCGACCAGGTCGCGACGCAGGTGCGTGTAGACCGACAGGAGGTAGGTCATGTCGAAGCGGTCGCGCATGGATTCGGCGGCCTGCTCGATCAGCGGAATGCGGGTCGCGCCGAGTTCGGCGGCGGTGAATCGCGCGCCTTCCTCGATCACGTCGGTCACGAAGATGCGGGAGGCGGGCAGGCGATCGCGCAACTCGCGGACGATGCGCCCGTAGCCGCATCCGACCTCGAGGCAGGTTCGGATCGAGTTCCAGTCGCGTCCGGCTTCGGCGAGCGAGCGTTCGAGAATGTCGACGAATGCGCGGGCGCCGTCGCGGTAGGACTTCACGTGCTCCGGCGACGTCGAGGACAGCATGAAATCGTTGAAATGCGCGCGGCTCGACAGGCCGGGAACCGGGCGGGCGCCGAGACCGGAGCCGAGTGCGAAGCGCACGCGGCGACCGAGCGCATAGACGGGCCGTGTCTTCTTGATGGAATCGAGGATGCCGCGAGGAAGAATTTTCGTAGGAACGCTGACCATGAAGTCTCTCCGCGTCTGAATAGCGGGAATATTGTTTTCAAACGATTTCGAAGCAACAAATGCGCGGGATTAATGCTAATGCGCGCGTTGCGGGTTAATGCGCGTCAACATAAGCTCGGTCGCAAACCGCCGAGGAAACACATGACGATTCCGCTCGATTCCGCGCTCGCCCAGATCATACCGCTGCTGCCCCTGCGCGATCCGCAGACGATGACGCCGCAGGGCGCGCGCGACTCGTTGCAGGCGCTGGCGGATGCGCGCGCCGCCGTTCCGCCGCCGCCGGTCGACAACGTCGCCGACATTTTATTGAAGGGACCGGCGGGCGCGATCCCGGCCCGCCTCTATCGCAACGGCGCCGGCGCGGCGCCGACGGTTCTATTCTTTCACGGCGGCGGCTGGGTCGCAGGCGACGTCCACACGCACGATCGCCAGGCGCGCCTGCTGGCGATCGAGACCGGCGCTGTCGTCGTTTCGGTCGACTATCGCCGGCCGCCCGAAGCGAAATTCCCGGCGGCCTTCGATGATTGTTTCGCGGCGACGCGCGACGTCATCGCCCGCATCGGCGAATTCGGCGGCGATGCGGCGCGCGTCGGCGTCGCCGGCGACAGCGCCGGCGGCAATCTCGCCGCGACGGTCGCGCTGGCCTGCCGCGATTCAGGCCTCAAACTCGCGGCGCAATTGCTCGTCTATCCGGCGACCGATCTCGTCGGCGGCTATGCGGATGCGCAGGAGAACGCGCGCTACGCCTCGCGGCAGGAGAATGCGGAAGGGTATTTCCTGTCTCGCGCCGTGATGGAATGGTTTGCGGGTCATTATCTCTCGCAGGCGAACGAGGGCGCCGACTGGCGCGCCTCGCCGCTGCGCGCGCCCTCGCTTGCAGGCGTCGCGCCGGCCGTGGTTTGCACCGCATACTTTGATCCGCTGCGAGACGAGGGCGAATCTTACGCCGATGCGCTGGAGAAGGCCGGCATTGCGACGAAGCGCCATCGCGGGCCGGGCCTCATCCACGGCTTCTTCGGCATGGGCGACGCCTCGCCGGCCGCGAGAGCGGAGGCTGAAAAGGCGCGCGCCGACTTCAAGGCGATGCTGGCGCGCGGCGCCTGATTTTTCAGGAACCGCGCCGGCCTTCCACGAGCCAGGTCGCCAGGAAGGCCGCAAGCAGGACGGCGAGGCCCGCAAGCCCGAGCGCCAGCGGCGCGACGCCCACGCTGCGCACGACGTGCGAATCCGTGCGGCGCACGCCGATCCAGTCGGCGCCGCCGGCCAGCGATCCAGATCCGACCGAGGCGATACGCGGCAGGGATATGGCGCCGGACGTATCCGCGCCCGAACTGGCGGCAATGCGACGCACCGTGCCGCCGGTCGCTTCGGCGATCGGTTTCAGCCGCTCGCCGGTCGAGATCACGTCCTGGAATTCGCGCGGATTGTCCGGCCCTACATTGACGAGCACCGACAGGTCGCCTTCGGTCAGGCGATAGAGACCGAGTTCGCGCGCCTGGAACGATCCGCGCGCAAGTCCGGGCTCGACCGGCGCAAGCGTCGCCTGGCCGACGGCGCTGGACGGCGCGACAATCGAAACCGGTTCGATCGATTCTTTCAGTGTCTGGCGCTCGATGCGGATGTCCTTGCCACGCGCGGTGGCGCGCAACGTCTCTTCCTCGAGGTCGGGTTCCTTCATCAACCAGTGCGCCAGGCGCCGCAGGATCTCGAGATATGGCCCGCCGCCCTCGTAGCCGCGCGCCCATAGCCACATCTGGTCGCTCAGCAATTCGGCGACGCGGCCCTTGCCTTCGCGCGACAGCAAGAGCAGCGGCTTGTCGTTGGCGCCGATGAGGATGGATTGCCCGCGTGTCGCTTCGACGTTCACCTGCCGGAACCATTCGCTCCAGTGCGGCGGATTGGCTTCGGCGCCCGGCAGGCCGCGCGTTACGGGATGCTTGCGGCCGAGATCGGAGACGCGCGCGCGGAACGGCTTTTCGGTGAGATCGCCGTCCGGACGGCCTGGCGAAATCTTGCCGAGCGGCGAGAAAAAAATGCCGGAATCGGTCGCGAAATCCGGTCCGGCGGCGATCAGCAGCGCACCGCCCTCGCGTACGTATTTCACGATATTGTCGAGATAGATCGACGGCAGCACGCTCTGGTTCGAATAGCGGTCGAAGATGATGAGATCGAATTCGCCGATCTTTCGGCCGAACAGGTCGGCGGTCGGGAAGGCGATCAGCGACAATTCGTTGATCGGCGTGCCGTCCTGCTTTTCCGGCGGTCGAAGGATGGTGAAATGCACGAGATCGACGTTCGCGTCCGAGCGCAGGAGATTGCGCCATGTGCGTTCGCCCGCATGCGGCTCGCCCGAGACCAGCAGCACCTTCAGTTTGTCGCGCACGCCATCGATCGTGATGACCGCCTTGTTGTTGAGCGTCGTCAGTTCGCCCGGAACGGGATCGACCTCTATTTCGACGACATTCGGCCCGCCATGGTCGACGACGATCGGCAGGCGGATCGTCGCGCCGGGCGCGCCGCGCATGGTGGCGATCTCCGCGCCGTCGCGACGCACGCGAATGGCGACCGGCTCCTGACCGCCGCCGCTGTCGACGACACGCGCCTCGATGGTCACCGGTTTGCCGACGATTCCGAAACGCGGCGCCTCGATCAATTCGATGCGGCGGTCGCGTTCGCCCTCGTGGCCGGTGACGAGCACATGCAACGGCGCCTTGAAGCCAAGACGCTCCGTATTCTCGGGAATGTCGTGAACGATTCCGTCGGTCACCATGACGATGGCGCCGAGACGCTCCGGCGGCACGTCGGACAGGCCGGCGTTCAGCGCGGCGAAGAGCTTCGTGCCATCGGCCTCGGCTTCCGTGCGTCCGCTCTCGATGACGCGCAGGTCGATATTGCCCAGCGCGCCGAATCTCTTTTCCAGTTCGGCTTTCGTCGCCGCCACCTGCGCCGGTCGCTCCGCAATCGACTGGCTGCCGCTGGTGTCGAGAACGAGCGCCACCGTGTCCTTCAGGGGTTCGCGGTCCTCGCGCACGAAAGACGGGTCGGCAAGCGCAAGCAGCACGAGCGCGAGACCGAGCGCGCGCAGCCACGCGCCGGGCCGCCGCGCCCAGACGGCGAGGCCGACCGCGAGCAGGCCTGCAGTTCCCATGAGCGCCAGCAGCCAGACCGGCGCGAGGGGAGAGAAGGCGAGGGACCAGGCGCTCAATTCAATGCCCCAGCCTGTTCAGCAGGTCGCGTACGTGCACCTGGTCGGCCTTGTAATTGCCGGTCAGCGTATACATCACGAGATTGACGCCGCCGCGCAGGGCGAGTTCGCGTTGCCGGCTGCCGCCGGGCGTCAGCGGATAGAGCGGCTCGCCGTAGCGGTCGCCAGCCCAGGCCGCGGCGAGATCGTTCGAGGCGATGATGATCGGCGATACGCTGTCGCCGGCGCGCGCCGGGCGATTGGCCGTGTCGGCGGTTTCCGGCGGCAGGGCCTCGATCCAGGTCTGGCCGTTGGCGGTGCGGCCGATGAAATTGTCGATCAGGTAAAACGTCTTCGTCACGACATGGTCGCGCGGCACCTGTTCTAGTTCCGGGACGTCGACATTTTCGAGGAGCTTGCGGAGCCACAATTGCTCCGGCGTCGGCGGGGCGCCGGGGCGCGCGCTCATCGCGTCGCGCGTGTCGAAGACGATCGTGCCGCCCTGCTTCATGAAGGCGGAAATCTTCTGGATGGCCGCGGCCGAGGGCTGTGGTCGCGTCGCGGCGATCGGCCAGTAGAGCAATGGATAGAAGACGAGTTCGTCGCGCGCGGGATCGACGCCGACAGGTTCGCCCGGCGAGAGCGACGTGCGGTCGGCAAGCACGCGCGACAGGGATTGCAGCCCGGCGCGGCTCACCTCGTCGGCGCGCGGGTCGCCGGTCACTACATAGGCGAGGCGCGTGGCGAGCGCCGCGTCCATGTCGCGTTTCGAGACCTGCGCCTGCTTCTGCGGCGCTTGCGAGGCGTTTTGCGCGCGCGCGTCGTGACGCAACGTCGAGAATGCGGCGAGCGCGAAGATCGCCAGCGCGGCCGCCGCCGCGCGGCGCGGCAGACGCGGCAGGCCGCCGCCGAGCCAGAGCGAGGCGAGCGAATCTGCGACCAGAAGAAGGAAGACCAGCGCGATCAGCGGCGGGCGCAGATCGATCGGCGCGGTCTGCTCGATCTCCGAACGGCGCCCGGCGAGGCCGGAAAAATCGGCGGCGACGATTTGCGCATCCGGTTCGAGCGCGTTGATCGCCACGAGGCCGTCGGCGGGCCCATAGAAGCCCGGCGGATGATCGGATGACGCGGGGCCATGGAAATTCGTGGCGATGGCCCGCGCGGAGACCGGCGGCGCGCCGAAGGCGCCGAAGCCGTCCAGCGTGCGGTTGGGCGCGAGCGTCGCAACCTTCTGCGGCGCATCGACGGCCGTGTCTTCCTCGTTTGGCGCGGCGCGCGCCGTATCGCCCGCGAGCGCGACGATCTTGCGCAGCATGTCCGGGAACAGGCCGGAGATCGGCAGGTTCGACCATGTGGTGTCGGCGGTGATGTGGAAGAGGACGAGCAGGCCCCTGCCGCGCCGCTCGGCCGTGACGAGCGGCGTATGATCGGCAAGCTGCGCCCAGGTGCGCGCCGCAAGTCCGGGTTCCGGTTCCGCGAGAACCTGACGCGAGATCGTGACTTCATCCGGCGGGCGTAATCCCCCAAAGGGCGTCCGATCCTCGAAGGCGCCGAGCTTTTTCGGCGTCTCCCACGACAGCGCGCTGCCGAGCACGCGACCCGCCCGCCGCAATTGCACGGGGGTCAAATCGTCCTGCGAACCCGCCAGCCTGCTGCCGGCGAAACGTACGAGCACGCCGCCCTTCTCAAGAAAGGCGTCGAGTTTCTCGCGCGTCGCTCCGGGCGCGATGGCCATGTCGGAGAGAACGAGGACGTCGACGCCGTCGTCGATGAGCGAACCGATCGGGTCCGCCGCGTCGGCGCGCGCCTCGCGCACGTCGGCGTAAGGCGCGAGGGCCTTGCTCAGATAATAGTTCGGCGCGAGCAGCGGCTGCGCGACATCTGCGCTGGCGCCGCTGACGAGGCCGACGCGTCGGCGCTTCCATCTGTCATCGAGCAGCGAGACGGCGCCGGCCGATTTTTCACCCGTGATTTCCAGTCGCGCCACCTCGTTGCGCAATTCGACGGGCAGGTCGATCTTAGCTTCCGTTTCGTTTGAAGCAGCGAAGGCGAAGGGCGCCTCGGCGAGCGAGAGGCCCTTCATGTCGAGGGCACGGACAATGCCCGGCGCGCCGGCCGCGCCGCCACGCAGCACGCGCACGACGAGGCCGTTCGCCTCGTTGCGCGGACCCGCGAGCGCGAGCGGCGCGCGCGCCTCGGCGGCGATCTCGAGTCGGTCGCCGGCGAGCGACGACAGTTTTTCCGCGAAGGCGCGCGCCTCGCCGGCTTCGAGGCCATCGGCGATCCACAATGCGCGGGCGTTGCTCCTGCCCGCGAAAAATTTCTCCATCGCCGGAAGCGCGGCAAGGCGCGACGGTTCGAAGGGTTGCGGCTTTCGGGCGCGCAGCAGTTCGAGCGCGCGGCTGGCTTCGGTCGGCGCGATCTCGCGCGCGCCGTCAGAAATTGCGGCGAAAGCGACGGGCGCGCCGCGCCGCCCGGCCGCCTCGATTTCGCCGGCCGCATAGGCGATGCGGCGGTCCCACGTGGGCGCGGCGGCCCAGCCGTCGTCGAGAACGACGAGCAGCGGTTCCGCTCCGCCCATGCCTGTCGCGCGCGGATTCCAGATCGGGCCGGCGAAGGCGAGGCAGGCGAGGCCGGCCGCCGCCAGCCGCAACGCCAGCAGCCACCACGGCGTGCGCGCCGGCGTCTCGTCCTGCGGCTTCATGTCGAGAATGAGCTTGAGCGGCGGAAAGGGCGCCCGCTCAGGCCTGGGCGGCGTGACGCGGATCAGCAGCCAGATGACCGGCAGCGCCAGCAGCCCGATCAGCGCGAGCGGCGCGGCGAAGGCGAGGGGAAGCCCGGCGATCATGCGATCGCGCCGAAGATGGAGCCGGCTTCGAGCCGCGCGCGCAGCGCCAGCAGCGCCTCGGAGGCCGGACGGTCCGTGCGATGGAGGATCAGCGAGAAGTCATGCGCGCGCGCGATTTCGGCGATGCGCGCGCGATGCGCGGCGAGGCGCTTCACATATTCGGCGCGCCAGCTTTCGGCGCGGCCGACACGCAGCCTGGCGCTCGAATCGACGTCGAGAAACTCGACATGGCCGGAGAAGGGAAAGGTCTCCTCGACCGGATCAGCGATCATGATAAGCGCGCCGCCGGCGCCGCGCGAGGCGAGCGTGCGCAGGCGTTCGGCGAAGGCGTCGGGCGCGACCAGAAAGTCGCTGACGAGAATGGCGCGCGTGCGCGGGCTGAGCGCCTCGGCCGGCGGAAGTTCGGCCTGCGCGTCGACGCGGCGCGACTCGACGAGCAGGAATTCGGCGAGCCGGTCGACGATGTCGCGGGTCGCCAGAGCGCGCGACAGGCCGAGCAGGCCGACGCGTTCGCCGCCGCGCACCAGAAGGTCGGCGGCGGCGAGCCCGAGCGTCAGCGCGCGGTCGACCTTCGGCTGCTGCGCCAGATCGGAGACGAAGCCCATGGACGGCGACAGGTCCATCCACAGCCACAATGTGTGGGCGGCTTCCCATTCGCGCTCGCGCACGTAGAGCCGGTCGTCGCGCGCCGAGCGGCGCCAGTCGATGCGGCTCGCCGCCTCGCCCGAGGAGAAGGGGCGGAACTGCCAGAAGGTCTCGCCCGTGCCGGCGCGCCTGCGTCCGTGCACGCCATGCAGGATCGAGGCGGCGATCTCGCGCGCAGCCACGACGACGGCGGGCAGGCGGCGCGCCAGGTCGAGCGCGACCTGCCGCGTCGCCGGGGCGGCGGCGCTTTCGGTCGACGCGATCAGGCGCGCGCCGGTCTTCATGCGAAGCGCGACACGAGTTTCTGCACGAGGCCCGGAATGGTCTCGCCGTCGGCGCGCGCGGCGAAGGTGAGCGCCATGCGATGCTTCAGCACGGGTTCGGCGAGCGCGACGACGTCGGACAGAGCCGGCGCGAGGCGGCCTTCCAGCAGCGCGCGGGCGCGCACGGCGAGCATCAGCGCCTGCGCGGCGCGCGGGCCGGGGCCCCATGCGATGTGGCGGACGATGTCGGAATCGCCTTCGCCGGGGCGCGCGGACCGCACGAGATCGAGAATGGCTTCGACGATGGTCTCGCCCACGGGCAGGCGGCGCACGAGGCGCTGCGCCTGCATGAGATCGTCAACGCTCAATGCGTTCTGCGGCCGCGACTGCGCGTCGCCCGTCGTGTCGAGCAGGATGCGCCGTTCGGCGTCGCGGTCGGGATAGACGACGTCGATCTGCATGAGGAAGCGGTCGAGCTGCGCTTCGGGCAGCGGATAGGTGCCTTCCTGTTCGAGCGGGTTCTGCGTCGCCAGCACATGGAACGGGCGCGGCAGGTCGTGGCGCTGGCCGGCGACGGTGACGTGCTGTTCCTGCATCGCCTGCAGCAGCGCCGATTGCGTGCGGGGCGAGGCGCGGTTGATTTCGTCGGCCATCAGCAATTGCGCGAAGATCGGACCGGGCAGGAAACGGAACGAACGCTTGCGGTCGGCGCTTTCCTCGAGGATTTCCGAACCCAGAATGTCCGAGGGCATGAGGTCCGGCGTGAATTGCACGCGTTGGCTGTCGAGGCCGAGCACGATGGCGAGCGTCTCGACGAGTTTGGTCTTGGCGAGGCCCGGAACGCCGACGAGCAGGCCATGGCCGCCGGACAGCAGTGTGACGAGCGCCTGCTCGACGACGCTGCGCTGGCCGAAGATCACCGCCTCGACGCCGGCGCGCGCGGCGGCGAGCCGTTCGAGCGCGCGGTCGGCGGTCTGGGCGACGGCTTCTTCGATGGAGGTCGGGGCAGGGGAAGTGGTCATCGCAATCCTTCGCGCGCTCTGCCTTCCCGCCGCGGGAAGCCGGACGCCGCAGACATCCGGGCCGCCGAATCGTTCGTGTTTCCGATCCGACGGCGCCACCCTAGATTATGGCGTCGAAAGCGTGGGGGCCAATGGGCGCGAGATTATGGCGAAGGAAGAGCTAACGACGAAGGCCGCCAGCGGCGGCCTGGAGGGCCTGACGCAGGCGGCGCGCGCCGCGGGCGGGGAACGCAAGAAGCTGCCGCCCGTGCACCTGTGGAACCCCGAGTTCTGCGGCGACATCGACATGCGGATCGCCGCCGACGGCACGTGGTTCTACATGGGCACGCCGATCGGCCGGCCGGCGCTGGTGCAGCTCTTCTCGACCATCCTGCGCAGGGATCCCGAGCGCTATGTGCTTGTAACTCCTGTGGAAAGGGTCGGCATTCGCGTCGACGACGCGCCGTTCCTGGGGGTCGAACTGCAGAGGACCGAGGACCAGCGCGGGCAGGTGCTGCGGCTGCGCACCAATGTCGAGGACTGGGTCGAGATCGACGCCGACCATCCCCTGCGATTCGAGAAAGGCGCGGCCGACGGGCTCAAACCCTATGTGCTGGTCCGCGACCGGCTGGAGGCCCTCGTGAAGCGGGCGCTGTTCTACGATCTCGTCGCCTGGGGCGAGGTGCGGGAGGCGGATGGCGTCGAGATGTTCGGCGTGGCGTCGGCCGGCGCGTTCTTCCCGATGGCGCAGGCGAGCGAAGTGGAGGAATGGGCGGCGGCGTGAGAGCGGATAGCGGACATGCGACGGCAATGGGCGGTCAGCCGAAATTCCGGACTATGATCCTTCGGCCGCGCGGCGTCCTCTCCTTCCCTCAATCGCTGTCAGGTCGAAAGCGCTTTCTAGCCGCCGGGAGTTTCTGCCTTGAACATGCCTTCAATCAGCCGATCCCGCCCGGCCCGGTACACGGGATCGTCGCTGCTGGCGTAGGCGATGTCACGGTAACGTCTGATCGTAAAATGCGGGTCGAGCTTAAGGCCCGCTTGCACGGCGATCCGCGCCTCATCCGATTTGCCGAGTCGCGAAAGGACGGCGGCCAGATCGAAGTACCGGACCGAATAATTCGGGTTCGCCTCAAGGCTTCGGCGGATCCACTTCTCTGCTTCTTCATCGGCGCCACACTGGGCCTTGGCCAAGCCTATCCAAGACCACCAACGCGGCGCCAAGGTGTCGCGAGGCGACAGCCGAAAGGCCTCGTCAATGTGCGCCTCCGTCTCGGCTCCTCGGCCGAGGAGATATTTTGCATAGCCGATAAGCGCATGTGCGCGGGCCAGGTTTTGGTCGAGTGTCAGCGCGCGCTCGGCCTCGGCGATTCCGAGAACGGCCCGTCTCGTGAAGACCAGGACAGCCCCGAGTGTGTAATGAGCCGAAGCATGTTTGGGGGCCAGAGAGACGGCTCGGGATATCGTCGCCTCCGCCATCTCGAAGTGCGCCGACCACTCGTCGGTCATGATGGCGGCGCCCAGCGACCAGTGCACGTGTGCCAGGCCGACCAGCGCTTCGACATTCCGGGAGTCCAACTCGACTGCTTTCTCGAAATAGCTTTGGGCTCGCGACATGTAATCCGGCGTCAGACCCTTGTTGAGCCAGGCCCGGCCCTGGAACACCAGGTCGACCGCCTCAGGACGCAGCATACTCTCGGCGCGCCGAGCCTCGGCTGCTACCAATTCGGCGTCCAGGGCGTTTGCAAGCCGGGCGACGATCTCATCCTGCATGTCGAACAGGTCGGCGACGGGCTTGTCGAAACGCTCGGCCCACAGGTGGTTGCCGGTTTCGGCGTCGATCAATTGCACGTTGATCCGTAGGCGTGCGCCGCCGCGCTGCACGGAGCCTTCCAGCACATAACGGACATTCAGCTCTCGGCCGAGTTTCTTCACGTCGACAGCCTTGCCCTTGAATGTGAAGGCAGTGTTGCGCGCGATGACGATCGCCCCGGCTATCCGCGAGAGGTCGGTCGTCAGACTCTCCGTGACGCCGTCGACAAAATACTCGTATTCGGCGTCGCCGCCGATGTTCGAGAACGGCAGGACGAGGAGCGAAAGTCGCTGCGTAGAAGCATTGCCGATCGCGGGTTCCCCGGCATTATTGACCGGATCGACTTCGGAAGAGCGGCCGGCAATGAGCGCGCGCCAGGCCTGGAGCGGCTCGGCAATATTCTTGAGCTGTCGAAGGCCCATGTCCTCGAAATCCGGCGCGACTTTGCCTCTGACCTGCCGGTAGGCGTCGTTCGACAGACAGATCCCGCCCGGTTCGGAGATCGCCTCCAGTCTGGCGGCGACGTTTACGCCATCCCCCATAAGATCGCCGTCGGCCTCTTCGACAACATCTCCAATGTGGATGCCGATACGAAGGTCCATCCGACGATCAGCCGGAAGCCCGGCGTTGCGCTCGGCCATTCCGGATTGGAGGTCGAGTGCGCAATTGACCGCGTCAACGACGCTGCGAAACTCCAGCAGCAGGCCGTCGCCCAGCCGTTTAACGACGCGGCCTTTGTTCAATTCGACAGTGGGATCCCACAGCTCGATTCTGAGCACTCTAAGCCGGGACAAAGCGCCGTCTTCGTCAGCGCCGACAAGCCTGCTGTAGCCGACGACATCGGCCGCAAGTATCGCAGTCAGCTTCCGCTTCGCCATGTCCCTACATTGCGATCAAATTTCAGATCAGACGAGCTTATAGATATAGGCGCGGTCCTCTAGCTACGAATTTGCAGGAAGTCCCTCCGCTGCGGCCCAATCGCGTCCGGTCTCGATCGATAGCGGCGCTGTTCCTCCCCGCCCCCTACTCGCCCCCATAGGCGAAATCGACATGCGCCATGGTCGCATTGGCGTGTTCGCGCATCAAAGCCTCGGCGCGCGCGCTCTGCCGGTTGGCGAGCGCCTCGAAGATCGCGTGGTGCTGCATGTGCGCGTAGGACAGGCGGCGGAATTCGCGGTCGAGACGCGTGAGATCGGCGGCGAGCGCGCGCACGGATGCGAAGGGCAAATGTTCGTTGCGCGCCAAAGCTTCGCGGATGGCGCTGCCGCCGCCGCCCTCGACGATGGCCGAATGGAAGCGGATGTTCATGTCCTGATAGGCGGCGAGATCGGCTTCGACGAGATGGCCCTTGGCGAAGATGGCGTCGCCGTCGACGAGGCAGGCGCGCAACTCGCGTTCGGTCGCAGCCGACATGCCGCGTTCGCCGATGCGCATCGCCGCCAGGCCTTCGAGCACGCCGCGCACTTCTATGCCGTCGATGATGTCGTCGCGCGTCGCGGCGCGCACCCTGTAGCCGCGCGCTCCCGCCTTTTCGAGAAGGCCTTCGCGTTCGAGTTCGCGCAGCGCGACGCGCACGGGCATGCGCGAGACGCCGAAGGCTTCGGCCGTCGGAATTTCGACGATCCGCGCGCCGGGCGGCAGATGACCCGAGGCGATCTGCTGGCGCAATTGCGCCAGAACCTGCTGACCCGGCTTGCTCATTCCCCTCCCCAGCGCGGACCGATCATGCCATCTCCCCGGACGGAGGGCTATTGGCTCCAATAAACTAGAGATTTGATGAGAAATACCCAAAAAATCCCCTTTACGTCCAAAATTGGATCCAATATAAAGGCAGGCAATCTGGAGAGGGAGGACTCCCATGCCTGCAAAAGCGAAGCCCTGGCCCGTCAACGCCTGGTATGTCGCGGCCCGTTCCGACGAGATCGCCGACAAGCCGCTCGGCCGCCAGATCTGCGGGGAACGCGTCGCCATGTTCCGTCGCGCCAATGGCAGCGTGGCGGCGGTCGAGGATTATTGCCCGCATCGCGGCGCGCCGATGTCGCTTGGCAAGGTGGAGGGCGACACGCTGGTCTGCCCCTATCACGGCCTCGCGATGGACGGCCAAGGCCGCGCCTGCTCGATGCCCAAGCAGCGCATGGGCGCTTTCCCGAAGACGCGCGTGTTCCCAGTGGTCGAGCGATACGGCTTCATCTGGCTGTGGCCGGGCGATGCGACGCTCGCCGATCCGGCCGCCATTCCAGCCTTTGAATGGGCGAACAGGCCGGGCTTCGCCTATGGCGGCGGCCTCTACCACGTGAAGGCCGACTATCGCCTGATGATCGACAATCTCATGGATCTGACGCACGAGACCTATGTCCATTCGACGAGCATCGGGCAGAAGGAAATTGACGAGGCGCCGGTCGCGACCCGCGTCACCGACGACGAGGCGATCGCCGAGCGCATCATGGACAATGTCGCGTCTCCGCCGTTCTGGCGCATGGCGCAGCGCGCCAACGGACAGGACGACCAGGCGCCTGTCGACCGCTGGCAGGTGTGCCGCTTCTCGCTGCCGAGCCATGTCATGATCGAGGTCGGCGTCGCCAGGGCCGGTACGGGCGGGCGCCATGCGCCGGACGAAACCCGCACCAGCGCCGTCGTCGTCGACTTCATCACGCCGGAAACCGAGACGTCGCACTGGTATTTCTGGGGCATGGCGCGCCAGTTCAAGACCGATGACGCCGAACTGACGGCGACGATCTGCGAAGGGCAGGGCGCGATCTTCGCCGAAGATCTGGAATTGCTGGAGCGCCAGCAGGTCAATCTCCAGGCCTGGCCGGACCGTCGCCTGATGAAGCTCGACATCGACGCCGGCGGCGTCTACGCGCGGCGCATGATCGCGCGCGCCATCGCGGCCGAGCAGAATTCCGGCGCGCTGGGCGGCCATCACGACGACGTTCGACCCGCCGCATAGAACGCGAAACGGCCGGAGGCGCGCCGGCGGGCGCTCCCTCTTGCCTGTCGATCCTCCTCGCGCGCAAGATCGCGAGAGGAAACGACAAGCATAGAGGGAACGTACGATGGAAATCGCGCTCAGCCCCCTGGATTTCGCGCGGCGCGCGCGGCGGCTCTACGCGGACCGCGAGGCGATCGTCGACGGCGACCTGCGGCTCACCTTCCGCCAGTTCCTCGAACGCTGCGACCGCTGGTCGTCGGCATTGCAGGCGCTCGGCGTCGGGCAGGGCGATCGCGTCGCCTATATCGCGCCCAACACGCACAATCACCTGGAAGGCTATTACGCCGTCCCGCAGATCGGCGCGGTGCTCGTGCCGATCAACTACCGCCTGCTGCCGGCCGATTTCGAATACATCATCAACCACAGCGGCGCGAAGATCGTCTGTGTGCACCCCGACTACATCGACGCCGTCGACAGCATTCGCCCGCAACTGCCGGGCGTGACGCATTTCGTGGCGCTCGAAGGCGCGGGCAAGGGCTGGATCGACTACGAGTCGATGCTCGCCGCGCATGGTCCGGACTTCCGCAAGGTGGAGATCGCCGAGACCGACCTGATCACGATCAACTACACGAGCGGCACGACGGCGCGGCCGAAGGGCGTGATGATCACGCACCGTAACGCCTGGATCAACACGATGGGCACGCTCGTGCATCATCACCTGAGCCCGGCCGACCGCTATCTGTGGACCCTGCCGATGTTTCACGCCAACGGCTGGACCTTCGTGTGGACGACGACGGCGCGCGGCATGGCGAACGTGTGCCTGCGACGGGTCGAGCCCGCGCATATCTTCCGGCTGATCCGCGACGAGAAGATCACGATGTTCTGCGCGGCGCCGACCGTGCTGATCTCGATCGCCAACGCCCCGGCCGACATGCGCGCCGAGGCGCCGCGCGGCGTGCGGCTGTTCACAGCCGGCGCCCCGCCCGCCGCCGCGACGATCGAACTCGTCGAACGCGAACTCGGCTGGGAACTGACGCATGTGTACGGGCTGACGGAAACATCGCCGTTCATCACGTTCTGCGAACCGCTGCCTGAGCATGCGGGCCTCCCGGAGCAGGCCCGCGCCGAACTGAAGGCGAGGCAGGGCGTCGAACTGGTCAGTTCAGGCGAGTTGCGCGTCGTCGACGAAGCGGGCGCCGAAGTGCCGCGCGACGGACAGACGCTCGGCGAGATCACCGTGCGCGGCAATGTCGTGATGAAGGGCTATTACAACGACAGGGCCGCGACGGACGCCGCGATCCGCGACGGCTGGTTCCATTCGGGCGATGCGGCCGTCGTGCATCCAGACGGATATGCGGAAATCCGCGACCGCTTCAAGGATGTCATCATCTCGGGCGGCGAGAACATATCGTCGGTCGAGGTCGAGGGCTGCCTGCTGCGCCATCCCGCCGTCCAGGAGGCGGCGGTCGTGGGCATGAAGCACGAGAAATGGGGCGAATCCCCGCACGCGTTCGTGATCCTGCGCGCCGGCGCCATGGCCAGCGAGGACGAACTGAAGAAGCACGTGCGCGACAACCTCGCGCATTTCAAGACGCCGCAATGGATCAGCTTCGTGGAGGAACTGCCCAAGACCGCGACCGGCAAGGTGCAGAAATTCGTGCTGAGGTCGGGCAAGGCCGCGATTGCGCGGCAATAGCGCTGGGGCGGTGCAGCTGGCGGTATGCCGCGAAGGCGGCGGGCCGCCGACCTCGACATCGGCGGCGACATTTCCCGCGCGCCGCATTCGATCTAGTGTGCGGGCGATGACGGATTCTGTTCTTGCCGCCCGCGCCCTCATTCCGGATGTTCGCGCCCGGCTCGCCAAACCCTTTTCGGCGCCGGGCCAGGCCGGCGACGCCCATGTGGTCGACATGGCCTACCGCGAGATGGCGGCGGCGCTCGCCGACGCCCGGCCGGCCGCCGTCCTGATCGGACTGATCGAGCGGCCGGAGGGGACGACGGTGCTGCTGACGGAACGCGCGACTCATCTGCGCAGCCATTCCGGCCAGGTCGCCTTTCCCGGCGGCAAGATCGATCCGGGCGAGGATGCGATCGAATGCGCCTTGCGCGAGGCGGAGGAAGAGATCGGCCTGTCGCGGCGGCATGTCGAACCGTTCGCGCTGCTGGATCCCTACCTGTCCGGGTCAGGCTACCGGATCTCGCCGGTGATCGCCCAGATCCATCCGCCGTTCGAACTGACGATCAACCATCACGAGGTGGCGGAAGCCTTCGAAACGCCCTGGGCTTTCGTGATGAACCCCGACAACCACCAGCGCCAGTCGCGCGAATGGAAAGGCGCGACCCGGCATTTCTACGCCATGCCCTGGGAAAACCATTATATATGGGGGGTGACCGCAGGCATCCTGCGCAACCTCTACGAGAGGCTCTACACCTGATGTGGCGCGCATTCGCCGAGCCTGCCGCCCTCTTCCTCGCCCCGTTCCTGATCTACGTCGTCTATCTGCTGGCGCGTCGTCGCAACCCTGCGCATGCCGCGCATTGGGGAGACGGGCGAACGGTGTGGCTGACGATCGCGGGCCTCGTCGTCGCGGTCGCGGGCATGCTGGTCTTCGGCTTTACCGCCAACCGGCAACAGGGCGGCTACACGCCGGCGCATGTCGAGAACGGACGCGTCGTGCCGGGGCGTTTCCAGTGAGCCGCGCGGCGCTCGCCGGCCTGCTCGCCGACCGGAATGTCGCGCGCGTGCTGGCGGCGCTCGACGGGGCGGGCGAGGAAACGCGCATCGTCGGCGGCGCGGTGCGCAATGCGCTGATCGGCATTGCCGTCGCCGACATCGACATGGCGACGACGGCTGCGCCCGACATCGTGGTCGAACGCGCCAAGGCCGCCGGACTGAAGGTCGCGCTGACCGGCTACGAACACGGCACGGTCACCGTGATTTCAGGCCACAGGCCGTTCGAGGTGACGAGCCTGCGCGAAGACGTCGAGACCGACGGCCGGCGCGCCAAGGTGCGGTTCGGCCGCGATTTCGACGAAGATGCGCGTCGCCGCGACTTCACGATCAATTCCATGTCGCTGACGGCGGACGGCGTGCTGCACGATCCGCTCGACGGGCAGGCCGACCTGGCCGAACGGCGCGTGCGCTTCATCGGCGACGCGCGTAAGCGGATTGCAGAGGATTATCTGCGCATCCTGCGTTTCTTCCGTTTTCACGCGGCCTATGGACGCGGCCCTCTCGACGCGGAAGGTCTCGCTGCCGCGATCGACCTGCGCGAAGGCCTAACGCGGCTGTCGGCAGAGCGCGTGCGCGTCGAAATCCTGAAACTCATGGCGGCCACCCGTGGACCGGACGTGGTGCGCGAGGCGGCCGACGCGGGCCTGCTCGAATTCGCGATCGGGGGAATCGTCTATTCGTCACGACTGGACGGGCTCGCGCGGATCGAAGCGTCGGAGCGCCGCGACGCCGACGCCCTGCTACGGCTCGCAGCCGCGGGCGCGCTCACGACGGAGGATTGCGAGCGTCTGCGCGAGCGTCTGCGGCTTTCGAACGCCGAGCACAAGCGGCTCGTCGCAGCTTTGCGCGCGCTCGAGACGCTGCACGGCGCCGCCGCGCCGCCGCGCGATGTCTCGCTGGCGACGCGCGTATTCGAATTCGGCGCCGAGGCTACCTGCGATGCGCTCATGCTGGCGCAGGCGGAAGCCCGCGGCGGCGCCGACGTCGCGGTCTGGCAGGCCGCGCGCGACGCAGCGCGCGAGATGGGGGATTTCCGATTGCCCGTGTCTGGCGAAGACCTGAAGCAGCGCGGCCTCAGCGAAGGCCGGGCCATCGGCGCGGCGCTCAAGCATCTGCAGGCGCGCTGGATACGCGAGGGCTTTCCGCGCGATCCGGCGGTCATCGCGCGGCTGATCGACGAGGCGGTCGCCGCAGCCGAGGAATGATCAGGGCGTCGTCGCGGGTTTGCGCAACGAATCTCTCATCGACGACGCCAGCCCGGCGATCGCCGCGATTGTCGCGACGAGGCCAGGCGCCTCGAGCCCGAATGGCAGCGCTGCCTGTCGCGCGGCGACGCCGACGATGACGCAGATCGCGGTTTCGGCGACAACCAGAAGCAGGACGCGCGGCGCCCCCATGCGAACCTGCGTCGACCCCTCGCGCAGGAACGCGACGGCGAGGATCAGCAGGAAAACGAGTCCCATGTGAACGGGGCCGTAAGCCGCCGGCGCGTCGAGAAAGAATCGCAGGACGTTGACGAGCATTCCCGCGCCATAGAAGCCGATCATGGCCGGCCAGACGAAGGTTTCGACCCGTTCGCGGGCGGTTCCCTGGTTCGTGCGCAGGAACAGGGCGGCGAGCGCGACGACCGCGATCGCCAGCGCAACGAGGACGGCTGACATCTCGCTTTCGCCGCCGGCGCCGATCCCCAATTGCTCGAGTGGCGACGAGAAGAGCCGAACGAGGCCGCCGACATAAGCCGCCGCATAGAGAAGCCAAAGCCCGTCGCCATATCCGGCCGCCGAGACAAATGCCGACAGCCAGAACAGGAGCGCGGTCGCGCCAACGATGGTGACCACGATTGTCCAGACGAACCCGTCGGTCTCCGGCACGAGGCCGTCGAGGCCGAGCATGCCGCCGGCGATGCCATGCGCCTGCATGGCGGCGAAGACGAGAGACATGACGAGCCATATGCGCCGCAGGCGCGTCGCTGCGCGGGAACTGGTCGCGCAGAGCGCGCGCAGCGAGGGAAAAACGAGTTGAACCAGTTCGAGCAGCAGCGCGCTCGAGACAATCGGCGTGACGCCGATCGAGAAGATCGTGAACAGGTCGCCCGGCAGGCCAAGGCGGGCGGATGTCGCGCGCGCCGCATCCATGTCGACGCCCGGCAATGGCGCCATGCGGCCCAGCGCGAAAACGGCGAGCGCGCCGATGACGATTGCGCAGCGGCGCATCACGTCGGACCGCGGCTGGATTGCTGGCGTTGCGCTGGTCATGCCGGGCCCCGACGACACAGGCGACGCATGCGGGCGTCGCGCGACCTTCATCTTATCGGATTTTCGAGAGGCGAGGCGCGGTGCGCCTCCGCACGCGGGAGAGCCCTATATGCCCCAGCCGGCGATCCGCTTGCACGAGGCGCCGGCGGAATTGAACGCGTAGCGGCCGCCGCATGCATAGGCGGTCGGCGGTTCGCCGGTCTGCTCGAACAGGTCGTAGCCTTCCTTCAGGTTTTGCCAGAAGGGCGCCCACTTGGCGTGTTCGGCCGGCGCGAAAGACAGCAGGCCGGTGTTCGTCTCGCGCGCCAGCTTCGTGTCGGTAAGGCGGAAGGGGAAAATGTTGACCGGCACTTCCTTCTGGCCTGCGCCGATCGCGGCGGCGACGAATCCATAGATCTCGTCGATGCCGGAATTGGTCATCGCGAAGCAGCCGACCGACTTGCAGTCGCCATGCACCATCACGAGGCCGCCCGTGTAGCCGAGCTGCTTTTCCAGCGCGTTGGGAAAGCCGACGTTGAAGGCGAGGTGATAGTGCGAATTCGGATTCAGTTGGCGCGCCGAGACGCTGTAGAAGCCTTCCGGCGACTGGTAGTCGCCTTCGCGCAGCTTGGGCCCGAGACGACCGGACCATTTGCAGATCGGGTAGGTCTTGTAGAGCGTGTAGCGCGCGCCCTTGCGCAGCCAGAGTTCGAGTTCGCCTTCCTGCTTGAAGATGCGCACGAAGACCTGCTGGCCCTTGCGGAAGGGAACGTCGGCCTCCGTCGCCTGTGGCGCGGGTTCGACCAGCGACGGCTTGGTCTCGGGTTGCTGCTGCGGTTCGGCGGCCGCGGTTGCGACCGGCGCCTGCGGCGCGATCGAGGCCACGACGACCGGCGGCAGCGTCGATGCGTCGCCGAGATCGCGGGGCCGGCTCGGCGGCAGGGGCGCACTGGCGCCGTACAGCAGCGCGGACAATTCGGCCGGACGCTGGGGCGGCAGCGGCGCATAGGCGATGAAGGCGCCGGGCGGCGTCTCGACGTTCAGGGTTTCGCTCGACGCTTGCGGCGACAGCGACGCTTCGCGCACGACCGACTGGCGGAAGGGCGTCGCCAGCGGCGCGAATGGCGCGATGGCGCCAAAGGTGGCGGTCCGCAGTTCAGGCAGGGGCGCGGCTGGCGTGTCCGCGACCTGTGCGGCCGGAGCAGCCGCCTCGATCTGCTGGGCCGGATAATCGCTCGGCAGCAGGCGCGCCACGGCAACCCCGGTCGCCACCGAAAAGGCGACCAGGCCGGTAACGGCCAGAAGTGCGCGACCAGGCGTCATCAATGTCGGGGCAAACCCTCACTTGAACGCAGCAATAGGCGAGCATTATGGCAAAATTCGCGGGCGAAAGGCAGAGGGCGTCGCGCGACATATTCGCCACCCTGTGGACTCCACGCCGGCGCGCAGGGGCGCTATCCTTGGGGAAGGCGTTCCGGAGACTCGAAAGTACATGAGTCAGGAGTTCAAGCCGCGGCCGAAGAGTCCCGGCGACATCGCGCGAAGGCTGGCGGCCCGGAACCGGGCGCGCCCGGGCGGCGCGAGCGGCGCGTGGAGACGGGAAACCTTCCGGCTGCCGAGGACCGAAGCACGGGCCAAGGCACGGGAATGGTTCGATCTTTACCCGAAGGCCGCCTACATGACCGAGATCGAGTTCTGGCGGGTCTGCGACGACGGCGACATCGAATTCACGATCCGGCGGCTGCCGAGCGCCGACTGACAGCCTGCGCCGGCGTTACTTCCGCCAGGCCAGATGCTGGCCGGCGTCGACGGCAATCATCTGTCCGGTGACCCCGGGCGCCGCCATGAGCCAGGCGACGGCGTCGGCGATTTCTTCCGGCGCCACGGCCCGGGCCAGCGGGGCGACCGCGACCTCGGCGTCGAAGGCCGCGCGGCCCTCGTGCTGGTTGGGCAGGACGGGACCCGGACCGACCGCATTGACGCGAATGCGCGGCGCATAGGCCTGCGCCATGATGCGGGTGGCGGCGTGCAGGCCGGCCTTCGAGACGGAATAGCTGAAATAATGCGGGTCCGGCTTCAGCACGCGCTGGTCGATCAGGTTGACGATCGCGCCCGACGCGCCGGCCGGCAGATGCGCCGCGAATTCCTGGGCGAGCAGCACCGGCGCGCGCAAATTCACCGACATGGCCAGGTCGAATCCCTCGGCGCGAAATGTATCGGGTTCGTCGGCTTCGAAGACCGAGGCGTTGTTGACCAGTCGCGTCAGCCCTCCGAACGCCTCGGTCGCGCGAGCGATGAGGGCCCTGGTCTCGGCTTCGTCGGCGAGGTCGGCGGCGATCGCCGCCGCCCGGCCGCCCCGGCCCCGGATTTCCGTTGCGAGCGCCTGCGCCTCGTCGAGCGAGCGGGCGCTGGCGTGGATGACCACGGCGTCGCCGTCGCCGGAGAGGCGCTCGACAATGGCGCGCCCGATCCGGCGCCCGCCGCCCGTCACCAGAACGATTCCGTGTTCCCGTCGATCGCCTGTCATTCCGTCCCCTGAAAGTCTCGCGGCATTCTATTTGCGCGGAACGGCGACGGCTACGGAGGCATCGTGACGCGAATTAGCGAAAAAGTAACCCTGATAATCTTGGCAAACCGGATGATTTCGACCGTATTTTATCGATGAAATTCAGATTCAATTACCGGATCAACGCGCTAATCTTGAAATAAATTCAGCAAAACACCCTGCCATCTCTTTGTCACAATTCGAAACGACGCCGGATTAACCGATCATTTACCTGAACGATTTTACAACATGACGTATAAATTACTGTGTTTCGTTGCGTACCGGAGTTTGAACGATGATCAGGACCCTCTTCGCCGGCGCAGGCCTCGTCGCCCTTGCGCTCGCCGGCGCAGCCCAGGCTGCCGATCTGCCAAGCCGCCGCGCTCCCCAGTCCGATTATTACGCGCCGCCGGTCTTCACGTGGACGGGCTTCTATCTCGGCCTGAACGCCGGCTACGGCTGGGGCTCGTTCACCAACGGCTCCGAGCAGCTCTTCGGAAAGCCCTCGGGCTTCGTGGGCGGCATCACCGGCGGCTTCAACTACCAGGCCGCGCCGAACATCGTCATCGGCCTGGAGGGCGACTGGGACCTGACCAGCATCAACAACACCAACCAGATGCCGTTCTTCGCGTTCAGCGGCCAGGGTAGCCTGAACAGCATCGCCACGATCCGGCCGCGCATCGGCTACGCGGCGGGCCGCGCGCTGGTCTTCGTGACGGGCGGCCTCGCGATGGGGTCGGTATCGACCAGCGTCAACGACTGGCGCGCCGTGCCTTTCTTCGGATCGTCCTCGTCGTTCCAGGCGGGCTTCGCGGTCGGCGCCGGCCTCGAATACGCCTTCACGGATCATATTTCCGCCAAGGCCGAATATCTCTTCACCTCGCTCGGTGCGAAGGAGGTCTTCGTGTGGAGCCCGGACTGGCAGCGCGTCGGCATCAACACGTCGACGCTGCGCACGGGCATCAATTACCGCTTCTGAAATCGTCTAAATGCCTCCAGACGACGACTGGCCCGGCGCAAGCCGGGCCTTTTTCGTTTCAGTCGCCGAATCGCTCCACGCGATGCGCGCCGGCGCCGGGCGCGCGCTCCATCAGGCGAACGAGTTCCGGAAGCAGGATCCTCGCCTCGGCTTCCAGCGTCCACGGCGGATTGACGACGATGAGGCCGGTGCGCACGAGGCCGGCGTGCGAATCCGGCGCGATGGCGAGTTCGAGCCGCAGCGCGCGCGTCGCGCCGCTTTCGCGAACAGCGTTCCACAGAGCCGCTGCAGCGAGGGGATCCTTGACCGGATACCAGAGCGCATAGACGCCGGTCGTCCATTTCGCGAAGGCCGCGACGAAGCCGCGCGCCAGCATCGCGAATTCGTCTTTCGCCTCGAACGGCGGATCGACCAGGACGAGGCCGCGCCGTTCGGGCGGCGGAACGAAGGCGCCGAGCGCGGTCCAGCCGTCGAGGTCGAGGGCCTTGACGCGCCTGTCGCGTGCGAAGCGCCGTTTCAGCGCGGCGAAAGCATCGGGATGCTTCTCGCAGAAGATCAGCCGGTCGTTGGCGCGAGCAAGCCTCTGCGCGAGCGTCGGCGAACCGGGATATGTATGCGGCCGCCCCTCGCCATCGCATTCGCCGACGAGGTCGAGGAAGGGCGCGAGCAGGTCGGCCGCCTCGCCGCCCGGCAAATCGCGCAGGCGGGCGATGCCCTCGCGCCATTCGCCAGTGCGCGACGATTCCTCCCGTGCAAGATCGTAGGCGCCTTCGCCGGCATGTGTGTCGATCACGCGCCAGGGCGCATCCTTGCGATTGAGGTAGAGCAGGATGCGCACGAGCAGCGCGTGCTTGAACACGTCCGCGAAATTGCCGGCGTGGAAGACGTGACGGTAGTTCATGGGCGATCGTCGATGGTCGCCACCTTATGCGCGCATCGCGCCGCCGCGTCGAGGCCCCTACGAGAGCGCGCGCGCCGCTCCGTAGCCGGCGGCGGACGCCGCCGCCGAGAGGAGCGTTCCCCACGCCATGTCGGCCGCCGTGAGAACGCTCGACCATTCGCGCAACGTCGCGTGATTGGTGAGGTCGTAGGTGGCGTAGGCGACGAATCCCATCAGCGCGCCGTTGACGAGCGCGGTGCGCGCCGAGCCGTCGTTCAGGGCCGGCAGACCTGCGAACCAGACCAGGCCGAAGGCGAAGATCATGTAGAAGACGATCGCCGGCGCCGGGCGGAAATCCTGGAGCACCATGTCCTTCATGACCGGCCGGTAAAGCCGCTCGCCCATCTGGGACAGCCAGATGAAGTCGATCGCCACGAGCGCGACGAGCGTCGCGATGTAGAGAACCGCCGTCTGTTTCATGACATCACCATCATTCGCCGCTACGCCGCCAGTTCATGTTCTTGCAGACGAGGCCGGCCAGCATGCAGCCGTGCGTCGTCATCGCGCGCTCGCTGGCCTCGATCCTGATCCGGAATGTCAGGTTGCGTTGCGGATCGAATGCTTCCCCCGCCAGCGTGCCGCCACGCGGCGCGATGTTCATCACCAGCCGGTCGCCAATCTTCTCGTCGGGAACGTCCGGCCTGATCCAGGTATTGACGGCGCAGATCGCCGAGCCGCACCTCTCGATGCGTACGCGCGCCTTGCCGTCGCCACGCGCCCAAAGACCCATGATCGCCGCCTCGGAGGCGGCGTGGGCCTGACCACAAGCCATGACGGCCAGAATGCCGATCGCCACATGCTTCATATCGGTTCTCCCGGGGCCTGTTACGCGTCGGGAGCCGATCCGGTTCACATCGCCCTGAACCGGCGTCGTGCGGCTGGCGTACGAAGCCGGCAAGCAAATGGTCCGGCCGTCGGCGAAACGATCCGGGGCCGACCGGGGGACCTCGCGAATGGATCTTGAGGAGACAAGAAGCCGGGAGGCCGTATCCATCGCGTGGCTGATCGCTCTGAACAAGCCCTTCTATCCGCTCTACGTGTGGTGGCTCGCCGGCGCGGAGGCAGCCTGGGGCTCGGTCGCGACGATGGCGAGCGCGCCCCTCTATCTCGCAGTTCCGTTCGTCGCCCGGCGCAAGCCGTTCGCCGGACGCTTCCTGCTGGTCGCCGTGGGGCTGGCGGACACGCTGTTCGCCACGAAACTGTTCGGGGCCGCAGCGGGGGCCGAGCTGTTTCTCGCGCCCTGCGCCCTGCTCGCCTACGTGTGTTTCAGCGCGGACGAAAGCCGGTGGCGACGCGCCCTGGCGGCCTGCATTTTCGCAGCTTTCGGGATCCTGCACGGACGCTATGGCGCAGCTCTCAACGGCTGGAGCGCGGAAACAGGAGCAAAGCTCCTCGACCTCAACGCGTGGTCGGCGGCGGGGCTTTCCGTCTTCATCGTCTGGCGCTTCGCGCCGCTCAGGTGACCTAGATGTGGAGCCTCAACAGGTTGTCCTCAGTTAGACCGAGGCGGCTGATTGGCGGCTTTGATTTTATCGCGCTGTGCGGGCGATGCCAGTTGTATCGGTGCAGCCAGATCGGCAGTTCGGCGGCGCATCGGTCAGAATGTGGATAGGCCTGCGCGTAGGCCCATTCGCGGAGCGCCGTCTGGATGAAGCGCTCGGCCTTTCCGTTCGTTTTGGGCGTGTACGGCTTCGTTCTGATGTGCCGCAGACCCAGGTCGCGGCATGCCTGGCGGAAGGCGGAGGATTTGTAGCACGAGCCGTTGTCGGTCATGACGCGCTGCACGAGGACGCCGAGGCTGGCGTAGTAGGCGACGGCGGCTTTGAGGAAGGCGACGGCGCTTTCCTTCTTCTCGTCGGGCAGAAGCTGGCTGAAGGCGACGCGCGAAGCATCGTCGATGCAGACGTGAACGAACTCCCAGCCAACGCCGCGGCCGTTGCTCTGGCCTGTGCGGTCGCCGGTAATGCGATGGCCGACCTGCGCGAACCGGCCGAGCTTCTTGATGTCGATATGGATCAGTTCGCCCGGCTTCTCGCGCTCGTAGCGGCGCACGGGCTCGACCGGCTCGAGCGCCGCGATCCTGTTGAGGCCGAGGCGCTTGAGGATGCGACTGACGGTCGCCGCGGAGACGCCGGTTTCGGCGGCGATCTGCCCGCCGGTCCAACGCTGGCGCCGCAAGGCTTCGATCTGCGCTGCGATCGGCGCGGGCGTCGGTCGATTGAGCCTGTGCGGGCGCGACGAGCGGTCTTGCAACCCCGCCAAACCTTCGGCCTTGAAGCGAGTCCACCATTTGCGCGCGGTCCGCGGGCAGACGCCTGCGGCTCGAGCGGCGGCCTCCGGCGTCTGCCCGCTCTCGATCAGCCGCACCAGCCGCTCTCGACCGAGCGGCGTCAAACGGGCATTCTTGTGGATGTTCATCCGGTCCTCCGGCGAGACTGAAGCTTCGACAACCTCAGCTTCCCCGTTCGGGACCGGATGGACAACCTAATGAAAGCTCACAACTAGAGCGGCGCCGGTACGGAGAGCTGCCGCGCGCGGCAGGTCTGTCGCGCGACTTCCGGGCAGGGACGGAAGTCACGCAGGTCCTTGCTCATGCATAAGCGCACTTCCTGCAAGACGCCGCCACGACAGCCGACCGCCGACATGCCGGGGCGAAGCCGCGGATTGGCGGATTCGAAGGCGCGCAGGATGTCGATGGGCGCCCAGGTCTGGTCGTCCGACGCCGTCTTGAACTGCGGCGGCACGACGATCGCGTCGCGCGCCCGCCGCACGTCGGCGAAATAGTCGCTCGGGCTCTTGCCGGAACAGGTTCCATGCTTGCGCCACTCGTAGCGGGCGAGCCCCTCGTCGGGGAACAGGCCGCTGGCCTGGTCGAGCGCGACGCGGGACGGCGCGCGTCCCGCCGGCCCGCAATCCTGCGGAAAGCCGCGCTCGTATTGCGGCCACAGGCCGTGAACGACGAAGCCGAGACGCTGGCCGCCGTAACATTGCCGGGCGTTCTTTTCGGCGCCGCCGGTCGCGCAGAAGCCCGCCGACCAGGACAGCGACAGGACGTAGAAATCGAAATCTCCGGGATCGCTCGCGCCGCGCGGCCTCGGACGGTCCGAATTGTAGCCGCGGTCGGACGGCTGGCTGGTCGCCGGTCCGCGCCTGTCGGCGCAATTGTCGAGAATGCATCCGGTTTGCTGCGCTGTCGCCGGAGCGAGTCCGGATGCAACCGCCATGAGCAGCAGCGCGGCCGCGCAGGAGCGGGCCGCACGAATCGAGAATTCACGCATGAAAATACCCGTGGGTCTGAAAATCAGGGGCGAGCGGCCCGGCAGCCCGCGCCATAGACGAGATATCGGTCGAGACCCTCGACGCACCATTGCACGCCCGATCCCATGACGCCGAGCCAGCCTGTCTCGGAGCCGCCGATCGCGTAGGTGATCTTGCGGATCTTGCCGTCATTGAGCGCGATCCGGCCCATGCAGAAGCGGCGTGGGTAATAGTCGAGCCCGCTGGAGCGGAAACCGACCTCGACGATCTCGGTGAAGCCGGTGATCGCCAGGCCGGAATCGAAATTCGATTCTCCGATCGCAAAACGCGATGCAATCTGGCCGAGAATCGCGGAATCGTCGCAGGTCGGCATGGAGCCCGACAGCGACATGTCGCGCCGTTCGGCCGGCGTCATGGGACGCGCGAAGGCGGCAGGCGCCAGCGTCTGGGCGAGCGCGACCGCGACGACGGCCGAGGCTGTGGCATGGCGGATCCAGGAACGACGCATGAAAAAATTCCCGAACGACTTCAAGGCGCGGCGACGATGCGTCGCCGGTCGACGGGCGTCAACCCTTCCGGCCCAAATCCCCCTTCAGCCCTGCACGAAATACAGCATGGCGGAAATCGTGAAAAAGGCGGCCGCGGTGGCCGACAGCAGCGCGGCGGCGGCCATGCGCTCCTGCCCGTAGGCGCCGGCGAGCAGCGGGAAGACCGTAATCATCGGCACGCTGGAAAAAACGAGCGCGGCCTTGCGCAATTCCGGATCGAAGGGCGGGGCGAGGGCCAGGGCGGCGAAGACCGCGAGCGGATGCAGGATCAGCTTGCCGGCCACGACCAGGGCGACGTCGGCCGCCAGTCCTTCGGCGGACAGGCCGACAAGCGCGCCGCCGATCGCAAACAGCGCGACGGCGGCCGAGGCATTGGCGAGCATGTCGATGGCGCGTCCGAGGGGCGTCGGCAGGGCTGCGCCGGAAAGAGAGATCGCCGATCCCGCGACGATGGCGAGGATCAACGGATTGCGGGCGAGCCGCAGGAGCGTCGCGCGCAGATTTTCGGCAAGGCCGCGCGCCTCGCCCTTGCCGGCCTCGCCCAGCGCCAGAGCCAGCGGGATGAGAATGAAATTCTCGAACATCATGTTGAGCGACAGGGCGACTCCGGCGATCTGTCCGAGAACGAGCGCGGCCACGGGATATCCGACGAAGCCGCTGTTCGACGCCGTCGCGCCGAGCGCCTGCATGGCGCTCTCGGTCAGGCCGCGGCCGCGCGCGTAGCGCGCGACGCCGAAAACGAGCGCGAACACGACGAGCGAAGCCCCGCCATAGGCCGCCAGGTAGGGCGCATTGAAGATCTCTGAGGCCGGGCGTCCGGCAAGCGCGCGCACGATCAGCGCCGGCAGGGCGAAATTCAGCACGAAGGCGCCGAGGCCGCGCGCGTGGTCCGGCTGCAGGACGTTGCGCCGGAATGCGACATATCCGGCCGCGATCAGCACGAAAATCGGAAAGGTAATGGAAAGGACGGCCGTCATAGGCTTGCTTTGAAACAGTCCGGCGCCGGACGCAAACCGGCCTGTCCCAAATCTACCGCCAAGTTAACCGCCTTTAATTGTTTCATCTGACAATATCCCTTCAATTCCCTAGCTTTTCTCAGGAATGAACGATTTGCCGAACATCCAACTCGCCGAGCGCATTACACCGGCGCCAGCTTCGACCGCGCAGGCGGTCGAACCGTGGGCGCGGCCCGTCGCCTTCGAAGGGTGCTTCGGCTACCTGCATCCGGCTGGCGGCGACGTCGGAATCGTCGTGTGCGCGCCATGGGCCTACGAAGCCCTGTGCGCGCATCGCGCGCTCGCGGAATTCGCGGAAAGCCTCGCGGCGAACGGCTATCCGACGCTTCGTTTCGACTATCCCGGCGCGGGCAATTCGCGCGGCGATCTCGCCGCCCGCAGCGTCGAGGACTGGGTCGCTTCCGTTTCGAGCGCAGTGGAGACGCTGCGCCGGCACTCCAATGCGCGGCGCATCGTGCTCGCTGGCCTCGGGTTCGGCTGCCTCGTCGCGCTGGCCGCGGCCAAGGCCGGCCTCGATGTCGCAGGTCTCTTGCTGCTCGCGCCGCCGCAGTCCGGTCGCCGCCACCAGCGTGAAACACAGGCTTTCGCCGCAATGGTGGCCACGCCCGGCGACGGCTCCGACAGCGTCGAGCAGGGCGCTGTTTCCATCGCCGGCTTCGTATTGCCTGCCGCCTTCCTGGCGCAGGCGCGCAGTCTCGACGCAACCCAGTTTTCCCTGACGCCCACCTCGTTTGCGATCGTCGCCGCCATGCCGGACCGCGACTCGCAACCGGTTGTCGATGCGCTCGGCGCGAAAGGCGCGCTGGTCGAGCAGACTTCGTTCGACGGATACGCCGAGCTGCTCGCGTCGCCGATCGTCGTCGCGCCGCCGCGCGCCGCCTTCGCGCGCGTCGTCGACGCGTTGACGCGCCTGTGCCCGTCGCGCGGGCCTGTCGCTGCGCCGATCCGGCAATGGCCCGCGGCAAGCCTCGTGGACGGCGAGATCGTCGAGGAAGCCCTCAGGTTCGGCGAGGGCGGCCGCCTGTTCGGCGTAATCTGCCGGCCGCGTCATTCGCGCGAAGGCGTCCCGGCCGTGGTGCTGATCGGCAGCGGCCGCAACGTTCACACGGGATGGCGGCGAATCGGCGTCGACATGGCGCGTAGCCTGGCGCGCAAGGGCATCGCCTCGCTGCGATTTGATCTGGGCGGGATCGGAGAGAGCGCGGAACGCCCGGGCCAGCCGGCGCAAATTCTCTATTCGGACTGGCCGCAGCTCGATGTGACGGACGCCATCGATCTCATGGCGGCCCGCAATTTCGGCGCGGTGACTTTGGCCGGCATCTGCAGCGGCGCCTATGTGGCCCTTCAGAGCGCCATAGCCGATGCGCGCGTGAAGGGCCTTGCGCCCGTGAACCTATTCAGGGTCGTCTGGAACCCGGATGATTCCTTCGAAGAGGAATTGCGCTTCGGCAATCGTCACATGGGCAAGGCGGTCGGCAGCATGTTCACGCGTGCGCGGCTGGCGAAAGTTCTGACGGGCGAATTCGACGTGCGTCCCGGCCTGCGCCGGATCTGTTCGCGCATCGGGCATTCGATGAGCGTTACGGCGATGCGGACGATGGGCGCCGTGGGGCCGCGCGGCTGGCTCTATGCGGAGGCGATGCGACGCTTCGAAATCCTCAAAGCGCGGAATGTCGCGACGACTTTTGCCTTCAGCGAAGGCGATGCGGGCATCGCCGATCTCGAATCGTATTTCGGCCGGGACGCGCGCGAGCTGGTTGCGTTTCCAAACGTGCGCGTTTCGAAGATCTACAATTGCGACCACAATTTCACGCCGCCGCATGCCGGCGAATGGCTGGTGGCCCAGGTCGAGGACGTGGTCTCCCGCACCGTGTCGTGATCAGGCGGCGCGCAGACGCGACCGCGCGGCTCGCGCCGGTTGCGGGTAGTCCTGCGTGGCGACGCGCACCGGCGCATCCAGCGCGCCGACGAGATACCACAGCAGCGCCGCCGTCTTTATCGAATAGACCGAATTGGAGATGATGAGCAGCAGCGTCAGATAGACGGCTGCGAACATACGGTAGCGCCAGGAATCGAGATCGCGCGCCGGGGCGAAGACGAAAAGGAACCACATGCCCATGAAGCCGGCGAGGCCGATCTTCACCATCGTGTAGGTGTAGCCCGAGTCCGACGTGAAGGCGTCGTTGCGCACGAAGGCGAAAATGTCCTCGAAATCGAGCTTGGAGATCATCTGGCCAGACAGCAGGATGCGTCCCTTGAGCGTATTGTCCCAGGCGACATCCGGGAAAGTGTAGCCGATCCACGCGAGAACGACGACGAGCGCAAAGGGCGCAGCGACCACCAGCGCCCGCCCGGTGAAACGCGCGACCGCGAAGACGAGCAGCGAGAGCAGCGAGACGGCGAGGCCGAAGCGAGCGTCGGCGAAGACGAAGATGGTGACCACGGGCATGAGATGGGCCAGCATGCGCAGCGGCTTGCCCCAGTTGCGCAGCGCGATCCATGCAAAGCAGATCGCCCCGAAATTGCCGACCGAAACGGGTTCGAGAAATACGGATGACACGCGGTGTTCGCCAAGGAAGGGCAACAGCGTGCGGCCTTCGTAGCGCATGCCGGAGGCAAACAGACGGTCCTGCGACAGTTCGGCGGACGCCGCCTGCACGGAGCCACGCGACACGTAATAGCCGAGGATGTCGAACAGTTTCACGAATTGCTTGAGGAAGAAATATTCGTAGAGGCCGATGGCGAGCACGGTCCACACGCAGAACCAGACGAGGCGGTCGCCCTGTTCTCTCGATCCGAGTTCCCGGGCGGCGAAATAGAAGACGACCGGGATCATCAGGTCGCGCGCCGGCTTGGGGTCGAAGGAGCCCTGCACGGCGCCGAGGAAGATCGAATAGGCGACATAGGCGCCGAGGATGACGAAAAGGTCGTAGCCGCGCCCGACCATCAGGAGCAGCGTCGTGGCGATCAGCACGAGTTCGGCGGCGATGACCAGCGCGGCGCTCGTCTTGAAAAGATTCGTGTTGACGAAGCACAGCGCGAAATTGAACACGACCGAAGCGAAGACGATCGCCACCAGCAGATCGGACCGCCAGTCGCGCGGCGCGGCTGCAACAGCCGCAGCGCTCGGCCGCGCGCGTCTCATGCGGCGGCCAGTTCGCCGATGACGACGACGCCCGCGACCCGCTCCTCGTGGTCCGCCAGGCCTTCGATCGTGGAGGCGATCACATTGCGGTCGAGTTCGCCTGCCTCGAAGACCGGGACGATCGAATCGACGAGATCGAGGATCGCGGGCGCGTCCCGATCCTCATCCGGCGGCGGCACGTCGAACAGTATGACATCCGCTTCGGCGGCGATGCGGTCGAACTCGGTGCGCAACCGGCGTTGCGAACCGGTGCGCATGATGTTGGCGAGCTGGACGACGCGAACATCGCCGCGGCGCGTCGCGGCGGCGGCGTTCTGTTCGAACGCGTCGGCGAGCTGGCTGCTGGCGCCGCCGCAATCGACGACGACGACGTCGAGATCCTCCCATCGCGCGAATTCGGCGAGGCCTGCGACGAGTTGCGTCGACAATGCCGTACGGTGGCGCGACACGAGGGCGACCGACCTCTGGTCGGCCTCCGCCTGCACGCCCAGTCGCGCCAGCAGGTCGCGGAAGGTCGCGCGGTCGGGCGCGAGCGCGCGGCGTCCCGCCCGGTCGCCTGTGCGCGCCTGCGTGGCGAAGGTCGCGAGGACCGGAAGCCCGGTCAGTTCGAGCAATTGCCGGCGTGAGCGAATGCGGTCGTCGAGTCGTTCGCGCGCATAGGCGAGGCTCATGCCGAGCGTGAGGCCGAACAGCAGCGAACCGGCGAGGATGAGCGGGCCGGAGGCGCCGGCGGGCTTGGCGGCCGGAATGGCGGGCGAAATGACGCGCGCGTTGGTCGAATCGATGCCCTGGCTTTCGCCGAGTTCCTTGGCGCGGCCGAGGAAGGCCTGGTAGACGGTGCGGCTCGCTTCAGCCGCACGCTCGAGATCGCGCAACTCGACCAGCGCGACATTGTTCTTGTCGTTGGAGACCCGCACGTCTCCGGACTGGCGTTGCAACGACAATTCGCTGGATTTCGCGCGGGCGAGATCGGTGCGGGCGGCCGCTGCGATGCGGTCGAGTTCCGCTGAAATCTGCCGCTTGATGTCGCGCATCTGTTCCTGCGCCTGGATCAGTGCAGGGTGGCGCGGCCCGAGCTGGGTCGCCAGCGAGGCTTCCTGCTGCGCGGCCTGCGCGTACTGGGCGCGCAATCCTGTCATGGTCGGCGACGACAATGCCTCGTTCAGGGATTCGAGGCTGATGCCGCCCTTCCTGGCGCGGTCCACCGCGTCGACCTTGGCCTGCGCATCGGCGATGCGGGCGCGGATCAGGCCGAGTTGCGAGGACAGATCGGTAATCTGCTGCTCGCCGAGCAGGCGACCTGTCGGCGTCTGCACGAGATCGTGCTCGGCGCGGTAGCGCTCGACATCGGCTTCGGCCGTCTGCACCTGCTTGCGCAATTCCTCGGCGCGTTTCGACAGGTCCTCGGATGCGCGCTTGGCGATCTCGGACTTGGCTTCGTTCTGCGCCTCGAGATAGGTGCGCGCGATGACGTTGGCGAGCGTCGCCGACAATTCGGGATTCGGCGTCGTCACGACGACGTCGAGCACGTAGGCGCGTTCGTTGCGAACGACCTCGACCATGTCGGCCAGCGCCTGCACGGCGCGGGCGCGGCGATCCGTGGCGATCTTTCGGATGCCGAGCGAAGCGGCGATCCGCGACAGCATGCCCGGCTGGCCGCCGCCGAACATCGGATTGTCCTCGAGCTTCTGCTGGTCGACGACCTGCTGCAGGATCGAGCGCGACAGCAGGATGTAGCGCTGGTTTTCGATGTCGACGAGATTGCCGTCGGTCGAGTCGCCGGAGCGGGTGATTTCGTTCTTCAGGATCTGCAGGCCGCGCGGGTCGATCAGCAATTGCGCGGCGGAGCGGTATTTCACCGGGGCGAAGACCGCGTAGAGCGCCCCGACGAGAACGACGGCGGCCGTTGTCGCGACGATCAGCCGCCAGTTGCGGCGCAGGAACGCCAGTGAGCCCGAACGCAATTCGGCAGCCGTCATCGGCCTCTCGCGAGGCGCGACGGCAGCCTGAACCGGTGCGATCCGCTCGACCGCGTGCGACAAGTAACCAACCCTTCACATCGTGCTGGAAGCACTCTGCATCGCCGATCTTTACGTTTCGTTTCCCAATCCCGGATTTTCTGTGGCGGGCCCGTGATTTCGGGGCCCAGAGGACCCCGATGCCGCTCGACCCCGCCGACGCCCTCCACCTCGGCCCGCTGCGAATCCTTCGCGGCGGTCGCGACGACCTGCTGACGCGCGTCGTCGAGACGCTGGGGCCGGGCGGTCGTCCGGCTGCCTTCTGCTTCTGCAACGCCCATACGGCCGAGATCGCCCTGAAGCGGCCGGACTATGCGGCGGCGCTTTCGCGTTTCCTCCTCGTCAACGACGGAATCGGACTCGAAATTGCTGCCAAGATACTGGAAGGAAGAGGGTTTCCTGAAAATCTGAACGGCACCGACTTCACGCCGTGGATGCTGGAAAACCTCGAACGTCCCGTCAGCCTGTACCTGCTCGGCGCCGAGCCCGGCATCGCGGCTGCGACCGCCCGGATATTCGCGGAGCGTTACTCCGGCGTGCGGATCGTCGGCGCGCGAGACGGTTACTTCCCGCCGGAAGAGGAGGCCGCCATCGTGTCGGCGATCGAAGCCGCCCGTCCGGACATCCTGCTCGTCGCGCTCGGCAATCCCGGCCAGGAATTGTTCATCGCGAGGCATTTCGAGGCGCTCGGCGCAAAGGCGATGTTCGGGGTCGGCGCGCTGTTCGATTTCATGGCCGGCAAGGTCGTGCGCGCGCCGATCTGGGTGCAGCGCGCCCGGCTCGAATGGGCTTTCCGGCTGATGCAGGAACCCGGCCGCCTGGTGCGGCGCTACACCATTGAAACAGCGAGCTTTCTTATCGCTGTCACGCGCCTCAGGCTTTCGGGAGCGGCGCGCAGAAGCCCTTGAGCGTGCCGAGCGCCCAGAGCGCCTTGTAGTGGGCCGTCGCCATGTCGCCGGTCGCAGCCGACAGCAGCGCGCGGGCTGAGGAGCGGGCGACGCGCATCGCCGCGTAGGGCGCGCCGAATCCATGCAATCGCAGCACCCGGCCGAAGCCGCGGGCGTAATCCTGGGCGCGGGCGATCCCCGCGCCGCCGGCGACTGGCGCCTGGTCGTGATGCACGATTATGTCGCGGCGATAGGAGCCTTTCGCGCCCGCCGCCAGCACGCGCAGCAGGAAGTCGGTTTCCTCGCCCGACTTGAACGGTGTCTCGGCGCCGACGCCCAGCGTCTCGTCGAAGCCGCCGGCGCGCTCGGCCGCCTGCCGGCGCAGGAACAGCGAATTGGAATTGCCGATCAGCCAGATATTGGATCGCGTGATCGGCGCGTCGTGGTCGAGGAACAGGCCGAGCGAATCGACGCCGTCCGCGTCGGTCGTGCGGCCGGTCAGCACATCGGCGTCCAGATTTTCGAAAAGGGCCGAGAGGCGGGCGACGAGATCGGACGGATACCAGCAATCGTCGTCGGGAAAGGCGATGTAACGTCCCCGGCAGGCCTTCAACCCGACGTTGCGGGCGCGCGACAGACCGCGCGGCGACCGCAGATGCACGATGGCGATCCGGTCGAGATACGGCGCAAGGACGGGGTCCAGCACCCCCGGCGGGTTCTGGTCGACCACGACCAATTCGAAGTCGCCGCGCGTCTGGCCGGCCAGCGCATCCAGCATCCGGCCGAGCTTCTCGGTGCGTCCGACCGTGGCGCAGAGCAGCGAAAAAGTGGGATTTTCCTCTTTCTTCAAGCGCCTTACCGCCTCGCAGGACCCGCCGTTCAGACTTTCTTGGCGAGCAGGCGGCGATAATCGGGGCCGCACATTGTTTTTCTGTGAACGCGTCCCGGAGCCCGATGCGTATCGTCCATGTGGTCAGGCAGTTCGCGCCCGGAGTCGGCGGACTGGAGGAAGTGGTCGGCCGGCTGGCCGAATCGCAGGCGCGCGCCGGCCTCGACGTGCGCGTGGTGACGCTCGACCGCATTTTCGCAGATCCGGGCGTGCGGCTCGTGGCGCGGGATTCCTGGATGGGCGCGGATGTCGTGCGCATTCCCTGGCGCGGCTCGCCCCGCTATCCGCTCGCCCCTTCCGTTCTCTCGCATATTCGCGACGCCGATATCGTCCATGTCCATGCGATCGACTTCTTCTTCGACTTCCTCGCGCTGACCAAGGTTATTCACGGCAAGCCGCTCGTCGCCACGACGCATGGCGGCTTCTTTCACACCAAAGCGCACGGCGGCCTGAAGAGGATCTGGTTCTCCACCGTCACGCGCGCCAGCGTGCGCGCCTACGCAGCGATCGTCGCCTGCAGCGCATCGGATTTCGCGATGTTCGAAAAGATCGCGCCCGGCAATCTGACGACGATCGAAAACGGCGTCGACATCGGAAAGTTCGCGGACCGCGCGAGCCCGTCGCCTGTGAAGCGGATGGTCACGATCGGCCGCTTCTCCGAGAACAAGCGTTACGACCGTCTGCTCGACGCGATGGCGGAGCTCGTTCGCCGCGATGCCGAATGGCGACTCGACATCGTCGGGGCGGAATCCGATTGGTCGGCGGCGCGCATGAGAAAAGAAGTCGCCTCGCGCGCGCTGGACGCGAATGTGTGCGTCCATGTGCGCCCGGGCATCGATGAAATGGCTGCGATCGTAAGCAGGTCCAGCCTGTTCGTCAGCGCTTCGGAACACGAGGGTTTCGGTCTGTCGCTGATCGAGGCGGCCAGCGCGGGGCTCGGCGTCGTCGCGCACGGAAACGAGGCGTTTCTCGCCTTTGCGAAGCAATGCCCCGACATCGCCATCGCCGATTTCGCGCAACCCGACGCGGCGGCGCAGGCGATCGAGACAGCCTTCGCGCGGCTCATAGAGGACCCGGGATCGCGCGCGCGCATGATCGCCGCCGCGCAGCGCTACGACTGGCCGGACGTGGCCGCTCGCTATCTCGAAACCTATCGACGGGCCTTGAGCGTTTCGGCCTGAGCGGCCGGCGGCGTCATTTGCAGCCCTGAGGCGCCGGCGTGTTCGCGATCCATTTGGAAAGCGTCGCCATATGCGGCGTCGGCTTGCCGTCGTGCGGCTGGATCGACAGCGCATAGGTCGGCGGCCACCAAGCGCCGGCCGCCCAATAGGTCCAACCGATCCAAACGTCCGGATTGTCGTTCATGTGCTCGATCATCGCGTCGAGGCCAGCGAGGCATTGTGCGCTGGAACCGGCGCCGAATTCGCCGAGGAAACCCCTGTTGCGTGTCCGGCGCAGCCAGTCGGTGGCGATCGACATGGCTGCGACGACCTCCTCGGGCTTGCGGCAATCGGCGTGTTCGCCCGACCAGTCGTGATCGAGATATTGGTGGAACTCGATGGCGTGCATGCCTTTGTCGCGAAGTTGCGCAAAGGCTTCGGCATTGGAAGCGCCGTCGATCAGCGCGTTCCAGCTGTGCGCGCCAGTCCAGTTGGCGCCGGGGACGAGGGTCAGGTTGCAGGCGCCGGTCGAGCGGATGCCGTCGAGCGCCAATTGGGCGGCGTCGCGCCATTGCAAAATGGGAATGTTGTTGGGCTCGTTCATGATTCCGAAGATCACGTCGCGGTCGCGACCGAAGTGCGTTGCGAGGCGCCGCCAGAAATCGGCGAATGCGGAAGCTGGAACGTCCGGAGAGCCGATCTGCTTGCCTCGCCATTTCGCATAATTGTGGGCGTCGAGGATGCTCGTGAGCCCCAGCGCGCGCGCTCTGGCGACAACGTCGGACAGGCGCTTCAGTTCGACGGCGTCGAGTTCGCCGTTGAGCTTCGGCTGCAATCTTTCCCAAAGGAAGGGCAGGCGGACGAGCGCGAAGCCTTGTGTCTTCGCCCAGACAAGTTCGGCCTCGCCGGGGTAATGGTAGTCTTTTTCGAGGACGCCGCCCGGCTGGCCGTATTCGCCGCCCGACAGATTGACGCCGGCGGCCGGCGGCGGCGAGCCGGCCGCAGCCGACCCGGCGATCAACAGCAGGGGGATTGCCCGCAGCAAAGCGCTCAGGCCAATGAAAATATTCATTTTTTCAAATTTCCGGCGCGTGCGGTAACCATGCGCTAGGGGACACGCGTCTAGATAAAATGCCAGACGCGAGGTGCATGCACTACCGCAAGACGGAAGCTACGTTAATGGCGCTGCCGCGCTTTGCCCGAAACACGCTGAATTCGACGCTGGCCGGCGCCTCCACGGCGCTCGGCGCCTTCCTCAGCGTCGTTGTCGTCGCGCGCCTCCTCGGGCCGGACGGCGCGGGTAGTGTCGCGCTGGCGATCTGGCTGATCGGGACGCTGGTGACGATCTGCGATCTCGGCCTGCCGATGACGGTGGCGCGCTTCCTGCCCGACCTCAATGCGCGCGCGCAAAAGGACGAGGCGACGCGATTCGCCCCGGCGTTCTTCCTGCCGCTGCTCGCGACGACCGCGCTCGGCGTCGCGATATGCGTCTTCGTGTCCCTTTTTCGCCCTCAGGTCGAAGCGGTCCTGCCCATTACGCCGTTCGACAACCTCCCGAACCACGTGTGGCTGGGGCTCGCATTCCTGTTTGCGATGCAGGCGATCGGCAATTACGGACTGGGCGAACTTAGGGGACGGCAGAGATTCGACGAGGCAGCCCGCCTGTCGTCCGTTTCGTTCGCGATCCAGATTGTCGGCGTCGGGCTTGGGGCCTGGTTTTTCGGCGTTACCGGCGCGATTATCGGATATGGCGGCGGCAGCCTCCTGCTCGCAGCCCATGCTCTGCGCAACATCGGGTATGGAGGCGTCGTCGATCCTGAACTGCGCGCGCGCGCCTGGCGGTTTTCTCTTGCGAGCTGGGGTGTCGGACTGATCGCTGCGATCGTCTGGTCGCGTACCGAACTCGCTTTTCTTAGCCATTTCCGAAGCCCGCGCGAGGCCGGACTCTATGCCGTCGCCAACACGCTTGCCCAGGTCGCCACGCAGGCGCCGCTTCTGATGACGGGCGGACTGCTGGCGCATTTCGCCGAGCGCCATGCGATCGGCGATCAGGAAGGATTGAAACGCGCCTTCGAATCCGCGGTGCGTTTCATGGCGCTCGTCACTTTTCCTGCATGTTTCGGCATGGCGGCGCTCGCGCCATCGCTCGTGCCGGCGCTGTTTGGATGGAATTTTGCGGAGGCCTCCGGCCCTGCGGCGGTGCTGGTGGCGGCGCAGGCGTTCGGCGCCGTGTCCGCCGTCAGTTCGGCCTTGTTGTTTGCTGCCGAACGGAACTACGTCCTCGTCTGGACCGGCGCGCTGGGGGCGATCGCGGTCCTGGTCAGCGGTTTCACGATCATCCCGCAATATGGGCTCGACGGCGCCGTCTATGCGCGCTCCGCCATTCAGTTCGCGATCGTCGCAGCGAGTTTCATCTATATCGGACAGCGGCTGGACTGTCCGACGCCCTATGCTTCGGTCGTGCGGATCATGCTGGCCGCAGCCGGCTGCGGCTTTGCGGCGCGCGAGATCGTCATCACGTTTCCCGGCTGGCTCGGCATAGCGCTCGGCGTGTTCACGGGGGCGCTCGTCTATCTTGCACTTGTGCGATTGCTTCGCGCCTTGCCGCAAGAGGATGTCGGACGGGTGCTCGACGTCGTCGGCAAGATGCCGTCGTGGATATCGCCTGTGCTCTCGCCGCTCGTCCAGTTCTTCGAACGCTGATCAGCCGGCAAGCTGGAAAAGGTCGCGCGTCAGATAGTGCAGCGCAAGGATCTCGAAGGGCGAGTCGTCGTGCGGCGGCCTGGCGCCGCCGAATTCGGATGGCTGGTCGACGCGCACGCTGTCCGGACAATGCCACTTCAGCGCACGCGCCTTCACCACGAGGTCGGCGGGGTTGCGGATGGGGGCTGCGAGCAGCCGCAGCCCGCAGGCGCGCGACGTCTCGATGGCTTGCATCCAGTTTCGGCGCGCCACGGCGCGATCTTCGGGATCGCTCGCGCCCAGATAGATGATCTCCGCCGCCTTGCGGGCCTTGAGCGATGCGTCGAACGCGTCGAGGGCGACGTCGAGGTTCATTGACCTGTCGAACTTAAGCTAACCTGTTCGTGCACAATGAAATTTTTTGACGTGCACGCAAGTGAGCAAGGTCACTGACCCAATTACCAAAGTCATTCATTCAGGTGAGAAGCGTGCCCGCGAACTGGCGCACGTTGCCGCCGCAGGCGCGCATCAGCCTTGTCGCGCGTGCGTTCGAGACCGAGCGTGCGAGAGCCACCAGGCAATCGCATTCGAACGGGAGCTTTTCCAGATCGGCCGTCGCGACGAACGCGACGATGCAATCGTAGGTCGTCGATGCGTCGCGCGACGCATGGGCGGCAGCGGCCTGAGGCGCCGCAACGGCCACGTCGATCGGTCCGGCGGCGGTCTTTCCCCGGCGCACGAAAAACATCTCGCCGTCGATGCGCAGGACCCGTGTCGCCGAACCGGATTCCACAGCCCTTGCCTCCAACTCGACGAGCAGAGGCCGCCAACCCTGAAGAATTGCCGCCCCGGACAGCGCCGCGGCCGCTTCGCCGGCGGCCTTGCGGTTCGGCGCAGCGACAAGGATGCGGCGTGCGGAATCCTCGGCGGCGACGTCGAGCTTCTCGATCGCGCGCCGGCCGTCGACGAGGACGCCATTGCGCAACCGACCCAGCGCGCGATCGTGGATGCTTGCGTGCGACCGAAGAGCCGGCGCAATCGATGGCGCGCCGAAGAAGGCAAGGAAGCCAAACGCGCCGGCGAGGGCGATGGTCGCGCCCCCGAGGCCGCCCGACGGACGCGCGGGCGCGGCGGCCGGCTTCAATACGCGCGCTTCGCGCCGCTCGACGTCGCGTCGCGACGTCTCGAGATCAAAGGAGCCTTGCGCTTCCGCCAGGCGCTGCTCGGCTGCGGCAATGTCGGCGGCGCGCGGGTCCGGGCCTCCCACGGTCGCCGGCGGGTCCGCTTCGGGCGCCGGCGCCCGCGCGGCGCTCTCGAAGGCTAACCTCGCGCGCCGCGCCTCGTTCTGTCGCGCCAGCAATTGCGGATGGCGCGGGCCATAGGTGCGGGCCGCGTCCTCCAGGCCCGCCGCCGCAGCGACCGCATCGCGTCTCAACCGTTCGAGGTCCTTGCCTGCGAGGCCCCTGCCTGCGACCGCGGCCTGGGCCGGCGCGATCGACGCCACGGGAAGCGGATCGCTGGCGCGCAGCGCCTGCACGCGTTCCTTCGCTTCTTCGAGACGATGCGTCGCGCGATCAAGCGCGGTCGCCCGTTGCTCGGCGTCGCGGCGGCGCGCGGCAAGCCAGGTGTCGTTGACATCGGCGGCGAAGGCCTCGGCGGCGGCCGTAGCGACCGCGGCGGCCTCGTCGCCCGACGGCATGCGCGCCACGATCTCGATCATCTCGGGCCAGGCGCCGGCGCGCACGTCGACCCGCTCGGCCAGAAATGTGACGGCGCGGCCTATTGTATCGGTGCGGTACGAGGCTGGCGCAACGAGGGACAGCAGCGCGTCGAGGCGACCGGGTCGCGTGCGGCGCTCGATCACGGCGGCCGCTTCCGCGCGCAGGGCTGCGCGCCTCAACACCGCTTCGGTCGTGAGCAGCGTGCGCGCCGAGGCGAGGTCGACTCTTTCGCGCGCCGAGCCCGCATGAAGGGCGACGGCGGCAGCCGCCTCGCAGTTCCGCTCCGAAAACGCGTCCCAGGACGCCGCGCCGCCCGCGAAAAGCAGCGCGCCGGCAAGGCCCAGATGTATGCGCCGCATGAGTTTCACGGTCCAGCGCCCGCCGAAGCTTGAGAATTGGTTAAGGCGTAGTCGCACATGGTTAACGCTTGGTTGCCGCGCCCTCGGCGCGAGGCGCGCTTCTTGCTGTTTTATCCGCGAATTGAACTGGTTACGCGGGGGCTGTTTCATTTCGAAACGACCTTGCCGCAGATCTTGGCGGTAGTATGCGTCGACGTCCCACCAACCGGCGCGGCCTCGGACAGGCCGAAGCGGCGCTGGCGCCGTCCGCGCCCGATGCAGCGGTCCGTCTCGACTGGACTGATTGGCTGCCGCGCAACAATTCGGCGCTGCTGCGCGTATCGTTCGGGGCCTTCGCGGCCATCGCGGATATCGTGGTCATCGTCGCCAGCGCCACGCTTGCGGGCATCGGCTATCACCTGTTCGCCTACGGCTGGGCCGGGCCAGCGGAAATCTTCGTGCAACTCGGCGTCTCGGTCGCCATCGTGTTCGTCGTCGCGAACACGATGCGCGACGAATATCTGCTGTCGAATTATCTGGAATTCGCGGGGCATGGCCGGCGAACCTTTATGCTCTGGAATCTTGTCACGGTCTGCGCGCTGGCCATCGGTTTCATGACCAAGACGACGGCAGAAATCTCGCGCGCGACAACCGTCCTGTTCTATCTCGGAGGCCTCTGCGCGTTGCTCGCGTCGCGCGCGGCGATCGTGCGGGCGGTCCGTCACAGCGCGTCGGCGGGCGCTATCTCGTTGCGCCGCGTGTTTCTGGTCGGCAGCGAAGCGGATGTCGAGGGATTCGCCTCGCGCTACCAGCCGTGGGAAAGCGGCATGCATGTCGTCGCCGCCGCCGTTCTGCGCGGTCGCGAAACGCTCGCCGACGATCTGGCGCTGGCCGCCGCCTCGGCGCGGATGCTGAGGCCCGACGACGTCTTCATCCTCGCGCCCTGGTCGGAGAGCGAGACGATCGACGCCTGCATCGACGCGTTCATCCGCGTGCCGGCGTCGATTCACCTCGGGCCGGAGCGGGTGCTCGACCGGTTCGTCGATGCGCGCATCTCCAAGGTCGGTTCGGTCTCGAGCCTGCATATCGTGCGACGGCCGCTGTCGAGCGGCGAGGTCACGCTCAAGCGCGTGTTCGATGTTCTCGCTTCGGCGGCGGCGCTGGCGTTGCTGTCGCCGTTGATGTTGATGGTCGCGGCCGCCATCAAGCTCGACACGCCGGGGCCGGCTCTATTCCTGCAGCGGCGCTACGGGTTCAATCAGGAGCCGTTCCGCATCTTCAAGTTCCGCACGATGACGACGATGGACGACGGGCGCCATGTCCAGCAGGCGCAAGTCGGCGACAAGCGCATCACGCGCGTCGGGCGCTTCCTGCGCCGCACCAACATCGACGAATTGCCGCAGCTCCTGAACGTGCTGTCGGGGGAAATGTCGCTCGTCGGGCCGCGCCCGCACGCGCTCGCGCACGACCAGATGTTCGAGCAGACGATCGCCTTCTATGCGCGCCGTCACAATGTGAAGCCCGGCATCACCGGCTGGGCGCAGGTCAACGGCCTGCGCGGCGACACCTCGACCGAGGACAAGATGCGCGCGCGCGTCGAGTATGACCTGTTCTATATCGACAATTGGTCGATGGTGTTCGACCTGAAGATCGTCTGGCTGACGATCTTCTCGCGCAAGGCGTATCGCAACGCGGTCTGATCACCCGCGGTTGTAGACGTCCTCGATGCGGACGATGTCGTCCTCTCCGAGATAGGAACCGGTCTGCACCTCGATCAACTCGAGATCGATCTTTCCGGGATTGCCGAGGCGATGGACGCAGCCGATCGGCAGGTAGATCGACTCGTTCTCGTGCACGAGATGACGCTCCCCGTCGCGGTCGACCTCGGCCGTGCCCTTGACGACGATCCAGTGTTCCGCGCGATGGAAGTGCTTCTGCAGCGACAGGCGGTCGCCCGGCTTCACGACGATGCGCTTGACCTGATGACGCGCGCCGGAATCGATCGACTGGTAATAGCCCCACGGCCGGAAGATGCGCTTGTGCTCTGACGCCTCGCGGCGGTTCGTCGCCTTGAGATGGTCGACGAGCTGCTTGACCTTGTGGGAATGTTCGCGGCTGACGACGAGTACGGCGTCCTGCGTCGTGACGACGATCACGTCGTCGACGCCGACGACGGCGGTCAGGTGTTCGTCGGAGCGCACATGCACGTTGCGCCCCTCCATGACGACCCCTTGGCCGCGCACCGAATTGCCGTCCGCGTCGCGATCCGACAATTCCCACACAGCGTCCCAGGCGCCGACGTCGGACCAGCCGATATCTGCCGGGATCAGCGCCAGCTTGTCGGTCCGCTCGATGACGGCGTAGTCAATCGACTTCTTCGGCGCACGCGCAAAGGTTTCTGCCTCGAGCACCAGGAAGGCGAGATCCTTGCGGGCGTTCGCCACGGCGCCGCGCGCTGCCTCCAGCATCTCGGGCTCGAAGCGGCCGAGTTCTTCCTGCATCACGTCCGCGCGGAAAACGAAGTAGCCGCAGTTCCAGAAATAGCCGGCCGCGACATACTTTTCCGCCGTCGCAGCGTCGGGCTTTTCTTTGAATTCCTGAACCTTGCGGATTTCGGAGCCGGAGGCGACCGGCTGCTCGGCGCGAATATAGCCATAACCCGTCGCCGGACCGTCGGGCTTGATGCCGAGCGTGACAATCGCCCCCTTGGCTGCCGCGCTCGCGGCCTCCTTGCAGATTCGGACCAGTTTCGGCCGGTTCTGGACGACATGGTCGGCGGCGAAGACGATGACCACGGTGTCCGGGCTGCGCTGGGCGGCCATTTCGGCGGCGGCCGCGACGGCCGGGCCGGAATCGCGGCGCATCGGCTCCAGCACGATGTCGGCCTCGGCGTCGATGGCGCGGCACTGGTCCTGAACCAGGAAGCGGTAGTCGATGTTGGTCAGGACGATCGGCTTCTCGAAAACCGGATCCTTGAGCATTTCCAGCAGGGTCTGGAAGGTCGAACGCTCGCTGACCAGCGGAATGAACTGCTTGGGAAGCGAATCCCGGGATTCCGGCCATACGCGCGTGCCCGCGCCGCCGCACATGATCACTGGAAGGATTTTTGTCATGAGGTTTCCCTGCCGGGCCGCTCGCCCGCGGCCTATCGCGGCGTTACCGCCTGATAATCCTTGACGTCCGAAAATTCAACGTCCGGCCATCTCTCCTGCTCATAGCGCAGGTTGAAGGCCGAGGTGGCCATGAAGACCGGCGCCCCGTCGAGGTCTTCGGCGATGGAGCTGGGATAGGCCTTCAGGAACCGCTCCATCTCGGCCTTGTCGCCGGTTTGCACCCACCGGCAGATCTCGAACCGGCTCTGCTCGAAGCCGGCGTCGAGGCCGTATTCAGCCTTGAGACGCTCGGCCAGCACATCGAGCTGCAGCGCGCCGACCACGCCGACGATCAGGCCCGAGCCGTCGTTGGGGATAAAGAGCTGGACCACGCCTTCCTCGGCCATCTGCTGTAGCGCCTCGCGCAGCTTCTTGGCCTTCATGGCGTCGCCGATGCGCACGCGGCGCAGGATTTCCGGCGCGAAGCTCGGCACGCCCCGGAAGATCAGTTCCTCGCCTTCCGTCAGGGTGTCGCCGATGCGCAGCGCGCCGTGGTTCGGAATGCCGACGACATCGCCGGCATAGGCTTCGTCGGCGATCGTTCTATCCTGGGCGAAGAAGAATTGCGGCGCGTTCAGCGCCATGTTCTTGCCGGTGCGGATGAGCTTCGCCTTCATGCCGCGCGTCAGCCTGCCGGAGGTGACGCGCAGGAAGGCGATGCGGTCGCGGTGGTTCGGATCCATGTTCGCCTGGATCTTGAAAACGAAGCCCGTCATCTTCGTCTCGCGCGGGTCGACATGGCGCGTCGCCGTGTCGAGGCCGCGCGGCGGCGGCGCAAGTTCCGCCATCGCGTCGATGAGGTCGCGTACGCCGAAATTGCGAAGGGCCGAGCCGAAGAATACCGGCGTCAGATGGCCTTCGAGGAAGGCCTGCTTGTCGAAGGGCTTCGATGCGCCGAGCGCCAGCTCGATCTCGCCGGCAGTGTGCGCGGCAAGCGTTTCGCCGGCGAGCGTCGCGATTTGCGGATCGCCGGGCCCCGAGACCTTCATGGGTTCGGCATCGGCGTCGGCGTCGAGCTTGCGGACGACGTTGTGGCGCAGGTCGTAGGTGCCGCAGAACGCGCGGCCGGAGCCGATCGGCCAGGTCATCGGCGTCGTGTCGAGCGCCAGCGTCTTCTCGATCTCGTCGAGCGTCTCGAACGGATCGCGCGCCTCGCGGTCGAGCTTGTTGACGAAGGTGACGATCGGAATGTCGCGCAGGCGGCAGACCTCGAACAATTTGCGCGTCCGCGCCTCGATGCCCTTGGCCGCGTCGATCACCATGACCGCGGCGTCGACGGCGGTGAGCGTACGGTAGGTGTCTTCCGAGAAGTCCTCGTGGCCCGGCGTGTCGAGCAGGTTGAAGACGCAATCGCCATATTCGAAGGTCATGACCGAAGTGACGACCGAGATTCCGCGGTCGCGTTCGATGCCCATCCAGTCGGAGCGGGTCTGCCTGCGGTTCTGCTTGGCGCGCACTTCGCCGGCAAGCTGGATCGCGCCGCCGAACAGCAGCAGCTTTTCGGTGAGCGTCGTCTTGCCGGCGTCGGGATGCGAGATGATCGCGAATGTGCGGCGGCGGGCGACCGGATCGGTCTTGGCGAGCGGGGCGTTCAAGAAATCAGCCTTCGTTGCGGCGAGTGGCCACGGGCGTTGGTCGTCCCCTCTCCCGTGAGCGTAGCGAACGGGGGAGGGAAAGGTAGGGGGCCTGATATCACTCCGCCGCGCGATGGGCCAGCGCCGGCTCGGCCGCCTTGCCGTGGTTTTCGGCGTCATGGCTGTGGTCGCGGGCGATAAAGGTATAGACCGCCGGCGTGACGAACAGGGTGAAGAGCGTGCCGATGCTCATGCCCGAGGCGATCACGATGCCGATCGCGATGCGGCTCTGCGCGCCGGCGCCGGTGGCGATGATGAGCGGGACGACGCCGACGACCATGGCGGCGGTCGTCATCAGGATCGGGCGCAGGCGGACGCCGGCTGCGTGCTCGATCGCCTCTCGGCGGCTCATGCCCCGTTCCTCCTGCATCCTGTTGGCGAATTCCGTCATCAGGATGCCGTGCTTGGAGATCAGGCCGATCAGGGTGACGAGACCGATCTGCGAATAGATGTTGAGACTGGCAAGCCCCAGCACGCTCATCAGGTTGAGCGGCAGAAGCGCGCCGAACATCGAGGTCGGCAGCGCGATCAGGATGATGAAAGGATCGCGGAAGCTTTCGAACTGGGCGGCGAGCACCAGGAAGATGACGATCAGCGCGAAGATGAAGGTGACCGTCAGCGCGTTGCTCTCCTGAACGTACTGACGCGCGTCGCCCTGGAAGTCGTAGGTGTAGCCCTCGGGAAATATTTCCTTCGACTTGGCGGTCAGGAAGTCTATCGCCTCGCCGAGCGTCCGGCCGGGGTAGGGCACGCCGGACAGGGTGGCTGAATTGAGCTGCTGGAATTCGGTCAGCGCATTGGGCTGCACGGTCTGGCGCAGGCTGGCGACGGTCGACAATGCGACCAACTCGCCGGAGCTCGTGCGCACCTGATAGCGCGTCAGCCAGTCCTGCACGTCGCGAAATTCGCGCGGCGCCTGCGGGATGACCTGATAGGACCGGCCGAACAGCGAGAAGCGGTTGACGTAATTGCCGCCGAGCAGCGTCGCGAGCGACGCGCCGATGTCTTGCATGGAAACGCCGAGACGGTTCGCCTTTACCGCGTCGATCTTGAACTCGATCTGCGGCGTGTCGAACTTCAGGTCGATGTCGGTGAAGATGAACATGCCCGACGCGGTCGCCGCCTTCTGCATTTCGCCGACGACTTCGGCGAGCCTCTGATAGTCGCCGATCGTGCGGATGACGAATTGCATCGGCGGGCCGCCGGTCGAGCCGGGCAGGGCGGGCGGCGAGAAGGCCAAGACCGAGCCGCCGGAAATCGTAGCGAGCTTGGGCTGCAGATCGGTCTGCATGATCTGCTTCTGCGTGCGCTTGCGCTCCTCCCACGGCTTCAGCAGCAGGCCGGCAAAAGCCCCATGCACGCCCTGAAAGCCGTTGATGACGAACAGATGCGACTTCTCGGGGATGGTCTCGACGACTTTCCACAATTTCTGCGTCGTCTGTTCTAGATAATCGAGATTGCCGGCCTGCGGCGTCTTGACGATCGTGAGCAGGATGCCCTGGTCCTCTTCCGGCGCCAGCTCCTTCGGCGTCGAGACGAACATGACAGCGGTAATCGCCAGTATGCCGACGAGAATGGCGAGGGTCGCCCCGCGGAAGTTCAGCGTGCGATGCAGTCTGTTTTCGTAGCGGCGGCGCAGGCTCTCGAACATGCGGTCGAGCCATGCGGAGAAGCCGCCGCTCTTGCCGGGGTCGTGCGGCTTGAGCAATTTCGAGCACATCATCGGCGACAGCGTCAGCGCGATGATGCCGGAGACGATGACCGAGCCGGCGAGCGTGAAGGCAAATTCGCGGAACAATGCGCCGGTGAGGCCAGAGACGAAGCCGATCGGCGCATAGACCGCGGCCAACGTGATCGTCATCGAGATGACGGGACCGGCGATCTCGCGCGCGCCGACGAGCGCGGCGTCCCTGGGGCTCAGTCCTTCCTCGATGTGACGCCATATGTTCTCGACGACGACGATGGCGTCGTCGACGACGAGGCCGATCGCCAGAACGAAGGCAAGCAGGGTGAGCAGGTTGATCGAATAGTTCATCGCCAGCAGCGCGATCATCACGCCGATCAGCGACAGAGGGATGGTGACGATCGGAACCAGCGTCGCGCGCAGGTTTCCGAGGAACAGGAAGATCACCACGACGACAATCCCGGCGGCTTCCAGAAGCGTCTTGGCGACCTCCCAGATGGAGGCGCGGATGAAGTCGGTGGCGTCGTAGGCGATGGCCGCCTTCATGCCGGGCGGCAATTGCGCCTGGATGTCGGGCGTGGCCTTGCGCACGAGGTCGATGACGGTCAGCGGATTGGCGGTCGGCGTGGCGTAGATGCCGACGAAGACCGCTTTCAGTCCGTCGAATACCGAGGACGAGTCGGCGCTCTCCGGGCCGAGTTCGACGCGGGCGATGTCGCCGAGGCGCACCAGGGCGTCGCCGCGCGCCTGCACGACGAGATTGGCGAAGGCGGTGGCGCTGTCGAGCGAGGTGAGCGCATTGATCGAGGTCTGCGTGTAGTCGTTCTTGATCTGGCCTGCGGCGGACGTGAAGTTGTTCGCTGCAAGCGCGTTGCGCACGTCGACCGGCGTGACGCCGCGCGCCGCCATCTTCGTCGGATCGAGCCAGATGCGCATGGCGAAGGTCTGGCCGCCGAGGATCTGCGCATTGGCGACGCCATCGATCGTCTGCAGGCGCGGCTGCACGACGCGCGTGATGTAGTCGGTGATCTGCGCGGCCGTCAGCACTTCGGAATTGAAGCTCATGTAGAGCAGCGCGTAGCCCTGGCCGGTCTGCTTGACGACGACCGGGTCCTGCGCGTCGCGCGGCAATTGCGTCTTCACCTGCTGGATTTTCGAAAGCACGTCGGCCACGGCGCGGTCGGGGCTGGCGTTCAGGCGCATGTTGAGCGTGATGGTCGACACGTTCTGCTGCGAACTTGCGACCAGAGTGTCGATGCCTTCAGTGCTGGCCACCGCCTGTTCGAGCGGCGTGGTGATGAAGCCCTTGATGAGGTCGGCGTTCGCCCCCGGATATGTCGTGGTGATGGTGATCGTCGTCTGCGACAGTTCCGGATATTGGCGAATCTGCAGCTTGAATCCGGCCTGTACGCCGATCAGCAGGATCAGCAGGCTGACCACGCTCGCAAGCACAGGCCTGCGGATGAAGATGTCTGTGAAGGAGCTCACGCCTTGCTCCTCACAGCCGCGGCAGTGGATTCATCGGCGCGAGCCCGGCTTTCGGATCGATGCGCACGCGCATGCCCGGCTGCAGCTTGATCTGGCCTTCGGTGATAACCGTCTCGCCGGCCTTCACGCCTTCGTTGATGGCGACCTGGTCGCCCTGCGCCTCGCCGACGCGCACGAAGCGGCGCTCGACCGTGTAGATCTGGTCGCCCTGCGCCTGCGTCCTGGCCGGCGCGCCCTGCGCGCCGCCCGGCGGGGGCGCTGAGGGAACGAGCACGTAGACGCTGTCGCCATAGAGCGAATAGGCGACCGCGGTGCGCGGCGTGACGACGACCTTGCGGGGCGAACCGGCCGCCACCGAAACATTGGCGAACATGCCCGGCAGAAGCTTCTTGTCGGGATTGTCGATCTCGGCGCGTACGAGGAAGTTGCGCGTCTCCGTGTTGACGCGCGCATCCAGGAACTTGATGCGTCCCGTGAATTTCTGGCCGGCGAACGTATCGGTCAGCACTTCGACCGTCTGGCCGACGGCGATCTGGGCGAAAGTCTGCTCGGGCGCCTGGAAGTCGACATAGATCGGATCGAGCTGCTGCAGGGTGACGAGCGGCGTGCCCGGCGAGACATACTGGCCGATGTCGATGCGGCGGATGCCGAGACGCCCGGAAAAGGGCGCGACGATCAGCTTCTGCGCGATGACAGCCTTGGTGCGTTCGACGGCGGCCGCGGCCTGGTCGCGGGCTGCGAGCGCGGTGTCGAGATTGGCCTGCGTGGAATTGCCGCCGCCGACCAGCGCGCGCTGGCGCTCGTAGGTGAACTGGGCGTTGCGCAGCGAGGCTTCGTTTGCCTTGAGGTCAGCCTGCTCGGTCGAATCGTCGATCTCGACCAGCGGCGCGCCTTTCTTCACGTCCTGCGTGGATTCGAAGCGGATGGCCCGCACGACGCCGGCCACCTGCGGCGCCATTTCGACGCCGGCGGTGGCGCGCAGCGATCCGATCGCCGAGAAGCGAGGCGTCCAGTCCTCCTCGCGGGCCGTGGTGGCCGCCACCGAATTCACCGGCTGGCCTGCGGAGGTGATGAAGCCCTTGATCATCGCGGGCTTCACGACGAACTGGAAATAACCGAGCCCGCCGGCGAGGCCGAATAGCACGACGACAATAGCAACAATGATAGAGGCGCGTTTCATGTCTGGCCGCATCTGGGGGTGAGCGGTCCAGCATGAAAGCCAGATCGCGCCGAACCGCTGACTTAAGCCTGCGCGGTCCGGAAACAAGACGCGCAGACTAGCCCGGCGGGACCGTTAAGGCCAGAACCATTGTGCAATGCAATGTACCCCGGCGATTTCCATCGGGGTACTTGAGCTTCGCCTTTCGGCTCTCAATGAGCGCCGGCCGCTCTCGCCGCAGCCTGGGCTGCGACAATGGCGTCGGCCTGCTTGCCGACGACTTCGGCCAGATGGTCGAATTTGCACGTATAGGTGCCGACGCCGGAGGTGGCCGAGCGGAGGTCGACGATCAACCCGCCCATCTCGGATTCGGGAATCTGGGTTTCCAGGAGATCCCAGCCTTCCCACCCCGGCCGCGCGTCGTAACCGAGGATCTGGCCGCGCCGGCCCGACACGATCGCGGTTGCGCGCGACATCGCCTCGCTCGGCACGGCGATCGACACGGCGAGGATCGGCTCCAGCAGGACCGGCCCGCCTTTTTCCAGAGCCTCCGTCATTCCGACGCGAGCAGCCGTGCGGAACGCCATGTCGGAGGAATCGACCGTGTGATACGAGCCGTCGACCAGTGTGGCGGCGACGTCCACGACCGGGAAGCCGAGCGGACCGTGGCCGCAGGCGTCGCGGCAACCGGCTTCCACGGACGAGAAGTACTGACGCGGCACCGCGCCGCCGTGAACCTTCTCCTCGAACACGAAGCCTTCGCCGCGGCCGAGCGGCCGCACGTCCAGAACGACATCGCCGAACTGGCCGTGACCGCCAGATTGCTTCTTGTGCCGTCCGCGTACGTGCGAGGGATGGCGGATCGTTTCGCGATAGGAAACGCCGATCTTCTTCGCCTCCACTGTGACGCCGAAACGCGCGGACAGGCGTTCGAGCGCGACCCGTAAATGCATCTCGCCCTGCCCGGACAGCTTCATCTCGCCGGATTCCTGATCCTGCGTGAAGACGAGCGAGGGATCCTCTTCCGTCAGTTTCGCCATGGCGGCCGCGAGTTTCACTTCGTCCTTGCGGTCCTTGATCGACAGCGCCAGCGCGTGGACCGGCGGCGGCGCCGCCGCCTGGCCGGTGATCTGCTGCGGCTTGCCGGCCTTGACGTCGCCGATCGTCTCGCCGGTGGCGATATGATCGAGCCGTCCGAAGGCCAGCGTGTCGCCTTCCTCCGCCTTTCCCTGCTTGGCGGCGGCCGAACCGATGAGGCGGGAAAGCGACGCGATCCGATCCTCGCCGCCGCGCGCGCCAACGATCGTCGAGCCGTCCGTGAACGAGCCGCGCAGGACGCGCGCCAGCGAGAGCTTGCCGCCATGCGCTGTGTGCATCGAGCGCATGACGTGGCCGAGCGCCGGACCACTCTCCGCGATGCCGAGACGCGCCCGCGTCTGCGCGATGTTGGGAGATTCATGGCGGAGAGCCTTCAGAAGGCGCGTCACGCCATTGCCGCGTTCGGCGGCGCCGATCAGCAGCGGGACGACATGACCATCGCGCAGTTCGCGCGCAAGGTCGTCGAAAACCTGGTCGCGGGGCGGCTCGATGTCGGAGAGGAGTTCTTCCATCAGCGCGTCGTCGTAATCGGCGAGCTTTTCCAGCATGGAATAGCGCGCCTGCTTCTCGCGCGGCAGGTCGCCGGCCGGCACATCGATGACGGCGGAGGGCGTATGTTCGCGATAGACGAAGGCGCGTTCGAGCGCGAGATCGATGAAGCCCGTCGCGATGCCGTTCTGCCAGATCGGAATCTGGCGCAGGAGCAACGGCGTCCGCGAGGCGGGCTGAAGGACGCCGAGCGTCTCGTGGACGCGCTGCGTGGCTATATCGATCTTGTTGAGGAAGAGGAGGCGTGGAACGCCGAGTTCCTCCAGTTCGCGGAGGATGAGCTGTAGGGCGGGAATCTTGCGCGGGTCTGCTTCGCAGACCACGACAGCGGCGTCGCACAGGGGCAGAACGTCGCGCATTTCGTTCGAGAATTCGATGGAGCCCGGACAGTCTATGAAGGTGTAGCGGTCGCCGAGATATTCGGTCGTTGCGACATTCGCTTCGACGCTCATCGCGTGCGCACGCGCTTCGGCGCTCGAATCGCCTACGGACGATCCGTCACGCACCGCGCCCTGCCGCGAGATCGCGCCGGTCCGCACGAGTAGACTTTCAAGGAGGGTGGTCTTGCCGCTCTGGAAGGGACCGACCAGCGCAATCAGCCGGGGTCCCATCGTTCTTCTGCCGTTGGCGGATGACGAGGTCATTGTACTTACGCTCCCGTTCGCTGACGGCGCCGGAAGCTGCGGCGCCCGGCGCCGTCAGGAGGATCGTTTCACCGTCGCGTTGGGATGGCAAGACGCAAAGGCGGCGCGAAGTGTCGCGCCGCCAGAGACTTATGTCGAATTACTTCTTGTGCCGGCGCGGACGCGGCGGGAGCGGCTGGGGCGGCGGCGGGATATATTCCAGCACGACATCGGTGACGCCGGCGGCGACATCGACGCCGACCTGCGCCTGGACCGAGAAGGGCTGGAGGCTGAACGTGCGATTGGATCCGCCCACCAGCGCATTCGCGCCGACGCCGACGCCTGCGGTCGCCGAAGCGCCCACGCCGCCGTACTCGCCGGCCAGCGCGCCCGCTCCGAAGCTGCTTGTGGAGGCCAGAACCACCCAATCGAGCGCGCCCGGTCCCGTGCCGCCCAGATCAATGCCGAAACGCCGGATCGTGCCGACATAATGTTCCGGCGGATTGTTGGAATCCGGGTGGAACCAGCAGTCCAGCGCCTTGGAAGAGGTGATGATGAGCCCGGCCCCGCCGGAAACGTTGCATTCGAGCGAGCCAACCCGCCCCGACTGAGCGAGAGCCGGGGTTGCTGCGCCGGCGAGCGCCAGTGCGGCTACGGCCGCGGCCATGTTCAATCCACGCGATATCATGTCGTGCTCCTCTTCCCGGAAATGGTTCGGCCGGGCCCGGGCGCCCGATGTCAGTATAGCCGCGCTCAAGAGCGGCGACAGGGGCAGTTTGGCGCAGGCGGAGCAGGGGGCGAAGCGACATATCGCACATGGCGAAGCAGGGCGCGGGCCTGGGCCAAACGAAAAGCGGCCGTCGGAGGACGGCCGCTTCTGCCAAATACTTCGGACGAGACGGGTCAGACGAGACTCGCGCAGAAGCGCTGAATTCGTGCGCAGGCCTCCTCGAGATTCTTGTTCGAGGTGGCGTAGGAAATCCTGAAATTCGGCGCCGTGCCAAAAGCCGATCCCTGGACGGTCGCCACGCTTTCGGCTTCCAGGAGTTCGGTGACGAAATCCTGGTCGGTCTCGATCGTCTTGCCCGTGGGCGTCTTGCGGCCGATCGCATCGGCGCAGGAGGGAAAGACGTAGAATGCGCCCTCGGGGCTGGGGCACTTCAGGTGCTTCGCCTGCCCAAGCATCGAAACCACCAGGTCTCGCCGCTCGTGAAAGACCTTTCGGGACGATGCGACGAAATCCTGCGGCCCGTTCAGCGCCTCGACGGCCGCCCATTGGGCGATCGAGCAGGCGCCGGAGGTCTGTTGGCTCTGGATCATATCCATGGCGCGGATCAGCTTTTCGGGGCCGGCGGCGTAGCCGATGCGCCAGCCGGTCATGGCGTAGGCCTTGGATACGCCATTCATGGTCAACGTGCGCTCGTACAGAGCCGGTTCGATCTCGGCGGGCGTCACGAAGGTGAAATCGCCGAAAACCAGATGTTCGTACATGTCGTCAGGCAGCAGCCAGACGTTCGGATGCCGGAGCAGCACGTCCGTCAGCTTCTTCAGTTCGTCGCGGGTGTATGCGGCGCCGGAAGGGTTCGAGGGCGAGTTCAGGACGACCCATTTGGTCCGGGGCGTGATGGCGCGTTCGAGCGCCTCGGGTTGCAGCTTGAATCCGTCCTCGAGCCTGGTCTGGACGGCGACCGCCGTTCCGCCGCACAGCGCCACCATTTCCGGATAGCTCACCCAATAGGGCGCGGCGATGATGACCTCGTCGCCAGGATTGAGTGTGGCGAGGAAGGCGTTGAAGAGAATCTGCTTGCCGCCGGTGCCGACGATCACCTGGCTGGGCTTGTACTCGAGATTGTTCTCGCGCTTGAACTTGCCGCAGATCGCCTCGCGCAGCGGCACGATGCCAGCCACCGGGGTGTATTTCGTGTAGCCCTTGCGGATCGCCTCGATGCCGGCCTGCTTGACGTTGTCCGGCGTGTCGAAATCGGGCTCGCCGACCGAGAGGTCGATGACCTGGCGGCCCTGCGCCTTGAGATCGCGGGCTTTCTGCGTCACCGCGATGGTGGCGGAAGGCCTTACGCGGGACAGGGCATCGGCGAGAAACGCCATGATTCTGATTCTCCAGGGTTCGGGGGCGCCCAAACGGCGGCGCACCATAGAGAGTTTCGAATGGCGGGGAAACCTTTCGCGTCTGCCGTCCGTTTGAGTCCGAGAATCCGGCTTCCTGCCGTTCACAAGCCGGTGATGGCGCTTGAACGGCCAAGTTTTGTGCCGAGATCAGGAACGAACCGTCGGCACGGCGCGTTGATGGCCGAAACCGGGATGAGCGAAAACGCACATTCCCCGGCCCGGATAAACCCTATCAACGCCAGGACCAAAGGTCGGCAAACGGCCTGTCGAGCGTTGGGAGAGCAGTCATGTCGGTCGTGGATCACTTTCACAAGGCGCCGGAAGCCGGATTTTCCCGCTCGTGGGACGCCGAATCGGCGCGACGCCAGTTCAATGTGTCGCTCGGCCTGATCGCTGCGCTGGCTTTTGCCGCGGGCCTGCTGGCGTTTTCCTTGCGCCTCGGTCCCGCGCCACAGGTTCGTGTCGTGCAGTCGCCGGTCGTCCAGGCCGATTCCGGATCTGCGAATTTCGGGAAGCTGGTACAGCCCTGAGACGAGTCAGGGCTGTTTCTCGAATTGCTCAACCCAGGCCTGCGCCATTTTCGCGGCTCCACTGGCACCGAGGTGACAATCATCCCGCCGGTCGACCGACCCCGATAGTCAGGCCCGGAATTCGCGCCGGCAGGTCTCGTTCGGCCTTGGCGATCGGGTTGTCGGGCGACCATGGATAATCATCCGGCATGCATTTCGTCGCGAGGGTCAGATTGACGGGCGCCGTCAGTCCGTCTGCGCGAATGGCAGCGACAATCCTTTCGTAATCCGCCGCGAACCTGGCCGGGTCGTTGCCCGGGAGATGATCGTCTTCGCCCATGTCCCAGATGATGCGCGTCGGACGATACCGGCTCAGAACGTCCTTCGACACGCTCTTTAGCAGGCCGGAGAGTTTTCCGCCCGGCGCCCAGTCGCTTGCCATGGAGCCGCCGACGCTGGTGACGGACAGGATGACATTGTCGAACAAGCCGCGCTGCACGAGCTGATCGGCAAGCAGCGTCCAGTATTCCCCCATCGTATTGTCGGCGCCGAGAAGAGGCGAAGCGGCGGCATAGCACTTGCCGTCGATGTAATTGAAGGCATGACCGGTCGTGGAGGCTACCCGCTGGCCCGTCCAGTTGCCGCCGTTCGATCCCGCGAAGACAACGATCACGGCTGTCCGCGCCGTCTGCGCGGGGCAGGCGGTTTCGGTCTTGCCGGGAAATGCGAGTACGCGTCCGAAGGAATCGAAACGGGCCACGGGCGCGGGTTCGCCTTTTACCGCGCGCTTAAGGCTTTTCAGCACATTGAGCGGCCACATGTCGACCGCGTGGCTATAGGCGCCGAGGGCGTACGCGAAGCCGAGGAGAAATGTGGAGCAGGCGGCATAGGCGACGAATTTTTTCACGCGACCAGGCCTTTCATGGGCCTTACGGACATGGAGTCCGGGAAGACCAGCGTGCCCAGCGCATTGACGCCGAGGCCCAGGTGATCGGCGAGCGCGCCTTTCAGCACCGCGCGCAAATCCGTCGTCGGCGCGAGATCGCGGCTCTGGAAAAGCTGCTCGCTCTTGAGACCCGGCCAGTCTGCGATCACCCGGCCGCCGACGACGGCGCCGCCCGTCAGGAAAGCCACGGTCGCGGTGCCGTGATCGGTGCCGGTCGTGCCGTTGATGCGCGCAGTCCGGCCGAACTCGGTGATGGCGATCACGAACGTCTCGCGCCATTTGTCGCCGAGGCCCTTCTCGAATTCCGCGAAGGCGGAATCGAGACCTGACAGAAGCTGCGCCAGACGCCCGCGCGGACCGCCCTCGTTGGCGTGCGTGTCCCACCCGTCGAACGAGAGCGCCGCGATACGTGGCCCATCATCGGCCGCCAGCAACTTTGCCGCCCCGCGCGCGGCCTGCAGCATGCCTGCCGGAGAATCCATCCCGCCGCGCTGGCCTTTCTCGCCGTTCATCGTGCGACCGGCGATCCTGTCTATGTCCAGGCCGTGCGAAAGCGCGTCGCCGAGTGCGGGATCGTTGTGGCGATAGAGATCCAGCAGACGCTGCGCGAGGTCCTCGCCCGCCGGTTGCACCACCTGCGGCGCCCATCCGACAACGGGGGCCTGTCCGCGCAGCACGAGCGGCGTGACGATCCCCACTCCGAGGCCGCCGCGCTGGCGGATTGTTTCGCCCGGAGGCAGAGCCGCAAGCGCGCGGTTGAGCCAGCCCGAGGTCGCAAACCCCGGACCGGCGTAGCCGCTCTCGAGCACGTCCTGGCCGTCGAAGTGCGAGCGCTCGCGATAGGGCGTCGCAACGGCATGGACGATCGCCGCCTGCCGCGCGCCGAACAGGCGGTGAAAATTCGGCATGCCGGGATTGAGACTGAAAAACGAATCGAGAGGTAGCGCGGCGTCAGGGCCGGTACGTGACAGCGCTATGTCGCCGTGCAGGGCCGCATAGTCCGGATCGCCCGTGGGCCCGACCGCCGAAAGGCCGTCGAGCGCGCCTCGAAGCATGATGACGACGAATCGCGGATCGCGCGCGCCGGCTGCGCTGGCGATGCGTGGCATGTTGGCCCAGGCGAACATGGCGCCGGAGCCGGACAGGAGACCGCGACGCGTGGGGGTGTGAGCGCTGGGTAAACGTCCGGTCCTCATTCAGCGCCTCTGCATTTCGGGCGACATCAAGAGAAGAGCGAGCGCCTGCTGTTTCGATTCCGCGCGCGCAATCGCCTGGCGCGTGTCTGCGGAAGCTGCGGCGCCGGCGATCTTGTCGAGCGTATCGACAGGATTGGGCATGTCGGCGATGCGGCTGGCGAATTGCCATGACAGGTCCAGGCGCGCCTTCACGCCTTCCGGCGATATCCATGTCGCCGCCGTGTCCGAATAGCCGTTGGGGCCGGTCGGAGACCAAAGAGGCTGGCCAAGCGTGTTGAGTCCGCCGAGGATCGGTCCCGGATCGGTCGGGGCGCGGCCGGTCCCGCGCGCCGCTGCAATCAGGAATTCGTATGGCGAACGCAGCTTGCCCGGCGGAATCGTCCATGCCTCCGGGCTTTCGACAAGCGTCGTGGCCATCGACTTCAGGTCGCCATCCGTATCGCGGAAATTCCTTGCAAGCCGATCGACGAGCGCAGGCGGAGGATCATCCGCGACGAAGTGCCGGGCGAATTTCGTCGCTATATGTCGCGCCGTCGCCGGATGGCGCACCAGATCGTCGAGAACCGCGAGTCCTTGCGTGCGATCGGGTTGAACGTACGCCCTGCCCAGCACGTCCTGCGCGCCGGGTTCGTGAAAGTTGGCGACAAAAGCTGCGCTCCCGGGCGGCCCGATCCGCCCATCGCGGCCGACGAAGCTCCAGCCGGTGATGATGCGCGCAAGGGACGTGACATCTGCCTGGCTGTAGCCGCCGTCGACGCCGAGCGTATGCAGTTCCAGAATCTCGCGCGCGAGATTTTCATTCAGGCCGCGCCTGCGATTTTTTCCGGCCTGCGAGTTCGGCCCCATCGACTGCTGGTTGTCGAGGTAGAAGATCATCGCCGGATGCAGCTCGACCGCCTTCAGCATGTCGGCAAAGCGTCCGAGCACGTGGGGACGGATCGCCTCGCGCTCATAGGCGCCGGCGATCACTCGCACGAAACCGCCCTTGGCGACGGATATGCAGAAATGGTTCGACCAGAAGCAGACGAGGCGCTCGACGAAGCCGGCCCTCGCGGCCGCCGCTCTCTGGAATCTCGCCAGCGCCTCGGCGCGATAGGCGGTCTGTTCGATACTCGGCGGCGATTTCGGAGGCTGCGCCGGTCCGCCGCTCATCGCCGCCTGTTCCGGCTGCGGCGCCTCGGCGCCCTGAACCAGCTGGAGAGCAGTCGCCAGCTTCGTCCGGTCGGCGCCCTCCCGTTCGACCCGGCGTCGTTCCTGCTCGTCGAAAAGACCGACGAGCAGTCCGGGCGTCGCGCCAAGCCCCGGCCCGTCGAGCAAGGCAATGCCGGGCTGCCCGATTTCGGACAGCAGAAAGCCGCGCGGGTCCGACGCGGCCGCGGCGAGATCGCCGTCGCCGCGCGCGCCAAAACCGAAGCGATTTAGGGCCGTGAAGCCGCCCTTCGGGTCGTTCGCCATCGCTCCTGCCATAAGGGTTCCCGCGCGAACAGAACACGAGCAAACTGTCTGAAATATAAACGAAAAACAATAAAAGTTCGATCCGTGTGGCGTTTGTGTGTCCGCCGCGGCGTCTTTCGTTCCGTGGGGACTCGCCCCATATTGGCCGGATGCCCCGCCCACCGAAGAAAACCGGCAAGCCCGGCCGCGCGAAGGCCTCCCGGCCTGACGTGACGCCGCTCGACGAGCATCTTTCCACTTTGCTCAATCCCGCGCTTTCGCCCTCACAAGGCGTGGCGCGCGGGATGGGCGAAGCGCCGCAGGCCAGTTTTGTGACCGGCGGCGGCCTGACCGGCGCTGCCGCGACTGTCGATGTGCTCAAGGATCTGCTCGAACGCGGCGATCCGAACATTCGCGATGGCAAGCCGTGGACGCCGCATCGTCCGGCGCGGCCGGAAAAGTCGGAAGGCGGCATACGCTTCGAGATCGTGTCGGACTACGAACCGAAAGGCGACCAGCCCCAGGCGATCGCCGAACTCGTCGCCGGCGTGAACCAGCACGAGCGCGACCAGGTGCTGCTCGGCGTCACCGGTTCGGGCAAGACGTTCACGATGGCGCAGGTAATCGAGAAGACACAGCGGCCTGCTCTCATCCTCGCGCCGAACAAGACGCTGGCAGCGCAGTTGTACGGGGAGTTCAGGAGTTTTTTTCCGAATAACGCAGTCGAGTACTTCGTCAGCTATTACGACTATTACCAGCCGGAAGCCTACGTTCCGCGCACCGACACCTACATAGAAAAGGAATCCTCGATCAACGAGCAGATCGACCGGATGCGCCACGCCGCCACCCGCGCGCTGCTCGAACGCGACGACGTCATCATCGTCGCCTCCGTCTCCTGCATCTACGGCATCGGCTCGGTCGAGACCTACACGGCCATGACCTTCGCCGTCACGTCAGGCGAAAAGCTCGACCAGCGCCAGCTGATCGCCGACCTCGTCGCGCTGCAATACAAGCGCACGTCCGGCGATTTTTCGCGCGGCACGTTCCGCGTCCGCGGCGACACGCTCGAAGTCTTCCCCGCCCATTACGAAGACCGCGCCTGGCGCATCGGCTTCTTCGGCGACGAGGTCGAGGGCATCCACGAATTCGACCCGCTGACGGGAAAGAAGACCGCCGACCTGCAGCAGGTGAAGCTCTACGCCAATTCGCACTACGTCACGCCGCGCCCGACGCTGATCCAGGCGATCGACGGCATCAAGCGCGAACTGAAGGAGCGCCTGCCGGAACTCTACAATGCCGGCCGCCTGCTCGAGGCGCAGCGCCTCGAACAACGCACCATGTTCGACCTTGAGATGCTGGAGGCCACCGGCTCCTGCGCCGGCATCGAGAATTACTCGCGCTACCTCACCGGCCGCCGCCCCGGCGAGCCGCCGCCGACGCTGTTCGAATATCTCCCCGACAATGCGCTCGTCTTCACCGACGAAAGCCACGTCACCGTTCCGCAGATCGGCGGCATGTATCGCGGCGACTTCCGGCGCAAGGCGACGCTCGCCGAATACGGCTTCCGCCTCCCCTCCTGCATGGACAACAGGCCGCTGCGCTTCGAGGAATGGGAGGCGATGCGCCCGCAGACCGTGCATGTCTCGGCGACGCCCGGCTCATGGGAAATGGAGCGCACCGGCGGCGTGTTCGTCGAACAGGTGATCCGCCCGACCGGCCTGATCGACCCGCCGGTCGACGTGCGCCCGGCGCGCAGCCAGGTCGACGACCTGCTCGGCGAAGTGCGCGAGACGAGCGCGAAAGGCTATCGCAGCCTCGTCACCGTGCTCACCAAGCGCATGGCCGAGGATCTCACCGAATATCTGCACGAGAACGGAATCCGTGTCAGGTACATGCATTCCGACATCGACACGATCGAGCGCATCGAGATCATCCGCGACCTGCGCCTCGGCGCCTTCGACGTGCTCGTCGGCATCAACCTGCTGCGCGAGGGACTCGATATTCCGGAATGCGGCCTCGTCGCCATCCTCGACGCCGACAAGGAAGGTTTTCTGCGCAGCGAAACCTCGCTCGTGCAGACGATCGGCCGCGCCGCGCGCAACGTCGACGGCAAGGTGATCCTCTACGCCGACCATGTCACCGGCTCGATGCAGCGCGCAATGGACGAGACGAATCGCCGCCGCGCCAAGCAGATGGCCTACAACCAGGAGCACGGCATCACGCCGGCCTCGATCCGGCGCGGCATCGCCGACATTCTGGGGAGCGTCTACGAGCAGGACCATGTGACGGTCGACGCCGGCCTCGCGGCGCAGCCTTTGGTCGGGCACAATCTCAAGGCGACGCTTGGCGACCTCGAAAAGCGAATGCGCGAGGCCGCCGCCAATCTCGAATTCGAGGAAGCCGCGCGCCTGCGCGACGAGATCAAGCGGCTGGAGGCGGTGGAACTGACGCTGGCCGACGATCCGATGGCCCGCCAGGCCGATGTCGAGGACGAGGCCGGGCGTTTTTCGGGCAAGCGCAAGTACGGCAGCGCGGCGAACCTTCCCGCTTCTACCTCCCCCTTGAGGGGGGAGGCCGGCGCGCGCAGCGCGCCGGGTGGGGGTGAACTGAAAACCCGCGCCCGCAAGCCGACCGACGAGGACATGGGCCCGCACAATTTCGGCGGCGGCGAAGCAAGGCCGCTGGCGCGCTCGACGGCGGGTCGCGGCGGCACGCGGGCGTGGAAGGGGAAGCGGCGGGGGTAGAACTCCGACGAACCCTGTGCTTCCCGCGCCGTCATAGCCGGGCTTGTCCCGGCCATCCACGTCAAGACGAGCAGCGGACGTCGGGCGGAGCCACGCATCTGCGGACATATTTCTGCAACGGCTCGACGTGGATGCCCGGCACAAGGCCGGGCATGACGATGCGGGACCGCGCCCGGGCCTACGCCAGATCGTCGTAAAGGTCGCGCCAGTCGGGATTGCTCTGAATGATCAAGCCGCTCTTCCACGCGCGCGAGTAGTGTTTCAGATTCTTCTCGCGCTGGAGGGCCAGCCGGATGTCGTCGTCGCGCTCGAAATAGACGAGGCGCTTTTGGCCGTAGCGCTTGGTGAAGCCGGCGACGAGACCCTCGCGATGTTCAAAGACGCGTCAAGACAGGTCGGACGTCACGCCTACGTACAGAACGCCGTTGCGTGGTTCGTCATGGTATAGACCCAGCCGCCCTTCATGGTCCGATGCTGCATGGCGTGGATGACCGGGACAAGCCCGGCCATGACGGCGCGGAAGCACGTGAGGGAACTTACGACGTTTCCTGCGCCCTTTCGGCGTCATGTCCGGCACAAGAGCTTGTGCTTGGACCGGCCAACAGGCCGGACCCGAGTGCCGGGCATGACGCGGGAATCGATGCTTGAGCCGACTACCCCCGCGCGATTTCCAGCCCCAGTTCCGCCAGCACCGGCACCATCTCGCCCATCTTCAGCCCGCGTTCGGGATTGGAGCCGTTGCCGTCGAGCGCGCGTTTCTTCACGCCCTGGATGATCGCCGCGAGACGGAAGAAATTGAAGGCGATGTAGAAGTCCCAGTGCGGGATGTTCGGCACGCCGATGCGCTCGCAATATTTCGCGACATATTCCTCCTCGGTCGGCACGCCGATGGCCTTGCGGTCGATGCCGCCGAGGCCGGAGAAGATTCCCTTCGAATCCGTGCGCCATTGCATGCACTGGTAGGAAATATCCGCGAAGGGATGGCCGAGCGTCGAGAGTTCCCAGTCGAGCACGGCGAGCAGGCGCGGTGCTGTCGGATGGAAGATCATGTTGTCGAGGCGATAGTCGCCGTGGACGATCGACACGCGGCCGTCGTCTTCCGGCACGCGGTCGGCGAGCCAGGCGATGAGAGAATCCATCGCCGCGACCGTTCTGGTTTCCGATGCGCGATATTGATCCGTCCAGCGCTTGAACTGGCGTTCGAAATAGGAGCCGGGACGGCCGAAATCGCCAAGGCCGACGCGGGCGGGATCGGTGGTCGCGAGTTTCGCCAAAGCGCGGTTCATCTCGTCGTAGATCTTGCCGCGATCCTCGCGCGAGACGTCGGGGAGCGAGGGGTCCCAGAAGATGCGGCCGTCGATGCGCTGCATGACGTAGAAGGCCGTTCCGATGACGCTGTCGTCCTCGCACAGCACGTACATTTGCGCGACGGGAACGCCGGAGCCGGCCAGCGCGCGTTGCACGCGAAACTCGCGGTCGACCGCGTGCGCGGACTTGAGCAGCACGCCCGGCGGCTTGCGGCGCAGCACGTAAGCGCCGCTGGCGGCCGCGATGCCGTAGGTCGGGTTCGACTGACCGTCGCCGAATTTCGTCGCGGTCAGCGGGCCCCTGAAGCCTTCGAGATTGCTTTCGAGCCAGCGCGCGAGGGCGGCTTCGTCGATTTTCGTGACGTCGAGGGACAATCTTCAATCCTCTTCGTATCGCCCCCTCCCCAGCCCTCCCCCGCTGCGCGGGAGAGGGGGCAGATTCGTGGCGACGATGTTTCAGCGTCGGTCGTGCCTGGCGTCCCCTCTCCCGTGAGCGCGAGCGAACGGGGGAGGGAAAGGGAGGGGGTCAACCCTTGCTGAGATTCACGCCCTTGGCCGCAGCGGCCTTGCCGACGAACTTGTTGGTCTGCTGGAAGGCGTTCTGCAAGGCCTCCTGCTTCGACGTGTCGCAGATTTCCTCGAAACGCGCGGCGACCTTCTCGGGCGTCGGTTCGTCGATGTACACGCCGTCCGTCTCGTAGATCATCGTGCGCGCGAAGGCGCCGGCGCCGGCGCCGAGGATGCAGCGCGTCGGCGCGTCCTGGCTGACGAGATAGAGCACGCCGGGCGTGATGAGGTCGGGGCGCATCAGTTCCAGCGCCTGCGCCGGCAGCAGTTCCTCCGTCATGCGCGTCGCCGCCGTCGGCGCCAGCGTGTTGACGCGGATGTCGTTCTTCGCGCCTTCCTGGCACAGCACGTTCATCAGGCCGACCATCGCCATCTTGGCCGCGCCGTAATTGGCCTGGCCGAAATTGCCGTAGATGCCGGAGGAGGAGGCGGTGAGCACGATGCGGCCGTAGTTCTGCGCGCGCATGATGTCCCACACCGCCTTGGTGCAGATGGTGGAGCCGACGAGATGCACGTCGAGCACGAGGCGGAAGTCCGCCATGTCCATCTTCGAGAACGTCTTGTCGCGCAGGATGCCGGCGTTGTTGATGAGGATGTCGATGCGGCCCCATTTTTCCATGGCGGCCTTCACCATGTCGGCGACGCCCTTCTCGTCGGTGACGCTGCAGGGCGCGGCCATCGCCTCGCCACCCGCCGCCACGATCTCGGCGACGACCTTGTCGGCGGCTTCCGACGAGCCGCCGGTGCCGTCGCGCGCGCCGCCGAAATCGTTGACGACGACTTTCGCGCCGCGCGCGGCGAGCGCCAGCGCATGGGCGCGGCCCAGGCCATTGCCGGCGCCGGTGACGATGGCGACGCGATCTGCGAAGGAAATGGTCATTTCAGTTCTTCCTCTTTCTATCCGTCATTGCGAGCGCAGCGAAGCAATCCAGAGCGGCGTTCTGAATCCTGGATTGCTTCGTCGCTGCGCTCCTCGCAATGACGCCCAAGTGTTTCGGCGCTCAGCCGAAGAAGGCGATGGTCAGCCATTCGGCGGCGAGCGCGGGTTTCGGCTTGCCCTCGATCTCGACCGAGACGGCGTAGCGCACGACGATCTGCTGCGGCGATTTCGCGTCGACCTGCGAGATGACGAAATGCGCGCGCACCTTCGAGCCGGCCGGCACGGGCGACAGGAAGCGGATCTTGTCGAAGCCGTAGTTCATGCCCATCGTGCGGCCCTCGACTTCCGGCAGCGCGTCATAGGCCATGGCCGAGAGCATCGACAGCGTGAGGAAGCCGTGCGCGATCGAACCGCCGAACGGCGTTTCCTTCGCCGCGCGCACCGGGTCCATGTGGATGAAATATTCGTCCTGCGTCAGCTTGCCGAAGGCGGTGATGAGCGCCTGGTCGATGGTGAACCACTTCGAGACGCCGACCTCCTTGCCGATGCCCGCCTCGATCTCGGCGCGGCTGGTCCTGGGGCGGCCGTTGTTGAACGGCGTCGCAGTGGCGGTCATGGCTGTCCTCCCGGAATGCTCTGCGGAATTCCCTGATTGTAGGACATAATCATCATATCCGGAGCCTGCGGGGAAGCCCCCGCGCCGCAGGTCGCGCGCCGCCGCGACGTGAAAAGTTGCCAAGCGTCGCCTTTCCGCTAGCCTCGCGCGGCGGCCGGCCAGGGCCGCGGCCTTGGGGGAATACATGAATCGCGCTTCCGCTTTTTCCATTGCGCTCGCCTTGATGACCGCCGTCCCGAATGTCGCGCGCGCCGACGATTCGCAGATCCAGCGCGGCAAATATCTCGTCACGCTCGCCGGCTGTTCCGACTGCCACACGCCCGGCACGTTTCTCGGCAAGCCCGACATGAGCCGCTTTCTCGGCGGCTCCGACGTCGGCTTCGCCATGCCCGGCCTAGGCGTGTTTCCCGGCCGCAACATCACGCCGGACAAGGAGACGGGCATCGGCGAATGGACGCCGGCGCAGATCGTCACCGCCATCCGCACCGGGGTGCGGCCCGACGGGCGCAAGCTCGCCCCCATCATGCCCTACCAGGCGCTGGCCGCGCTGAGCGACGCCGACGCCCAGGCGATCGCCGCGTTTCTCAAGAGCGTTCCAGCGGTCAGGAACGCCGTGCCCGGACCCTTCGGACCGAGCGAAAAGCCGAGCACCTTCGTCTTCACCGTGCTGCCGGGGGATGTCTACAGCGGCCTGCCGCAACCGCCGGCGGGCAAGTAGCGCGCGCTGCGCCCGTGCTTGAAGGCGCAGGCCTGTGGGTCTATGTTTCCAGCCATCGCCATGGGGTGCTGCGCGGTTCGGCGCGGCTGAGATGACACCCATAGAACCTGATCCGGGTAATGCCGGCGCAGGGAAGGCCAGCGTCCCAGGATGAATCCGGCGCAGCCTCCCCCTGCTTGTGGAGGAGAGAGCCATGAACGTGCACGCCAAGCGCCCGTTGCGTCCGGAGAGCGTCACGACAGGTCCGATCCAGGGTTCGCGCAAGGTCTATGCGACGGCCGGCTGCGCCTCCTCGATCCGCGTGCCCTTCCGCGAGATCGCGCTGTCGGCCGAAAGCGGCGAACCGCCGGTGCGCGTCTACGACGCCTCCGGCCCGTACACGGATTCGTCTTTCACGCCCGACCTGTCGGCCGGCCTGCCGCCGGCCCGGCCTTGGCTCGCCACGCGCGCCGGACTCGAGACCTACGAGGGCCGCGCGATCAAGGCGGAAGACAACGGCAATGTGTCGGCCGACGCGCTCGTGCCGCCGTGCCCGGCGACGCGCCAGCCGCGCCGCGCCTCGGGCGCGGGTCCCGTGACGCAATTCGAATTCGCGCGCGCCGGCATCATCACCGAAGAGATGATCTATGTCGCGCATCGCGAGAATCTCGGCCGGGACCGCGCCGTCGCGCAGGCCGCCGAACGGATCGCCGACGGCGAGAGCTTCGGCGCCTCGATCCCCGAATTCGTGACGCCGGAATTCGTGCGCGACGAAGTGGCGCGCGGCCGTGCGATCATTCCCTCCAACGTCAACCATCCCGAATGCGAGCCGATGATCATCGGCCGGAATTTTCTGGTGAAGGTCAATTCCAACATCGGCAATTCCGCTATCACTTCCTCGGTCGCCGAGGAAGTCGAGAAGATGGTTTGGTCGATCCGCTGGGGCGCCGACACAGTCATGGACCTGTCGACGGGCCGCAACATCCACAACATCCGCGACTGGATCCTGCGCAATTCGCCGGTGCCGATCGGCACGGTGCCGATCTACCAGGCGCTGGAGAAGGTGAACGGCGACGCGACCAAGCTCGACTGGGAAGTGTTCAAGGACACGCTGATCGAGCAGGCCGAGCAGGGCGTCGATTATTTCACGATCCACGCCGGCGTGCGCCTCGCCTATGTGCCGCTGACCGCCAATCGCGTCACCGGCATCGTCTCGCGTGGCGGTTCGATCATGGCGCGCTGGTGCCTGTCGCATCACAAGGAGAGCTTCCTCTACGAGCGCTTCGGCGACATCTGCGACATCATGCGCAAGTACGACGTGTCCTTCTCGCTCGGCGACGGCCTGCGTCCGGGCTCGGGCGCCGACGCCAACGACGCCGCGCAATTCGGCGAACTGGAAACGCTCGGCGAACTGACCAAGGTCGCCTGGGACAAGGGCTGCCAGGTGATGATCGAAGGGCCGGGCCACGTCGCCATGCACAAGATCAAGATCAACATGGACAAGCAGCTGAAGGAATGCGGCGAGGCGCCCTTCTATACGCTCGGACCGCTGGTGACCGACATTGCGCCGGGCTACGACCACATTACCTCGGGCATCGGCGCGGCGATGATCGGCTGGTTCGGCACGGCCATGCTCTGCTACGTGACGCCGAAGGAGCATCTCGGCCTGCCCAACCGCGACGACGTGAAGACCGGCGTCATCACCTATCGCATCGCCGCCCATGCGGCGGATCTGGCGAAAGGCCATCCGGCCGCCGCCATCCGCGACGATGCGCTGTCGCGCGCGCGCTTCGACTTCCGCTGGGAGGACCAGTTCAACCTCGGCCTCGATCCAGACACGGCGCGCGCCTATCACGACGAGACGCTGCCGAAGGACGTGCACAAGGTCGCGCATTTCTGCTCGATGTGCGGCCCGAAATTCTGCTCGATGAAGATCACGCAGGACCTGCGCGCCGAAGTGCAGGCGATGGGCGAGAACGAGAAGAAGGCGCTCGGCCTGACGCCCGAGCAGATCGCCGCGCAGGAAGGCATGGCGAAAAAGAGCGAGGAATTCATGGCCGGCGGCGGGAAGCTGTACGTGGAGCAGTAGGGGCTCCGCGTCAGGCAATTTTCCGTCGTTGCGAGGAGCGAAGCGACGAAGCAATCCAGGGCCATGTCCCGGCTCCGGATTGCGTCGCTTCGCTCGCAATGACGGCAATGGTACGGTCCTCGTATGCCTTACGTCTCGACCGCCGCCGGAACGCGCCACAGCTTCACCGATCTGCGCACGCTGCTTGCGAAGGCCTCGCCTTCCCGCTCCGGCGACAGGCTTGCCGGGCTGGCCGCGGCGACCGACGCAGAACGCGTCGCCGCGCGCATGGCTTTGGCCGATGTTCCGCTGAACAGATTTCTCGCCGAAGAGATCGTGCCGGCCGACGCCGACGAGGTGACACGGCTGATCTTCGAAAGCCACGACGCGAACGCTTTCGCGCCTGTCGCGTCGATGACGGTCGGCGAATTTCGCGACTGGCTCCTGTCGGAAGACGCCAAGACGGAGAGGCTCGCCGCGCTTTCAGAGGGCGTCACGCCCGAAATGGCGGCGGCGGTCTCGAAACTGATGCGCAACCAGGACCTGATCCTCGCCGCGAAAAAGATTTCCGTCGTCACGAGTTTCCGTAACAGCATCGGCCTGCCGGGACGGCTCTCCGTTCGATTGCAGCCGAACCACCCGACCGACGACCTCAAGGGCATTGCGGCAAGCGTCGTCGACGGCCTGCTGCTCGGCGCCGGCGACGCGGTCATCGGAATCAATCCGGCGACCGACAGCGCCGCGCAGGCGACATTGCTGCTGGAACGGCTGGAAGAATTGCGGCTCGCCTTCGACATCCCGACGCAGACCTGCGTGCTCGCGCATGTCACGACCATGATGCAGGCGATGGCGAAGGGCGCGCCGGTCGATCTCGTCTTCCAGTCGATCGCGGGGTCGCAGGCGGCCAATGCGTCGTTCGGCGTTTCGCTCTCGCTGCTGGACGAAGCGCATCAGGCGGCGCGCGAACTGAAGCGTGGGACGCTAGGCGACAATGTCACGTATTTCGAGACGGGGCAGGGCAGCGCGCTGTCGGCCAATGCCCATCACGACGTCGACCAGCAGACGATGGAAGCGCGCGCCTATGCTGTCGCGCGCCGGTATCGACCGCTGCTCGTCAACAGCGTCGTCGGCTTCATCGGGCCGGAATATCTCTACGACGGCAAGGAGATCATCCGCGCGGGGCTGGAGGATCATTTCTGCGGCAAGCTGCTCGGCCTGCCGATGGGCGTCGACGTCTGCTACACAAATCACGCCGAGGCCGACCAGGACGACATGGACAATCTGCTGACGCTGCTCGGCGTCGCCGGCTGCACCTACATCATGGGCGTGCCGGGCGCCGACGACATCATGCTCAACTACCAGTCGACCTCGTTCCACGACGCGCTCTACGTTCGCGAGGCTCTCGGCCTGCGGCCGGCGCCGGAATTCGAGGCGTGGCTGCAACGCATGGAACTGATGGACGCGCAGGGAAGGATGATCCCGGAAGCGCGGCGGGACGCGGCGCGGCTGCTGTCCTTTGCGGGGCGTGGATGACGACGGACGCTAATACTCGCGCGCCTTACCTCCCCGCTTGCGGGGAGGTCGCATCGCTCGAGCGATGCGGGTGGGGTGCGCCGGGCGTCGTCCGGTCCTTGTTCGATCCCGAGGCTCGGGTCCCCACCCGTCGCGCTGCGCGCGCCACCCTCCCCGCGAGCGGGGAGGGACAAACCGTGGAGGCGCCATGACGTCCGATCCCTTCTCGCGTCTGCGCACCTTCACCGCCGCACGCATCGGCCTCGGCCGCGCCGGCGTGTCGCTGCCGACGCAGCGTGTGCTCGAGTTCCAGATGGCGCATGCGCAGGCGCGCGACGCGATCCATGCGGCGTTCGACGCCGAGGCCATCGCAGCCGGTCTTGCCGGTCTTTCGCCCGTGATCGTCGAGAGCCGCGCCATCGACCGGCGCGTCTATCTGGAACGCCCTGATGAGGGGCGCCGCCTGTCGGATTCGTCGCGCATGAAGCTGCGGGGCCAGTTCGATGGCGTTGTCGTCCTGGCCGACGGACTTTCGGCGCGGGCGGCGCAGGCGCATGGCGCTGAACTCGTCCGCGCCGTGCTCGCGGCGACGCCCGGCTGGAACTGGGGGCCGCCCGTCATCGCGAGACTGGCGCGCGTCGCATTGGGCGACGAGATCGCACAGGCGCTCGATGCGCGTCTCGTTGTCATGCTGATCGGCGAACGGCCGGGCCTGTCGTCGCCGGACAGTCTCGGCGCCTATCTGACCTTCGTGCCGCAGCCGGGCGTCACCACGGATTCCGCGCGCAATTGCGTGTCGAACATCAGGCCGCAAGGACTGCCGATTGCGGAAGCCGCGCGAAAAATCGTAGCCATCGCCGCGCTGGCGCGCCGCCTGCAATTGACAGGCGTGGCCTGTAAGGAGGATGAGGCGATGGCGCTGGCGGGCGCATCGCCGGCGGGCGTCATCGAGGGGACAGTACATTGAGCGCGGAAGCCATCATTGGAGTCGTGACCGCATCCGACCGGGCCAGCGCCGGCGTATACGAGGACATTTCCGGTCCGGCGATCGAAGCCTATTTCAAACGTGTGCTGGTCACGCCGTTCCGCATCGTGCGGCGCGTGATCCCCGACGGCTTCGAGAGCGTGCGCGACACGATCATCGACCTCGCCGACAACGAACGTTGCGACTTGATCCTGACGACCGGCGGCACCGGACCTTCGCCCCGCGACCTGACGCCCGAGGCGACGCTCGCGGCTGCGCCGCGCGAGTTTGCGGGCTTCGGCGAGAAGATGCGCGCCGCTTCGCTGGCGCAGACGCCGACGGCGATCCTGTCGCGCCAGCTCGCCGCGCAGCGTGGCAAGTGCCTTGTCGTGAACCTGCCGGGCAGCCCGCGTTCGATCGATCTCTGCCTTGATTCGATCATGGCGGCAGTGCCCTATTGCCTCGAACTGATGGGCGCGGCGTGGATCGACACCGATCCGAAATACATACAGGCGTTCCGGCCGAAGAAGTGACGGCAGAACATTTCGCCGTTCACTCCATGGCCATCGCCATCTCGTGCCCGCCCTTGCGCGCATTGGCCGGGCGCAGCAGCAGCACCAGCGGCATGGCGGCGAGCGCCAGCAGCGACATCATCCAGTAATCGTCGATATAGGCGACGATCGCCGCCTGGCGCGTGATCTCGGCGTTGAGCGCGGCGCGGCCGGCGAGCGTCGAGAGATCCCAGACCTTGCCGGCCATCTGGCCCGTCAGGCCCGGATTGAGCGGATTGGCGTATTGCGAAAGCTGCGCGTGCATGACCTGCGTGTTCCGCTCGAGCATGAACATGACGACCGACACGCCGATCGAGGATCCCAGATTGCGCAAGAGGCTGAACAGCGACGTTCCCTGCGTGCGCAGGTGCGGCGGCAGCGTCGAGAAACTGACGGTCGACAGCGGCGTGAAGAGGAAGCCGAGCCCCGCGCCCTGCACGATGCCGTTTATCAGCAGGGTCTGCATCGCGACATCCGGCGTGAACATCGTCATCTCGTAGAGCGACCAAGCGGTGCAGGCGAGCCCGATCGTCAGGAAGATGCGCGCGTCGACGCGGTTGATGACGCGCCCGACCAGCATCATCGCGGCCATCGTGCCCGTGCCGCGCGGACCGAGCACGAGGCCCGCGGTCAGTACGGGATAGTTCATCATCGTCTGCAGATAGGGCGTCAGCAGCGCGACGCTCGCGAGCAGGATGACGCCGACGACGAAGATCAGCGACACGCCGACGCGGAAATTGTTGTCGGCAAACAATTGCGGATTGATGAAGGGGTTTTTCGTCGTTGCCGTATGGACGACGAAGAGATAGAGCGCGAGCCCCGACAGCGCGGCCTCAAACACGATTTCGGTGGAGGAAAACCAGTCGACGAGCTGGCCGCGGTCGAGCATCATCTGCAGCGACCCGACGGCGAGGCTGAGCGTGATGAAGCCCATCCAGTCGAAGCGCATGTCGGCCGGTTCGCTTTCCGTGAGCGCTACGATCAGGCCGGCGACGACGGCGATGCCGATCGGCACGTTGATGTAGAAGACCCAGCGCCAGTTGTAATATTCCGTCAGCCAGCCGCCGAGCATGGGCCCGAGGATCGGGCCGACCATGACGCCGACGCCCCAGATCGCCATGGCCGAGCCGTGTTTCTCGCGCGGATAGGAATCGAGCAGGATCGCCTGCGACATCGGCACGAGCGGCGCGCCGAACACGCCCTGCAGCAGACGGAAGGCGACCATCTGGTCGAGCGTTTGCGCCGCCCCGCACAGGCCGGATGCGAAGGTGAATCCGGCGACGGCGACGATCAGCAGGCGCTTGCGGCCGAAGCGCGCCGCGAAGAAGCCGGTGACCGGCATCATGATGGCGGCGGCGACGATGTAGGAGGTGAGAACCCAGGTGATCTGGTCCTGCGTCGCCGACAGCGAGCCCTGCATGTAGGGCAGGGCGACGTTGGCGATGGTCGTGTCCAGCGCCTGCATGATGGTGGCGGCCATCACGCAGATCGTCAGGAACCCGCGATGCGGGACGTCGACGGTTTCCTCCGTCATGCTCAGAAGCCGATCATCCTCGCGATATCGTGCGGCAGGGTGCGCAGCGAGCGCTTCACGCCCGTGTCGATGGAAGCGTAGACGCTCATGCCGGCGCGCAATTGCGGCGCGAGCGCGGGATGGTCGAGCGCCAGCCGCACGGTCAGGCGCTGCACGACCTTCACCCAGTTGCCGGACGTGTTCTGCGCCGGCAGGACGGAAAATTCAGACGCCGAGGCCGGCGTGATCGACGCCACTTTCGCATTCCACATCTGGCCGGAATAGGCGTCGACGGCGACGGTGGCGGGGTCGCCGATCTTCACATGCGCGAGATCGGTTTCCTTCAGATTGGCCTCGACCCACATGTTCTCGCGCGACACGAGATTGAAAGCGGTCTGCGCGGCGGCGAGGTAGTTGCCGGGCTGCAGGCGCGCGACATTCGTCACGACGCCGTCGATCGGCGCCGTCACGCGCGTGTGGGCGAGATCGCGCTGCGCCCGGTCCACATTGGCCTTGGCCTGCAGATATTGCGGATTGGCCTCGATCGGCTCGTCGGGCTTGCCGCCGAGTTGCGCGAGCAGCGCGTCGGCCTGGCGTTGCGCCGCGATCAGCCTGGATTGCGCGCCGAGATAGTCGCGCCGCGCCTGGTCGAGGGCGGACTGCGCCGCCACGCCGCGCGAGGCGAGATCGCTCTGGCGCTGGTTGGTCACCTTGAAATAGTCGACGTCGGTCCTGGCCTGCTCGACCTGCGCGCGGGCGGCGTTGTAACTGGCCTTGGCGGCCGAGAGCTGGTTGGCGACGATGCCGAGCTGCGCATTGGCGCCGTCGAGCGCGATGCGAAACGGCTCGTCGTCGAGACGGAACAGGAGATCGCCCTGTTTCACGAGCTGACCCTCGCGCACCGCGACCTGCGCGACGATGCCGGAGACGTCATTGGCGACGCTGACGATGTCGGCCTTCACATAGGCGTCGTCGGTCGCCGCATAGCGTCCGCCGGCGAGATAGGTCCAGATCGCGCCGATGATGACGACGAGCGGACCGGCGAGCAGCAGCGGCGTGCGCCAGCGGCTGTGCTGGCGTTCCTTCTTCTTCTTCCTGCGCTTGCCGCGACCGCCCGGCAGCGGTCCCGATGGCTCGACGGGGCGCAAGGGCGTATCGCGCGCCGGCGCCTCGTCGGTGACGGGGGCGAGCGTCGGACGCTGCGGCTCCGGTTCGAACTGGCGGGCAGGCTCAGCCATTGGCGGCCTCCCGGATGCGCGGCGCTTCCTCGACCGGCATGTCGCAGGCGGCGATCAGATTGGCCTTCATCACGGTCAGAATGCGCGTCAGCACGACGCGTTCCTCTTCCGACACGCCGGCCAGCGCCTCGGCGCGCGTCGCGTCGCCGATGCGGAACATGTGGGTGAGAAGATCGTGCGCCTTCGGCTGCAGGAACAGCCGCCAGGCGCGGCGGTCCGCCTCGTGGCGACGGCGCTCGATCAGCCCGGCCGCCTCCAGCCGATCGATGGTGCGGCCGAGCGTGATCGGCTCGAGCTCGAGAATATCGGCCAGCGTGCTCTGCTGGATGCCCTCGTTGCGGGCGAGATAGGCCAGCGCCTGCCATTGAGCGCGGGTCAGGCCGAAGCCGCGGGCGCGCTGTTCGAAGCGCTTGCGCAGCAGGCGCGAGGTGTCGTTGAGCAGGAAGCCGAGGGTCTGCTGGTAGGGGCCGGTGGCCATATCGTCTTCGTCCCTGAGGCGGCCAGGTTCTTTAGGCTGGCTTGCTATAAGCATGCTTATTATCTGGAAGCTCACGACCTCCCGTCAAGAGGGCGGGGTCCGCCGTAACGTATTGTCCTGCAGCGCAAGCGAAGCCGCTGGCGCCCGCGACCTTGCGCCACAGCGCTGCAAAGGCTCCGTCCGTGCTAGGTCCGCGACCCCGAAACAACGAGGTCCGTGCCCCGATGAACCACAAGCACCGCGCCGCCCTGCATTCCCTGTTCGCCCATCCGATCAGCTCGAATATCGACCCGCGCATCGTGAAGGCGACGCTCGAGGAAATGGGCGCGGAAATCTCCCATGCGCACGGAAGGCTGTCGGTGAAGCTGAAGGGCCAGACGCATTCCTTCCACGACAACCACCACAGTCTGTCGAAGGACGAGGTCGCGGGACTTCGCAAATTCCTGACGGAAGCGGGCGTCGATCCCGCGCGGGACTACCCGGTCTGACGTTGTGCGGGCGGCGATCCCGGGGGACGACGCCGGAGCGAAAACCGCGGCGCGATCCGCGCTAGGCCTACCGCCCCGCCGCGAACAAGGGATAGAACTTCCGGTCGACCGTGAACAGGTGTTGCGCGACGACCTTGTCGGCCAGAAAGGCGACGAGCTCGGCGAATGTCGCCTGGCCCGCCGCCACCTCCAGCCGGAGACTGGCGGCGCGCCGCAACAGGGCGGCATGAGCGGTCTTGTGCTCGTCCAGTTCTTCGTATCCTGATTCTGCGAGCGCCTGCTCCTCGTAGGCAAAATGTTCGGTGATGTGGGTCAGGAGCCGACCGATGGCGGCTTCGAATTCGTTACTTGGGTTCGGTTGCAACGAGGCCTCGAGCGCATCGTTCGCGAGATCGAAGAGCTGCCTGTGCTGTTCGTCGATGAGCGGCTCGCCACATTCGTATTCGTCGCGCCAGACGAGGCGTATCGCGGAAGCGCCGCTCGCCTTCGTCCATGCGTTTGAACTTCCGAGCGGTTCGAAACTCACCTGGTTCCGTCCGCCCGCCTTTGCCCGATACATCGCCTCGTCGGCGCGCCGGAACCACATGGAGGCCGTCTCCGGCATGGCATGTTCGGCAATCCCGATGCTGACGGTGGCATGGCCGACAAATCCGAACTCGTGGGCTTCGACCGCGCGACGGATTCTTTCTCCGAACAAAGCCGCTCCGCGATAGGCGGTCGAGGGCGCGACGATCACAAATTCCTCGCCGCCCCAACGGAACAGCATGTCGATAGAGCGGACGGTGGACTGCAACACGCCGACGAGTTCCATCAATACCGCGTCGCCGGCCTGGTGGCCGAAACTGTCATTGATCGCCTTGAAGCCGTCGATGTCGACCAACAGCAGCGAAACGGGCTGACGGTGCCTGACGCTTCGGTCGAGTTCGCCGGTGATGATCCGCTCGAAATGCGTCCTGTTCCAGATTCCGGTGAGAGGATCGGTCGAGCATACGCGTCGCAATGATGCGATCTGCGTTTCGAGACGATCGAGGGCGCGCAGCGTCTCGCTTTCGGCCGGCTCGTCCAGTACGAGCAGTGGACCGCCTTCCAGGTCCAGGGCCTGGGCTCGACGCTCCACCACGCCGCCTTCGAGCGCCTGGATTCGAATCTTCTTCCAGCCGGAGCCGGCCCCGGCGACCGCTTCCTTCACAGCGTGCGAGGTCAGCACGTCGACATCGTATCTTTGCCTGAAAGGCGCGTTGAGCAACACGGCGCGGCCGGAATGGTCGAGCATGGCGAGCGGCAGAGGCAATCGCTCAATCAAATCGGCTACGGCCGACTCGCAGGCATCGCTGCTCTCCGCAAGCGCTTGCCGGTGTTTTCTTCTGTTCATTTCCCGCGACCGGTCCGACGGGCCGATCCTCGACGTTGCAATGAAGCAACCTCTCACGACAGCATTTCCCGCGCCTTAAGGCGTTCGTCTGATTTTTCGGTTCCTGGACGGATCGCTCTCGCACTTTCGTATCGAGTGGCGGAATTCAGGTCGACGCCTTGCGATAACGACCGCTGACGAAAGCGTGAAAAGTGACCGCGCGTCACTGTCTCGATTTGCAAGGCGGCGGTCTTTTTCGGTCAACGCAGCGTCCAGACAGCCCGCTACCCTTGCGGCGCCATGAGCGCCTCAAAGCCGACACTCGATTTCGTTCGGGCGATGGGAGTTCAGGACGCGCCGGCGACCTGCACGGAATGCGGCAACCAATTTTCGGTGCCGCTGAGTGCTGTCGAGGGTCCCGGCGAAACGGCCTTGAACGAAATCGTCGCGAGCCGTCTCCTCGCCTGTCCCGAATGTTCGGGGCCAGGCGAAATAAATGTTCGGGCAATGGGTTTCGACGAAGCCGCAACCGACACGTGATCCGGTTCAACGGAACGGGGCGGCCCGAATTTTGGGGGCGCGGGCCGCCCCTGCCCGCGTCGATGCTGAGAGACAGCGGATGGCGAATGGTCCCCGGGGCCAATATCCCCGTCAATGACACAAATTGGCAAAACATGGTCCTGGCTGGCCAACGCCCCACCGAGCATGCGGCCGCGTTGAGACACCTCAATGCGTTCTCCGATGCTATGGCTATGAAGGCGCCCGGGAGGATGCCCGGTGAGCGGTATGGCCTACAGCGCCTACATCGACGCGATCGGCGCGGACAGCGAACGCGTCGAAATCCAGCTGTTCGATAGCGGGAAGCCGCTCTTCGAGCAGGACAGGAAGCACGACGCGGCTTTTCTGATCTGCCTCGGGGCAGTCATTGTCTCCCGCCTGATGGAAGACGGCCGACGGTCCGTCTCGCGATTTGCTCTGGCAGGCGACGTGGTCGGCTTCTCGGTTTTCGAGCGCGAGCGGTTCAGCGCCCATGCGCTCCTGCCGGTTGAAGCAATCCGGATCGACCTCACCGCAGAGGGATCGCTCGATACCGCCTCTCCTCCAAGACTGTCGCGCCTTTTGAAACGTGCGGGATCTGAACTGGACGGCGCCTACGCAATGATGATGACGCTCGGCCGGAAGCGGGCGGATGAACGTCTCGCCTCGTTTCTGATCGACCTCGCAGACAGGTGGCGTGAAGCGCATGGGCCGGTACGGGAAATTCCATTCCCGATGACGTGGCGCGACATCGCTGACCATCTGGGGCTGACGATCGAAACGGTCAGTCGCAACATGACCATTCTTCACAAACGGAAATTGATCGCCGTGCATACGCATCGCTACGAAATTCTGGATCGAGCGGGCCTGGCGGAACTGGCAAAAGTCTGAGGCGCGGCCTGTCGACGCCATGCGACGCGGTTCCTGACCTGCCCAGGGTTTGCTCTGGACCGCCTTTGTCGGCTTTCCGCCCTGTTTCTCCATCAAGGCTGTGCGCCCCGCGACGTCGATGGAGGCGACGAGCGCCGGGCCGCCGCCGCCGCGTCCGCCAGCCTGCCGCTGACCTCGCGAGCCAAATCGGCTATTTCTCCTCCATCGGGGAGGAAACGAATGGACTATCGCAAGCTCGGCCGGTCAGGTCTCGACGTATCGACGATCTGCCTCGGCACGATGATGTTCGGCGGCGCGACGGACGAAAAGACTTCGGCGCGCATCATCGCGCGCGGGAAGGACGCCGGCGTTAATTTCATCGACACGGCTGACCAGTACAATGACGGCGCTTCGGAAGAAGTGACAGGCCGGGCGATCAAGGCCGACCGCTATCACTGGGTGCTCGCCACCAAGGTCTGCAATCCGATGGGCAAGGGGCGCAACCGTCGCGGCCTGTCGCGCGCGTGGGTGATGCAGGCCTGCGAGGAATCGCTGCAGCGGCTCGGCACGGACCACATCGACATCTACTACATGCACAAGGAAGACCTCTCGACGCCGCTCGAGGAAACGGTCATGGCGATGGGCGACCTCGTGCGCGCCGGCAAGATCCGGCATTTCGGCGTGTCCAACCATCGCGCCTGGCGGATCGCCGAGATCGCCAATATCTGCGACCGGCTCGGCATAGGGCGTCCGGTCGTCAACCAGCCCTATTACAACGCCATGAACCGGATGCCGGAGATCGAGCAATTGCCGGCCTGCAACCATTACGGCATCGGAGTCGTTCCCTATTCGCCGATGGCGCGCGGAGTCCTGTCCGGCAAGTACGATCCCGACGCGCCGCCGCCCGCCGATACGCGGGCCGGACGCAACGACATGCGGATGATGCAGACGGAATGGCGGCCCGAATCCCTGCGCATGGCGAGGGAAGTCCGCGCGCATGCCGAAGCGCGGGGCATGACGGCCGGCCAGTTCGCGACGCTGTGGGTTCTGAACAACGCCTTCGTGACCTCGGCCATCGCCGGGCCGCGTACGGAAGAGCAATGGGAGGATTATCTCGGCATTGTCGGCAAGACGTTCACGGCGGAAGACGAGGCGCTCATCGATCGTCTCGTGACGATCGGCCATTCCTCGACGCCCGGCTACAACGATCCGCAATATCCGATCGAGGGACGCCCGGTCAGGTCGTGACCGGGCGCGATTGGTGAGGGCTCAGGGCGGCGGGACGGCGGTGTAGTAGATGCCGTTGTTGCCGAACGCCGCCTGGAACCACGCGCCGCCGCACAGGTAGTAGGTTCCGTTTCCGGTGGAATCCGAGGAGCAGCCTGGCGGCAGCGCGACAAGCGTCGTGCCGATGGGATAGGCTCCGGCCGCTGTCACGACCGCTGCGCCGGCTGCTGCGCCCGCAGCCGCGCCGACCATGCCGGCGCCGACGACGGCAGCCGCGCCGCAGCCGTAGCACCCGCCGCCGTAATAGCCGCCGACCGCGACCGGTCCGTGATAACCGTAGGCGCCGCCCCAATAGCCGCCGGGATGATAGCCTTCGGCGTGCCACGTGCCGCCATAGGCGCCGTAGCCGCCGGCGTGCCATGCGCCGTCCGGCGCCCTCACGCCAGCAGCCGCGCCGCCGTCGGGTCCGCGCACGGCAGCCGCGCCGCCGCCATCGGGACCGCGGCCCCAGACGGCCCCGCCGCCATCAGGCCCGCGCGCGTAGCCGCCGTGGAAGCCGCCGTAGTCGCCGCCGTGGAAGCCGCCGAAATCGCCGCCGCCATGGAAGCCGCCGAAGCCGCCGCCGCGCCACGCGCTGGCCGGGTTCGTGGAAAGAAGGCCGACCGCGAGGGCGGCGCAGACGAGCGAAAGTCTCTTCATCGCAAATTCCCCGTTGGTCATTTCGCGCCCTGCAGCGAGCCCTTGGGCGCGCGGAACTCGATCTTGCGCGCCTTCGCCGCCTTGTCGGAGCGGAAGGATTCCGAGGCCGCGACGCGATCGATCTTCCAGTTGGAGAATTCGATGATCGAACGCGGCTTTTCGTTGGTGCGCGCGGGATTGATGATCGCCAGGCGCGGCAGCCTGTCGTTGGCGCCGATCCAGATCTGAGCCTGGAAGTTGGGGTTGGCTATGGCGACCACGTCGGTGATCGTGCCGCCGACCTGGTTCGACTTGCCGACGACGAAGGCGGTCGTCAGCTTCTCGGTGATCGACTTGTAGGGATCGGCCACGATGAAATCGACGAAGGGCAGGTAGAAGCCGCCCTTGACGTAGGCCGCTTCCAGCGCCCCGTCGAGATCGGCCGGCGCGGACATGACCGCGACCATGTTCTCCTTCGGCATGAAGACGGCGAGTTCCTTGCCGTCGAACCAGACCTCCGAGGGCGGGCCGTCGCCCGTCGTGACGATCTTCAGCCTGTTGGGACGCGCGATCGTGACGTTGGAGCCGACGAAATAGAACAAGGGCTGGTCGGCGGCGCCGAGTTCGTCGAAGGCGCGGCGCACGGTAAACGACATCGACTTCGCCTTGGCGAGCTTGTCGCTCATGCCCTTGATGAGCGCCAGCGCCGGTTCCTGGATGCCGATCGGCCTCTTGTCGACCGGCGGCGCGGCCGGCGCATTCTGCGCCGCGGCCGGCGCGGCGGATGCGATCGCGCAGCCGACCAGCAGGCCCGCGAACAGGCTTCGTCCCGTGATCCTCACCCTGTGCTCCCATGTTCGGCGGGCTTCGGCATTGGCCGCGCAGCGCCGCGTGAGTCGAGCATAGGCGGCGGCCCCGTGGATTTCTTGACGTTCCGTGCAGGCGGATTGGCAATTCGCGCCATCTGGCCCGATGCTGAATTGATAGGATTTGAGCCTTTGATCCATCCGCTACCGCATCCTGCGGCGGCGTGTGAGCATGGCCCCAGTGCGACGCGCGGGGGGATTTGCGATGTGCATCGTCTGCAATTCGGAATTCGCAAACGCCTTCCGCAAACTCGGATTCGGATCGCGGCGGCAGTTTCTGCGCGGCGCGGCGGCGGCGACGACCGGAACATTCATCGCCGAGGCGGTCGGGCCGGCCTGGGGCGACGGCGCGCTCAACGGGTCGATGTCGGCCGGGTTCGGTTCGGCGCCGGCCACGATCTTCGTGGCGAAGAAGATCGTCACCATGGAACGCGACAAGCCGGTCGCTCGCGCGGTCGCCGTGTCGGGCAACAGGATCGTCGCGGTAGGATCGCTCGACGAGGTCAAGGCGGCGCTCGGCGGCGGCGCGTATCGCATCGACGAGACGTTCGCCAACAAGATCGTGCTTCCCGGTTTCATCGACCAGCACCTGCATCCCGTGCTCGGCGCGCTGACGCTGGCCGTCGAGGTGATCGCGCCGGAGGACTGGGCGCTGCCCGGCAAGACGTACAAGGCTGCCTCGAGCCCGGAGGAATTCCGCGCGCGTCTGAAAGCCGCGTTCGCGGCTTCCGGCGAGACGCAGGACTGGTTCTTCTCATGGGGCTATCACGCGCTGTGGCACGGCCCGCTGTCGCGCGCCGATCTCAATGCGCTGAGCAAGACCCGGCCGATCGCCATCTGGCAGCGGTCCTGCCACGAATTCTATCTCAACGACGCGGCGATCGCGGCGCTGGGCGTCACGGAGGAATCCACGCGCGGCAAGGGCGAGTGGAGCGCGCAGGTCGATTTCGCCAATGGGCATTTCTGGGAGGGCGGCCTGAATTTCATCATGGCCCAGATGCTGGCGGCGCTGGCGACGCCGCAGCGGCTCGGCTTCGGGCTGAAGCAGATGGTGGCCTACCTGCACGCCAATGGGGTGACCGCCTACAACGAACCGGGCGCGCTCTACACGCCGGACATGTGGGCGCTCTACGAACGCATTCTCGGCGCGCCGGACACACCGATGTATTCGACCTTCTTCGCCGACGGGCGCGGCATTCTCGACCGCGTCGGCATCGACAAGGGATTGCAGGCGGTGGAGGAGCAGATCGCGGTTGCGCTCGCCGCGCCCGGCAAGAAGCTGATGTTCTATCCCGGACAGATCAAGCTGTTCGCCGACGGCGCGATCATTTCGCAACTCATGCAGATGAAGGACGGCTATCTCGACGGGCACAAGGGCGAATGGATCATTCCTCCCGACGAACTCGAAAAGCGGATGCGTCTGTTCTGGAACGCCGGCTACCAGATCCATATTCACGTCAACGGCGACCTCGGTCTCGAAGTGCTGCTCGGCATCATCGAGAAACTGCAGGCGGAAAAGCCGCGCACCGGCCACCGCACGACCATCGTGCATTTCGCCAATTCGACGGAAGAGCAGGTCGCGCGCATTGCGCGCCTCGGCGCGATCGTCAGCGCCAATCCGTATTATCCGGTCGGCTTCGCCGACAAATATTCGAACATCGGTCTGGGTCCGCAACGGGCGGATGCGATGGTGCGATCAGCTTCCGTCGTGAAGGCGAACGTGCCGCTCTCCTTCCATTCCGACCTGCCGATGGCGCCGTCCGCGCCGCTGACGCTGGCCTGGTGCGGCGTCAATCGCGTGACGCCCTCGGGCCGGGTCGCCGGTCCCGATCAGCGTATTGGCGTCCACGAAGCGTTGCGCGCGATCACGATCGAGGCGGCCTATTCGTGGCGACAGGAGGACAGGATCGGTTCGATCGCGCCGCGCAAGATCGCCAATTTCACGGTGCTTGACGAAGACCCCTACGAGGCGGGGCCGATGCGGCTGAAAGACATTCCCGTGTGGGGCACCGTGTTCGAAGGCGCGGTCTATCCCGTCGCGCGCGCCTGAGACAGCGCCGGCGCCGGATTGCGGTCGCGCGGCTTCTGGCTGAGCAGCACGGCGAGCGCGCATCCGATCGCTGCGAGCGCCCACCAGGATTCGAAATAGGTCAGCGCCAGCGCCAGCGCCCAGAACAGCGACAGCAGATGCTCGATCATGCCGATCAGCTTCGACTGGCTGTGGCGGCGGAACAGGTCGCCGCGGCGCGCCGGCACGGGATGCCAGAGATTGAGCAGCGCGGTCGAGGTCGCCGCAGCGGCGACGTAGAACAATGTCACGAAGCCGGCCTTCCACGAGGTGAGGAAGATCAGCGTCGCCGGCGAACCGCAAAGCACGGCGAGCGGCAGGGCGATGGCTTCCAGCTTGCGCCGTTCGATCTCGCGGCGCGTGACGGGCGCGGTGGCGAGAAATTCCGGGGCGTCCTCGCTCGACAGGGTGAGCCAGGCGAGCGAGGCCGAGACGTTGGAGGCGACGGCGACGAGCGCGGGCGCGGCGGCCAGCGCCAGAGAACCGTCCGGTCCCATGGCGCGCCACAGCACGACGGAGATCGGCGTCGTGTAGACGATCTGCAGGAAGATGTGCGAGGCGAGCTGAGGATCGCGCGTCAGCAGGCGCCATTCCTTCAGCCGCAGCGCCGCGCCGGAACCGGCGCGGAAATGGATCCGCCGCGCGCGACGCTTCGCAGGCGCCACGGCTTCGGCGCCGATGGCGGCGACCACGCCGCGTGCGAATGTTTCGGCGAGCGTGAAGGTGGCCACAGCGAAGACAGCGGCCGAGACCAGCGCCCAGACGATGAGCGCGCGCCCGTCGCCGGCGGCCGCGCGCACCGGAATCCAGATCGGGCTCTGGATGTCGAGCAGGCCGCCCAGATGTGAATTCTCGATGGCGTCGGCGAGATGCTCGCGGAAGGCCATCGGCGCGATGTTGAAGGCCTGCAGGCCGATGGCGAAGGCCGCGCCGATGATCGTCGCAAATACGTTCGCGACCGTGCGCGTGCGGCGCGGGCCGCAGATGCGGAACAGGGCCATCATCAGGAACAGGCCGACGCCCGCGCCGAAGAAGCCGCAGGCGATCAGCGTCGGATAGATTGCGAGCCAGCGCCAGTCGGCGACCAAAGCCATCATGTTGGCGACGGGCAGGATGAAGATGGCGACCGAGAGGATGGATTCGAGGGCGATGGCGCAGGCGCGCGCCGCGAAGACCGGGCGCGGCGACATCGGCGAGGCGAGGATGATGTCGAGGTCGCCGCGCGAATAAAGCGCGCGCGTCGAATTGGTCAGCGCCTGCGAGACGATCCACGGCAGGATGAACAGCATGGCTGTCGCGACTGTCGGATAGAGCGCCTCGAAGCCGCCGGAGAAGAATTCGACCGCCGCGCGCGCCGCGCCCCAGGCGAGCAGGTGGAAGAAGCCGAGCGCCAGCGCCAGAATGAGAATGACCTTGGTCGGGCTCGCCGTCGCGCCGAAGAATGCGCGCACGCGCCGCATCGCGAGACGCAGATCATGGGCGGCGAACCAGAGGAAGGTCGCAGGGGGCGCAATTTGACGCATCAGGCGGCGCGGCTCTGTGGCGTGGTCTCGCCGGCCTCGCGCGTGAGATGCAGGAAGACTTCCTCGAGGCTTTCGCCGGCGCGGCCGGCCTGCGTTCGCAGCATGTCGAGCGAGCCTTCGGCGACGAGGCGTCCGCGCTGGATGATGCCGATGCGATCCGCGAGGCGCTCCGCGACTTCGAGAATATGCGTGGTGAGGATGACCGCGCATCCCGAGCGCGTGCGCTCGCGCAACAGGTCCTTCACCTGGCGGGCGGCCTGCGCGTCGAGGCCGGTCAGCGGCTCGTCGAGCATCAGCAATTTGGGATCGTGGATCAGCGCGCCGGCCAGCGCCACCTTCTGCTTCATGCCGCGCGAGAAGCCTTCGCAGCGCTGCCGCGCATTGTCGGAGAGGCCGAGGGTCTCCAGCAATTCTTCGGCGCGCGGTTCTGCAACCTCCGGCGGCACGCCCCACAGGCCGGCGACGAATTCCAGATATTCGAGCGGATTGAGCTTGTCGTAGAGCATGGGCTCGTCCGGCAGCCAGGCGGTGATGCGCTTGGCGGCGACGGAATCGCGCAGGGCGTCGATTCCGAAGATCGAGACCTCGCCGCTGTCGGGCGGCAACAGGCCCGCCACCATGCGCAGGGTCGTCGTCTTGCCGGCGCCGTTCGGTCCGAGCAGGGCGTAGAACTCGCCCTGGCGAATGGTCAGGTCGAGATTGTCGACGGCCGGCTTGCCCGTGGGATTGGGAAAGGATTTGGCGAGGCCCTGCAGGCGCAGGGCGGGACAGGTTTCGTTAACCATTGTCGTTTCCGGCTGATCTGCCGAGAGGATATAGAGCGCCGCTTGCGGTGGGGTTAATCGTACCTCCCCACTTATTGGGAGGTCGACCATCCGCGTAGCGGCTGTCGGGTGGGCTTGGCCGAGCGCTGTCAGGAACGCCTCCGCTTCAACGGCGCCGGTCCCCACCCGTCCGGCTTTGCCGGCCACCCTCCCCGCGAGCGGGGAGGGATTTCTCCCGCTTCTGTCCCGCCGGCCCTTTGTGCTTAGATCGGCGCAAAGCAAATCACCGGGAGGAAACAATGGTCAAAGGGTTCATCGCCAGCGCGGTCGCGCTGGGCGCGCTGCTCGTCGCAGCGCCGGCGCTGGCGCAGAACGCGCCGCTGAGGATCGGCGTGCTGACCGACGAAGCTGGCCCCTACGCCGATTCCGCCGGGCCGGGCTCAATCCTCGCCGCCGAAATGGCGGCGGCCGATTTCGGCGGGACGGTCAAAGGCCGCAAGATCGAGATCGTCCACGCCGATACGCAGAACAAGCCTGATGTGGCGGCGGGCATCGCCCGGCGCTGGTTCGACACCGAGGGCGTGGCCGCGATCGTCGACCTGCCGGTCACGCCGATCGCCGCCGCCGTGCAGCAACTGGCGAAAGAGAAGAACAGGTCGGTTCTGATCACCGCCTCGGCGACCAGCGACTTCACCGCCAAATGGTGCTCGCCCGTCTCCACCCACTGGGCCGACGACAGCCATGCGCTGGCGGCCGGCACGGCCAAGGCGATCTCCGCCTCCGGCCCGAAGAGCTGGTATTTCCTGACGGTCGACATCGCCTTCGGCGCGGCGTTGCAGCGCGACGCCACCGAAGTGATCGAGGCGACCGGCGGCAAGGTGCTGGGCGCGTCCAAGCATCCCGTCAACGCGCCGGATTTCTCGTCGCTGCTGCTGCAGGCGCAGAATTCGGGCGCGCAGGAAATCGGGCTCGCCAGCGTCGGCGGCGATCTCGTCAACGAGATCAAGCAGGCGCATGAATTCGGCATTGGCAAGGACGGCAAGCAATCGCTGATCGCCTTCCTCGTCTACATCCAGGACATCAACGCGCTCGGCCTCAACACGGCGCAGGGGCTGAACGTGACCAGCGGTTTCTACTGGGACCAGAACGACAAGGCGCGCGACTTTTCCAAGCGCTTCTTCGAGAAGCGCAAGATGATGCCCTCGAAGGATCACGCGCTGATCTACACGGCGGTGAAGCACTATCTGCAGGGCGTGGACAAGGCCGGCACGGACGAGGCGGTGGCGGTCAACAAGGCGATGCGCGCCGCGCCGGTCGATTATTTCGGGCGTCCGGCGACCGTGCGCGGCGACGGACGCGTGCTGTTCGACCTGACGCTCTACAGGGTGAAGAAGCCGGCCGAGTCGAAGGCGCCGTGGGACTATTACGAGAAGGTCCGCGACATTCCGGCGGCGGAAGCCTTCCTGCCGGCAAATCCCTCCTGCACAAACTGAATCGCCGGCGTTTACGACAGCCCGGATTTTTGCGGCGCAAGAGTCCGGGATCGGCTAAGGTCCCGTTCCGGATGGTTAAGGATTGGTTTCCGAGGGGAACGGGGTATGCGTAACGAAAAGCTGGCCGGCGAGCCCGCCGCCAATGGCGCTGCGGATGCGGAGGCCATCGACCAGGTCCGCGAACTGCTGTTCGGCGCGACCAAGAGGACGACCGAGGCGCGGCTCGACGACATAGACCGGCAGATCGCCCTGTTGCGCGACGACCTTGCGGCGCGCTTCGCGTCGCTGGAGGCGCGGCTGGCCGACCAGGGTCGCGATACGGACGCCAGGCACGCCCGGTCGATCGACAATATCGGCGAGGCGATCGCCGAACTCGGCGCGACCATCAAGGCGCTCGGGACGGGCGGGAAGGCCCGCTGACAATGAACCGCCCAGCCGGCCAGTCGGATTTCGAACTGGACCGCCTGAAGGAGCTGCTGCTTCGCCCCGAAACCGACAGGCTGGCGGCGGTCGAGACGCGCGTTGGCGCGATCGATTCCTACGTGGGCGGCAAGGACCGGCTGGAAGCGGCGACGTCGGAGATTCTCGTCGATGCGTTTCGCCGCGCGGAAATCGCGCAGCATCGCGAACTGGCGAATGCGATCGCGCCGGTCGTGGTCGCCGCGATCCGCAGCGAGATCAAGAATTCGAAAGACATGATGGTCGAGGCGCTCTACCCGATCACCGGTCGTCTCGTAGCCGCGGCCGTCGCCAACGCCTTTCGCGATCTCGTCGCCGATCTGAACGAACGGCTCGACCGCGGCCTGTCGGCGCAACACTGGAAATTCAGGTTCCAGTCGCTGCTGACCGGCCGGCCCGTCAGCGAGCTGGCGCTGGCCGCCGCGCAGCGCCCGGCCTTGCGCCGCCTGCTGCTGGTCGAGCGCGGCTCGGGCCGGCTGATCGCCGGCTGGGGCGCAGACGAGGATACGGGCGACCAGTCCGAACTCGTCAGCGGGCTGATTGCCGCGATCACGGAATTCGCGTCCAGCGTCTATGGCGCGCGCGGCGGCGAATTGCGGACGCTCGACCTCGGAGGTTCGCGCGTGTTCCTGCGCGGCGCGCCGCTCTACCTGGCGGCGGCCGAATGCGCCGGCGCGCTGAAGCCCGAGCACGAACGCGAACTCGACGACGCGTTTCTCTCGCTGGTCTCGAAAGTCGACAAACAGCCGGATTCCGCGCGCGGCGCGCTTGCCGACATGGCGGAACGGCTGTTCGCGACGCCGGCCGAGAAAAGGAAATCCGCGCTGCCGCTCGTCCTCGTGTGCGCGGCGGCGCTGGCGCTCGCCGGCTGGTTCGCCAGCGGGCCGATCGCGCGCGCCTGGAAGGAGCGCCAGATCGACCAGGCGTTCGAGCAGGCGCTTGCCGCCCATCCCGAACTGAAGGCCTGGCCGCTCGGCGTCGAGGTCGATCATTCCGCCCGCACGGTCAGCGTTGTCGGGCTCGATCCGTCGGACGTCGCGGCGCGCCCGCTGGTCGAGGCTCTGACAGACGCGGCGTCGCCCTACGCGGTCGCCGAACGCACGGCGGCCGTCGGCGGGCTGGCCGAGGTGGAGGCGCTGCGCGGCAAGGCGCAGGCGCTGGAGGCTCAAGTCGCTGCGCTGTCGCAGTCCAGCAAGGATGCGATCGACCGCGCGCTGGCGCAGGCGGTGGACGCCGCCGGCGCGCGCACGAACGCTGCGGCGCGCGACGTGCAGAGAGACTTGCAGAAAGAGCTGCAGGCGCAGACGCAGGCGGCCAGCGAGCGGCTAGGCGCGTTGATCGCCGGCATTGCGCCCGGCGAACGCGCGCGCGTCGCCGTACTCGCCGCGCAGACGGCCATCTTCTTCCAGTCGGGCAATGTTTCGCCGCTCGATGCGACGCTTGCCGGCAAGCGCGCCGACGAGATCGCCAATGCGCTGCGCGGCAACGACATCGGCCTGCGGGTGATCGGCGAAACGGATGCGGCCGGCTCCGACCGGCGCAATGCCGCGCTGGCGCAGGCGCGCGCGGATGCGGTGGTCGCCATGATCGCCGAACGCGGCGTCGCGGCGTCGCGGTTGCGCGCGATGGTGCGGCAGGGCGGCGGCGGGCTGTCGGCGGATGCGCGCGACCGGCGCGTGACGTTCGAACTCGCCTATCCCGACGAGCCGAAGCCGTGACGACCTCCGCCAAGGTCATGCTGCTCGGCGAAATCGGCGTCGGCAAGTCGTCGCTGGCGCGGCGCTTCGTGTTCGACAGGTTCGACGTCGACTACAAGTCGACGATCGGCGTCGATATCCTGACGCACGACGTGACGCTCGGCGACGGCGGCGCGCTGCGGCTGGTTCTCTGGGATACGGACGGCGATTTCGGGGCGTCGATTTTCGAGACCGTCTATGTGAAGGGCGCGTCGGGCGCGATCATCGTCTCCGACGCGACGCGTCCGGCGACGCTCGCCAAGGCGGCGCGGCTGGCATCGCATTTCGCCGACGCCTTTCCCGGACGGCCGCATCGCGTGATCGTGAACAAGACCGACCTGTCGGGGCTGGAGCCGGATGCGTTCGCCTCAGCCGGCGTCCGGGAGGCCGACGTGCTTGGCACGAGCGCGCTGACCGGCGAGGGCGTGCAGGCGCTCTTCGTTTCGCTGGCTGCGGATATCGTGCGGCGCGGATTCTAGGACGGCTGGCGTCCGCCGCGGATGGCGCGAACCGCGAGATCGGTGCGCGACCGCGCGCCCGTCTTGTCCATGATGCGGCTGACGTAATTCTTCACAGTGCCCTCTGCGAGCTTCAGTTCTGCGGCGATCTGCTTGTTGCTGTATCCCGCGGCGACAAGCGCGAGAACGGCGTTCTCGCGATCCGTCAGCGGTTCGGCGCCTGCCTCGGCGCCGGACGCCGGTTCGGCGCGTCGCGTGCGGCGCAGTTCGTCCATCAGTTTTTCGGCGATTGGCGGCGACAGCCGCGCCTGTCCGCGGATCGCGGCCAGGATGTCCGATTCCTCGGCGTCCTTCAGCAGGTAGGCCGAGGCGCCGGCGCCGATCGCATCGAACACCATTTCGTCATTGTCGAAAGTCGTCAGCACGATGACGCGCGTCGCCGGCCGCTCGGCAAGAATGGCGCGCGTCGCGGCGACGCCGCCGAGCTTCGGCATCTGCAGGTCCATCAGAACGACATCAGGGCGCGAGAGCCTGGCGAGGCGGATTGCCTCCTGCCCGTCGCCGGCCTCGGCGACGATCTCGATGCCGTCCTCCAGCGATAGCATCGTGCGGAAGGCGCGCCGGATCAAATGCTGATCCTCGACGATCATCACGCGGATCGGTTCACTGCTCGGCAAAGTCCCGGATCCTCTTCAAAGTCCAGCCATGACAGGGGCGCGCACGATCACGGCGCTGCCGCGCGTCCTCTCCGATCTGACGGTCAGGCGACCCCCGATCATGCGCGCCTGCTCGTGCATTCCGGACAATCCGTAATGGCCGGGATAATCGCTTCCCGGATCGAAACCGCGTCCGTCGTCCGAAACGACGATCTCGATTTCATTCCGCGTCAAATGCGCCTTCAGGGTAACGCAAGACGCCTGCGCATGCGACTCCACATTGCGGAGCGCCTCTTCGACGATCCTGTACAGAATTTCAGCGGCTTCCCCAACGATTGGGCTTGGTCCCAGCGATAATTCGCATGCGACATTCAGTCCCGTGCGTTCGGCAAGGCGGGCGGCTGCGCGCCGAAGCGCCGCCTCGAGTCCCTCGAGCCCGGCGCGCTGGAACCGCACCTGTCCCAAGGCCGCGCGCCCGCTTTCCAGCCCGGCGCGCGCGACCTCCTCGGCGTGACGCAATTCCGGCAGTATGCGGTCCGGCGCGCGCGTCGCGACTTTCGAGACGGCGCGCAATTGCGCGACGACGGCGACGAGCGCCTGGACGATCGTGTCGTGCAGGTCATGGGCGATCCGCAGTCGCTCGCGCACGACCAGCGCCGACCGCGCCTCGGCATGCGCGAGTTCGATCTCGGCCTGCAATTTCTTGAGAAGGGTGATGTCGCGGCCGACGGCCTGATATTCATCGGGACCGCCGGCCGCGCCGAGCCAGGCCGCGCGCCACCAGATCCAGACATTTTCGCCGGCCGCGTTCGTCAGGCGCTGCTCGAACGAACAATCCTGGCGTGGCGCGAGCGCGTCCCAGCCGGATCCTTCGTCCGGCGCGAGCAGGCCGCCGACATCCGCGCCCAGAAGCGCGGGGAGCGCCCGTCCGCAAAAATCGGCGACGCGGCCGTTGGCGAAGGCGATTGTCCGGTCGTGACGCAACCGCAGGACGAGATCGGCGCCGGATTCGACGATGTCGCGATAGAGCGCCTCGTTGATGCGGGCGCGACGACGTGCGGCCTCCGCCTGTTCGTCGGCGAGCCGGCGCTCGCGCCGTTCACGCGCCAGCATGAGTTCTGTCTCGCTCGCGCCGAACGCCTGCGCGCCGACCAGCGAATAGGCTTGCGCAACTGCGTCGAAGGCGATGGTGATGGTCGTCTTCCCGCCAGATGGGCCGATGCCGACATTCGGCAGCGCGACGATTTCTTCCCTTCCCTCGGCAAGCTCGCGCAGCGCCTGTTCCAGGCCGGCGAGAACGGACGCCTCGAAGCAGGAACGCCCGACGGCAGGAAGCCATTCCATCTCCGCTCCATGGCGCTCGATAACGAGTCCCTGCCGCGACAGCCGCGCGAAGCCGATGCGATGGCGCGCCAGCGCGTCGTTGATGATCGCGTTTTCGGTATCGGCGCCCGCCACCTGCCCTCCGTCGAGCGCGATCTTGGGCGAAAGCGCCCGCCTTGTCATCACGGCAGGCGGCGCATCCAATTCTCGCGCATGACGACATCGACGATGCGCAAGGCCGCACCCCTCCATGTCGGCTGGATCACGCGCGCCGGATCGGCTTTCGCGTCGCCCGCGATGAAGGAGCGGATTGCCTGCGCCATTGCGTCGGAATCGTTGACGCGGAAGTAGACAGCGCCGTCGCGGCCGACCTCGCGAAACACCGGAATGTCGCTGCAGATCACGGGCTTGCCCTTGCGCGCGGCTTCGACCAGCGGCAGGCCGAAACCTTCCGCGTATGCCGGCGCGAGCACGGCGGCGCAATGATCGTAGGCGAAGGCGAGATCGGTATCGTCGGCGTTCTCGAACCAGAACAGGCGGCGACCATATTCCGGGCTGCGCGTCACGCGCGCCATCACGGTCTCGACGTGCCAGCCGCGCCGCCCGACGAAGACGAGCCTTGCGTCCATGCCTTGCGCCCACAGGCGCTCGAAAGCAGCGAGGGCGATCGCATGGCCCTTGCGCGGTTCGAACGTGCCGACGAGCACGAAGGTCGGCGCCGGTCCCGAAAAGGCTTCGCGCATCCGCTCCGTGGCGTTCCCGGCGCCGGCCGGCGGCACGTCGGACCCGCAATGGAACCAGCCGACACGCAGCCCGGTGCGCGTCGGCAAGCCCTGCGCGGCGACGTAGTCGCACAATTCCTCGGCGACGGTGCGCGAAATGGCGATCATGCCGTCGCTTTCGAGAAGCGCGGCCTTCAGCCAGGCGAGGTGGATCTCCGGCACGCGCCCGACGGACGCGCCGCGATAGAGCTGCGGAATCAGATCGTAGATGCACGAGACGACCATGCCGCCAGCGGCGCGCACCTCGGCGAAGACCTTCGCGAAACGCGCGAAGTCGCCCCATGAATTGTCGAGCATCAGCAGGCAGTCGCCCGCCGCGATGTCGAGCGCGGCGTCCGGGACCGTTTGCGGTCCGCCGGTCTCGCGGGCGATCCAGCCTTCGCAGGAAACAAGCCTGCCGTCCTGCAGGCGCACGGCGACCGGCGTGACCTCGCCGAGGCCGCTTTCGCGATAGAGCGCGGTCGCAACCGAGCGGACGACGCGCTGGATGCCGGTGCGATCGTCCTTCGCGACGATAGTCGTGACGTCGATGAGCAGCCTGCGACGCGAATTGTCATAGAATCGCGGCGCGGATTTCAGGATCAGGTCCGCGGCTGTCTGCGGCGTCAGCGTTCTTGCCGAAGCGTCCTTCAGGATCGTGGCTGCTTCCGCCTCGTATCCTTCCGGCAGCAGCAACGAGGCTGGCAGGCTGCGATTGCGCGGCGGCGACTTCATGCGTGCGTCGGCCTCGTCGAGGGCTTCCCAGGCGCGGCGTGCGGTCTCGGTCCACGAGAAGGTCGCGGCGCGGTCCAGCGCCCAGCGGCGCGCATCCGCGATCTGGCCCGGTTCGCGCAGCAGGCGCGTCATCGCCTGGGCAATCGTCTCGGGTGATTTCGTGTCGCAGCGCAGGTCGGGGCGATCGACGATTTCGACGAGGCTCGAATTGTCGCCCACGACGACCGGCGCGCCGCATTGCATCGCTTCCAGCACCGGCAGGCCGAAGCCTTCGTAGAGAGAGGGAAACAGGAACAGCGTGCAGCGCGCATAGAGGAGCGAGAGGTCGGCGTCGTCTATACGCGAGAGAAGGACGACGTCCTTTTCCGTCAGGCCCGCCCTGGCGAAGCGATCGCGAACGGCCCCGCGCCGGGACGGTTCGAAGGGTACGAGCAGCACGAATTGCAACGCGCTGCGAATGTCCTGGGGCAGTAGGCAGATCGCTGCGATGGCGGCGTCGACGTTCTTGCGCGGATCGTCGCCCGACGCGCAGAAGACGAAATCGCGGACCAGCCCCAGTTCGCGCAAACGCGCCTCGGTCTGCGGCGAAGCGACGACGGGCGCAAAGGACGCGTCGGCCGCGCCGGAAATATTGACGATCCTGTCCGGCGTCATGCCGAGCAGGCGGATCGCGTCGGCGCGCGTGGAATCAGAAATCGCCAGCAACAGATCGGCTCCTGCGCTCGCCTTCATCTGCTCTTCCTGAAAGCGGCGGACGTGGCGGTCGCGCAGGTAGAGATCGGGGAACAGCGCGGGAATGAAATCGTAGGCGATCGCCGCGCCGACGCGCGAGGAGAGACGCGCAAAATCGGACAGGGCAATATCTTCGGGCCAGGCTTCGAAAAGGTTGGAGCCGAACCAGATGTCCGGCGCATCCAGCGCAACGGCGCGTCGCATCGCGGCCTCGCCCAGCCTTCGCGCCGGATCGGCCTTCGGCGCGCCGTAACGCGGCGAAGGCGGCGTGGCATAGCCGACGAAGCGCGCGTCGGGATCGATGGTGCGCAATTCGGCGACGAGTTCGTTCGCGGCGTCCGGGAAATTGTCGCTTAAGGCGAAGCCGAGATCGCGCGAGCCCCGCTGGCGCAGCATCTCCAGCGCCAGCGCGCGCGTGTAGCGACCGATGCCGCGCATGCGCGAGCCCTTGGTCTGCGCGCCGATGAGATCGAACAGGATGCGCAAGGTCAGGCCGGGCGCGCGATGCGCGCGGAAATCCGCGCGGCTATCCTGTCGCGGGAAATTGGCGGCGGCGGTTTAGTTAACGACGGCGATGCCTGCGACGAACCGCCGGCGCCCGGCGCGCTCCCATCGTCGTCGCGCCGCGAAAACAACCTGCGAATGGCGCGCTCGACGATCCGCACTGGCCAGCCGACGTGCCAGGCGACGGAATAGATCGCCTCGGCGTGGCGCGCTTCCAGATCTTCCAGTTCGCGCCGCAAATGATCGACCTGGAATTCGAGGATGCGGATGCGGTCGTCCTTCAGCCGCTCCGTCTCGCGCCCTGCGTCTTCGGCCATGTTCGCCTCAGGAGCTCGGGGCGCCCTGGCGGCGCCAATAGTCCAGAAGAGACCCGAGTATCTCGTCAATGGCAATGGCCGGTCGCCAGCCGGTGGCGGCCGAGAGTTTTTCGGCGCTGCCGATGGCGAGTGGAATGTCGGAGGGACGCAGGCGCCCCGCATCAACGCGAGGCTCGAAAGGAACGCGCGACACGGCGCGGAATTTCTCGACGAGATCGCCAATGCGATAGCGCGCGCCCGACGCCACGTTGTAGACGCCGCCGCGCGGCAGCGCCGGGGCGGCGCGCAGCAGGCCGATGTAGGCGGCGCAAACGTCGCCGACGTGCAGGAAATCCCGTTCGGCGTCGAGATTGCCAACGTGGAGTTCGGGCGTCTGGCGCCCTTGCTCGATCGCGGCGATCTGCGCGGCAAATGACGACAGGACGAAATTGCCGGGGCTCTGGCCAGGGCCGGTGTGATTGAACGGCCGGACAATGACGAGCCGCGCGGTCTGTGGCAGTACGTCGGTCAGCATGGCTTCGGCGGCCGCCTTGGCATGGGCGTAGGAACTCACCGGCCGCAGCGCGGTCTCCTCGGTCGCCGGACCTTCGCGGAAGCTCCAGCCGTAGACCTCGGACGAACTGACGAAGAAGAATGTCGTGTCCGGCGCGTAACGCGCGCAAGACGTCGCGAGTTCGAGCGAGCCGCAGAAATTGATGCGCCAGGTTGCTTCCGCATCCTTCAGCCCGGCGCCGACGGAGGCTTGCGCGGCTAGGTGCAGGACGAGGTCGGGACGGAAGCCGGCGACGATCGAATCGATCGCGGCCGCGTCGGTTATTTCGGCGTCGGCGTTGCTCCAGCCCGAATGCGAAACTCGTTCTCCGGGCCGCCGGACGAGCAGGCGCTCGGCGTTCGGCCATGCCTCCGCGAGCGCTGGCGCGAGCCAGCCGCCGACGAAGCCCGTGCCGCCCGTCAGCAGAATACGCTTGTAGGAGGCGGGGGCTCCGCTCACAGCGCGGGTTCGGTCCTGACGCGTTCCAGGTCGGCATCGACCATCTCGCGGATCATCTCCTCGAGCGAGGTCTTCGGCACCCAGCCGAGTTTCTCGCGCGCCTTGGTCGGGTCGCCGAGCAGCACTTCGACCTCGGCCGGACGATAGAAGGCCGGATCGATGACGACATGCTTTCCCATGTCCATGCCGATGTAGTCGAAGGCGATGCGGCACATGTCGCGCACGGTGGTGGTGCGGCCGGTGGCGACGACGTAATCGTCGGGCTTGTCCTGCTGCAGCATCATCCACATCATCTGCACGTAGTCGCGCGCGTGGCCCCAGTCGCGCTTGGCGTCGATATTGCCGAGCCGCAATTCATTCTGCTTGCCGAGCTTGATGCGCGCGACCGCGTGGGAGACCTTGCGCGTCACGAATTCGATGCCGCGCAGCGGGCTCTCGTGATTGAAGAGAATGCCGGACGAAGCGTGGAAGCCGAAGCTCTCGCGATAATTGACGGTGATCCAGTGGCCGTAGAGCTTGGCCACCGCATAGGGCGAGCGCGGATAGAAGGGCGTCTTCTCCGTCTGCATGTCCTGCTGGATCAGCCCGTACATTTCGGACGAGGACGCCTGGTAGAAGCGGGCGTCCGGCTTTTCGGCGCGCATGGCTTCCAGGATGTTCGTCACGCCAATGGCGGTAATGTTGCCGGTATGGATCGGCTGGCGCCACGAGGAAGCGACGAAGCTCTGCGCGGCGAGGTTGTAGATTTCCTGTGGCTGGACTTCCTTGACGATGCGCACCAGGCTCGAAAGATCGCCCATGTCGCCGTCGAGCAGCGTCACCTTGTCGGCGACGCCGAGCCAGCGCAGGCGATGGTCCTCGACGCCGCGATGCGACGAGCGGCGGATGACACCGAACACTTCGTAGCCTTTGCCGAGTAGGAACTGCGAGAGATAGGCTCCGTCCTGGCCCGTGATGCCGGTCAGAAGCGCGCGCTTGGACATTGTTTTTCCTCGACTGCGGACGCGCAAACCGCGCGAGACCCGGCCTATGGGCCATTTGCGACGCCACAGGGTGCGGGCGGAATAGCAAAAGGGGCGCCGCACTGGCAAGTACGAGGCTCCAAAACGCTGAAATCGCGGATATTTCCAGATCAGGCCTCGGCGAACTTCGGGAGCCGTTTTTCCATTTGCGCCCGCACCGCCTCGATCTGGTTGGCGCTGCCGATCAACTTGACCTGTTCGGCGGATTCCGCAATCAGTCCGGTTTCGGCGTCGGTGGCGACCGCCAGATTGAGCAGGCGCTTGGCGGCGCGTATGGCGTGCGGGTTCTTGTCGGCGATCTCGCGAGCCGTCTCGAGCGCTGCGGCGCGCGGCTCGGCGCAGACGCGAGTGACAAGGCCGTAGGAGAAAGCCTCCTCGCCCGAAAACACGCGGCCAGTATAGGTCAGTTCGCGCACGATATCCTCGCGCGCAAGATGCCGCATGAGCTGCGTGCCGGCGACGTCGGGCACGAGGCCCCAGCGGATTTCCATGACCGACATTTTCGCGTCGGGCGTCGCGTAGCGCATGTCGGCGCCGAGCGCGACCTGGAAGCCGCCGCCGAAGGCGACGCCGTGGACGGCGGCGATGACGGGCACCGGCAGTTCGCGCCAAAGCCATGCCGCCCATTGCGGCTTGTTGGCTGGACCGTGGGTGCGGGCGCGCAGGTCGCGCAGGCCGGCCATCGCCTCGCCCTTGTCCTTCATGTCCTGGAAGCGCCCCATGTCGAGGCCGGCGCAGAAGGCGCGGCCCTCGCCCGACAGCACGACCGCGCGCAGGCCCTTCATGGACGCGAGCTTCTCGCCGGCCTCGATCAAGCCCGAGAACATCGCTTCGTCGAGCGCGTTCATCTTGTCGGCGCGGATCATGCGGACGTCGGCGACGCCGTTGTCGTGAAGGTCAATTGCTACGCGGTCTTTCATGCCTTGGGTTCCCCTCGCATTTTCCGGTTTCCTCCGCCCCCACCCTTTCCCTCCCCCCGCTTCGCGAGAGAGGGAAAGGGTGGAGGCCGCTCACAGCACCTTCCCCGGGTTCAGAATCCCATTGGGGTCGAGCGTGCGTTTCAACGTGCGCATCAGGTCGAGCGCGACCGGGTCCTTCACGTGCGGAAGCACGTCGCGCTTCATCACGCCGATGCCGTGTTCGGCCGAAATCGAGCCGCGGTATTTTCCGACGAGGCCGTGCACGACATGGTTGACGTCGTTCCAGCGGTCGAGAAAACCCTGCTTGTCGGCGCCGACCGGCTGCGAGACGTTGCAATGGATATTGCCGTCGCCGAGATGGCCGAAGGCGACCATGCGCGCGCCCGGGATGAGCCCTGTCACGTCGCGCTCGACATCGGCCAGAAAATCCGGGACGGCGGAGATCGGCACGGACACGTCGTGCTTGATCGACCCGCCCTCGTATTTCTGCACTTCCGACAGGAGTTCGCGCAGACGCCAGAAATCGTTGCGCTGGTCCAGCGAGGCGGCGATGGCGGCGTCCTCGACGAGTTCCTGCTCGATCGCTTCGGCGAGCAGGTTCTCGAGCGTCGCTTCCACGGCGGCGTCCGTCTGCGAGGCCAGTTCGATCAGCACGTACCAGGCGTGCTTCTGCTGCAGCGGATCGCGCACGTCGGCGCCGTGCTTCAGGTCGAAGTCGATGCCGATGCGCGGGATGATCTCGAAACTCTTCACGTCGCCGCCGGCGCGGGCGAGCGCGATCCCGAGCAGGCCCAATGCCGCCTCGGGCGAGGCAAGGCCGACGAAGGCGGTTGCGCGGGCGCGCGGCTTCGGAAACAGCTTCAGCACCGCGCCGGTGATGATCCCCAGCGTGCCTTCGGCGCCGACGAACAGGTTCTTCAGGTCGTAACCCGTATTGTCCTTCTTCACGCGCGTCAGGTTCGACATGACGCGACCGTCGGCGAGCACGACCTCGATCCCCATCACGAGATCGCGCGCGACGCCATAGGCGACGGCCGCGACGCCGCCGGCGTTGGTCGAGAGATTGCCGCCGATCGTGCAGGAGCCTTCGGAGGGCAGGGACAGCGGGAACAGCCGGTCGACCTTGTCGGCTTCTTCCTGCGCGCGCATCAGCGTCACGCCGGCGTCGACGACCAGTATGTTCGCGGTCGCGTCGATCTCGCGAATCCGATCCATGCGGCGCAGCGACAGGACGATCTCGTCGCCGGCGAGCGAGGGCACCTGCCCGCCGACGAGTCCTGTATTGCCGCCCTGCGGCACGATCTTCACGCCATTGGAATTGCAATAGGCGAGAACCCTCGAAACTTCCTGCGTCGAGCCCGGCCGCACGATGGCGCGCGCCGCGCCGCGATAGAGACCGCGTTCCTCGACGAGATAGGGCGCCATCGTGTCCGCATCGACGATGACGTGCGCGGCGCCGACGATGTCGCGCAACCCCTGCAATGTCGCTTGCGCCACGGACGGCGTGACTGCGTTCACGGCGTTACTTCCCGTCCTTGAAGCGCCGGGCGAGCGCCTCCGACTGGCGCGCCAGAAGGCCTGAATCGGATCCGACGGCAGTGAAGGTCGTTCCCGCCTCCATGTACTTGCGCGCCAGCGCCTCGTCGGGCGTGAGAATGCCTGCCGCCTTGCCGGCGGCGCGGATGCGCCTGACCATGTCGACGATCACGCCCTGCACGTGCGGATGGCCCTGGTCGCCGAGATAGCCGATGGCGGCGGAGAGATCGCCGGGTCCGATGAAAACGCCGTCGACGCCTTCGGTCGCGACGATGGCGTCGAGATTGTCGAGGCCCTTCTGCGTCTCGACCTGCACGAGAACGCAGATCTCGTCCTCGCAGCGCGTGTGATAATCCTTGACGCGGCCGAAGCGCGAGGAACGCGAGCCGCCGGAAAAACCGCGCATGCCGCGCGGCGGATAGCGCGTGGCGGCGACGGCGGCGGCTGCCTCCTCGGCCGTATTGACGACAGGCAGCAACAGCGTCTGCACGCCCATGTCGAGGAACCGTTTGATGAGGACCGCATCGTTCCAGGCGGGACGCACGATCGGATGGACGCGATGCTCCATCACCGCCTGCAGCTGGCTCAGCACCTGAGGGATCTCGTTGGGCGAATGCTCGGTGTCGAGCAGCAGCCAGTCGAAGCCGGAGCCCGCGACGATCTCGACCGAGACGTGGCTGGCCAGCGAGCACCAGAAGCCGATCTGCTGACGGCCGGCGGCGATCTCGTGCTTGAAATGATTGCGGGGCAGGTCCATGCGGGCTCCTCGAAGGCGGGGGGATTCAGACCAGAGGCGGCGACGGAAAGCAATGTCCGGCGATGTCCGGAGCGCCGCTCTGGGTTGCGCGCCCTAGGGGGCGCCGATAGCCTCGCGACCCTCACAGGAGGGGCGCAGGTGCAGGCTTTCACCATTCGCGGCGCGGTCGCCGTCGTAACCGGCGCGGCCGGCGGCATCGGCCGGGCGCTGGCGCTCGATCTGGCGGGGCGCGGGGCCGCGCTCGCGCTGACGGACCGCAATGCCGACGCGCTTGCCGCGACCGCCGCATCGTGCCGCGCCATGGGCACGAAGGTCAGCGAGCATGTCTTCGACATGGCCGACGCGTCGGCGATCCTCGCGCTGCCCGACGCCGTGGTCGCGCAGCACGGCCGCGTCGATCTCCTCGTCAACAATGCCGGCGTCGCGCTGGCGGGCGATTTCGACCAGATCGGCCTCGACGATTTCGAATGGCTGATGGCGATCAATTTCTGGGGCCCGGTGCGCATGTGCAAGGCGTTCATGCCGTTGCTGCGGCAGCGGCCCGCCGCGCACATCGTCAACATCTCCAGCCTTTTCGGGCTTATCTCGCCGGCAGGCCAGACCGCCTATTGCGCGGCCAAGTTCGGCGTGCGCGGCTTTTCGGAATCGCTGATGCACGAACTGGAGGAGACCGAGATCGGCGTTACGGTCGTCCATCCCGGCGGCGTGCGCACCAACATCGCGACAGGCGCGCGCATTCCCGCCGGCGCCAATTCGCCCGACCTTGCCGAGCGGATGCAGAAATTCAACACGCTGCTGACGATCGAACCGAAGGACGCGGCGCGCGAAATCATCGACGGCGCCGAGAAGCGCGCGGCGCGCGTGCTGATCGGCAAGGATGCGCGGCGCGGCGATTTCCTGCAGCGGCTGATGCCGGTGCGCTACTGGAAGATCATGAAGAAACGCGCCGAAGCGGCGCTGAACGGGGTCTGATCATGCCGAGCGTCCGCGCCCATATCGTCAGCTTCCTGACGCGCCACATCACCAAGAAGCAGCTTTCGCGCTGCAAGACGCCCGAAGACGTGCGGCGCGTGTTCAATGCGGCGCGCACTTTTCCGGTGAAGGGCGTGACCTATACGCCCGCCACGCTCGGCGGCGTGCCGGGCGAATGGGCGCAAGACCCGGGCGCATCTCCGCGCGCAAACCTGCTCTACCTGCATGGGGGCGGCTATGTCGGCATGTCGCCCGTCACGCACCGGCCGATCACCGGGGCGTTTGCAAAGCGCGGCTTCCGCGTTTTCGCGCCGGATTACCGGCTCGCGCCGGAACATCCGTTTCCCGCTGCGCTCGACGACGCCACCGCCGCATGGCGGGCGCTGCGGTCCTCGGTCGAAGGGCCGTGCTGCGTCGCCGGCGATTCGGCGGGCGGCGGGCTTTCGCTTGCGCTGTTGCTCAATCTGAAGGGCCTGAACGAGCGCAACGCCGACGCCGCCTGCCTCTTCTCGCCCTGGACGGATCTCGCGGCGACCGGCGATTCGATGCGTTCGAACGCGCTGCGCGATCCGCTGCTGGTTTCGGAAGGCATCGAGACGATCGCCGAGGCCTATGCCGGGACCGCCGGAACGCGCCATCCGCTCGTCTCGCCGCTCTATGGCGATTACGCGGGCCTGCCGCCGCTGATCTTCTATGTGGGAGAGAGCGAAATCCTGCGCGACGACACCTTGCGCGCATCGGAGAAGGCGCGCGCCGCCGGCGTGACGACGCAGGCGCACGTCTTCGACGGCGTGCCGCACGTGTGGCAGTTCATGTCGCGGATATTGCCGGAAGGACGCCGCTCGATGGACGAGGCGGCGGCTTTCCTGCTCGCGGCGAAAGGCGCCTGACCCGAACGCGCGGGGTCAGGCGGCCGAGCAGGCCGGGCGGGCCTCGTCGCGCCGCCAGATGTGCGACATGGCGCGGACGCATTCGCCGATTTCCGAGGTCTGAACCGCCGAATTCAGCGCCAGCATGGCGACGCCATGCAGTTCCGCCCACCACAGCCGCGCGAGCAGGTCGGCCGAGATGTCGCCGCATACGGCGCCGGCCGCCTGGGCCGCGGCGATCGGCTCTTCCATCATGTCGAGCAGCGCGCGGTATTGCGACGGCGAAGCGCCGCCTTCCTGCGCCATGACGCGATATTCGCCGGGGCGCGTGGTCGCGAAAGTCAGGTAGTCGCTGGCGATCGCCTCGAGACGCGCGCCGGGCGCAAGACCGTTCTCCTTCTCGATGCGCGCCTTCAGCGCCTGCACGCCGAGCCGCGCGATCTCCTCGAGCAGCGCGCTCTTGGAGGCGAAGTGGCGATAAACGGCGGCATGGCGCACGCCTGTCAGAGCCGCGATCTCGCGCAAGGTGAAGTCTGGTCCGCCGCGCTGCACGGTCAGTTCCGTCGCTGCCGCGATCAACGCGTTCCGCAGGTCGCCATGCCGGTAGGAACCCGGCGGCTTGGTCATGCGGACAACGGAGTCCTGGTGTCCTTCTCCGCTGACATGATCCATCGGACTCTCCCGCCTCCCAGTCGCCGCACACAGACGAAATCCGCCTTGAACCACGGGACATTTTTCGACGGCTTGCCGCTATGATCTGAATCAAGTTCAAGTTGGCGGGAATGCAAGGATTTCCGGCGCCGGGCGCAGGCCTCGCGCGGGACCTGTCGGAAACGCGGGTTCCCAGGTCTGGCTGCGGGCCGGACATGGATGCGGAAGCGGCGTGGACAGGCGCCGCGTCGCCGGGCAGGATGCCGTCCCCTCCCTACATTCGACGAGAGATTGCCCCGACATGAACGTGTTGCCTCCCAATCTGCGATTCGGCGCCCACCAGTCCGTGACCCGGCTCGAGGACGATCGGCTGTTGCGGGGGCAGGGGCGCTACATCGACGACCGGGCGGCCGAAGGCGCGCTCTGGATGGCGCTGCTGCGCTCGCCGCACGCCCATGCGCGAATCGCCGGCGTGGACGTCGCGCCCGCGCGGGCCATGCCCGGCGTGGTCGCCGTCTACACTGGCGCGGACCTTGTCGCGGCGAACGTCAATCCGCTGCCCGGCCCGCCGCCCATGTTCAAGCGTCCGGACGGCGCCGACATGACGGTCCCGCCGCGCCGCCTGCTGGCGCACGAGGTTGCGAGATTCGTCGGCGAGCCGGTCGCCGCCGTGATCGCCGCGAGCCGCGAGGCGGCTTACGACGCGCTGGAGGCGATCGCGATCGAATACGAGGAACTGCCCGCCGTCACCGACGTGCGCGAGGCGGCGAAGCCTGGCGCGCCGCGCGTCTGGCCGGACGCTGCGGACAATTTCGTCGCCGCGCACGCCTATGGCGACGGGCCGGCGGTCGACGCCATCTTCAGGTCGGCGGCGCATGTCGTGTCGCTCGACATCATGAACCAGCGGCTGATCCCGGTGGCGCTGGAGCCGCGCGCCTGTCTTGCCGAAACGGACGAAACAGGCAGGCTGATCCTGCGCACGCAGTCGCAGACGCCGACCACGACCCGCGACATTCTCGCCGGCGTGCTCGGCCGCGACAAGGAGAGCATCCGCGTTCTGGTCGGCGACATCGGCGGCGGCTTCGGCCAGAAGACCAACCTCTATCCGGAAGAGGCGCTCGCCGCCTTCGCCACGACGAAGCTCGGCAAGCCCGTGCGCTGGCGGGCCGACCGCATCGAGGAGTTTCTCGGCGGCACGCATGGTCGCGACCTCGCCACGCGCGCCGAACTGGCGCTGGACGCGCAGGGCAGGATCCTCGCCTTCCGCACCTCGTCGCTCGGCAATACGGGCGCCTGCGCCATGGGCGTCGGCGTGCTCATTCCGCTCGTGCTGTCGCCCTTCGTGGCGAGCGGGATCTACGACATTCCCGCCGTGCATTTCGAAATCAAGGCGGTCATGACCAACACGGCGCCGATCGGCGCCTATCGCGGCGCCGGACGGCCGGAAGCTATCTACGTCATCGAACGGCTCATGGACGCCGCGGCGCGGAATACCGGAATCGACCCGCGCGAAATCCGCAAGCGCAACGTGGTGAGGCCCGACGCCTTCCCGTTCAAGAACGCGGTGGGGCAGGTCTACGATTCAGGCGAATTCGCAGCGCTGATCGACCGCGCGTCGGCGGCCTGCGACTGGGACGGATTTTCGGCGCGCAAGATCGCGGCGGAAGCGAAGGGCCTGCTCTACGGGCGCGGCTTCGCCAGCTACATCGAATGGACGGGCGGCAATACGCTGCAGGAGACGGCGAGCGTGTTCGTCGATTCCGACGGCGGCGTGACCGTGCATTCGGCAACGCAGGCGATGGGGCAGGGGCTGGAGACCAGCTACGCGCAGATGATGGCGGCCGCCCTCGACGTACCGATCGAGAAGGTGAGGATCGTGCAGGGCGACACCGATCTCGCGCAGGGCATGGGCTCGGTCGGCTCGCGCTCGCTGTTCATCGGCGGTTCGGCGGTGGCGGTCGGCGCGGCCGACATGCTGGACAAGGCGCGGCAGAAGGCGGCGGATCATCTGGAAGCCGCGACCGGCGATCTCGACTATACCGCCGGACGCTTCTCGATCGTCGGCACGGACCGTTCGGTGTCGCTCGGCGAACTCGCCGCGAAGGAAGAAGGCCGGCAATTGTCGGTCGTGTCGACCGCCAAAGTCGACGGGCCGAGCTGGCCGAACGGCGCGCATGTCGCGGAGGTTTCCATCGATCCTGCGACCGGGACGCTGAAGATCGAGCGCTACACGACGGTGGACGACGTCGGCGTCGCCATCAATCCGATGCTGGTGCAGGGCCAGATCCACGGCGGCATCGCGCAGGGCGTCGGCCAGGCCCTGTTCGAGGGCGCGGTCTACGACGACGGCGGGCAGATGCTGTCGTCGTCGCTGATGGACTATCAGGTGGCGCGCGCCGAAGACCTGCCGTCCTTCTCGATCAATCTGTTCGACGGCGCGCCGTGCAGGACCAATCCGCTCGGCGCGAAGGGCTGCGGCGAATCCGGCACGGTCGGCGGCACGCCGACAATCGTCAACGCGGTGATGGACGCGCTGTCGTCGCGCGGCGTCGGCGAACTTGACATGCCGCTGACGCCGGAGAAGATCTGGCGGGCGTGCAATTCGTGACCTGCGGTGTCATTCCCGACGTCCGGCGCAGCCGGGCGATCGGGAATCCAGCGGGACGAAATGTCGGGAACTGGATGCCCGCTTTCGCGGGCATGACACATCTCGCTCTCACCGTCCGCCCGCATCCCTCCGGCTGCCCAGCACCAGAGTGTTGAGATGGCCGCCGCCTGAAATGTCGATTTCGGCGCCGGTGATGTAGCCGGCCTCGTCGCTGCACAGGAATGCGACGAGCGCGGCGATCTCGTCCGGCAGGCCAAAGCGGCGCACGGGCGTCGCCGCCATCGCCGCCTCGCGGATTTCCTGCGGCATCGCTTTCACGTTTTCCGTCTCGACCATGCCCGGCAGCACGGCATTGCAGGTGATGCCCTTGCGCGCATATTCCAGCGCGACGGTGTGCGTCAGTCCGAGCAGGCCGGCCTTGGTGGCGGAATAACCGACCTGTCGCGCAAGGCCGCCGCGCGCCGCAACCGACGAGATGTTGACGATGCGCCCGAAGCCGCGTTCGCCCATCGGGCCGACGGTTGCGCGCACGAGATTGAAAGCGCCGGTCAGGTTGACGCCGATCTCCTTCTCCCACGCCTCGTCGCTCATCTTCTCAACGGTCGCGATATTGTCGACGATGCCGGCGTTGTTGACGAGCAGGTCGATCGACCCGAGTTCGGCGACGATGCGTCCGGCGCCGGCGCGCGCTTGGTCCGACTTCGAAATGTCGGCAAGCGCAAATGCCGCTCTCCTACCCGTCTCTCGCACGAGCTTGGCCGTTTCCTCGATCGCCGGATTTATGTCGATCAGGCCGACGTCGGCGCCCTCGCGCGCCAGCCGCAGCGCGATGGCGCGGCCGATGCCGCGGGCGGCGCCCGACACGAGGGCGATGCGGTTGGGAAGGGGCATGATGCAAACTCCATCGAGGCGTCATTGCGAGCGGAGCGAAGCAATCCAGAGCCGAGGCGTCAGATCTGGATTGCTTCGTCGCTCTGCTCCTCGCAATGACGGATTAATGACTCGCGATGCTCGCGCCCCCGTCGACGACGAGATTTGCGCCTGTCACATAGGCGCCCGCGGCGGACGACAGGTAGAGAACCGCGTAACCGATCTCCTCGGGTCGTCCGATGCGGCCGGCCGGCGTGCCTGAAATGATCTTCTTCATTTCCTCGCCCTCGAAGGCTTTCGCAAGCTTGGTGTCGATCAGGCCCGGCAGGATCGTGTTTACGCGGATGCCGAACTCGCCGTATTCCAGCGCGAAGGAGCGACTCATGCCGATCATCGCGGTCTTGAAGGTGGAATAGAGCGCCAGCATCCTGTCGGGGTGCATGGCGGCGACGGAGGAGATGTTGACGATGGAACCGCCGCCGCGCGGCTTCATTAGCTTGGTCGCCTCGACCGACAGATACCAGTTGCCGCGCATGTTCACTTCCATCGCCTTCATGAACAGGTCGGGATCGGTGTCGTCGATCGAGCGCCACGGCGACAGAACGGCGTTGTTGACGAGAATGTCGAGGCCGCCGCGCGTCTCCTTCAGGTGCGCAGCCATGGACGCGATGTCCTCCATCCTGCCGATGTGACAGACCTTGGCCTCGGCGCTCAGCCCCGCACTCCTGAATTCGCCCGCGACGCGCGCGCAATCATCGGCCTTGCGGCTGGAGATGACGACATGCGCGCCGGCTTCGGCCAGCACGCGCGCGACGCCCTCGCCGATGCCCATGCTCGAGCCAGTGACGAGCGCCGTCTTGCCGGTGAGGTCGAACGGGTTCTTTCCGCTCATGCCTTGCTTCCTTTTGCCGTTGCGCCGGGCGGCGCAAGCCCGATCTGTTCGAACAATGCGGGGTCGATCTTCGTGCGATCCGCCGCCTTCTTGTAGGCGAAGGTCGCGCAGGGCAGGCCGGGCCGCGCCTGGCGTCGACCGTCGATCACGAAGAACAGCGGCGTGTCCGGCGACAGCGAGCCTGCGAGTTGCGCCTTGTTCGACGCCGCGCAATGCGTGCAATAGGAGGGGGCGTCGGCGCGGTTGAAATTGATGTCGTGCGGTTCGCGCATGATCGGCGATAGCGGTTCGCCATATTGGAACATGTCGCGCCACATATCGCCGCGATAGAGCCGGCCGCCGGAACCGCAGGGATCGAGCCGGAAGACGAAGCGGTCGTTTTCCTCCGCGAGTGTGAAGTCGGCGCAATGGTAGTTCCAGGTGCGGGCGATCTCGCGCACGAGTTCGTCGTCGCTCATCGCGGCATAGCGCGGGAAACCGGCGTTGAAGGCCGGCGCATAGGTTTGTTCCAGCACTTGTTGAAGATAGTCGGCGCCGCCGTGTTCGAGCGCGAGGCCGTAGAAATATTCGAGCATGACGAGGCCGAAATCGTGCCAGGGCTTCCAGTCCTTGCGCTGGCCCTTCAGAAGGTCTGCGATGTCGGTCTCGCCACGCTCCAGCTTTTCCAGCGCCCGGTCGACGCGCGTCTTCACCAGATTTTTGCCCTCGCCCGAAGAAAAGAGTTCCTTGCCGTGCGAAGCGCGCTTGAAGAAGGTCATGCGGCAGGCGCCGCTTTCGCCCTTGTCGGTGCGCCAGACTTCGGTGCCGAGCGAATCGTTCAGCGCATTCTGGCAGGCCTTGCAGATCTGGCAGAAGGATGAGATTCCGTCGCTCCAGTTTCCGTACCAGTCCGGGTGCTTTTCCTGCAGACGGGCGCGGTCGAGCTTGCCGCCCGAGCCGCAGAGCGCCATGTCGAGCGTCACCTTCTCGTCGTCCTCGACGAGCGGCGAAAGTGTCGCGCCGGGCTGTTCGCGCCAGACGATAATCAGATCCTCGATGGCGCCCCGCTCGTCGCCGCGCTCGTATTGCTGCGTCCATGTGCGCATCAGCTGCGCGCCGAGTCGCGCAAGTTCCTCGCGCGCCTGCTTCTCGCCGAGGTCCTGTCGCATCTTGCCGGCCTTGCGCGACAATGTGTGGCCCGACAGGCCGTCGAGCCCGGCCGGGCCGCTCTTCATCGCGGCCAGCAATTCCCTGACGCGCGCGACATCGCCGCGTTCGAGCGCCTCTAGCGCATGATCCTCGAACGGTCTCGCGATGTCGGCCAGTTGTTCGTCGGTGTAGAGGCGGGTCATCTTGTCCTCCCCTCCAAACGGCGCGGCCGCGACCGGCCGCGCGTTTCAGCGTTTCGTCCGCGCCGCACGCACCATCTGGATCTGGCCGCGCTCCTCCAGTTCCATCGCCGTATCGTAGGAGGAAATCTCAAGTGTCGCGTCGAGGCTACGCTTGGTCACGCGCAGGGCGTCGGGCGCGGCCTTCAGCATGTCGTCCGCCAATGCGCGGCCGTAAGCGATCAGGTCCGCGTCCGGAACCTCGGCGGAGGCCAGCCCACAGCGCACCGCATCGGCCGCGTTCATCGGCCGTCCCGTCAGCAGCATTTCGCGGGCGCGCGAAATGCCGATGGCGCGTTGCAGCCGCCAGCCCGCGCCCAGTTCCGTCCCCGACAGGCCGATCTTGATGAAGGCCGAATGAAAGGCCGCGCTGCTTCCGGCGACGATGATGTCGGCCGCCAGCGCGATCACCAGGCCGCCGCCCGCCGCCGCGCCGTGCACGAGCGCGACGATCGGCTGCGGGCAGGCGCGCATCGCCTTCAGCATGTCGCGCAACAGCCAGTCGCCGTCCGGCCCGTCGCGCAGACGGTCCGGCGTCTGGTCGCGCCAGCCCTTGAGGTCGGCGCCCGAGCAGAAGGCGCGGCCCGCGCCGCTGACGAGGATGACGCGCGCCTCCGCGTCGCGCTGCTTCGACCGGAAATAGTCCAGCAACGCCTCGGCCATCGGCTGGTTGATCGAATTCAGGCTCTCCGGCCGGTTGAGGATGAGATGCTCGACCGCGCCGTTGCGCTCGGTCTTCAGGATCGGTTCCGCCATGGCTTTGCCTCGTTCGATCTACGCTGCCTCGCTGCCGGTCACGCGAACCGCTTCAGCAGCGTACGTCCGAGTTGCGACAGATGCACCTGGTCCGGCCCGTCGCCGATGCGGATGAAGCGCGCATAGGTGTAGGCTTCCGCCAAGAACGTGTCCTGCGACACACCCATGCCGCCATGCACCTGGATGGCGCGGTCGATCACGCGCGCCGCCATCGACGGCACGACGATCTTGGCGGCGGCGATCAGGTCGCGCGCCGCCTTGTTGCCCTCGCGGTCCATCTTGTCGGCGGCCTGCAGGGTCAGCAGGCGCGCTTGCTCGATCTCGCAGAAGGAATGCGCGACGTCCTCGCGGATCGTGCCCTGTTCGGCGAGCGGCTTGCCGAAGGCGACGCGCTGGTTGGCGCGCCTGCACATGAGTTCCAGTGCGCGCTGCGCGCAACCGATCAGCCTCATGCAATGATGGATGCGGCCTGGACCGAGACGCCCCTGCGCGATCTCGAAGCCGCGGCCTTCGCCGAGCAGCAGGTTTTCCGCCGGCACGCGCACGTTGTCGTAGAGGATTTCGGGATGGCCGACCGGCGCATGGTCGTAGCCATAGACGCGCAGGTCACGCAGGATCTTCACGCCGGGCGTATCCTTCGGCACGAGGATCATAGACTGCTGCTTGTGCTTGTCGGGATTGTCCGGGTCGGTCTTGCCCATGACGATGAGCACCTTGCAATCCTCGTTCATTGCGCCGGAGGTGAACCACTTGCGGCCGTTGATGACGTAATGGTCGCCGTCGCGCCTGATGGTGCAGCGGATGTTGGTGGCGTCGGAGGACGCCACTTCCGGCTCGGTCATCGAGAAACCCGAGCGGATTTCGCCATTCAGCAGCGGCTCCAGCCATTGCTTCTTCTGCGCCGGCGAACCGTAGAGGGTGAGCACTTCCATATTTCCGGTATCGGGCGCCGAGCAGTTGAACACTTCGCTCGCCCAGTCGACGCGGCCCATCAGTTCGGCCAGCGGCGCATATTCGAGATTGGTGAGGCCGGCGCCGTGGTCGCCCGGCAGGAACAGGTTCCACAGGCCCTCGGCGCGCGCCTTTTTCTTCAGGTCCTGTACGATCTGCGGCGTGCGGTAGCGGTTCGCGCCTTCGGCCTGCTCGCCGTAGAGATGTTCGTTGGGATAGACATGCGCGTGCATGAAGGCCGCGACCTTCGCCTGCAATTCCTTCGCGCGGGGGCTGTGCTCGAATTCCATGACATCCTCCCGCAGGTCTTTCGCCTGCGGAGGGATTGTCGGACGATTTCAGGAGACGATCAAGGGGCGGGTTGGGCGCGAGAATTTGAGTCTGCAGTGGGCGGATTTTTCGGAACGGGGGCGCCGTCATTGCGAGCGAAGCGAAGCAATCCAGAGTCGAGTATCGGCTCTGGATTGCTTCGTCACTGCGTTCCTCGCAATGATGGCTAACGGTCGATAGCGGCCGGAGACGTTCTGCGCGCGAAGGCCCCGGCCCGCCGCTACCCCGCAAACGCCGCGTCGGGCAGCTTGTCGATCGCGTCGCCGAAACGGCGGATGTGGGACTTGGCGGCCGATTCCGCCTTGCGCGCCGCGCCCTCGACAATGGCGTCGTAGATGGCGCGGTAATCCTCGATGCGGGCGCTCTCGTCGACGGTCTGGTAGGCGCGGAACTGCACGCGCAAGAGGTCGACGTTGGTGCGCGGCATGAGGCGGGCGAGTTCGTGATTGCCGCCGGTCGCCACCATGTTGCGATAGAAGGTGTTGCGGGCGCGCGCGAAGCGCAGGAAATCGCGCTGCACGTCCCCGTTCATCATGACGGCGAAGGATTCCTCGATCTGCTTTCGGTTCGAGCCTTCCTCGATCCGCTCGGCGGCGAGACGCGCGGCAAAACCGTTCAGCACTTCCAGCAGCGCCACGAGGTCGCGCACTTCCGTGCGGCTCAATTGCCGGATCACCGCGCTGCGATGCAGGTTCATGGTGACGAGGCCTTCGGCGGCCAGCCGGCTCAGAGCCTCGCGGACGGACCCGCGACCGACCTCGAAGTCGCGCGTCAGGTCCGCTTCGACCAGACGCTGCCCGGGGACATAACGGCCCCGGTAGAGCCCGTCGACAATGCCGCGATAGACGACGCCCGGCGACCCGTCAGCGTGAGCGACCTGCTGCTGATTCATGAAATGTCACCAAGATCGTCCGACATGTATTTCATACGGAGCGGCCTGACAGCGTGTCAAATGTGCGACGCTCGCACTTTCGCAGGGGCGCCGGTCAGGCCCTTGCGAGCGTGCGGGCCGCCAGAGTCGCGGAAACCCAGTCCCGAGGCCGTTCCTGCGGCAGGTTGTGGCCAGCGTTCCGGAGGACCCGGTGTTCGTGGGGACCTGAAAATTTCTGTGCATGGCGGGCCGTGCCGGGGTTCACGCCGTCGCTGTCGCCGTCGATCGTGATCGCCGGGACGACGATCTGCGGCTGCGCGGCCAGCCGCTCCTCGATCGCCGCATGGGCGGGATCGCCGGCGACCAGCCCGAAACGGTGACGGTAGGAGTGGATCACGACCTCGACGAAATCGGGATTGTCGAAGGCCCGAGCGCTCGCCTCGAACGTCGCCGCGTCGAAGCTCCATTTCGGCGACCACATCTTCCAGATTTGCAGCGCGAAGCCGCGGCGGTTTGTTTCAAGCGCGCGCCGGCCACGTTCCGAATGGAACAGATATTGATACCAGAGCGCGGCTTCCTGATCCGGCGGCAGCGGCTCCATGGCGTGCGCGATGTTCTGGATATTGTAGGAATTGCCCGACACCAGCGCCTCGACGCGCTCGGGCCAGAGCGCGGCGACCACGCAAGCCGCGCGGCCGCCCCAGTCGTAGCCGCCGAGCACGGCGCGCTCGATCTTCAGCGCGTCGAGCAACGCCTTCAGGTCGGCGCCGAGCGCCGCCTGTTCGCCGGAGCGAGGGATGTTGGGCGAGACGAAACGCGTCGGCCCGTAGCCGCGCAGATAGGGAACGATGACGCGCGCGCCTGCGTCGGCCAGCAGCGGCGCCGCCTCCGCATAGGCCTGCGGCGCATAGGGAAAGCCGTGGCCCATGACGCAGGGCCAGCCGTCGGGCGCGCCGTATTCCAGATAGGCGACATCGACTTGTCCGGCGCGGATCGTCTTCGGCGTCACGGCGCAGCCCGCTATTTGCCGGTGAAGACCGGCCGGCGCTTTTCGAGAAAGGCGCGGCGCCCCTCGGCGTAATCGGCGCTGTCGAAACAGGCCCGAACCATTTCCTTCACGCGCGCTTGGTGCGGCTCGTTGCGGGCAACTTGGCCGACGACCTCTTTCGATGCGCGCATGGAAAGCGGCGCGTTGGAGGCGAGCGTCGCGCAGAGAGCGGCGATCTCGGATTCGAGATGGCCGTCCGGCACGACGCGATTGAGCAGGCCGAGACGCATGGCCTCGTCGGACATCATGCGACGCCCGGTAAACAGGATTTCCTTCGCCGCCGCCGGCCCGACCAGCGAGACGAGATCGCGGACGGAATGCGGGGGGTAGGCGATGCCGAGACGGGCGGCGGGAATGGCGTAGAGCGATCCTTCGGCAGCGATGCGCAGATCGGCCTTCATCGCTATGGCGAGGCCGCCGCCGAAGCAGAAGCCGCGGATCATGGCGATCAGCGGCTTTTCGAAGGTTTCCAGCGCGCGCCAGGCGCCGTCGGTGGCCGCGGCGTAGGCCGCCTGGGCTTCGGCATTGTTGCGGTTGCGCTCGAATTCGGAAATGTCCGCGCCGGACACGAAAGCCGTTTCGCCCGCGCCGCGCATGACGACTGCGCGCACCTGCGGATCGGCGCCGAAGGCGTCGAGCGCGTCGGTCACGCCCTTCCACATACCCAGCGACATGGCGTTGCGGCGCTTCTGGTTGTCGAAGACGATCCAGCCGATTCCGTTGTCGACGGCGGTCTCGATCCTGCCTGCGTTCATGAAGTCCCCGAATTTTTCCCGCGTCTGGAGGTCAGGAAAGGCCAAAGCGCCCTCGAAAACAAGCATTGCGCCGAAAGCCGTATTGATGCAGCGCAAGGTATCGGGACAAGAAAGGCGCGACCGATCGGGTCTGACCAACACGGCCGCCGAAGACCGGAGATTTCCATGCGCAATCTGCTCGTCCATCTCGATTCCAGCCCGCAGACAGTGAACCGGCTGGAGCTGGCGGCCAATCTCGCAAAGCGCCTCGATGCGCGCGTCGTCGGCGTGTTCGCCCAGACCGCAAAGGTCCACGCCGGCGTCGTCGCCGCTTGGCCGCCGGAAGATTACGCCCGCGATTCGAAGGCGGCGGCGGACGCGCTGAAGGCCGCCGTCGGTAATTCCGAATTCATGGATCTGAACCGCGGCACCGAAGCGGAAATCCTGACGCAGGCCGTCGATCTCGCCCGGCATTTCGACCTCGTCGTCTGCGGCCAGCCGCTTGCGGAAAGCTCGCCTTCGCCGGCCGACCTGATCGAGCGCATCGTCGTCGATTCGGGCCGTCCCGTGCTGGCCGTGCCCTATGCCGGCAAGTTCGCCGAGACAGGCAAGCGTCCCCTGTTCGCCTGGTCCAATTCGCGCGAGGCGGCGCGTGCGCTGGCCGACGGCATCCGGCTCGCCCATCCCGGCGCGGAGGCGGCGGTCGTCACCATCTCCAAGCCGAACGCGGCCGATCTCGACTACAACAAGACGTCGCTCGATCTCGCCGCAGCGCATCTGGCCGCGCACGGCGTGAAGGCCAAGCCCGACCAGACGATCGCCTCGGACATCGGCCTGATGGACGCGCTGCTCAACCAGGCCGCCGACCACGCCGCCGACCTGCTGGTGCTCGGTGCCTTCGGCGGCCAGGGCTATCCGCGATTCTCGCGCGGCTCCGGTTCGCGCTTCATGCTGAAACACATGACCGTGCCGGTGCTGTTCTCGCACTGAGCGGGGCTGATACGGGCGGGCGTTTGCCCGCCCGCTTTCTTTTTTGCCACCTGGCGGGCGCGCGATTTGCCCGCCCGGGTTCTTTCCGCGACGATGCGCGAAAAGAAAGAGCCGCCTTGCCCCGCAAGTTCCTGTCCGCCTCCGCGCTCGTCCTCGCTAGCGGTTTCGTCGTCCTGTTCATCGGCGGCGGCACGCGCTTCGCCGTCGGGCTGACGCTCAAACCCATCGTCGACGAATTCGGCTGGCCACGCGCGGCGCTCGGCGAGGCGGTAGCCGTCTTCCAGCTCGTCTCGGCCGTGGCCATGTTCTTCGCCGGCCGGCTGGCCGATCGCGCCAGCCCCCGGCTGGTGCTGACGCTCGGTCTCGTCGTCAGCGGCATCGGCATCGGACTGATGGGCTTCGCCTTGGCGCCGTGGCACGCCGTGCTGCTCTATGGACTGATCTACGGGCTGGGCAACGGCGCGGCCTCGCTCATTCCCGTCGGCGTGATGGTGACGCGCGCCTTTCCGGTCCGCACCGGCTTTGTCAACGCCGTCGTGACGTCCGGCATGAGCGTCGGGCAACTCGTGATGATCGCCGGGCTGGCGGCGCTGCTGGCGGCGCTGCACTGGCGCAGCCTGTTCGTGGGGTTGGGCGTCGCGCATCTGGCGCTGGCGCCGCTGATCTTCGCCGCGCTGCCGAAGCAAGACGTGTCCGACGCCAGGGCGAGCCAGCCGGCGCAAGGGATGGCTTTGAGTGAGGCGGCGGGCGCCGGCCGCTTCTGGCTCCTGCTGGCGATCTACGCGATCTGTGGCTTCGACGATTTCTTCGTGGCGACGCATGTCGTCGCTTTCGCGCAGGACCGCGGCGTCGACGCGCTGGTCGCCGGCAATCTGCTGGCGCTCATGGGGCTGACCGGCTTGATCGGCGTCGTCGCCGGCGGCTGGCTGAGCGACCGCGGCGGGCCGGCCTTTCCGACCGCCCTGTCCTTTGCATTGCGGGTGGCGGTGTTCGGTCTGGTCATGGTCGACCAGTCGCCCGCCTCCGTGGCGATCTTCGCCCTCGTCTTCGGCGCGACCTTTCTCGTCACCGCGCCGTTGACCGTGGTGTTCGTCACGCAATTCTTCGGCGCGCGGCACCTCGGCGCGCTCACCGGCTTCGTGACGATGGTCCACCAGATCTTCGGCGGTCTCGGCGCGTGGCTGGGGGCGGCGATCTTCGATGCGACGGGCGGCTACGACCGTGCTTTTGGGGCGATGCTGGCGGTGTCCGCGGTGGCGCTCCTGCTCTCCTTGATCCTCTTGAGAGACCGGCCGAGGAATTGATTCGCGCAGGGCGGAAGTATCTCCTCGCAGTACGAGCCGGTGGTGTCGGGCCCGGTTTGCTCAATTTCCCCAAAATGTCATGTCTCTTTGCTCGCTGAAATACGACCTGGCGCCAGAAAGAGATCGCCGACGTTTTTTTGTTCGACTTCAATGCTCAATAAGGCCCGCAAATGTGACCTCCCTCAAATCGAAAATAATTCAGCTCCGATTGGTCGCTAGGATGCTTTTAGCTCCTGCAGGCACCTTTCGGCGAGATCCATGATCGACCCGGCCGCTCCAATTGCGAGCAGCGGAATTTCCAGTCCCAGCCGCTCCTCAGCCGCGAGGCGCAGTTCAACGCCCATCAGCGAATCAACGCCCAGTTCGGGCAGTGGGCGTTCGGGATCCACCTGCTCGGCCGGCAATCGAAGTATGCGAGCGATTTCCTTGGTTAACATCTCGACAATACGCAACCGCGCTTCGGATCGCGACAATCCGCAGAGCATCTCGGCAAGACCCGACGGATCAGAGCGGGCCGGCCCATCAGCATCGGACGCGCCTCCCAATTTGGTGAAAGTTGTCGAGGAAAGGATAGCATGATCTCTTCGCATGAATTCAAAGTCAAAACGTCCGACTCCAACGACGGCGGCTTCTACTGAACCGTCGTCGGTCGCAATTATTTTTTCCAAAGCGTCGAGCGCCGCAGCGCAGCTAATCGAGTGCCGCTCTAGCCTATGTGCAGCGATCCTCGCTCTCCTGTCATCGCTCGCGAGATAGCCGACGTCGGCAATCGGTGCCCAGGCAATCGCCAGAGCAGGCAGCCCTGCGCACCGGCGCAAGCGCGCCAACTCTTCCAAATAGGCGTTTGCGGCCACGTAATTGCCTTGGCCGGGATTGCCGATAACAGTTGTCGCCGAGGAGAAGAGTACAAAATGATCAAGCTGCGGGCCACGGAACAAACCGTCCAGATTATCGGCAATCGAAACCTTGCTTCGCATCACGGAGCGCATCGATTCGGCGTCCAGATTCGGCGCTAGTCGATCGTCAAGAGTCATTGCGGCGTGAAACACGCCGCGAACCGACTTGCCGTCGGCCGTAACTTCACCGACTAGCCTGGCAAGGGCTTCGCTGTCTGCACAGTCCGCCTGACGGACGACGATTTCCAAGCCAGATCGCCGCATTTTGTTCAGCCGCGCCTCGACCGACGAAGAGGGTGGCTTACGCCCGACCAGGACCAGCTTTCCGGCCCCGCGCGCCGCTAGTCGCTCCGCTAGGGCTAGGCCGAATCCGCCTAGGCCGCCCACGACGAGATATGCGCTGTCCTGACGAAGCTGGAGGAGATTTGGCCGCAGCTCTTGCGCGTTTGCACGTGTCGGGCGCACGACAATTTTGCCTATGTGCTGCGACCGCTGCATCAGGCGCAGAGCATCCACTACGTCCTCTCCATCGAACAAGTTATAGGGCAGAGGGGACAGCTGGCCGGCGCGGAACAAGGCGGCCACTTCGTTAAGCATCTGCATGGCAAGATCAGGACAGCCGCTCATGAGCTGATCAGCGTCAACGCCAAAATAGGAGAGGTTCTTGCTGAACGGCCGGAGCCCGACGCGCGTGTTTGCGAAAAAGTCCGTCTTTCCCAATTCGACGAAGCGGCCAAACGGCTTCAAGCAGCGGATCGACCGTTCCATCGCTTCGCCTGCGAGCGAGTTGATGATGACGTCGACGCCCATGCCGTTTGTCGCTGCCATGACATCGTCTGCAAATGTAAGGCTGCGTGAGCTGAAGACATGCTCGACGCCCAGATTGCGTAGTAGCACACGCTTCTCATGCTGCCCCGCAGTGGCTATCACCCGTGCGCCGAGCGACTTCGCGAGTTGCACCGCAGCGAGCCCGACACCGCCGGCGCCGCCATGGACCAGAACCGTTTCGCCCGCCCGAACACGCGCCAGATTCGTGAGACTGTAGTGGACGGTTATGAAGCAAACCGGGATTGTCGCGGCGGCTTCGCATGTCATCTCGGGCGGCAGGGGCGCGGCTGCCCGCGCGGAAACCGTCACATGGCTTGAAAATGAATGCGGCGCAAAGGCCATGCATTTTTCGCCAGCTTTGAAACTATCGACGCGAACGCCTACGCGCGTCACAACCCCGGCGCATTCGAGGCCAAGCGTCGGGCCTGCAAACCCGTCTTCCAGCGCCTCTGGGGGGAGTGCGCCTAGCGCCCACATCACATCTCGGAAATTGAGGCCCGTCGCGCCGACCTCAATTTCGATTTCGTCGGGGCCAGGAGCGCGCCTATCCGCGCAAGCCCACACGACTTTGTCGACCGAGCCCTGATTGGGGGCCTGAAGCTGCGTCGTACATAACCTGTCGCTTTCAAGGCTGTGGCGCACGCCCATGGCGTCAGCGAACACGCGCAGGCCGAACCCTGCGTTCCCATTGAGCAAAAGTTCCCGTTCCTCGCTTGGCGCTACGAGCTCGCGCGCTAGGGCTTGAAGACCCTGGCCATCCGTCGTGCAATCGAGCACACGCAGGTCGCATCCGGGAAACTCGTTAACGCACACACGTGCAAAGCCCAAAACCGCGTGGGCGGCGGCATTGCCGCCCTCCGTTCCCAGCAGGCCACGCAATGCGCCGGGAGCTAAAATCACAATCTGTCCGAGGCGCGTCTGCGACAAGACAAGGTCCCGGATTTCGAGACACCGTGATGCAATCCATGCTTCGCTGTTCTCGCGAGGCGGATTGCTGCACCCCAAGTACAGGACCGTCTTCGCCTCGCCTTCAACTGCCTCACTCACGCCTAGCGCGGCTAATTCCTCACGCAGTTCCTGTGCGAATGTCAGACACTCCGCCGACGTTCCGGCGAGCGCGATCCGTAGGCGGGCCACGCTTTCATCGGGAGTTGGCGGGACGGATTTTTGTGCGACGATCGAGGTCAGTCCGTTTGCGTTGTTTGCATCGACGATCTCCATATCTGCAGCATTCAACCATTCGGACAACGGGGTCTCTGAGGTAGAGTTCATGCCAAGACTTTGTGCAGCCAGCCCCACAAGGTCCGCGAATGCATCGCCGCTCCACTCGATGACAGACAGCCGTCCGTCACTGGCCAGCCGTTCGCGCAACCAGACCGGGGAGACCCCGGGCAGAAGAAAGCGCGGATTGGCCCAAATCGCGAGATTGAAGGCAAGAGCCGGCGTTTCAGGCACGTCCACAACGCGCAAGTGGGGGGCGGTCGAAAATTTTTCCACCAAGGATGTGCGACGCGTAATGTCGGCGTCGACTACCCAGATCCCGCCTTTCGCTGGATCTACCTCTGCCAAGATTGCACGGACCAACGCGGCGTCGTTCGCGCCAACGATCAGAACGCGCAACGCTGTGGATGGCTCAGTTGCGGCGACGAATTGAGCGACGAAACGCGCTTGCACTTCTCGTATTTCCGAAGACGCGACGCTTCGGGAGGTTAGGGAATTGAACAGGGAGTCCGAGAAAGGCGCCTCCGGGCTCTTTCGCAAGAGATTTGCACAGCAGTCGGCCGCCGCGGACAGGAAGGTTGCCTCGACCGCGCGCCGTGGTTCCTGGGCCAGAAAATTGCAAAGGAGGCCGCTGAAATTGTCGGACGGATCGAGCCTCCAGATTTGGCCTGAGCGATGGGCCAGTCCAGCTTCGGCCAGTCGCGCAAGAAGAGGCGACAGCTTTGCGCCGTCGACATCGGCTGCCCGCTCGCTAGAGCGCGGCAAGTCCGGATCAAAGGCAAGTTCGCCGAACAGAGCGAATAGGGCCGCATGCAATGCGCTCAGAGCAAGGTTTGCTAGCCCGTCGGGACGGACTCTTGGTTGGCGCGGCGCCGAAAAGTTCTGTGCTGCCACGGATCTCGGCGGACCGTTCCGACGCGGCCGGATTCCGACGAGAGCCTGTCGGTAGGCGAGTATGGGGCGTTCGCCGCCCTTCAGCCGGACCGCCATCGATCGGCCGCCGATCATTTCAGCGACAACCACACCGTCGTGGTCGCGGTACACAATATCTGCGAGTGCGGAATGCGAGTCGGCACGTTTCAAGAACACATCGCAAACGGCGATGTTTCGGCCCGGCTGCAGCACGCGGACACGTTCGAACCGGGTAGGAAGAAAGGTCTTGCCGTGAACGGCCCCTAGAGCAGGAAGGCAGAGGCCGCCTTGCAGCCCGCCGTCTAGCAGTATCGGATCGAGGAGGAAAGGTTCGTCGGCCGTCGCGCTCGTTTCGAGCCGCACCGATGCCGTATTGTCATCCAAGAGGTCGACGCCGAGAATCGGTCTGAATGCCGGTCCGTAGTCCAACTGCATGGCGGCGGCGAGCCCGTAGACATCTGAGGCTTTTAGCGAGGATTTCGCTTTACCGGAGTTTCGAAGGGCTCGGCGTCCGATCACCGCAAACGAGGGGCGCGCCGCCGAGAATGACGCGCGAGCATGATGGATCCATTCTCCGTCCGAGCCGCGGCGACGACTATAGAAGTCTATCAAACGTTCTGGCCTGTCCACCTCGACGCGAGTCTCGCGCACCACGCCCGCTTCAAGCGGCAGCGGTCGGTAAATCTCGCAGTCGCGCAATTCGATGGGCCCTTCGCCGAGCGCCTCCCGAGCAGCTGCGAGAGCAATCTCGACGATAGCTGCGCCGGGAACGACGACGGCGCCGCCGGCGCGATGATCGGCAAGCCAAGGAAATCGCTCGACATCGATGTGATTGTAAAAAATTGTCTCGTCGAGCCGAATGGGGGCGCCGAGCAACGGGTGCCGGCGCAGCGCAAAATCCGAATGCGCTTCCCGGCTCGGCAAGTGTTTGAATGTCGACCTGTCCCACGAGTAGTGCGGTAATGCGACGGCGCTCGGCGCGCGTGCTCCAAAGTAGAGCTTCGAATCCACCCGGGCGCCTGCCGCGAGCGCGTCTGCGACCACCGCGACCAAGGGCGAATGGCTGCGGTCGCTTCCTTCGCGTCGAAGAGTCGCGAGCGCCTTGATTGATCGACCCGCCTCTGAGGCAGCTGCGGTAATATAACCCCCAAGCACGGGCGCAGGACCGATTTCGAGCGCGACAGCCGGTCGATGTTCCAGGCAGGCAAGCAAAGCCGGCGCAAATTGCACAGGCTGACGCGCGTTGCGCCACCAGTAATCTGCATCGAGTTCTGCCCCCGGCAGTTGATTGCCGGTGACGGATGAAACAAAGACCGTTTTGCTTTCCCGTGGAGCAAGTTCGGCGAGTTCGGAAAGCAGCGCTTCGCGGGTTGGTTCAAGCAGTGCATGGTGATACGGATAATCGACCGTCAGTCTACGGAAGGCCCAGCGTCGGGCACGTGCGTTCTTCAGAAAGGCGTCCAATTTCGGATAGGGGCCGCAAATCGTAACCGAACTTGGGGCATTGTAGGCTGCAATCTCAACGCCCTCGCAACTGCTGCCGGCGCTTGCAAGTGCCGCGAGCACGTCTTCCGGCGACACATTCATCGCCGCCATGCCGCCTGCGCCACGTAACAATTCCTGGGCGCGGCTGCGGGCGTCTATGACCCGCGCCGCATCGGCGAGCGTCAACGCGCCGGCACACCATGCGGCGGCCACTTCTCCGACGCTGTGCCCGACCACGAGATCCGGCATCAATCCTTGCGCCGCGAGCGCTTCAACGACGCCCACCTGGATTGCAAACAGAAGCGGCTGGGCGAGACGCGCACTCTTGAGCATCTCTGCAAGGTCGGGTGAGTGAAGCGCCTCGCGGGTGGACCAGCCCGTTAGCGGCGCGAGTATTTCGTCGACCTGGTCAATCGCCCGAGCAAAAATTGTATCTTTCTCCAGCGCATCAAGGCCCATTCCGGCCCACTGCGATCCGTTCCCGGAAAAAGTGAACAGAACAGCGCCATTGCCTGACAGCGCGCGGCCTACAGTTACGTCGGGATGCGGTCTACCATTGGCTAGAGCGTCCAGCGCCTCTAAGGCTTGCGGGGCACTGCGGGAGTGCACGATGGCACGTCGTTGTAGCATATCTCGCGTATAGGCCGCAGAATTGGCGATCGGAGCTAGCTGACTTTCGTCACTCGAAAGCTGTTCGCGATAGGCGCCGGCAATCGCGCGCAGTGCTTTCTCGCTTTGAGCGGAGATTATGATGGGCGCCGGCGAGACCGCGCGAGGCCGCACATCGCAAGTCGGTTGCGCGCGCAGGACGACATGGGCATTGGCTCCTCCGAAGCCGAACGAGCTTACGCCTGCGAGCGGTGTTCGGCCCGTATCCAAAGCGACGGGTTGCGCGGCTACGGCCAGATTTAGGCTTGCGAATGGAATATCCGGATTGGGCGTCACGAAATGCAGGGTCGCAGGCAATTTTTCGTAGCGCAAGGCGAGCGCCGCTTTTAGAAGTCCTACGAGTCCCGACGCCGGCTCAAGATGGCCAAAATTTGATTTTGCCGAACCGATCGGCAACGGAGCATGACGACGGCTGCCGAGCGCGTCGCCGATAGCGAAAGCTTCCGCCGGATCGCCGACGCGCGTGCCTGTTCCATGCGCTTCTACGAAAGCAAGCGCTTCCGCATCGATCCCAAATGTGTCGTAGACATGTCTGAGGAGTGCCGATTGCGTCTCCGAAGATGGCAGCGAGAGGCCATTGGTACGTCCGTCGGAATTTGCTCCCCACGCGACTATGTCTCCGAATCCGTCGACACCATCGGTCGCTTCGATCAAAAGTGCGACTGCGCCCTCCGCGCGCACATAGCCGTCTCCAGCCACGTCGAAGGCGCGGCAGAGACCTGTTGGCGAAAGCATGTGCGCGGCAGAGAATCCGATGAATGGATAAGGCGCGGACAAGAGGCTGACGCCGGCGACGATCGCTCTTTTGAGCCTTCCGCTTGCAATTGCTTCGCAGGCTTGCGTCAACGCCACCAGAGACGAAGAGCACGCCGTGTCAACCGTGAGGCTTGGGCCCTTGAAGTCGAATTGATACGATATCCGATTTGCGATTATTGAGAGCGTGTTTCCGGTCATCATCTGCGTATCGACGCTTAGCGGATCGCTGATGAAGCGGTATAGATAATCGGACGAGGATGCGCCGACGAAGACCCCAACCTCTTCGCCCGCCAGGGATGAAGGCGGAACGCCCGCGGATTCCAGAGCCTCCCAGACCAATTCTAGCAGCAGTCGCTGCTGAGGATCCATTTGTTGCGCTTCCCGAGGGGAAATTCCGAAGAACGCTGCGTCGAACGAAAAGATATCGTCGAGAACGCCGGCCGCGAAGGATACCGACGAACCGCGGACCTCTCGGTTCGGATGGTGATAACGGGCTGCGTCGAAACGATCCTGCGGTATGGACGAGACGGTGCAGCGACCGCCGTCTAGGACCCGCCAAGCTTGATCGACATTGTTTGCCCCGGGAAGCCGACAAGCATATCCAGTGATGCGGACCGTCAACCCGACCCTCCCCCCGATGCGGCGTCAGTATTGCGAGTTGATTAGCCCGCAGACCTTCTCCTACCGAAGTTGGAGGATAATCCAAGTTTTCTTCGACAGAAACCTTTTCTTCATTCGCAGGCGCTTCGCTTCTTTTTGAAGCCGTAATTCGCTTCGTGCATGCCTCTGCCCTGGGCGGTAGCCTCATGGGTCTGTGACGCTGGAACGTCCCCGCTCTAGTTAGCTACGCAGTGACGCCTGCGGCATGTGACGACCCAATTCGCCTAGCCTGTTGCGTAGCGAGACACACAAACTCGACCGCGCTGAACCGCATTGTTCGAAAGTCGAAGAAGTGCGTGATGGCGCGTTGTGGTCCGGCCGAAAGGAAGAAGTCGCTGAACATTTTCCCTGTCAATGACCGTTGGGCGCGTCCTTATTAAGGAGCTCTAGCATTAGAGGCGGCGCCTGCCAGTTTATCATTACAGTTAGGACATGCCATGCAAATCGGTGCCAAAAACGCAAATGAGCAACGTAACACGCACTGAACTCAATCGTTCCCACGGCGCCCCGCGCGCGCTTGAAGCGACCAGCTCCAAATCCAATCCTCGCAGACATCCCCAATCGACGCGCCGCCAATTGTACGGATGAAATCATACCGACGTAGTGATCGCGTCCTATTGGATCGGATGGGTCATAGCCAACATAGTGGAAGGCCAAGCATCCATCGCGCGCCGAATAAGCCCCAAACGCCCTGATATCTCTGCTAGCCTTGCCGCGGACAACGCATATTTGCAGGGCCCCGGCGCGATACAATTCGTAAAAAGCACTAGCGGTAAAGGCGATATTGTCTTGGCGGCCGGGACGCAAATTTACCATCGCATAGAGTTCCGCGATGCGTTCGAAAGCGCTTGGATCCTCGGTCCTCAGAACTTCGAGACTGGTCTCGGTCTGTCTGGCGTAAAGCTTCGCGGAACGTATGAGATTGCCGTTGATCTGGGGCTCGGCGAGCAAGACATAGGCCGGCCGCGATGCCCGGATTAGATATCCGGACTGGCGCAAAGCCATATATGTTCGCGCGTCCAGTACTGGATTAATGCCACTCCACTTGATAGCATGGCCGGGATAAGCCGCGACGCACGCGGCCGTCGTTCTGCGAACGAATTGAAGCGTCGCATCGGGCGGAATATCGTAGGCTAGTGCCCCTGGGAACAAACGGACGATGCGGTCGATCGATACTAGACGCAGCAGAGCGCCGCCAACCACAAGCAAAAGATCTGCCGAGGTCCGCCGCCAACTTGGCGACGCATGAGCGAGCTCTTGCCTCGCGGAAACGGTCAACGTTGCGTATTCGGAGGAGCTAGCTGAATTGTCGTACTCGGCGTTATTTATTGAGATTGGAACGCGAATGCCATCGACATCGAGCCAGTCGAATTGTGCTGCGACATTGGCGATCAGCGCGCGCGGCGGATAGCGTCGCGTCGCCTCCGCGAGATCTTTCACCATTTTAGCGAATTTGCTCGTTCGCCAGCCAGGTTGAACAGAAATCAGCGCGGAAACGGCACGGGGTTCTTCCCCGTCGTTCGCGAATGTTGAACTATCGGACATTTCGTCTTCCCGGTGCGTCGCCGCGCAGGTCGACGAATTCAGCCCTCAGGACAACGACAACATCCTCCACCAATGGATCGTCCGCGCTAGTCACCAGCTCGAGCGCGCGCTCGTACAAAGCGGCGAGCCGCTCGGCAGTCGCTTGGTCGAAGACATCCGCCCGGTAGTTGATATACAAGGACAACGTCATCTCGCCGTCTGGTGCGACAACGTCGAGGACGGTCATTGTCAGGTCGCGTGTGCATTCGCGTAATTCGAGCGGCATCATTTCGAAAGAAAAGCCGCCCCAGCTTCCAGAGGGCTGCGCCAGCAGCCGGTTGAGCCCGGATTCGTCGTCCCACAGTGGCATGTTGACTGAGAACCCGAGTTGGTCGATCGCGGTCGGGATTCCAGGAAACTGCGCTTCTAGCGCATCGTCGACGAGATTGCGCGGATATTCCTGATTGTCGATCGCCGCGTCGACCATGCGCGATACACGTGCGCAATAGGCGCGCACGCGCTCCCCTGACTCGATAGCGCAACGTAGATGCACGGCGTTGGCAAGCCAACCGATCGTTTCGCGGAAACGTCGGTTGGTTCGATTCGCCACCGAGCAGACGATTGGCGCGTCATCCACGCCTGTCATCGCCGCGATTGAGATGTTAAACGCTGCCCACAACGGGCGAAATGGCGGCACGCCGAGTGACCTAGCGAGCACGCGCACGCCTTCTGCCACGCTCGGCGCGACCGCGCAGGACAAATACCGACCGTCCGTGAAACGGTGGTTGTCGGGTCTGTCGTACGGCAGAGGCAGGGGCGGGGGCAGGTCCGCAAGTTGACCCATCCAGTAATCGAATTGGCGAGCGCCGGCCGGCCCAGCGAGAAAATCGCGCTGCCATGCCGCGAATTCAGCAAAATTTCCGGTCGCTCTTGCGTTGGGAGGTCGACCGAGCAAATAAGCGCCAATCAGCTCGCGGATTAGAAGCGTCATCGCTGTTCCGTCAATCAATCCGTGATGAAAGAGCGCTAGAAGTGTCGAGGAGGTCGACGAACGGTAATGCGTGAGCATGGCGAGCGGTCCGTCGAGCGGGGCGTAATCGGCGGTCGTTGCGTTGACCGAGGCAATGACCTCGTCGGCTGACCAACCTTCCGTATCAATTTGTTTGACTGGAAAGTGGTCGAGCGGCAAGACCTGCGCGATGATTGCATCGCCATCTTCGGTAAAGGTGCAGCGCAAGGCTGGATTTGCCTCAAGCGTTGCGCGCCAGGCTTCGGCCAGACGTTCACCGTCCAACGCGGGCATGAGCGTGGCGGCATTGGCCAAGGTCCAAAAGCGCCGGCGCATGTCATCTGATTTTAGGCTGCGGCAAAGGCGCATGCACCATACTTGCCGAGAAGTTGGCTCAGGGACGAACTCGTTCATTCTTGCCTCTTAGTCCAGAGCCAGTCGAACACGGACCTCATACTATGGTTTCGTCGCTCGGGTCATCTTCGCCGCCGATGGCATGATCAGATCCTTCGGTTCGATGGGGAAAGGGACATCGCGATCCATGCGGCGATGGCAATCGGATCGCCTCGAACGTATCGCCAATCGGTTTCATTCAGCCGGATGGAATGGGCGCCATCCAAGAAACCCGTCAGGATTGGGCCTGCGCCGCGAAAGTAACGACCTCCGACCCTCGGGGTCGGCTTCACGAAAGCGCCGAGGGCGAGGCAGCAAGCGAGCCAGGGAAAGTTTACGCCAGCGGAGAGCGATCCGAGCAAGCTTCCCCAAAACCGGCCGTTCAGTTCCAGAAATAGGAAGCGACCGGTCGTCGCCTCGCGCCTGAAGTCAATATTGGCGACACCCGACCAGTGAAGAGCGCGCGCCAGGCGTTCGCAAAGAGCCAGTAGATCGGGTCGGTCCTCAAACGTAATGCCGACTGCAAAATCGAAAGGCTTGGACGACGGCATTGTCGCGCGCTGAATCGTCGCCGCTCGAATCTCGCCATTCTCGCACAACAGATTGACCCCGAAATCTGTTCCATCGACTTCGCTCTGAACAATCACATCACGACGCGCGGCGAGTCGCGAGACGAGTTCGGCGACGTTCTGGATGCGCTCGATTCCGAAACCGCCTCCGGGTGAAATTGCTGGCTTGATCAAGAACGGCGCGGGAAGTGTAGCGCGAACCAAGTCTTCGTCGAAGTCTGGTCGGAAAGTTGGAGGATGAGGAAGTCGCTCTTGGCGGAGAAAGCCGACGAAGCGTCGCTTGTCGCGCGCGATTTCTATCGACTCTGGCGGAGGCGTTGGAACTACTGCGACGCCAGATGGCAAGTCGTTGGATCGACGGACAGCGAGCAGATAGTTGGCGCGCTCGTCGATAGGGAGGACGACTTCGATCCGCCACCGCGCAATCGCTTCGGATGTCGCCTTGTACCAACTCTCAGTGTCTTCGGCGCATACTCCACTCTGCAACGCACGAAACGTGTTGCCCAGACGCAGCACGGGACTGATTCGGTCACCGATTCCGTACAGTCTTACATCGCCTCTCGCGGCCAGACAGCGAGCCACGATAAAGCTGCACGGCGAATCAGCCCCGACGATCAGGATGCGCATGACATTGGCTATTGCATGCAAGCAATTAATCGAATCGACTGATCGTCAACAAGGGACTTGGTGGCGCCGTGCTGTCAAGAATAAAGGCAATTTGCTCAGCAAGCTATGTCACAGCGCGGCCGGCACCTCCGGACGTCGGCTCCGGCGTTTCGGGTCATGGCGGAAGTCTGCCGCCAAAAGCGACCTAGATTATTGATTTATTTGGTAGCGGAGGAGGGACTCGAACCCCCGACACAAGGATTATGATTCCTCTGCTCTAGCCGGCTGAGCTACTCCGCCCCGCGACGGCCGGAGCCGTCAGGCCCGGTCGTATAGGTCCCGGGCCAGATTCGTGTCAAGGCAAAGCGTTGACGCCTGTGGCGGCTTTGGGGCGCCGGTCGCACCGTCCGCCCGCCTTTCGCACCAATTATGGTAAACGCCGCGTTGCGACCTGTGCCGAACGGATACGCGAAACCTTTGGACGCATTGCAAAGCCACAGATTTTACAAAGCATTTTCAGGATTTTCCGCGCCGAATCGCAGTTGACCGTTTAGGTAAATCTTAAGCGGGGGCCGGTAGCTTTCACACTCGAAGTGGTCAGTCGAGTGTGTGAGTAAATCAATGACCGAAGCCTATCGCCCCCGGGCAAAGTATGTGATCGGACCGGACGGCAGCCCGCTGACCGTCGCGGACCTTCCGCCGCCCTCGACGAAGCGATGGGTGATCCGACGCAAGGCAGAAGTCGTCGCTGCGGTGCGCGGCGGCCTGCTCTCGCTCGAGGACGCCTGCAGCCGCTATACGCTGACGGTCGACGAATTCCTGAGCTGGCAGATGTCGATCGACCAGCACGGCCTTGCCGGCCTGCGCACCACGCGCATCCAGCAATACCGCGCCTGAATCTGTTCCGGTTTTGTTCTGAAAGGCGTCGGCCCTGGCCGGCGCCTTTCGCGTTTCAGGCGCGCGGTTCGTCGGTCGGGGTCTCGCCGGCTTCGCCCCGGAACGTTTCGACAAGGCGGCGGCGCTCGAACAGGAGAACGACGACCAGCGCGATGGCCAGCGGAATGAGCAGGTAGAAGAGCCGGAAGACGAGCAGGGCGGCCAGCACCTTGCTCTTGGCGAGCGCCGGCATGGCCTTAATGAAGACCAGTTCGAACACGCCGAGGCCACCGGGGGCGTTGGAGACGAGGCCGGCCGAGAACGACGCGAGGAACACCGCCAGCACCACGAAGAACCCCGGGTTTCCTTCCGCCGGCAGCGCGAAATAGATGATGCCGGCTGCGCCGATCAATTCCATCGGGGCGGCGATCATCTGGCGGGCGGTGATCGCGGGTCGCGGATATTCTAGCTTGAACGAGCCGATCTCGAGCGGCTTGAAGCGCAGGATAGAGCCGACGACGTAGAGGACCACGAAGGCGAGCAGGCCGACGCCGATCATGCGGGCCGGGCCTTCCTCGGTCAGCACATGCGGCAGCATCCCGCGCAGGCGCTGCAACTGGTCCGGCTCGAACACGAGCACGAGGCCGCCGAGCAGGATCGTGCCAAGAAAGAAGGTGAAGGAGCAGAGCGCCACCAGAACGGCGACTTCGGCGGCGCTCAGCCCCTTGGTCGAATAGGCGCGGTAGCGGACCATGGCCCCGGAGAACACCGAGGCGCCGATATTGTGGGACAACGCGTAGGTGGTGAAAGAGCACAGGGACACGAAGCTCCAGGAAATGTGCTTCACGCCGAGGTGGTGCAGGGCGATCCGGTCGTACCAGGCGAGCGCCGCATAGGCGACGAGCGTCGCGAGGCCAGCCAGCGCATAGCGATGCGGCGGGATGGCGCGCAGCGCCTGGACAACATCCTCGCGCACTGATTCGCCGCGGAATTCCTGGGCCAGAAGCCAGAACGACCCAAGCACCGCCAGGAGGCCGACCGCCGGCCAGAAGAATTCGAGGGCGCGCTTCATGCTTCTCCCGACCCGGAGGGGCCGGGCGAAAGCCGAGACATGCACGAGCGCGCCACAGGCCGCAAGCGCGGGACATGCAAAAAAATGGCGGCTGCCCGGAGGGGCGACCGCCATTGCAGATCAATGAGAAAGGCGCGGGGCCGCAACCCCTCAGGCGCGGGCGGCGCGCAGGCCCATCATGCCAAGGTTGGCGCCCATGTCGGCGGCGCGGACCACTTCGTGCATCCGGTCGCTCGAGCGATCCCGGCCCTCGAGGCTTTCGGCCTTGGACACCTCAGCCATGGCCTCGTCGAGACGCAGCTTGGCCTCGTCGAGCTGGCCCTTCAGCTCCTCCATGGAGCTGACGAGATTGTCGCGCCGGTTGCGGGCGGCGCGGGCATAGGTCGGATAGGCGAAATGGGACGGATCGGAAATGCGCGCCCGCTGTTCCTCGGCGGCGATTTCCTTGTGTAGTTCGCCCGCCATGCGATTGAACTCGGTGATCATCATCTCAAGCTGCGTGACCCTGCGGCGCTTTTCTTCCGCCTGGAAACGCTTGAGACGCAAAAAGGTATCCCGCGACTTCATCACTCGTCACTCCTGGACAACAGTCCAAACCCTGACTGGTTACGCATTAGCCATATCCGCGAGACGATGTGGATAATGCGCTGTGGAGGTTGCTCGTTAGTTACTTGACGAAGGCGCTGGACAAAAAATTCGCAAGAGGCGACTTTGGGGTGTGATTCGCTTTCGTGCGTCGGTTCATACTCGAGCCTTGCGATAACGCATCGTTAACCCGTTTGCTTAACACTCGGTTGCGTCCGGCTCCTGGGGCCCGTCTCGCTTTCGTCAGCGATTCCGGGTCGCGCGAAGCCAGCGAGGCGCGAGGCGGATTCGTGGGCGGGTAACGAACGGGCGGGAAGAAGGGTTTGTTAACCATTCGGCGTTAACTTTGCCGTGACGAACCGAATGTGCGTTTGACCGGATTTGGGCCGCACGCCGTGGGCCGCCGGACGGGGAGTTCGACGGGCTTCGCACGGGGAAGGGTGGGGACTGCTGATGCGCGTACTACTGATCGAAGACGATAGCGCTACGGCGCAAAGCATCGAGCTGATGCTCAAGTCCGAGAACTTCAACGTCTATACGACGGATCTCGGGGAAGAGGGCATCGACCTCGGCAAGCTCTACGACTACGACATCATTCTTCTCGATCTGAACCTCCCGGACATGTCCGGCTACGAGGTTCTGCGCACGCTGCGCGTCGCGAAGGTGAAGACGCCGATCCTCATCCTGTCCGGCCTAGCCGGCATCGAGGACAAGGTGAAGGGTCTCGGCTTCGGCGCCGACGACTACCTGACCAAGCCATTCCACAAGGACGAGCTGGTTGCCCGCATCCACGCCATCGTGCGCCGCTCAAAGGGCCACGCACAGTCGGTGATCACGACCGGCGACCTAGTCGTCAATCTCGACCAGAAGACGGTCGAGGTCGACAGCGCCCGCGTCCATCTGACGGGCAAGGAATACCAGATGCTCGAGCTGCTCTCGCTACGCAAGGGCACGACGCTCACCAAGGAGATGTTCCTCAACCATCTCTATGGCGGCATGGACGAGCCGGAACTGAAGATCATCGACGTCTTCATCTGCAAGCTCCGCAAGAAGCTCGCCAACGCCAGCCAGGGGCGCAACTACATCGAGACGGTGTGGGGCCGCGGCTATGTGCTGCGCGAGCCGAACGAAGGCGAAGAACGCATCACCGCCTGACCGGCAAGGCTTCAACGAAAACCCCGCCCTTCCGGCGGGGTTTTTCTTTTGGTGCAGGCGTCGTCTGCGATTCCGGCAGCGCGTATGCGGCGGACGCGCGCAACGCTTCCGCTTCGTGTCAGGCGCCGGCGAGGCCCGATCTGCCGGAGACGCGGGCCAGCCAGCGATGCGCTACCGCGCGCAGCGCGCCGGTGTGCGCCTCGGTCGCGTGATGGAAGGCGATGCTCGCGACCAGCGTCGCCGGCAGGAGCACGGCGAGCAACGGCAGGAAGGGCAGAAAGCCGAAGACCGCCGCCAGGAACATGCCGATCGGCATGTGGGTCGCATAGATCGAGAAGGATATGTTCGACAGATAGGCGAAGGGCGGCGCGCGCAGGAACGCCGGCGCGTCGCCCCGGATTGCGGCCAGCGCCAGCAGCAGGTTGGCGAAGCCGAAGGCCGTGAAGGCGTCGGCGACCGGCGTGACGCTGTCGGGCGGATGGTTGGAAAGGTCGAAAAAGGCGGCGAGGCAGCAGGCGATCGCAAACCCCGCGGCCATGGCCGGCCGGTGCAGGCGGGTGGGCGCGAGATGGGCGCAGAAGGCGCCCGCCGCCCAAATGATGGCACCGAACAGGAAGTAGCTCGGCGTGAAGAGCGTCGCGAGCGGCATGGCCAGACCTGCCGCCATCAGTCCGACGCGCCTTGCGCGCGACAATGGCGCGACCGTAAGGGCCGCGCCGAGAAAGCCCGCGACGATGTAGAACCAGAATTCGAGACCGAGCGTCCACATCGCCGCGTTCGAACCGAAGGTCGGCGTGAAGATGTTCTGCAGGCTGGCGAGATTGCCGGCAAAGGCTTCGAGCGTGTTGAAGTGTCGCTCGAAGTGCCGCGCGACCGGACCGGCCGCATAATGACCGAAGACCAGCGCGTCCAGCACGGCCGTGAGCACGAGCGCGGGGACGAGCACGAGATAGATGCGGATCGTCCGGTCGACTAGGAACCGGCAGAGAAACGGCTTGCCGGCCTGCGAGAACGCGATCACTCGGCCGCCGATCAGATAGCCGGAGAGAACGAAGAAGACGATGACGGACTGGTGCGACGCCGAGTCGAGGATCATCAGCGCAGCGGGATGCGCGATTTCCGCTCCGCTGCCGACGATGGCCGCGTGCGTCGTGTGGCTGACCATGACGATCAACGCGGCGACGGCGCGCGTCGCGTCGATGAATCTGGACAGCGTCGGGTTCATTCAGGAACCCACCAGCCGGAGGCGAGGCGCTTCGGCGACGACGCGCCGAAACAATCCGGGATAGCCGGGCTCGGCGGAAAAGTCGTCGCTGAGATCGACCAGCGTTTCGGCGGCGCCCATCATCAGGTAGCCGTCGGCGGGCACTTGGCGCGCGATGCGCGCGAGAACGTCGCGGCGACGCGCGATGTCCATATACATGAGCGCGTTGCGGCAAAGGACGATATCGAAGCGGCCGAGCTGCGAAAAATCGCTCATGAGATTGACGTGGCGAAAATCGACAGAGGCCTTGAGATGTTCGTTGATGGTCCAGGCGCCTTCGCTCTGCCGGAAATGACGCAGCAGCATCGGCGTCGACAGCCCGCGCTGGACTTCGAATTGCGAGTATCGGCCCGCCCTGGCGGTCGCCAGCGCGCCCCTGGAAATATCCGATGCGACGAGTTCGACGCGCCAGCCGAGAAAGCTCCGCGACATTTCGTCGAGCAGCATGGCGAGCGAGTAGGGTTCCTGTCCGGTGGCGCAGGCCGCGCTCCAGATGCGCAGCCGGCGCAGGTGGCGACGTCTTTCCGCGAGCGCCGGCAGCACGATCGTGCGCATGGCCTCGAACGGATGGCGATCGCGAAAGAAGAGCGTCTCGCACGTGACCATGGCGTCGATGACTCGATCGCCGAGAGACGGGTCGTTTCCGGCGACGACGCGCGCCACCAGGTCCTGCAGGTTCGCCGCGCCGCACTCGACGATGATCGGCGCGAGCCGCGATTCGATCGCCGCATGACGGCGCATGTCGATCGACAGGCCGATCCTGTCCGAAAGGAAACGCGCGAGAGCGGCGAGCGCCTCGTTCATCGTGGCGCCCTCGTCCCGGCCATCAGGCGCGCGCCGACGGCATCCGCCATGGCGTCCACCGGAAGGATCGCGGAGGCGAGGCCGGCGCGGGCGATCTCGCCCGGCATTCCCCAGACGGCGCTCGAGGCTTCGTCCTGCGCGACGATGCTGCCACCGGCGTCGACGACCTTTCGCGCTCCCGCCAGGCCGTCCGCGCCCATGCCCGTCAGCACGATGCCGAGCGCGGCGGGGCCGTAGGCGTCGGCGACCGAACGAAACAGAACGTCTACCGACGGCTTGCAGAAATTTTCAGGCGGCGTGTCGGCAAAGGTCATTGCGTAGAGCGCGCCGACGCGCACGACCCTGAGATGGATTCCGCCCTGCGCAAAGTAGATGTGTCCGGGCTTCACGCTTTCGCCATTGCGCGGCGAAGTCGTCGGCCGGCCCGTCAGGCGCGCGATATCCGCGGACACGACGTCGGTGAAGGCTTTCGGCATATGCAGGACGACGATGACGGGCGTATCGCCGAGGCATGGCGACAGGCGCGACAGAAGTCCGGCGAGCGCCTGCGGTCCGCCCGTCGAGGCTCCGATCGCGATGATGCGCGGAGCGAGCGCCGAGAAGCGACGCAGCTGCAATGGGCTGCGTCCGTGCCAGGCGATCTCTCCCGGTTTCGCATCGTTCGGCGCCGCGCCGCGAACTCCACTCATGCGGGCGCTTTCAGACCAGACCGATTTCTTCGAACTTGGACAGGACGATCTGTCGGTCGAACGGCTTCATGATGTATTCGTCGGCGCCGGCGTGCATGGCGCGTGCAATCTGCGAGACGTCGTTTTCCGTCGTGCAGAAAACGACCTTCGGCTTGGCGCCGCCGGGCAGCTTGCGCAGGGCGCGAAGGAATTCGAACCCGTCCATGACCGGCATGTTCCAGTCGAGAAGGATGCCGTCCGGCATGGAGCGCGCGCATGCGTCCAGCGCCTCGCGGCCATCGTTGGCCTCCTCCGTCCTGAAGCGCATTCCGTCGAGAATGCGGCGGGCGATCTTCCTGATGACCGCGGAATCGTCGACGACGAGTATTTCCTTCATGTCACAGCTCCGGATGGACGCGGTGTGAACCGGTTTGGCGTTGATGCGCCGGTGGGCGCGAGATCGAAAAGGGCGTCGATGTCGAGAACGGGCAGGATGCCGCCTTGGACGCGGTAATAGGCTGCGGTGGCGCGGGCGCGACACGCATCGACGTGGCGCGGGGACTCGACCAGTTCGTCGGCGCTGCATTCCATGGCGTCGCCGACCGAATCGACGAGAAGGGCGAAGGTCTCGCCGCGGCTTTCGACGGCGACGGCGAAGCGTGGCGCGGGCGCGTCTTCGTCCTGCGGCAGGTCGAGGCGGCGCGCCAGCCCGACGGCCGTGACGATCTTGCCGCGCAGGTTGACGAGACCGGAGATGGTCGGCGGGCCGAGCGGCACGGGCGTCAGGGACTGCAGGCGAAAGATGGTCTGCACGGAATCGACCGGCAGTCCGAACATGGCGTCGGCCGCGTGAACGGAGAAGAAGCTCCGCGTGCGTTGCGATTGCGGCGGCGCGTGCGCGCTCGGCACGGCGAGGTCGACCTGTGCGTTCATGCCGCGTGCTCCGCGAGAATGCGGTCCTCGAGACCGCTACCGGCGAGTTCGACCGCGTCGAGCGATTCCGCCAGCACGTTCAGCAAGAGCTTGCGGTCGAACTTGCCGGCGATCTGGTCGATGCCGGAGGCACGGGCGGCTTCCATGATCTTCGCGTTGGCCTGCGAGGCGAGCGCGATGATGGGCGTCCGCGCATGAGACAGGCCGGCGCGCAGGGCGCGCGCGAACGTGTAGCCGTCGATGTCGGGCATGTCGGTGTCGGTGATGATGGCGTCGAACATCGCGCCGCGCTCGATCATCGCCAGCGCCTTGGTCGCCGAATCCAGCGTCGTCACCATGTAGCCGGCCGCCGACAGCACCGGCGTCAGCATGTCGCGGAAGAAGACGCGGTCGTCGACCAGCAGCACCTTGTACTTGCGATTGACGCCGCGCTCTGCGGAATCGGGGCGCGCAACGCGGATGAAATGCGTGAGGTCGAGCAATTCGGCGACGACTCCGCCGAATTCCGCCGTGCCGATGACGCCCGCACCGCGCTGGGCGATCTGGATTTCCAGCGGGTCCTCGACGATGTCGACGATCTCGTCGACGAGCAGGCCCATGCTCTCGCCGCCATAGCCGATCACCAGCACCGGCTGCTGTCCCTCGGCGATGCGGACGCCTTCCGCGGCGGGCAGCAGCGGCATGAGTTGGCCGCGATGGCGCAGCACGCGGCCCTGGCCCGTTTCCTCGATCTCTGCGGAATCGACGCTCTCGATGCGCGTGATGAGCGACAAGGGCAGCGCCTTGCACACGCCGGGACCGGCGCGCAGCAGCACGATGCGCGCCGAACGCCGCACGGGTTCGAAGCTGGCGGCGCTGTCCGACGAGCGATATTGCGCGGCGCGTTCGAGTCCGAGCGCGTCGGCGAGGCCGCCGGTGTCGAGGATCAGGACGACCGAGCCGTCGCCGAGGATCGTCTGGCCGGAATAGACGCGCAGATGGGCGAGCTGGCTGCCGAGCGGCTTGACGACGATTTCCTGCACGTCGTCGACCGCGTCGACGACCACGCCGAAGGACGAGCCGCCGACGCGCACGACGATGACGAGATGGTCGTCTGCCTCGAGCGGCTTGCTGCGCAGCCCGAGCAGATCGGCGAGATCGGTGACCGGCAGCACGACGTCGCGCAGTCGCAGGACGAGCGCGCCCTGCACGGATTCGATGTGGTGTTCCGAAAGCGGGCCGATGGAGACGGCCTCGATGACGCCGGCCTGCGGCAAAGCGAAGCGCTGGCCGCCGGCGGTGACGATCAGGGATGGCGCGATGGCGAGCGTCAGCGGAATGCGGATCAGGAAGCGGACGCCGGCGCCCGGCTTCGACATGACGCCGACAGTGCCGCCGATCGCCTGGATGTTCTCGCGCACCACGTCCATGCCGACGCCGCGGCCCGAGACGGAGGTCACCGCCTCCGCGGTCGAGAAACCGGGCGCGAAGATGAAGCGGCAGATTTCGTCCGACGTCATGCCGGCGACCTGCTCGCGCGACGCGATGCCGAGCGCGACCGCCTTCTCGCGAATGCGATCGATGTCGAGGCCGCGTCCGTCGTCGGCGACCTCGATGGTGATCTGACCGGCCTCGTGCATGGCCGAGACGCGGATGAGGCCCGTCTCGAGCTTGCCGGCCCTGACGCGCTCGTGCGGCGTCTCGAGGCCGTGGTCGGCGCAATTGCGGATGAGATGCGTCAGAGGATCGCGGACGAGTTCGATCAACTGGCGGTCGAGTTCGGTTTCCGCGCCCTCGATGAAGAGGTCGATCTTCTTGCCGAGGTCGACGGCGAGTTCACGCGCCAGCCGCGGCAGCGCGTTGAAGACGCGGCTGATCGGCTGCATGCGGGCGCGCATGACCGCGTCCTGCAGATCGGTGGCGACGGCGGACAGGCGCTGCAACGCGCCTTTCACTGCTTCGTCGGTATTGGCGCGCGTGACTTCCGTGAGCTGGTTGCGGGTCAGCACCAGTTCGGAAACGAGCAACATCAGGGATTCGAGGGCGTCGACGGTGACGCGAATGGTGTCTGCGCGCATGGCGCGCGCGCCCTCGGCGTGGGGCTCCTGCGTCTGCGCTGCGGCGACAGGCGCGGGTTCGGGCGCTGGTTCGGAAGCCGCGGGCGCATCGGCTTGCGGCGCCTCGGCGTGTTGCGGCGCGGGCGCCGGCGCCGGCGCGGCCATGCTTTCGGAGAATTTCTGCAAGGCTCCGATCAGGTCGGAATCGTCGCCTGCGGGCTCGACGCCGGCCGTCTCGATCTCGGCGAGCAGTTCCTTGACGCGGTCGACAGTCGCCAGGACAAGCGTCACGGCTTCGGCGCTCGCTGGCGCGCCGTCGCGCAGCCGGCCGATCAGGCTCTCGGCGGCATGGGTGATGCCGGCGAGACGCACGAGGCCGAGAAAGCCGCAAGTGCCCTTGATGGTGTGGACGAGCCGGAAAATGCTCTGGATCATCTCCCGGTCGGACGGATCGCGCTCGAGCTGGACGAGCTGTTCGCCCGCCGCCTCGATGTGCTCGGCCGTCTCGACCAGAAAATCCTTGAGAATTTCGTCCATGCGCCAGTCCGCGCGGCGCTTGCCGCCGTCGCTGACTATGCCGTTGCTTGGGTTAAGGGAGGATTGAGGCGCGGCGCTTTCACGCCGCGTTGCAGGTCGTCGCCGTCTCTTCGGCGGCCGCCGCGCAGGCCGACAGCGAGACGAATTCGGCCTCGCTCGAAAGCGTCATCGCCAGGCCCGTGTCGCGGGCCACGAGGCCCGTGTAATAGGCTTGGATGCCGTGGGCGTCGACGGAGCCGTTTTCGGGCTTGCCCTCGAGCAGCATCGGCACATGGGCCGCGACGCGGGCGTTGACGCCGCGCGCCTCGACCGAGAGTTTCTCGCCCTCGTCGGCGATGGTCACGGTGATCTGCCCGCCGCGCGGAATGGCGGCGGCGGCGATCAGGCACATGTTGAGGACGAGCTTGACCTTGTTCTTCGGCAGGAGGATGCGCGGGGCGTTCCAGTCGAGCTTGGTGCGGTCGTCGGCGAGCAGGCCGCGGGCGACGGTCTCGGCGTCGCCGGTGTCGATCGCCGCGCCGGCGGAGCCCGCGGCGCCAAAGGCGAGGCGACAGAACTGCAGGCGGGCGGAAGCGGTGCGGGCGCTTTTCTTGATCAGGTCCAGCGCAAAGCTGCGCATGTCCTGGTCCTTCTCGTCCTCCAGCACCTCGAGGCCGTTGACGATGGCGCCGACCGGCGAGATCACGTCGTGGCAGACCCGCGAGCAGAGCAGCGCGGCCAGATCCAGCGGCGAAAGGGCGAAGACGTTGACGTTGTCGGTCATGGAGCGTTCCGGTTTCAGGACAAGATTGCGCCCGGAGGCGCGGCTGAAGATCTCGTGGACGCGGATCACCGACCGACTGCGAAGCGAATGCGAATCGCCCGTTGCGAATCGATACCGCGACCCCGCGGTTTAAGAAAGCGCTGACGAGAGTGGAGGCGGCGGGTAAACGGCCGGTTAAGGTTTTGCGTCGAGCCCAGCCGCATCGCCCCTTGATCGCAGGCGTGCGATGGGCGCAGATGGAGCATGGCCAATCCACTCGACGCCGGCGAACGCGACCGGATCGCCGACATTTTCGGCGCGATCGCCCTTCAGGCCGGCGCGGTCGTCATGAAGGTCTATGCCGGGGCGGCGCACGCCCGGATCAAGGCGGATTCGAGCCCCGTCTGCGACGCCGACGAAGCCGCGGAAGCATCGATCCTCGCGGCGCTCGCGGTTGAACTGCCCGATCTGCCGGTCGTGGCGGAAGAATCGGTCGCGCGGGGCGACATCCCGGAATGCGGGAGCCGCTTCATTCTCGTCGATCCGCTGGACGGGACCCGCGAATTCCTGGCGCGCAACGGCGAGTTCACGGTCAATCTGGCGCTGATCGACGATGGCGCGCCGGTCGCCGGCGCCGTCTACGCGCCGGCCATGGACCGGCTGTGGATCGGCGGCGCGACGGCGAGCCTCGTGGAGGCCGCGCCCGGCGCGGCGCTGCCGCCGGCCGCCGCGCGAAAGCCGATCACGGCGCGCCGGCCGTCCGCCGAAGGCATGGTGGCGCTGTGCAGCCGCTCGCATGGCGACGCCGAGACGGAAAAATTCCTGGCCGGGCTGAAGATCGCCCGCCGCACGAATGTCGGCTCCTCGCTGAAATTCTGCGTGCTGGCCGAGGGCGAGGCCGACGTCTATCCGCGCTGCGGCCCGACGATGGAATGGGACATCGCCGCGGGCGACGCCGTGCTGCGGGCGGCCGGCGGCAGGGTGCTGGGTCCGGATGGCGCGCCGCTGCGCTACGGCAAACGCTCGCAGGGGTTCCGGAACGGCGCGTTCGTGGCTTGGGGGCGGGACTCGGGCCAGGCCTGACCGGTCGAACGTCAACCTTTCGTTAACCATGCTGACGCAGTGTCGAAATCGGGAAGGCGCGCAATGGCGCGCGCTCATCGCGCCGCCATGCCTTCACCACGATCGCGGGCCAAGCTTTCGCCTGGTCCCGCACGAATCGCGGGAGGAGAGGGCCATGAAGACCAATCGTCGCGACCTTCTGATCCGCTCGGCCGGCGCGCTGGTCGCCGCCGCGGCGCCGGCTGCGGCTTTCGCCGCCCAGTCGCCCGAGAGCTTTTCCGACAACGAGATCGTCAACAGCGGCCACAAGTTCTTCGGCTCGGTGTCGCGCGGCCTCGCCCAGGGCATAGAGAAGGCGACCCATCAGTGGGGCAAGCCGAACGCGTATATTCTGGGCCAGGAGGGCGCCGGCGCCTTCATCGGCGGCCTGCGCTTCGGCGAAGGCAAGATGTACACCCGCAACGCTGGCGACCGGCGCATCTACTGGCAGGGCCCGTCGCTCGGCTTCGACGCCGGCATCGACGGCGACCGCACCATGATGCTCGTCTACAACCTGCCGGCGGTCGAGGCGATCTATTCGCGCTTCGGCGGCGTCGACGGGTCGGCCTATCTGATCGGCGGCTTCGGTTTCACGGCGCTGACGGCCGACAATGTCGTGGTCGTGCCGATCCGCTCCGGCGTGGGCGCGCGGCTCGGGCTCAACCTCGGCTATCTCAAGTTCACCCAGAACTCGACCTGGAACCCGTTCTGACCGGGGACCGGCTCCGGCCGGCTTTTGCCTTGGGGGCCTCCGCGTGGCATGGTCCCGCCGCGGTTTACCAGGCTAGGACCTCGGCGTTTTGGTCGAACAAGTCATGATTTTCGCGCTCGGCGCCATGTCCGTCGGGCTACTCTTCCTGTTGCTCCTGCCGGCCGTGTCGCGGCGCGCCATGCGTCTCGCCCGCCGCCGGCTGGAAATGCTGCTGCCGTTGTCTATGGAAGAGGTGATCGCCGAACGCGATCTCCTGCGCGCGGAATTCGCGGCCGAACGCCGCCGGCTCGAGCAGCGGATGGAGGTCCAGGCGGACGAGCACGCCGTCGAACTGGCCGAACTCGGCCGCCGCGCCACCGAGATCGTCACCCTGCAGGACCAGTTGGCGAAACTGCAGGCCGAACATTCCGCTCTCAACAAGCTCCACGACACGGCGACGCGCGACCTGGCCGAGTCGGTCGGCGAGCGCGGCGCGCTGGCGACCGAACTCTACGACGCGACCGGCCTGCACGAAGCCATGCGCGTGAAATTCGACACGCTGGCGGCCCAGCATGCCGACCTCAACGCCCTGGCGGAGGAAAGGCGTGCGGCCATCGCGGCGCTGGAAACGAAGAACGAGGCCCTGGTCGCCCGCGTCGAGACGCTCGAGCGCGACATCGAGGCCTTCGCGCGCAAGGCGCGCAACGAGGAGGAGCGCGCGCTCGGCCTCGGCGAAGAGCGCGACATGGTGCTGAAGGAGATGCGCGCCGTCGAGCAATTGATGGCTTCCACGCAATCGCGCTTCCAGGCGGAGCGCGACCGCGCGGCGGCATTGCAGGAGACGCTCGATTCCCAGCGCAAGGGGGTCGACGAGGCGACGGCCGGGCAGCGCGAGATGCAGAAGGCGGTCGACGCCGCATTGCGCGCCAAGGAAGCCGCCGAGAAGCAGGCGGCCGACACGGCCGCGCGGCTGGCGGCGCATGACGAGACGGTGCGCGCCGCCGAACGGCACGCGGCAGACCAGATCGAGAAATTGAAAGCCGAGATCGGCGCGCTGAAGGGCGCGCTGGAAGCAGCGCGCGCCGCGCAGGCGACGCGCATCGACGAATCCGGCCTGCGCGAGACGCTCGCCGACATCGGCGCGAAAGTGGCGCGGATGGCTGAGCGCGACGTGCGCGCATAAACCGCCCGGCGCGATTGCAGGGTTTCGAAGCCCCTCGACCGCCTGCGTCCGTTGGCCCGTTTCCAGTCGGCTGCTGTACGCGCCGCCGACGTTCGAACTTCACGCGTTCGAACGCTTGATGGATTTAATGACGTTCATCGGCTGGCCGGATCGCTTCGAGATCTCCCTGTCCTGATCCTCGAGAATGCGCCGTGCTTGCTCGTCGCCATCGTCGCCTTCAACCGATTCTTTCGGGACCTTGCGATTCGAACGCTGCGCGCCGTCCGTGTAGACAACATCGAAAAGTACAAATTCGCTTTTCGAACCGGGCTTGCGGGCCATACTGGATCTCCAACGCTCTGCTGCGTGCATGAGGCCTTACAGGCCGCAGCCGGGGCCGTCGCGCTCTGTCTGTCCGCGCAATCCCGTGCATTCGATGTCTGTCGGGAAGCGGGCCTTTCCGGGCCGTGTCTCTGCGCGCGAAACGCATCATTGTGTTGTCCGCGCCTGCGTGCTATATAAGCTCATCGACTTCGGCCTGACGTATTTGGCCTTGCTTCTTCACGAAGCCTGCTGACCGCCTCTCTCCAATTCGATCGCGTCGGCCCCGCGTGTCAGCGGGCTGTTTTCGTTTGGAGAAAAAACATGGCTACAGGAACGGTGAAGTGGTTCAACTCGACCAAGGGATTTGGCTTCATTCAGACTGATGAAGGCGGTCCGGACGTATTTGTTCACGTGAGCGCCGTCGAACGCGCCGGCCTGAGCGGACTGGCCGAAGGACAGAAGATTTCCTACGAGCTCGTGCGCGATCGCAAATCCGGCAAGAACTCTGCCGATCAATTGAAGGTCGCGTAATTTCGTTCGCAGGCCGCCGACCACGGATGTACTGGCGGCGATCTGGAACGATCGAGAGGCCGGGTTCACCCGGCCTTTTTTCATGCGCGCTTGCGTAGCCGCCGGCGAGCGCAAGGGATTGCGGCTCGTCTGCGCGCCGGCGAACTACAGGCGCGCGGCGCCGGTCAGGAAACAAAATGACTCATAGATTCAAGATCGGCGACAATGTACGGATGCTGACGACGCTCATGTCGCGCGCCGTTTCCCCGCATCAGTTCAAGATAGTCCGGTGCCTGCCCGAGCGCGGCGGCGAATTCCAGTATCGCGTGAAATGCGCGCAAGAGACGTTCGAGCGCGTCGTTTTCGAAAGCGCCATGCAAAAGGTGTGACGGCCGAGCGCGGCCGCCTTTCGGCAGGGCTGGGCGCAACATGTCGACGTCGCCGCGCGGCGCCATCCGATGGCCGCTCATCCGAGCCGCAACTCCTCGTTTCAAAGGAATCAAGATGAACCTGCAACGCGGCACGAAGCGGGTCTGTGCGACCTGCGGAACCAAATTCTACGATCTGCTCACAAAGCCGGTCTGCCCGAAATGCGACGCGGAGTTCATCATTCCCGTGCCGCCTCCGCCCCGCCGACCTGCCCGGATGGTCGTCCGGACATTCCAGCCCGCCCCGATCGTCGCCGGTTCCGCTGACGATGTTCCCGAAGTCGACGAGGAAGAATCCGTCACGACGGAGGATGAAGACGAATCCGACGAGAAGCCTGCCGTCGACGAGGCCGATATCGAGGGATGAATCCGACGGTGGCGATCGGCCAGGGAGCGGCGGATCGCGCCTGCCTCCTGTGACTTCGAGCGTGCGACGGCGCCTGCCGCGCTTCAATGCCCGTCGCCGCCGCCGGTCGCGCCGAGCATAGGCGGCTTCTTCACGAACGGGATGAGCAGGATCATGGCGGCGAAGATGATCCCGATCAGCAGGAATACGTCGGCCAGCGCCATGACCAGAGCCTCGCGGCGCACGTAGCTGGCGATCTGCTTGGTCGCCGCGAGCCCAGCATCCGAGCCGAGCTTCGAAAAGGCGCTTGTCAGCGTCGACATCCATTGCTGCGCGCGTTCCGACGACCAGGTCACCTGCTCGTGCAGGCGGGCCAGGTGCACATCCCAGCGGTTGTTGAGGAAGGTGTTAATGATGGCGAGGCCCACGGCGCCGCCGAGGTTGCGCGTGAGGTTGAACAGTCCCGAGGCGTTCTTCATCTCGTGCGGGGCGAGCGAGCCCATCGCCACGGAATTGATCGGCACCATGCACAGCATGAGCGAGGAACCGCGCAGGATCTGCGGCACGAACATTTGCCAGAAGTCCCAGTCCTTGGTGACGTCGGTCATCAGCCAGCACGACAGCGCGAAATTGAAGAAGCCGATGGCGAGCAGGATGCGCGCGTCGACGAACATCATCACGCGGCCGATCATCGGGGCGCTCAGCATCTGCGTGATGCCGGTTACGAACATGGTCTCGCCGATCATCAGCGCCGTGTCGCCGCGCACGCGTCCGAGATAGACGGGATAGATGTAGGTCAGCCCATAGAGGCCGATGCCGAGCACGAAGGAAAACAGGCTGCCTGCCCAGAAGCTGCCGCTGCGGATGCGCAGGTCGACGATCGGGTTGGTCGAGATGTAGGAGCGCCAGAAGAACAGGAGCGCTGCGAAGAAAGACGCGCCGCTCGCATAGACGATGGCGTTTTCCTGGAACCAGTTCTTCGAAGGACCTTCCTCCAGCACATATTCCAGCGCGCCGAGAAACACCGCCATCGAGAACAGGCCGGTCCAGTCGAAACGGTCGAGCAATGTCAGGTCCGGCTCGTCGAAATCGATCATGAACCAGGAAATGAGCGTGACGGCGATGCCCGGCGCGATGTTGACCAGAAACAGCCAGTGCCAGGAGAAGACGTCTGTCAGATAGCCGCCGGCGGTCGGGCCGATGGTCGGCGCGAGCGTGGCGACGAGACCGATGATCGGCTGGACGATGATGCGCTTTTCCGGCGGGAAGATCGTGAAGGCGCTGGCGAATACGGTCGGGATCATTCCGCCGCCGATGAAGCCCTGCAGCGTGCGGAACACGACCATCTGCTCGATGGACGTGGCGTGCGCGCACAGGAAGCTCATCAAAGTGAAGCCGCCAGCGCAGGCCGTGAAGACGTATCGCGTCGAGAAAGCGCGCGACAGGAATCCCGACAGCGGGATCATGATGACTTCGGCGATCAGGTAGCTCGTCTGCACCCAGGTGACTTCGTCGGCGCCGGCCGACAGGCCCGCCTGGATCTCGTTGAGCGAGGCCGAGACGATCTGGATGTCGAGGATCGACATGAACATGCCGAAGACCATGCCGGTGAAGGCGATGATGCGATGCGCGTCGAAGCGCTGGTTCGGCATGGGCTGCGCCCAGGCGGGACGTCCGGGCGCTGCGTCTGACGCGACGGCCGACATGGTCAGCGCTTGTCGTCGCCGTGCGAGTCGATCTCGACCACGACGGAAAGGCCCGGCCGCAGGACGCCGGAGCGCGCGACATCGGCCGGCACGCGGATGCGCACGGGCACGCGCTGCACGATCTTGGTGAAATTGCCGGTCGCGTTCTCGGGCGGCAAAAGCGAGAATTGCGCGCCGGACGCCGGCGCGACGCTCTCGACGATTCCCTCGATCTTCCGGTTGCCGAGCGCATCGACCAGAATGATGGCGCGATGGCCGGGGGCGATGCGGCCGAGCTGCGTTTCCTTGTAATTGGCCTCGACATAGGCCGTGTCGAGCGGCACGAGCGCCATCAGACGCGTGCCCGGCGCGACGAAGGCGCCGGCCTGCGCCGCCTTGTTGCCGACGACGCCGTCGAACGGCGCGCGCACGGTCGCAAATTCGAGATCGCGCTTCGCGCGGTCGAGCGCGCTCTGCAATTCGTCGCGGGCGCGCTCGGCCTCGGCGCGCTGGGCGCGCAACACTTCGAGATTGCCTTGCGCGGTTGCGGCCGCCGCTTCGGCGCCAGTCACGGCCGCATTGGTGCGGTCGCGGTCGGCGCGCGCCTGGTCGAGACGTTGCGGCGTCGCGAACTTGCGGTCGACGAGGGCCTGCGTGCGCTCGAATTCCGAAGCCGCGCGAATCTGGTCGGCGCGGGCGGCGTCGAGTTGCGCATGCGCCTGGGCGACGGCGGATTCCTGCGCCTTCTCCTGCGTGGCGATGCGGGCGATGGTCGCCGATTGCGTGTCGATGCGCCGCTGCGCCGCCTCGACCGCGATGCGATAGTCGCCGGGGTCGATCTCGGCGAGGACGTCGCCTTTCCTGACGGCCTGGTTGTCGACGACGGGAACGGAGAGGAGGTGTCCCGACACGCGCGCCGACAGGATCGCCGTGTCGGCCTTCACATAGGCGTCGTCGGTCGTCACGAGGAAGCGCCATTCCGTGAAGTAGCGGTAGCCGTACCAGCCGGCGGCGGTCAGCAGGACCAGACCCGCGACGGGCAAAAGCCTGCGCTTGCTCGTTCGCCTGTCCGCAGGCGCTTGCGCGGGCGCAGCGGCCAGAGCTTCCGCCCCCAGCTCCAGCCTGTCCTTTGGCAATTGCTCGTTCATCCGCTGCTCGAAACGAAAGCGCAGCGGGACCAGATGGACGCCGCTGACCGAACCGTTCGGTCTTCTTGACTAACACGGCCGGCCGAGGCAAACAAGCTGACCGAACGGTTCGGTCGGATACCCATGGTGGAAACACAGGACGTTCACGCTTCAGAGACGCTGCGCGGCGACGAGGAGGCCTCGGGGCCGCTCGACAGCGCCAAGGCGCGCCAGATCATCGACGGCGCCCGCAAGGTCTTTCTGGCCGATGGCTTCGACGGCGCCTCGATGAACGACATCGCCCGCGTCGCCGGCGTCTCGAAGGGCACGATCTACGCCTACTTCCCCTCCAAGGAGGCGCTGTTCTCGGCGCTGGTCCTCGAGGATCGTCGCGCCCAGGCCGAGCAACTGGGCGCCTACGACGACCATGACGGTCCTGTCGGCGAGGTGCTGCGGCGCATGGGCGTGAGCCTGATGACGCTGATGCTCGATCCAGCCCATGTCGCGCAGGTGCGCACGATCGTCGCCGCGGCGTCGAAATTCCCGGAGATCGGGCGGGTGTTCTACGAGGCGGGCCCGCAGTTCGGGCAGGAGCGGCTGGCGGTCTGGCTGCGCCGCAAGGTCGCCGAAGGCGCGCTGGTCGTCGACGACTGCGAGTCCGCGGCGGTGCAATTCATCAACCTCGTGCAGGGACCGCATTTCCGAAAAATGCTGTTCGCCTGCGCTGCCGCGCCGGCGCCGGCCGAGATCGCCAGGACGGTCGACGAAGCGGTGGCCGTATTTCTGAGAATGTACGGCCCGCGCTGAATTCACGCCGCCGCGAACGTGTCGGCGCGCGCCATTCGCCACGCATTGCGGAAGCGCGGATCGTCCGTGCCGGCGATCAGTTCGCCCGGCGTCAGCGCCGGATAGAGTTCGTCGAAGCCGCGCGTCTGCGATTGCGAGATGCGGCGCGCGAAATGGATCGGCTGGAAATCCTGCGGGTGTTCGAGGCCGGCCGCCGCCGTAAGTTCGGCGAGCGTGTGCAACGTCGCCTGGTGGAAATTGACGACGCGCGTCGTCTTGTCGGCGACGACGAGGGCGCGGCCGCGCGCCGGGTCCTGCGTCGCGACGCCTGTCGGGCATTTGTCGGTGTGGCAGGCCTGCGACTGGATGCAGCCGACGGCGAACATGAAGCCGCGCGCGGCATTGCACCAGTCGGCGCCGAGCGCGACCGCGCGGGCGATGTCGAAGGCCGAGACGATCTTGCCGGCGGCGCCGATCCTGATCCTGTTGCGCAGGTTCGCGCCGACCAGCGCATTGTGAACGAAGTTCAGGCCGTCGCGCATCGGCATGCCCAGGTGATCCATGAATTCGAGCGGCGCCGCGCCCGTGCCGCCTTCCTTGCCGTCGACGACGATGAAGTCGGGATGCTCGCCGGTCTCGAGCATGGCTTTGACGATCGCCAGGAATTCCGCGGGATTGCCGATGCAGAGCTTGAAGCCGGCGGGCTTGCCGCCGGAGAGTTCGCGCATCTTCGCCACGAAGCGCACGAGTTCGACCGGCGTCGAGAAGGCCGAGTGCGAGGCCGGCGAAATGCAATCCTGGCCGAGCGGCACGCCGCGGATGGCGGCGATTTCCGGCGTCAGTTTCGCGGCAGGCAACACGCCGCCATGGCCGGGCTTGGCGCCCTGGCTCAGCTTGAGTTCCACCATCCTGATCTGCGGATCGACGGCGGCTTTCGCAAAAAGGTCCGGCGAGAATTTTCCGTCGGCCGTGCGGCATCCGAAATAGCCCGAGCCGATCTCCCAGATCAGATCGCCGCCCATTTCGCGATGGTAGGGGCTGACGCCGCCTTCGCCCGTGTCATGCGCGAAGCCGCCGCGCTTTGCGCCCGCGTTCAGCGCGCGAATGGCGTTGGCGCTCAGCGCGCCGAAGCTCATGGCGGAAATGTTGAAGACCGAGGCGGAATAGGGCCGCGCGCATGTCTCGCCGATCTTGATGCGGAAGGGCTCGCCCTGCACCGGCTTCGGGGCGATCGAATGCCGCAGGAATTCGAAGCCCTCGGAATAGACGTCGAGTTCGGTGCCGAACGGGCGCTTGTCGAGCTCCATCTTGGCGCGCTGATAGACGAGGGCGCGCTTGTCGCGACTGAACGGCGTCCCGCTCTTGTCGTCCTCGAAGAAATACTGGCGGATTTCCGGCCGCACCTTTTCGAACAGGAAGCGCATGTGCCCGGCGATCGGGTAATTGCGTAGGATCGAATGGCGCGTTTGCGTGAGATCGTAGAGGCCGAGCGCGAACATGGCGACGCCGATCCAGCCGAGGAATTCGAACAGGTCCTCGAAGATTCCCATCTTCCGCTGGATGGAAAAGAAGACCAGCGCGGCAATCGCGCTGCCGAAGAGCGGCATGTTCCGGAATGCGATCAGGTCCCGCAGCTTCATGGCCAACCCCCGGCGTTCACGTCTCGGATTCGGTATCGTGGAATTTCGTGTAGTTCACCCGGACGCGATCTGAATCGGAGGGTTCCAGCACGTCGACGAAGCGCGCGCCGAACATCACGTCGGCGGCCTGATAGGTCTTGCGCGCCCGCACCGTCTGCGCCGACGTCTCGTCGTGCCCCTCGACGCTGACGAGGATGGCGCCCTGCATGGCGGCGAGCGCTTCCGCATCGAGGCCGGACAAGGGGCTCTTGCCGTCGACCTCGTGCATGATGGTCCAGCTCAGCTGGAACAGGGGCGATTGCGCCCGCACGAGCGGCAGTTCCAGGAAACGCCGGAACGTTTCGCCCTCGGCTGTCACGACGGTCGTCGCCAGCCACGCCTTGGCGCTCGGATTGATGATCGGATTCAACCGTTCGTTGGCGAGGCGGAACATCAGGCTGCGGCGGCCGTCGTGCAGGGTGACGACGGCTTTTTCCGCGAACAGGAAACGCGCGCGCGGGCGCGAGAACCGGTAGAAGATCAGGCCCGTCATGACGGCGGTGGCGAACAGGCCGACGAACATTTCGATGCTCGCCACCACATGTCCGAAATGCGTTTCGGGATGCATGTCGCCGTAGCCGACGGTCGCCAGCGTCTCGATCGAGAAATAGAGGTAATGCAGGAAGTCGCCGGGCGCGTTGGCGACGGGCTTCTCGCCGAGCATCAACACGCCGGCGAAGAAGATGTTCAGCAGGAGAAAGGCCGCGACCGACCCTGCGATGAAGGTCGGCCAGCTCGCGGTCAGGCAACGATGACTGAAATCGGCCCAGAAGTCGGTCCGTAGTCCCACGGACTCGACTTCCCGTCCGCCGAGATTCAGGAGGCGAGGCTTTTCCGCCCGTCTGCGATGATGCCTGTGCATAATGTCCCCGTCGCCGGAGACTAGCGCAAAGCATACGCTTGCGCGAAGCTCCCGTTCAGCGCGCCCGTTCAGCGCGGGTTGATCGTCATCGGCATGCCGCCCTGCGGGCGCAGGGTGATGCGCTGGAGGGCGCGCACCTTGTGGTCGGGGGCGAGATCGAAGCGGAACGCGCGCGCCAGATGCGCCAGAACGATGATCGCCTCCTGCAGCGCGAAGCCCATGCCGATGCAGACGCGCGGACCCGCGCCGAAGGGTATGTAGGCGAAACGGTCGATGCTGTCGCGATTGGCCCCCAGGAAGCGCGTCGGATCGAACAGGTCTGGATCTCTCCAAAGCCGGCGATGGCGATGCAGCAGGAAGGGCGAGACCGTGACGATCGTACCGGCCTTGATGCGGACGCCCGCAAGTTCGTCCTCTGCGATCGCCGCGCGGCTCAGGAAGGCCGCCGGCGGATAGAGGCGCAACGATTCCTCCAGCACGGCGCGCGTCACGGGCATGCGGTCCTGCAATGTCTCGATCGGTCCGGCGTCGAGTTCGCGGTCCGCCTCCGCTTCGACCTGCGCGCGCCAGTCCGGCGCCTGGGACAGAAGGTAGAACGTCCAGGTCAGCGCGTTGGCGGTCGTCTCGTGGCCGGCGCCGATGAAGGTGACGATGTTGGCGCGCAGATCGTCCTCGGCCATGCCGCGCCCCGTCTCGGGATCCTGCGCTTCGAGCAGCAGGGTGAGAATGTCTCGCGGCGCCGCCTCGCCGGCGGCGATCGTCCGGCGCCGTTCGGCGATGATGTCGTTGACGGCGGAGGCGAACCATTCGAGCGTCGCGCGCCCGCGCAGGCGGCCGATGCGCGGCAGGAAGTCCGGCAGGCCGAGCAGGTCGAACGGATCGATGCGGCCGACCGTATTGAAATAGCGCGTGACGGCGCCCTGGAATTCGCTCGTGTCCCGGCCAAGGCCCGAGGTGAACAGCGTGTGTTCAAGAATCTCGAGCGTCAGTCGCGCCATTTCCTCGGACATGTCGAGCCGCTGGCCGGGCCTGCGACGGGCGAGGCGCTCGACGCCTGCGCGCGTCGATTGCGCCATCGCGTCGCTGAAGGCCGCAACCTGTCGCGGCGTGAACAGCGGCGCGAGCAGGCGGCGCTGGGCGCGCCAGTCGTCGCCTTCGCTCGTCAGCAAGCCATTGCCGAGGCCGGGCTTGAGAACGCGGAGCTGGATGTCGTCCTTCCGGTAATTGGCGGCATTGTCGAGAAAGATGCGGCGAACGCCGGCGGGGTCGCTGACGACGGCGCGGTCGCCGAGCAGGCTGCGGCCGGCGACGACCGGCTCCTCGAAATGCCGGTTGGTCCAGATCTCGAGCGGATTGCGACGCAGCGTCGCGATCATGCCGAGCGCGCCGAGCGGCGTCGTGCGCGGCGTCGGCGCAGGCGGTCTGAAGGCTATGGCGGCGGCGGCAGTCATCCGGGTCCCCCTGAAGGCGCAAGGATAGCGCATTCCCGCGCCCGTGCGTGCGGTCCCGGATCAAAAACGCGCGATGCGGCCGTATTGAGACCTTCGTCGAGCTAGCTGTGGAGCCTCAACAGGTTGTCCTCAGTTAGACCGAGGCGGCTGATTGGCGGCTTTGATTTTATCGCGCTGTGCGGGCGATGCCAGTTGTATCGGTGCAGCCAGATCGGCAGTTCGGCGGCGCGTCGGTCAGAATGTGGATAGGCCTGCGCGTAGGCCCATTCGCGGAGCGCCGTCTGGATGAAGCGCTCGGCCTTTCCGTTCGTTTTGGGCGTGTACGGCTTCGTTCTGATGTGCCGCAGACCCAGGTCGCGGCATGCCTGGCGGAAGGCGGAGGATTTGTAGCACGAGCCGTTGTCGGTCATGACGCGCTGCACGAGGACGCCGAGGCTGGCGTAGTAGGCGACGGCGGCTTTGAGGAAGGCGACGGCGCTTTCCTTCTTCTCGTCGGGCAGAAGCTGGCTGAAGGCGACGCGCGAAGCATCGTCGATGCAGACGTGAACGAACTCCCAGCCAACGCCGCGGCCGTTGCTCTGGCCTGTGCGGTCGCCGGTAATGCGATGGCCGACCTGCGCGAACCGGCCGAGCTTCTTGATGTCGATATGGATCAGTTCGCCCGGCTTCTCGCGCTCGTAGCGGCGCACGGGCTCGACCGGCTCGAGCGCCGCGATCCTGTTGAGGCCGAGGCGCTTGAGGATGCGACTGACGGTCGCCGCGGAGACGCCGGTTTCGGCGGCGATCTGCCCGCCGGTCCAACGCTGGCGCCGCAAGGCTTCGATCTGCGCTGCGATCGGCGCGGGCGTCGGTCGATTGAGCCTGTGCGGGCGCGACGAGCGGTCTTGCAACCCCGCCAAACCTTCGGCCTTGAAGCGAGTCCACCATTTGCGCGCGGTCCGCGGGCAGACGCCTGCGGCTCGAGCGGCGGCCTCCGGCGTCTGCCCGCTCTCGATCAGCCGCACCAGCCGCTCTCGACCGAGCGGCGTCAAACGGGCATTCTTGTGGATGTTCATCCGGTCCTCCGGCGAGACTGAAGCTTCGACAACCTCAGCTTCCCCGTTCGGGACCGGATGGACAACCTAATGAAAGCTCACAGCTAGAGCGCCGTCTGGCGTTCGCGCAGGTCCAGCGTGAAATCGCAGCCGGGGTCCTTCCGGCGTACGAGGGTCACGAGATCGCGTGCGACCAGTTCGACATGCGCCGTGGAAAACGCGGCGAGCTCGCCGAGCGAACGCTCTGTTTCGTCGTGCACGATAACGCTGAAGTCGTCGTCGCTCGCGTTGCGACGGACCGAGATGCGATAGCTTCCCATGCCGTCCTCCTGTCGCGGAGACCTAGCATCGGATCGTGACGGAAATGCATCTGCCGGGCAAACGAAATCGCCGGTCGCGTCGATCACATTATCGCCGCGGCGCAGCAATCGTCGACGTCGAATCGTCGTCGCCGGGGTCGAAAGCCCCGTCGCCACGGATGGTTCCGGGCGGACGCAGGATGTCGTCGATCGAGCGCGGGCGCGGCTGCGCCAGCGCCATCGGCGGCACGGAAGCCGAAATGCCGTTGCGGCCCCTGGACTCGCCCGGATAGGTCTTCAGCGCCGCAATGTCGGTCTCTTCCTCGAGATCGGGCGCGTCTGGCAAATCGTCGCGTTTCGGCGGCGCGATCACGTCCTTCAGCGCCGGCTTGCAGATGCGTCGCAGGCCGCGCGAGGAATTGCCGTGCATGGCGAGGTCGACGTGGATGTGGTCGTAATGGAACGCGTTGGAGCCCGGCGCGAGCACGGTGGTGAACCGGTCGCACGCGCCGCCCTGCGCCTCGCGCAGGAAGGCCTGTGTCTGCTCGTCGCCATGCGTCCAGTCGCGCCGTATGACGATGGCGCGGCCGTCGGCGAGCACGAAGCCGCCGATGTCGATCGCGTTGCCGAAGGCGTGTTCGGAAATGCGCGCGCCGATCTGGTTGTTCATGCCGCGGCAGGCGTAGGCGCCCATCGAATTGATCTGCGCCACCGGCTGGCCGAAGCGCGCCATGGCGGCGGGCTGGACGACGTCGGTCAGCCAGGATTCCAGTTCGGCGACCATCGAGCAGTCGAGCGTCGCGCGCGTGTTGAGTTTGACCGTTCCGCCGAGCAGCGCCGTCACGTGCAGCGGACGCGTCAGGCCGCAGATGCCGGGGCCTTCGATCTCGCTGACGGGTTGGACGTAGGCGGAGAATTGCACGCGCTTTTCCGCGTAGCAGGCGTTTTCCGCAGCCGCGCGCCAGGCTGGCCGCTGCGCCTTCTGGTACAGCGAGCAGCCGGACATGAGGGTCACGAGACCCGCGCCGATCAGGAATGGCAATACGCGACGCGCCATGGCTCCAGCGATGCGCCGCCGGGGTTAATGGCCGTTCAAAAAGAAGGGTTAACGATTCCCTTTTGAATCGAAACGCGCTTCACGCCGCCGCGCGGGTGGGCTTCGCCTGTCCTGCGGTCTTTCCAGCGCCCTGTCCCGGCGGCCGCGACAGGATGCCGGGCGCGAGCGCATCGGCCGCATTGGCGCCGGAGACGACCACCGCCTCGACGCCCGCGCCGACATTGCCGCCGCCGGCGACGACCAGATTGCGCACCGGCGATTTCGAACCCCTGAGACGCGCCTTGCCCGAGGGACCATAGATCGAACCGGCGCGCGCCCAGTCGTAGCGCGCATAGGTCACCGGGCTGGCGTCGGCGCGATAGACGATGTGATCGCGCAGGCCGGGCAGCACGGTTTCGGCCGTCGCGATCATCTCGTCGCCGATCGCCTGCTTGCGGGCCTCGTATTCGTCGGAGCGCCGCCAGTCCTTCCAGACGTCGTCGCCCGCTTCCGGCGGAAACCATTTGACGGCCTGCTCGTAGGGGACGAGCCGGATGAGATTGAGGATGGAATGGCCTTCCGGCGCGGCGGAAGGATCGACAAGCGACATGGCGGCGATGCCGACATGCCCATTGGCCGAGACATGCGTCGCCGGCCTGATGTCCGGCACGTAGTCGACGCCCAATTGCACGGTGAAGGCGGAACAGGCGGGCGGCGCGCTTTCCAGCGCCGCGCGGAAGGCGGCCGGCGTGTGTTCGGGCGCGACAAGTTCGAGAAAGGTGCGCTGGTAGTCCGCGTTGGAGATGACGGCCTTTGCCCGCACGATGCGGCCGTCCTTCAGTTCGACGCCGCAGGCCGCGTCATTCTCGACGAGGATGCGCTTGACGGGCGATTTCAGATGCACGGCGCCGCCGCGTTCCTCGATCGCCTCGACCAGAACTTCGGAAAAGCGGCCGGAGCCGCCGACCGGATAGAAGCCGCCCTTGAAGTAATAGCCGAAGATCGGAACCATCTCGCCGCAGGTGAGCGACTCGGAACCGTCGTGCAGATAGCCCGACAGCGAATTGACGATGGCCACGACCCGCGGATCGGAGACATGCGCGGCGACGAGTTCGGCGAACGGCCTCTCCATCCACTTGAACGCCGCCGGACGCTCTTTCGGGAAGGCGAGCAGGGCGTCCATCGTCGCCGGCATGCCGGGAATGCCGCTGCGGTCTTTTCCCGTCGAATACATGTCGTCGAAGATCGCGTAGATCTCCTCGAACAAAGCCATCACGCCTGCCGCGCTGTCGGGATATTTCGCGCCGATCATGCGCGCGTAGTCGCGCCAGTCGCGCGGCGGATCGAGCCTGCCTTCCGCGGTGATGTAGGAATGATCGACGCGCCGCCATTCGATGCGGTCGGCGACGCCGAGCCTGTTCAGAAGGCCGAGCAGCGTCCCGCCTTCCCAGACGCCGGAGAAGTCGTGCGGGCCGGCGTCGAAGCGATAGAGCACGGGCTTGCCGTCGTGGCGCGCCTTGCGCGGATAATGATGGCAATAGCCGCCGGCCAGCACGTGCTGGTCGAACACGGCGACGCGATGGCCGGCGTCGGCGAGCAGGGCGGCCGCGGTGAGCCCGCCGATGCCGGCGCCGACGATCGCCACGTCGCAATCGGCCGGCGGGCCGTCGAAATCGGGCGCCGGCCAGTGGTAGGTCTCGCGCGCCTCGACCATCTTTTTCAACGCGAAACGGATCGCCGCCTTCGGACCGAAGATCGAGAGGACCGCGCCGAAAAGGACGATCGTCGTCGCGACATAGCCGGGCGCAGCGAGGTAGCGCACGAGCGCCAGCGCCAGGAACAACACGCCCCACAGGCCGGAGATCGCCATGTTGACGAGAAAGAACTGTGGCGTGCCGGCGCTCTCGGGATAGGCGGCGCGCGAATAATCGGCGGTCCACGGGCGCTTCAGCGCGAGACTTGCGAGCGCGACGACGCCCTGTCCGGCAAACGACAGCCAGAGCGCATTGTGCGCGACCCAATCCGGCGCAGCGAGATATCCTGCGCCGAGCGCCGCGAAGATGGCGAGCGAGCCGAGTTCGAAGACGAAGCTTTCACGGCGCGCCAGACGCCAGGCCTCCAGCGCCGCCATGAGGACGAGGCCGCCGCCGATCGCCGCTCCCGGCATGCCGCGCGCCAGCAGCGCGTAAAACACGAGAAACGGGACGAGCGTGAATTTGACGGTGAGAAATGTCTTCATGGGTCAGCCCCGGAAAATTTCCGCCCATAAAAAAAGCGCCGGTTCGATGAGCCGGCGCTTCCTTACATCAGGCCTGCGGGCCGGATGAAGGAGACTGAGGATTGGCGCGTTCGGACATGAAGCGCTCGAATTCCTCGCGGTCGCGGGCGCGCCGCAGCTTCTCGAGATGCTCGGCGAAATCGCGCTCGGCCTGCACCAGCTTCTGGCGCTCTTCCTCGAGGCGCGCCAGTTCGGCGTTTCGCCAGTCGTCGAAGGCGCTGTTGCCGGTCGGACGCGGGCCGAAGCCGCCGAAGCCCGGACGCCAGTCGCGCTGCGTGTGCTCGACATTGTTCCAGCCGGCGCTGCAGCGCGCGCGCATTTCGGCGCCCTGCTCCTGCACGAAGCTCACCAGATCCTGATCCGGGCGGCCTTCGCGCTTCTGCCAGATCTTGAGGAAGAGGATCGTCAGGCCGATCGGCCAGAACACGACGAAGCCCAGGATCATCGCCAGCAGTTCGAGGGGACGCCAGCGCGCGCTGCGGCAGCGGCGTGCGAAGCGATTGTCCTGCGAACCGTCGATAGTGCCGTGATAGACGCTCATGCTCTGCTCCATCGGCATGACCCCGATCGGTCGCCGATGCCGCGTAACGTATTTTCACGGCCCCGACGCGTCCACGGGGCGGCCGGATGAAATTTTCGTAACGTGGCCGCGGCTGCACGGGGGCAGTCGGCCAAAAAAAGAGGCCGGACATTGCTGCCCGGCCGCACCCGACATGACGTCGGAGGACTTCAAGAGGGAATGTTCGGCTGCTGCGCCCGCCGGGGAGGCAGCAAACGCAACAACCGACCTGCACAGGATGTCGGCAGGCGGATTGCGCCGCCATACACGTCAGCGCATGGCCGACATGCGCGCCCTGCCGCCAGCGCAGGCTCCAGTTTCAATTCCCTGTTTTTGTTTTCGTTTCACGCATGCGCGCCGGCGCGGCAAGGCTGCCATGCATTATGTCTGGCTCGTGTCGGCCGGAGAGCCTGCGCCCTTCAGTATTTCCAGCGCGAGGCGTTGGAGACGAGGAAGTCGCGGAAGACCTGGACGCGCGCGACGTTCTTCATTTCCTCAGGATAGACGAGGTAGCACTCTAGTTCCGGCATGTCGGCGCTGGGCAGCAATTGCACCAGCCCGCTCTCGGGATTGAGCAGATATTCGGGCAGCACCGCGATGCCGACGCCAGCATCGACCGCCTTGCGCAAGGCCGTGATATTGTTGACCGACAGGGCCGGGACGCGCGGGTTCTTCATGTCGCGTCCGGCGGTCAGCAGCGAGTTGAGACTGTTGAGGAAGCTCGCGCCGGTGACGCCGTAGGACAGGATCCGATGGTGGTCGAGGTCCGACAGGTTGCGCGGCTGGCCGTGGCGGCGGATGTAATCGGTCGAAGCGTAGAGGTGATAATGCACCGTGAACAGCCGTCGCCGGATCAGGTCGGGCTGCGAGGGCTGGCGAAGTCTCAATCCCACATCCGCCTCGCGCATGCCGAGATCGAGTTCGTCGTCGGTCAGGATCAGGCGCAGCTTGATTTCAGGATAGAGCTCGAGGAATTCCCCGAGCTGCGGGGCGAGCCAGTTGGTGCCGATCCCCAGCGTCGTGGTCACGCGCAATTCGCCCTGCGGCTTCTCGCGCTGCTCGCTCAGCCGCAGTCGCGCGGCCTCGAGCTTGCCCATGACGTCCTTGACCGTGCGCAACAGGATTTCGCCCTGCTCGGTCAGGATCAGCCCGCGGGCGTGGCGATGAAACAGCGGCGTGTCGAGGTCCTGCTCGAGCGCGCCGACCTGGCGGCTGACCGCCGACTGGCTGAGGCCGAGCGTCTCGCCGGCATGAGTGAACGACCCGGCTTCCGCCGCCGCATGAAAGACGCGCAGCTTGTCCCAATCCACGTGACGATCCTCCCCGGAGCGCACACGGGCCGTTGCTCGGCCTCTGCGTGCAGCGCATAGCTTATCATCGCATTTTTTTGTCGGACAATCCTTTTTTCCCGTTTTTCCCTATTCCGCCGCCACGGCGTGTTTCTCCTGCGCGGCCAGGAACTTCTCGGCCTCGAGGGCCGCCATGCAGCCGAGGCCGGCGGCCGTTACCGCCTGCCGGTAAATGTCGTCGGCCACGTCGCCGGCGGCGAAGACGCCGGGAATGTTGGTCTGAGTCGTCCCCGGAACGGTCTTTATGTAGCCGTTGGGCTTGGTTTCCACCTGTCCCGCGAAGAGTTCGGACGCCGGCGCGTGGCCGATGGCCACGAACACGCCGTCGACACGGCGCTCTTCCGTCGCCCCGGTCTTGACGTTCTTCAGCCTGACCCCGGTCACCGACAGCGGACCTTCCTGGCCGAGGATCTCGTCGACCACGCTGTTCCAGACGACCTCAACCTTCGGGTGCGCGAACAGGCGCTCCTGCAGGATCTTCTCCGAGCGGAAGGACTCGCGCCGGTGGACGACCGTTACTTTCGAGGCGAGGTTGGCCAGATAGAGCGCCTCCTCCACGGCCGAATTGCCGCCGCCGACGACGACGACCTCCTTGCCGCGGTAGAAGAAGCCGTCGCAGGTGGCGCAGGCCGACACGCCGTAGCCCTTGAATTTCTCCTCGCTCGGCGTGCCGAGCCATTTCGCCTTGGCGCCCGTGGCGATGACCAGCGCGTCGCAGGTGTAGGTCGCGCCCGAATCGCAAGTCAGCCGGAACGGCCGCTGCGCCAGTTCGGCCTTCACGACATAGTCGGACACGAGTTCGGCGCCGACATGCTCCGCCTGCAGGCGCATCTGCTCCATCAGCCAGGGGCCCTGGATGGGTTCGGCAAAGCCCGGATAATTCTCGACATCGGTCGTGATCATGAGCTGCCCGCCGGGTTCGAAGCCGGAAATCAGCACCGGCTTCAGCATGGCGCGCGCGGCGTAGATGGCGGTCGTGTATCCGGCGGGGCCCGAACCGACGATGATGAGTGGGGCGTGGATGGTCTTCGACGATTGCGGCATGAAAACTCCTGCCGCCCTCGACCGGGTCGCGAGATTCAGCCGGACGGGACGGGCCCGCAATTTACGGACGCCTCCGGCGCGCCACAAGGGCGGGACGCCGACACATCACAGCCAGTTCATCGGCCCCGGGGAGGGATATTTTCCGGTTCAGCGCCGCTTCAGTTGGGCGATCTTGATGCAGACGTCGCGATAGGCGTCGTCGCAGGCGTCGATGAAGGCTTCCACGGCGCCCGGCGTCGAATCCTCGAATTCGTAGCCTGCGTCCTCGAGATGCTCGCGGACCCAGCATTCGAGCGACATACCGCGCTTCTGCCGGTAGAACAGCATGATGCACGACAATGTATCTGCCTTCAGTTCGTCCAGCGTGACATCGTGCGCGATCATCCCTTCGAAACGCGCCGTCGGCGCCGTCGTTCCGGGCGCGCACGATCGCCTTTCCGGTTGCGCCCGCGCCGCGCTGCGGCCAAAACCGGGAGACGGAGGAAGGAATGTCCAAACCGATCATCGGCATCATCGGCGGCTCGGGCGTATACAATCTGCCCGGCCTGCAGGACCTGCGGGAAGAACGCATCGCCACGCCCTGGGGCGAACCGTCGGACGTGCTGCATTTCGGGCGGATCGGCGGAACCGAGGCGGTGTTCCTGCCGCGCCACGGGCGGGGCCACCGCTTGTCGCCGTCGGGCATAAATTACCGGGCCAATATCGACGCCATGAAGCGCGTCGGCGTCACCGACATCGTGTCGGTCTCGGCCTGCGGCTCGTTTCGTGAGCAACTCTATCCCGGCCTGTTCGTGCTGGTCGACCAGTTCGTCGATCGCACATTCGGGCGGCAGTCGTCGTTCTTCGGCAACGGCTGCGTGGCGCATGTGTCGATGGCGCATCCCGTGGCGCCGCTGCTGCAGAAGCAGATCGCCGCAGCGGCCGAAGCCGAACAGATTCCGTTCGTGAAGGGCGGAACCTACGTCTGCATGGAAGGTCCGCAATTCTCCTCCTACGCCGAATCCCTGACCTACAAGGCGGCGGGTTACGACGTGATCGGCATGACGGCGTGCCCCGAAGTGAAGCTCGCCCGCGAGGCGGAGATTTCCTACGCGACGGTCGCGATGGTGACGGATTTCGATTGCTGGCATCCCGAGCAAGACGATGTCGACGTGGCGTCGATCATCAAGATCGTCAACGACAATGCGTCGAAGGCCTCGCGCCTGCTGGCGCGGTTGCTCGCCGACATGCCGGACGAGCGTGCGCCATGCCCGATCGGTTCGGACCGCGCGCTCGATGCGGCGCTGATCACCGCTCCCGACGCGCGCGATCCGGAACTCTTGAAGAAGCTGGATGCGGTCATGCGGCGCGTGAACGCCGCCTGAGGATCAAAGCCGCGTCGTGGCGCCGTGCCACGCGCCGAAGCCGAGCAGGCCCCAGAGCAGCGAGAAAACGAGGCTCATGATGACCGACAGCGCGATCGTCGCGGGGATGGCGGCGATGCCCCATTTGATGAAGATGAAGACCAGCCGGCTGAAGGGAATGTCGATGTCGACGACGGCCACCGGATGGATCGGGGCGGGCGGAGGGGTCATGGCGCTTTCCTTTCGCGGTCGGATATGATGGACGCAATATAGGACGATTCAGGCGCGCACGCGCCCGGAGACGCAGATGCAGACAAAATCGCTCGAAGCCATGCTGGACGCCTCGATCCGCACGATTCCGGATTATCCGAAGCCCGGCATCATGTTCCGCGACATCACGACGTTGCTCGGCGATGCGCGGGCGTTTCGCCGCGCCGTCGACGAACTCGTGCATCCCTGGGCGGGACAGCGCATCGACAAGGTAGCCGGCATGGAAGCGCGCGGCTTCATTCTGGGCGGCGCGGTCGCGCATCAATTGTCCGCCGGTTTCGTGCCGATCCGCAAGAAGGGCAAGCTGCCGCACGCCAAGGTGTCGATCGCCTATTCGCTGGAATACGGCATCGACGAGATGGAGATGCACGAGGATGCCGTGACGCCGGGCGAACGCGTCATCCTCGTCGACGACCTGATCGCGACGGGCGGCACGGCGGAAGGCGCGGTCAAATTGCTAAAGAAGATCGGCGCCAATGTCGTCGCGGCCTGTTTCGTGATCGACCTTCCCGATCTCGGCGGCGCAAAGAAGATCCGCGATCTCGGCGTGCCTGTGCGCACGCTGGTCGCCTTCGGCGGGCATTGAACGTGGGCAAGCTGGAGCACGACGACCAGTACCGGATGCTGCGCGAGGAGATCCTCGACCAGATCCGCGAGACGCGTCGGCTCGAGAATTTCACGCTCGGCGCGCTGGCGCTTTTCTACGTGTGGCTGCTGACAAGCGGCGCGGCGGCGGGCGGGCGCGCCATCTACTGGCTCGCGCCGCCGATGGTTCTGCTGGCGGCGGTGCGCTCCTGGGTGTCGCTGTCGCGCATCGCCGAAATCGCCGCCTATCTGCGCGAAATCGAGATCGCCGCCTTCGGGCGCATGACCGGACATGCGGCGACTGTGCCGCCGCCGACCATACTCGACCAGAAATTCCGGCTGAGCGACCTTTGGCGCGCCGACATTCGCACCTACAACGGCAATCCGCCCGGCTGGGAGCAGCATATCGAGGCCTATGGCTCGCGGCTCGAGGGACGCAGCGCTGTTCTCTACTGGCTGCTGCTGTTCCTGTTCACCGTCGTCGCCGCCATCGTGTTGCCGGACATCGGCGCAATCCGCCCCTGATCGTCAGTCGTTCGAACCGCCGCCGCCGAAATCGCCGCCGCCGCCGGAATCGCTCGATGAACCGGAGTCCGACGAAGACGACGAAGAGGACGAAGACGACCAGCCGCTGTCGCTGTCGCTCGACGACGATCCCGACGATCCGCCGCCCGATCCGAGAATGCGCCAGCGCGCGATCCAGCTCCAGCGATGCGAGGCCAGCAGCTTCTTCTCGACGCCGGGTATGGCGAGCGCGATGCCCTGGATGACGCCGAGGCCGATCAGCAGGAAGACGACGCCGAACAGCGCGAGGCCCAGCGCCTGCCCGAGATCGTGCGTGAAGCTCTGTCTTTCCGGTTCGGGCGCGGGGCGCGGCGGGGCCGCGCCGTCTGCGGGCGCTTCGCGATCGCCCGGCGTCGAGACCTTCGCGCCGATTGTATCGAGAATGCCTTCGATCCCCTCGCGCGCGGCTTGCGTCCATTCGCCGGCGCGCAGATGCGCTTCCATCCGCCGGTCGATGATGATGCGCGAGATCGCGTCGGTCAGGACATATTCGAGACCGTAGCCGACCTCGATGCGCGCCTTGCGCTCGTCGACGGCGATCAGCAGCAGCGCGCCGTCGTTCTTGCCGGCATGGCCGATACGCCATGTGCGGGCGAGCGTGATCGCTTCCTCGGCGATGCTCTTGCCGCCGAGGCTTCTGGTCGTCGCCACGACGATCTGCGGGCCGCCGTCCCGATAGAGTTCGGCCAGCGTGTCGGCCATGCGCTTCTTCTCGCCGGGTTCGATCACGCCGGCCATGTCCATCACATAGGTGGTGAAGCGGGGTATCGGCTCGCCGGTCTGGGCGGTCTGCACGACTGCCGGAGGCGCGGACTTCTTCTGCTCGCGATTCACGTCGCTGAAGAAGACGAAGATGGCAATGAGGAAGCAGATCCCGCCGACGACGGCGACCGGGATATTGCCGATGAAGCCAGTGCCGTTTCGCGTCAGCCTTGTTGCGCGGCTCATGAGTTCACCGCCGTGTCCTTGCCGCAGACAAAAGCCGCTGCGCGTTGGTCTGCGAACTTGCGCGCCGCCTCGTTGGCGTCGGGCCTGGCGCCGTCGATCGAGCCGACGATGCACGATGAGGCTGCGCCTTCGAGCTTGTAGACGACGAGGCGCGAGCGGAACGGGCCGCCGATCGCCTTGCCGACGTCGTAGCGCAGGATGGCGGCGAAGGGCTTGCCGCCCGCGCTGCGCCATTCGACGGTCTGTTTCGGAAAGAAGAAGCCGGCCAGCGGAAAGTCCCCGCGCATGCCCTTCGCGCCGAAGCCGACCGAGGCGCCGTCCTCGCCGCCGCTATAGAGAAGCGGAATGCCGGCCGGCCCGTCGCACCGGCGTATCACCGTGTCGTCCTCGGCGGCGACTTTCCGGCACTTGTCCCAGTCGTGCTTCGTGTAGGCGCTTTCGGCGGCGGCGGCGCCTGTCGCAGACAGGAGCGCCGCCAATATTGCGAATCGTCGGATCATGGGCGGCAGACTAGAGCCTTGCCGCGTTCTCCGGCGTGAGCCGTCGCACATGCCGCGCGGCTTCGCCCGTTTCAGCCCTCGCGCGTGCGGATGAAGCCCGAGCCGCGGAATTCGAACACGAGTTCGCCGTGCTGGTTGAAGCCCGTATTGTGGTTGAACACGAGGCCCCAGCCGGGTTTCGACGTCTTGCGCTTCTCGATGATCTGCGTGCCGTAGGTGACCGTGTCGCCGACGAAGACGGGCTTCGGCCAGCGCAGGTGGATGAAGCCGGGCGACGGGCCGCCCTGCGGCGTCTCTACGCCGCTTTCCCGCAATTCGCGTTGCACTCGGTCGCGCGTCAGCACGACGTTGCGCATCCACAGGCTTGCGGTCTGCCAGCCGGAGGCGGCGAGCCTGCCGAAATGGCTCTTCCTCGCCGCCTCCTCGTCCATGTGGAAGCTCTGCGGATCGTAGAGGCTGGCGAAGGCGACGATATTGTCCTTCGTGAAGGTCTCGCGCCCGAGCTCGATGTAGGAGCCGGCCTGCAGATCCTCGAGCCAGCCTGCGAAGGGTCGTGCTCGGCCGCTCGCCTCGATGCGGGGCAGGGCGTGGGTCGGATGTGGCGCGGCGGGCGCCGCCACGCCTTCCTCGCCGGTCGTCCTGCCGGGATGGCGCACCTCGATCAATTGCGTGTGCTTCTGGCGCGTGATGATTTCGCCGCGCTGGTTCAGAATGTCTACCTCCATCGACACAAGGCCCATTTCCGGTTTGGAACGCGAGACGCGCTTGTGCAGGATCTTGCGGCGGCCCGTCAGGATGTCGCCGGGAAACAGCGGCTTCTCCCAGCGCATCTCGTCGATGCCCGGCGCGCCCATGGAGGCGGTGCGGACGATCCAGTGGTCGTAGTTCATGCGCATCATGAGACAGCCGATGTGCCAGCCGGATGCGCACAGGCCTCCGAGCAGCGAATGTTTCGCCGCTTCCTCGTCGAGGTGGAAGGGTTGCGGATCGTAGACTTCGGCGAAGCGGATGATCTCGTCCTTCGTGATCGCCTTCTTCTCGGAAAACTCGAAGATCGAACCGGGGACGAAATCCTCGTAATAGAATTCGGGCATGGGCCTTCCTGGCGGGTTGGGCGGCTGTTGGTTCCGGCTTAGCCGAACATCGGCGCATTAGGAACGGGCCAGCCGGCATGGCCGGCTTGCGGGCGGTTTGGGATGACGGACTGGATCGATCAGGTGGCGGCTTTGAAGGGGCTGGAGCCGGCGGCGCGCGCGTTCGTGGCCGACCTGCAGCCCTTCGAGGTCGAATCAGGTCGCAGCCTGTTCTCGCCGGGGGCGGCCTGCTCGGGCTTTGCGGTGGTGCTCTCGGGGACGATCCGCGTCTGCGTCAATTCGCAGAGCGGTCGCGCGCTGACCCTCTACCGCGTGTCGCGCGACGAGGTCTGCGTGCAGACGACGCTGTGCCTGATGGCCGGCCTCGACTACACGGCGGAGGGCGTCACCGAGACGAGGGTTTCGCTGGTCATGATCCCGGCCGCCCGTTTCGATGCGCTGATGGGCGTTTCCAAAATCTTTCGCGGCTTCGTCTTCTCGCGTTTCGGCGCGCGGCTGCAGGATATTTCGAAACTGCTGGAGACGATCGCCTTCGCGCGCGTCGATTCGCGCATTGCGGCCGCGTTGCTCGAACGCGCCGGCGCGGTGGCCCGCGTGGCGGTAACGCACCAGGGACTGGCCGAGGAAGTCGGCACGGCGCGCGAAGTGGTCAGTCGGCAGCTCGAGGCTTTCGCGAAGGCTGGCCTCGTCCAGCTCGCGCGCGGCGAAATCCGCATCTGCGACCGGCCGGGGCTGGAAGCGCGCGCCTCTGTGACTTGATCACAGACGCAGCGGCCTCGATCCGTCATTCATGGCGCATCCAAACGGAGCGCAAGACATGACCAATGAAGGAACCATCGACCGCGTGCTGCGCGTCATTGTCGGCCTCGTGCTGGTCTCGCTCGTCTTCGTCGGCCCGCAGACCCCATGGGGCTGGATCGGAATCGTGCCGCTGCTGACGGGAATCATCGGCTTCTGCCCGGCCTACCGGCTGATCGGCCTGTCGACCTGCCCGGTCAAGAAGGCCTGAAGCTTCAGCGACCGGCCCACCTTTCGGCGGCTGCGTCGTCGTCGGCCTTGGCCTCGACCCAGTCGCCGGACGTTCCGTCGCGGCGATGCTCCTTCTTCCAGAAGGGCGCGCGCGTCTTGAGATAATCCATCAGGAATTCGGCGGCGGCGAAGGCGGCGGCGCGATGCGCCGAGGCCGCCACGACCATCACGATCTCCTCGCCCGGCGCGATCCTGCCGTGGCGGTGGATCGCGGTCGCGCCCATCAGCGGCCAGCGCGCGCAGGCTTCCTCCATGACGCGCGAAATCTCTTCCTCCGCCATGCCGGGATAATGCTCGAGTTCGAGCGCCGCGAGCGTTCCGCCCTCGTCACGGCACAGGCCGACGAAGGTCACGACCGCGCCGACATCCGTGCGGCCTGCGATCAGCGCGCGCGCCTCGGCGGCGGCGTCGAACGGTTCGGCCTGGACGCGGACGCGGCCGGCCATGTCAGCCGCCCGTCATCGGCGGGAAGAAGGCGATTTCGCGCGCGCCGGCGATCGGCGCGTCGTGCTTCACGTGCTTGCGGTCGATGGCCGCCCGGATCGCCCTGGCGCTCTCGAAGGCATGGGCATAATGCTCGCCCCTGGCCGTCAGCCAGCCGATGAGGTCGCCGACCGTGCGCACGTCGGCCGGCGGCGCGATCTCTTCCTCTGTCACGCCGATGCGCTCGCGCACCCAGGCGAAATAGACGGCCTTCACCTCATTCCTCCGTCACGTGCTTGAGACCGGCCTTCATATAGTCCCAGCCCGTGTAGAGCGTGAGGATCGCCGAGACCCAGAGGAGCGCGAGGCCGATCCTGGTGGTGCCGGGCAGCACGCTTTCGCCGGCGCGCCCGGCGATCAGGAAGCCGAGCGCGATCAGTTGCATCGTCGTCTTCCACTTGGCGACCGCGCTCACCGGGATCGAGACTTTCAGGTCGGCCAGGAATTCGCGCAGGCCCGAGACGAGGATCTCGCGGCATAGGATGACGATGGCCGCCCAGATCGACCAGCTTTCGATCGTGTGGTCGGCGACCAGCATCAGCAGGACGGCCGCAACCAGAAGCTTGTCGGCGATCGGGTCGAGCATCCGGCCCATCGAGGATTGCTGCTGCCAGGCGCGGGCGAGGTAGCCGTCGAAAAAGTCGGTGATGCCCGCGGCCGAGAAAATTCCCAGCGCCGTCCACCGCGCCCATGCCTCGTCCGGCCAGAACATCAGCGCGACCACGACCGGCACGGCTGCGACGCGGCCGTAGGTCAGTAGGTTCGGCAGCGCCAGCGTGTGGTTTCTGCGGCGCGGCAGAGAGGTCTCGGACATGGATTGAAGGAACATGCGGCCTGCCCGTCCGTCAAGCCGACGACCTCAGCCCTTTTCGTTGAAATGGGCGTAGATCAGCCGCGCCGTGGCGGCGTTGACGCCCGGCGTCTTTTCCAGGTCGGCCAGCGAGGCGCGGGAAACGGCCTTGGCCGTGCCGAAGGCGGCGAGCAGGGCGCGCTTGCGGGCCGGCCCGATCCCGGCGATCTCGTCCAGCGGCGACTTCACGAATTCCTTCTTGCGGCGCGCCCGGTGCGTGCCGATGGCGAAGCGATGGGCCTCGTCGCGCAGCCGCTGCACGAAATAGAGCGCCGGGTCGCGCGGCGGCAGGCGGAACGGCTCGCGACCCTCCACGAAGAATTGCTCGCGGCCGGAATCGCGATCCGCGCCCTTGGCGATGGAGACGATCGGAATGCCGGTCAGGCCGACCTCCGCCATGACGGCGCGCGCCGCCTCGAATTGTCCGCGCCCGCCGTCGATCACCACGAGATCGGGACGGGAGGGGAAGGCGTCGGGATCGGGCAGGCCGTCCCCCGCGGTTCGAGACGCCTGCTGCGCAGGCTCCTCAGCGTGATGGACGAGAGCGCCCTCATCCTGAGGAGCCGTCGAAGGCGGCGTCTCGAAGGACGAGGGCGCCTCCACCGCTATCCCCTCATGCAGAGGAGCGCCCTCTAGGGCGCGTCTCGAAGCATGGGGGTTGCCGCCATCCTTCGAGACGCCCGCTTGAGCGGGCTCCTCAGGATGAGGGGAAGCGGTTGCATCCGTTGCGCCAGCCTCCGCCGCCTCTTCCTTCGCCAGCCGCGAAAACCTGCGCTGCAGCACCTCGCGCATCATGCCGTAGTCGTCGCCGGGCGTGAGTTCGGCCGACTTGATGTTGAAGGTGCGGTAGTGCTGCTTCATGAAGCCGTTGCGGCCCGCGACGATCATCGCGCCGATCGCGTTCGTCCCCATGATGTGGGAATTGTCGTAGACCTCGACGCGGCGGATCGGCCTGTCGATGCCGAACGCCATGCCGAGCGCCGCAAGAAGCTTGTCCTGGCTGGCGGCCTCCGCGAGCTTGCGCGACAAGGTCTGGCGCGCGTTGGTTTCGGCATGTTCGACAAGTTCGCGCTTCTCGCCGCGCTGCGGCCGCGCCACCTCGACCTTGCGCCCGGCGCGCGCCGACAGCGCCGCGCAGATTAGGTCGCGGTCCTCGATCTCCTCGTTGAGCAGCACCAGCGAGGGCGCCGGGCGCTCGCCGTAGAATTGCGCGACGAAGGCGTCGAGCACTTCCGATTTCGACATGCTGCGGTCGGCGCGCGGGAAATAGGCGCGATTGCCCCAGTTCTGCCCTGTGCGGAAGAAGAAGATTTCCACGCAGAACTGGCCGGCTTCCTCCGCGATGGCGAACACGTCGGCTTCCTCGACGCTGCGCGGATTGACGCCCTGCTGACCCTGGATGGTCGACAGCGCGGCGATGCGGTCGCGCAGGCGCGCGGCGCGTTCGAAATCGAGTTTCTCCGCCGCTTCGCCCATGTCGCGGGCGAGCAGGTCGCGCACGGCGCGGCTCTTGCCGGACAGAAAGTCGTGCGCTTCGTCGACGAGTTCCGAATAGTCCGTGTGCGAAATCTCGCCGGTGCAGGGCCCCGCGCAGCGCTTGATCTGGAACAGCAGGCAGGGGCGCGTGCGGTTCTCGTAATAGGAATCCGAACACGAGCGCAGCAGAAAGGCGCGCTGAAGGGCGTTCAGCGTGCGATGAACGGCCTGCGCGGAGGCGAAGGGGCCGAAGTAATCGCCCTTGCGGTTGCGCGCGCCGCGATGCTTGGCGATCTGCGGCGCGACATGGTCGCGCGTCAGCAGGATGTAGGGAAACGACTTGTCGTCGCGCATCAGCACGTTGAAGCGCGGCTTGAGCTGCTTGATGAGATTGGTCTCGAGCAGCAGCGCTTCCGTTTCCGTCTCGGTGGAAACGAAGATCATGGAAGCGGTGAGCGCGATCATCCGCGCGATGCGGTTGGTGTGGCCCTCGCCACGCATGTAGCTGGCGATGCGCTTCTTCACGCTGCGCGCCTTGCCGACGTAGAGAACCTCGCCGTCGCTGCCGATCATGCGATAGACGCCCGGCCCGAGCGGCGCGTGCTTCCAATGCGCGCGGATGACCTCGGCGCCGCGCGCCAGCGAATTCGGCGCCGTCTCGGCCGAAAGGTCGAGGTCGGGCGTGGGAAGGGATTGTTCCTCGATCTCGTCGGGCGCGTCGGTTTCCGGCGGCGCGTCCAGACCGGGATCCTGTGGCGGTCGGGTCATGGGCCAGATTTAGACGGTGGGATGCGGGATGCAACGTCGACTCCCCTCCCCCTTGAGGGGAGGGGCTGGGGGAGGGGGTTGCGCGCGCATTGCAGGATACCCCGACCCCCCACCCTAACCCTCCCCCACAAGGGGGAGGGGACCTCACCCCAGCACGATCGCAGACACCAGCCGCCCGTAGTCCGGCTCCTTGCGATGCGTCGTGCGGCGGTAGCTGAAGAAACGCGTCTCGTCCGCATAGGTGTCGAGCCGCAGGTTCTCGTAGGCGCCGATTCCGGCGCGTTCGACGCGGGCGGAGATGAAGCCGGGCAGGTCGAACATGTGATGGCCCTCGCGTTCCGAGGGCGAGAAGAAGCGCGCGTAATCGTGCGAGGCGGCCAGAAATTGTGCGAAGAATTCGGGGCCGACCTCGTAGCTGTCCGGGCCGATGGTCGGCCCGAGCGCGACGGCGATGTCGGCGCGGCGCGCGCCGAGTTTCTCCATCGCGGCGATCGTCGCCTCGACCACGCCGGTCAGCGCGCCCTTCCAGCCGGAATGCGCCGCGCCGATCACGCCGGCGCGTGTGTCGGCGAACAGGATCATGCCGCAATCGGCGCCTGTCACGCCGAGCGCCAGACCCGGCGTCGAGGTCGCCAGCGCGTCGCAGCGCGGTCGATCGGTCCACGGCGCGTCGACGACGAGGCAATCGGGCGAATGAATCTGGAAGGGCACGAGCAGGCGTTCGGCAGCGACGCCCAGGCTTTCGGCCATGCGGCGACGGTTTTCCATCACACGGTCGCGTTCGTCGCTCGAGCCGACGCCGCCGTTGAGCGAGGCGTAGACGCCGTCGCTGACGCCGCCCTGCCGCGTGAAGAAGGCGTGGCGAATTCCGGTCGCCTGCAGGACAGGCGAGACGATGGTCGGCAGGCTCACGCTTGAATGTCCTCCAGGAAACCGGGCAGGCCCTCGACCGCCGGCCGTGTGACGGCGATCGCCTTGAACAGGCGTCCCATGTCGGTCGGGCGCTCTTGCGAGGTCAGGCGGATCAGGCTCGACCTGATCTCGACCTGCTGCGGCACGGTCGCCTTTTTCATGAGAGCTTCGGCGCGACGCTCGATGCCGATCCTTTCGAGGAAGGCGCCTTGCGTCACCGGGCCATGCACGCGCGCGCCGGTGGAGCGGGCGGCGCGCCCGAGCGCCGCGAAATCGACGTGCGCGGTCAGGTCGGCTTCGCCCGGGCTTTCCAGCGGATCGACGAAGGCGTGGTTCTTCATCGCCTGAAGCGTCTCGCCGAGTTGCGTCTGCGTATGTCCGTAGTCGATGGCGAGAAGCGCGCCGCCGTATTTCATGATGTGCGCCGAAAGCCGCGTCATGAGGCGCTGCGATTCCGCCGCCACCTCGACGATTGCGCCCGTCGGCGCATCCGCCTGCAGATAGGGTTCCGGATCAGGCGCGGCGCCGAAGAAGAACCTGCCATTCGCGAAACCGACCTGCCGTTCGCACCAGCCGCGGTCGGTGCGCACGTAGTGGCGCACGGGCAGGGCGTCGAACAATTCGTTGGCGACGAAGATCGCCGGCGCGTGAGGCAGCGCGTCGAGGGTTTCGAGCCAGGTGATCGGGCGTTCGCTGCCCGACAGTTTCGCCTGCTGGGCGGCGACCAGCTTCGGACTGGTCTCGATCATGAAGACTTCGAGCGCCGAATGGAAATGCGGCGCGACGCGCAGCGCACGCAATGCGTCGGCCATCAACTGTCCGCGTCCGGGACCGAGTTCGACGAGCAGCGGCGGTTGCGGCGAGCCGGCGAGCGTCCAGGCCTCGGCGCCCCACAGGCCGACCAGTTCGCCGAACATCTGGCTGATCTCGGGCGAGGTGACGAAATCGCCGGAGGCGCCGAAAGGGTCGCGCGTCATGTAATAGCCCATCGTCGGGTGCGACAGGCAGATCGACATGTAGCGTTCGATCGAAATCGGGCCTTCGTGCGAGATGATGGAGGCGATCTCCTCGGCGAGCAGGTTCATGCGAGCGCCTCCTTCTCGCGCAGCGCCTGGATGACGAGCCACAATCCGACGAGGCCGACGGGGAGAGACAGGACCATGCCCATCGTCAGGCCGTTGGCCAGCGCCTCCAGCGCGGGATCGGGTTCACGGAAGAACTCGCAGAAGATGCGCGCGCAGGCATAGCCGATTCCGAACACGCCGGAGACGAGGCCCGGCCGACGCAGGCCGCCGCGCTGCACGACGACATATGTGATCGCCAGCAAGGCGAGGCCTTCGAGGCCGGCTTCATAGAGCTGGCTGGGATGGCGCGGCGACGGTCCGGCGCCGGGAAAGATCATGGCCCAGGAAACGTCGCTCGGGCGGCCCCACATCTCCGGCTTGATGAAATTGGCGAGCCGGCCGAAGAACAGGCCGATCGGCGCGACGGTGGCGCAGATGTCGGCGACCACAGGGCGCGGCACCGCGTACTTGCGCGCGAACAGCAGGGCGCCGATCGCCACGCCGATCAGGCCGCCGTGAAACGCCATGCCGCCGTGCCAGACGGCGACGATCTCGCCGGGATGGGCGAGGTAATAGGCGGGATCGTAGATCAGCACCTGGAACAGCCGGCCGCCGAGCACGGCGCCGAGCGCGGAATAGACCAGCAGGTCGTCGAGGCTCTGCTTCGAGGGATGCGGGACCGCGCCCCAGAGGCGGTCGGTGGATACCAGCCAGCGCGCGTAGAGCCAGCCGAGCAGCAGGCCGAACACGTAGGCGAGGCCGTACCAGCGGACGGGGAAGGGGCCGATCGAGAAAAAGACCGGGTCGATCTGCGGAAACGTGATCGCCAGGATCGGCATCGAATCGGAAATCCTCGCGGGAGCCTGCGAGGTGTGGCGCGGGGGCCGGTGAGCGTCAAGGCGAGGCGGCGCCGGAGCGCCGCCCCTGATCGCGTGGCCCTAGCGGACGACCGGCCAGGCCGGGTGCGGGCCGGCGGCGCGCGGCTGGACCTGCACCGGCTGCGCCACACGCGGCTGGACCTGGACCGGCGCCGTGCGCGCCGGGAAGGATTGCGCCGCCTGCGGGGCATAGGTGCGCACGACCGGCCGCGGCGTGTTCGTCTGCACGATGCCGTGGAACTGGTTGACCGGCACGTGCGGCGTCACGGTCGCGGGCAGCGGACGCAGCGGCGGACGGTAGGCCGGGTTCTGCGCGATCGGCACGCGCGGCGGTGTGACGTTCGGCGGTAGCGTGACGACGGGCGGCGTCCGGGGCGGCACGTTGACGACCGGCGGGCGCGGCGGCACGACGACGACCGGCGGCGGTCCGGGCGGGACCACGAGGACCGGCGGCCCCGGCGGGGTCGCAGGCGGCAGCACGACCGGCGGGGCGTGGACCGGCGGGGCCGGCAGCGGCTTGGCGACCAGAGCCGGCGGCACCACCAGCGAGGGCATCGGGTGCTTCTGCTGCGGCGAGATCTTCTTGGAATAGGGCACGCAGACCACGCCCGGCAGGTTGCAGGGGCTTCCGGGCGGGAAGGGTCCAGGGATCGGCGCCGGGATCGGCGGCCCGAAATTGATCGCCGCGAACAGCCAGTTCAGCTCATTGGCGAAGAAGTTGAGGAAGCCGGGCGACCACGGTCCGAACAGCGGCGGCACCCACGGGCCGAGCCAAGGGTCGAGCCACGGATCGAGGTCGAAGAACGGCCCGACGAACAGCGGGGGCAGGATGAAATAGGCGATCCCGTCGACATAACCGACGGTCTCGACAAACACGGTCGATCCGAGCAGCGCCGGAATCTGCGGCGCGGGCGCGACGATCGGCGCATAGGCGGCGGCCGGTTGCGGCGCGTATTGCACCGGCGCCGGCATCGCGCCCTGGCACGACTTGCCGAACTTCGCCGCCGCGACGAAGGTCCACGCCTCGGGCTTGGTGAATTGTTCGGCCGAGACCGTGCGGATGTCCTCGTCTGGCGGCGTCGGCGCCCAGCCGATGTAGTCGTTGCTGGTCCGCCAGATCACCCAGGCCGGCGAGAACTGATCGCCCGGCACCCAGATCCAGCCCATCTGCGGATCGTTGGTCCATCGGCCGAAGTGGTGGACGATCTGCCCCCATGGCGTCGGGTCCTGATAGTACCAGCCGAATTTCTTGGTGAAGACCCAGTTGCAAGGCTCGTAGGGGCGCCAGCCCTGCGGCGTCACGGTCGGACGCCACACTTCGCCGTAGCGGTCGTGGCTGACGAAGGTTCCGTAGTTCGCGAGCAGCGCGCGGACGTCGGACTGTCCCTGATCGGGCGCCGGCGCGGCCTCGGCCGGCGCCGCGGGTTGCGCGGCCGCGGCAGGAACGGCGGCAGGCTGTTGCGCAAGGGCGTGGCCGGGCGCGCCCAGGGCGAGCGCCACGCCGACGAGCGCGGTCGCGCCCTTCAATCGGCGGCTGGCATGGAATGCGGAAGTGGGCATCGGTTCCCCCTTTCGAACGGAAACTGTATCTTTTTCCTACGCTTATGCCGCGAACTTCGCCGTGCCGCGCCGCACAGGACGCGTGCCGGCATTCCTGCCGGCCGGCCTCGCGTGCTAAGAGGACCGCCGAAATCGGAGTGTTTCCCATGCAAGAGAGCCGTTCGCGCCTGACCGACGACCTGGCCCGTATGTTCAACGACGCCGCCAATCTCGCCGGCGGCGTCCGCAAGGAGGTCGAGACCATCGTGCGCACGCAGATGGAGCGCTTCCTATCGACGATGGACGTTGTGACCCGCGAGGAGTTCGAAGCCGTGCGCGACATGGCCGCGCTCGCGCGCGAGGAAAACGAAAAGCTCGCGAAGAAAATCGAAGAGCTCGAAGCGAAGCTCGCGCAAAAGTGAATCCGCGCGGCGCGCCTGCCGACGGCAGGCCCGCGCAAGTCCGCACTTTCACTATGTAACGGATTCTGACGCCGATTCTGTGGACACGGCGTTTGCGACTCTGGACCCGCGCCCGCGAATCTTCGAGGTTCGCGGCAGACTTAACGCGTGCGCGAGTCCGGCGCCGGTATATAGTCGAGAGGCGAAGTGATTCGCCTGCGACACAACCGGTCGTCTGGCGCTCCGCAAGTCGCGGGAAGTCGCCTGCTTGAGGCAGGCCGTTTGCGTCAGCCGCGTTCCCGTTGTCACTGGACCCAGAAATGCAGACTTCCCTGAACCGCGCGACCCGACGTGAACATCCGGTCGACGTGGTCGAGCGACTCGCAGCGGCGAACGAGTGGACCTTCGAGCGTGACGACGAAGACGAAATCTCGATCTCGGTTTCCGGAAGCTGGGCGGATTACCAGGTCGCCTATTCCTGGCTTCCCGATCTCGAAACGCTGCATGTAGGCTGCGCCTTCGACCTGAAGGTGCCGCTGCGCCGGCGCGCCGAAACCCTCGAGCTGATCGCGATCGCCAACGAGCAATTGTGGCTCGGGCATTTCGATCTGTGGACCTCGCAGGGCGTCGTGATGTTTCGCCACGCCATGCTGCTGTCGGGCGGCGCGCAGCCGACCTCGCAGCAATGCGAAAGCATCCTGTCCAGCGCGCTCATCGCATGCGAACGCTATTACCAGGCGTTCCAGTTCGTTGTCTGGGCCGGCAAGAGCGCGCGCGAGGCGATCGATTCCATCATGCTGGAGACGCGCGGCGAGGCGTGAGCGGTTCGACTCGCCGGGCCGCATGTGTCATTCCCGCTTTCGCGGACATGACATTCCTGCGAGACCGACCTCGATGACATCCAGACCTTCCTCCATCGTTCTCTTCGGCGCGGGCAAGATGGGCTTCGCCCTTCTGCAGGGCTGGGCCGACCTCGGCCTCGTCGGCCCGGACGTGACGGTGCTCGAGCCCTTTCCGTCGGAGGAACTGAAGGCGCTTTGCGCTGCGCGGGGCGTGCGCCTCAACCCGCCCGACGAGGACCTGTCCCGTCCGCAGACGCTGGCTCTGGCCATCAAGCCGCAGGCGCTGGACGCCGCGGCGCCGCGGCTCGCAAGGCTGGCCGGTCCGCAGACGCTGGTCTTGTCGATCCTCGCGGGCAAGGGGATCGCCGACATCCAGGCGCGCGCTCCGGAGGCCGGGGCGATCATCCGCGCCATGCCCAACACGCCGGCGGCGATCGGCCGCGGCATTACCGCGGCGGCGGCGAGTCCCGGCGTCACCGCCGTGCATCGCGCGATCGCCGATACGCTTCTCTCGGCGGTGGGCGCGGTGGACTGGGTGGACGACGAGGGGCTGATCGACGCGGTGACGGCCGTTTCCGGCTCCGGTCCCGCCTATGTCTTCCTGCTCGCCGAATGCCTGGCCGAAGCCGGGCGCGCCGCCGGCCTGCCGCCCGATCTGGCGGCGCGGCTCGCCCGCCACACGGTTTCGGGCTCCGGCGAACTGATGCATCGCTCGCCCGAACTCCAGCCCTCGCAATTGCGCGTCAACGTCACATCGCCCGGCGGCACGACCGAGGCGGCGCTCGGCGTCCTGATGGCCGACGACGGGCTGAAGCCCCTGATGCAGAAGGCGGTGGCCGCGGCGGTGGCCCGCGCCAGGGCGCTCGCCGGCTGACGCCTCTCTTGGATTGGCAGGCCTGCGGGCCTAGATAGAAATCCCGGAACATGGAGTTTGTCATGGCGCGCGCGAGCAAGAAGGCCGAGGGACCGAAATCCGCAAAGCCGCCGGCGGCCGTCGTGCCGCGCGACCGGATCATCGACGCCCTGATGATGCTGGCGGCAGAGGAGCGCTTCGAGGAAATCACCCTCCGGCAGATCGCCGAGCGCGCGGACGTTTCGCTCGCCGAATTCCGCGAGCTTTTCGCCTCGAAGCTGTCCATTCTCGCGGCGTTCGGCCGGCGCATCGATCGCGTCGTTCTGGAAGGAGCGACGGGCGATCTCGCCGATGAAAACTCGAAGGAGCGGCTTTTCGACGTTCTGATGCGCCGCTTCGACGCGCTCGCGCCCTACAAGGAAGGCTTGCGCGGCATATCCGAATGGCTGCGCCGCGACCCCTCGGCCGCGCCCGCGCTCAATCGCATGGCGTTCAATTCGATGCGCTTCATGCTGGAGGCGGCCGACATCGAGACCGGCGGGCGCGTCGGCGCCCTGAAGACGCAGGGACTCGTCCTGGCGATGGCGCGCGTGACGCGCACGTGGCTGGATGACGAGGACCAGGGTCTCGCCGAAACGATGGCGGAACTCGATCGCACGCTCACCCGCGGCGGCAAGGTCGTGGAGCGCGCCCGGGAAGTCGATCGCCTCGTCTCGCCGATCGCGGCGATGGCGCGCGGCGTGGTCGACGCCGGCGTGACCTTCCTGCGCAATCGCGGGCCGGGCTCCCGTCGCCGTCGCGGCGAGGAAGCGAGCGCGGCCGCAAACGAAATCTGAGCGTTCGACCGTCTTCCCGGGGCAATCGCAATGAATCTGCTGATCGTGGGCGCCGGCGCGACCGGCGGTTTCTTCGGCGCGCATCTCGTCGCCGCCGGACGCGACGTGACGTTCCTCGTGCGCGAAGGCCGCGCCAGCCAGCTCGCGCGCGACGGCCTGGTCGTGCGGGCGCGCAAGGGCGACATGACGGTAAAGCCGAAATTCGTCACCGCTGGCGGGTTGAACAAGAATTTCGACGCCGTCCTCGTGACGGTAAAAGCCTTCGGCCTCGAAGCGGCGATGCAGGATATGGCGCCGGCCGTCGGGCCGGACACGCTGGTCGTTCCCGTCCTCAACGGCATGAAGCATGTCGACGATCTCGTGCAGCGTTTCGGCGCGGCGCGGGTCGCGGGCGGCGTCTGTCGCGTCGCGACGACGCTGGACGAGGAAGGGCGCATCCTGCAGCTCGCCGATTTCCAGGAATTGCTCTACGGCGAACTCGACGGATCGGCATCGGCGCGCATGGACGCTTTCAACGCGCTCGTGTCGGACGCCGGCTTCGCGGCGAAGCCGAGCCGTCACATCGTGCAGGAACTCTGGAACAAGTGGATCATGCTGGCCGGCATGGGCGCGGCGTGCTGCCTGATGCGCGGCAGCATCGGCGAGATCGAGGCTTCGCCGGGCGGCCTCGCTTTCGTCAACGCGCTTCTGGAAGAAATCATCGCCATCGCGACGGCGCATGGCCATCCGCCGGCGCCGCCGGTGGTCGCCGCAGCGCGCGGCATGTTGACCGCGAAAGGATCGCCGATGGCGTCGTCCATGTATCGCGACATGCAGCGCGGCCTGCCGATCGAGGCCGACCACATCGTCGGCGACCTGCTCGCCCGCGCCCAAGCCAAGGGCGTGGCGACGCCGCTGCTGGCGGCGGCTTACACAAGCCTGTGCGTCTATCAGGGCAGGGCGAAGGGCGCCTGAGTTCTAGATCGGGATTGTGACGGTCGCGCGCAGGCCTCCCATGGGCGCGTCCGTCAGGTTCACGTCGCCGCCGTGTGCGCGCGCGATATCGCGGGCGATGGCGAGACCGAGTCCTGCGCCGGCGTCATCCTGGTTGCGCGCCTCGTCGAGCCGGTAGAACGGCTTGAAGGCGTCCTCGCGGCTCTCGGCTGGAATGCCCGGACCGTCGTCGTCGACGTGGATGACGAGCGAACGCTCGCCGCGTTCTGCCGTGATCGCGACGTTCCTGCCATAGCGCTGCGCGTTGCCGACGAGATTTGCGAGGCAGCGGCGGAAGGCGTCCGGGCGCACGGTGGCGCGCGGGTCGCCGTGGTAGTCGAGCTTGGTCGGATGGCCATGACGCTGCGCATCGGCGGTCAGTTCGATCAATGCGGTGCGCATGTCGATCTCCTTGGCGGCTTCGCCGCCGTCGCCGCGCGCGAAGGCGAGATAGGCTTCGAGCATCCGCTGCATTTCAGCGATGTCGCGGCCGATCGCTTCCTGCTCCTGGCCCTCGCCCAGCAGGGCCAGCGACAGCTTGAAGCGCGTCAGCACCGTGCGCAGGTCGTGACTGACGCCGTTGAGCATGGCCGTGCGCTGTTCGATGGCGCGCTCGACGCGACGCTTCATGTCGAGGAAGGCGACGCCGGCCTGCCGCACCTCGCGCGCGCCGGAAGGACGGAACGGCATGTCGCGCCCCTTGCCGAAGGCTTCGGCTGCGACCGCGAGCCTGCGGATCGGCTTGATCTGGTTGCGCAGGAACAGGACGGCGACGCCGATCAGCAGCAGCGCCAGTCCGACCATCCATGTCAGGAAGATCGCGGAATTCGGCGCATAGGCCTGGGCGCGCTGCGCAAAGACGCGCAATTGCGCGTCCTTCAGCTGGACGCGGATCTCGATGATGTTGGAATTGCCGAGCGTGTCGATCCAGAACGGCCGCCCGATCTGCTTGCGGATTTCCTCGGACAGCGCGCTGTCCAAAAGGGAGAAGAACGGTTTGGGAAGCGTCGCGGGCAAAGGCCCGCGCGGCGCGACGGTGGCCGTCAGGCCCATACGCTCGGCGACGCGCGCCAGCTTGTCGTTGTCCTTGTCCTGCGGATAATTCTCGTAGATGTCGATCAGCGCGGCGACGTCCTCGACCACCATGGCCGAGAGCCGGTGCGTGACCGCCTGCCAGTGGCGCTCCATGAAGAAATAGGCGACGGCCGTCTGCAGCAGCAGCATCGGCAGGACGACGATCATCAGCGAGCGCGCGAACAGGCCTTTCGGCATCTTGCCGCGCAGCCAGAGCGTGAAGCGGCGCCAGAGCCGGCGCGGCCTCGCGATCAGCGGATGTTCGATCATCTTCATGCGCCGCCAGCCTCGTCCAGCAGCAGGCGATAACCCGCGCCGCGCACCGTCTGCAAGGCGATCGGGTTTGCGGGGTCCTTCTCGATCTTGCGGCGAAGGCGCGTCACCTGCACGTCGACCGTGCGTTCGCCGGCCGCGCCCTGGCCGAGTTCGGCGCGCGACACCGGCGCGCCGTTCGCGGCCGCCAGCGCACGCAATATGTCGCGTTCGCGATCGGTCAGGCGCACGATCTCGCCATCGCGTCGCATTTCGCCGCGACCGGGATGGAATTCGCAGCCGGCGAAACGCACGACCGTCGCAACCGGCGCAGCGCGCGCCGGCGCGGCCGCGCGCCGCAGGATGGCTGCGATGCGCAGGCTGAGTTCGCGCGGTTCGAAGGGTTTCGCCAGGTAATCGTCGACGCCGGCCTCGAGCCCGAGGATGCGGTCGTCGGCGCCGCCGCGCGCCGTCAGCATCAGGATCGGCGCGCCGGCGCTGGAACTCGCCGATCGCCGGAGGCCGGTCGCGAACTGGAAGCCGTTCTCGCCGGGCATCATCACGTCGAGTACGATGAGGTCGAAGGCGAGGCCGGCGAGCCGCGCCCGCGCTTCCGCGGCGCTGGCGGCGGCCGTGACGCGATAGCCCTCCTGTCCGAGGAAGCGCGCGAGCAGCGACCGGATGCGCGCATCGTCGTCGACGACGAGCAGGTGCGGCGCGTCTGGCGCGGGCGCGCGTTCGGCTGGCCCGCGGGCGATCGTCATGGGGAAAGCCGCGGCTGCTGCGGCCAGACGAGGCTCGCGACCTTTTCCTGGTCGGCCGGGTCGATCATGGCGAGCAGGAAGTCGATGGCCTGGCGTCGCGCGCCGTCGGGCGCGCCCTCGAGCACGCGCGCGAAGCGCCGCGATTGTAGTTGTGCGAGTTCTTGTGCGAGTTTGCGCCCCTTGCCCGTAGCAAACAAATGCCGCTGGCGGCGGTCGGCGACGCCGGCGCGGGATTCCACGAAGTTCTGCTCCAACAACTCCTTCAACACGCGGTTGAGGCTCTGCTTGGTGATCTTCAGGATGTCGAGCAGTTCGGCGATGGTGAGGCCGGGGTGCCGGTTGACGAAATGCAGCACGCGATGGTGCGCGCGGCCGAATTTCCAGGCTTCGAGCAAACGGTCGGCGTCGCCGACGAAATCGCGGTAGGCGAAGAAGAACAATTCGATCAGGTCGAACATGGCCTCGGAATCCTGATCGGACGCCTGCGCGGCCCTGACCTTGCCCTGTACGGCGGCCTCCACGGCCCCTCCCGAATTTTAAGTCAGTGTTGTTGACTTATTTCACCCCGAAAGCTAGTGGTCAAGGCGTCCCGAAAAGCAAACCGAAACGGACCGGTCCCGGCGCGCCCGCGGAACGGCCGAAGGAGGAACCGTGTCCGAAGCCATACCTCCCGCCTCGCCCGCAGCAACGTCGCCGCTTCCGTTCGACCGGCGCGACGGCGAAATATGGCTCGACGGCGAGATGGTCGCCTGGAAGGACGCGAAGGTCCACGTCCTCAACCACGGCCTGCACTACGCCTCGACGGTCTTCGAAGGCGAGCGCGCCTACAACGGCCGCATCTTCAAGTCGCGCGAGCATTCCGACCGGCTGCGCCGTTCCGCGCAGATCATGGATTTCGAAATCCCCTGGACCTCGCAGCAACTCGACGAAGCCAAGCAACTCGTCGTCGACAGGAACGGCCTCAGGGATTGCTACGTGCGGCCGGTCGCCTGGCGCGGCAGCGAGATGATGGCGGTGTCGGCCCGCAATTCCACCATCCATACGGCGATCGCCGTGTGGGACTGGCCGTCGATGTTCGACATCGAGACCAAGATGCAGGGCATCAGGATGGAGATCGCCGAATACCGCCGGCCCGATCCCGCCACCATTCCCTGCATGGCCAAGGCGTCGGGCCTCTACATGATCTGCACCATCTCCAAGCATCGCGCCGAGCGGCGCGGCCTGGCCGATGCGCTGATGCTCGACTGGCGCGGCTATGTCGCGGAATGCACGGGCGCCAACGTCTTCTTCACGCGCGACGGGGCGATCCACACGCCAATCGCCGACTGCTTTCTCGACGGCATCACGCGGCGCACGGTGATGGAGCTGGCGCGCCGGCGCGGCATCGAGGTCGTCGAAAGCCGCATCCTTCCGGAAGATCTCGCGACGATGAACGAAGCCTTCCTGTGCGGCACCGGCGCGGAGGTGACGCCGATCGCCGAAATCGGCCCCTACCGGTTCAGGCCGGGCAATATCTCGCGCATTCTCATCGAGGATTATGCGGCCGAGGTGCGGCGGGGGGCCTGATTTCCCCAAAATCGCGCCATCCGCGCCCCTTTCCCGCCGCATGCGGCGCCTATCGGAAAACCCGAGGGGCGTCAGCGAGCAGGAACATCCTTGGGCCCGGTTCTCACGCGCACATTCGTCATCTTCGGCCTGTTGGCCGCCGGCGTCGCGGCCGCCTCGTGGGCGGTGCAGGGCGGCGCGCCCGCCACGCAAGCGCGCTCGCCGAAGGCGCGCAGCCTCGAGCGGATCGCGACCGTGCTGCCCGAGCCGGAGACGCCGCCGGCGCCTGCGCCGACGCGCCGACCGAAGCCGGGCGGAATCGTCGGCGAGGGCCTCGGCCTGTTCGCCGCGCTGACCGGCGGCGCCGCCGATCTCTCCGAGCGCGACATCGCCGAGTCTGAAGACAAGGACGAGTTGCTGCGCTTCGGCGGCGCGCGCGTGAAGCGCGGAATCGTCGATTCCATCCGTCGCGCGGCGAGCCGCGCCAAGGTCGATCCCGTCATGCTGATGGCGATCGCCGACAAGGAATCGGCCTTCGCGACCGACGTGAAGGCGTCCACCTCGTCGGCGACGGGCCTCTTCCAGTTCATCGAAAGCACGTGGCTGCGCGCCATCCGCGATTTCGGACCGCGCTACGGGCTGGACGCCGATGCGGCGCTCGTCGAGGGGCCCGACGAAAAGCCCGTCGTCGCCGACGCGGGCGAACGCGCCCGCATCCTCGACATGCGCAACTATCCCTATCTGTCGGCGCTGATGGCGGCCGAATGCCTGAAGAGCGCGCGCAACAGGCTGGCCAATGTCGTCGGCCGCGAGCCGACGGTCGGCGAAACCTACCTGACGCATTTCCTCGGATCGCAGAGCGCCGAACTGTTCATGCAGAAGCTGGTCGCGCAGCCGAAGGTCGCGGCGGCCAGCGTGTTCAAGGCGCCGGCCAAGGCCAACAAGCCGATTTTCTACGCCGGCAAGCGCGGCAAGGCGCTCACCATCGCCAACGTCCACGAGAAATTCGAGGACATGATGGATACGCGCGTGCGCCGCTACGCGAAGCTCGGCGAACAGACGCGCGCGCTGGCCTATTCGGAATAGCGAGCGCGGCGGAAATGGCGTCCGCGCTTCTCGGGCGTCGGCAATTGCGGGTCGCGCCAGAACCGAAAGCCGGGCTTTGACCGCATGGATCCCGCGGCGATTCTATCCTGGCGCCCGGATGCATCGCGCCATCCTGCCGTCGGCGAAGGCGACGACAGGCGGCGGCTGCAGACTGCAGCGTTGCTCGGCGACGGCGCAGCGTACCGCGAAACCGCAGGCCTTCGGCGCCGCATCGAGGATGGGCGGCGAGCCGGGTATGGTTTCCAGTCTCCGCCCCTTCGAGGCGCCATGCGCGTTCGAGGCGAGCAGGCCGCGCGTATAGGGATGAGCGGGGCCGCGCAGCACGTCCCGCACGGCGCCGGCCTCGACGATCTGGCCGCCGTACATGACGGCCAGCCTGTCGCTGATCTCCGCGGCGACGCCGATGTCGTGCGTGACGAAGATCACCGACATGCCGAGTTCGCGCTGAAGCTCGCGCAGCAGCAGGAGGATCTGGATCTGCACCGTCGCGTCGAGCGCCGTCGTCGGCTCGTCGGCGAGCAGGACCTTGGGCTTGCAGGAGAGCGCGAGCGCGATCATCGCGCGCTGGCGCATGCCGCCCGAGAGTTCGTGGGGATAGGCGGCGAGCCGGCTCTTGGCGGAGGGAATGCGTACGACATCGAGCATCTCGAGCGCGCGCGCGTCAGCCGTCGCTCGACTGCAGGCTTCGTGGCGCATCACCGTCTCTGCGATCTGCCGGCCGATCGTGTAGACGGGATCGAGAGCAAGCGCCGGCTCCTGGAAGATCATGGAGATCGTGCGCCCGCGAAACCGCGACAGGGCCTCGCCGCTCAACGCGAGCACATCCTGGCCGGCCACGCGCATCTCGCCTGAGATGATGGTGCGTTTCGCCGGCAGGAGTCGCAGCAATGCGCGCAGCGTCACGCTCTTGCCGGAACCGGATTCGCCGAGGAGACCGAGCGTCTCGCCTTCGTTCAGCGTAAGGTCGACGCCGTTGATCGCGTAAACCGTGCGCTCTCCGGTGAACCGGACCTGAAGGTCCCTGATTTCTACGAGCGCTGTCATGCGATTTCCGTTGCGGGCGCAGGGCTGGCGCTGTGGCCGCCGCCCGGCGCGATCATCAGGCAGGCGGCGCGATGATCGGCGTCGCCGGCAGGCGAAAGCGACGGCGAGGTCTTCGCGCAGACAGGCTCCGCGAATGGGCAGCGGGGATGGAACCGGCAGCCGGTCGGCGGATCGATCGGATTGGGCGGGTCGCCGGCGAGCGGCGCGGTTTCCGTGCGCCGGTCGGGATCGGTGGACGGCATGGCCGACAGGAGCGCGCGCGTATAGGGATGGGCGGCGTTGCGCCACAGGCTCTCGACCGGGCCGTATTCGACGATCTCGCCGAGATACATGACCATCACCCGATCCGACATGTAGCGGACAACATTGAGATCGTGGCTGATGAAGAGATAAGTAAGGCCGAGTTCCTTCTTGAGATCGACCAGGAGGTTCAAGACCTGCGCCTCGACCGATTTGTCGAGCGCGGACACGGCTTCATCCAGGATCACGAGCCGTGGCGACAGGGCCAGCGCGCGGGCGATGTTGACGCGCTGCCGCTGCCCGCCGGATATCTCGTGAGGATAGCGCGCCGCAAAGACATCCGGACGCAGGCCGACCCTGGCCAGGAGGTCGCGCGCGATCGTTCGCGCCGCCGCCCTGTCGACACCCTGGGCCTTGAGGCCGAAGGTGATGGATTCCTCCACCGTCAGGCGTGGATTGAGCGAGGCGTAGCTGTCCTGGAACACCATCTGCACGGCGCGCCGGAATTCCTTGAGCGGCAGCAGGCGCCCGCCGACCAGCATGCCGTCGTAGAGGATTTCGCCGGAATCGAACGGAAAAAGATGCATCAGGAGGCGCGCGGTCGTGGACTTGCCGCAGCCGCTCTCGCCGACGATGCCGAGGGTCTCGCCCTTGGCGACCGAGAACGAAACGTCGTCCACGGCGCGCACGACCTTGCGCTTGCCGAACGCGCCGCCGGCGACCGGGAAATGCTTGACCAGGCGCTCGACATGCAACAGGGGTTGCGCGGCGCCGCCGAGATCGTCGAGAGGGGGAAGGTGTAGGGCGGGCGCGTCCATGTCAGTTCCTGATATCCATGGCGCTGCGCAGGCCGTCGCTAAGCAGGTTGAAGCAGATCGACACGGTGAAGATCATTGCGCCGGGAAGCGCGGCGACCCAGGGATTGGTGTAGATCGCGGTGCGCAGCGTGTTGAGCATGAGACCCCATTCGGGCTCGGGGGGCTTGACGCCGAGGCCGAGGAACGAGAGTCCCGCAGCAAGGATCATCGATACGGAGATCAGGCCGGTCGCATAGACGAAGATCGGGCCGAGCACATTGCCGAGCACATGCGCGCGGATGATGGTGAAGGCGCTTGCGCCCGAGGCGCGCGCGGCATTGATGAAATCCATGTTGCGCACGCCGGTTGTCACGCTTTCCGCCACGCGGGCGATCTGCGGCGTGAAGACGATCGTCAGCGAGACGATCGAATTGACGATGCCGGCGCCGAGCACGCCGGAGATCGCGATGGCGAGCAGCACGGACGGAAATGCGAAGAAGACGTCGATCGTGCGCATGATCGCCGTGTTGACCTTGCCGCCCGCATAGCCAGCGACGAGGCCTAGCGTGGCGCCGAACACGAAGGCGAGCGCCACGGGCGAGATGCCGATCAGCAGCGAAAGCCGGCCGCCGTAGATCAGGCGCGCGATCATGTCGCGACCGAGTTCGTCCGTGCCGAGCGGATAGCCTGACGTCCCGATGTGACGCAGGCGGCGGATCATCGATCCCTGGTAAGGGTCGGCAAGGCCGAGCCAGGGCGCGAACAGGGCGGCGAGAAAGATCGCGAGGAGAACGACGGCGCACACCATGCTGGTCTTGTCGCGCCGCAGCCTGCGGCCGACGTTCGCCCAATAGCCGCGCGAGACCGCCGATGGCGGCGCCTCGACGGCGACGACGAGACCGGATTCTGCGGAAGCTTCCATGCTCATGCCCTGCGGATGCGCGGGTCGATCAGCGCCTGCGCGACGTCGACCAGGAGATTGAGCACGACGAAGAAGATCGCGAGCACGAGGATCGTGCCCTGCAGGAGCGGCAGGTCGCGCTGAAAGATCGCGGAATTCAGCAGGAGGCCGGACCCGGGCCAGGAGAAGACCGTCTCGATCAGGATCGAGCCGCCGAGCATGTAGCCGAGCTGCAGGCCCATCACCGCGAGCGCGGTCGGCGCCGCATTCTTGACGACATGGCGAAACACCTGCGTCTGCCGCATGCCCTTGGCCTGCAGCGCCTCGACGAAATCCTGCCCGAGAATGTCGCCGGTGAGCGCGCGCACATTGCGCGTGACGATGCCCATGGGAATGACCGAGGTGGTGATCGCCGGCAGCACGAGATAGCGGATGTGCGCCCAGTCCCACGCCCATTGCCCGGAGCCGCCCGGACCGGCGCCCACCGCGGGCAGCCAGTTCAGTTCGACCGAAAAGACGATGACGAGCACCATGCCGAGCCAGTAGTGGGGCACGGACACGCCGGCGATGGCGATCGAGGTCGCGAGCTTGTCGATCCAGGTGTCCTGGAAATATCCGGCGACGAGGCCGAAGAACAGGCCGAGCGAAAATCCGATGATCGCGGCGGCGATCGCGAGCGTCACCGTATTGGCGACAGCGCGCGCCACTTCGATCGCGACGGGGCGGCCGGTCGCTATGGAGGCGCCGAGGTCGCCGTGCAAGGCGCGCCAGAGCCACATTCCGAATTGCACCGGCAGCGGCTTGTCGAAACCGTAGGCCACGCGCAATTGCTGCGCGAGTTCCTGCGATGCATCCGCCGGCAGCACCGCGACGAGCGGATCGCCGGGCGTCAGATGCACCAGCAGGAAGCACACGAGCGCCACGCTGACGACGATCGGCAACGCGTAGGCGAGCCTGCGCAGGATATAGGAGAGCACCTTGTACCTCTCGCAGCGGCCCTAGGACTCGCGCCTCACGGCGCGACCGACATGGTCGAGAAATCGACGAACCAGCTCTTCGGCTGCACGAGCCCCTTGATCTTCGGGTTGAGCGCGCGCGGACCGACGTCATGGGCGACATAGAGGAAGGCCGCGTCGTCCACGGATGCCGCGTGCAGTTCGGCAAGCGCCGCGTCGCGCGCGGCGGGCTCGAAGGTCTGGCGGGCCTTCTTCACGAGTTCGTCGAATTTCGGGTTGTTGTTGAAACCCCAGTTGTTGGAGACCGGCGGCGCCATCGACGATTGCAGGAAACGCACGAGGGCGAAGAACGGGTCCATCGCCGCATAGGTGACGTTGATCGCGTTGGCGCCGTTGGCCGTCGCGTCCTTCGCGCCCCGACGCCAGTTGGTGAACAGCGTGTTCCACTCGATGACGTCGAGCTTCACATCGAAGAAACATTCGCCGAGCGCCTGCTGCAGGTATTCGTTCATCGGCAGCGGCAGCATCTGTCCCGAACCGGAAGCCGACGTCTGGATCTTCACCTCGAGCTTCTTGCCGGGACCGAAGCCGGCTTCCTGCATCAGCTTCTGCGCGGCGGCCTTGTCGTATTTGATCTGGAATTGCGGCGCGCCGCGCCATGGATGGCCCGGCTCGAATGTGCCGCTCGCCGGAACCATCAGGCCGGCGAGAAGTCCATCCTTCATGCCTTCGCGGTCGATGCACAGATTGGCGGCCTTGCGCACGCGGATATCGTTCCATGGAGAGCCGTCGATACGCGAGAACTGCCATGGCCAGACGTGCGGCTGCTCATTCGCCTTGATGACGAAGCCCTTCGCCTTGAGTTCGGCCAGAGCGTCGGGCGCCGGCGCCTCGACCCAGTCGACCTGTCCCGACAGGAGCGCGGCGGTCCGCGCATTGGCTTCCGGCATCGGCAGGAGCACGAGCTTTTCGACCTTGGGCACGCGCGCCTTGTCCCAGTAATCCGTGTTGCGCGCGAGTTCGAGCCGCTCGCGCGGCGTGAATTGGGTCATCTTCCACGGGCCGGTGCCGGAGGCCGAGGCGGCGAACGCCGTCCACGCCGCGGCGGCCTTCGCTTTGGCGTCCGCGCCCTGCGCCGCCTCGTAGAGCGACTTCCATTTCGCCGGGCTCGCCATGAAGAGATTGGTGAGATTGATCGGCAGGAACGAATCCGGCTCCTTCGTCGTCAGCTCGACCGTCAGGTCGTCGATCTTGCGCGCGGAGACGAGCGTCGGCATGCGCGAGGCGGTCACGCCGACCTGGCTGGCGTCATAATGCTCGGCGTCCTTGTTCAGAACCTTCTCGACGTTCCATACGACGGCGTCGGCGTTGAAGGCGCTGCCGTCGTGGAACTTGACGCCGGGGCGCAGCTTGAACGTCCATTTCGTCTTGTCGGCGGCGTCGACCGCCCATTCCGTCGCCAGGCCGGGGATGACGACGCTGGGCTTCGTCTCGGACGACAGGTCCCACATGGTGAGCGCGTCGTACATGGTGAGGCCCGTGAAGCGGTTGCCTTCGAAGCCCTGGTCGGGCTGGCCGAGCGTGCGCGGGATGTCGGCGGCGGTCATGCCGATGCGCACCGTCTGCGCCGACGCGACCGTGCTCAGGAGTGCGAGAGCCAACGATGTCGCGGCTGCCTTGTAGATGCGCATTTGCTGCAAGCTCCGGTGAATGACTGACCAATTGTCATGCAACCGATATGCCATGGGCGGCGACGCGCGCTCCCTCGGGCGTGGCTCGGTTCTTGCTCAAACTGACCATCGGTCTTGTCCTGAGCAGGAGCACTAACCCATGAGATTTCGATCGGTTCGCGTCTTCTCGGCCATTTGTGCGCTAACAGCGGCGATCGGCGCCGCGCGCGCGGAAACCGTCGTGCGCTACGGCATCTCGATGGCTGACATTCCCTTGACCACGGGACAGCCCGATCGGGGCGCAGGCGCCTATCAATTCACCGGCTACACGATCTACGACCCGATGGTCGCGTGGGAAATGAACGTCTCCGATCGGCCCGGAAAGCTCGTTCCCGGCCTGGCGACGGCCTGGGAAGTCGATCCTGCGGACAAGACGAAGTGGAAATTCACCCTGCGCAAGGGCGTCAAGTTCCACGACGGCTCGGACTTCAATGCCGACGCGGTGATCTGGAATCTGGACAAGGTGCTCAACGACAAGGCGCCGCAGTTCGACAAGAGGCAATCGGCGCAGGTGAAGACGCGCCTTCCTTCCGTTGCGAGCTACCGGAAGATCGACGACGACACGATCGAGATCACGACCAAGACCGTCGATTCGTTCTTCCCCTATCAGATGCTGTGGTTCCTCGTGTCGAGCCCCGCGCAATACGAGAAGCTCGGCCGCGACTGGGACAAGTTCGCCGCTTCGCCTTCCGGCACCGGCCCGTTCAAGCTGACCAAGCTCGTGCCGCGCGAGCAGGCGGAACTGACGAAGAACCCGGACTACTGGAACAAGGACCGGCTGCCCAAGGCCGACAAGCTCGTGCTCGTACCGATGCCGGAGGCGCTGACCCGAACCAATGCGCTGCTGGCGGGCCAGGTCGACCTGATCGAGACGCCGGCGCCCGACGCCGTGCCGCAACTCAAGGCGGCGGGCATGAAACTCGTCGACAACGTCACGCCGCACGTCTGGAACTATCACCTCAGCGTGCTGCCGGATTCGCCCTGGACCGACATACGGCTGCGCAAGGCGCTCAATCTCGCCATCGACCGCGACGCCGTCGTCGGCCTTATGAACGGGCTCGCGAAACCGGCGAAGGGACAGGTCGATCCGTCGAGCCCGTGGTTCGGCAAGCCGACCTTCGACATCAAATACGATCCCGAGGCGGCAAAGAAGCTGGTGCAGGAGGCCGGCTATTCGAAAGACAAGCCGCTCAAGGCCACATTCATCATCGCGCAGGGCGGCACAGGCCAGATGCTGTCGCTGCCGATGAACGAATTCCTGCAGCAGAGCTTCAAGGAGATCGGCGTCGACATCGACTTCAAGGTCGTCGAACTCGAGACCCTCTACACGCACTGGCGCAAGGGCGCGAAGGACGACATGAACAAGGGGATCACGTCGAACAATATCGCCTATGTCACGTCCGACCCGCTCTACGCGATCATCCGCTTCTTCCATTCGGGCCAGGTGGCGCCGGTCGGCGTCAACTGGGGCTTCTATGCAAATCCCAAGGTCGACGCGATCATCGACGAGGCGAAGCAGACTTTCGATCCGAAGAAGCAGGACGAGCTGATGGCGCAGGCGCACAGCCTGATCGTCGACGACGCCGTGCTCGTCTGGGTCGTGCACGACACAAATCCCCACGCGCTGTCGCCCAAGGTGAAGCAGTTCACGCAGGCGCAGCACTGGTTCCAGGATCTGACGACGATCGGCAACTGAAGATAGAGCGGCGCTCCGGTCAGAAGCCGAGCGCCGCGCCGTCCGACCGCGGATCGGTTGCGCCCTCGAACATTCCGTCGCGGCTGCGAACGACTGCGCCGGCGTGTCCCATCGTGCTGGAGAATGGCTCCAGGACCTCGACATTGTGCCCGGCGGCGCGCAACGCATCGCAGAGCGCGGGGTCGAACCGGCTCTCCAGCTTCAGCGAAACGGAATCCTCGCCCCACGTCTTGCCGAGCAGCCAGCGCGGCGCGGTGATCGCTTCCTGCAAACCCTGGCCGAACATGGCGTAACGCGAGAACAGGGCGGATTGTGTCTGCGGCTGCCCCTCGCCGCCCATCGTGCCGTAGACCATGCGCCGTCCGTCGTCGAAAAGGGCCATGGCCGGATTGAGAGTATGGAAGGGCTTGCGGCCGGGGGCGAGCCGCCGCACCGGGTTCGCCGCATCGCCGATGACGAGGCTCGCGCCACGGTTCTGCCAGACGATGCCGGTGTCCTCGAGCACGCAGCCCGAGCCATATTCGAAATAGATGCTCTGGATGTAGCTGGCGGCGATCCCGTTCGCGTCGATGGCGCCGAGCCAGACCGTGTCGCCGGCGGAAGCCGGCTGCGGCCATGGCAGCGCGCGCGCGGGATCGATCCGCGCCGCGAGCTTGTCCAGCACATCCTTCGTCAGGAATTCCGCCGGATCGCGCGTCATCGAACCCGGATCGCCGACATGGGCGTCGCGCACAAGGAATGCCTGCTTGGTTGCTTCCACAAGGCCGTGGACGTGCGCGAAACTCTCGGCCTCCTTCACGCCGAGCCTGTCGAACAATGCCAGGATCATCAGCGAGGCGAGGCCTTGCGTCGGCGGTGGAAAGTTGAAGAGCCTCGCGCCCCGCACCGAAACGGAGAGCGGCGTGCGACGCTGCGCACGATGGCGCGCCAGATCCTGCGCCCCCACCGGCGAACCGATGCGCGCGAGATCGGCAGCGATCTCCTTCGCCAAAGCGCCTTCGTAGAAATCGCCGGCGCCCTTCTCGCCGATGCGCCGCAATGTGCGCGCCAGCGCCGGCAGGCGCATGACGCCGCCTTCGGGCGGCGCGGCGCCGGCCATCAGATAGACAGGCGCGAAGCCCGGCTGGTCGGTAAGCTGCGACAGCTTTTCCGCGGTCGTGACCGTCTGGCTGGCCGTGACGGGAAAACCGTTTTCGCCGTGAAAGACCGCATCTTCCACGAGGCGCGACATCGGCAGGCATCCGCCGAGTTCTGCGGACAGCCGCAGCGCCTCGCCCCAGCCGGATACGGCGCCGGCGACCGTGTTGGCGGCGAGCGGTCCGCGCCATGGCACGGCGCTCAGGCCTTTCGAGCGATAGAGTTCTTCGGTCGTCGCGGCGGCGGCTGCGCCGCAGGCGTCGATGGCGACCGGCGGCTTGCCATTGTCGGATACGAGCCAGAAACCATCGCCGCCGATGGCGGTCATGTGCGGATAGACGACCGCCAGGCACGCGCCCATCGCGATCGTCGCCTCGACAGCCGTCCCGCCCTCGCGCAGCACGCGAAGCCCGGCCTCGCTCGCCAGATGATGCGGCGACGTGACCATTCCGCGCAGGGAGCGTGCGGTGTTCAGCATGTTGGCCCTTGCTTGATGAGGCGGCTATTGGCGAGTCTGTTCGATGGTCATCGCAAGCGCAAGCCGCCGTATCATGGGCGCGGCAACGATCACGACGGGACCGAGCAGCAGCCACGACAACAGCCAGCTTTTCAGCCAGCTCGCCAGCAGCGCATCGGGCGACGTCGACGACGCTGTGGCGACGAAGGCTGCGATGGCCGATGTCAGCCCCGATTGCAGCACGGCGAACACAAAATGGCTGTAACGCCTGGGTATGCCGATCACGACGCCGCCTCTCGCCACCGCGAATGCAACCTCCGAAAGCGGGGCCGCCCGCCGGATACGCTCCATCGAGGCAGCCGGCAGGCTCAGTCTTCCTTGAAGCCGTATTCCGGCGTGCCCTGGGTCGCGCCGTAATATTTGTAGGGCAGGAACTTGCCGGACATGGTGATCTTGACGCGATCGCCCTTCGGGTTGGGCAGACGCTCCATCTGCATGTCGAAGTCGATGGCCGACATGATTCCGTCGCCGTATTCCTCCTCGATCAACGCCTTCCAGGCCGGGCCGTTGACCATGACGAGTTCGTAGAAACGGTAGATCAGCGGATCGGTCGGCGGCATGGGCGTGCCGGTTCCGCGATAGGGAACCTCGTTCAGCATCCGCTCTTCAATCGCGCTGAGACCGAACAGTTCCGCGGCCTTCCTGGCGAGCGGCTTCACCAGCTTCATCTGGCCGAGCAGCGCGCCGACGACGAGCACGTCCGACATGCCGCCGATCTCGCCGCAGATATGTTTCCAGGTCCATCCCTTCTCTCGCTTGATGTCGAGAATCTTCTCGGTGAGCTGTTCGCGTTTCATCTTCTTCTCCTTGTCGAAGTCAGGCGGCGCGGCGCGAGCCGCCGTCGGTGGGCGCATCGTCGATCAGTGGGTCGACAATTGGCGGATGTCGGCGATCGTATCCGGCGGGAAGCTTGTCGCGGAAGGTGCGCGATCGCTCCACGAGAAAGTCTATGAGGTGATTGCGCACAGGATAGAAGGCCGGATGCTTGTGCAGGTCGAGCCGCTTGCGGTCGCGCGGCAGGGGATTGCGCACGATTTCGGCGATCATCGCCTGCGGTCCGTTGGTCATCAGCACGATCTTGTCGGCGAGGAAGATCGCCTCGTCCACGTCGTGCGTGATCATGAAGGCGGTCTGCCCGCTCTCGACGCAGATGCGGCGGACCTCGTCCTGAAGCGTCCCGCGCGTCAGCGCGTCGAGCGCCGAGAAAGGCTCGTCCATCAGCAGGATCTTCGGTTCGATCGACAGCGCGCGGGCGATGCCGACGCGCTGCTTCATGCCGCCGGACAATTCCGCCGGCCGCTTGGCCTCGGCGCCGGCCAGACCGACGAGCGCGATGAACTTGCGCGCATGATCGGCGACCTGGGCGCGGGTCCACTTCGGCCAGCGCGAAGAGACCGCATAGGCGACATTGCCGAGCACGGTGCGCCACGGCAGCAGCGCGTGGCTCTGGAATACGACGGCGCGGTCGAGCGAAGGGCCGTCGATCGCCTTGCCGTCGACGATCACCACGCCGTCGTCCGGCGCGTCGAGACCGCCGAGAATGTTCAGGACTGTCGTTTTGCCACAACCGGAATGGCCGACGATGCAGACGAATTCGCCGCGCTCGACCGACAGCCAGAGATCTTCGAACACCGCCGTCGCGCCGCCGTTCGCGGCGGGATAGCGGCGTGCGATACCCTCGAAGGAAATGAAACGGTCCTGCATCTGTATCACTCGGGGAAGGTCGCGGCGCGGCCGGCGCGCGCGAGCAGTTGGTCGAGCGCCATGCCGACGAGGCCGATCATGAGGATCGCGACGATCACGTTCGAGATGGAAAGGTTGTTCCACTCGTTCCAGACGAAATAGCCGATGCCGGTTCCGCCGACCAGCATTTCCGCGGCGACGATCACCAGCCAGGCGATGCCGATCGAGATGCGCATTCCTGTGACGATGGTCGGCGCGGCAGCGGGCAGGATGACGGTCAGCGCGCGGCGCACCGGCCCGACTTCCAGCGTGCGCGCGACGTTGATCCATTCCTTGCGGACGCTCGCAACGCCAAAGGCCGTGTTGATCAGCATCGGCCAGACGGAGCAGATGAAGATGACGAAGATCGCCGACTTGCCGGAATCCTTGATCGTGTAGAGGGCGAGCGGCATCCAGGCGAGAGGCGAAACGGGCTTCAGGATCTGGATGAACGGGTCGAGCGCACGCGACAGCAAGGGCGACATGCCAATCAGGAAGCCGAGCGGTATGGCGACCAGCACGGCGATCAGATAGCCGGCGCCGACGCGGCCCAGCGAATAGAGCACCTGCAGCCCGATGCCCTTGTCGTTGGGCCCCTTGTCGTAGAAAGGATGCCGAAGCGCCTCGAACAGCTTGGCGCCGATGTCCAGCGGCCCGGGCATGGCCGACTTGCCCTGCGTTGCGGTCGCGCCCATCAGCTTGGCGTATTCCGGATCCATCGCCTGCGTCGGCCCCGCGCCCTGCGTCGCGATCTGCCAGATCGCGAGCAGGCACACCAGGATGAAGATGGACAGAACCGAGCTGCGCAGGGCGTCGTTCATCGCGCCTCAGCTCCTCTTGATCGCGAAGCTGGCGACATAGGCGTCGGGCTTCGACGGATCGAAAACCTTGCCCATGACGGAGATGGTCTTTGTTCCGGTGGGCGGCGTCAGACCGGCTTCCTTCATCGCCTTGGCTGCGTCGCTCGCAAGGAAGACCTCCTTGGCGATCTTCTGATAATCGACGTCGCCCTTGACCTGGCCCCAGCGCTTCATCTGCGTCAGCATCCACACGGCGAAGCTTTCCCACGGGAACGGGTCGAACGTGACGCGGTCGGGATCCTTCTTCACGCCGCCGAGGCCGTCGGCATACGTGCCGGTCAGCACCTGATCGAGTACGGTCACCGGCGCGTTGAGATAATTGGCGGGCGCGATCGCCTCGGCGATCTGCTTGCGGTTCTCGGGCTTCGACGCGTAGGCGGTGGCTTCCACGATCGCGCGCAGGAGCGCGCCGTAGGAATTGGGCGCCTGCGTGATGAATTCCTTGCTGGCGGCGAAGGCGCAGCAGGGGTGGCCGTTCCAGATTTCCTTGGAGAGGATGTGGATGAAGCCGACGCCGTCATAGACGGCGCGCTGCACGATATTGTCGGGCGCAAGGAAGCCGTCGATATTGTCGGCGCGCAGGTTGGCGACCATTTCCGGCGGCGGCACGGAGCGGATCTGGATGTCCTGGTCGGGATCGATGCCGGCTTCCGCGAGATAGTAGCGCAGCAGGTAATTGTGCATCGAATAGTCGAAGGGCACAGCGAGCTTGAAGCCCTTCCAGTCCTTCGGATCGCGCTTTTCCTTGTGCTTCATCGCCAGGCATATGGCCTGTCCGTTGACGTTCTCGATGGCGGGCGTCGCAAACGGGATCGGCGTCGAGCCGAGGCCCATCGAGATGGCGAGCGGCATCGGCGAGAGCATGTGGGCGGCGTCATATTCCTTGTTGATGGTCTTGTCGCGGATGACCGCCCAACCGGCCGTCTTCACGACCTCGACCTCCAGGCCCTGCTTGGCGTAGAAGCCCATGGGCGAGGCCATGATGATCGGCGTGGCGCAGGTGATCGGGATGAAGCCGACCTTCAGCGCCTTCTTCTCCAGCGGCGCGTCCTGCGCGAAGGCTTCGGTGGCGGCGCCGATCGGGAAGACGGAAGCGAGAACGGCCGACGCGGTCGAGGAGCCGACCGCCGTCAGAAAGGCGCGACGCGAGGCGTCCGACGGAAAGATCGCGCGCATGACCGCGGATTCGACGACGCGACGATAGATGTCGTCGCCCTGCGGCGCGACTTCTTCGGCGCGACGATGTTCCGCTTCGCTCGCATGGGCGCCGCATGAACAGCCGCCGCGCAGGCGACGCAGCGAATCGAATGGATTGAAGAAGGTCGACATGCTTTCTCCTCGCTCAGTCTCGGGGCGTGACCTTGGTGATGGCGTTGCAACCACGGCGCCAGATTTCCGGGCGGCTCAATTGACGAAAACGTCCGAAATTCAGGCTCATGCGCCCGCTTCCAGCGCAGCCTGCACAAAGTCGAGGCGGTCCTGGCCGAAGAAGAACTGCCCGTCGACGATGTAGGTGGGCGAGCCGAAGGCGCCGGCGGCGATCGCTGCGGCCGTGTTGGCTTCGTATGCCGCGCCGGCGTCGGCGCCGTCGGCGCATGCCAGAGCCTCGCCGGGATCGGCGCCTGCTTCGGCGAGCAGGGCGCGCAAGGCGGCCGGGTCGGCGATGTCGAGATCGCGCGCCCATACCGCTTCGAGCGTCAGCGACACGAAGGCGTCGACGGGACCGTGCAACATCTGCAGCGCCACGATGGCGCGGGCCGCCGGCGCCCCATCGGTCGGCCAATGCTTCGGGCGCGCGTTCAGCGGAAGGTTGCGGCGCGCGGCCCACATCTGCATGTCGCGGGCGCGCCAGGCGCGGCGCGCATCGGATTGCTTCACCGGCGGCGTCGAGCCGCCTTCGGCGAACACGCGCGCAATGTCGACGGGGCGGTGGACGACGCGCGCGCCACTCGCCCGCGCGATATCGAGCAGGGCGCTGCAACCGAGATAGGCGTAGCCCGAGACCGGCGCGAAATAGTGCACGATCTCGGGCATGGGCTCAGGCGGCCTTCGGCGCGACGAGGGCGGCAGGCATCCCGCTCTCGATCGGCAGCGACGGATCGCGCGACCATTCGTTCCACGAGCCGAAATACATACACACGTCCGTCACGCCGGCATTCTTCAGCGCGACGAACGTGTTCGAGGCGCGCGCGCCCTTGAAGCAATAGAGATAGACGGTCGACGATTGCGTGATGCCGACGGTGGCGCATTCCGCCAGGATTTCGTCCTTCGACTTGAAGCGCGGGCCTTCCGCCGTCGGCTTCATCATGCGGTACCACTCGAGCCAGACCGCGCCGGGAATGCGGCCCTTGCGCGGGCAGAAATCCTTGCCGTAGGGCGAGGAGGAATCGCCGATCCACTCGTCGACGTCGCGCACGTCGAGGATGACGACCTTCGAGTTGCCGACCGCCGCGAGCATCGTCTTGGCGTCGATGAGAATGTCGCCGGCCTTCGGATCGATCGGGAAACCGCCCGCCTTCGGCGATGGCGCCTCGGTCGAGACCGGCAGGCCGGCCGCCTTCCACGCGTCGAAGCCGCCGTGCAGCACCTGCGCCTTCGGGTAACCCAGGAAAGCGAGCAGGTAATAGCCGCGGCACGACTGGCCGAAGCCGGAATTCATGGACTGTTCGTAGACGACCGCGGTTTCGACGCCTGTCAGGCCCGCCTTGGCGAAGGCGTCCGCGAATTTCTGCTTGAGCTCCGCCATGCCTTCCGGCGTCGAGGTTGCAAGATAGGTGAATATCTCATGCACGTTGACAGCGCCGGGGATATGTCCCGCCGCATATGCCTCGGGCGCCCGCGTGTCGATGACGACCGTCGGGTTCGTTTTCATGAAATTCGCTAGATCGGCAGCCGCTACCAATACATCCGTCATGACGAACTCCGTTCGGGTGGGGCCGGCGCGAAAGGCGCCGGCATCCGGATCGCGCCGGATTCAGTGCGCCGTATCGGCGAGCATTTTCCTGAGCTGCTTCGTCGCCGGCGTGACGATGGCGATGAACCACGCCTCGCGCAGACGACGTTGCGCACGATGCGCGGCGACATAGCCGCGCGCGCCGCAATGGAGCATGGCCGCATTCGCAGCCGCGACGCTCGCCTCGCCGCCGGCCAGCCGCAATTCGATGATCCGGCGCCAGAAGGCGAGCGACGGATCGTAGGGCGTCGCGGCAAGCTGCATCGTCTCGGCTTCGATCTTTTCGAGCGCTTCCTCGAAATGTTCGGGTTGCTCGGGGAGATATGAATTGATGTGACCGAGCGCGGGCCGGACTTCCTTCATCATCGCGATGCAATCGCGCACGAGGCCGAACGCCATGCCGAATTGCAGAAGCAGGAAGCCGGCGCGAATTTTTTTCACATAGCTCATCGCGTCGTGCGCCAGCACCATGGAATCCGGCACGAAGGCGTCCCGGAACTGCACGGCGTAGGTGCCCGTCCCGTCCATCGCGAGAAAGGGTTCGCACGGCTTGAGCGTGACGCCCTGGCCAGCGCAATCGGCAAGGAACATGACGCGCTGGCTGTCGTCCTCGACCTCGCAGATCGCGCCGAAGACATGGTCTGCGCCGAGGTTCGAGACCCACGGCAGCACGCCCCGCACGACATAGCCGCCCGCGACGCGCTTCGCCTTCAGGCGAAGCTGCTCGATACCGTAGAAGGTCTTCATCGGATTGGAGAGGCCGGTGCCGCCGAGCTGCGCGCCGCTCGCAACCTTCGGCAGCAGCCGTTCGCGCAGCTCGATATTGTCGGTGTTGAGCACGTACCAGCCGAGCGTATCCTGGCACCAGGTCATGAACCCGGTCGCCGTGCACGTCTGCGACACGATCGACATGTTGGCGATCGCTTCGCGAAGGTCCGGCGCGCCGCCGAGGAGATGCGTGCCGTATGCGCCCGCGGCGCCAAAGGACCGCATGACCTGTTCGGGATAGGCGCCCCTGTCGATCTCGACGATTTGCGCGTTGAGATCGCTCGAGGCGATCTTCTGCACGGCGGCGCGGATCGCCACGGCGCCGTCAACCGCCGGCTTGTCCGCAAGTGCTTCGTGAAGCGACATGGATGCGCCCTTCTTGCGGCTACACGCCGACTTCCAGATTGACCGGACGAATGAAGGTGTTGGCGACCGGCGACCATTTGGTCACGTGTGCAATCAGCTTCTCGACTTCGGCCTGCGAGACGCCGTCGCATTCCATGTCGACCTTCACGCGCACGTCGGTGAAACCGACCGGCTTCTCGCCGAGATCGCCGGTGCCCCAGACGCCCGTGATGTTGAGGTCGCCTTCAAGCGCGAGTTCGAGCTTGCGCACCGTCCAGCCGCGATGCACGGCGTTGGCGTGCAGACCCACCGCAAGGCACGAACCCAGCGCGGCGAGCGAGGCTTCCGAGGGATTGGGCGCGGTGTCGTCGCCGAGCAGGGCCGGCGGTTCGTCGACGATGTAGGGCGGCAGATTGCGAATGTAGTTGGCGTGCCGGAACTTGCCTTCCGCGACCGTCTTGCACTTCAGCGTCTTGATCGCCTGGGGATTGGCCTTGCCCGAGGCGATCAGCCCCTCCAGGCCGGTCTTGTCGATCGGCGCGAGACAGCCGGTGAGAACCACTTCTTCCTTGACCGCAGCCATGGCTTTCCTCCAATAATTGTCAACAGAGACGGACCGGTCTGTCTATTGCATGAGGCGTGCCAGACATGCGGTTGGGAGCTGAAATGGCCGGATTCCTTATTGTTTGCGCGAAGCGCCTGCGTCCGGCGGGAGGGGTTGGGCGACGACGGCGCCCTGTGGAACGGCATTCTGCCTTCCGACCCGACGCAGCCTGCAGAGCGAAGCGGCGCCGCCCATGAGCGACATTTGCACAATGGACGAACGGCCTGGCGTGGAACTGCCGCCGCGCGACCGTCTCGTTCGGGCCGCCACGCGGCTGTTCTGTTCGCGGGGGATCGCGGCCACCGGCATCGACGCCGTCCTGCGCGAGGCCGGCGTCGCCAAGATGACGCTCTACAAGATCTTCGGGTCGAAGGATCGGCTGGTCGAGGCGGTCCTGGAAGAGGAAGGACAACGCTGGCGCGACTGGTTCCTGCCGGCGCTCGTCGATGGCCCGCAGGCGCCGCGCGACAAGCTCGATCGCATCTTCCCGCTGCTGCGGCAGTGGTTCGAGCAGGATGACTTCTACGGCTGCCCGTTCATCAACGCCGTCGGCGAGCACGACAAGAGCGATCCTCGATTGCGCGACCTCGCCTTGCGCCACAAGTCGGCGCTGCTGGACGCCATTACGGCGCTTGCCGCCGCGGCGGGCGCCGCCGATCCGGTGTCGCTGTCGCATCAGGTGGGTTTGCTGATCGACGGCGCGATTGTAGCCGTCATGGTCACACGCGAGCCATCCCTCGCGGATGTCGCGGGCAAGGCGTGCAACGCCGTTTTGAACGAGGCATTGCAGCCAGCCCGATAGGGCCATGCCCTCAGCGTCGGACGGCGTCAGCCAGGCTTTCGTCGAATCGCGGCGTTTGCCTGGGAGCGTCAGGCCAAGTTCAGAAGGTCGATCGATTGACGTCTAATGTCAACGACGATCGCTTCATCCAGTGTCGCCAGCCAGCGCTGCGGCAGCGCTTCGTATCCATAGGTCGCGCCCGCCAGCATTCCCGCGAGCGCGCCAGTCGTATCCGCATCCCCGCCCTCGTTGACAGTCACGACGAGGCATTCCTCGAAACCGTCGGTCTCGAAATAGAAGTGCAGGACAGTGCGCATCGTATCGACGATATATCCGCTCGACGAGGAGCGGAACGGCGAGAAGCGGAACAGCGGATGCTGGTCAACGAGCTCATCGGCGATGGCGCGCGCCGCTGACCTGCCCTGTCCAAGGACGAGCGCCTGGGTCATCCGGACGAGCGCGACCGAAGCGGCGTCGGACAAGGGATGATTGTGGGTAGTGCGGCATTGCCCGAGCGTCCATTCGATCGCCTCGGCGGGGCGTGACAAGGTAGCGAGCGCGACGGGCAGGATTCGCATGGCCGCGCCGTTGCCTGCATCGCCGTCGAAATAGGGTCCTTCCACCGAGCCGTCGATCATGTAGCGACGGATGCCGCGACGACAGGTTGCGCCGACATCGCGCGGCTGCGTCTTCAGCCATGCCGCGAATTCGTCGCAGACATCGTTCGCATCAAAGCCGCGCCGCCGGACCAGCGATCGTCCCAGCGCCAGCGACATTTCGGTGTCGTCCGTGACCTGTCCCGGCTGCAAGCCGAGCCAGCCGCCGCCGATTATTTCGCGATGCACGCCGTAGCGCGCGGCGATCTCCGGCCTTGTCATGAATTCGACGGTGGCGCCCAGCGCGTCGCCGCATGCGAAGCCGAGATAGGCGGCGAGCGCGCGATCGATCGTTGATGAATCTAGCGCCACTTCAAACTCCTAGTGATAGCTCGCCTCGACGCGATATACGCCGCCGATGACCAGATATTCGCCCTCTCCCTTGAGTGGGTGCGGCGACAGGAGATCGTTGAAGAACACGATCTTCGCGATCGGCGCCTCGACCTTCAGGATCGTATCGCCGAAGCATCCGGCAATGTCGCGGTCGGCGGTGAATGAAGAGAGATTGTTGAGCCTCAGCAGCAGGCGTCTGCCGTCCAGCCTTTCGACGATCTCGTGCTCCTCAAGCCCGTTCACGCCACGATAAAGCGTGAGGCGCGCGCATTCCGGCGCAACGAATTGCCGGAACGCCCACTGGCAGAATTCGTAGAGCAGATCGAGCTGGGCATAGATGGAATTGTCGTGGAAGCGGCTCGACATCTTTTCCTCGACATAGGTCGTCCAGGCGCCGCTGCCGATGCGCCGGATCGGCGTCTTGTGGAACAGCGGCGGGATCCCGAACCTGCTCTCGACCCAGCCCTTCAGCACCGCGCCTTCCGGACTATTGCTGTCGTAGCCCCATCCCTTGATCAGCCGGAGAAACGATGAGCGGAACCGGGCGCGACCGGCGCGTCGTTCCCGCTGTTCGGCGTCGATGCCGAACATGGCCGTCATGTAGGTCGAGAATGCTTCCCCGGCCTCGACGAGGCTTTCGGCCTGGCCGAGCATTTCGAACAAGGGGCCATTCATCTCCCGCACGCCGGAAATGGTCAGCCGCCGCGACGATTCGTTAAAGGCGACATCCGCCAGAAACGCGGTGGACGCACCGACGAGATTGGTCGAATGCCCTTGCCAAGGGGCAAGCGCGGAGGTCTGCGCATTCGACGTCCGATCCGGCATCATGTCCTTCGCTGGAAAACCAGTGATCGCCATACCAGCCCATGCGCGATCGGCGCCACGGCCTCGATCAAACGCGACCAAAGTGTGGCTTCGGCCTCGGCAATGCCCGCGCTTGAGGCGGGCCGCCTGCAATTTCCGCAGACTGCGCACGCATTTTTTTTGACGTGTGATGCGATGCAGCATCAAATTTGACAAGACACGCCCTGCGCCGCCCGGACTTCCAAACTGTCAGGCGCCGGGAGCGACTTTCAGGAGCGGAGGCTGATATGGCCGCCGTACAGAGCTTGCGCACCATATCCGTGACGCCCGCCTACAAGGACGTCGCGCTCACCGGCGTCTACGAGATCTCCAAGATCCTGACGACGCCGCAATCGCTCGACCGCTGTCTCGGCGGGGTGATCGCCGTGCTCTCGTCCTTCATGCAGATGCGGCGAGGCTACATTCTCGTGCTCGACGACGCTGGCGAACCGGAACTCACCGCCGCGATGTGCGACGAGGTGAAGCCGAAGTCCCGCTCGCTCGTGCCGCAGGCGCTCATCGACCAGGTCGTGGCGACGGGCGTTCCGCTCGTGATCGAGAACATCTCGACCCATCCGCTGTTCACGGGATCCGCCTACCTGCGCATGGCCACGCCGCGGACGACCGTGTCCTTCGTCGGCGTGCCGATCAAGGTCGATGGCAAGGTGAAGGGCGTGCTGACCGTCGATCGCGAATGGGACGGCAAGCTGCATTTCCGTCTCGAGGACGACGTTCGCCTCCTGACCATGGTCGGAAATCTCGTCGGCCAGACGCTGCGCATGCACATGATGCTGGCGCGCGATCGCGACCGGCTGATCTCGGAAACGCATCGTCTCGAAAAGCAATTGTCGGAAGCGCGCGAGGCGGATGCGCCGTCGCGGCCGCACAAGGCGAAACACCAGGCGACGGCCGGTATCGTCGGCGGCGGCGCGGCGATCCGCGCTGTTCTCGAGCGAGTCGACGCCGCGGCGCGCTCCAACGCGACCGTCCTGCTGCGCGGCGAGACAGGCACCGGCAAGGAATTGTTCGCCCGCGCCATTCACGACGCCTCGCCCCGGGCCAAAGGGCCTTTCGTCAAGGTGAATTGCGCCGCCCTCTCCGAAAGCGTTCTCGAATCGGAATTGTTCGGCCATGAGAAGGGGGCCTTCACCGGTGCCATCAACCAGCGGATCGGCCGTTTCGAGCTGGCCAACGGCGGTACGCTGTTCCTCGACGAAATAGGGGAAATTTCCGCTTCATTCCAGGCAAAGCTCCTGCGCGTTCTGCAGGAAGGCGAATTCGAGCGCGTCGGCGGCGCAAAGACGATGAAGGTCGACGTGCGTATCGTCTGCGCGACCAACCGCAACCTCGAAGAAGCGGTCGCGAAAAACCAGTTCCGCGCCGATCTCTACTACCGCATCAATGTCGTGACGTTGCTGCTGCCGCCGCTGCGCCAGCGGGTCGAGGATATTCCCGTCCTGGCCCGCCTGTTCCTCGATCGCTTCTCGAGCGAGAACGGCCGCAAGCTGAATTTCTCGGAGCGGGCGCTGGATATCCTCTCGTCCTGCGCATTTCCCGGAAATGTGCGCGAACTCGAGAATTGCGTCAGGCGCACGGCGGCGCTGGCGGGGTCGGATGAAATAGGCGCCCCGGATTTCGCGTGCCAGACCGGCATCTGTCTGTCGCGCACGCTCTGGAAGAGCCACGCGCCGGAACAGGCGACGCCGGAGCCGGCGCGCACTGTCGCCGACAGCCATCTCTTCCCGATCGTCCATGAAAGCGGCGAGGCGGCGCATTGTCCCGCGCCCGGCGCGTGCCCCGTCACGCACCCGCACATCGGCGAGAAGGAACGGCTTGTCGATGCGATGGAGAAGACCGGCTGGGTGCAGGCCAAGGCTGCGCGCCTGCTGGGACTCACGCCGCGGCAGATCGGCTACGCCCTGCGCAAGCACGGCGTCGAGATGAAGCATCTCTGACGTGCGACACGCCATGTCGCAGGCCCGACAGAATGTGCGGCCTGCGACGTTGGCCACTTCTTTCCTGCCAGATAATTCCAAGTAAAATCAAACAGCTCGCCTTGGCACGGCGGTTGCGGAACCTCAGGGCAAACCGGAGGCCGCCATGCTTTCAGTCGACAGCCTGCTTCAGCCCATCGACCTCGACGCCATGCGCGCGAAGATTTCGGAGGGAGGCTGCTCGTCTTCTTCCTGCGGATCGTCAGCCAAGCCCGACGACATGGATGCGGCGACATGGGAGAAGATCAAGGATCATCCCTGCTACTCGGAAGAGGCGCATCATTATTTTGCGCGGATGCATGTGGCGGTGGCGCCGGCTTGCAACATCCAGTGCAACTACTGCAACCGCAAGTACGACTGCGCCAACGAGAGCCGTCCGGGCGTCGTCTCGGAAAAGCTTACGCCGGACGAGGCGACCCGCAAGGTCATCACGGTGGCCAACGAGGTCCCGCAATTGTCCGTGCTCGGCATCGCCGGTCCCGGCGACGCCTGCTACGACTGGAAGAAGTCGCAGGCCACATTCGCCAATGTTTCGAAGGACATCCCCGACATCAAGCTCTGCATCTCGACCAACGGCCTGATGCTGCCGGACCGTATCGACGAACTGGCTGAGATGAACGTCGACCATGTGACGATCACCATCAATATGGTCGACCCCGAGATCGGGACGAAGATCTACCCGTGGATCTTCTACCGCGGCAAGCGCTACACCGGCCTCGAAGCCTCGCAGATCCTGCACGAACGACAGATGCTGGGCCTCGAAATGCTGACCGCGCGCGGCATCCTGACCAAGATCAACTCGGTCATGATTCCCGGCGTCAACGACGAGCACCTGGTCGAGGTGAACAGATGGGTGAAGGAGCGCGGCGCCTTCCTGCATAACGTCATGCCGCTGATCTCCGATCCGGCCCACGGCACGCATTTCGGCCTGACCGGCCAGCGCGGCCCGACCGCGATGGAACTGAAGGCGCTGCAGGACAAGCTCGACGGCGGCGCGAAGCTCATGCGCCATTGCCGCCAGTGCCGCGCCGACGCCGTCGGCCTGCTCGGCGAGGATCGCGGCCAGGAATTCACCAAGGACCTGCTGCCCGAAGAGGTCGTCTACGATCCGGCCAAGCGCGAGGCCTATCGCGAGGTCGTGGCCCGCGAGCGCGGCGATCACGTCGCGGCCAAGCAGGACGCCATCGGCGAGGTCCGGGCGGCGGCCAGCGAAGGCAAGCTGCTCATCGCGGTCGCAACCAAGGGCGGCGGCCGCGTCAACGTGCACTTCGGCCATGCCAGCGAATTCCAGGTCTACGAAGCCGGCCCGAAAGGCATCGTCTTCGTCGGCCATCGCAAGGTCGAGCAATATTGCCAGGGCGGCTTCGGCGAGGACGCCACGCTCGACACCGTCATCGCCGCGCTCGAGGGCGTCGAAGTGGTCCTCTGCGCGAAGATCGGCGATTGCCCGAAGGAGCAGCTCGCGGAAGCCGGCATCGAGGTCAGCGACGCCTTCGCCCACGACTACATCGAATCCGCGGTCGCCGCTCTCTACCAGCAGCGCTTCAGCGCGATGGAAATGGCGCAGAGCGCGTGAAGATCTGAAAAGAGGAGAAGCAAATGGCCTACAAGATCATAACCTCCCAGTGCACGGTGTGCGGCGCGTGCGAATTCGAATGCCCGAATGCGGCGATCAAGATGAAGGGCGATACCTACATCATCGATCCCGCCAAGTGCACGGAATGCGAGGGTTCGTTCGACAAGCCGCAATGCGCGGAAGTCTGCCCCGTTCCGAAGACCTGCGTTCCGGTCCGCTGACGCGGGACAGGACAATACGGGAGGAGGAAGCCGACACGGTCGATCGCACGGTCGACTGGACCGGCCAGCCGTTCTCCTGCCAGGACTGCCCGCATCTGCCGATGCGCGAGGCCGGGCGTTGCGTGCTCGGGCGCATTTGCGTCCGCGACCAGCGCGCCAAGCGCATCGACAGATTCTTTGCGAGCAACAGCCAGCTTGTCGGCCAGTATGTCGATCATCCCTATTTCGAGATCCGGACGATCGCCGCCAAGCACGCGAACGTGTTTCTCCTGCCGCGCATGATGCGCGACAAGGATCCGGAGGTTCGGGCCATGGTCGCCATGCGGCTGCCGACGCCACGTGTGCGCGAGATGATGGACGATCCGGACCGCAAGGTGCGGATCGCCTGCGCCATGCGGCTGCAGGGCGCCGACCTCCTGAAAATGTTTTCAGACAGCGATTATTACGTGCGCCTGATGGCTGCGCGGCGGCTCGATCCGCCGCTCCTGCCTGTCGCGGCAAGCGACCCGGAGCCGGAAGTCCGGCGCACGGTTGCGCGCCGCCTGCCGCCCGACCGGCTCGCCGCCTTCGCCTTCGACGTCGACCCGCTGGTGCGCAAGCAGGCGGCCGAGCGCATCCCGCCTTCCACCCTGCATCTGTTCGTGGCCGATCGCGACCTGCGCGTGCGCTACATCGCCGCCGAACGCGGAGACCTTGCCGTGGCGCGTCGCCTCCTGAACGATTCCGATCCCGCCGTCGCCGACATGGCGCGCCGCCGCATCGCGGAACTGGAGGGCTGACATGGGACTTGGCCGCGAAGAGGAAGTCGAGATCAGGCGCCAGCCGCTGTTCATGCCGGGCACGAAAGTCGTCTCGCGCAAGCACGTGAAGAACGACGGCACCTATCCCTTGAAGGAAATCGGCGAGATCCTCGTGCGCAAGGGCGACGTCGGCTATGTCCGCGACATCGGCACCTTCCTGCAGATGTTCTACATTTACGCGGTCGAATGGGTCGATCGCGGGACGATCGTCGGCATGCGCGGCAAGGAGCTCATCCTGGCCGATGCTGTCGTCGAACAGGAGAAGCCCGCATGAAAGTCATGATCCGCGAAACGCCGAAGGGGCTTTCGGCCTACGTGCCGAAGAAGGATCTCGAGGAACTCGTCGTCGAGACGGAGAAGTCGCCGATCTGGGGCGGCTCGATCAAGCTGAAGAACGGCTGGACGCTGGTCCTGCCGGACATGCCAGCCGAAACGAAGCTGCCGATCACGGTCAACGCGAAGAAACTCGGAGGCGACGATGAGTGAGGCGCATGTCGCGCCGCGCGACGTCGCGGCCGGCGATCTCGACCGGACGCTCACGGCAATCGCCGAAGGCTTGAGCGCCGGCCGGCTCGTTCCCTATCTCGGTCCCGGCGTGTTCGCGGACGCGGCCGTGCAGCCCCCCATGCCGGTCACGCCGGAACAGATCGCCTTCGAACTGCACAAGCGTGCGCCGGCGCCTGGCCGGATCCGCACCAACATGTGGTCGGTCGCGCAATTCATCGAGCAGCGGCGTCATCGCAAGACGCTGATCGCCATGATGACGGAAATCTTCAAGACGCCGACGCCGCCGACGCCGCTGCACCAGAAGCTGGCCGCATTGCCGCTGCCGCTGATTGTCGACGTCTGGTACGACGGCGCGATGCGAAATGCGCTGGCGGGCCGCACGGACTGGCTGGAGATCCAGGGCATCACGCGGGCGCTGGAGATCAGCGACGTCTGGTATCGGACATATGATCCGTCCGGCGCCGTCGCAGCCGCCGACGCCGCCCATGCGGCGCGCACCATCCTCTACAAGCCGCACGGTTCCGTTGCGCCGGCGCAGAATTACCTCGTCGCAGACAGCGACTATGTCGAGGTCGTGACGGAAATCGACATCCAGACGCCGATTCCCGACTGCGTGAAGCTCATCCGCGAGTCGCGGGGATTCGTGTTCGTGGGCTGCCGGTTCAACGACCAGATGCTGCGGACCTACGCGCGCCAGATCATCAAGAGGTCCAGGGGGCCGCATTATGTCCTGGTCGAGAACGAGCCGCTGACCCGCAACGAGGAGAAATTCTTCGACGAGATCGGCGCGAGCGTCGTTCGGGCCGATGCCCAGGCGCTTGCCGCGCAACTCTAACCGCCATTGCACGCGTCTTGCAGGACAGGGGAGGAAACGCAACCCGGGCACGTCCGACGTGTTCGAAACCTCACGGATTGTACGATGTCCAACACCGTCGAGAGCTGGAAATCCTCGAATGTCCTCAAAATGCTGAAGAGGGCAGGGCTTCGGCCGACGCGCCAGCGCGTCCAGATCGCCGAACTCCTGTTTTCGCGGGGCGACCGGCATCTCACCGCAGAGATGCTCTATGCCGAGGCCGCCTGCAACCGCTATCCGCCATCGCTCGCGACCATCTACAATGCGCTGCGTGATTTCGCGACGCATGGATTGCTGCGGGAGATCGCGCTCTATGGTTCGACCGTCTGGTACGACACCAAGACGGGATCCCATTTCCACTATTACGTGGATTCCCGGAAGCACCTTATGGACGTTCCGGACGACGTCATTCTTTCGCTGGATATTCCGGCGCCGCCGGGGATGCGGGTCGTCGGCGTCGATATCGTGGCCCGTGTCGAACCGATCGACTGAACGGCGGACGGCGTAGCGCACATCCGCCGTTCCGGCGCCCGGTCAGACCGCGCCGCCCGGCGCGCCGGTGAATTTCACCAATATGTCCTGGTCGCGGACGATGTACTGGCAGGCCAGCCGGTATTTCGGCATGACGTCGTCGACCTCGGCGCGCTGGATCTCCTCCTCGGTGATCTTGCCGAGGCCCTTGAGCTGGTCCTTCTCCTTGTCCGTCAGCATCGAGCCCATCGTCTTGCCGGTGAGCGTGACGACCTCGATCAGGCAGGAGCCGCAATTGCCTTCCTTGCAATCGTGCGGAATCGGGATCTTGTTGGCGTCGGCGACCGCCAGGATGGTCGATGTGTCGCCGGCGATCGCATAGACGGTGACATCCTTCTTCAGCATGTAGGACGAGAATGTAACGTTTGGCATGGTTGCGCTCCGTTGGGTGGAACCGCGCGAGGATCAGCAATCCGCGTACCGCGCCAGGGCGCGCTCATTCCCGACAAAATGCGACGCAACCGCCTCAGGCCGGTCGCAGGCGCGACAGATCGCGTCGTATGCCCTGCTGCAGTCGGCGTTCGACCCATCGCACAAGGCCTGTCGAGCCTTTGTCGGGCACGCGACAGTTTCGTCGTCCGGCCACATCGCGTCTCCGGCCGTCCCTGACGAAAATTCAAGGAAAATCAACGTGCCAGTTTTTGAAGGGCGCGTGGCATGGCGGTTGCGGACCTCTTCGGTCGAGCAGCGACGGATTGTTGCTCTCTCGGGGGACAGCCCCAAATCGCAGGAGACATTCATGGGCAAGCTCCGTCAGATCGCGTTCTACGGAAAGGGCGGCATCGGCAAATCGACGACGTCGCAGAACACTCTCGCCGCGCTGGTCGAGATGGGTCAGAAGATCCTGATCGTCGGCTGCGACCCCAAGGCGGATTCGACCCGCCTCATCCTCAACACCAAGCTCCAGGACACGGTGCTTGCGCTGGCCGCCGAGGCGGGCTCGGTCGAGGATCTCGAACTCGAGGACGTCCTCAAGATCGGCTACAAGGGCATCAAGTGCACGGAATCCGGCGGTCCCGAGCCGGGCGTCGGCTGCGCCGGCCGCGGCGTCATCACCGCGATCAACTTCCTCGAAGAGAACGGCGCCTATGACGACGTGGACTACGTGTCCTACGACGTGCTCGGCGACGTCGTCTGCGGCGGCTTCGCAATGCCGATCCGCGAAAACAAGGCGCAGGAAATCTACATCGTCATGTCCGGCGAGATGATGGCGCTCTATGCCGCCAACAACATCGCCAAGGGCATTCTGAAGTACGCGCATTCCGGCGGCGTGCGCCTGGGCGGGCTCATCTGCAACGAGCGCCAGACCGACAAGGAGCTGGAACTCGCGGAGGCGCTTGCCGCCAAGCTCGGCACCAAGCTCATCCATTTCGTGCCGCGCGACAACATCGTGCAGCACGCCGAGCTTCGCCGCCAGACGGTCATCGAATATGCGCCGGACTCGCAGCAGGCCGCCGAGTATCGCGAACTCGCCCGCAAGATCCACGAGAACTCGGGCAAGGGCACCATCCCGACCCCGATCACGATGGAAGAGCTCGAGGAAATGCTGCTCGAGTTCGGCATCATGAAGACCGAGGAGCAGGCGCTCGCCGAATTGCAGGCCAAGGAAGCCGCGAAGGCCGCCGCCAGCGCCTGAGTTCGCCGTCGCAGTCGCAGGGCTGCGTCAATCCAAATCGGCGCCGGACCTTGAATCCGGCGTCGATCCCAGCAAACGAGGAGAGAAGACGATGAGCCTCGATTACGAAAACGACGGCGAAAAGATGGAGTCGTTGATCACAGAAGTGCTCAACGCATATCCCGACAAGTTCGCCAAGCGTCGCAAGAAGCATCTCAATGTCGCCAAGGATGGCGAGGAGATCGGCGAGGAGGGCAAGGCCCTCACGGAATGCGACGTGAAATCGAACATCAAGTCGATCCCCGGCGTCATGACGATCCGCGGCTGCGCCTATGCAGGATCGAAGGGCGTGGTCTGGGGTCCGATCAAGGACATGGTCCACATCAGCCACGGCCCGGTGGGCTGCGGGCAATATTCCTGGTCGCAGCGCCGTAACTATTACATCGGCAAGACCGGCGTCGACACGTTCGTGACGATGCAGTTCACCTCCGACTTCCAGGAAAAGGACATCGTCTTCGGCGGCGACAAGAAGCTGGAGAAGGTGATCGACGAGATCAACGACCTCTTCCCGCTCGCCAAGGGCGTGACGGTGCAGTCAGAATGCCCGATCGGCCTGATCGGCGACGACATCGAGGCCGTCTCGAAGAAGAAGGCCAAGGAAAGCGGCAAGACGATCGTGCCGGTGCGGTGCGAAGGCTTCCGCGGCGTCTCGCAATCGCTCGGCCACCACATCGCCAACGACGCGGTTCGCGACTGGGTGTTCGACAACAAGGGCGGCGCCACGCAGAACGACGACAGCGCCTTCGAGGCTTCGCCCTACGACGTCAACGTCATCGGCGACTACAACATCGGCGGCGACGCCTGGGCCTCGCGCATCCTGCTCGAGGAAATGGGCCTTCGCGTGGTCGGCAACTGGTCCGGCGACGCGACGCTCGCCGAAATCGAGCGCGCGCCCAAGGCCAAGCTCAATCTCATCCACTGCTACCGGTCGATGAACTACATCTGCCGCCACATGGAAGAGAAGTACGGCGTGGCCTGGCTGGAGTACAATTTCTTCGGTCCTTCGCAGATCGAAGCCTCCATGCGCAAGATCGCCAAGCACTTCGGTCCGGAGATCGAGGAGAAGACGGAAGCCGTCATCGCGAAGTACCGCGTGCTGGTCGACGCCGTCATCGCCAAGTATCGTCCGCGCCTCGAGGGCAAGACGGTCATGCTCTACGTCGGCGGCCTGCGTCCGCGCCACGTGATCACGGCCTACGAGGACCTCGGCATGCAGATCGTCGGCACGGGCTACGAGTTCGGGCACGGCGACGACTACCAGCGCACCGGCCATTACGTGAAGAACGGCACGCTGATCTACGACGACGTGACCGGCTACGAGCTCGAGAAGTTCATCGAGGGCGTGCGTCCCGATCTCGTCGGCTCGGGCATCAAGGAAAAGTACCCGGTGCAGAAGATGGGCATTCCGTTCCGTCAGATGCATTCCTGGGACTATTCCGGCCCGTACCACGGTTACGACGGCTTCGCGATCTTCGCGCGCGACATGGATCTCGCCATCAACAACCCCGTCTGGGGTCTGATGAAGGCGCCGTGGAAGCCGAAGGCCGAGCCCGCGCCGACGGCGATCGCCGCGGAATGAAAAAATCCCGGGCCTCCGGGCCCGGGCTTCCAGAACCCTGAACTCCAGCCGCGTGGGCAGCCGTATGGCGCTGCCACGCAACAGAGGAGCTTTGTCATGCCCCAGTCAGCCGAAAAGGTTCTCGATCACGCGCCCCTCTTCCGCGAGCCCGAATATACGGAGATGCTCGCCCGCAAGAAGGCGGAATTCGAGTGCGGCGTATCCGACATCCAGATCCTGGATACGTCCGAATGGACCAAGACCTGGGAATATCGCGAGAAGAACCTCGCCCGCACGGCGCTGGTCGTCAATCCGGCCAAGGCCTGCCAGCCGCTGGGCGCGGTTTTCGCCGCCGCCGGCTTCGAGCGCACCATGTCCTTCGTGCACGGCTCGCAGGGCTGCGTCGCCTATTATCGCTCGCACCTGTCGCGCCACTTCAAGGAGCCGTCCTCGGCCGTGTCCTCGTCCATGACGGAGGACGCAGCGGTGTTCGGCGGCCTGAACAACATGGTCGACGGCCTCGCCAACACCTACAAGCTCTATGATCCCAAGATGATCATGGTCTCGACCACCTGCATGGCGGAGGTGATCGGCGACGACCTGCACGCCTTCATCCAGACCGCCAAGCAGAAGGGCTCCGTTCCGGAAGACTACGACGTTCCCTTCGCGCATACGCCCGCCTTCGTCGGCAGCCATGTCGACGGCTACGACAACATGATCAAGGGCGTGTTCGAGCACTTCTGGAAGGGCAAGGCGCGCACGGCCGGCAAGAAGATAAACATCATTCCCGGTTTCGACGGCTTCGTCGTCGGCAACAACCGCGAACTGAAGCGGATCCTCGACGCCATGGACGTGGACTACACGATCCTGTCGGATGCCGCCGACCAGTTCGACACGCCCGCCGACGGCGAGTTCCGCATGTACGACGGCGGAACGAAGATCGACGATGTCGCCGACGCGCTCAACGCCAAGGCCACCCTGTCGCTTCAGTCCTGGTGCACCAAGAAGACCATGGACTATGTCGCCGAGCAGGGCCAGGAGGTCGCGAGCTTCCATTACCCGATGGGCGTCGGCGCGACCGACGAACTTCTGATGAAGATCTCCGAGCTCTCGGGCAAGGCGATCCCGGCGGAAATCGAGAAGGAGCGCGGCCGCCTGATCGACGCCATGGCCGACAGCCAGGCGCATCTGCACGGCAAGAAATACGCGATCTACGGCGATCCGGATTTCGTCTACGCCATGGCGCGCTTCGTGATGGAGACCGGCGGCGAGCCGATCCATTGCCTGGCCACCAACGGCAAGACGGAATGGGTCGAGGAAATGAAGGCGCTGTTCGCTTCCTCGCCGTTCGGCGCCAATGCGCAGGTCTGGGCCGGCAAGGACCTCTGGCACCTCCGCTCGCTGCTCTTCACCGAGCCGGTGGACTTCCTGATCGGCAGCTCCTACGGCAAGTACCTGGAGCGCGACACCGGAACGCCGCTGATCCGCCTCACCTTCCCGATCTTCGATCGCCACCACCACCACCGCTTCCCGGTGTGGGGCTATCAGGGCGGCCTGCGCGTGCTGACCACGCTCCTGGACAAGGTCTTCGACGTGCTCGACCGCGAGACGATCGTCGCCGGCGTGACGGACTTCTCCTACGACCTCACCCGCTGAGGCCCGCGGGGCGCGCGCCCGTCGAGTGGCGCGCGCCTTGCAACTTCTTTCCCGAAGCGATGCCGGGCCGACATTTTCGTCGGCTCCGCGACACAAACGGGGCCGCGCATGTCAGATCTCAAGGCGAAGATCCAGGACGTGTTCAACGAGCCGGCCTGCGACAAGAACGCCGCCAAGTCCGACAAGGAGCGCAAGAAGGGCTGCTCCAAGCCGTTGACGCCCGGCGCGGCGGCCGGCGGATGCGCCTTCGATGGCGCGAAGATCGTCCTGCAGCCGATCGTCGACGCCGCCCATCTCATCCACGGCCCGCTCGCCTGCGAGGGCAACAGCTGGGACAATCGTCACGCCGCCTCCTCGGGGCCGCAGCTCTATCGCACATCGTTCACGACCGACATGTCGGAACTCGACATCGTGATGGGGCAGGGCGAGAAGAAGCTGTGGAAGGCGATCAAGGCTGTCGTCGAGCGGCACGCGCCGCCGGCGGTCTTCGTCTATGCGACCTGCGTCACCGCGCTGATCGGCGACGACATTGTCGCGGTCTGCAACCATGCGACGCAGACGCTCGGCGTTCCCGTCATCCCGGTCAATGCGCCGGGCTTCGCCGGCTCCAAGAATCTCGGCAACAAGCTCGCGGGCGAAACGCTGCTCGACCATGTGATCGGCACGCGCGAGCCCGAGATTTCCACACCGACCGACATCAACATCCTCGGCGAATACAATCTGGCCGGCGAACTCTGGCAGGTCACACCCCTGTTCGAGAAGCTCGGCATCCGCATCCATACCTGCGTGACCGGCGACGCCCGCTACAATGACGTCGCCTCGAGCCATCGCTCGCGCGTCAACATGATGGTCTGCTCGGCGGCGCTCGTGAATGTCGCGCGCAAGATGGAGGAGCGCTGGGGCATTCCCTGGTTCGAGGGCTCGTTCTACGGCGTGACCGACACGTCCGACGCGCTGCGCAACATCGCCGGCCTTCTGGTGAAGCAGGGCGCTCCCGCCGACCTGATCGACCGCACCGAGGCCTTGATCGCCGAGGAAGAAGCAAAGGTCTGGAAGCGGCTCGAGCCATACCGCGCCCGCCTCGCGGGCAAGCGCGCGCTCGTCTATACCGGCGGCGTCAAGTCCTGGTCCGTCGTCTCGGCGCTGCAGGACATCGGCATGGTCATTGTCGACACGTCCGTCCGCAAGGCGACGCCGGAAGACAAGCAGCGCGTCATCGAACTGACCGGCGAAGACACCCATATGGTCGACGCGCTGAGCCCTCGCGAAATGTTCGCCTTCCTGCGGGACGGCAAGGCTGACGTCCTTCTGTCCGGAGGCCGTACGCAATTCATTGCGCTGAAGGCGCGCACCGCCTGGGTCGACATCAACCAGGAGCGTCACGAACCCTTCGCGGGCTACGACGGCATGGTCGAACTGGTGAAGAAGCTCGACCAGGCGATCAACAATCCCGTCTGGGAAAAGACCCGCCGACCCGCGCCGTGGGATCAGGACTGGGCGCCGGCGGCGACCGCCGCCGACGATCATGCGCTGTCGCGCCATCGCCGCAAGTTCGCGATGACCGAAGCCGACGATATCGGAGAATGCTGAGATGAACGCGATCTCGCCCGTCTCGAAGCCGGTCTCGACCAATCCGCTCAAGGTCTCCGCGCCGCTTGGCGCAGCCATGGCCTATCTCGGCGTGGAAGGCGCAGTGCCGCTGTTCCATGGCAGCCAGGGCTGCACGGCATTCGCGCTCGTCCTGCTCGTCCGTCACTTCAAGGAAGCCATCCCCTTGCAGACGACGGCGATGAACGAGGTCTCGACCATCCTCGGCGGCGCCGACCACGTCGAGGAAGCGCTTCTCAATCTCAAGAAGCGCATGAACCCGAAGCTCGTCGGTATCTGCTCGACCGCCCTGACCGAGACGCGCGGCGAGGATTTCGAGGGCGACCTTCGCCTGATTCTCACGCGTCGCGCCGAGGAACTCGACGGCACGCAGGTGGTGTTCGCGTCGACGCCCGACTTCAACGGATCCCTGGAGGAAGGCTGGTCGAAGGCGACTTACGCTCTCGTCGACGCGCTCGTGCCGAAGTGCAGCGCAACGTCGCTTCGGCAGGTGAATATCCTTCCGGGCGTGCATCTGACGGTGGGCGATCTCGAATCGCTCAAGGATCTCGTTCGCAAGTTCGATCTCGAACCCATCGTCCTGCCGGACGTCTCGCAATCCCTTGACGGCGTGACGACCGGCGAATGGAGCGCGACGACCTATGGCGGCGTGACGCTCGAACAGATCCGCTCCATGGGCGAATCCTGCGCGACCATCGCGGTTGGCGAGCACATGCGCGCCGCGGCTGAACTTCTCTCCGAGCGGTCGCAGGCTCCGGCCTATGTCTTCCCGACCCTGGTCGGTCTGGAAGCCAGCGATCAGATGGTTTCGACGCTGTCGCGCCTTTCGCGCATGTCGGCGCCGCCGGAAGTGCGCAGGGAACGCGCGCGACTGGTCGACGCCATGCTCGACGGTCATTTCTATTTTGCGGGCAAGAAAATCGCCATCGGCGCCGAGCCGGATCTCCTGCTCGGCCTCGCCTCCCTTGCGACCGATCTCGGCGCCAGGATCGTCGCCGCCGTCACGACGACGCCCGGCTCTAAGGCGATCGAACTTACGCCTGCCGACGTGATCGTCGGCGACCTCGGCGACCTCGAGGACATGGCGGGCGCGGCTGACTTGCTCGTCACGCATGCGCATGGGCGCCAGGCGGCGGACCGCCTCGGCATCCCGCACCTGCGCGTCGGCTTTCCGATCTTCGACCGGCTGGGTTCGGCCTACCGCACGAGCATCGGCTATTCCGGCACGCGCAGCCTGATCTTCGAAACCGCCAACCTGTTCCTCGCCGCGCCGCACGCCCACGGGCATGACACGCACGGGGAAACTCGCAAGCAGAAGGAGCAAATCCCATGAGCGCCTTGCATCTCCGCGTTGTCGGCGAGGACGGGCCTTCGGCTGCGCCGCTCTCCGGATCCCTTCGCGTGGCCATCGCCACCCAGGACATGAAGAACCTCAACGCGCATTTCGGTTCGGCGCGCCGCTTCGCCATCTATGACGTGACGCCGCAGGAATGGAGCTTCGTCGAGGCCGTGTCGTTCGATGTCGTGTCGGACGAATCCGGCAGCCACAAGACGGAAGGCGACGACAAGATCGCGCGGAAGGTGGAAGGGCTGACGGGTTGCCACCTTCTCTTCTGCCTGGCGATCGGCGGGCCTTCGGCCGCCAAGGTCGTCTCGGCCGGCATTCACCCCGTGAAGATCCAGCAGGCGCAGTCGATCGACGAAGTGCTCGAGCGCACGCGCGTCATGCTCTCCGGTTCGCCGCCGCCGTGGCTGCGCAAGGTTCTGGCCGGCGCAGGCGCGGTGCAGAAACCGAAGTTCTACGAGGAGTGACGCCGATGGTCTGCGCCATTCTGCTTGTCGCCTGCTCGTTTCTGTCGCTGCGCTACGGAATCGCCTTTGCCGATGTCTGCGACGAAATCGCCGATGCAAAACTGCCGGACGCGCTTCTCTTCGCGCCGCTCATCTGACGAGAGGAAGTCATGCTCGATACGGTCGACCCCGCCGCCGCCGAAGAGGCCGCCTTCGAAACGCCGTTCATGAAGGCGCTGGTGCGGCTGTTTCGCGCCCAGGACCAGCACGGCGCCTGGGAAAGGAAGACGGACGCCCAGATCCTCAAGGATTTCATCGTCACCAAGGAACAGCGCCGCGAAATGCCGATCATCGGCGATCCCGACCCCGACATCCTCTGGCGCATCGAGATGTTCTACACGGCGATCGGGCTTGCCGCCGAGGGCAAGACCGGCGTCATCGCCGGGCCTATGATGAAGATGAGCCACGAGGGCTTCGGCCGCATCGTCCTGCTCGCTGGCAACCTCGTCGCCCTCTCGCGTCACCTTCGCGATGTTCATCGCTTCGGCTTCGACAATTTCGCGAAGATGGCGGCCGAAGGCGAGAAATATCTCGCCAAGGCGGTCGAGATGATCGAGGCCCATCCCGAAGTCGCGAAGGCCTGACCAATGTCCGACATCGACACGCTCAAAGCCGACATCAAGAAGCTCTCCGCCAAGGCGGTGAACGCCAAGATGAACCTGCATGACCTGTCGGAGGAATTGCCGGTCAACTGGACGACCATCATGGATGTCGCGCAGGCGACGCACGACGCCTATGCCGCGCTGGAAGCGGCGCGCAAGAAACTGAAGGAGCTCGAATCGGCATGAGCGCATTTCTCACCCGCGGCGGCGCCGCCTGGATGCCGGTCTATCTCACGCAGATCAACGGCGAGACCTGCATTGGCTGCGGGCGCTGCTTCAAGGTCTGTTCGCGCGACGTGATGCATCTCTACGGCGTCGACGACGAAGGCGAAATCCTGGGCAAGGTCACCGAGGACGACGATGACGATTTCGACGGCGATCTCAACCGCAAGATCATGAAGGTCGACAATGCCGAAGCCTGCATCGGCTGCGGCGCCTGCGCCCGCGTCTGTCCCAAGGATTGCCAGACCCATGTCGCTGCCGATCAGATCGCTGCCTGAACTGCGCGCGCGCATCGTCGCCGCGCTGCCGCCGCTCGCCCATTGCGACGGCGAGGCGCTGGCGGCGGCGATCGCGCTTGGCGCGCCGCCCGTGCGCGACCCGTTCCTGGTTGAAATCTTCTCCAGGCTCCTGGCGGTGGGAATCATGGAGACGCGCGAAGAGGGCAATACGCTCTCCGACGCGCTCGGACTGGGGCGCGAGGATTTGCGCGCCCTGACGGTCTGGATCGGCGGCGCCTCCCTCTCGCCGCTGGCCGACGCGGCGGCCGAACCCGTCGTCGACGAGGAAGAGGAACAGGTCCTGTCGCTGCTGCGCGGCTTCGCGGTCGACGCCCGACGCGAGACGCGCTGGGTCGCCGCCATGATCGCCAGGCGCGCCATGCGGCCGAACCATCTCTGGCAGGATCTTGGCCTTGCCGACCGCTCCTGGCTCAATGAAATGCTGCGGCGGTTCTTCCCCGAGCTGCACGCCGGCAATACGGCCGACATGAAGTGGAAGAAATATTTCTACCGGCGGCTGTGCGAACTGGAGGGCTTCACGCTCTGCACCGCGCCCTCCTGTCGCGAATGCTGCGATTTCGATCGCTGCTTCGGCGCGGAGGATGGCCAGAGCCTTCTGGCGCGCGCCCGGCTCGAAGCCGATCGTCGCGATGCGACAGCGGTCCTGTCGGTTTCCTGACACTTGTCGCGATCCGCACAAGGGCGCTTCGGCAAATAGCTGATTTCCGGTGATTTTCTGCTGGCACAACGGTTGCGACGCGACAGGCGTCATTCAACCGGTGGAGCCTTCCATGATCCAGCTGACGCCCGACGCCGTCGAAGCCGTGAAATCCGCCATGGCCCGCGCGACAGGTCCGGCGGCCGGATTGCGCATCATGGTCGAGACCGGCGGCTGCGCCGGATTCAAATACATGATGGGCCTGGAGAAGGAGCCGCGCGAGGGCGACGAGGTCATCGAGCAGGACGGCGTCACCGTCTTCATCGACGATCTCTCCCGCCCGCATCTCGACGGCATGAAGGTCGATTTCGTCACGAACCTGGAATCCTCGGGCTTCGTATTCGACAACCCGAACGCGGCCTCCAAGTGCGCCTGCGGCAAGAGCTTCGGCTGAGGGGGCGGACATGTGGGATTATTCGGAGAAGGTCCAGGAATATTTCTTCAACCCGAAGAACGCCGGCGTTCTGGCCGAAGCGAATGCGGTCGGCGAGGTCGGCGCCATTTCCTGCGGCGACGCGCTGAAGCTGATGATGAAGGTCGACCCCGTCACCAACATCATCCTGGAAGCGAAGTTCCAGACCTTCGGCTGCGGTTCGGCGATTGCGTCTTCTTCCGCCCTGACCGAACTCGTGATCGGCAAGACAGTCGACGAGGCGCTGAAGCTGACGAACCAGGACATAGCAGATTTTCTCGGCGGGCTGCCGCCTGAAAAGATGCATTGCTCTGTCATGGGCTATGAGGCGCTGCAGGCGGCGGTCGCCAATTTCCGCGGCGAGACCTGGACCGACGACCACGAGGAAGGCGCGCTGATCTGCAAGTGCTTCGGCGTCGACGAAGGCATGGTCGAACGCGCCGTGCGCATGAACAGCCTGACGACGATCGAGCAGGTGACCGCCTACACCAAGGCCGGCGGCGGCTGCCTCACCTGCTTCGATGCGCTGGAAGGCGTACTGGCGAAGGTGAACGCCGAAATGGTCGCGGAAGGCGCGCTCGATCCGGCTAAGGCCTATCGGTTGGGCTCCGTCGACGCGGCCGCGTTGAAGAAGAAGCCGACGCCGAAGGCGGCTGCGCCCGTCGTGTCGCTCGGCGCCGTTGCGCCGAAGCGGGCGGCGCCGGTCGAGACGCCGAAGATTTCCCCGCTCGATCCGGCGGCGCCGGCCCCGGCGCTCACCAACCTGCAGAAGATGAAGCTCATCGAGCAGGCGATCGAGGATCTGCGTCCGAGCCTGCGCGCCGACAACGGCGATTGCGAGCTCGTCGATATCGACGGCTCGACCGTCTATGTGCGCCTGTCCGGCGCCTGTGTCGGCTGCCAGATGGCGAGCGTCACCGTCTCCGGCATCCAGGCCCGTCTCTCCGACAAGATCGGCGCGCCGATCCGTGTCGTTCCCGTCGGCAAGAACTGAGGAGACCCGCATGCGCCCGGTCTATCTCGACAACAATGCCACGACGAAAGTCGACGAACGCGTCGTCGCGGCGATGCTGCCCTACTTCACCGAGCAGTTCGGCAATCCCTCGTCGATCCATTCCTTCGGCGCCAGCGTCGGCGGCGCGGTCCGGGCGGCCCGCAAGCAATTGCAGACGCTGCTCGGTGCCGAATACGACCACGAGATCGTCTTCACCTCGGGCGGCACCGAGAGCGACAACATGGCGATCCTCTCGGCGATGGAGGCCATGCCCGACCGCGACGAGATCATCACCTCGAAGGTGGAACATCCCGCCGTCCTGTCGGTCTGCGAATATCTGGAGAAGACCGGCCGCGTGAAGGTCCATTATGTCGGCGTCGATTCCTTCGGCCGCCTCGACCTCGAAGCCTATCGCGCGGCCCTGTCGGAGCGCGTCGCGCTCGTGACGCTCATGTGGGCGAACAACGAGACGGGCACAATCTTTCCGATCGAGCCGCTCGCCGAAATGGCCAAGGCTGTCGGCGCCCTGTTTCACACCGACGCGGTCCAGGCCGTCGGCAAGGTGCCGATCGCGCTCAAGGGCTCGGCGGTCGACATGCTGTCGCTGTCCGGACACAAGCTGCACGCGCCCAAGGGAATCGGCGCGCTCTACGTCAAGCGCGGCACGCGGTTCAAGCCGCTGCTGCGCGGCGGCCACCAGGAGCGCGGACGCCGCGCCGGCACCGAGAACACGCCGGGCATCGTCGCGCTCGGCAAGGCGGCGGAACTCGCCATCGAGGCCATGGCCGACGAGAAGACGCGCGTGAAGGCCCTGCGCGACCGGCTCGAGGCCGGCGTCCTGCAGCGCATTCCCAACTGCTTCGTCAACGGCGACAAATACGACCGCCTGCCCAACACCTGCAATATCGCCTTCGAATATGTGGAAGGCGAGGCGATCCTGCTGCATCTGACGCGCGCCGGCATTGCGGCCTCCTCGGGATCGGCCTGCACGTCGGGGTCGCTCGAGCCGAGCCATGTGCTGCGCGCCATGAACATTCCCTTCACCGCTGCGCATGGTTCGATCCGCTTCTCCTTCTCGCGCGATTCCATCGACGAGGATGTGGATCGCGTGATCGAGGTGCTGCCGGCGATCATGGAAAAGCTGCGCGCGCTGTCGCCCTTCTGGGCCGGCGCGAACGAGACGCCGAAGGATTTCAAACCCGTCTACGCGTGAGGCACCGATGACCGGCGGCGCGAGGATCTTCGTCAACGATACGACGCTGCGGGACGGCGAGCAGGCGCCCGGCGTCTCCTTCACGAACGAAGAGAAGCGCGCAATCGCCGTCGCCCTGGCGGAAGCCGGCGTCGACGAGATCGAGGCCGGAACGCCGGCGACCGGGCCGGACGAAATCGATTGCATCGCAGGCATCGTCGATGCGGATCCCGATTGCGCCGTCATGGGTTGGTGCCGGCTGCTGGAGCGGGACGTGGACGCCGCGCTCTCCGCCGGATTGGGCCGGGTCAATATTTCGGCGCCTGCGTCGCGCGTGCAGATGCAGGTCAAGCTCGGCGCGACGCCCGACGAGGTGGCTGCGCAAGTGGCGCGCGTGATCGGCTACGCATGCGACCGCGGTCTGGAAGTCGCGCTCGGCTGCGAGGATTCATCGCGCGCCGAACCGGAAGTTCTCGGCCTTCTCGCGGAGGCGGCGCGCAAGGCCGGCGCCTTCCGTATCCGCTTCGCGGACACGCTCGGCGTGCTCGACCCGTTCGGCGTCGAAGCGGCGGTCCGTCGACTGAACGATGCGACCGACCTCGCCATCGAGTTCCACGGCCACGACGATCTCGGACTTGCGACGGCCAATACGCTCGCCGCCATTCGCGGCGGCGCGCGCCATGCGAGCGTCACCGTGCTCGGCCTCGGCGAGCGCGCCGGCAATGCGGCGCTGGAAGAAGTCGTCATCGCGCTGCGACGCACGACGCCACATCACACCGGCGTCGATCCGCTGCGTCTCGACGATCTCGCCCAGATGGTCGCCGAATGCGCCGGCCGCGGCATCGGCGAAGCCAAGGCGATCGTCGGCCGTGACATATTCAGCCATGAATCCGGCGTGCACGTCTCGGGCCTGCTGAAGGACGTGCGCGCCTACCAGGCCCTGGATCCGGCGTCGCTTGGCCGCCGTCATGCCATCGTGCTCGGCAAGCATTCGGGGCTTGCCGCGCTGCGCGCGGTCTGCGGCGACCTCGATCTCGACCCGGTTGTGGAAGCGCAGACGCTGGCCGAAGTGAAACGCCTCGCCATCCGTTCCAAGCGCGCCGTGCCGACCGGGGAGGCGCGGCGGATCGCCCGATCGCTCCAGGAGCGCGCCTTCCGCCATGCGAGGACGAAGCAATGTCACTGAAGACGCTGCTCTCCGACATAAGGGGCGATATCGGCTGCGTCCGCAGCCGCGACCCGGCGGCGCGTGGCCGTGTTGAAATCCTGTTCACCTATCCCGGCGTGCACGCCGTGATCTGGCACAGGATCGGCCATCGCCTGTGGCGGCGCGGCTGGCGCTCCACCGGGCGATTCGTGTCGTGGATGGCGCGCTTCCTCACGAATGTCGACATTCATCCCGGCGCGACGATCGGCGCGCGCTTCTTCATCGACCACGGCGCGGGCGTGGTCATAGGCGAAACGGCGATCGTCGGCGATGACGTCACGCTCTATCATGGCGTGACTCTCGGCGGCGTCTCGTGGTCGCCCGGCAAGCGCCATCCGACATTGTGCGACAACGTGATGGTCGGCGCCGGCGCAAAGATTCTCGGTCCCATCGTCGTCGGCGACAGCGCCCGTATCGGCGCCAACTCGGTCGTGATGGAAGACGTGCCGCCTGGCGCGACCGTCGTCGGCATTCCCGGCAAGATCGTGCGCGGACTTGAAACGCGTCGCCGTCTCGCCGGCGGCCGCGTCGATCTCGAACATCATCTCATGCCAGACCCGGTCGGCGAGGCGCTCGCCTGGCTGATCGACCGGGTCGATTTTCTCGAAGCGCGCCTCAACGAACGCGTGCGGCGGGATCGCGACGAACTCGTGTAGCAGAAAGGACGACGCCATGAGCAGCGCCATCGACGAACTCAAGGCCCTCAGCTCGGCGGAGGATTTCTTCCAGAAGCTCGGCGTTCCCTACGACCTGCAGGTCCTGCGCGTCGCGCGCCTGCACATCCTGCGTCGCATGGGCCAGATCGTTTCGGCGATTGCCGACGATGCGCCCGACGCCGATGCGCTCGGCGCCTGCCGCGAGGCGCTCGCCGCGGCCTATGAAGAATTCACCGTCAAGGCCCCCATCGAGACGCGTCTGTTCAAGGTCCTTCGCGATCGCGATCCGGCGCGCCCGCCGCGTCCCGGCGCATTCGTGCCCCTGTCCGACCTGACGGGCTGACAGGCGGACAAACAGTTCTGTCGCGAGTTCGACAGGCGCGTCGCGGACATGGCGCTGGAGTGCAGGAAACAGAGGGAAATCAGCCGGAAGCAAGTGGTACGAAGTTTGCGGAACCTCTGACCGAGGCAAATTCAGGAGGCGACATTGGTGCATATAGTCGTCTGCATAAAGCAGGTTCCGGACTCGGCGCAGATCCGGGTTCATCCCGTCACGAATACGATCATGCGGCAGGGCGTGCCGACGATCATCAATCCCTACGACCTGTTCTCGCTCGAAGAGGCGATGCGCCTTCGCGATAAGCTCGGCGGCGAGGTGACGGTGCTGAGCATGGGGCCGCCGAGCGCCTCGGATTCTTTGCGCAAGGCGCTGACCTATGGCGCCGATCGCGCTGTCCTGCTGACCGACCGCTTCTTCGCCGGTTCCGATACGCTGGCCACGAGCTATGCGCTGGCTTCAGCCATCTCGAAAGTCGGCGAAACCTTCGGCGCGCCGGACATCGTCTTCACGGGAAAGCAGACAATCGACGGCGATACGGCGCAGGTCGGTCCCGGAATCGCAAAGCGACTCGATCTCAAGCAGATCACCTACGTCAGCCGTATCGTCGACGTTGATCTGCAGTCCCGCTCGATTGTCGCGGAACGGCGCGCCGAGGGCGGCGTGCAGGTCCTGATGACGCAATTGCCGGCGCTGATCACGATGATCGAAGGCGTCAACCAGATCCGGCGCGGCTCCGTCGAGGATGCGCTGCGCGCCGCGCGCGCCGATGTCATCACCTGGAGCGCCGCGGACGCCGGCATCGCCGATCTGCAGAAATGCGGCCTGCGCGGTTCGCCGACCGTCGTCAAGCGCGTGTTTGCGCCGCCGCCGCGATCCGAAAAGGCGCAGATCGTCGAAATGCAGGGACGTAGCCCGTCCGAAAGCGCCGACGCGCTGATCGAGGCGATTTTCGTACGCGAGCCGAAGATCGAGCAGGATCTTCTGAAACTCGCATCCGGCTTCTGAGGAGAGCGTCATGACCAACACGCCAGCACAGCCTCAGGGCGGCGGCCGCGCCTCGATGAAGAAGGAACTGCCGGAGCATTTCCGGGCCTACAAGCACGTGTGGGTCTTCGTCGAGATGGAGCGCGGCCAGGTTCATCCTGTCTCGTGGGAATTGATGGGCGAGGGCCGCAAGCTCGCGGACAAGCTCGGCGTGGAGCTCGCCGGCGTCGTCATTGGCGGCACGGGCGGCGAAGTGCAGCAAGCCGCGAACGAAGCCTTCCTCTACGGCGCCGATCTCGCCTATGTCGTCGAAAATCCGGTGCTTGCCGATTATCGCAACGAATCCTACTCGCGCGCGCTGACCGATCTCGTCAACGCCCACAAGCCTGAAATCTTGCTGCTCGGCGCGACGACGCTCGGCCGCGATCTCGCGGGCTCCGTCGCAACGACGCTGCTGACGGGCCTCACGGCCGATTGCACGGAACTCGACGTCGACGCGGACAAGTCGCTCGCCGCGACCCGACCGACGTTCGGGGGATCGTTGCTGTGCACGATCTACACGCTGAACTATCGCCCGCAGATGGCGACGGTGCGCCCGCGCGTCATGAAGATGCCGGAGCGCCAGGAGGGCCGCGAGGGCCGGATCGTCAGCTTCGATGTCGATCTCGTCGAGGACCAGATCATCACGAAACTGCTTCGGTTCCTGCCGGATCGCGATTCCAACAAGTCGAACCTCGCCTATGCCGACGTGGTCGTCTCGGGCGGACTCGGCCTGCAAAGCGCCGAGAATTACCAGCTCGTCAGGCAGCTCGCATCCGTGCTCGGCGCCGAATACGGCTGTTCGCGGCCCCTGGTGCAGAAGGGCTGGGCGCCCGCCGAACGGCAGATTGGCCAGACCGGCAAGACGATCAGGCCGAAGCTCTACATCGCCGCCGGCATTTCCGGCGCGATCCAGCATCGCGTCGGCGTCGATGGCGCGGACCTGATCGTCGCCATCAACACCGACAAGAACGCCCCCATCTTCGATTTCGCGCATCTCGGCATCGTGGCGGACGCCATCCGCTTCCTTCCCGCATTGACCGAAGCGTTCCGCAAGCGGCTGTCGCCGCATTCGAAGGACCGGTTGGCCGGCTGAGACGGAGAAGCGACATGATCGAGAAATTCGACGCAATCGTCATCGGCGCGGGAATGGCCGGGAATGCGGCCACCTACACGCTCGCTCAGCGCGGCCTGAAGGTCCTGCAGCTCGAGCGCGGCGAATATCCGGGCGCCAAGAACGTGCAGGGCGCGATTCTCTACGCCAACATGCTGGAGCAGATCATCCCGAATTTTCGCGAGGATGCGCCGCTCGAACGCCACCTCGTCGAGCAGCGCTTCTGGTTCATGACCGACCGCTCGCATACCGGGATGCAATATCGTTCGGACGACTTCAACGAGGAGAAGCCGAACCGCTACACGATCATCCGCTCGCAATTCGATCGCTGGTTTTCCAAGAAGGCGCAGGAGCAGGGCGCCATCCTGCTGACCGAGACGACCGTCACCGAATTGATCCAGGACGCCTATGGCAAGGTGATCGGCGTACGCACCGATCGCGCCGGCGGCACGATCATGGCCGATGTCGTGGTCCTGGCGGAGGGCGTCAATGGCCTGCTCGGCACGCGCGCCGGCCTGCGCGAGGCGCCGAAGCCGGATCATGTCGCGCTCGCCGTGAAGGAAATGCACTTCCTGCCGCCGGAGACGATCGAGCAGCGCTTCAACATCCAGGGCGACGAAGGCGTGGTGATCGAAGCGGCCGGCGCCGTGTCGCAGGGCATGGCCGGCATGGGGTTCCTCTACACGAACAAGGAATCGATCTCGGTCGGCGTCGGCTGCATCGTCTCGGATTTCGCCGCCTCCGGCGTGTCGCCCTACCAGCTGCTCGACACGTTCAAGAAACATCCCTCGATCCGTCCGCTGCTGGAAGGATCCGAGGTCAAGGAATATGCCGCCCACCTCATTCCCGAAGGCGGCTTCAAGGCGATCCCGAAGCTCTACGGAGACGGCTGGGTGGTCGTCGGCGACGCCGCTCAATTGAACAATGCGGTGCATCGCGAGGGTTCCAACCTCGCCATGACCAGCGGGCGGATCGCCGCCGAAGCGATCTTCCAGGTGAAGTCGCGCCGCGAGACGATGACCGCCGAGAACCTCGCGCTCTACGAGAAGATGATCAACGAGTCCTTCGTCATCAAGGACCTGAAGAAGTACAAGGACATGCCTGCCTTGCTGCACACGCAGTCGCAGAACCTGTTCCTCACCTATCCGCAGCTCGTTTCGACCGCGATGGAGAATTTCCTGCGCGTCGACGGCACGCCGAAGGTCGACAAGGAAAAGGCCACGATGGCGGCAATGAAGTCGAAGCGGGGCTGGGCGGGACTCGTGGGCGACGCGGTGCGCGTCGCGCGCGCGTGGCGATAGAGGAGAAGCGAGATGGCCGACGAACCTAAAGTGCGGGTCGAAGAGAAGCTCCAGTACAATCGCTACCTGGTCGACCCCGGCAAGCCGCACATCGCGGTCGCGCCGCACGACAAGCCCTCGCACAATCTGCAGGCGATGACGACGATCTGCCCTGCGGGCTGCTACGCGAACAATCCGGCGGGCCAGGTCGAGGTCGTCGCCGACGGCTGCATGGAATGCGGCACCTGCCGCATCCTGCTGGAAGCGAGCGGCGAGATCACCTGGACCTACCCGCGCGGCGGCTACGGCGTGCTGTTCAAGTTCGGCTGATCCGGGCCGGGCAGGGCGGCCGAACCACCGGTTTCCGCCCGTTGCGGAGACCGGACAGCCCCGCGCTAGTTCGCGAAACGGAAATGCAGCACGTCGCCGTCGGCGACGATGTAGTCCTTGCCTTCCAGCCGGAACTTGCCGGCTTCGCGCGCGCCGGCCTCGCCCTTGTTGGCGACGTAATCGTCGTAGGCGATGGTTTCGGCGCGGATGAAGCCCTTTTCGAAATCGGTATGGATGACGCCGGCGGCCTGCGGCGCGCGGGTGCCCTTCTCGATCGTCCAGGCGCGCGCTTCCTTCGGGCCGACCGTGAAATAGGTGACGAGATGCAGCAATTCGTAGCCGGCGCGGATCACGCGATTGAGGCCGGGTTCGCTGAGGCCGACGGCTTCGAGGTAGTCCTTCTGCTCGTCGGCCGGCAGGACGGCGATCTCGCTCTCGATCTTGGCTGACACGACGACGGCTTCCGCGCCTTCCTCCTTGGCGCGGGCGAAGACGCGGGCTGAAAACTCATTGCCGGAATCGGCTGCGGCTTCTTCCACGTTGCAGACGTAGAGCACGGGCTTGGAGGAGAGGAGGCCCAGCGCCGCGAAGGCCTTGCGCTCCTCGGGGCTGGCGGCCACCGCGATGCGCGCCGGCTTGCCCTCGCGCAACAGCACGAGGCATTGCTCGACCAGCGCGAGCGCTTCCTTGGATTCCTTGTCGCCGCCCTTGGCCTTCTTTTCCAGGTTGGCCACGCGCTTCTCGAGGCTTTCGAGGTCAGCGAGCATGAGTTCGGTCTCGATCGTGTCGATGTCGCGGATCGGGTCGACGGGACCGTCGACATGGGTGATGTCGCCATCCTCGAAGCAGCGCACGACATGGGCGATGGCGTCGCATTCGCGGATGTTGGCGAGGAACTGGTTGCCGAGGCCCTCGCCCTTCGAGGCGCCGCGCACGAGCCCGGCGATGTCGACGAAGGTGAGCCGCGTCGGGATGATCTCCTTCGAGCCGGCGATCTGCGTCAGGATCTCGAGGCGAGGGTCCGGCACGGCGACGTCGCCGACGTTGGGCTCGATGGTGCAGAACGGGTAGTTGGCGGCCTGCGCGGCGGCCGTCTGCGTCAGCGCGTTGAAGAGGGTCGACTTGCCGACGTTCGGCAGGCCGACGATTCCGCATTTGAAGCCCATTTGCGCACCGTTTTCGGAAGGTCGGAAAGGTTGGCCGGGGTATGCGGGCAGGGGGCGCAAAAGGCAAGCGTCGGGGCCGCGGGCGCTTCTATTTGCCGAACAGGAACGGCCAGATCAGGCTCGCCCCGGAGAAGACGAGGATGAGCAGCGCGACATCGTGGAAACGGCTGTCGCTGAGCCGGCGATAGACCAGCATCCCGAGCCATGCGCCGATCAGCGTACCGGGGAGGGCGACGAGGAACATGCGGCCGACTTCCGCCGTCACAAGCCCGCGCGCCACGAAAGCGACGAGCGTCCACAGCAGCATGGTCGTGTTGTAGGCCTGGAACAGGCCGCGCCGCTCGTCCTTCGGCCAGCCGCGGAGAGAGGCCCAGATGGTCGGCAACGGCCCTGAGAGACCGGCGAGGCCGCCCATGATTCCGCCGCCGAAGCCGATCGCCGCATCCGCCGCCTTGCCGCCCCATTGCGTGGTCGGCCGCGCGCGCAGGAGAAGCATGGCCGAACAGAAGACGACGAGCAGGATGCCGATGCCGAGCCGGAACAAGCGTGGTTCGGCGAGCGTCAGCAGCCATGCGCCGATCGGCACGCCGACGATTCCGGCGGCGATCATCGGCCAGATGCGCCGCCAGTTGATGGACTTCCAGATGCGCGGCAGCGTCTGCGATTGCGCGACGCAGGAACAGCAGACAATCAGCGGCGCGACGACGGCGGGCGGGGCGACATGCAGCCAGATGCCGATGGCGGTCAGCGCCGTGCCGAAGCCGGCCAGCCCCGAGACGAAGCCGCCGAGCAGCGCGCCCGCGAAGATGACGAGGGCTTCGGTCATGGGGCGACGCTGCGCGCCTCTCCTCCCCCTTGAGGGGAGGGGCAGGGGGAGGGGTTCGGACGATCTCGACGGATTTCGCGACCCCCCACCCTAACCCTCCCCCTCAAGGGGGGAGGGGATTTCCGTGGCGCTTGCATGTAGCCGCAAACGAAAAAGGCCCCGTCGCCGGGGCCTTTCGCGAGCTTGCGCCCAACCTTGTCCATCAATGATGGACATTCGCCCACACGCGCTTCTTGGTCGCGTAGAGCAGGCCGGCGAGGATGAACAGCACGAACAGGACGCGGAAACCGGTCTTCTTGCGGATTTCGAGATTCGGCTCGGCCATCCACATCAGGTAGGCGGAAACGTCCTTGGCGTACTGGTCGATCGTCTGCGGCGAACCATCGGTGTAGGTCACCTGGCCGTCGTTCAGCGGCTTCGGCATCATGATCTTGTTGCCGGGGAAGTAGTCGTTCCAGTTCTGCCCGGTGTCGAGCTTCTCGCCCTTCGGCGCGTCGTCGTGATAGCCCTTCATGAGCGCGACGATGTAGTCGGGTCCCTGCTCCTGGTAGGTGAGGCCGGGAATGCCTTCCAGGACGAACCACGGGAAGCCGCGCTTGATGCCGCGCGCCTTGGCGATGACCGACAGGTCCGGCGGCAGGCCGCCGCCGTTGGCGACGCGGGCGGCGTTCTCGTTGGCGAACTGCCACGGCCAGTAGTCGGACGGGCGGCCCGGGCGTTCGAACATGTCGCCGTTGTCGTTGGGGCCGTCCTTGATCTTGTATTCAGCCGCCAGCGCCTTGACCTGCGCCTCGGTGAAGGCCGGGCCGCCGGGCTCGGAAAGATTGCGGAAGGCGAGCTTCTTGGCCGAGTGGCAGTTCTGGCAGACTTCGCGGAACACCTGGAAGCCGCGCTGCAACTGCGCCTGATCGTACTTGCCGAAGAAGCCGCCGAACGTCCAGTCGTTGCGCGCCGGGATCGGCGCGTCGTGATGGCCGCCACCGCCAGCCGCTTCTTCAGAGGCGATGGCGGGGGCGCCGATGAGGACCGCGCCGAAGAGGGCCGCAGCCGCGATGCCGAGATAGGTCTTGGAGAGCATGTCTAAATCCCTGTCTGGCGTCGCTCAGGCCTTGCCCAGTTCGGCCGTCTCGCCCTTCAGCACGGAATCCGCGATCGAGGCGGGAACCTGCTTGGGGGTCTCGAACAGGCCGACCAGCGGCAGGAGCACGAGGAAATAGAGGAAGTAGAAGGCCGTCAGGATGCGCGCGGCGAGCACCGCGCCGCCTTCCGGCGGCTGCGACCCCAGATAGCCGAGGCCGATCACGCACAGCACGAAGCACCAGAACAGCACCTTGAACACCGGACGGTAGACCGCCGAGCGGACGCGCGACGTGTCGAGCCAGGGCAGCAGCACCAGCATGACGATGGCGCCGAACATGAAGATCACGCCGCCGAGCTTGGACGGGATGGCGCGCAGGATCGCGTAGAACGGCAGGAAGTACCATTCGGGAACGATGTGCGCCGGCGTCTGCAGCGGGTTGGCGGGAATGTAGTTGTCGGGATCGCCGAGATAGTTCGGGACGAAGAAGACGAACCACATGTAGAGGATCAGGAAGCAGACGATGCCGACCGAATCCTTCATCGTCGCGTGCGGCGTGAAGGGCACCGAGTCCTTTTCCACGTCCTTGATGTCGACGCCGGCCGGATTGTTCTGGCCGACCACGTGCAGTGCCCAGACATGCAGGCCGACGACGCCGGCGATCATGAAGGGCAGCAGGTAGTGCAGCGAGAAGAAGCGGTTCAGGGTCGGGTTGTCGACCGAATAGCCGCCCCACAGCCAGATGGTGATCGTGTCGCCGACGAAGGGGATCGCCGAGAACAGGTTGGTGATGACGGTAGCGCCCCAGAACGACATCTGGCCCCACGGCAGCACGTAGCCCATGAAGGCGGTGGCCATCATCAGCAGGAAGATGACGACGCCGAGGATCCACAGGATCTCGCGCGGCGCTTTGTACGAGCCGTAGTACATGCCGCGGGCGATGTGGATGTAGACGGCGAGGAAGAACATCGACGCGCCGTTGGAATGGAGATAGCGGATCAGCCAGCCCCAGTTCACGTCGCGCATGATGTGCTCGACCGAGTCGAAGGCCATCGAGGCGTGCGGCGTGTAGTGCATCGCCAGCACGACGCCGGTGACGATCTGCGCAACCAGCATGAACGACAGGATGGCGCCGAAGGTCCACCAGTAGTTCAGGTTCTTGGGCGTCGGATAGGCGACGAAGGAGGAGTGCACGAGGCCCATGACGGGCAGCCGGCTCTCAAACCACCGGCCGATCGCGCTCTTCGGAACGTAAGTCGAAGGTCCGCTCATTGTTTGGCTTTCTCTGGAAAGTCTGCGCTGCGGAAGACCGGGCTCAGCCGATCTTGATCTTGGTGTCGCTCAGGAAGGCGTAGTCCGGCACTTCCAGGTTGCGCGGCGCGGGTCCCTGGCGGATACGGCCCGAGGTGTCGTAGGCCGAGCCGTGGCACGGGCAGAACCAGCCGTCGTACTGGCCCTGGTGGCCGAGCGGGATGCAGCCGAGATGCGTGCAGACGCCGACGACGACCAGCCATTCCGGCTTCTTGACGCGCGACTGGTCGGTCTGCGGATCGGGAAGCTGCGAGAGCGGAACGGCCTCGGCTTCCTGGATTTCCTTCTTGGTGCGGTGGCGGACGAACACCGGCTTGCCGCGCCACTTGATCGTGACGATCTGGCCTTCCGGGATCGCTGCGATGTCCACTTCGGTCGAGGACAGCGCGAGCGTCGAGGCGTCCGGGTTCATCTGGGCGATGAACGGCCAGACGGCCGCGCCGCCGGCCACGGCGGCCGCCGCGCCTGTGGCGATATAGAGCATGTCCCTGCGGGTCGGTTCGGCCGTCGATGTCGCCACGTCGTCAAGTCTCCAGGCGGGGGCCGCCCGTCGGCGGCCTGATTGGACCGGCTTCTACAGGACGGGGGCGCGCCGCTGCAATGCGGCTTTTGCCTCAGCCGGGCCTGTCCAAGCGCGGGGCGGTATTTCGCACCGTTCCCGCAGCTTGTCTATAGAGTTTGATCCGTATCAAAGCGGCGTGTAGAGGCGACCTATGGTCACAGGCCCCGCGCTCGTGCTGGCGCTCTTTCAGCCCGACATTCCGCAGAACGCCGGCACGATGCTGCGCGCCTGCGCGTGCCTGGGAATCGGCGCTGCCATCGTGGAACCGGCGGGGTTTCCGGTCTCCGACCGCCACTTTCGCCGCGCCGGGATGGATTACCTCGACCATGTCGATATCCACAGGCACGTGTCCTTCGCCGCCTTCGAGGACTGGCGGCGGGCGCAAGGCCGCAGGCTGGTGCTGCTGACGACGCAGGGCGCGACGCCCTACACGGATTTCGTCTTCCGCCGGGACGACGTGCTGATGGTCGGACGCGAATCGGCGGGCGCCCCGGAAGAGGTCCATGCCGCCGCCGACGCGCGGCTCGTCGTGCCGATCCGGCCGGAGCTGCGCTCGCTCAACGTGGCGGTCGCCGCTGCGATGGTGCTCGGCGAGGCGATCCGGCAGACAGGCGGTTGACGCAGCGCGGCCGGGGCCGTTTGCTGGCCACATGAGCCAAGACCTTCTCGAAACCCGCAAGACGGAAGCCGCCCGCTGGTTCGCGACCCTGCAGGACCGGATTCTCGTCGCCTTCGAGGCGCTGGAGCGGGAGTGCGCCGGCCCGTTCTTCCCCGAGGCCGGCGGTCCCGGACAATTCGAATTGCAGCCGTGGGAGCGCAAGGACCACACCGGCGCGCCGGGCGGCGGCGGCCGCATGGCGATCCTCAAGGGCCGCGTCTTCGAGAAGGCGGGCGTGCACACCTCGACCGTGTTCGGAACCTTCGCGCCGGAATTCGCGGCGCAGATCCCGGGCGCGTCCGATGACCCGCGCTTCTGGGCGGGCGGCATTTCGCTGATCGCCCATCCCTGGAATCCCAACGTCCCGACCGTGCACATGAACACGCGCTTTGTCGTGACGACGAAAGCCTGGTTCGGCGGCGGCGCCGATCTGACGCCCGTGCTCGACCGCCGGCGCACGCAGGACGACGCCGATACGAGGGCCTTTCACGCCGCGATGGAAGGCGCCTGCACGCGGCACGCCGGCATTGCCGACTACGCGCGCTACAAGCAATGGTGCGACGAATACTTCCACCTGAAGCACCGCAACGAGCCGCGCGGCATCGGCGGCATCTTCTATGATTATCTCAACAGCGGCGGCGATGCCGGCAATAGCGGCTGGGACAAGGATTTCGCCTTCACGCGCGACGTCGGAGAGAGTTTTCTCGCCGTCTATCCCGACATCGTGCGCAAGAACTATGGAAAGTCGTGGACGGAAGCCGATCGCGACGAGCAATGCGTGCGGCGCGGGCGCTATGTGGAATTCAACCTGCTCTACGACCGCGGCACGATCTTCGGCCTGAAGACGGGCGGCAATGTCGCCTCGATCCTGTCGTCGCTGCCGCCGGTCGTGAAGTGGCCGTGAGCCGTATGTCACATGCGACAGAAAAATGATTGATTTCCACCAAGGCAAGTGATTTCGGGCGCGCCTAGGCTCATCGCAACTCGAATATTCCCCGGTGCGAGGAGATCAGTCATGGCCAGAATGCGCGCAGCTGTGTTCGTCGAGAAGGGACGCATCGTTCTCGAAGACAAGCCGCTTCCCGACGTAGGTCCGACCGACGCCCTGATCCGCATCACCACGACGACGATCTGCGGAACGGACGTCCACATCCTCAAGGGCGAATATCCCGTCGAAAGAGGCCTTACGATCGGTCACGAGCCCGTGGGCGTCATCGAGAAACTCGGTTCGGCCGTCACTGGCTACGCCGAAGGCCAGCGCGTCGTCGCGGGCGCGATCACGCCGAGCGGGCACAGCTACGCCTGCCTGTGCGGATGCCACTCGCAGGACGGGCGCGGGAGCAAGCATGGCTTCCAGGCGCTCGGCGGCTGGCGATTCGGCAACACGATCGATGGCTGCCAGGCCGATTGCGTTCTCGTTCCGGATGCGATGGCCAACCTCAGCCCGGTGCCCGACAATCTCAGCGATGAGCAGGTGCTGATGTGCCCGGACATCATGTCGACCGGCTTTTCCGGCGCCGAGAGCGGGCGCATAAAGATCGGAGATACGGTCGTCGTGTTCGCGCTTGGGCCGATCGGCCTGTGCGCTGTCGCCGGCGCGAAGCTCATGGGCGCGACCACGATCATCGGCGTCGACACGGTCGCAACACGGCTGGAGACGGCGCGCCAACTCGGCGCCGATCACGTCATCGACTTCAAGGCCGCAGACCCGGTCGCCGAGGTCCTGCGCATCACCGACGGTCGCGGCGTCGACGTGGCGATCGAGGCGCTCGGCACGCAGCAGACGTTCGAATCCTGCCTGCGTTCCCTGCGGCCGGGCGGCGTCCTGTCAAGCCTCGGCGTCTATTCGACCGATCTCAAAATCCCGCTCGACGCCTTCGGCGCCGGCCTGCGGGACAATACGATCACCTCGACGCTCTGCCCGGGCGGCAAGGAGCGGATGCGCCGTCTGATGGAGGTCATCTCGTCCGGCCGCGCCGACCTCGGTTCGCTGGTCACGCATCGCTACAAGCTCGACGATATCGAGAAGGCCTACGACCTTTTCGCGAACCAGCGCGACGGCGTGCTAAAGGTCGCCATCACGCCTTGAACAATCTGGCCGGCGTTGTCCTCAAGGGAGCGCCGGCCCGCCGAACGTCCAGAACTTGTGGGCGACAAAGCTCCAGACCATGACGATGCCGGTCGTGGCGATCTGCGCGGCGAGGTAGGGCAGGGCGAACCGGTCCACCATCAGGTGCATCGACGCCCAGGTCAGGCAGAAGCCGACGCCAGCCACGAGGACGAACCGCCAGCCGGCGTCGAGGTGGCTGCGTTCCGTCGAAAAGACGTGCATCCGGCTCAGCACGTAGGAAACCACGCCGCCCGCGACGTAGCCGGCCAGCGCCGCCGGAACGGGCGCGACCCGGAACGCCTCGACCAGTCCGATCAGCGTTCCGTAATGGGCGACCGCGGCGAAAACGCCGACGAGCGCGAATGCGGAGAACTGACGGGGCAGCGACATGGCCAAACCGTGTAGGCGGTCGGCCCGTTCCTGTCACGGCTTGACCTCAGCGGCAGGGAAGGCTCGCGTAATATTCGGCGATGATGCGCATGTCCGCCTCGGTCATGTGCCGGCCCATGAAGCGCATTTCCTTGTGGGGACGCTTGCCGGACCGGAAGGCCTGCATCTGGTTGTAGAGGTAGATTTCCTGCTGGCAGGCGATATGCGGCACGTCGGCGGAGCGCGCCACCCCGTCCGCGCCGTGGCAGGCCGCGCATTGCACGATCAGGTCCTGTTCCTGGGCCTTGTCGAGCGCCAATGCGCCCGGCGCGACGAGGCTCGCGCAGACCAGACCCGCAACCAGTGAAAACCTCAAGAAATCATCTCCGCTTTTGCCCCGGAGCCGGCAGGAAACACCGCTTGCGCGGGATGCGGCAATACCGCTTATCGTCGCGCCCGAAGGGGTTCACATGGCCGGTTTTCTCGGATAGGTATCGCCCCGATCCAGCCGGGCGCGCCCGGCTCCCCGATTCCTGAGAGGGCGCGTTCCGGCGCTTGGGCCGGCGATGCGGCCTTTTTTTATGAGCGCGGGCGCCTTCGTGAGGGCCGCCGCGCGGCGCGGAACGAGATGCCGAAAAGAACAGACATATCCACGATCATGATCATCGGCGCGGGCCCGATCGTCATCGGCCAGGCCTGCGAATTCGACTATTCCGGCACGCAGGCCTGCAAGACGCTGCGCGCCGAGGGCTACCGCATCGTCCTGGTGAATTCGAACCCGGCGACGATCATGACCGATCCGGACATGGCCGACCGCACCTATGTCGAGCCGATCACGCCGGAAGTCGTCGCCAAGATCATCGAGAAGGAACGCTACGCGATCCCCGGCGGCTTCGCGCTGCTGCCGACCATGGGCGGACAGACGGCACTGAATTGCGCGCTGTCGTTGAAGTCGATGGGCGTGCTGGAGAAGTTCGACGTCGAGATGATCGGCGCGACGGCGGAAGCGATCGACAAGGCCGAGGACCGCGAATTGTTCCGCGAGGCGATGACGAAGATCGGCCTCGACACGCCGCGCTCGCATCACATCAAGACGCTGCCGGCCGCGCTCGCCGCGCTCGACGACATCGGCCTGCCGGCGATCATCCGTCCGTCCTTCACGCTCGGCGGCACCGGCGGCGGCATCGCCTACAACAAGGCGGAATTCATCGAGATCGTCGAGCGCGGCATCGACGCCTCGCCGACCAACGAGGTCCTGATCGAGGAAAGCGTCCTCGGCTGGAAGGAATACGAGATGGAGGTCGTCCGTGACAAGGCGGACAATTGCATCATCGTCTGCTCGATCGAGAACATCGATCCGATGGGCGTGCACACCGGCGATTCGATCACGGTGGCGCCGGCGCTGACGCTGACCGACAAGGAATACCAGATCATGCGCAACGCCTCGCTGGCGGTGCTGCGCGAGATCGGCGTCGAGACGGGCGGCTCCAACGTCCAGTTCGCCATCGATCCGGCGACGGGACGCATGATCGTCATCGAGATGAACCCGCGCGTGTCGCGTTCCTCGGCGCTCGCCTCCAAGGCGACCGGCTTCCCGATCGCCAAGGTCGCCGCCAAGCTCGCCGTCGGCTACACGCTCGACGAGATCGCCAACGACATTACCGGCGGCGCGACGCCCGCCTCGTTCGAGCCGACGATCGACTATGTCGTGACGAAGATTCCGCGCTTCGCCTTCGAGAAATTCCCGGGCGCGGAACCCATCCTGACGACCGCGATGAAATCGGTCGGCGAAGCGATGGCGATCGGCCGCACCTTCGCGGAGTCCCTACAGAAGGCGCTGCGCTCGCTGGAGACCGGCCTCTCCGGCCTCGACGAGATCGAGATCGAGGGCCTCGGCCAGGGCGACGACAAGAACATCCTGCGCGCCGCGCTCGGCACGCCGACGCCGGATCGCATCCTCATGGTGGCGCAGGCGCTGCGGCTCGGCATGAGCGAAGAGGAAGCGCACAACGCCTGCAAGATCGACCCGTGGTTCATCGCGCGGATCAAGGAGATCGTCGATCTGGAAGCGCGCGTGCGGACGCACGGCCTTCCCGCGGACGCTGAAAACCTGCGGATGCTGAAGGCGGCCGGCTTCTCCGACCTCCGTCTCGCGACGCTCACCGGCAAGAACGAGAAGGACGTGACCGCCGCGCGCCACGCGCTCGACGTGCGCCCCGTGTTCAAGCGCATCGACACCTGCGCGGCGGAATTCGCGTCGCCCACGGCCTACATGTATTCGACCTACGAGCGGCCGTTCGCCGGCGCGCTCGCCTGCGAGGCGTCGCCCTCCGACAAGCAGAAGATCGTCATCCTCGGCGGCGGACCGAACCGCATCGGCCAGGGCATCGAATTCGACTATTGCTGCTGCCACGCCTGTTTCGCGCTGAGCGAGGCGGGCTTCGAGACCATCATGGTCAATTGCAATCCGGAGACGGTGTCGACCGACTACGACACGTCGGATCGCCTGTATTTCGAACCGCTGACGCAGGAAGACGTGCTCGAGATTCTCGCCAAGGAAAAGACCAACGGAACGCTGAAGGGCGTCATCGTGCAGTTCGGCGGCCAGACGCCGCTGAAGCTCGCCAACGCGCTGCAGCAGGCGGGCATTCCGATCCTCGGCACGTCGGTCGATTCGATCGACCTCGCCGAAGACCGCGACCGCTTCAAGCGCCTGCTCGACAAGCTCGGCCTCAAGCAGCCGAAGAACGGCATCGCCTATTCGGTCGAGCAGTCGCGGCTCGTGGCGGCCGAACTCGGCCTGCCGCTCGTCGTGCGTCCGTCCTACGTGCTCGGCGGCCGCGCCATGGCGATCATCCGCGACGAGGGCGCGCTCAACGACTACCTGCTCGACGTGCTGCCGGGCCTCGTGCCGTCGGACGTCAAGGCCCGCTATCCCAACGACAAGACCGGGCAGATCAACACGGTGCTGGGCAAGAACCCGCTCCTGTTCGACCGCTATCTGGCGGATGCGATCGAGGTGGATGTCGATTGCCTGTGCGACGGCAAGCAGGTGTTCGTCGCCGGCATCATGGAGCATATCGAGGAAGCCGGCATTCATTCCGGCGATTCCGCCTGCTCGCTGCCGCCGCGCTCGCTCGACAAGGCGACGCTCGCCGCGCTGGAAGAGCAGACGAAGAAACTGGCGCTGGCGCTCGATGTCGGCGGCCTGATGAACGTGCAATATGCGCTGAAGGACGGTGAGATCTACGTTCTCGAGGTCAATCCCCGCGCCTCGCGCACCGTGCCTTTCGTCGCCAAGGTGATCGGCGCGCCGATCGCCAAGATCGCCTCGCGCGTCATGGCCGGCGAGGCGCTGTCGACGTTCGATCTCAAGCCGATGCCCTCGGGCCATGTCGGCGTGAAGGAAGCCGTCTTCCCGTTCGCGCGCTTCCCCGGCGTCGACACGGTGCTTGGCCCGGAAATGCGGTCGACCGGCGAGGTGATCGGCCTAGACCGCTCGTTCGAAATCGCCTTCGCCAAGTCGCAGCTCGGCGGCGGCACCAAGGTCCCGAGCAAGGGCGCGGTCTTCGTGTCGGTGCGCGACCAGGACAAGCAGCGCATGCTCGAAGCCATCCGCGGCCTCGTCGGCATCGGCTTCACCGTCCGGGCCACCGGCGGCACGGCGCGCTACCTCGCGGAGAACGGCGTGCCGGCGGAACGCATCAACAAGGTGTCCGAGGGCCGGCCGCACGTGGTGGACGCCATCAAGAACGGCTCGATCCAGCTCGTGTTCAACACAACGGAAGGCGCGCAGGCGCTGGCCGATTCCCGCTCGTTGCGCCGGGCCGCCCTCTTGCACAAGGCGCCGTACTACACCACTCTTGCCGGGGCGCTCGCGGCCGCCCAGGGCATCCTCGCCTATGTGGGCGGCGATCTGGAAGTGCGGGCGCTGCAGGACTATTTCACGCCGGATGCGGCGGCCTGAGCCGACGCATTCCTATCCCATTGAACCCTGAAAGATTTCGGGACCGGACGACGACGTATGGTTGAAAAGCTGCCGATCACCGCCGCAGGCTACGCCGCCCTCGACGAGGAGCTGAAGCATCGCCAGCAGGTGGAACGCCCGCGCATCATCCAGCAGATCGCGGAGGCGCGCTCGCACGGCGACCTGTCCGAGAACGCCGAATACCATTCCGCCAAGGAGATGCAGTCCCTGAACGAGGGCCGGATCGCCGAGCTCGAGGACAAGCTGGCGCGCGCCGACATTATCGACGTGTCCAAGCTCGGAGGCTCCACGATCAAGTTCGGCGCGACCGTCACGCTGGTCGACGAGGACACGGAAGAAGAGAAGAAGTACCAAATCGTCGGCGAGACCGAGGCCGACGTGAAAAGCGGCCGCGTCTCCATCACCTCGCCGATTGCCCGCGCACTGATCGGCAAGACGGTCGGCGATACGGTCGAGGTCAATGCGCCCGGCGGCGGCAAGAGCTACGAAATCCTCAAGGTCGCCTTCGTCTAGCCCACAACGGTTCCGCTGACGGCAGGCAGGGGTCGCGATTTCGCTTCGAGGCGAGAGAATGGCGACGCCGGTCTGGTCAAGACCGCGTGGCACGACATATCCATTGCGCACAACGCCGCGCGACGCGTCGCAGCCTGAGCGAGAGACGGCGGATAGCGAGCGACGCGTCGCGATGCGCCGCGCGCAAGGGAGCCTGGTCCAGCCTTGACCTCCACAATCGAAAATGCGCCCGACCACCGGGGCGTCTTCGCGGGCCGAACGGCCTGGGTGCTGACCGACGGCAAGGCCGGCGACGAAGCGCCATGCCTCGGTCTCGCAGAGGCGATGGGCCTGAAGCCCGAGCGTCGCGTCGTACGCCCGCGCGCGCTGTTCGCGGCGCTCGCGCCGCGCGGACCGATCGACCCAGCGGAGCGGCCGGGCGCGCCGGGAAGTCCGGTCGCGCCGCCGTTCCCCGACGTGCTGATCGCTTCCGGCCGGCGCGCCGTCCCTTATCTGCGCCATGTGCGGCGCGCCTCCGAAGGCCGCACCTTCACGGTTTTCGTCAAGGATCCGCGCATATCGGCGAAGGTGGCGGACGTCGTCTGGGTCGCCGTGCATGATGCGCTGCGCGGCGCCAACGTCATCGTTTCGCTGGCCGCGCCGCATCTGGTCTCCGCAGAAGCGATGCAGCGGGCCTGCGAAAATCCCGATCCGCGCATCGCCGCGCTCGCGCCGCCGCGCATGGCGCTGCTGGTCGGCGGCGACAGCCGGCATCATACGTTTTCGGAGAAGGACCGGCGCACCCTGATCGGCGCGCTGGAATCGATGATTCTCGCCGGCGCCAGCGTGATGATCACGACATCGCGGCGGACGCCGCGCGCCATGATAGAGGCGATCAAGCGCGAGATTGCCGATACGCCGAAACGCGCCTTCCTGTGGACCGGCGGCGACGACAATCCCTACCTGCAGATGCTGGCGCACGCGCAAACCATCGTGGTGACGGCCGATTCCACCAATATGGTCGGAGAGGCCTGCGCCACTTCGGCGCCGGTGATGGTCTACGAACCGACGGGCGGCCATCCGCGCATCACCGCCTTCATAAATTCGCTGCAGAAGGCTGGACGTATCCGTCGATGGCTCGGTCGCCTGGAAAGCTGGCCGTGCGCGCCGGTCGACGACACTCCGCGGATTGCGCGCGACATAGCCGCGCGCTACGCGAAATGGCTGGAATCGCACGGCAAGCACCCGTGATATCGCCTTGCGCGGCGGTGGGGCGCAGGTAATCTGGCGACTGGGCGAGCCTTCGCCGGAGCGCGGTCATGGGGGAATTGTCGATCGAAGTCCTCGGCTTCGTTGCCGCTGCGGTTTCGATCTTCGTTTACATTTCGAGCACGATGATCCCGCTGCGCATCGCGGCGGTGGTCGCGAACGCGCTGTTTGCAGCCTATTTCTATTTTCGCGGCATCTATCCGCAATGCGCGCTCAACCTCGGGTTGCTACCGCTCAACCTGTTCAAGCTGCACCAGATGCGCAATCTCGTGCTTGCCGTGCGGACGTCCGAAAAGGACGAATTCGACTTCGAATGGCTGCGCCCCTTCATGAAGCCGCGCAAGATGAAGACGGGCGAACGCCTGTACATGCAGGGCGACGAGGCGACCGAAGCCTTCTTCATCGTCAGCGGCTCGATCCTCGTGCTCGAGAAAAACGTCACGCTCAAGGCCGGCGCCCTGTTTGGCGAACTCGGCATGTTCGCGCAGGGCAACCGGCGCACAGCGTCCGCCGTCGCGGCGGAGGATACGGACCTGCTCGTCATATCCTATTCGCACGTCCTTCAGCTCAGCGCGCAGAACCCGACGTTCGGCTTCTACCTGATGCGGCTCATCATGCGGCGCATGCAGCACAACGTCGAACTGGCCGAGCAACGCGCCCGCGCGAACCAGCCGCCGCCCGAAAAGGCGCCGGACGCCGCCTCCGGCAAGGCAATCGCGACCTCGTGATTTGTTCGTGAACCGTCGCGCCTCTAGCTAGATGCGGCAGTCGCGACGGGAGGAAGCGCCGATGCTGATACAGTCCGCACGTTCCTGGGAAATCCGGGAGAGCCGGGCGACGCCCGAGCATGTGTTTCTCGACCGGCGCAGACTTCTGGGCGCAGGCGCGGCGATCGGCGCGAGCCTCGCGCTTCCCGGCCGCGGGCGCGCCGCCGACGATCCGACGGCCTCGCTCTATCCCGCGCGACGCAACGATGCGTTCAAGCTCGACCGGGACGTCACGCCGGAAAAGATCAACGCCGACTACAATAATTTCTACGAATTCAGCGGGTCGACCAAGCATGTCGCGGGTCTGGCGCAGAGCCTGAAGACGCGGCCCTGGACGGTGAAGATCGACGGGCTGGTCGGCAATCCGAAGGAGATCGGCATCGACGACCTGATCCGCGCCATGCAGATCGAGGAACGGCTCTACCGGCATCGCTGCGTCGAGGCGTGGTCCATGGCCGTGCCGTGGACCGGCTTTCCGCTGGCGGCGCTGGTGAAGGCGGCCGACCCGAAGCCGGAGGCGAAATACCTCCGGTTCGAGACCTTCCTCGATCCGAAGATGGCGCCCGGCCAGCGGCAGCCCTGGTATCCCTGGCCCTATGTCGAGGGCGTGACGCTGGCCGAGGCGACCAACGACCTTGCCTTCATGGTGACGGGCGCCTATGGCAAGCCGCTCGCCAACCAGTTCGGCGCGCCGTTGCGGCTGGCGCTGCCGTGGAAATACGGCTTCAAGTCGATCAAGTCGATCGTACGCATCTCCTTCGTCGCCGATCAGCCGGTCGGCCTGTGGGAGAAGCTGCAAAATTCAGAATACGGATTCTGGGCCAACGTGAATCCGGCCGTCGCGCATCCCCGCTGGTCGCAGGCGTCCGAAGAAGTCATCGGCACGGGCAATCGCGTGCCGACGCTGATCTACAACGGCTACGGCGAGCAGGTGGCCGGCCTCTACAAGGGCATGGAGCAGGGGCGGACGATCTTCTACTGACGCGTCTGTGCCGCCTGCATGGCCCGCCTGCGGGCGCGGCGCTTTCCTCGGACTGAGCTTCGTCGCAGAGTGACGACGAACAACAAAGAGGAAGCGCCGTTCATGCAGGTCAAGATCAGGGAAATCGCGTCCGGGCTCCGTTTTCCGGAAGGGCCGGTGGCCATGCCCGACGGCTCGGTCGTTCTGGTGGAAATCGAGCGCGGGACGATTTCGCGCGTCACGCCGGACGGCAAGATTCACGTCGTGGCGAAACCGGGCGGCGGCCCGAACGGCGCGGCGCTCGGCCCTGACGGGAAGCTCTATGTCTGCAACAACGGCGGCTTCGAATGGCGTGAGACGCCGGAAACCGGGCTGCGCCCGATCGCGCAGGCGAAGGATTATTCGGGCGGCCGCATCGAGCGGATCGACCTCGACACCGGCAAGGTCGAGCGTCTCTACGACAAGGCCGAGAACGGACCGCTGAAGGGCCCGAACGACATCGTCTTCGACCGGGCGGGCGGCATGTGGTTCACCGATCTCGGCAAGGCGCGCGCGCGCGACCTGGATCGCGGCGGGCTCTATTACGCCAAGGCCGACGGCTCGTTCATCACAGAAGCCGTCTATCCCTTGATGACGCCGAACGGCATCGGCCTGTCGCCCGACGAAAAGACGCTCTACGCCGCCGAGACGCAGACCGGGCGCGTGTGGAAGTGGCAGCTCGACGGGCCTGGCGCGATCGCGCCGGGCCAGGCCGGACCTTCAGCGAAGGGCGGGCAATTGCTGGCGGGCGTGCCGGGGTTCCAGCTGTTCGATTCGCTGGCGGTGGACGGGGCGGGCAATGTCTGCGTCGCCACGCTGATGAACGGCGGCATCACGATCATGTCGCCGGACGGGAAGTCGGTCGAGCACGTTCCCATGCCCGACTACATGACGACCAACATCTGCTTTGGCGGGCCTGACCTGCGCACGGCGTTCATCACGCTATCGTCGACAGGAAAGCTGGTCGCTTGCGAATGGCCGCGGCCGGGTCTGAAGCTGAATTTCGGTTGAGGCGGGCGGCTGTGACGCAGGCGAGACGGTCGACTGCAATAGACGGATGGCGGACGAAAACCTGAGTGCGTCATGCCCGCGCTTGTCGCTGGCATCCACGCCGAGCCGTTCCAAGAACTTTCGGCAGGTGATCGTGTTCGTTCCGCGTGGATGGCCGGGACAAGCCCGGCCATGACGGCGAGTATTGTGTTCGCCTCCGGTCGCGACCCGCCGTCCCGCTTTACTTCTCGCCGACCTTCTTCACGTCCGTGAAGCCGGCCGCTTCCATGAAGAGGTGAACTTTGTTCTGGAAGCCGGCGTCGTCGCCGCGCGCGACCAGCACGACGTTGCGGGCGATGCCGTCGCAGAGCGCGGAAACCCAGCCTTCTTCGGATTTCGCGAAGTCGTTGAGCACGTAGGAATGGACGAGAGCCTTGTCGCCGGGATGGCCGATGCCGAGCCGCACGCGCTTGTAGTTCTGCCCCATGTGCGCGTCGATCGAGCGCAGGCCGTTGTGACCCGCCGCGCCGCCGCCGGTCTTCACGCGGCACTTGCCGGGCGCGAGATCGAGTTCGTCGTGGAAGACGAGGATGCCTTCCAGCCCGATCTTGTAGAAGCGGGACGCTTCCTGCACGGCGCGGCCGGAATCGTTCATGTAGGTGTCGGGCATGAGCAGTATGGCGCGGTCATTGCCCAGCCGTCCCTCGCTCACCTTGCCCTGGAAGCGGCTGCGGAAGGGCGCGAAGCCGTGCTGGCGCGCGATCTCCTCCATCGCCATGAAGCCGATGTTGTGGCGGTTGCGCTGGTATTGCCGGCCGGGATTGCCGAGCCCGACGAGTAGGAGCATGGCGCGTCAGGTCCTCAAAACGAATCCGCCCCCGCATGCGTGGCGCAGGCGAGGGCGGCATAGCACGAGCGGGGAGAAGATTACTTCTTCTTCTCGTCCTTGGCGGACGCGGCGGCGGCGGCCGGGGCGGCCGTAGCAGCGGCGGCGGCGGCCGGGGCCTCTTCAGCCTTGGTCGGCGGCGCGATGGTCGCAACGGTGAAGTCGCGGTCGCGGATCGTCGGCGTGCAGTTTTCCGGCAGCTTGAACGCCGAAATGTGCAGCGAATCGTTGATGTCGAAGCCGGCGAGGTCGCCCGTGATGAATTCCGGGATGTTGTCGGCCGGCACCAGCATCTCGACCGTGTGGCGGACGATGTTGAGCGTGCCGCCGCGCTTCACGCCCGGGCAGGTTTCGACGTTGATGAAGTGCACCGGAACGTCGACGCGCAGGCGCGACCCGGCCTTCAGGCGCAGGAAGTCGACGTGTAGCGGCAGGTCCTTGATGGCGTCGAGCTGGTAGTCGCGCGGAATGACGCGCTCCTTCTTGCCCTCGACGTCGAGCTCGAAAATCGTGGTCAGGAAGTGACCGGCGTAGATGAGCTGGGTGGCGGTCTTGCGGTCCAGCGAGATCGGTTGGGGCGCTTCGCCGCCGCCGTAGATCACTGCGGGAATGCGGCCTTCTCGGCGTACGCTGCGGGCGGCCCCCTTGCCTGTCCCGCTGCGGACCGAGGCCGCGAGAGTCTTCTTCTCGGCCATCGTTCAGTCCTTTTTTGGAGCGCAAATTCCTGAAAAGTCAGCGACTATCCAGACCGGAAGATGCGCGGAAACGCGTCCTCGCCTCCAGGGGTGTCGGAAACGGACGCGGGGCGGCTTATAGGGGAAAGGCGCGGGAGTGGCAAATCGGCCGAAACCCGCATGGCGCAAGGCTCATGAACGACAGGCAGGCCGCGTTCCAGGACCGGATCGACGGGCGATTCCCCTATGACGACCCCGTGGAGGCGCTGACGCTGATCCTCGAGGCGCGATCCATCGCGCCCGAGGCGTCTTTCGCCGTCCTGTACGAAATCTGCATTCCGCCGCGCTCGGCGCGCGCCGGTCGCGGGCGGCTGATGGAATTGCTCGGCTATTGGGCGCAGGGCTTCGACCACCCGTTGAAGCCGAGCCTGATGCATTGCGCCGAGGCGCTGATCGACGGGCGCTCGATCACGAGGGCGCAGGGCGCGGCGATCATCGAGCAGATCGCGTCGTTTCCAGACGCCTACAACGCGCTGTCGGTCGCCGGCGCCGCCGCACGTGGCGACGGCGATGAAATCGACGTTCTCGTCCAGCAAGTCCAGAAGGGCTGGCGGGAGCGCGCCTGAAAGGCGCCTACTTCGCTTCGGACAGCTTCTGCGCCGCGTCGAGATGCTTGTGCAGCACCGGAAGCGTCCGGGCGGCGAAATCCTTCACCTTGGGATCGGCCGCGCCGTCGGCCTGCTGCTGGTACCTGTCGATGTCCTTCTTGTGGTCGTCGACCATGTGGGCGGCGAATTCCCTGTCGAACTCGGCGCCCTTCAATTTCGACAGCGCCGCCTTCATCTCGGCGGCGTCGGGCGGAGCGTCGTTGGGCGCCTTCACCTTCAGTTGCCTGGCGAGCTTGCGGGCTTCCTGGCCGCCTTTGGTGTGATCGCGGACGAGCATCTTGCCGAAGTCGCGCACGTCCTTCGAACCGCCGCGCGACGAGGCGAGCTTGCCCATCTGCACCTCGGCATTGTCGCCCTGGATGGCCTCGGCGAGAAAATCGTTGGCGGGCGTCGCGCTTTGGGCGAGCGCGGGCGAGGCGATGAAAAACGCCGTCGCGCTCATGATGACGAATGGCTTCATGGAATGCTCTCCCCGTGTTCGGACACGGTCCAACGTGGAGAGACGCCGTCAGTTCCTGATGCGCGGGGCGCGCAGCCTGTGGATTGCGGGCAAACGCAGCCGCGAGCCGGACTAGTCGAACAGGCTCGAGACCGATTCTTCCTTGGCGGTGCGGGCGACAGCTTCGCCGATCAGGCCTGCGATGGTGATGACGCGGATGTTCTTGGCGAGCCGCACCGCTTCCGTCGGCAGGATCGTATCCGTGATGACAAGCTCCTTGAGCTTGGACGAGGAGATGCGCGCCACCGCGCCGCCCGACAGGACGCCGTGGGTGATGTAGGCGGAGACGTCGCTGGCGCCTTGCGCGAGCAGCGCGTCGGCCGCGTTGCACAGCGTGCCTCCCGAATCGACGATATCGTCGACGAGGATGCAGCTCTTGCCTTCGACGTCGCCGATGATGTTCATCACTTCGGATTCGCCGGCGCGTTCGCGCCGCTTGTCGACAATGGCGAGCTGGGCGTCGATGCGCTTGGCGAGCGCGCGCGCGCGCACGACGCCGCCGACGTCGGGCGACACGACCATCACGTTCGACAGATTCTTGTTCCGCTCCTTGATGTCGCGCACCATGACGGGCGCCGCGAACAGATTGTCGGTCGGTATGTCGAAGAAGCCCTGGATCTGTCCGGCGTGCAGGTCGACCGTCAGCACGCGGTCGACGCCGGCGCGCGTGATGAGGTTGGAGACGAGCTTGGCGGAGATCGGCGTGCGCGAACCGGATTTGCGATCCTGGCGGGCGTAACCGAAATAGGGAATGACGGCGGTGATGCGGCGCGCCGAGGAACGGCGCAGCGCGTCGGCCATGATCAGCACTTCCATCAGGTGATCGTTGGCCGGGAAGGACGTCGACTGGACGATGAACGTGTCCTGTCCGCGCACGTTCTCCTGGATCTCGACGAAGATTTCCATGTCGGCGAAGCGTCGCACCGAGCATTGCGTGAGCGGCGTGCCGAGATAGGCAGCGATTGCTTCGGTCAGCGGGCGGTTGGAATTGCCCGCCAGAATCTTCATGCCCGCCATCGCCGAACCCGCGTGGAATCTCAATGTGCGGCGCGTCATAGCAGTCGGTTTGCGTGCAAACAATATGACGCGAGCGCAACGGCTGCGTGAATTAACCGCAAAGTTGAGAAAAGCCGACTAGCGCGCGGCGGCCAGGCCGAGCCGGGTATCGGCGCCGGCCGTTCCCGCGAGCGCGCGGGGCGCGGTCGTGGTCCCCTGCGGGACGCTGGTCGAACCGGCCGCCGAGGCGACCGCCGTTCCGGCGACGGCTTCCGGCGTGTTGGTCAGGGCGTCGGCGAGATCAGCGGCGCTGCGCTGGGCCAGCGCCCGGACGATCTTCACATCGGCCAGAGCCCAGGGATCGGCGGCGGCGGCGGGCACGGGGGCGTCGTCGGTCAGCCGGGCGACGCGCACCTTCCGCTTGTCGAACACGTCGAAGACATAGGCGAAGCGGGTCGAATTCTGGTCGCCCGGATAGGCGGTGAGATAGCCGCGCACCAGGTAGGCGGCCGCCTTCGGTTCGGCGATCGTCATGTCGTAGCCGGAGGCCGAGGCGTTGAAATCGGCGATGAAGGCCGCCGCGACGTTCTCCGGCGCGCCGTCGAGGCTGGCCAGCGCCACTGTCGCGCCGCGCGGGCTGACCCCGTCGCGACGGGCGATCTTCTGGGGCACCGCAACCGGATCGATGCGGGCCTGGCCGACCGTGTCGACGCAGCCGCCGGCGGCAAGCCCGAGGACGAGCGCGCCAGTTGCAAGCGACAAGCCGTTGAGACGCGAAAACCGCAACCTTTGGTCCTCGGGGGCTGGGCCGGGCGGAAGAAGTTAACGGAGGGTTAAAGGCAAAAGGCCGGGCCGTCCAGCCGTCGGCCAAGGTCATGCTTAACGCTTCGGCCTGTCATTCCCGCGCAAGCGGGAATCCCGTTCCCTTGAAACGCAGGACGACGGCGGAGGCTTCGCCGCCGGTTTTCCCGATCCGGGAACTGGATGCCCGCTTTCGCGGGCATGACAGCGCTTAGGCCTGAGCCTTCCGCGCCACGAAGGTCATCCGCTTCTGGTTATGGCCGATGTTCTCCGGCGCGCGGACACAGGCAAAGCCGTGGTCGGCCAGCAGCGCCCGCATCTCCGGCTCGTCGTAGGTCGAAAGCCCGTAGGCGGCGCGCAGGGTCCGGTAATCGGACAAAGCCGTGCGCACGAGGCCGGCCGCCGCCGCGGTCAGGAACCCGCCGTGGAAGCCGAAGGACAGCAGCGCGCGCGCATCCTCGATTGGCGAGAGATCGTTCGGCACGATGTCGCCCAGCACCAGCAGTCCGTCGTCCGCAAGCTTGTCGTGGAACGTGTCGAGCATGCGCGCGAGTTCGGCGCCGCTGACATATTGCAGCACCGAGACGATTGCGATCATGTCGAGCGACTTTTCGGGCAGGTCCTGGACGCCGGCTTCGTCGAGCACTTTCGCGTTCGGCAGCGCGACCGTCGAGGCGACGAGCTTCGCGCGCACGCTCGGCGCGGCATCGTAGAGGAACAGCGTGCCGCAGCGTTCGGCGACATATTTCGCGCCGAGCGCTTCGCCGCAGCCGTAGTCGAGGACGCGCGCATGCGGCGAGGGAATGTGCGAGGCGACGCCTTTGGCGACGATGTCGGCGTGCAGCAGCTTGTGGCGCTGGCTGACGTAGATCGAATGATCGCGGTCGAAGAAATCGCGCCAGGTCATGGGCGTTCCAGCCCCTCTCCCGTGGAACGGGAGAGGGTGGCCCCTGCGCGGCAGGGGTCGGGTGAGGGTCTTGCGTTTGCGAAGATCATGTTCGTTTGCGAGCGTCCCTCATCCGTCACGCGTTCCGCGTGACACCTTCTCCCGCAAGCGGGAGAAGGAAACGACGTCAAGCATTCGCCGGAGAGTGGGCCTTGTCCATCATCTCGACAAAGCGATGGAACAGGTAATGCGAATCCTGCGGGCCGGGCGAGGCTTCGGGATGATGCTGAACCGAGAACGCCGGGCGATCGGTCAGCGCGATGCCGCAATTCGAGCCGTCGAACAGCGAGCGGTGCGTTTCCTTCGCATTGGCCGGCAGCGTGTCGACGTCGACGGCGAAGCCGTGGTTCATCGACACGATCTCGACCTTGCCGGTCGTGTAGTCCATCACCGGATGGTTCGCGCCGTGATGGCCCTGGTGCATCTTCTTCGTCTTCGCGCCGACGGCCAGCGCCATCATCTGGTGGCCGAGACAGATGCCGAAGGTCGGCATCTTGGCATCCAGCAGCTTCCTGATGACCGGCACGGAATATTCGCCGGTCGCGGCGGGATCGCCGGGGCCGTTCGACAGGAACACGCCGTCCGGCTTCAGCGCCAGAATGTCGTCGGCGCTGGTCGTGGCCGGCACGATCGTCACCGCGCAGCCGGCGTCGGCCAGCAGGCGCAGGATGTTGCGCTTCACGCCGAAGTCGATGGCGACGACCTTGCGCTTGGGCGCAGTCTCGCGGCCGTAGCCCTGCCCGAGCTTCCAGGTCGTCTCGTCCCAAATCTGCGACTGCGCGCTCGTGACGCCCGGCACGAGGTCGAGCCCGTCCATCGATGGAATGGCGGCGGCGCGCATCTTCAGGGCGGCCACGTCGAACCTGCCGTCCGGCGCATGGGCGATCACCGCATTGGGCATGCCCTTCTCGCGGATCAGCGCGGTCAGCGCGCGCGTGTCGAGGCCGCAGATGCCGACGATGTTGCGCGCCTTGAGCCAGGCGTCGAAATGCTTCTGCGCACGGAAGTTCGAGGGGTCGGTGATGGGCGCCTGCACGACGCAGCCGCGCACGCCGGAGGCCGCAGCCATGTTGACCGTCTCGATGTCTTCCTCGTTCACGCCGACATTGCCGATATGCGGGAAGGTGAAGGTAACGATCTGGCCGGCGTAGGACGGATCGGTGAGGATTTCCTCGTAGCCCGTCATGGCCGTGTTGAAGCAGACCTCGCCGTCGGCCGCGCCGACGCTACCCAGCCCGAAGCCCTCGATCACCGTTCCGTCCGCCAGAACCAGCAGGGCGGTCGGGACGCGCGGCGTCCAGGGCAGGGGTGTTTCGGCCTGATTGCGAGTCCCTTGATCGATTTGCATGTGCGCTCTACACCCTCGGGCTCTCGCAGCCTGCGCCAAAACGCCCGGACCGGCGATGCGGCGGGCTGCGAAAGAAAGGATTTCAGGGGTCTGAATTCGGCGCGGAAGCTATGGGAGGCGTCCTGCCGCGTCAACCCTCGCCGGACCCGAATTCCCCTGCAAAGGAGCCGATATGCGCGTGCAATTCACCAATGATCTCAAGGAAGCGATGAAGGCCGGCGACCGCAAGCGCGTCGACGCCATCCGCCTCATCACCGCCGCGCTGAAGGACCGCGACATTGCGGCGCGCGGCGAGGGCAAGACCGTGTCCGACGAGGACATCCTCGCCCTGCTGCAGAAGATGATCAAAAGCCGGCAGGAATCGCTGGAAATCTACGAGAAGAACAACCGGCCGGAGCTCGCCGCGCAGGAGAAGGGCGAGATAGAGGTGATTTCCTCCTACCTGCCGAAGCAGATGGACGAATGCGCCGTCGCCGAGGCCATCAAGGCAGCGATCGCCGAGACCGGCGCCGCCTCCATGAAGGACATGGGCAAGGTGATCGGCGTCCTGAAGGGCAAGTACACCGGCCAAATGGATTTCGCGAAGGCGAGCGCCGCGGTCAAGGCGGCGCTGTCGGGCTAGGCGCCCGGCTTCGCGCGCCGCCGGCGGCGGTTCAGGTAGAAGGCGCTGATCGCGGCGAACGGCACGCTCACGATCAGACCCAGTTCCCAGCGTTTGAACGCTTCGTATTCGGCCTGCGTGTGGGCGAGGCCGGTCTTGCCGCAATAGCCTTGGCCGGCGCAGGACGAATAGGGCGCATCCGGGAAATACAGAAAGCCATAGGCGAAGATCGCCAGCCAGCCGACCAGCGCAAAAGCGGCGGCGCTGGGGGCGAGTTGCCTGAGGGCAGCGAAGTCCATCCGGTTATTCCCCGAAAATCGCGCGCTCTTCCTTCGGCATCCTGAAGGAGTTCGCCTCGGCGGGGAAGGCGCCGGAATGGACGTCCTTCACATAGGCGGCGGCGGCTTCACGCATCGTCTTGCCGACCTCGGCATAGCGTCGGTTGTGCTTGAACGCGGCTTCAGTGAAGCCGAGCACGTCGACGATCACCAGCACCTGCCCATCCGTCATTCGACCCGCGCCGATGCCGATCGTCGGCGCCGAGACGGCTGCGGTCACTGCGGCGGCGACTTCTTCCGGGATCAGTTCGAGCACCAGCATGTCCATGCCGGCTGTATCGAGCGCCTGAGAATCGGCGACCAGCTTGCGCGCCTCGTCTGCGGTCTTGCCCTTGAGGCGCTTTTCCTCGTGGTGCTGCGGCTCCAGCCCGAGGTGGCAGCAGACCGCGATGCCTGCGCCCTTCAGCGCGTGCAGGACATCCGGCAGCGCGCCTTCGAATTTCACCATGTCGGCGCCGGCTTCCAAGAGAACGCGCGCGCTGGCGACGGCCTGCGCGGGCGTATCGTAGGTGGCGTAGGGCAGGTCGGAGACGATGTAGGTGTCCGGCGCGCCGCGCCGCACGGCGCGCGTATGATGGGCGATGTCGGCCAGTTGCACGTCCTTTTCACTGCCATAGCCCAGCATGTTGGTGCCCACGCTGTCGCCGACGAGGATGAGATCGATCCCGGCGGCCTCCTGGGCGCGGGCGGTCGGCGCGTCATAGGCCGTCAGCATCGCGATCTTTCGACCGGTCTTCTTCATGTCACTGAAGCGGGCGCTGTCGCGCATGTTTTCAATCCTTGCTCATTGCGCAGGCGCGGCGAACGCGCGCGGCGCGCAGCGACGCTATCGGTCATTTTCCCGCATTTTTGAAGAGCTTGGAGTGCGGGTCAGATGCCCGCGAACACTCCGCCGCACCGGCCCAGCGCCGCAAAGGCGGCGCGCGCGTCGCGTCCGGCGCTGGCGAGCGCGGCGAATTGGCCGGGACGGCGAATCAGGCCGCGCAGCACCCGCAGCACGTCGACGCCGCCGTCCGGCTTCAGAGCGTTGACGGCGACCGCCGGAAGGGCGCGATGGGCGGGATCGCTGATGACGCGGAGAATGGCGAAGGGCAGGTCGTTGTCGCTCGCCCAGCGCGCCGCGACATGGCTCTCCATGTCGACGGCGATCGCGCCCGAGGCGTCGCGCAGGCCTGCCTTGGCCTGCAGCGTCGTGACGACCGATTCGGAGCCGACGGTCGGCCCTTCGAAGATGCGCAGGCTGCGCGCCGCGAGCGTGCCGCGCAACGTCTCGTTGAGATTGCGGCAGGCCTCCCACGCGGAGCCTCCGTGAGCGACCGAAGCGCCGAGCACGAGATCGCCGGGCGCGAGGTCGGGATGCAGGCCGCCGGCAATGCCGAAGGAGACTACGCCGAAGTGACGGGCTGGATCGACGCCGGCCAGCATTTCGGCGAGCCGGTGGCTGTCGCCGCCGCCGCAGAGCGTGGAAATGCCGGAACCTTCGGCGGCGCGGGCTTCGCGAGCGAGCCCCGTGACCACCAGTAGCTTGCGTTCCATCCCGAAACCTCTCGGCGAGAAGCCGACCTAGCTTCGCTGCCGGAGCGACACGCTCGTGCTGCGATGCACAAGGGTATCGATAGCCTATTCGCGGCGGCTTCGCCACGGAAATAGAAGCATTTCCCTAACGCCTGTGTCGAGAGCTTGGACAGGGCCGTATCGACTCGCCGCATACGACGAAGGAGCGATGGCGAACCGCCGAACGATTGACACGGATGCCTTGACGAGCGGCCACAAACCAAGCCAAGTCTGCTCGCATGTCAGAGGCGCCGTGCAAGGCTGCCCGCTGGAGGAAAAGGGGGATCGCGCCGAAGGGGCGCGCCATGGAGGATTCGTGAAATCCAATCAAGTCGCGTCGGCCGACTATTTCCATAAGGTCGTCGATTGCCAATGGGCCTGCCCGGCCCACACTCCCGTCCCAGAATACATCCGGTTGATCGCGGCGGGCCGCTATGGCGACGCCTACATGATCAACTGGGATTCGAACGTGTTCCCCGGAATTCTCGGGCGCACCTGCGACCGGCCGTGCGAACCGGCCTGCCGGCGCGGCCGCGTCGAGGAGGAACCGGTCGCCATCTGCCGCCTGAAGCGCGTCGCAGCCGACTTCAAGGACGACGTGAAGGCGCGCATGCCGCTGCCGCCCGAGAAGAAGAACGGCAAGAGGGTGGCCTGCATCGGCGCCGGCCCTGCTTCGCTGACCGTGGCGCGCGACCTCGCGCCGCTCGGCTACGACGTCACCGTGTTCGACGGCGAACCGAAGGCGGGCGGCTTCATGCGGACGCAGATCCCGCGCTTCCGCCTGCCCGAAAGCGTGATCGACGAGGAAATGGGCTACGTGCTCGACCTCGGCGTGAATTTCGTCGCCGGCAAGCGCATCGACAGCCTGAAGGGCGTGCTCGACCAGGGCTACGACGCGGTATTCGTCGGGACCGGCGCGCCGCGCGGCCGCGATCTCGACGTGCCCGGCCGCCAGGAAGCCGCCGCGCACATCCATATCGGCATCGACTGGCTCGCCAATGTCGCGTTCGGACACATCAAGAAGATCGCCAAGCGCGTGATCGTGCTCGGCGGCGGCAATACAGCCATGGACTGCTGCCGTTCCGCGCGCCGCCTGGGCGGCGAGGACGTGAAGGTCGTCGTGCGCTCCGGCTTCGAAGAGATGAAGGCTTCGCCCTGGGAGAAGGAGGACGCGATGCACGAAGGCATCCCGATCCTCAACTTCCTCGTGCCGAAGGAAGTCAAGCATGTCGACGGCCGCCTAACCGGCATGGTCTTCGAGAAGGTGCGCGCCGAATACGACGCGAAGGGCCGCCGCTCGCTCGTGCCGACCGGCGAACCCGACACGCTGATCGAATGCGACGAGGTTCTCGTGGCGGTCGGCCAGGAAAATTCGTTCCCCTGGATCGAGCGCGACATCGGCCTCGAATTCGACAAGTGGGACATGCCCGTCGTCGATCCGGTGACCTACCGCTCGACGATTCCGAACGTTTTCTTCGGCGGCGACGCCGCCTTCGGCCCGAAGAACATCATCTGGGCGGTGGCGCACGGCCACGGCGCCGCCTTCTCGATCGACGCGCTTTGCCAGGGTCGCGCGGTCGATGACCGTCCTCCCGCTTCCGGCTCCTTGGTCAGCCAGAAGATGGGCATTCACGAATGGACCTACGACAACGACATTTCGCTGCAGCGCCGCCTGAAGGTGCCGCTGCGCGACAATGCGGTCGCGTTGAAGGACATTCGCGTGGAGGTCGAACTCGGCTTCGATACGAAACGCGCGCTGGAGGAAGCGCAACGCTGCCTCAATTGCGACGTCGATACGGTGTTCGCCGACAGGCTCTGCATCGAATGCGACGCCTGCGTCGACATCTGCCCGATGGACTGCATTACCTTCACGCCGGACGGCGCAGAGGACGATCTGCGCCAGCGGCTGAATGCGCCGGCGAACAACCTTACGCAGGATCTCTACGTGTCGGCGCCGCTCAAGACGAAACGCGTCATGGTCAAGGACGAGGACGTCTGCCTGCATTGCGGCTTCTGCGCCGAACGCTGTCCGACCGGCGCATGGGACATGCAGAAATTTACCGTCAAACTGCCGCGCGCGGGGGCGACATGCCAATCGAGAGCGTAAACGACTTCGTCGTCCGGTTCGCCAACGTCAACGGCTCGGGCTCGGCGTCGGCCAATTCCATGTTCGCGAAAGCCGTGCTGCGTATGGGCGTGCCGGTGGCGACGCGGAACATCTTTCCCTCCAACATCCAGGGCCTGCCGACCTGGTTCGAGGTGCGTATCTCCGGCGAAGGCTGGCTCGGCGCGCGCGGCGGCACCGATCTCATGGTGGCGATGAATCCGCAGACCTGGGACAAGGACGTCGCCTCGATCGAACCGGGCGGCTACCTGTTCTACGATTGCTCGCGTCCGGTGCCGGCCTCGAAATTCCGCGAGGACCTGACGGTGATCGGCGTGCCGCTCACCGAGATCTGCAATCGTGAATACAACGAGCCGCGGCAACGCACGCTGATGAAGAACATCATCGGCCTCGGCGCGCTTGCCGCCATCCTCGACATGGATGACGAGGTGATCCGCCAGCTCCTCGCCGAGCAGTTCAAGGGCAAGGACAAGCTGATCGACGCCAACCACAAGGCGCTCGCCATCGGCCACGACTGGGCGCTCAGGAACCTGAAGTGCCCGATCGGCCTGCGCGTCGAGAAAGCCGACGGCGTCGGCGATCGCATCTATGTGGAAGGCAATGCGGCAGCCTCGCTCGGCGCCGTCTACGGCGGCGCTACCGTCTGCGCCTGGTATCCGCTGACGCCCTCGACCTCGCTCGCCGAGGGCTTCACCAGCTATTCGAAGCGGCTTCGCACGGATGCGGCGACCGGCAAGAGCAAGGTCGCGATCGTCCAGTGCGAGGACGAACTGGCTTCGATCGGCGTGGTGATCGGCGCCGGCTGGAACGGCTCGCGCGCCTTTACCGCGACGTCCGGCCCTGGCATTTCGCTGATGCAGGAATTTCTGGGCCTCGCCTATTTCGCGGAGATCCCCGCCGTGCTCTTCAACGTGCAGCGCGGCGGTCCGTCGACCGGCATGCCGACGCGCACGCAGCAATCGGACGTGCTGTCCTGCGCCTATGCCTCGCACGGCGACACCAAGCATGTGCTGCTGTTCCCGCGCGATCCGGGCGAAGCCTTCGAATTCGGCGCGCTGTCGTTCGACCTTGCCGACCGCCTGCAGACGCCGGTGTTCGTCATGCTCGACCTCGAGATCGGCATGAACTCGCATCTGACCAAGCCGTTTTCCTGGGACGACAAGCGGCGCATGGACCGCGGCAAGGTGATGACCGCCGCCGACCTCGATTCCGGTCGTGACTTCGGCCGCTATCTCGACGTCGACGGCGACGGTGTTCCCTACCGCACCTATCCCGGCACGCATCCCTCGCGCGGCTCGTTCTTCACGCGCGGCACGACGCGCGACGCCTATGCGCGCTACACGGAAGAGGGCGGGCCTTACATCGAGAACATGGAACGTTTGCTTCGCAAGTTCGAGACGGCGAAATCATACGTGCCTGCGCCCATCGTGGAGATGGCGGCCGGCGGTACGCGCCTCGGCGTGATCCACTACGGCTCGACCGCCGCGCCGATGGAGGAGGCGACGCAGATCCTCGCGAGGCAGGGCGTCAAGCTCGACGTTATGCGCGTGCGCGGCTTCCCCTTCGCTAGGTCCGTCGACGAATTCATCGCGGCGCACGACAAGGTCTTCGTGGTGGAACAGAATCGCGACGCCCAGTTGCGCACCCTGCTGATGACGGAAAACGGCGCCAGCCCGGACAAGCTCGTGTCCGTCCTCCATTACGACGGCTCGCCGGTGACGGCGCGCTTCATCGCCCACGCCATCGGCGAGCTCGTAAAGGGCGCCGACGTCAGGACCAGAGAAGGAGCCCTGTCGTGACTTTCCTTCCGAAGCCGAAATTCCGCCATCCGCGGATCGAGAAGAACGAACTCGGTCTCACGCATCGCGACTACGAAGGGTCGATCTCGACGCTCTGCGCGGGCTGCGGACATGATTCGATTTCCTCGGCGATCATGCACGCCTGCTTCGAGCTGGACCTGCCGCCGCACCGTATTGCCAAGCTCAGCGGCATCGGCTGCTCCTCCAAGACGCCGACCTATTTTCTGGGCAATGCGCACGGCTTCAATTCCGTGCACGGCCGCATGCCCTCGGTCCTGACCGGCGCCAATCTCGCCAACAAGGACCTGATCTATCTCGGCGTGTCCGGCGACGGCGACAGCGCCTCGATCGGCTTCGGCCAGTTCGCGCACGCCATCCGCCGCGGCGTCAACATGGTCTATATCGTCGCCAACAACGGCGTGTACGGCCTGACCAAGGGACAATTCTCGGCCACCGCCGACAAGGGCGCGACGCTGAAGAAGGGAACCGCCAATCACGACGAGCCGATCGATCTCGTCACGATGGCGCTGCATCTCGGCGCGACCTTCGTCGGACGCTCGTTCTCCGGCGACAAGCACCAGCTCGTGCCGCTGATCAAGGCGGCGATCGAGCACAAGGGCCCGGCCTTCATCGACACGATCTCGCCATGCGTCGCCTTCAACAATCACGAGGGTTCGACCAAGAGCTTCGATTACGTGCGCGCGCACAACGAGGCGGTTAACATGCTCGACTTCATAAGCGAGCGCGCGCCGATCACAGCCGATTATGCGCCGGGCGAAGTGCAGGACGTGAAGCTGCACGACGGCTCGACCATCCGTTTGCGCAAGATCGGCGCGGGCTACGACGTGCACGACCGCCGCGCCGCGCTGAACTACCTGATGGAGCGCGAGCACGCCGGTGAAATCGTCACGGGCCTGATCTATCTCGAAGACAATCCCGGCGACATGCATGATCGCCTGCAGACGGTGGACACGCCGCTGAACCAGCTCGGCGACGCGGATCTCGTCCCCGGCCAGGCTGCGCTCGACCGGATCAACGCGGGATTGCGCTAGGTTGGGCAGAGCGCGTCGGCGGGCTGTTTCCCAAGGGGCGCGATTTGCAATCCGCCGTGGGCGTGTCATGCGCGCGGCGCGCTTGTCCGCAGATGCGCGCTGCCCCTAAACTCTGCTCATGCAGAACGAAACCATCGAAGTCGCCGGCCTGAAGCGACAGGCGGAGATCGCCGTCGACCGGTGGGGAATCCCGCACATCCGCGCCGAAGACCTGGACGATGTCTTCTTCGTGCAGGGCTTCAATGCTGCCCGGGATCGTCTGTGGCAGATCGACCTTTGGCGCAAGAAGGGCCTCGGCCTTCTGGCCGCGGATTTCGGCCCGGGATTTCTCGCGCAGGATTATGCGAGCCGGCTGTTCCTGTATCGCGGCGACATGCAGCGCGAATGGGCGGCCTATGGCGCCGATTCACGGCAGATCTGCACGTCCTTTGCGTCGGGCGTGAATGCATACATCGATCTCATCGACCGCGAGCCCGAAAGACTGCCGCCGGAATTCGCGGCGCTCGATACATGGCCGGCAAAGTGGCGCGCCGCCGATATCGTTCGCATCCGGTCGCACGCGGTGGCGCAGAACGCCCTTTCGGAAATCGTGCGTTCCAACGTGCTGGCGGGCGCCGACGCTGCGACCGATCTCCTGCGCAAGGCGCTGCGGCCGCCGGCCATGCCGCGCAACGACGACGAGGTCGGCGCGCTGTCGCTGTCGGCCGTCGAACTCTATCGACTGGCGACCGCGCATCCGACCTTCACGCCGGAGCGGCTCGCGGCGACGATGCAGGAGGCGTGGGACTGGAGCGGTTGCGATGAATTCGGCGAGGTTGTGCGCCGCGCCGATGCGCAACCGCCTATCGCGCTCGAGGAAGGCTCCAACAACTGGGCGATCGGGCCGCAGCGCAGCGGAACAGGGCGGCCGGTCGTCTGCAACGACCCGCATCGCGTGCTGCGCAATCCGTCCCTGCGCTACATCTCGCACATCAGCGCGCCGGGCCTCGACGCGATCGGCGCCAACGAGCCGTTCCTGCCGGGCGTGTCGGTCGGACACAACGGTCATGTCGCGTTCGGGCTGACGATCTTCTACATCGACCAGGAAGACGTCTGCGTCTACGAGACGAGCGCCGACGGACGTTCGTACAAGTATGACGCAGGCTTCGAGCAGATCAGGCGGCTGACCGAACGCTTCGAGGTCCGGGGCGCGAGCCCGCGCGACCTGACGATGAAATTCACCAGGCACGGGCCTGTCGTGCACGAGGCGCCGGGGCGCGCCGTGGCCATCCGTTCGGTCTGGTCGGAGCCCGGCAGCGCGCCCTATGCGCGCGCGATCGCGACGATGCGCGCGAAAAACCTCGCCGAGTTCCGCGCGGGCGTGCGGACATGGGGCACGCCTTCGGTCAATCACGTCTGCGCCGACGTTTCGGGCCGGATCGGCTGGATTCCCGCGGGCTTTGCGCCGATCAGGGCGAACTGGGACGGGCTGACGCCGGCGCGCGGCGACGGTAGCCACGAATGGGCGGGGTTTCTCGACAACGAACAATTGCCGCGCATCGTGGATCCGGCAGCGGGATATGTCGCGTCCGCCAACGAAATGAACCTGCCGAAGGATTTTCCGCATCGCGTCGGCCACGAATGGATCGACTATGCGCGCATCTCGCGCATCCGCGAGGCGATCGAAGGGCAGACGAAATTCGGCGTCGAGGAATCCTGCGCGCTGCAGACGGACCTGCATTCGCATTCGGCGCGCGAATTGCTGGCGCTCGTGCGCGCGCTTGCCGTCGACGGCGATGCGGCGCGCGCGAAGGCGCTGCTGGAGGGCTGGGATGCGCGAATCGCGGCCGACAGCGCGCCTTGTGCGCTGTACCAGATCTGGTGGGCGCACCACCTGCGTCTGGCCTTGCTGGAAAGGCTCGCGCCCGATCCGGCGGTGCGCGCGCTGCTGATGCCCGGGGACATGTCTTCGCTGATTGAGACGCTGACAGAGCCAGACGCGCGCTTCGGCGCCGATCCGCGCGCGGCGCGCGACGCGATGCTCGTCGAGACGCTCGCCGCTGCATGGAATGCGACGGCCGGCAGGCTCGGCCCCGATCCGTCGCGCTGGACGTGGGGCGACCTGCACAGGATGAAGTTCGACCATGCGCTGACGTCGGCGCATCCGGAATTTTTGCCCGCCGCGCCGCCGCTGCCGATGGGCGGCGATGCGACCAATCCGATGCTGATGATGTATCGCCAGAGCGATTTCGACATCATGATCGGCGCCTCGGCGCGGCTCGTCATGGATGTCGGCGCCTGGGACAACAGCCGTTGCATCAATGCGCCGGGACAATCCGGCGATCCGCGGTCGCCGCATTACGGCGATCTCGCGCAGACATGGGCGAAAGGCGGCTACGTTCCGCTGCTCTATTCGCGCGCGGCGATCGATGCGGCGACGGAAAAACTCATCGTCCTGCGGCCCGCGCAGGCCTGACCGGGAAGGAACACATATGGCCCGCATTCCCTATTTCGACATTTCGAAGGCCGAAGGCCGCGCCGCCAAGGCCTACGAGAAGCTGCCGAAGCTCAACATCTTCCGGATGCTCGGGCATTCTGGCCAGCTGGTCGACGGGTTCAACCGGTTCGGCAGCCAGATCCTCTATTTCACGAAGATCGACGCTGTATTGCGCGAAATCGCCATCATCCGCGTCGGCGTCCTGTCGAAGGCCAAGTACGAGGTCCATCAGCACGAGCGCATCGGGCGCCAGCTCGGTATGAGCGACGCGCTGATCGCCGCCATCCACGAGGGGCCGGAGGCCGCCGCCTTTACCGACCTCCAGAAAAAGGTGATGAGGTTCACCGACGATGTTGTCGCCAACGTCCGGGCGTCGGAAGCGACGTTCGATCCGCTCGCGGCCGAACTTTCGCACCAGGAAATGCAGGAGCTGACGCTGGCGATCGGCTTCTACATGCTGGTTTCCCGTTTTCTCGAGACCTTCGACGTGGATATCGAGGATGTCGAGACGGGTCTGAACAAGCTGCCGGGCCGGCCGGCCTGATTCCGATCTTTCATTAGACCCGGTCGCCGATCGGGCTATAATCCGCCGCCCAAAAAACGGGCGGCGGAATGGCCGTCTCGATCCGAAGATTGTTCTGCCGATGCCCGGCCGGAGTTCCGTGTGACTGACCAGCTCAAGGAAAGCCTGCGGAACGCCGAGAGACGCGGCGGCAAGGCCTCGGTCGCGCGACAGATCGAGAACTGGATCGCCGACTATCACGCCCTCGAAGGCGTCCCCGACGAATTCATCGATTCGGACGGCGTCGCGCGCCAGCACTGGGTGCGGTTCTTCGTGGCTCTCGCCCGCTACAGCCAGCGCGAGATCGCCCAGCGCTTCGCGACCGCCGATCGTCTCGTGCGCGAGACCGGCGCCACCTATCGCGTCTATGGCGAAACGAGCGAAAGATCGTGGCCGCTCGGACGTCTTCCCCTGCTGATCGACGGCGCGGAATGGCGCACGATCGAAAAGGGCGTGATGCAGCGCGCCGAATTGTGGGAGCGCGTCCTGCAGGACGTGTATGGCGAAGGGCGTCTGGTCGCTGACGGCGCGCTGCCGGCCTCCGCGGTGCTCGGTTCTGGCGATTTCGTGCGGCCGCTCTACGGCGTCAAGCCGCCGGGCGGCAAGTGGCTGCGTTTCTACGCCGCGGACCTCGGGCGCGGTCCGGATGGGCGCTGGTGGGTTCTCGGCGATCGCGCGCAGGCGCCATCCGGCGCAGGTCACGCGCTCGAAAATCGCGTCGTGTTTTCGCGCGCCTTCGCCAATCTTTATCGCGATCTCAATGTCGACCGGCTTGCCGGTTTCTTCCGCGAATATCGCGAAGGGCTGGCGGCGGCCGCGCAGCGCAGCGAACCGCGCATCTGCCTGCTGACGCCCGGTCCCTACAGCCAGACCTACTACGAGCAGGCCTACCTCGCCCGCTATCTCGGCTTCCTGCTGGTCGAGGGCGGCGATCTTGTCGTGCGCGACGACAAGGTCCACGTACGCACGATCGCGGGGCTGAAGCGCGCCGACGTGTTGTGGCGTCGCATCGACGCCGACTGGCTCGATCCGCTCGAAATGAACGCGGCCTCGCGCATCGGCGTGCCCGGACTGATCGACGCGATCCGCGCCGGCGGCGTCGTCCTGTCGAATACGCCGGGCTCCGGCCTCGTCGAATCCCGTTCGCTGCTCGGCTATCTGTCTGCGCTGGCGCGCCGGCTGATGGACGAAGATCTCGTGCTGCCGAATATCGCGACATGGTGGTGCGGGGATCCGCAGGCTGCGCGCACGGTTTTCGATCATTTCGACGACATGGCGATTTCCGGCGCCTTCCTCGGCGCGCCCCCGGGAATCGACGGCGGCCGGCCCGTGCAACCGGGCGAGTTGCCGCGCGAAAAGCGTGACGAGTTGCGCAAGGCGATCGAGCGACGCGGCGTCGACTACGTCGGGCAGGAGGTCGTCAAGCTGTCCACCACGCCGACATGGCAGGGCGGCGCCCTGGCGCCGCGTCCGTTCACCCTGCGTGTGTTCGCAGCGATGACGCCCGATGGCTGGAAGGTGATGCCCGGCGGCTTCTGCCGCATCTCCGACAATGTCGACGCGCGCGCCATGTCGATGGGCGAGGGGGTCACCTCCGCCGACGTCTGGGTGCTGGAAGAACGGCCGGTCGAGATGACCACGTTGCTGCCGCGCGGCGACGACGTGCGGATCGTGCGACAGCTCGGCAACCTGCCGAGTCGCGCGGCCGACAATCTCTTCTGGTTCGGTCGCTATCTCGAACGCGCAGAAGCGACATTGCGGCTGGTGCGCTGCTTCTGCGCGCGCGCGGTGGACGTCGACACGGCCGGCGCGCGGCAGGCGCGCGCCAACCTGCAGCGTCTCCTGCTGCCGCGCCGCATCGACGGCGAGGAGGTCGGCGAACGCACGCCGGCCGAGATCGCTTCGATCGCATTGTACGAGATGAAGTTGCATTCGTCCGGCGCGGCGCTCGCGAGCGCTGCGCGCAATGCCGCATCGATCATCCGCGAGCGCCTGACGCAGGAAATCTGGCAGATCCTCAACGATCTGCAGCAGCGCCTGGCCGTGCCGGTCCTGCCGGCGGCCCCCGAGGCCGAACTGATCGACCGCGCCGAAGGGGCGCTGCATGCGCTCGCCGCGCTCTCGGGCCTAATCCAGGAAAACTTCAACCGGGTCGCCGGCTGGAGTTTCCTCGACATCGGGCGGCGGGTCGAACGCGGCATTTCAACCTGCGCGCTGGCGCGCATTTTCGCGGAACGCGACGGCACCGTGGAAAATCTCGAAGTCCTGCTCGACCTCATCGATTCGCAGATCACCTATCGCTCGCGCTACCTCGTCGGCGCCGCCTTGGCGCCCGTGCGCGACATGGCCCTGCTCGATCCCAATAATCCGCGCTCGGTCGCCTTTCAGGCGGCGCGCATCAACGAGCATCTCCAGTTGCTGCCCACGCTGCGACAGGATGGCATGCTGGAAGCGCCGCAGCGCATTTCACGGATGCTCGATGCCGAGATCGCGGTCGCCGAGGCAGCGAGTCTCGATGGCCAGAAAATTCTCGGCTTCGAGCAGAGCCTGACGAAGCTCGCTGAAGCGATCGAGAACCGCTATTTCCAGCGCGGCGCCAACGCCATGCGGGCCGAGACGCCGAAGGGCCTGGCATGATCTACGATGTCCGTCACGTCACCAGCTACACATACGAGACGCCGGTTTCCTCGGCGATCTGCACGTTGCGGCTGACGCCGCGCGAAGGCTTCGGCCAGCGCGTCCTGGATTCCGGCATCGAGATTGCTCCGTTTCCGGTCTCGCGTCGCACGCGCCTCGATTTCTTCGGCAATGCCGTCGACTTCGTGACGATCGAGGACGCGCATCGCGAATTGCGCGTCGCTTCCCTTTCACGCGTCGAGGTGCATCGCGAGCCGCAGCCGCTCGCCGAATTGACGCCGGCCTGGGAAGATGTGCGACTGCAGTCGAGCATGTATCGAGGCCTCGACCGGCGTTCGCCGGCGCATGAAATCTTTCCGACGCGCCTTGCTCCGATTCATGGGCCGATCACCGAATATGCGACGCAGAGCTTTGCACCCGGCCGGCCGATCCTGTCGGCTGCGATCGAACTGATGAAGCGTATCCATGCCGACTTCCGCTACGACCCGAAGGCGACGCTCATCTCGACGCCGATCGCCGAAGCTTTCGAGGCGCGCGGCGGCGTGTGCCAGGATTTCGCGCATATCATGATCGCCGGCCTGCGCGGCCTCGGCCTGCCGGCCTGCTACGTATCGGGCTACATCCGCACGACCCCGCCGGAAGGGCAGCCACGGCTCGAAGGCGCGGACGCCTCGCACGCCTGGGTGCGGGCGTGGTGCGGCGAAGGCATCGGCTGGCTCGGTCTCGATCCGACCAACGGTCTGCAGGTCAATGACGATTTCGTCGAAGTGGCGGTCGGTCGGGATTATTCCGACGTCGCGCCGCTCGACGGAATCATTCTGATTTCCGGCAAGCAGACGCTGAAGGTGAACGTGGACGTGAAGCCGGTGGGCTAGGGTCGGCGATTGGTGGTGACGTCGTCAATCACACGTTCGCGGATGCATCGTCATGAGATGGAGCACGTCGTGACCGCAAATTCGGTACACATCGCCTTTATCGGCTTCGGCGAGGTCGGCAAGAAATTCGCGGGACAATTCATCACGGCCGGCGCGCGTGTTTCAGCCTATGACATCCTGTTCGATCGCGCCGATGTCGCCGCGGCAAAGCGCGCCGAAGCTGAAGCGATGGGCGTCCGCGCAGGGGCGAATGCCGCGGAAGCGGTCAAGGGCGCGCATGTCGTCTTTTCCGCCGTCACGGCCGACGCGGTCGCCGGCGTGGCGAAAGGCGCCCGCACATACATGAGCGCCGGCCAGTTCTTCGTCGACGTGAATTCGGCGTCCCCCGAAACGAAGAAGGCGGCCGCGGCGGAAGTGAACGCGGCCGGCGCGCATTACATCGAGGCGGCGGTCATGGCGGCGGTCGCCTCGACCGGGATAGCGACGCCTATCCTGTCGGGCGGCCCGCAGGCGCAAGCCGCCGCCGCGCTGCTCAATCCGCTCGGGATGCAGATGACGCCGGTCGCCACCGAGTATGGCCGCGCCTCCGCAACGAAGCTTTCACGGTCGATCATCATCAAGGGAATCGAAGCGCTGCTCATCGATTGCGCGCGGGCGGCGGGCGCCTGGGGTGTGCAGGACGATGTGTTCGCCTCGCTGAAGGATACGTTCCCCGGCACCGATTTCACGCAACTCTCCACCATGACGGCGGCGCGCGTGCGCCAGCATGGAATTCGCCGCGCGGCGGAAATGCGCGAGGCCGCAGACATGCTCGACGATCTTGACATCGATCCGGCGCTGACGCGTGCGGTCGCCGATGCGCACGAGCGCGCGGCAGCGGTCAATGCCGACAAGGCGAAGAAGGTCAGGGCGCCGAGATAGAACCGGGCGTCACGCCGCGGAGCTTGCGCCGGGACGAGCGGGATCGCGCACGGTCGCGAGATTTTTCCGGGCGCCTTCGCGCGGCCCAGGTCAGGCCGTCACCACCTTGCGCACGCCGGTTTCGGTTCCCGCCCATTTCAACTGACCCAGTCCCAGCATGTAATTCACATGCGCCAGCACTTCCGAAAAGGCGAAGCTCAATTGATGCGGATCGAGCGGGCGGTGGAAGATCACCGGCACGAATTCGGCCGCCGCGCAGGGCTTTTTCGCGCTCGCCTCGGCGATCATCGCGCAGCGGCTTTCGTGATGTGCGATCAGTTCGTTCGACCTCTCGTGCAGGCCGTAGAATGGCAATTGATGTCCCGGCAGCACCAGCGCGTCTTCCGGCAGGTTCTTGAAGCCGCGCAATGAGCGGATGTAGAGGCCGAGCGGATCGCCGTCCGGATCGACCGCCCAGACGCTGACGTTGGGCGAGATCTTGGCGAGCACCTGATCGGCGGCGAGCAGGATCTTGTCTTCCCGGCACCACAGCATCGCCTGTTCGGGCGCATGGCCGTCGCCGGTCATGACGTGCCAGACGCGACCGCCGATCTTCAGTTCGTCGCCGGCGACGACGCGCTGGAAGGTTGGCGGCAGGGCCGAGACCATGCGCAGGTAGCCGTGGCCGTTGGTGGCGACGCGATCGGTCGTCGTCTCGTCGAGGCCGTGCTCGAGATAGAAGTCGCGATAGACCTTGGCGTCGAGCGCGCCGGGGCTGAGCGAAATGTTGAGGCAGCCGAGATAGGACGTCTGCGTCGTCAGCATCGGGATGTCGAAACGCTCGCACAGCCAGCCGGCGAGACCGATATGGTCGGGATGGAAATGCGTGACGATGAGACGGGTCACGCGCCGGCCAGCGAGGGGGCCGGCGGCGAGCTGTTCCCAGGCGGCGCGCGTCGCCTTGTTGTCGATGCCGGTGTCCAGCACCGCCCAGCCGTCGCCGTCGTCGAGAATGAAGATGTTCACGTGGTTGAGCTGGAAGGGCAGGGCGATGCGCGTCCAGAAGATGCCGGGCGCGACTTCGGCCATGGTTCCGGGCGCCGGCGGTTCGGGAAAAGGATAGAGAAGCTGGTCGCGCGTCGGTCTGTCGGTCATGTCGCCTGCTGAATCGGGCTGGGTGGGGGAGGCCGCGAGCGCGCGCCCTTTTGTCCATTATGGGCTTCGCGCCGGGACTGAACAAGCGGGCGTTGCGTTCTGCGCATGGCTCCGCCGTCTGCCCGCGGTTTCCGGCGGGGATCGCGGCGGCTAGATTGCCGGCATGACCGTCTCTCTCCTTTCGCCGCTGACCGTATGCGGCATAGCCGAACTCGACGCGCACACGTCGAGCGGCGTGACCGACGTGCTGACGATCCTCGATCCGGACATGCCGGATCCCGCGTCCTTTGCGGCCTGGCCGGCGCACCGGCGCACGATCCTGCGGTTCCACGACGAGATCGCGCCGCGGCCGGGCGTCGTGCTGCCGACGAGGAAGGACATGGAGACGATCCTCGCCTATGGCCGGAAGCTGGCCGGGCATCCCGGCGAGAAGCACCTGCTGGTGCATTGTCATATGGGAATGTCGCGCTCTACCGCCTCGATGGCCACCATTCTCGCGCAGGCCGAACCTGACACGCCGTCGCAAGCGATCTTCGACCGCATCCTCGCCATTCGTTCGCGCACATGGCCGAATTCACTGATGGTCCGCATGGCCGACGAGTTGCTGGGACGAAAGGGAACGATGATCGAGGCGACGCGCCGCATTTACGGACGGCAACTCGTCAACTTTCCATCCTTCGCCGAGAGCCTGCGTTCGATCGGCCGCGGCGCGGAAGTCGACAGCGCCCTTGCGCCCTGACATAGCGCAAAGCCCTGCCTGCGCTCGCCCGGCAGGATCGTCCGACAAGCCGGGAGGGGCCGTTGGATTTTTCGTTCAATGAGGCGCAGGAGCAGGTGCGCGAGACGGTGATCCGTTTCGCGCAGAAGCACATTGCGCCGCGCGTCCGCGAGATCGAGGAGACGGAGACCTTTCCCGTCGACCTGTTCCCCAAATTCGCGGAAGCCGGCCTGATGGGCGTGCGCTATCCCGTCGAGGACGGCGGCGCCGGCATGGACAAGGTGACCGACTGCATCGTGCGCGAGGAAATGAGTCGCGTCTGCCAGTCGATCTCGGCCGCGTGGTCGGCCGCGACGCATATCGGCATCTGGCCGGTGTGGCGCGGCGGAACGGACGAGCAGAAGGCGCGCTGGTTTGCGCCGGCGCTGGAAGGCAGGAAGATCGCCGCCTTCGCGCTGTCGGAGCCCGATGTGGGTTCCGATACGCGCGCCCTGAAGACGAAGGCCGAGAAGGTTCCAGGCGGCTGGAAGCTGAACGGCGCCAAGCTCTACATCACCAATGCGCCCTTCGCGGATTTCCTGCTGCTCGCCGCGCGCACGCGGCCCGAACTGACGACGGATGCGATCAGCCTCTTCATGGTCGACCTGCCGAATGCCGGCATCGAGATTTCGAAGCTCGAAAAGGAAGGCATTCGCGCGTCGGAAACCGGCCTCGTGCATCTCGCCGACGCATTCGTGCCTGACGAGGCTCTGCTCGGCATGAAGGAAGGCTCCTATCATCTCGTCATGGAGGCGCTCGCCGAAAACCGGATCGGCGTCTCGGCCAATTGCCTCGGCATGGCGCGGGCGGCCTACGAGACGGCGCTCGACTATGCGAAGACGCGGCTCGTGCGCGGCAAGCCGATCATCGAATATCAGGCGGTGGCGCATCGCCTCGCCGACATGGCGACGGACGTCGAGACGATGCGCTGGATGGTCTACCACGGCGCATGGCGCGTCGATCAGGGCACGTGCGACATGGCGCTCGCGTCCAAGATCAAGCTGCATTGTTCGGAAACGGCAGTGCGCGTGTCGGAAAGCGCCATACGCGTGCTCGGCGGCGCAGGGCTGATGCGCGAATATCCGGTGGGACGCATCCACCGAGACGCCCTGGTCTACCTGATGGGCGAGGGCACGTCGGAAATCCAGCGCAACATCATTTCAAAGACTTTGGCGAAGGGTTGAGGCCCCCTCCCTTTCCCTCCCCCGCTGCGCGGGAGAGGGGACGACAGGCGCCCGCGCCGGCGCGGGGGGAGGGAAAGGGAGGGGGTCAGGCCGGAACGAAGACGTTCTTTCCGCCTTCGCTCGTCACGATGCCCGGCCGGCCCAATCCTTCCTTCTCCTGAAAGTCCATCAGCGTCGCGACGTCGCTCGCCGTATTGGCGACGAAGCGCCGGCCGCTCGCGTTTTCGCGGCCGATGACGATGCTGTATTCGGGGCCATTCTTGCCGTGCATGATCGTATAGGTCTCGATCGCGGCGGCGCCCGAGGGCGTCTCGGTGAAGGGCGCCTTGGGCAGCGCGTCGATTTCCGCCTGCAGCTTCTTCGGGTCTTCTCGCGTCCATGTCCCCAGCGTCGGCGTCGTCGAATAGACGCCCCAGGAATGCTTGGTGATGTAATTGCCGTTGGCCGTCACGAGGCCGAACTTGCCGGGCCGCGCGCGCGTCTGGCGGATCATCTCGGAAATCGAATGCAGCACGTAACTGTTGCCGGGCCCGCCGAAATACGGAAGGCCGCCGGTAATCGTCAGGCCGCGCGGGTCGTCTTCGCGCAGCCCCAGTTCGCGACAGGCGATTTCGACCGCCGAAGGAAAGCAGGAATAGAGATCGAAAATGTCGATCTGGTCGATGGTCTTGCCCGCCATCGCCAGCGCGCGCGGCGCGCCACGCTGCATGGCGGGCGAACGCGCGATGTCGGCGCGCTCGGTCAGATACCAATGGTCGTGGCCATCGGCGCAGCCGTGCAGGTAGACCCACCTGCCTTCCGGCACGCCGGCGCGCCTCGCCTCGCCGACGGACGTGATGATGACGGCGGCCGCCTGGTCGATGAAGGCGTTGGCGTTCATCAGGCGCGGATAGGGGAAGCCGATCCAGCGGTTGGACTCGCTGACGGTCGCGATGCGTTCGGCGCTGTAGCCCTCGCGACGCGTCGCCAGCGGATTGTCTGCCGCGACCTTCGCGAAGCGTGCGAAGAGTTCGCCCATGGCGCGCATGTGGGTCGCGACGTCCCGCTTCCTTTCGCCGCGCACGGCGTTCTCGATCAGCGGATACATGGCGATCGCCGCGCGCAGGTTGTGGCGGTCCTCGTGATCGCTCCATCCCCTTTTTTCTTCGCCGATCAGTTCGGGCCTGCCGCCCGGATCCTCGTTCCAGCGATCCGAAATGCCGGCGCGTTCGGCGCCGTGCTGGGTGCGCAAGGCCTCGCCGCCGACGATGATCGCGGCCTTCATCTCGCCGCGCGCGATCCGCTCTGCAAAGGAATTCACCAGGTATTGCGGCATGTTCCCGCCGTTCCAGGTATAGATCTCGCGCGACGGCGCTATGCCGATGCGCTGCGCGACGCTGCGCGGCGGATTGGCCGACGCGCCGAGCTTCGTCGCGAAGCGGTGCGACGTGTCCGCGAACAGGCGCAGCATGGCGATCGTGTCGATCGAGGCGCCGAGCGCCGGCGCGCCCGTATCGGCAAGCGCGGCGCGGCCGGCTTGCGCGATGAGATCATAAGGCGAGCGCGCCTGTTCGGCGGGCGTCGTCATGTCGGTCACGTCGCCGCAACCGACGAGCACGGGCGTTGTGTCTTCGGGCTTCATCCTGCCTCTGTCGCGTTTCCTGCGTGCGCGTTCGCATGGCGCGCATCCTTGGCCCCAAGCTATCGCAAGGGCAGTCCGGGAACAAAGCAGCCATGCCTTTTCCGCCGCGCCGCACATGCTAGGATTGCGTGAAACGGATACGGGAGGAACGGAAATGGCGACCAAGGCGCCGTCGGATGTCAGCGGCACGGTGTGGAAGCTGATCGCGCAACCCGGCGATGTGGTCGAGGCGGAAGCCGAGATCGCCATCATCGAATCGATGAAGATGGAAATTCCCGTGCTGGCGCCGCGCGCCGGCAAGCTCGCCCGGTTTCTGGTGGCGGAAGGCGAAGCGGTGACCGAAGGTCAGGCCATCGCCGAGATCGACTGAGCCCCAAAAAAAAGCGGGCTGAGCCCCCCAAGAGTGACCTCAGCCCGCCCGCCCCGGCCCCTCCGCGGGGCCGCCGTTGCGGACGCCAGAATGGCGCCCACATGCTGCCGGACGGTTTCTCCGGGCTGTGGCATTTGTCGGAAAGAATTGTGGAAAATGCCGTCTGCGCGGTTGGTGGGCCGGGCAGGACTCGAACCTGCAACCAGACCGTTATGAGCGGCCGGCTCTAACCATTGAGCTACCGGCCCGGCGCCCGTCGGCGCACAGGCTCTAGCCCGCGCGCATGATTTTCGCAATGGCGGTTTCGGCCCGTTCAGACGCGATCGGTGGCGAATCCCAGCGCAAGGATCAGAGGCACCGCGAAGACGGCGCCGAGCAGGGCGATGTTCTGGAATCTGGCGAGGCGCATGGCGATTTCCGCGGTTCGTCGGCCAACCATGCGGCCAAAAAATGAAGGCGGGGTTTAGCCCGCCTTCGAAAGTCAGTTGTCGAGGAAGCTTCGCAGCTTGCGGCTGCGGCTCGGATGCTTGAGCTTGCGCAGCGCCTTGGCCTCGATCTGGCGGATGCGTTCGCGCGTCACCGAGAATTGCTGGCCGACCTCTTCCAGCGTGTGGTCGGTGTTCATGCCGATGCCGAAGCGCATGCGCAGCACGCGTTCTTCGCGCGGCGTGAGCGAGGCGAGCACGCGCGTCGTCGTTTCGCGCAGGTTGGACTGGATCGCCGCGTCGATCGGCAGGATCGCGTTCTTGTCCTCGATGAAATCGCCGAGATGCGAATCTTCCTCGTCGCCGATCGGCGTCTCGAGCGAGATCGGCTCCTTGGCGATCTTCAGCACCTTGCGCACCTTCTCGAGCGGCATGGCGAGCTTTTCGGCCAGTTCCTCCGGCGTCGGCTCGCGGCCGATCTCGTGCAGCATCTGGCGGCTGGTGCGCACGATCTTGTTGATCGTCTCGATCATGTGCACGGGAATGCGGATCGTGCGCGCCTGGTCGGCGATCGAGCGGGTGATCGCCTGCCTGATCCACCATGTCGCATAGGTCGAGAACTTGTAGCCGCGGCGATACTCGAACTTGTCGACCGCCTTCATCAGGCCGATGTTGCCTTCCTGGATCAGGTCCAGGAACTGCAGGCCGCGGTTCGTGTATTTCTTGGCGATGGAGATGACGAGGCGCAGGTTGGCCTCGACCATTTCCTTCTTGGCCTGGCGCGCCTCGCGCTCGCCCTTCTGCACCATGTGCACGATCTTGCGGAATTCGGAGATTTCGAGGCCCGTCTCGGTCGCGAGCCCGTGGATCTCGCTGCGCAATTCCTTGATCGCTTCCTTGTCCTTGGCCCCGAAGTCCTTCCAGCCCTTGCCGCCGAGCTTGGAGACGCGCAGGAGCCATTTCGGATCGAGCTCGGAGCCCTGGTAGTTCTTCAGGAAGTCCTCGCGGCCGACGCCGCGGCCCTCGGCCGTGCGCAGAAGGCGCGTCTCGTAGCCGATAAGGCGCTTGTTGATGTCGTAGAGTTGTTCGACCAGCGCGTCGATGCGGTTCTGGTTGAGCGACAGGCTCTTCACGTCGGCGACGATGTCCTTCTTGAGCGACTTGTACTTGCGCTCCTGGGCCGGCGTCAGCGCCTCGTTCTTCAGCTTGTTCTCGACGTTCTGGTCCTGCAGGCGACGCAGCTTCTTGTAGGCGTCGGCGATGCGGTCGAAGGTTTCGAGAACGGCGGGCTTGAGTTCGGCTTCCATCGCCGAAAGCGACACGGAATTCTCCATGTCGTCCTCATCGTCGAACGAGGCCTCGCCCTCGGGCTGGTCGCCGTCGAGGCCCGGCGGCGGGTTCTGCGGCGCGGTCGCGGGCGCGGCGACGGCGCCGCCGACCGCGACCCCATCGGTCTTCGGCGCATTCTTGCCGTCCGGACCGGCGTAGGTCGCCTCCAGATCGATGATGTCGCGCAGCAGAACCTTGCCTTCGTTCAGTTCGTCGCGCCAGATGATGATCGCCTGGAAGGTGAGCGGGCTTTCGCAGAGGCCCGCGATCATAGCTTCGCGGCCGGCCTCGATGCGCTTGGCGATGGCGATCTCGCCCTCGCGCGACAGCAGTTCGACCGAACCCATCTCGCGCAGATACATGCGCACGGGATCGTCCGTACGGTCGGCAGGCTCCGAAGTGCGCGTCGCGACGACCGCCGGACGCGCCGCCTCAACGAGATCGCCGCCTTCGGCCTCGTCGTCGTCGCCGCCTTCCTCGCCTTCGCCTTCTTCCTGGTCTTCCGATTCGGTGACGGTGATGCCCATTTCCGAGAGCATCGCGTACACGTCCTCGATCTGGTCGGAGGAGACTTCCTCGGACGGCAGAACCGCATTGAGCTCGGCGTAGGTAACGAAGCCGCGCTTCTTGGCGGCCTTGATCATCTTCTTGACGGCGGCGTCCGAAAGATCGAGCAACGGGCTGTCGGACGTTTCGACCGCGACCGCGCCTTCGGCTTCCGGCTTCTCTTCGTCTTTTTTCGCCACTTTCGCCATCGTTCACTCCGAACCGGGGAACCGAAGCCGGCTGTCGCCGCCTCCGACATCAATGCGCAAACCGGCCACAGCCGTTTGGCGGGTGCGTTCCGCCAGCCTGTGGGCGGCGCAAAGCGGGTCTTCTGATTCGCGAAGCGAAAATCGCAGAGAGACGCCTAACCCCGCCTTAACCAAAACCCGTCGCAACCCGCGCAAAGCACAAAAGGCCGGGTCGTCAGACGTCCCTTCCCGGACGGCCCGACAATTCCCCGAACCCCTCGATCACCGCTTCGGCGCCGTCCAGAGTGGATAGCTGCCCCTGAATATCCTGCAATCGCGCGAGATTGCGGTCGTTCGCCTCCCCCGCCAGAGCGGCCTCGGCGGCGACCAATTCCCTATGTAACGCCCCAGCCCGGCGATGCAAGGCCAATGCCTGCCCGAGCGCCCGACGGGCGTCGGAAACGTCCGCGCCCGGCCGGACACACCACAGGGAGGACACGACCGCCATGCCGTCGAGCCGGGAAAGGATTCCGCCGAGGCCCGCCCGCTCGATCGCTGTCCTCAGTTCGGCGGGTTCCTCGCCCTCGTGAACCTCGGCGAGGAGGAAGTCGCGCAGGCGCGCGAGGTCAAGATTGCCTATTTCGGCGGCGGCTAGGGGTTCTGCTTCTTCGACGGCCAGCGCCGGGTGGTTGATCGCCAGCAGAAGGATCAGCGCCTCGCGTGGGGCCATCGCCCTGGAACCGCCCGCAAAGAGGCTGGAGCGGGCGAGGGCCGGACTGATCGTCAGGGGCCCGCTCGCGCCGGGCCGCCCGGCCGGTCCGCCGCGCGGAACCCAGGGACGGCGCTCCTGGCGATTGCGGTCGCGACCGAACAGGGCTGCGATCCGGCTGGAGAATTCCTCGCGATAGTGCCGGCGCAGGGTCTCGTCGCCGATCCCGGCGAGAATCTCGAAGGCCCGGCGCTCGAAGGCGGCGCGGCGCTCGGGCGTGTCGAGCGGCTGGGCCTCCATCTCGCGGGTCCACAGCACGTCGACCAGCGGTCTTGCCGCCGCGATGACTTCCTCCACGGCGCCGGCTCCGGCGGAGCGGACGAGATCGTCGGGATCCTGACCGTCGGGCAGGAAGGCGAAACGCAAAGACCGGCCAGGGCCGAGCAGGGGAAGGGCGGTCTCGATCGCGCGGAATGCCGCCTTCCGACCCGCCCTGTCGCCGTCGAAACACAGGATCGGTTCTTCCGACATGCCCCAGAGAAGCTGGACCTGCTCCGGCGTCAGCGCCGTGCCGAGCGGCGCTACGGTGTCGGCGAAGCCGGCCGAATGCATCGCGATGACGTCGACATAGCCTTCGACCGCGATCACGCGGCCGGACTTGTGGGCCGCCGCTCGCGCGCGGTGGTGGTTGTAGAGGCAATGGCCCTTGTGAAAGAGGCTGGTCTCCGGCGAATTCAAATATTTCGCCTGCGCATCCTTATCCATCGCGCGCCCGCCGAAGGCGATGATGCGGCCGGACCGGTCGGCGATCGGGAACATGATGCGGTCGCGGAAGCGATCGTAGGGAACGGCGATGTCCTCGCCATGCACCAGAAGGCCGGCCTCGATCATCGTCGGGCCGTCGACGTCCTTCGAGGCGAGATAATCGCGCAGCGCGAAGCGTTCGCGTGGAGCGTAGCCGAGCCGGAACTCCTTCTGCAGCGGCGAGCCGAGGCCCCTGTCGGCGAGATAGCCGCGCGCCCGCGCCCCTTCGGGCTGCTGGAGCTGGGTCTCGAACCAGCGCGCGGCGAGTTCCAGCGCCTCCTGCGCGGAAGCGCGGCGGGCTTCGCGCGCCTGGTCCTGCGGCGTCATTTTCGGCAGCGCCAGACCAGCCTCGCCGGCCAGCTTCTCGACCGCTTCCGGGAAGCTAAGTCCTTCCGTCTCCATCACGAAGTCGAAGACGTTGCCGTTCTTGCCGGCCGAGAAGTCGAACCAGCGCATCTTCTGGTCGTTGACGTAAAAGGACGGCGTCTTCTCGGCGGTGAAGGGCGAGAGGCCGCGCCATTCCTTGCCCTCTTTCTTGAGGCGCACGCGTCGGCCCGCCACCTGCGACATGGACAGGCGGGCCTTGATCTCCTCGAGGAAGTTCGGCGGGTAGCGCATCTGCTCCGGGGCGCGTTGAGCCCCCGTCTATATAGCAAATAACGGCCGCGAAGCGCGCCTGTCCCCGCTGTTCACAGGCGCGGCGGCGGACTTACTGCTGCGAGCGCGGGCGGACGCACTCGAGCGGGCGGAAATAGCCGGTCTCGGCGCCGCAGGTCGGCTCGACCCAGGGGTCGCAGGACAGACCGTGACGCTGCACGAAGGCCAGGCACACGGCATGGCGCGCCTCGAGCGAGCGCGGGCTGCCCTGCCCGGCCGCGGCCTTCTTCTTTTTCTTCTTGCCCTCCTGCGGCGCAGCCTCGCCCGGCTTGGCGTCGGCGGCGGGCGCTGACGCTGCGGCGGGCGCGCTAGCTGCGGGCGCGCTGGCTGCCGGAGCGGCAGGGGCGGGCGCAGGCTTGTCCTGCGCGAACGCCGGCAGCGCGAGCCCGGCCGCCAGGACAATCGCCATCAATCGAGACGTGCGGAAAGAATTCGTCGGCTGCATCGGAAAAGTGGCCCCCTGCAAAGCTGTAACGACGCTATAGGCCGCGGCCCCGATTTTCAATCGGCGGCCGCGCGCACATCAGGACAGCCGCAGCTATTCGGCCGCCGTCGCCCGGCTGGCCCGCTCGTCGGATTCCGCAGTCCGCATCTCGCTGAGCTTCTGCTGCACATTCTGCTGGAAGACGTAATCGGCCGGTCTTGCGCGGTCGAGGGAGATTTCCGGGGCCATCGGGCCATCGGTCTTCACGCCGCGCAGGGCGACCAGCAGCGGCTTCCACGGCTTGCTGACCGAATCGGCGACGGCGGTCGCCTCGAAGCCGCAATGGACCATGCAATCGGAGCACTTGGCGTAATTGCCGACGCCGTAGGCGTCCCAATCGGTGCCTTCCATCAGTTCCTTGAAGGTCTTCACATAGCCTTCGCCGAGGAGATAGCAGGGCTTCTGCCAGCCGAAGATCGTGCGCGTCGGGTTGCCCCACGGCGTGCATTTGTAGGTCTGGTTGCCCGCCAGGAAGTCCAGGAACAGGCCGGACTGGTTGAAGGCCCATTTGCGACCGCCATTGCCGCGCCGGAAGATGTCGCGGAACAGGCTCTTGGTATGCTGCCGGTTCAGGAAGTGCTGCTGGTCGGGCGCGCGCTCGTAGGCGTAGCCCGGAGATACCGTAATGCCGTCGACGCCCAGCTCCGTCACCGTGTCGAAGAAGGCGGCGACGCGATCTGCCTGCGCTTCCGAGAAGAAAGTGCAGTTGATGGTGACGCGGAAGCCCTTCGACTTCGCGAGCTTGATCGCCGCGACGGCGCGCTCGTAGACGCCGTCCTGGCAGACGGCCTTGTCGTGCATCTGCTGGTCGCCGTCGAGGTGGATCGACCATGTGAAATACGGGCTCGGCTTGTACTGCCCGATCTTCTTCTCGAGCAGCAGGGCGTTGGTGCAGAGGATCGCGAACTTCTTGCGCGCGACAATGCCCTCGACGATCTGCGGCATGTCCTTGTGGAGCAGCGGTTCGCCACCGGCGATCGAGACGACGGGCGCGCCGCATTCGTCGACCGCGCCGAGCGCGTCCTCGAGCGACAGGCGGCGGTTCAGGATCGCGTCGGGATAGTCGATCTTGCCACAGCCCGCGCAGGCGAGATTGCAGCGATACAGCGGCTCCATCATCAGCACGAGCGGATAGCGCTTGCGGCCAAGCAGGTGCTGTTTCAGGACATAGCTGCCGATCGACGCGACATAGCGCAGGGGTATGCTCAACGTGGAGGCTCCAGCAAATGCGTCAGGGGTTCCCTTAGAGAATAGGGCGCGGGCGGTCAAATTGCGGACGCTGCGCGACACGGCCCGGGTCTGATGGGGTATTCCGCCGCGTCGACGGCGGAAAGCCGGCATGTTAATGCCACATCCGACCCCTACGCATCGGCTCATCCGGCTGCCGCCGGGCCGGTTCTGCGTCTCCGGGCCAGTTCCCCAGTCCTTCGTCGAGGCGTTGCGCATCCTCGGTCCATTTCCGGAACATCATGACGGCCATACTCGAAGCTGTAGTCGGATTTTGCGTGCGCCGGCCGGCGCTTGTCGCCCTTTTGGGGCTGGCGCTGGCGGTCTGGGGGGGCTGGTATTCGGCAAGTCATTTCGCGATCAATACGAATACGGCCCAGTTGATTTCCCCCGATATCGGCTGGCGGCGCGACGAGATCGCCTACCAGAAGGCTTTTCCGCAGTTCAACGACCTGATCGTCGCCGTGATCGACGGGCCCACGGCGGAGGCGTCCGACGCGGCGGCCGACCGGCTGACCAAGGCCCTCCGGAAGGACGACGGGGGCAAGGCCGTAGTCCGGGCCTGGCGGCCCGACAGCAACGCCTATCTGGATCGTGAAGGCCTGCTGCTGCTCGACAAGCGCGACCTCGAACTGACGCTGGCGGAGATCGACGGCCGTCGCGATTTCTTCGCGGCGCTCGCGGCAGACCCCAGCCTGCGCGGCCTCGCCACCCTGATTTCCGGCGCAATGCAGAACGCCGAGAAGAACCGCGCCGCCTTCAGCCAGTTCGTCGAACCCTTGGGCAAGCTCGCCGATTCGATCGACGCGTCGCTGGCGGGCCATGCGCAGGCGCTGTCGTGGCGCAACCTGTTCGAGAAGGGCGCCCCGACCAAGGCGGATCTGCGTCGCCTTGTTCTCGTCGAACCGGTGCTCGACTTCACTGCGCTCGAACCGGGCGGCAAGGCGATTGCCCGCGTGCGCGCGGCCGCGAAGGCGGAGGGGATTACCAAAGAAGCCGGGTTCAATTTCCGGCTGACCGGGCAGACGCCGCTTGCCGACGAGGAATTCGCCACCGTCGCCGAGAATTACGAGATCAACCTGATCGGCACCATCCTGGCTGTCGCGGTCGTCCTGTTCATGGCGCTGCGTTCGCCGAAGATCATCCTCGCCGTGCTCATCACGCTTTTCGTCGGCCTGGCGATCACCTTCGGCCTCGGACTCGCTCTCGTGACGCGGCTCAACCTCATCTCGGTCGCCTTCGCCGTTCTGTTCATCGGGCTGGGCGTCGATTTCGGCATCCAGTTCGCGACGCGCTACCGGGAAGAGCGCTTCCGGAATCCGGACAGTATCGGCCAGGCCCTCGTCGCCGCCATTCGCGGCATCGGCTATTCGCTGACGCTGGCCGCCGTTTCGCTTGTCGCAGGCTTCTTCTGCTTCCTGCCGACCGAGTTCCGCGGCGTCTCCGAACTCGGCTTCATCGCCGGCCTGGGCATGATCGTCGCCTTTGTCGCGACCATCTGCCTCTTGCCGGCGCTGCTCATGCTGCTGCGTCCGGATCCCGAACCCAACGCCGTGCAGACCGCCTCGCTGGCGGCCGTCGACCGCTGGATCGAAGACCACCGGCTGATCGTGCTCGGCGCGACGGCGGTTATCGTACTCGCGGGCGTTCCGGCGCTGATGAAGCTGAAGTTCGATTCCAATCCGATGCATCTGCGGAGCGCAAGCGTCGAAAGCGTTTCGACCTTCCTCGATCTCGCAAGGGATCCCGAAACGGCCGCCAACACGATTTCGATCATCACGCCGTCGGTCGCCGAGGTCACCAACCTCGTCGCGCGCCTGTCTTCGCTGCCGGAAGTCTCGCGCGTCGTGTCGGTCGAGACCTTCGCGCCGGAAGATCAGGACGACAAACTGGCGATGATCCGCAAGAGCGCGCAGGCGGTCTTGCCGGCGCTGTCCGCGCCGAAACGCCCGGCGCCGAGCGACAAGGAAAACCTGTCTGAGCTCAGCGACCTGCAGGACATGCTGGAGATCGCCGAGAGCCAGAACCCGCCCGAGCCGGTCGTGCGCTTTTCAAAGGCGATCGCCGCCCTGACGAAAGCCACGCCGGCGCAGCGCGAGGCGGCGCAGACGGCGCTCTTCGCCAATTTTCACGTGCTCGTCGACAAGCTGCGCCTGTCGCTGGAGCCGACCAAGACCTCGGTCGCCCAATTGCCGAATTACATCCGGCGCGACTGGATGACGCCGGACGGACGCGCGCGCATCGAGGTCTTTCCGCGCGGCGATTCGAACGACAACGAAGTGCTGGCGAAATTCGCCACCGCCGTCCGCGCGGTGGCGCCGCAGGCGACAGGCGCTCCGATCACCGTCGTCGAGGCGGGACAGACGATCGTGCGCTCGTTCCTCAAGGCCGGATTTCTGGCCTTCGTCGCGATCTTCGCGATCCTGTATATTGCGATGCGCAGCGTGAAGGACGTGGCTCTGGCGCTCGGGCCATTGGTGCTCGCCGGAATCATGAGTCTGCAGGCGGCGCAGCTTCTCGGCATGTCGCTCGATTTCGCCAACATCATCGCGCTCCCGCTGATGTTCGGCGTCGGCGTCGCCTTCCACATCTATTATCTGATCGCCTGGCGGAAGGGCGTGGCGGACATGCTCGCGTCCAGCCTGACGCGCGCAATCTTCTTTTCGTCTCTGACGACGGGGATCGCCTTCGGTTCGCTCTGCCTCTCAAGCCACCCGGGCACAGCAGGCATGGGCAAGCTGCTGGCGATATCCCTCTTCTTCACGTTGCTGGCCGCCTTCATCATCGTGCCGGCTTTCCTCGGGCCGCCGCCCGATCTCGACGACGTTGGCGGGGAGCGGAAGTCCTCCTGAAGGAGGGGCGACCGGCGCCGGCGAGAGTGACGGCGCAAGGGGCGGCGCGGCCGGAACCGTCTCTGCGACCAGAGGGCGCCAGGCGAGCGGGAAGAACGCGCCCAGCGCGAGCATGGCCACGAGCAGGTAGCCGTCGAAACCGCAGCCGACGCCGAAGGCGAGCGCGGCCGTCATCGCGGAACGTGGTTCCTCGGGATCGCCGGCGCTGGCCCTGGCCGTTGTCGTGACGACATAGAACGCCACGGCCACGACGCAGAATCCGGCAATGAAAGGCCAGATTTCCAGCTGCGTGCGCAGCGGGATGGCGCAGGCGATGACAAACCCGAGCGCGGACCAGGCGGCCGAGGCCGCCCATCCTGTCTGCAAGCCCCGCAAGGTGCGATCCAGGCCGAAGCCCGCACCGATCAGCGCCGCCCAAAGCAATCCGAAATCCATGGTTTCGGCCCCTTTTATGGTTACGAAACCTTTAACATTGACGCATTTGGTAATACATTCTTAAGCAAGATTTTGGTTAATGCGTCATCGTCGCGCCATGCTTTGGTCGCGGTTTGCCGGCAAGTTCCGGCGCGTCCGGGAGACGCAGGGCCATGAATCTGACGGCAAGCTTCCACACCATCGCCGGCGCCGCGGGAGTTTCGTTCGCGGTCGCCATGTCGTGCTGCGCGGCGCCGGCCGTGGCGGAAGTCGGCGCGCCTTGGGGCGTCTGGTACCGCGAGGAAAGCGGCACGGCCTTCGATTTCTACAATTGCGCCGACAAGCTCTGCGCCAAGGTGGTCGCCGTGGCCAAGCCGCAGGACAGCAAGTCGATCGGCACGGTGATCCTTCGCAACGCAGTGAGGCTCGACACCGGCGAATGGGCGGGCGACCTGTTCAATACCGAAGACGGCAAGATCTATTCCGGCACGATCACGATCAAGAAGCCCGACGAACTCACACTGACCGGCTGCCTGATCAGTTTTCTCTGCAAGTCGGAAACCTGGAAGCGCGCGCAGAACCAGGCGGCCGCATCCACGCCCGGCGGCAAGCCCACCATGCCCGCCCCTTCGCCGAAGCCCGGCCTCGGGCACTGATCTTTCTTTCGCGCGCTGCATGGTAGGCGCGCGTTTCCTTCATTCCGCTTTCCGCTCAGCCCGTGCTTGAATGCCTCCTGATACAGGGAGGACATAATGGGCAACCTTTCCGGCAAGATCGCCGTCATCACCGGCGCTGCGTCAGGCATCGGACGCGCGTCGGCGCAATTGTTCGCCGAGCGCGGCGCGCAGGTGCTTGCGGTTGACCGCCCGGAATCGGCGATCCTCGATGCCCACAAGGGCGCCAAGGACATCAAGGTCTTCGCCAAGAGCGTCGCAGACGCCGATGCGCCGGATGCGATCGTCAAGGCTGCCCTCGACGCCTATGGCGCAATCGACATTCTCTTCAACAACGCAGGCGTGTCGGGCCGCGCGCTGACGCACGAACTGACGGACGCCGAATGGGATCGTCAATTCGCGATCAATGTGCGGGCGCCATTCCGCATCTCCCGCGCCGCCATCCCGCACCTCATCAAGCGTGCGGAAGAGAAGGGCAGGGCGCGCATCATATGCACGGCTTCCGTAATGGCTTTCGATACGGATATCGGCCTTGCCGCCTATACGGCTTCCAAGCATGCGGTCGCCGGGCTGACGAAGACGATGGCGCTGGAACTCGGTAAGTACAAGGTGACCGCGAACTACATCCTGCCCGGCGCGATCGAGACCGGCATGACCCAGGCGTCCTTCTCCGACCCGTTCATTCGGGGCGTGTGGGAGAAAAAGGCGGCGCTGCGCCGACTCGGCCAGCCGATCGACATGGCGCGCGCGGCGCTGCTGCTCGCCAGCGACGAGGCCGATTTCATCACCGGCCACGGGCTGGTGGCCGACGGCGGACTGACGCTGAGGACCTGAGGGCGGCAATGTCATTCCCGCGTCGGCGGGAATGACATTTGCGTTCACGCGCTCGCCGCGTCCAGTTCCGCAATGTCTGTCGCGCTCAACGACAATTTCACCGCGCCGAGCAATTCGTTCAACTGCTCCGGCGTTGTGGCGCTGGCGATCGGCGCGGTCAGGCCCTTGCGCGACATCAGCCAGGCAAGCGCGACCTGCGCGCAGGTCGCCTTGTGCGCGGTCGCGACCTTGTCGAGCGCGGCGAGAACCTTCGGGCCGTGCGCGGACTGCAGATATTTGCCGGCGGTGCGCGGTCCGCGCACGCTCTTCGAGAGATCCTGCTCGTTGCGGTACTTGCCGGTCAGGAATCCGGCGGCGAGCGAGAAATAGGGGATGACACCCACCTCCTCCTTCACGCAGAGGTCCTGCAACTCGCCCTCGAATTTCGGTCGCTCGACGAGATTATATTCGGGCTGCAGCGTCTCGTAGCGCGGAAGGTTGTTCTTCGCTGAAAAGTCGAGCGATTCCTTCAGACGCGCCGGCGTGAAGTTCGACGCGCCGATGATGCGCACCTTGCCGGCCTTTACCAACTTGTCGTAGGCGCGCAGCGTTTCCTCCACCGGCGTCGTCGGATCGTCGTAATGCGACTGATAGAGGTCGATGCGATCCGTCTGCAGACGGCGCAGCGAATCCTCGACCGCCTGCGCGATGTATGCAGCCTTCAGGCCTTTCTTCTCCGGAGACATGGGCGCGCCGACCTTGGTGGCCAGGACAATTTTGTCGCGCTTGCCGCTCTTCCTGAACCAGCGGCCGAGCACTTCCTCGGATTCGCCGCCCTTGTGGCCAGGAACCCAGACCGAATAGACGTCCGCCGTGTCGATGAAATCGAAACCCGCGTCGACGAAGGCGTCGAGCAGGCGGAAGGACATGCTCTCGTCCGCCGTCCATCCGAACACATTGCCGCCGAAGCAGAACGGTTCGACGTGAAGGTCGGAGCGGCCGATGCGACGCTTGGTCATGGTGCGTTTCCTCAATTTGTGTGGCGCGATCTTGCGGCAAAGCGTGTGCGACATGCAATGCCGGTTCGGCCGCGGAATTTTCCTGGACGGTGCGCCGCTGCGGTTCAGGCGACGCCTAGGCCAATCCGAAGCCGCGCAGATAAATATCCGCCAGTCGGGACGCCGTCGCAGCGACGTCGATCTTGTCGACCCGCCGCTGGACGATGGCCGTGAAGCCGATGTGTTCCGAGCCGCCGAAAACGAGATCGCGCATCATGGCGTGGCTGGGACTTCCCGCCTTTTCCTCTTGGCCGAACTTCTTCAGCAGACGTGGGAACTGGTTCGCAAAACGCGACAGCGCGTCGCGGCCGGACGAGCGACGGTAGGATTTGACGCCGCGCACCTCGCGCAGCCAGATGCGGTAGATTTCCTCGTCGCCGACGATGGAGGAAAGGTGCAGGTCGATCAGTCGCTCCAGCCCCTCGCGGAGGCTTGCCGCTTCATCGACGGCTCGCGTGGCCGCCGCGACACGCATCTCCAGATTGTCGAGCGTGACTCGAATGACGAGATCCGTCTTGTTGCGGAAATAATTGTAGAGCGTGCCTTCGGACAATCCTGCGGCCGTCGCGACAGCGGCCATGCTGGTGTTCTCGTAGCCGTCGCGCAGGAACAGGTCGCGCGCGACTGCGAGAATGCCGGCCTCGCGCTCCCCCCAGGCGCCGACCGATTTGCCGACAGTTCTGCCGACGCCCTTCGGCGCATGCGCTTTCGACGCGCTGCTTCTGCCTTTCGCCATCCATCCTCGAATCCGGCGCCAAACATGCCCGCGCGATTGACACTACCAATTTTCTGAGGCACCCTCAAATTTAATCGAGGGGTTAAGAACGGCCGCAAGAGCCGTAACGGAAACAGGGAGGCGCTCGCCGCGGCTAGGCCTTTCTGCGTCCTCAGGTTGCGCAGGATCACATGCCGGTCATCGAGAGCAGGATCGACGTCAATTCGCAAGGTTTCGCGCGCAACCGCGCCGACATGCTGCGCCTGATCGACGAATTCCGGGGTCTCGAGAACAAGATCCGCCAGGCGGGTGAAACCAAGCGCGAACTGTTCACGAAGCGCGGCCAGATTCTTCCGCGCGAACGCCTCGCGCTGCTGCTCGATCCGGGCGCGCCGTGGCTGGAACTGTCGACGCTCGCCGGCCTGCGCATGCACGACGAGGACGGCGGCGGCGGCATCATCGGCATCGGCTATGTGTCGGGCATCCGCTGCATGGTCGGCGCGTCCGATAGCGCCTTCAAGGGCGGCACGTCGACGCCGATGAGCGTGAAGAAGAACCTTCGCGCCCAGCAGATCGCGCTTCAAAACAAATTGCCGGTCGTGCGCCTTGTCGAATCCGGCGGCGCCAACCTCCTTTTCCAGGCGGAGATGTTCGTCGAAGGCGGGCGCGGCTTCGCCAACCAGGCGCGCATGTCGGCTGCGGGAATTCCGCAGGTGACCGTCGTGCATGGTTCTTCGACGGCCGGCGGCGCCTATCTGCCGGGACTGTCGGACTACAACATTCTCGTGCGCGGCAAGGCGAAGGTCTTTCTCGCCGGGCCGCCGTTGCTGCGCGCTGCGACCGGGGAGATCGCGACCGACGAGGAACTCGGCGGCGCGGAAATGCATGTGACGAAATCAGGCCTCGGCGAATACATGGCCGATGACGACGCCGACGGCATCCGTATCGCGCGCGAAGTCATGGCCATGCTGCCGTGGAACGACCAGATCCCGCGTCTCGAGAAAAGCGGGTACAAGGAGCCGCGCTACTCGCCGGATGAACTCGCGGGCCTCGTGCCGGTCGATTATCGCAAGCCCGTCGATGTGCGCGAGGTGATCGCGCGGATCGTCGACGACAGCGAATACCTGGATTTCAAGGGCCTCTACGGCGTCCACACGGTCTGCGGCCATGGCGCGATCGAGGGGCACACGGTGGGCTTCATCGGCAACAACGGGCCGATCGACGCCGATGGCGCGACCAAGGCCGCGCAATTCATCCAGCTCTGCTGCCAGTCCAACATTCCGATCGTTTATCTGCAGAACACGACGGGCTACATGGTCGGTCGTGAGGCGGAGCAGGCCGGCATCATCAAGCACGGATCGAAGATGATCCAGGCGGTGGCCAATTCCACCGTGCCGCAGATCACGCTGCATATCGGCGCATCGTTCGGCGCCGGCAATTACGGCATGTGCGGGCGGGGCTACGATCCACGCTTCATCTTCGCCTGGCCCAACAATCGCATCGCAGTCATGGGGCCGGAGCAGGCGGCCAAGGTCATGTCGATCGTCACCGAGGGCAAGCTGAAGCGCGAAGGCAAGCCGGTCGACCGCGAGAAGCTGGACGCGATGGAAAAGCAGATCGCCGGCCGCATGGAAGGCGAGACCGGCGCGCTCTACGCGACCGCCCGCCTGTGGGACGACGGGCTGATCGACCCGCGTGACACGCGGAAGGTGCTGGCCTTCTGTCTTTCCATCTGCCGCGAGGCTGAAATCAGACCGCTGCGCCACACCACCTTCGGCGTGGCGCGCATGTGAGGACAGGGAAATGAAATTCACGCCTGAACACGACGAAATCCGCCGCTCGATCTCCAAGTTCATCGCCTCTGACATCAATCCCTTCGTCGACGAATGGGAGAAAGCCGGCATTTTCCCGGCGCATGAATTGTTCGGGAAGATGGGCAAGCTCGGCTTTCTCGGGCTGAACAAGCCCGTGGAATTCGGCGGCTCCGGCCTCGACTATTCCTATGCGATGGCGTTTGCCGAGGAACTCGGCCAGATCAATTGCGGCGGCGTGCCGATGGCGATCGGCGTGCAGACCGACATGGCGACGCCGGCCCTGGCGCGTTTCGGCAATGACGAAGTGCGCGCGCAATTCCTGGCGCCATCGATCTCCGGCGAATATGTCGCCTGCCTCGGCGTGTCGGAAGTCGGCGCGGGCTCGGACGTCGCGTCGGTGAAAACGACGGCGAAGAAGGACGGCGGCGACTACGTCATCAACGGCGGCAAGATGTGGACGACCAACGGCACGCAGGCCGACTGGATCTGCCTGCTCGCCAACACTTCGGAAGGTCCGGTCCATCGCAACAAGTCGCTGATCTGCGTTCCGATGAAGACCAAGGGCGTCGAAATCGCCCGCAAGCTCGACAAGATGGGCATGCATTCGTCCGACACGGCGCAGATCTATTTCGACAATGTGCGCGTACCGCAGCGCTATCTGGTCGGCGAGGAGGGCAAGGGCTTCACCTACCAGATGGTGCAGTTCCAGGAAGAGCGCCTGTGGGGCGCCGTCTCGAGCCTGAAAGGCAAGGAGCGCATCATCCAGGCGACGATCGACTATGCGCGCCAGCGTCACATCTTCGGCAAGCCGGTGCTCGACAACCAGGTCGTGCACTTCCGCCTCGCCGAATTGCAGACGGAAGTCGAATTGCTGCGCTCGCTCTGCTATCGCGCCTGTGAGCTGATGCTGGAAGGACAGGACGTGACCAAGCTCGCCTCGATGGCGAAACTGAAGGCCGGGAGGCTCGGTCGCGAGGTGACGGATTCCTGCCTCCAGTATTGGGGCGGCATGGGTTTCATGAACGAGACGCCGGTCAGCCGGTCCTACCGCGACTCGCGCCTCGCCTCGATCGGCGGCGGCGCCGACGAGGTGATGCTGATGATCCTGTCGAAGATGCTCGGCATCGCGCCGGAAGATCCGCGCAGAAAAGACGGCAAGCATTGATGTCGTTCCTGCCCCCTCCCTTTCCCTCCCCCGTTCGTTGCGCTCTCGGGAGAGGGGACGGCGGGCGTTGGGCATCGCAGAACCTGAGCAAGCCCGGTGTCTGCTCCCTCTCCCGCGTAGCGGGGGAGGGTAGGGGAGGGGGCAGAGGATCGAGACGCGCGTGACCACTTTCTCCAAAATCCTCATCGCCAATCGCGGCGAGATCGCCTGCCGCGTGATGCGCACGGCTCGCGACATGGGCTATCGCACCGTTGCGGTCTATTCCGATGCGGACGCAGGCGCGTTGCATGTGCGCGAGGCGGACGAGGCGGTAAGGATCGGACCGGCGCCGGTCGATGAATCCTATCTGAAAATCGAAGCGATCCTCGCCGCGGCAAAAGTTTCCGGCGCCGACGCCGTTCATCCCGGCTACGGCTTTCTTTCCGAGAACGAGGCATTCGCAGCAGCCTGCGAGGCGGCCGGGCTCGTCTTCATCGGGCCGACGCCAAATTCCATCCGCGCGATGGGCAACAAGGCGGCGGCCAAGCGCCTGATGATAGAAGCCGGCGTGCCCTGCGTGCCTGGGTACCAGGGCGCGGAGCAGGGCGACGCAAAGCTTGCGGAAGAGGCTGGTCGGATCGGCTTCCCGATCATGGTCAAGGCGGCGGCCGGCGGCGGCGGGCGCGGCATGCGGCTGGTGTCCCGCATGGAAGATTTCGCAGACGCGGTTTCGACGGCGCGCTCCGAAGCGCAGAACGCCTTCGGCTCGGGTGAACTCATTCTCGAACGCGCGGTCGTCGATGCGCGCCACGTCGAAGTGCAGGTGTTCGGCGACTCGCATGGCAATGTAATGCATCTCGGCGAGCGCGACTGTTCCGTGCAGCGTCGTCATCAGAAGGTGATCGAGGAAGCGCCGTCGCCAGCGGTCTCTCCGGCGCTACGCGAAAAGATCGGCGCTGCGGCTGTCGCTGCGGCGAAGGCGATCTCCTATCGCGGCGCCGGCACGGTCGAATTCCTGCTGGATTCTTCCGGCGAATTCTACTTCCTCGAAATGAACACGCGCCTGCAGGTCGAGCATCCGGTGACCGAAGAGATCACGGGGCTCGACCTGGTCGAATGGCAGTTGCGCGTCGCCGTCGGCGAGCGCCTGCCGCTGGCGCAGGATCAGGTCCGCCTCGCCGGTCATGCGATCGAGGTGCGGCTCTATGCTGAAGATCCATCGAACAGTTTCCTGCCGCAGAGCGGCGTGGTGCAGAGCTGGGCGCCGGCGTCGGGCAAGGGCGTTCGCGTCGATCACGGCATCGCCTCGGGGCAGGCGATCAGCCCTTTCTACGATCCCATGGTCGCCAAGGTGGTCGCGCATGGCCGGGATCGCGAGGAGGCGCGTCGTCGTTTGGTGCGCGCGCTCGAGGACACGATCCTGTTTGGCCTGCCCAACAACAGAGCCTTCCTCGTATCCATGCTGCGGCACCCTGTCTTCGTCGCGGGCGAAGCGACGACCGGTTTCATTGGCGCGCATTATGCGGCCGGCTCCGATGCGATCGCTGCGCCTGCGCCGTCGGCGCGGCTGCTCGCGCTTGCCGCCGTGCTGCTTTATCGACGCAGTGCGCAGCGCGTTCCGGCGCTTGTCGCGAACTGGGATTCGACGGGGGCCTTCGCCAAGCCGCTCAAGCTCGCGCTCGACGAGCAGGAGGTCGCCGTCGCTCTGACGGCCTTGAGCGAGGACGCCTTCCGCTTAGCGGTCTCAGGCGAGACGATCGACCTGCTGATCGTCGGCGACGACGAATGCGCTGTGCGCTTTCTGTGCGATGGCGTTGCGCGCAAGGCGATCTATGCGTTCGACGGGACGACGCTACACGTCTCGATGGGCGACGAGCAGATTTCCACCCGCGAGACATCGCACGAAATCAGGGCGGGCGCGGAGCGCGACGGCGAGTCCCGCATGGTGGCGCCGATGAACGGCCGCATCGTATCCGTCCTGGCGAAGGCTGGCGAAGCCGTGAAGAAGGGGCAGCGCATCGTCATTCTCGAAGCGATGAAGATGCAGCACGAGATCGTCGCCGGGCGCGACGGCGTGATCGATGCGGTGTCGGTGAGGGAAGGCGACCAGGTGGCGACGCGGCAGGTTCTGGCGGCGCTGGTGGTGGAATAGTTGGTGCTTTCCCTCTGCCGGTTGCGGGAGAGGGAACGCTCGCCGAAGAGCGAGGGAAATGATGACGAAGCCGGCAAGCCTCTACTACGACGAAAGCCACGAAGCTTTCCGCGCCACGGTGCGCCGCTTCGTCGACAAGGAAATCGCGCCCTTCGTCGACGAATGGGACGAGGCTGGCGGTTTTCCGCGCGAGTTGTACAAGAAGGCGGCCGACGTCGGCATCCTCGGGCTCGGCTATCCCGAGGAATTCGGCGGTTCGCCGTGCGACCAGTTCCATCGCATCGTCCTGTCGCAGGAACTGGCGCGCGCGGGCGCCGGCGGCGTGTCCGCCAGCCTGATGAGCCATACGATCGGCTCGCCGCCGATTCTCGCCGTCGGTCCCGAGGCGATGAAGAAGCGCGTTCTGCCGCAGGTTCTGGCGGGCGAGAAGATTTCGGCGCTCGCCATCACCGAGCCGTCGGGCGGATCGGACGTCGCGCAACTGAAGACGACGGCGCGGCGCGAGGGCGACCATTATATCGTCAACGGCTCGAAGATGTTCATTACGTCGGGCGTGCGCGCGGACTTCTACACGGTGGCGGTGCGCACGGGCGGTCCGGGCGCCGGCGGCGTGTCGCTTTTGCTCATCGAACGCGGCATGGCGGGCTTCACGCAGCAGCCCTTGCGCAAGATGGGCTGGTGGGCGAGCGACACGGCGCAATTGTTCTTCGACGACGTGAAGGTTCCGGTCGAGAACCTGATCGGCGAGGAGAACAAGGGCTTCAAATATGTGATGCTCAATTTCAATTCCGAGCGGCTCGGCATGGCGGCGGGCTGCACGGCCTTCTCGCAGGTCTGTCTCGACGAGGCGATTGCGTGGGCGCGCGAACGCAAGGTTTTCGGCGGGCGGCTCGCCGACCAGCAGGTGGTGCGCCACAAGATCGTCGACATGGCGATGCGGGTGAATGCGACGCAGGCCTGGCTGGAACAGCTTGCCTGGCGCGTGCAGAATGGCGAGAGCCCGGCCGCCGAAATCGCCATGCTGAAGAACCAGGCGACGCAGACGATGGCGTTCTGCGCGTCCGAAGCCGTGCAGATCCACGGCGGCATGGGCTTCATGCGCGGCACCAAGGTGGAGCGGATCTATCGCGAGGTGAAGGTCAACGCCATCGGCGGCGGGGCGGAGGAGATCATGAAGGATCTCGCCGCCCGACAGATGGGTATTTGACATTGGACGCGGCGCCGTCGTCTGCTTGCCGCCCAACCAGAGCTGGAGCCGTGGCATGAGCCGGATCGAACGACCGCAACCCAAGGGGTTGTTCATCAATCCCGCCTATTCGCACACTATCGTGTCGTCCGGGACACGGCTCGTTCATATCTCCGGGCAGGTGTCGATGGATGCGAGCGGCGCGCTGGTCGGGCCAGGCGATCTCGGCGCGCAAACACAACAATGCATGAAGAATCTCGCGCTGGCGCTCGAGGCCGCAGGCGCGACATTTGCCGACGTGGTGAAGATCACGACCTATGTGGTCGACTACAAGCCGGAGGACCGGGCGATCATCGCCGCCGCGCGCGGGCCGTTCTTCGCGAGCGACAAGCCGCCGGCGAGCACGCTGGTCGGCGTGTCGGCGCTCGCGCTGCCGGGTTGGCTCATCGAGATCGAGGCCGTCGCCGTGATCGGCGAGCCAGCCTAGCTTGGCGACAGGGCGCTTCGCCTCTATCTCGGAGCGATGGTCCCCGACTGGCTCAAGCATCCCCGGTGGAAAGCGGTCAGGCCGCCGCTCGGCGTCCTGCTGATCCTGCTCGGCTGCCTGGGCTTCCTCCCCGTGCTGGGGTTCTGGATGATTCCGCTCGGCGTCGCGGTGCTGGCGGTGGATTTTCCCGCGGCGAAGCGGGCGGAAAGCTGGATGATCGAGACGTGGCGGAACGCTCTCGCGCGCTGGCGGGACTGGCGCGGCTCCTAGCTCTCTACTCGATCACCTTCCAGATGCCGGTCGCGGCCATGACGGCGCGGCCCTTCACCTTCAGCACGCCGCGCAGGAAGATCACCGTCTTGGCGGCGCGCACGATCTCGGTGTCGCATTCCACGAAATCGCCGTGCTTCACGGCCGCCAGAAACTGGTTCTCGAGCTGCATGGTCACGCATTTGCGGCGGCCAGCGGCCTCCCACGCGACGAAACCGATTGCGTGGTCGGCGAAGGTCATGAGCATGCCGCCGTGCACGGCGCCCTGCCGGTTCTCGTGCTTTTCCTCGGCCAGGAATGCGTAGCGCCATTGGTCGCCGTCGCGCTTCGCCCAGATCGGCCCGGTGAGCGAAGCGAAACCTTCGCCGGTCTTCATGATCTTCCATCCGTGCGCAGCGGGGTCGAAGGTCGCGGTCTGCGTTATCGCGGCGTCGTCTTTCATCGTGGCTCCTGCAGTTGCGCTGCTTCTAGCACCGGGCTCAAGCCGGAAGAAAGTCTGCGCGGTGCGCGACGATAAATTCCTGCATGGCGCGCGCGGCGGGCAATTGGCGGCGGTCGAGACGGCGCATCACGAACCATTGCCGGACGATCGGCAGGCCGGCGATATCGAGCCGCACGAGCCGCTTTTCGGCCAGTTCGGCGTCGACCGTATGCGCCGAGATGAAAGCGACGCCCAATCCTGCCATGACCGCCTGCTTGATCGTCTCGTTGGAATCGATTTCCAAGCCGTAATTGGGGCGCACGCCGGCGCGCTCGAAAAAGGCTTCCATCAGGCCCCGCGTGCCGGACCCGGGTTCGCGCACGACGAAGGTTTCCTGCGCCAGCCTCGCCGGGTCGATCCGGCGCTTGCGCGCGAGCGGATGGGCCGGGTCGGCGACGATCAGATGCGGATGATCGCCGATGACGTCGGCGGCGCAATCCTGGTCGCCGGGCGGGCGCCCCATGATGGCGATGTCGATGGAGAATTCGCGCAGCGCGCGGATGACCTGTTCGCGGTTGCCGACCGTCAGCGACACTTTCACGTTGGGATGCTCGCGCGCGAAGGCGCCGATCATGCGCGGCGCAAAATATTTCGCGGTGGATACGAGGCCCACGCTGACGTTTCCTGCGACGCCCCCACGCATTGTCGCGAGAGTCGCGTCGAGATCCTCGATCGTCGAATCGATGGCGCGCGCCGCCCGCAGGGCCTCGTGACCGGCGGCCGTGAGGACGAATCTTTCGCCGACGCGCTCCACGAGCGGCAGGCCGACCTGCGCCTCGAACAGCTTGATCTGCATCGAGACCGCGGGCGGCGTGACCTTGAGTGAACGCGCCGCCGCCGTGACTCCGCCGGTCTCGGCGAGGGCGCGCAACGACCGGAGCTGACGGAGGGTGATGGCGCGCATAGGTGGCTTTCAGAAAATCTGAAGAGTGATCAAAGATAATTCAACGTTTCTTTCAAGGCAAATAGCCGCCACAATCGGCCCGCAGCGGGCGGACGCGCCGTCGCCGCGAAAGGGGCCAGCCGATGATCCTCAACGCCTATCTCAACGCATGGGCCGCCGGGCGGCCCCTGCAGACCGCAATCGCCACGACGGTCGGCCAGCTCGCCGATGCGGCCGCCGCCCTGGCCGCCCTCGCCAGCCGCGGTCCGCTCGCGCACGAGATGCAGGATCTCATCGCCCATCACGCCGACGGCGACGCGCAGCGGCGGCTCGACATCATCGCGGAGGAACTCGTCACGGAGCGGTTGCGGCACGCGCCGGTTCGTTTTCTGGCTTCCGAGGAGAAGGAATCAGCCCTGTCGATGCTGCCCGGCGCGCCGCTGGCGGTGGCGATCGATCCGCTCGACGGCTCGACCAATATCGACGCCAATGCGCCGCTCGGCATGATTTTCTCGCTGCTGCCGGCCAAGGAATCGTCAGCGGCGACGTTCCGGCAGACGGGCCGTAGCCAGCTCGCCGCCGGCATTTTCGTGCTCGGTCCGCACACGAGCCTGCTGCTGACACTGGGCGAAGGCGTATGCCTCTTCACGCTCGATCCGACGACGCAGCGCTTCACGCTGGCTCGAACCGACGTTTCGATACCGGCCAATTCGCGGGAATTCGCGGTGAACGCCTCGAACGAGCGCTTCTGGAGTCCCGGCGTGCGCAGCTACGTGCAGGAAATGCTCGCCGGCGCCGACGGTGCGCGGGGTTCTGATTTCAACATGCGCTGGCTCGGCGCGCTCTGCGCCGACGCCTATCGCGTTCTGGTCCGCGGCGGCCTCTATCTCTATCCCGGCGGCACCCGGCGGGGTCAGGCGCGCGGACGCCTGCGTCTGCTCTACGAAGCCAGCCCTGTCGCATTCCTCGTCGAGCAGGCCGGGGGGCTGGCGACCGATGGGGAGTGTCCGATCCTCGACGTCGCGCCAGGCAGCCTGCATGTTCACACGCCGCTGATCTTTGGGTCGCGCAACGAAGTCGAGCGCTTCCTGGAGCATGTGGCGCACATGCCCGGCGTCGACTACATGGTCGCCCACGACGAGGCGCCGCGCCTGCCGATGTGAGCCGGCGCGGACGCCGGCTCAGTCCAGGGTCTGGCGGAATCGCGCAACCGCGATGCTCATGGCCGCGAGCGTAAAGATGGCTAGCGCGCTCGTGTCGAACACGAGGTCGCTCGCTCCCGATCCCTTGAGCATGATCGCCCGCGAAATGCGGATGAAATGCGTGAGCGGCAGGATTTCGCCGATCGCCTGCGCCCAGTCCGGCATGCCGCGGAACGGGAAGAGGAAGCCCGACAGCAACATGCTCGGCAGGAAGAAGAAGAACGACATCTGCATCGCCTGCAACTGGTTCGAGGCCACGGTGGAGAACGTGTAGCCGACCGACAGGTTGGCGACGATGAACAGCATCGTCAGCGCCCAGAACAGGGCGAGCGAACCGACGACGGGCACGTGGAAAAGGCCGACGGCGGCAACGAGAATGATCGCCATTTGCGCGGCGCCGACCAAGGCATAGGGCGCGATCTTGCCGAGCATGATCTCGACGGGGCGCACGGGCATGGCGAGCAGGGATTCCATCGTGCCGCGTTCTATCTCGCGCGTCACCGACAGCGCCGTGAAGATCAGCATGGTCAGAGTCAGGATCGTGCCGACGAGGCCCGGCACGATGTTGAGGCGCGTGTCGCCGGTCGGGTTGTAGCGCTTCTGGATGCGCAACTCGTAGGGTTGCGATGTCGCGCGCAGGTTTGCCAGCGGTCCCTTGAGATCGTTGTCGAAGGCGGTCTGCGCCGCGCCGTTGATGGCGATGGTCGCCGCATTGGTGGCGGTGGGATCGGTGGCGTCCACCACCACGACCACCGCCGGCTTCTCGCCATGCACCAGCGCACGGCCGAAGTTCGGCGGGATCTGTATGATGAATTGCGATTCGCCCGAGAGCAGCGTGCGGTCGGCCTCGGCTTCGCTGTGCGCGACATGGGCGATGCGGAAATAATCCGTCATTGTCAGCGCCGATTGCAAGGCGCGCGCGAACGGGCTGTCGTCCTGTACGAGCAATGTCGTCGGAAGGTGTTTCGGGTCGTTGTTGATGGCGTAACCGAACAACAACAACTGCAACACGGGGATGAATATCATCGTGGCGAAGGTGAGTCGGTCGCGCCGCAATTGCAGCAATTCCTTGACGAACACCGCCGAAAAGCGGCTCCAGGCGCCGCCGCTCAAGTTCTTGCCTCCCGGCCGCCGTTCATCAGATGGATGAAGGCGTCCTCGAGCGTCGTTTCGTCGCGCGTCCAGACGTGGCTTTCGGAATTGGCCGCGGCGATGCGTTCGAGCGCTGCTGCGTCCCTCGAGGCGACATGCAGCGCCGCTCCGAACGGCGCCACCATGTCCACGGCGGGATCAGATTGCAGGCGCTGCGCCAGATCGGTCAGATCGCCGCCCGTCACACGCCATGTCGTCAGTCCGACGGAGGCGACGATCTCCTCCACCGTTCCCTGCGCCAGCAGGTCGCCATAGGCAATGTAGGAAATGTCGTGGCAGCGTTCGGCCTCGTCCATGTAATGGGTCGAGACCAGAACCGTCATGCCGCCTTGCGCGAGACGATGAATCTCGTCCCAGAAGTCGCGGCGCGCCTTCGGATCGACGCCAGCCGTCGGTTCGTCGAGCAGCAGGAGGTCCGGCGCGGGCAGGATGCAGGCGCCGAGCGCCAGCCTCTGCTTCCAGCCGCCGGACAATTCGCGCGCAAGCTGGTCCTGCCGTTCGACGAGGCCGAGCCGCCGGATCGAGCGCTGCGCGGCGTCTACCGGATCGGCCACGCCGTAGATGCGCGCCACGAATTCGAGGTTCTCGCGGATCGACAGGTCTTCGTAGAGCGAAAAGCGCTGCGTCATGTAGCCGACATGTCGCTTGATCTCGTCGTGCTGCGTGCGGATGTCGAAGCCGAGACACGACCCGCGTCCGGAATCCGGCGTCAGCAGTCCGCACAGCATGCGGATCGTCGTCGTCTTGCCGGAGCCGTTGGGCCCGAGAAACCCATGGATCTGTCCACGCCGCAACCGCATCGTCAGGTTGCGCACGACGACCTTGCTGTCGAAGCTCTTGGTCAGGCCCTCGACGTCGATGGCGATATCGTTCGCATTTTCCTGAGAGGGTTGCGGCGTCACCACATCCCCCTCTCTTTCCCTCCCCCGCCTCGCGGGAGAGGGGACGGCGCAGATTTGCGTGTGCGCCAATTCTCCCTCTCCCGCGAAGCGGGGGAGGGTCGGGGAGGGGGCGGCGCCGGTTGGAAGGCGCTCACCGTTGCTTCTCGCCCGTTTCCATCGGCAGCAGCTTCACGCTCACAGGCAGGCCGAGCGGCAATGACGCCGCGCCTTCCGGCAATCGCGCGTCGAGCCGATAGACGAGCTTGGCGCGTTCCTGTTCCGAGAAGATGACCGGCGGCGTGAACTCCGTCTGCTTCGACATGAAGCTGATGCGCGCGACGAGGCCGGGCGGGCAATTGTCGCAGGAAACCGATACCTGCCGGCCGAGCGAGAATCCCGCGAGTTGCGGCTCCGGCACGTAGAAGCGCACCTTGCGGTTGGCCGGCGGCAGCAGCGCCAGCACGGGTTGCCCCGCATTGACCATTTCGCCCGGTCTGAAGAACACATCCTGGACGAAGCCCGAGGCCGGCGCGACCACGGACTGGCGTGCGATGCGCGTTTCGATCTGGCGCAATTGCGCGCGCGCGGCGAGCACGGCCGCCTCGGCCGCGCCGATCTCCTGCGTGCGGCCGCCGAGCTTCGCGGCAATCACCTGACGATTCATTTCCTCCAGCGTCGCCTTGTCGCGGTTGAGCGCGGCGGAGGCCTGGTCGAGCAGCGCCTTGGTCGTCGCGCCCTTCGGATAGAGCGTCGACTGGCGCTCGTATTCGTTCTGCGACAGGGTCAGCGCCGCCTGCGCGCGCGCAACGGAGGCTTCGAGAACGGCGATCTGTTCGGGCCTCTGCTGGGCCGCCTTCAGGTTCTCGACCTGCGCCTGCGCCTGTTCCATGCGCGCGATCTGCTCGTTGCGCTGCGTGTCGAGGACGGTCGTCGCCACGGTGAAGAGCGGCTGGCCGGCAGTCACCTCCTGCCCGAAATCGACCGCCAGCGACGCCAGGCGCTCGCCCTCGACGGGGCCGACATAGATCAGGTCGCCCTCCACGTAGCCCTGGAACACGCCTGCCCCGCTCGTTCCGGAGGCGCCGCCCCAGAGACGCCAGACGAAGGCGGCGGCGAGAACCGCGAGAATCAGGGGAATGACGATTTTCTTCATTGTCCGGTCCGGCGCCGCGGCTGCGGCCGGGGCGACGACAATGTACGCGGGCGCGGCCCCGCGATAAACCATCGCCTGCCGATGGAGCCGCAAGGAGATCGATTCGGATGGGCCGCCGCGTGATGGAGACGATTCCCGGTTTCAGCGAATTGGACCGCTTTCCGCGGCTTGCGGCGCTGGTAGCCCAGGCCCGCAAGCTTCCCGCCGTCCGCGCGGCGGTCGTCCATCCCTGCGACAGAGCGTCGCTGGAAGGCGCGATGGCGGCGCGCGCGCTCAACATGATCGACCCGATCCTCGTCGGCCCGCGCCGCAAGATCGAGGCGACCGCGGCCTCCGCGCAAATGTCGCTGCAGGGCGTGACGATCGAGGATGCGCCGCATTCGCATGCCGCAGCCGCGCGCGCAGTGGAACTGGTGCGCGCCGGCCGCGCCCAGGCGATCATGAAGGGTTCGCTGCATACCGACGAGGTGATGAGCGCGATCGTCGCGCGCGATACCGGGCTGCGCACCGAGCGGCGCGTCAGCCATATCTTCGTCATCGACGCTCCGCTCTATTCCAAGCTGATGCTGGTCTCGGACGCCGCGATCAACATTGCGCCCGATCTCGTCGAAAAGCGGGACATCGTCCAGAATGCGATCGATCTCGCGCGAGCCATCGGCATAGCGCGGCCGAAGGTGGCGCTGCTGTCGGCGGTCGAGACGGTGACGCCGAAACTCGCCTCGACCGTGGAGGCCGCCGCGCTCTGCAAGATGGCCGATCGCGGGCAGATCGTCGGCGGCGAACTCGACGGGCCTCTCGCCTTCGACAACGCTATTTCGCGACAGGCCGCCGAAGACAAGGGCATCGTTTCGAATGTCGCCGGCGACGCCGACATATTGATCGTCCCCGATCTCGTTTCCGGCAATGTGCTGGCAAAACAACTCGTGTTCCTGGCGGGCGCGGAATATTCGGGTCTCGTGCTCGGCGCGCGCTGCCCTGTCATGCTGACGAGCCGCGCCGACGGGCCGCCAGCGCGCATAGCCTCCGCTGCGCTGGCGCAGCTCTATGTGCATTGGGTCGAGGCGCAGGCGGCGGCGAAGGCCGCGGGGGAGTAGCGCCGGCGCTGCCCGGCCGCCGCGCGGTCGGCCGGAATTGGCGGCAAGCGCGTCCAGCACGCTTCTCGCCCGAAATCCCGGCCGCCGAAGGCGGCTGCATCGATCGTTGACATTTAGGATTAACGCAGGTCGCGCTGGAAGCGGACGGCGCAATGTTGATCGTATCTCGACAAGACCGCCGATCGCCGCGCATTCGCGCAAGCCGAGTTTCCCGCAAAGATGCAAACGAGTCTGGCCCGACCGCTACGTCCAATTGCACGTCTTCCTTCCAGAATCGGCAAGGCGATGCGAAATCCGCGGCAGGCTCTGGTCCACGCGCAATATGTCGCGCGCGTCTGGTACCTCCGTTTGATCGAGACGCCGGAAGGCTGGTTGTTCGACCGGCTGAATGGCGTCCGTACGTCAGGGCGGATCGAACACGACCGGCTCGACGGCATTTCGTCTCTGGAACACGCAACCTGGTACGAACCGGTGGAACTCAGATACCTTCGGTCCAGCGTTCGTCGCTTTTCCCGGACATTCGGAAACGATTTTCACTTTATTGACATCGGCTGCGGGGAGGGGAGGGCCTGCTTCTACGCGGCAGGCCTTTTCCGGTCGGTCGTCGGCGTCGATTTCTCCCCGACGCTGGTTGCGCGCGCCGCAAGCAATGCGCGTTCCTTTCGAAACCGGCGCGGTTGCGAAATCGGGTTCTGCGTCGCAGACGCGGCGGACTATCGCCTGCCGCGCCGGCGCTCGGCGGTATTCCTCTACAATCCCTTCGATGAAACGATCCTGTCGAAGTTCATTCAGGACAATGCCGATGTGCTGAGAGAGCAGAATTCATACATCATCTACGTGAATTCGGTTCATTCGCGCGTTCTCGACGACGCCGGATTCGTGCTTTGCCACAGGCGCAACTCATACCTTCCGGTTTCGATCTATCGCTGCGGCTAGCTTCGGCTTTCGTCGCCTTCAGCCCTTACCCTCGATCTCCCGCAAGCTCTTCTCCGCTTCAGCCGCGCTTTCGTAGATGTGCGGCGCGACGCCGCGTTTCTCCAGCGCGTCGCCGAGCTTCATGCGCAGGAAGCCGGACGTCGTATAGCGCGTGACGTCGACGTAATATTTGTCCATCAGGCCACGCACCATGGCCGAATAGGCGTCGAGCAGATCGGGTTCGATGGTGAAATTGTCGTAGTTGACGATGGCGTAGACGCGCTTGCCGAGCGGGGCGATGCGATCGACGACGATCTGGCGGATGCGTTCGATCTCGGCCTCGTCGCGCATCTGATATCGTTCCAGATTGACGAAGAAATGGTTGGTCGCCTCGTCATAGGTGAAGCGCTGTTCGAGCGGGATCGACAGCATGGTCTCTCGCAGGTCCATCGGTCCGGGCGCGAAGATGCGCGCATCCATCAGGACAGGCGGCGCCGGGATCAGGGGCCTGAAATCCATCTTCGCGAGAATGTCGCGCTCGATGTCGACGCCGGGCGCGACTTCCGCAAGCACCAGCCCGTCGGCTGTCAGGCGGAAGACGCAGCGTTCGGTGATGTAAAGGACATTCTTGCCGGACTTGCGGGCGACCTTGCCCGAGAAGGTCGTGTGCTCGACATTCTCGACGAATTTGCGTGTCTCGCCGTCGCGAACGATCTTCAGCGCGCCCTTGTCGATGGCGATGTCCAGCTTGCCGGCGACGAAAGTGCCGACGAACACGACCTTCTTGGCGTTCTGGCTGATGTTGATGAAGCCGCCGGCGCCGGCGAGCCGTGGGCCGAATTTCGACACGTTGAGCGAGCCGGATGCATCCGCCTGCGCCAGCCCCAGGAAGGCGATGTCGAGGCCGCCGCCGTCGTAGAAATCGAACTGGTAGGGCTGGTCGATCACGGCCTGCGTGTTGATCGCCGCGCCGAAGTCCATGCCGCTCGCCGGAATTCCGCCGATGACGCCGGGCTCCGCCGTCAGCGTGATCAGGTCGGTAATTTTTTCCTCGTTGGCGATGGCGGCGACGCCCTCCGGCATGCCGATGCCGAGATTGACCACGCTGTTGGGCGTGAGTTCCAGGGCGGCGCGGCGCGCTATGATCTTGCGCGGGCCGTCTTCCATGGGCGGCAGCGAACCGGCGCGCGCGCGGATCTCGGCGGAATAGGCGGGATTGTATTGCGTGGCGAAGGTCTGCCAGTGATTTTCAGGCCGCGCGACGACGACGCAATCGACGAGGACGCCGGGAATTTTCACCTGACGCGGATTGAGCGAACCGCTCTCGGCGACGCGCTCGACCTGCGCGATGACGATGCCGCCGGAATTGCGCGCAGCCATGGCGATCGCCAGCGCTTCCAGCGTCAGCGCTTCCTTCTCCATAGTGAGGTTGCCGTCGGGATCGCCCGTCGTCGCGCGGATGATGCCGACATTGATGGGGAAGCGCTTGTAGAAGAGGTATTCCTCGCCGTCGATCTCCATCAGGCGAACGATGTCTTCCTTCGTCTTCTCGTTGAGCTTGCCGCCGCCGTTGCGCGGATCGACGAAGGTGCCGAGGCCGACGCGCGTGATATGGCCCGGCCTGTGCGCGGCGATGTCGCGAAACAGATGCGTGATGACGCCTTGCGGCAGGTTGTAGGCCTCGATCTGGTTGGTGACGGCCAGATGCTGCAGCTTCGGCACGAGGCCCCAATGGCCGCCGACGATACGCCGGATCATTCCTTCATGGCCGAGATGATTGAGGCCGCGTTCCTTGCCGTCGCCCTGTCCCGCCGCATAGACGAGCGTGAGGTCGCGCGGGCTGCCGGGCGTCGCGGTTTCGACATCGCGCGCGGCGATGAAACGCTGCTCGAGCGCTATGGCGATTTCCTCGGCGAAGCCGATACCGACGAAGCCGCCGGTCGCGACCGTGTCGCCGTCGCGGATCAGCTTTACCGCATCCGCGGCGGAAACGACCTTGCCTTTCTCATCGCGCTTGAGGAAGGGCAGGGCGGGATGGTCCATGGTTGGGCTCTTTGCGTTGCCGTCGTGGCAGGACAGCGTAGCGGCGAAGCAATCCGCCTCCAAGCGCGGGAGACGGACTGCCTTTGCCATTCAGGCGATGGCCGGCGGAAGGCCGGCCTCCTTCATGGCGTTCCGGTCTTGCGCGTTTCCGCCGCGAAGAAGACCGCGACGACGGTGATCAGCGCCAGCCCGATCATGTAGAGCGAGATCGGCCAGGTCTCCGGCTTGTAGGCTGTCATCAGGCCCGTCGCGATCGGCGGCGAGAGCGCGCCTGCCAGCAGCGAGGCGAGATTGTAGCCGAGCGACACGCCGCTGTAGCGCACCTTCGTGCCGAAGAGTTCCGACAGGAAGCTAGCCTGCGGCCCGTACATGGAAGCATGGCCGACGGCGAGGCCGAGCGACATCGCCAGCACGATGAACGTCTGGTCCTTGGTGCCGAGCAGCGCGAACAGCGGGAAGGCCATCGCGCCGGAAAAGATCGCGCCGAACATGTAGACCGGCCGACGCCCGAACTTGTCCGACAGGGCGCCGAATGCCGGGATCGTGAAGGTCTCGATCGCCGCGGCGATCAGGACGGCGTTGAGAATCTGTTGTCTCGGCAGGCCCAGCGCCTGAGTCGCGTAGGCGAGCAGGAACGTCGCGTAGATGTAGAAGAAGCCGTTTTCCGCGAAGCGCGCGCCCATGGCGAGCAGGATGTTCTTCGGGTGCTGTCGCACCGCTTCGACGAGCGGCATCGCCACTTCCTGCTTCTGGTCCTTCACCTTCTGGAATTCGGGCGATTCCGCGATGGTGAACCGGATCCACAGGCCGACGACGACGAGGGCGATCGAGAACAGGAACGGGATGCGCCAGCCCCAGGCGAACAATTGCGCGTCGGTCATCAGTCCGGAGACGAGCGAGAAGACCAGTGTGCCGAGCACGAGGCCGAGCGGCGCGCCGAGTTGCGGCCATGAACCGTAGAATCCCTTCTTGTCGGCCGGCGCATGTTCGACCGCCATGAGGACGGCGCCGCCCCATTCGCCGCCGAGGCCGAAGCCCTGGACGAGCCTGCAGGTCACGAGCAGGATCGGCGCCCAAACGCCGGCCGTCTCATAGGTCGGCAGCAAGCCTATGACCGCGGTCGCCACGCCCATGATGAGCAGCGTGAGATAGAGCATGGTTTTGCGGCCGATCTTGTCGCCGTAATGACCGAAGACGATGCCGCCGAGCGGACGGGCGATGAAGCCGAGCGCGAATGTCAGGAAGGCCAGCAGCGTTCCGACAGTCGGATCGAAGCTCGGAAAGAACAGCTTGTTGAAGATCAGCGCGGCTGCCGTGCCATAGAGGAAGAAATCGTACCATTCGATCGCCGTGCCGATCAGGCTGGCGGTTGCAACCGTCACATGCGACGGCTGTCTTGCATCGATCCGGTCGGCCATAAGCCCCTCCCGTACGTTGGAGGGAGGAGCCGTAATGACGCGGGCGCCGCGAGTCCTTGATTGGCGTCTAACGATATGTGTCGCGTGGCGCGCCGAAAATTTCAGCGGTCATGCGGATTTCCCAAGCTTTTGCTCGACAAAATCAAGGCGATCCTGACCGAAATGCATCTCGTCTCCGACGAAAGTCGTGGGCGCGCCGAACACGCCGCGCGCGACCGCTTCTTCGGTCGTCGCCTTGAGACGATCCTTGGCTTCCTGCGATTCCGCGCGCGCCATGAAGTCGGCGGGATCGAAGCCTGCCGACTTCAGAACTGCGGCGGCCGTAGGCATGTCGTTCATGTTTTTCTGGTCGACCCACATGGCCCTGAACATGGCGTCGACATACGGACGAAAACGCGGCGTTCCCTCGAACGCGGCGGCGCCGCGCATCATGACGAGCGTATTCACCGGAAAGAACGGATTGCGGTTGAATGGCACGCCGTATTTTTTCGCGAAACGCGCGAGGTCCTGGTTCATCCACGCGCCCTTAGCGGCCACCATGGCCGGCGAGGCGTTGCCGGTCGCCTTGAAAACGCCGCCGAGCAGCATCGGACGCCAGACGATTTCGGCGCCGGTGCGCTGGGCGATGCCGTCCATCTGCGTATAGGCGAGATAGGACGCCGGCGAACCGAAGTCGAAGAAGAATTCCGCGCGTTTCACTGGTCGCCTCCCGATATCTGTATTTGCATCGATCTCATGCTACGCTGAACCGGAGAACGAACAAAGCGGGAGACCGGCATGTCGGCGAGGAAAACGGCTCTGGTGATCGGCGCAGGCGACGCGACCGGCGGCGCCATAGCGCGACGGTTCGCGCGCGAAGGCTTCGTCGTAGCGCCGGTGCGCCGCCACGCCGACAAGCTGGCGCCGCTGGTCGCCGAGATCGAGAAGGCGGGCCACGCCGTCCGGCCGTTCGGCGTCGACGCGCGCGACGAGGAGCAGATGATCGGCCTCGTCGAGGAGATCGAACGCGACATCGGGCCGATCGAGGTCGCCGTGTTCAACATCGGCGCCAACGTGCGCTTTCCAATCCACGAGATGACGAGCCGCGTCTATCGAAAGGTGTGGGAGATGGCCTGCTTCGCCGGTTTCCTCATGGGCCGGGAGGCGTCGCGGCCGATGGCGGCGCGCGGACGCGGCACGATCATCTTCACCGGCGCGACGGCCAGCATGCGCGGCGGCTCGGGGTTCGCCGCCTTCGCCGGCGCGAAATTCGCCTTGCGGGCGCTGGCGCAGAGCATGGCGCGCGAACTGGGTCCGAAGGGCGTTCACGTCGCGCATTCGATCATCGACGGCGCGATCGACACGGCCTTCATCCGCGACAATTTTCCGGAACGCTACAAGCTCAAGGCCCAGGACGGCATCCTCGATCCGGATGCGATCGCCGACGCCTATTGGGCGATCCACGCGCAGCCGCGCAGCGCCTGGACGCATGAATTCGATCTGCGTCCGTGGATGGAAACGTTCTGACGCGGATCAGGGCTTTTCCCCGAGCGTGAGCGTGCGCATGGAGCCGGCCGGACCCATCGCGCCGTTCTGACCGGCGAGGCCAGCCTGCCCGTTTGCGCCGCGCGGACCAGGCGCCCCCTGTCCGATGCAGGCGCCGGCCGGTTCGCCGCCGATCCCTCCCGCGCCGCCTTCGCCGCCGGGGCCTCCCGCGCCGCCTGCGCCGCCGCGTCCGCCTTCGGCCGTGAATTCGACATGCCGGCCGGCTTCGGCGGGATCGCGTGTAATGAAGGTGAATTGACCGCCTGCGCCGCCAGGCGCGCCGTTCTCGCCGTTGCCGCCTGCCCCGCCGGGCGTGCCCGCGCCGCCCGCCGCCGCCGGATTCTGGCAGAGTCCGCCCGCCGCGCGGGCGTCCGCGCCGGGGCCGCCGGGCTGGCCGGGTTGGCCGGGCTTGCCGGTTGCGCCGCGCGCGCCGGCCTGGCCCGAAAGATCGACACGCAGGACGCCGCCGATTCGGCCGTGGACGACAAGCCGGACGCGGCCGCCGTCGCGCCCCGCGCCCTTCGGCGGCGAGGTGTCGGTCAACAGGAAGGCGCGGATTTCGCTGTTGTCGGCGACGAGGGTCTCGACCTCGATCTCGAGATCGGCGCCTCCGGTGACGATGGTGGCGTTGCGCAAGGTGAGGGTCGACGTGGCGATGCGGGCCGCCGCCGTTCCATCGAACACGACGGTCGCGCCCTCGATCAGGAGCGGCGGCCGCTGGCGCAATTCGTCGATCCGCATCATCTCGTTGGTCTGGACGAGCGGCGGAGCGACCGATTTCGGCAGGACGGCCGCATTTTGCGGCCAACTCGATCTCTCGACGCGGGCTTCCGGCGCGCTGACGGGCGGCAGGAACACGCCTTTCCCGGTCACGCGGGCGAGTTCCCGCGCCAGGAAGGCCGGATAGCGATACCAGGCGGCCGAGGCGAGGGCGGCCAGCGCGAGGCCGAGCGCGGCGACCGCGACCAGGCCGACGCGCTTGTCCAATCCTCCGGAAACGTATTTGTCGCCCTTCACCGCCACACCCTGAGATTCGCTGCCTCTTTTACGGGCGCCGCAGCCTGTACGGAAGCGCCGGACGCATTAAATTGGTCGGACGAACGAGCGGGAACAGGCCGCGTCCGGGAGGAAACAACAATGGTCGCGCTTTCCGTTCTGGACCTGTCCTTCGTGACGGAGGCCACCCCGCCGTCGGCTTCGCTGCGCAATTCCGTTGATCTTGCCCGCCATGCCGACGATCTCGGCTACACGCGCTACTGGATCGCCGAACATCACAGTCTCGCGTCGGTCGCCTCCAGCGCGCCGGAAGTCATCATCGCGCGGATCGCTGCGGCGACGCGCCGCATCCGTCTGGGCGCCGGCGGCGTGATGCTGCCAAACCACGCGCCGCTGACGGTGGCGGAACGCTACCGGACGCTCGAGGCCTTCTTTCCGGGCCGGATCGACCTGGGGCTCGGGCGCGCGCCCGGCACCGATCAGGTCACCGCCTATGCGCTGCGCCGTCACCAGACCTCGCCCGAGCAGGCCGAGGACGATTTCCTGCAGCGCCTGCAGGAACTGATCCTGTGGGACACCGGCGAATTCCCGCCGTCGCATCCTTTCGGCAAGATCGCCGTCATGCCCAATGACGTGCGCCTGCCGCCGATCTTCCTGCTCGGCTCCAGCGACTACAGCGCCGAACTGTCGGCGCAGGTCGGAATGGGCTTCGCCTTCGCGCATCATTTCGCCAGCTACGACGCGCGGGCGGCTATGCTTTCGTACCGGAGCCGTTTCGAAGCGTCGCGCTGGCGGAGCGCGCCCTACGCCATTCTGGCCGTCGCCGTGGTCTGCGCCGAGGAAAAGGCCGAGGCCGAGCGGCTGGCTTCCAGCGCCGACTACAACTGGCTGAGGCGGGCGCGCGGCGAATATCACGCCCTGCCGAGCCCGGTCGAGGCGATGGCGTATCAATACACCGACCGCGAGCGCGACATCGTGATGCGTCATCGCAGCCAGCTCTTCGTCGGGACGCCGGCCGACGTGAAGGCGCGGCTCGACCAGCTCGCGCGCGGGACGCAGGCCGACGAAATCATGATAACCTCGCCCATCTACGACCACGAGGCGCGCAAGGCATCCTACGCGCTGATGGCCGAAGCCTATAAAATCGCGCCGCAGGCGGCGCACGAGGGAGCGAACGCATGAGACCGGCTGCAATCGAGATGTGGCACAGGATCGCCAAGTCCGGCGACGCGAAGCTGCTGGACGAGGCGCTCGCCGACGATGTCGTGTTCCAGTCGCCGGTCGTCCACACGCCGCAGGTCGGCAAGAAGATCACGAAGGCCTATCTTGCGTCCGCGCTTGTCGTCCTCAACAACGAGACCTTCCGCTATCTCAACGAATGGCACGGCGCCAATTCGTCGGTGCTCGAGTTCCAGTGCGTCGTGAACGGAATCGAGATCAACGGCATCGACATCATCACGTGGAACGATGCAGGCCGGATCGTCAATTTCAAGGTGATGGTGCGGCCGTTGAAGGCGGTCAACATGCTGCACCAGATGATGGCGGCGCAGCTCGCCGGCGCGAAAGCGCCGGCCTGAGGACATCGCTGAGCATGGCCGAAAAACTTCCGACCATTCCTCTCGAACTGCAGCCAGACCAGAAGGACTTTTCCTTCGATATCGATCGCGCGCTGGCCGGAATCGTCGGCCTCAAGGCGATCGTTCCGGACACTGCCTTCACGGCCGCGACCCTCGGCACGGAGCGACTCGGCCACGGGATCGTCATTCGCCAGAGCGGTCTCGTGCTGACGATGGGTTATCTCGTCATCGAGGCCGAGACGATTTGGCTGCGCACGATCGACGGGCGTGTCGTGCAGGGGCAGGCGCTGGCCTACGATCAGGAAACCGGCTTCGGCCTCGTCCAGGCCATGGATTCGCTCGACGTGCCGATCGTGCCATTCGGCGATGCTTCCGGCGTCGCGCCAGGCGATCGCGTGCTGGTCGCCGGCAGCGGCGGCCGCGACTTCGCGCTGTCGGCGCAGATCGTCGCGCGCCAGGAATTCGCGGGCTATTGGGAATACCTGCTGGACGACGCGCTCTATACCGCGCCGGCGCATCCCTTCTGGGGCGGATCGGCGGTGCTCGACAGCAACGGCGCGCTGGTCGCCGTCGCGTCGCTGCAGGTCGAGCAAGGCAGTGGCGGGCGGCGCGGCAAGTCGACGCTGAACATGGTCGTGCCCATCGACATCCTCAAACCCGTTCTGTCGGACCTCGTAAAATACGGCAGGCCGAACAGGCCGGCGCGCCCGTGGCTCGGCCTCTACGCGACCGAGGTCGGGGAACGGCTGGTCATCGCTGGCGTCGCGGATGAAGGACCCGCGGACAAAGCCGGCGTCGAGACCGGCGACATCGTCGTGGCTGTCGCCGACGAGCGGCCGAAGACACTCGCCGACATGTGGCGGCGCATCTGGTCGCTGGGGCCTGCCGGCGTCGAGGTGTCGATGCTGGTCGAACGGCAGAACCGCGTGCTCGCGGTCGCGATCTCATCCGCCGACCGTCTGCTGTTCACGCGCGCTCCGGTGGTTCACTAGGCGCGCCCGGCTTCCCTGACTGGCGTTCCGCCAGTCGCGCGATGACGACGAAGCTCGTCGCGACAGCGCCGGCGCCGAACAGGGCCGCGCCGACGATGATGCCGACGAACCCGCCTTCAGCGCCCCAGAGCTGTGCGCCAAGCGTGACGAACGGAATGGTGCCGAGCGTCGCGCGACCCCAGTTGAACAGGGTCGCGAAACCCGGATAGCGTAAATTGTTGAAGGCGGCGTTGGCGACGAACAGCCCAGCGAGAAACAGCCAGGTCGCGCCGCCGATGCTGCAATAGAAGGCGACCAGGTCGCGCGTCCGCCCTGTGGCGTGGAAAATGTCGGCGATGCGCCCGCTCGTCAGCCATAGAACGAGCCAGACCGACAGGACATAGACGGTCGCCACCCCGAAGCAGTCCGTCATGGCGCGACGAATGCGAGGGTAAAGGCCGGCGCCGAAATTCTGGCCGATGATCGGTCCGACGGAACCGGTCATGGCGAACAGGACGCCGAAGGCGACGGGCGTGACGCGGTCGATGATGGCGAGCGCGGCGACGGTCTCCTCGCCGAAGCCGGCGAAGACGCGCCAGGCGTAGACGTTGGCGACGGGCGTGGCGAGGTTGGTGAGCGTCGCCGGCGCGGCGATCGCCCACATCGGCGCGAAATCCTCGAAGATGGCGCGCCGCCGCGGACGACCGATGAGACCGTGTATGTGGATCGCGCCCCATGACCCGATCGCCACGAAGACGAGCCGCGACACGACGGTCGAAATCGCCGCGCCTTTCACGCCGAGATGCAGGCCGAAGATCAGCAGTGGATCGAGGAGCGCCGTGACGAGGGCGCCCACCAGGGTGACATACATGGCGCGTCGCGCATCTCCGGCTGCGCGCAGAAGGCCCTGCAGCGACATGCCAGACGCAAGCAGAAAGTTCGCAGGTACGACGATGGCGAGAAAACCCGAGGCGACCGCGTGAGCTTCGCCGCGCGCGCCGAGCAGGTCGAGGATGCGCTCGCGAAACAGGAAAAGCGGCGCGGAGACGAGAAGGCCGGTGAGCACGACATGCACCATGCCGGAGGCAGCGAGCCTTTGCGCATCAGGCCTGCGGCCGGCCCCCAGCGCGCGCGACACGTTGGCCGAAATGGCGATCGACAGCGCGATATTCGCCGACATGGCGAAGAAGGTGACCTGCGAGGCGAAGCCGACGCCGGCCGTCAGGGCGGGATTTCCGAGCCAGGAGACATAGAGCAGGGAAAGCAGGTCGACGACGAAGACCGAGACGAGACCGACAGAACCCGAAGCCGTCATCGCCAGCACATGGCGCAGGATCGAGCCCTGCGTGAATACGGCCTTGTATTCGGCGCCGACGTGCGCTTCCTGCGGCTCGTCCGTCATGTCAGGCGAATTCGGCGGCGCGTTCGCCGGACCGGATCGCGCCCTCGATGGTCGCCGGCAGGCCGGTCTGCGTCCAGTCGCCTGCAAGGAACAGATTGTTCCAGTGGGTGCGCGTTCCCGGCCGCAACGCGTCCTGCGCCGGCGTCGCCGCGAAAGTCGCGCGTTTTTCCTTGACGATCCGGCACGACGGCATCGGCGCATCGCCGAGACCGGCGATGGTCGCGACCTCGCGCCAGATTTTCTCGGCGATGTCGTCGCGCGCTTCGTCAATCAGCGCATCGGCGGCGCTGATGGTCACCGACAACCTGTCGGGAAAGGCGAACAGCCATTCCGTGAGGCCGCCCACGACGCCGGTCAGAAGCGGCATGCCGTTCGGCGGCGCAATTGCATAATGCGCGTTGAGAATGGCGCGGTGCTCGGTCGGCGCCTTGAGGCCGGGCACGATTTCGGCGGCGATCCACGCGGGCGTCGCGAGGATCACCGTGTCCTCGGCCGCCAGCGCGATCGTGCGTTCGCCGAAGTCGAGTTCATTCGCCCTGGCATCGTCGAAGTATATGGCGCGCAGCCGGTCGCCATAGCGGATTTCGGCGCCGTGTGCGGCGAGGTGCGCCAGGGCCGGATCGACGAAGGCCGGACCCAGGCCGTGCCTGGGCACGCGCGGACGCGCCGCGAGACCGCCGGCGCCGAGGCTTTCGCGCACGATGGCGGCGGCGAGTTGCGCGGAGGCCTCGTCGAGTTGCGTGTTGAGCGCAGAGACGAGGACCGGTTTCCACAACCTGTCCCAGAGCGCGCCGCGCGGCGTCAGCGCCTGCGTTACCGTCTTGCGCGCATTGGCGGTCAGTAGGCCGATCCCGCCGAGATAATCGGACGCCGACGTGCCGGGCACGCGACGGTCGGACGAGAAGATCCACCATGGCAGGCGTCCGGCGTTCGGGCGCAGACGCCAGCGCTCGCCGCTCGCGAGGTCCATGAAATCGAACACGCATTCCTGCGGTCCGTCGAGCGCGTCGAGCGCGCCGATGCGCCGCAGATAGGTCATGGCCGCGTGGTTGCAGGCGAGCAGCAGGTGATTGCCGTTGTCGATGGTCAGGCCGAGCTGCTGGTCGAAATAGGAACGGCAGCGACCGCCGGCCATGCGGCCGGCTTCGTGCACGACGACCTTGCGCCCCCAGCCCGCAAGCTTGGTGGCGGCGGCAAGTCCTGCGAGGCCGGCGCCGACGACGTGGACGACGCCCGTCACAATATGCCCCAGCGCAGCACGGCGAACACGAGCCGCAGCTTGTCGACGCCGACGCGCTCGCGCGGCGGCGCGAAGCCGCGCTTCTCAAGCCGTTCGAGCACGTCGCCGTAGGCGCTCGCCATGAGGCGAGGCGCCTTGACGGCGGCGCGTGGCGACGCGTCCATGATGCTTTGCGCGGCCTGGAAATGCGCGCGCGCCTGCTGCAGGAGGCGCGCGCAGACCTGCGGCAGGGCGGGATGGGCCGCGACGGCGGCGGGCGTCAGGTCGCTCATGCCGGCGTCGAGCAGATATTCGCGCGGCAGGTAGAGGCGCCCGAGGCCCGCATCCTCGTCGATGTCGCGCAGAATGTTGGTGAGCTGCAGCGCGCGGCCGAGGTGGTGGGCGAGTTCGACGCCGGGCTTCTCGGCGAGACCGAAAATGCGTACCGACAGACGACCGACGGCGCTCGCCACGCGGTCGCAATAGAGATCGAGCGTGGCGGCGTCCGGCGCCACGACCGGACCGCGCAGGTCCATCTCCATGCCGTCGACGACGGCGAGGAAATCCGCGCGCTTCAGGCCGTAGCGCGCGACATGCGGCGCTAGAAACTTCGCCTGGCCGGCGTCGCCGCCGTCGTAGAGCGCGTCGATGTCGGCGCGCCAGCGGTTCATTGCGCCGATCGGATCGTCCTGGCAGGCGTCGCCGTCGGCTATGTCGTCGACAATGCGGCAGAAGCCGTAGACATCGTACATGGCGTCGCGCTTTTCACGCGGCAGGATGCGCATGCCCGCATAGAAAGACGAACCGGAAGCAGCCTTGGCGGTCTGCTCGCTCATGCCGGCCTCCCGAAGGAGAGGGCGCGGCGCAGGACGACCGATGCCGCCGCGCCCAGGGCCGTTCCGGCGAATTCCAGTTTCGAGGCATGGACCTTTTCGCTCAACGGATCGCGGACGAGCAGGCCGTCCGTCAGTTTCTCGGCGAGCTTCTGGATCGCAGCAACATTCATGGCGAGACGCAGGTTGCGAACCTGACCGGGAAAGACGGCGCTTTCGGCGAGCAGCTTCTGCGTGCGTCCGGCAAGCTCGATGATGACGCCGCGCAGCGGACCCGGCGCGCGCGCGTCGCCGAGCATCGCGACGTCCGCATCATGCGCCCGCAGCGTGTCTTGCGGGATGTAGACGCGGTCGAGATCGCGATAATCCTTTCCGCAATCCTGCAGGTGATTGATGATCTGCAGCGCGGCGCAGAGCTTGTCAGAGGCCTGCCACGTCGCGCGGTCCTCGCCGTGCAGGTCGAGCACGTAGCGGCCGACCGGCATGGCCGATAGCCGGCAATAGGCGATGAGATCGTCCCAGTCGCGATAACGCTTCTTCGTCACGTCGAGACGGAAGGCGTCGAGCAGGTCGAGCGCGTGCTGCGGCGTCACGCCATGATCGCGCAGCGCGCGTCGGAGCGGTTCGACGACGGGTTCGGCCGAGTCTTCGCCCGTCAGCGCGGCGCCGAGCGCGTCGAGCAGTTCGAGCTTCTTTTCCGGCGTCAGAGAGGGATGATCGGCGACATCGTCGGCCGCGCGCACGAAATTGTAGAAGGCGAGCACGGGCGCGCGATATTTCGGCGCAAGCAGGGCCGCGACGGGAAAATTTTCGTCCTTGTCCGACTTGCCCGAGGATGCCGCGGCGATCTCGCTCATTTGATGTAGCCTGCGCCGCGGAACCAGTCGACGGCGTCGCCCAGCGCTTCGAGATGCGGACGCGAAACGTAACCAAGCTCCCGGCGCGCCTTGGCGTCGGTGAAGAACATGTATTTCTTCGCCATGCGCAATCCGTCGCGCGTCACGAACGGTTCGCGGCCTGAAAGGCGCGCGAAGAATTCGGCGCCGATGGCGAGGGGATGCAGCAGGCCCGTCGGCAGGCGGACGCCGGGCGGCTTGCGGCCGACGATGCGCGCGATCTCGGCGAGTAGTTCGGACAGCGCGACATTGTCGCCGCCGAGGATGTAGCGCTCGCCGATACGGCCCCGTTCGAGCGCGGCGAGGTGTCCCTGCGCGACATCGTCGACATGCACGATGTTGAGACCGGTGTCGACGAAGGCGGGCATCCGGCCGGACGCGGCTTCCACGATGATGCGGCCGGTCGGCGTCGGCTTGATGTCGCGCGGACCGACGGGCGTCGATGGATTGACGATGACGGCTGGCAGGTCGTGGCGCTCGATCATCGTCTCGACCAGGCGCTCGGCCATCACCTTGGAACGCTTGTAGGCGCCGATCGCCTCGCTTTCCGCCAGCGGTAGCGACTCGTCCGCCAGGCGCCCGTTGGCGGTAGCGAGCGTGGCCACCGAACTCGTGTAGACGATGCGCTCGACGCCGGCTTCCAGCGCCTCCTCCATCATGATGCGCGCGCCGTCGACGTTGGTGCGGTAGATCTCGCTCGGATCGCGCGCCCACAACCGGTAATCGGCCGCGACATGGATCAGATGGCGGACGCCGCGCAGCGCGCGCGCAACGGAATCGCGGTTGCGGATGTCGCCTTCAGCCACCTCGTCGGCGGGGTCGAGGTTGGCGCGATTGGCGTTCGGCCGCGCGAAGACGCGCACGCGCCAGCCGCGCTCGCGCAACAGGCGGGCGACGGCAGAGCCGACGAAGCCCGTCGCCCCCGTGACGAGAACGACGCCTTCCGGCGCATTTTCAAGTCCCTGCAACAAGGACGTTCGCTCCCTTCGGAACGCGTAGGGTCAGTGCGTCGGCCAGCCTGCGAGCAGGCCGTTCAGCGCGGAGATGAATGCGATCGGCTGGTCGATCATCACGTGATGCTCGGCGTCGGGAATCTCGAGGCGCGGCGAGCCGGGCGGCATCAGCGAATGCGTGTAGTCGAAATCGGGCGCCTGCATGAGTTGCGAATTCTCGCCGCGGATCAGCGCGCCGGGGCATTTGATGCGGCCAAGCATGCCGGTGAGGTCCGGCATGTGGAAGTCGCGCCAGAGATATGGATCGAAGCGCCAGGTCCAGCCGGCGGACCCGTCCTCGGCCTTCGCCGGAATCAGGCCCTCGCGGGCGATCAGGTCGGCGATGTAGAGATTGTTGCAGGGCTGCAGCGGCGCGAGCCGGAAGCGCGCCAGCGCCGCCTCGAAGGTCGGATAGATGCGATGCGGATGCAGGCCGCGCGGGCGTTGAGGCTGCGTCCCGCGTTCGCGGCGGCGCTCCTCGCGGCGCTCGGGCGTGAGGAAGGGCGAATCGACAATGACGATGCCGCCGAAGCGTTCGCCATGCCTGACCGCGGCTTCGGCGAGCGGGAACGAACCGAAGGAATGGCCGACGAGTAGAGGCTTCGCGGTTCCGGCGTAGAGGCCTGCGGCTTCCGTCGCGGCGACGATCTCGGCGACGAAGGAATCGAGCGTGTAGTCCTTGCGCCAGCCGGACGCGCCCATGCCCGACCACGACATGGCGGCGACGCGATAGCGGTCGGCGAAAAACGGCGCGATGAACCTGTACCAGCCGGCATGCGCGCCGTTGCCGTGCAGGAGCAGCAGGCCGGGCCGGCCGACCTCGCCCCAGGTCAGCAGTTCGATGTCTGCGCCCTGCACCGGAATCTTTCGCTCCTGCGGCCGGCAGGCCACCGCGCGCGTGAACCAGTCCGGCGCGTCCGGGCGGCGGCCCTCGAAACGCGCGAGCGGCGTCCAGAGCGCCGGGTCTTTGACGGGAGGTGCGTCCATATCCCTAGTTCGCAGCGGGCCGCCGGGGCGTCAAGCCGGCGTTTCCGGCGGGCGGAAAGCTCAGCCGGCCGTCCCGATATCGCTTTGCACTTCCAGAAGTTCGAACTAGTTTGTCGGACAATCGGAACAAGCGCGGCGGCAGCCGCGCCCGGAGGAAAAGAATGAAAGCCTTGATCAGCCGTGAAGCGGGCGGCCCTGAAATGCTGCGCCTCGAGGAATTGCCGACGCCGGAAGCCCGGCCCGGCCACGTCGTGGTCGACGTGAAGGCCTGCGGCGTCAATTATCCGGACGCGCTCATCATTCGCGACATGTACCAGTTCAAGCCGCCGCGGCCGTTCTCGCCGGGCGGCGAGATTTCCGGGGTGATTTCGGCGGTCGGCGCGGGCGTGACCGGGTTCAAGCCGGGCGACCGCATCCTTGCGTCCTGCGGCTGGGGCGGCATGGCGCAGCAGGTGGCGCTCGACGCCTCCCGCGCAGTGAAGATCCCCGATTCCATGCCGCACGACGAGGCTGCCGCCTTCCTGATGACCTATGGCACGTCGCATCACGCGCTGAAGGACCGCGCGAAAATCAAGAAGGGCGACACGCTTCTGGTGCTGGGCGCGGCGGGCGGCGTCGGCATCGCGGCGGTGGAACTGGGCGCGGGCTGGGGCGCGCGCGTCATCGCCGCTGTCTCGACGCAGGAAAAGGCCGACTTCTGCATGAAGCACGGCGCGACCGAAACGGTCGTCTATCCGTCCGGGCCGTTCGACAAGGCCGGCGCGAAGGAACTCGCCGATCTCTTCAAGAAGGCCTGCGGGGCCAATGGCGCGGACGTGATCTACGACGGCGTCGGCGGCGATTACGCCGAAGCCTCGCTGCGCGCGATCGCATGGGAAGGACGCTTCCTCGTTGTCGGCTTCCCGGCCGGCATTCCGAAACTGCCGCTCAATTTGCCGCTCCTGAAAGGCTGCGACATTCTCGGCGTGTTCTGGGGCGATTTCGTGCGCCGCAATCCGGCGCACCACCAGGAAAATCTGAAGGACCTGATGGGCCTCTACGCCGCCGGCAAGATCAAGCCCTACGTGTCGGAACGCTTCCCGCTCGAACGCGCGGCCGAGTCGATCGACTGGCTGTCGGCGCGCAAGGCGATGGGCAAGGTGGTCGTGACGATGTGACGTTCGCGCTGGGAGCGTCATGCCCGCGCTTGTCGCGGGCATCCACGCCGGCCCGGGCGGCGAAGGACGACGAACAGACACGCTTCACGACAAGGCACGTGAAGCCGGTCGGCGTGGATGGCCGGAACAAGTCCGGCCATGACGCGGAGAGGATCGAGGGAGCAAGAAACGTGACCGATCTCGAAACATTCCGGCGCGAGACGCGCGCCTGGCTGGAAGCCAATTGCCCGGCCGAAATGCGGACGCCTCCGGACGACGAGGAAGATCGCTGCTGGGGCGGTCGCAACTTCAAGTTCAAGAGCGAAGCGCAGAAGGTCTGGATGCAGCGCATGGCCGAGCGCGGCTGGACCGTGCCGGACTGGCCTAGGGAATATGGCGGCGGCGGTCTCTCCAAGGACGAAACGAAAATCCTGCGCGAAGAGATGCGGGCGCTGAAGTGCCGCTCGCCGCTGGATTCGTTCGGCATCTGGATGCTCGGGCCGGCGCTTCTGAAATACGGCAATGAAGCCCAGAAGAATGAGCACCTGCCGAAGATCGCGCGCGGCGAAATCCGCTGGTGCCAGGGCTATTCGGAACCGGGCGCCGGCTCCGACCTCGCCTCGCTGCAGACGAAGGCCGAGGACAAGGGCGATCATTATCTCGTCAACGGTTCGAAGATCTGGACGAGCTACGCCAATTACGCCGACTGGATCTTCTGCCTCGTGCGCACCGATTTTTCGGCGAAGAAGCACGAAGGCATTTCGTTCCTCCTGTTCGACATGACGACGCCGGGCGTCACGACCAAGCCGATCCTGCTGATTTCGGGCAAGTCGCCGTTCTGCGAGACGTTCTTCACCGACGTGAAGGTTCCGAAGGAAAATCTCGTCTACACGCTGAACAAGGGCTGGGACGTCGCCAAGTACCTGCTGACGCACGAACGCGACATGATCGGCGGCATGGGGCTCGGCGGATCGGGTCGACCGCTCGGCCAGATCGCCGCCGACAGCGTCGGGACGGAAGACGGACGGCTCGCCGATCCGGTGTTGCGCACCGATATCGCGCGGTTCGACGTGGACGCCTGGGCGTTTTCGTTGGCCATGGAGCGCGCCGGCGATCTCGCCAAGGCGAAGCAGGCGCATCCCGCCTATTCGTCCTTCCTGAAATATTACGGCACGGAACTGAACAAGCGCCGGCACGAACTGATCGTCTCGTCGCTGGGTTCCGACGGCCTCGAATGGGAAAGCGCACGCTCGCAAGAGGGCGACGCGCCGCGCGCATGGCTGCGCACCAAGGCGAATTCGATCGAGGGCGGCACCAGCGAAGTGCAGCTCAACATCATTTCCAAGCGCATTCTCGACCTGCCGGGGGCGTGAAAACGTCATGACAACAGCCGTCATTGCGAGCGCAGCGAAGCAATCCAGAGTCGGGACGTGGCTCTGGATTGCTTCGTCGCTGCGCTCTTCGCAAATGACGAGACAGATGCATCGGAGTTAAGACAGTGGCTCTCGTCCTCAACGAAGAACAATCCATGCTGCGGGATTCGGCGCGCGGTCTGATCGGCGACCGCGCCCCCATCGCGCATCTGCGCAAGCTGCGCGACAGTCGCGATCCGCTCGGCTATTCGCGCGAACTCTGGAAGGAATTCGCTGAAATGGGCTTCGCCGGCATTCTCGTGCCGGAGGATAACGGCGGTTCGGCGCTCGGCCATGTCGAGGCCGGCGTCGTCATGGAAGAGATCGGGCGCAATCTGACGCCCTCGCCCTTCCTGTCGACGGCGCTGCTCGGCGTCACCGCCTTGAAGAAAGCGGGCGGCGCGCGCGCCGGCGAACTCCTGTCGAAGATCGCCGCAGGCGACCTGCTCACCGCGTTCGCCTGCGACGAGAAGCCGAGGCATACGCCCAAGCACGTCGAGACGAAGGCTACGCGCGCCGGCAACGGCTTCACGCTGAACGGCGCCAAGACATTCGTCGTCGACGGCAATGTCGCCGATCTTCTGATCGTCACGGCGCGCACGGCTGGCGGCGTCGACGACAAGGCAGGTATTACCGTGCTACTCGTCGACGCCAAGGCCAAGGGCGTGAACGTCGAGCGCACGATCATGGTCGACGCGCACAATGCGGCGCGCATCACGTTCGACAATGTCGCGGTCGATGCCGACGCCGTGCTCGGCGAGATCGACGGCGGCGCGCCGCTGGTCGAGGCGATCCTGAACGTCGGCCGTGCGGCGGTCGCCAGCGAACTCGTCGGCGTGAGCGAGGAAGGCTTCGGGCGGACCGTCGCCTATCTCAAGGAGCGCAAGCAGTTCGGCAAGACGATCGGCGAGTTCCAGGGGCTGCAGCACCGCATCTCGCATCTCTATTGCGAACTGGAAGTGACGCGCGCCGCCGTGCTGAAATCGCTGCAGATGCTCGACGCCGATTTCGAGAAGGCTATTCCCTTTGTGGCGCTCGCCAAGGCGCGCGCCAGCGCCTCCGCCAATCTTGCCGTGCAGGAAGCCGTGCAGATGCACGGCGGCATCGGCATGACGGATGAGGTAGACATCGGCCTGTTCATGAAGCGCGCGCGCGTCGGCCAGGAATTGTTCGGCGATTCACGCTTCCACAGCGATCGGATCGCACGCTTCAGGGGGTATTGAATAGTCCCTCATCCTGAGGAGCGCCGAAGGCGCGTCTCGAAGGATGCACAAGATTGGCGCGAGCCCTCCATGCTTCGAGACGCTTGCTTCGCAGGCTCCTCAGCATGAAGGGCGCGGACTCTCACTTCCTCGGCTTGGCGAAGGGATGCGTCGACGACAATCCGCCGTCGACCGGGAACGCCTGGCCGTTGACGTAGGACGCTTCGTCGCTCGCAAGAAACAGCGCCATTGCGGCGATCTCTTCCGGACGTCCTGCGCGCTGCAGCGGATTGAGCTGGCCGATCTTGCCATCCGTGCCGCGCGAGCGCGCCATGTCGAAGATCGGTTTCGTCATGCCGGTCTCTATCAGTCCCGGGCAGATCGCGTTGACGCGCACGCCCGTGCCGATCAGCGCATTCGCCGCAGTCTGCACCAGCGCGATGACGCCGGCTTTGCTGGCCGAATAGGCGACGCCGCCGGCATTGGCGCGCAGCGCCGCGACCGAGGCCGTGCAGACGATGGAGCCGGCGCCTTGCCTGATCATGTGGGGCGCGGCGTATTTGATCGCCATGAACGGCCCAAGCAGGTTGATCCGAAGGATCTCGTTGAAGTTCTCGACCGTGATGTCCAGCAGCGACGTCAGCCCGCCGCTGATGCCGGCATTGGCGTAGACCACGTCGAGCCTGCCGAAGGTCTTTACCGCCAGCTCGATCAGCTTCTGCACGTCCTTCTCGCTGCCGGCGTCCATCGCCAGCGCCTCGGCGGCGTGGCCTGATTTCTGGATCATCTCCAGCGTCTGGTTCAGGCCTTCCTCGGCTCGGTCGGCGATGAGGAGCCGCGCGCCTTCCTTCGCGTAGAGAATGGCGCTGGCGCGGCCGATGCCGCTGCCCGCGCCCGTCACGATCGCCGCCTTGCCCTGTAGCCGTCCTGTCATGATTTCCTCCTGTCATGCAAAACTAGACCAGCGGCGAGGCCCGCGAAAGCTTGCGCGCCGGGCGGCGCCCGCCTACGAAAAGACAGGTTTGAGGAGACCGCCCGTGACGCAGCCGACCGGCACCGCCTTCAGTTCGACCCACAGGCCGCTCGGCCTCGAGGAATTCGTTTCCACGCGCTTCTGGTGGGTGAGGCATGCGCCGGTGCGCGACGACGGCGGCTGCATCTACGGACAGCGCGATCTGCCCTGCGATTGCAGCGAGACGCACGTGTTCGACGCCGTGGCGCGCGTCCTGCCGCACAAGGCCTTGTGGGTGACGAGCAATTTGACGCGCGCAAAGCAGACCGCAGAGGCGATCTTCAAGGCCGGCCATCCCGATGCGAAGGGCAATGCGCCGATCCCGATGGCCGAATTCGCCGAACAGCATCTCGGCGACTGGCAGGGTCTCAACCGCGCGGAATTCTTCCGCAATGTGAAACCGTCGCCGGCCGGCCACTGGTTCAACGCGCCGGAAGAGCGTGCGCCGAACGGCGAGAGCTTCGTCGACCTGATCGACCGCACGCGCGCCGGCATCGGCAAGCTGGTCGCCGCGCATCCCGCGCGCGACATTGTCGTCGTCGCGCATGGCGGCACGATCCGCGCGGCGATCGGCATTGCGCTCGGGCTGAAGCCGATCGGCATGATGGCGTTCACGACCGACAATTGCTCGGTCACGCGGCTCGATCATCTCGACAATGGCGCAGAAAGCGGCTGGCGCGTGGCGATGGTCAATCACCAGCCATGGGCCGGCGCGGCGTCAGAATCGAAACTCGCCTGACATCCACGAATGTCATCCCCGCGAACGCGGGGATCCAGAGCAAGAGCGCAGGCGCCTGCAACTGGATGCCCGCTTTCGCGGGCATGCCAATTCCTATTCCACCGCCGCATAGACCAGCGTGCGGAAGAGCATGCGGTAATAGTCGCGCTGGCCGGGCGCCTGGATCATCAAGAGCGCGAACAGGTCTTCCTTCGGGTCGATCCAGAATGTCGTGCCCGCGACGCCGCCCCAGTAGAACAAGCCTTGTGAACCCGGCACGACCGTCATGCCCGGCGACGTGCGCACGGCGAATCCGAGGCCGAAGCCGTGGCCGGGCGGCAGCAGGTCCGAGCCGCGCTTCACATGCGGGCCGAGATGGTCGCTCGCCATGAATTCCAGCGTCTTGCGCCCGATGATGCGTTCCTTGCCGAGCGCGCCGCCGCCAGCCAGCATGGCGCAGAAGCGCGCGTAATCTGTCGCGGTGGAAGCGAGGCCGCCGCCGCCCGATTCGAACATGGCGGGACGGCGCTGGTTCAGAAGCTTTACCGGCTCCTTCGTATCCGGATCGATGTCGAAGGCTTCGGCGATGCGGTCCTGCTTCTTTTCCGGCACGTGGAAAGCCGTGTCCTTCATGTCGAGCGGATCGAGGATGCGACGCGACAATTCTTCGCCGAGCGTGCGGCCCGAGACGATCTCGACGATACGGCCGAGCACGTCGGTGGAGCGGCTGTAGTCCCATGACGCGCCGGGCTGGTTCATCAGCGGCAGCTTCGCCAGCGCGTCGGCCTGGTCGGCGTTGGTCTGGTTGAGCCGCGCCAGATTGGCCTGCGCATAGAGCTTCTGGACGGGATGGCCGCCGCCGCCGACAAAATCGTAAGTCAGGCCCGACGTGTGGCGCAGCAGGTCCTGAACCGTCATCGGACGGTCGGGGGCGACCAGGTCCAGTTCACCGTCGCGCACGACGCCGACCTTGGTGGCGGCGAAGGCGGGAATGTATTTCGAAACGGGATCGGCGAGCAGGATGCGGCCTTCCTCGACCATCATCATGATCGCGGTCGAGACGAGCGGCTTGGTCATGGAATAGATGCGGAAGATCGCATCGGTCTCCATGTCGCCCGCAGCGTTCGGATCGCGCCTGCCGAAGGCTTCGAAATAACCGACGCGGCCGTTGCGGGCGATCATCGCCACGGCGCCGGGCAGGCGTCCCTCGGCGATCTCGCGCTCCAGGGCATGGCCCAGGCGATCGAGACCGTCCCGGCTCAGTCCGACCTTTTCTGGCCTTGCGAAATCGAGGTCGCGCTTGCTCATCTACGTCATTCCTCCCAAGACCGGCTGCCATGACCGGCCGAACTTGCTGGCACTTAATCGCTCATTTAACGTCGCGCCCGAATTCGGCGCAACAGCCGGCCTGGAGGAATTGCGGACATGGACAATATCGAGGCGCTGGAACAGGAGTTCGGGCTCGTCGCCGACCTCGTGAAGATCACGGCGCGCGACCTGCCCGACCAGACCGCCTTCATTCTCGACGGGCGCAGGCAGTCCTATGCCCAGACGATTGTCCTGATGGACCGCGTGGCCGCCGCCCTGCAGCGCGACGGCGTGAAGCAGCGCGAGGCGATCTCGGTCTGCGCATCGACATCCATCGAATACGCCACGCTGTTTCTCGGCGCGCTGTCGATCGGCGTCGTGACCGCGCCGCTCGCGCCGTCGTCGACGCCGGAACAGCTCGAGGGCATGGTCAAGGATTGCGGCGCCAAGCTGCTGTTCCTGGACGCCAGCACAGCCGACAGCCTGAAGAACGCCGGTGACGCCAGCACGATCCGCATTTCGCTCGACGATTCCGATTGCGGCAAGCCGTTCTCGCAATGGCTGGCGCCGGCGGGCAGCGAGCCCCAACCCGCGAAGATCGATCCGCAAGACCCGTTCAACATCATCTATTCCTCGGGCACGACCGGCGTGCCCAAGGGCATCGTCCAGTCGCACCGGATGCGCTGGTCGCATGTGCAGCGCGCGACGCTGTTCCAGTACAACCGCAGCGCGGTGACGGTGCTTTCGACGCCGCTCTATTCCAACACGACGCTCGTTTCCTTCTTCCCGACGCTCGCCGGCGGCGGCACGGTCGCGCTGATGAAGAAGTTCGATGCGCACAAGTTTCTCGAACTCGCATCCTCGCTTCACGCCACGCACGCGATGCTGGTGCCAGTGCAATATCACCGCATCATGTCGCAGCCGGATTTCGACAGCTACGATCTGTCGTCCTTCCGCATCAAGTTCTGCACGAGCGCGCCGTTCGCCGGTTCGCTCAAGAGCGATATTCTCAAGCGCTGGCCGGGCGGGTTGATCGAATATTACGGCATGACGGAAGGCGGCGGCACCTGCGTGCTCGTCGCGCATGAATTCCCCGACAAGGTCGATACGGTCGGCCGTCCCTCGGAAGGCCACGACATCAGGCTCATCGACGAGAATGGCGTCGAGGTCGGCCCCGGCGAGGTCGGCGAAGTCGTCGGCTTTTCGGGCACTGTCATGAACGGCTATCACAACCAGCCCGGCAAGACGGCCGAGGCGCAATGGGTCGCGCCGGACGGGCGCGTCTTCATCCGCACGGGCGATGTCGGGCGGTTCGACGAAGACGGCTTCCTCAAGCTGATGGACCGCCGCAAGGACATGATCATTTCGGGCGGTTTCAACGTCTATCCGAGCGATCTGGAATCCATTCTCGTCAAGCATCCGGCGGTGCAGGAATGCGCAGTCGTCGGCGTGAAGTCGGTGGAATGGGGCGAGACGCCGCTGGCCTTCGTCGTGCTCAAGACGGGTGCGTCCGCGGCCCCCGAGGACTTGCGCGAATTCGCCAATTCGAAGCTCGGCAAGACGCAGCGCATCTCGAAGATCGAGATCGTCGACGCGCTGCCGCGTTCGGCGATCGGCAAGATCCTGAAGCGCGAATTGCGCGACGAATACGAGGCGAAAAGGGCAAACGCATGAGCCCGGTGTTCGAGCACCATACCGACGTCGGCTGGTTCGACCTCGACGCCAACCGGCACATGAAGAACACGGCCTACATGGAAAAGTCGGTGGACTGCCGGCTGCGCTATTTCAATTCCACCGGCGTGTCGCCCGACATCTTCGCGAAATGGAAGGTCGCTTTCGTCGTCGTCAGCGACCAGGTGACCTATTCGAAGGAATTGTTCCTCGGCGACAGGATGCGCGTTCAGATGCTGTGTGGCGGCATCAACGAGAAGGGCACGCGCTTCCTCATCGTCAATCGCATCCTCACGCCGGACGGCGACAGGGTTTATGAAATCCGCTCGATGGTCGTGTGGCTCAACACCGAGACGCGCAAGACGACGGTTCCGCCGCCGGAGCTTGCCGGACTCATCCAGAACATGGCGCGAACGGACGATTTCGCTTTGCTCAAATGAAAAATGCCCCGCCATGCGGCGGGGCTTCCTGCAGACGAAGGCAGCGCCTCACTTCTGCTTGGCGATGATCTTGTCCTTGATGTCGTTATAGACGTTCTGCGGGATGATGCCCTTCTGCACCAGCTCGTCCTTGCCCTTGTAGGGACGGCCCTTGATGATGGCCTCGGCGCGCGCCTTGCCGATTCCCTTGAGCGCATCGAGCTGGTCGGCGGTGGCGGTGTTGATGTCGAGAAGATCCGTTTTGGCGGCCGGCGTCGCGGCTGCGGCGGGAGCCGGCTTTGCGGCCGGGGCAGCAGCCGGGGCGGGCGCAGGCTTGGCGGGCGCGGTCGCGGCCGGCGGCGGCGCCTTCGGCGCATTGGTCGCGGGCTGCGTCGCCTGCGCGAAGGCAAAAGCCGGCGCGAGGCCGAGCGCGGCGCTCAGAACGAGTGCACGAATGGAAGTGCGCATTGAATTCTCCCCTCAGACTCCGGCGGGTCAGCCCCGGATCATCCGAGGCTCTTCCAACGCCGCCGAAAGTCAACTCCGGCTCTCCCGGAACAGCGCCTTTATGGCGCGTCCAAGCTGTACCGGACATGAACGCGAAACATGGCGTCGCCCGCGAGGCCCCCGGTCCTTCGGGCCGCCCGCATCGCGATCTGATTGTTTTGCAATGCGGAATTGCAATTTAACTGAGCGATTGACGCTGCCGCGGCGGCGGGTGCAAAGTCGCACGCAATCAAAACATGGAAGCGCGCAGGAGAGTTTATGTCGGCGGACAAGTGCCTCACGGACAAGGTCGTGGTCGTCACCGGCGCCGGGCGCGGCATCGGGCGTGAAATCGCGCTGCTCTGCGCGCGCCAGGGCGCGAAGGTCGTCGTCAACGACCTCGGCGGGTCGGCCGACGGCGAGGGCGGGTCGGACGCCCATCCTGCCGAAGAGGTGGTTGAACTCATCCGCAAGGAAGGCGGCAAGGCGGTCGCCAATTTCGATTCCGTGGCCGAGGCGCAGCCGGCCGCCAACATCATCAAGACGGCGGTGGATTCGTTCGGGCGCGTGGATTGCGTCGTCAACAACGCCGGCATCCTGCGCGACCGCATCTTCCACCGCATGTCGATCGTCGATTTCGAGACCGTCATCAAGGTGCATCTGTTCGGCTGCTTCTACACATCGCGCGCGGCGGCCAATTATTTCAAGGAGCAGAATTCCGGTTCCTTCGTGCATTTCACCTCGACGTCCGGCCTCGTCGGCAATTTCGGACAGGCGAATTACGCCGCCGCAAAGCTCGGCATCGTCGGCCTGTCCAAGTCGATCGCGCTCGACATGCAGCGCTTCAACGTGCGCTCGAACTGCGTGTCGCCCTTCGCATGGAGCCGCCTGATCGGCACGATCCCGACGGAGACCGAAGCCGAGAAGGCGCGCGTCGCCAAGATCCAGGCGATGAGCGCCGACAAGATCGCGCCGATCTGCGCCTATCTCGCTTCCGACCTGTCGGCGGACGTCACGGGCCAGATTTTCGCGGTGCGCATGAACGAAATCTACCTGATGAGCCAGTCGCGGCCGATCCGCTCGGTGCATCGCGACGGCGGCTGGACGCCGCAGACGATCGCCGAGCACGGCATGCCGGCGATGAAGGGCAGCTTCTACAAGCTCGACCGTTCGGCCGATGTGTTCACCTGGGATCCGGTCTGAGGAAAAACGATGTCGAAGGGCATTCTGGGTTACGGCGCCTACATTCCGATGCGTCGCCTGCAGCGCAAGGCGATCGTCGCCGCCAACGTCTGGTTCAACGGCGGCCTCAAGAGCCAGGCCAAGGGCGAGCGCGCCATGGCGAACTGGGACGAGGATTCGGTCACCATGGCGGTGGCCGCCGCCCGCGATTGTCTGGGCGCCGGCGAGCGCGACATAGCCGCGCTTCATCTGGCTTCAACCTCTCTGCCGTTCGCAGACCGTCTCAACGCCGGCATCGTCGCCAATGCGCTGAACCTGTCCGAAAGCGTCGCCGGCCACGATCATTCGGCAACGCAGCGGGCTGGACTTTCCGCGCTTGCCGATGCGCTCGGCGCTTCGGGCAAGGGCGCGATCCTGGTTGCGGCCGCCGAGAAGCGGCGCACGAAAGCCGCAAGTCCGCTTGAGCTATCGACCGGCGACGGCGCTGCCGCTTTTCTGGTCGGCGAGGGCGAACCGATCGCGGAACTGGTCGCATCCGCAAACCGCACCGTCGATTTCGTCGATCATTACCGCGGGCAGAATGTCGAATTCGACTACACGTGGGAAGAGCGCTGGATCCGCGACGAGGGCTACAACAAGATCGTGCCGGCGACGCTGAAGGACCTGTTCGCCAAGGCGGGCGTTGCCGGCGCGGACATCGCGCATTTCTGCATGCCCTGCACCCTGCCGAAGGTCGCCGCCTCCATCGCGAAGAAGGCGGGCGTGCCCGACGGCGCCGTGCGCGACAATCTGGCGATGGTCTGCGGCGACACGGGGGCAGCGCATGCGCTGGTCATGCTGGCGCATGCGCTGGAAGGCGCGAAGCCCGGCGAACTGATCCTCGTCGTCGGTTTTGGCCAGGGCTGCGACGCGCTGCTGTTCCGCGCGACAGACCGGATCGGCGTGGCAAAGCCCGTGCGCGGCGTATCGGGCTGGCTCAAGCGGCGGCGCGAGGAGACGAATTACCAGAAATTTCTCGCCTTCAACGACAACATCACGATCGAGCGGGGCATGCGCTCGGAAGTCGACAAGGCGACCGCGCTTTCGTCGCTCTATCGCAATCGCAACACGCTGACCGGTTTCGTCGGCGGCAAGTGCAATGTCTGCGGCACGCTGCAATTCCCGAAGACGAATGTCTGCGTCAATCCGAACTGCAACGCCTTCCATAGCCAGGAGCCGCAGCCCTTCGCCGACATCGAGGGCCGGATCATGAGCTATACCGCCGACAACCTCACCTACAGCGCCGATCCGCCGGCCTGCTACGGCATGGTGCAGTTCGATGCGGGCGGTCGCATCATGATCGATTTCACCGACGTGACTCCGGACGAGATCGACGTCGGCAAGAAGATGGACATGGTGTTCCGCATCAAGGATTTCGACACGCAGCGCAATTTCACGCGCTATTTCTGGAAGGCGACGCCGGCGGCGTAGGGTCAGGGAGAAACATCATGGCCAGAGGCATCAAGGACAAGGTCGCCATTCTCGGCATGGGCTGTTCGAAGTTCGGCGAGCGCTGGGACAAGGAAGCCGACGACCTGATGGTCGAGGCGTTCGAGGAGGCGCTGAGGGACGCAGGCATCGAGAAGAACCAGATCGAGGCCGCGTGGTTCTCGACCGCTATCGAGGAGCAGCATGTCGGCAAGTCGGGCACGCCGCTCGCCGTGGCATTGCGCCTGCCGCAGATCGCGGTCACGCGCGTCGAGAATTTCTGCGCGTCCGGCACGGACGCCTTCCGTGGCGCGGTCTACGCGGTCGCCTCGGGCGCAGCCGACATCGCGCTGGCGCTCGGCGTCGAGAAGCTGAAGGACACGGGCTACGGCGGCCTGCCGCAGCGCGGACGCGGCGTTCTCAATTCGCAATGGTGGGCGAACGCGTCGGCCCCCGGCAATTTCGCGCAGCTTGCCGCCGCCTATCGCGCCAAGCACGGCGTGTCGAAAGAGGATCTCAAGCGCGCCATCGCGCATATTTCCGTCAAGAGCCACGACAACGGCTCGCGCAACCCCAAGGCGCATCTGCAGAACAAGGTGACGATGGAGCAGGTACTGGAGGCGCCGCTGGTCGCCGAACCGCTCGGCCTGTTCGACTGCTGCGGAGTCTCGGATGGCTCGGCCTGCGCCATCGTCACGACGCCGGAGATCGCGCGTTCGCTCGGCAAGACGGACATCATCAGCGTCAAGGCGCTGCAGCTTTCGGTGTCGAACGGCGTCGAGGCTCAGCACAATTCCTGGGACGGCTCGTATTTCGCGACCGCCCGCGTCGCCTCGAAGAAGGCGTACCAGGAGGCCGGCGTCGTCAATCCGCGCGAGGAGATCGACCTGATCGAGGTGCACGATTGTTTTTCCGTGACCGAACTCGTCACGATGGAAGACCTGTTCATCTCGCCCGAGGGTCGCGCCATCTACGACGTGATGGACGGTTTCTACGATCACGACGGCAAGCTGCCCTGCCAGATCGATGGCGGCCTGAAATGCTTCGGCCATCCGATCGGCGCCTCGGGCATGCGCATGATCTACGAAATGTACCTGCAATTGCAGGGCAAGGCGGGGCCCCGGCAACGCGCGAAGGCGCCGCGGCTCGGCCTCACGCACAACCTCGGCGGCTTCCCGCACCAGAACGTCTGTTCGATCTCGATCGTCGGAAGATACGGGGAGTGAACGTCACGCGGCCTTTCGCCGCGTGAGAACGAGGCCGGCTACAAGTCCGGCGATGGCGCCGAGCGGCCCGAGGATCAGGCCGGACGTCATGCTCGCCTCCAGCGCGCGATCATGCGTATTGGTCGACAGGAGCATGATCGCCCAATAGCCGAGGAATGCGCCGGCGGCGTAACCCGCGACGAGGCCGGCGATCGCTGCGAAAAACCGACGCAACCGCGCCTCCTCAGATCGTGCGACCGGCCTTCTCCCAATAGGGATCGCGCAGGCGGCGTTTGAAGATCTTGCCGGAATCCTCACGCGGCAGGTCGTGGCCGATCTCGACGTGCTTCGGCACCTTGTAGTCGGCGAGATGCTCCTTGAGATAGGCGCGGATTTCGTCCGGTGTCAGGCCGGAGCCCGGCTGCGGTTCGACGACGGCCATCAAAGATTCGCCGAAGTCGGGATCGGGAATGCCGAACACGGCGCAATCCTTGACCAGCGGCATGTGGTGCAGCACGGATTCGATCTCTGCCGGATAGATGTTGACGCCGCCGGAAATCACCATGTCGCGCTTGCGATCACAGATGAAGAGATAGCCGTCCTCGTCGAGGTAGCCGACGTCGCCCGAGGTGATGAGGCCGTCGCGGTCGATCTCGGCGCGCTTCTCCGGCTTGTTGAAATAGGTGAAGTCCGCCATGCCCTCGATGCGGGTAAAGATTTCCCCCTGCAGGCCCGGCGGCTGTTCCTTGCCGTCGTCGCCGACGATCACGATCCTTGCGCCGGGAACCGGCCGCCCGACAGTGCCGGGCTTTTTCAATGCATCCTCTGATGTCGCGAGCGTCACCGCGCTCGATTCCGTCGAGCCGTAGAATTCGTGGATGATCGGGCCCCACCAGTCGATCATGCCGCGCTTGGCGGAGGGCGGGCAGGGCGCTGCGGCATGGATGATGAAGCGCAGCGACGAGAGATCGTATTTTTCGCGCACGTCTTTCGGCAGCTTCAGAAGGCGCACGAACATGGTCGGCACCATGAACATGTGGCTGATGCCGAATTTCTCGATCGAGCGCAGCATGTCCTCGGGGTCGAAGCGCGGCAGAAGCACGACAGCCTTGCCCATCTGCGACGCGCGCAGGCCGAAGGAATTCGGCGCCGAATGGTAGAGCGGGCCGGGAACGGCGGCGACCATGTTTGGCTCGAAGCCATACACCGTTTGCCTGATGAAAAGCCCTTTCTCGCGCTGCGCCGGCGTCGCGGGATTGCGCCGCACAGCCTTGGGATGGCCGGTCGTGCCCGACGTGTAGATCATGCTGTCAGTGGCAGGCGGCGGCAGGTCCTTCGCCGGTTCGTGCGACGAAACCCAATCGTCCCAGTGTTGCGCTTCCGCCGGGACAACGCGCGCTTGCGGCGGCACGCCATAGGCTTCCGCGATCTCCGGCGGCGTCTCGACGACAAAGACATGCACGCCTTCAGGCACGATATGCGCGACGACGGGCCAGAGGTCGGCATGGACGATCAGCGCCCTGGCGCGGCAATCGCGCAGAATGTATTCGACCTCCTCCGCCTTGAAATGCCAGTTGATCGGCACGGCGTAGGCGGCGATCTGCTGCGCGCCGATGGACGCTTCGAAGAAGGCGAAATCGTTGCGCAGGAACAGCGCGATGGCGTCGCCGGGGCCGACGCCTATCTTGCGGAAGCCGGCGGCCGCGCGTGCGGCGCGATCGTCGAGCGCGGCTTTCGACAGGTGTCTTTCGCCTGAGATCAGGCCGTCGGTTTTCGCTCCCGTCATTCTGTTCTTCTCTCGTTGCTTGTCGGCGCGCTAGAACGTCGCGCGCATCTCCCGCCACGCTCGCGCCAGTTCGTCCCTGTAATCTGGCGCGGCGACCATCATCAACGCTTCGGCGCGGGCGTCCAGATCGAGATCGCGCAGGGCGGCTATGCCGTATTCGGTCACGATGTAGTCCGCGTCGTTTCGCGGGCCGGTCGCGATGCCGGGCGAGGAGAGCTTTGCGACGATGCGGCTCGCGCCTCCCGCCGTCGCGGGAAGCGCGACGATGGAGCGCCCGCCCTGCGAGCCCCAGGCGCCGCGCTGGAAATCGTGGAAGCCGCCGGCGCCGCTGATCTGGCGCCCGCCGAGCATTTCCGCGTTGCATTGGCCGAACAGGTCGATCTCGATGGCGCTGTTGATGGCCACGAAATTGTCCTGCGCGGCGATGGCCGCGGCGCTGTGCGTATAGTCGGCGGCGCGGTAGCGCACGCTCGCATGTGTCGAGTAGTTCCAGGCCGCTTGCGTGCCGATCGCCATGCCGGTGATCGCCAGCCCGCGATCGGCGGACTTGCGCGAATTGGTCAGTACGCCCTTTTCGGCGAGCGACGCGATCGCGTCGTCGATCATGCCGGAATGCAGGCCGAGATCGCGGCGGTCGAACAGATTGGCGAGCACGGCCGACTGCACTTTGCCGATGCCGATCTGGATCGTGTCGCCGTCGCGGATCAGCGTCGCCGCCGTCGCGCCGACCCTGGCCAGCGTTCCGCCAGGCGGCGCCGCCGGGCAGGGCATAAGCTTCTCGTCGATCTCGACGATGGCGTCGCAATCTTCGACGCGAAGCCCCGGTTCGCCCTGCACATGCGGCATGGAATGGTCGACGAAGGCGAGGATGCGTTTCGCGCTGCGCGCGGCGATCGGCGCGTAATCCTGGTTGATGCCGAAGGACATGCGCCCGTCGGGCCCCGGCGGCGACAGACGCAGCACGGCAAGATCGAGCGGCATGGCGGCGAGCGTGCGCGCAAAGCCGGAATAGGCTTTCGGAATGAATCGCACGCGACCCGCCGCAAAGCTGTTCGACAGCGCCGGCGTGACGAAGGTCGAGGCGACGCGGGCGTCCGGCGCCAGCGTCGCATAGTCGACCGTGTTCACGCCGGGGATGAAAACGCCGAGAAATTCGACGCCGCGCGCCCGCTCTGGATCGGCCCGAATAGCGTCGACGAAGGTCATGCATTCGGACGGGCCGGCATGGACGAAGACGCGCATTCCGGGCTCAAGAAGCGACAGGGCGGCTGCGGGCGAAAGGCGTTGCGTTGTCTTCACGATAGGCTTCGGCATGTCCTGATTGCGGGATTCTGCGGCACGGGGCGCCGCGGCGGAGGCAGGCGACAATCGCATGGCGAAATCCCATTTCGCAACTGGTCGTGCGCGGCCTGCGCTGCTAATCAGCAATCATGGATCGTGGCTTGCTGGAACGCGCTCGGAAGAACGACGCCATTCTGCTCGGCCTCGTGCTCGCCGGCGTGATCGTCCACGAATATCTGGGCTGGCGCGCTGCGGGATATGTGGCTGCGCCGTCGCTGATCGCCTATATCGCACTCGAATGGCCACGGCTGCGCGCCAATGCGCGTATCCTGCTTTTCGTCTGTGCGGGGCTCGGACTGGTCGCCGCGCTGCGCTCCGGCGCGCGGCCGGTCGTCGACGGGATGGTGAAGGCCTGCTTCTATCCGGCGTTTCTCGCGGCGCTGGGTTCGCTGCGTGACGCCGCCGCCAGTTCGGCGATGATCGATCGCGGCGGGCGTTACCTCGTCAACCAGCCGCCCGGCCGGCGCTACCTGGCGTTGACTCTCGGCGGGCACATTTTCGGCATTCTGCTCAACATGGGCGGCCTGGCGTTGATCGCCTCGATGCTGAAGCAGGTGAACACACTGGAATCGGCAGGCGGCGACGCGCGGAGGCTCGCCATCCGCGAGCAGCGGATCACGCTGGCCGTGCTGCGCGGCTTCTCGACCATGCCCATGTGGTCGCCGCTGTCGATCACCATGGCGCTGCTGTTCTCGCTCACGCCGCAGGCCCATTGGGGCGAATACGTGCCCTACGGTCTCGGGCTGACCATCATCTACCTCGGCCTCGGGTGGCTGTTCGACACGCTGCAGTTTCCGCGCGCCACCACGAAGATGACGATTTCCGACCCTTACGGATGGGTTTCGATCGTCGTCATGCTGGCGCAGGTCGGCGTGATGACGGCAATCGCGCTGACGCTCGAGAAGAAGACTGGCATCGGCTTCATCACCCACCTGTTGGTCGTCGTGCCGCTGTTCGCGCTGGGGTGGCTCGTCGTGCAAAACGCCAGCCTCGGCTTCGTGCGGGCTTTCGCGGCCGCGTCGCGGCAGATCGCCCAGCGCTCTGCGCTCGGATTCCCGACCTACGCCAACGAGGTGGCGCTGTTTGCGACCTCGGGCTTTCTCGGCGCCATGCTGTCACTTCTGGTGCCCCCCGAGACCTTGCCGAAATTCCTGGCCAGCCTGCATCTGTCGGTCGACGCGCTCACCGTCGTGATCGTGCTGGTGGTCGGCGCCCTCGGCTTCGTCGGCGTCAATCCGATGATCACTTTGACGCTGATCCTCGGCTCGCTGGCCAGTTCGCCGATCGAGGGCCTGTCGCCGCTGAAACTTGTCATCACGGCGGCCGGGGCTTGGACGCTCAGCCTCGGGCTGTCGCCGCTGAACGGCTCGATGGTGCTGCTCGCCAATGTGATGGGCGTGCCGTCGGAAACGATCGCGTTGAAATGGAATGGCGTCTTCGCGGTCCTGACGCTCGCCGCATTCTGCGTGGCGATCTATTATGCGCCGTTCTAGCCCGCTTGCCGGCAATGCCGCTTGATGCCATGCAGGGCGGTCCGAACAGACTGGAGACATCGACGTGAACCACGTTTTCGCCGCCCTTGGCCTGCTTGCCGGCCTTGCAATGACCATTGTCCCCGCCAGCGCGCAATCCGCCATGACCTCCGGCTTCGTTGTCGAGACGATCAAGGCGGGCACGGGACCCGCGCCGCAGGCCGGCCAATTGTGCGTCATCCATTACACGGGAACGCTGGCCGCCGACGGGACGAAGTTCGATTCCTCGCGGGATCGCGGCAAGCCCTTCGAATTCCGGCTCGGCACGGGACAGGTGATCCGCGGCTGGGACGAAGGCGTCGCGCAGATGAAGGTTGGCGGCCGTTATCGCCTGAAGATCCGCTCCGACTACGGCTATGGCGCGCGCGGCGCCGGCGGCGTTATCCCGCCGAACGCCGACCTGGTTTTCGACGTCGAGTTGATCGCGGCGAAGTGAGACTGAACTCCGCCCTCCCGCCTGGCGGGAGGACGGATCACGCCACCCGCGCCAGTCCGTTGTTGAGCACCACGATGTCGCGTTCGACGACGCGCGCACGGAACGACACATCCTTGCCGTCGACCCACATTTCCGTGCGGATGGTTTCGCCGGGATAGACCGGCGAGGAGAAACGCAGTTTCAGCGACTTCATCCGTTTTGGATCGTAGTCGCAGACCGTGCGCAGGATGGCATGGCCGGCGACGCCGAGCGAGCAGAGCCCGTGCAGGATCGGCTGACGAAAGCCGGCGTGCGTGGCGACTTCCGGTTCGGCATGCAGCGGGTTGTAGTCTCCGGACAGGCGATAGATCAGCGCCTGCTGCGGCAAGGTCTTCTGCTCGAAAATCGCGTCCGGCGCCCGGGTGGGCAGGACATGCGGCTCGGGCGTCGGCCCGGAGGGGCCGCCGAAGCCGCCGTCGCCGCGCATGAAACTTGTCGATGTCAGGGTCGCGATCGTTTCGCCTGACGTTCCGTCCGAGATCGTCCGTTCGATCAGCGCCAGCGCGCCCTTTTCCTTGCCCTTGTCGATCAGCGCTGCGATGCGCGTGCGGCCGACGATTTCGCCTTCCGCCGGAATGGGCCGGTGCAATTCGAAACCCTGCTCGCCGTGGAGCAGCTTCCGCCAGTCGACGCCGTGCGCCGGGTCCTTCCAGATGAAGCCGGTCGGCGCCAGCACGACGGCCATGGTCGGCAGCGCCTGCAGATCCTTCTCGTAGACGAAGCGCAACTGTTTCTCGTCCAGCGGATCGGCGCCGAGTCCGAGGCCGAGCGCATAGAGCATCGTGTCCTTCTGCGTCAGCGTCTGCCGGATCTCCGGCAGCTTCAGGTTCATCAGCTTGTCGTAGTCGATCGCCATCGCCCGCCGTCCTCGCGTTTCCCGGTCATTCTTGTGTGCGCGGAAGCCTACACGGCCCGCGGCTTCGATCAATCCGGAAAACGCCCTGGTTCCACAATGCGAAACGGCTTGATCTTTGTGCGAAATCGGCGGTAGAAATCCGCGCGACGAGGAACCCATGGACACCGCCGTAGAAAAACCGGACCGGATGCGCCCCAACGACCGGCAGTTCGTGACCGCGCTCGGGCGCGGCCTCGACGTTCTGCGCATCTTTCGCGCCGAGGACGGGCCGCTCGGCAACCAGGAGATTGCGCGCCGCACCGGCCTGCCCAAGCCGACGGTCTCGCGCCTGACCTACACGCTGACGCAGCTCGGCTACCTCAACTACGACCGCAAGCTCGGCGTCTATTCGCTCGGCGGCGGCGTGCTGGCGCTGGGCTATGTCGCGCTCGCCCATCTCGACGTGCGTCGCGTCGCGCGCCCGCTGATGCAGGACCTCGCCGACGAATGCGGCGCCAGCGTCGGCCTTGGCGCGCGCGACCGGCTCAACATGCTCTATGTCGAGAACTGCGAGGGCCAGAACATCGTCGCCCTGCGCGTTTCCGCCGGCTCGCGCATTCCGCTCGCCACGTCGGCGATGGGACGCGCCTATCTGGCGGGCCTGACCGATCGCGAACGCACGCCGCTGATCGACCAGATCATCCGCAAATATCCGGACGACAAGGCCGCTCTGGTGCGCGGCATCGAGCGGTCGATCAAGGAGATCGAGAAACGTGGCTTCTGTCTGGGCATCGGCGACTGGCGCAAGGACGTGAACGGCGCCGGCGCGCCGCTGGCGCTGCCGAACGGGGCCGGACTCTTCGCGCTGAATTGCGGCGGTCCTGCCTATCTCCTGAAAGCCAAGGACATCGAGGAAAGCTACGGGCCGAGGCTCGTGGAAATCGCCAGCAAGGTGGTCGCCTCGATCGGCGTAAAGACCAGGCGCTGACGCAAGAGCATATGGAGTTGAAGTGAGCGAGGCCGACGACATCAAGCGCATGCTGCGCGACGCAGCCGCCGACTACGTGGGGCGCACCGACCCCGCCGCCAATGTGCGGGCATGGCGCCACAAGGCGCCGGGTTTCGACGTGGCGCGGTGGAGCGAAATGGCCGAGCTCGGCTGGGCGGGCCTGCGCGCGCCGGAAGCTTTTGGCGGTTCGGGCCTCGGCCTTTCAGACATGGTTGCGCTGCTGATCGAGACCGGCCGCGGCATTGCGCCGGAGCCGCTGACGGCGGTAGGGGCGCTCGCCGTGCGCGCGATCTGCGGCGGCGACAACGAGGCCGCGAAACAGGAACTGCTGCCTTCGATCTGCGGCGGCTCGAAAATCATCGCGGTCGCCTGGCAGGAAAGGCCCGGCCAACTCGGCGCCGGCGAGATCGCGACGCGCGCCGAGAAGAACGGCGACGGGTTCCTGCTGTCGGGCGAGAAGGATTTCGTCCATGCCGCGCCGGCCGCCGACGGGTTCCTTGTCACAGCGCGCACAGCCGGCGGCGTCGGACTGTTCTATGCGCCTTCGTCCGCGAAGGGACTGACTCTTGAGACGCGCTGGTTCACCGACGGGACGGCATTTGGAAAGCTGCGGCTGTCCGGCGTGGAAATCCCCGTCGCGCATGTCGTCGCCTCGCCCGCTTGTGGCGAAGCGGCGCTGGACGCGGCGCTGGAGGAAGCGCGCGTGGCGATTTCGGCGGAAATGCTCGGCGGCATGCGCGCCTCGCTCGACATGACGCTCGACTATCTGCGCCAGCGCAAGCAGTTCGGAAAGGCGATCGGATCGTTTCAGGCGCTGCAGCACCGCGCCGTCGATCTCTACGTGCAGACCGAACTCGCGCGCTCGGCGATCGATCGCGCAGCGCGCATCCTGTCGTCCGACGCGGACGCGCGAGAAAAGGCGCTGGCGGCGTCCGCCTGCAAGGCGCGCGTTTCCGACGGCGCGCTGATGATCGCGCGGGAATCGATCCAGATGCATGGGGCGATCGGCTACACGGACGAGCACAACATCGGCCTCTACGTGCGTCGTGCGCTGAAGAACGTCGCATGGCTCGGCAATGGCGCGCAGCACCGCAAGCGTTACGCCGCGCTCGCGCCTGCGCTCGAACTGGTTTGAGGGTGTCATGACCGCCGCAACGGACAATTACGACGCGATGAGCGACGCGGAATTCCGCAAGATGGTCCGCGAATTCGTCGAGGCAGAATGCCCGGCCGAAATTCGACACCTGCCGCGCCGCATACGCTGGCACGAAGTGAAGCCGTGGAGCCAGAAGCTGTCGAAGCGCGGCTGGCTTGCGCCGCAATGGCCCAGGGAATACGGCGGCATGGGCATGTCGGTGTCCAAGCAGATCGCCTATGCCGAGGAGATCGACGCGCTCGGCGTGCCGCGCGCCCCCGACATGGGTATCGTCATGCTCGGCCCGCTGCTGATCCGCTACGGCTCCGACGAACAGAAGAAGAAATACCTGCCGCGCATCCTCGCCTGCGAGGACGTGTGGTGCCAGGGCTATTCGGAACCGAACGCCGGCTCCGATCTCGCGTCGCTACGGCTGGAAGCGGTGCTCGACGGCGACCATTGGGTCGTCAACGGGCAGAAGACATGGACGACGCTGGCGCAGGACGCGAACTGGATATTCCTGCTTGTGCGGACCGACAAGACCGCCAAGAAGCAGGAAGGCATTTCCTTCCTGCTGGTCGACCTTTCCACGCCCGGCGTCACCCGGCGGCCGATCATGACGCTCGGCGGCCACGAGGAATTCTGCGAGACATTTTTCGACAATGTGCGCGTGCCGAAGGAGAATATCGTCGGCAAGGTCAACGAAGGCTGGACGATGGCCAAGGCGCTGCTCGGCTTCGAGCGCATTTTCCTGGGCTCGCCGAAACTGTCGCAGGTCGCGCTCAATCGTCTCGCCATGCTCGGCCGAGCCACGAATGCTTTCGAGGACGAACGCTTCCGCGACAAGTTCACGCAATTGCGGCTCGACGTCGCCGACCTGACGGAGACCTATTCGCGTTTCGCCGACATTCTGCGGCGCGGCGAGGCGCTGGGGCCTGACGTGTCGATCCTGAAGATTTTCGCGACCTCCACCTACCAGAAGATCACCGAGGCGCTGGTGGAACTCTCGGCGGAAAACGGCGCGATCGACGAACCGGCGCAATATGGCAACGAGCATCTCGACGCGCTGGCGCATTTCTGGCTGTCGCGACCGGCCACCATCTATGGCGGGTCCAGCGAGGTCCAGCGCAACATCGTGGCCAAGCAGGTTCTGGATTTGCCGGGCTAATTGGGGCCGTCATTGCGAGCGAAGCGAAGCAATCCATCCACGGGCCTGTCCGCATGGATGGATTGCTTCGTCGCCCGCGATGAAGGCCTTCGGCTTCATCAGAGCTCCTCGCAATGACGGGGAGGGAACAGACATGATCCTCACACAGGAACACGAAGAGCTCCGCCGCTCGCTGCGCCGGTTCGTGCAGAGCGAAATCGATCCGCACGCTGACGCGTGGGAGGAAGCGGAAATCTTCCCGGCGCACGAATTGTTCAGGAAGGCCGGCGCGGCCGGCTTTCTCGGCATAACCAAGCCTGCCGAATACGGCGGTCTCGGTCTCGACTATTCCTATTCGCTCGTCGCGGCGGAAGAATGGGGCCGGGCGCTCGCTGGCGGCGTGGCGACCGCGCTCGGCGTGCAGACGGACATGGCGACGCCGGCGCTCGCCAAGCACGGGTCGGACGCGCTGCGCCGCGAGTTCCTGGCGCCGGCCATCGCGGGGGAGATGGTCGCGGCGATCGGCGTCTCGGAGGAAGGCGCCGGTTCCGATGTCGCCTCGATCCGCACGCGCGCGCGTCGCGACGGCGACGACTACGTCATCTCCGGCTCCAAGATGTGGATCACCAACGGCACGCAGGCCGACTGGATCTGCCTGCTCGCCAACACGTCCGACGGGCAGCCGCATCGCAACAAGTCGCTGATCGTCGTGCCGATGAAATCGAAGGGCGTTTCGGTCGCGCGCAAGCTGAAGAAGCTCGGGCTGCATGCCTCGGACACGGCGCAGATCTTCTTCGACGAGGTGCGCGTGCCGGTTCGCAATCGCATCGGCGAGGAAGGCCGCGGCTTCATCTACCAGATGGAACAGTTTCAGGAGGAGCGGCTCTATGCGGCGGCCAAGGCCGTCTCGATGCTGGAGACGGCGATCGACATCACCGTGGAATACACGCAAGGGCGCAAGGCGTTCGGCAAGCCGCTGATCGACATGCAGACGATCCAGCACAGGATCGCTGCCATGCATGCCGAGGTCGAGGCCCTGCGCGCCATCACCTGGAGCGCGGCGGAAATCTACATCGGCGGCGGCGACGTCACGCAGAAGGCGTCAATCGCCAAATATCTCGCGGGCAAGCTCGCCCTCGACATACCCAATGCCTGCCTGCAGTTCTGGGGCGGGCAGGGCTACATGTGGGAATCGCGCATCTCGCGCATCATGCGCGACATTCGCCTGACCGCCATCGGCGGCGGCGCCAACGAGATCATGCTGCAGGTGATCGCCAAGAACATGGGCCTGTCGAGCAGCGGCGGCCGCAAGGCGCAGGCGGCGCAGTAGTGAGCTGGTTTCCTCTCCCATGGAATGGGAGAGGGTGGCCTCGCATCGAAGTCGGCTGATGCCGACTTCGACTTCTAATGCGCAAGTCGGGCAAGCCCGGCTGGCGAGCGAGGACGGGGGAAGGATCTGCGATCGTCACGCAAGCCCCAGCTGCGGCGGTCGCCCTCATCCGTCGCGCATTCGCCCGACACCTTCTCCCGCAGGCGGGAGAAGGGAGCGGCAACGATCACTTGTATCCGCGTTCTTCCCACCACGGGAAATAGGGCGGCATGTCCTTCGACACGCGATCCGGGAATTTCGGCGCGCGCTTCTCCAGGAAGGAAACGACGCCTTCCTTCACGTCGCCGGAGCGCCCGCGCTCGAATATGCCGCGCGAGTCGACCTTGTGCGCTTCCATCGGATCGTCGGCGCCCATCATGCGCCACACCATCTGCCGCATCAGCGCGACGGCGACCGGCGAGGTATTGTCGACGATCTCTTTCGCAATCTTGCGCGCTTCCGGCAGCAATTGATCGGGCGGCAGCACGCTGCGCACGAGGCGTCCGGCATGCGCTTCGGCCGCATCGAACACGCGGCCGGAATAGACCCATTCCAGCGCCTGCTGCGGCCCGACGAGGCGCGGCAGGAACCAGCTGGATGCGGCTTCCATCACGATGCCGCGGCGCGAGAAGACGAAGCCCATGCGCGCCTCGGTCGAGGCGAGGCGAATGTCCATCGGCAGCGTCATGGTCGCGCCGATGCCGACCGCAGGCCCGTTGATGGCGGCGATGACCGGCTTGAGCGACTTGAAGATGCGCAGCGTCACGCGGCCGCCGCCGTCGCGGATCGCCTCGTCTGAATAGTCGGGCCTGCCGTCGGCTGTGGCTTTCGGCTGCGGCTTGTCCTTGCGCTCGGCCAGTTCGAATGTTTTGGCGCCGGCCGACAGATCGGCGCCGGCGCAGAAGGCGCGGCCGGAGCCGGTCACGATGACGACGCGCACGTCGTCATTGGCGTCGGCCTCGTCGAGGGCGGCGATCATCTCGTGCATCATCTGGCCTGTGAAGGCGTTGAGCTTTTCCGGCCTGTGGAGGGTGATGGTCTGGATATGGTCTGCGACCTCGACGCGAATCTGTTCGTATTTGCTCATCGGGCTTCCTCGGGCGCTTCCTCGTTTTGGTGAGCGATGAGACGAAAACCGGGCCGGATTGTCAAACAATCTTGTGTGAGGGTTCTTGCCGCGCGACGCAGGCCAGCTATGCTGAGGCCAAGGGAATATGCGGAGGAAAACCATGTCGCTTTTCGATCTCACCGGCCGTGTCGTCGTCATCACGGGCGGTAACGGCGGCATCGGACTCGGCATGGCGCAGGGGCTGGCGGCGGCGGGCGCGGCCGTGTCGATCTGGGGCCGCAACGAAACGAAGAACGCCGCCGCGCTGAAGACGCTCGCCAACGGAAAATGCGAGGCGCGGGTCTGTGACGTTTCCGATCCCGCCTCCATCGAAAAGGCATTCCAGGAGACGCTGGCCAAATACGGCCGCATCGACGGCTGTTTCGCCAATGCCGGCATCGGCGGCGGCGGGCGGCGCTCGTTTCTCGACCGCGACCAGAAGGAATGGCGCGAGATGCTCGCCACCAATCTCGACGGCGCCGTCCTGACGATGCAGCACGCCGCGCGCCACATGAAGGAACGCGCCGAAAGGGGCGACGCCTTCGGGCGCCTCGTCGCGACGTCGAGCCTGGCTTCCATTTCCGGCACGGCGCGCAACGAGCATTACGCCGCCACCAAGGGCGCGCTCAATTCGATCATCCGTGCGCTGGCCGTCGAATTGTCTCGCTACGGCGTGACGGCGCATTGCATCCTGCCGGGCTGGATCAGGTCGGAAATGACGGAAGGGCTGATGGGCAACGACAAGTTCGTCGCCAACGTCATGCCGCGCATTCCGATGCGCCGCTTCGGCACGCCGGAGGATTTCGCGGCCATCGCCGTCTACATCATGAGCACGGGCTCGTCCTATCACACGGCCGAGATGTTCCTCATCGACGGCGCCTATTCGATATTCTGATCTCGAAAGCCTCGCGCGCCGCCTCGTATTCGCGGCGCGTGTCGGCGACGAGTTCCGCGACGCTTTTCACGCGATCGACGCCGGACACGCTGTGGCCGGCGCTCCACACGTCCTTCCAGCGTTTCGGGCGGTTCTCGCGGCCCTCGATGCTGATGTCCTTGGCGATGTCGATGGCGCCGCGCGCCGGCAGATTGTCGGGATCGAGGCCGGCCGCGACGATGGACGGGCGCAGCATGTTGGTCTCGAGTCCGGTGAAGGCGCGGGTCAGCAGCACGTCGTCGGCGCGCGAAGAAACGAGCATGTCGCGATAGCCGTCCTTCGCCATGCTCTCGCGCGTGGCGATGAATTTCGTGCCCATGTAGCCGAGGTCGCAACCCATCGCCTCCGCCGCAAACAGCGCCGCGCCGTCGGATATGCCGCCCGCCAGCACCAGCGGCCCGTCGAAGAAAGCGCGCACCGCGCGCACGAAGACGAGCGGATTGAGCCAGCCTGTCTGGCCGCCGGCGCCGGCGGTCAGCAGAACGAGGCCGTCGGCGCCGGCTTCGAGCGCGCGTTCGGCGTGGCGGATGGTGGCGACGTCGGCGAAGACCAGTGCGCCTGCATCGTGCAGCGGCTGGAGCGCGGGCGCCGGCGAACCGACCGAGGTTATGACGATCTCAGGGTCGTGGCGCAGCAGCACGCCGAGATCGTCCATCAGCCGGCCGTTCGACCTGTGGACGACGAGATTGGCGCACCAGGGGGCGGACGCGGCGCCCGAAGCCTCCGATGCGCGCGCCGCACGCAGGGCGATGTCCGCCAGCCAGGCGTCGAGTTCATCAGAACTGCGGCAATTGACCGTCGGAAACGATCCGATCACGCCCGAAGCGCAAGCCTCCGACACGAGATCGACGCCGGAGACGAGGAACATCGGCGCGGCGATCAGCGGCAGGGAAAGCCGCGACTGGAGAGAGGCGATATTTGTCGGCATCAGAGTCCCAATTCCTGCGCCGCCGCGCCGAACGAATGCGATGGCCGCCGCACGTCGAATTGCACCGCGATCAGGCCGGCCTTGCGCGCGCCTTCGACATTGCGCGGCTGGTCGTCGACAAAGACGACATCCTGCGGCGCGAGGCCGAGCGCCTCGCAGCCGAGCGCATAGGCGCGCGGATCGGGCTTCAGGATTTTCGTATGCGTGGCGTCAACGAGACTGTCCATCAGGCGCAGGATCGCGAGTAGCGCCATGTTGTCGCCGCCATAGAAGAGTTCGAGTTCGTTGGAAAGGATGCCGACGCGCCTGTCGGCTGCTTTCGCGCGCTGCACGAGATCGAGCGCCTCCGGCCGCACGTGCAGGTTCGGGTCTTCGCCGATCGTGCGGCGGATCATGGCGAGCATGTCCCAGTCCTCGCTGACGAGACGGCCGGTCTCGGCTGCGCGGCGCGCCCAGTAGTCGCGCTCGCTGATCCGGTCGGCGATCATGTCGCGCCACAGGTCGTCAGTCGCCGGATCGAATGGGCCGCGCCATTTCATCGTCCCTGCCGGCAGGCCGAGCAGCTTTTCGGTCAGGCGATGCCGTTCGAACAGGGTGACCGAGATCACGCCGCCAAAATCGAGCAGCAGCCCTTTCTTCAAAGACGTCATTGCGCCGGGTCGAGCTTCACGCTCTCGACGGCGTATGTCACCGCGTCGACGATCGCCTGCGCGTCCTTGCGGTCGAGGATGAGCGGCGGCGACATCATCAGGTTGTGGCCGGACACGCGCACCAGCGCGCCGGCTGCATAGGCCGCCTCATAGACGGCGGTCATGTATTTCTTGCCGGCGGGCGCCTTCGTCTTGCGGTCGGCGACGAATTCGAGCGCGGTCATCAGCCCCTTGCCGCGCACGTCGCCTATCGTCTCGTTCCTTTCGGCGAGCTTCCTGTACGACGACAGGAGGAACGCGCCCTGGTCGGCTGCATTGCCCGGCAGGTCGCGCGCGAAGGTTTCGTCGAGGCAGGCGAGCGCGGCGGCGCAGCCTACGGGGTGACCGGAATAGGTATAGCCGTGGTAGATGGCGGCTAGCGCGTCGTTGGACGTCATGAAGGCTTCCTCGATCTTCTCGTTGACGACGCAGGCGCCGAGCGGGAAATAGCCCGAGGTGATCGCCTTGGCGATGCACATGATGTCAGGCCTGAAGCCGTCGTTGCGCACGCCGAACCATTTTCCGGTGCGGCCGAAGCCGGTGATGACCTCGTCCGCGATCATCAATATGTCGTGGCTGTCGAGCAGGGCGCGCAGCTTCGTGAAGAAGCCGTCGGGCGGCACGATCACGCCGCCGGCGCCGAGCACGGGCTCGGCGATGAAGGCGGCGATCGTGTCGGCGCCCTGGAACCTGATCTCGTCGTCGATCGCCGCAATGCAGAGGTCGACGAGCCGCGCCGGGTCGGTCTCGTTGAACGGGTTGCGATAGAGATAGGGCGCGGGCGCATGATAGACGCCCGGCAGCAGCGGTTCGTAGGCGCGACGGAAATTCGAGTTGCCGTTGACCGAGGCTCCGCCGAAATGCGTGCCGTGATAGCCCTTCTTCAGCGCCATGAACTTCGTCTTGTCGGACTTGCCGCGCACTTTCCAGTATTGCCGCGCGATGCGCAGCGCGCTCTCGACGGAGTCCGAACCGCCCGACGTGAACATCGCGCGCTTCATGCCTTCGGGCTTCAGCACGTCGATCAGCCTGTGGCCGAGTTCGATCAGCCGCGGATTGGTCGTGCCGCGGAACGCCGAATAATAGGGAAGCTCGGCGAGTTGGCGGGCGATCGCTTCCTTGATCGGATCGCAGGAATAACCGAGGTTGACATTCCACAGGCCGCCAACCGCGTCGATGACCATCTTGCCGTCGAGATCGGTGATGCGCACGCCCTCGGCCGAGACGATGACGCGCGGCGGGACCGCCTCCATTTCGGCGGGATGGGCCATCGGGTGCCAGACCTGGCGCGCATTGTGTTCGCGCAGGAAATTCGAATGTTCGTTCATGGTCCGTCCCGTGGCGCTTTCGCTCTATGGCGTGTTTCGCCTGGCATTATAGACTTGCTTTCGGCGAATGGGGAAAGGGAGCGAAAATGGGCGGCCGGGCCAACGTACTCTTGATCGGCACGGCCGACACGAAATCGCCGGAACTGATGTTCCTGCGCGATTGCATCGTCGAAAGCGGCGGCTCGGCGATCTTCATGGATGTCGGCGTTCTGGCCGGCGGCGCGTATCGGCCCGACATATCCAACGCCGAGATCGCGGCTGCGGCGGGAACGGACCTCGATTCCATCAAGGCGTCGGGCGACGAGAACAGCGCGATGGCGAAAATGGCCGAGGGCGCAGCGGCGCTCGCGGCGCGGATGCACGCGGACGCGCGCATCGACGGTATGCTGGCGCTGGGCGGCACGATGGGGACGGATCTGGCGCTCGATGTAGCCGCCGCTTTGCCGCTCGGCGTGCCCAAATGCGTCGTCTCGACCATCGCGCATTCGCATCTCGTCCCGCCGGAGCGCGTCACGCCCGACCTGATGACGGTGCTGTGGGCCGGCGGCCTCTACGGTCTCAACGCCATCTGCCGCTCGGCGCTGGCGCAGGCGGCCGGCGCCATCGTCGGCGCCTGCCGCGCCGCGCGACCGCCGAAGGGCGAGAGGCCGCTGGTCGGCATGACGTCGCTCGGCAATTCATGTCTCAGCTACATGAAGCGGCTGCTGCCGGCGCTGGAGCAGCGCGGCTACGAGGTCGCCGTTTTCCACACGACCGGCATGGGCGGGCGCGCCTTCGAGGCGCTGGCGGCGGAAGGACGTTTCTGCGCCGTCATGGATTTCAGCCTGCAGGAACTCGCCAATCATCATGCCGGTTCGGTCGTCACGGCCGGCCCGACGCGGCTCGAGGCGGCCGGCGCGCGCGGCGTGCCGCAGATCGTCGCGCCGGGCGCGATCGACATGATCGATTTTCCGGCGTGGCGACCGGACGAGATGGCTGCACAGGCGCGCGGCTTTCATGCCCACAACCGGCTGATCGCTTCCATCGCCGCGACGGGCGACGAGCGCCGGGGCGTCGCGCGGCTGATCGCCGAGAAGATTGCGCGCGCGAAAGGCCCGGTCGCGTATCTCTTGCCAACTGGAGGCGTCGAGGCGTGGGACCGGCCAGGCGAGCCATTGCACGATCCCGACGCGCTCGCGGCCTTCCTCGAAGAGGCGCGCCGATCGGCGCCGTCGAATGCGAGGCTGATCGAACTCGACGCGCATATCAACGACGCAGCGTTTTCGGACGCGACCCTGGCGCTTTTCGATGCGTGGGTTTCGACAGGCATCGTTCCGGCCGCGCGAGGCGAGGCCGCTACACCCAGGTGACGATCCGTTTCTTGGCTAATGCCAGCGCCAGCAACACGGCGGTCGCCGTCGCGCCGCAGGAGATGAAGGCGTTGCGGAACTCGATCTGCGTGCCGTGGCGCAGCACGGTTGCGTCGAAATAGAGCGCCAGGACGCCGCCGCATACCACGATGATCGCATTGCCGATGATGCCGAAGCCATGCGCGCCCATGATGCCGTCGAAGAGAACGCCGGCCGCGGCGGCGAGGAACATGACCAGCGCGATAAAGATCACGAGGTCGCCGCCCGTCATCTCGAGACCGATCACGTGCATTGCGTCATGCCTCCGGTCTGGCTCGCCTATTTTTCGGTTTCCGTTCACCACACCCTGACATGGATCGTGGTAATCATGCGCTAACTGTGGCCACGACAGATTGCGAAAAAAGGAATCGGCGGGCTCGCATTTGAGCGGCGCGATTACAGAAAATTAGAAATTAAGGCCGCCCGGCGCGCGTCAGGCGAGCGCCTGCAGGTTGCGGCGAAGCGCGCCGGCGTCGATGTCGCGCTCGGCTTCCAGAAGCGCGTGTTCCTCCTTCCAGACCGGCTTGGCGCGATCGAGAATCCGGCGGCCCTTCGGCGTCAGCGAGACGAGCCGGCCGCGCCCGTCCTTCGGATCTGCGGCGACTTCGACCATGCGATCGCGTTCGAGTTTCTTCAACGCCGCCGTCAGGGTCGTGCGATCCATCGTCAGGAAGGCCGCAATATCCTTCATGCGGCGCGTCTCGGCGCCGCTCAGCATGGTCATCAGCGAGAATTGTCCGTTGGTGATGCCGAGCGGACGAAAGGCGGCGTCGAACCTGCGCGCCAGCGCCCGCGCGGCGCGCTGCGTCTGGAAGCAGAGGCAGGTCTGCGCGATCTCGCGTGCGCCGGGCAGGTCGGTCGGGGTTGACATGACAAACACGTTGATATCAACATTATCGGGAGCTGTCCACTGGGCGGGACCTGAGCAGTGGAGCCGTTCATGCAGTCCAACTACCGCTGGGTTATCGTCGCAGCCGGCGCGCTGCTCGGCTGCGTCGCAGCGGGGTCGATGTTCTCGCTGGCCGTGTTCCTGCAGCCGATCGCCGAGGCGACGGGCTGGTCGCGCGCCGGCCTGTCCGGCACGATGACCGTCAATTTTCTTTCGATGGGCGCCGCAGGCTTCTTCTGGGGCTGGCTGACTGACAGGTTCGGTCCGCGCCCGGCGCTTTTGTCCGGCGCGCTTCTGCTCGGCCTCGGACTTGTCTGGTCGAGCCGCGCGCAGAGCCTGATCGAATATCAGTTCATATACGGCGCTCTGGTCGGCGTCGCGACCGGCGCTATCTTCGCGCCGCTGATGGCGACAGTGACGGGCTGGTTCGACACGCAGCGCAGCCTCGCCGTCTCGCTGGTCTCGGCCGGCATGGGCGTCGCGCCGATGACAGTTTCGCCCTTCGCGCGCTGGCTCGTGTCGAATTACGACTGGCGGTTCTCGCAATTGCTGATCGGCCTGTTCGCCTGGGGAATCATGATCCCGGCGGCATTTCTGGTGCGTCGTCCGCAGGCGCTCGCCGCTGCGCCGTCGACGGCCGTCGCGATCGGTGGCGCATCGGTCGGCGCGGCATTGCGCTCGCCGCAATTCATCGTCATCGCGCTGACGTTCTTCTGCTGCTGCGCGACGCATTCGGGACCGATCTTCCATACGGTGAGCTACGCGCTGACCTGCGGGATCGCGCCGCTCGCGGCGGTGACGATCTACAGCGTCGAGGGACTTGCCGGCCTCGGCGGGAGGCTGGTGTTCGGTCTCGCCGGCGACCGCTTCGGCGCCAAGCGCGCGCTGGTCACAGGGCTGATGATCCAGGCGGTAGCGGCGGGCGCCTATGCGCTCGTCGGCCGCCTGCCGGAAATCTATGCCGTCGCCATCGTGTTCGGCGCGGCCTACGGCGGCGTCATGCCGCTCTACGCCGTGCTGATCCGCGAAAACTTTCCGCTGCGGATGATCGGCGCGATCATGGGCGCGGCGACCAGCGTGTCGACGCTTGGCATGGCGCTGGGCCCGCTCGTCGGCGGCTATCTCTACGACCGGCTCGGCAGCTACGCCTGGCTATACATCGGATCGTTCGCCATCGGCTGGGGCGCGGTCTTCGTCGCGCTGACGTTCCGGCCCGCGCCGCGGCGCCTCGAACCCGCAATCGCCTGATATTTTCTTACGGAGGAGAACAAATGACCGAACAGACCTATCTCGCCGTGTTTCTCGGCAGCAAGACAAGCCCGCAGATGAAGGCATGGGAGGCGCTGCCGGATGCCGAGCGCAACAAGCGGGCGCAGGAGGGCATGGCCGCGTGGCACGGCTGGATGCAGAATTACGCGGCGTCCGTGCTCGAGATCGGCGGGCCGCTCGGCAAGACCAAGAAGGTCTCCGCCGATGGCGTCGCCGATATCGCCAACGAGATGGGCGGTTTCAGCATAGTGCGCGCCGCCTCGCACGAAGCGGCCGCGAAGATGTTCGAGAACCATCCGCATTTCTCGATCTTCCCGGGCGAACGGGTCGAGGTCATGCCGATCATGCCGATCCCGACGATGTGAGCGCAACAGGCGCGCGAGCGTTTCAATGGCTTTGCGCGGCATTAGTCCGCTTCGACGATGCCGGCGCCAATTTGCGCGGGCGCATTGCTGCTCCGATTCCCCACCGACAGAGTGCGATTGCATTCATCGTGCGTCGGTGCACCGACGCTCGCGTTGCTGCGTGCTGAAGTGCGTTGGTCCAGTGTTATGTCCTTGGGGGAGGACTTCATGTCGCGCATCTGCTTTCTGCAGCGGTTCTCGGCCGGCGTCGCGGCAATTTGCGCCATGGTCGCGCTGGGCTGCGCGCCCATTGCCGCGAATGCGCAGACGCCAGCCGGAATCATCGGCGCCGGGCAGGCGGCGGTCAGCGGCTTTTCCGGACCGATCGGGCCGACAGCTGTCGCGCCCGGCGTCGATCCGGCCGACTAGACGGTGATCGATCCCAACGGTTGGTCGATGCGCATGTTCGATCTGACCAATCCCGGCGGCGCGCCGCAAGCGCAGCTCATCGCCTCGCCGAAGCGATTCAGCACGACCGCAGCGCAGACAGGGCAATTTTTCGGACTGGCGCTCGACAACGCCAATCCGCCGAACATCTACGCCGCCGCCACGTCCATCTATGGACTGCCGCTGCTGGCGAGCGACACGGGCGTGCGCCTCAAGACCGGTGCGCCGAACGCCGTCTTCATGAATGCGCTGTTCGGGCCGGCGGCTTCGGGCGGCGGGCCGGCATCCATCTGGCGCATCGACGGACGCACCGGCGAAGTGCGGCTGTTCGCGAATGTCGCAACGGGCAATTCGGGACCGGCGCTCGGCGGCCTCGCCTTCGACCCGTCGACCGCTTCACTGTTCGCCGTCGATCGCGAGACCGGCCTGATCTTCAGCTACGACCTCAACGGCCAGGAGCGCGGCCGCTTCGATCACGGCGTCACGGCCTGACCTGCCGCCGGCTTGCCGGCCGTCGCCTTCGATCCCGCCGGAAAGCTCGACATCACGAAGCCCGCATTCGACACGCAGAACGCCGCGACATGGGGATATGCGGCGCGCGAGCGGCTGGTCTTCGGCCTCGGCGTCGACGCCGGCCGCCTCTATTACGGCGTCGCCGATCAGCTGCAGGTCTGGTCGGTTTCCATCGCGTCGAGCGGCGCGTTTGGCGCCGATCCGCGGCTCGAGGTCGCCGTGCCGCCCGGCGATGCGCCGACCGAAATATCCAAGATCGTCTTCGACGGCCGGGGTCGCATGATCCTCGGCGAACGCGCCTCGCCGACCGGCGCATACGATTTCACGGCGCTGGCGCAGGAGGGCGTCGGACGCGTGCTGCGTTTTTCGCGCACGCCCGAAGGCGCCTGGGCGCCGGCGCCTGACGAATACGCCATCGGCTTTCCGCTGAACCTGCACAACGGCAACGGCGGCGTCGCCATCGGCTACGACTACCTTCCCGACGGACGCATCAATTTCGGATCCTGCGGCGGTTTCCTGTGGTCGACCGGCGAACAATTGCGCGTTTCGGCCGACCCCGCCATCGCGCAGCGCCTGCGCGCGCTCGGACCGGAAATCGTCAACGGCCTGCAGGGGAACAACCTCGAACTCGTGCGGCCGCGCAACGCGCCGCCGTTCGAATCCTATTTCGCCGACTATGACGACCGTTTCGACAATCCATACGCACGCGGGCACATGGGCGACATCGTCATTCCGCTCGCCTGTTCGCCACGCGCCGGCTTTGCGCCGCTGTTCGGCGGGGGCTGGATGGAAGGTTTCGTCCTGCCGCCCGGTCTCGAATGCCGGCCCGGCGAACCCTGCGCCTGCGCGCCCGGTCAGCAATGCTGCCCGCCCTTCCAGACGCCAGACCGCAACGGCGCCTGCCGCAGCCTGTGCGCGAACCCGCGCACCGACATCGCCGCCAATGAATTGTGCTATCGCGGCATTCAGCCGCCGCAGCAACCCGCGACGCCGACGCCGCCTCGAACGCCGCCGGTTGCGGCCGCCTTCGACGTCGCCACGGCGACCTGCTGGGATGGTTCGAAGCCCAATGTGACGGGCGGGGGGCATTGCCCGCGCCCGCCCGGCGCCATCTGCCCGATGGGCTACGAACTGCAGCCCGCGTCGCGTCGCGCCGGCGAGATCTCGTCCGACTACACCTGCGCGCCGACGCCGCCGCAGCGCAATTGCGACCAGCAATCGACCGCCGGCAACCGCTTGTGGGCTGGGCATGACGGGCGCTGCCGGCCCGGCTGCCCGAACGGTTTCACCTTCGAGGCGCAGCAATGCTGTCCGCCCGGGTCCGTCCCTGGCCTGTACGGTCGCTGCGGTTGTCCGGACGGCCGGCCGATCGTCAACGGACGTTGCCTGCCTCCGCCTCCGCCTGCCTGCCCGCCCGGCGTGACCGCGCCGAACGGCCAGTGCTGCCCGGATGGCAAGCCGATGATCAACGGCCAATGCCCGCCGCCGCCGCCATTGTGTCCGGACGGCAGCAAGCCGGTTGGTCCTCCCGGCGCCCAGGAATGTCCGAAGCCGCCGCATTGCCCGGACGGTTCGCCGATGATTAACGGCAAGTGCCCGACGGACCGGTGCCCGGACGGAACGCTGCCCGTCAAAGGGCATTGCCCGAAGTCCGCCTGCCCGATCGGCACGATCAGGACGGCAGTCGGTTGCACGCCGCCGCCCGGCGTGCCGATCTGCCCGCATGGACAGGTGTGGTCGACCGCCGGCTGCGGTCCGCCGCATGTCGTCTGCCCGGTCGGATAGGTTCTGCGCGCCGACGATACGTGCGGTCCGCCCCCGACCAACGCCTGTCCGGCCAACAGCGTGTAGCGGTCGGACGGGCAATGCTGCCCGCCGCCCGGCGCGAAGCTGACGACCGGGAGCGCCTGCTTCTGCCCGCCCGGCCTCGCCTTCGACGGCCGCAAGTGCCAGCCCACGCAAGGCGGCCAGAACAGCGCGCCGCCGCCGCCACCGCCGCCGGCGCAAGGGTCGTCGCCGGCGCCCTCGCCGATCGAACCGATAAGGCCGACGTGCATGCCCGGCTACGTCAAGGCCAGAGGCGGCGAGTGCTGCCGTCAGGATCAACTCACGACGGGCCAGCTCTGCTGTCCGCCGGACAGGATGGTGTCGGCGAACGGACGCGCCTGCGTGACGAGGCCGGCCGGATCGAAGGCGACCGGCCCCGTGCTCGTCGTTCCGAAGGGGCCGGTGATCCTGCCGCCGCCGCCGCATCTCGTGCCGCCGCCGCACTACAAGCCGCCGGTGCTGGTGATTCCGCCGGGTCGGGCGACGCCGCCAGTGCGGATCAAGCCGCCGGTCGCGCGGCCGCCGGTGCGTATCGGTCCGCCGAATGTCGGGCCGCGGGCGCCAGGACCGAAGATCTATCCGACGCAGCCCTACCGGCCGTCGTTCGGAGGCGGCGGCGGTCAGAACTTCCACCCCAACACGGGATTCAGCGGAGGGCAGGGCTTCCACCCCAACACGGGATTTGGAAACGGACCGATGCTGCGCTGAGGCGCTGGTTCGGACAACCGCAAGCGCGGTCCGGTTCGCCGGGCCGCGCACGCCTTCAATGCAGGAACTGCCGGATCAGGAGCACGTCGTTTCGCTGGCGCGCTGCGGAACGCGGTCGTCGGCCAGGGCGCGGTCCAGTTGCCCGCGCACCAGAAGCGCCGCGTGAGGCGCTGTGATCTTGTGGAGGTCTGTGACCGATGCGCCCTTTGGGATCGCGATCGGCGGCGAGACAGCCATTCGTTCTCCGGTATCGAAACCGTCGTCCACCATGTGCAGCGTGACCGCGCAGGTGTCGCGTCCGTCGTTCAGCATTTCATGGAACGGATTGGGGCCGGCGTAACGCGACGGCCAGTCGCCGAGATCGCTCGGATGCAGGTTGAAGAAGCCCTTCCTCGGTAGGGAGAACAGCCTGCGGTCGATCTTCTGCCCGAAGGTCGCCATGAAGCAGATGTCCGGGCGCCAGTCGTTTTCGTATATCGCGTAGAATTCCGGCGTCTTGACGCGCCCCCGGTAGACCGGCAGTTCCGCTTTGCGCGCCATCTCCTTCACCATGACGCGCTCGTGCGCTTCGTGTGGATATTGCCAGACACGCTTGTGCGCGCTCACGTACGGCTGGTCCGGGTCGTCGGTGGCGACGCCGACGATTGTGATGCGGCTGGCGAGCGGCCCGCGCAGCAACTCGTCGAGAACGGCATGGCCGCGATGAAAGCTCCCGAACAGCGCAACTCGCATTCATTTCCCCCCGGAATACATGGCCGTCGACCAGCCCCTGGTCGCCGGATCGCGACGTACCGATGTTCAGGCCGCCTTCGTCGCTGGTTGTGCAGGATTGCGCGCGACGATCGCCTGTCGCACGAAGTCGACGTGCTGCCGCAGCGTGTAGGCTTCGCTGGCGAATTCCAGCGGCGTATAGATTTTTGCGACCGCGCGTTCGATGCGGTCGAGATGCTCCAGCCATTGCTCGATCGGCGGCGAGGTCCCGTGATCGTCGGCTATCTCGCGCTCGAGCATCGCCAGTTCGCCGTACCAGCGATAGACGCGCGAGCGAATGCTCCAGCGCACCATCTGAGGCAGGTAGTTGAACATTGGAACGAGGATGGCGAGCACCGGCACGAGAATGACGATCAGCCGCTCGATCAGCGTCGCAAGCCAGAACGGCAGATAATGGTGGAGGAAGCTGGGGCCGAACCGACGGTGTCGATCGGCATCGGCCGAAACGCGGAAGTCTACGGGCGCGGTCGAGGGGAACTCGCTCGCCTCCTCGAAGAAGGACTGGTCGCTGTGAATCTCGCGCGCCGCGTCGAGGAACAGGGTGACGATCGCCGGGTGAACGGTCTTGCGCGCCACCAGCATCGCCTTCGTTCCGATCAGCGTGACGTCCCGCGGGGGAATGACGCGGCCGAGATCGACGACGCCCTGCGGCACGGTCAGCCTCGCTATGAATGGAAGCCGCCGGCTGTAGGCCTCGGCCTGTTCGAAACTCAGGAGCCTCAGGCCGGGATCGTTGAGCGCGCGCAGTACGGATGCATTGTCCGCGCCGACGACGATGATCGTGGCGTCGATGTCGCCCTTCTTCAACGCCGCGATGGCGTCGTCGTTGCCCATCGACAGCATGGTGACGTTGTCGCCGTTCAGACCGTTGAGCGCGAAGATCGAATTGGCGAGGGCGCGGGTGCCGCTGCCGTCGACGCCGACCGAAACCTTCTTGCCACGAAGCTCCACCAGCGAATTGAACGGACTCTCCTTGCGGAAGAAAACCCACATCGGCGCGTAATAGAGGCTCGACAGCATCACGACGCCGGCGCTGGCGGCTCCCATGGACTGCGCAAGGCCGCCCTGCGTGAATGCGACATCGACGCCGGATTCGGGGTCTTCCAGAAGCCGGAGATTTTCCTCCGAGCCGTTGGTCATGCGCTCTTCGACGGTCACCCCGGAACGTGCGAGAATCTCCTTGTAGCGGGCTGCGAACCTGTGAAAGCTGCCGTATTGCTGGCCGGAAGCGAGTACGACGCGGTCCGGGGGCGCCGGCTTCAGAATGTAGGCCGACCCGACAATGCTCGCAGCGACGACCAGGAAAACAAAGATGCCGACGCGCCATTTTGCGCGCCGCGACAAGAGATCGAGACGATCGAACCACATGCAAGAAGCGTAGCTTAAGGCCTGGGCGCCGCCAAGCCGGCGCTGCCGTTTTCCTGAGCAAAGCCATTCCGGCCGGACTTGTTCGGCAGCGCGAATTCCCGGATATTGACGGCTCGGTTCAAGTTTTTCTCGCCGTGCCCGGAAAACAAGCTATAGGGCGTCGTTTTGGGTGCAAGCAATCTAGGGGGGTCGCCGCAAATGCGGTTGTTCTTTGCGGCGATGCGCGCGCCGATGCGCAGCCGGATGCGCGTGATTGCGCGCAATGCGAGTCGTTTCGCAAGCCTTCTGTTTACCGTCGTCGTCGCGGCCACAGGCGCGCCTTCCGGTGCCGCAGCGCAGCAGATCGCCGATGTGTCGCAGCGCGCGCCCGTCGTCTCGGGACCGCCGGATCCCGTCACCGGACTCGTCCCGCTCTCGAACGGCAAATTCGTCGCGCCCGATATCGCGCGGATCGTCACGCGCGGCACGCTGATCGTCGCCATGAACAGCGTCGACACATATCCCTTCTTCTCCGGGCAGGGCGACGCGCTGGACGGGATCGACGTGCGCCTGATGAAGGGGCTCGCCAAGGAACTCGGCGTGTCCGTGAAATTCGACCGCTCCGCGAAATCCTTCGACGGCGTCGTCGATATCGTCGCGCGCGGCGGCGCCGATGTCGGGATCAGCAAGCTGGCCAATACGCTCGACCGATCGCAACGGGTCGTGTTCTCCGAGCCCTACATGCACATCGATCACGGTTTGTTGATCAACCGGCATGAGTTCGCCAAGATCGCCGGCGATCAGCCGCTTCCTGCCGCCGTCCGGAATTTCTCCGGCACCATGGGCGTGCTGAAGGCTTCGGCCTGGGAGGAATTCGCACGCCAGAATTTTCCGAACGCCAAGATCGTGCCCTTCGCCACGTGGGAGGGAGCTATCGAAGCGACCAAGCGTGGCGAAATCGTCGCGGCCTACCGCGACGAATATGAGGTGCGCAGCCCCTTGAAAGCCGACCCGACGCTCACCTTGACGCTGCGCACCGTCACATTCGCGGACATGCAGTCGCATCTCTCGATCCCGGTCAATTTCAACGATCGCGTGCTGCTCGCCTACATTAACAACTATCTCGCACAGCGTCGGGAAAGGCCCCGCGTCGACGAGGCGACGAACGTGGCGCAGAAGGGCAAATAGACGTGACGACAGCGAAAGAACAATCCAGGCCCTGGATCGAGCGCTACTATTCCCTCGCCCTGAGCCCGTGGTCGATCATCGCCTGCGTGCTCGCCGGCGCGGCCTTCGGCAACGCGTATCCGCTGATCGCGCACAATCTGGCGTTCCTCGGCAAGATCTACGTCGACCTGCTCAAGATGATCGTGCTGCCCTTCATGGTGGCCGCGATCGTCTTCAGCCTGCAGAAGCTGACGCGCGAGGGCGACACGTCCCGCATCATGGGCCGCGTCTTCTGGGTGTTCTTGCTCTTTTCCTTCGGGACGGTCGCCGTCACGGCCATCGTGACGCTGGTCATGCATCCGGGCGACGCGCTGTCGAACGAGACACGCTCGGCGCTGGGCAAGATCGTCGGCAACGACGTCGACAGCTCAAATACCCGCATGTATCTGTTCGCCAAGGAAGCGGCAAAGGAGCGCAGCGTCACCGACTTCCTCGAGAACCTGATCCCCTCGAACATCTTCGCATCGCTTTCGAATGGCGAGACGCTCAAGGCGATGATCTTCGCGCTGCTTCTCGGCGTGTCGATCGGCAAGGTGTCGCAACAGAATTCGGCCAGCCTGACGCAGGCGCTGGAAACGATCTACCGCGCCTGCCAGGTGCTGACGCGCTGGGTGAACTTCCCGCTGCCGCTCGTTCTGTTCTCCATGTCGGCCAGCCAGGTCGCCGATTTCGGCCTCGAGCCCGTCAAGGCGATGGCCGCTTTCGTGCTGGCCGTGCTCATGGCCGCCGCCGTCCTGCTGTTCCTGTCGATTTACGTGCTGCGGCTTCGGTCCGGCCAGTCCCTGCGCGCAGCGGCGCTTTCGATGCGCGAGGTCTTTGCGCTCGGCGTCGCGACGAACAATGCGGCAAGCTGCATGCCGGCGATGATCGACGGCCTGGCCGGCGCGCTGAAATTCGACAAGTCGCGTGTCGAACTGTTGGTGCCGCTCGCAACGTCGCTGCTGCGGACTGGAGCGATGGCTTATTTCGTCGCCGCCACCCTTTTCGTCGCCGATCTGTACGGGCGGCATTTTTCCATCGCCGAAATCGCGGTTCTGTCGGGCGTTTGCGTGCTCGCCGGTTTCGCGTCGTCGGGCATGGCGGGCGTCGTGACGATCACGCTCGTCGCCACGACGACGGGCTTCTTCGGATTGCCGTTCGAAGCCGCCTACGTCCTTTTCGTCGCGGTCGATCCGATTTGCGCCATGGCGCGCACGGCGGTGACGGTCATCGGCGGCGCCGCGGCGATCGCCGTCGTCTGCGACAGGCCGGAGGTCGCCAAGGAACCCAGTCTTGCAGGCGCCGACATCGTGCCTGACGCCGGCCGCTCGTAGGCGCGAGGGCCTGCACGGCCGCCGCGGTCGCGCGCCTACACATCGCCGCGCGCCCCAGCTAATCTCGGGTTAACGAGAGGCGCGGCGCCTGCGGGAGGAAACATGTCCGACGTCATTCACAACGGCCCGACCGTGGGCGGGCAGGCGCTGCGCGCTCTGGCGCGCTATCCTGACCGCGTCGCCTTCGTCAGCGGTTCGGGTTCGCTCACCTATGCCGCCGCGCTCGACCTGATCGGCCGTTTTCAGGCTGTGTTCGCGTCGAAGGGGCTGGGTCGCGGCGACCGCCTGGCCGTCCTGGCCGCCAATCGCGCGGATTCCTGGTGCGCCGGAGTCGCCGCGCAGGCCTCGGCGATCAGTATCACCTGGCTGCATCCGCTCGGTTCGCTCGACGACCAGGTCGACCAGATCGTCGATGGCGAGTGTTCGGCGCTTCTCGTCGACGCCGCCAGCTTTCTGCTGCGCGGCGGCGAGATCGTTTCGCGCACGCAAGGGCTGAAGGCCGTTTTCACACTCGGGCCGGCCGAATACGGACTCGATCTGGCGGCGGTCGCCGCCGGGGTCGGGGCTGCGAACGCCCGCGACGTGGCGCGGCCCGACGACATCGCCATTCTCAACTACACCGGAGGCACGACCGGCAAGTCGAAGGGCGCCTTGCGCAATCACGCGCAGAACGCCGGCTATTCGACAGCCATTCTCGCGGATTTCGAGCTGCCCGCCGCGCCGAAATATCTGGTGGTCGCGCCGATGAGCCATGTCGCCGGCACGAAGGTGCTGCCGACGCTGATGCGCGGCGGGACGGTGTACTTAATGAAGGGTTTCGATCCTGCGGAGCTGCTGGCGACGATTGCGCGAGAAAAGATCAACTTCACGCTCCTTGTGCCGACGATGATCTACGTGCTGCTCGACCATCCCGATCTCGACCGCACGGACCTGTCGTCGCTCGAGCTTCTTCTTTATGGCGCCTCGCCCATGTCGCCGACGCGGCTGGTCGAGGGACTGGAGCGGATTGGGCCGGTGTTCTCGCAGCTCTACGGCCAGACCGAGTGCTATCCGATCTCGGTCCTGCGCAAGGGCGACCACGACAAGGCGCGGCCGGAGCTCTTCGCCTCCTGCGGCTTCCCGATTTCGAGCGTCGCCGTCCAGATCCTCGACGACGCCGACCAGCCGGTGGCGCCGGGCGAGCCCGGCGAAATCTGTGTGCGCGCCGGGCATGCCGTCGGCAGCTACTGGAAGCGGCCGGAGCAGACGGAAGAACTCTTCCGCTCGGGCTGGCTGCATACGGGCGACATCGCGCGCATGGACGAGCGCGGCTACATGTACATCCTCGACCGCAAGAAGGACATGATCGTGTCCGGGGGCTTCAATATCTATCCACGCGATGTCGAGGATGCGCTGTCGTCGCACGCGTCGGTGGCGGTGGCGGCGGTGGTCGGCGCGCCCGATCCGAAATGGGGCGAGACCGTGGTAGCCATGGTGGTGGCCCGGCCGGGCGCCCGGCCCGACGCGGAGGAACTGATCCGGCTCGTCAAGGAGAAGAAGGGCGCGGCGCATGCGCCCAAGCGCGTCGAATTCGTCGACAGCCTGCCGATGACGGCGGTCGGCAAGGTCGACAAGAAGGTTCTGCGGGCGAAGCTGTGGGAGGGTCGCGATCGCCAGGTTGGTTAAGGCGACGTTGCCGCCAGCAGGGAACTTAACGCGTTCTTATACTTAACGGCCGATAAGGGTTTTCGATTAACTCCGCCGTTACGTCAGAGGCCGATTTTCGCTCCTAACGGAAGGAGAGGCAGCCCTTGGTGCGCCTCCCGCAGGAGCGTGTCATGCGTTCGGGTCGAGGATTGTTGTCGTTGGCGTTGTTGGCGGTGTTGTCGCCATACGCCCGCGCATCCGAATGGTACACCGGCGCGCCGGGCTCGATGACTCCCACGCAGTCTTCGCCCTCTTACATTTCCTTCTTCGATGCTTCGACGACGACGCCGGCATGGACGAAATCGTCCGCCCCGGTCGCGGTCGAGCCTTATTCCGCGCCGAGCAAGTTCGGCGTCGCCATCGACACGGCCTTGACCGCCGACACGAAGGGATCGCGCTTCGCTTCGGTCATCGGGACGATCGCGCCCTTCTCGGAGATCGACAGATCCGGTTTGCGGCTGCGCATCAGCGGCGTGGTCGGCACCTATGGCTACACCAACACTGCCGTCGGCCAGATCACCGGCACGATGCAGGACGGCTCGGTGTTGATCGGCTACGAATGGATGACGGCGAAGGCGTCGTTCGGGATCTATGGCGGTATCGACTTCTCGAACAACCAGTTGAACAAGTACGACGCCAACAACGGCTCTGTCGGCCAGGCCACGGGCGCCAAGATCGCCCTCGACTTCTCCTACCGGCCCACCGCCACCATGATGCTGTCCGGCGTCGCCTCCTATTCGAGCGCCCACAGCGCCTACTACGCCCGCCTGAAGGCCGGCTGGGCGATCGCGCCCAGCACCTATGTCGGCCCGGAAGTCATCTTCATGGGCGACGCCTTCTTCCAGCAATGGCGCGTCGGCGGCCATATCACCGGCGCCACCTTCGGCCCCGTGCAGCTCGGCGCCTCGGCCGGCCTGATGAACGACCGCGTGCGCGGCTCCGGCATCTACGGCATTCTCGACGGACGTCTCGCATTCTAGCGATGCGCCTAACGAGACGTTAACGCGCGCCGGCTAGACAGCCGCCGGCGGCAGGCGCCCCAGGGGCGGACTGCGCCTTGCGCGCGCCCGAACCGAGACCGAAACCAGGCGCCGGAAGGCGTCGTGGTTAACGATTCATCTATCGGAAATGACTCGGTTTACGGACGCTGTAAGGGCTCCTGTTACGTTAACCTAAGCGTAAAGCGTCGACGCTACAGTCAGGACGTAGCGTCAGGGAGTTGCGTCGTATGTCGGCGACATTGCGCGCCATCGCGTGGGGGTTTTCGGGGCTTTGCGCCCTGATTCTCCTTACCCAACCGGTGAGCGTGCACAGCCAGTTAGCGTTGAGTCTGACGGTCATCGCGGGCCTGATAGCGGTCTGGGCGGTGGGCCGCGGACTCGTTGCGCGCCAGCTCTTCCTCGCCCTCGCGAGCTTCGTGATCATCCGCTACATGTACTGGCGGTGGACCTCGACGCTGCCGCCGGCGAGCGATCCTGTCGCCTTCACACTCGGCATGGTGCTGCTCGTCGCCGAGATGTATTGCGTCCTGATCCTGTCGATCAGCCTGATCATCAACGCCGATCCGCTGGTGCGGCCGCGCCTCGAGCGCGAGGACGACGAAAACCTGCCGGTCGTCGACGTCTTCATCCCGACCTACAACGAGGACGAATACATCCTGGCGACGACGGTCGCCGCGGCCAAGTCCATGGACTACCCGCCGGAGAAGCTGAACGTCTGGCTTCTCGACGACGGCGGGACCGACCAGAAGTGCAACGACAAGGATCCGGCAAAAGCGGAAGCCGCCCGTCAGAGGCGGATTTCGCTTCAGGCGCTCTGCGCCCGGCTCGGTGCGATCTACCTGACGCGCAAGCGCAACGAGCACGCCAAGGCCGGCAACATGAACAATGCGCTGGCGCATGTGAAGGGCGACATCATCGTCGTGTTCGACGCCGACCACGCGCCGTTCCGCGCCTTCCTGCGCGAGACGATCGGCTATTTCGCCAAGGACCCCAAGACCTTCCTGGTCCAGACGCCGCACGTCTTCCTCAATCCCGACCCGATCGAGAAGAACCTGCGCACCTTCCACGAGATGCCGTCCGAGAATGAGATGTTCTACGGCGTCACGCAGCGCGGCCTCGACAAGTGGGACGGCTCCTTCTTCTGCGGGTCCGCCGCGCTGCTGCGCCGCAGCGCGCTCGAGACGACCGGCGGCTTCTCGGGCATCACGATCACCGAGGATTGCGAGACGGCGTTCGAGCTCCATTCGAAGGGATGGAACAGCGTCTATGTCGACAAACCGCTGATCGCAGGTCTGCAGCCGGAAACATTCACGTCCTTCATCGGCCAGAGATCGCGCTGGTGCCAGGGCATGTTCCAGATCCTGATGCTGAAGAACCCGGCCCTCAAGAAGGGCCTGAAGCTCATTCAGCGCATCGCCTATCTGTCGAGCATGACGTTCTGGTTCTTCCCGATCCCGCGCATGATCTTCATGTTTGCGCCGCTGACGCACATCTTCTTCGACATCAAGATCTTCGTCTCGAACTTCGACGAGGCGATCGCCTACACGCTCACCTATATGATCGTGAATATCATGCTCCAGAACTACCTCTACGGCCGCGTGCGCTGGCCGTGGGTTTCGGAGCTCTACGAATACGTGCAAGGCGTCTTCCTGGCGAAGGCCATCGTTTCCGTCGTGATGAGCCCGCGCAAGCCGACGTTCAACGTGACGGCCAAGGGCCTGACGCTCGACGAAGACCATCTGTCGGAACTCGCCTGGCCGTTCTTTGCGATCTACGGCCTCCTGTTTACGGCCGGCTGCGTCGCCGCCTACCGCTACATGTTCGAGCCCGGGGTCGACAATCTCATGCTGGTCGTCGGCCTGTGGAACACGTTCAACATGATGATCGCCGGCGCGGCGCTGGGCGCGGTCGCGGAACGCAAGCAGCCGGACCGCCACCCGCGCCTGCACATCTCGCGGCAGGGCACGCTGTCGATCGCCGACCACAACATCCGCGTCTCCATCCGCGACGTCTCGGCGGGCGGTGTCTCGATCGCCGCCTCCAGCGAGTTCGACGCCATCACCTTCGAGGCCGGCGTCACGACCGGCCGGCTGGCCATCGATCCGCTGGGCGTCATCGTCAAGGAAGAGACCCTGCCGCTCGTCTTCGTTCACACCTCGAGGGCGAACGACCAGACGATCTACGGCTTCGAGTTCAGCGCGATGGAACCGGACGAGTACTACGTGCTCGCCGACCTCATGTACGCCGATTCGGACGCGCTACCGCGTTTCTTGGCGACGCGCCGCAAGCACAAGAGCATTTTTGCAGGTTCGGGCCGGTTCATCTGGTGGGGGCTGACCGAACCGATCCGCGCGATCACCTACCTCATCAAGCGCGAGAAGGAAGAGCAACCGGACAAGGAACTGGAAGGACCGTCGAAGACGTCGCTCTCCTGGCTCAGGCGGTTCGCCGCCGCAGGCAAGAAGGAGCCGGCGGTCGCAGCGGTCGAGGCGGCAATGAAAAAGCAATCAGCGTAGGCGAGAATCGAAGAGCGTATGCGTAGAAGCGTGACTATTATCTGCCTGACGACCGCCCTTGCGGCGGCGATGGCCGATTCATGCCTCGCGCAGATCTTCACGACCGCGCCCACCACCCTCACGCACATGGTCCGCGACAAGGGTCCTGCGGTGCCGCCATCCGCTCCGGCCCCGGCAGCGCCGCCCGCGCCCGTCTACGGTCAGCCGCCGCAGCAGGCCGCTCCTGCCTACACCCAGGCGCAACAGCCGGCCCAGCCGCCGCAGTCGCCTTCGCCCGCACAATATTATGCGCAGCCCGCCTTGCAGGGCATGGCGCCGCGCGCGCCGGCGCCTGCCATGACCGCGCCAGCTCCCGCGCCTGTCGCGCCGGTCGGCGGCTATGCGCAGACGCCTGACGCAAACCGGTTCGCCGCGCCGCCCGTTCCGGCGATCGCGTCCGCGACGGTCGCGCCCGCGACGTCCGCGCTCACGCTGCGCCATCTCACGAACAACATCCAGGGCTTCCGGCTGGCGGGCGAAATCGCCTCGTCGGAATGGCCGGTTTTCATCACCGCCGCGCAGGCGCGTCAGCGCATCAAGTTCCAGGTCGGTTACCTCACGGCTATCTCGGTCATGCCCGAGGCGTCCTATCTGACGCTCGTCGTCAACGACACGGTCGTCGGGCGCACCAACATTCGCGCCAGCCATTCGGTGCGCACCTTCGAATTCGAAATCCCGCCGAACCTGCTGCAGGCCGGCTTCAATTCCGTCCGCCTGACCGCCGAGCAGCGTCACCGCGTCGATTGCTCGCTGCAGGCGACGTATGAATTGTGGACGCAGATCGATCCGTCGCAGACGGGCCTGCTGCTGCCGCGGTCGGAAGGCGTGACCAGTCTTGCCGAGCTGCCGGCGCTGTCGCCCGACGCCCAGGGCGCGCTGCCGATCCGCGCCGTCGTGCCGGGCCGCACCAACCTGTCCAATGTCGAGCGCATCATGCGCGTCGTGCAGATGATCTCGCTCGCCGGCCGCTTCGAGCAGCCGGTCGTCGACATCGGACCGCTCGCCGGCGGCGAATATGGCGTCAATCTTCTGGTCGGCCCCGCGCAGGACCTCGCTGGCCTGCTCGAGCCGGGCGCGCTCGGCGCCGTGGGCGGGCCTTCCGTCTTCATCCTTCCGGCGCGCGCCGACCGGCGCACCACGATCGTCGTGACGGGCGCGACGGATGCGCAGGTCAGCGAGGCGCTGGGGCAGTTCGAGCGGCAGTCGCAGGTCGTCGGCGCGCCGGCCGGCCTCCGCGCGGCCGCCGCCTTCCCCGGCTTCCGCATGGAAGGCGGCCAGCGCGTGAAGCTGCGCGATCTCGGCGTCGCGAGCGAGGAATTCTCCGGCCGCCTGTTCCGCGCGGCCTTCAACGTGATCCTGCCGCCGGATTTCTATCCGGCCGACTACGGCCGCGCCGTGCTCGATCTCGCCGGCGGTTACGCGCCGGGCCTGACGAGCGAAGCGCAGATCGTGGTGAGCGTGAACGGACGCAACGCCGTCAGCATGAAGCTGCCGAAGTCGGCAGGCGACGTCTTCACGAAGAATCCCGTGCCGCTGCCGCTGGGCGCGATGCGGCCGGGCCTGAACCGCGTCGAGATCGAGGCGCAGGTGCCGATCGCCAAGGACCTGGCGTGCGATCCTCTTGCCGCGATCACCGGCTCGAAGCGTTTCCTGCTGCTCGATTCCACAGAGATCGAGATGCCGCGCATCGCGCGCATCGCGCGCATGCCCGACCTCGCCGTGACGACGACGGGCGCGTTCCCGTTCGTCGGGGGACCCGGAATGCGGCCGAAGCTGCTCGCGCCGGCTCCCGATCGCGAGACGATCGGCGCGGCGGCCACGATTTCCGCGCATATGGCGATCATGGCCGGCCAGCCGATCGATTTCGAACTGACCGGCGTCGCGCCGCCGCGCGGCTCGGGCTCGGTTCTCGTTGTCGGCGGCGCCGGCAATCTCGATCCCTCGCTCATCAAGGCGGCGGGACTCGACCCGCAGGAAATCCAGAAGGCCTGGTCCGGCCGCATGGGCGCATTCGTCAGGCCGCCGAAGGACGATGCGCTGTCGCGCTATGAAGCCGCCGCCCGCAACAGGCTCGTGCTCGAACGCAACTTTCCGGCCGCCTGCCGCATGGCCAAGCCGCCCGGGGGCTTCGAACGCGCGGCCAATACGGCGTGGTGGCGCGCCGACATGAATTCGACCGCCTCGATCCAGCAGAAGCAGAAGCAGATCCGGGCGATGTACGAAGCCAGTTCGTCGCGCTGGGTCGACCGCGCGCCGGTGGGCGCGTTTCAGGTCAACGCGGCGGCGTCCGGCGCGCTGTATGACGAATGGAATTCCAAGGTTCGCAGCCAGGGCGCGATCGCGACCTACATCCAGGGCGTCTTCGCCAGCGCCAAGAACTGGGCGACGGCGCACGTGCATTCGGTCGTTGCGTGGTTCGGCGCGGCGATCGTCGCCGGCCCCGTCGAACCGACGATCACCGCGCGCGCCTCGCTGATCGTCGCGCAGAACATGCTCGGCGACAGCGTCGACGACGTGTGGACCTTGATCGCCGCGCCCAATTCGACCGAGCTTGCCGAATCTGTGCCCTGCCTCGTCGACCCGCGCGTCTGGCGCCAGATCGCCGGCCGCCTGTCGATCCTCGACGCGACCGAAGGTTCGGTCGTGACAGCGGCGACGACCGCGCAGCGTCTCATCGTGACGCAGCCGCTGACGATCGAGAATTCGCGCCTGATCGTCGCCGGCTGGCTGTCGCTCAACAGCCAGGTGTATGTGGCGATGGCCTTTGCGGCGGCGCTGCTGCTCGCGCTGACCACCAGCCTGTTCATCCGCAACGTCGGCAGGAGGATCGAATGATCTTCCGGCCGGTCGCATCCGTCGTCCTGTCGCTTGCGCTGACCGCATCCGCGGCGGCGCAAACCGTTACGCCCGTCGTCCCGCTCGGCGCGGCCGTGCAGGCGCAGATGGCGCAGACGCCGAAGGTTCCCGACAGGCGGCCGCTGTCGCTCGACGCGCGCCAGCTTTCGCTCGGCGGCGCGCTGAAGACGCCCGACATGTGGCAGGCCTATCGCGCCGCCTTCATCACCGACAACGGTCGCGTGGTCGACACCGGCAACGGCATGGTCAGCCACAGCGAAGGGCAGGGCTACGGCATGTTGCTGGCGGTCGCCGCCAACGACCGGCCGACTTTCGACAAGTTGTGGGGCTGGACGCGCGCCAACCTGATGGTGCGCGACGACCAGTTGATGGCCTGGCGCTGGGATCCGGCGCGCCGCCCCGCGATCGCCGATATCAACGACGCGTCGGACGGCGACCTGCTGATCGCCTGGGCGCTGGCCGAAGGCGCGGAATTCTGGGGCGACATTTCCCTGAAGGTCGCCGCCCGCCGCATCGCGGTCGAGGTCGGCCGCAAGCTCGTCGTCTACAAGACCAAGTTCGGCGCGCTGCTGTTGCCAGCGGTGTCGGGCTTTGCAGCCGAGGATCGCCAGGATGGTCCGGTTGTCAATCTCTCCTACTGGATCTATCCGGCCTTTGCGCGCCTGCCGATGGTCGCGCCCGAGATCGACTGGCGCGGCATCACGCAGAGCGGTCTCGACGCATTGAAGGCCTCGCGCTTCGGCACCGACGGCTTGCCGAGCGAATGGGTGTCGCTGCGCAACGGACAGTCGCGGCCGGCCGACGGCTTTGCGGCGCAATTCGGCTACAACGCCATCCGCATTCCGCTCTATCTCGCCTGGGCCGGCATCGGCGAGCGCGAACACTACGATCCCTTCGTCGCCTGGGCGACGCGCTATGGCGCGCGCGCGGTGGTGGACGTTTCGACCGGTCGCGAGGCGGGCGCCTTCGGCGAGCCGGGCTACAGCGCCATCGGCGCGCTGGCCATGTGCGCGGCCGAGGGACGGCCGATCGAGCGCAGCATGCTGACGCCGCGCGGACCGGAAAACTACTATCCGGCGACGCTACGCATCCTGACCGCGCTCGCCGCGCAGATGAGGTTCCCCTCATGTCTGCGCTGAGAAGGAGCCCATACGCGCTCGCCGCGATGCTCGCGCTTCTGGCGCCGGGCGTGTCGCGCGCGCAGGCGCAGAACCAGCCGTTCATCGTCGACATGCCGAGCGCGAGCGCGCCGGCGATCGCCCCTGCGCCGCAGCCGCAGCCGGCCGCGACGCCCGCCGATCTCGCGCAGCGGCCGGGCACGCCCGCGCCCGTCGCGTTGCGCGCCGCCCCGCTCGGCGACGGCGAAGGGCCGGACGAATCCGCTTTGCGCTATTACGCGCAACTCGGCCAGATGGAGCGCGTCAATACGGAGATCGAGCGGCTGGTGCGGCTCTATCCCGGCTGGACGCCGCCGCTCGACCTGTTCAACGGCGAGCCTCCCGGCAATCCGGACGAGGACGTCTACTGGGAATTGTTCGCGGCCGACAAGATCGACGAATTGCGCGCCGCGATGGACGCGCGCAAGAAGGAAGAGCCGAATTGGCAGCCTTCGCGCGATCTCGCCAACAAGCTGCGGCGCAAGGAATTGCGCACCCGCATCATGAACTTCTGGAAGGAAGGACGGCTGCAGGATCTCGTCGATTACGTGAAGGCGGACGGCTACAACGCCGACGACGCCGACGTCGAGATGCTGTGGACGGTGGCCGAGGCCTTCGCCAAGACCAAGCAGAACCAGGAGGCGGTCGCCGCCTACCTGTCGATCCTGAAGTCCGGCGCCGACCAGCCCGCGCGCCTCGCCACGATCCAGAAGGCGATGGCCAGCCTGCGCATGAACGACGTGGAGAAGCTGATCGCTTCCGGCCGCGTCGATTCGACGGGACGCAGCGAATTCGCGCCGATCATGGTCGATATCGTGCGCGCGCGCATCAGCGCCTACCTGCACGACGAGCGGGTGGAGAAGATTCCGGCGAACGAACTCGCCGTGTTCCAGGAATACGCCAAGGGCGCGAGCGATCCGAACCAGCCAGGCCTCGTCGCCTGGTATTATTACAAGACGAAGGCGTATCGCGAGGCGCTGGACTGGTTCAAGCTGTCGCTGGAACGCGGCGGCGACGCGATGATCGCGCACGGCCTGGCGCATACGCTGCGCGAACTCGACATGCGTCGCGAGACGGAGGAAGTGGCGTTCGCCTGGCGCGAGCCGCTCGTCAACAACCTCATCCTGTTCATCGACATTCTCGAGCGCGACCTCACGCTCGAATTCCCGCCCTATGTCGAGCCGGACCGTCTGGCGCGCTACGCCAAGGTGACGATGGACGTCGCCTCCGGCGAGGGCGCGCAGGCGCTCGCCTGGTACGCCTACAATTCCTGCCAGTACGATGTCGCGGAACAATGGTTCCAGCGCGCGGTCGCGTGGTTCCCGAAGGAAGCGACCGTCTACGGCTACGCGCTGACGCTGCGAAAGTTGAAGCGCGACAAGATCTACTGGGACCTGATGAACCGGTACGACGGCCTGTTCGCCAAGGTGCTCGAGATCATCTTCCCCGACGGCATGTATCATCCGCCGACGCCGTGCGACGAGATCGCCAACCAGAAGTTGCGGCCGACGCAGCAGAGCGTCGGCGGCTATGTCGTGCCCGGCGCCTATCCCGCCGCGCCGCCGGCCGGCGTTCCGTTCCAGCCCGGCCTCACCGCAGCGCAGGCCGCCGGCTATTCGCCGTACGGCCAGCAGGCGCAGATGCCATCTGGCTATCGCCAGCAGGTCGAGACGCCGAAGATCGATCGCAAGCTGTTCCCTGTCGCCGTCGATCCGGAGAACCCGCTGCGCTTCTCCGCCGCCGCGCTCGCGCCTTCGCGCACGCCGTCGCAATTCGTGCCCGCCGCCGCGCAGGGACCGCTGCAGCGCGAACCCTTCCGTGGACCCTATCCGCTAGTCGCCGGCCGCGTGCCTGGCGTCGGCCCCATGCCCTACGAACGCTACGGCTTCGCGCTGCTGCCGGGCTGGAACGGCACGACCAAGCCAACTTCGCCGACCTATGCCGCGCAGATCGCGCCGGCCGGCACGTTGTGGGCGACCGAATTGCCCGAGAAGGATCGTCCCAAGACCGCGGCCCAGGCCGGCGGCGGCTATTCGACCGGCGGTTCGCTCGCGCAGGGCGTCAACGGCGCCGCGCCGGAATCCGCGCCCACCTCGGTGCCGGTCGCGCCCAATTCGATCGGCGACCAGTCGGCATTGTCGCCGAATGGCGCGCCGGTGCGCGTGGTCGGCGCGCCGATCGCGGTCGCGCCCGTCATGCAGCAGGTCCCGCAGCAACAGGTTCTGCAACAGCAGGTTCCGCAGCAAGCCTATGCGCCTGCGCTCGCGCCCGCGCCTGTCGTCCCGCAGCAGCAGGTCGCCTCGGCCGCGCCGTCGGCCTATGGCGCGCCGCAGACCGTCAGGCCCATCGCGATCGCGGCGCCCGCGCAACCGCTGGCGCCGCAGCTGCCGGAAGCTGCCGACGCCGGCACGCTGGCGCAACGCGCGATGCAATTCTTCAACGAGAAAAACTACACCGCGGCTCTCGAAGCCCTCGACCGGCGCCTTCTTCTCGCCGCCGAGACGACGGAACTGCGGATGATTCGCGGTTGGTCCCTGTTGCACCTCCACCGGCCGGAGGAAGCGCGGAAGGCCTTCGCGACGCTCGGCGCTTCGTCGTCGGGTCAGCCCCTGCAAGGGAGCAGGTAAAATGCGTAAGTCGATCCTTGCCCTTCCGCTGCTTCTGGCGCTTGGCGCTTGCTCGTCGAGCCAGCCGCAGAGCTCCTATCTCGCGCGCGCCGACTACACGCCGGAGACGCTGCCCGTGCAGGGCGCCGACGCGTCGCTAATGCTGGTGCAGATGCCGGCGCCGGGCGGCCTCGTAACCAGGGTGCGCGAGACGACCTATCCGAACGGCGTTTCGCAGCAGGCCATCCTCGAGGGCGGCGGCGGTCCGCTCGGCGAAAACCATCTCGAAATCTCGGTGCTGACGGCGGCCGGCGCCGGTCCGGGCATGCTCAACATGGGTCCGCCGACCCAGGACAGCATCCGACGAGAGATTGTCGCGCGTTATCCGAAGTTCGAGATGCGCATCGTCACGGCGCCGCGCCAGAACGCGCTCGGCGTGTTCGGCCTCGCCATCGGCCGCGGTCCCAATAACGCGCGTTGCGTCTTCGCGTGGCAGTGGGTCGACGACATCCGCAATCCCGGACAAAAGTCGTCGGCATCGTTCTTCTCCTCGAAATTTTCGGGCGAAAGCGGCGCGCCGGCGTCGATCCGCGTGCATCTGTGCCGCAAGGACGCCACGGTCGACGATCTCGCCGCGACGGTCGAAGGACTGACGCTTGCGCATGCCTCGGTCGTGGAGCGCGCGCTCGATCCGCGCCGCGCCGCGCCTACGGTGTCGGCGCGCAGCGGCCAGGTGACGGTCGCCGCCAATGCGATCCCCGATGGCAGCCTCGAAAGCGCGCTCGGTCCGTCGAAAGCCGTCATGACAGTAGACGCAAGCGCGGTCGCGCCGCGCAAGACGCATGTAGCGCGCCGGAAGGCACCGGTCGCGACTGACCAGGAAAACATCGCGGTGATCGAGCGCGCCCCGCCGGCCGCCGCCCAGCCGGTCTATTCGAGCGGTCCGCGCTATCTCGCGCCCGTCGCCGGACAGGCCGCGCAGGCCGCCCAGCCAGTCTATGCGGCGCCGCCGCCGATGGCGCAGGCCGCGCCGACGTCCGGTCTCGACACGAGCCTGCCGGCCGCCGCCTATCGCGGGCCGGCATATCGCGCCAACTGACCGTGAAAAGCCGTTTGAAATCATGGCCGCGACCCTGCGTCGCGGCCATTTGCAAATTGCGGTTTCGTGAAAAGTCTTACGATCCGCTCAAGGCTCTGGCAGGACGAGTCGCGTCATAGTCCGGGTGACGCACCGGGAGATCGTCATGACCATTTCGGATTTCGAACGTCTTCTCGAAAAGCTCATTCCCCATGACGGGCGCACGACCCTGACCTTGACCGAGGCTCCGGCCAGCAGCGCGGAACTCGGCCGGTTGCTCGAGCGGGCGTTGGTCGTCGGCAATCGCCGCGGCGCGCCGCTGGTGGAAATCCATGCGCCGATCAGCGATTATCCGGACTGCCCGTCTTCCTTCTGGCACGTGCCGATCGAGGATTCGACGCGCGAAGGCGTCGTCCGGCTGGCCTTCGAAAGGACCGCGCTGCCCGAAGCCGCCTGAGGCGAAACGGCCCTGGGAAGGCCGTCTGAAAGGCGCCGGTCGAAACAGCATTGCCAAATCCGCTTCCTCGCCCAAAATGATTCGCGAATCACTTGTTGATTCTTCTGGCGAATCGACCGGACGCGCGCGCCGGCGGCGGAGACGACGGGCTTGGCGGGAAAGAAGCGCAGGAGCGTTTCCGGCGGCGCAGCAGCTGCTGCGCCCCGCCGGCAATACGCCGCATTGCCCTACCGGCGGCACGAACAGCTCGAAGTGATGCTCGTATCCTCGAGGGAGACGCGGCGCTGGGTGCTGCCCAAGGGCTGGCCGATGAAGGGCAAGAAGCCCCACACCGTCGCCGCCACCGAGGCGCTGGAAGAAGCGGGGCTGCTCGGCAAGATCTCCAAGAAGCCGATCGGCGCCTACCACTACGTGAAGCGGATGCCGAACGGCGCGGCGCTCGATTGCGAAGTCGAAGTCTTTCCGTTTCGAGTCGAGAAGCAGCGCAAGAACTGGCGCGAGCGCGACCAGCGGACGACGAGCTGGTTTGCGATCGCCGACGCCGCCCATCTCGTCGACGAGCCCCAGCTCAGCGCATTGCTGCTGCATTTCGCGCAGCCCGCGCCGGCGGCCGAGGCCGAGCAGGCCGAGGTGACGCTGGAAACGATCGGGCGCTAGGGCAGGCGAACTCGCCCATCCCGCTTGCTTCTCCTGAAACCGCCTGAACCCCGGCGGGTTTAATCTGCGGGGCCGGAAACAGGAGTGAACCTCATGCGCTTTTCGGCGATCATTCTGGCTGCAGCGATCGCTGCGGTTCCTGTGTCCCTGCTTGCCGCGGGCGCGTCCAGATACGTCCCCGGACATCGCATGCAGAACCAGCCGACGCAGACATCGGCATCGCCTGGCGCCTCACGCTTCGCGCCGGGTCACGAGACGCAGAATTCGCGCGGCGGGACACGCCCGGGAGCGTCGCCCTTCGCGCCCGGCCGGAAAATGAACCATACACGCGTGCATTGAAGCTGCGCGCGCTCCGGCCGTTAGCCGGGGCGCGGCCCCTTGACCAGTCGCGTGTTCAGCGGCGCTTGGCCGGCGCGAAGGCGATGCCTTGGTGCGAGGCGCAGTAGGAATCCTCGGGCGCGCAGACGGCGCCGCAATAGCGCACCGCCCCGTCGTATGCGGGGTCGTTGACGGGCCAGCGGCAGGCGCACGAGCGAAGGTCCATGAAACCGATCGAGCGGGTGCCGGGCAGGGAGGCCCAGACCTGCGAACGCGCCTGGACCGACACGAAGTGCCGGGCGTCGTCCTCGCGCTGCGCGAGAATGGACAAGGACGGGATGGTTCCCGCGGACTTTGCTGCCTGGCTCATGGTCGCCTCAAAAGTTGGGCCGCGCCTGTCCGAAGGGCCAGACGAGACCAAATGCAGGACTGATTGCAGGGCCGGGGAAAGTGGCGTCCCCGATTGCTTTAAAATCAGACCATTAGAAAGTTTAATGGTCGGAGTGATAGGATTCGAACCTACGACCCCCTCGTCCCGAACGAGGTGCGCTACCAGACTGCGCTACACTCCGATGTGCATGCCGCCCGAAGGCGCTGCAAGCAGCGGTCTTATAGTCACAGAGTTCCTGCGCCGCAACCCTCCCGCGCGTTGGGAAAGCTCCGCTTTCGGGCCGGACGACGCCCGGCGCGCACTTGCGGGGCGCCGGCCCCGGCGCTAGGTTCCGCCCGCCCGCCGGCGCCCCGGCGAATTGGGGCGTCGCCAAGCGGTAAGGCAGCGGATTTTGATTCCGCCATGCGGAGGTTCGAATCCTCCCGCCCCAGCCAACACTACCCCGCCTGCACCTGCCGCTTTGCCGCCGCCCTCGTGGCGGCAGAGTCAGGCTGCCACGCCCCAGATCGCGTTGGTGAAGAGTCGCGCCCGCAAGCCGGCCTCATCGACCAGCCGACGACGGCGGCGACGTGCAGCGCTCAGCCATACACACATAAGCGAAGCCGGCGGTCCGATTGCGGCGCGGCGGATCGGCGGCGAATTGCCGGTCGGGAAACGTTCGGAGCTGTGGCCCGATAGGCTCCGTTCGCGCTCGTCTCCGCGCGCCATCGCGCCGACCGGCTTTCGCCTCCCAACATTCTGATATGAAAGGAGATATGCCGGCTCCGGAGAGGTTACGGATTTCTCATTTGCTTTTGCAGACCTCCAGCCTGACAGTCACAGAGCAGAAACACTGGAGAGGGGCTGTTGCGCAAAGGGTGTGTGTTGGGCGGGCTGGCGTTCGCGATTTTCCTCTCCTCATCCGCATATGCCCAGACCGCTGGGCGCGAACTGGTCGTCAAGCTGGACGAGCGCCAGATTCGCGCCGCCGGTATAGAGACTGCGTCGGTTGAGCCGGAGGCCGGCGTCAGCGAACTCGTGGTGCCGGGAACGGTAGCGGTTCCGCCGCAGCAATTGCGACTGGTCGCTGCGCCCGCCGCGGGGCTGATCGAAAGCTTTCTGGTCGCGCCCGATGAGGATGTGGCGCAGGGCGCGCCGATCGCGCAGCTGCATTCCTCCGAACTGCTGGAAGCGCAACGCGCCTTTCTGGCGGCGCACGCCGAGGAGGCGCTCGCGGCCGAGAAGCTGCGCCGCGACGAGCAATTGTATCGCGAGCGGATCATCGCCGAGCGCCGGCTGCTGGTGACGCGGGCCGAAGCGAGTCTCGCGCTGTCCCGCCTCGACGAGCGTCAGCAATTGCTGGCGCTGCAAGGCATGAGCGAACAGGAAATCGCAAAGCTGCGAAACGATCGCAAGATCGCGAGTTCGTTGACCGTGCGAGCGCCGATGGCGGGCACCATTCTTCAACGTCATGGCACGCCGGGAGAGCGCGTCTCCGCCGCCGCGCCGCTGGTGACGATCGCGCGTCTCAGTCCGATCTGGATCAACCTGCAAGTGCCGATCGCGCGCGCCGCCGCGCTCTCGACCCAGGGCCGCGTCGCGCTGCCTTCGCTCGGGCTCGAAGGTACGATCGTTCGTATCGGGCGCACCGTGGATTCGGCCACGCAATCCGTGACCGCAGTGGCCGAAGTCGAGCCGCGCGGGGCGATTGTCCGGCCGGGACAGATCGTGCAGGCGGTCGTGCGGCTGCCGGGCGGGCAGCAGCAATGGCGCGTGCCGGCGTCCTCCATCGCGCATCACGAGGGCCGCGAATACATTTTCCTCCGCGCCCCCGAAGGCTTCCGCGCAACGCCGGTGCAAGTGCTGGCCGAGACGCCGGACTACGCCTTCGTGCGCGCCGACGCCCACAAGGGCGACCATGTCGTCTCGCGCGGATTGCTCGCGCTCCTGGGCCAATTGTCGGCTGGAAAATAGCCGTGCTCGATCGCATCATCGCAACCGCGCTCCGCCAGCGTCTTCTCGTTTTTCTCGCGGCTGTCGGACTCGCCGCATGGGGCCTCAGCGCCTATACGCGACTGCCGATCGACGCCTTTCCCGAAGTCGCGCCTGTCCAGGTTCTGGTGTCGATGCGCGCGCCCGGCCTGACCCCCGAGGAACTGGAATCGCGCGTCACCGCGCCGATAGAGATTGCCGTGCGCGGCGTGCCGAACCTGACGCGCATACGTTCGACCACGCGCTATTCCGTGGCCCTGATGACGTTCGAGTTCGCCGAAGGCACCGACATATTCTGGGCGCGCGCGCAGGTGAACGAACGTCTTACCTCCGTGGCCGACCAGATGCCGCCCGGCGCAAGCGGCGGGCTTGCGCCGATCGTCACGCCGCTCGGCGAAATGTTGATGTTCACCGTCGTGGGCGGCGACCTGACGCCGATGGAACAGCGCAGCCTCGTCGACTGGACGATCAGGCCGGCGCTGCGCGGCCTGAAGGGCGTTGCCGACGTCAACGTGCTCGGCGGCTTCGTGCGCACATTCGAGGTCGTGCCTTCGCCTTCCGCAATGGCAGCGCGCGGCATCACCGTGCCGATGCTGACGCAGGCGCTTTCGACCAATAATCGCAACGACGGCGCCGGTCGCGTGGCCGATGGCGAGGAAGCTTTGCTTGTGCGCGTCGAGGGCCGCCTCCGGACGCTCGAGGACATCGGCTCGGTCGTCGTTGCGGCGCGCCCGACCGGCGTGGTGCGCGTGTCTGACGTTGCGCAGGTGCGGTTCGGATCGCTGGCGCGCAATGGCGTCGTCACGCGCAATGGCGAGGGCGAAGCGGTCTGGGGACTCGTGCTCGGCCTGCGCGGTGCCGATGCGCGATCCGTCGTCAAGGCGGTCAAGACGAAGCTGAAGGAAATCGCGCCGCAATTGCCGAAGGACGTGAAGATCGAAATCTTCTACGACCGCAGCGAACTGATCGGCGAAGCGGTCTGGACCGTCCAGAAGGTTCTGCTCGAAGCCGTCGTCCTCGTCGTCGTCCTGCTCGTCCTGTTCCTTGGAAATCTCAGGGCCGCGATCGTCGTCTCGCTGATCCTGCCGCTCGCGACGCTGGCGACGTTCGGCGTCATGCGCATGTGGGGCCTCAGCGCCAACATCATGTCGCTCGGCGGTCTGGCCATAGCCATAGGCCTCCTTGTCGATTGCGCGGTCGTGGTGGTCGAGAACATCGAGCATCGCATGGTCGACCTGAAGAAGGCCGACCTGCCGACGCGCGTGCAGATCGCCTACGAAGCCTCGCGCGAGGTGGCAATGCCACTGGTGTCTGGCACCGCGATCATCATCACGGTCTTCCTGCCGCTGCTCGCGCTCGAGGGGCTCGAGGGCCGATTGTTCGCGCCCGTCGCGCTGACGATCGCCTTCGCGCTGACCGCGGCGCTGATCCTCGCGCTCGTCGTCATTCCCGTGCTGTCGGTCTTCGTCCTGCGCCCTGGCGGGTCGGACGAACCCTGGCTGGTTCGCAAACTTTCGGCTTTCTACGAGCCGTTGCTCCACCGAGCGCTGCGTCGTCCGCTCGTGGTTGCGGCGGTCGTCGCCGTCGGCGCGCTCGCAGCGCTTGCCGCCAATTCGCGGATCGGCCAGACCTTCATGCCGACAATGGACGAAGGCACGCCCGTCGTCACCATCCGCAAGGAGCCGACCGTCAGCGTGGAGACGACGGCCGAGATGGACCTGCGTATCCAGCGCGAGATCATGTCGCAGGTTCCTGAAATCGTCGGCGTGATGGCGCGGTCGGGCGCCGACGAACTCGGCATCGATCCGGTCGGACTCAACGAGACCGACATGTTCCTGACCCTCGCGCCGAAGGAGAAATGGCGCAACAAGTCGATGGACTGGGTGATCGACCGCCTTCGCGACGTTCTGGAGCGTATCCCGGGCGTGTCCTATTCGCTGAGCCAACCCATCGACATGCGCGTGCAGGAGATGATCATCGGCGCGCGCGGCGATGTCGTCGTCAAGGTCTTCGGCCAGGAGATCGATGAACTGAACCGCATTGCTGCCGAGATAGCGACCGTTCTGCGCGACACGAAGGGCTCGCGCGACGTGTTCGCCTTGCGCAATGACGGCATGCGCTACCTGACCGCGCGCGTCGACAGGATGGCCGCAGGCCGCGCAGGCCTCAACGCCGCCGAAATCCAGGACGCGCTGCGCGTCTGGGTCGACGGCCAGCAGGTCGGTCTCGTGCTGGAAGGCGCGGTCCGCACGCCGCTGGTCGTTCGCGGCGACGCAACCGGCCGCCGCTCGGAAGTAGATTTCACGCGCCTGCCGATGGTCACGCCCGAAGGCAGGACGGTCGAACTTTCGCAGGTCACCGAGATCAAGACCGAGGATGGGCCCCTGCAGGTCATCCGCGAACAGACGCAGCGCTACGGCACCGTGCTCGCCAATGTCACGGGGCGCGATCTCGTCGGCTTCGTCGATGAAGCCAAGGCCTCCGTCGCCCGGAATGTGAAATTGCCGGCGGGCTACACGCTCGAATGGGGCGGACAATTCGAGAACCAGCAACGCGCCGCCGCACGCCTTTCGATCGTCGTGCCGCTGGCGCTCGCGATGATCTTCCTTCTGCTCTATCTCACCTTCGGTTCCGTGCGGCAGGCGATCCTCGTCTTCTGCAATGTGCCCTTCGCGGCGATCGGCGGCGTCATCGGCCTGTGGCTGTCAGGCGAGTTCCTGTCGGTGCCGGCCTCCGTCGGATTCATCGCGCTCATCGGCATTGCGGTGCTGAACGGCGTCGTCCTGATCTCCTACATCAACAAGCTCTACGAGGAAGGTGGGCGCACTGTTCGCGAAGCGGTCGAAGAGGGCGCTGCGCGTCGCCTGCGGCCCGTGACGCTCACAGCCTGTATCGCGGCTTTCGGCCTCGTGCCCTTCCTGTTCGCCGACGGCCCGGGCGCGGAAATCCAGCGCCCGCTTGCGGTCGTGGTGATCGGCGGGCTGGTGTCGGCGACTATCCTGACGCTCGTCCTGCTGCCGATCCTGTACGATCGGTTCGGCGTGGCGCGCGCCTTGCAGAAGAAACCAGAAGACGACGGCGATCCAGGCCAACCTGCAATCGCCGGACGCCAGGAGTTCGGGTCTTGATTTCGCTACGTGTGCTGGTCGCCCTGACCTTGATCGCCGCGCCTGCGGTCGACAGCGCCCTTGCGGAAGCGCGCAAGTCCGCACCGCGGGCCAAACAGGCCCGCGCCGGATACACGCTGGCGCGCAGCCTCGACGGTGCGATGCAGATCGATGCGCAGGGCAAGGGCCTGATCGCGCAGCGGCGCGCGGCCGCGGCGCGCTATGCGACCGCCAATTCCATCTCGCCGGGGTCGCCCTTCATTGCAGGCCAGGCCCGCAAGGGAACGGGCGGCTTCTATCAGAATCTCGACACGCCCGAACCGCCGGTGCGCCATGCGCGCGAGGCGGAAGTCGAGGTCGGCATGCCGCTATGGTTGCCGGGCCAGAGCAGCGCGCTGCGCGAAACGGTCGATCGCGCGGTGCTCGAATTGGACGAGAGAATTGCGCTGCGCCGGCTGGACGTCGCCGGCCGCATCCGCGACGCGTGGTGGAACGTGCAGCGCACCGCCCGCGAACTCGAGATCGAGCGCGAACGCGTCGCCACCGCCCGCGATATCGAACACGACATTTCCCGGCGCGCCGATCTCGGAGATACGGCGCATCAGGACAAGCTGCTCGCGCGCAACGAAACGCTGAGCGCGGAAACCGAATTCACGCGCGCCGAGGCCGCGGCGCGCGCGGCGCGCGACGCCTTTGCGGTTCTGACCGGCGGACCCTATGTCGAGGGCGCCCTCGAGCCGACGGTTTCCGATGTGGGACCCGATGGCCATCCCGCTGTGCGTGCGGCGACCGCGGCGCTCGCGCGCGCCGAAGCGAATGTTCGACTCGTCGATGCGACGCCGATCGAGAATCCGGAAGTCGGCGTTTTCGGGCGTCGCGATTATTCCGCGTCGGGCTACGCGCGCGAAGGCGGCACGACGGTCGGCTTCCGGTTTCGCATGCCGCTGCCGACCGCCGGAAGGAACGAGCCCCGCAAGGCGGAAGCCGAAGCGGAAACCGATCGCGCAGAAGCCGAGCTTGCGCAGACCCGCCGGCTTGTCGCCGCCGAGATCGCCGCCGCACGCAAGGCGCTGGAGGCCGCCCGGCGCGCCGAAGCTTCCGCCGTCAAGCGGCTTGCGACCGCGACCGAGCAGTTCGACCTGGCCCTGAAATCGCTGAAACTTGGCGAGATCGGCGCTTTCGACCTCTATCGCGTGCGGCAGATGAAAATCGACGCGCAGCGCAGTCGCGTGGCGCTGTCGATCGAGGCCGGCCAGGCGATGTCGCGGCTCAACCAGGCGCGCGGCTACGCGCCCTGAGGCTTTGTCGTGCGCCCGGACGCGGGCGTCGCAACAGCGGCGAGATGTGACGAGGGCCGCCTTATATGCTTTCGCCGAAGACCGTCTCGCCTTCGAAGACCGTCGAGACGACGCGCGTCTCGGCAATGGCCTCCGGCGCAATTTCGTAGAGGTCGCGGTCCAGCACAATGAAGTCGGCCGAGCCGCCGGGCTGCAGCACGCCCGTCTCGCCCGCACGCCCCATGGCGCGGGCCGCGTTGGTCGTGAAGAGCGACAAGGCCTCGTCGAGCGTGATCGCCTCATGTGGTCCAACGGCACCGGAATAATCGCCTTTCGGATGCCGTCGCGTCAGCATGCCTGCAAGGCCGATCCATGGATCGACATCCGGCGCCGCCGCCGGCCAGTCCGAGCCATAGAGCAGTTCGGCGCCGGACTGCATGAGGCTGCGGATCGGATGGCAGCGCTGCGTCCGCTCGGCGCCGAGAACCGCGATCTGCCCGGGCGTGATGGCGTTCGGGAACCAGAGTTTCGGCGAGACTTCGGCGATGGCGTCGAGCGTGCGGAAGCGCGGCATGTCGTTTGCGTGAACGAACGGCGTGTGCGCGATTTCGTGGCGCAGTCCGCTCATGCCGTTTGCGCGTCGCGCGGCCTCGATCGCATCGAGACCGGCGCGAACGGCGCGGTCGCCGACCGCGTGCATCTTGACGGTGAAGCCCAGCCTGTCGAGTTCGGTCACTTCTTCCGCGATGCGACCAGGCGAGAGTTGCAGAATGGCATCCGCGTCGTAGGCGTCTGGATCGTAACCGGGCGCCGATCCCGGCAGATAGGGATCGAGGAAAGAGGCAGTCAGGCTCGGCGCGACTCCGTCTAGAAACAATTTCGCGCAATCGGCGCGTACATGGCCGCGCGTGTAGCGGCGTCGCCAGTCCACGAGCGCCTCATAAGGCGTGAACTGATCGTTGAGCGGCGATTGACGAACGAGGTGACAGGACAGATGCAGCCGCAGCCGGCCGGCGTCGTCGGCGGCGCAATAGGTCTGCAGGTCGCGTTCGATCGCCATAGGCTCCTTGAAGCCCGTGAGACCGAGACGATGAAAGAGACCCGTGACGTAGTCGATCGCCTGCGCATCCTGCTCCGGCGTGACGACCAGCGCCGCGCGGACCGGCGTTGCTGCGCTTTCGAACAACGAGCCGTCCGGTTCGCCCGTGCGGTCGCGGCCGATGCGGCCGCCATGAGGATCGTGCGTATCGCGATCGATGCCTGCCGCAGCCAGCGCGCGGCTGTTGGCCCACAGGTTATGCTGCGTCGTGTCCTTCAGAGCGACAGGATGATGCGGCGCGATACGATCGAGCACGGCGCGCGGCGTGTCGCCGAGCTGGGCGGCATGTTCGAAACGCCAAGGCCCGCCCTCGATCCATGTTCCCTCCGGCAGGCTGCCGGCGCGCGCCGCCACTGCGGCGAGCAGCTTTTCGAGTGTTGCGGCATAGCCGACGAAACATTCAAAAAGGTCCCGCCGGCCGCCCCAAAGCGCATGCGTGTGGGAGTCGATCAGGCCGGGCATGACGAAACGCCCCTGCAGATCGATTTTGCGGGCGCCAGCGGACGCGGCGGCGGCAATGTCGGAATCGCTTCCGACGAGGCTGATCCTGCCATCGCCGACCAGCATCGCCTGCGCCCAGGGGCGCGAAGGATCCATCGTGCGAATGCGTCCGTTGACCCAGATCGATTCGCTGCGCGGCATTCGCGTCGCCTTCACTGTTGTGCGCCGTCGCCGGTCGTCGCGTAGTGCCAGGCGAGAAGCTTGCGGTCGAAGCGCAGGAAAAGGTCATTGATCAGGAATCCCACGCAGGCGACCGCCACGACGCCGGCCAGTCCATCGGCGATGCGGAAATTCTCCTGCGCGCGGAGCAGATACACACCAATTCCGTTGGTCGTGAGCAACATTTCGGAAATGACCGAGACGAGCAGCGCGGCGGCGACCGCGAGCCGTATGCCGGTCATGATGACCGGCAGCGCCGAAGGCAGGTCGATCAGCGCAATTGTTTCGAGACGGGACAGGCGCAGGGAGCGTGCGACGTTCGTCAGCATCGGATGATTGGCGCGCACGCCGTCGATCGAGCCGATCAGGATCGGAAAGGAGCAGGTGAATACGATCATGGCGATCTTGCCGCCGTCGCCCGCGCCTGCAAACAGCAAGGCGATGGGCGCGACCGCGGGCGGCGGCAGCGGCCGAAGCATGTTGACGATCGGTTCGAATATGTCGCCGAGCAGACGCATGCGGCCGATCGCGGCGCCCAGCGGGATCATGACCGTACAGGCGATCGCCAGGCCGATCGCCGCGCGTCGTAGCGTTTCGAGCATCTGCCCCGATATGGCGCCAGCGTTGAGGACGATCGCGGCCGCGACCGCTTCGACGGTTGGAAAGAACGGGTTGCCGGCCGCACGCGCGCCGGCCTCCCATAGCGCCAGGAGCAGCAGGGCGAAGACGGCGGCGGGCAGGTTGACGCGCATCAGGCCGTCTCCGCCTGCGTGATCATCTGGTTGTGCCAGCGGAGCGCCGAATTGCGCAGCAGCAGCACGAGGCCGCTCATCAGCAGTCCCGCCATCATGGCCGCCACCAGGCCTGCAAAGGTCTCAGGCACGCGCAACGTCATGCCTGCGTCCATCAGGTAGAAACCCAGACCGTCGCGACCGGCGATCATTTCGGCCGCGATCGTCGCGATCAGCGCAATCGATGCCGCAAGACGCAACCCGGTAAAGATGGTCGGCAGAGCCGCAGGCAGGCGAACTTTCAGCAGCGTGGCCCAGCGGCCGTAGCCGAACGTCCGCGCCGTCTCGATCTGCACGCTCGGCGTTGCGGCGATCGCCTGCGCGGCATTGAGATAGACCGGCCAGAAGCACGCAAAGACGAGAATGAACGCGTAGAGTTTCCAGCCGAGCCCGAGGAAGAATATGGCGAGCGGCGTAATCGCGGCTGGCGGCAGCGGGCGAAGGAATTCGGCGATCGGTTCGAAGGCGCGACGAGCGATCCTGTAGCGCGCGGTCGCCAGCGCCGCCGCGAGCGCGACCGACGCCCCGGCGACCGCGCCTGCCAGAGCGCGGACGAATGTCGCGAAGAATGCGTGCGGCAATTCTCCCCGTTTCGTCTCGCTTGCGATCGTCTGCAGGATCAACAGCGGCGAGGGGAAATATTCGGCAGGAACCATTCCCGAGCGCGCGACGATTTCCCACAGGCAAAAGAAGCCCGCGATCGACATCGCGCTCCGGACCCAGGAGGGCACGGGATCAGGGCGCCGCTATGGCGTCTTCGGGCTTCATCGGCTTTTTCAGCATGCCGTACTTCAGCATCTTGTCGATGATGGTCTGATAATCGGACGCCTTGGGAACGAGATCGAGCGCGAAATCCGTCTTCAGTTTTTCAACCAGCTCCGGCGGGAAGCGGTACTCTTTCAGCATGATCTCCTTCACCAGCGGCGCGTTGCTCTTCAATTCGGTCGCAGCGCGCGTATAGGCCTTCATCAGCGCCGCGATATCCTGCGAATGCGACTTGATCCATCCCTCCGTCGCAAACAGGCCGGCGATGCGATAGGGTTGCGTCACGTTGGCGAGATAGCCGCGGCCCAGAATGACCGGCTTCGACTTGCCGGCGAGCGCCGCGGTTGCGAACGGTTCGACGATGCAGGCGGCGTCCGCGGTGCCGACGTCGAGCATTGCAGGCATTTGCGGGAACGGATTGTTGAGAACCTTGGCAGGATCGTAGGCGACGCCAGCGCTGGCCATCCAGTCTCGCGCCGCGAGTTCGCACAATCCGCCCGGCACGCCGACGGCGATCGTCTTTCCCGCGAGATCCTTGACCGACCTGATCCCGGATTTTTCCGTCGCGATCATGTAGCCCCAAAGGCGCTCGGGCGATTGCTCGTATTCCATGCTCATGAAGAACCTGAAGGGCTGGCCCTGCTCGCGGGCGATCAGCATGGGCGAGAGGGCCGCATAGCCGATGTCGGCCGAACCCGAAGCGATCGCAGCGCCGACCGCGGGGCCGCCCGGCACGGCAATGAGTTCGAGATCGATGCCGGCGTCCTTGAAGTAGCCTTTCTCCTGACCATAGAAAAAAGGCATCAGCTCGAGCGTCTTCAGATAGGCGAAGCGCACCTTCGAGAGTTCGGCTGCGTGCGACGACGAAACGGCGGAAGCGGCGATCGCAATCGTCGCGGCGGCAAGAAGCCTTCGGGATTTCACGAGACGCATCGGTTTCCTCCTCTTCTCGTTCTGGATCATGCGGGCGAGCGCATGGAGCGGATGAGTGTGAGCACGCGCTCGCGCAAGGCGAGATATTCCGGCTCGGCGCGTGTCGCGATCTGGTCTCGCGGACGGGGCAGCGACACGCGTATGTCCTCGACCACGCGCGTCGGGCGGTTCGAGAGAACAAGAACGCGATCGGCCATGTAGATGGCCTCGTCGACGTCGTGCGTGACGAGCAGGCAGGTCTTTCCGAGCTCTGCCGCGAGTTTCAGCAACAGGTCCTGGATATCCGCCCGCGTCTGGGCGTCGACCGCCGCCAGCGGCTCGTCGAGCAGCAGGAGCCGCGGCTTGGCGGCGAGCGCGCGCGCGATCGCCACGCGTTGCTGCATGCCGCCGGAGACCTGCCACGGGAAATGCCCCTCGAAGCCGGCGAGGCCTACCGCCTTGAGCATGTCGGCGGCGCGCTTGCGCTTCTCCGGTCTGGATTCTGCAAGCCGTCGCATTCCAAACACGACGTTCTCCAGATTGCGCCGCCAAGGCAGCAGCGACCGGCTGTAGTCCTGGAAGATGAGGGACATGCCTTCCGGGGGCGCGTCGAGTTCACGGTCCTCGAACAGGACGGCGCCGGAATCCAGGCGCCGCAAGCCTGCAAGGCAGGTCAGGAGAGTCGTCTTGCCGCAACCGGACGGGCCGACGACGGAAATGAATTCGCCGGATTCGGTGGCGAGCGACAAGCCGCGGATGATCTCGGTTCCGCCGAGAGACTTGCAGATTTCGCGCGCGACGAGAACCGGCATGTGACTACAGCGGCGTTGCGGCGAAAGCGGCGTCGAGGCCTGCGATGGCCTCGTCGACATTTTCGCGCGAGAAGACGAGCGGCGGCGACAGGATCACCTTGCCGTTCTGCCAGCGCACGACGAGTCCGCGCGCCAGGCCATTTGCGCACAAGCGTGCGCCATAGCTGTCGGCGGGCGCGAAGGGCTGCTTGCTCTTGCGATCGCGCACGCATTCGATCGTCAGCATCAGGCCCTTGCCACGCACGTCGCCGATTGCCGCGTGGCGGTCCTTCAGCCAGTGCAACCGCTCCAGGAAATAGGCGCCGACGCGCTCCGCGTTGCCGGTCAGGTCCTCGTCGCGCACGATCTGCTGGCAGGCGAGGGCGGCAGCGCAGGCGAGCGGGTGCCCGGAATAGGTATATCCGTGCATGATCGCAGCAAGCGGATGGTCCTTGCGCCATGCGCCGGCGACGCGTTCGTTGACGATCGTCGCGCCGAGGGGGATGTAGCCGGAGTTGATTCCCTTGGCGAGCGCCATGATGTCGGGCGCGACGCCCCAGCCGCGGGCGCCGAACAGCGATCCCGTGCGACCGAAGCCGGTCACCACTTCGTCCGAGATGAGCAGGACGCCATGCCGGTCGCAGATCTCGCGCACTTTCGGCCAGTAGGTCGCGGGCGGCACGATGACGCCGCCCGCGCCCTGCACGGGTTCGGCGATGAAGGCGGCGACCGTATCCGCGCCCTGGAATTGGATCTCGCGATCGAGATCGCCGGCGCAGATCGTGGCGAGCTCGTCCGGGTCCTGCGTCCACGGATTGCGATAGAGGAAGGGCGATTCCACCTGCAGGAAGCCAGGCGCAAGCGGCTCGTAGGCGCGGCGGAAGGCTGGATTGCCGTTGGCGGACGCCCCGCCGAGATGAACGCCGTGGTAGCCGTATTTCAGCGAGATGATCTTGACGCGCTCGGGCTGGCCTTCGAGCTTCCAGTATTGACGGGCGAGCTTGATCGCGGTCTCCACCGCATCCGAACCGCCCGAAGAGAACAGGACCTTGGCCATCTTTTCCTGCGCCAACATTTCGGTCAGCAGGACCGAAAGCTCGATCGAAGGCGGATTGGAATAGCCATTGAAGGTCGAATAGTAGGCGATCCTGTCGAGTTGCTCGACAATGGCGCGCTTCAATTCCGGGCGCCCGTGTCCGACATTGACGTTCCAGAGCGCCGCGACGAGGTCGAGATAGGGCTTTCCTGTCGTATCGAAGACGCGCACGCCCTCGCCGCGGGCGACGATGATCGGCGGATTGGCCTCCATGACCTTCGGATCCACCATCGGGTGCCACACGGCGCGCGCATTGTGGGCGTCGAGAAAATTGCGGTTCTCGTTCAAGGGCGGGCCTCCGATCGGTGGGAACGGGCGCGGCCATTCGTCGCCACTTTGCTTCTCGCGCTCTCGCCGGAGACCTCGCGATAGGCCTGCTCGGCGGCGCGGGTCAGCTTGTCGAGAATCTTGAAGATCAGCACACGTTCACGCGGCGCCAGCGATTCCAGCAGATGGGCGTTGCGGTCGCCGGCGTAACGCAGCATGCGCTCGTGCCAGCGCCGACCCTCGGCAGTGAGCTGAAAGAGCGGGCTCCTGCGCCCGCCGGGCCCGCAGACGCTCGCAACCAGGCCGCGTTGCGACAGCGTCTTGATCGTGCGGCTGAGTTGTCCCTTGTCCTGATACAGGGCGCGGGCGAGATCGGCGAGCGTGGCGGGACCCCAGGCGCGGACGGCGCCGAGCGCGCGCCACTCGCCGAGGTTCATCTGGAAGCGGCCGGAGATTTGCGCCTGCGCCTTGCGGTCGCTGACCGTCGTCAGCAATGCAAGGCGAAACCCGAGCAGGTCGCGAATGTCGCGCGGAGCGTCTGTCGATATCGCGCCGGACTTCGCCATTGCACGCCCGTAATTGACAAGGTCAATATTGACCTTATCAATTGCGCTTGGCCGGTCAAGCGTTCAGGGCCTTCGCATGCGCAGCATCGCCGGCTGCGCTGCGAAAGATCCGGAGAAAGCCGATGTCGAAGCGCAACGTGCTGTTCATCATGTGCGATCAGTTGCGCTTCGATTACCTCGGCTGCGCCGGCCACCGCACGCTGCAGACGCCGAATATCGATGCTCTCGCCGCGCGTGGCGTTCGCTTCACGCGCGCCTATGTGCAATCGCCCGTCTGCGGTCCGTCGCGCATGAGCTATTACACGGGCCGCTACATGCGCTCGCACGGCTCGAACTGGAACAACTTTCCATTGCGCATCGGCGAACCGACGCTGGGCGATCACCTGCGCAAGCTCGGCGTGCGTACGGCCCTGGTCGGAAAGACGCACATGAAATCCGACGACGAGGGCATGCAGCGGCTTGGCATCGATCCGGGATCGACCATCGGCGTGCTGGCTTCCGAATGCGGTTTTGAACCTTTCGATCGCGACGACGGGCTTCATCCGCCGGCCTATGGCGACCGCAGCGCGCCTTACAATTCCTATCTGCGTTCGAAGGGCTACGACGGAAAGAACCCTTGGGAAACCTGGGCGAATTCCGGCGCTGCTGCGGATGGATCGCAGCAGAACGGCTGGCTTCTCGCGCATGCCGACAAGGAGACGCGGGCGCCGGATGAAGACACCGAAACGCCATGGACGACGCGGCGGGCGATGGCTTTCATCGACGAAGCCGAGAAGGCCGGCGAGTCCTGGTGCCTGCATCTGTCATATATCAAGCCGCACTGGCCCTACATCGCGCCTGCGCCCTATCACGACATGTATTCGTCATGCGACGTGCAGCCAGCTGTGCGCAGCGAGCGCGAGCGCGGAAACGATGCGCATCCCGTCTATCGGGCATTCATGGACCTGCGTGTCTCGCGGAATTTCTCGCGCGACGAGGTGCGTGAGCGTGTCATCCCGACGTATATGGGGCTGATCAGGCAGATCGACGATCAACTCGGGAGATTGTTCGCCTTTCTCGACGAGAAGGGGCTGACGCAATCGACGCTGATCGTCTTCACGTCGGACCACGGCGACTATCTCGGCGATCACTGGCTCGGCGAAAAGGATCTTTTTCACGAGCAATCCGTCAAAGTTCCACTAATCGTCGTCGATCCCTCGTCATCGGCCGACGCGACGCGCGGCACGGCTTGCGACGCGCTGGTCGAAGCCATCGACCTGGCGCCGACCTTCGTGGAATTCTTCGGAGCGGTTCCGCCGCGCCATATACTGGAAGGCCGGTCGCTCGGCGCGTTTCTGCGCGGCGAGAGGCCGACGGCCTGGCGTTCGCATGTCTTTTCGGAATACGACTTTTCGATGCAGGACGTGCGTGGCGCGCTCGGACTGGCGGTCGACAAATGCCGCCTTTTCATGGCGTTCGACGGTCGCTGGAAATACGTGCATGCCCCGGGCTTTCGCCCGATGCTGTACGATCTGGAGAACGATCCGTGCGAATTCGAGGATCGCGGCGCGGATCCGGCCTTCGACGATGTGCGCGGCGCCATGCGCGAAGCGCTTCTGGACTGGGCCTTGCGCGATCATAACCGGATCACCATGCCGGACGCCAGGATCGAGCCCTACAACTCGACGACGCAGCTCAAGGCCGGCGTGTTGATTGGCTATTGGGACGAGAAGGAAGTGGAAGAGGCGCGCCGCAAGGCGGGCCTCGTCTAGCAGGGGAATGACCATGATGCACTTGCGTATTCCACGCGGCCTGTTTCCCGGCGTCGTCGCTGGATTTGTCCTTTCATCTCTCCTTTCAGTCTCGGCATCGGCGCAGACGACATTGAAGGTGGGATTTCTCAAGACCTACGGGCTTCTTCCGCTGTTCGAGGCGCAAGCCAAGGGCTATTTCAAGCAACGCGGTCTCGACGTCGAGTTCATCACGCTGAACAACGGGCCGGCCGTGGCTGCGGCTATATCGAGCGGTTCGCTCGACATCGGCTACTCGGCCTTCGTGCCCATCGCCGCGGCGCGCAGCAGAGGCGAGGACTACCGGTTCTTCGTTGCGACAGGTTTCGAGAGCGCGAAAGAATCGATTACGAAATATGTTGCTTCCGGGCGTTCCGGCATGTCGAGCTTCAAGGATCTCGCTGGCAAGACGATCGCCATCAACGCATCGGGCGGCGGTTGCGAACTCGGCGCCCTCGATCACGCGGAATCCGCCGGTCTTGCGCCATCCGCTTTCAAGATCGTGACCATGCCGTTTCCGCAGATGCAGGCTTCGCTCGAACTCGGCACGATCGATGCGGCCTGTACGGTCGATCCATTCTTCGCCTCGATCATGAATTCGCCGAAGATCGGCGCGAAGCTGCTCGCGACCAGTCCGATCGGCTCGATGAGCGCGACGCCGGTCATGGTGGACGGGTTCTTCGCGCGCGAAGGCTGGCTTGCCGCGCACAAGAAGGAAGCCGCCGACTTCGTCGCCGCGCTGCAGGCTGGCGCACAGGATGTGAAAGGCAACCGCGGCGAGATCGAAAAGCTGCTCGTCGCCGAACTGAAATTCAGCCCCGAGATCGCGGCCAAGGTGCAAGTCACGCCTGTCGCCGAATCGCCGATCGACCCCGCGTCGATGAAGGCGCTGCTCGACGCCATGGCGAGGCGCGGATTTGTGGCCAAGCCGGTCTTGCCGCAGGACCTGATCGCCGGCGTCAAATAATCGTGCGGGAAACCGGCCTATCGCAGCTCCGTCAGCGCGCGCGCGCCCTGCTTTATCCATGTGCGGCGCTCGGCCTGTTCGTCCTGGTCTGGCAGGCAATCGTATGGATTGGACCGATCCCGGAGGAATATCTGCCGGGTCCCGTACAGGCGCTGCGCGCATTGTTCGAGATGTTGCGTTCCGGCGAGCTTCTCGCTGCGGAATGGCTGACGTTGAGCCGCACGCTCTATGGCGCCGCGCTGTCGGCGGCGCTCGGGCTCGCGCTGGCGCTCGCCGGCGCGAATGTCGCGATCCTGCGGCAGGCCCTGCAGCCTCTGGTCGCGATCTTCCAGGTTCTGCCGCCTGCCGCGCTCGTGCCGATGTCGATCTATTTCCTGGGGTTCGGCGAGCGCTTCTTCCTGTTCATCATCTCGTTCGCGGCGATCTGGCCGACTTATGTCGTCGCGACCCGCGCCTTGCTGGATACGGATCCACTTCTCCTGTCGACGGCGCGCATGTTCGGTTATTCGAAGCGCCGGAGCGTGATCGCCATAAGGCTACCTGCCGCCATGCCGGAAATCTTCACGGGATTGCGCCTGACCGCCGGGCTTGCGCTCATCGCCACCGTCGCCGCCGAGATGCTGGCGAGCCGTAACGGCCTCGGCTTTCTCTTGTTCGATACCGCATTTTCGCTGCACGTCGACCAGACATTCGCGGTTCTTCTGGTCGTCGCGCTCAATGGCCTGCTCGTCAACGGAATGGTCGGCGCCGGCCGTCGGCTGATATGCGGATGGCGGGATCGGCTAGAGGCGACGATCCATGCCTGATTTCCCGCGCCGGCTGTTGTCTCGCCAATCCGCCATTGTCGGTTTCGCGGCTCTCGTTTCGAGCTGCGCGCTCTGGCAGCTCCTGGTCATTCTCTCCGGGGCGCAACGCTTCCCGTCGTTCACGAGCACGGTCGTTGCGTTGGCGGGCCAGTTCCCCGCGCTGGCCAGCGAAGCGCTCGTCACGCTCGCCCGTGCGGCGGCCGGCCTCGGCATGGCCGTCGCGCTGATGATTCCGCTCGGCGTCTTCGTTGCGCGCACGCGTGTCCTGTTTCGCCTGTTCGAGCCGGCCGTAAACCTTCTTCGGCCGTTGCCGCCGTTGGCCATCGTACCCATCGTCATGCTGTTCGCCGGTCCGGGTTCGGCGGCGAAGGTCTGGACGATCTTCTACGGCGCCTCCATCCCGATCCTGCTCAACACGATGGACGGCGTCCGCGATATCGACCCGATGATGACGCAGGTCGCGCGTTCCCTTCGCCTCGGCCGCTTCGAGCGACTGGCGCTTGTCGACCTCCCGGCGGCCTCGCCGCGTATCGTCGCCGGCGTGCGCCTGGCGCTCGCCGCTTCGCTGCTCATAGGCATTTCGACGGAAATGCTGCTCAGCGCGGATGGACTGGGCTCCTACATCGTCCGGGCGCAGGAATCGTTCCGGATCGCCGACGGCATGGCCGCGCTTCTCTTCATCGCGCTCCTGTCGCTGGCGATCAACGGCGCGGCGAACTGGACCGATCGACGCCTGCTCGCCTGGAATTACCTGCGTCGTGAAGGCGCCGAACATGGCTGAAGACAAGAGAACCGATCACCCGCTGGACAGCGAAGCAGGCAATATTTTCCTCGCACGACGCATCAGCACCGGCGACCCGCGGCGGCCGTGGGCAGACGCGATGGCCGTAGCCAACGGGCGCGTCGCGGCTATCGGATCGCGTGAGGCAATATGCGCGGCCTACGCCAGTTGGCGCGTCGTCGACCTCGAGGGGGCGCTTGTGCTGCCGGGCCTCATCGACCCACACAACCATGTGCTGGAAGGCGCGCGCTCCGCGCTCTACGAGTTGCAGCTTGCCGGCGATCTCGATTTTGGCGGGATCGTCGAGGCGGTTGGGCGGAAGGCGAAGCGAGCCGGGCGTACGGAGTGGATCGTCGGCGGACCTTTTGCGATCGGACGTTGCCCCCAGATGTTTTCCGAAGCAGGGCGCGCCGCGTTGGACGAGGCGAGCGAAGGACGCCCGGTGCTGCTGCGCGACCTGTCGCTTCATGCACGTTTCGCCAATACGCAAGCGCTGGCGCGCGCCGGCGTCGACGATGCGACGACCGATCCGCGGATCGGCCGCTTCGTGCGTGACGGCAGGGGGCGGCTGACGGGCCTTGCGTTCGAATACGCAGCCAATCCACTCGAAGCGGCGGTCCCGCCCTTGACCGACGAGGAATGGGTCTCGTGCGCGCGCCACGGCTTGAAATTGCTCAACGCCGCCGGCGTGACCGGTTTCGGCCTCGCCATCGCCTCGGCGCGAACAATGAAAGCTTTGAAGACACTGGACGAGCAAGGCGCATTGAGCGCGCGGGTCGCCTGCTATCTCAACATGGTTCCGCTGCTGATGGCGTTCGAGCGCGACGGCATCGGCGAGGAGCTCGTATCGCGCAGGCATGAATTCCGCACGGCGCGGATAAACACCGATTCCGCCAAATTCTTCATGGACGGCGTGCCGCTCCAGCATACGGCGGCTTTCATCGATCCGTACCTCGACGGACCCCAAGGCGAAAGGGGGGAGTGCGCCTTCACGGTCGAGGATCTCGCCGACCGGATAGGGCGACTCGATGCGCAGGGTCTTTCAGTCAAGGTGCACGCCATCGGCGATCGCGCCGTGCGCGACACACTCGACGCTATCGAGCGCGTTCGCGAGCGTAGCGGACACGCGAATATCCGACACACGATCGCGCATCTGCAGTTCATCGCGCCCGACGATGTCGCTCGATTGTCGAAACTCAATGTAGGCGCCGACCTCTGCCCGCCGATGTGGTTTCCGTTGCCCAACGACAGCGCGTTCCGCGCGTGCCTCGGCGATGGGCGGGTCGACGGCTCGTGGCCGATCCGCGATATCGTCGCCAGCCGCGCTCTTGCCGCCGTCGGCAGCGACTGGCCGGCGATATCGCCCGTGCCCAATCCCTGGCCCGGCATCTCGGCGCTGATCACCCGACGCAATCCATTCCAGCCGATTGCAGGGCGGCTCGGCGCCGCGCAGGCGATCGAAGCAAAACTGGCAGTCGCCCTGTCCAGCGCGAACGGCGCCGAGATGATCGGCTTCGGCGCCGTCGCCGGTCGGTTGCGCGAGGGGTTTTCGGCCGATTTCATTGCGATCGATCGCGATGTCTTTTCATGCGATCCGGAAGCGATCGCCGACACCAAAGTGTTGCAGACCTGGTTCGAGGGAAGATGCGTCCATGACATCCGCGCGCAAGCCTAATTTCATCTTCATCATGGCCGACGATCTCGGCTACGCCGACCTGGGCTGTTATGGCGGGCGCGCCCCCATCTCTCCGAATATCGACCGTCTCGCCGCGCAGGGACTCCTGTTCACGCAGGGATATTCAAATTCGCCGGTCTGCTCCCCGACCCGCTTCGCGCTGATCAGCGGTCGATGGCAGTACAGGTTGCGCGGCGCCGCGGAGGAGCCCTTGACCGGCGCTAAGGCGATGCGTCGTCCCGATCTCGGCATGCCGCCCGAACATCCGACCTTTGCTTCGCTGCTGCGCGATGCGGGTTGGCGTACCGCGCTGATCGGCAAGTGGCATCTCGGCTATCCGCCGCATTTCGGCCCGTTGAAGAGCGGGTACGACATCCATTTCGGACCTTATTCGGGCGGCGTCGACTATTTCACGCATCAATCGATGAAGGGGCGGCCTGACCTGTGGGAAGACGGGGCGCTGATTGAACGCGAGGGCTATCTGACAGACCTGCTCAGCGACCGCGCCGTCGATTTCGTCCGCCAATGCGGGGAGGGCGGCAATCCGTTCCTGCTGAGCCTGCATTACACGGCGCCGCACTGGCCATGGGAGACCCGTGACGACGCTCATGTGCCGGCGACGCTGGATGGAGCGATCCAGCATGCCGACGGCGGGTCGATCCACATCTACCGGCGGATGGTCGAGCATATGGACGAGGGCATCGGCAGGTTGATGGGCGAACTCGATCGCCTTAGACTCGCCGACGACACCCTGATCGTCTTCACGAGCGACAATGGCGGCGAGCGATTTTCCGATAACTGGCCGCTGATCGGCGGCAAGATGGACCTGACCGAAGGCGGGATACGCGTCCCCTATGTCGTGCGTTGGCCAGCGCGCATCGGGGCGGGCCAGGCCTGTGCAACGCCGGTCATCACGATGGATTGGGCCGCGACTTTTCTGGCGGCCGCGAACGTCGCCGAGCACCGCGACTATCCGATGGACGGCGTGTCGCTCGTGCCGATGCTGGAAGATCCCGCCGGCGTCGTGCTCGATCGCGGGCTGTTCTGGCGCATGAAATATCGTGCGCAACACGCCATGCGTCGCGGCAAATGGAAGTATCTGAAGATCGAGGACAACGAATATCTGTTCGACCTGTCGGCTGACGAACGCGAGCGCGCCAATCGCGCGCGTCACGAACCGCAACGACTGGCGGCGATGAAGGCGGAATATGCCGTCTGGTACGACTCTCTTCCGGCTGTGCCGCCGGACGCCGATTACGATCTCGTCGTCACGGAGAAAGACATGCCGGGGATGCACAAGGGATGATTGCGCTCGTTCCGTGCGAACCGCCCGGCCGCCACGGTTGCGCTCATGGCGGGCGCCATTTTGTCAGGGCGAAATGACTGCGGCGGCGGAGGCTGGGCAATCTTCTGAGTCGTTTCGGGGCGCGCCGCATGGCGGAGAGCAACTGCGCGCCGGGATATCGAAGGGGTCGACAAACGCGCCGCCCCTATTTATGTGATTTCAAGGGTTTTTCGGATCCTGTCAGGGGCGGCGACGTCCGCCGGGAGCGGCCGATTCCAGCCTGCTTTCGCCGGCCCAGATGCGGGCTGCAACCCCGACGCGCTGGGCCGGGAAAGTGAGGCGACATGTCCAGACTGTCGAGTTGGGACGAGGGCAGGGCGCGAGCGATCATCGATCGGTTCGCCTCGCTCGATGGCGCTATATTGCCCATCCTGCACGCTCTGCAGGACGAATTCGGCTACATCGATCCCGCCGCCGTCGCGCTGATAGCGCACGCGTTGAACCTTTCGAAGGCGGAGGTTTTCGGCGTCATCAGCTTTTATCACGATTTCCGGCCTGCGGCCGCCGGCCGGCGCGTCATAAAGATATGCCGGGCCGAAGCCTGCCAGGCGAACGGCTGCGAGCAAGTGCTTGCGGAACTGGCGGCGCGGCGCGGCGTCACGCCCGACGAAACATCGAACGAGCGCCTCACCGTCGAGACGGTATATTGCCTGGGAAATTGCGCGCTTGGTCCGAATGCGTTGGTCGACGGCGAACTCGTGGCCCGGCTCGACGTCGAAAGGCTTGCGAGCCTTTGCGATGGAGCGACGATCGAAGAAGCGCAGATCGCGGCGGGAGCATCGAAGTGAACACGCGCGTCTTCGTTTCCTGCGATGCGGCGGCGCTGTCGGTCGGCGCGGATGCGGTGGCGCTTGCTGTTGCCGAAGAAGCGGCACGCCGCGGCGCGAGCGTCGAAATCGTACGAGTCGGATCGCGCGGCATGCTCTGGCTCGAGCCGCTTATCGAAGTCCAGACTGCGCGCGGGCGCGTCGCCTATGGCCCGGTTTCGCGGCTCGATGTTCCGTCCTTGTTCGAAGCCGGGTTCCTGTCGGGCAGCGCGCATCCGTTGGCGCAAGGCTCTGTCGCCGAAATGGACTGGATGCGCCGGCAGACCCGCGTGACGTTCGCGCGCGTCGGCGCCATCGATCCGCTGTCGCTCGACGGCTACAAGGCCGCCAGTGGCCTCGCCGGATTGCGACGCGCGCTGGAAAGGAGCGGCGCGGATATCGTCGCCGACGTCACGGCGTCCGGCCTGCGCGGCCGCGGCGGCGCCGCCTTTCCGACCGGGATCAAGTGGAAGACGGTACGCGATGCGCAGGCTGCGCAGAAATACATCGTCTGCAATGCCGACGAAGGCGATTCCGGTACTTTCGCCGACCGGATGCTTATGGAAGGCGATCCTTTCCTGCTGATCGAGGGCATGGCGATCGCCGGCCTCGCGGTCGGCGCAACGAAAGGCTTCGTCTATATCCGCTCGGAATATCCGCACGCCTTTCGCATGATGAACGCGGCGATCGATCTCGCGCGCAGGGCCGGCATTCTCGGCGCGTCCGTTCTGGAATCCGGCCGCGCCTTCGACATGGAAGCGCGGTTCGGCGCCGGCGCCTATATCTGCGGCGAGGAAACCTCGCTGCTGGAAAGCCTCGAAGGCAAGCGCGGCGTGGTGCGCGCCAAGCCGCCGTTACCGGCGTTGCAGGGACTGTTCGGGAAGCCGACGATCGTCAACAACGTGCTGTCGTTTGCCGCTGTACCATCGATCCTCTGCGCCGGTCCGCAAGGCTATGCCGGATATGGCGTCGGCCGTTCCCGCGGTACGCTGCCTTTCCAGCTCGGCGGCAACGTCAGGCGCGGCGGCCTGGTGGAATTGCCGTTCGGCCATACCTTGCGCGAATTGATCGAGGAGTTCGGCGGCGGCACACGTTCCGGCCGGCCGGTGCGCGCCGTGCAGGTCGGCGGTCCTCTCGGCGCCTATCTGCCGGAAAGCCAGCTCGATACGCCCCTCGATTACGAAGCGTTCGCGTCGATCGGCGCCATGCTCGGCCATGGCGGCGTCGTCGTTTTCGATGACACGGTCGACATGGCGAAGCAGGCGCGGTTCGCTTTCGACTTCTGCGCGAAAGAAAGTTGCGGCAAGTGTACGCCCTGCCGCATCGGCGCGGTGCGCGGCGTCGAGACGATGGACCGGATCATTGGCGGCGTCGAGCGCCAGAAGAACCTCGTGGTGCTCGAGGATCTCGCGCAATTGATGACAGATGGATCGCTCTGCGCGATGGGCGGACTGACGCCCATGCCGGTCATGAGCGCGCTGCGCCATTTTCCGGAAGACTTTCGGGGCGCTGTCCAACGAACGGCTGCGGAATAGGAGGTTCGGATGAACCAGGCCAGAGCAGCGGGACTCATCAAGGAAGTCGACTACGGGACGCCGATCCGTGCGAGCGAGGAAATCGTCGCGCTGACCATCGACGGCGTCGAGGTCTCCGTGCCGAAAGGGACGTCCGTCATGGCGGCAGCCATGGCGCTCGGCACGAGGATCCCGAGGCTTTGCGCGACCGATTCACTCGAGCCTTTCGGCTCGTGCCGCCTGTGTCTCGTCGAGATCGAGGGGCGCAAGGGAACGCCGGCGTCATGCACGACTCCGGCCGAACAGGGCATGGTGGTGCGCACGCAGACCGACCGATTGGCGAAGCTGCGCCGCGGCGTGATGGAGCTCTACATTTCCGATCATCCGCTGGATTGCCTGACCTGCGCCGCCAATGGCGATTGCGAATTGCAGGATATGGCCGGGGCGGTTGGGCTGCGCGAGGTCCGCTACGGCTATGCCGGAGACAATCATTTCGACGGCGCCAAGGACGGGTCGAATCCGTATTTCACCTACGACCCCGCGAAATGCATCGTCTGCAACCGCTGCGTTCGCGCTTGCGAGGAGACCCAGGGCACGTTTGCGCTGACGATTGCCGGGCGCGGCTTCGACTCGCGCGTGGCGGCGGGATCTTCCGATTTTCTCAATTCGGAATGCGTTTCCTGCGGCGCCTGCGTGCAGGCTTGCCCGACCGCGACATTGACCGAGAAATCCGTGATCGCGCACGGCCAGCCCGACCATTCCACGGTAACGACCTGCGCCTATTGCGGCGTCGGCTGCTCGTTCAAGGCGGAGATGCAGGGCGACCGTGTCGTGCGGATGGTTCCCTACAAGGACGGCAAGGCCAACGAAGGGCACTCCTGTGTCAAGGGGCGCTTTGCCTGGGGCTACGCCACGCACAAGGATCGCATCACCAAGCCGATGATCCGCGCAAGGATCACAGATCCCTGGCGCGAGGTCTCCTGGGATGAGGCGATCGCGTATGCGGCCTCCGAATTCAAGCGCGTCCAGGCGAATTATGGCCGCGAGTCGGTCGGCGCCATTACGTCGTCGCGTTGCACCAACGAGGAAGTGTTTCTTGTTCAGAAGCTCGTGCGGGCGGCGTTCAAAAACAACAATGTCGACACTTGCGCCCGCGTCTGTCATTCGCCGACAGGCTATGGCCTGTCGCAGACCTTCGGGACATCGGCCGGCACGCAGGATTTCAGGTCCGTCGACAAGTCGGACGTCATCATCGTCATCGGCGCCAATCCGACTGACGCGCATCCCGTGTTCGGATCGCGGCTGAAGAAGAGACTCCGCGCCGGCGCGAAGTTGATCGTCGCCGATCCGCGCCGTATCGATCTCGTTCAGTCGCCGCATATTCGCGCAGAGCACCATCTGCAACTGCGCCCCGGCACGAATGTCGCGCTGCTGACATCTCTCGCGCATGTCATCGTCACGGAGGGCCTTGTCGACGAAACATTCGTGCGCGCGCGCTGCGACCTCGGAGAATTCGAATCCTGGGCGCGTTTCGTGGCGCAGGAGAAAAATTCGCCTGAAGCGATGGAGAAGCATACGGGCGTACCGGCGGCCGAAGTGCGGGCGGCCGCCCGGCTCTACGCCACCGGCGCCAATGGCGCGATCTATTACGGGCTTGGAGTAACCGAGCACTCACAGGGGTCCACCACCGTCATGGCCATCGCCAATCTGGCCATGGCGACCGGGAATGTCGGACGAGAGGGCGTCGGCGTGAATCCGCTGCGGGGGCAGAACAACGTTCAGGGTTCGTGCGACATGGGTTCATTCCCGCACGAATTCTCCGGCTACCGCCACGTCTCCGACGATGCGACACGCGACATGTTCGAGAACCTGTGGGGCGTGACGCTCGACAGCGAACCCGGCATGCGCATTCCAAACATGCTGGACGAGGCTGTCGCCGGTCGGTTCAAGGGCCTCTATGTGCAGGGCGAGGACATAGCCCAGTCCGATCCCGACACTCAGCACATCACGGCAGGCCTCGTCGCCATGGAATGCGTGGTCGTGCAGGATCTGTTCCTGAACGAGACCGCGAAATACGCTCATGTCTTTCTTCCCGGCGCGTCGTTCCTCGAAAAGGACGGCACGTTCACAAATGCGGAGCGGCGCATCAACCGCGTGCGACAGGTGATGCGGCCGCTCGGCGGCAAGGCGGAATGGCAGGCGACGTGCGACCTCTCGGCCGCGCTCGGTTATCCCATGCACTACGCCCACCCCTCGGAAATCATGGAGGAGATCGCCCGGCTTACGCCTGGCTTCCGCAATGTCTCCTACGCGCTTCTGGACGAAAGGGGCTCGGTCCAATGGCCGTGCAACGACGCCGCGCCCGACGGTACGCCGCTGATGCATGTGGAGCGTTTCGTGCGCGGCAAGGGCCGGTTCATGCTGACCGAATATGTGCCGACCGACGAGCGCAGCGGACCGCTTTTCCCGTTGCTTCTGACAACCGGCCGTATTCTCTCGCAATACAATGTCGGGGCGCAGACGAGGCGTACGGAGAACAACGTCTGGCACGACGAGGATGTGCTCGAGATCCATCCCTTCGACGCCGAAAGCCGTGGGGTGCGTACAGGCGATCTCGTCTCGCTGGCGAGCCGCGTCGGCGAGATTTCACTGCGCGCGGAAATCACCGACCGCGTTCAACCCGGCGTCGTCTATACGACTTTCCACCACGCCGTCACCGGGGCGAATGTCGTGACGACGGAGAATTCCGATTGGGCTACCAATTGTCCGGAATACAAGGTCACGGCAGTGCAGGTTCGTCGCACCAATCAGCGCTCGGCATGGCAGGAGCGCAATCTCGTCGAGGACGCGATGCTCAGGAAAATCGATGTTGACGAGATGGCCGGCGCGAAATGACGGGGGGTGCAGCGTGTGCGGCGCAGCCCTTCTGTGCCCGTGGCTTTTCTACGCCATCGGGAATGCTTGCGCCGGCTCCAAAGCCCTCCGGTCGGATCGTCCGCCCCCTCGCGAGGGCCGTGGCGAACGATCGGTCGCGCACGGCGCCTTGATCCGCAGCCGGGCGAGCGCATCCGTATCGCGGACGAGAAGGTATCCTTTGCCGAGTTCGATGACGTTGCGCGCTTCCAATCCGTGCAGAATGGGGATCAGCGCATTGCGCGAAAGATTGGTCGCGCCGGCCAATTCGTGCTGAGTGATCGGCAGGCGGTTCAGCGCAGGGCCTCCGTCCGGGTCTTCATGTCCGCTGAAGCGCAAGAGAACCGCAATGACCCGCTGCTCGCTTTTTCTGATCAGAAGGTCGTCGGTGGCGATTGTCGCCAGTTCGTCGTAACGGGCGACCAGCGGCATGATGGTCGTCCAGCCCGGCTGATTTCGATCCAGCAGCGCCACAAGCGCGCGGCGGGACACTTTCAGAACCCAGCCCGCGCTTTTCATCGTTGCCGTATAGCTGTGGCGTGTGTCGCCGAACAGGGCCGGCCAGCCGAGCCACGTCGGAGGCCGACTGATGTGAATGATCGCGTCTTCCTCGAAGTCGCCGCCCGACGTGATGGCCAGGACGCCCTCAGCGAGGCCGATGACGTCGTTTGCACAATCGCCCGACTTGAAGAGCCGCGTGTCGCGCTCGACCTTCTTCCAGACCCCGGCGGCAATGACGGCTTCGGAAAAAGTCCCGTCGGTCTGCGACAGCCATCCATGCGTCGACAGCGTGCGAATTCGCTCGCAATGGCCGGGTGGAATCGAGGGTCGGGCGTTTGCTTGCATGACGAGTGCGCTCGCCTGCAAAATATGACGGCCGCTGGAACGGCCCTAGCTGTGCGGCGTCCCGGCGATGGGCCAGAAATCCCAAATGGCCCCTCGCCGCTGGCCTGATCCGCCCGAAAGCAGGGCGCCGCTTCCGGCGGCCGGTCGCGGCGGCGGCTTGTCGAACCGGTCGCTAGAGTTCCTGAAGAAATTTGCGGAAGCTTCGCGTCGCAGGCGAATCGTCCTGGGCCGGCGCAAGGATCGCGTTCGCGCCGGCGCGCGCGGCCTCGCGCACCTCCCCGGGCGTCATGCCGAATTTCCTGCGGAACGACCGGCCGAAGCTCGACCGGTCGGGCATCCGGAGAGCCTCGGCTATTTCCCCGATCGATTGCGTATTCAAGGGGTCGCTCAATTGCTCGAAGCTCTCGAGCAGCCGCAGGTGCTTGATGTAGTTTGCGACGCCGCCTTCCGGCTCGAGCAGCCGATACAGGTTCGACCTCGAAATGCCGAGCCTCTTCGACAATTTGTTCACGTCCAGGTCCGGGGCGAACAGGTCTTGCAGGATGGCGCGCCGCACCTTTTCCAGTCGCGTCATCCGCAACGACGCCTGCGCCATTTCGATGCTCTGGGCCGAGGGCGCGACGCATGCAACGATCATCGCGACGATGGCGTCCGGCAGCCGATGCGCCTCTTCTTCGGACAGGCTCGGGAGCGTCGGGATCAGGAGCCGGAGATAGCCGGCCAGCAAGTCGCCGAGAGGCGTGTCGACGAGCTTGCCCTTCGAAGCGTCCAGCGACGGCATGGCCTGCCTGAACTGATCCCGTCCAATGTAGATTTGCCACCTTTCGTCGGACAGTCGCTGACTCGTGTGCGCCTCGTCGAGTCCGAAGATGAAGGGCGTGCCTGCAGGCGCCTCCAGCGTCTCCGCGCCGAATGTGAAACATGTCCCGGCCCGCAGGCCCATCGTGAGACAAACATGGTCGACGGGATCGCGGCGGGCGAGAATCTTCGTCCGCGAAGCGCGAAGCGCAGGGGCCGACACCCTGGCGATGCCCAGGCCGTTCAGCGTCCACATTTCGCTCTCGGCGGCGAAGCCATTGTCCTCGCTGTCCGGAAGAGAGACCTCATAGGAGGCGGCGTACCATTCCCGCCACGCGTCAAGCTGGCTCGACTTCGAGAGACCGTGAGTTGAGAAGCGCTTTGATTGCATGACCAAGCCCTAGCAGAAGCAGGTCTTCCCGCGAAATGCGCGATGCGACAGTACCAAACCGGCAGGGCGGTGAGAAGCGCAAGCGTGGCCTTGGCGCGGACTGCTCAATGAAACGGCAGGAGCATCGGGACGAGCAGCACGCTGACGATGGCGGCGACGATCGTGAACGGGACGCCAATCCTGACGAAATCGCCGAACACATATCGGCCGGGGCCGACCACGAGCATGTTCACGGGGGAAGAAATCGGCGTCATGAAGGCGGAGGATGCGGCAAGCGCGACGATCATCGCGAACGGATAGGGCGAGGTGCCGAGATCCTTGGCGATCGCAATGCCCACTGGCGCCATCAGGATGGCGGTCGCGGTGTTCGAAACGAACATGCCGAGACCCGCGGTCATCGCGAACAGGGTCAGCAGGACGAGACGCGGCGAAGCCTGACCGACCACCGCCAGCACGGCGTCGGCCGCCATGTCGACGCCGCCGGTCCTTTGCAGCGCGAGCGAGAATGGCAACATGCCGACGATGAGGATCAGCGTCTTCCAGTTGATCGCGCCATAGGCGCTGTTGAAATCGATGCAACCCGCAAGTCCCATCAGGAGGCAGCCGATCAGCGCGGCCTGGACATTAGGCAGCACGCGGGTCGCCATGAGCAGCACGACCAGCCCGAGGATCAGCAGGGCGTACAGCGCGCGGCTGGCGGCGGGCAGCACGTCCGACATTTCGGACGGCAGGCCGAGCACCACGACATGGTCCGTCTCCGCGCGCAATTTCCGGATCCGGGACCATGGGCCAGCCAGCAGCAGCGTGTCGCCGAGCCGCAGTCTCTCGTTGCGAAGCGCGCCGGTCGCAATTTTCGAGCCGTGACGAAGGCCCGTGAGCTGGAGGCCGAGCCGCGAGGGGAAGTCGGCGGCCTGTACCGTCAGGCCGATGAATTCCGATTCCGCAGGCAGGACGACTTCGGCCATGCCGATCGCCTGCGCATAATCCGAGACATAGTCGCGGGCGTCGTCAAGGAGCAGCAGTTCGAGGCCGAGGCGACGCCACAGGTCGCTCGCGACATTGTCGCCCACGTCGACGTCAGTGAGCAGTATGTCATCCGGCAGAAGAATGGTGTCGGGCGCAGGGGCGAGGATGGCGCCTCTACGCTCGATAGCCACCAGCGCGACGCCGTCGGCGTTCGACGCGAGATCGGATGCGGGCCGACCGGCGAGTACGGATTGCGATCCAATGCGCAGCCGCTTCTCCCGGGTCGCGAGATCGTAGCGCTCGATCCAGAGCTTGAGGCTGGGTCCCGAGGCGGCCTGCATCCCTGCATCGTCGCGTTCCCCGAGCCATCGGCGGGCGACCAGCATGTAGCAGACGCCAAGCGCCAGGATCGGGATGCCGAACGGCGTGAAGGCGAAGAAGCCAAATCCGTCAACGCCCGAACGGAGCAATTCGGCGTTGACGATCAGGTTGGGCGTCGTGGCGACCAGAGTCATCATGCCGCTGATCAGCGCCGCGACGCTCAGAGGCATCATCAACCGTCGAGGCGAAACGTTCGCCTTGCCGGAAACGCGCAACACCACGGGTATGAAGATTGCGACGACAGCGGTCGAACTCATGAAAGAGCCGAGCGTCGCGACCGCGCCCATCAGCAGCGTCATCAGCCTGGTTTCGTCGCCGCGCGCCGAGGAATCCAGCCAGTCGCCGACGCGACGGGCGATCCCGGTGCGCACCAGTCCTTCGCCGACGACGAACAGGGCGGCGATCAGGACTATCGACGGGTCGGAAAATCCGGCCAGCGCTTCGCTCATCGTCACGACGCCGGTGAACGGCAGCATCACCATGACGAGCAGCGCGACGGCGTCCATGCGGGGGCGACCGGCGACGAACATGACGATGGCCGCGGCCAGCAGCAGGAGGACGAGCGTCAGTTGCATCTCGAGTGTTCCAGGCGCGCGGAGCGAACATCCCGCGTGTTCGGCGCGAACCATATAGCAAAGCAAGCCATGGCGCGCGTTTCCAGCGCCCAATTCTGGGCAGTCCCGCGGGTTGCGATCTGCGACACTGGCCGCAAGGCGGCGCGTTGGCGCTGCGAGGCGTGGGCAAGATGCGGCGGGGACGATCCCGGCCGGCGATTGCATTCGAGCAAGGACGTGCGATGACGATGGACAGACGGAAATTGCTTGCTGAACTCCTGACTGTCGCCGGCGTCGCTTCTGTCGGCGTTTTCGGTGCGCCCGGCGCACGCGCGATGCCGGTGGGCAAGCCGTCAGCGCCGCCTGCCGACGTGGATGTTCGTAAGGCGAGGGTCGTCGTCGTTGCGCCGCCGCGGCGGCGCCGCTGGGTCTGCTGGTGGCGACACGGCCGGCGCGTCTGCGGCTGGCGCTGGGTCTAGAACGCCTCAGCGCCTCTCGGCGCCGACATTCTGCTTCAATGCCTGCAAACCTTCCTGGCTCCAGCCCGGCGCGTCCGTAAGGGCCGCCCAGCAGTCCACGTAATGCTCGAACAGATATACGTGACCGTGCCCCTTCGGCGGCGTGACGGCGAGCATCATGTCGAATGTGAGCTGGAGAAACGTCACGACGGGAATCCAGACGAGATCCGGCGACACGTCGGGGCCGCGCGGCGCCGCCATCCAGTCCGGCTTCCGCCACAGGGCGTGCGGATCGAAGAAGGTGACCGCGTCGCTGGCGTATTGCAGATAGATCAGCCGATACGGTCCCCAGGCCGCGGGCGCGGATTTGGCGCGATTTTCCTGCGCCGAGAAACGTATGACCGAGCCGTCGCGAAACTCGGGCAACCATTCGGGCGTGCCGGGATTGCGTTGCGCCGTGACTTCCGACCAGGTGCGGCTGTTGAACGGCGGCCCCGACCACAGGGCGCCGTCGTAGGGATCGCCGATCACTTGAAAGAGGTCGTGGCTGAGGTCGGAATTGAACGCGCCGAGACTTAGGCCATGCAGGTACAGTTTGGGTCGCTTTCCCTTCGGAAGCGAGCGCCAATGGCCGTAGACGGCGGCGAATGTGGCGCGCGCCGTCTCCGCGCCATATTCGGGCGCGGCGAGCAGCGCGATCCAGCTTGCCAGATATGAATATTGAACCGAAACGCTCGCGACATCGCCACGCATCACATACTCGAGCGCGGCCTGGCTCTCCGGATCGACCCAGCCCGAGCCGGTCGGCGTGACGATCACCAGATTGGCGCGTTCGAATGCTCTGATGCGCTTGAGTTCTTCCAGCGCCAGCCGCGCGCGGTCGCCCGGCGTCTCCGCCGAATTCAGTCCAACATAGACGCGCAGCGGTTCCTGCGCCGGCGCGCCGCCCTCCTTTTGAATCTTGTCGCGATCCGGACCGGCCGCCACCATCTGCCGGCCGCGTCGGCCGAGGCTTGCCCATGTCATCAGCGAGCCGGGGCCGCCGGTCTTCGTCGCCTGTGTGGGTTGCGGGCTGGTTTCCTCGAAACGCGCGTCGAGTTCACGATAGAGCGCGTCGAGGGAGCGCATCGCACGCGTCGCGAGGACGCCATTGCCGATCGACCAGAACAGGCCGGCAGTCGCGAGAAAGGCGAGCAGCACGGCGGGGCGGGGTGGAACGTAGCGGCCGAAGCGCGCCGACAGGCGGCGGTTCACAAACGCAAAGCCGCGCGCGATCAGCAACAAGGCGACGAAGACGGCGATGCTGACGGAAGCGATCACCAGCGAGCCGCTGCTTTCCTGCGGCGGCATTCCCATCACAGCCAGCAGACGCGCCTGCCAGCCGGACGCCCACCAAAGGGACAGGAGCGCCGCCGCAATGCAAATCGCGAGAACGGCGAGCTTCAGCCTGCGCAGGCTTTGCCCGTCGGGCGAGCCGATCTGCAGCAATCCGAACAGGCGCGCGACGAGTATTCCGACTCCGTAACCGGCAGCAAGACTGACGCCACTGACGCCGCCCTGGATCAGTGGCGATCGCGGCACGAGGCTCGGCGTGAGAGACGCCGCGAAAAAAAGAACGCCGACGATCGCTCCTGCTATGGAAAGCGAAAAATGGCGCGCCCACCGATGTTCAGTCACGATGTCTGCAAGACCCCAGTTGAAGCGAGCGGAAGATGGCCGCTTCCGGTCGTCGCGCGACATTAGATGTGCGGCGGAAGGCCGGCAAGCCGCATAGCTCGCCATATCGGCGTGCGACGCCTGGCGCGCCTTTGCCCGCCGCACGCCGGCATGCAATAAACCGAAGCCTCCAGGAAGCGCCAGACGCGGGACGTCCATGATGATAGAGGATCGCGCGGCAAGAATATCTCTGGCGATCTGCGCCATCGTCGCGGTTCATGCGGCCGCCTATTTCCTGAGATCGCTGCTGGCGCCGGTGGCCTTTGCGATATTCGTGGTCGCCGTGGTCTGGCCATTGCAGAAATGGTTTACCCGGCGCATGCCCCAGGGCCTTGCGCTCGTGGCGACATTGGCGATGACGGTCGCTGTCGTCGGCGTACTCGTCTTTCTGGTGACGTGGGCGTCCGGACTTGTCGCCACGTGGCTCCTGCAGAACGCCGGTCGATTCCAGGCGCTCTACATGCAGGCCATCGACTGGTTCGAGGGGCACGGGATTGCCGCGAAGTCGATCGTGGAAACCAATTTCGGGTCGAGCTGGATATCCGGCGTCGTGCGCGGGATTGGCGGCCACGGCTACAGCCTGGTGACCTTCCTCGTCATCGTCTTCGCCTTCGTCGTGCTCGGATTGCTGGAGGTCGAGATTTTGCGCAGGAATGTCGAAAGGCTGGAAAATGCGAGCCTGAGACAGGCCATCTTGCAGCCGGCGAGCGAAATCTGCGTGAAGTATCAGCGATACATGCGGGTGCGGACGCAGATGAGCCTGCTGACGGGCGCGGTCGTATGGGCATTCGCGCTGTTCGCGGGCATCGAGCTCGCGACGGCCTGGGGCGTGCTCGCTTTCGTGTTGAACTATATTCCGTTCCTCGGTCCGCTGTTCGCCACCGTGGCGCCCACCCTGTTCGCGCTGGCGCAGTTCGAATCCTTCTCGCTCGCGCTCGCCGTCCTGGCCTGCCTCAACGCCATACAATTCTTCATCGGCAGCTATCTCGAACCCAGGGTCGCCGGCGCGCAATTGTCGTTGTCGCCCTTCCTGGTTCTCTTCGCGGTCTTCTTCTGGAGCGCATTGTGGGGCGTGACAGGCGCGTTCATCGGGGTGCCGATACTGATCGCCATCCTGACGATCTGTTCCACGAACGAGAACCTGCGCTGGATTTCCGATTTGTTCGGCGGCGACGGGGCGAAAGCCGCGCGTCGCTAAGCCGCGGGTCACCGCGCCGGGGCGGGCAGATACATGTCGTCGACCGCCTGCTGCACCTGATCGAACTGGTTGGCAAAGGCGGGGCGCGCCTTCGGATTGACGATGGCGATCGGCGCGGTCAGCACCATGCCGGCGGCGCCGCCGATGCCCTGGGTCACGCCGACCGATAGCGATTGCAGCCGTTCGCCGAATCCGCCCGGCTCGTCGCCCGAACCATTGATCATCTGTGCGCCGAGGAAGCGTATGGCATCCGGATTTTCGGCGAATTTGGCATGCCGCGTCCAACTGCCCGTAGCCGTATCCGTGAGGTCGACAACGGCGATGCCTTCAGAAACGAGCCACGGATTCGCGTCAGGATCTACTGCGCCGAGCCTTTCGATATTGCCGGCGATGCGTCGTGACAGGCGCAGCGCGCGGTCCCGGCGAGAAATGAAAACGAAGAATTGCGGGCGCGCCTTGCCGAAGGTTTGAAGCTGACTTCGGAAGACGTCGAGATCGATGTCGGGCGATGCGAGAATTACCGTCTGGATCTTCCCTGAAATCCGCCCGTCGCGAATCGACATCTGCCGCAGGGTTTCCGTCGTCACCCATGCGCCCATGGAATGCGCGAGAATCGTGATTTCGTCGATTGCGGGACTCGCCGCCAGCTCTCTCAACAGGCGTTCCAGCGCGTCGCGCGAAAACGCGGCGCTCTCCCGATCGTATGAATATTCGAACAGGCTGCCGCGCGACGGCCAGCTGAACAGGACCGGGGTGGCGTCCGCGCCTGCGTCATGCGCGATCTGGGCGAACCAGATCAGCGATCGTTCGAATGTCGTATTGAATCCATGCACGAACACCAGAGCGCGCCGCGATTTTGTTGCATGTGTGCGGAGCCAGGCAGCCGTCTGCGCCTTGCCGTCCAGTTGCTGGACGTCGAGCACCGCGAATTCTGCAGCGGGGTTGGGCGGTATCTGTCGCGGCCACTGGACCTGGCCGACGTCCCGCGCTTCGTCCGGCGGTATGGAAACGCTGATTGCGGCCTGTGATGTCTGGCCGCGCTCGCCGGAGAAGAGGATGCTGCGGTCGGCGGACGGCGCGCGCGTCGTCGACACGAGGACGGCCACTTTCGTGGCGTCCGCATATTGTTCATGTACGGGTTCAAGAACGCCTGACAGCGAACTGCATCCCGACAGAACAGGCATCATCGTCGACAACAGGACCGCCAGGGCGCGCGTCGCCGCCTCCACCCATTTGCTCCGATATCCGGAGGGAGTGAGGATGCTGCGTCTATTTCGTGGCGAGGGCGACAGCCACCTTCTCCATCGTGCGACGGGGCGGAACGACACGAAGCGGCGATAGCATATCGACGCGGGGCGGTCACGTATTGGCATGTTTCCTTCGCGCCGCTGTCGGGCAAGCGGGAATTACGTCCGGCTGCAGGCAGACTCTATCCGCCCGGGATTAACGCGGGCCTGCGCGCGACGGCGTCGTCCGCACGAAATCGAGATCGCGTTTGTCAGAATGCGACGAAGTATAGACTGAAATGGACAATCGACATCGCCGCACTCGATCGATCGCGTTCATCGCTTGCTTACTGACCCCTCGGCCAATCAGATGGAATTCCCGCTGCGCCCAAAATTGTGCAGAGGCTATGTTGCTGGCGGGCTATGACATTTTCGCCCGCGGGGACCAATGAATGTTGCAACCGAATGTCGATACTTGTCACGACGCGAAGATACGGTTGCTGAAGACCCATGGCTGGCTGTCCACGACTTCGCCGGATTTCGCGGACGCCGTGATCGCACAGGGGCGCTGGAAGCGCCTCGGCCTGGGCGACCGGATCACCACGGCGGGCGAGGTCAAGGGAGAACTCGTCGCGCTCGCAGATGGCGTGGCGGGACTATCCTCGAGCGTCGGATACGCGGAGACGCCGCTCGTCCACATTTTCAGGCCGCCCTTCTGGTTTGGCTACGCATGGTTCGTCGGCTCCGGACCGCGGCGGTTTACGAGCGTGATGCGTTCGCCCGGCTGGGTCTTCTCCATTGGAGAGCAGCCGCTCATGAGATTGCTCGACGCCGAGCCCGGCGGCTGGCAGTCCATCGTGCGTCTGGCGATGATCTACGGCGACCTCGCCGCGACGGTCGCGGGAGATCTGATTACGCGAAAGAGCGAACGCCGCGTGATCGCCGTTCTGCTTCGCTGCAGCGGTCACCGCGACCGCCAGGACGCGCCGCCGCTGCTCACCGTGCCGCTAACGCAGGCGGAACTCGCCGACGCTACGAACCTGTCGCGCAACACGGTCGTGGGACTTCTGCAAGATCTTTCCGATCGTGGACTTGTCGGGCTTTCGCGAGGCCACATCCACATCAAGGATGCCTCCGGATTGATGAAAGTCCTGAATTCCGACGAATGAGGTTCAATGCGAGGCGCATATCCAGACGGCCAGCATGAACCGAAAACGTCTTCCGCTCCTCTAGGCAAAGCATCGATTGAAAGGGATCAAGAATGGCGACGAGGCGACAGTTTGTTCAAGGTCTGCCGGTAGTCGGAAGCGCTTTCGCGGTCGGGGCATCCCTGGTTCTCGAGGACAGCCCCGCCTATGCGCAAGGCCAGCAGAGGCAGCCGCTCGCCGGTCATTTTCATCCCAAAGGCAAAGCGCCTTCGAAATTCACGGCGGAGGTTCTGCAGAAGGCGAAAGCCAGCCTGCCGTTTTCCGACGCGAAGGATTTCGAGGAACAGAAGCGCGGCCTGATTGCGCCGATGCCCGACCTCGAGATCAGATCGGAGGCCGGCCATGTCGCATGGGACATGAAGCGCTTCCAGTTCCTGAACGAAAAGGATTCGTTCGACTCCATTCATCCCTCGTTGCTGCGACAGTCGAAACTCAACAACAATTACGGACTCTATGAAGTCATCCCCGGCATTTACCAGGTGCGTGGCCTCGACCTGTCCGACATCACGTTCATCCGGGGCAAGACGGGCTGGATCGTGTTCGATCCGCTGGTCAGCAAGGAGGTCGTGCAGGCGGCGTGGGCTCTTCTCCAGAAGCATGTCGGCAAGGGTCTGCCTGTCACCGCGGTAATCTATTCCCATACGCACGCCGATCACTGGGGCGGCGTGCGCGGCATCGTCGACGAGGCCGACGTCCGTTCCGGCAAGGTCCCGGTAATCGCGCCTGTCGACTTCATGGACTTCACCGTGTCGGAGAACGTCTACGCCGGCAATGCCATGAACCGGCGCCTGTTCTTCCAGTATGGACTGCTGTTGCCCGCCGCGCCCCACGGCTATGTCGGACAGGGCCTCGGGCAGGCCGTTTCAGCCGGCGCCGTCGGGCTGATCGCGCCCACCCGCTACGTGAAGGAGCCGATCGAGGAATTCGAGGTCGACGGCCTGAAGATGGTGTTCCAGAACACGCCGAATACAGAGGCGCCGCGGGAGATGAACACCTACATTCCCGAGATGAAGGCGCTGTGGATGGCGGAAAACGTCATCGCCTCGTTGCACAATATCTACACCTTGCGCGGCGCGCCGGTTCGCGACCCGCTGAACTGGTCGAAATATATCGGCGAGGCGCTCTATCGCTTCGGCCAGGAAGCGGAAGTGATGTTCGCGTCCCACCACTGGCCGCGCTGGGGCAATGCGCGCGTACAGGAAGTCCTCAGGGACCAGCGCGATCTCTACGCGAATATGAACAACCAGGTCCTGCACTACGCCAACCAGGGCGTGACGATCAACGAAATCCACAATGTCTACGAGCTTCCGAAGGACTTGCAGGCGAAGTGGCATTGCCGCGGCTATCATGGCTCGCCCGAGCACAACAGCCGCGGCGTCATACAGCGCTATCTCGGATTCTGGGACTGCAATCCGGCGACGCTGATCCCCCTTTCGCCGTCGGAATCCGCGCCGCTCTACGTCGAGATGATGGGCGGCGCCGACAGCATCATGAAGCGCGGCCAGCAGCTGCACGACGAGGGCAAGTATCTTCTCGCTTCGGAGATCATGAACAAGCTCGTGCAGGCGCAGCCGCAAAATGCCGCGGCGAAGGATCTGCTCGCCGACATATTCGAGCAGCTCGGCTACCAGCAGGAAAATCCGGGTCTGCGTAACAGCTTCCTGGCCGGCGCTTATGAATTGCGCACCGGCATCCCGTCCGGCGCGACGGCGAGCACCACCAGTCCCGACGTGATCCGGGCCATGTCGACGGAGCTGTTCCTGAATTTCCTGGCCATTCGCATGGACAGCCGCAAGGCCGAGGGCATGCGGTTCACGATGAATCTCGTCACTCCGGACAATGGCGAAAAATTCATCGTAGAACTCGCGAACGCGACGCTCACCAACATCAAGGGCTTCTCGGCGGCGAAACCCGACCTCACGCTGACCATCAATCGCTCAGATCTCGAGGCGACGATGATGGGCGTCAAGACGCTCGATGCGCAGATCGCGGCGGGAGTCGCGAAGATCGAAGGCAATCCGGCGGTCCTCAAGATGCTCGCTTCGACGATGGTGGAATTTGATCCGCGGTTCCAGGTGTTGCCCGGCACCAAGGGCAAGCAAATGGCGATGCACGAGGATCCGTACGAAGCGGACGTCGGTAAGATAATTCCGGAGTGATTGGCGCCTGTCCTGCATTGCAGGCCCGACGAGAGTCACTTAAGAGCGACGCCTTCGCGCAGGGCGCTTGAAGAAAGGCGGCCAAGGGCGACTTGGCCGCCGCACAGAGTGGAGTTGGCGCAATGCCGAAAGAGACCGGTGAAAGATCGGCGACGCAGTCGTCTCGATCGCAAGTGCTCGTCGACCTGGCGTTGCAGGGGGGCGGTTCGCACGGCGCCTTCACATGGGGCGTGCTGGATCGACTGCTTGAAGAGCCCTGGCTGAAGATCGAGGCGATCTCCGGCACGTCGGCAGGCGCGATGAACGCCGCGGTGCTGGTCAGCGGATTTGCGAAGGCGGGCGCCGCCGGCGCGCGCGAGGCGCTCGACGCGTATTGGGACCGGGTCGCGAGCGCGGCGGCCTATAGCCCTATCCAGAGGTCGATGCTCGATCGGGCGCTCAACAGATGGACGCTCGACACGTCGCCGGCCTACATCATGATGGATCTCATGAGCCGGCTGGTGTCGCCCTACACGCTGGACCCGTTCGGCGCCAATCCGATCCGCAAGATTCTCGAGGACAGCATCGACTTCGGACATTTCGCAGATTCGCCGATCAAGGTCTTCATCACGGCGACCAACGTCTACACAGGTCGCGGCCGGGTGTTCCGCAATCGCGAAATCACGCCGGAAGTTCTCCTGGCGTCCGCCTGCTTGCCAACCCTGTTCCAGGCGATCGAAATAGACGGCGAACCCTATTGGGATGGCGGCTATGCCGGCAATCCGACGATCACGCCGCTCATTCGCGAGAGCGAAGCGCGCGACACGATTCTCGTGCAGATCAATCCGCGCGAGCGTCGCGAGACCCCACGCACGGCCAGCGACATTCTCAACCGACTGAACGAGATCTCGTTCAATGCGCCGTTGATGAAGGAATTGCGGATGATCGCGCTCCTGCGTCAGGCCGCGGACCCCGGCGACGGCGAGGGGCGGCGCTGGGCGCAGATGCGCACGCATCGCATCATGACCGATAGCCTGGCGGACTTCGGCGCTTCGTCCAAGCTCAATGCGGAACGCGCCTTCCTTCAGGTTCTGAAGGAAGAGGGCCGTCGCGTTGCGGACGAGTTTCTGCGTGAGCATGGACAGGACATCGGCGTCCGCTCCACCGCCGATCTCGACGTTCTTCTTTCCGAGTGCTGATCATGAATGGTTCCGAAATCATCGGCCTGCTCGGCATTCTGGTCGGCCTTGCCGTCCTGATCTGGTTTGCGTTCCGTAGCTGGAGCGTCCTGCTGCTCGCGCCGATCGCTGCGCTGATCGCGGCCTTCTTCTCGCGCGAACCGCTGCTGGCGCACTGGACAGAGACTTTCATGCGCGGCGCCTCGGGGTTCCTCGCACAGTTCTTCCCGATCTTCCTGCTCGGCGCCCTGTTCGGAAAGCTGATGGAAGATTCCGGATCCGTATCGGCCATCGCCGACTACATGACCGTCAAGCTCGGGCCGAAGCGCGCCATTCTCGCCGTCGTTCTCGGCGGGGCGATCGTCACCTACGGCGGCGTCAGCCTGTTCGTCGCCTTCTTCGTCATAGCGCCGATGGCCGACGGCCTGTTCCGCGCCGCCGGCATTCCGCGCCGCCTCATGCCGGCGGCGATCATGCTCGGCACGTCGACATTCACCATGTCGGCAATGCCGGGAACGCCGTCGATCCAGAACACGATCCCCATGCCATTCTTCGGCACCACGCCTTTCGCGGCGCCGGGCCTCGGAGTGATCGCGTCGCTCATCATGTTTGCCTTCGGCATGTGGTGGCTCGTGCGGGAAGAAAAGGTCGCGCATGCGCGAGGCGAAGGGTTTGGCGACGGCGCGCCCAAGTCCGCCGACGAGGTGGCGGCCGACGGGAACCTGCGCGAGCGCGCCAGCGCCTCGCGCGATTTCGATCCCGCGGAAATCGGACATGGACAGATCGCCGACGACAAGCCGGGATTTGCCGCTGCGGCGGCGCCGATCGTTGTCGTGGTTCTGGTCAATCTCGTTCTCTCGCTCGTCGTTCTGCCACGCATGGACCTCAGTTTCCTGCGCACGCCGCAATGGGGCGATGTGTCGCCGAGCGCTGTCACAGGCGTGTGGTCGGTGCTGACGGCTTTGACGCTTGCGATCGTCACGACGCTCGTCCTGCACTGGCGTCGCATTCCGGACATCCGCGCCACGATCGACGCCGGCGTCAACGCGTCGGCGCTGCCGGCCATCAGCGTCGCCAGTCTCGTCGGCTTCGGCGGCGTCGTGGCGGCGCTGCCGGCTTTCGTCATGGTCCGCGACGCCGTGCTCGGCATCGGCGGTGGTCCGCTCGTGTCGCTTGCCGTGGCGACGAACACGCTCGCCGCGCTCACGGGTTCGGCTTCCGGCGGCCTTACCATCGCCCTCGACGCGCTGGGCGCCACCTATCTGGAGCGCGCGGCGGCGATCGGCATGGATCCGGCGCTCCTGCACCGCGTCGCCGTCATCGGTTCGGGCACGCTCGACAGTCTTCCGCACAACGGCGCCGTCGTCACATTGCTTTCCGTCTGCGGATCGACGCACGGCAAGAGCTACAAGGATATCTTCATGGTCGGCATTCTCGGCGCGATCATCGCACTCGTTGTGGTGATCGTTCTGGGATCGCTGGTCGGATCGTTCTAACGAGCGGCCCGTCGGGCCGCCAAACACGAGGCGCACGTCTTGGTCACCTTCGCGCGCAAAGCGTCTTCTCCCGTCGTCGGCGGCGCGTTCGTCGTCGCAACATCCGCGCTCGTCCTGCTCTGCGCGGGCTGCAAGAGCGAGAAGGCCGAACAGCCGGCGCCGCCGCGTCCCGTCCGCACGGTCGTCGTCGAGAAGGCCGGTCTCGGCGAGACCGTCGTCCTGACGGGGCAGATACTCGCCGAGAAGGAGGTTTCGCTCGCTTTCCGCATCGGCGGCCGCATCATCGAGCGCACGGTCGGCTCAGGCGACCGCGTGACGCCGGACCAGGTCGTGGCGAAGCTCGATCCGCAAAACGAAATGAACGCGCTGCGTTCGGCGAATGCGGCGCTCTCCGCCGCGCAGGGCCGGCTGGTTCAGGATTCCAATCATTTCGAGCGACAGGAAACGCTGCTGCGGCAAGGCTGGACGACGAGGGTCAATTTCGACCAGGCGCAGCAGGCGCTGCGGACCGCGAAGGCCGCGGTCGACGACGCGAAGGCGCAGGTCGAGATCGCCGAGGACCGCGTCAGCTATACGCAATTGAAAGCCGGCGTTGCCGGTACGATCACGCGCCGCGCCGCCGAGGCCGGCGAGGTCGTGCAGGCCGGGCAGGTCGTCTTTACGGTCGCGCGCGACAGCGGATGGGACGCGGTTTTCGACGTGCCGGCGCAGGTGCTGCGCACGGCGCCGCCGGACGCCGACATTTTGCTGGCTCTGAGCGATGATCCCAAGGTGACGGCGAAAGGCCGTGTGCGACAGGTCGATCCGCAGGCTGATCCCGTGACGCGCACCTTCAAGGTGCGTGTCGCCGTGAACGATCCGCCGGCGGCAATGCGCCTCGGCGCGACCGTAACGGGAAGGATGGAGATCGACCGCGGGCACGGGCTTTCCATCCCGGCCAGCGCACTCACCGCAGACGGCAAGAATCCGGCGGTCTGGATCGTCGATCCCGCCAGTTTCACGGTGGCTCTCAAGCCGATCGAGGTGCAGCGGTTCGATCCGGGCACGGTCGTCGTGTCTAGCGGGCTCGATGGCGGCGAGATCGTTGTGACTGCCGGCGTCCAGGCGTTGCATCCCGGCCAGAAGGTTCGTCTGCTGGGGACGAAGCCATGATCGGTCCCAATCTTTCCGACTGGGCGCTGAAACACAGATCCTTCGTCGTGTTCGCGATGCTCGCGATCGTCGTCGCGGGCCTGATGTCTTATTACCGGCTCGGACGAAACGAGGATCCTGCCTTCACGTTCCGCTCGATGGTTGTGCAGGCCGCGTGGCCCGGCGCTACTCTCGACGATACGTTGACGCAGGTGACCGAACGCCTCGAACGCAAGCTGCAGGAAACGAAGAACGTCGACTTCCTGCGTTCCTACACGAGTCCGGGTCTCTCGACGATCTTCGTCAACCTGAAGGGACTCACCCCGCCGCGCGAAGTGCCCGATATCTGGTATCAGGTCCGCAAGAACATTTCGGATATTCGCGGCACGCTGCCGCAGGGCATCGTCGGCCCCGGTTTCAACGACGATTTCGGCGATACGTTCGGCCTGATCTACGCCTTCACGTCCGACGGTTTCAGTCATCGCGAATTGCGCGACTACGTGGAGGCGATGCGCTCCCAATTGCTGCAGGTCGCCGATGTGTCGAAGATCGAGATGCTCGGCGAGCAGGACGAACGCATCTACCTCGAATTCTCGACCGAACGGCTGGCAGGCCTCGGTATCGACCGGAGCGCGCTGATCGCCGCGCTGCAGGCGCAGAACGCGGTAGCGCCGGCCGGTTCCGTCCAGACCAGCGACGAGCGCATCATCATCCGCGTGACCGGCGCCTTTCGTTCCGAGAGCGATCTGCTCGACATCAATATTTCATCGAACGGCCGCCTGATCCGGTTGCGCGATATCGCCGAGACGCGGCGCAGCCTGGCGGACCCCCCGCAGCCGCTGTTTCGTGTCAACGGCAAGCCGGCCATCGGCCTTGCGATCGCGATGCGCGATGGAGGCGACATCCTTTCTCTCGGCAGGAATGTACGCAAGTCGATCGACTCCGGCATGGTTGACCTGCCGCTCGGCATCGACGCGGTCCTCGTCTCCAACCAGCCCGATGTCGTCGATCACGCGATCGGCGAATTCATGACATCGCTGTGGCAGGCGATCGCCATCATCATGGCCTGCAGCATCGTCAGCCTCGGCTTCCGGCCGGGCGCCGTGGTGGCGCTTTCGATCCCGCTGACGGTTGCAATCATCTTTCCGATCATGCAGGCGATCAACATCGACCTTCAGCGCATCTCTCTCGGCGCGCTGATCATCGCGCTCGGCCTTCTGGTCGACGACGCCATGACTACAGTCGACGTGATGACCTCGCGCATGGCGGCCGGCGACAGCAAGGAAAAGGCGGCGACATTCGCCTATGATACGCTCGCCTTTCCCATGCTGACCGGATCTTTCGTGACGGCGGCTGGTTTCGTGCCTATCGGCTTCGCGAAATCCTCGGCCGGCGAGTACACCTTCTCCATCTTCGCGGTCGTTTCGATCGCCTTGATCGTGTCGTGGTTCGTCGCGGTCCTGTTCGCTCCGCTGCTCGGCGTCTGGATTCTCAAGGTTCCCGAGAAGAAGACGGAAGAAAAGCCGAGTCGCATCATGAACGCCTTCCGCAGCATCCTGCTGACGGCGATGCGTCATCGCTGGATCACGGTGGCTGCGACGCTCGCCTGTTTCGTCGTATCGTTGCTTTTGCTGCCGGCGGTGCCGCGACAGTTCTTTCCCGCGTCCGACCGTCCGGAACTGCTCGTCGATATCAGCCTGCCGCAGAACGCCTCGATCTTCGCGAGCGATGCGGCCGCAAAGAAGCTCGATACGATCCTCAAGGCCAGTCCCGAGGTTGCGAGCTGGAGCACGTATGTGGGCCGGGGCGCGATCCGCTTCTACCTGCCGCTGAATGTGCAGCTGAACAATGATTTCTTCGCGCAAGCGGTCGTCGTCGCCAAGGATGTTGGCGCGCGCGAGCGATTGCATGCCGCACTCGACAAGGCGCTCGCCGAAGAATTTCCGGACGCCGTTTCCCGCGTGTCGCCGCTCGAACTCGGCCCGCCTGTCGGCTGGCCTGTGCAATATCGCGTCAGCGGCCCCGATCTCGACCAGACGCGTTCCATCGCATTGCGCGTCGGAGCCGTCCTCGGTTCGAACGACAAGCTGCGCCGCATCAACTACGACTGGATGGCGCCTGCCCGGAAAGTGCGCGTCGCGGTCGACCAGGACCAGGCGCGGCTGCTCGGCCTCAGCTCGCAGGCGCTGTCCCAGGCGATCAACACCGCGATGACCGGGCAACCCGTGACGCAGGTGCGCGACGACATCTACCTCGTCAACGTGGTCATGCGCGCCGAGAACCAGCAACGCGCCTCGCTCGAGACGCTGCAATCCCTGCAAGTGCCGCTGCCGAACGGACGCACGGTTCCGCTGAGCCAGATCGCGCGGTTCGACTACGAGCAGGAATATCCGCTGGTATGGCGGCGCGACCGCGTGCCGACGCTCACCGTGCAGGCGGACGTCGTGCCGGGGGCGACGCCAGAGGCCGTCGTCGACACGCTGGCGCCGGCCATCGCCTCACTGCGCGAAAGTTTGCCGAAGGGCTATTCGATCGTCGTCGGCGGCACGGTCGAGGAGAGCGCGAGATCGCAGGAATCGGTCTTCGCCATGATACCGGCGATGCTGTTCCTGATGCTGCTGTTCCTCATGTCGCAACTCCACAGCTTCACCCGGCTGGCCATGGTCCTGGCGCTCGTTCCGATGGGGCTGATCGGCATCGTGGGGGCGCTGCTGCTGTCGGGGCGGCCGCTCGGCTTCGTGGCGATTCTCGGCATGCTCGCGCTGATGGGAATGATCGCGCGCAACGCGGTCATTCTCATCGAGCAGATCGAGGCCGAACGCACCCAGGGACGTGAATTGTGGGATGCGATCGTCGAAGGCGCGGTCTCGCGCTTCCGGCCGATCATGCTCACCGCGATTTCCACCGTCCTGGGGTTCATCCCGATCGCGCCAACCGTGTTCTGGGGGCCGATGGCTTTCGCGATCATGGGCGGTCTGTTCGTCGCGACAGTGCTGACGTTGATCGTCCTGCCGTCGCTCTACGTGATCTTCTTCCGCGTGAAGGAGCCGACAGGACCGCTAGTGGCCTGACAGGCCCGCGCCGACGAGGGCCAGCGCGACGAGGAGAAAGGAAACGCCGGCGAGTGGCCACTGCCGCAAACCGGCGTCCAGCGTGTCGAGCTTCGGGCCGAAGGCGATCAATCTTCTGAAGGCGCCTTCGTAAAGCACGATGGCGTCGCCCGGTTGAACATCCGGCAGGCTTGCGACGCCCTTGCGGAGGCCCAGCGCGAGGGCGACGCCGCAGGCGACCGGCCAGAACGCGCTCCAGATTTCGTATGGCGCGATCGCCTTCCCGATGTCTCCGACCATCGGGAACAGGAGCCACGGTATTGCGATCGCGCCGATCGCCAATGCCGGCCACGCGGCGATCAAGAATCGCGGCGTCTCGATAGAAGCGTCGCGCAATGTCGATTGCAGTTGCAGCAGGAAGTGCGTCATCAGCCAGCCGCTGCCGATCGAGGAGAGCAACGCCAGGTTCGAAACCCATGCGGTTTCGAATTGTGCTTTCGTTGCGAGCTTGGCGAGCGAGCCGCCGGTGAACGGCAATCCGGCCAGGCTCAGGGCGAGGGCCGCCGTGAGCGCCATTGTCCAGCCCGCGAGCGGCTTGGCTCGTGCGGCGAGCGCGCCGATCGTCAGGAACAGCGCCGCTTTGACCAGCAGGTGATTGGCGCCGTAGAAGCCCGCGTCCGCCGCGGCGGATTGCGCGCCGGAAATCTGCGCCATGCCGAGCGCCGCTGTAATCACCCCCATCTGGCTGATGCTGGAATAGGCGAGGATGCTCCTGGCGTTTCGCTGTGTCAGGCCGAGCGCCACGCCGAAGAATGCGGAAACGAATCCGAACGCGACGAGCGCCTGCCCGATGGACGGGATCGCGGAATCGAGCGGCAGGAAACGGATCAGGCCGATCACGCCCGCCTTCACGCCCGCGCCGCTCAGGACCGCCGCGACCGGAATTGGCGAGGCGGCGTAGTTCAGGGGCATCCAGCCGCTGAACGGAACCATGCCGAGCTTCATGCCGAAGCCGGCGATCAGCAAGGCGGCGACGATCTCGCGGCCCGGAGCATTCACGAGCGTGCGAACGCCGGAGGCTATATCGCTGCTCGCGCCTGCGGCGCCGGCGGCAAGAGCGGCGAAAGCGAGCAGCAGGAGAGCTTCGCCGAGAATAGCGAACGCCATGTAGATGGCGCCGGCGCGACGGCTGCCGCCATCGCCCGAAAATGCGAACAGCCCATAGGCCGGTATGCTGACGAGGGCATAGAGGAGATAGAAGGAAACGAGATCGCCGGCGATGAAGACGCCGAGGCTGCCGGTCATGGTCAGGAGCCAGCAGAAACTGAAGCGTGCGTCGTCGGACCGATCGCGGATTGAGACGCTGATGACGATCCAGAGCAGGGCGGCGACCACGAGCAGCATGGCGGCGGGCGTGTCGAGGACCAGCGTGAACCCCAGCCGCGGCAAGCGAACGCTCGCCGGTCCCGTTTGCAGGCAGAGGAGTCCGGCGATGAATCCGGGCGCCGGAGCCAGCCACTGCGCGGCGAACACAAGCTTCCTCCACGGCGCGAAGCATGCAGCGACAAGCATCGCGAGCGGAAGGGCGAGCGTCGCGACGAGAAACATCGGCGTCCAGCCTGTCATGTCGGCGATCGTGTCATGAGCGGTCGACCGATCTCGATGAAGTCGAAAAAGCCCTGCGGCGCAAAGCCGAGCGCCATCGCCATCAACGCGAGCGCGAGGCCAGCCGCTTCGCGGCTGCGCCGGGGGGGAATCTTCACCACGACTTCGCCGTCGGCGAGCGCCGGCGCGAGGATGCGGTATACATAGCCCGCCGCCAGCAGTCCGCCGATCAGCACGGGCGCGTTCCATATCCATTGGCCCGACGCAACGGAAGCCTGCAGCATCAGCCATTTCGCCGAGAAGCCGCCGCTCGGCGGCAGGCCCATGAGCGACAGGCCGCCGAGGCCGAGCGTGAGGAATGTCAGCGGCAGCGCGCGCGCGGCGCCCTTCAATCCGGCGATCTGGTCATGGCCCAGCGCCTCCGCGACAAGTCCCGCCGAAAAGAACATGGCGGCCTTTGCGAATGCGTGCGCAAGTACCTGCATGACGCCAGCGCTCCAGCCGAGCGCGCTCCACGCGTGGGCGCCGGCGGCAAGCGGAAAGACCAGAAAGAGGTAGCCGATCTGCGCGAGCGTCGAGTAGGCGATGAGAAGTTTGAGACGGGCCTGGCGAAGCGCCATTGCGCTGCCGAACAGGATCGCCGCCGCGCCCAATGCGCCGAGCACGCTGGCGACCTGCGTCGTCGGCAAGGTCGGCCATACGAAGAACCACAATCTCAATAGCAGGAAGAAAGAACCCTTGACGACGAGGCCCGACAGAATGGCGCTTGCCGCGGCGGGCGCATTGGCGTGCGCCGGCGGCAGCCAGAGATGCAGGGGGAAGAGGGCTGTCTTGGCGAGCAGTCCGGCGGTCATCAGGCCAGCCGCGACCCATAGCGCCAGATCCGGCCTGGCCTTGCCGGCGAGCAGCACGATGTCGAGCGTGCCATAACTTCCATAGACAAGGGCGACGCCGAGCAAATAGCAGATCGAGCCGAACAGGGCGAAAATAAGATAGCGGAGCGCTGCGGCGAACGTTTCGGCGCGACCTTCGATGCATACGAGCGGTACGGCGGCGAAGGTCAGGATTTCGAGCGCGACATAAAGGCTGAACAGGTCGCCCCCGAGAACGATGATCGTCAGGCCGGTCCAGATTGCCTGCAGCAATATCCAGAACGTCAGCGCGCGCCGGTCCTCCGTCGCTTGCGAGGGCGTCGCGAATTTGGGCCAGGCGTACAGATATGCAGCCGAAACGATAACAGCGACGGCGACCAGCATCGTTGCGGCGACGCCGTCGGCGCGTAGCGCGATGCCGAGCGGCGGCGACAGGCCGCCGATGGCGTAGACGAGCGGCTTTCCGGCGCGCGCCGTCTCCATGGCGATCACGCAGGCGAGCGCGCCGCCGCAGGCCGCAAGAAGCACGGCGATGCGCCGTGCATGGCGTCCGCCGAGAACGAACGACAGAATGATCCCGACAACAGGCAGGAGGATCGCGATGACGAGCAGCGCGCCGCCCGGCGTCGTGTGCAAGAGGTCGCTCATGACTTCGGACTGTCGTCGCCGGTCCGCGTCCACGCGTCCGGATCGAGATCGACGCGCCCGCTCGTCTGGTACAGGCGCAGCACCAGCGCGACCGCGAGCGCGCTCGCGGCGAACGCCACGACAATGCCCGTAATGACCATCGCTTGCGGAACAGGGTCGAAGGCCAGTCCGGCCGCCGCGCCGCGGCGCGCCACCATTCCGAAGACGAGAAAGGCGCCGCTGCCCACCAGGTTGAAGGCGAGAAGCTTGCGGAGCGGATGCGGATTGACGACCAGGCCATACAGCCCCAGCCCGACAAGCGCGGCTCCGACGAGCGCTGCGAGGGTCGCGGGGTTCATCGCGCGCTCCTGCGATAGGGGGGGCCGCCGACGAGCAACGTCAGCGCCACGGCGATGGAGAGCACCATGAATGTCTCGATGGCGAGAATGACCGGCTTTGCTACCGCGGGCGGGTAGGCGAAGAAGCCGTCGGCGAAAAATGCGCCGCCGACGCCGGCGACGATGAAGACCGAGGGACCGGCGACCAGGGCCATGCGCACCCATTTCGCATCGATCCGGGGCGGTTCGACAAGCCGGGCCATCATCGCGACCATCCACATCGCGGCCAGCAGCGCGCCGCCCTGGAAGGCGCCGCCGGGATCGTCCGCGCCGGCCCAGAAGACATGAAACCCGATCACCGCTCCCGCGGGCGCGAGAACCTTTGCAAGAAAGATCAGCGCGTCATACGGCCGGTCGGGCCCGAACGGCGCCGGCGGCGCGCCCCAGGCGTCGTCCTCGCCGACGGACCAGACGCCGATGACCGCCAGTATCAGGACCACCTTTTCCAGCATCGTGTCGAACGAGCGGTACGACATGAGGACGGCCGTGATGGCATTGCCGAGGCCCGCGCCTGCGCCGTGCTTCGCGGCGGCGGCCTGCGGCGCCAGTGTGGGCGCGGGGTCTGGCAACGACAATATGACAGCAGCCAGCAAGCCCGAGACGACGAGCGCGCCGCAACCCGCGAGGATCCTGATCGATGCGCCCGGTTCGCGCTTGTCGAAATCCGCAACCGATCGCTCGAGGCGCTTGCCCGCCGCCACCAGAAGAACGCCGGTGACGCCGCCGCCAACCGCAGCCTCCGTCAAGGCGACATCCGGCGCATAGAGCCGCACCCAGACGAGCGCCAGCAGCAGGCCATATGCGACATAGGCGACCACGGCCGGAAACAGGTCGCGGGCGGCGATCGTCCAGGCGGCGACGCCGACGACCAGCAGGGACAGGCTGATGTCCAAGACGATCTGGACGTTCATCGACGTCCTCTGCGCAGCGCCCGGCCGATCAACTGCGCGGTCGATGCGCCCGAAAGCATGACCAGCGCCCAGACGACGACCATCTTGAACGCGTCCAGCACGCCGGCCGCGCGCGGAAGCAGTCCGAGGACGACGAGGCCGAGACCGAGACTGTCCGCCTTGGTCAGCGCATGCAGACGCGACAGGGAATCGGGAAAGCGCAATAGTCCGACCGTGCCGGCGACATAAAAGAATACGCCGCCGCCGATGCAGACGATGGAGAACATGTCGAGCGCCAATTTCACGGATCGGCTCCCGTTTCGTCCGTTTCGCGCGCGTTGACGAAACTGATCGTCGCGAAGGCGGCGAGCAGCGCGAGGCCGAGCGCCACGTCGGCAACGCCCGGCACATCGGTCGAATTGGCCACGAGCAGCAATGCGCCGATGCCGCCCGACCCCAGCAATTGCGTCGCCATCAACGCGTCTATGTCGCCGGGTCCGCGCAGGATGCGCGCGAGGCCGAACGCGACCGCCAGAATGACCGCTCCGGCGGCCGAAAGGAGAAACGCGTTCACCTTTCCCCCGGCGCGTCGAAGAGCGCTTCGTCCGAGGCGATGCCGGCCGCGACCGGCAGGCCGGTGTCCAGCGCATGGACCATGAGGCGGCCCTCTTCGATCCCTGTCGGCAACACGCCGGGCTGCAGGCTCTGGTAGAAGCAGAAAGCATTGCGCCGTTCGCCTGGCCCGAGCGCGAGCGGGCAAGCCACGAATCCGGGCGCAAGACGCATGCGCGGCGAAAGCGCCCGCAGCGCGACATCGAAACCGGCGACAATGGAACCGCGCATAAACCGGCCGAACAGCCTGGCGAGGGGCAGTCGTGGAAGCTCCCGTGCGGCCGGCGGCGACAGCTTCATGCTCGTCCATGTGGCGCCGATGGCCACGATCGCCCCGACAGGCAAGGCCTTGAGGTCGGGACCGGCAATCATCAGCCACAGACAACCAAAGAAGGCCAGACGTCCCGCACTCGCCCCGATTTCTTCTCCGGAGGGCCGCATCTCATTGCTCCCCAAGCAAAAAGCGTGTTGCGAACCTAGCATTGCGCGGGGCTGCCAACAATGCTGGCGCATGGGTTGCGCGCCGCGATGCGACGGCCGGCGCGTCGCGCGCGGACGGAACCCGGACAAAAGGGCCTCCGGACCTTTTCGAGGTTCCTGAGGACCTGCAATGTCGCAGAAGCCCGACCGATCGCGCCTAGCGCCAGTTCTGTTCGAACGCCTGCATCAGGCTGACGTTGCGATTGCTCTTGCAGAAGTTGCGGATGACGCGGCTGTTCTGGTCGACATACCTGATTTCGACATTGGTCAGGTTCTTCGTCGACATGAACCAGCCGCTCATCCACGGCACGACCAGATCCTGCATGGCTGCGGGAGCGCCGAGCAACTGGCCGCACGAGACCTGCGACACGTCGATGCTGGCCGGACCGGGTCGTCCGGGCCTTGCCCTCGAAACCGCCGTCGACAGACCGGTCATCACCGGCTGGCGCGGATTCGACCGGCACCAGCGCTGCACGCTCGCGACATTGCGGCGGTAGCCGTCCAGGTTCACGACCGTCGAGCCGGAGCGCTGGTTGAACCAGCCGCTCATCCATGCAGAAAAGCTGCGCGACGCGGCAGGACTCATCGCCGTGTAGTCGGCGCAGGTCACCCTGCTCATGTCGAAAGCCATCTGCGCCTGCGCCGGCGCAGCTGCGCAGGCGATTGCGAAGGAGGAGGCCAGGAAAAATCTCTTCATTGCATGTCTCCGCTTGCCAAAACCCGAGACGCGGCGACTAGCCCGCCTGCATGACACGTGCGCGCAGGGTGTCGAATTCTGCGGCGCTGATCGATCCGGATGCCTTCAATGCGTCCAGCTTGGCGATCTCGTCCGCGACACTGAATCCGACGACGCGACGGATCTGGTCGCGCGCCTGCTTGGCGTTCTCGGCGCGGCGTTCGGCCATGCCGTGGCCCTGCGTGATGAGATAGGCGAGCACGGACAGGTATGAGAACAGCAACAACGCCACGACCCATATGGCCTTGGCCCATCCCGAAATGTCGTGACGGCTGAAAAGGTCGCCCGCGACGGTGATGAACAGCCAGAGCCAGGCCACGAACACGAAGATCGTGAACGCATCGACCAGAAAGTTCAGGAAGCTGAATCCGCCTTCAAACAACATCGTACTCGTCCTTCTTCGGCGCCGGGGATGGCGCGGGATTTGATTTGTCGGGCCGACGCGCGGGCCGCCCGTCTTCAGAACGTCCAGCCGAATCGCAGCGCGCTGACGCCTTTCCATTGCGCAAAACCGCCGTCGGGAACATTCGACCAGGCTTTAAGGTAGGAGCCCTGCAGGTTGAGCGTGGGATGACCGAGAATTTCCGCGATGCGCTCGCCGCCCAGCCATTCCGAGGGAATGACGAAGCTGATGGTCGCGATCGGCTGGATCTCGCTTTCGCGCGCGCGAAATCCGTCCTTGTTGCGATCGAACCAGCGGGCGATGTATTCGAGCGACAGTGTCGCGCTCAGGTTGCGCGTGAACGACAGGCTCGCCGAGGGAATGACGAACAAGGCGTTCGACGACGTCTGCGGCCAGCGCTCGCGGCGTTGCACGAATGCCGTGAGGCCGAACGACAGGAAGGTCGCCGCCGATGTGTCGCCCGCCGGTCCGATCGGGCGCAGATCGCCGTCGAAATTGATGCGCTTGTTGAGGCCGACATTGTAGTCCTGCCGGATCGACAGGCGCGTATCGAAAGTCGGCTGGAAATCCCATCGCGGCGCGAAGGAGAAGAAGGGCGAGAAGAACTGGTCGTCGCCCGGGTTGACGACCTGCAGGCGGAACGAACCGCCGGCCTTGTCGCGATTGAGTTCCCACGAACGCGCGAAACGGTCGGTCTCGGCAAAGGCGCTGACGGTTGCGCGCACCCAGGTCTCGCCCAGCGGCGTCGCGACGGAAACCGAGCCGTTCGGCCGCCATTCCATCGTGCGCAAGCCGTTATAGCGCACCTCGTCGGCGTTGGAATTCCACCCGTAGGGCACCAGCGCATTCAGGCGCACCTGCGGCCTGGCGATCTGCTGCTCCAGCCCCGGCGCAGTCGCATAGAGATTGTCGAGCGGCGCCGTCTTGTAGGGATTCGGCGTCGCATACATCGCGTCCGTCAGGGCGTCCTGTGAATCGCTCTGCACGTCGGTCCGGCGCGCCGACTGGGCGTGGGCGGGCGTGGCCTCGACCGCGAGGAGCGCGAGGCAGGCGAAAGCAGCGGCGGGCAGCCGCGGCCGCCCGTCGTAGGATCCTGCGTTTCGCTCCCGCCGGTCGCCAGCCTTCATGCGATCAGCCCGTCCGGCCCGACGTGGCGCCGGGCATTTTCAACGCATCCATGCTTCAGTAATCGACCGCGTCGCGAATGATCGGACAGGTCATGCAATGACCGCCGCCGCGACCTCTGCCGAGTTCAGCGCCAACGATGCTCACGACCTCGATCCCCGCCTTGCGGAGCAGGGAATTCGTATAGGTATTGCGGTCATAGGCAAAGACCACGCCCGGCGAGGCGCAGACGAGGTTCGCGCCGCTGTCCCACTGGGTGCGCTCGCGCATGTAGGCCGTGCCGCCCGTCTCGACCACGCGCATCTGTTTGAGGCCGAGCGCGCCTCGCACCGTCTCGACGAGGCCGCCTTCATCCTTGCGCAGATCGAGCGCGCCGGCCTTTTCGTCTGGCCGGTAGGAGAAGCATTCGATCTTGTCGACGATGTCGGGATAGAGCAGCACGCAATCGCGGTCGGCGAAGGTGAACACAGTGTCGAGGTGCATGGCGGCGCGCAGCTTCGGCATGGCCGCGATGATGACGCGATCGACCGCGCCTTTCGCGAACAGCGCCTGCGCCAATTGGCTGATCGCCTGACGGGAGGTGCGTTCGCTCATGCCGATGAGGACATTTCGCTTGCCGATCGGCATGACGTCGCCGCCCTCGAGGGTGGCAAGGCCCCAATCCTGCGTCGGGTCTCCCCACCACACGTTCACTTTTCCGGCGAAGCGCGGATGGAACTTGTAGATCGACGTCGTCAGGATCGTCTCTTCGTGCCGCGCCGGCCAGTAGAGCGGATTCAGCGTCACGCCGCCGTAGATCCAGCATGTCGTGTCACGGGTGTAGAGGGTGTTCGGCAGCGGCGGCAGCAGATATTCGGCGACGCCGGCGGCATCGCGCACCATTTCGAGCATGGCCCCGCCGTGCTTCGTCGGAAACTCGTGCGTCGAAAGGCCGCCGATCAGGGTTTCTGCGAGATCGCGCGCCTCCAGCCCTTCGAGATAGCTGCGCAATTCGTCGACCAGGCCGATGCCGACCTGGTTCGCCGTGACCTGATTGTCGAGAATCCACTTGCGCGCTTCCGGTATCGCGACCGTCTCGGCGAGCATGTTGTGCATCTCGACGACCTCGATGCCGCGGTCGCGCATCTTTGCGATGAAGTCGAAATGATCGCGCTTGGCGTTCTCAACCCACAGAACGTCGTCAAAGAGCAGATCGTCGCAATTCGAAGGCGTCAGGCGCTGGTGGGCGCGGCCGGGCGCGCAGACCATGACCAGCCGAAGCTGGCCAACCTCCGAATGAACACCGAAATTCGCAGCGGCGGACATATCCAGATCTCCCTCAGAGCTAGAGCGCAATTCCACCCGTGGCCAGCGCATAGACGCCGGACAGGCACGCGAGTACGAGCCCGCAGAAGATGGCCAGTTCGATCGGCTTGAATATGCGCAGCTTCTGCTCGCGGCGCGCCCAGATGTAGAGCGCGCTGCCGGGCGCATAGAGAATGGCGGCAAGCAGCAGGTAGCGCGGGCCGCCGGCGATCAGCATGAATAATGTGTAGGTGACAGCGACGCCGGCGAAGACGAGGTCGCGCGTCCTGTCGCCGGAGGCCTTCTCATAGGTTTCGCCGCGCCTCGCCAAGAGAAGGCCGTAGGCCGCGACGAAAGCGTAGGGAATGAGCGACATCGAACTCGTGAGATTGAGCATCAGCGAGAAGGCGTCGCCGGAAAAATACGTGCTGATGATGAAGAGCTGGACGACGATGTTCGTCAGCCAGAGCGCGGCCGACGGCGCCTTGGCGGCGTTTTCCCTGGCGAAGAGCAGCGGCATGTCGCGCGTCTTGGCGGCCGTGAACAGAACCTCCGCACAGATCAGCGACCACGCGAGATAGGCGCCCAGGACCGAGACGAGCAGGCCGAGGCTGATGAAGATCGCGCCCCAATGGCCGGCGACCGCCTCCAGCACCGCTGCCATGGACGGTTGGCGCATGCCCGCGATATCGGCGCGAGCCAGATTGGAATAGGGCAGCAGGGTCACGAGAACCATGACGGCGGTGACGACGACGAAGCCGATGATCGTCGCCGATCCGACGTCGGATCTTTTTTTCGCGTAACGCGAATAGACGCTCGCGCCTTCGATGCCGATGAAGACGAAGACCGTCACCAGCATGGTCTTTCGAACCTGCTCGAACAGACTCGAATCCGGCATGTTCTGGCCGCCCCAGAAATTCGCGGCAAACTGGTCCCATTTGAAACCGAAGGCGATGATCACGATGAAGATCGCGATCGGAACCACCTTGGCGATCGTGACGATCGTGTTGATGAAGGCAGCCTGCTGCACGCCGCGCAGGATGGTGAAATGAAACGCCCAGACGCCGAGCGAGGCGACGGCGATCGCAACGGGCGTATTGCCGTCGCCGAAAACCGGAAAGAAGGCGCCGAGCGTCGACTTGATCAGCACCCAGTAGGATACGTTGCCGATGCAGGTACTGATCCAGTAGCCGAAGGCGGACAGGAAGCCGGCGTAGTCGCCAAATCCCGCGCGCGCATAGGCATAGACGCCTGCGTCCATGTCGGGTTTGCGTTCGGCCAGCGTCTGGAAGACGCGGGCGAGCATGTACATGCCGCCGGCCGCGACGCTCCATGCGATGAGCGCGCCGAACGGTCCCGTCGCCACGGCAAAGGTGCGCGGCAGGGAGAAAATGCCGGCCCCGATCATCGACCCTATGACGAGGGCGGAGAGCGAGAAAAGCGAGAGCCGGCCGCTCGCGGACTCCTGTTGTCCCAATCCGTCGCCTCCCCCACAGAGCCGCAAAATTCAAGGCATTGTTGGACGGGCTGCTGCGAACAGCGACGCCGTCGCGGCGACATTGGCACAAGGTCAAGAGGTAGGATGCCCAATTTTGGGCAATGCGCCGATTTGGTCCGACGATGCGATCCTGCCGGCGCCGGCAGGCGCGATCATTCGCTGGACTGGCGCGGCTGCGCGCCGGTCAGGCGTGCGCAGACTCGCGGGACTTCACGACGAGCGAGAAGCCCTCGTCGACAGCCGCGAGATTGAGGTCGGCGAATTTCTTCGGGGTCTCGAGCCGCACGGCTTCCTTCAGCGTGTCGAGATCGATGACGCCCGACAGGCGGGCCAGCGCGCCGAGCGCGATGATGTTGGCGACGCGCGGGCTGCCGATGGCGATCGCGCGTTCGGTGATCGGCAGGATGTGCAGGTCGTGCAGGCCTTCCGGCGGATGCGGAACGAGACGTTCGTCCACGACGACCAGCGCGCCTTTCCTGACCAGCGCCATCGAGCGGTCGATTCCGATCTGCGAAAGGCCGGCGATCATGTCGAGGCCCGTCACGAGCGGATAGCCCGACGGTTCGTCCGAGACGATGAGGTCCGAATAGCAGAAGCCGCCGCGCGACGTCGGCTCGTAGCTCTGCGATTGCGCAGCGCGCAGCCCCTTGAGGCCGAGCGCACGAAACAGGATGTGCATGCCGAGGATCAGGCCCTGGCCGCCCGAGCCGGCGAGGCGGATTTCCGTGCGCTGCATGTCAGCGTCCCTTCTTCGCGCGCTCGAGCGCCGCACGCTCGCGATAGGTCGCGCCATATTCGGGCCGGTTCTGCTGCGCCAGCACGCCGGTCACGAGGCGGTTCGGGCGGAACGGCTGGTCGGCGGCGTTGCCGAAGGCTTCCGGCCGCATGTCGGCCTTCTGCGCGAGGATCATTTCCGGCGATTCGCCGAGATCGTTCTTGCGGCCGTAGATTTCCGTGCAATCCGACATGACCTCGACGAAGGAGAATCCCTCGTGCGCGATTGCGTTGCGGATCAGGTTCTTCAGCGCCGGCGCCTGTCGCGTCACCTCGCGGCCGACGAAGCTCGCGCCCGCGGCTTCCGCGAGCTTGCAGGCGTCGAAGGTCGGCTCGCAATTGCCGCCGGGCGTTGTCGTCGTGAGGCGGTTGGCTGATGTCGTCGGCGACACCTGTCCGCCGGTCATGCCGTAGACTTCGTTGTTGAGCATCAGGCAGGTGATGTCGAGGTTGCGACGGCACGCGTGGATCAGGTGATTGCCGCCGATGGCCAGGCAATCGCCGTCGCCCGTTATTACGATCACCTTCAGGTCGGGGCGCGCGAGCTTCAGTCCCGTCGCGAAAGCGAGGGGACGGCCGTGCGTCGTATGATAGGTGTTGGCGTCGATATAGGCGCCGACGCGGCCGGAGCAGCCGATGCCGGAGACGACGGCGAGCTTGTTCTTGTCGATGCCGAGTTCGTGCGTCGCCCACAGCAGCGCGCGGAGCGCGATGCCGTGGCCGCAGCCCGGGCACATGAAATGCGGCATCAGGTCGAGCCGCAGATAGTCCTTGATGTCGAAGGGGCGGATCATCTCGTTCATTGCGCCGCGAGCTCCCGTACCTTCGCAACGATCTCGGCCGGCGCGATCGGTTCGCCGTCGATCCGGTGCAGACCGACGACCTTTGCAGGATCGTCGACCAGCCGTTCCACCTCGCGAACGAGCTGCCCGGTGTTCATTTCGGGCGTCAGCACGACGCGCGCGCGCCTGGCCGCCCTGCGCGTCGCTTCTTCCGGGAACGGCCACAGGGTCACGGGACGCAGCAGGCCGACCTTGACTCCTTCCTTGCGCAAGGTCTCGACGGCGCTGCGCGCGGCGCGCGCGACGATGCCGACGGCGACGATCAACATGTCGGCGTCTTCCGCGCCGATTTCCTCGACCTTTTCGATGGTCGCGCGATTCTTCTCGATCTTGTCGAGGATGCGGGTCAGCGCCCTGTCGGCGAGATCGGGCTTCTGCGTGGGGAAGCCGTCCGGCGTATGGGTGAGGCCCGTGACATGCACGCGATGGCCGTCGCCGGGCCGCGACATGACCGGCACGAGATCGTCCGTCTCGGCATAGGGCAGGTAGCCGGCCTGCCCGCGGTCCGCCCATTTGCGGTCGACGCGCGTCACATCGTCATGCGCCGGAATCTCGATCATCTCCATGAGATGGGCGACGATCTCGTCGTAGAGCACGATCACGGGCGTCCGGAACTGCTCGGCGAGATTGAACGCGCGGATCGTCTCCTCGTAGATCTCCTGCACGGAGGCCGGGGCTACGACGATGATCGGATGGTCGCCGTGCGAGCCCCAGCGCGCCTGCATGATGTCGCCCTGCGCGGGGCGCGTCGGCATGCCGGTCGAAGGGCCGCCGCGCATCACGTTGATGATGACGCAGGGCGCTTCGGTCATGGCGGCATAGCCGAGATTTTCCTGCATCAGCGAGAAGCCGGGGCCGCTCGTCGCCGTCATCACCTTGGCGCCGCCGAACGACGCGCCTACGATGGCCGCGATGGAGGCGATCTCGTCTTCCATCTGGATGAAGACGCCGTCGTTGCGCGGCAATTCGCGCGACATGAGTTCGGCGATCTCGGAGGAGGGCGTGATCGGATAGCCGGCGAAGAAGCGGCAGCCGGCGGCGAGCGCGCCGAGCGCGCAGGCGTGGTTGCCGGCGATGGGCGTGAGCTTGGTCATCAGGCGGTCACCGCTTCGCGCGAAATGGTGGAAACGGAGATCGCGAAATCCGGGCACAGCCATTCGCAGATATGGCAACCCGTGCAGGCCTCCGGATTCTTCAGGTAGGCGATCTGCTCGGAATTGAGCGCCAGGCAGCGCTCGGGGCAGAGCTTCACGCAGATATCGCAACTCTTGCACCAGGCCGGATTGATCTCCAGCTTGACCTCGACCTGCGGCGCGGCGAACGCTTTTTCGCGCACGATGGCGTCGTCGAAGCGCAGCGAAGGATCGGCTTTCGCCTTCTCCGCCCATTCGCGCCCCGCCTCGAAAGCCTTGACGTTGATCTCGCGCGCCTTCTTCGGCACGAGTTGCTCGATGACCGCAAGCCAGTCGGCCACGGGATAGTCGAGGGAATTCGACAGAACGCCGAGCAGCACCGTGTTGGCGGCGCGGCTGTCGCCGAAAGATTCGGCAATGCCGGTCGCATCCAGCGCGTAGCCGTCGGCGACGCGGCTGACGACCTCAGCCGGCGTCTCCTGCGCATAGTTCATCGGCGCGCCGGTCTTGCGGTTGCGGCAGGCGAATGGCGGCACGATGCGGCGCGTATCGGCGATGAAGACGCCGGAGCCGGGCTTGAGATGCTCGAGCCAGCGCAGGCCTTCCGCCCATTCGAGCGCGATCAGCGCGTCGGCGTCGCCCCGCGCAATGGTCGGCGACCACACTTCTTTGCCGAAGCGGACGTGGCTGAACACGATGCCGCCGCGCTTGGCCATGCCGTGCACTTCGCTCTGCTTGACCTGCAGGCCCTGGTTCTGGCCGAGCAGCGCCATGACCTTCGAGATCATGATGACGCCCTGGCCGCCGACGCCGACGATCATGATGTTGCGGGTCGCGCCGGTCGTCATGGCGGCCGGCTGCGGCGCGGCGATTGTCGCGGGCGCGTTCATTGCATCACCGGCTGGATGCAGTCGGAGGGGCAGACCTGCGCGCAGAGCGTGCAACCGATGCAGGTCGCGGCGTCGATCTTCACCTTATGGTGGCCTTCCACCATCTCCTCGGTCCAGGTGATCGAGGGACAGCCGAGATTCATGCAGGACTGGCAAGCGACGCAGCCGGCGGCGGCGACCGCGAGCGGCGCGCCCTTGATCTTGACGGGGTCCAGCACGCAGGGGCGCGACGAGACGACCACCGACACGCCCTTGTACATGATCGCTTCGCGCAGCGTCTGGTAGAGGTGGCCGATCTCGTAGGGGTCGACCTTGCGGATCCATTCGACGCCGACAGCGCGGCAGATGCGCTCGTAATCGACCTTGTGGGTGGCCTCGCCGCGCAAGGTGCGGCCGGTGCCCGGATGATCCTGGCCGCCGGTCATCGCGGTAATCGAATTGTCGAGCAGGACGACGGTGATGTTCGCCTTGTTGTAGACGGCGTCGACCAGCGGCGCGATGCCCGAATGCAGGAAGGTGGAATCGCCGATCGTGGCCACGATCGGCTTCGTTTCTCCGGCAGCCGCCATGCCTACGGCGTTGGCGATGCTCGCGCCCATGCAGACCGTCGTGTCGATCGAACGCAGGGGCTCGACGGCCGCCAGCGTGTAGCAGCCGATGTCGCCGGCGACGCGGGCGTTGACGCCGCGCAGCGCCAGGTAGCTCGCCGTATGCGGGCAGCCCGCGCAGAGAACCGGCGGACGCGCCATCGGCTCGATGTCGAGCGCAATGGCCGGCGGCGGCGGCGCCATCAGTCCGGCCGCCGCAAGCCCGGCATGCACGAGTTCGGGCGAGAGTTCGCCGATGCGCGAGAAGAAGGCCTTGCCCTCGCAAGGGATACCCATGGCCTTGATCTCGTTCTCGATGACGGCTTCCAGTTCCTCGACCACCAGCAGTCGGTCGACCGAAGCCGCGAATTCGCGGATCGTCTTCTCGGGCAGCGGATAGGAGCATCCGAGCTTCAGGACCGAGGCGTGCGGCGCCACTTCCTTCACGTAGAGATAGGAGGTCGAGCCGGTGACGATGCCGATCCTGCTGTCGCCCTTCTGCCAGACGGTGAGGGGCGAGGTCTCGAAATATTCGGCGAGCTTCGCCTCACGTTCGACGACCTTTGGATGCAGGCGACGCGCGTTGGCGGGAATTGTCACCGTCTTGCCGGGCTGGTCGACGAAACCCTTCGAAGCGTGTTCCTCGCGCGGCCCGACATTCACTGCGCTGCGCGTATGCGAAAGGCGTGTCGTCGAGCGCACGATGACGGGCGTGTCGAATTTCTCGGAAATGTCGAAGGCGAGCTTGGTGAAGTCGTGCGCCTCCTGCGCGTCCGACGGCTCCAGAACGGGCACGTTGGCGAAGCGCGCGAAGAGCCGCGTGTCCTGCTCGTTCTGCGAGGAATGGATGCCGGGATCGTCGCAGACGACGAGCACCAGGCCGCCGTGCACGCCGATATAGGTCTGCGACATCAGGGAATCGGCCGCGACATTGAGGCCGACGTGTTTCATCGAGGCCATGGCGCGCACGCCCGAGAGCGATGCGCCGATGGCGACGTCGAGCGCCACCTTCTCGTTGGTCGACCATTCGGCATAGAGATCGGTGGCCGGATATTCGCCGAGGTTCTCCATGATTTCCGTCGATGGCGTGCCGGGATAGGCAGCGGCGACCCTGACGCCGGCTTCCCAGGCGCCGCGCGCGATCGCCTCGTTGCCCATCAGCGGCGTCGCCGCGAGTTCGGCCTCGCGCGTGTCGGATTCCCTGACCTGAAGATTCATCAATGCGTTCCCCGATCCCCTGGCGCGTCCGGGCTGGATCAGGCGGACGCACGCATACCGGTCACGCGCCTGTTGAACGGCGCTGAGCCCGAAACCTGCCAATGGACACTGCCCCATTTGAAAGAGGCGCGGATTGATCGGCATCAAGGGCGGCCCCGAGACCTTGGTGGGATTTCGAAGATGTGGCCGATGGGAAATTGCGCAGGCGCTCCATCGGCCGCTGTCCCGTGCGCGTCGGCAGCGGGAGCCGTCGCTTGACGGCGCATCCGGACTTCAGATGATGGCCGGTCGATGCCGGAAGCAGCGCGTCGCGACGCAAGGGGAGCCGCATGCACAAGAACATCCAGCCCAAGGGATGGCCGCGGCCGAAGGGCTATTCCAACGGCGTGCTTGCAAAAGGCACGATGCTGTTCGTGGCGGGGCAAGTCGGCTGGAACGAACGCGAGGAGTTCGAGAGCGACGATTTCGTCCGGCAGACGGAGCAGGCGCTGAAGAATATCGTCGCCGTGCTCGAGGAGGCCGGCGCAAAACCTGCGCATATCGCGCGCATGACCTGGTATGTGACGACCAAGTCGGAATATCTCGACCGGCTCGCGGAGATCGGCAAGGTCTACAAGAACGTGATCGGCGCGGTTTATCCGGCGATGTCGCTCGTGCAGGTCGCGGGCCTCATCGAGGTCGGCGCGAAACTCGAGATCGAGGCGACGGCCGTCATCCCGGACTGAAGGCCGTTTGCAACCGGCGCCGGCCGATCATGCGGTCCGGCGCCAAGGATTTCGGAAGCCCCGGATGGTTGGCCGGGCGGGCCGACGGCCTCAGGAATGAAGCTGGTCGTACTTGTCCTGCAGTTCTTCCGGCGTTTCCTCCCAGTCCGGATTCGGCACGATGCAGTCGGCGGGGCAGACGAGCTTGCACTGCGGCTCGTCGTTGGCGCCGACGCATTCCGTGCACTTCATCGGGTCGATCTTGAACATCGGATCGCCGGCGGTAATCGCCTCGTTCGGACAGGCCGGGGTGCAGGCGTCGCAAGCCGTGCAATCCTCGTTGATCATCAGGGCCATGGCGGGTCCTCTTTCTGTTGGCCTCAGGCTGCCGCGCGCTGCGACAGCTTCTCGTGACGGAAGGCGCCCCAGAGCGCAGCGCCGATGGCGCCGGCGAAAATGGCGTCGGGATGGCTCTCGATCGGCACGCTGACCTTTTCGCGCACCATCGCTTCCTTCATCGCATCGACGAGGCCGGCGTCCAGCGCCAGTCCGCCGGTCATCTGGATCGTTCCATCCAGGCCGCCGATCGTCTTCAGGAGCTTGGCGAGGCGATCGGCCATCGATTCATGGATGCCCTTGAGAATGTTCGGCGCGGTGATGCCGCGCGACACCATGTTGATGACGTCGGTCTCGGCCAGCACGGCGCAGATGCCGGAAACCTTTTCCGGATTGTCGGCCTGCTTCGAGAGCGAGCCGATCTCGTCCTGGGCTATGCCGAGATAGCGGGCGATGTTCTCCAGGAACTGGCCGGAGCCGGAAGCGCACTGGCTCGTCATCTTGTAGTTCAGCACCTTGCCGCGTTCGTCCATGCGGATGGCCCGGCCGTGCAGCGCGCCCGTATCGAGCGCGACGCGAGCATCGGGCCGCAGGTAGACGGCGCCGCGGGCGTGCGTCGTCATCGAATAGAAATGACCGGTGTGAAATTCCAGCGCTTCGCCTTCGCCCGTCGTCGCGCAATAGGCAATGTCCTTGCGCTTGAGGCCGGCGCCTTCCAGCACCTCGTTGTACATCTGCTCGGCCGTCTTCAGCGGGTCGCGCTGGCGCAGACGGTCGACCCGCTTGGCGAGACAGGTTTCACGTTCGCCCTCCACGTCGAAAAGCGCGACCTTGATGGCGCCCGTGCCGACATCGATTCCTGCTGTGATTGGCATGTCTGTCTCCCTCAGGAAGCGACCGCGCGACGCGCGAATTCGGAGGCGCCGAGAGCGCCGGTGTAGATGGAGTCCGGGTTGATGTTGATCGTCACGTCGCCGTAATTCTCCTTCAGAAGCTTGCGCAATTCGCGCACGGCGGCTTCGTTCTTGGCGACGCCGCCGGTGAAGGTGAATTCGTTGGTGACGCCGCCCGAGCGCGAGATGATCGAGATGGCGCGCAGGATGATGGCGCGGTGCAGGCCGGCCAGGATGTCCTCGCGTTTTTCCCCGAGCGAAAGCCGGTCGCGCAATTCGGCTCCCGCGAAGACCGTGCAGGTCGAATTGATGCGCGCCGGACGATTGGACTGCATGGCGAGCGGTCCGAGCTCGTGCAGGCCCATGTTCATCTCGTCGGCGATGTAGCCGAGGTAGCGGCCGCAGCCGGCTGCGCAGCGGTCGTTCATCTGGAAGTTCTCGACGATGCCGCTCTCGTCGATCTGGATGCCCTTGGTGTCCTGGCCGCCGATGTCGAGCACGGTGCGCGTCTTCGGATACATCATGTGCGCGCCGAGGCCGTGGCACAGGATTTCCGAACGGATGTGCTCCTTCGAGAAAGGCAGGGTGACGCGGCCGTAGCCGGTGCCGACCAGGTAGGTTTCCTCCAGTTCGACGCCGAGCGTCTTCTCGATCGTCGCGGTCAGGTCCTTTTCGCCGTCGACGATATGCGGATCGGTCTCGATCACGCGGGCCATGGCGCGGCGGAACTTGTCCGATAGATCGCCGGAAGGCGGACGGTTCTCGACCTCGATGATCGACTTGTCGTAGGCGTTGAGCAGGATGTCATGCGGGACGCTCGCCTCCCTGGCGACCTCCTCCGCATAGACATGGAAACGCGAGCCGGCGATGTCGCGGAAGAAGTCGGACTTGCGGTTGGCGCCCGGCGCGTAGAGTTCCGGCGCCTCGATGCGCAGGCGCTTGAACACTTCGCCGATGGCCTCGCGCATCGCTCCGGCGACGCTGGCGAAGCGGTCGCTCTTCAGCTGGCCGAGGCAGGTTTCTTCGAGATCGTCGAGTTGTTCGAGGAATTGGACGAGTCGGAAATTGCGCTCCAGCGCCCCCAGAAATTCCTGTGCGCGCTCGTGGCCCGGGTCGGTAGCATGCAATGCGCGACGAAAGAGGGTGAAGCGCCCGTCGACGCGCGCCTCCTCGCTGGCGACGCGCGCCGCCGTGCCGTAGTTGGAGCGCGAATTTGTGATGCCGCGCCCGATGACGTCCTGGTTCTCGTCGAGCAGGACGGCTTTTGTCGTGGTCGATCCGAGATCGATGCCGATGAATGTGCGCATTGCTGGTCTCCTCAGGCCGCGCCGCGCAGGCCGCCGCGTTTCTGTTCGATCATCTGGAAATAGCTCTCCAGACGGTTCTTGACGTTCGCCGCCGAGAAATAGCGGGGATCGACGAGATCGGTCTCGATGAAGGCCGCCGGCTTGCCCGTGCGCTTCTCGACCTCGCGCATGATGAGAAGCTGGCCGGCCGAGAAGCTGTTGCAGCTCTTGATCGAGTTGATCAGCAATCCGTCCGCCTCGTACTCGTTGACGTAGTTCTCGAGCATGTCGACGCGCTGCGGCAGGTTCCGGTTCGTGTAGACATTGAGGCAATATTCCGCGAGCGACTCGAGCGGCTTGTCCGGGTTGTGGCGGAAGCCGAAATCGTAGGTGCCGCCGACCTTGGTGTAGCTCGACGCGACGACGACGGCGCCCTCGTCGTAGAACATCTTCCAGAACTGCCTGAAGTTCGTGTAGTTCGGCGGACCTTCGACCACCAGCCGATAACGCTCCTTGCCCATGTCGCCGTCCGGCGTGACCGGGCCCTTGCCTTCCTTGACGCGCTGCTCGACCTCCTCGCGCAGGAAGCGGTAGTAGTCGATCGCTTCGTCGGTGCCGCGGAAGGCGCCGAAGATCGGACCGATGTAGTAGATGCCGCCGAAATAGGCGTCGATCGGCGAGGGTTTGTGCTTGGCGCTCTGCAGCACCGCGACGAGATCGTCTTCCGCCTTGGCCGACTTCTTCAGGTACTCGCGCAACCGGTCGATGTCGAACTTGACGCCCGAGACCTTCTCGAGCTTCGGGATGACGTCCTGCTTGAGCTGCTTGACCATGTACTGGATCATGTCCGGCGTGATCTTGCCGTCCGCCATATAGGGCGTCTGGAACATGATCGTCTCGCAGCCGTACTCGCGCCGCAGCAATTCGAACCACTTCATGAAGGTGAAGCAGCCGGTGTAGGACAGCAGCAGTACGTCGGGATTGGGGAGCCGCTTGCCGTTCGGACCGATGTTGCCCTTCGCCATCATGCCGATGTCGGACTTGACGTAGGTGCAGACGTCCTCGGAATGACCGAGCTTCTCGGCCTCCATCACGTAGGATCCGCTCGTGCGCCGCAGGCCGTTCTGGATCGCGTTGACCTCGGGAAGGTTGTTCACGAGATCGAAGCACATGATGAGTTCGTTGAGATTGCCCGGCACGAAAGTGGCGGCGACTTTCGCGCCTGTCTCCGGCGCGGATGCCAGGCGATCGTAATGGGCGGCCATCATCTCCTTCTGCTTCGTCATCGAAGCATCCTTGATGGCGTCGGCAGGCTTGGCCTTCGGTCTGGTGATGACGGTCATGCTCCGCTCCACAGTTTGATCGAATCGGCGAAAGTGCCGGCTTGTTCGCGAATGGGTTGCATCTGCCCGGAGTTCTCGGCGTACTTGAACGCGATCTGCGGGATGTTGTGCTTCTTCAGCACGCTTTGCAGGATCGGCCGTTCGAGCAGGCCGGGATCGCAAAAGGACGTCATCGCGAAGATCACGCCTTCGGCGCGGTTCTTCTTCACGCTGTCGACGAGGTAGAGACCTTTCTTGGCCTCGTCCGGCTCGTATTTCGGCGGCGTCGATTTCGAATCGTGGATATAGGCGCTTGCCAGATTGGCGAGAGGATCGCCTTCCAGCTTCACGTCCGAATTTTCCCAGCGCGTGACGAGAATGAAGTCGTCGTCGACGATGTAGCAACCGGACAGTTCGATCGACTTGATGAGGTTGAGCGGCGGCTGCTCGCAGAACATTCCGGAAATGACGACACGGGAATTGTCCTTTATCGGGCGCGTCTGCTCGCGGACGGAATCGAGATAGGCCCGCATCATCTTGTTGTGTTCCTCGACCGGGATCACCATGCCCGCGCGCAGCAGGAGGTAGAGCTCGGAGGAGGGAATGTTCCAGGGCTGGTCGGCCCGCACTTCGTAGGCCTCGCGGATCAGCCGCCGGTTCTCGTTGAACACTGCGATGGAGGCGCGCAATGCGTCGTCGGTGATCGGCTTGCCGCCCATCTGTTCGAGCCAGTGGCAGGTCTCTTTCAGCTCGCTGCGGTAGAATTCGCCGCCGAGGTCGTCGACGAAATTGTGCGGCAGGTCGATATAGCGCGCGCCCTTGTTCGGGAACATGAGCTTCCACATGCCCGAGAGATTGCGGATGACGTCGCAGATCGAGGGGAACATCATGCCGTCGACGAAGTCGAGCCGGCCGGAGACGCCGAGTTCGATGGTCGAGCGGGGAATGCGGCAGATGTAGCTCTGGTAATAGGCGTCGCCGTGGATCACCTCAAGCTGGTCGCCGCCGCCGAATATGCCGAGCGGCAGGCCGCCGGCGGCATGCACCAGTTCACGCGGCGCATAATAGGGCATGAAGCCGACGACGATGCGTCCGGGCTTTTCGGCCTTCCATTCGCGCGCCGCCGCGAAGGTCAGGTCGGTGAACAGGTCCTCGGCGCGTTTGACGATGTCCGCCGTGGTCGTTTTCGGCTTGTCGAGCATGTCAGGCATCCTTCCACTGCGCGGGGCGCTTTTCGATGAAGGCGGTCAGTCCCTCGACGGCGTCGGCCGTCGCCATCAGTTCGTCGAGATAGAGCTTCTCGATCTTCTTCAGCTTGCCGGCGACGCGGTCGACCGCGTCCTGCCGCGCGGCGCGCGTCGCAAAGCGCAAGGATCTTGCGCTCTTTGGCGCGAGATTCTTGTCGAACCAGGCGAGCGCAGCTGCTTCGGGGTCTACGGAAACCTGATTGACGAGGCCGATGCGCAAGGCTTCGTCCGCATCGATCGACCTGCCCGATAGCAGCATGTCCTCGGCCGCCGCGAGGCTGACACGCTCCGGCAGCAGGCAGGAGGCGGCCGGCGCGAAGACTCCGATCTGGATTTCAGGCTGGCCGAATTTCGCGTCTGCTCCGGCGAAGATCAGGTGGCCGGCGCTGACGATTTCGAGCCCGCCGCCGAGGCACTGACCGCGCACAACCATGAGCACAGGGATTTCCGATGCGAAGATCTTCAGAACGAGTCGATGAAATCCTTCGAGCATGGCCGCGCATTGCGCGGGCATGTGCTCCTCGATCGAGGCGCCGAAGGAAAAATGCCCGCCGGCGGAGTCGACCAGGATTCCGCGCAGCGCCGAATTGGCGGCGTGCTGCGCGAGCGCCTGTTCGAGCGCGGCGTTCATCGCCGCGTCGAGGATGTTGGCCTTGGGGCGATCGAGGCGCAGGCGCAGAAGGCGCCCGTCGCGTTCGATCCATGTCTTGACCGGGCTGGCCATGTCACTTCGCCTTCGGGATCAGCTCTTCGATCATCTTCTCGGTCCAGCCCTCGCCCTTGGCGAGACGCTGGCGCAGCGCGACGAAATCGATTTCGCGGTCTTCGCGCGGGCCTTCGTTGAAGGCCCGGAAGCCGGTGCGCGCCTCGGCCATCATGTTGAGGGCGAGCCAGGCTCGGCTGTTCTCCTTGTTCATGTTCCAGGCGTTGAGCTTCGGCTTGCGCAATTCCTCGAAGCTCTTGGTCAGGCATTCCGGGAAGGTGGTCATCAGCTTGGTGCAGAGCGCCTCGACCTTGATGTCGAGCTGCGACAGGTCGATCTCGCCCTTCGCCATCGTTTCCTTGCCCTTCTTCAGGGCTTCGCCGGACAACGGTTCGCCGTGGACGATGCGGCCGAAGTCGTCGAGATAGCGTTGGGTCTCAACCAGCGGGTTCGGCACGAACTTGCCGTCGACCTTGAGCGCCGGAACAATGTCGAGGACGACGCCGAGGCGATAGGCCTTGTGCGCCGACCACGGCTCGCACAATGTGCCGGATTCCATGGCGCGTTCGGCGCCGACCATCAGCGGCAGGAAGTCGGTCGCGCCGCCGATCGCCGCCGAACCGTGCTTGGGGCCGGCCTGGCCGAATTTGGCGAGGTCCTGCGCGATCGTGAAATCGCAGGCCATGCCGATTTCCTGGCCGCCGCCGATGCGCATGCCGTTGACGCGGGCGATGACCGGCTTGTCGCAACCGAGGATCGCCGAGACCATGTCGTTGAACAGCCGCATGTACTGCCGGTATTCCTGCGGATTGCCGGCGTAGTACTCGGCGTATTCCTTCGTGTTGCCGCCAGTGCAGAAGGCCTTGTCGCCGACGCCCGTAAACACGACCGCGACGACGTCGCGCGAATTGGACGCGGTGCGGAAGGCGCGGATGACGCCCTTCACCATGTCGGTCGTGTAGGAATTGTACTGCTTGGGATTATCGAGCCAAATCCAGGCGTTGTAGAGGCCGGGAACGGTTGAGCCGTCGGCGCGCCTTGCAGGGCGCTTCTCGTAGATGACGCCGGGCACTTCGGAGTGCGAAACGATGTCGTGGTCGACGAGATGGGATGCCGGAGAGGTATGCGCGGTCATGGCTTGCCTTCCTTTTTGATCAGGGGACGAGAACGGCGCGGCGCGCGATCTTGTGCGCATGCACCTGTTCGAAAACTTCATTGATCGCGTCGAGCGGATGCCGCTCGACGAAGTCGGCGAGGTTGACCTTGCCGTCGAGTACCAGGTCGAGCGCGGCTGGATAGAGTTCGGGCGGGCAGCCCCAATTGCCGAGCGCGCGTGCGTCGAAGGCCATGAGATTGGACAGGCGCACCTCGACACGGTCCATCGTGAAGCCCACGACGCACAGCGTGGCGCCATAAGTCAGCAAGCCGTAGGCGGTCGTCTGGCCAGCCGCTGTGCCGGAGCATTCGAAAATCGTCCACTCGCTCAGCGGAAGCTTCTCGGCCTTGCAGAAGTCGTTGATCCTTGCCTTGAGCGCCTTGCTGTCGAGTTCGCGCGCATTGAGCGCGAGCGCGGCGCCGTGCTTAGTCACAGCGTCCAGCTTCTTCGGATCGACGTCGATGGCGATGACCTTGGCGCCGAAGGCTTTCGAGATTTGCGCGCAATATCCGCCGACGCCGCCGACGCCGACCACGATCGCAATGGAGCCCGGCCCGACGCCGGCGCGGGTGACCGCCTGATACGGGGTGGTCACCGCATCAGCGACGACGCTCAGGTCGGCCAGCGTCAGGCCGGCCTTCGCCAGCCTGGATTCGTCGACCGGGCACAGGCCCTTCGTCGGCACCACGATATGCGAGGCGAAGCCGCCGTGGATGTCGTTGCCGGGCATCTTCTGCTTGCGGCAGATGTTGGGACGGCCGCGACGGCAGGCGTCGCATTCGCCGCAAGGCATGACAGCCGGCACGATCACCGCCTTGCCCATCCATGCCTCGGCGCCCTTGCCGCAGGAGACGACGTGGCCGGAAATCTCGTGGCCGAGCGTCAGGTCGAGCGGATGGTTGGTGCGGACTCCGTCGTAAAGATAGCCGAGATCGGTGTGGCAGACGCCGCATCCGGCGACGGCGACGACGACTTCGCCCTCGCCGGCGGCGGCGACGAAATCGGCCTTTATCATCGGCTTGTTGACCGCCGTCATCATCCAGCGACGGCCCGCGACGCCCTCACCCATTTCGCTTCCCCGTTCATTTCGTCGCAGGCGTTTCGCCTTGCGTTTGTGTCTTTCATTGGTAAAGTAGTATTGGAATACCAAATAAGCAAGCGACCCGGCCGCGAGTTTGAGCCAGATCAATACGCAGCTGATGCAGTCGGGAAAACAAGAGACGGGCAGGAGCGGACATGAGGAGGCGACGGAAATGAGCGCACAGGGAAAAGCGATCGATCTGTCGATCGTCCTGACGGGATCCGGCGGCGCCGGCGTCATGACGGCCGGCCAGACATTGCTGGAAGCGGCGACCAGTTGCGGCCTCTACGGTCTGATGACCCGCTCGACCGGCCCGCAGATCCGGGGCGGCGAGGCGGCCGCCATGCTGCGCCTGTCCAGCGAACCGGTGCAGTGCCCCGGCGACAAGTTCGACATCCTGCTCGCGCTCGATTTCGAAAACGTACAGCGCTTCGCGGCCGAACTGCCGCTCGACAAGGACAGCGTCATCATCGCCGATCCTTCGGCGGGCGAAACGCCTGCCTTCCTCAAGGCGTGCGGCGCCGCGGTCGGCTATGTCGAGATGAAGAAGCTCGCCAAGACGGTGGAGGGCGGGCGCATTTCGATGGTGGCGCTCGGCGCGCTCGCGCATCTGATCGGCCTGCCCGAGACAGCGATCGTCGAGGCGGTCGCCGCCTCGCTCGGGCGCAAGAAGCCAGAGGCCGTCAAGGCTAGCGAGGAAGGCGTGCGACTCGGCGCTGCGAATGCGCCCGATCTCGCCGTTCGGAAGCTCCGGATTTCGTCGGCGAAGCCGGCCGGCCGCTGGTCGATCACCGGCAACGAGGCGACGGGATTCGGCGTCCTGAAAGGCGGCGTGAAATTCGTCGCCGGTTATCCGATCACGCCGGCGACGGAAATCCTGGAATGGCTGGCGCACGCCATTCCGCAATGTGGCGGCGAACTCGTGCAGGCCGAGGATGAACTGGCCTCGATCAACATGATTCTCGGCGCGAGTTTCGGCGGAAAGCCGTCGATGACGGCGACCGCCGGCCCCGGCCTGTCTCTAATGACCGAGGCGCTCGGCCTCGGCGTCGCGTCCGAAACGCCGATCGTCGTGGTCGACGTGATGCGGTCCGGACCGTCGACCGGCATCGCCACCAAGTCCGAACAGAGCGACCTCAACATCGCGGTCTACGGCATGCATGGCGATGCGCCGCATGTCGTCACTGCGCCATTGTCGGTATCGGATTGCCTGCTCACGGCGCAATGGTCTGTGCATCTGGCCGAGACGCTGCAGACGCCAGTCATCATGCTGTCGGACCAGTCGCTCGGCCAGGCGCGCGTCGTCATCGACAGGCCGGCGGATGTCGCCTTCGGCACAGGGCGCCTGACCCCGGTCGAACCGATCGAAGACTATGCGCGCTATGCGCTGACCGAATCCGGCGTGTCGGCCATGTCCATTCCCGGCATGGCCGGCGGGCAGTACACGGCGGACGGCCTCACGCATAACGCGAAGGGGACGCCGTCGAGCCAGGCGGGAGACCACATCGCGCAGATGGACAAGCGTCAGCGCAAGATCGACGGCTTCGACTACAGCAGCCACTGGGCCGAGATCGACGGCGACGGCGAACTGGCCGTGCTGACCTGGGGTTCGACCAGCGAACCCTTGCGCGAAGCCGTGAAACTTGCGCGCGCGCAGGGCGTCAAGGTGAAACTGATCGCGCTGCGGCTCATCTCGCCGGTGCAGCCGGCGCTGCTCGCAAAAGCGCTCGACGGCGTCAGGCGGCTGATCGTGGTTGAGCAGACGCACGCCGGCCAGTTCTATCGCTACCTGCGCGCGCACTACGATTTGCCGAAGGACACGGCGCCGATCGCGCAGCCTGGACCGCTGCCGATCCGTCCGTCACAGGCTCTTTCCTACATCATGAAGGGAGCGCAGGCATGAACACGCAGACGCCGGTGCGCGAATTCAAGCCCGCCGACTACAAGTCCGCCGTAAAGCCCGTGTGGTGTCCGGGCTGCGGCGACCATTCGGTGCTCGTCTCCTTCCAGCGCGCGATGGCCGAACTGGCGCTGCCGCCGGAGAATGTCGCGGTCGTGTCGGGCATCGGCTGCTCGTCGCGCCTGCCCGCCTACACGAACTGCTACGGCTTTCACGGGGTGCATGGGCGTTCGCTTGCGTTGGCGACCGGCCTGAAGGTGGCGCGGCCCGACTTGACCGTCGTGGTGGCGAGTGGCGACGGCGACGGGTTCTCGATCGGCGGCAACCATTTCCTGCACGCCTGCCGCCGAAACGTCGATCTCACCTACATCGTCATGGACAATCGCATCTACGGCATGACGAAGGGACAGCCGTCGCCGACGACCGAACCCGACTGGGATACGGCGATCTCGCCCGGCGGAACTGGCGTCAGCCCCTTCAATCCGCTGGTCATCGCGCTGGCGTCCGGCGCCAATTTCATCGCGCGCGGCTTTACCGGCAACGTCGGCTATTGCGCCAGGCTGATCGTCGAGGCGATCCGCACGCCGGGCTTCTCCTTCGTGCAATTGCTCAGCCCTTGCGTCACGTTCCGCGAGGACCAGCAGGCCGGCTGGAAGAAGATCACGCACGAAGCCGTCGTTCCGGAAACCGACGATCCCGGCCGTGCGGCGCGTCGGCTGATGACCGACGACGGCTTCAACCTCGGCATTCTCTATCGTGGCCATCGCGCGCCCTACCAGCCGAAGCCGCTCGCCGACCTCGATGTGTCCCGTCTCGAAGCGGAGTTCGCCATATGAAAAGTCCCGACAGGCCGGGCGCGGTTCCCACTTTCTCGACCGTCGCCGAATTCTTCGCGCAGGCATTGGCCATCGAGATCGAGGCGTCGGAACGCTACGACGAACTCGCCGACCAGATGGAGACCCACAACAACCATACGATCGCCGACATCTTCCGCAAAATGGCGCGGATCGAAGGCTTGCATCGCGACGAGATCAGGCGGCGCGCCGGCGACGCGCTGGTCGGCGGCAGGCCGGCGAGCTTCTCTTGGCTGGCGCCGGAAGGTCCCGAGGCGATCGACATGCACGAAGTGCATTACAAGATGACGCCGCGCCAGGCGCTCATGCTGGCGCGCCACAACGAGGAACGCGCGACGAAATATTTCGAGGCGATCGCGGAAGCCGCGGAGGATCCGGAGATCAGGGCTTTCGCGCAGACGATGGCCCAGGACGAACGTCACCATGTCGTTCTGGTCGACCAGTGGCTCGAAAAATTCGATCCGGACGATCCGGACTGGGCGGAAGACCTCGATCCGCCCGTGATGTCGGAATAAAGCGCGCATAAACATGCGTCGAGACGCTGCTGCGAGCCAGAGCGCAATCTCGACGCCGGGGCAAGGGAGTGGGACTGATGGCGAAGACGATCGAGATTCCCTACGGATGTTACTGGTCCACCCCCTTCGCCCGCTGGCAGGGGAGTTTCGCAGGCCTGCACGCGATGGAATTCGCCGCGCATGTCACGAAAGCCGAACTCGCGAGACGCGACATCGCGCCGACGGTCTTCGACTACGGCGTTCTGGGATTGTCGGTGCCGCAGAAGCATTCGTTCTATGGAACGCCATGGTTCATGGGAATGATCGGCGCCGATCGCGTCACCGGGCCGACAATCGGACAGGCCTGCGCGACCGGCGTCCGCACCGTCCTGACCGCTGCGCAGGAAATACAGTCCGGACTGGCTGCGGTCGCGCTGGTCGTCACCGCCGACCGCACGTCTAACGGCCCGCATCTCTATTACCCGAATCCGCAGGGTCCCGGCGGCACCGGCGCGCACGAAGACTGGGTGATGGATAATTTCGGCTACGATCCCTACACGACCCAGTCGATGCTGGCGACCGCCGAAAATGTCGCCAGGCTGCATCAGCTGACGACCGAGCAACAGCACGATCTCGTGCTGCGCCGCCAGGAACAATATTCGATGGCGCTCGCAGATGATGCCGCCTTCCTGAAGCGGTTCATGACGTTGCCGTTCGACGTCCCGGCGCCGAACTACAAGAAAGTGGTCAGGCAACTTGCTGGCGACGAAGGCGTCACGGTCTCGACGGCGGAAGGGCTTGCCAAGCTGAAGCCCGTCCTGCAGGGCGGCACGATCACCTTCGGTTGCCAGACGCACCCGGCCGACGCCAATGCCGGGATCATCGTCACAGGATCGGATCGGGCGAAAGAACTTTCGCGCGACGGCAATATCCAGGTGAAAGTGCTGGGTTTCGGCATGCATCGCGTCGAGGCGGCGCACATGCCGGCCGCGCCCGCGCCCGCCGCGAAGAAGGCGCTGGAGCAGGCTGGAATCGACGTCGGCCAGCTCGACGCGATCAAGCTTCACAATCCCTTCACCGCGAATGATTTCGCCTTTGCGTCGGAACTCGGTGTCGACGTGCTGAAGATCAACAATTACGGCTGCTCCCTGCTGTGGGGGCATCCCCAATCGCCGATGGCGACGCGCGGAATCATCGAAGTGATCGAGGAACTGGCGATCCGCGGCGGCGGCTATGGTCTGTTCAGCGGATGCGCGGCCGGCGACAGCGCCATGGCGATCGTCGTCCAGGTTTGCGACCGGGCTTGAAGAGCAAGCGGCGCGGGCGAGGCCTGCCGGGCCGCTACCCTACCGCGGCCCTGCTCGTTCGCGCGCGCTCGTTGCGGCGACGGTCGTTCTCGATGATCTTCAGCAGCGACGTGATCGAGACCGAACGCAACGTCGTCATGGCGATGTCGTCGATATCGGTCAGCACCCGGTGCAGCGCCCTGCCTTCCTCGTTGTCGTCAGCGATGGAGGCGTCGAGGTCGGGCGAGGGGTCCTCGAACAATTCGACTATGTCGAGCAGGGTGACGCGCTTCGGATTGCCGCAGAAGCGGTAGCCGCCGCCGGGACCGCGCACCGATTCAATCAGCCGCGCGCGCACCAGGGTTCGCAGCACCTTGGCCAGGTGGTTGAGCGAGATGTTGTATTTCTCGGCGATTTCGCCTGCGGAGATCTGCTGCTCGGGATGGGTGGCCAACTCGAGCACGGCATAAAGTCCGCAGATCGTCGCCTTCTGCAGTTTCATCTCGACGCAGTCTTTCCGTCGGTGGCTTCGTGAGTGGCGTAGCGCCAGCGAGAACTAATGGCCACATATGGTTCGTTCCAGTCGCGAACGCCAGCGCTGGAACCCGTATCCACGGGTTTTCCCGCCCGAAATTCCGGCGCCGGTCGGCCGGCTTCAGCCAATTTCCTTCTCCATCTGGATATAGCGGCCAAAAATCATGCCCTGGCTACGGAAGAAGGCGAGCACGAGGTCGGCGTCGCGCTCGATGAGCGTCGAGACCTTTTCCACGCCCTCGCTCTGGAAAATCCCGCAGATCTCGTCGAACAGGCGGGTGCCGACATTGTTGACGCGGATCTCCGGATCGACGGCGACCGCGAACACCCAGCCGCGCGGCTCCGCTCCAAATTCGAAGGCGCGGATTTCTCCCGTTATGAAGCCGACGACGCGCCCGCCGAGTTCCGCCACAAGGAAGGCGCGTCTTCGCGCCTTGGGGCCGCAGAATTCCTCCAGCATGTCGCGCCAGTAGTCCGGCTTGGATTGGCCGGTGGTCGCCTTGTCCAGCGCGACGATCGCCGGCGCGTCGGCGGCGTTCGCGCGCCGGATCGCGACGTCGCGGGCCGTCTTTCCTGACCTCGCCTCCATGGTCATCCGCGCCTCTCGTTTCGTTCGTTTAGTCCCGCGGGCACTATAGCGGGCCAGGGCGATATGCGGGAGCCGGTCAGATGTCGTGGCGCGCGCAGTATTCGGCGTCCGCCTCCGAGGTCAGCGTATTCTCGAGCGCGGGCAGAAGCGCGCGCTCTTCCTTTTCGATGTGGGATTGCAGGCGTTCGATCAGTTCGCCGCACAGCCGCCGGAAAGTCGTCCAGCCGGCGGGGTCGAAACCGTCCGCGAACCCGGCGGCGATCCGCAAATCGACTTCTGCGAAAACCTCGCGCAGGACGCGATGCTCCTCGCTCAACAATTCCGACAGGTCGCCCTCGCCGAACTCGACGAGATAGGGAAAGAGCGTTTCTTCCTCGAAGTCGAAATGCGCCGCTACTTCGCCGGCAAGGGCGTCGCGAAGCGTGCGGATCGCACGCCCGACATTTGCGTCGTCGCGCGGCGGCGGTTCTTTCAGGGTCAGCACCTTGCGCTCGATCTCGCCCAGCAGGGCGAGCGAGGCCATGTGATCCTCGTGCAAGATACGGGAGGCGTTGAACTGGAAACTCATCGACCTCTCCCGTCGCCTCGTCACAATTCGAGTGCGAGCGTCATGTTCTGGGTCGGGCGGAAGCCCATGCGGTCGAGGAAGGCGAGCAGTTCCGCATTATTCCACTCGACGATGGTGCGGACGCGTTCGACCCTGAGGTTGGCGAGTTGCCGCAGCAATTGCGACACCAGTACCGAGCCGACGTTCTGGCCCGCGAACTCCCGGTCGACGCCGATCGTATCGAGCACGGCCTCGGTCTCAGCCTGTCCGAACTCGCCGTAGTCGACGCGCGCCATGACGAAGCCGGCCGGCGTATTGTCGATCTCCGCCACCATCGACATGCGCACGCCGTTCTTGCGCAGGACATCGTTGACCTTGCGTTTGAAATAGGTGGAGCGGTCGCGGCCCGTGATGTCGCGATCGATGCCGATGATCGAGGGCAGGTCGTCGGTGGTCAGCGAGCGGACCTCTACCCGGTCCTCCGAAAGGTCCTCGCCATTGCTCTCGACCTCGCCGGGACGCATCTCGCCCGCGAATTTCGCACAGGGCCGGCCGAGCACGAGGCGCGTTCCCAGCCTGAAGCCGGCGGAGCCAAGGAAATGCATCAGCGGCTCGTTCGGCCAGGCGACCTGGGTGCGTACGGAATGCGCGCCGCGACCGCGGGCGGCTGTCTGCAATTCCTTCATCAGCGCATGAGCGCCGCCGTGGCCGCGCACCGCGCTGTCGACGCCGATCGCATCGAGCACGGCGACGGGATGCCGGCCGCCGAATTCGCCGTCGAGCATGTGCGCCAGCGCAAAGCCCTGGATGCGGCCGTTCTCCTCATAGCCCAGCGAAATGAACCCGGCCGGCTCGGCGAGGCTGGCAGCCAGCCTGTTTTCGAAGAAGCCACGGCGCGCCTGGCCCGAAATGGCTGTATCGATCTCGACGACGCGATCGATGTCGGCTTTGCCGAGGCGGCGCGCGGCGCCCTGGACTTCGGTCGTGGACATGACTCCCGCTCCCCTGCCGCCCTTCCGGGCTACTCGTTATTTCGGTACTTCTATACTAGAATAAGCCGGACCTAGTTGCAAGGCGGCGCTGGAGGCGAAATCGCTGAATTTCCGGCCTGCGGGTTGCGGCGGATCAAATCTTGGCGCTTGCGGACGTCAGGCGAAGGTCTGCTTGACCGCGGCGCGGTCGACGGCGCCGTCCGGCTTGCGCGGCAACGCCGCCGCCAGGACTATGTGCTTCGGACGCTTGTAACGGGCGATCCGGCCGCCGACGAAGGCGGCGATGTCATCAGGCGTCGCTTTCATTCCGGCCCGCAGCGCGCAAACGGCCTTGATTGCCTCGCCCCACTCCTTGTCCGGAACGCCGAAGACGACGGCGTCCTCGATGGCTTCGTGCGCTTTCAGCGCGGCTTCGACCTCCGCGGGATAGACGTTCTCGCCGCCGGGCTTGATCAGTTCCTTCGCCGGGCTGCGCCCCTTGTAGAAGAGATAGCCGTCCGCATCGAAGGCGCCGGTGTCGCCCGTATGATGCCAGCCGTTGCGGAACGTGCTCGCCGTATCGTCGGGCAGGTTCCAATAGCCTTCGAACACGACAGGACCGCGCACGACGATCTCGCCGGTCTGGCCGACAGGCACAGGATTGTCGCTCTCGTCGAACAGATCGAGGGCGCTCATCAGCATCGGTCGACCGGCCGAACCCGGGCGGTCTCTGAACGGCGCCATGGTCACGAAACCCGACGTCTCGGTTTGTCCGAAAGCGACGTGGAAACGCGCATCCGGACAGGCGGTCTCGAACCGCCCGATCGTCTCGGGAGAATCGAGGCCGGTTACGATCCGCAGGCTCGCCAGCGACGCGTCGCCGGCGCAGGCATCCAGCAATTGGCCGAGCATCGGCGCGAATTCCACGAAAAGCGTCGCCTTGTGCACGGCGATGTCCGCCTTCGCCTGCCGGGCGTCGAATTTCGGAGTGATCACGACGCAGGCGCCGGCGCAGATGCAAGTGAGGAGCAGGTTCAGGCCTGCTACGTGAAACAGGGGCAGGGGAGCGTAGCCGACATCCCGAGGCCCGACTCCCCATGCAGAAATCGCCTGCGCGGCGTTGGCGATCAGATTGGCCTGCGTCAGCAACGCGCCGCGTGGGCGCCCGCCGACCGCGGCCGTATGGATCATCGCGAATGGTCCCGCTTCGCCATGCGGCTTTGTCGCCGCGCTCGCCTTGTCGAGCAAGGTCGCAATGCCGACGAATTGCCCGGATGCTTCGCCGATGCCGATCCATCGATGCACGCGCGCGAATTCCGCGCGCGAGGACCGGAACGTCTCCTGATGCGATCCGCTCGCCACGACGATTTTTGATGTGGCGTCCCCGACGATGTAGGCGATTTCGTCGCCGCTGAGCCGCCAGTTGACCGGAACGACGATCGCGCCCAGCCAAGCGGCTGCCCCATAGAGTTCGACGAATTCCGGCCCGTTGTCGGCGACGACGACAATCCGGTCGCCCGGCGCTATTCCCTCCGCCGCGAGGGCGCCGGAGAGACGCTCCACGCGCGCCAGATATTCGGCGTGAGTGACGCGTCGTTCGCCGAAGACGAAGGCGGCGCGATCGGGAAAGAGAGCGGCGTTGCGCTTCAGGACGTCGATCAGGCCGTATGATCGCAATTCCATCGCCTCCCCCCGTTTCATATTGATCGGATGTTTGCCGCGTCCGGACGGGAAGGCAAGTCAGAACCGGAACACGCCGTATCCCTTTTCGCCGAGCGGGGCGTTCAGCGATGCGGAAATGGCGACGCCGAGCGCATTGCGGGTATCGACTGGGTCGATGACGCCATCGTCCCAGATCTCCGACGTCGAATAATAGGCCGACGTCTGCTCCTGATAGGCGGCCAGCGTTTCCGACCGCACCCGGTCGAGCGTCGCCTGATCGACGGGCTCGCCGGCCCGGCGCATCTGGTTGGCCTTTACTTCTACCAGCGTGTTCGCCGCCTGGTCGCCGCCCATCACGCCGATCTGGTGGTTCGGCCAGGCAAACAGAAGTCGCGCATCGAAGGCCCGCCCGCACATCCCGTAGTTGCCGGCGCCGAACGAGCCGTTGCACATGACGGTGAATTTCGGAACGCGCGCGCAGCTCTGCGCCATGATCATCTTGGCGCCGTCCTTCGTTATACCGCGACGCTCGTATTCCCGACCGATCATGTAGCCCGTGATGTTCTGAAGAAACACCAGGGGCGTATTGTTCTGGTCGCAGAGTTCGATGAAATGTGCGCCCTTGAGCGAGGAATCGTTGAACAGTACGCCATTGTTGGCGAGGATGCCCACCTTGAAGCCCCAGATATTGGCATAGCCGCAGACCAGCGTCGTCCCGTAGTTCGGCTGGTATTCGTGGAAGCGGCTGCCATCGACGATGCGCGCAATGATTTCACGCATGTCGAACTGCTTCTTGATGTCGTCGGGAAGTATGCCGTAGAGCTCGGACGGATCGTACGCCGGCGGTTCGGGCGTTTCGCGTTGTGCCGCCCATTTGGCGGGACGGTCCCATTGCGAGACGATCTCGCGGCCGATCAGGATAGCCTCGTCTTCGTTCGAGGCGGGATAATCGCATGAGCCGCTGACGCTGGTGTGCATGTCGGCGCCGCCCAGTTCCTCGACGGTGGAATCCTCGCCTGTTGCAGCCTTCACGAGCGGTGGTCCGCCGAGAAAGACCGCGCCGGTTCCACGAACGATCACGCTGTAGTCCGACAGCGCGGGAATATATGCGCCGCCCGCCGTGCAATGGCCGAAGACCAGCGACAATTGCTTGACGCCCATCTTCGACAGGATCGACTGGTTCCGGAAGATCCTGCCGCCGTTGTACTTGTCTGGAAACAACTGCGATTGCAGAGGCAGGAATCCGCCGGCGGAATCGCAGAGGTGAATGACGGGAAGACGGTTTTCGATGGCGATGTCGAGCGCGCGGACGATCTTCTTCGTCGTCAGCGGATACCAGGCGCCGCCCTTCACGCTCTGGTCGTCGGCGCGTATGATTGCTTCGCGTCCGCTGACAATACCGATGCCTACGATCGAACTCGCTGAAGGCGCCTCGCCGCCATAGGCCATGTTGGCCGCCAGCGAAGACAGTTCGAGAAAGGGCGTTCCCGGATCGAGAAGCTTCTCGATGCGCTCGCGCGGACGCATCTTTCCCTGACTGGCGAGCCTGTCGAGATCGCGCTGCGGACGTACGTGGCGCGCTTTTTCCTGCTTGTCGCGGAAGGCCGCGACAAGGGCGCGATTATGGGCCTCGTTGCGTCGAAATTCGGGGCTGGAGTTAGAGATCGCCGATTGTATCTTGCGCATCGTCTCAATCCTCGACCGCAGGCGCGAGCCGCGCGATCAATTCGTCCTTGTCGAATTTTTCGCCGATCTCCTTCAGAACGTCGAGAATGACGCCGTCGCGCGGAGCGGTCAGCGCGGTCTGCAATTTCATGCTTTCGATCGTGACGACCGTCTCGCCACGCGCGACCGAATCGCCCGGCGCCTTGTGAACCGAGACGACGGCGCCCGGCATCGGCGCATGTATCTCGTCGCGTGTCACATCGCGACCTGCCGATTCTTCACGCGCATCGATCAATTCGACTTCGTGCGTCCTGCCGTCGATGCGAACGAAGCAGACTTCTCGCGCTTCGTGCGCGATGGCGCGTGCGAAATCGACCCTCGCGTCGTCGATATGGAGACAGCCCGTCGCGCCGGATGTCTCATTCGCGATTTCGTATTCGCAGCCGTCGACCTTCAGCCTCAGGCGTGGCCTGCGTTGTACGATTTCGATAGAATGCTTCTCGCCGTCGAGCGTCAGGTGGAGCGCCATTTCAGTTCCTCCAGCCGCCAATCGAGGCGTAGGGCTCTTCCACATTCTCGATCGCCGCGCGGAATTCGCGTTGTCCGAGCGCGGCGATGATCAGCGCATGATCGCGGTCGCGGCGCGCCGCAGGGACGGGGGCGAGTTCCGCGGCCTGCTCGACGACGAAGCCCGTATGGATCGAGCCGGAACGAAAGGCGTTCGTGCGCAGAATACGCACGAGGTAATCGATATTGGTGCGCAGCCCCAGGACCGTCAGTTCGCGAAGGGCTGCGACCATGCGGTCGATCGCCTGGCTTCTGTCCGTGCCCCACACGACGAGTTTCGCCAGCATCGGATCGAAATCGGCGCTCACTCTCTGGCCTTCGCAAAGCGCGCTCTCGAACCTGACGTGCGGGCCGACGGGCGCGTGCAGCAGGCGAATGACGCCCGTCGCGGGCAGGAAATTGTTGTCCGGTTCCTCGGCGCAGATGCGACACTCGATCGAATGGCCCGATGCGCGGGTCTGCGTCTGGACCAGGGGCATTGCAAGGCCAGCGGCTATTTCGATCTGGGCCCGCACGAGATCGATATTGCAGATCATTTCCGTTACGGGGTGCTCGACCTGCAGGCGCGTATTCATTTCCAGGAAGAAGAAGCGCCCATCGGCGCCCAGGATGAATTCGATTGTTCCGGCGTTGCGATAGCGCGCGGCGGCTGCAAGCCGCACAGCCGCCTCGCAGATCGCCTCACGTGCGCCGGCAGGCAGCGGCGCGGCCGGCGCCTCCTCGATGATCTTCTGGAAGCGTCGCTGGACCGAACATTCGCGCTCGAACAGATGGATCGCCTGTCCTGCGCCGTCGCCCAGCACCTGCACCTCGATATGGCGCGGACGCTCCACGTAGGTTTCCGCGTAGATGCGACCGTCGCCGAAGTAGCGCCGCGCCTCGCCCGCCGCCAGCCGCGCGCGCTCCCGCAGTTCGGACGCGTCGCGCACGATGCTCATGCCCTTGCCGCCGCCGCCGGCCGCGGCCTTGATCAGCAGGGGGAAGCCGATCGTCTGCGCCTCGACGACAAAGGCTTCGATGTCGTCGCCAGCCTGAACGGACGGAGCGACAGGCGCCCCGTGCCGTGCTGCAAATTCGCGCGCCGAAATCTTGTCTCCCATAAGGTCGATCGTGTCCGCGTCCGGCCCGATGAAGGTGAGGCCGGCAGCCGCGACCTTGCGCGCAAAGGCTGCATTCTCGGACAGAAAGCCGTAACCGGGATGGATCGCATCGGCGCCGCACGCCTGCGCGATTGCGATGATCCTGTCTGCGTCGAGATGCGCGGCGACCGGCGTGTCGCCGAAGATTTCGTGCGCTTCGTCGGCGAAGCGGACGTGCGCTGCCTCCGCTTCGACGCGGTGATAGATGGCGACGCTGGGTATATTCATCTCGCGTAATGTGCGCATCACGCGGACGGCGATCTCGCCGCGATTGGCGATCAACACCTTACGGAACAGCGGCCGCGCGTCTGAATCGATTTCGGTCACGCCGCGCTTTCCCCGATTTCGTCGCGCCAGTTCGCAAGCGGCCCTCCGGCTTCAAACCACGCGGCAGGCGCCGGAATTTCCATCTCGAGCAGAATCTGAGCGAATGCCTTGCCCTGCGGATCGTGACGGAGCGAGGAGACGCCGCCGCCGCCGAGCGCGCGATGCAGGAGAAAATTGAATCCTCCAAGGCCCGGCCATTCGAACCGCTCGACTTCGCCCTCGACGAAATGGCGCATGTAACGCTGCACCGCGCCCGGCGTCGCTGCGGCGCGGATCGCGTCGAGAAATTCCGGGCGGCGGGCGATGACCCCGATGTTTGCGGTGTCGCCCTTGTCGCCGCTGCGCCCGTAGGCGAGGGCGATCAATGGCGTCGGGCGCATCTTGCCTGACAGTTCTCTCGCCTGCGGCGGGGCCCGCGGCGGCGACGCAGGCGCCGGTTCGTTCGGCGCATTGTCAATCACGTCGAAGGCCTGGCCGTCGATCTCGACGCTTGCCGGCGCCTTGGCGCGGTCGACCAGAAACGAGAACAGGCGGATGACCGGTTGCGGCTCGGGGCGACCGCCGGCGAAGCCGGTGAGGCTCTGCGCCATGGCGGTCGCGGCCGGGTAGATTTCGCGTGAGAATATGTCGAGCGCGCCACGCTCGGCATGGCGAACGCCGATCTTGAGCACTACTTCGCGCGCCGACCTCGCGCGGCTCTGCGCGCCGTAGCTGGATTCCGAGCCGATGATCTCCATCGACGCGTCGGCAAATGGCGCAAAGCCCGCCGCCTGCATGAGCCGTGTCGCGCGCGCGATGATCGCTCGGCCGACGGCTTCAGCCCGTTCTCGCGCTTCGCGACCCACGAGCATCATCGTGACTGATGCTCGGTAGCCGTCGCTGTAGGTGGCGCTCGCCTTGTAGGTTCGCGTCGGCGGCAATCCGCGCGCGCCGGAGAGCCGCACGCGATGCAGGCCGGTCTGCTCAACCCGCACGTCGCGCCAGTCGCAGATCACGTCCGGCACGATATAGGCGGCGGGGTCCCCGACTTCGTAGGTCATCTGCTCGCTAACGGTCGCAACCGACACGAGACCGCCCGTTTCTGCAGGCTTGGTCAATTCGAACGATCCATCGGCGCGGCATTCGGCGATCGGAAAGCCCATACGGTCCCAGCCGTCGACGGCGCGCCAGTCGGTAAGGATGCCGCCCGTGACCTGCGCGCCGCATTCGATGAGATGTCCGACCAGCGTGCCGGCTGACAGGAGATCGTAATCGCTGGCGCGCCAGCCGAACTCGTGGATCAGCGGGCCGAGCGCGAGGGCGGAATCCACGCAACGCCCCGTGAGAACCACCTGCGCGCCGGCGTCTAGCGCCGCGGCGATGGGGAAGGCGCCGAGATAGGCGTTGATGCTGGCGATCTTTTCCGGCATCGGCTCGCCGCGGAACATTTCCGTCACGCCCCCGGCCCGGAATTCCTGCGCCTTGTGCAGGAGATCATCGCCGCGCACGATGGCGATCTTCAGGTCGACGCCCTGTTCGGCAAGCGCGGCCCGCAGCGCGTCGCGACATGCTTCGAGATTGACGCCGCCGGCATTGGCGATGACCTTTACGCCGCGTCCGGCGATTTCCCGCGCCAGCGGCCTCATGACGTGCGAGACGAAATCGGTCGCATAGCCGAGCGACGCATTCTTCGCCTTCATGCGGGCCAGGATCGACATGGTGATCTCGGCCAGATAGTCGAGCGCCAGATAGTCGACGCCCGCCCGCACGAGTTGCGCCGGCCCCTCCGGGGAATCGCCCCAGAAGCCGGCGCCGCCGCCGATCCTCACCATCCTGCCGGACGTCGCGCTCACTTTCCCGTCCAGTTCGGCGCGCGCTTTTCGTTGAAGGCGGCGAAACCTTCGATAGCGTCTTTCGTGCGAGCCATGTTTGCGAGCATGAACTGCGCATATTCAAGCGCCTGCTCCGCGCTCATCTCCCGTATCTTGCCCAGGGCCTGCTTGCCCAGGCGAATGCCGGTCGGAGACTTGTCGACGATGCGGGATACGAGCCAGTCGGTCTTGGCGTCCAGTTCGGCGGGCGGCGCGACGTGATTGACGAGACCGATCGCCTTCGCCCCGGCCGCGTCGATCGGTTCGCCGGTGAGGCACAATTCCATGAGCTGCTTGTAAGGGATCGACCGGAGCAGATAGGGGAGGATCATCATCGGGAACAATCCGACCTTGACCTCGGTGACGCCGAAAATCGCCTTGTCCTGCGCGACGACGAGATCGCAGGCGCAGACAAGACCCAGGCCTCCCGCCAGCGCAGCCCCGTTGACGCGCGCGATCAATGGCAGTCTGCACGCGTCCATGCGCTTGAGAAGCCGGACGACGTAATGCCTGGGGTCAGACGCATCGATGGTGAACGGCGTTCCGTCCGCGCCCGGTTGCAGGTCGCCGCCTGCGCAGAATGCCCGATCCCCGACGCCGGTGAGGACGATGGCGCGGCATTGCGTATCGAGTTCTGCTGCATCTATCGCCGCGACGATCTCGTCGGCGACGCTGGCGTTCAGCGCATTGCGCCGATCCGGCCGGGCGATCGCAATCGTCGTGACATAGCCGCGGCGCTCGACGGTGACAGTCCCGGACACGCGCATTCTCCCTTCGGCAATAGATGAGCGCACGTCATTTATACTGTCAAGCGCGCGGCCGGAGCGAAGCCCGGCGCGGTGTGCGACGCACAAAACGTGCCCGCTTGTCGCCGCGCCGGGCGATGTCGACGGATGAGCGTGCCTCATTAAGTCTCTCCCCGGCTTTACGGATGCGGTCGCCGCGGCTAGCCTTCAGGCAAAGTCGTGCTTCGAGGAGGAAGCCGTATGGATGCCAACGCGCCGTCGAACTCGCCAGCATCGCAATTCGATCTGACGCAGGATCAGCAGGCGATTCTCGATCAGGCGGACAAGTTCGGACGCAAGGAGCTCCACGGCTATTGCGAGCGGATGGACCAGGAGGAATGGTGGCCTGTGGACGCCTTCCCGAAGATCGGCGGCGCCGGATTCTTCGGCGTGACCATACCTGAGGAATATGGCGGCGCGGGACTTGATCTCGTCAGCGCGGGGCTCGTCGCGCAGGCCTTTTCCCGCTGGAACCACGCGCTGGCGCTGAGCTACATCGCGCACGACAATCTGTGCGCGAACAACATCTACCGCAACGGCAGCGAGGCACAGCGACGCAAGTACCTGCCGGACCTGTGTTCCGGCCGCAAGACCGGCGCTCTTGGGCTGACGGAGCCCGGCGCCGGCTCGGATGCGCTCGGCTCGATGCGCACGACGGCGCGGCGCGACGGGGATCATTACGTGCTGAACGGCACGAAGATCTACATCACCAACGGGCCGGTCGCCGACGTTCTGCTCGTCTATGCGAAGACCGACCGCGACAGGGGCGCGCACGGCATTTCCGCCTTCATCGTCGAGAAGGACTTTCCGGGCTTCCGGGTTGCGCAGAAGCTGACGAAGATGGGATTTCGCGGCAGCCAGACCGCCGAACTCGTTTTCGACGAATGCAGGGTGCCGGCTGAGAATCTCGTTGGCGGCGAAAATCGCGGCGTCGCCGTCGTGATGAGCGGACTCGATCTCGAGCGCGCGATGGTGGCGCCCATTTCGCTCGGCATCGCCGAGCGGACGCTGGAAATCTCGATCGAGTACGCAAAGACGAGACAGCAGTTCGGCAAGCCGATTGGCTCCTTCCAGATGGTGCAGTCGCTGATCGCCGAAATGTACGTCTCGATCGAATCGATGCGCGCGCTGGTCTATCGCACGCTCGCGGAAGCCGCGCCCCTGGAGATCGGCGCCGGCGGACGCGGCAATATTCACATGCTGACGGCGGCCTCCGTCATGTACGCGGCAAACGCCTGCCACGACGTTCTCGACCGGGGCATGCAGGTGTTCGGCGGTTCCGGCTACATCTGGGAATCGGAAATGAACCGGTTGTACCGGTCGATCAAGCTGCTCGAGATCGGCGCAGGCACGACCGAGGTGCGCAAGATGATCATCGCCGGCGAATTGCTGGGTCGGCTCTGACATGGTCGACGTTCCGCAGACAGACGACGACGCGCTGGCCGCGCATCCGACGGTCTATGCGCCGGACGCGTACAAGGGCCGGACGGCGCTCGTCTCGGGCGGGGCTGGCGGTCTCGGCCGCGCCTGCGCCTGGCTGCTCGGACGTCTGGGCGCACGCGTGATCCTGACGGGACGCGACAGCGCAAAGCTCGAAGCGGCTGCCGACGCCATGCGCGCCCGTGGCGTCGATGCGACGTCGCATGTCGTGGACATCCGCGACGCCGAAGCGGTGGCGTCCCTGTTCGCGTGGCTCGCGGCGCAGAAAATCCAGATCGACCTGCTCGTCAACAGCGCGGGCGGACAGTTTCCGCAGGCGGCGATCGACTTCTCCGAGAAGGGCTGGAATACGGTCGTCAACACCAATCTCAACGGCACTTGGCGCATGATGCAGGCGGCGGCGCGACATTGGCGCGATGGCGGCCGGCCGGGCGCGGTCGTCAATATCGTCGTCGTAACGCGGCAGGGCCTGCACGGCGTGGCTCATACGGTCGCAGCGCGCGCCGGCGTCATCGCTCTCAGCGAGGCGGTCGCGGTCGAATGGTCGCCGCTCAACATCAGGGTCAATTGCATCGCGCCCGGCGCGATCGAAACGCCGGGCTGGCGGGTCTACCAGGCCGAACAGCGCGCAACCTATGCGCGATCCAATCCGATGATGCGCACCGGCACGGCATGGGAAGTCGCCGAGGCCTGCGCCTATCTCGGCGGGACGAGCGCAGGTTACGTTACCGGCGAAACGCTGCACGTGGCTGGCGGCGCGCAATTGTGGGGCGAGACCTGGACCATTCCGCGGCCCGGATATTTCGGCGGCAGATAGGCTACGTTCGGGCGCGCTTGCCGGGCAAAGCTCCTGCCAGCAAGCTTTCCATTCGATCGGCGACGGATTCGATCCGGGACAGGGCGGTCGCCACCGGATCTTCAGACGCGGGCGATGACGGCGCCAGCGCGTCGCAGACGAAGTCGGCAATGGCGTCCGCAGTCTGCGCCGTGTCGAAATCGCCCTCGTTGCGCAGGAACGCCCAGACCCTGTGCTCGATGCCGCCGAAGATCATGTCGCGAACCAGGCTCGCGGAAACGCCGCTGCGGAATTCCCCGCTCTGGACCGCGGCACGAACGACTTCGACAACGCGCTGCGTATAGGCCTGATTGAGAACGAAGATGCGAGTCGAGCGATAATTTTCGGCCGGACGAAGTTCGAGGAATACGATCCGGCTCAGGGCCGGCTCTTTCTTGATCGAGACGAGGTGGTGGTGGATGATGAACCGAAGCTGGTTGCGGACGCCGCGGATGCCTTCGAATTGCGCGGAATATTCGTCGAGCATTTCCTCGTACCAGTGCTCGACGACCTTTTCGACGAGGGCGCGCTTGTTGGAAAAGAAGCGGTAGATCGACCCTTCGACGACGCCAGCGCGGTCGGCGACTTCCGAGACGAACGCCTCCGCCACGCCTCGCTCGGCCAGAACCGAACGTGCGGCGCTCATGATGTCGGCCACCCTCTTTTCGGGTGGCATCCGGTGAACAGTTCGACGCTGCTTTCCAGCCGCCATTTCCGCTGTCCCTGCGCAATCCGTCGCGCGCCGCGACCTTAATGAGGCTTGCTCATCAAACTGATCGGCGAGCTTGCGGCCGAATAGTCTTTTTAGATGTTTCTTCCTTGACAAGGTAAAATGAAACACATTCAATTTGCAACAAAGAGCGACGCGTAATCGCCACGAAGATCGGGAGGAGAAGCTTGAGCGGCGACGCGATCGAACGCGCCGGTACGAAAGCTCGTTCTGCCGCGAGACAGGATGAGATCGCTCTCGCCTGCCGTGGCATCGAACGCTCGTTCGGCGGGTTGCGCGCGCTGAAGGGCGTCGATCTCGAAGTCAGGCGCGGCGAGATATTCGGGCTCGTCGGCCCGAACGGATCCGGCAAGACCACCATGGTCAATGTGATGACCGGGTTCTATCCCCCGAACAAGGGCCGCGTTGAACTCGCCGGTCGCGACATCACGGGCGTCAAGCCCGCCGAAATCGCACGACTCGGCGTCGCGCGGACGTTCCAGAATCTGGCGCTGTTCAAGGGGCTGAGCGTCCTCGACAATATCCTGCTCGGCCGTCACGTGCACATGCGGCCCAGTGCGCTCGCCTCGCTCTTCTACTGGCTGTGGGCGGAACGCGAGGAACTGGCGAACCGTCGGATCGTCGAGGAAATCATCGACTTCATGCAGTTGCAGGATATTCGCGACGAGCCTGTCGAGACGATCCCGATGGGCATGCAGAAGCGCGTCGAACTGGCTCGAGCGCTTGTGGCGGAGCCGAGCTTTCTCATTCTGGACGAGCCGATGGCCGGCATGAATCAGGAAGAGAAGGAATATATCGCCCGCTTCATTCTCGACGCGCGCGACGAGCGTGGCGTCACCGTCTTCCTGATCGAACACCACATGGATGTCGTGACAGCGATCTGCGATCACGTCATGGTGCTGAGCTACGGGGAAACGATCGCCGAGGGCGAACCCCGCGCGGCGATCTCGCATCCACGTGTCGTGCAGGCCTATCTCGGCGAGCGCGCCGCCGCGCGGCATATCGGTGTCAAGGCATGAACGCGCATTCGCCAGCGCGGCGGACGGCGTCGGACGAGCAACCGGCAACGCTTGTCGCCGCGCTCGCCCGCAATGCGCGCGAGGCTGGCTCGCGTGTGGGATTCCGCGAACGCGAGCATGGTATCTGGCGTGAATGGACGTGGACGCAAACACTGGACGAGATTCTGGCGATCGCCGCCGGCCTCGAGTCTCTCGGGCTGAAGGCAGACGAGGCTATGATCGTCGTCGGCGACAATCGCGCGCGCCTGTACTTTTCGATGCTGGCCGCCATGTCCCTGCGCGCCTGGCCTGCGCCTCTGTTTCCCGACACGCCCGTCGACGAAATGACGCATTACGCGCGCCTTGGATCGCCGCGCTTCGCTCTTGCCGAAGACCAGGAACAGGTCGACAAGCTGATCGAATTGCGCGCGCGAACCGGGCGGCCGCAGACGATCATCTATGACGATCCGCGCGGCCTGGTCGCATACGGCGAGCAGGGGCTCGTCGCGCTTGACGACGTCAGTGCGGAAGGCTGGCGCCTTCTCGAGGCAAGGCCGGGGCTGCGCGACGATCTCATCGGCCGCGCTCGCGGCGATGACATCGCCGTCTTGCTCTATTCGTCAGGCACGACGGGCGCGCCGAAGGGCATTCCGTTGCGTCATCGCAATGTCGTCGGCGGTGTCGCCAATGCACTTGCCGGCGGGTATTTCAGACCGCACGAGCGCCTGTTCGCGTATCTGCCGACAGCCTGGGTCGGCGATTTCGTGTTCACGGTCGGCGGCGGTGTGTTGCTGCAGGCGACGGTCAATATTCCGGAGCGGCAGGAGACCGCGCTGCACGATCTGCGCGAGGTCGCGCCGACCTTCTATCTGGCTGCGCCGCGCGCATGGGACAACATGCTGACGCGCGTGCAGGTCGGCATGGCGGATTCGACGCCGCTGAAGCGCCGGCTGTTCGATTTCTTCATGCCGCGCGCGATCGAGCTGGAACGCAGGAAACTGGCCGGCGGCGCGCCGTCGCTCGGCGATCGCGTCGTGCAGGCCCTGGGCGAAATCCTCGTCTATGGGCCGATCAAGGATTACCTCGGCCTGTCGCGGGCCGAACGCGCCTTCACCGGCGGCGAGGCGATGGGCGAGGACACGTTCCTGTTCTTCCGCGGGCTCGGTATTCACCTCAAGCAATTCTATGGTCAGACCGAGACATCGGCGCTTTCGGCCGCGCAGACCGAGGGGCATGTCAGGCTGCATACGGTCGGCCCGGCCATGCCCGGCGTCGAACTGAAGATCGACGATACGGGCGAAATCCTCATTCGCTCCGTCTCGGTGATCGACGGCTATTTCGACGATGCCGCCGCAACCGCCAGGGCGTTCGTCGACGGCTGGTTGCGCACCGGCGACGCCGGCTATCTCGAAGACGACGGGTCGCTCGTCGTGCTCGGGCGGGTCAGCGAGGTCGTACGGACAGCGACCGGCGAGCGCTTCATTCCGAATTTCATCGAGAACCGCATCAAGTTTTCGTCCTTCGTCCGCAACGTCGCCGTACTGGGCGCGGGACGTGACGAACTGACGGCGATCGTCTGCATCGACTATGACGCCGTCGGGCACTGGGCCGAGCAGCGCGCGCTCTCCTACGGCTCCTATGCCGATCTCTCCCAATTGCCGGAAGTGCAGGCGCTGGTCGCCGGCGTCATCGCCCACGTCAACGAGGCGCAGCCGGAGGGATTGCGGATCCGCCGTTTTGTCGACCTCCACAAGGATTTCGACGCCGACGACGGCGAAATCACGCGTACGCGCAAGCTGCGCCGCAACGTCATCGAGAGCACCTATGCGCCGCTGATCGAGGCGCTCTATTCCGGCGCGCGCGAAGTCGAATTCGATGCGCCCATTCTCTACGAGGACGGACGTCGCGGCGCCGTGAGACGCAACCTGAGAATCTGCGAGGTCGTACCCTGATGGATGCGACCCTGCTTCTCGAACTCGCAATCAACGGCGTTTTCGTCGGCCTGATGTACGCGCTCGTCGCCGCCGGCATCGTGCTGATCTACAAGACATCCGGCATCGCCAATCTGGCGCAGGGCGCGCTCGCCATGATGGGCGCCTATTTCGTGTGGATCGCCTGCTCGCTTGCGGGACTGCCGATGTGGGCCGGCGCGCCGCTCGCCTGTCTGGCGATGTTCGGGGTGGGAACGCTGATCGAGCGTCTGGCGATGCGCCGCATGATCGGCCAACCGCTCATCATGGCGATCATGCTGACGATGGGCATGGAAATCATGCTCCGCGGCGTCATGCCGGGCTTTTTCGGCGCCAGCGTCAAGAAGATCGACCTCGGCATTCCCAATGCGCCGATCATCCTCGGCGACATTCTGATCAACCGCACGCTTCTGGTCGGCGGAAGCATATCGTTTGCAATGATCGTCGGCGCGATCCTGTTCTTCAATTCGAAGCTCGGCGTGGTGATGCGGGCGGTGTCCGACGACCAGATGGCTTCATGGTCGGTTGGCGTCCGCGTGGAACGCGCTATCGCCATCGCCTGGGGGCTGTCGGCGGTCATGGCGACCACGGCCGGCGTTCTCTGGGGCGCGACGCAGGGCGTCGACTGGTCGCTGTCGCTGCTGCTGATCAAGGCGCTCGCGATCGCCATCCTCGGAGGGCTGGATTCCATTCCGGGCGTGCTGCTGGCCGGCGTCATTGTCGGCGTGATCGAGAATCTCGCGACGGGCGTCATCGATCCGATGATCGGCGGCGGCAGCCGTGAAGTCGTGGCTTCGGCGATCATCCTGCTGACGCTGCTGCTGCGGCCGCACGGCCTGCTCGGTCGCGAACACATCGAGAGGGTGTGATGTTCTATCGTCGCGCCGGCATTCGCCACACTTCGTACCGCAGCGAGAGGCGGCTGTGGCGCCTGCCTTTCGACCGGGGGCTCGTTGCGCTCGTGGGCGCCCTGCTCGTGATTGCGCCGCTCGTCGTCGACCGGCTCTATCTCGTCGGCTATCTCATGCCGTGGGTCATCTGGTCGACGGCCGCGCTCGGACTCAATTTCCTGATGGGAGGAGCGGGTCAGGTCCACCTCGGCTACGGCGCGATCATCGCCATCGGCGCCTATACGTCCACGCATCTCGTCCGGGCCCACGCGCCTTTCGAAATCGCCATTCTCGCCGGCGGCCTCGCCTCCGCAATGATCGGCTCGGCGTTCGGCGCGGCGGCGCTGCGCGTCAAGGGCCTCTATCTCGCAATGGCGACGCTCGCCATGCAGTCGATCGTCGATTTCATCATCACGCATGTCGGATGGATCAGCGGCGGCGGACAGGCGACGCTCACCGTTCCGACTGCGAGACTGCTCGGGTTCGAACTGTCCGGCGACTTGCGTTGCTATTATTTCGCCCTGTTCGTCTGCCTGATGGTGGCGTTGTTCATGCTCAACGTCGGGCGTTCCTCCTTCGGGCGCGCATTGGCGGCGGTTCGCGAAAAGGACTACGCGGCCGCGGTCATCGGCGTCGATTCGTTTCGATTCAAATTGCTGGCCTTCTGGGTCAGTTCGTTCATCGGCGGCCTGGTCGGGGCGGTGCTCGCCTTCTGCTTCTACCACGCGATTTCACCGGACCAGTTCCATCTCGACCTGTCGATACAGCTCGTCGCCATGGTCATCGTCGGTGGACTGGGCAGCGTGCTCGGCTCGTTCTTCGGCGCGGCGCTCATCCTCTTTGCGCCGATCCTGCTCAACCAGGCCGTCGGCGCGCTCGCTACCGGCCTCGGCGTTTCAATCTCCGCCGACCTGCGCGCGCATCTTCCCCTCATGCTCTACGGCGGCATGATCATGGGTTTCCTGCTGATCGAGCCGCTGGGCCTGGTGAAGATCTACGACAATATCCGCAACTATTTCATGGTCTGGCCATTCAGGCACGCGCCGCGTTGAACGGCGCCTGTTGAAACGGGCGAAGCCCGCCCGCGTTGAGAGGAGGAAGGTATGAAGCGCAGAACGTTTCTGACGGCGAGCGGCGCGGCTTTCGTCGGCGCGCAGTTTCCGATCTGCATGGCGAGCGCACAGGAAAAGGTCATCCGCTTTTCGATGCCGCAGGATTTCACGAAGGTCTACACATTCGTGACCGTCGAATACAGCCAGGGACAGCGCGACTACATCTCCATGATCAACGCCAGGGGCGGCGTCAACGGCTATCAGATCCTGGCTGACGTCTCCGACCACGCCAATGATCTGCCGCGTGCGCTCGAGGCTTATGAGCGCGCCAAGGCTGGAGGCGCGGTGCTGGTCGATCCGCTGTCGACGCCGGTCGCGCGCGCGCTCGTTCAGCGCGCGACGGCTGACAAGATCAATCTCATCACCGCCTTCTCCGGGCGCAGCGACGCGGCGGACGGGGAGACCTTTCCTTACGTCTTCCCGCTTTCGCCGAACTACTGGACACAGGCGGGACTGGTGATCGACTATTTTCGCCAGAAGGACGGCGACCTGAAAGGCAAGAAGATCTGCTTCGTGCACATCGACACGCCCTTCGGCAAGGAGCCCATCCCGATCCTGCAGGCGCTCGCCGAAAAGCTGGGCTTCACGCTGCAGACCTTCCCCTACACGCCTCCGGGCAACGACCAGTCGGCGATCTGGCCGCAGGTCCGTCGCGCAAAGCCGGACTGGGTCGTATTCTGGGGCGCCGGCGTTGGCCAGACAGTCGCGCTGACCGAAGCGGTTCGCAACGGCATTCCGATGGATCGCCTGTCGTCGAGCGTCTGGTTGTCGGAATCCGACATGGACGTGGTCGGCCGCGAACAGGCCAAAGGGGTCATGAAGGTCGAACCCTGCGCGTCAGGCCAGTCGCCCAAGGTCATCCAGGACATCATCAAGGCGGTGATCGAACCGGGCAAGGGGGCCGGCGACAAGTCCAAGGTCGGCACGGCCTACTACAATTACGGTGTGATGATGGGAGCGTTGATGGTCGAAGGCGTCAGGCAGGCTTTCGCCAAGGCGCCGAACGGGCCGATCAACGGCGACTGGCTCAACGCCGGCCTCACCTCGATCACGGACTTCACGGCCGAAGGCATGATTCCGCCGACAACCGTGACGCGACAGGACCATCAGGGCGGCGGCAAGTGCCGCATAGCGCGCTGGGACGGGTCGAAATTCGCGCCGGTGACGGACTGGTTCTCCGCCAACCAGGATGTGGTCTGGGCCGAGATCAAGAAGTCGTCGGCCGAATTCAAGGCTACCGGCAAATAAGCCATAGAGGGCCATGGCAGCACACAAGGGTGCGCAATGTCGCTTCTGACGCTGAACAATATCGAGGTCGTCTACGACAGCGTGTTTCTCGCGGTCAAAGGCGTCTCGATCGACGTGCCGGAATCCGGCCTCGTCGCGCTGCTCGGCGCGAACGGGGCCGGCAAGAGCACTGTTCTGAAGTCGATCAGCGGCCTGTTGCGCGCCGAACGCGGCGAGGTCTCGCGCGGGCAGATCACATTCCGTGACGAGGATTTGCTCGCCCTCGATCCGCCGGAGCGCGTGCGGCGTGGACTGGTTCACGTACTGGAAGGGCGACGCGTATTCGAGCATCTGACGCCGGCGGAAAACCTGCTGGCTGCCACGACAATGCACCGCGACCGCGCGAAAGTGGCGCGCCGCATCGAAGAGATGTTTGCGCTGTTTCCACGGTTGGCGGAGCGTTCGAACGCCAAGGCCGGCTACCTTTCGGGCGGCGAGCAGCAGATGCTGGCGATCGCCCGCGCCCTGATGACAGAACCGAAGCTGATCATGCTCGACGAGCCGAGCCTCGGCCTGGCGCCGTTCCTCGTCGACGAGATTTTCGACATCGTGCGCAAGATCAACGTCGAAGCCGGCGTCGCGGTTCTGCTGGTCGAGCAGAATGCGGTCGCCGCGCTCGATCTCGTGCAATCCGCCTATCTGATTGAGCAGGGGCGCATCGTCATGAGCGGCTCCGCCGAAGCGTTGAAATCCAATCCGGACATTCAGGAAGCCTATCTTGCCGGTGGCAAGCAGGTCGATTACCACGCGGTCAAGCACTATCGCCGCCGCAAGAGATGGCTCGCGTAGAGTTTGCCATTTCTCAAGCGAAAGCCCGCCCGCGTACGGCGCCTAGGGTTTCGTCCTATCTGGCCATGGACCAGGGCAGACGGCTGGTCGCGGTCAGCGGCGTCGAGACGTCGGACAGGAAGACGACAAGGCGCAAGCCATCGGTGAAATAGGGATCGCCGGTGAGATTCGTGCGCGGCGCATCCATGCTTGCCGAGCCGACGCCCTCGACGAAGCCGTAGCGTTCGACGGCACCGGATTCCAGCAAATCCTGCAGAAGGTAGTTTCGGTCGAAATCGACGTCCGGACCGATCTTGTGGGTCGTCAGGTTCCAGGCCTTGTCGGTGAGCCGGACGCCAATGTCGCGGCTGACCTGCCCGATCCACACCCTCCTGCCCTCGAAGGTCTCCGGCATCAGCCAGAGTCGCAGGTGGATGCGCTCGTTGATCGTCGCTCTCGCCTTCTGCAGGGCAATGTCTTCCTTGCGGCCGAACATGTAGAGCGGGCTGACCGGAGACGTCAGGTATTGATCGCGAAAGACGAAGGATCGGGCGGTCTCCACCATGCTCGCGATATCGAGCGTCTGCGTCATGCGCCAGCCACGGGAGATGAAGGGCTCGATCGGATCGCGCTTGCTCTCTACGACGACCAGATTGACCGGATCCCCCTTGCGCGAGCCCGTGGAATCGTTGGTGCAGCAGGCGGCTGCGGTGAGCAATGCCTTCAAACCGGCGAGATCGACGTCGGCAGGCTGTCGGCCGGGATAGAGCGTCTGTGCGCGCACCTGGGTTCCGAGGAAGCTCGCGCCGGGAACGGGCAGGACGAACCGGAATTCGTCCATCCTGTCGTCGCCGAGAATTTGGACCCGCGCGTATTTCGCGCCGGCGTCCAGCCGACCATAGATGAACCCGGTCGTGCGCGAGCGTGGAGGGAGCGCGCCCGGCATCTGCCTTTCGAGGAAGTAGGAGTCGCGCGACCTGTTTTCTGACGGCGTGAAGGCGCCGTGAAACCGGTAGGAGACCTCGTAAGGGGAATAATAATCCGGGTCGGTCGCGATCGGCAGAAAGGTCAGCGGTTTGTCCGTATCGTTGGCGATCGATATCCAGACGGGTTGTATGTCGTAGCGCGCCAGGTCTTCGCCGAAGCTCCGACGCCCTTCGGCGGGTCCGAGCGCGCTTATGCCGATCGTTACGCCCGATCTGGTCTGATATTGCGCGCGCGAGATGAATTCGCCGTCGCCCGCCGGATCGGGCTGAAAACGCAAGGGCGTCAGAAGCGCCACGCATACGGCGCCGACGGCAAGCGCCAAGACGAATAGCGCGATTGGTCGTCGGGTCTGTTTCATTTCTGCGATCCGTTGATTCCCGAGGAATATTATTGCGGAGTTCGAGCATCGAAGGAATGCCCGGCTCCCCTCACGAAAACCCGCCGGAAACGCGATTGCCGGACTTGCCGTGCCCATGGACGCGCGTCGCGCCCGGGCTGGCGGCTGCGTCGTCGGCGAACATGGAGTATATGGTTGCCGGCGCACGACCCTATGCGAAAGTTGGAACCGATGGCTCGCGAAATCTCCGGCATTTCATCCATGGCGACCAGGAATGCGCTCGCGGCGCTCGCCGGCTTGTTTGCGGCGACCGAAGGCCAGCCCGTCCGCGTGGAATCGGTCGGCGGGGTGACCGCAGCCGACAGGATCCGCGCCGGCGAAGCCTTCGACTTTGTCGTGCTGGCGCGCGACGCGCTCCAGAAGCTCGAGAAGGAAGGGCATCTCGTGCCGGGCAGTCTGGTCGACGTGGCGCAGTCGCCGATGGCGGTCGCCGTCAGATCCGGCGCAGGGTGTCCGGACATTGCCGACGAGGCGTCATTCCGAAACCTCGTCGAGGGGGCGGCGTCGATTGGTTATTCGACCGGCCCGAGCGGCGCGCATTTCCAGAAGTTGCTTGCCAAATGGGGTTTGTCGGAACGTCTGGCGGATCGACTGACGGTGGCGCCGCCTGGCGTGCCCGTCGCGGAATTGATCGCGCGCGGGACTGTGCAGATCGGCGTCCAGCAACTGAGCGAATTGGCCGGCGCGCCCGGCATCGACGTCGTCGGCGAATTGCCTGCCGACGTGCAGTCGATCACCACATTTTCGGCCGCGGTTTGCGCGCGGGCGTCCAGCAGGCCTGCGGCGGAAGCGTTCCTGCGTTTCCTGATCGCGCCGGCGGCCAGCGAAAGCAAGCGACAGTTCGGCCTGCTTTGAACCCTGGGCCGGTTGGCGCTTGGGCTGTCCCCAAGGGAACAGTCTTTTCGGCGCGCTTCGAAGCGTAGCCCCGCCTCAGGCGAATTCGCTCGCGGCGGCCGTGACCTCTACCGCCAGGTCGCCGGCGAATTCCCGCCATTCCGCAAGGTTGCGTCTGGGAACGAAAACCACGGTCGGCACGCTGCGGCCGAGAGCGTCGGCGATCGCCTCGCGCAGGCCGCCGCCTTCGGCTTCCGTCTTGCCGAACTTGTTGAACATGGCGCGTTCGGCGCCCTGGGCCAGCGCCTCGCGGGTCAGTTCGGCGGCGCGCAGCAAGCCGTCCGTGTCGAGCACGCAGCCGCGCGCCAGCGCGCCGCGGTCGTGCGAGATCGTGATTTCCGAACCGCTCGCGAGTTCCGTCACGAGCATGTCGCAGCGCCGGCGGCCGGGCCGCGGGATCTGGCGTTCGACCAAGCCGCAGGCCTTGAGGCCCTGACGCGCCCAGCGGGCGGCGATGCGCGCGGCGAGTTCGGCGACGATTGCGCCGTCGTCGTAGACGATCGCGGTCAGGGCCGGGTCTTCCATTGCGTCGGGCGCCATTGTTTCCTCAGTGATGTCCGCCGCAGCCGTAGGCCTGCGGTTCGGCGGGCGTCTCCTGTTTCAGCGCCCATTCGACCATGGTTCTGAGGCAGGCGCCAGCCGGGTCGTCGGTCCGCTCCAGCTTGTTCATCAGGCCGAGCCAGGCCTCGTCATCGGCCGCTCCGGCGAAGCGCGCCACAGCGCCGGCGACATAGGCGCCGGGCGCTTCGCCATGGGGCTCGCCGGCGGCGCGCACGCGCGCCATCAGCGACAGATCGCCGAGGCCGATCAGCGTCTCCGCCGCGCGGCCCTCGTCTTCCAGATTCCTGATCAGGGCGCCGAGCAGCATCGGATCACATGTAGTTTTCGGGTTTCGGAAATTCGACGCCGCGCAGGTCGGCTTTCGCGGCGAGGCGCGAGACATATTGCGCGAGGCCGCGACGGCGCACGGCTTCGCCGAGATAGGACGCAATGCGATCCCGCACCAGTTCGAACGGCAGGTCGCGTCCTTCGATGCGCCGCGCCAGCCGGATGACATGGAAGCCGTAGCGGCTCGCGACCGGGCTCGACGTGATTTCGCCGGGCTTGAGCCGCGCCAGCGCGACCTCGAATTCCGCGACGGTCTCGCCGCCCGACAATTGTCCGAGATTGCCGCCCTGCTTCGCGGAAGGGCAGGCCGAGAATTCCTCGGCGAGGTCGGCGAAATCTTCCGGGTTGCGCGCCAGATGCTCGCAGATCGCCTGCGCGCGGGCGCCGGCGCTCGTGCGCGCCTCGATGTCGTCGGCTGGCGCCGGGATGAGGATATGGGCCGCCTCCGCGATGGTCGGCGCACGAAAACGCGCGCGATTGTTCTCGTAATAGCGGCGGCATTCATCATCGGTGGGAACGGGCGTGCGCACGTCGATGTCGACCAGCGCGCGCATGGCGGCCTCTTCCGGCGTCTCCTCCCGCCCGTCCTCGTCGGCCTGCGGCGCGGCGACGATGCCGAGACGCCTGGCCTCCTGCGAGAGCAACTCGCGCAGCGCGAGCGCGCGCGCCGCCGAAAGCCAGGCTTCGGCCGGCGAGCGCGCCGGATGGTTCTGGGCCTCGCGCGCGATCGCCGCATGGGCGATCACCCGGCCGTTGACGCTGATCTGCCGGCGCTGCGGCGCGGGCGTGGGTTGGGCTGCGCAGCTCATCTTCCCGCCTCCGCCAGCTTGCGCGAGCGGACGATCTGGTAACCGCGCCGTCCGAGATACCAGACGGGCGCCGACCAGACGTGCACGAGGCGCGTGAAGGGGAACAGAAGGAAGATCGTCATTCCGAGCACGAGATGCGCCTTGAACACGATATGCACGTCGGCGACGTTCTTCCAGGCGTCGGTCTGAAGCGTCAGGACTCCCTGCGCCCATGTCATGAATTTCACCATTTCGTGGCCGTCGAGATGGCCGAGCGAAACGACTATCGTGCAAAGCCCCAGCAGAAGCTGTGCGAACAGGATCAGCAGGATCGCCGTATCCGAAAAGGACGACGTCGAGCGGATGCGCGGATCGGCAAGCCGGCGGTGCGAGAGCAGCGCGATGCCGGCGAGGCACATCACTCCCGCGACGCCGCCCGCCACGATCGCCAGCATCTGCTTGGCGGAATGCGCAACGCCCAACGCATCGAAAACCCAGATTGGCGTGAGCAGGCCGACGAAATGGCCGGCGAATATCATCAATACGCCGACATGAAAGAGGTTCGACCCCCAGCGCAGTTGCCGTTTGCGCAGGAACTGCGAGGAACCAGCCTTCCACGTGTATTGCTCGCGATCGAAGCGCAACACGCTGCCGACGAGAAACACGGTGAGGCAGAGATAGGGATACCAGCCGAAGAGGGCGTGGTTGACGAATTGCGACATGGTCTGATCCTCAAGCCTGTTGCGCGCGAGCCGCGCGAATCTGCTCCTCGACGCCGGGCGCCGGGCGGCGTCCCTGCCTGATCTTCGAGGCGAGATCGTCGCGACAGCCGGATTTTCCGGGACCGAAGGTCACGGCCTCTTCCTCCCAGGCGGCGTCCAGCGCCTCGAGATCGTCGGGCGCGGATTCCGGTTCCTGCCGCAGCGCGTCGAGCGCTTGCTGATCGGGCGCGACTTCAGCAATGGCTATCAACGTCCGGAACACCGCTTCGTAAGGCGTGCGACGTCTGGAGAGCCGCTCGGCCAGCGCGGTGAGCACATGCGCCGTCTCGGCCAGCAGCGGGCGGGCTTCCTCGAGCGGAACGAGCGACAGATATTCGAGGAACAGCGGCAGGAAGTCCGGCAGTTCCTTCGTGTCCGGCATCAGGCCCTTCGCCTCGTAGATCGATTTCAAATCGACGAGCGCCTGGCCGCGGTCCCGGCTCTCGCCGTGAATGTGTTCGAACAGATGCAGCGACAGGGAACGCGTGCGGTCGAAAAGCTGCAGGTAATTCTCCTGCGCCTCGTAGAGATCGCCCGTGCGCAACTCACCGAACAGCCATTGCAGCGCGTCGAGGTTGGCGCGAGGCGCGAGCGCCTCGGCCTCTATGACCGCTTCGATCTCGTCGACGGCTTCGAGAAGCGGCGCCTCCGGATATTGAAGAAGCGCCGAAAGAGCGCGAAACGTCTTCATCTCACGCCTCCATCGGGGTTTTCACGCGAGGACGCTTGGCGCCCCCGAAGAGCCCCGTTTCCGTCTCGCCCGGCGAGCAGCCGTTGCCGAAGGAGAAGCCGCAGCCGCCCTTGAGGTCGTAAGCGTCTTCCGTGAACTCGCGATGCGCGGTCGGGATGACGAAGCGATCCTCGTAATTGGCGATGGCCATCACGCGGTACATGTCTTCGATGGTCAGAGCATCAAGACCGACGCTCCTGGCGACGGCATGATCCACTACGCCATCGATCGTCTTCGATCGCATGTAGGCGCGCATGGCGAGCATGCGTTCCAGCGCCAGCGCCACCGGCGCCTCGTCGCCAGCGGTGAGCATGTTGGCGAGATAGCGCAGCGGAATGCGCAAGCTGCGCACGTCCGGCATGCCGTTGTGAGACGCCATCTTGCCGGCTTCGGCGGCCGCCTGGATCGGCGACAGCGGCGGTACGTACCAGACCATCGGCAGCGTGCGGTACTCGGGATGAAGCGGGAAGGCGACCTTCCATTCCATCGCCATCTTCCACACCGGCGAATGGCGCGCCGCTTCGAGCCAGGCTTCGGGTATGCCGTCCTTGCGGGCCTGCTCGATCACGGTGGGATCGTTCGGATCGCAGAACACGCTCATCTGCGCGCCGTAGAGATCGGCTTCATTGCCGACGCTGGCGGCTTCCTCGATGCGGTCGGCGTCGTAGAGCATGACGCCGAGGTAGCGGATACGGCCGACGCAGGTTTCCGAGCAGACGGTCGGCTGGCCCGCCTCGATGCGCGGATAGCACATGATGCACTTCTCGGACTTGCCCGAGGACCAGTTGAAGTAGATCTTCTTGTAGGGGCAGCCCGACACGCACATGCGCCAGCCGCGACACTTCTCCTGGTCGATCAGCACGATGCCGTCTTCCTCGCGCTTGTAGATCGCGCCCGAGGGACAGGAGGCGACGCAGGCCGGGTTGAGGCAATGCTCGCATAGCCGCGGCAAGTACATCATGAAGGTGTTTTCGAACTGGCCGTACATTTCCTTCTGCACGCCTTCGAAATTGTAATCGGCGGAACGCTTGGAGAATTCGCCGCCGAGAATTTCCTCCCAGTTCGGCCCCCATTCGATCTTTTCCATGCGCTGGCCGGTGACCAGCGAGCGCGGGCGCGCCGTCGGGAAGGCCTCGAGTTCCTTCGCCGTCTGCAAATGCTCGTAGTCGAAGGTGAAGGGCTCGTAATAATCGTCGATCTCCGGCAGGTCGGGGTTGGCGAAGATGTTCGCCAGCACCCGCCATTTCGCGCCGATCCGCGGCTCGATGGAGCCGTTGGACTTGCGCTTCCAGCCGCCTTTCCAGCGCTTCTGGTTTTCCCAGTCCTTGGGATAGCCGACGCCGGGCTTGGTTTCGACGTTATTGAACCACGCGTATTCCATGCCTTCGCGGCTGGTCCACACGTTCTTGCAGGTGACGGAGCAGGTGTGACAACCGATGCACTTGTCGAGGTTGAGCACCATTGCGATCTGCGCGCGGATTTTCATTTCTACTACTCCTATTCCGCGGCCTGAAGACGCGGACCCTTGGGTCCACGGGGCGCATTCTCGTCGTAAGGACCTTCCAGCCAGTCGATCTTCTTCAGCTTTCGTACGATGACGAATTCGTCGCGGTTGGTGCCGATCGTGCCGTAATAGTTGAAGCCGTAGCTCTGCTGGGCGTAGCCGCCGATCATGTGCGTGGGCTTCAGAACGGCGCGCGTCACGGAATTGTGGATGCCGCCGCGCCTGCCGGTCGTCTCCGAGCCCGGCATGTTCACGATCTTCTCCTGCGCATGATACATCATGCACATGCCATCCTTGACGCGCTGCGAGACCACCGCGCGGGCGACGAGCGCGCCGTTGGTATTGTAGGCCTCGATCCAGTCGTTGTCCTTCAGGCCGGCTTTCCTCGCATCGTTCTCGCTGATCCAGACGATCGGACCGCCGCGCGACAGCGTCTGCATCAGCAGATTGTCGGAATAGGTGGAGTGGATGCCCCACTTCTGGTGCGGCGTGATGAAGTTCAGGACGATCTGCGTCTCGCCGTTGCCGTGCGTGTCGATCACCGGCTTGATGGTTCGCATGTCGACTGGCGGGCGATAGACGCACAGGCCTTCGCCGAAGGCGCGCATCCACAGGTGGTCCTGGTAGAGCTGCTGGCGACCGGTCAGCGTGCGCCACGGGATCAGTTCGTGGACGTTCGTATAGCCGGCGTTGTAGCAGACCTTCTCGCTTTCGAGGCCCGACCAGATTGGCGAGGAGATGATCTTGCGCGGCTGCGCGACGACGTCGCGGAACCGGATCTTCTCATCCTCCTTCGTTTCGGCGAGATGCGTGTGATCGCGGCCCGTGAAGCCGCCGAGCGAATCCCAGGCCTTCACGGCGACTTCGCCGTTGGTCTCGGGCGCGAGCGACAGGATCACTTCGGCGGCGTCGATCGCGGTATCGATCTTCGCCAGGCCCTTGGTCGGACCTTCCTCCGTCACGGCGCCGTTCAGCGCCTTCAGGAACTCGACCTCGTGCTTCGTGTCCCAGGCCATACCCTTGCCGCCGTTGCCGAGCTTGTCCATCAGCGGCCCGAGCGAGGTGAAGCGCTTGTAGAGATTCGGATAGTCGCGCTCGACGACCGTCACGGCGGGCATGGTCTTGCCGGGGATCGGCTCGATCTCGCCCTTCTTCCAGTCCTTGACGTCAAGCGGTTGCGCGATCTCCGCCGGCGTGTCGTGCATGATGGGCGTCAGAACCGTATCGTACTCTACTCCGAGCACTTCGGGCGCGACCTTCGAGAACGCCTTGGCGATTCCCTTGTAGATCTCCCAGTCCGTCCGCGATTCCCACACCGGGTCGATCGCCGCGGTGAGCGGGTGAATGAAGGGGTGCATGTCGGAGGTGTTGAGGTCGTCCTTCTCGTACCAGGTGGCGGTTGGCAGGACGATGTCGGAATAGACGCAGGTTGTCGACATGCGGAAGTCGAGCGTGACCAGCAGGTCGAGCTTGCCTTCCGGCGCGGCGTCGCGCCACACGACATCCTGCGGTTTCTCGCGGCCTTCCTCGCCGAGATCCTTGCCAAGCACGCCATGCGAGGTGCCGAGCAGATGCTTGAGGAAATATTCGTGACCCTTGCCCGAGGAACCCAGAAGGTTCGAGCGCCAGACGAACAGGTTGCGCGGCCAGTTCGCCGGATTGTCCGGATCGTGGCAGGATAGCTTCAACTCGCCCGACTTCAGCGCCTGCGCGACGTAGTCCTTCGTCTCGACCCCTGCGGCCTTGCCTTTGGCGTGGATCGAGAGCGGGTTTACCTCGAGCTGCGGGGCGGACGGCAACCAGCCCATGCGCTCGGAACGCACGTTGTAGTCGATGATGGAGCCATCCCAGGCGCCGGCGGGCGCCGTGGGCGAGAGGATTTCCTTCGGGCTCACCGTCTCGTAGCGCCACTGGTCGGTGTGCGCGTAGAAGAAGGAGGTCGAGTTCTGCTGGCGCGGCGGGCGCGCCCAGTCGAGACCGAAGGCGAGAGGCGTCCAGCCGGACTGCGGACGCAGCTTCTCCTGGCCGACGTAATGCGCCCAGCCGCCGCCGGACTGGCCGACGCAGCCGCAGAGCGCCAGCATGTTGATGACGCCGCGATAGTTCATGTCGCAGTGGAACCAGTGGTTCATCGCCGCGCCGATGATGACCATCGACCGTCCATTGGTCTTTTCGGCGTTCGACGCGAATTCGCGCGCGACCTGGATGATCTTGTCGCGCGACACGCCGGAGATCGTCTCCGCCCAGGCGGGCGTATAAGGCGTGTTCTCGTCGTAGTTCTTCGCGACGTTTTCGCCGCCGAAGCCTCGATCCACTCCGTAATTGGCGATCAGCAGATCGTGCACGGTCGCCACCAGCGTCGGACCCGACGTCGTCTCGATGCGCGTCGCGGGAATGCGCCGCTTGAGAATGCTGTCGTGCTTGGTGCCGGCGAAATGATCGTGCTCGATATTCCCGAAATAGGGGAAAGCGACGTCGACCATCTCGTGGTCGCGGTTCTTCATTGTCAGCTCGAGGTCGGTATCGGCGCCGCTCGCGGCGCGCTCCTCGAGATTCCACTTGCCCTTTTCGCCCCAGCGGAAGCCGACCGAGCCGTTGGGCGCCACGAGTTCATGGCTGCGCGCGTCGAAGGCGAGCGTCTTCCATTCGGGATTGTTGGCTTCTCCGAGCGCGCCGTCGAGGTCGCTGGCGCGCAGGAAGCGGTCGGGCACCAGCCTGCCGTCCTGCTGCACGAGACGCACCAGCATCGGCAGGTCGGTATAGCGCTTCACATAGTCACGGAAATACGGGACCTGGCGGTCGACGTGGAATTCCTTGAGAATGACGTGACCGAAGGCCATTGCGAGGGCCGCGTCCGTACCCTGCTTCACCGACAGCCATATGTCGCCGAACTTGGACGCTTCGGAATAATCGGGGCAGATGACTGCGCTCTTGGCGCCGCGATAGCGCGCTTCCGTATAGAAATGGGCGTCGGGCGTGCGCGTCTGCGGTACGTTGGAGCCCCAGAGGATGAGGAAGCCGGCATTGTACCAGTCGGCCGATTCCGGCACGTCGGTCTGCTCTCCCCACATCTGCGGCGAGGATGGCGGCAGGTCGCAATACCAGTCGTAGAACGACATGCAGACGCCGCCGAGCAGCGACAGGTAGCGTGCGCCGGCGGCATACGAGACCATCGACATGGCCGGGATCGGCGAGAAACCGATCACGCGGTCGGGGCCGTGCTTCTTCACCGTGTAGGCATTGGCGGAAGCGATGATCTCGTTCACTTCGTCCCAGGTCGAACGCACGAAGCCGCCGTGTCCGCGTACGCGCTGATAGGACGAACGCTTCTTCTCGTCCTCGACGATCGAGGCCCAGGCCGCCACCGGCGGGAGTTTTGCGCGCGCCTCGCGCCACAGCTTGACGAGACGCGAACGTACGAGCGGGTACTTCACCCGGTTGCCCGAGTAGAGGTACCAGCTGTACGACGCCCCGCGCGCGCAACCGCGCGGTTCGTGGTTGGGCAGATCGGGCCGCGTGCGCGGATAGTCGGTCTGCTGTGTCTCCCAGGTGACGATCCCGCCCTTGACGTAGACCTTCCACGAGCAGGAGCCCGTGCAGTTCACGCCGTGGGTGGAGCGCACGATCTTGTCGTGCTGCCACCGCTTGCGATAGCCGTCCTCCCACCCGCGGTCTTCGGTCGTCGTGACGCCGTGGCCGCCGGCGAAGGTTTCGCGTTCGCGATTGAAGAAGGTCAGCCGGTCGAGGAACAGGCTCATTTCAAACTCCGGTCAAGCTGAGAGCTGGGGAGCGGCCTTCGACGGAACGCCGCGCTCGATGTCGTGAAGAAGGCCGCCGCGACGTGTGTAGAAGAACCATGTCGCGAAGACGCAGGTGACGTAGAATGCAGAGAAGGCCCACAGCGCGGCCTGCGCGCTGCCCGTGAGCGATATGGAGGAGCCGTAGGCGCGCGGGATGAAGAAGGCGCCGTAGGCTGCGATCGCCGAAGTGAAGCCGGTGATGGCCGCCGATTCCTTTTCCGCCTGGCGGGTCCGTGCCGCCAGATCGGATTGCGGCATCACGCGCTCCATCTCCTTGCGCATGATCGCCGGGATCATCTGGAAGGTCGACGCATTGCCGATGCCCGCCATGCAGAAGAGGAAGAGGAAGCAGCCGAAGAAGCCGTAGAAGGCGTTGGGCTGTCCCTTGAGGCCGAGGAAGTAGCTGACGCCCAGCGCGCCGATCAGCATGCCGATGAACACCCAGAAGGTGACGCGGCCGCCGCCCCACTTGTCCGACACCCAGCCGGTGGCCGAGCGCGACACGGCGCCGACCAGCGGGCCGAGGAAGGCGTATTGCAGGGCGTCCACTTCGGGGAAGACGATCTTCGACAGCAGCGGGAAGCCTGCGGAATAGCCGATGAACGAACCGAACGTTCCCGTGTACAGCCAGCACATCACCCAATTGTGCTTGCGCTGGAAGATGATCGCCTGGTCGTTGAACGACGCCTTGGCCGAGGCGATGTCGTTCATGCCGAACCAGGCCGCGAAGGCCGAGATGGCGATGAACGGCACGAAGACGAAGGCGGCGTTCTGCAGCCAGATCGACGATTGCTTGCCGGCGACCGTGATCGTCTGCGGGTCGCCGCCCAGCCAGCCGAACACGCCGGCCGTGATGATGAGCGGCGCCACGAACTGCACGACCGACACGCCCAGATTGCCGAAGCCGGCGTTGAGCGCGAGCGCATTGCCCTTTTCCGCCTTCGGGAAGAAGAAGGAAATGTTCGACATGGAGGAGGCGAAATTGCCGCCGCCGAAGCCGCAGAGCAGGGCGAGGATCAGAAGCACGATGTAGGGCGTGTTCGGATTCTGCACCGCGATGCCGAGGCCGACGGCCGGGATCATCAGCGACCATGTCGCCAGCGTCGTCCACAACCTTCCGCCGAAGATCGGCACGACGAAGGAGTAGAAGATGCGCAGCGTCGCGCCGGAGAGACCAGGCAGCGCCGCAAGCCAGAACAGCTGGTCGTTGTCGAACTTGAATCCGACCTGCGGCAGCTTGGCGACAACCACCGACCACACCTGCCAGACGGCGAAGGACAACAGGAGCGCGGGGATGGACAGCCAGAGGTTGCGACGTGCGATCTTGCGGCCCGTCGTCTCCCAGAAGCCCTTGTCCTCCGGGCGCCAGTCGGTGAGAACTGCGCCGGACAATGCGCCGACGTGCTCGGGCGTATGGATCGGCTGCATTTCCGGCAGTTCCGGAAGGGCGGCCTTTTCCAGCGCCTGCTTTTCCATCGCGCGGATCGAGAAGTGCATCCACACGAGGGAGACGGCCACGATGACGAACAGCAGCATGAAGCAGCTCGTCCACAGGCCCGTCATGTCGTTCAGCATGCCGAAGACGATCGGCAGGATGAAGCCGCCGAGACCGCCGATCATGCCGACGAGACCACCGACCGCGCCGACGTTCTTCGGATAATAGACGGGGATGTGCTTGTAGACGGCGGCCTTGCCGAGCGCCATGAAGAAGCCGAGCACGAACACCGTCACGATGAAGCCGACGATGCCCATTTCCATGTGGAAGCTGGCCGGACCGCGGATCGTGCGGATCGTGTAGTCGGCCGGGGGATAAGCGAGCACGAAGGTGCAGACCAGGCCGACGAGGAAGGTCCAGTACATGACCTGTCGCGCGCCATAGCGATCGGAGAGATGGCCGCCATAGACTCGGAACAGGCTCGCCGGCACCGAGAAGGCCGCGGCCGCCATGCCGGCCGTCTTGATATCGACGCCGTAGACGTTGATCAGATATTGCGGCAGCCAGAGCGATAGCGCGACGAAGGCGCCGAAGACGTAGAAGTAATAGAGCGCGAAGCGCCAGACCTGCACGTTCTTGAGCGGTTCCAACTCGAGCCAGGCGCTGGGCGGCTTCACGCCGGTGCGGCGACGCTCGGCGACGACGGGGTCTTCATCGGTGAAGAACCAGAAGGCGACGCCCATCAGCGCGATCGCCACCGCCCAGACCTGCGCGACGGCGGTCCAGCCATAGGCGACCATGACGAAAGGCGCGCAGAACTTGGTGACCGCAGCGCCGACGTTGCCTGCGCCGAAGATGCCGAGCGCCAGGCCCTGCTTGCCGCTCTCGTACCAGCGCGACACGTAGGCGATGCCGACGGCGAACGAGCCGCCGGCAATGCCGACGCCGAGCGCGGCGATCAGGAATTGCGGATATGTGTGTGCGTAGGTGAGGAGCCAGGTCGCGACCGCGGCCGCCAACATGACGACCGTATAGACGCGACGACCGCCGTACTGATCGGTCCAGACGCCGAGCGCGAGACGAATGATCGAGCCGGTGAAGATCGGCGTGCCGATCAGCAGGCCGAACTGCGTTTCCGAGAGTCCGAGGTCCTTCTTGATCTGGACGCCGATGATCGCAAAGATCGTCCAGACCGCGAAGCAGATGGTGAATGCCAGTGTCGAGGCCCAGAGAGCCCTTCTTTGCGCGCCTTTGGCGACGGTCGCCCCGTTCATTTTTCGTCTCCGTCACGTTTCGTTGCAGATGCGAAGACCTGCGTGACGGCGACACGATTGAAGCGATGAGGCGTTGAGCGGCTTGATCCAGAACAAGACCGGGGCCGGCTGGATGCCGAAACAAGCGCTTGAAAAGCATTTCAGATTGTCGCAATCAATCTGGACTAAAAACAAAAACCAATTTCGCCTGGCGTCCGCCTGACAAAAATCAATACAGGGGAGAAGGTTGATGCTGACGGCCGCCGATCGTGAAAGCCACGCGCGACTCGCGCTGTTCGACGGCTGCGCTCAGGCTACGATCGAGGAATTGCTTGCGAAAGCGCGGGTTCAGACCTACCCGCCGCATGTCGAGATCGTGCGGGAAGGCGACAATGCCGATTATCTGCATGTCCTTCTGAATGGTCTCGTTCAGGTCGTGGCCCACGACAGCGGTCACGAGACGACGATTTCGATCCTGCAACCGCCGAACGCCTTCATCATGGCGGCGGTCTATCTCGACAAGCCCTACCTGCAGTCGGCGCGCACGCTGGAAACGTCCACGGTGCTGCTGATCAACGCCGAACCCTTGCGGCGCCTGGCCGCCAGCGACATCGCGCTATCCAACAACGTCGCGCACGAGCTTGCGCACGCCTATCGCATGGTGGCGCAGGAACTGAAGAACCAGAAGCTGCGGCCGGGCTTGCAGCGCCTGGCCAACTGGCTCGTGCGTCGCGATATCGAGACCGGCAATGTGCAGAAATTTGCGATTCCCTTCGACAAGAAGGTGCTGGCCGCCAAGCTCGGCATGGCGCCTGAAGTCCTGTCGCGTTCCTTCGCCACGCTGGCGAAATACGACGTCGTCGTTCAAGGGCGCGACGTCGAGATTCGCGACATGAATGCGCTCGTGCGGCTCGCAAAACCGTCGCCGCTGATGGACGATCCCGAGGCCTGATCGCATGTGGCCGGCGCTGTTGATGTTTGTCGCGCCGCTGTTTGACGTGTTCCGGAATCTTGTTTCGGCATGAGTCAATTCGAGGCTTATCTATTTCTAAGTATCTGTTTTTGTTAATGTAAATGTGATCCGCGTCAACGACGCCCGCGCGCGCCTGGAGCTTTGCTGGCCCCCTACCTGAAGGGGGAAGACATGCGCTTAATCCCGAGCCTGTTCGCCGCGGCCTTCGCCGGCGCGACATTGTTCGCCGCAGGCGCTGCGTTTGCGGAGCAAGCAAGACCCGTGAGCGCGGCTGCGCAATCCGCGCCGGCGCGCGACAAGTGGGGCGCGCCGGAAGGCAAGAAATGTCTCGAGTGTCACGGGCCGGCCAACCCGGCGCTCGTGACGGAGTGGAAGAAGGGCGAGCACGGCAAGAAGGGCGTCAATTGCTACGACTGCCACAAGGCCGATCCAGCGACCAACCCCGGCGCCAAGAAGCATTATGGCGCGATGATCTCGGTCATCGTCTCGCCGAAGGATTGCGCGCGCTGCCATTCCAAGGAAGTCGACGAGCAGAAGGGCTCGCATCACGCCAAGGCCGGCGACATTCTCGCCTCGGTCGACAATTACCTCGGCGAAGTGCTGGGCGGACCGCCGGCCGTCGCGGTCGGCTGCTTCCAGTGCCACGGCACCAAGGTGAAGGTGAACGCCGACGGTTCGTACGATTCGTCGACCTGGCCGAACACCGGCATCGGTCGCCTCAATCCCGACGGTTCAAAGGGGTCTTGCTCGGCCTGCCATGCGCGGCACAATTTCTCCGCGGCGCAGGCGCGCGAGCCCGAGACCTGCGGCAAGTGCCACCTCGGCCCCGATCATCCGCAGATCGAGGTCTACAACGAATCGAAGCACGGCATCCTGTGGTCCGCCAATCGCGGCAAGCAGAACACGGACAAGAAGGTCTGGCGGCCGGGCATCGAATATTCGGCCGCGCCGTCCTGCGCGACCTGCCACATGAGCGCGACCCGCAAGCAGGGCGTGACCCATGACGTCGGCGATCGTATCTCCTGGACGCTGCGCCCGGCGATTTCGACCAAGCTCAACCTGATCGTCTTCGACGACCTGACCAAGGACAACCGTCCCGACGGTCAGCCGTTGCCGAAGGTCGGCGACAAGATCACGGGCAAGGACGGCGTCGTCCGCACCGTCTCTGCAATCGCCACCTGGCAGGACCGTCGCAAGAACATGAAGGACGTGTGCCAGGCGTGCCATGCCGAAGGGCAGGTGGAAGGCTTCTACAAGCAGTTCGACGAACTCGTCATGCTGTACAACGAGAAGTTCGCCAAGCCCGCCACCGCGATCATGGCCGATCTGCAAGCCGCCGGTAAGATCACCTCGGCGCAGATGGATGAGAAGATCAAGTGGATCTACTACGAGCTGTGGCACCATCAGGGCCGGCGCGCGCGTCACGGCGCGGCCATGTCCGGACCGGACTACGCCTGGTGGCACGGCATCTACGAGGTCGCCAAGACCTTCTACATGGAGTTCATCCCCGAGGTGAAGCACATCGCGGGCGATGATCTGGCCAAGCAATTGCTCGACAAGCATGTCTACAGCCAGCCTGGTCACCTGTGGCTGCGCGACGGCATGAGCAAGGATCAGCTGCAGAAGATCCAGGAATTCTACAAGGAACGCTACGGCCAGCAGGCGCCGGCCGGCGGCGAGAAGAAGTAGAATCCAACGCCTTCAGGGCCATCGAAGCCGCCGGAGAAATCCGGCGGCTTCTTCGTTTGTGGCGCCATCCGCTTCGGGCGAAAAATTCTAGACACGTCGAAAGGACTTCCCGGATTTTGCCGACGCCGGCGGGAAAACTATACTGTCCTGGGTCGGCGGGGCGGCCCGGGGGAATATAGGCATGGCGGGTCCGCTCGTTCGCAGGGCAGATTTCCTGATGGCGCTGGCCTATGCGACCGACCTCGCCACCGGCCATTCCCGCGATTTCGCCCTGCGTTCCTGCGTGATCGGGATGCGGCTCGCCGACATCGGCGGTTTCGACAGCGAAACGCGACGCGTCGTCTGGCATCAGGCCTTGCTGCGTTACATCGGCTGCAACGCCGACACGCATCTGCTGGCGGAAGCGTTCGGCGACGAGATCGCCTTGCGCAGCGATCTGGCGCGCACCGACATGGGCGACAAGGCGGCGCTCGGAGCGGTGCTGCACAAGGCGATCCTGCGCAATTTCGCCAGCCTCCCGCCCGCCGATCTTGCGGCCGCGGTGGAGCGCGGCCTCGCGGAAGCGATGCAGGTGAGCGTGCCGATCCTGTCTGGCCATTGCGAGGTCGCGCAGCGCATTGCTGAACGCATCGGCCTTCCCGACGACATTCGGCAGAATCTGGGGCAGCTCTACGAACGTTGGGACGGCGGCGGCCTGCCGCGCGGCCTTTCCGGAGAGGCGGTGAAATTTCCCGTCCGCGTCGTGACGCTGGCGCAGGAAGCCATCGCTTTATTCGAGGCGCATGGTCTCGCGACGATGAAGACGATGATCGCGGCGCGCGGCGGCGGCGGATACGAGAAAGCGCTTGCCGACCTGTTTGTTGCGCATGCCGATGCGATCATGGCCGGTCTCGAAGGTCCGGTAGACCGCGAGACGATACTCGCGCTCGAGCCCGCGCCCCACGCCATGCTGAACGAGCGGGAATGCGACGAGGCGTTTCTCGCCATCGCCGACATGATCGACATGCGCATGCCGCACACGTTCGGCCATTCGCGCGCCGTCGCGGCGCTGACGGAGGCGGCCTGCCGGCGCGCCAACCTTCCCGCCCGAGACATTCGCGACGCGAAATGGGCAGCCTATGCGCACGACATCGGCGAACTCGCCGTGCCCGTCGCAACATGGATACGCGCCGGCGCGCTGACCGAGCGCGAGACAGACGCCGCGCGCCTGCATCCCTATCACGGGGAGCGCGCGCTCGCCGCGCTCGGCGGCGATGGCCAGGCGGTCGCCGCGCTGGTGCTGCGCCACCATGAGCGTCTCGACGGCAGCGGCTATCATCGCTACGCCAAGGCGCCTGATCTCTCCCCGTCGGCCCGCATTCTGGCCGCCGCCGAAGCCTTCCAGACAGCCCGCGAGGCGCGACCCTACCGAGCGGCCCTGAACGATGTCGCCGCAGCATCGCGCCTGCGCGCGGCGGTCCGGGAAGGCAAGCTCTGCGGCGAGGCGGTGGAGGCGGTGCTGACGATCGCCGGCCAGCCGGCGCGCCGCGCGCCCGAGGCGCCCGCCGGCCTGACGCCGCGCGAACTCGAGGTTTTGCAATTGATTGCCGCCGGGCGCACCGCCAAGGAGGCCGCCAGGCAACTCGACATCGCGCCGAAGACGGCCGACCACCATATCCAGAACCTCTACGCCAAGATCGGCGTCAGCACCCGGGCCGGCGCCGCCCTCTACGCCCTGGAGCGCGGCCTGGTCCGCCATTGATCTGGCTATAGGGAATTCACCCGATGTGCGGCCCGGGCGGGGCCGGCATCCTCTCCCGACCGTTCGGCCCCGAGGCCGAAGGCTTTTCCGGAGAGGAATTCATGGCTGACAATTCGATCAAGGTCGGCGTCATCGCCGAGCAGACCGGCCCGCTCTCGTTCATGGGCGTCGCCGACGCAAATGTCGCGCGCATGGCGATCGACGACATCAATGCGGCGGGCGGCCTCCTCGGCCGGAAACTCGAATTGATCGTCGAGGATGGCGCGACGATCGACAGCGTCGCGGCCGCGAAGGCGACCAAGCTCATCGAGCGCGACAGGGTCGATGTGCTGTTCGGCGGCATCTACAGTTCGACGCGGCAGGCCATCAAGGGGCCGGCGGTGGAAAAGGGCAAGACCCTCTACATCTATCCCGAACAATACGAAGGCAGCGAAAGCCATCCGTTGATCTTCTGCACCGGCCCTGTACCGGCGCAACAACTCGAGCCGCTCATCCCGTGGTTCATGCGCGAGACGGGCGCGAAGAAGTTCTACCTGCCATCGGCGGACTATGTCTGGCCGCGCGTCATGAACGGCAAGGTGCGCGAACTGGTCGAAGCCAACGGCGGCGAGATCGTCGGCGAAGAATACCATCCGCTGGATTGCACCGACTATCGCGAGACGGTGCAGCGCATTGTCGAAAGCGGCGCCGACACGGTGTTCAACACGATCGTGCCGCCCGGCCTGACGCCGTTCTTCCAGGAACTGCACGATGCGGGATTCACGCGACGCGGCGGACGACTGATCTGCACCTATTTCGACGAGAATTTCCTCAATCTTGTTCCGGCCGAGCAGGTGGAAGGGCTTTATGGATGCCTGGACTATTACCAGTCCGTCGAGGATCCCTTCAGCCGCGCGCTGCTCGATCGCTACAACACGCGGTTTCCCGGCGGGGCGCAATTCACCGCAGGAAGCGCCTGCACCGGTCTCTATCGCGGCATCCGGCTGTGGGCGGCGGCGGTCGTGGAAGCAGGGACGCTCGACCAGGCCCGCGTGATCGCGGCGCTGGACCATGCGAGAATCGCGGAGGGGCCGGGCGGGCCGGCCGAAATGGCGCCGGGCCAGCATCACGTGCGCATGAACATGTATATCGCGCAGGCGCGTAACGGCCGCTTCGAGGTTGTCAGGAACCTCGGCATGATCGAGCCGGGCGAAAAGATCGTGACCGCGCGGCCGGACGCCACGCTCGCGTCGGTCGCCTGACAGGCGTCGTCCGGCAATTCCACTCATCAACTCATTTGCCCGGGCGGCCGCTGCCGGTATCGGCAGCGCGCCGCGCCGGCTGCACCGCAAGGCGGAGTTTCAGTCATGGCCGAGAAAGCCATCATCCTTATTCCAGACATCAGCGGCTACACGGAATTCACGAACGCGACGGAAATCGACCATGCCGCGCATATCGTAACGGAATTGCTCGAACTCATCGTCGATTCCAACACCACCGGCTTCTCTCTCGCCGAAATCGAGGGCGACGCCGTGCTGTTCTACCGCAAGGGCGAACCGCTCGGCCGCGCGGAGCTCGTCGACCAATGCCTGCAGATGTATTCGAATTTCCATCAGAGGCTGATGGTGATCGAACGCGATACGGTGTGCCAGTGCGGCGCCTGCCAGACTGCGAGCAATCTCACGCTCAAGTTCATCGCGCATTTCGGCTACATCAAGGAGATCAAGGTCGCGCGCTTCGTCAAGGCGACCGGCATGGACATGATCGTCGCCCATCGACTGCTCAAGAACAATGTCGGATCAAACGAATACATCCTGCTGAGCCAGCCGTGCTGTGAGGCGGTCGGCGACGGAGGATCCCTCGAATGGACGAAATCGAGCCACGCCTACGATACGATCGGCGACATCGCATTCGAAGTCTCCGACCTTCGGAGCTATCGCGCCCAGGTTCCCGCGCCAGTGGCGCCGCCTCGCGTGGTTCTGGAAAAAGGCGACGACAATCTGGAATTGCGGATCGACGCGCCACTGAGGGCCGTCTACCAGACGCTGATCAACGTCGACAAGCGTCCCGCCTGGCTCGACGGCGTCGATACGATCGATCGGGAAATGACATCCGAACGCATCAACATGCGGCACAATTGCGTGTTTCACGGCATGAAGCTCGTCAATACGGCGATCCTCGGCGAATTCGCCGAAGGCCAGGCCCGCTACGCAGAAAAAGTCGAAATTCCGGACGCCCGGCTTTCGCTCGTCGCGAATTACGAGATGGAAGCCGTGGATGAATCGAGCACCTTGCTCAAATTCGATGTGAACTGGCTGGGCGCGGAGCCTCCGCTTGAAAACAAGCAGGGGATGCTGGCCGGACAGGCGGCGAATTTCGAATTGTTCAAGCGGGTCTGTGAAACCGATCCCGCGTAGCCTGGGCGAAGGAGGCGACGAACGCCGCCTTCAGATCGCTTCCTGCACCATGGAGATGGCGCCGCACGGACATTCGGCGGCGCAGAGCCCGCAGCCCTTGCAGAAATCGTAGTTGAACTCGAAGCCCTTGCCCGGGCCGAGCTTGATCACGGAATTGTCGGGACATACGCCATAACAATTGTCGCATTCGAAGCAATTGCCGCAGGACAGGCAGCGACGCGCTTCGTACAACGCATTGCTTTCGTCCAGCCCCTTGACGACTTCGTCGAAGCTTGCCGTGCGGCGCGCGAGTTCGAGCGTCGGGCGCACGGTCTTCGGCGCCTCGCCGTAGTACCAGGCGTTCAGCCTCTCGAAGCTGGCGATCTCGTGCTTCGGCGCCGGCGCATAGGTCTTGCCGCGCAGCCAAGCGTCGATATGACGGGCGGCCTTCTTGCCATGGCCGATCGCGACCGTGACGGTGCGTTCCGACGGCACCATGTCGCCGCCGGCGAAGATGCCGGTTGCGCCCGTCATCATGTTGGGGCCGACCTGAACGGTTCCGTCGACGACGTTCAGTCCTTCGACGCCGTCGAGCAGCGACAGGTCGACGTCCTGGCCGAGCGCGAGGACGACAGAATCCGCCTCGAGCGTTTCGATCTCGCCGGTCGGTTGCGGGAAGCCCTTGTCGTCGAGCGCCATCTTCTCGACGGTGATCGCGCCGCCCTCGACATTCCTGATGGTCGAGAGCCATTTCATCAGCACGCCTTCTTCCAGCGCCTCCTCGACCTCGAAATCGTGCGCCGGCATTTTTTCGCGCGTCCGGCGATAGACGATGACGGCTTCCTCTGCGCCGAGCCGTTTGGCGGTGCGCGCCACGTCGATCGCCGTGTTGCCGCCGCCATAGACGACGACACGGCGGCCGAGCAGCGGCTTGTCCTCGCCTTCCATCGACCGCAATACCTGGACCGCATCGAGAATCTTCGCTGCGCCGGCTGCGGGAATGTAGGCGCGCTTGGCGATATGCGCGCCGACCGCGAGGAAGGCCGCGTCGAAACCGCCGTCGTGCATGGCGTCGCGGATGTTTGCGACCCTGGCGTTGTATTCGATCGTCACGCCGAGATCGCGGATACGCTTCACCTCGGCGTCGAGGATTTCGCGCGGCAGCCGGTACTTGGGAATGCCGAAGCGCATCATGCCGCCGGGGAGCGGGCCGGCTTCCTTGATCGTCACGGCATGGCCGGCCCGCGCCAGATGATAGGCGGCCGACAGGCCGGACGGCCCCGCGCCGACGACGAGGATCTTCTTGGCCGACGCGGCGGCGGGCGCCTCGAATGCCCATCCCTTCTCGATTGCGAGGTCGCCGAGAAAGCGTTCGACGGAATTGACGCCGACGGCTGAATCGATCTCACGGCGATTGCACGCGCCTTCGCATGGATGATAGCAGACCCGGCCCATGACGGCCGGCATCGGATTGTTCTGGACCAGTGACCGCCAGGCGGCTTCGTATGCGCCGGATTCGGCGAGCGCGAGCCAGCCCTGGATATCCTCGCCGGCGGGGCAGGCGTGATTGCAGGGCGGCAGGCGATGCACGTATTCCGGCCTTACGGTGCGCCACGAGCCTGTATGGTTGACGAGCGACGTTCCGACGTCGAGCGTGATGGCGAACGGATGTTCGTTGCTCATTCGTCGTCTCCGTCGTCCGCCAGCAGGCCGTATTCGGCGATATGAGCGTCGCAGATCGCCTGCAGGCGCTTCACGCGGGGATCCTCGTCGCCGCCCTTGAACAGATGGGCGAACCGGCGCTGGCGCTTCAGGTATTCGCCGACGGGGACCTGCCTCCTGATCTTGCGGACCTGCGTGACGCGGCCGTGCTCGGCCTCGAAGATCGGATAGAGTCCGGTTTCCACGGCGAGCCGCGCCAGCAGGATCGTGTCGTGCGAGGCCGCGCCCCAGCCGAGCGGACAGGGCACGGAAATCTGGATGTAGCGCGCGCCGTGCACGCTCATCGCTTTCATCACCTTGCGCTCGAGATCGTGCAGGTCGGCGACGGTGGCGGTCGCGACGTAGGGAATATTGTGGGCAACTGCAATCTTCGGCACGGACTTGCCCGTGCCGAACACGTTGCCCGGTTCGTCGCCGACGGCCGGCGTCGTGGCGGTGCGCGCGGCCGGCGGGGTGGCGGACGAGCGCTGCACGCCGGTGTTCATATAGCCTTCGTTGTCGTAGCAGATGTAGAGGACGTCGTCGTTTCGCTCGAACATGCCCGACAGGCACTGGAAGCCGATATCCGTCGTGCCGCCGTCGCCGCCCTGCGCGATGACGCGCGTCTTCTTGCCCTTGACTCGCATTGCGGCGGCGACGCCGGTCGCAACCGCCGCGGCATTGCCGAACAGCGAGTGAAGCCACGGCAATTGCCAGGACGTCTCGGGATAGGGCGTCGTGAAGACTTCGAGGCAGCCGGTCGCATTCACGGCGATGAGATCATTGCCTGCCGCCCGCATCGCCGCGTCGATGGCGTAGCGCGCGCCGAGCGCCTCGCCGCAGCCCTGGCAGGCGCGATGGCCGCAGGTCAGCGCGTTGGAGCGATCCTGCGACGCCTGCACGCTGCGCTCGTCGGCGCCGACCAGCCGGTTGCCGACGGTGAACGTGCCTTTCTGGTAGAATTTCAGGCGTTGAACGGCTTCGTCAGGCGCGAGCGGATCGGTGTCCTTGCTCATGCCGCGCCTCCCTCGGTCGCCAGCCGACGCAACAGGTTCTCCGCTGTCGGGCCGGAACGTCGCTTCTTGCGCGACGTATGGATTTCGCGGCCGACGATCCGCTCGTTGAGATCGAGGAAATGCGTGCCTTCCCAAGGCTGCACGCTGGCTTGCCTGAACAGGCGGTGCAGCGACGGCTTGGTGATCGCCCGTCCGCCGAGGCCAGCGACCGCCGAATGCAGGCGCGGCGCATCGGGCAGGTTGCGCAGGGCCATGTCGACATTGTTGGCGAGCGGTCCGCCGACGCCGACCGCAACGCTTTTCTCGACGACGACGACATCCTGCGCGCCGGCGAGGACCTTGCGCAGATCGTCGGTCGGGAACGGCCGGTATGACACGATCGTGACGAGGCCGATGGCGATGCCGTCGTCGCGCATTTCGTCGATGACATCCTTTATCGTGCCGCACACGGAGCCCAGCGCCACGATCAGCATGTCTGCGTCATCGGCGCGATAGGCGCGTAGAAGTCCGCCGGACTTGCGGCCGAACGCCTTTTCGAATTGCCGGGCATAGTCGACGATCAGACGCAATGCCTGCGTCTGCTTGTAGTGCTGCAGGAAGCGCACCTCGGTGAAGGCCTCCGGTCCGACCATCGCGCCGATCGACATCGGCTCGGCGGGATCGAGCGTCTGCACCGGATCGAACGGCGGCAGGAACGTATCGACATCGGCCTGTTCGGGAATGTCGATGCGCTCCATCGCGTGGGTGAGAATGAAACCGTCGACGCAGACCATGACGGGCATCGACAATTCTTCCGCGATCCGGAACGCCTGGATGTGCAGGTCGACGGCTTCCTGGTTGGTCTCCGCAAACAATTGAATCCAGCCGGCGTCGCGCATCGACATCGCGTCGGAATGATCGTTCCAGATATTGATCGGCGCGCCGATCGCCCGGTTGCCGAGCGTCATGACGATCGGCAGCCCGAGGCCCGAGGCGTTGTAGACGGCCTCCGCCATGAAGAGCAGGCCCTGCGAAGCCGTCGCCGTATAGGCGCGGGCGCCCGCTGCAGAAGCGCCGATCGCCACCGACAGCGCGGCGAATTCGCTTTCGACGTTGATGTACTCGCAATCGACGAGATGCCCGTCCTTCACGAGTTCGCCGAGGCCTTCCACGATGTGCGTCTGCGGCGTGATCGGATAGGCGCAGATGACCTCCGGCCGGCAGAGCGCTATCGCCTCGGCCATCGCCTTCGATCCCTCGATCTGCTTGAGCATTCTGCGCTCCTCAGACAGCAGCGGCGCGTTCCTGCGCCATGACGATTTCATGGGCGGCGTTGGCGGCCGCGATATTGGCCGCGCCGATCTTGCCGGAGAACGTCTGTTCTATGGCGCTGGCCACGCTCTCGCGCCGCACCAGTGACGAAAGCGCGGCGAATGCGCCGAGCAGGGCGGCGTTGGGCAAGGGGCGGCCGACATGCTTCAGCGCCAGTTCGCTCGCCGACACGGTCACCGCGTGCCCCGCCGGCAGGCGCCGCGCCACATCTGCGATGTGCAGATCCTCGAAGGAACGGTTCGTGTTGACGAGAAGGTAGCCGTTCGGTTTCAGGCCGGCGAACACGTCGATCGCCTTGAAGAGGGTCGGGTCCTGGACGATCAGGCAATCCGGCTCGAGGATCGGTTCCCGCAAACGAATTTCCCGGTCCGATATGCGGCAGAAGGCGACGACCGGCGCGCCGGTGCGCTCCGAGCCGAAGCTCGGGAAAGCCTGCGCGTGCCGTCCTTCCAGGAAGGCGGCGACCGACAGCATCTCCGCCGCCGTCACGACGCCCTGTCCTCCGCGGCCGTGTATGCGAATTTCGAACATGCGACCGTTCCTGAAGCAGCGGTCGACCGGGTCGGTCGCGCGCACCGGCCGGCTCGCTGGAATCGCTCGCAAATGTCAGCGCGAGAAGCCGGCCGGGACGGGGCGATTAAATACGATTGGTCCGCCCGCGATCTGATCCATGTCAAACGCGCGGGGGCGGCGACCCCCGACCTTCGCCTATCTCTTCAGCGTCGGATCGAGCGCGATGCGCAAGGATTCCCCGAGCGCATTGAAGGCCAAAGCGGTGAAAAGGATCGCAAGCCCCGGCGGGTACATCTGTTCCGGCGCCACATCCATGGCCTGATAGGCGCGCGCCAGCATGGCGCCCCAGCTTGGATTGGGCGGCTGGATGCCGAGACCGAGAAAGCTGAGGCTCGCTTCGGCGAGAAGCGCCGCGGCGAGCAGCAGCGTCACCTGGACGATCACCGGCTGGACCGTGTTCGGCAGCACGTGCTTCCAGAGGATATGCGTGGTCGAGGCGCCGAAGCATCGCGACGCGTCGACGTAGAGTTCGTGACGCACGACCAGGGTCCTGGCCCGCGTCAGACGGGCCAGTTGCGGCGAAAAAACGATGCCGACCGCGATCATGCCGTTGGTGAGGCCGATGCCGAGCGCGCCGGTGACCGCGATCGCCAGCACGATGGCGGGAAACGACAGCAGCGTGTCGATCGTCCGCGAGATGACGTCGTCGACCCAGCCGCCGAAATAGCCGGCGACGAGACCGATCGGCACGCCGATCAGGATGGCGATGGCGACGGCCAGAAGGCTCGCGTAGATGGTCGCGGGCGCGCCGTGGATCAGCCGGCTGAAGATGTCGCGGCCGAGATCGTCGGTGCCCATCCAGTGCGCGGCGCTCGGTTCGGCGAGCATGTTCGAGACATTCTGCGCCGTTGGCGAATAGGGGGCGATCCACGGAGCGCCGAGGGCGACGACGAGCAGGGTCGCAAGATAGGCGATCGCCAGCGTGGCGCGCAGGTCGCGCCCGAGAAAGGAAATCAGCCTGCCGGTCACCGGCCGATCCTCGGATCGACGATGGAGCACAGAAGATCGGTCACGAGGTTGACGAGGATGACGACGATCACCATCGCGAAGACGACGCCCTGCACGACAGTGAAATCGCGCTGGATCGCCGCATGCACGATGAGATTGCCCATGCCGGGAATGGCGAAGACGGCTTCCACGACGACAGTCGCCGCCAGCAGCCTGTTGAACAGCAGGCCCGTCACCGTCAGCAGGTTTACTGCGACATTCTTGAGGCCGTGCTTCCAGAGAATGGTCGAGGGCTTCAGACCCTTGGCGCGCAGGGTCCGTACGAATTGCGAGGACAGGATGTCGAGCAGCGATCCGCGCACCTGCCGCGCCACTTCCGCCATGCCGCCAGCCGCAAGCGCCAGCGACGGCAGAATCGCGTGCCAGATTGCATCCGCCGGCGATTGAGCAAAGGCGACGGCGCCGGTCGCCGGGAAAATGTTCCACTTCAGAGCGAACAGCGAAACGAGGATCATCGCCAGCCAGAAATTCGGAATGGCGATGCCGACGGAAGCGATCGCCATGACCGCCCTGTCGACGAAGCGATCGGGACGCGTCGCGGCAAGCACGCCGAGCGGCACGCCGACGGCAAGGGCGAGCAAGAGGGCCATCGCGACGATCAGCAGCGTATGGGGAAAGCAGCGCGCAATGGAGACGAGGACGGCTTCGCCCGACAGAATGGATTGCGAGAGATCGCCGTGGACCGCCTTCCACAGCCATGCCGCGTATTGCACGAGGAAAGGCCGGTCGAGCCCGTAGATGCGGCGGATTTCCTCGATGCGCTGGTCGGTCGCGTTGTCGCCGGCCAGCGTCACGGCGACGTCTCCCGGCAGCAGCTTGAGAAGACCGAAGACGATGAATGTCGCAAGCACGAGAACGGGCGCCGCCTGCAGGAGGCGGCGTCCGATCACGCGGATCGCGGGCGTCTGCGTCACAGGTCAGCTCTCGAGCCACACCCCGTCGTATTTCGGCTTGCCCAGCAGGTTGGGCTTGTAGCCCCTCACCTTGCCGGCATGGGCGTCGAGTTCGAACTGGAAGGCGAGCGGGCAGACCAGCGCGTTCTCCATGACGATGCGCTGCACTTTCGCGAAGGCCTTCTTGCGCTCCTCGATGTTTTCGGTGAGGCGTGTCGCCTTCAGCGCGTCCGGCAATTCAGCCGGCACGTCGGCGCGCGCCGCGTTGAAGTAGGAATCTTTCGAATACATGAGCGTGTAGGTCAGGCTCGGATCGGGACGGCCCGTCCATGCCGAGAGCAGTCCCGCGCCCTTCTTGTCCTTGCCGAAGAAGGCGGCGCTCATCTCGGCGATCGATCCGTTGGAGAATTGCGCCTTCAGGCCGACCTTGGCGAGCTGCTCGATGATGATCTCCTCGCGGCGGATCGAATCCTGGTCCGTGTAGCCGACGAGGTCGAGCACGAAACCTTGCGGCACGTTGGCTTCCTTCAGGAGCGCGCGGGCCCGGTCGGGATCGTATTTGTAGAGCTTTGCCGTCTCCGCGTCATAGGCCCAGTGCGAAGACGGCAGGTTCATGTAGGCGGGTTCGCCGACGCCCTCGAGCGTCGCCTTGACGAAAGTCTCCCGATCCAGCGCGAAATTCAGCGCCTTGCGAATGCGGATGTCGTCGAACGGCGGCTTGCCCCAATTGTAGTAGATCTGCTGGCAATAGACCGTCGGACCAGTCGTCTGCCTGATGGCGGAAGCGCGCGCCAGCACGGCTTTCTGGCGCGCGGGCAATGCATAGGCGAGATCGTTCTGGCCGGCGACGACGGAGCGCACGCCGGTGGCGACCTCCGGAATGATCGCGAATTCGATTCCGTCGAGATATCGCTCGCTGGCGCGCCAGTACTTGTCGTAGCGCTTGACGACCAGCTTCTCGTTGTCGGTCCAGCTTACGAAGGCATAGGCGCCAGCGCCGACCGGCTTGCGGTCGATATTGCCGTTCGTCTTTATCGCGGTCGGAGACACCATCATGCCGGCACGGTCGGACAGGATTCCGGGCAGCGCTGCATCGGGCTGCGAGAGCTTCAGGGTCACCTGCTGCGGGCCGGTGACCTCGATCGAGGCGACGGTGACGAGGTCGGCCTTGAGATTGGATCGCTGGTCGGTCTTGTTGCGCTCGAGATTGAATTTCACGGCTTCGGCGTCGAGCGGGGTTCCGTCATGGAAGGTCACGCCGGAGCGAATATTCAGGACGAGCGTCTGCGGATCCGAAAACGTCCAGGACTCTGCGAGGCCGGGTTTCGGCTTCAGCGTCTCGTAGTCCCATTCCGTCAGCGTGTCGTACATCGGAAAGAGCATCGTGTGGTCCGAGCCGGCGCCGCCGGTCGTCGGGTCGAGGCTGGAAGGATTGGCGTTGGCCGCCACCTTCAGCACACCGCCCTTGCGGGGCGCGCCCTGCGCAAGAACGCTTCCCGGCAGCGACGCCGCGGCAAGGCCGCCGGCCAGCGCGAGCGCCTGGCGACGCGACAAACCCTCAGGCATCTTCTCGTTCGGCATGGCTTCCTCCGGTTCTTGCGTCGCCCGGTGGATTGAAAACCGGACGACCGTTTTCGCTTTCGACAAAATGGCAGGCGACCCATCGGCCGCTCGAAATCTCGCGCCATTGCGGAACATTCCGCGCGCACAGGTCCGTCGCATAGGGACAGCGCGTGCGGAAATGACAGCCGGATGGCGGATCGACGGGGCTCGGTATCTCGCCTTCCAGCACGATGCGTCGCGCCGAGCGCAGGCGCGAAGGCAGGGCGAGCGGTTCGGACGACATCAGGGCGCGCGTGTAGGGATGCAAAGCGTCTTCGGCGATCGCCTCGGCTGGACCGAGTTCCACGAGACGACCGAGATAGGCGACGGCGATGCGGTCGCTGATGTGCGACACGACCGCGAGATCATGGGTGATGAAGAGATAGGTCAGGCCGAGTTCGCGCTGCAGTTCAGCGAAAAGGTTGAGTACGTCCCCACGTATCGACATGTCGAGCGCCGCAACGACCTCGTCGCATACGATGAACCGCGGCTTCATGGTGAGGGTGCGGGCAATGACGACGCGCTGCTTCTGGCCGCCCGACAATTGATGCGGATAGCGCGGGGCGATTTCGGCAGGCAGGCCGACGCGCGCGAGCGCCTCGTGCGCGATACGAAGCCGGTCCTCGCGCGAACCTTCGCCAGCGATTTCCAGCGGCTCCAGCACCGATGCGAGAATCGTCGCGCGCGGGTCGAGGGCCGCGTTCGGGTCCTGGAAGACGATCTGCCAGGCGCGTCGGGCCTGCCTGAAGTCCTTTCGGGAAAGACCGGCCGCGTCTATCCCGTCGTGAAGGATCGACCCGGCGGTCGGTTCGACCAAATGCACGACGGCGCGACCGATGGTCGTCTTGCCCGAGCCGGATTCGCCGATAAGGCCGAATGTCTCGCCGCTGAAAACGTCGAACGACACGCCATCCACCGCCTTCACGGTCTTGCCGCGCTCCTGCGCCGGAAATTCGACCCTGAGGTCGCGCACGGAGAGCGCGGGCGTCGAGACGCTCATGCCGCAGCTCCCGGCAATGCGAGGTCGCCGAAACGCCAGCAGCGCACGCGCCGACCACCGCCTGCATCGCGCAGCGGCTGCGGCTGCTCGCAGCCCGACGTCGCATGCGGACAGCGCGGCCGAAAGCGGCAGCCCTGCGGCATGGCGCCGAAGGACGGCACGCGCCCGGGAATGGAGGGAAGCACGCTGCGCCGCACGCTCAGACGCGGCAGAGCGCGCAGGAGGCCCGACGTATAGGGATGCAAGGGGCGTTCGAGCGCCATGTCCACATCCGAATCCTCGACGATCTCGCCGGCGTACATCGTCAGCATTCGCGTGCAGGTTTCCGCCACGACGCCGAGATCATGGGTGATGAACAGGAGCGCCATTTGCGCTTCGTCGCTCAGCTTGCGTATCAGTTCGAGAATCTGCGCCTGGACGGTGACGTCGAGCGCCGTGGTCGGCTCGTCGGCGATCAGAAGCTGCGGGTGGCAGATCATGGCGCCGGCGATCATCACGCGCTGGCGCATGCCGCCCGACAATTCGTGTGGATAGGCGTTGTAGCGCTGCGTCGGGGCAGCTATGCCGACGTTCTTCAACGCCTCCAGCGTGCGCTCCCGCGCTTCGGCCCGCGTCACGCCGCCGTGCGCGACGAGGCCTTCCGAAATCTGCTGGCCGACCGTGAAGACTGGATCGAGCGCGCTCATTGGTTCCTGGAAAATCATGCCGATGCGCTTGCCGCGAATGTCGCGCAAGACGCTTTCTGGGCATTGAGCGAGATCGACGCCGTCGAAGGCGATGCGGCCTTCGATCTGCGCGACGCTTTCGGGCAGAAGGCGGAGCAGCGACAGGCCGGTTATCGTCTTGCCGCAGCCGCTTTCGCCGACGACGCCGATACGTTCGCCTGGCGCGACGGAAAAGGTCATGTCGCGCGTCGCCTGCACGCGGCCTCCCGACGTCATGAACGAGATGCTGGCGTCGCGCACATCGAGAAGGGCGCCCGCCGGAGACCATGCCGCTGCAGCGGCAGCCGGCGCGGTCATGCCCGCCGCCGTTCCGCCGCCGGCTGCTCCACCAGCAGTTCGCGACCGATGACGCCGTCGCTTTCGAGACGCGCGAGTTCGGCATCGGTCAGGCCGGCGATTTCGCGCAGCGCTGCTTCGTTATGTTGCCCGAGCGTCGGCGCCGGCCAGCGCACCGGATAAGGCATGGCCTCGCGCACCGCCGGCGCGGGCTGCGCGTGTCGCGGCGTATGTTCCCGATCGACCCATGACCAGAAACCGCGCGCGACGAGGTGGGGATCGTCGGTCAGGTCGAGCGGTCGCCGCACCACGGCCGCCGCGACGCCCGCCGCCTGCAGCGCGTTCATCGCCGCGTCGGCGTCGCGCGTCCGCGTCCAGGCCGCGAGCGCTTCGCGGGTCGTGTCGCCGAGCGGAAGGCCTGATTGGCCGATCGCGTCGCGCAGACGCGGCCAGGCCTGGTCGGCGACGTCGACGGCAAGCCACGTATCAGGCGCCTCGCACGGATAGATTCCGCTGATGCGGCGACCGGGAGGCGCGAATGTCGAGCGAACGGGCTCTTGCCCGTCAGCGGTATGCGCGAGAATCCAGGGCCCCGACATCTGCATCATGCATTCGACCTGCGAGAGGTCGACATGCTGCCCCTGTCCGGTGCGCCTGGCATGAAGGAGGGCCGCCAGCAGCGCCGCGGCGCCGGCGAGTCCGCCGACGGGATCGCCGTAGGCCGGATGTCCCATGACGGGAGGGTCGTCGTCGCGACCGAGCAACCGCGGCAGGCCGGAGGCCTGTTCGAGCGTGGAGCCATAGGCGCGGCAATCACGCCAGGGACTGGATGCGCCGAAGGCCGACATGGAAAGCGTGACGAGTTTCGGATCTGCGGCGCGGAATGTTTCGGGGGCGAGTCCGAGCTTCGGCAGGACGTCGACCGAATAATTGTCGATCACAGCATCGGCTGTCGCCGCCAGCGTCCTCGCGATCTTTACGCCCTCAGGGCGCGTGAGATCGAGCGTCACGCCACGCTTGTTGCGGTTCATCACCGCGAAGCGACCTGTCTTCTCGTAGAGTTTCTCCCGCACGACATGAGGACGGCGGTCGACGCCGCGCCACCAGTCCGGATACGAGCAGCCTTCGATTTTCACGACGTCGGCGCCGAGGTCGGCCATGATGCGGGCGCAGAGCGGGCCAGCCCAGCCCATCGTGAAATCGAGAATACGAAGGCCCTGCAATGGCAGCGCGCCTTTCGGCGCGGCGGGCGAGGCGAAGGATGGCGCCGCCTCGCGCGGCTTCCAGTCCGGCAGGGAGGCGACAGCCAGCCGGGCGTCTGTCGCCGGCGGCGTCTTCACGAGGCGAAGCGGCGAGGCCGGCGCCTGCAGGGCGCGTCCGCTCTCGCGTAGAACAGCGATCGCGCCGCGGGCGTGAAATTCCGGCGTGCTTGCCAGATCCTCGATCTTCGGAACGACGACAATCGGCAGCTTGCGCTTCAGGCCTTCGGCAAACCATTCGGCGGCGGTCCGTTGCGCGAGTCGCGGCAGGAACAATTCCTCCAGCTTTGCGGCGTGCGGAAGACGTTCGAGGCCTGTCGTCATATCGGGATCGGCGCCCAGTTCGTGCAGGCCGAGCATGTCGCAGAAGCCGCGCCATTGCGCCGGCGTCACCATCGTGACGCCGATCCAGCCGTCCTTCGCCTTGTAAACGCCGAGCGGATAGGTCGGCGCAAAGCGACCGACGCCGAGCCTGTCCTGCGGCGCGCCTTTGAACGCGGCTTCCGCAGTCTGGTATTCGGTGAGGGTGACGCAGGCCTCGTGGACGCTCGCCTCGATCGTTCGACCGCCATCGCGCTGACGCGCCATCAATCCCGCGCAGGCGCCGATGAACGCCCAGAGGCCTGCGACATAGGCTGCCTGAAAATCCGGTCCCGCCATCGGCGGTCCCTCGGCCGGGCCTACGAGCTGGGCGAGGCCGGCCAGTGCGCGAACGGTCGCGTCGGTCGCGACAAAATTGCGGTAGGGTCCGGAACGGCCGAACCAGCTCGCATCGACAATGATGGCGTCGCGCCGCGCAGCGGACAGGTCGCGCAGACAATCGCCCAGAACGATCACGTCGGCGTCGCGCGCAAGCGCCGCGAAATCGGCGTCCGCGTCCGGCGCGATCCGCTTGCCGAAGTTCAGGAAGGCGAACCATGCGCTCTGCGCATCCTCGCCATTCCCGAAACGTGGCGCGGCCTTGCGGAGCGGGTCGCCGCCATTCTGTTCGAGCTTGAGGACATCGGCGCCGAAATCGGCGAAATGCCGCGCGCACCACGAAGCGGCGGCGAGCGATCCCACTTCCAGGACGCGAAGTCCCGAAAAGACCATATTTCCTCCCAGTCCGCGCGGCTGAGCCTTCGCGCGTTCCCGCTTTTCGCGGCGTGTGGACTTCAGAATGCCGGCGGGGAGGGGCGCCGGCAAGCGGAAATTGAACGGATGAAGGGCGGACCGCCCGGCTGCGGGATCAGTTCCTGCTTCGCGGCGGCGCGGTCGAGGCGCGGACGATCAGTTCGCAATCGAGTATTGCGCGCTTCTTTCTGGATTGCCCGCCTGACATGACGGCGATCAGAATACGCGCCGCCTCGCGCCCGATATCGGTTTGCCTGATGCGCACGGTGGTCAATGGCGGCGCGAGCATATCGACATAGGGCATGTCGTTGTGCCCGACGACGGAAACGTCGCGCGGGCATTCCAGTCCGAGCGTTGCGAGCGCATCGTAGACTCCGAGCGCCAGCAGGTCGTTGGCTGCGACGATGGCTGTCGGACGCCGGGCAAGCGCCATGAGTTTCAGCGCCGCAGCCCGACCTTCGGCGCGCGTGTAGGCGGAAGCGCAGGCGACCGGCGGGGCGGCCCGTCCGGCAAGCGCGATGGCGGCTTCGAAACCCCTGCGACGCGCCGCGCCGGTCGAGACTTCCTGCGGTCCGGCGACATGGCCTATGCGTCGATGGCCGAGACCGACGAGATGCTCGACCGCGAGGCGCATGCCTTTCGAATCATCCGACAGAACACAGGGCAGGCGCGCGGCGTCGTCTGCGCGGTTGACCAGAACCGCAGGCGAGCCGGCGCGCAGGCATTGCGCGACGGCCGGATCGTTTCGCGCGACGGTCGCAAGGACCAGACCGTCCACGCCCTGTGCGATGAGCTGGTCGATCATCTTTCCTTGCCGCGCGCTATCCCCGCCAACGTCGGCGACGATGGCGGCGTAACCGCTCTCGCCGAGAACTTCAGCAATTCCGCTGAGAATGGGCGGGAAACCGGGGTCGGCGATGTCAGGCGCGAGAACGCCGACGAGGCGCGAGCGCCCGGTTCGCAGCCCGGCGGCGACCGCATTGCGCCGGTAGCCGAGTTCTTCTGCGACCGACCGGATGCGACGGGCCACGTCCTCGGCGACGAGATGCGCGGTATTCGCGCCGAGCGCCCGCGAGACGGTCGACACATGAACGCCGGTCGCATCGGCGATCTGCCTGATGGTCGTCCGTCCCGACGACGAGATGCGGGTGGAAAATGTACGCGGGTCAGACGTCATCGACCGGCTTTGGCTTCGAGCGCCTCGTAGGGGCCAGCGGCGTAGACGATCTTGCCGCCGACGATCGTCAGCAGCGACTCGATGCCGGCGATCTCGTTCTCCGGAACCGTCATGTAATCCCTCGACAGGACGGCGAGATCGGCGAACTTGCCGGGTTCGAGCGAGCCGCGCCGGTCGTCGGCATTGGCGAACCAGGCGCTGCCCATCGTGTACATGCGCAAGGCCTCGGCGCGTGTCGGGTGCTGCCCCTCGCCGATGGTCGATTTTCCGTCGATCGTGCGTCCCGTCACGAACCAGCCGAGCGACACGAACGGATTGTAGTTGGAGACACGATGCGCGTCGGTGCCCGCGCCGACCTTCACGCCCATGTCGAGCGCGTTGCGAATCGGAGGCGAGCGCTGCGCGACGTCGACGCCGAATACCTTCTTGAATTGCGCCCCGCTGTAATAGAGCGAATCCTGCACACTCCAGCCGATGCCGAGCGCCTTGATGCGCTGGAGCGATTTGTCGGACGCGTTGTAGAGATGATTGATGGCCCAACGCAGGGGAGCCAGCGGGGTCTCCGCGTTGACGCGCTCGAGAATGGTCAGGAGCTTGTCGACCGTTCGCTCCGGGTTCCAGTGAATCTGGAATCCCATGCGACGCGCCGCCGCCCAGCGTATGATCTTCTCGAGTTCGGCCATTGCCTCGTCGGTCGGGTCGCCATCGGTCCATGACGCCCAGGTGACGATCTCGCCGATGCCGCCGAAGCGCAGCATGTCGTCGCCGAAGCCGGACGGCAGGAGTTGCGTGAGGTTCTCGTAGTCGGCCAGTTCTGCCCCGGACTTCTGCGACGAGAGATAATAGCTGACACGCAAAGTCAGGCCATTGTTCCGCCAGAGCTCCATCAGCGGCCGATAGCTCGAAGGCCCGACCGAGACGCCGGCAGGATCTATGAGGCCGGTCAGTCCAAGCCTGTTGAGTTCACGGAAGAAGGCCTTCGTGCCCTCCACTTCCTGCGCGGCGGTCGGGCGCGGAATCTTGTTGAACAGCGCATTGAACGTCACGCCGTTGCCGGTGATCTCGCCGGTCGGCTTGCCGTCGGCGTCGCGCACGAGCTTGCCGAACTTCGGGACGTCGGCGTCGCCGGCAATGCCGAGTTCGCGCAGGCCGGCGGGCGACAGAACGGCCCAGTCGTAGAGATATTGCACATAGACGGGATGATCGCCCGCCGCAGCGACGAGTTCGGCCTGCGTCGGCTTACGGTTCTCCTTGAATTGTGCGTCCATCCAGCCGCCGGCGACGATGATCCACTTGCCGGGCGCGGCGGATTGTGCGGCTTCCTTGATCTTCTGAAGCGCGTCGGCGAGCGAGGGCACGCCGATCCAGCTCACCTCTGTCGCGTAGGTCAGCGCCGCGCGGATGGCGTGCATATGAACATCGATGAGGCCAGGAATGACGGTGCGGCCGCCGAGATCGATCGTGCGCGCGCCGGCGCCGGCGAGCTTGCGCATGGCCGCGTCGCTGCCCGTTGCGAGGATGCGCCCGTCGCGCACGACCAGCGCCTGTTTCGCGCTGAAGTCCCTGTCGAGCGTCAGCACCTTGCCGCCGGTCAGCACCAGGTCGCCGGGCTGGGCCTGCGCTGTCGCGGAACAGCCGAGGATCGCTGCAAAAGCGAGCGCGCCGATCTTGTGCATGTTCCGTATCTCCTGGGGCATTGCGTCTGCGACATGTCTCCATGCCGCGCGCGGTTGCGACACGGCGATGAAACTCTATTTCGCGGCTGGCTGCACGCCGCCGCCCATGGGCGGAACGATCGCCGCGCCGACGATAGCCAGCGTCTCCCTCGAGATGCGCCACCTGCCGTCGATGCGCGTCAGTTCGACATCCCAGGTTCCCGGCGCGACGACGACCGTATTGTCCGCCTTCCAGTGCCAGGCTTGCACGTAGGCGTTGACGTGCGCCTTTGCGCCATCGACCTTGATGGCGACATTGGTCAGGTGGTGCGAGGTCTTGACGAAGCCCGCGCCGTCGAAAGCGCGCTTCGCCAGCGCCGCGCGCATGTCGACAGGCGCCATGTCCTTCGGGAACGGACAGGCGTCGCCCGGACATCTGGTCGTCTCGCCGCGTCCGAGATTGGCCGAAAATTGCAGGTCGGGCGCATAGCAGGCGCGCCACAGGGCAAGGCCGCCGTCGAGATCGCCCTTGCCGATCCTGTCGATGCCGAAGGGATAGCAGGTGATCTGGTTGCGCACGGCCTCCTCGTCGGAAGCGCTCTGGGCGTATGCGCCGCCGGTTGCGAGGATTGCCGCGGCGGCAAGCGCGAATGAGAAAGTCCTGGCTGTCATCTCGCGCTCCCCGCGTTTACGGCGCCTGGCGCCGAAGGTTCAGTCGCTGCTGCTTTTCGACATTGCAGGCACGAAGACGTCCGACCAGTTTGCGGGCGCGTTCTTCAATTGGCCAATGCGCTGCATGAAGTCCGCCGTCTTCTTGACGCCGTGGACGTCGGGTCCGAAATCATTGGCGAGTTCGCCGAGCAAGGCTTCGATATCGGCCGCCGTCATCGTCTTGCTCGGCTCGACCTTGGTGTAGATCGCCGCCGCCTGCTTCGGGTCCTTCCTGATGAGTTCCGCCGCCTCCGTCATCGCCTTGATGACGATATCTGCGAGCTTCGGCTGTTCTTCGAGCGTCTTCTTCGTCGCTGCGAAGGCGAGGAACGTGGACTTGCCGCCATAGACGTCGACATTCGTCAGGAGCTTGCGGATTCCCGGCTTGCGAAGCGCGATCTGCGTGAAGGGCGCAGAGGAGAAATAGGCGGATATTTCGCTGCGCTCGTCGAGCAGGGCGTTGAGCGCCTCGGGATGCGGCAGGCCGACGACATTCGTCTTGAGACGATCCTGCTGGCCCGGTCCCCACAATTTTTCCGAAGCCATCTGCAAGGCGTACATCTGCGGCGAGACCAGCGCCGGCATGGCGATCTTGTCGGACGGGGTGAAATCGGCGAGCGACTTGATGCGCTCGTGCTTGGTCAGCAGCACGAGCGGCAGCGTCGTCACGCCCGACACGCCGAAGACCTGGACCGGCGTGCCGCGCGCCTTGTCCCAGGCGAGCATCATCGCGGCGATGCCGTAGGCGCCGCAGTCGATCGATCCGGAAAGCACAGCGTCCTGCATGGCCGCCGAGCCGGAAAAGCGTACGAAACTCGCCGAAACCGGAGCGCCGGCTTCGGCGGAATATTTTTCGACGAGCTTCAGTTCGTCGGCGATGAAGGCCGGCAGGAAGCCGACGCCGAAGCCAATTCCCAGCTTGACCGGCCGCGGCGCCTGCGCGCGCAGGAGAGCCGGGGAGGCGACGATGGCCGCGGAGCCGGCCAGCCACTTTCTGCGATCGACCAGCATGTCTTCCTCCTTCGCCCCCTCGTCCGCGTGAACGCTATCCCTCGACTTCGAGGCCCGTCGGCATCGGCACGTTTTCCGGCTTCAGCTTCAGGCCGGCGCCGAGCGCGACGGTCTCGATCAGCGCCGCGAAATCCTTTTCGAGATAGGCGGCGGGATCGGGCTGCAGAGACGCCGCGCCAAAATGCGCCTGCAGCGCTTCGCGCGCGGCGGACGTGACCGGCATGGGAACGTCGAGATCGCGCGCGGCCTTCAGGCCGAGATCCAGATCCTTGCGCAGCAGCGTCGGCGTGAAGGTCGTCGTCCAGTCGAGATTGACGAAGGCGTTGCTCTTGTATTTCGAGAAGACGGAGCCGAGCACGCTGGCGTTCATGAAGTCGAGGAAGGCGTGACGCGGCACGCCGGCCTTCTGCGCGAGAATGGTGATCTCGGCGAGGTTCTCGATCACGACGCCCAGAAAGACATTGTGCGCGATCTTGCAGATGCGCGCGAGTTCGCCCTCGCCGACGTACGAGACGCCCGATTTGGCGATCTTGGCGAGATAGGGCTTCACTTCCTCGAAGGCCGCCTTCGGGCCGGAAACGACGGCCGAGAGCTTGCCGGCCTTGACGCACTTGCCGTTGCCGCTGACCGGCGACGATACGAATTCGCAGCCCGCTGCATTGATCTGCTTGCGGATCGCCTCGGACTGGTCGATGCCGATCGATGAACAGTCGACGAGAATTCGCGGCTTCTTGCCCGAGCCGGTCAACAGGCCGCCGTCGCCGAAATAGACGTGTTCGAGATCCTTGCCGGTCGACACCATGGCGAAGACGATATCGCAGCCGGCAAGCTCGCTCGGCCTGTCGACGATCGTTCCTCCCTTGGCGGCAAGCGGCTCGGCCTTCGCGCGCGTCCTGTTGTAGATCGAAACCCTGTAGCCCGCCTTCAGCAGCAGTTCGGCCATGGGATAGCCCATGCGGCCCATGCCGATCCAGCCGAGGGAAACGTTGGCGCTCATGTCATTCTCCAGTCTGCGGGCGTCAGTAGCGATTGGCGATCGGCAGTTCTTCCGCCGGGAAGAGCGTGATCACCTGGCATCCCTTGTCGGTCACGACCACCTCTTCCTCGATGCGCGCGGCCGAGAAGCCGTCGCTCGCCGGGCAATAGGTTTCGAGCGCGAAGACCATGCCTGTCTTGATCTCCATCGGATTTTCCAGCGACACCAGGCGCGAGATGATGGGGCGCTCGTGTAGCGCGAGGCCGAGGCCGTGGCCGAACTGCAGGCCGAAGGCCGCCATTTCGGAGGGGAAGCCGAAATCCTGCGCCTTGGGCCAGACTTTTGCGACCTTGTCGGTGGTCACGCCGGGCTTGATGAGCGCGATTGCCTTGTCGAGCCATTCGCGGCATCGCTTGTAGGCGTCGTGCTGTGCGGGCGTCGCGCGTCCGACGTTGAAGGTGCGATAGTAGCAGGTGCGGTAGCCCTGGTAGGACTGCAATATGTCGAAGAACGCCTGGTCGCCCGGCCGCAGGATGCGGTCGGTGAAATTGTGCGGGTGCGGGTTGCAGCGCTCGCCTGAAATGGCGTTGATCGCCTCGACGTCGTCCGAACCCATTTCGTAGAGCAGCTTGTTGGCGAGCGCGACGATGTCGTTCTCGCGCACGCCCGGCTTAAGGTTCTCGTAGATCGAGTGATAGACGCCGTCGACCATGGCGGCTGCCTGGTTGAGCAGCATGATCTCGTCGATGTTTTTGATCTCGCGCGCGTCCAGCATGATCTGCTGGCCGTCGACGACGTTCATGCCGGCCTTCTGCAACTCGAAGAACATGGCCGCTTCGGCGAGGTCGACGCCGACCGGCATGTCGGCGACGCCGGCGGCGCGCAGCAGGCTCATGACTTCCTCGGCATGCGCCTTCATCAGGCCGACGACGGGCGGCACGGTGCCGCGCATGCCAAGCATGCCGGCGCGGAAATTGTCGGCCGGCAGCCAGTCGCAGAAAATCTTGTGATGCACGGCGGCCGAGCCGAAATCCCAGACGATCGGCTCGCCGTCGCCGGCCAGCAGCGCGAAGCGGCAGAGTTTGTCGCGTTCCCACTCCCCGATCTTGGTGCCGCTGACGTAGCGGATGTTGTTCACGTCGAACAGCAGCAAGGCGCCGCATTTGGAACGCTTCAGCGCCGCGCGCGCCCTCGCCAGCCTGTATGTGCGCAGGCGATCGAAATCGACGCGCCGTTCGAAGTCGACGGAGACATGCCCATGCGAGGGTATGGCGCGATCCCAGCGCCAGTGCGGATCGACGGCGTCCGGGTGAATGAGATTGGGCTTCAGCGCGGCGCGACGCTGCTTCATGGCGTTTCGTTCCCCTGAGGCTCCGGCTTGTTTTCGCCGAATGCAATCGTTTGCACAGGCGACCACAATCCGGCGCGACGGTCAAGTCGGGCTCAAGCGCGATCGCCGACGGCGACGCTTTCGCCGGCGCTCCGATAGGCTAGACTTGCCAGCGAAAGCGGCGCGATGCTCCCGCGCTGCAACAGCAAGGCCGAACGGCGATTCCGGAGGAAACATGGCGCGCCAGATCATCGACATTTCCGTGCCGTTGCAGAACGACGTGCCGGCCGATCCGCCGGGACTGCATCCGACGATCACCTACATCGACCATCAAGAGAGCCTGCCGCAGATCCTGCCGTTCTTTCCTGGGCTGAAAGCCGAGGACCTTCCCGAAGGCCAGGGCTGGGCGGTCGAACGCGTGCAGCTTTCGACACACAACGGCACGCATCTCGACGCCCCCTGGCACTATCATCCGACCATGAACCGCGGCCAGCGCGCCTGGACGATCGACGAGGTGCCGCTCGAATGGTGCTTCCAACCCGGCGTGAAACTCGATTTCCGTCATCTGCCAGACGGCTACGTGGCGACGGCAAGAGACGTCGAGGACGAACTGAAACGCATCGGCCACGTCCTGCGGCCGCTGGATATCGTGGTGGTCAATACGAGCGCCGGCGCTAAATACGGGCAGGCGGACTATGTCACGTCGGGCTGCGGCATGGGCTACGAGGCGACGATGTATCTGACCGAACGCGGCGTGCGTCTGACAGGCATCGACGGCTGGAGCTGGGACGCTCCCTTCGTGCATACGGCGAAGAAGTACGCGCAGACGCACGACGCGAAGCTGATCTGGGAAGGTCACAAGGCCAGCCGCCACATCGGCTATTGTCACATCGAGAAGCTGCACAATCTCGAGGTTCTGCCGTCGACCGGCTTCATGGTCTCTTGCTTCCCGGTCAAGATCGAGAAGGCGTCGGCCGGCTGGACGCGCGCGGTGGCGATCATCGAGTGAGCGCGCGGCCGCAATTCAGACCGCGGCCATCTCGTCCGCTGCGGTCGCCTGCGACGCTCCGCCCAAGGCTTCGTCGCTGTCGATCAGCCTGACGCCGGGCCATTGGCCGGAGCGCACGAGCGCGCGGGCCGTATCGTCCATTTCTCGGGCAACGGCGGAGGCGGCCGGCGACAGCAGGTTGGCCGCGATGGAATAAATATAGTTCCGCCTGGTGATGCGGGCGTCGGAGATCGACACGGCGCGCCAGCCGTCGCGGCGCGCGCCCTCGAACTGCAGGGCCGACATCGGCTTGATCGTCGCGCCCATGCCTTCATAGACGCAGTTCATCAGAAGGGAGAGCGAGTCGATCTCGGCCACGACGCAGGGCGTCAGGTTGCGGCGTTCGAATTCCGCGACCACGCGCCGGCGCAGGCCGTGCGTGCTTGTCGGCAGGATGAGCGGGAGCCGCGCGACTTCGTCGACGGTCATGCTCGTGCGACGCGCCGGCAGGTAGCCGCTCTTGTCCGGGAACAGGACGAACAGTTCTTCCTCGAGCAGCGGCGTCGCGTCGAGCTTGGAGGACACGTCGTTGGTGAACAGGATAGCGAGGTCCAGTTGCCCGAGCCGCATCATCTGCGCGATATGTCCGCTCATGCCCTCGACGACATTGAGAAGGATACCCGGATATTTTTCGCGGACTGCTTTCATCAGCGGCAGGCCGACCGCCAGCAGCGTCGTCGCGGGCAGGCCGACCGACACCATGCCCTGGACAGGGCCGGATTCCTGCCGGGCGATCGACAGCGCCTGGTCCATCTGCCGCAGCACGAAACGCGCGTGATGATACAGGGCGAGGCCGCTCTCGGTCGGCGTCACGCCGCGCGACGATCGTTGCAGCAATGGCTTGCCGACTTCGTCTTCCAATCGCGCCAGTTGCTGGCTGAGCGCCGGTTGCGCGACGAAAAGACAGCGCGAGGCCTTGGACAGGCTGCCGCTCTCGACGATCTGCGCAAAATAACGCAACTGGCGAAGATCCATCGCCACGCTCCCTGACGGGGCCGCTCTATAAGGCGGCCTTATAGCGGCCAATCCAATTCCCTATTTTTGCTTATGTCAAACGGGCGCTACTGATAGGCAACGATAAGTCTGGCCGACAGGGAGCGGTTGGGGATGGCGCAGAACGCCGCGTTGGCGCGTAGCTCTCGGCAATTGCCGGCCTGTCGGTTGCTGATCGGCGGCCAATGGGTCGACGGCGCGACGACGGTCGACATCCCCGACAAGTTCCGGCTGTCGCCATGCCTGCAGGCGCATCTGCCGTCGCGCGAGCAAACGCACGCCGCGGTCGTCGCAGCCGACGCGGCCTTTCGCGCCAGCGCGCTCGGTCCTCACGAGCGCGGCGCGATCCTCGACCGGGCGGCGGCGCAGATCGAGAAGCGTGCGCCCGAGTTCGTCGAAGTCCTGGTGCAGGAAGCCGGGTTCACGCGGCGCGACGCCTCCGGGGAAATCCAGCGCTGCGCGGTCACCTTTCGGCTGTCGGCCGAAGAAGCGCGCAATTTCTGCGGCGACGTGATCCCGATCGAGGGCGCGTCGGGGCAGAAGGGTCGCCTCGGCTTCACATTGCGCGCGCCGCTCGGAACAGTCTGCGCCATCACGCCGTTCAATGCGCCGCTGAACACGGTCGCCCACAAGGTCGGTCCGGCGCTGGCGGCCGGAAATGCCGTCATTCTGAAGCCTTCTCTGCACACGCCGATGAGCGCGTCCTTGATGGCGGAATGCCTGATCGACGCCGGACTGCCGCCCGGCCTGCTTTCCGTGCTGCATGGCGACGGCGACGTGGCGCAATGGCTGCTCGACGAACCGCTTGTCGCATTCTACGCTTTCACCGGCAGCACCGAAGTGGGACGCATCATCCAGAACCGCGCGGGGTTGCGGCGCACGCAGATGGAACTCGGCTCCATTGCGCATTGCATTCTCTGCGACGACGGCGACCTCGACGCCGCGCTGCCCAAGGTCATCAACGCCAGCTATCGCAAGGCCGGACAGGTCTGCACGTCCATCCAGGTGCTGCTGGTGCATCGCGCGCGGGTCGAGGAAACGGAACGCCGGTTGACCGACCTGGTGAGTCAGTTGCCCTTTGGCGATCCGTCCGACGACAGGACGGTCGTCGGCCCGGTCATCAGTGAAGCCGCCGCGCAGAGAATCGAATCCTGGGTCGAGGAAGCCGTCGCCAAAGGCGCGCGCCGCCTGGTCGGCGGCGGTCGGCGAGGCGCCGTCGTGGCGCCGGTTCTGCTGGCCGATGTCGATCCGGCGACGCCGCTCGGCTGCCAGGAAGTGTTCGGACCCGTCTTGTGCATTGCGCCCTTCGACAGCATCGAGGAGGCCATCGCGCGCGTGAACGCCGGCCCCTACGGTCTGGCGACCGGCATTTTCACGAAACGCATCGACGTCGCGCTGCGCGCTGCGCGCGAATTGCAGGTTGGCGGCGTCCACATCAACGAAACGCCGAGTTCGCGCGTCGACGTCATGCCCTATGGCGGTTCGAAAGATAGCGGTTTCGGCCGCGAAGGCCCACACTACGCCATTCGCGAAATGAGCGAGGAACGGATGGTCACCATCCTGCCGTGAAGGCGGGGGCGGCCAAGATGAAAGCGATGGAATGAGCAGGAAGAAGGGCGGCGAGGTGATCGCCGAATATCTGGTCAAGCAGAAGACGCCGTTCGTGTTCGGCGTCTGCGGCCACGGCAATGTCGGCATTCTCGACGCGCTCTATCAGGTGCGCGACAAGGTGGCGCTGATCTCGCCGCGTCACGAGCAGGCGGCCGGGCACATGGCCGACGCCTATTTCCGCGTGAAGCATTCGCCGGTCGCCACGCTGACGTCCACCGGGCCGGGCTCCGCCAATATCGTCATGCCCTGCGTGACGGCGCTGTCGGATTCTTCCGCCTTCCTCGCCATCACCGCAAACGTTCCGACATCGCAGGCCAATCGCGCGCCGTTCCAGGAACTCTACGCCCACAACCAGTCCGATTTCGCACAGGTGCTGCGGCCTGTCGTGAAGCGCTCTTTCCAGCCGAGCCGCGTCGAGATGCTGCCGCTCGCCTTGCGCCAGGCGTTCGACACGATGGTGACGGGGCGGCCCGGCCCCGTGAACCTCGACATTCCCTACAACGTTTTCCAGGAAGAGGCGGATGTCGAGACGCCCGCGCCGTCGCACCGGCATGGCGGGCATCGGCCCAGCGCCAGCGACGCTGACATGGCCGCGGCGGTCGAGATGATCGCGCAGGCGAAACGGCCTGTCTTCTTCGTGGGGCAAGGAACGACGCTGTCGGAGGCCGGCCCGGAGATTTCCGAATTGCAGCGGCGCTGGGGCATTCCGGTCATCACCTCGCCGAACGGCATGGGTCTCGTGCCGGCGGACGATCCGTTGACGCTCGGCTTCATCGGTCGCAACGGCGCCTATCCCGCAAACCAGGCGGGACGTTTCGCCGATCTCGTGCTCTGCATCGGCACCCGCTTCGACGACCGTTCGTCGTCGAGCTGGCATCAGGGCTATTCTTGGAATTTCCCGCACACGAAATTGCTGCAGGTTGATATCGATCCGCTGGAACTCGGTCGCAATTATCCGCCGACGCTCGGCGTCATCGCCGACGCGAAGACATTCGCGGCGCAACTGATCGCCGCGCTGTCGAAGCGCGCCGACGTGACGCGTGACGGTTTCGCGGGCTGGCGCGCCGAGATCGCCAAGTGGCAGGCGGAATGGGAAGCTTTCGTGCGCCCGAATTTTTCCGCCGTGACCACGCCGATCCGACCGGAATACGTGGTCGGGGCGCTGACCGACGTTCTGCCCGACGACGTGATCCTGTCGCTCGATTCCGGCGTGCACCACAACTGGTTCATGCAGTTCTGGAAGCCCAGGCGCGCGCAGAGCATGCTCAACAGCTGGGGCTATTCGTCGATGGGCTTCGGCGTCTGCGGCGTGCTCGGCGCTCAACTCGCGGCGCCCGAGCGCACCTGCGTCGCCGTTGTCGGCGACGGCGGTTTCATGATGGCACCGCATGTGGTGGCGACAGCCGTCGAATACAATCTGCCCTGCATCTGGATCGTCTGGAACAATTTCGCCTGGGGCGCGATCCGCGACATCCAGTACGGCATGTTCGAGGGACGCGAGTACGGCACCGCCTTCTACAAGGGCAACCAGGGGCCGGGCGGCGAGCGCTACAATCCGGACTTCGCCGCATGGGCGCGCGCCTGCGGCGCCGATGGCGTGACGGTGACGCGCAGCGAGGATCTGCGCGGCGCTGTCGCAGCAGCCGTGAAGAACCGCCGTCCGTGCGTCATCGACCTGCATGTCGATTCCGAAGTGCGGCCGCCGTCGACCGGCACGTGGGAACTGCCGCCCATACCGCTGAAGGAGCCGGTCTTCGGGAAGCCGCATCGGATCGGTTGAGCCATTCGGAAGCAGGAAACGAAAATCAAGGAGGGGAGTGCGCCATGACCAGAATCGAAAACAGGAAGCTCTCGTTGCTGTGCGGTATTGCGGGCGCCGTCGCGCTCGCTGCAAGCGGCGCCATCGCCCAGGACAACAGTCCCGTGCGGATCGGTCTCATCTATTCGAAGCAGGGGCCGGGCGCTTCCATCGGCCAGTTCCTGCAGCGCGGCAGCGAACTCGCCGCCCAGCAGGCCGGCATGAAGGTGCTCGGACGGCCGATCGAGCTTATCTGGCTCGACGAGAACGGTCCGGAAGGTTCCCAGCAGAACATGCAGAGGCTGATTGACGAGAACAAGGTCGTCGCGGTCGTCGGCGGGAATTACTCGAATTCCGCGCTTGCGATGATGAGCGTCGCCAATCGCGCGAAGATTCCGCTGATCCTGCCGGGCGCGGCAGCCCGCGAAATCACCGGCAAGGATTGCAGCCGCTACACGTTCCGCACGCAGGCGACCGTTCCCGTGCAGATCAACGGCCTGATGCCCTACGTGCAGCAGATCGGCAAGAAGGTCTATTTCATCACGCCCTCCTACGCCTTCGGCCAGGACATCGTGAAGTCGGCGCGCGCCGGCCTGCCGGCGATCGGCGCCACCGAAATCGGCAGCGACGAAGTTCCGATCAACACTGCCGACTATTCATCCTTCATCCTGAAGATCAGGCAGGCGAAGCCAGACGTCGTCATCGGCGGTCTCGTCGGCGGCGATCTCTCGAACTTCCTGAAGCAATGGAACGAAATGGGGATGAAGGACAAGGCGCCCTACACCGCCGTGGCCGTCACGGATACCGATTTCTGGGACATCGGGCCGCAGGCTTCTACCGGCATCTTCATCAAGCCCTGGTACTACGCCAACCCGAAGAACACGGCCGCCGAAAAGAAGATGATCGACGACTTCCAGAAGAAATACGGTCAGCCGCCGTCCGACAAGACGTGGTCCGGCTGGATCGCCATGCGCGCGCTGCTCGAATCGATCGAGTCCGCCAAGTCCACCAACCCGCAGGACATCGTCACGGCGCTGGAGAAGTGGAAGAACACCGAGGGCGAGTTCCCGTTCTACTTCCGCGAGTGGGATCACCAGCTGGTGCGGCCGGCGGTGATCGTGAAGGTGAAGAACAACATCACCGACAAGTGGGACTTCATGGACTTCCTGAAGTACACGTCCGACACGCCCGCGGACACGGAGAAGGCTTTCGGCACGAAGGAGCAGGTCGGCTGCAACATGCCGGCTCTCTGAGCCGGCGTCCCCGCACGCAGCCGTTCGCGGAAGAACAGACATGCTCGACATCCTCGTCTCGCAAACCGTGAACGGCCTCGTGCTGGGGTTCATCTACGTCCTGATCGCCGTGGGTCTTTCGATCACCTTCGGCCTTCTGGGCGTCATCAATTTCGCGCATGGCGCGTTCTTCGCGCTGGGCGCCTATTTCGCCTGGCAATTGTTCCGGTGGTTCGGCTGGAGCGCGGTGATCTTCGCGCCGCTTCTGGTCGGACTGGTCGGCATGGCGCTGGAGGCGACGCTGATCCGTCGCCTCTACGGCAAGGAGCCGCTGCTCAGCCTCGTCGTCACCTTCGCGCTGGCTCTGCTCATCGAAGCTCTTATCCGCGTCGTCTGGGGCGCCGACGGCAAGCCGTTCAACCCGCCGCCGTTCCTTGCCGGCATCATCGAGGTCGGGCCGCTGCTCATCACCAAATACAGGGCGGCGGTTCTCGGCGTGACGGTGGCGACGCTTCTCGGCCTGTGGGCGTTCCTCGCCTGGACGCCCTACGGACGCGTGCTGCGCGCCGGCAGCCGCGATCCCGAAATGGTCGAACTGCTCGGCATCAACCTGCCGCGCGTGCTCAACGCCGTCTTTGGCCTCGGCTGCGCGCTGGCGGCGATCGCCGGCGTGCTCGCCGCGCCCCTGTGGACGGTGTCGCCGTCCATGTCGGCCAATGCCGTCATGCCCGCTTTCGTCGTCGTCGCGATCGGCGGCCTCGGTTCGTTTCTCGGCGCGGTGGTCGCCGGCCTCGCCGTCGGCGTCGTCACGGCGCTGACCATCCAGTTCTGGCCGGAAGCATCGGCCGGCGCGATGTATGCGCTGATGTTCACGATCATGCTGCTGCGTCCGCGCGGCCTGTTCGGCGAGAAGTGGGAGCGCTTCGAATGAAGCCGCCGACGTCGCCGCTCGCCCGTCTCTGGGCCAATCCCATCGTCGTGATGACGGTCGTGCTGATCGCCGCGTCCGGCATCGCGCTCGGCGTCGGCATGCCGATCCATCGCGTCACGCAGATCGCCATCTACACGCTCTACGCCGCCGGCGTGAACTTCCTGATCGGCTATCTCGGCCTCGTGCCTTTCGGCGCGTCTTTCTTCTTCGGCTGCGCCAGCTATGCGCTGGCGATCAGCGCCGGCTACATGTCCGGCGGCAACGAGATCGCCGGCCTCGCCATCGCGCTCCTGTTCTCGGTGCTGCTGGCGCTGGTCGTCGGCGCGATCATACTGCGCCGGCGCGGCCTGTATTTCTCGCTGCTGACGCTCGCCTGCTCGCAGATCGCCTTCGAGATCGCCTTCAAGTGGACGAGCTTCACCGGCGGCGAAAACGGCCTGCAGCACGTCAACCGGCCGCTGTTTCCGTCGGCCTTCGCCTTCCATGTCTTCGCGCTGGTCGTCATTCTCGGCGTCCTCGCGCTCATGTGGCGCATCGCCCACACGCCGTTCGGCCGGCTGATGCAGGCGCTGCGCGACAACGAGCAGCGCGTCGCCAGCCTGGGCTTCGACACGTATCTCACAAAGCTCGTCGGCCTCGTCATCGCGGGCGCGGCCATCGGCGTCGCCGGCGGCCTGATGGCGCTGCTGCTGCAGGGCGCCTACGCCAACAACCTCAACTGGCAGCACGCCGGCGATCCCGTGCTGATGGCGGCGCTCGGCGGCGTCCATCATTTCATCGGTCCGCTGTGGGGCGCCATCGTCTTCATCGTGCTCGAGGACCGGCTCAGCGCCATCACAGAGAACTGGTGGCTGATCTTCGCGCCGATCATCATCGCCTTCGCGCTCCTGTCGTTCGAAGGCATACAGGGCGTATTCCAGCGCATGATCGGCCGCGACCGCTGGACGCTGACGCGCTGGGGCGTGCCCGAGCGTCCCGCGAAGATCGAACCTTATGCGCCTGCCGTGTCGGCCGCCGGCAGCGATCTCTCGAAGCCGATCCTTTCGGTGCGCAATCTCTCCAAGAGCTTCGGTTCGATCGTCACGCAGAGCGACATATCGCTCGATGTCGCCCATACCGGCCTGCACAGCCTGATCGGCCCGAACGGCGCCGGCAAGACGACCTTCTTCAACCTGCTGACCGGCGTGCACAGGCCGGACGGCGGCGAAATCGAATTCGAGGGGCGTTCCATTGGGCGCCTTTCGCCGCACGAGCGCGCCCGGCTCGGCATTTCGCGTTCGTTCCAGATTCTCAGCGTCTTCCCGAATCTCACGGCTTTCGAAAACGTGCGCGTCGCCGTGCAGGCTGCGCATCGCAACTGGTTCGGCCTGTGGAGCGACGCCTATGCCGACGAAGCGTCCAACATGCGCGTCTGGTCGCTTCTCGATGCGGTCGGTCTTGCCGATCGCGCGGCCGAATTGTGCTCGGCGCTGTCGCATGGCGAAAAGCGGCTTCTCGAGATCGCCGTGTCGCTGGCGACCGACGCGCGCCTGCTGCTTCTGGACGAACCGCTGGCGGGCCTCGCCGAATCCGATCGCGAAGTCGTCGGGCGCCTGATCCGCAAGCTGGCTGCGACGCATTCGGTGTTCCTGATCGAACACGATATCGACCGCGTCCTTGCCCTTTCCGACCGCATCACCGTCCTGCACCAGGGTCGCCTGATCGCCGACGGCAAGCCCGCCGAGGTGGCGCGCAATCGCGAGGTCGTCACCGCCTATCTAGGCGACGCCGCCGCATCGGCGCCGGTCAATGTCGCGCGCCTGCGTCCGGCGAAAGCCGTGGCGTCCGACACGAAGCCGCTGCTGCGTCTGGAAGGCGTGCGTTCCGGCTATGGCGGCGGCGTGGTGCTCGACGGAATCGACATGGTCGTGCGGCCCGGCGAGGTCGTGGCGCTGCTCGGCCGCAACGGCGTCGGCAAGACGACGGCCATGCGCACGATCACCGGCGTCCTGCCGGCCAGCGCCGGGCGCATCGAATTCGACGGCGTCGACATCACGCAGAAGCGCGCCGACGAGATCAACCGCCTCGGCATTTCGCTCGTGCCCGAGGGGCGCCGGCTTTTCCCCAACCTGACGGTGGTCGAGAACCTCAAGCTGGCGGCGCGGCCGGGCGGGGCGACACAGGAAGAGATTTTCGACCTGTTCCCGCGTCTGGCCGAGCGCGCGCGCTCGCGCGGCGAAAACCTGTCCGGCGGCGAACGCCAGATGGTGGCGATCGCGCGCGCGCTCATGGCGCCGAGCAAGCTCATCCTGCTCGACGAACCGTTCGAGGGCCTGGCGCCGGCGGTCGTCCACGAAGTGCGCGAAGCCGTCATGAAGCTGACGACGCGGGCGAGCCTCGTCATCGTCGAACATCACGCCGAAAGCGTGCTTGCCATGGCCGACCGCGCCTATGCGCTCGTCAACGGACGCGTCGCCTATGGCGGCGATGCGGCGGAACTCGCCGCCGACAAGGCGCTGCAGGAGCGACTGCTCGGCGTCGTTCACGCGAGCGCGCCCGAAAGCAGGACAGCGGGCGTCTCGGCATGAGAGAGATCGCCGTCAATACCTATGGCTATATCTGGTCGACGCCGGCGGCGGATTGCATCCGGCGGCTCGCCGATCTCGGCTACAGGAATTTCGAGCTGATGATCCATCCGCCGCACCTGCCGCTCGACGGCATGTCGGCTGCCGCGCGACGCGACCTGCGGGGAGCCGTGGAGGCGGCGGGCGCGCGCATCACGTCGGTGAACATGCCGAGCCTCGACCAGAATCTGGCGAGCGCCTTCGGTCGCGTGCGCGAGGCCTCCGTCGCCATGTTCCTCGACGCGATCGATCTCGTCGCGGACATCGGCGCGCCCTGGCTCGTGACGGTGCCCGGCCGCATGAGCCCGCTCTTTCCGCCGTCGCTCGAAAATCGCTTCGGGTGGATGCGGGAGAGCATAGAGCGCCTGCTGCCGCGCGCCGAGGCGCGCGGCATCGGTCTCGCCATCGAGAACGTGCCCTTCGCGTCATTCCCGGACGCCGTGAACCTCGGCGCCTTCGTGCGCGACTTCTCCTCGCGGTCGATCGGCGTCTGCTACGATGCCGCCAACGCGCATTTCATCGGCGAGGACGTGGCTGAAGGCGTCGCGCAACTCGCCGATCTCCTGAAAGTCGTGCATCTCTCGGACACGACGCGGCAGGTCTGGCGGCACGATCGCATCGGTCTCGGCGACGTGCCCGCTGAAGCATTCGCGCGGGCGCTCGACGAGGCCGGCTTTAAGGGGCCGTGCACGCTGGAGATCATCGACGCCGACAGCGAAGGCGCGCTGGCGGAATCCTGCCGCGCCCTGGCGCCGCTCGGTTTCGCCGCGCCGCAGGCGGGGACGCGCGCATGAGCACGGTCCTCGTGACCGGCGCGGCCGGGCTCCTCGGTCGGTTCGTCGTGCGCGAACTTCTGGCGCAAGGCTACAGGGTGCGCGGCCTCGATCGCCGGGCCGGCGAGACGGATGCAGAATGGCATGTCGGGGACGTGACCGATCCGGCTTTGGTCGCCAGAGCGATGACGGGCGTCGACGGCGTGATGCATATCGCCGCCATCCCGAACATCTGGTCGGGCGACGGGCAGACGATCATGCGCGTCAACCTGCTCGGGACTTATACGGTGTTCGAGGCGGCAGAAGCCGCCGGCGTGAAGCGCGCAATCTTCTGCTCCAGCGATTCCGTGGCCGGCTACACGGTGCGCGAAGGCCGCATGCTGCCTCCACGTTACGCGCCGCTCGATCTCGATCATCCTTTGCTCGCCACCGACCCTTACGCGATCAGCAAGGTCATGGGCGAGGATCTGGCGCGCGCCTATGCGCTGCGCGGCATGAGCGTTGTCGCGCTGCGCACCGTCTTCGTCGCCTATCCGGAAATGGCCTGCGAGATTCTTGCGCGTGCGAAAGATCCCGCGGTCTATCGCGGGCCGATGGCGGGCGGTTCGTCGTCGGCCGGCGGCGGGCCGCTGCACCATCACATCGACCCGCGCGACCTGGCGCGCGCCTTCCGCCTGGCGCTCGAACTGCCGATGCAACCGGGCGGGTTCGAATGCTTCTATCTTTCGGCGCAGGTGACGCTGTCGCCCGAGCCGACGATCGAACGGCTGCGTCGCCTGCATGGCGACGCTGTTCAAATCCGCAATCCGCAGCTCTACGCGCGCCAGCCCTTCGCCCCCCTGTACGATCTGGCGCACGCCGCCGAACGGCTCGGTTTCACCGCCCATATCGACCAGCGCCATCTTCTCGCCGGCCTGCCCGGCTTTCCCCCTGGAGAGAAACAATGACCTTCGTCTCGCCAAAGCCCGACGCCTTCGCCGATGCGGCGAAGAAGAAATATGCCGCGACCCGCAATCTCGGCGAATTGTTCTGGACGCAATATCCCGGGCATTTCAATCATGCGCTTTCGAAGGCGATAGTGACGCCGGCGACGACCGGCAGCCGTTTCTTCGACTATCGCATCTCGTCCTACGAGCCCGGCGCGCATGTCGAAAGCCATGTCCACGCCGTGCAGGAGCAGATCTATCATGTGCTATCCGGCGAGGGGCTGCTGATCCTCGACGGCGAGCGGCGCCTCGTGCGCGCCAACGACGTGACCTACATTCCGCCGGGCGTCGTTCACGAATTCCATTGCACCGGCAACGATCCGCTGCTGTTCCTGGTCATCACCAGCCCGCCGACCGACGAGGAGCCGCGCTGAGACGAGCCATGTCACGAAACATGTCGCGCAAGATACTCGTAACTGGCGGATGCGGCTGGCTGGGCGCGGCGATCGTGCGCGCGCTGCTGGCGCGCGGCGACAGCGTCATCGCGACGGATCTGGCGATCTCGCCCGCCATGGCGACGCTCGCGACGCGCGAGCAGGGATTGAAGTTCCAGGCTGCCGATCTCGGCGAATGGCGGCAGGTGATCGACCTTTTTTCCGCGCATCGGCCGGATGCGGTCGTTCATACGGCGGCCATCGTCGGCGTGATCCAGTGCGCCCAACTGCCGACCCGCGCGCTGCGCGTCAATGTCGAAGGTTCCATCAACCTGTTCGAAGCGATGCGCCTGTCCGGCGTGAAGCGCGTCGTGCACATCAGCACCGAGGAGACCTACGGCGATTTCCTCTCGCCCGTCATCGACGAGGATCATCCGCAAAGGCCGGTCAGCATCTACGGCCTGACGAAGCTGACGACGGAACATTACGGGCGCGTCTATTCGCGCGAGCATGGGCTCGAATGCATCAACGCGCGCACCTGCTGGGTCTATGGCCCGCATCTGCCGCGCCTGCGCATGCCGCGCACCTTCGTCGAGGCCGCCTTGCGCGGCGAGGCGTTCCACCAGGCAGACGGCGGCGATCTGGCTGTCGACCAGGTCTATATCGACGATACGGTGCATGGCGTGCTGCTGGCGCTCGACAAGGACCGGCATCGCTTCGAATCCTACAATATCGCCACAGGCGTCGCGCCAACGCTTCGCGATGCGGCCGAAGCCGTCAATCGCGCCATACCGGGCGCAAGGATCAGCGTCGGCGACACCGCGCCGTATCGTCATGGCGGCGTCGTGCTCAGCGCGACAAAAGGCGCGCTCGACATTTCGCGCGCCCGGGAGGAACTCGGTTATGAACCGCGCTTCGATCTCCAGAAAGGGATCGAGGCGACCATCGCCGCGACGCGCGCCGCAATGGCCGCGCCGTAAAGCAAACCCAACCATGCAGGATCATCCATGAACGCCACCGCACCCGTCGCACTCGTCTTCGGCGCCTCGCGCGGCATAGGCGCGGCCTGCGCCGCCGCGCTGAAAGACGCTGGCTGGCAAATCGCTGCGACCTACGCCACCAGGGCGCCGGCGGGCGAACTCGGCCGCGCCTACCAGGTCGACGTGCGCGATGCGGCCGCCGTCGCGAAGGTCTTTGCCCAGGTCGAAGCCGATTTCGGCGCGCCGCCGCGCCTCGTCGTCGCCAATGCCGGCGTCAACACGCCGGCCGCGCCGCTCGCCGCCTTCGATCCGCAGCATTTTCGCACGCTGATGGAGGTCAATGTCGTCGGCGCCTTCAACATTTTCGCCGAGGCGGCGCGCCGCGTGCCGGACGGCGGCGCGATCATCGCGCTGACGACGTCGCTGGTGCGCAACGCGGTGCCGGGCACCGGGCCGTATGCGGCGACCAAGGGCGCGGTCGAATGCCTGGTGCGCGCGATGTCGAAGGAACTCGCCGGTCGCGGCGTGCGCGTCAACGCCGTGGCGCCGGGGCCGGTCGACACCGACCTTTTCCATGCCGGCAAGACCGACGAGATGAAGCAGCGCAGCGCCGCGCTCAGCCCGTTCAATCGTATCGGCAGGCCGCAGGAAGTGGCCGAACTCGTCTGCTTCCTCGCCTCCGACAAGGCGTCGTGGATCGCCGGCCAGATCGTGCAGCCCAACGGCGGGATGATATGAGCGCAGAAGCGTCGCCGGCCGGCGACGAAGTCTGGGACGTGGTGGTCGTCGGCGCGGGGGCCGGCGGCATGACGGCCGCCTGCGTCGCGGCTGCGGAAGGTTGCTCCGTGCTCCTGCTCGAAGCGGCCGATGTCGTCGGCGGCACGACGGCGATTTCCGGCGGCATGGTCTGGCTGCCCGGCAATCACAAGATGGCGGCGGCCGGGCGGCCCGATACGCCGGAAGCGGCGCGCGCCTTTCTCGACGCAACGGTGCCAGGCGAGGACAGGTCGCGCCTCGACAGCTTCCTGAAGCACGCCGACGCGGCGCTGCGCGACCTCGAGGCGCGCACGAGCCTGCGTCTGCAGCCTGTCATGACCTATCCGGACTATTATCCTGACCTGCCGGGCGCGACGGCGGGCGGGCGCGTGCTCGAACCCGTCCCCTTCGATGCGCGGGCGCTGGGCAAGGCGTTCGCGCTGGTGCGCGATCCGCTGCCGGAATTCATGCTGTTCGGCGGCATGATGATCAGCCGCGCCGACATTCCGCATCTGCGCCGCGCGACGAAATCGCCGAAGTCGGCGCTCCGCACGGCGCGCCTGCTGCTGTCCTACGGATTGCAGCGCCTGACGGAACGGCGGGGCGCGACGCTCTATCTCGGCAACGCGCTGGTGGCGCGGCTCCTGAAGTCGGCGCTCGATCTCGGCGTGACATTGCGAACGGGTGCGGCGGTCGACTCGCTCGCGCGTGACGAACGCGGCCGCGCCAGCGTGCTCGAGACGACCTCGTCGTCGGGGCGCAGGCGCATCCGCGCGCGGCGGGCCATCGTGCTGGCGACCGGCGGCCTGTCGCACGATCGCGAATTGCGCAGGCTCTACACGCCGACGAGCGCCGGCGATCTGACGGCGACGGTCGCGCCCGGCGCTGCAAGACGCGGCGCACGACTTGCCCACGAACTCGGCGCGGCGGTGTCGCCGCCGACGGAGGAAGGCGCCTTCTGGGTTCCGGCGTCGACTTTCACGCGCGCCGACGGTAGCGCAGGAGTCTATCCGCATACGGTGACCGATCGCGCCAAGCCCGGCCTGATCGCCGTCGACGGCAATGGCCGACGCTTCGTCAACGAGGCATTGTCCTATCATGAATTCGTGCGCGCCCAGTTGCGCCACGCCAACAGCGCCATTCCCGCGTGGCTGATCTGCGACCGGGATTTCTTCTGGAAATACGGACTCGGCAAGATCAAGCCGTTCACGGTCTCACTGGATGGCGACCTTGCGTCAGGCTATCTGAAACGCGGCGCGACTCTCGCCGAACTCGCCGCCGGGATCGGCGTGCCGGCCGACGCGCTCGCGGCGACCGTCGCCGAATTCAATCGCCACGCCGAACAGGGCGAAGATCCGGCCTTCGGGCGCGGCGGCGACATATACCAGCGGTCGCTGGGCGACGCCGAATGCAAGCCGAACCCGTGCGTCGCGCCGATCCGCGCCGCGCCATTCCATGCCGTGGCGGTGCGGCCCGCCGATCTCGGCATGTCCTGCGGCATCGCGACGGACGATGCGGCGCGCGTGCTCGATGCGAACGGCGCGCCCGTGCCCGGACTTTTTGCTTGCGGAAACGACATGGCTTCGATCATGAATGGCGCCTATCCCGGACCGGGCATCACGCTCGGCCCGGCGCTGGTGTTTGGATGGCTGGCAGGCAAGCGCGCGGCGGCGAACGAGCCATGAACGATTTGAGGGCAGGGGACTTTTGGTGACGGCAGGCGCGCAAGCGGACGTTCTGGTGATCGGCGGCGGCAATGCGGCGCTCTGCGCCGCGCTGATGGCGCGCGAAGCCGGCGCCTCCGTGCTCATGCTCGAATCCGCGCCGCGCGAATGGCGTGGCGGCAATTCCATGCATGTGCGCAATCTGCGCTGCATGCACGACGCGCCGCAGGACGTGCTGGTCGAAGCCTATGGGGAAGAAGAATACTGGCAGGATCTTCTGAAGGTCACGGGCGGTCTGACCGACGAAAAGCTGGCGCGGCTGGCGATCCGTCATTCCTCGCAGTGCCGGCCGTGGATGATCCGCCACGGCGTGCGCTTTCAGCCGCCGCTGTCCGGCGCCTTGCATGTGGCGCGCACCAACGCCTTCTTCATGGGCGGCGGCAAGGCGCTGGTGAACGCCTATTATCGCAGCGCGCAGAATCTCGGCGTCGACGTGCGCTACGATTCTCCGGTGAAGGAAATCGAACTCGACAATGGCAGCTTCAGGGCGGCCATCACCGAGAAGGGGGAGCGTTTTGCGGCGCGCGCCTGCGTGCTCGCCTGCGGCGGCTTCGAATCCAATCTCGAATGGCAACGCGAGGCCTGGGGCCAGAACGAGCGCGGCGAGTGGACGGCCGAGAATTTCCTGATCCGCGGTACGCGATTCAACCAGGGTGTGCTGCTGAAATTCATGCTCGACGCCGGCGCCGATTCCATCGGCGACCCGACGCAGGCGCATTGCGTGGCGATCGACGCGCGCGCGCCGCTCTACGACGGCGGCATCTGCACACGCATCGACTGCGTGTCGCTCGGCGTGGTGGTGAACAGGGAAGCGCGCCGCTTCTACGACGAGGGCGAGGATTTCTGGCCGAAGCGCTACGCGATCTGGGGACGACTGGTCGCGCAGCAGCCCGGCCAGATCGCCTGGTCGATCATCGACCAGAAGGCAATCGGCCGGTTCATGCCGCCGGTCTTCGACGGGACCAGGGCCGACACGCTGGAGGAACTCGCCGCGAAGATCGGCGTCGACGTCGCGACCTTCATGAAGGCACTGCGCGATTTCAACGCGGCGTGCCGGCCCGGGACCTTCGATCATACGGCGCTCGACGATTGCCGGACCGAAGGGCTCGACCCCGCCAAGACGCATTGGGCGTTGCCGATCGATACGCCGCCCTTCACCGCCTATCCGCTGAAGCCCGGCATCACTTTCACGTACCTCGGACTGAAGACCGACGAGACCGCCGCCGTGCGTTTCGACGATACGCCGAGCCCGAACCTGTTCGTGGCGGGCGAAATGATGGCGGGCAACGTGCTCGGCAAGGGCTATACGGCCGGCGTCGGCATGAGCATCGGCACGGCGTTCGGCCGCATCGCCGGGGTGAGCGCCGCACGCGCGCTCGGCCTTCGCCATCCGGATTTCGAAAAGGAGTTCGCCTTTGCAACCGCGCGCTGAGCCCGACGCGACGAACAATCTCGTCGCGCTGATGAGCGCCGACGAGAAGGAGATCGCGCGCGTCCTGCAGATCTGCAACGCCTGTCGCTATTGCGAGAGTTTCTGCGCCGTCTTTCCGGCCATGACGCGCCGTCTGGAATTCGGCAAGGCCGATACGCACTACCTCGCCAATCTCTGCCACAATTGCGGCGCGTGCCTGCACGCCTGCCAATACGCGCCGCCGCACGAATTCATGGTGAACGTGCCGCAGGCCATGGCGCGCGTTCGCGTCGACACCTATCGCGATTTCGCCTGGCCGCGCGCTTTCGGGGCGCTTTATGCGCGCAACGGTTTCGTCGTCGCGCTGGCGCTCGCTTTCGGCCTCGCATTGTTTCTCGTCCTGGCCGCGACAATCGGCGGCGGGCTCTCCAGGCCTGGCGCGGGCGGGGATTTCTATGCGGTCTTTCCGCACAATTTCATGGCTGCGCTGTTCGGCGCCGTTTTCGTCTATGCGATCGTCGCGCTGGCGATCGCAGTCGGCCGCTTCTGGCGCGAAGTGTCTCCTGTGACGGTCCTGGCGCCGCAGGATGTCGCGGCGCTGACGGCGGCGCGCGCGCCGGCGGGCATGGAAGCGGTTTCGAGCGCGGCGACGCTCAAATATCTCGACGGCGGCCACGGCGACGGTTGCAACGAGGAAGACGACCGCTTCACGCTCGCGCGGCGGCGTTTCCATCACCTCACCTTCTACGGGTTCCTGTCGTGTTTCGCCGCCACCAGCATCGCGACGCTCTATCATTACCTGCTCGGCCTGCACGCGCCCTATGCTTGGTCGAGCCTGCCCGTCGTTTTGGGTTCGGTCGGCGGAATCGGCCTGCTCGTCGGTCCGGCGGGCCTCCTGTGGCTCAACCTGCGGCGTCACGAAAAGCACGGCGATCCGGCGCAACGCGGCATGGACCGGGGCTTCATCGCGCTGTTGCTTCTGACATCGCTGAGCGGCTTTGCGCTGCTGGCCTTGCGCGAGGCGGCGTCCATGCCCTTCTGGATCGCCGTCCATCTCGGAATCGTGATGGCCCTTTTCCTGACGCTGCCCTACGGCAAGTTCGCGCATGGCGTATTCCGCCTCGCGGCGCTGCTCAAATATGCGATCGAGAAGAGGTTGCCGAACCGTCTGGCGCTCGGCAGCGACTGATCATCGCGCAGCAGGCGGCGCCACTGCGGCGTCGGTCTGGCCGCTCGCCGCGAGGCTTCGCGCAACAAAGCCGGACGCTTTCATCTCCTCGATGAAATCGCGCAGGTAACGCGCCGCGCCAGGCCGACCGCGCGGCGTGGCGATGGCCTGGTTGATCGCCATGAAGCGGCCGGGCAGCACGCGCAGGCCGTTGTGGCTGCGCGCGTAGGCTTCGAGCGGCTGGCGGACGCCGGCCGCGACTTCGAGCTTCCGGTCGACGAACATTTCCACGGCCGCGGGCGATGTCTTCGCCTTGACGAGAGTCGCGTGCTTCAACTCGCGACCGAGGAACAGGTCGTAGGTCGATCCTTCGCCGACCGCGATGCGTGTGCCCGGCCGGTCGACGTCGGCAACCGTCGTCAGGGGCGAGTCCGCCGCTACGAGATAGGCGCCTTCGATGATGACGTAGGGCGGCGAGAACACGATGTCCTCGGCCCGCTTCGGGTCGATGGCGAGAAAGCCGACGTCCCATTTGCCCTGTCGTCCGGCGTCGAATGCGACGCCGGCCGAGTCGAATTCCACATAGACGATATCGAGGCCGAGCCTGTTCGCGATCTCCCGCGCCAGGTCGGCCGACACGCCCAGCGGAGCGCCCGCGCTGGCGTTCTTCTGCGCCAGCACCGGGTTGCCATAATTGATCGCGGCGCGGAGCTTGCCTGTCGGCGCGATTTCCGACCGCAGCTCCGGGGAAATGTCGGCGGCTGCTGCGCGCAAGGATTGCGCTGCGAGCAGGAGGAGCAGCGCGGCAATTCTGCGCCCGAGCCGGGAGAAGCGTTTCATTCCTTCCTCCGTTCGGGCGCGCGACGATGTTTGCGGCTAGACGATCCTGATCGACATGTCGGGCAGGCCGTCGATCTTGCAAAGGAGGACATCGCCCTTGACGACCGGGCCGACATTCTCGGGCGTGCCGGAATAGATGATATCGCCGGCCTTGAGTTCGAAGGCTTCCGACAGTTTCGAGATCTGTTCCGCCACGCTCCAGATCATCTTAGACAGGTCGGAATTCTGCTTCACGGTCCCGTTGATCGCCAGAGAGATCGCGCCCTTGGTCATCTGTCCGGTCTTCGAAACGGGATAGATCGGGCCGATGACCGCGGAATGATCGAAACTCTTGCCGATCTCCCAGGGCTTCTTCTCGGCCGCCATGCCGTTCTGCAGGTCGCGGCGCGTCATGTCGAGGCCGACCGCATAGCCGTAGACATGCTCGAGCGCCTTGTCCGGCGGGATGTTCTTTCCGCCTGATTTCAGCGCCGCGACGAGTTCGACTTCGTGGTGGTAGTTCTTGGTCAGGGTGGGATAGGGATGGTCGGCGACCTGCCCGACCGCGACGACCTGGATCGCGTCGGTCGGCTTCTGGAAGAAGAAGGGCGGCTCGCGGTTCGGGTCCGACCCGCGCTCGATCGCATGCGCTGCGTAATTGCGTCCGACGCAATAGATGCGACGCACCGGGAAGACCTCTTTCAATCCGGCGATCGGAATCGTGATCTGAGGAACGACGAAGGCTGGTTTTCCCGAACTCCTGGCCTCAGCAGCCTGCACGCCCGCCGCCCCTGCGGCGGCAGTCGCGGCAGCGGCGGCGAAGAAATCGCGTCTGGATGTCATGTTCTTTCCTCCTTCGGCGCGCGGAGCGCTCGGGGCGCTCCGCTTCGCCTCGCTCTTACCGCGCTAGCGCAGCGCTGCCGTGCAGCGCCGCCATCTCTGTCTTCGAGTTCATTTGCATGACTTTATGTTCTTTCATTTTTGTGCAGGTCAGGATTGCGGCGCAAGCTCCTCCAGGCCGCGCCGCGCCGGCTCGATTCCCCACAGCCAGACCGCGACGATCTGTACGAGCAGCAGCGCGATCATCAGCGACGTCACGCCGCTGATGCCGTAGTCCTTGAACAGGCTGACGACGATGAACGGCGAGACGATGGTCGCGCCGCGGCCGAGCATGTTGCAGATTCCATTGGCGCGAAGCCGTACGTCGGTGGGGAACAGTTCCGGCGTGTAGACGCCGTAGAGCAGCGCTACGAGAATGTAGATCGAAAGCAGCAGGCAGAAGCCTACGCCCACGAAGGCCACGGGCTGGCTGAGCTGCGGATAGATGAAGCCGAACAGGATTGTCAGCGCCGAGCCGCCGATGATCGTCGCCTTGCGGCCCAGGCGGTCGGCGAGAAACGCGCCCAGGAAGCAGCCCGCAGGCGCCGCAAAGCTCATGATGAGGGTATAGGCGAAGGACTTGTTCAGCGTCATGCCCTGCTGAACGAAGAAGGTCGGCAGCCAGGTGACGAATCCGAAGATCAGCGTGTTTATGACGATCAGCACGATCGAACCGAGGATCAGGCGCGGCAGCAGGACCGGACCGAGCAGGTCGCTCGCGCCGAAGCTGCGGGTCGGCGCCGACGGCGGCGGCAAGGGCTGACCTGCAATGCCGCATTCCTTCTCGATGCTGGCGACCAGTTCCTCGGCTTCGGCGAACCGTCCCTTGCTCTCCAGCCAGCGAGGCGATTCCGGCAGCGCCTTGCGCAGATACCACACGAACAGCGCGCCGACGCCGGCGATGACGAACATCGAGCGCCAGCCGACCAGCGGAATGAGGATGGATCCAAGCAGGATCGTCGCCGGCAGGCCGGATACGACGATCATCGCCATGAAGGACAGCCATTTGCCGCGCGAGGCGGGCGGCACGAATTCGGTCAGCGAGGAATAGCCGACGACGATTTCCGCGCCGAGACCGAGCCCCATCAGGAAGCGCGCCGCGACCAGCCATTCCATGGTCGGCGCGCAGGCGGCAGCCAGCGATGCGATGCCGAACAGCAGCAGGTTGATCTGGTAGGTGAAGCGACGGCCGTAGGCGTCGCCCAGAAATCCTGCGACCAGCGCGCCGATCGTCATGCCGATGAAGGTGAAGGACACGAATTGCGCATTTTGCGCGAGGGTCGAGAATTTCGACGCCAGCGTCGCGCCGAGCACGCTGGTTCCGACGTAGAGGTCGTAGCCGTCGAAGAACATGCCGGCGCCGATCAGCCAGAAGATTCTCTTGTGGAACCCGGAAATCGGCAACCTGTCCAGTCTCGCGCCGGACTGGATGGCGCTCGCGCTCGTTGCTGCGGTCATTTCAACCTCCCGATATTCTTATGTCGTCGTTTCGCCCATCAACTCGCATATGCGTTCGGGCGAGACAGGATGCTCGCCGATGAAGGGCGCGCCTTTCCCGAGCGCGTCCTCGATCGCGGAAATGACACAGGCCGCAGCAGGGATCGTGCCGCCTTCGCCCGCGCCCTTGACGCCGAGCGGATTGCGCGGCGATGGCGTTTCGATGTGGTGTATCTCGACGTCAGGCATTTCGGCGGCGCCCGGCAGCGGATAATCGCCATAGGTCGTCGTCACCGGCTGTCCCGTCTCGTCGAATCTCATGCGCTCGTAGAGCGCATTGCCGATGCCGTGGATCACGCCGCCGCGAATCTGCCCGTCGACGACGAGCGGATTGATGAGCCGTCCGCAATCGTGGGCCACGACATAGCGGACAATGCGCGTATGGCCGGTCTGCGGATCGACCTCGACCTCGCAGGCCTGCGATCCGTAGGCGAAGGCCAGTTCGCGGGATTCGAAATAGCCTGTCGCGGCAAGATCGGGCTCGATGCCTCCCGGCATGCCGACGCCCGCCGATCCCGACAGCGCGCGTGCGATGGCGGCAAACGAAACCTTCATGCCCGGCGCGCCGACGACGCGCACCTCGCTGTCGACGAGTTCGAGATCGCGTTCGGCCGCCTCCAGCATGCGCGAGGCGGTCTGGATCGCCTTGTCCCGCACCTTTCGCGCCGCGATCTCGACGGAGGAACCAGCCGTCACCGCGATGCGGCTCGCGATCGTCGAGAGTCCCAATGGAAAAGCGCCGGTGTCGGCGGACTTCACGCTCACGTCCTCGATGCGAACGCCAAGCGCATCGGCGGCGATCTGCGCGAAGACCGTCGCGTGGCCCTGGCCCTGGCTCGCCGCGCCCGTCGAGACGACGACCTTGCCGGTGGGCGTCACGCGAACGGATGCGCCCTCGAAAGGACCGAGGCCGGTATCCTCGACGCAGGAGGCGACGCCCAGACCTCGCAGCATGCCGCGCGCCTTCGCGTCGGCGCGGCGCTGCTCGAAGCCGGCAGCGTCGATCTTGTCCAGAACAAGGTCCAGCGCCGCGCGATAGTCGCCGCTGTCGTAGGCGACGGGCGAGCCGTCGCGCATCCTGCCGCCCGTGACGTAGGGCATCTGGTCAGCGCGCACGAAGGAACGGCGGCGAACTTCCTCGCGCGAAATGCCGAGACCACGCGCCACGCGATCGGCAAGGCGCTCCAGCACGAAAGCCGTGTTGGGGCGACCGGCGCCGCGTACGGGCGAAGTCGGCACCATGTTGGTCAGGACGACGTCGAGCGATATGTCGAAGGCTTCGAGCGCATAGGGACCGGGGAAGGAGGCGAGCGCCGTCGCCGGCAGGATCAGCCCGTAGGGCGCATAGGCGCCGTTGTCGTGCGCGCAGCGGCCGCGCACCGCGAGCATGCGACCATCGGCGTCGCAGGCGACCTCGAGCGTCCAGAACTGGTCGCGCTGCTGGTTGGTGGACAGGAAATGCTCGACGCGATCCTCGATCCACTTGACCGGCCGGCCGCAGGAAAGCGCGGCGAGCGCCACGGCGAATTCTTCCGGATAGACATTGGCCTTCGGGCCGAAGCCGCCGCCGACATCGGGCGCGACGACGCGGATCGTCGATTCATCCCGGTTGAGATATGTCGCCAGATGCCGGCGCGCCATGTAGGGCGATTGCGACGAGGTCCAGATGCAGAGGTCGCCGGAGAGCGGATCCACCGATGCGACCACCCCGCGGCATTCCATGGAATGGCAGCCGCCGCGATGCGTATCGAACGTCTCGGTGAAGCGATGCGCGGAGCGCGCGAATACGGCGTCCGCATCGCCATGCGCGGCGCGCATCGTGGCGATCACATTGCCGTCGCGTCCGACATGGGCGCGTGGCGCATCCGCGGCAAGGCCGGCGCGCGCGTCGGCGACAGCGGGCAGGTGTTCGAGATCGAGTTCTATTGTCGCGAGCGCATCTTCCGCCGCGGCGCGCGTTTCGGCCAGCACGAGCGCGACGCATTCGCCGACGTAGCAGACTTCCTCGCCGGCCAATGGCTGGTAGGTGATCGGCGACTTGATGAGCGGATGCGGCGCCATCGGCGGGACGGGACCCGAAGCGAGATGGGCGAAATCGCTCATCGCGTAGGCGGCGTGGACGCCGGGGCAGGCGCGCGCCGCCGTCAGGTCGAGCTTGCGCACAATGCCATGCGCGACCGGCGAACGCAGGAAGGCGGCATGCAACATGCCGGGCATGGCGATGTCGTCGACATAGCGGCCGCCGCCCGTCAGCAGGCGTGGATCCTCGACGCGCGGGATGGGGGCGCCGAAATAGCGCGTGCTCATGGCGTGCGCCTCCGGGCTTCGGCGGCCTGCATCGCGGCGTCGACGATCGCCTGGTAGCCGGTGCATCGACAGGTGTTGCCGGAGAGCGCGTCGCGCACGTCCTCGCGCGTCGGCGCCGGATTGTCGCGCAGCAGAGATTCGAGGGTCATCAGCATGCCCGGCGTGCAGAAGCCGCACTGCAGCGCATGATTGTCGCGGAACGCCTGCTGCAGCGGAGAGAGTTCGTCCGGCTTCCCCAGTCCTTCGACCGTCTCGACATCGACGCCGTCGGCCTGGACCGCCAGCATGAGACAAGAACGTGCGGGCTTGCCGTCGACGATGATCGTGCAGGCGCCGCAGACGCCGTGTTCGCAGCCGACATGCGTGCCGGTCAGACCCATCTCGTGGCGCAGGAAGTCGGCGAGGTTCGTGCGCACGTCGATTTCCGCGGAATGCGCGCGCCCGTTGACGCGCAGGCTGATGCGCCGCCGGGTCATGGCGTCGCTCCGCTGTTCGCGGCGGCCTGGCGCAGGGCGCGGGCGACCGCGACGCCGGCGATGCGCCGGCGATAGTCCGGCGAGACGTGGACGTCGCCCATCGCATCGAGGCCGCGCGCTTCGTCCACGGCCGCCGCAATGGCCGCATCGTCGATTGCGCGGCCGAGCATCGCCTGTTCGGTCGCCGCAAGACGGACGGGAGAGGCTTCCACGCCGAAGACGACGATCGCAGCGCGCTGCACTTTCCTGCCGGCGTCCTGCGACAGCAGCGCCGCCGCGCCGGCCACGGCAAAATCGCCGTGACGGCGCGCAAATTCGTGAAAGCCGCAGCCGTGGCCCTTCGGCCAGCGCGGAAGATCGATCGCTACGAGGATCTCGCGCTCGTCCAACGCAGATTCGAGATAGCCGCGGAACCAGTCCCGCGCAGCGATCCTGCGGCTGCCGCAAGGGCCGAGCGCCTCGAATTCCGCGTCGAGCAGCGCGCAGAGCGCCGGCAGTTCGGCGGCCGGGTCGAGATGGCAGCAGGAGCCGCCGATCGTGCCGCGCGCCCGCGTCTGCATGTGTCCGACGTGGGTGAGCGCCGCGCGAAAAACCGGCGCGACGGCGAACAGGTCTTCGGAGGATTTCAGGTCGGCCTGGCGCGTCATGGCGCCGATGCGGATGCGGTCCGGCGAGATGTCGATTCCGGCGACGCCGGGCAGTCGATTGATGTCGATGATGTGGTCAGGCGCCGCGAGCCGGAGATTCATCATCGGCATAAGCGACTGCCCGCCCGCCAGCAGCTTTGCGTTGTCGAGTTCGCCGAGAAGCCGGATGGCCTCTTCGACGGTGCGCGGGTCGTGGTAGGCGAAGGGAGCGGCTTTCATGGCGCAGCGCTCACGGCACGATGGGCGATTGCGACAGGGCGGTCAGCACGCGCTTGCGGGCGCGTCCGGCGTGACGCGCCAGAATGCGCCCGGCGAGCTTGCCGTCGCGCGCCTGCAGCGCATCGATGATGTCGCAATGTTCGGCGATCAGGGCGTCGCGGCTCTCGCGGGACTCGCTGTTGACGCTGACCGTGACGAGCCGGTCGAATTGCTCGATCAGGTCGATGGTCGCCTCGCGCAGGCGGCGGTTGCCGCAAAGGCGCGCGATCGTCAGATGGAACTCCCTGTTGTACTCGACGAAGGCGGTCGCCGGCGCGGTCTCCGCCGAGGCGAAACCTTCCATGCGACGGAAACGGTCCAGCGCCGACAGGCTGTCGTCCCCGGCTTCGGCCGCCACGCTCGCCGCGCAGGCCGGTTCGAGAATCGCCCGGAACTCGAAGAGGTCGCGCGCATCGGCGATGGAAATCGGCGCCGCGCGGTAGCCCTTGCGCGGATTGATGACGACGAGCCCTTCGGCTTCGAGCCGCAGGAGGGCGTCGCGCACCGGCGACCGCGACACGGAAAACCGCTCGGCGATTTCGGCGTCGCGAATCTCGGCTCCCGGCGGAATGGCGCAGCCCAGAATCTCCCGCCGCAACACGGCGTAGATATCCAGGCGCATCAATTGCGTGGAAATCTCGTTCATCTGATATATCATAAATCGCGCCGGCTGCGACGCAAGCCCGAAAATTGCTCCGTTCGCCACAGGATTGACGGGTTCGTGACGCCCTCATAGCTTGATGTGATATTTCGGAGGACCGAGAAAATGAATCTGACACCGGTCACCTTCGCCAAGGGTCGGCTGACCGCCGCGCAGGTTGGCGCAGGGCCCGACCTGCTGGTCGTCCATTCGCTGCTGGCCGACCGGACCGCGTTTGCGCCGGTGCTGCCGTGGCTGGCGCAGCGCTTCCGGACGACGCTGGTCAACCTGCCGGGTTTCCACGGGTCGGAATGCCTGCCGGCGGGGATCGAAGGCTATGGGGAGCGTCTGGCGAGCGTGTTCGACGACGGCGGGCTGTCGCGCGAGACGATCGTCGTCGGCAACGGTTTTGGCGGCACCGCCTGCATCGCCATGGCGCTGGCGCACGGCGACAGGTTCGGCAGACTCGTGCTGTCGGATGTCGCGGCGGGATTCCCGCCCGAGGGCCGCAAGGCGTTCGAAGTGATGGCGGGCAAGGTCGAGGTGGAAGGCATCGGTTCGGTCGCGACGATTTCGGCCAACCGCGTGTTCCACGCCGCCTATCTGGAAAAGCATCCGCAGGCGATCGAGGAGCGGCGCAAGGTGCTGCTCGGCATCGAGCCGGCAGGCTTCATCGCGGCCTGCCGCAGCCTGATGACGGCCGATCTGACGCCGCGACTCGGCGAAATCCGCAACCCGACGCGCGTCGTCTGCGGCGAACTGGATGCGGCGACGCCGCCGGCGCTCTGCCGCCTGCTCGCCGAGAAGATTCCCGGCGCGACCTACAGGGAATTGCCGGGCTGCGGGCATTGTCCGCCGCTCGAACAGCCCGACGCCTTCATCGCGGCGATCGGCGACTTCGTGACGGCGTAGCCTCAGTAGCTTTTCGGCAGGTCGAGCACCTTCTCGGCGACGAAAGACAGGATGAGCTGCTCGGTGATCGGCGCGAGCCGCGTGAGCGAGACCTCGCGGAAAAGACGCTCGACGTGGAATTCCTTGGCGTAGCCCATGCCGCCGTGCGTCATGATCGCCTGCCAGGCCGCGTCGTGTCCGGCGCGCGCGCCCAGAAATTTCGCGCTGTTGGCCTCCGCGCCGCAAGGCTCGCCCATGTCGTAGAGTTCTGCGGCCTTCATCGCCATCAGCCAGGCGGCTTCCAGATACATCCACTTCTCGGCGAGCGGATGCTGGATGCCCTGGTTCATGCCGATCTGCCGGTCAAACACGATGCGTTCGCGCGCATATTTGACGGCGCGCCGCAATGCGTCCTGCCCGATGCCGATCGCCTCGACGCCGAGCAGCACGCGTTCGGGATTGAGCGAATGCAGGATGTAGCCGAAGCCCTTGCCTTCCTCGCCGATGCGGTCTTCCTCGGGCACGAACAGGCCATCGATGAAGATGGCGTTGGAATCGACGGCCTTGCGGCCCATCTTCGGGATGCGCTGCACTTCGATCTTCGAGCGGTCGAGATCGGTGTAGAAGATGGTGATGCCGTCGGTCGGCTTGCGGCAATCCTCGTATTTCGTGGTCCGCGTCAGCAGCATGATCTTGTTGGCGACCTGCGCGGTGGAGGTCCACACCTTCTGGCCGCGCACGACATAGCCGCCGGGAACCTTCTCGGCGAAGGTCTTGATGCGCGTCGTGTTGAGCCCTGCGTCCGGCTCGGTGAAGCCGAAGGCGACCTGGTCTTCCCCCGCAACGAGGCGCGGCACCCATCGGCGCTTCTGCGCGTCGGTCCCCTTGATGACGATCGGATGCGGGCCGAACAGGTTGATATGGACCGACGACGCGGCCGCCATGCCGCCGCCGTGGCTCGCCACCTCGTGCATCATGATCGCGGCTTCCGTCACGCCGAGGCCCGATCCGCCGTATTCCTCGGGCATGGTGACGCCGAGCCAGCCGCCGTCCGCCATGGCCTTGTGGAACTCGAACGGGAACTTGCCGTCCTCGTCGCGCGCCAGCCAGTATTCGTCGTCGAACCTGGTGACGACCGCGCGCACGCCGTCGCGAATCGCCTGACGTTCCTCGGCCGTCGGCAGCGGTCTGGTCGTGCTCATCGCCTGCTTTCCTCGCTCGTTCTCTTGGACTTCCCTCGGGCGCCGGGGCGCATTCTACAATGGCGCCGGCGCTCCGGCGCAATCGTAATGCGTCGCAAGCAGGCGCCCCGCCCAATCGCACGCCAGTAAAGCCACGGTTTGGGCTGCGGCGTGCGTGCGGCCTGTGGTTCAATTATCGGCAGTACTGCACAGGGTCCTTGGGGGAATTTCTTGTCGTTCGAAACACCCATCGCACCGGCTGCGGCCGCCGTTGCGGCGTCCCACGCGCGTGATCCGGCGGCGCGCCGGCTTCCGGTCCAGGGTTTTCTCGAAAGGCGCCATCGCGACTACGCGGGCAATGTCTCGGGCGCCGTCGCCGACTACATCCCGGAACTGAGCAAGGCCGATCCCGCCCTGTTCGGCATCAGCCTCGCCACGATGGACGGCGAGGTCTATGCGACCGGCGACAGCGACTCGGCCTTCACGATCCAGTCGATCTCCAAGGCGTTCGTCTTCGCGCTCGCGCTCGACCGGCTCGGGCCCGAAGAGATTCGAAAGACGGTCAGCGTCGAGCCGAGCGGCGAGGCGTTCAATTCCATCCGTCTGACCGACGACAATCGTCCGTTCAACCCGATGGTCAACGCCGGCGCGATCGCCTGCTCCGGTCTCATCCACCGGATCGCGGGCGCTGGAGCTTTCGAACTGATCCAGGAAGAACTCGGGCGATTCGCCGGTCGACCGCTGGCGCTCGACAGCCCGGTCTACGAATCCGAGAGCGCCACCGGCGATCGCAACCGGGCCATCGCATGGATGCTGCGGAACTATGGAATCCTGCGCGGCGACGTCGACGCCATTCTCGATGTGTATTTTCGCCAGTGCTCGCTGCTCGTCACGGCGCGCGACCTCGCCGTCATGGCGGCGACCCTCGCCAATCGCGGCGTCAATCCGGTGACGCAGGAGCGGATCATTTCCGACCAGACGGTCGCGCGCACGCTGTCGGTCATGACGAGCTCGGGCATGTACGACTATGCCGGCGAGTGGACGTATCGCGTCGGCATTCCGGCCAAGAGCGGCGTCGGCGGCGGCATCATCGCGGCGCTGCCGGGGCAATTGGGGCTCGGCGTCTTCTCGCCCCTGCTCGACGACCACGGCAACAGCGTTCGCGGCCTGCAGGTCTGCGAAGCGCTCTCGTCCGAGTTCGAACTGCATTTTCTCAAACGTCACGTCGACATCCAGTCCTGCGTGATCGCCGATTACGACCTGACCGGGATCGGCTCCCGCCGCACGCGCCAGCCGCACGAGAAGGAGATTCTCGACGTCCACTACGACAAGGTCCGGGTGATCGAACTGGTCGGCGCGCTGGACTTCGCGACGTCGGATTATGTTTCGCGCCGGCTCGACCAGCCCGGCGCGGCGACGCGCCTGGTGCTGATCGACATGCGACGGACGCCGAACATGAGTCCGTCCGCCGTCCGCATTTTCCGCGATCTCTTCGACCAATTGGCCGCGCGCGGCCTGACGGTCGTGCTGACAGGGCATGAAACCGTGATGACCGCGTCGCCCCTTGCGCGGGAGCGCCTGTTCGGCGCCTCCAATGTGCGGTCCTTCGCTCTGCTCGACGAGGGGATCGAATGGTGCGAGGACCAGATCGTCTACCGGCACGGCGGCTTCAGCCACCTCGACAGGCCATTGTCGCTGCGGGAGCAGCCCCTGCTCGACGGTCTGGCGGAAGAGATCGTCGGCGAACTCGAGGCGATCGGCCAACGCCGGACCTATGAGGCCGGCCAGAAGATCGTTGCGGCCGGCGAAAAGGCCGGCTCCCTGTTCTTCTTGCAGGGCGGCCTCGTCAGCGTGAAGCTGCCGAGCGGGGTCAGGCTCGCCTCGCTCTCCCCCGGCATGGTCTTCGGCGAAATGGCCTTGCTGGAAAGCGTGCGCAGCGCCGACGTCTGGGCCGATACGACGGCGACGTGCCTGGAAGTTCCGATGGCCGCCTATGCCGAGTTCCGCGCGCGACACCCGCATGCCGGCGAACGCATCATGCGCAATTTCGCGGTCCTAATGGTCTCGCGCCTCAAGGTCGCCAACGCCAAGGTCGATCTGCTCAGCACCTATTGAGCGCGGCGACCACCGCCCCTGAAGCCTTGCGCCCAATCAAGGACAGATGCGGCCTGCCGGCGTCTGTGTGCAGACGGGAGGGTCCGTCATGCCAGTCACCACGACGGCGGCCGAAGCCGCGCGTTCGAAAATCGCCCGTTGGGTCAAGAAGATTCAACTCCTCGCTGAATTGAACGGACTGGATGCGGCGACGCGCGCCGAGATCATGCGGGAACTCAACGTCAGCGAGGCCGATGTTTCGGCCATGGCGTCCCTGTCGCTCAACTCGGACGGCCTCGAGCGCGTCCTGCGCCTGATCGGTTTCGACGTATCGCAACTCGAACATGACGAGCCCGCGCTGATGGCGGACCTGCGCCGGTCGTGCTCGATGTGCGGCGACTGGAAGAAGTGCGAGAAGCATCTCGACACGAACCGGTTCTCCGCGGAGATCGAGGATTATTGCGTGAACCGCGACGTTCTGCGGACGCTGCGCGACGCCGCCAACCAGAACGCTCCTGAGTTGTTGGACAGTCGGGAGGCTTGAGGCTAGCTTTCCCCCGCCGCGGCGCCGGCCATCCGCGCCGCCGGATCGACTGGGGGAAATTCATGAGAGCGAAGGCGATCGCCAGCGTCATGCTGGCCCTGAGCGCAACCGCGTCATTCGCCGCCGAACCGAAATTCCGGAACGCGTCGGATCTCGTCGCGGCTGTCATGCCGAGCTTCGTCAACGTCTACAATCGCGGCGTGGTCAGCGACCCGGCCGGCGGCGCGCCGCGCATCCAGGACGAAGTCGGCTCGGGCATGATCATCGACCCCAACGGGTTGATCCTCACCAACCGACACGTCATCGAAGGCGCCTATGCGCTGTTCGTGACATTGACCGACGGTACGCGCGTACCCGCGAAGCTTGTGGGCAAGCTGCTGAATTTCGACCTGGCGCTGATCAGGATCGAGGTGGGGCGGCCGCTGCAACCCGTCAGGTTCGGCGACAGCGCCAAGCTGCGGCGCGGCGACCGCGTCGTGGCGATCGGCAATCCGCTCGGCTTCGACAATTCCGTTTCCGCAGGCGTCATCAGCGCCTTCAATCGCCAGATCGGTCTCAGCAATTACGACGACCTGATGCAGACGGACGCCACGATCAACCGCGGCAATTCCGGCGGGCCGCTGTTCAACATGGACGGCGAGGTGATCGGCGTGAACCAGGCGATCTACACGCAGAACAAGGGCGGATCGATCGGCATCGGCTTCTCGATTCCGATCAACGAGGCGAAGGCCATTCTCGCCAATATCAGGCAATACGGAAAGCCGAGGATCGGCTGGCTCGGCGTCAGCGGCCAGACGTTTACCGCAGGCATGGCGCGCGTGACCGGCATCCCGCTCGAACGGGGCGTAATCATTTCCGATGTCGTCAAGAACGGCGCGGCGGCCGAGGCCGGTCTTCAGGTCGGCGACATCATCGTGAAGGTCGGCAATTCCGTGATCGATCGCATGGCTGGCCTCAATCGCGCGATCGCGCTGTCCGCCGACAAGGTCGAGCAATTCCAGATCGTGCGCGACGGCAAGCCGATGACGATTGCGGTGAAACTGAAGGAATATCCGCAGGACGTGTGGAGCCCGGCCATGCCGGCGCCGCCGAAGATCAACAGCTTCGCGGATCTCGGCATCACATTCGCCGCGCAGCCCGGACCGAACGGGCCGGTTGTCGAGAGCGTCGTCGAGCAATCCATCGCCTGGACGGAGGGCGTGCGCGCCGGCGACATCGTACGCAGGTTCGGCTCGGCCGACGTGCGCACGACCGAGGATCTGATGAAACTCGTCCAGGAAGCACGGGGCGTCGGCAAGGAAGGCGCGCTGATCCTCGTGACCGGGCCGAATGGCGCGCGCTGGATGGAATTTTCGGCGAAGGAATGATGCGCGAAGGGCGGGCGCCGTCGCTCCGTCCTACCTGCCTGCCTCGATCGGCTTCGGGTGCCCCTTCGGGAACAGGAACGCCAGTTGCGCGCGCAATTGCCAGCGCGCGCCTTCGTGCGGACGCACCACATTGTAATAGGCGGCGATGGAACCATTGACCGGCTGATCGCCGATGCGGAACACGCGGCCGAAGCCGCCGCCGAAAGGCACCGTCCATTGCTGCCCGGGCCTTGCGACCCAATTGGCCGTCACGATCGGACTGGATGTCAGATACCAGCCGCCCGGCATGTTGTAATTGATGAAATATTGCGCCGTCATCTGGCTGACGCGCTTGCGATCCCAATCGCCCGCGAAGGACCACATGTTGTTGACGAGCAGCCCGATCACCCAATGGCCGGGCATGATGAGCGCGACAGCGGCGGGGCCGGCGCTCCACTTTCCCGTGCCGAGCAGCTTGTCGGTGGCGGTGGGCGCCGAAAGCGTCGGGCCGACGCCCCAGATCAGGCCGTCTGGATGCGATGGCGAGAGGAAGAACGTCGGATTGATGTCGCCGAGGCCGAAGAAGCTGTGCGCGTTCGGCGACATGCGTGGCAGGTCGATGACTGGAAGGATCGTGCGCGTGACGAGATTCCAGTCCTCGCCGAGCTGGAACGGTATGACGGGCTGAATGTTCAGCACGTTGGCCGTGCCGCGGTATTGTCCCTGCTGGAAGTTCACGTTGTTCTGGAACGGCACGCTGATCATGTCGGCGACTGGATTCTGCGCGGCCTTGGCGAGGCTTTCCGTCGATGAATCCTGTGCGCGGGCCGCGGCGTTCCACAATACGGCGAGACAACAGGCGGCCAGCATCCTGCGCATGGTCATGACATTCTCCTCGACGCGGGGACGCGCCGTCGTCAGTTGCGCCGGAAATGTTCTTCGCGCAGCTTCGTCTTCTTGGCCGGCGCAAATTCCGCCTGGCAGGCCGGGCTGAGTTGCGGCTCGTTGGCCTTCAGACAGGCCTCGATCGCCGAAACCGAGGGAATGTCGCGGAAGCAGAACTTGAAGGCGTCGCCCTCGCAGGCCGAGCGCTGCTCGGCTGTGCCTTGCGCATTGGCCGGCGCGGCCGCGAGCAGGACGGCGACGCCCAGCGTCACGGCGGCCAGAAATTCACGAAATGCATTCATGCCGCATGCTCCGGTTTGCATTGAGACGCCGGCGGCGAAGGATCGCCGCCGGTATGGTCGCGCCGATCAGTCGTCGGCCTTCTTCTTCGCTTCGGCCGCTTTCAGTTTCGCGATGTCTTCGGGCGACAGCTGCGGCCGGTCGATGTCGAGCGAGATCTTGTTGATCTTGCCCGTGAAGGCGAATGGCACCTGGTAGTCCGCGTCATTGACGCCGGTGCCGGTATCCGAACCGATGTCCATGCTCTCGTCCCAGGCGAGGATGAACGGGATCGAATGCGGCATCGCCTGGCTGACGACGGGCTTGCCGTCGACTTTCAACGTGCCGGTTCCGCCCTGGCCGATACCGGCGTAGCTGCCGAACGCCATGGTTGCCGCGCCCATTCCGTCATACTTGAACTCGAACTCGATCGTGTGGCGTCCGGGCGTGAGTTCCGCGCCTTCCCATTTGAAGCGCTTAAGGTCGACGAGATTCCACAGGAACACCGGCTTGTTCTTCAGGATGTAGAAGCCGTATCCGCCGAAGCGGCCGCCCTGCGTGATCAGCATGCCGTCTGCGCCGGCCTGCGGAACATCCACATCCGCCTTGAACGTGTAGGACGCGTTGAGGATGCTCGGCGCGTCGCCGTTCGGAATGCCTGTGATCGGCCGCGTCCAGTCGAAATGCGTGCGCCCGGCGCTGAGGCTTGGACGCTCTGTCAGCAAGCGGCCAACCAGCGAAGCGTCGAGCGGCTTGACCTGGTACTTGTCCGCCTCCTTCCAGAACAGCGCCTGCATTTCCTTCAGCTTGGCCGGGTTCTTTGCCGCGACGTCCTCGAACTGCGTCCAGTCCTTGCGCGTGTCGTAGAGCTCCCACGGATAATCCATCACGCCGACCTTCGGCGGGAAATGATCCCAGGGCGCGCGCATGACCTTTGTGCTGGCGATCCAGCCGTCGTGATAGATGGCGCGATCGGCCATCATCTCGAAATATTGCGTCTTGTGCGTCGTCGGCGCGTTGGCGTTCTTCGCGTCGAACGTATAGGCGAGGCTGACGCCCTCGATCGGCGACTGCTTTATGCCGTCGACGATGTCGGGCTGACGCACGTGCGCGGCTTCGAGGATCGTCGGCACGATGTCGATCACGTGATGGAACTGGTGGCGCACGCCGCCCTTGTCCTTGATGACTGAGGGCCAGGAGATCGCCATGCCCTGGCGCGTGCCGCCGAAATGCGAGGCGACCTGCTTCGTCCACTTGAAGGGCGTGTCGAAGGCCCAGGCCCAGCCGACCGCCATGTGATTGTAGGTCCTGTCGGTGCCCCACACATCGTAGAAATACTTGAGCTGTTCCTCGACCGTCGGATTGACGCCGTTGAACATCGCCACTTCGTTGGGCGTGCCGATCAGCGTGCCCTCGGCGCTCGTGCCGTTGTCGCCGTTGATGTAGATGATCAGCGTGTTGTCGAGCTTGCCGAGCTTCTCGATCGCGTCGACGACGCGGCCGATCTCGTGATCGGCATAGGCTGCATAAGCCGCGAACACCTCGACCTGCCTGATGAACAGCTTCTTCTCGTCGGCGGAGAGCTGGTCCCAGTCCTTCAGGATGTCGCTCGGCCAGGGGGTGAGCTTGGCGTCCTGCGGAATGACGCCGAGCCGCTTCTGGTTGGCGTAGATCGTTTCGCGCAGCTTGTTCCAGCCGCCGTCGAACAGATGCATCGCGCTGATCTTGTCGACCCATTCCTTGGTCGGGTGATGCGGCGCATGCGTCGCGCCCGGCGCGAATTTCACGAGGAACGGCTGGTCGGGCGAGAGCGCGTTCATCTGGTTGATATAGTCGATCGCCTCATCCGTCATCGCGGTCATGAGGTTCCAGCCGGGCTTGCCCACATAGGGGTAGATCGGCGTGGTGTTGCGGACGAGATTGCCCGGCTCCCACTGGTTGGTGTCGCCGCCCATGAAGCCGTAGAAATATTCGAAGCCCATGCCGGTCGGCCATTGGTCGAATGGTCCGGCCTGGCTCGCCTGATATTCGGGCGTGTTGTGGTTCTTGCCGAACCAGGCGGTGTGATAGCCGTTGTCCTTCATGATACGGCCGACCGTCGCCTTGTCTTTCGTGATGACGCTGTCGTAGCCGGGATAGCCGGTCGCCTGTTCGGCGATCACGCCATAGCCGACCGAATGATGGTTGCGCCCGGTGATGAGCGCGGCGCGCGTCGGCGAACACAGCGCGGTCGAATGGAAGTTGGTATAGCGCAATCCCTGTTGCGCGATGCGGTCGAGCGTCGGCGTCGGCACCACGCCGCCGAACGTGCTCGGCACGCCATAGCCGGAATCGTCGGTGATGATGAGCAGCACGTTGGGCGCGCCCTTGGCGGGCGCGATGCGCGCCGGCCAGTACGGCGTCGACTTCGTCGCTTCCGGCGTGATCTTGCCGCCGAATTTCTGCGGCGGCGCCGGCAATTGATTGCCGTTGATCGTAATCGTGGCGCTGGGCGAGCCGGGAACGCCGTTGATCGTCCCGATCGGCGTGTTCGTCGGAGCTTGCGCCGCGGGCGCCTGCTTTGCGGCGGCGAGGCCCTGTTCCATTGCGCGCATCATCGAACCGGGCGCGCTCGGCCCGGGCGTCTGCGCGAAGGTTTGCGGAGCGAGAATAAGCAAGAAAGCGCTTGCGCCGCCAAGGGCGCCGATCCGGGCGGATGATGGGTTCTTCATGAGATCCTGCGGTTGCGCGATGCGGTCGGCTTGTTGCGACATGCGCAGTGTGCCGCTGTTGCGCGACGTAATGCTTGATGCCGCCCGTCTAATTCTTGACCATTGCGGACAGTCGGTCGCTTCCTGCCTAAGGCCTTGAACCATTGAATTTATTGCCGTCGGCAGCTTGGGCTTGTCCGATGCGGTCAATCTGTCCTAATATGTCGAAATTCAGATCAGGCGAGACGATATTGCTCGCGCCCCTTTCTGCAAATTTCTTGTCCCGAAAAGTCGAGAATTTTTGCACGGAGGGGGTGGGCAAATGTCTCGTGCTTCGAGCACTGGCGCTATTCGAGTCGGCAATGTGCGGGCGCTGCCAGTGGTGCTGGAATCGCTCGGTCTCGATCCCCGGGCCCGGTTGCAATCCGTCGGGCTTAGTCCCGCGGTGTTCGAGGAACCGGAAGCGCTCGTTCCGATCGCAGCCATCGACGAACTTCTTCACAAGACCGTTCGCGAGACCGGCTGCGACCATATCGGGCTGATGGTGGGGATGGCTTCGCCCGACGTTGGCCTGCCGGGCTTCCTCATGCTGAACGCGCCGACGGTGCGCACCGGGCTGAACGATTTCGTGACGTCGCTGTCGTGGTTCGACAGCAGCAGCGCGGTGGCGTTCAGCGAGGGTACCGACACGGCCATTCTGGCGCATTCGCTGCTGGCGCACGACATGCGCAGCGCAGACCAGATCGCCGATCTTTCTGCTGCGGTCGGATACGGCCTGCTCAGCAAGCTGATCGGGCCGACGTTCGAGCCGGTCGAAATCCGGCTGCCGCGACGCGCGCCCCTCGATGCGGCTCCCTACAAGGCTTTCTTCCGTCGCGGGCGCATCAAGTTCGACGCGCACGAAACGGCGATCGAGTTTCCTGCGGCCTGTCTCGATGCGCCTGTCACGCGCGCCGACAACGCGCTGTACCGGTTCCTGAAAGGTCTCGAGCGAAAGACGGAGACCGCGTCGGAATGCACGATCGCCGAACAGATCCGGCGGGTGCTTCCCAATCTCGTTCGGCGCGAGCATGTGAACAACAAGGCCGTCGCCAAGATGTTCGGCCTGCACCCACGCACGATGGCGCGTCGACTCGCGGAGGAGGGCGTCACGTTGCACGGCCTCGTGGAAGACGCGCGATTCGAGGTCGCCAAGCAATTGCTGATCGACACCGATCTCGGTCTCACGGAGATCGCGGCCGACCTGTTCTATTCCGACGCCAGCGCCTTCGCCCGCGCCTTCCGGCGCAAGATCGGGGAGACGCCCGGGTCCTGGCGCAAGAGCGGACGCAGGGAGCGCGAGGCGACGTTTCATGTGTCCGATTAGCAACAGAAGTCGGCGATGCAGGGGGATTGTCCTGAAAAGTCAATCGCCTTGCCGCTCCGGTCAATCTCCTTTGCGCCGGGGCGTCCATAGTCCCGGCGTCAAACTGCGGCGCATCCCGCTATGTCCTGGCCGCCAAGCCGGGTCGACGATGCTTTCGGCCAACCAAACAGGGGTAGTTTAATGAAAAAGCTTGTACTCGCGCTCATCGGCGCGACCGCCTTCTGCGCCCCCGCGCACGCCCAGCTCAACTACGACATGGCCAAGGTGACCTGCGCCGAATACCTGGCGATGGATCCCGATACGTCGCGCGATTTCTCCGCGTGGATGAGCGGCTGGTTCAACCAGAAGGGCGGCTCGACCACCATCAACGTCGACGGCTTCCGCAAGAACGTCGCCAACGTGAAGAGCTGGTGCCAGAAGAGCCCGCAATCCGGCCTGATGGGCGGCCTGCAGGCGGCCATGTCGACCGCCAAGCCCGGCGTCGGCGGCCCGGCCTCCATCGACGCCTCGCAGATCAGCTGCGGCGAATTCCTGAACGCTGATCCCGATACGCAGGCGCTGGTCGGCGGCTGGGTCGGCGGCTGGTTCATGAGCACCAAGAACCTGACGCTGATCCAGTCCGATTATGTCTCGCGCAATGCGAAGGTCATCGGCAAGTACTGCGAGTCGCACAAGAAGGACTCCCTGATGGACGCCACCGCCAAGAACTGGCGCTAATGTGATGCGAGGGTCGAACATGAACGCGCGCAAACTCAACGTCGCGATCGCTGCGGGCACACTGGCGCTCGCTAGCCTTTCGACGGCCGCGTTCGCGGCCGACCTGCCAACACGCAAGGCGGCGGTCCTGCCGCCGCCTCCCGTGTTCACCTGGACCGGCCTCTATGTCGGTTTCAACTACGGCTATACGTGGAAGGGCTCGTCGAGCCTCTCCAACGCCGGCTTCCCGCTGTTCGACTCGACGCCGGGAGGCCTTTGGGCGGCCGCCGCCGCAGCCGGTCCGACCGGCGTCGTCAGCGGCCGACTGAACGGCTTCTTCGGCGGCGCGCAGATCGGCTACAATTGGCAATTGCCGAGCCGCATCGTTCTCGGCGTGGAAGCCGACATCCAGGGCGGCGGCATTCGCGGCGGCGGCGGACTGGGCGCGATCACGCCCTCGCCGACGGGCATCGCGGTCACCAGCGGCAATATGCACCGCGGGCTGGAACATTTCGGCACTGTCCGCGCGCGCGCCGGCTATGCGATCACGCCCGGCTTCCTCGCCTATCTCACCGGCGGTCTCGCCTATGGCGGCGCGCAGATGAACGCGACGTTCAACCAGGCGCTCAATCCCTCCCCGCTGATCTCCTCGAACGGCAAGACCGAATATTATCAGGAGCGCGTGGGCTGGACGCTCGGCGTCGGCGGCGAGATGGCGATCGCGCCGAACCTCAGCGCCAAGCTCGAATATCTCTACTACGATCTGGGAACGCTGACGGCGGCCTTCCCGAATTATCAGAACCTGCTTCAGCGCGACCCATTCACCGGCGCGGCAGTGGCGACAGGGCTCGTGGCGCGTTCGCGCATCAACGGGCACATCCTGCGTACCGGCCTGAACTACAGGTTCGGCGGTCAGGGCGATGCGCCGAACCAGGGCCTGTTCTCGGGCGTGGCGGTCGATCGCTCGGCGTTCGGCGGGTGGAGCCTCGCGGTCATGCCCTACATGTGGGCGGTGGGTCCCAACGGCACTTCGACGGCGAAGGGGCAGACGACGGAAATGAATCTTTCGTTCGTCGACGTGCTGACCAAGTCGAGTTCGCTCCCGCTGGAAGTCGCAGCCAATATGGAACTGCGCAACGGTCCGCTTTCGTTCTATCTCGACGCGGTATGGATTCAAATCCGTGCTGCGGGTTCCGTGCTTGCCCTGCGCAACCCGATCGCCGGCGCGACGCTGACGCTCGACGGCGACGCGCGCATGAAGCAGACAATAGCAATCCTCGAAGGCGGCGGGACTTACGAGGTCGGCAAGTGGGCGTGGGGCGGCATGCCCGGGTCGACCACTTCGCTCGATGTGGTTGGCGGCCTGCGCTACTGGAACGTCGGCGTCGACCTGTCGCTGAATATCGCCGGCGCGGTCAATCTCACCAATCTCGGTCTGACGCAGGTCGGCGGCAAGGCGATCGCGAAGGGCGGCAATATCGACTGGGTCGATCCGTTCATCGGCCTGCGCCTGCGCCAGCAGGTCGACGAGCGCAATGCCTTCTACATCAAGGGCGATGTCGGCGGCTTTGGCGTCGGCAGCAAGTTCGCATGGCAGGGCGTCGGCGGCTACACGCACGATTTCATGCTCGGCGACCTCAAGTTCACCAGCATGGTCGGCTATCGCGCCGTGCGCGCCAATTACATGCAGGGCAGCGGCTTCCAGCGCGCCGGCGTCGACATGATCATGCACGGACCTGTCGCCGGCCTCGGCTTCAAGTTCTGAGCTGAATACGGAACGCCGCCGGCAATGCCGGCGGCGCCATGCGTCATCCCTTTCATGCGCGAGATCTCCCGATGCTGACCAAACGAGAATTGCTTCTGTCCGCTGGCAGCCTCGCCGCTGTCGACGCTGCGGGCATGTCGTCGGCTCTCGCCGCGCCGGGCGTGGTCGAGGCCGCCAAGATCGCCGAGGCCGGCTTCATCTACGGTTTCCCGATCGTGATGAACTACGGCGTTCTCTACGATTTCGTGATCGACAGGAATTCCGGCCAGTACAAGGGGCCGTTCAACCAGATCGTCAACGAGGCGCGCGTCTTCACCTACAAGGACACGTCGGTCGTCACGCCGAACAGCGACACGCCCTATTCGATGCTGTGGCTCGACCTCGGCGCGGAGCCGATGATCATCTCCGTGCCGGCGGTCGATCCCAAGCGCTATTATTCGGTGCAACTCGTCGACGGCAACACCTACAACTACGGCTATATCGGCAGCCGTGCGACCGGCAGCGACGCCGGCGACTACATGGTGGTCGGACCGAACTGGCAGGGCGCGACGCCGCCGGGGATCAAGAAGGTCTTCCGCGCGACCACGCGCTACGGACTGACGATCTTCCGCACGCAATTGTTCGATCCCAAGGACATGGACAACGTCAAGAAGGTGCAGGCCGGCTACAAGGCGCAGCCCTTGTCGTCCTATCTCAAGCAGCCGGCGCCCGCCGCGCTTCCCGTGGTCAATTTCCCCACGATCAACAAACAGCTCGCGAAGCGGAATTTCTTCGAATATCTCGACTTCGCCCTGCAGTTTGCGCCAGCCACGCCGCATGAGGCCGAAATCCGCGCGCAGCTCGCCAAGATCGGCGTCGGAGCCGGCAAGAGCTTCAACTTCCGCGACCTGTCGCTGAAGGACAAGATCGAGATCGGCATCGGCATGAAGCTCGGCCAGCGCAAGCTCGAACAGAAGGTCAAGAGCGTCGGCAAGAACATCAACGGCTGGCAGGTCGGCTCGGTGTTCGGCGACGCGGACTTCTTCAACGGCGACTGGCTGCTGCGCGCGGCCGCGGCGCAGATGGGCATCTACGGCAACAATGCCGAAGAGGCGATGTATCCCGCCACGAGAAGCGATGTCGACGGCAATCCGCTCGATGGCAAGAACAACTACACGCTCACGTTCCCCGCAGGGCAATTGCCGCCGGTGAACGCGTTCTGGTCGGTCACCATGTATGACGGCAAGACGCAGTTCCTGATCAAGAACCCGATCGACCGCTACCTGATCAATTCGCCGATGCTGGCGAACATGAAGAAGAACGCCGACGGTTCGCTGACCATCTACATCCAGAACAAGTCGCCCGGACCCGACAGGGAAGCGAACTGGCTGCCCGCGCCGGCCGGCCCGATCTATATGGCGATGCGCCTCTACTGGCCGAAGACGGAAAATCCCTCGATCCTGCCGCCCGGCAAGGGCACGTGGCAGCCGCCGGGCGTCCGCAAGGCCTGATCAGTCCGGCGCCAGTTGTGCGCGCGGGAGGCGCGGTCATGCCGGAGTTTCTGTCGCAGATCGCCAGCAACGCCTCTGTCGAGGAACTCGGCAAGGTGATGGTGCGCGCGACCGCGCCCGTGTTCCTGCTGAGCGCCGTCGCCGCCTATATCAGCGTGCTGACGACGCGGCTTTCTCGCATTGTCGATCGCATCCGTGTCCTCAACCGGATTTCCGAAACGGATCACGACCGGAGGTTCCTCCGTTCGGATGTGCCGCGCATGAAGCGTCGCGCCGAGCTCATCCACCGTGCAATCCGCTTTTCCCTCATCTCGGCGATTTCAACCTCGCTGATCGTCGCCTTCATGTTCGGCGGCGCTTTCGTCGGCCTGCGGCACGAATGGGCAGCGGCGCTCCTGTTCGTTTTCGCGCAGGTCATGTTCATCTCGTCGCTCGTGAGCTTCGCGATGGAATTGCGCATCAGCATGTCAGACTACGACAATTACGAGTGACTTCACCGCTTCACGGAGAACCGACATGAAATCCGTCATCGCCGCCGCGCTCCTGGCCTGTCTCGCCGCGCCAGCCTTCGGACAGAGCGTCCCCAAGCTCAACTACAAGGCGACTTGCGACGGCACGCCGCCGGTCGGCATGGACAAGAAGGCGACGGTCGATTCCTGCATGTCCGACGAGAAGGGGGCGCAGGCGCAATTGCCGGCGGTCTGGGCGAAGGCGACAAAGGCTTCGCGCAACTTGTGTCTGGCCGAGACCACGCAGGGCGGCCTGCCGAGCTACGTCGAACTCATCACCTGCCTGCAGGGCGAAAACATTCTGGGGCAGCTCGGTCCGGACGGACAGTAGCGCGGCGTTTTCAAGCCGCCTGCGTCGCCTCATCCCTGCGCTCGCGCACGGCCTGGCGCACGAAATCGACATGCTGGCGCAGCGTATAGGCTTCGCTGGCGAATTCAGTCGGCGTGTATATGCCGGCGACCGCGCGCTCGATCCGGTCGAGATCGGCCATCCAGCGTTCGATCGGCGCCGGCCCGGTGCGCGTCGTGATCTCGCGCTCGAGCAAGGCGAGTTCGCCGTACCAGCGATAGACCCGCGAGCGGACGCGCCAGCGCAGAAACTGCGGCAGGTAGCTGAACAGCGGAAACAGGATCGCGGCGATCGGAAGCGCGATAACCATGGCGCGTTCGACGAGCGCGGCGAGCCAGAACGGCAGGTAATTGTAGAGGAACGTCGCGCCGAAGCGCTTGTGGCGGTCGGCGTCTGCGGAGACGGGCAGGTCGACCGCGCTGGTCGAGGGAAATTCGCCGGCCTCCTCGAAGAAACCCTGCTTGCCGTGGATGTCGCGCGCCGCGTCCATCAGCAGGTTGACCAGCGCGGGATGCAGGTTGTCACGGCCGACCAGCATGGCCTTGGTGCCGATCAACTGGACGTCTTCAGGGGGAAGGTTGCGGCCGGGGTCGATGACGCCGGACGGCAACGACAGCCGGACGATGAAAGGAAGGCGGCGGTGATAGGCATCGGCGTGCCCGAAGCTCAGCAGGCCGATCCCCGGCTCTCTCAGCGCTTTTGTGACCGCCTCGGTCTCCGCTCCGCCGACCACGATCGCGGCGTCGACATCTCCCTTCGTCAGCGCCTCGATCGCGGCATTGTTGCTCAGCGGCGCCGTGGCGACGTTGCCGGAATTCATTTCGTTCAGCGCGAAAATGGAATTGGCGAGCGCGCGCGTGCCGCTGCCCGGCACGCCGTTGGAAACCCTGCGTCCAAGCAATTCGTTGAAATAGCGCAGCGGCGCTCCGCGATAGAAGACCCACATGGGTTCGTAATGCAGGCTTGCCAGCATGACGATGCTGTCGTTTGGAACCTCGCCGAGTTCGGTGGCGACGCCGCCCTGGGTGAAGGCGATGTCGACTCCGGAATGCGGGTCGCGCAGCAGCTTGAGATTTTCCTCCGCGCCCGACGTCAGGCGTTCCTCGACCACGATCCCGGCCCTTCCGAGGATCGCCTTGTAGCGCTGCGCGTGCTGGTGATAGAGCCCGTCCTCGAGGCCGGTCGCCATGACGATGCGACGCGGCGGCGACGGCTTCAGAAAATAGGCCGAGGCCCAGATGCTGAGAAAGATGATCGCGCAAGCGAAAGCCGCGATCTGCATCCGCCCGCGGCGCGAGAGCAGCGCCAGATCTTCGAGTGACATGGCCGGACCATACCTGCAGCCACGCCCGTTGCAATGCAAAGCTTGCGCTGCGGCTATCCTCGCATTGTCGTGAAATGTCCAGAAAATGGCATTTCCGGACAAGATGGGCCGGCGGCCGCGGCGCCATCATCGGCACGCGGCGGATTCGCGCCGGAGGGCTGGAGGCGCGATGTTCGGCATCGTCGGCATCAAACTCACACGCTTCGTGGCGGCGGCCCTTGCGGTCGTGCTCCTGGTCGTCGGAATCGTCCTGCTGGCGTTCTACTTCGGCGGCCTGCACGCCGATCTGAGGATCGCGACGCTCCCGAAAGGGTCGATGGGCGAAAAATTCATCACCGCCTTCGTGGCGGGAACGCACGCGGCGCACCCCCGGATCAATTTCAAGACCGTGGAAGTCCCCGATCTCGCGGGCGCGGCGAAAGCGATGGAAAACGGCAAGGTCGACATCGCGCTGATACGCACGGACATTTCGCCGCCGTCCAACGGCTCGACGCTAGTGATCGTGCGGCGCGACATCCTGGCGATCGTCAAGCCCGCGCATTCGTCGATCGACAACGTGACGGGCCTGACAGGCAAGGCGATCGCCATTCCGTCCGGCCCGCTGCAGGAGTCCAATTCCCGCGCGCTCGATCTCATCCTGAATTATTACAACGTGAAGCCGGAAGCGGTGAAACGCGTCTTCCTGCCGCTCGAACAGATCGGCGCTGCGATACACAAGGGCGAGGCCGCCGCCGCGCTCGCAGTGGGCCCGATCGGGGCAGGGCAGGTGGCCGATGTCGTGACGGCGATCGCCAAGGCGACGCGCGCGCAGCCCAAGATTCTCGAGATCGAGGACAACGACGCGGTGACGACGCGTTTCCCGAGTCTCGAATCGATCGACATTCCGGAGGGCTCGTTCAAAGCCAATCCGGCGCTGCCGGACGATGATATCAAGGGGGTCGCCGTCACCTACCGGATGGTCGTTCCGGTGACGATGTTCGACATCGTCGCGGGCGCGCTCGGCCGCTCCGTCCTCAACACCAAGGCGCGGCTGATGCAGATCACGCCTCTGGCGAGCCAGATCGAGGCGCCGGATACGTCGCAAACCAACACGGTCCTGCCGATCCATCCCGGTTTTCTCAGCTACCTGAACAATGGCGACCAGAGTTTCTTCGACGAATTCCAGTCCTACCTCTATCTGATCGGCATTCCGCTCAGCCTTCTCGGTTCGCTGATCGCGCTGCTCACCACCGCGCTCAATTCGCGCAAGACCGAAGCGCGGCAGAAGAAGCTGACGCGGCTGTTGATGATCGCCGAAGAGGCGCAGCATGCCGAACCGGAACAACTCGACAGACTGGATGACGAGTTCCGGTCGATCGTGTCCCAATGCGTGTCGGAACTGCTCGACGGATCGCTCGGCGTCGACCAGGGGCCTGTCAGTCTCGCGATCGGCCACGCGCGGGAGCAAATCGAACGCCGTCGCTTGAAGAAGGCTGCGTGACCATGCGCCACGGACATTTCAGCGCTCCCGTTGCGGCGCTTGTCGCGCTGCTCGTCGCCGGCGGCGCGAATGCCGCAGCGAATACCGCGCAGTGCAAGAGCGAAGGCGCGAGCAGCAAGGTCAGGCTCGAAATATTCTCCGGTCTGCTGTTCGACCGCGGGGGACGCCTTCGTCAGCCCTTTCCGACGCGCGGGGCTGGCCAGGTGACCATCAGGATTTCCGGCGATGGGCAAGCGGCGCGACGATTGCGCGGCGAGATCGAAATCGTCGCCGCCGATTCGCCGACCTTCAACGTGCGCGTGCCGGCAAAGCGCGGCCCGAGAACGATCGTCGGCAAGATCGCGCCTGCGGGTAAGTCCTTCGCCCTGTCGCTCGACGGTCCGGATGTCGCGTTTCGCGGCGCGTGCGCGCCGCGCCGTGGCCGTCGATGAGCGGTCGGGACCGGCGGTCGACATCGCCGGATTTGCGCGTGGAACCAAGCCTTGCAACTTGAGCATTGTCCTTGATTTCTTGCAGCTGTTGCGGTCTTCTCGACTGATCATTTCGGGGGTTTGCAGGCTGTTGCGTCGAATGGTCGCGACGCCGGCGAGCGCCCCTGTTCGCATTCAACGGCGGGGCCCATGTCATCTGTTTCCAACCAGAAGATTCCGAACCTCGTCGCCTCCCGCAAGCGCCGCGCGTCGAAGCCGCATATCGCAATTGCGCTGGCCGTCGCCTTTTCGTCGGGCGCATTCGCGCAGGAGCGCGAAATTCCGGTCGGCACTTTCAAGGCCGAAGCGGTGCCGGTGGAGAAGTCGCTCGATTTCGTCGGACGCGTGGAGGCGACCAACCGCGTCGAGGTTCGCGCGCGCGTGCAGGGTTTTCTCGAGAACATGCTGTTCAAGGAAGGCGATTTCGTAAGTGCGGGCGCCAAGCTCTATGAAATCGAGAAAGGTCAATACGCAGCGGACGTCGAACAGGCCGAAGGCGCGCTGATGCGCAGCAAGGCCGCCAAGGTGCTGACTACGATCCAGCTCCAGCGCGCCGAGGAACTGCTGCAGAGGCAGGCCGGCACGCAGGTGGCGCGCGACCAGGCCAAGGCCGCCGACGATCAGGCGGCCGGCCAGATCAAGTCCGACGAAGGCTCGCTGGCGCTCGCCAGGATCAATCTCGGCTACACCGACATCAGATCGCCGATCAACGGCAAGGTCAGCAAGACCAACGTCACGAAGGGCAATGTCGTCGGGCCGAATTCCGGCGTGCTGACGATGATCGTCAGCCAGGATCCGATGTACGTGACCTTTCCGGTGAGCCAGCGCGACTTCCTGCGTGTGCAGAAGAGCGGCCAGAGCGTCGACACGAAGGCGATCAAGGCGAAGATCTATTTCTCCGACGGCTCGGCCTACGACCAGGTCGGCTCTCTCGACTTCGTCGACGTGACGGTCGATCGCACCACCGACACCGTGCTGGTGCGCGCCACCATGCCGAACCCGAAGACGGCTCTTGTGGACGGCGAGTTCGTGCGCGTCGTTCTCGAAGCCGGCCAGTCGCAGGACAAGATCGCCATCCCGCAGTCGGCGCTGATCGCCGACCAGGGCGGCGTGTATGTCTTCATCGTCGACAATGGCAAGGCGGCCGTGCGCCGAGTCAAGACGGGTGGCGAACTCGGCACGAAGGTGATCGTGGACGAGGGCCTGAAAGCGGGCGATCTCGTCATCGTCGACGGATTGCAGGGCGTGCGGCCCGGCGTCGCCGTTCGCGCAACGCCCGCGACGCAGAGCCTGCAGGGGAAATAACGTGTTTTCTGCAATCTTCGTCGACCGCCCGCGCTTTGCGATCGTCATCGCGATCGTCACGACCATCGCCGGCGCGCTCTCGCTGTTCGTCATCCCTGTCGCGCAATATCCGGACATCGTGCCGCCGCAGGTGTCGGTGACGACCAGCTATCCCGGCGCTTCGGGCGCCGTGGTCGACGCAACCGTCGCGCAGCCGATCGAGGCGCAGGTCGTCGGCGTCGACAAGATGATCTACATGAAGTCGGTCAGCGGCGACGACGGCAGCTATACGCTGACCGCCTCGTTCGAGCTCGGCACCAACCCGGACATCAACTCGGTCAACGTCAACAACCGCGTGCAGATCGCGCTGTCGCAGCTTCCGCCGGAAGTGCAGCGGCAGGGCGTGACGGTGAAGAAGAAATCGTCGGCGCTGCTCGGCGTCATCTCGATCTATTCGCCGAAAAAGACCTACGACGCGCTCTATCTCTCGAACTACGTCACGATCAACCTGCTCGACCAGATCAAGAGCACGCAGGGCGTCGGCGACGCCTCGCTGTGGGGGCCGCAGGACTACGCCATTCGCGCCTGGGTGAAAACGGATCTGCTGACCGGCCTCAACCTGACGACCGGCGACATCATCAACGCCATCCAGTCGCAGAACGCGCAGGCCGCCGTCGGTCGCGTCGGCGCGCGGCCGATCTCCGACGACCAGCAGCTTCAGCTCAATATCCAGACCAAGGGTCGCCTGACGACGATTCCGGAATTCGAGAACATCGTCGTCCGCACCAATACCGACGGTTCGATTCTGCGCCTGAAGGACGTGGCGCGGCTCGAACTCGGCGCCAGGAATCTCGATCGCGAAACTTTGTTCAATGGCGCGCCCTCGGCTGCGGTCGCCATCTACCAGTCGCCGGGCGCGAACGCGCTCGCCTCGCTCGACAAGATCAAGGCGATGATGGCGGAGGCCGAAAAGCGCTTTCCAGAGGATCTCGCCTGGAAGGTGACCTACGATCCGACCGTTTTCGTGCGCGAAACGATCCACGAGGTGCAGAAGACGCTGGTCGAAGCCTTCGTGCTGGTCGTCATCGTCGTCTACCTGTTCCTCGGCAGCCTGCGGGCGACGCTGATCCCGATGTTCGCCGTGCCGGTCTCGCTCATCGGCGCGTTCATCGTGCTCAACGCCATCGGATATTCCGCGAATACGGTGTCGCTGCTCGCGGTCGTGCTGGCCATCGGCATCGTCGTCGACGACGCCATCGTCGTGGTCGAGAACGTCGAACGCGTGATGGAGCAGGAGCCGCATCTCTCGACCGCCGATGCTACAAAGAAGGCGATGGCGGAGATCACGGCCCCGATCATCGGCATCACGCTGGTGCTGCTGTCGGTTTTCGTGCCGGTCGCATTCATTCCCGGCATAACGGGCGAATTGTTCCGGCAGTTTGCTGTCACGATCGCCGTCTCCATGTTCCTGTCGGCGATCAACGCGCTGACGTTGTCGCCGGCGCTCTGCGCCGTGTTCCTGTCGCGCCACGAGGGACCGCGTCGCGGAATCATCGGCTATGTGATGCGTGCGATCGACATGGTGCGAGACCGCTACGGCGACGTCACGGCGCGGCTCGTCCGCGTTTCGGTGATCGGCGTCGTCATGTCGCTGGTCGCGGGCGCCGGCGTGTTGCTGATGGCCAAGAAGACGCCGACGGGCTTTTTGCCGGAGGACGACCAGGGCGCGTTCTTCGTCGTCGCGCAATTGCCGGGCGGCGCATCCGTTGGACGCACCGAGGCCGTCATGAAACAGGCCGAGGCGATCCTGCGCGAGGAACATGCGCTGCAGGACATCACCTCGGTGATCGGCCTCAACTTCATCGACAGTTATTCGCAGGCGAACGCCGGCTTCATGGTCGTGACGCTGAAATCCTTCGAGGACCGCAAGGACCCGAAGGATTCGGCGGCGCAGATGATCGCGCGGCTCGGCCAAAGGTTCCGCGCCGAAATCCGCGAAGGCGCGGTGGTGCCGCTCGCCCCGCCGCCGATCATCGGGCTCGGCACCGGCGGCGGCTTCGCCTACGTGCTGGAAGACCTGCAGGGCGCCGATCCGAAAAAGATGGCGCAGGTCTTGCGCGGCCTGCTGATCGCCGCCAACGAGAATCCGACGCTGACGCGCGTTTTCTCGACCTATTCGGCGGACAATCCGTCGATCTACCTCGATATCGACCGCGACAAGGTGCAGGTGCTCGGCGTGCAACTCACGTCGGTGTTTCAGGCGTTGCAGGCCTCGCTGGGCGGCTACTTCGTCAACAACACGAACCTGTTCGGCCGCACGTGGCAGGTGCAGGTGCAGGCCGAGGCTTCCGACCGCGCCAGCGTCGACGACATCTATCGCATCAACGTGAAGAACGCCGAAGGCAAGATGATCCCGCTGCGCAGCCTCGTAGAGGTGCGCGTCGAGGTCGGGCCGCCGGCCCTGATCCGCTACAACAACAAGCGCGCCGTGACGATCCAGGGCGGTCCTTCGCCCGGCCATTCGTCCGGCGAGGCGCTGGCGGCAATGGAGGAAGTCGCAGCCAAGACGCTTCCCGCGGGCTTTGCCGGCGAATGGACGGATACGGCCTTCCAGGAGAAGCGCGCCGAAGGCAAGACGGGCATCATCCTCGGATTCGCCGTGCTGTTCGCCTATCTCTTCCTCGTGGCGCTCTACGAGAGCTGGACGATCCCCGTGCCGGTGCTGATGTCGGTGACGATCGGCATGCTCGGCGCGTACATCGGCATCATGCTGGGTGGCCTGACGCTCGATCTCTATGCGCAGATCGGCATGATCGTGCTGATCGGCCTGGCGGCGAAGAACGGCATCCTGATCGTCGAATTCGCCAAGGAGCGGCGAGAGGCGGGCACGCCGATCGCCGATGCGGCGGAACATGGCGCGCGCGACCGTTTCCGCCCGGTCATGATGACGTCCTTCGCCTTCATCCTCGGCCTCTATCCGCTGGTGGTGGCGCTCGGCGCCTCGCAACTGGCGCGGCGCGACGTCGGCACGCCGGTGTTCGGCGGCATGATCTTCTCGTCGCTGATCGGCATCTTCGCGATCCCGCCGCTGTATGTGTTCTTCCAGTCGATCCGCGAAAAGCTGCGGCCGGCGGCGCGTCCGCATGCGGCGGCAGCCGCCGAGGCGAAGAACGACGAGCCGCCGCAGCCCGCGGAGTAAGCGGGAAGCGTTCTAGCGCGGCGATGTCCGAGACAGGAAAGGCTTCATGCTATGCGTGAAGCCTTTTCGATTCTATCGCAGGGCGAGGGCCCGGGTCATTTCCAGGTGAGATACATGCCGACGTCGCCCGGCAATCCGTTCGGCCAGTCGACGATCAGCACCTTCAGCTTGTAGCCGAGCGGCTGCAGCTTCTCCTTCCAGAATTCATAAGCCTTTCGCGGCCGTCCCTGCAGCGTGTCGGGCCAGGATTCCTCGGCCTGGTTGATCGAGCGGCCATGGTCCGTGCAGAGTTCGCTGGGGAAACGTCCGATCAGGATTTCGTTCGCCCCGGTCGTCGCGACTGTTTTCAGGCGGGTCAGAAACGAGCGGATGACATCGTCGGGAATCGGGTCGTCCGATTGCAGTCGTTTCAGCAGTTCCTGCTGCGCCTGATGGGCCTTGCTATAGGCGGCCAGCGACTCCTTTGCCTTCGCCATCTCGACTTCGTCGACATAGGCCTTCAGTTCGGCTACTGACATCAGGAGGTCGTGCTCCGGTTCCGGACTGGCCGCGATCTTTCTTTCCTGTGTCATCGTTATTTTCTCCAACGGCATGTCCCGTCGCGAGGCGGACAGTCGTCCGCGCTCAGTATTTCAGCGGGATCATCTTGAAGGGATAGTTCGGCTCGACGTAGTCGGGATCCTTGTCGCGCTTCGGCAGTTTCGGCTTCTCGCGCTCGATCTCGTGGTAGGTAATGCTGTCCAGAATGTGCCGGATGATATTCAGTCGCGCGCGCTTCTTGTCGTCAGAATTGATGACGAACCATGGCGCCCATGGCGTGTCGGTCGCCTGGAACATCGCGTCGCGCGCCCGCGAATAATCGTACCAGCGTGCATAGGATTTCAGGTCCATGTCGGACAGCTTCCAGATCTTGCGGTCGTCCTCGATCCGGGATTCGAGCCGCCGCGTCTGCTCGGCCTCGCTGACCTCGAGCCAGTACTTGAGCAGGATGATGCCGGAATCGATCATAGCGCGCTCGACGCCTGGCGTCGTTGAGAGAAAGGCCTCGACCTGCCTTTCGGTGCAGAAGCCCATGACGCGCTCGACGCCGGCGCGGTTGTACCAGGAACGGTCGAAGATCACGACTTCCGAGGCCGCCGGCAGATGCGGCAGGTAGCGCTGGACATACATCTGCGACTTCTCGCGTTCCGTCGGCGCCGGCAATGCGACGACGCGGAAGATGCGCGGGCTGACGCGCTCCGTCAGCGCGCGGATCACGCCGCCCTTGCCTGCGCCGTCGCGGCCTTCGAAAACGATGCAGACCTTCTTCTTCTCGTGTCGCACCCATTCCTGCAGCTTCACGGTTTCTTCGTGCAGGCGGCGCAATTCCCGTGCGTAGGCGCCTTTTTCGAGAGGGCCAGACGCCGAGGCGACCGGGAGCGGCGATTCCTCGGCGCGTTTCTTTTCCTTCTTGTGCTTCTTGCCCATGCGACACCCGTACGCTCGGCGAAGAATCTAGTTCGAGACAGCATGTTGATTTTTACGCCGTTTGCGCGCGCGCGCCATGCGCTTCGTCAATCAGGCCTCGCAAAACCGGGGTGGCCAACTGCGATGCAGGACGGGCTCTTGGCGCGTTCGGACAATTGCGGCCCAGCTCGAGGCGCCGGGCGGGGACTTCGCATTTGCAAACCAGCAATAATGACGGATTGCGGGCGTCGAAGGGCGGGCCTAGCCTCCGGACTGTTGAGCGTATACCTCCTTCTTCCGACTTGGCCCGGCTTGCGCCGGGCCCTTTCGTTTGCGGCGCCGGCGCTCGCTCAATTCCCCTCGAAGACCGGCTTCTGCTTGGCGACGAAGGCGCGATAGGCGCGGCCGTAATCCTTCGTCTGCATGCAGATCGCCTGCGCCTGGGCTTCCGCCTCGATGGCCGAATCCACATCCATCGCCCATTCCTGGTGCAGGCAGGTCTTGGTGATTCCGTTTGCGAAAGTCGGCCCGTCGGCGATCTCGGCCGCCAGCGCCTGCGCTTCGGCCAGCACCTGTTCCGGCGCCACCAGCCGGTTGAAGAAGCCCCAGCGGTCGCCCTCGTCGGCCGTCATCAGGCGGCCGGTGTAGAGCAGTTCCGAGGCGCGGCCCTGGCCGATGATGCGCGGCAGGATCGCGCAGGCGCCCATGTCGGCGCCGGCGAGGCCGACGCGCACGAACAGGAAGCCGGTTTTCGCGCGCGGCGTGCCGATGCGCAGATCCGAGGCCATGGCGATGATGGCGCCGGCGCCGCAGCAGATGCCGTCGACAGCCGCGATGATCGGCTGCGGGCAATGGCGCATCGCCTTGACGAGTTCGCCGGTCATGCGCGTGAAGGCGAGCAGGCCCGCCATGTCGTCTTCTTCCTGCATCCTGACGAGCGGCCCGATGATCTCGTGGACGTCGCCGCCGGAGCAGAAATTGCCGCCTTCGCCGGTAAAGACGACCGCCTTCACGTCGGAGGCGAATTCGAGGGAGCGGAACAACCGGCCGAGCTCGCCGTAGCTCTCGAAGGTCAGCGGGTTCTTGCGTTCGGGCCGGTTGAGCGTGATCGTCGCGACCTTGCCGGAAACTTCCCATTTGAAATGTGTGGCCTTGTAGTCGGCCGCCTTGAAGCTCCTCACAGCGTCTCTCCTGCAGATTTGACCGGGAAACGCTAAACGCCTTGACACCTGGTTTCAAGCGACAGATACTTCAAGTCTAAAATAATGTTCCTGCAGCCAGGCTTGGAGGGGCAGAGATGCGGATCGTTTGCATCGGCGGGGGCCCGGCAGGGCTGTACTTCGCGCTTCTGATGAAGAAGCTCGATCCATCGCATTCCATTACGGTCGTCGAACGGAACCGGGCCTACGACACGTTCGGCTGGGGCGTCGTGTTTTCAGACCTGACGCTGGATTCGATGCGCGCCTGGGACGCCGAAACGGCGGCGCAGATCGAGGTCTCCTTCAATCACTGGGACGACATCGAACTCTATTTCAAGGGTACGCGCCAGCGCACAACGGGCCATGGCTTCGTCGGCATCGGCCGCAAGAAACTGCTCAACATCCTGCAGGCGCGGTGCGAGCAGCTGGGCGTCGAACTCGTGTTCGAGAAGGAAGTGGAGTCCGATCTCGAATATCCGGACGCCGACCTCATCATCGCTTCCGACGGCATCTTCTCGAAGGTCCGCGACCGCTATGCGGACAGCTTCAAGCCGGACCTGCAGGTGCGGCCGAACCGCTACATCTGGTTCGGCACCCACAAGCTCTACGACGCCTTCACCTTCGATTTCCGCCGGACGGAGCACGGCTGGTTCCAGGCGCATATCTATCGTTTCGACGATACGACCTCGACCTTCATCGTCGAGACGACTGAAGAGACTTTCAAGGCGCACGGTCTCGGCGAGCTCGACCAGGCCGGGTCGATCGCCTTCTGCGAAAAGCTGTTCGCCGAGGTGCTCGACGGCGCGTCGCTGATGACCAATGCGCGCCATCTTCGCGGCTCGGCCTGGCTCAATTTCAACCGCCTGATCTGCGAACGCTGGAGCCATTTCAACGGCAGGAGCCATGTCGTGCTGATGGGCGATGCCGCCCATACCGCGCATTTCGCCATCGGTTCGGGCACCAAGCTCGCCATCGACGACGGTATCGAACTGGCCCGCCAGTTCGAACGCTTCGGGCACGACGCGAAAAACATCCCGCAGGTCCTGGCGGCCTACGAGGACGTGCGTCGCGTCGACGTGGCGCGCATCCAGAACGCCGCGCGCAATGCGATGGAATGGTTCGAGGTGGTCGGCCGCCGCTATGCCGACACGCTCGATCCCGAACAGTTCATGTATTCCATGCTGACGCGGTCGCAACGCATCAGCCACGAGAACCTGAGATTACGCGATCGCGACTGGCTGGAAGGTTTCGAGCGCGACTATGCCAGGAAATCGGGCGCGGCGACGCCGGCGAACGATCGCCTGCCGCCGGCGCTGACGCCGTTCAGGGCGCGCGGCGTGACGCTGCCCAATCGCATCGTCGTGTCGCCGATGGCCATGTATTCGGCGGTCGACGGCCTGCCCAACGATTTCCATCTCGTGCATCTAGGCGCCCGCGCGCTCGGCGGCGCGGGGCTGGTGTTTGGCGAGATGACCTGCGTGTCGCCGGACGCGCGCATCACGCCCGGTTGCCTCGGCCTCTGGAACGAGGCGCAGGCAAAAGAATGGAAGCGCATCGTCGATTTCGTCCACGCGTCCTCGCAGGCCAAATTCGCGATCCAGCTCGGACATGCCGGGCGCAAGGGCGCGACGCGCGTCGCCTGGGAAGGCATGGACGAGCCTCTGGCCGAGGGCGCATGGCCGCTCGTCTCCGCTTCGGCCGATCCTTACCTGCCGCACAGCCAGATTCCGCGGGCGATGAGCCGCGCCGACATGGATCGCGTGCGCGACGATTTCGTGCGCGCCACGCAGCTCGCGGCGACAACCGGCGCCGACTGGCTCGAACTGCATTGCGCGCACGGCTACCTGCTGTCGAGTTTTCTCTCGCCGCTGACCAATCGCCGCAATGACGAATATGGCGGCGACCATGCGGGGCGCGCGCGGTTCCCTCTCGAAGTCTTCCGCGCCATGCGCGCGGTCTGGCCGGCCGATCGGCCGATGTCGGTGCGGCTCTCCTGCACGGACTGGAACGCCAGCGGCAACACGCCCGACGACGCCGCCATCTTCGCACGCATGTTCAAGGAAGCCGGCGCCGATCTCATCGATTGTTCGGCCGGCCAGGTGACGAAGGACGAGCAGCCCGTCTATGGCCGCATGTTCCAGACGCCTTTCTCCGACAAGATCCGCAACGAGGTCGGGATCGCGACGGTTGCGGTCGGCGCCATCTCCGATCTCGACCAGGCGAATTCGATCATCGGCGCCGGACGCGCCGACCTTTGCGCCGTGGCGCGGCCGCACCTCGCCGATCCGGCCTGGCTGCTGCACGAATCCGCGAAGATCGGGCTGGCGGACGTCGGCTGGCCGAAGCAATATCTGTCCGGCAAGGCGCAATATGAAGCGGGACTGCAGCGCTCCGCGGGCGGAAAATAGATCGGCAAACAGGTTGGCGAGCAGGTTTGCATGAGCGCTTTCGAGGATTTCACCGGCCGCCATGTCCTGGTGACGGGCGCAGGCTCCGGCATCGGCGCGGCGATCGCGCGCGCCTTTGCAGGACGCGGCGCGCGCGTGTCGCTCGCCGGCCGCCGGGCGGCGCCGCTGCAGGAGACGCTCGCCGCGCTGCCGACCGGCGCCGGCCTCGTGCTCGACGGTTTCGACGTGACGCAGCCGGACGCGATCGCCGCCGGCCTGTCGCGCGCGCGCGAAAAATTCGGGGCCATCGACATTCTCGTCAACAATGCCGGCGAGGCGCCGAGCGCGCCTTTCGAGAAGACCGATCTGTCCATGTGGTCGCATACGCTCGGCGTCGATCTCACCGGCGTCTTCCTCGTCACGCAGGCGGTTCTGCCGGACCTGCGCAAGAGGGGCGCGGGCGCGCGCATCATCAATGTCGCCTCGACGGCCGGGCTGAAGGGTTACGCCTATGTCGCGGCCTATTGCGCGGCCAAGCACGGCGTCATCGGACTGACACGTGCGCTGGCGCTGGAACTGGCGCGCACCGGCGTCACCGTCAACGCGCTCTGCCCGGGATTCACCGATACGCCGCTGGTCGCGCAATCCGTGGCGACGATCGTCGCCAAGACCGGGCGCAGCGAAGAGGACGCGCGGCGCGAACTGGCGAAGACAAATCCGCAGGGACGACTGATCGATCCGCAGGAGGTTGCGGACGCCGCGCTGTGGATCGCATCGTCCGCAGCGCAATCGATCACCGGACAGGCGTTGCCGATCGCCGGCGGCGAAGTCATGGCGGGTTGATGCGCACGTCAGCTACGAGAGACGGAACCCGGAGCTTGCCATGGCCGAGGTCCTGAGAAATCCCAACAAGCCGCTCGGCCCGAGCGGTCATGTCGACACGTTCGCGCGCGACAACCTGCCGCCGCCGGAGCAATGGCCGGACTTCCTGCTGGACCGGCCGGAATTCACCTATCCGGACTGGCTCAATGTCGGCGTCGAACTGAGCGATCGTCTCGTCGAGCAGGGTTTCGGCGACCGCGTCGCGCTGATCGGCAACGGCCGCAGCCGCACCTATCGGGAATTGTCGGAATGGACGAACCAGCTCGCGCATGCGCTGGTCGAGGATTACGGCGTCAGGCCGGGCAATCGCGTGCTGGTGCGCTCGGGCAATAACCCGGCCTTCGTCGCGGCCTGGCTGGCGGCGACCAAGGCGGGCGCCGTCGTCGTCAACACGATGCCGATGCTGCGCGCCGGCGAACTCACGCAGATCATCGACAAGGCGGAGATTGCGCTTGCCTTGACCGACAGTCGGCTCGCCGAGGACATCGAGGCGGCGGCGGCGACGAGCCGCACGCTGAAGCGCGTCGTGCAATTCGACGGCGGCGCCACGCATGACGCCGAACTCGATCGCGCCGCGCTGGCAAAGCCGAAGACATTCGAGGCCGTGAGCACCGGACGCGACGATGTGGCGCTGCTCGCCTTCACGTCCGGCACGACGGGATCGCCCAAGGCGACCATGCATTTCCATCGCGACATTCTCATCATGGCCGACGGATTCGCGAAGGAGATTTTGAGGATCACGCCGGACGACATCGTGGTCGGCTCGCCGCCGCTCGCCTTCACCTTCGGGCTCGGCGGTCTCGCCGTGTTTCCGCTGCGCTTCGGCGCCACGGCGACGCTGCTCGAGAACGCGACGCCGCCGAGCCTGGTGGAACATATCAAGCGCCACCGCGCGACAATGGTGTTCACGGCGCCGACGGCCTATCGCGTGATGCTGTCCGGCCTCGCCGACCGCTCAGACCTCGCGAGCCTGCGCGTCGCCTGTTCGGCCGGCGAGACATTGCCGAAGCCTGTGCACGAGGACTGGGTCGCCCGGACAGGCGTGCCGATCCTCGATTGCCTCGGTTCGACCGAGATGATCCATGTCTTCATCGGCTCGCGCTTCGAGGATGCGCAGGCGGGCGTCACGGGCAGGCCGGTCACTGGCTACGAAGCCCGCATCGTCGACGACGACATGAACGACCTGCCGCCGAACACGCCCGGCCGGCTCGCCGTGCGCGGCCCGACGGGCTGTCGCTATCTCGCGGACGAGAGGCAGAAAGTCTATGTGCGCGACGGCTGGAATCTCACCGGCGACACGTTCGTCTGCGACGAGAACGGTTACTACCGTTTCGTCGCGCGCGCCGACGACATGATCATCTCGGCCGGCTACAATATCAGCGGTCCGGAGGTGGAAGCCGCGCTGCTGGCGCATCCGGCGGTCGCCGAATGCGCGGTCATCGGCGCGCCGGACGAGGGGCGCGGCGAGATCGTGCAGGCGCATGTGGTCCTGAAGGCGGGGCAGCCCGCCTCGCCGGAGCTTGCGGTCGCGCTGCAGGATCACGTCAAGGCGACGCTGGCCCCGTACAAATATCCGCGCTCCGTCAAGTTCGTCGAAGCGCTGCCCAAGACGACGACCGGCAAGATACAGCGCTTCGTGCTGCGCGCCGACGCGCGCGCCGGGCGCTGACAGGAGGAAAGATGCACAAGAACATTCTCCCCGAGGGCTGGCCGCGACCGAAAGGCTATTCCAACGGCGTCCTGGCAGAAGGCAGGACCCTGTTCATCGCCGGGCAGATCGGCTGGAACGAGCAGGAGAAATTCGAGAGCGACGATTTCGTGGCGCAGACCGAACAGGCGCTGAAGAACATCGTCGCGGTCCTGAAGGCCGCGGGCGGCGAGCCGCGGCACATCGCCCGCATGACCTGGTATGTCGTCGACAAGCGGGAATATCTCGGCGCCCTCGCGGAGATCGGCAAGGTCTACAAGGCCGTGCTCGGCGCGGTCTATCCGGCCATGTCGCTCGTGCAGGTCGCGGGCCTCGTCGAGGATCGCGCCCGCGTCGAGATCGAGGCGACGGCCGTCATCCCCTGAGACGCGCGCGCCGCTGCGTCGGCGCCGGCTCCTCCTCCGTCGCCAGCAGCGTGGCGACGAAATCCTTCTGCCGGCCGAGCGTATCGAACATCGCGGCCTTCTCGGCGGCGGAAAGGCCGGAGAACAATTCCTCGATCCATGTTTCATTGGCGCGCGCCGCCGCGTCGAAGGCCTTGCGCCCCTTCGCGGTCATGCGCGCCAGCGAGGCGCGGCGGTTGTGCGGATCGGCCAGGCGCTCGACCAGTCCTTCCTCCGCCAATTCGTCGACGAGGCCCGTGATATTGCCTGTCGTCACCATCAGGCGTTTCGACAATTCGCCCATGCGCATGCCCTGCGTCGCGCCATCGAGTTGGGCCAGCAGGTCGAAGCGCGACAGGCTCATGCCGAATTGCTCGCGCAGGCGCCGGCGCACCTCGTTGTTCACGAGCTTGTGGATCGTCAGGATGCGCAGCCACAATCGCAGGTCGCGATGCGCGGAGGCCGCGCCGCGCGTTTCGAGGTCGCGCGCATCGCTGTCGGGCGCCGCCAGTTGAACGGCGGATCTGCGAATGCGACGCGCGGTCACGCCGCGCCGCTCCAGTCCGGCGGCTCCAGACGACGCTTGCGGTCCGGCGTCAGGCGCGCGCCCGGCGCGTCGAGGTCGAGCTTGTCCCAGAGCTGGCAGGTGACGGCCTTGTGCTTCTGGTCGAGGCCCTCGCAATAATTGGTGAACTCGCAGAGCCTGATCCTGTCGCCGGCGCCGTGCGCCAGCTTGATGAACCAGTCGGGGTCGGCGAGCGACTGGCGCGCCGAGCCGACGATATCGCAGACGTCGTCGGCCAGCATTTTTTCGGCCATCTCGAAATTGTGCACGCCGCCGGTGCAGACGACGGGCGTCTGGAAGCCAGCGGCGCGCACGGCGTCGCGTATGCGCTTTGTCGCAGCGATGTTGCGGCCGAACGGCCCCTTCTCGTCGGAGATAAATTGCGGCATGCATTCGTAGCCGCTCGGTCCCGTATAGGGATAGGAAGCGGCGCCGATTCCCGGTTGCTTGGCGTCGTCGAACTTGCCGCCGCGCGACGTCGACAGGAAATCGAGGCCGGCGCGCGCGAAGGCCTCGCCGAAAAAGGCGGCGTCGTCCACGTCGCTGCCGCCCTCGATGCATTCGTCGGCAAGGAACCGGCAGCCGAGCGCGTAATCATGTCCGACAGCCGCGCGACAGGCGGCGATCACCTCCAGCGGCAGGCGCGCGCGTCCTTCCAGCGAGCCGCCGTAGCCGTCCTGCCGGTCGTTGGTGCGCGAGAGGAACGAGGCCATCGTATAGGCGTGGGCGTAATGAAGCTCGACGCCGTCGAAGCCGGCGCGTTTCGCCCGTGACGCCGCGTCGGCGAACAAGCCGGGCAGAACCTTCGGCAGGTCGCGGATGTGCGCGAGTTCCGTATCGGTCACGCGTTCGCGATGGCCGAAGCGCAGGGATTCCAGTTCGCGCGGCGACAGGATCTTTTCGATCTCGGCGTCGGGCAGGGCTTCGAGCCGCGCGCGGATCTCGCCTTCGTCGATTCCGGCGCCGCCCAAAGCCGCGCGATGCGCGTCCGTCACGACAAGGAACTGCCGGAAGAATTTCGAACGCTCGGGACGCCGGCGGATCGACAGGAAGTCGATGATCTGGATCAGCAGCTTCGTATGGCCGCCGCTCGCCTCGCGCACGGCTGCGGTCAGGCGTTCGAGTCCTGGAAGGAAGCGATCGTGACCGATGCGCAGCAGCGGACCGCTCGGCACGTCGCGAATGCCTGTCGCCTCGATGACGATGGCGCCGGGCCTTCCGCGCGCGAAGCGGCAATACCATTCGACGACGTCGTCGGAGACGAAGCCGTCGTCGGTCGCCCGCCACGGCACCATTGCGGGAATCCAGGTGCGCTGCTCGAGTTCGAGCGGGCCGACGCGAACGGGAGAGAAAAGACGGGATTTCGCAGCTTCTTCCCGCGAGGGCGCGCGCCCGAGCGAGGGTTCGAACCTGATGCGCTGGGGTGGACGCCACATGAAGCGAGTTCCGTCTTGGGTCAGATATGATAATCTTAGAACTAAGATATAATCCCGTCAAATTGCCCGGATGTTTGACCCGGGCCTTATCCCGATATATGCATTTCCATATATCGGAGAGAGCCATGGCCGAGAGATCCTTCGCGCGTGAAGTCGAAGACCTGCGTCTGGGCGAGGGCGACACGTTCCGCGGCGAGGGCATTCTCGCCATCACCAAGGCTTTGCTGCAGTCGGGCGTCGCCTATGTCGGCGGCTATCCGGGTTCGCCGATCTCGCACCTGATCGACGTGCTGGGCGACGCCAAGGACGTACTCGATGAACTGGGCGTCGTCTTCCAGTCTTCCGCCAACGAGGCGGCGGCCGCCGCCATGCTGTCGGCTTCCGTCATGTATCCGCTGCGCGGCGCCGTGGCGTGGAAATCGACGGTGGGCACCAATGTCGCCTCCGATGCGCTCGCCAATCTCGCGTCGGGCGGCGTGACCGGCGGCGCCATGGTCATCGTCGGCGAGGATTACGGCGAAGGCTCCTCCATCATGCAGGAGCGCACGCACGCCTTCGCGATGAAGTCGCAGATGTGGCTGCTCGATCCGAGGCCGGATCACGAATGCATCGTCAACCTGATCGAGAAGGGCTTCGAGCTTTCGGAAGCTTCGAACACGCCGGTCATGCTGGAGGTGCGCGTGCGCGCCTGCCACATGCACGGTTCTTTCGCGGCCAAGGACAATCGCAAGCCCGCCCACACCATCAAGGACGCGCTTGAAAATCCCATCCGCGACCTCGGCCGCATCGTCCTGCCGCCGGCCGCCTACGAGCACGAACGCGAGAAGATCGCCCGGCGCATGCCCGCCGCGATCGATTTCATCAAGCAGCACGGCCTCAACGAATGGATGGGCCAGCAGGATGCGAAGGTCGGCATCATCCTGCAGGGCGGCATGTACAACAATGTAATCCGCGCATTGCAATATCTCGGCCTGTCGGACGCCTACGGCCGCACGCAGGTCGCGCTCTACGTGATGAACGTCACCTATCCGGTGATCGAGGACGAGATCGAGAAATTCTGTCTCGGCAAGGAAGCCGTTCTCGTCGTCGAGGAGGGCCAGCCCGAATATCTGGAACAGGCGATCAATACGGCGCTGCGACGGCGCGACGTGCAGGCGCGCGTGCGCGGCAAGGACATATTGCCGATGACCGGCGACTACACGTCGAAGGTCCTGCTCGACGGCATACGCACGTTCCTCGAACAGACCGAGCCGCGCCTGCTCGGCAACCGTCCGCCGGCGCCGGACGCCGCGCCGGTCCTGGCGATGGCGGAGATCGCGCAATTGAAGCAGGTCGTGCCCGAGCGTCCGCCGGGCCTGTGCACAGGCTGTCCGGAGCGGCCGGTCTTCGCGGCGATGAAGCTCGTCGAGCAGGAACTGGGCCTGCATCACGTGTCGGCAGACATCGGCTGCCACCTGTTCTCGATCCTGCCGCCCTTCAACATCGGCGCGACGACGATGGGCTTCGGGCTCGGGCCGGCGTCGGCTTCCGCTTTCAACGTCAAGGCCGGCAAGAGATCGATCGCCGTCATGGGCGACGGCGGCTTCTGGCACAACGGCCTGACCAGCGGCATCGGCAACGCCGTGTTCAACAAGCACGATGGCGTGTTCCTGATCGTCGACAATTACTACACGTCCGCCACCGGCGGCCAGGACATCCTGTCCTCACGCGCGCTGAACGCGCGGCGGCAGACCAACAATTCCATTGTCACGGCGGTGAAGGGCATCGGCGCCAAATGGGTGCGCCAGATCGACCGCACCTATGACGTCACGAAAATGCGCGACACGCTGAAGGAGGCGCTGACGACGAAGGCGGAGGGGCCGAAGATCATCGTCGCCTCGTCGGAATGCATGCTCAACAAGCAGCGGCGCGTGCGGCCGCTGACGGCAAAGGCGATCGCAGGCGGCGAGCGCATGGTGAAGGAGCGTTTCGGGGTCGACGAGGACATCTGCACCGGCGATCACGCCTGCATCAGGCTTTCGGGCTGTCCGTCGCTGTCGGTGAAGAAGCTCGACGACCCGCTGCGCGACGATCCTGTCGCGGCGATCGACAATTCCTGCGTCGGCTGCGGCAATTGCGGCGAAGTCGCGGATGCGGCCGTCCTGTGCCCCTCCTTCTTCCGCGCCGAGGTCACGCACAATTCCAACGCCTGGGACCGTTTCAAGTCGAAACTGCGCATGGGCGTCATCGGCTGGCTGCAACGTCGCCGCGAACGCACGCGCATGGCGGGAGCGCCGGCATGATGGACGAGAGCCTCCATCTGCCGCTCGCGCCCGCGGGCGCCGCGACCGAGCGACCAATCTCCATCGCCATTCTCGCCATGGGCGGGCAGGGCGGCGGCGTGCTGACCGACTGGATCGTCCTGCTGGCCGAGGCGCAGGGCTGGGTTGCGCAGGCGACGTCCGTGCCCGGGGTCGCGCAGCGCACCGGCGCGACGCTCTATTATGTCGAGACCATGCCGCCGCAGGACGGACTGAAGCCCATCCTGTCGCTGATGCCGACGCCCGGCGATGTCGATGTCGTCATGGCCGCCGAATTCATGGAAGCGGGCCGCTCCATCCTGCGCGGGCTGGTGACGCCGGACAAGACGGTGCTCATCGCCTCCAATCACCGGTCCTTCGCCGTCGCCGAGAAGATGGCGCCGGGCGATGGCATCGCCGACAAGAGCGCCGTGGCGACGGCCATCGGCGTCGCCGCGAAGAAGGAAATCGTGTTCGACATGGATGCGCTGGCCTTGCGCGAAGGCAGCGTCATTTCCGCCGCGATGTTCGGCGCGCTGGCTTCGTCCGGCGCCTTGCCGTTCCCGGTCGAGGCGTTTCGCGCCATCGTCGAGAAGAGCGGCGGCGGCGCGAAGGCGAGTCTCGCGGCCTTCAACGCCGCCTGTTTGCGCGCGCAGAATCCGGTTGCGGAAACGAAGCCGCAGTCGCCCGCCGCCGAAGAACCGGCCGTGGCGATTCCATCGCCGCTCCTGCGACGCGTCGTCAACGAAGTTCCCGCGCCTGCGCAGGACATGGCGCGTGCGGGCCTCGCGAAGGTCGTGGACTTTCAGGATGCCGCCTATGGCTCGGAATATCTCGATCTTCTGGCGAATGCCGCCGCTGCCGATCGAGGCGCCGGCGGCGAGGCGCACGGCTTCGCCTTCACGGTCGCGGCGGCCAGGCACCTCGCCAACGCCATGGCCTATGACGACGTGATCCGCGTCGCCGACCGCAAGACGCGTTCGGCGCGGCGCATGCGCATCGAGCGAGAGGTCGGCCTGAAGGATGCGCAGGTCCTGCAGACCACGGAATTCTTCCATCCGCGCGCCGAGGAACTCGTCGGCATGTTGCCCGCGGGGCTTGCGCGGTCGATCCATGCGCGGCCCGGCCTGTTCGGCTGGATCGACCGGCGCGTCAACAAGGGGCGGCGCATCCGCACCTATTCGCTTTCCGGATTCCTGTCGCTCTATGCGATCTCGGGTCTGCGCGGCTGGCGACGCAGATCGCTGCGCCATGCGACGGAAGTCGCGCACCGCGATGCGTGGCTCGCGTGCGCCACGGCGGCGCTCGCAAGCAATTACATGCTCGGCGTCGAAATCCTGAACTGTCGTCGTCTGGTCAAGGGCTATTCCGATACGCATGCGCGCGGCCTGTCGAAATTCGACCGCGTGATGGCGGCTATCGGCAGGATCGAGAAGCGGGAGGACGCCGCGGACTGGGCGCGACGGCTGCGCGAGACGGCGCTGAAGGACGAGCGCGGCGAGGCGCTGGACGGCGCGATCCGCACCATCGGAACATTCGCGTGACGGCGCAGGCGCTCGCGCGCGGGGCGCGCCGGAAGCGCGGCGGGCCGCCGGCGACCGCGGAGGATCTTCGCGCCTACATTCCCTATCTCGTCAATCGCCTGTCGAACCGGTTGACCATCGACCAGGGGCGGATGCTCGCCGATCATGGTCTGAGCAACGCCGCCCTGCGCATATTGTCCGTCCTTCACATCTATAGGCGCCTGACGGTCAACGAGATTTCCGTCGTCGCGGTGCTCGAGCAATCGAGCGCCAGCCGGACGATCGATTCGATGCTGGCGGCCGGTCTCGTAACGCGGGAGAGCGGCGCCAGGGATTCGCGGCGTCGCGAAGTCGCGCCTACGGATGCGGGCGAGCAATTGCTGGGCGAGGTCTGGCCGCATGTCGCGCAAGGCTACGCGCGGCTGACCGAGGGCATCGGGGCGGAAGATGTCGCGACCTGCGCGCGCGTGCTGTCGCGGATGATCGACAACGTGCGCCAGCACGACATCTGACGTTCATTCCCCGTCGCTGCCGTCACGATCCTGCAATTCGTAGCGCAGCGCGCCCTTCAGGCGTTCCAGCAGGCCATTGAGGCTGCGACGATCCTCGATGTCGAGGCCGGCGAACATGGCTTTCACCCATGTTCCATGCTTCTTCGCCATGCGGCGGAATTTCCTGCGGCCGTCGGCGGTCAGGCAGACGATCTGCACGCGCCTGTCGAGGTTCGACGTCGTGCGCGTGATGTAGCCTTCGTCGACGAGACGGTTCATGATCGGCGTGACATTGCCGGGCGACACCATCAGGCGTTTCGACAATTCGGTGAGGACGAGGCCGCCGGGTTCGCGGTCGAGCTGCGCCAGCATGTCGAAACGCGGCAGCGTGAATTCGAATTGCTCGCGCAGTTGGCGACGCAATTCGGCGCTGATCATGTTCGCGCAGGTCAGCAGCCGCAGCCAAAGGCGCAGGTCGAGCTGGACGTCCTGGTCGGAATCGTCCAGCCGTTCGTCGATGAGATCGAGCCTGTCGTCCATGGCCCAGCCGGCCCAAATTGCTTCAAGATAGAACAAATGAACGCGAAGCGGCCGGCGCCGTCAAGCCGTGGATCATTCCGTTTCCATAGGCTCCGTTAGTAGCTAGCGCCTGTTGACTATTGCTTCAGGGCAAAAATAATCGATTCAGGGCGGCAGGAGGCGGAACATGAAGATCGCAGTTCTCGGCGGCGGCAACGGGTCCTTCGCCGCGGCCGCCGACCTGACCCTGGCCGGTCACGAAGTCCGGCTCTGGCGACGCAACGCCGCGGATACGGACGCGCATGTCGCAGCCGGCGGCACGATCGGCGTGATCGACGGCAAGGGGCGGCGCTCGGCGAAGATCGCGCTTGTCACATCGGACCTCGGAAAGGCGCTCGGCGGCGCCGAACTCGTGGTCTGTCCGACGCCGGCCTTCGCGCAGGAAGACATTGCGCGGCTTGCGGCGCCGCTGCTGGAGCCGGGACAGGTCGTGTTCCTGCCGCCGGGTTCCTTCGGCTCGTATATTTTCGCCAGGGCGCATCGGGACGCCGGCGGCCGCGACGTGTGCTTCGCCGAGACCGGCACGCTGCCCTGGCTGACGCGCAAGCAGGAGCCCTATGTCGTCCGCATCTCGGGCCGCGGCGTCAGGCTGCCGACCGGCGTGTTTCCCAGGGCGCGCAGCGATCATGCGCTCGACGTCATCGGCCGCGCCTTTCCGCGCGCCATCATCCCTTGCGGCGACATACTTTCAGGCGCGCTGATGAATGCGGGGCCGGTCATCCATCCGCCGCTGATCACCATGAACGCCGGGCCGATCGAACATTTCGAGCGCTGGGACATCCACAAGGAGGGCACGCAGCCGGCGATCCGGCGCGTCACCGACCAGCTCGACGCCGAGCGCATGACATTGCGCGAGAGTTTCGGTTACGGCGCGCCGCATTTCCCGCTTGCCGACCATTACGCCAAGGCCGAGTGGATGTACGAGCGCGAGGCGCACGACACGCTGACCGATTCCGGCGACTGGCGCGAACGACTGGTGCTGACGCAGCATCGCTACATGCTGGAGGACGTGCGCATCGGCCTGTCCTTCATCGTCTCGATGGCGGAGCTCGCCGAAACGCCGACGCCGCTGGCGCGCGCCTTCCTCTCGATCGGCGGCGCGATCTGCGGCGAGGATTTCATGAAGACCGGCCGCACGCGGTCAACGCTCGGCCTCGACGGCATGAGCAAGGCCGAATTGCTCGCGCTTCTCGAAAAGGGGTTCTGAAATGCGGGTCGCGACGCTCGGCGCAGGCCGCATGGGGCGAGGCCTTGCGGTGGTCTTCGCCTTCGCCGGCCACAAGGTCGACATGGTCGACTTCAAGGCGCGCGACGCCGAGGCCTTTGCCGCTTTCGCCGCCGAGACGCGCAAGGAAATCGCCGACACGTTCGGCATTCTCTGCCGCATCGGCCTGATGCGGGCCGAGCATGTCGCGCCGCTGACGGCGCGCGTGCATGTCGTTCCACTCGCGCAGGCGGCGGGCGCCTTCGGCGAAGCCGACTATATTTTCGAGGCGCTTCCAGAGGTGCTGGAACTGAAGCGCGCCGGGCTCGCCGAAGCCTCGCGCATGGCGCGGCCCGACACGATCATCGCCTCCACAACCTCGACCATTCTCGTCGACGACATGTCGGGCGCGGTCGCCGATCCCGGCCGTTTCATCAATGCGCACTGGCTCAACCCGGCCTTTCTCGTGCCGCTCGTCGAATTGTCGCCGGGCAAGGCGACGCGGCCGGACGTCACCGACGGCATCAAGGCGATGCTGGAGGGTATCGGCAAGAAGCCTGTCGTCTGCGCAGCGACGCCCGGCTATATCGTGCCGCGCATCCAGGGCATGGCGATGAACGAGGCGGCGCGCATGTTCGAGGAGGGCGTGGCTACGGCGGAAGACCTCGACAAGGCGATCATCTACGGCTTCGGCTTCCGCTTCGCCATTCTGGGCCTGCTCGAATTCATCGACTGGGGCGGCGGCGACATTCTATACTACACCAGCCGCTACATGACTGAGGCGCTCGGCAACGAGCGCTACGGATCGCCGCAGATCATCGAGCGCAACATGAAGGAAGGCCGGATCGGCCTGAAGACGCGGCAGGGGTTCCTGAATTACGACGGGGTCGATGTCGACGCCTATCGCGAGAAACGTCTTTCTGCCTTCGCGGAGTCCCTGCGCCGGCTGGGCCTCGCGCGCGAGCCCGTCGTCTGACGATCACGCGCCGCCGAGATAGGCGGCGATGAGATTGGGATCGCCGATCAGGTCCTTCGACGGGCCGGATTGCGTCACCTGTCCCGTTTCCAGCACATAGCCGTAGTCGGCCGTCTCCAGCGCGGCCCGCGCGTTCTGCTCCACCAGCAGGACGGAAATGCCCGTCTCGCGCAGCGAGGCGATGGTGCGGAAGATTTCGCGCACGATGAGCGGCGCGAGGCCGAGGCTCGGCTCGTCGAGCACCAAGAGGCGCGGGCGCGACATCAGCGCGCGGCCGAGCGCCAGCATCTGCCGCTCGCCGCCCGACAGGGTGCCGGCGTGCTGCTTGCGACGCTCTTTCAATCGCGGGAAGCGCGCGAACACGTCGTCGAGATCGCCCTGTACGCCGGAGCGATCGCGCCGCGCATAGGAGCCGAGCAGCAGATTGTCGGCCACGCTCATGTCATGGAACAATTCGCGGCGTTCCGGCACCAGGCACATGCCGCGCTCGACGCGATCCTCGACGTCGACGCCGTCGAGATCGGCGCCCTCGAAGGCGATGCGGCCGCTCGATGGGAGGAGCCCCATCGTCGCCAGCATCAGCGTCGTCTTGCCGGCGCCGTTCGGCCCGATGATCGTGACGATGCGGCCCTTGTCGATCGTCAGCGACACGCCGCGCACGGCCTCGATATGGCCGTAGGAGACGCTGACGCTGTCGAGCGTGAGCAGCGCGCTCATGCGAGGCTCCCGAGATAGGCTTCCTGTACGCGCTTGTCGGCGCGGATTTCGGCTGGCAGGCCCTCGCAGAGCTTCGAGCCGAAATCCATCACCACGATGCGGTCGACGACCGACATGACGAGCTCCATGTCGTGCTCGACGAGCAGGATGGTCAGGCCGTCGGCGCGCAATTCCTTGAGGAGCGCGACGAGTTCGAGCTTCTCGTTGCGGCGCAGGCCGGCCGCCGGCTCGTCGAGGACGAGCAGGATGGGGTCGGCGGCGAGCGCGCGGGCGATCTCGACCAGACGCTGCTTGCCGAGCGGCAGGTTGCCGGCCGGATCGAAGGCGTGGTCGCCGAGGCCGACGCGTTTCAATTGCCGCATGGCCTCGTTGCGGGCGCTCGCTTCCTCCGCGCGATCGAGCCGCAACATGCCGGCGACGAGCCCGGCCTGCGTGCGCGCGTGGACGCCGAGCAGCACGTTGTCGATCACGCTCATGCGCGGCCGAAGCTTCACGTGCTGGAAGGTGCGCGCGATTCCGGCGCGCGCGATGTCGCGTTGCGGCAGCTTGCGCAGGGAACGGCCCTCGAAATCGATCGCGCCGCTGTCCATCGCCAGCGCGCCGGTCAGCAGGTTGAACATCGTGCTCTTGCCGGCGCCGTTCGGACCGATCAGGCCGACGATCTCGGCTGCGCGCACCTCGAAGGATACGAGATTGACGGCGGTGAGGCCGCCGAAGCGGCGCACGACCTGGTCCACCTTCAGAAGCGGCGCGCCTGGCGCGGGCTGGGCGCGAGGCGACAGGCCGGGCGCATGCGTCGTGGGCTGGGCCTGCGGCGCGGCGGGCAGGCGGTCGGCGATCCACGGCACGATGCCGCGGCGCGCGCGTTGCAGGAAGACGATGAAGATCGCCGCGAACGCCACGATCTCGAGCTGTCCTGAAACGCCCGGCGCGATCAGCGGCAGGTAATCCTGGATGGCGTTCTTGAGAAAGGTGACGATCGCCGCGCCGAGAACGGCGCCGATCATGCTGCCCTGTCCGCCGATCATGGCCATCATCAGATATTCGATGCCCATGCCGGCTTCGAAGGTGGCAGGACTGACGAAGCGGCTCATGTGCGCGTAGAGCCAGCCGGATAGAGCAGCCAGGAAGGCGGCGACGACGAAGACGGTGAGCTTCACGCCGAAGGCGCTGACGCCGAGGCTCTCGACGAGCACATTGCCGCCGCGTAGCGCCCGGATCGCGCGACCGAGCCGCGAGTCCAGGAGATTGTACATCAGGACAAGCGCAACGATGACGCAGGCCCAGATCAGGTAGTAGATCTGCGCGCTCTGCATCAGCCTGACGCCGAAGATCGAGATCGGCGGCAGGCCGGAGAGGCCGCTGTGGCTGCCCAGCGTCTCGACATTGCCGAACAGGAAGCCGATGGCCAGCCCCCATGCGAGGGTGCTGAGCGACAGGAAATGTCCCTCGAGCCGCAAGGTCGCCGCGCCCAGGATAGCGGCGACGCCGCAGGTCAGCGCCAGCGCGAAGACGAGGCCGAGCCACGGCGAATAGCCCAGCGCCGTCGTCAGCCAGGCGGTCGCATAAGCGCCGACGCCGACGAAGGCCGCCTGTCCGAAGGAAACGATGCCGCCGACGCCGGTCAGCAGCGCCAGTCCGATCGCCACCAGCGCATAAACGCCGATGTAGTTGAGCAGGCTCATCGTGAACGACGACAGGACGAGCGGCGCGACGATCAGCGCGAGAATTGCGACGGCTATCGCGATATGGATGCGCGAGAGCCTCATTCCTCGTCGTCCTCCTCGATATGCAGCGAGGTGATGGACCGCCACATGAGGATCGGCACCAGCAGCGAGAAGACGATCACATCCTTGAGCGAACTCGACTGGAACGAGGCGAAGCTTTCGAGCAGGCCGACGAACAGCGCGCCGAGCGCGGCGCCGGGATAGGAATGCAGGCCGCCGATCATCGCGCCGACGAAGGCCTTCAGGCCGATCAGGAAGCCCGAATCGTAGAAGATCGTGTTGACCGGGGCGATCAGCAGTCCGGACACGCCGGCCAGAACCGAGCCGAGAATGTAGGCGATGGAGCCGGCGCGCGCCGGGCGTATGCCCATGAGGCGCGCCCCCGTGCGGTTGGACGATGTCGCGCGCAGCGCCTTGCCGATCAGCGTGTAGTCGAAGCACACGTAGAGCAGGCCCGACAGCGCCAGCGCGGCGACGACGATCAGCATCGTCTGGCCCGATACCGGCGCGCCGAGAATTTCCGTCGAGACGGACGTCAGCGGTTCGGTGCGCACGCCTTCAGGACCGAAGAACAGCAGACCGAGTCCAACAAGCGCGAAATGCAGCGCCACCGCGATGATGAGCAGCAGCAGAACCGGCGCATCGGCGACGGGGCGGAAAACGATGCGGTCGAGCAAGGGCGCGACGGGCACGACGATCAGCAGCGCCATCAGCAGGCGCACCGGCAGGGGCGGCGACAGGGGGGCGATGAACCTGACCGCCAGCGCGATGGCGATCGGCGCCGCAAGATAGTAGAGCGCGGCGCGAGGCAGGGCGCGCAGTCGTCCGGAGCGCCAGAGGCCGTAGGCCTCCATCGCGAAAGCCATCAGCGCGAGGATGATGACGAGCCCGACCGTGCCCGGCGCCTTGCCGGTGTCGAGCGCTGCGAGCGACAAAGCGGTGAAGGCCGCGAGATCGCCGAAGGGTACGAACATGACGCGGGTGACGGAGAACAGCAGGACCGTTCCGATCGCCACCAGCGCATAGATGGCGCCGCTGGAGACGCCATCAACCGCAAGGATCGCCGCAATGTCGAAACTCATCTACGGCGATCCCGCCACGCGCTTTCGATTGCCTGTTACGGCGTGTAGATCCACTTGCCGTCCTTGAGCTGGATGACGACCATCGAACGCTCGTCGACGCCGTAACCCTGGCCCGGCTTGAAATTGTAGATGGCGTGCGTGCCGGCGAGATCCTTGGTCGTCAGCAGCGCGTCGCGCAGCGCCGCGCGGAACTCAGGCGTGCCGGGCTTGGCCTTGGGCAGCGCGCGCTCGGCGGCGTTGAGGAACAGAAGCCAGGCGTCGAAGGAATAGGCCGCGAAGCCGTCCGACGGCAGTCCGCCGTTGACCTTGTCGTAGGCCGCGCGGAAGTCCATCGAGATCTTCTTGGCGTAGTGGCTGTCCGGCAATTGCTCGGCGACGATCACAGGGCCGGTCGACACCTGCACGCCCTCGGCAGCCTTGCCGCCGACGCGCACGAAGTCGGCGTTGACGAGCGAGGCGAGGCCATAGGTCGGACCCTTGAAGTTGCGCTCCGACAGGGCGATCAGCGGCAGCGCCGCCTGCGTCGACGAACCGCCGATCAGCACGCCGTCCGGCTTGGTGGCGAGCACGCGCAGGATCTGCGCGGTGACCGACGTGTCGGTGCGCGCATAGCGCTCGTTGGTGAGTACCTTGATGTCGCCGCGCTCCTCGGCGGCCTTGGCGCCGGCGTAGACGAGATCGCCCCAGGCGTCGGAAAAGCCGATGTAGCCGACGTTGGCCACCTTGTCGCGCTTCATCCGGTCGGCGATCACCTTGGCCATCAGCGGCGGCGGCTGCGGCACGGCGATGGTCCACTGGTTGGCGCCGTCGGTCGCCTCCACCCGGATGGGCGAGATGGCGATCAGCGGCACCTTCAGTTCGCTCGCGACCGTGGCGATGGCGATCGTGGCAGGCGCGGTCGCCGTGCCGATGAGGATGTCGACCTTGTCCTCCTCGATCAGCTTGCGCACGTTTCGCGTGGACGCGGCCGGGTCGGAGCCGTCGTCGAGCTGGATCATCTTGATCGTCTCGCCGGCGACCGAACTCTTGTACTGGACGGCGGCGGCGATGCCCTTGGCGTAGGGGATGCCGATCGCGGCGGCAGGGCCGCTCAGCGCGGTGATGAAGCCGACCTTGATTTCAGCCTGGGCTGAAGTGGCGGCGCCGAGCAGGGCGGCTGTCGCGACGGCGGCGAGTTTCTGGCCGATTTTCTTCTTCAATCTTCCCTCCTTCATCTTAGCGCGCCCGATCGGGCGAGGGTCGTCGCTAGCGAAGCTCCAGGCGCGTGGTCGCGCCGCATTCGGAAAGGCGGAATGGAGCGTTCGGCCCTGCGGAAAGGCGCATGTCCGAGCGGACCGACCGGTCTTTCCTCGAGCGCGCTCAACGTTCGCCACTCCGGTGATAGGGAAGAATTACATCAAGCCTAAAACAATTTTCGAGAGAGCGTCAATAGCGCGGACGCGGCGTTTGTCGCGCCAGAATGCGCGTTTCGGCGGCGCAGGAGAGCAGGAGACAGGCATGCGCAAAATTGTTTCAGGCCGGAACTAGTTTTTCACCGGGTCGAATCTTGCAGGCTTCGCAAGCAGGCCGCGGAAGTCGGCCTTGGCCTGCTCGCCGGCGAGCGCGAAGGCGGGCCCGCGGCTCGGCTCCAGCCCGTTCAGCGCGCGCAATTGCACCCACATTTCCGCGGATTTGAGCGCGACCGCGGCGCAATTGACGACAGGCGCGCGTCCGACACGGAAGGAATGCTCGCCGCCGACCAGCAAGCCCGGCAGGACGCCGGCCGGCACGATCACGTCTGCGCCCGCATCGACCATCGGCTGCGCGCAGGCCGTGAAATCGGCGAGCATGCGCGTCTTCGCCTGCGTATCTCCCGCGAAGGCGGCGGCGAAATCCTCCGGCTTGCAGCCGAGACCGATCACATGCGTGACCCGCTCGCCGAGTCCGTAGCGGTCGGCCTGTTCGAAATGCATGATCTCGAAGACCGGATCGAGCGTGACGAGGCCGAGGCGGCGGCCGAGCTGCGAAGCCGCCAGCAGCGTCGCTTCGCCGGCGCCGATCACGGGAATGCGCAAAGCCGAACGCAATTCGTAGAGTCCCGGGTCCTGGAAATGGCCCATCACATAGGCGTCGTAGCCGGCCTGCTCGGCAGCGATGCCATTGTCGATCGCCGCGATGGCGCAGCGCATCTCCGCGAGGCGACCGAAATCACGGTCCGGCGGCGAGATGCCCTCGACGTGGACTTTCACGCCGGGCGCGGCGATCGAGTTCAGATAATCGGACAGGCGCTTCATGTACGGCGCGTTGATCGAGGCGTCGACGAAACTCTGCCAGAAGATGTTCATGGTTCTGTCCCTGCGGTCACAGATTTTGCGCGCGTAAGAAGTCGCGAACGAACGTCGCGAATTGCCGGGGCTGCTGATCCGGGAAAGGCACCATGGCGCCGGGCGCATCGTGCAGGATCGCGCCTCGAATGGCGGCCGCCACTTTGGGCGCCGCGGGAAAGGCGTGCGGATCCTCGGTCGGCGCCAGCACGAGCGTCGGCGCGCGGACGAAGCCGATCCGTCTTTCCATGTGGTAGCGATTGACGACGCGGTGTCCTTCGGCCGCCATCTGTCCGCATTTCAGCGCATCGGCGACGAAGCGCGTCAGCAGGTCGGTGTCGCCCGGCGGATAGAAAGGCTGGCGGCGGCGCCAGAGCTCGGCGAGATGGGCGCCGTCTGCCGCGATTTCCACCTCGTCGATCACCGGCTTCGATGCATGGTGCGCGCGCCGGTCAGCATCGACAAAGGGGCAGGCCGACAGGACGAGCGCTGCGACGCGGTCGGGCGCCGCGGCGGCGATCTCCAGCGCGATCGCCGCGCCTGTGTGGTGGCCGACAACCGCCGCCTTCGGAGCCGAAAGCGCGTCGAGCAGGGCGAGCGCCGCCCGCGCCCAGCTTTCGATGGAGGGCGCGCCCTGTGCGGGCGATGCGCCGAAGCCCGGCGTATCCATGGCGAGCGCGCGATAGTCTTCGGCCAGCAGCGGCAGGACGTCGCGATATTCGTCGCCGGAGCGCGGCGTCTGGTGCAGAAGCAATACGGGAAAACCGTCGCCGGCGCTGCGCAGATGCAGCGGGCCGAGCGCCGTCTCGACATAGGATGTGCGGATCGCCGCCGTCACGCGTCATGCCTCTCTTTCCCGCGAGCATGGCCTGCGCGGCAGGCGCGTGCAATCGGGCCGCACCCTGCTGCCGCCGGCTACATTACGACCGCCGGGCGCGCGTTGACAGCAATCGTTTCAAGGTTAAACTAATTTTTGCGACGCCCGCCCGGGCCGCCTTGCGGTCGCCCCCAAGCCGTCGCGCGCTGGAATCGCGAGGGAGAGCTTGATGTCCCGCTATGCTGGCAACGCCGAGGCGGTCAGGGCGCTGGTGCGCGACGCCGAAGTCCATCGCGACGTGTTCATCGACGAGGAAGTCTTCCGGCTGGAGATGGAGCATCTCTTCGCCAACACCTGGGTCTATGTCGGACACGACAGCCAGGTTCCGAACGAGGGCGACTATTACACGACGACGATCGGCGTGCAGCCGGTGCTGATGGTGCGCCACAGCGACGGCGAAGTGAAGGTTCTCTACAACCGCTGCCCGCACAAGGGCGTGAAGATCGCCGCCGAAACCTGCGGCAATACCGGCAAGGTGTTCCGCTGCCCGTATCACGCCTGGCGTTTCCGCACGGACGGCTCGCTGCTCAGCCTGCCGCAGCAGAAGGGCTACGACAATACGGGCTTCGATGCGTCAGAAGCCGCCAAGGGCCTGACGCCCGTTCGCCACGTCCATAATTACCGCGGCTTCGTCTTCGCCAAGATGAACGACGCCGGCCTCGGCTTCCAGGAATTCTTCGGCGACAGCCTGTCGAGCTTCGACAACATGATCGACCGTTCGCCGGTCGGAAAGCTCGAGGTGGCGGGCGGCGTGCTGCGCTACATGCACAATTGCAACTGGAAGATGCTGGTCGACAACCAGACCGACACGTGCCACCCGATGGTCGCGCACGAATCTTCCGCCGGCACGACAAAGGCGATCTGGAGCACCGTGCCGGAAGGCACGAAGAAGCCGATGGCGGTCGAAATCTTCCTGCCCTTCATGAGCGCGCACGAAGAATTCGACAAGATGGGCATTCGCGTCTGGGACAATGGCCACGGCCATACCGGCGTGCATCGCTCGATCCATTCCGACTACACGCAGGCGGCCGGCTATTTCGACCAGATGAAGGCCGCCTACGGCGAGGAGCGCGCCAGGGAAATCCTCGGCGAGAACCGGCACAACACGGTCTATTTCCCCAACATCATGATCAAGGGGCCGATCCAGCTCCTGCGCCTGTTCAAGCCGATCTCGGCCAACAGGACGCTGGTCGAATCCTGGACGTTCCGGCTCGTCGGCGCGCCCGACATGCTGCTGGAGCGCACGCTCATGTACAACAGGCTGATCAACGCGCCGACCTCGGTCGTCGGCCACGACGACCTGGAAATGTACGAGCGCGCGCAGGAGGGCCTGCGCTCGGACGGCAATCCCTGGGTCAACATGCACCGGCTCTACGACCCGGCCGAGAAATCGCAGACGAACACGATCACGCTGGGCACCAACGAATGGGTGATGCGCAACACGTATCGCGCCTGGGCGCGCTACATGACCGCCGACATGTGAGGGCCAGCGATGTATCACGATCCGAAACTCGCCGCCGCCGTCCCGACCGACCAGGAGCTGATCGACTTCGTACTGCGCGAGGCGCGCATGCTCGACCAGCAGCGCTACGAGGAATGGCTGAACCTCTATGCCGAGGACGGCTATTACTGGATGCCGCTGGAATGGGGGCAGACCGACCCCAGACTAACCTGCTCGCTGATGTACGAGGACAAGCTGCTGCTGCGCGTGCGCGTCGAGCGCCTGAAGGGCGACCGCACCTTCAGCCAGAAGCCGAAGAGCCGCAGCCACCACGTCCTGCAGATGCCGCATGTCGAGAGCCGCGACGAAAAGGCGAACGAATACGTCACCTGGACGTCGATGCACTATGTCGAGACGCGGCTCGACGAGCAGAATCTCTACGCGGCCTGGGCGATCCACCACCTGACCGTTCAGGATGGCAAGCTCAGGATCAGGCTGAAGCGCGTCGACCTCGTCAATTGCGACGCCGCCTTCGGCAATATCCAGCTTTTCATGTGAGCGTATGATCCAGACTTCGGTTTTCGGCCTGTTCGCCGACGCGGCCGCGCGCAACCCCGGCGGCGCCTTTCTCTGCGTCCTGCCGGAAACGGCGGAGATCTACGGCATCGAGGCCGGCGAGATAAGTTATGCGGACGCGCTGGCGCGCGTGGAAAGGCTTTCCGCGCTTTACGAGGCCGTCGGCTACGGCGCGGGCCAGCGCGTCGGCATTCTCGTGGAAAACCGGCCGGCCTTCTTCTTCCACTGGTTCGCGCTGAACCGGCTCGGCGTCTCGCTCGTGCCGATCAATCCGGACCTGCGCGCCGCCGAGATCGAATACATGATCGGCCATTCCGAAATGGTCGCGGCGATCGTCATCGCCCCGCGCCGCGCCGATCTGGAAAAGGCAGCACAGGCGATCGGCCGGCCGCTGGCGCTGATCGACGCCGACGGCGAGCCCGTAGCGCCTGCAACGAGATCGAAGCCCGCGACGCCGGATGCCGATACCGAATGCGCGCTGCTCTATACGTCCGGCACGACCGGCCGGCCGAAGGGCTGCGTTCTGGCGAACGAATATTTCTTCGTCTGCGGCGACTGGTATGCGCATTCCGGCGGCATGATCGCGCTGCGTCCGAATTGCGAGCGGATGATCACGCCCCTGCCGCTGTTCCACATGAACGCCATGGCCTGCTCGGCCGCCGGCATGCTGAAGGTCGCCGGCTGCCTGATCTCGGTCGACCGCTTCCATCCGAAGAGCTGGTGGAAAAGCGTGCGCGACAGCCGCGCCACGGTGCTGCATTATCTCGGCGTCATGCCGGCGCTGCTGATGTCGGCGCCGCCCGCGCCCGAGGATCGCATGGACAATATCCGGTTCGGCTTCGGCGCCGGCGTCGATCGCGCCCTGCACGCGCCGTTCGAGCAGCGGTTCGGCTTTCCGCTGATCGAGGCCTGGGCGATGACCGAGACCGGTTCCGGCGGCGTGATCTCGGCGCATTTCGAGCCGCGTCACGTCGGCACGAATTGCTTCGGTCGCCCGACGCCCGAGGTCGAGACCCGCGTCGTGCTGGAGGACGGATCGGATGCGCCCGTCGACCAGCCCGGCGAATTGCTGGTCCGGCGCGCAGGTCCGTCGCCGCGCTACGGCTTCTTCCGCGAATATCTGAAGGATCCTGAAGCGACCGCCGAAGCCTGGGAAGGCGGCTGGTTCCATACGGGCGACGTGGTGCGGCGCGCAGCCGACGGCTCGTTCCATTTCGTCGATCGCAAGAAGAACGTCATTCGTCGTTCCGGCGAGAACATCAGCGCGGTGGAAGTTGAAAGCGTGCTGCAGCAGCATCCCGCCGTGAAGCAGGTGGCGGTCGTCGCCACGCCGGACGATGTGCGCGGCGACGAGGTCCTGGCGCTGGTCGTGCCGCACGAGGCAAAGCTCGCCGACGAGGCCCGCGTCGCCGCGGACATCACGAAAGCCTGTCTGGCGCGGCTCGCCTATTACAAGGCGCCGGGCTGGATTTCCTTCGTCTCTTCGATCCCCTTGACTGGCACGCAGAAAATCCAGCGCGGCGCATTGAAGGCGCTGGCGCAGGAAAGAATGGAGGCCAATGCCTGCCACGATCTGCGCGCCATGAAGAAGCGCACGGCATGAGCGGGCGCGCAAGGCAGAACTACAAGGGCGTGGTGGCGGCGGCGCCCGTCACGATTCCCTACGAACGCTTTTCCATTCATGCCGCGCATTGGTGGATCGGTCGTGCGCTGCGCGCGCTGTCCGAACAGGCGCGGCTGAAGCCATCCGACATCGACGGATTTTCGGTGTCATCCTTCACGGTCGGCCCTGATACGGCGATCGGCCTCACCCAGCATTTCGGGTTGAGCCCGCGCTTTCTCGACCACCTGCCGCTCGGCGGCGCGAGCGGCGTCGTGGCGCTGCGCCGCGCGGCGCGCGCCGTGCAGGCCGGCGACGCCGACATGGTCGCCTGCGTCGCGGCTGACGCGAACCATGTGGATTCGTTCCGGCGCACGCTCTCGACTTTTTCCCGCTTCGCGCAGGACGCGGTCTATCCCTACGGTTCGGGCGGGCCGAACGCCAGTTTCGCGCTCATCACCAAAGCCTACATGGATCGCTATGGCGCGACGCGCGAGGATTTCGGACGCATCTGCGTCGCGCAACGCGACAATGCGCTGGCCTTCCCGCATGCGCTGATGAAAAAGCCGCTGACGCTGAAGGAATATATGGAGGCGCGGGCGATCTCGGACCCGATCCACCTGTTCGACTGCGTCATGCCCTGCGCCGGGGCGGAAGCCTTCCTCGTCTGCACGGAAGAGCGCGCGCGCGATCTCGGCCTGCCCTTCGTGCGCATCCTCTCGACCATCGAGCGGCACAATGCCTTCATGGATGATTCCGTCCAGTACCGCGGCGGCTGGGTCGTCGATCTGGACGATCTCTACGGCCTCGCCGGGGCGAAGCCGGTCGATGTCGATCTCCTGCAGACCTACGACGATTATCCCGTGATCTCGCTGATGCAGATCGAGGATCTCGGCTTCTGCAAGAAGGGCGAAGCCGCGGACTTCATCCGCGACAAGGACCTCACCTTCCGCGGCGATTTTCCGCACAACACGTCCGGCGGACAATTGTCGGTCGGGCAGGCAGGAGCAGCCGGCGGCTATCTCGGTCTCGTCGAAGCGATGCGGCAGGTCTGCGGCATCGCCGGCGCAAACCAGGTGAAGGACGCCGAGATTGCGCTCGTCTCGGGATTCGGCATGATCAATTACGACCGGGGGCTCGCCAGCGCCGCCGCCCTGATCGCGAGGGCCTGATGACCGAGCCGCTCGTCCGACCGAAACGCAAGGATCCGCTGAAGCGCACGCGCCTGCCGCTGAGCCCGCAGGGCGCGCGCAGCCGCACGGCGCTGGGCCTGGCCTCGGCCGCCGCCGAAGGCCGTTTCGCGCTGCAGGTCTGCGCGCAATGCGCGCGGACCATCTATCCGCCGCGCGACGCCTGTCCCGGCTGCTTTGCGCCGGAGCCGCCGTTCTGCGACGTGCCGGCCGAAGGCGTGTTGATCGCGACCACGACCATCCGCACCTCGACCGACAGTTATTATCGCGAGCGCATGCCGTGGCGCGTCGGCACGGTGAAGATGGATTGCGGCCCGGCCATCGTCGCCCATGTGCACGGCGACGTGACAGACGGCGACCGCGTGCGCATGAGCCTCAAACTCGATCGCAGCGGACAGGCCGTCGCCTTCGCGCTGCCCCTTACGGATACGCCCAACATGGCCGACGACCGACAATTGCGCGAAATGACCTGCGATCCGAAATTCCGCCGCGCGCTCGTCACCGACGGGCGCACGGAAATCGGGCAGGCTGCGGCCAGGGCCCTGTCGGACGCCGGCTGCACCATCGTCTTCGTCGGCATAGCCGACGCGTGGAAGCCGTTCGCGGGCGAGGATGCGCTGCGCGCCATTCCCAATGTCGAGATCGTGCCGCTCGACGTCACCAATTCGGAATCGGTCGGCGATCTCGCCGCCGACATCGGCGGGCGTGTCGACATCATCGTCAACACGGCCGAACATGTGCGGGCCGGGGGCGTGATGGCGCGGCGGGGACTGACGGTCGCGCGCGAGGAAATGGAGGTCCGCTATTTCGGCCTGATGCGCATCGCGCAGGCCTTCGGGCCGATCCTGCGGATGCGCGGCGCCGACGGCGTCAATTCCGCGACGGCCATCGTCAATTTCCTGTTCGTCCATGCGTTGGCCAACTGGCCGGAATTCGGCGCGTATTCGGCGACGGAGGCTGCCTGCCTTTCCGCCTCGCACTCGCTGCGCGCGGAACTGCGGCCGGGCGGCGTCAAGTTCATCAACATCTTCCACGGCCCGCTGGAAACCGAATGGTTCCAGACCGTGCCGCCGCCGAAGGTCGCGCCTTCGGCGCTCGGCAAGGCGGCGGTCGATGCGCTGAAGCGCGGGCTGGAAGACGTGTTCGTCGGCGATATCGCGCAGGACATTCGCGAAAGATTCATCGCCAATCCGAAAGCGCTCGAACGGGAGCTCTGATCTTGAGCCAGTCATTCACACCGGACGATCTCGCGCGCTTTGCTTCCGCCGTCGCTTGCGGCGCCGTGCGCGTCATCGACCTCACCCAGACGCTGACGCCGGAATTTCCCGTCATCGTGCTGCCGCCAGAATTCGGACGGGCCGCGCCGTTCCGGATGGAGGAAATCTCCCGTTACGACGAGCGCGGGCCCGGCTGGTACTGGAACAATTTCACGATGAGCGAGCATACCGGCACGCATTTCGACGCGCCGATCCACTGGATCACGGGCCGCGACCTGCCGGACGCCAGCGTCGACACGATCCCGGCGCGCAATTTCGTCGCGCCGGCCTGCGTGATCGACGTCAGCGGGCCATGCGCAGAGAACCCGGACTTCACGCTGACGGTCGATCATCTGCTCGCCTGGGAAAAGCAGCACGGTCGCATTCCTGGAGGCGCATGGGTTCTGCTGCGCACCGACTGGTCGAAACGGCCGCCGCGCGACTACGCCAACATGCGCGAGGACGGCGCGCATACGCCGGGGCCGGGCTCCGAAGTGATGAAATGGCTGGTCGAGGAGCGCGACGTGCACGGGTTCGGCACGGAGACGATCGGCACCGACCACGGCCAGGCCTTCCATTTCAACCCGCCGCATCCCGCCCACCATTACATCCACGGCGCCGGCAAATACGGGCTGCAATGCCTGTGCAATCTCGACCTGCTGCCGCCGACGGGCGCGGTGATCTTTTCGGCGCCGCTGAAGATCAAGCAGGGTTCCGGCAGTCCCTTGCGTGTGCTGGCGCTGGTCGCGGGGCTGGGCGCATGAGCGAGACTTTCCGCGCCATCGTCACGGGCGGCAATACCGGCATCGGCGCGGCCATCTCGCGCGCCCTGATCGCGCATGGCTACGATGTCGTGTGCATGTCGCGGCGCAAGCCGGACTGGTCGGATCCGAAGCTCGAATTCATCGAGGTCGATCTGGCCGACGCGGCCGCGACGGCGCAAGCGGCGCGCAGGGCGGCGGAGCGGCCGATCACGCATGTCGTGCACAATGCCGGCGTCATCCGGCCGAATCTGATCGACAAGGTCGAACTGGAAGACCTGGCCATCGTCACGCAATTGCATCTCGGCGCGGCGATCCAGATCGTGCAGGCGGCGCTGCCGTCGATGAAGGAGCGGCAGTTCGGCCGTATCGTTCTCATGTCGTCGCGCGCGCTTGTCGGCCTGCAGACGCGCACCGTCTATTCGGCGACCAAGGCCGGCATGGTCGGCATGGCGCGCACCTGGGCGCTGGAGCTCGCGCCGTCGGGCATCACGGTCAATGTCGTCGCGCCGGGGCCGATCGGCGATACGGAAATGTTCGAGAGCGTCATGTCGCCGGAATCGGAACGGGCGAAGGCGCTGGCGAAGACCATTCCCGTCGGCCGGCTCGGTCGCTCGCAAGACGTGGCGCGGGCGGTCGAATTCTTCTGCGCGCCCGGGGCCGGCTTCGTCACGGGCCAGACCCTGTTCGTCTGCGGCGGGGCGAGCATCGGCGCGATCACGATGTGATTTCAGAACGGTTTCCCGGCCGGCTTGCTCCGGGCCGCCCGCCAAGGCTAAGGAAGGCCCGGAAACGCAAGAGGCCGGGTATATGGCTCCAAAACCAGTCATCATTGCCGGCGGCGGCATCGGCGGGCTCGTCACCGCGCTGACGCTCGAGCAGATCGGCGTGCCGAGCGTCGTCTTTGAAGCCGTGCGCGAGATGCGGCCGCTCGGCGTCGGCATCAACCTGCAGCCCAACGCCGTGCGCGAACTGGGCGACCTCGGCTTTTCGGAAGCCGATCTCGACCGCGTCGGCCTGCCGGCGCAGGAATGGGCGCTGGTCGGGCTCAACGGTGCCGACATCTATTCGGAACCGCGCGGCCGGGGCGCCGGATACAACTGGCCGCAATACGCCGTGCATCGCGGCCTGTTCCACATGATGCTCTACGACCGCGTCGTGGCGCGGCTCGGCGCCGGCGCGGTGAAGCTCGGCGCGCGCGTTGCGGGCTACGCCAACAATCCAGACGGCTCGGTGACGGCGCATGTCGAACATGCGGATGGCTCGACCTCGCAGGCCGAAGGCGCGCTGCTGATCGGCGCCGACGGCATCCATTCGGCGGTGCGCGCGCAGATGCATCCCGGCCAGCCGCCGATCCACTGGGGCGGCGCGCTGATGTGGCGCGGCGTGACGATGGCGAAGCCCATCCGCACCGGCTCGTCCTTCGTCGGTCTCGGCACGCATCGCCATCGCATGGTCATCTATCCGATCTCGCATCCCGATCCGCAGACGGGACTGGCGATGATCAACTGGATCGCGGAAATCACGCTCGATTCCTCGGAAGGCTGGAAGCAGACCGGCTGGTTCCGGCAGGCGGCGATCGAGGATTTCATCCAGCATTTCGATGGCTGGACCTACGACTGGCTCGACGTGCCGGCGCTGCTGCGCGGCGCGGAGGTCGCCTACGAAAACCCGATGATCGACCGCGAGCCGGTTTCGACCTGGCGCGACGGCGCCGTCGCGCTGCTCGGCGACGCGGCGCACGCCATGTATCCGACCGGCTCCAACGGCGCGAGCCAGGCGGTGATCGATGCGCGCATTCTCGGCGCCTGCATGGTCGCGCACGGCGTCACGCCGGCGGCGCTCGCGGCCTATGACGAAAAGCTCTGCGGCCCCGTCTCGCAGCTGATCCTGCGCAATCGCGGCGCAGGCCCGTTCGGACTCCTCAACATGGTGGACGAACGCTGCGGCGGGACCTTCGACAATATCGACGACGTGATCCCGGCGAAGGAACGCGCGGAATTCATGGCGGGCTACAAGGCGGCGGCCGGCTTTGCGATCGAAAGCCTCAACAAGGCTCCGCGCACGATCCCCGAAGGCGCGCGGGCGCGCGCCGTCGAGCCGGCCTGAAGGCAATGCCGGCCCGCGACGGCGCCCGCTTCAGGAGCCTGCCGTTTCCCGTCGAGACGACGGTGCGCGACGGCAGGCTGGCGACGCTGGAAATCCTGGAAGAGACCGATGGCGGCCTCGTCCTGCACGGCTTCGTCTGGCCGGTCGGCGTGCAGCGTTTTCCCGCGCGCTGGCGTGCGAGCGGCGAATGCCTCGATCACGACCAGTCCTGCGCCATCGATCCTGACACGACCGACGTGAGGGAAGTCCTGGCCTTCGCGCGATAGCGCGCCTCGAAGGCGTGCGCGCAAAAAAAAAGCGCGCCGGCGAACCGGCGCGCAATTTCAGGGAATGCCGGATCTTCGTCCGGCTCCCGCAAAGGCTTACGAGGTCGCAGCGCCCTTCAGCTTCGACAGCGCGCGGATCTTCACGCGCACCGAAGCGGGCTTGGCGGCGGCCTTGACCATTTCGCCGGTCGCCGGGTTGCGCACGAGCGTGCCGGCCTTGCGGGCCGGAACCTTGCGCAGCGTCACCTTCAGCAGGCCGGGCAGCTGGAAGGAGCCGACGCCCTTCGGGTGCACGGAGCCGAGGAACAGGCCCTCGATCGTCGCGTAGACGCCGGCGGCGGTCTTGCGCGGAATTTCGTTTTCTTCGGCGATCAGGCCGATCAGCGCAGACTTGGTGAGGGCCTGCTTGACCGGGCGGACGCCGGCTTCGGACTTGGCCTTCTTGGCCGGTGCGCGCTTGGCAGAGGCTTTCGCCATGACTTTTCTCCCCGAAAAATCCAAGTGATCCATGCTTCGGAAATTTCGAAGCCACGAATTGCTAGGCGTTTGTGCGTTGATTCGCAATTTCTCCTTGAAAAAACATGTCCACGGCGAATCGCGGGAGCGCTGGCGCGACGCCGAAAGCCGCAATAACCTTCTGGAAAACAAGGGCGCGGCCCAGAATCGCGCAACATGTGGAGGAAACCATGCGACTGCGATTCGCGCTTGCCTTTCTCGCCTTCGCCGCGCCCGCAACGGCCGCCGACGCGCCGAAATACGAAGTGGACGCCGCCTGGCCGAAGCCGCTGCCCAATCTCTGGATCATGGGACAGGCGGCGGGCGTCGCGGTCGACGCGCAGGATCATGTCTGGGTCATCCAGCGGCCGAAGACGCTGACCGACGACGAGAAAGCCGCCGCGCTCGATCCGCCGCGCACCAAATGCTGCAAGCCGGCGCCGCCTGTTCTCGAATTCGACCAGGCCGGCAACCTGCTGCGCTCGTGGGGCGGGCCGGGGCAGGGCTACGACTGGCCCGCCAACGAACACGGCATCTATGTCGACGCCAAGGGCTTCGTCTGGCTCGCCGGCAATGGCGAACCGGACGGGCAGGTGCTGAAGTTCACGAAAGACGGCAAGTTCGTGCTGCAGATCGGCAAGCAGGGGCCGCAGACCAATTCGGCGGACACGACGCGCCTCGGACGTCCCGCCAACATGTCGGTGGATACGCAGGCCAACGAAATCTACATCGCCGACGGCTATTACAACCATCGCGTCATCGTCTTCGATTCCGAGACCGGCGCGTTCAAGCGGATGTGGGGCGCCTACGGCAAACAGCCGACCGACGACAAGCTGCCGGCCTACGATCCGGCGGCGGCGCCGTCGCAGCAGTTCGGCAATCCCGTGCATTGCGTGAAACTCGCCCGCGACGGGCTCGTCTATGTCTGCGACCGCGTCAACGACCGCATCCAGGTCTTCCGCAAGGACGGAGCCTTCGTGCGCGAATTCTTCGTCGAAAAGGCGACGCGCGCCAACGGCTCGGTCTGGGATCTCGATCTCTTCCCGGACGAGAACGAGACATGGCTGCTCAACGCCGACGGCGCCAACAACGAGGTGCGCGTGCTGGAGCGCGCCAGCGGCGCGACGGTCGGCGCCTTCGGCCGCAACGGCCGCAACGCCGGCGACTTCCACTGGGTGCACAATCTGGCGGTGGATTCGCGCGGCAATATCTTCACGACCGAGGTCGACACCGGAAAGCGCGCGCAGAAATTCCTGCTGCGCGGCGACATGGTGCTGAGGAAGCGTTCGGCGAACTAGGCGCGGTCGAGCGGATATTGCTCTGCGCGTCCCCTCTCCCGTTCCCACGGGAGAGGGGAGATGCAGCATCCGCTCGATAGCCGACGTCCGATCCGTCAAGTCTTGAACACGCGAGTCGACCCGCCGCCCCGCAGGGAGGAGACCATGTCCACGGAACGCCCGAGCGCCATTGCGCCCGTCTGTCTTGTCATCGGCGCGTTGCTCGGTCTGGCGGGAAGCTTTGCTCCCTCGCCCGCCCTGCGCGGGCTGGCATGGGGCATCGACGGCATTGCCCTCGTGGTCGCGGCGGCATTGCTCGCCGTCCACTTTCTGGGCCGTGGCCATCAGGCGATGGCCGCTGGCTTCCTGGTGTTCATCGCCGGCGAGGCGCTGGTGCTTTCCGGTTCCGCCATGTCGCTGGAGGCCAGCGCGCCATCATTCGCCGCAGGCGCCGGACTCTGGGCGGCGGCGCTCTTTCTCGTCAGCGCGCCGGACGTCATGCCCAGTCCGGTTCGATTGTCGGGGGCGCTCGCGGCGCTCCTGTTCGGCGCGACCGCGCTCCAGGTCTTCTCCGGGCGGCCTCTGAACCCGCTGTCGGAGCCGCTGCCGTTCTTCGCCTATCCGGTGTTCGTCCTCACTCTGCTCGGCTGGGCATGGTGGTGTCGCAGCGCTCCACGCAGCTAGCGGAAGGAATGCCGCCGCCTCATGGGCATGCGCCCGACCCGCGCCTTGCTTTCCTGCGCCGAAAGGCGACCGGTGAAAGGCCGGCGCTCGAAACGTGGGAAGCGCAAGCGCAGATTGAACCATTCCGGCAGCGATGGGGTGGACGCCCCCCGACGGCATCGCGTGCCAAAGTGGAGGTGTTGAAGCACCACTACGAGGGAGGCGTCCGTGGACGAGGTTACGACGATCGGGCTCGATTTGGCCAAGCACGTTTTCCAGGCGCATGGCGCGGACGCGTCCGGGGCGGTGGTTTTCCGCAAGAGGCTCAGGCGTGACCAAGTATTGCAGTTTTTCGCCGGGCAGCGGCGATGCCTGGTGGCGATGGAGGCCTGTGCGGGCGCTCACCACTGGGCTCGGGAGATCGGAGCGCTTGGTCATGAGACGCGGCTGATCCCACCAGCCTACGTCAAGCCGTTCGTGAAGCGGCAGAAGAACGACGCGGCCGACGCAGAGGCCATCTGCGAGGCGGCGCAGCGACCGACGATGCGGTTCGTCATTCCCAAGAGCGCCGAGGCGCAGGCCTCCACGACGGTCTTCCGCACGCGCGACCTTCTTGTTCGTCAGAGAACGCAAATGATCAACGCCCTGCGCGGTCATCTGACCGAGTACGGCATGACGGTGCGTAAAGGCGCAGAGAATGCGCCCAAGCTGATCGCGTTGATCAGGGATCCAGCCTCCGAGTTGCCGCAGGAGGCGCGATCGGCCCTCGAAGTGCTTGCCCAGATGCTGGAGCTCGTCGAGGAGAAGATCGCCGCGCTTGACGCCGAGATCGCCGCGCGCGCCAAGACAAACCCGCTTATCAAACGGCTGATGACGATCCCGGGGATCGGGGCGATCACCGCCACGGCCCTGGCGGCGCTTGCTCCAACGCCAGAAACCTTCCGACGCGGTCGCGACTTCGCCGCCTGGATCGGGCTGACGCCGCTACAGAAATCCAGCGGCGGCAAGGAACGGCTCGGCAAGGTCTCCAAGATGGGCGAACGCACACTGAGGCGCTTGCTGATCATCGGAGCCAGTTCCGCCACAAAGGCGGCCGCGCGAAGGGGGGCGCCGCCACAGACCTGGCTCGGGCGCATGCTCTTGCGCAAACCTCGTATGCTGGTGACCGTCGCCCTGGCCAACAAGATTGCGCGCATCGCCTGGGCGCTGATGGCGCATGGCGGAACTTACCGAGCTCCGGCCACGGCGTCATGAACGCCGGGGTCAGGAGGCTGTCGGGGGTGTAGGAAGGTCAGAAGGAGGTATGGCGCAACAGTCGGTGAGACGGGCCCGGGAAAACCAGGAATGTCCGAAGCGCCTCGAGCGCGCGACAGCGACGTGGACCCAGGCCGCGAACTCCATACAGGCCAGCGGCGTGCGAACGGCCGCAATCAAAAGGCCGGACACACGGAAGCACCTCGACTACATGCGCCCATGCCATTCCAAGATTCTTCTTGCATTCTTCGGGGCGTCCACACACGGACATTCGGAATGGTTGCATTGGGCGGGTAGCGGACACCCCGGCATGGGCACCCAATAGACGACCGGAATGCATTCGCGGGCGCTATGCCCTCTGCCAGAGCGCCGACCCGGCGCTTATCCCAGCCGACAGGTTGCGCGGACTGACGGTACAAACTCAAAACAGGGTGCTAGCCTAGAAACTCAGCTGTCAATCTCCTCGAAGGTGTGCATGAGGCGACGCGATCTGTTCTGCATGGTTGGCGGCATAGCTGTAGCTTCGCAGCCTCTAGCGTACGCTCAGCGCGTATATCGCCTAGGCTATTTGAGCGCACCCAACCAGGAATCCGTTCAACGTACGCTCGACGTTTTTCTGCGGAGGCTGCGGGAACTTGGTTGGGTCGAAGGATCGAATCTCAAAATTGAATATCGCTGGGCCGAAGGTGATGTTGCACGACTTCCGGAGCTCGCTGCGCAACTCGTGCGGCTGAATGTTGATTTGATAGTTGCGCCGAACACAGCAGCCGTCGTTGCGGCAAAAGGCGCAACCAGCAGTATTCCCATCGTGACAATGTTTGCCGGTGACCCTGTTGAACTTCAGCTGGCTTCAAGCCTGAGTCGGCCCGGGGGGAATGTCACCGGAACATCTTTCACCGCCGACCTCGGCTACGGCGGCAAGCTTCTCGAGATATTGAAACAAACTATTCCCACGGCCGCTCGGGTCGGAATTCTGAGTGATCCTGCCGATCCCTCTGCGGAATTCTTGGCAACGTCCCTGCGGTCGGTGGCGCCCGGAGTTCGTGTTCAACTCGAATGGTTCAATGTAGCGGCAATGGACCGACTTGAAAAAATATTTGACGCACTCTCTGCGCGTCAGGTGGATGCCGTTCTGATTACCGCCACTGGTACGCTGATGCCTCACAGGAAGAGAATTGCCGAACTCGCAATAGAGAGGAGGTTGCCTATGATGGGCAGCATTCGAGAATTCGCGGAATCCGGCGCCCTGTTGACGTACGGTGTAAACCTCTCTGAATTTGTGGGGCGTTCCGTCGCCTACGTCGACAAGATTTTGAGGGGCGCGACGCCTGGCGAGCTTCCGATAGAGCAGCCGACCAAATTTGAACTGCTCGTAAACCTGCGCACAGCGAAAGCAATAGGCGTCAACATCGCCCCAGCCGTCCTTGCCCGCGCCGATGAGGTAGTCGAGTGACCTGTGGACGAGGTTATCTTCAGGGCGATCGTTTGCCGCTTGTCCAAGTCGACAAGAGAAACGCCTTCGGCTGGGTTTTCTCGCATGACACCCCGTATAAGCCTGAGCCTTGGCCTAGGCGTCCGAGCCGGTCAACTAAACTGACGTCCGCCTTCGTGAAGGATTGCGGACGCCGGCCCGACCCGGATGTGCGTGACGGCGCGCGGGCCGGCGTCGGCAATCCTCCGATGGAGGAAGCCGCGGCCCAGTGGTTGGGCGTTTCAGATTGGCCGGCGCTATGGGGCTTTCGCGAACGGTGTGTCGCCGACTGCGGTTGTGTCGCGGCGACGGGCGCGCTTCGGTCGTGGATGATTTCTGCGGATGATGCGTTGATCGAAGCGCCGGCTCGGCGAGCTCGTCTGGGCAGTCGATTTTGTCGAGCATGAAGCGAGCGGCTGCGTTGCGCCGGTAATTTGCGTGCGTTCGGAATCGTGGTTGGGGCAGACGGTCCGCGGGCAGATCATGATGTATCGCTCCATCCGGCTGCGAACGACGTTTGCGGAGCGCCGCCGCGGGCGAAGCGCTCGACGATGGTCATGCGACCACCACAGCAGCGGCAGGGGAAGGATTCCTCGCGCTCATCGTCGACACCCGCTTCTGCCGGTTCGGCATGCGGCTCGCCGACGTTCTGTCGGGCCTGCGGTGCGCCACTGACGTCGGCAATCATCTGTCTGATGCGCGCGACGTTCTTGACGCGCGCGGCGCCGGCGAGGAAGCCGTAATGGCGGATGCGGTGGAAGCCATCGGGGAGAACGTGCAGCAGGAAGCGGCGCATGAACTCGTCGACGGGCAGCGTCATGGTCTTGATCCATGCGCCCGGCGCGCTCGCCCGAGCGCGATAGTCCTTCCAGCGGAAGGAGACGCGATGACCGTCGAATGCGACGATGCGGCTGTCTGAGATGGCGACGCGGTGGGTGTAGCGCGACAGATAGGCGAGGACGGCCTGAGGGCCGCCGAACGGGCGCTTGGCGTAGATGACCCATTCGGCGCGGCGCAGCGGCGCGAGACGGGCTCTGAACACACCGGGGTTGGCGAGCCCGGCGAGGTCGCCGAAGAAGGTCAGCCGGCCGCCCTCATGAAGGGCGAGCAAGCCTTCCAGGAAGCGGCGACGGAAGAAGCGCGACAGGACACGCACGGGCAGAAAGAAGCCGGGCTTGCAGGCGATCCAGCGTTCGCCGTCCGGCGACAGGCCGCCGCCGGGGACGATGATGTGGACGTGCGGATGGTGAGTGAGCGCCGATCCCCAAGTGTGCAGCACGCTGGTGAATCCGATTCTGACGCCGAGCCGCTTCGGATCGACGGCGATCGTCGTCAGCGTCTCGGCAGCGGTCTTCATGAGCAGGTCGTAGAGCGCCGCCTTGTTTTGGAAAGCGATTGCGGCGATCGCCGCCGGCAGGGTGAAGACGACGTGATAGTAGGCGAGCGGCAGTAGATCGGCTTGACGCTTGTCGAGCCAGGCGCGCGCGGCAAATCCCTGGCACTTCGGACAATGCCGGTTGCGACAGGAGTTGTATCCGATCTCGACATGGCCGCAGCCGTCGCAGCGCGCGACATGGCCACCGAGCGCCGCGGTGCGACAAGCCCGGATCGCCGAGACGACCTTGAGTTGGCCGAGGCTCAGACGGCCGGCGTGGGCGGCAAGATATGCCTCCCCATGCCGACGAAAGACGTCTGCGACCTCGAGGCGAGGCCGCGCCATGACGGCGCGGTCTTCAGGAGTGCGGGGGCGCGAGCAGCGCGAGCGGGCTCTCGACGTCGCGGATCGTCTTGAGGGCAACGCGCGTGTAGATCGCCGTTGTGTCGAGCTTCCTGTGGCCGAGCAGCGTCTGGATGACGCGGATATCGACCTTCTGCTCCAGAAGATGCGTGGCGAAGCTGTGCCGCAGCGTGTGCATGGAGACGCGCTTGCCGAGCCTCGCGCTCGCCGCGGCGGCAACGCAGGCGCGGCTGAGCTGGCGTGAGGTGATCGGCTGGCCTGGCTGTTGGCCTGGGAACAGCCATCCCTTCGGCCGCTTCTCCCGCCACCACTGCCGTAACAGCGCGAGCAGATCGGGCGACAGCATGACATAGCGATCCTTGCGTCCCTTGCCCTGTTCGACGCGGATCAGCATCCGGGCGCTGTCGATATCCGAGACTTTGAGGTTGGCGATCTCGGAAACGCGCAGGCCGCAACCATAGGCGACGCTGAGCGCCGCCCGGTGCTTCAGGTTCGAGGCATGCGCCAGCAGCAGTGCGACCTCCTCCGGGCTCAATACGACGGGTAAGCGTTCGGGCGTCGAGATCCGCGCCATCCGATCGCCGAAGCCAGGGCGGCCGAGCGTCACATGGAAGAAGAACCGAAGGGCCGCGCAGGCCTGGTTCATTGTGGAGGCGCTCGCGCCGCTGGCCGCCATGTGCAGCTGGTAGCGACGCAGATCCTCCGGCTCGGCAAGGGCCGGCTTGCGGTCGATGAACGCCGCAAACATACGCACCTGCCGGACGTAGTCGCGCTTCGTCTGCTCGCCGAAACCGCGGATGGTCATGTCCTCGAGCATCCGCTGGCGAAGCGGGCTGACGGATCCTTGGGCATTGCTGTGGTCTTCCATGGGGCTCTCCCGTTCAAGAGAAACCCCACATGATCGTGCAATCCCGAGTGTCAGACCTCAGCCGCCCCCAATCGGGCAGCTCCTGCCGCGGAGCGGCTTCGTCCATCGGTCGTTAGCCGTCACTGCGACGCGGACGGAATGCGGTCGCGGCAGAGCATCCCCGGCGATCTTGCCGCGAACGCCGCGCAAGCGCGCCCGCCTCACGATTTCGTGAGAACTGACGAATATTGATTTTTATCAGTCAATAGACAATATTCGACTCCAGACCGGAGCCGAACCATGTCCCAGCGCGCGCGTTCCTACATCAAGCCGTTGATTGCAGGCGGGTTTGTCGTTGCCGTGGGCGTCGGCGCCGCCGCCTTCGCCCAGGGGCTCGGCCACAGCAAGGACGCGCCGCGCCTCGATCCCGCCGGCCGGCCGGTGCTGGTTTCCGTCGTTCGCTTCGCGCCCGAACAGCCGGTTCGCAGCTTCATGGCGACCATCAAGCCGCGGGTCGAGGCCGACCAGGGCTTTCGCGTCTCCGGCAAGGTGGCGGCGCGGCTTGTCGATGTCGGACGCGCCGTGAAGGCGGGCGAACCGCTCGCCCGCCTCGACGAGACCGACCTGCGGCTGCAGAAGGAGCAGGCGGAAGCCGAATTGCAGGCCTCGCGCGTGGCGGTCGAGCAGACCGAAGCCGACGAGAAGCGCGGCGGCGACCTGCGCGCCAAGGGCTGGACCTCGCAGGCCGGCTTCGACCGCCAGCATGCGGCGGCCGAGGAAGCGCGCGGCCGCAACCGGCGCGCCCAGCGCGCCGTCGAACTGGCGGCCAACGCGCTCGACTACGCGGTGCTGCGCGCCGATTCCGACGGCGTCGTCACGGCGACGCTGGTCGAGCCGGGCCAGGTCGTCTCGGCCGGACAACCCGCGATGCGGCTGGCGCGGCGCGGCGAAAAGGAAGCGGCCGTCGCCATCCCGGAATCCTTCGTCCTGCGCGCCCGCGAGGGCGCAGCGACCCTGACCCTGTTTTCCGACCCCGGCCGCGTGCACAAGGCCGTCCTGCGCGAGATGAGCCCGGTCGCCGATCCGGCGACGCGCACATTCGCGGCGCGGTTTTCCTTGCCGGAAGCCGATGCCGACGTGGCGCTCGGCATGAGCGCGACGCTGTCGATCGCGCCGGCAGGCTCCGGCAATGTCGCGCGCGTGCCGGCCTCCGCCCTGTTCGACCAGGGAAAGGGCTCCGCCTTGTGGGTCGTCGGCGAGGACAATCGCGTCGCGCTGAAGCCCGTCGTCGTGCTGCGTTACGAGGGATCGGACGTGCTGGTGTCGAGCGGCGTCTCTGACGGCGAGCGCATCGTCACGCTCGGCGTGCAGAAGCTGGACGCGGGCGAAAAGGTCCGCGCCATTTCGCAACTCTCCTTCTGAGCGCGCCGACATGCGCAGGCTCAACCTCTCGCAATGGGCGGTCACGCATCAGGCGCTGACCCTCTTCTTGATCGTCGCGACGCTGGTCGCCGGCGCCGTCGCCTACACGCGGCTCGGCCGCGCCGAGGATCCGAGCTTCACCATCAAGCTCGCCAATGTCACGGCCGTCTGGCCGGGCGCCAGCGCGCGCGAGATGCAGGACCAGGTCGCCGACCGCATCGAGAAGAAGCTGCAGGAGCTTCCCTATTTCGATCGCGTGCAGACCTATACCAAGCCGTCGTTCACGGCGATGCAGGTGATCTTCAAGGACACGACGCCGCCGGCGCAGGTGCCGTGGCTGTTCTATCAGTTGCGCAAGAAACTCGAGGACATTCGCGCCGACCTGCCGTCGAACCTCGTCGGTCCCGACGTCAACGACGAATTCGGCGATGTCGATTCCGTCCTCTACATGCTGACCGGCGAGGGCGCCGACTATGCGCAGCTCAAGCAGATCGCCGAGGCCGCGCGCCAGCGTTTCCTGAAGGTTCCCGACGTCGCCAAGGTCAATCTCTACGGCGTGCAGGACCAGCGCATCTTCGTCGAGTTCAGCCAGGCGCGGCTCGCCAGCCTCGGCGTGACGCCGCAGGCGATCTTCGATTCGCTGGCAAAGCAGAACGCGATCGCCGCCTCCGGCGTTTTCGAGACGCAGGCCAATCGCATCCCCGTGCGCATATCGGGCGCGCTGTCGGGCGCGGCCGCCGTCGCCGAGACGCCGGTCGAGGCGAACGGTCGCGTGTTCCGGCTCGGCGACGTCGCCGACGTGAAGGCCGGCTTCAAGGATCCGGCGACCTGGCTCGTGCGTTCGGAAGGCCGGCCGGCGCTGGCTATCGGCGTGGTCATGGCCAAGGGCGGCAACATCCTGACGCTCGGGCAGAACCTGGACGAGACGCTGGCCGAAATCCGCAAGGCGACGCCGGTCGGCGTCGAGCTGACGCAGATCGCCGACCAGCCGAAGGTCGTCGCCGAAGCGGTCGGCGAATTCACGCGCTCCTTCGTCGAGGCGCTGGCGATCGTGCTGGCCGTCAGTTTCCTGTCGCTCGGCCTGCGCACCGGAATCGCCGTGGCCATGTCCGTGCCGCTCGTCCTGTCGGTGGTGTTCGTCGTCATGTACGCGATGGGACTCGACCTGCAGCGCATCACGCTCGGCGCGCTCATCATCGCGCTCGGCCTTCTGGTCGACGACGCGATCATCGCCGTCGAAATGATGGTCGTGAAGATGGAGCAGGGCGTCGACCGGCTGAAGGCGGCGACCTTCGCCTGGGATTCGACCGCCTTCCCGATGCTGACAGGCACGCTCGTCACGGCGGCGGGCTTCCTGCCCGTCGGCTTTGCGCCCTCGACCTCCGGCGAATATGCCGGCGGCATCTTCTGGGTCGTGGCGATCGCGCTGATCGCCTCGTGGTTCGTGGCCGTGGTATTCACGCCCTATCTCGGCGTGAAGCTGCTGCCGGATTTTTCCGGCGCGAGGCAGCACGACGAAGAGGCGATCTACCACACGCGCGCCTACCGCATCCTGCGCCGGATGATCGAATGGTCGGTCGACAACCGGATGCTGGTCGTCGCGACGACCGTGCTGCTGATGGTGGTCGCCGCGATCGGCTACACCCGCGTGCCGAAGCAGTTCTTCCCCATCTCGGAGCGTCCGGAATTGTTCTTCCAGATGCGGATGCCGGAAGGCACGGCGATCGGCGCGACCAAGGCGACCGCCGACAAGGCGGAAGCCATGCTGAAGGGCGATCCCGACATTGCCCATTATTCCACTTACATCGGCCAGGGGTCGCCGCGCTTCTGGCTCGGCCTCAACCCGCAATTGCCGAACGAATCCTTCGCCGAGATCGTTCTCGTGACGAAGGACGTCAAGGCGCGCGAGCGCGTGAAGCGCCGGCTCGAACAGGCCTTCGCAGACGGCGCTCTGCCGGAGGCGCGCGTGCGCGTCGACCGTTTCAACTTCGGCCCGCCGGTCGGCTTTCCCGTGCAGTTTCGCGTGATGGGCTTCGAGCCGCAGCAGGTGAAGGACGCCGCCTACAAGGTGCGCGAGATCATGCGCGCCGATCCGGCCGTGCGCGATCCGCATCTCGACTGGAACGAACTGACGCCGTCGGTGCGCCTCGTGCTCGACCAGGACCGGGCGCGCGCCATGGGGCTGACGCCGCAGGACGTCGCCAATTCGCTGCAGATGCTCGTGTCCGGCGCGACGGTGACGACCGTCCGTAACGGCGTCGAGAAGGTCGACGTCGTGGCGCGCGCGGTCGCCGCCGAGCGCGGCGATCTCGGCCGCATCGGCGACCTGTCGGTCACCACCCGCTCGGGCGCGTCGGTGCCGGTCTCCCAGATCGCGCAGATCGTCTACGAGCACGAGGACGCGATCCTGTGGCGGCGCAGCCGCGACACGACGATCACCGTGCGCGCCGACGTCGCCGACGGCGTGCAGCCGCCGGACGTCTCCGCCCGGATCTGGCCGCAATTGGCGGAACTGCGCGCGCAGCTGCCGCCGGGCTACCGGATCGAGATGGGCGGCGCGGTGGAAGAATCCACCAAGGCCAATGCGGCCATCGCCACCGTGTTCCCGGTCATGTTGTTCGTGATGTTGTTGATCGTGATGGTGCAGTTGCAGAACTTCACCCGCCTAGCCCTCGTCATGCTCAGCGCCCCGCTCGGCATCATCGGTTCGTCGCTCGGCCTCAACATCTCAGGCGCGCCTTTCGGCTTCGTCGCGCTGCTCGGCCTGATCGCGCTCGCCGGCATGGACATGCGCAATTCCATCATCCTCGTCGATCAGGTGCGGCAGGATCTCGAGCGCGGCGCCTCCTATCGCGAGGCGATCGTCGAATCGGCGGTCCGTCGCGCGCGGCCCGTCGTGCTGACGGCGCTCGCCGCCATCCTGGCGATGATCCCCCTGTCGCGATCGGCCTTCTGGGGGCCGATGGCGGTCGTGATCATGGGCGGCCTGTTCGTGGCCACTTTCCTGACCCTGCTGTTCCTGCCGGCCCTCTATGCGCTATGGTTCCGCAAGTCGCTCGACGCGCAAACGGCGTCGGCGGCCGACGTGAAACAGGCAGGGCCGGCGCATGCCGGCCTCGTGGGAACGCCCGCCGAATGAGCCAGGCAGAGGTCACAACGCGAGACGCCGAGCAGCGCGCCCGCATCGTCGAGACGGCGGAGAAGCTGTTCCGCGAAATCGGCTTCCAGAAGACGACGGTCGCAGATATCGCGCGCGAACTGCGCATGTCGCCGGCCAATGTCTATCGCTTTTTCGGCTCGAAGGCCGAGATCAACGGCGCGGTGGCGCGTCATCTGCTCAGCGCCATCCTCGCGACCTCGACAGCTATCGTCGAGGGGCCGGGCAGCGCGAGCGAACGACTGCGCGCGCTCGTTCTCAACAACGAGAAGATGAACGCCGAGCGTTTCATCGGCGAACGCAAGCTGCACGAGATGGTCGAGGTGGCGCTGAACGAAGACTGGCCGATCATCGACGAATGTGTCGCGGGCATGCGCATGCTGATGGGCCGCCTTGTCGCCGAAGGCGTCGCGGCCGGCGAATTCGCGCCGATCGATCCGGCGGAAGGCGCGGCGCTGATCCAGGCTTCCACCATCTGCTTCTGCCATCCGCGTCTGATGGTCGAATGCCAGGACAAGCCGGTACCGACCAGCGAGCGGATGATCGACTTCGTGCTGGCGGCGCTGAAGGCCGGCGTCGGCAAGTAGCGCCTCTCAGGAGCAGATGGCCGGGACAGGCCCGGCCATGACGGCGCCATTCGAGTTTCCTCTTACACGCAGCGGCCGCCGTCGACCGGGAATTCCACGCCGGTGATGAAATTCGCCTCGTCGGAAGCGAGATAAAGCGCGGCGTTGGCGATGTCCTCCGGCTTCGACATGCGGCCGAGCGGAATGGTCGCGACAAAGCGGGCGCGGTTCTCCGGCGTATCCGGCACGCCCATGAAGGTTTCGAGCAGTCCGGTCTCGCCGATGACCGGGCAGATCACGTTGACGCGGATCTTCCAGGGCGCGAGTTCGACGGCCAGCGATTTCGACACGAGGTTCACCGCGCCCTTGGTCGCGTTGTACCAGGTGAGGCCCGGGCGCGGCCTTATGCCGGCGGTCGAGCCGACGTTGAGGATGACGCCGCCGCCGTGGTCGCGCATGTGCGGCGCGATGGCGCGCACGAACAGGAAGATCGACTTCACGTTGATGCGGAACATGCGGTCGAATTCCGCTTCGTCGACCTCGAGTATCGGGCGGTTCCTGTGCGTGACGCCGGCGTTGTTGACGAGGATGTCGATCGGTCCGAGCTTTTCTGCGGTCTCCTTCACCACGCGCTCGACGTCGGCGGGATTGCCGACGTCGGCGGCGATGGCGATGGTGTTCTTGCCGATGGCCCTGGCGGCGCGTTCGGCCTCCGCGCCGCGTATGTCGACGAGAGCGACCTTGGCGCCTTCGGCGGCGTAGCGTTGCGCGATGCCCTCGCCGAAGCCGCCGCCGGCGCCGGTGACGATCGCGACCTTGCCTTGAAGCCTCATGTTGGTTCCTCCTGCGTTTCCCGACTTGTCAGATGAATTCCGCGCGGATCTTCGCGCTGTGCTGGCCGATCGACGGCACCGGCCCAAGTTGCGGTTCCGCTCCGTCGCGGATGGTCGGCGGCGCGATGATCGAAGCCGGCCCCGTCTCCGTCTCGACCGTCGCACGGCGCAGCGCGGGATGATGCACGAGGTCTTCCACCGCGTTCACGAAGCCATAGGCCGTGCCTGCCTCGCGCAGTTTTGCGGCTGCCTCGTCGCGCGTCAGCGCCGCGAATTTCTCCGCGACATGCGCATCGACCTTCTGCCGGTTCTGCACACGCACATTGTTTGTTTCGTAGCCCGCCTGTTTCGGCAGGTCGGGCTCTCCCATGAACACGCGACAGAAATTCGCCCATTCGCGTTCGTTCTGGATCGAGATCAGCACGGGCCTGCCGTCTTTCGTCGTGAAGGCGCCGTAGGGGCAGATAGAGGGATGGGCGAGGCCGACGCGCTGCGGCGCCTTGCCCGTGCCCTCGAAGTAAAGCAGCGGCACGTTCATCCAGTCGGCCATGCCGGCGAACAGGCTCGTCTCCAGCCGCGCGCCTTCGCCCGTCACGCCGCGTGCGATCAGGGCTTCGAGGATCGCCGCATGGGCCGCCATGCCGCAGGCGATGTCGCAGACCGACACGCCGACGCGGCCCGGCCCGGCGGGGTGGCCGGTGATTTCGGCAAGCGCGCTCTCGGCCTGCACGAGCAGGTCGTATGCCTTCATCTCCGTGTATGAATTGCCTGAGCCGTAGCCGGAAATATCGACGGTGATCAGGCGCGGATATTTTTCGCGCAGGTCCTTCGAGCCGAAGCCGGCGCGCTCAGCTGCGCCGGGCGCGAGATTCTGGATGAACACGTCGGCCTTCGCCAGCAGGCGATGCAGCAGCGCCGCATCGTCCGGCTTCTTGATGTCGGCGACGAGGCTTTCCTTGCCGCGGTTGAGCCAGACGAAATATGTGGAGAGCCCATTCACCGCCGTATCGTAGCCGCGCCCGAAATCGCCTTCAGCGCGTTCGATCTTGATGACGCGCGCGCCGGCGTCCGCGAGACGCGACGAGCAATAGGGGGCCGCCACCGCCTGTTCGAGCGAGATGACGAGCAGGCCCTCCAGCGGGCGACTTGTCGCCTTCTCAGCCATGCTTGATCGTCACCGTCTTCAGCGCGCCGAAACCATAGAGCGCCTCGAAGCCTTTCTCGCGCCCATGGCCGGACGCCTTCATGCCGCCGAAGGGCAATTCGACGCCGCCGCCCGCGCCGTAATTGTTCACGAACACCTGGCCAGACTTCACCTTGCGGGCGAGCCGCAAGCCGCGACCGAGGTCGGACGTCCACACGCCCGCCGCGAGGCCGTATTGCGTGTCGTTGGCGATGCGCACGGCTTCGTCCTCGTCCTTGACGCGGATGGCGACGAGCACGGGACCGAAGATCTCCTCCTGCTCCAGCCGGTGCCCGGGCGGAACGTCGCCGATCAGCGTCGGCTTCACGTAGAATCCGTTCGGCGGCAGGTTGGTGCCGAACTCGCCTTCGGCGAGAATCTTCAGGCCGTCCTTTCGCGCGAGGTCGAGATAGGATTCGATCCGCTTCTTCTGCGTGGCGTTGACGACCGGCCCGAGATCGAGGTCCTGGCTGCCGGCGCCGACACGCGTCGCCTTGAAGCGCTTCGCAAGCTCGCCTGCAAATTCGTCATAGATCTTCTCCTCGATCAGCACGCGCGAACCGGCCGAACAGGTCTGGCCGGCGTTCTGCGTGATGCCGCGCACGATTGTGCTGGCGGCGTCGGCAAAGTCCGCGTCGGCAAAGACGATCTGCGGCGACTTGCCGCCGAGTTCGAGCGTGACGGGAATGACGTTCTTCGCCGCCGCCTGCTGCACGAGCGTGCCGACTTCGCGCGAACCGGTGAAGCTGACATGGCCGATGCCGGGATGGGCGGTCAGCGCGGCGCCCGCTTCCTCGCCGAGGCCGGTCACCACGTTGAATACGCCTTTCGGGAAGCCTGCTTCCGCGGTCAGCGCAGCGAGCGCCAGCGCGGTCAGCGAGGTATCTTCCGCCGGCTTCAGCACGATCGCATTGCCCATCGCGAGCGCCGGCGCGACCGAGCGGCCCATCATCTGCATCGGATAGTTCCACGGCACGATATGGCCGGTGACGCCGTGCGGTTCGTAGAAGGTCAGCGCCGCGAAACCGGTCTGGAACGGAATGGTCTCGCCATGCACCTTGTCGGCGGCGCCGCCGTAATATTCGAAATAGCGCGCCATCACGTTGGCGTCGGCGCGCGCCTGCGCCAGCGGCTTGCCGACGTCTTCGCTTTCGAGCTTCGCGAATTTCTCGACGTCGCGGCGGATCAGGTCGGCGAGGCGCAGCAGCAGCCGGCCGCGCGAGGCGGCGTCGAGCCGGCCCCATTCGCCATCGAGCGCCGCATGGCCGGCGCGCACGGCCGCGTCGATTTCGTCCGCGCCGCCGCGACCGATCTGGCCGATCGTCTGGCCGTCCGAGGGATTGACGACGGGCAGGGTGGTCTTAGCCGCTACCCAGGCGCCGTCGATATAGTGGGACGGGTTCGTCATGGAGGTCGATCTCCGATTGTCTGTCGGTTTTCGACCTACGCCGTCCCGCGCCCGGCGCAAAGGGGAATGATGGCTCGAACGTCACCGTCTCGTCCGGCGCAGCCCTGTCAGGCGGATTTTGCAGGCCGCTTCTTCGCTCGCGCCGCGCTTTTTTTCGGCGCCGCAGCACGCGGTCGCCGCGGTGGATTCTTTCTGGCCGGGCGCGCGAGACTTTCGAATTCCTCGACGATGGCGTCGGCGATCGCCTGCGCATCCGGCACGGCGCGCCGGCAGGCGACGAGGCCGAAATCCAGCGTATCGCAATAGCTTTGCACCGTGATGTTGAGCGCGTTGTTGTGATAGGGGATCGACACCGGGAAATAATGCGTGGCCGCGGCGCGATCGAAATACATCGGCCTGTTCGGCCCCGGCACGTTGGAAATGACGATGTTGAACCAACTCGGCAAGGCCTGCGTGGCGCGCGAGCCGGGCAGGCGGGCCAGCGCCTCGGTGACGATAGGCGCGCCGGGCGCGGAAAAGTCGGTCGTGATGAGACCGCGCACCTCGCCGAAAATTTCCTTCGATTCCTGCATCGACAGTTTCGCCGCGGCGAGCCTTTCGCGGGGATCATCGATGTCGGTCGGAAGATGCGCCAGCGTGAAGACGACCTGGTTGTTGAGCCGCCAGTCGTCCTTCTCGCGCAACGATGCGGGGACGGCGGCGACGAGCGGCTTTTCGGGCAGGTCGTCGTGACTCTCCAGATACCTGCGCAAGGCGCCCGCCGACAGCGCCAGCACGATGTCGTTGATGGTCGAGCCGGTCTCCTTCGCCAGCGCCTTCACGTCAGCCAGCGGCAGCGACGACGTCGCGAAGACGCGCTCGCGGCGGATCGGCCGGTTGAGCCGGGTCTGCGGCGCGCCGCGCGCGTAGGAGAGCACGGCGCGGGCGTCGCGCATCAGGTTCGGATAGAGGCCGGCCAGCGTGCGCACCAGCGACGGCGTCCCGGAAATGGCGCGGCCGATCTGGCGGACGAAATCGGCGAGCGCCGAGGAGGTCAGTTCGAGCGCGTCGGGCTCCTGCTCGTCGTCCATCTTCGGGCGTGGCCGGGGCGGCGGCGCGTCGGGGACGAAATCGTAGACCACGCCGAGCGTGCCGAGACCGGCCACGCCGTCCATCGCCGCGTGATGCACCTTGGCGTAGACCGCGAAGCCGCCGTCCTGCAGGCCTTCGATCAGGCAATATTGCCAGAGCGGGCGTGAGCGCTCGAGCGGGATGGCGTGCTGGCGCGCGACTTCGGCGCGCAATTGTTCCATCGTGCCGGGCGAGGGCAGCGCGCAATGGCGCAGGTGCCAGTCGAGTTCCGGTTCGGCAGGGGTCCAGACCGGGTGGTCGAGATCGAGCGGCGTCGGCTTCAGGCGCCGCGTATAGCTCGGCAGAAGCGACAGCCGGGCGCGGGTATGGGCCACGAAACGCTCGAACAGGCCGTCGGCGTTTTCCGACGCGCGGAAGACCGTCAGGCTGCCGATGTGCATCGGCGTATCCGGCGTTTCCAGGTAGAGGAAGGCTGCGTCGAGCGCCGAGAGCCTGTGCATGGTCCAGATGTCCGTTCGAGGGCGTTCCGCCGCCTTTCCCTTAGCGCCGGCTTTTTCCCCGCGCCCTGTTCGCGATCAAACGCGAAAGGCGCGCCCTCGCCTTGACGGAGCGGGCGCCGGCGGCTGAATGTCCGGCGACGGAAACCCCCGGGGAAGGACCCTCGCCATGAAGCTCGATTTCACTGTTGCGGCCGGCAGGGCCCTGCGACTGGCCGCTTCGGCGGCGCTCGCCCTCGGGCTGACGGGCGCGGCTGCGTCGGCGCAGACGACGATCCGCGTCGGCGGCACCTATCCCGGCGAAGAACCGATCTGGTATCTCGCCAAGAAGCCGGAACTCTTCAAGAACGCCGGCAAGGCCTACAAGATGGAATGGTCGGTGTTCCAGGGAACCGCGCCGATCACCCAGGCGCTGATCGCGAACGCCGTCGATTGCGGCACCCAGGCGCCGATCAGCTTCGCCAAGGGCGTCACCGACGGCGGCCTGCAGGCCTATATCCTCGGCTCGATGGTCGACGAGAAGCCCGGCTATTTCTCGGTCTTCTGGGCGACGCTCGACAATTCGCCGATCAAGAAGGTCGAAGACCTGCGGGCCATTCCATCGCCTCCACCGCGATCGGCGGCGGCACCTACTACCACATGCGCATGATCTTCCAGGCGCACGGCCTCGACCCTGACAATGACGTGAAGGTCATCGAAATGCCCTTCCCGCTGATGGACCAGTCCTTGCGCGCGGGCCGGGTGGACGTTGCGATGTATGCGCAGCCCTTCGCCAGCGCCGCCTTCAAGAAGGGCGGGATCAGGAAAGTCTTCGATTCGTCGGAAGCCTTCTCGCCGCTCGTCAACGTATTCGAGGTCTGCCGCAAGGAATTCGTCGACAAGAATGTCGACGCCGTGAAGGCCTTCATGAGCGATTATGCGGATGCTGTGAAATACGCCCTCGCCCATCCCGAGGAGACCAAGAAGCTCGTCAGCGAGGTGACGAAGATTCCGGTCGAGGCGCTCGATCCGTTCCTGCTGACCAAGGACGATTTCTACAGGCCGGAAAACGGCAAGCCGAATTTCGAGGCGATCCAGAAGATGTTCGACGCCTATGCGAAGAACAAGATCATCCCGCGCGAACTCAAGATTTCCGATTTCCAGCGCCTCGACGTGATGCCGGGCGGCCAGTGACGGAACTCGCAAAGGCGTCGCCCGCGGGCGACGCCGGAATCGTCTTCGACCGCGTTTCCAAGAGCTACATGCGCGAGAAGGGCGGCGCGTCGGCGCCGGCCCTCGTCGATATCGACCTGCGCGTGCAGGCCGGCGAATTCATGGCCATCGTCGGGCCGTCGGGCTGCGGCAAGTCGACCCTGCTCTACATGCTCGGCGGCTTCGTGCCTGCGACGTCGGGCGCGATCCTGGTCGATGGCCGCAAGGTGACCGGGCCGGGGCCCGATCGCGGGCCGGTGTTCCAGGAATTCGCGCTGTTTCCGTGGAAGACGGTGCTGGGCAACATCATGTTCGGGCTGCTCGAGCAGGGCGTTTCGCGCGCCGAGGCCGAAGCGCGGGCGCGCCGGCTGGTGCAGCTCGTGCATCTCTCCGGCTACGAGGATCTCTATCCCAAGGAATTGTCCGGCGGCATGAAGCAGCGCGTGGCGATCGCCCGCACGCTCGCTTACGAGCCGCAGATCCTCCTCATGGACGAGCCGTTCGGCGCGCTCGACGCGCATACGCGAAAAGTCCTGCAGGACGAATTGTTGGCGATCTGGGAGCGCGACATCAAGACGGTGCTGTTCGTCACGCACGGCGTCGACGAGGCCGTCTATCTCGCCGACCGCGTGATCGCTCTCTCGCGATCGCCGGGCCGCGTCATCGCCGACATCAGGATCGATCTGCCGCGGCCGCGCCTGCGCGACGAATTGCTGCTCGACCGGCGCTACCAGGAATATGTCATCGAAATCGGCCGCCTCATGAGCGCCGAGACGCGCGAGGCATGAAGCGCGACGACATCATCCGGGCGCTGGCGCCCTGGGGCGTCGTGGCGCTGCTGCTGGCTCTTTGGCAGGTCGGCGCGCTCGTCGTGCGACAGGAATACTGGCCGGGTCTCGAGGAGATTTTTCCCGCTTTGTGGCAGAGCCTGCGCAGCGGCGAAATCTGGCCCGACCTCGCCGGTTCGCTGAAGCGTCTGGCCATCGGCTTTGCGCTCGGGCTCGCCCTCGGCGTGCCGCTCGGCCTCGTCGCGGGCCGCAGCGCGCGCGTCGAGCATTTCGTCTCGCCGCTGCTGTCGATGATCTATCCGGTGCCGAAGGCGGCGCTGCTGCCGCTCGTCATGCTGTGGTTCGGCGCGGGCGACGCCTCGAAAATATTCGTCATCGTCATGACCGTGTCGTTGCCGCTGATCTATCACGCCCAGCACGGCGCGCAGGCGGTCGACCAGAAACTGCTCTGGTCGGCGCGCGCCTTCGGCATGTCGCGCGCGGGCGAGATCATTCGCGTCGTGCTTCCGGCCGCGCTGCCGGAAATATTGCTCGGCATGCGAGTCGCCATCGTGCTCGGCGTGATCGTCATGCTGACGTCGGAAATGTTCGTGCGGCAGGTCGGGCTTGGCAACCTGCTGTTCACCTCGCTCGACATGGGGCAATATCCGGCCGGCTATTCGATCATCCTCGTCATCGCCTTCATTGGTTTCGCGCTCGACTTCCTTTTCGAGCGGTTGCGGCGGAGGCTGACGCGCTGGGCGCCGCGCCAGACGCAGGATTTCGAAGCGGGGGCGACATGAGATCCGCGCTCACCCGCGCCATGCCGGTCCTGCTGCTGCTCGCGATATGGGAGGCGGCGAGCCGCCTGCAGCTCGTGCCGGCGGTCATGCTGCCTGCGCCGTCCACCGTGATCGCCGCGACACTGCAGGCGTTCACGCAGATGCGTTTCCTGTCCGACCTCGGCCACACCCTGTGGCGCCTGTTTCTCGGCCTGACGATCGCCATCGGCCTCGGCGTGACGATCGGCGTCGCCGCCGCGCAATCTAAGGCCGGACCGCTCGTACTCGAACCTTTCGTGCGGGTGCTGTCGCCCTTGCCGAAGATCGCTTTCTTTCCGGCCCTCCTGATGATCTTCGGTTTCGGCGATCCGGCACGCGTGCTGCTGGTCGTCGGCGACGCCATCTTTCCCGTCCTGCTCGCCGCCTATCACGGCGCGCGGGCCGTCGACGAGAAGCTCGTGTGGTCGGCGCGCGCCGCCGGCATGTCGCGCTCGCGCTGCGTGCGCATGATCGTCCTGCCGGCGGCGCTGCCCGGTATTCTCACCGGCGTGCGCATTTCCGTCGTCATCGGCTGCATCGTCGTTTTCTTCTGCGAGATGGTGGCGCCGGGCGACGGTCTCGGCGACATATTGGTGCGCGCCGCGCGCACCTTCCAGAGCGTGCAGATGTTCATGCCGGTCGTGGTCATATCGGCGCTCGGCTTCGCGCTCGACCGGCTGGTGGCGGCGCTGCGCGAACGCTACGCCGCCTGGTAGATCAGGCGCGCGTTGGCCATGTTCCGCGTTCGGCGGCGGAGAAGAAATCCTGCACGGCGGCGTTGAAGGCGGCAGGCTCCTCCAGATTGATGGCGTGTCCGGTGTTGGGACAGACCCAGAGGCCGGCCGAAGGGATCGCGGCCTTCAGCATCAGGTTGGTCTCGAGGCAGGGCAGGTCCTCGTCTCCGACGGCGAGCAATGTCGGCGTGCGCATCAGCGCGAAATCCTTCTGGAAGTCGTGCAGCGAGGGCCGCTGCGCCTGGTAGCGCGCCATCGTGTTCGACATGCCCTGCGGTGAATGTTCGCGCAGGCGCCCGAGCGTCTCTTGCCAGCCGCGCGGGTCCTTGCGCTTCAGCTGGATGCGCGTCGGTCCGTTCGCCATTTCCTCCGCCATGGCGGGCATGCCGCGTTCGAGGAAGGCTTTCGCCATCGCCGGCGCGTCGCGCAGCCACGCCTCGCGCACCGACGGCGCCGAGCCTGTGCCGGCGCCGGCCGCGACAATGGCCGTCGCCATGTCGGGATGTCGCAATCCGAACTGCAGCGCGGCATAGCCGCCCATGCTCAGCCCAACGACATGTGCGCGCGGGATCGACAGGCCGCGCATGATGGCCGCAATGTCCGCGCAGGCGAATTCGTAGCCGTAGAGCGCGAGATCGGCCGGCACGTCGCTCGGCGGGTAGCCGCGCGCATTGTAGGCGATGCAGCGATAGGCTCGCGAGAAGAAGCGCATCTGCGTTTCCCATTCGCGCAGATCCGCGCCGAATTCATGCACGAAGACGATGGGATGGCCGGCGCCTGCTTCCTCGTAGTAGAGACGCGCGCCTTCGGCCTGGATGTGCGGCATGTTTCCTCCTGTTCGCGTCGATCAGGCGAGATGGCGGGCGAAGGTCGGATCCTTCGCGAGCGCCGCGCCCTCCTTCGCCAGAATCTTGCAGACCCGTTCGGGCGCGAAATTCAGCGCGACGAAGGCCGGGCCGACATTGGCGACCTCGCGATATTCCTCGATCATTCCGTCGCGCAACTTGAGGATCGCCACGCCCTCGAAGCCGACGCGCTTGCCCTGCGCTTCCGGCAGCGTCGAGACGTAGCTGAACGTGTAGCGCGCATAGAGCGTGCGGCCGTCGCTCACGGGATCGTGCATGTCCCAGCGGAAATCGCGCGCCGTGCGGTAGAAATGGACGTCGATCATTTCGGCGATCTTCGCGCGGCCTGCGAAAGCGCCGTAGAAGACATCGTGATAGACGCCGTTCTCGGCGAACAGGCGCGCAAATCCCGCGCCGTCGCGCCGTTCGACGCAATCGCAAAAATTCCTCAGCAGCGCCGCGTGGCTCATGCGATCCTCCCTTTTCGGCCATGATCGGACCGCAGGGCGGATCGCGCAACCTGTCAGGGGGCGAGCGACAGGCTCATGAAGATCGTGTCGGCGACGGGCGTGTCGTAATAGGGCGGGATGCGGCGAAAACCGAGCGCACGATAGACGCCGATGGCCGCCGCCATGTCGGAGATCGTATCGAGCCGCATCTCGCGATAGCCAAGTTCGCGCGCCTTCGCGATGACCGATTCCGAAAGGGCGCGGCCAAGGCCCGTCTTGCGCGCCGCCGGCGTCACGTAGAGGCGCTTCATCTCGCACAGGCCGTCGCCGATCTTTCGCAGCCCGACGCAGCCGATGGCCGCGCCAGCGTCGTCGCGCCCGATCAGCAGCGCGCCGCCCGGCGGGGCGTATTCTCCCGGCAGGTTGTCGAGCTCGCCCTCGAGGTCCTGGAACGTCAGGTCGATGCCCAGAGCGTCGGTATAGGCGCGGATCAGCTTTCGCGCATCCGCCACGTCTTGTGCGGCGCTCGCCGCTTTGATCCTGTATGACATGGCCCGATCATCGCGCGTCGTTGTGTGCAATGCAACATGGCGGTTCGATTTTGTCGGGAAGCCCCATATTTGTGGCCGCCGGCGCAGCTTGGAGAAGCGACATGAAGAAGGTTCCGGGCGATATTCGCCGCAAACTCGGCGGCAGCGACCTGCGCGTTTCGCCGGTCGGGCTCGGCTGCATGTCGCTCGCCGGAATCTACGGCGCGGCCGACGATTCGGAATCCGAACGGCTTATCGCGCATGCGCTGGATTGCGGCGTGAACCACCTCGACACGGCCGACATGTACGGCTGGGGGCACAGCGAGGAAGTCGTGGGCCGCGCGATCAGGGGGCGGCGCGACGAACTCGTGCTGGCGACCAAGTTCGGCCAGGTGAAGCGCGAAGGCGGCGCCAATGGCGTCGACGGGCGGCCGGAATATGTGAAGCAGGCCTGCGACGCGTGCCTGACGAGGCTCGGCGTCGATGTCATCGACATCTTCTACCAGCATCGTGTCGACCCGGGCGTTCCCGTCGAGGAGACGTTCGGCGCGATGGCCGATCTCGTGAAGGCCGGCAAGGTGCGCGCGCTCGGCATTTCCGAAGCAAGGCCCGAGACGATCCGCCGCGCGCATGCGACGCATCCGCTCGCGGTCGTGCAGACCGAATTTTCGCTGCTCTATCGCAAGGAGGCGGAGGAGACGCGCGCTGTCACGCGCGAACTCGGCATTTCCTTCGTCGCCTATTCGCCGCTCGGGCGCGGTTTTCTCACCGGCGCGCTGAAATCGCTCGACGACATCGACGGGCGGCGCGCCCAGCATCCGCGTTTCCAGGCCGAACATTTCGGCGCGAATCGCGCGCTGGTCGAAAAGGTCGAGGCGCAGGCGGCGAAGAAGGGGTGCACGCCCTCGCAGATCGCGCTCGCCTGGGTTCTCGCGCAGGGCGACGATGTCGTCGCCATTCCCGGCACGCGTTACGCCGCCCGGCTCGACGAGAATCTCGGCGCGCTCGATGTGAAGCTCAGCGCCGCCGAGGTTGCGGAATTGTCAGCGGCCATTCCTGTCGGCGCGGCATCCGGCACGCGGTATCCCGAGGGCGGCATGAAGGCGGTCTATCTGTGAGGCGTCATTTCTACGCACCTCGTGCTGAGGAGGCCCGCGCCGTCTCGAAGCATGGGGATTGCGGCCATCCTTCGAGACTCGGGCTGCGCCCGCTCCCCAGGACGAGGACGCGCGAAATTTCCTAGAAACCCGCCGCCGCATTGTCGCTGTCGACCCTCGCGCCGGCGCGCAGGCGGCGCGCGTTGTTGACGAGCGCGCCCGGCCTGTCCTCGCTGGCGGGTTTTGCGGTCGCCATGCGCATGACCGCGCGATAGTCGGGCTGCACTTCCATGCGCGCCTTCAGTCCGTTCGCCTCCAGCATGGCATGTACGGCAGGCAGATTGTAGCAGGGCACGTAATAGAGCAGGTGATGCTCGAGGTGATAATTGACGAAATAGGGCGCGACGAAAGCCCGCTCGAGCCAGTTGGCCTTCGTCGTGCGCGTGTTGCGCAGCGGATCGTCGTGATCGGGCACGACGGCGTGTTCGGCGATGTTGCGCACGCGGGTCACCACCATGTACCAGGTGACGAGCGGCAGCAGCCATAGCAGCGGATAGGCCCACCACACGCCGCAGGCCGCGAGGAGCGCGAACAGCGCCGCATTCACCAGAACCTGCTTGCCGAGCCTTTCGCGAAACGTCGCCAGCCGCTCGCTCCACGGCGCCGCGGGATCGCCGAGCGCGTTCAGCACCTGCGCCTTGCGCTGGCTGTAGCCGGTCTGGCCGAACAGGTCGCGCAGGAACTTGCGGCGATAGCTTTTCGCGGTGATCGGAAAGGGCGCCGAGAGGACGAGATCGGGATCGTCCGCCTGCTGCGTGCGCTTGTGATGCTTGAGATGATAGCGACGATAGGCGCGCGTTTCGGCGAAGATCGGATAGGCGCAGAGCCATTGCGACAGGCGGTCGTTCGTGTCGTGATCGGGCGACAGGCAGCCGTGCGCGCCCTCGTGCATGAGGATGCCGAGGCCGAGCTGGCGCGAGCCGATGATCATCACGGCAAGAACGAAAGTCAGCGGGTTCGGAAAGATCGCGACCAGCGCGATCGCGGCGGCGATGACAACCCAGGCGTGGGCGATCATCCACACGCCGCGCCACGTCGGGCGGTCGCGAACGCTGGCGAGTTGTTCCTTCGTCAGGACCTGGTCGACGGGAAGGCGGGCGGCGAATGTCATGGGCCGCAAATTAGGGGCGCGGCGGGCCCGCGTCACCTTGCGGCGCGATATGGCTGCTATCCCGGCGGCGCGGGAAAGAACCTGCTCACCCGACGCTCGTAGTCGGCGAAGGCCTCGGGGCGCGAGCGCCGCAGTTCGGCTTCCAGCGGCGGCACGCCCGAGACATGGGCCAGCAGCCAGTACATGAGGGCCGGCGCGGCCAGGGCGACCCAGCCCGCGGCATGGTCCATCTGGATGGCGATCAGCGGCCAGGTCCACCAGACCAGCCATTCGAAGAAATAATTGGGATGGCGCGACCATGCCCACAGGCCCGTGTCGCAGATGCGTCCCCTGTTGCGCGGATCGCGGCGGAACGCGGCCATCTGCGCGTCTGCGACGCTTTCCAGTCCCAGCGCAAGGCAGAACAGCGCCACGGCGGCCGCGTCGCGCCAGTCAGGCGCGGCGCGCGGCGCGTGGGCGGCGACGAAGACCGCCGCGACCAGCGGCCAGGAACAGAGCGCCTGCGCCTGCAGGAACCGGAACAGGCGGGCGGGCGCGGCTTCGCCCCATTCGCGTTTCATCGTGGCGTAGCGCGGATCGTCCGGGCCGCTTTCGGCGCGCCGCCACATGTAGGTCCCGAGCCGCAGCGACCAGACGGCGATGAGGATCGCCGCCAGCGCCTGCCGCGCAGGCTGGGCGTCGGCCGTCGGCCAGAGCGCGGCGATCACGCCCGCGGCCCCTGTCGATAATGTCCAGATGGCGTCGATGCGGCCGGACCGGCCGCTCGACAGGGCGGTCCGGCAGGCAAAGGCCATCGCGACCGACAGGAAGACCGCCAGTCCGACGCCGAGCCAGAGCATTTCAGATGCCGATCAGCGGCTGGAACATGCGGCCGAGCCAGAAGCGCAGGCGCAGGCGGCCTTCCACCGCCGCCAGCACGATGCATTCGCCATCGAGATCGACGACCGGCTGGTGGTCGACGTCCTCGTCCATCTCGATGCAATCGCCGGCGACGTAATGGCCGAACCGGTCGGAGAAGCCGCCGGCCATGACCTGCGTATATTCCGTGCCGGTATGGCCATGCTCGGGCACCCGCTGGCCGGCGGCGACCTTCAGCATGATGACGTTGGCGTCCGGCGCTTCCGGCAGGGCGAGACGGCGCCAGCGCAGGCCGGGATGCACGAAACGCCATGGCCCGAGCGGATAATGACGCAACGGGCTCGGCATGTCGGGCGCGAGCACCGGCGGCGCGACGATCCGGGGTGCCGGCTGGTCGAGGCGCTCGAGCGTGCGGGCGAACGCGTTCGTGGAGAGCGCAGCAGGCTCCAGATCCTGCAGAAGCGCGCCGCCGGCGGCCTCGAAAGAGCGGATGCGGCCGCGGCAATGCGGGCAGCCGTTGACGTGAACCGCAACGACCAGGCGCGGGCCGGCGTCCAGCGTTCCCGCGGAATAACGCGCCAGCGACTCGTCAGTGGGATGATGCGACGGGGTCTTCACTGTTCCTGCTCCAGGATCGCGCGGATGCGGGCCATGGCCAGACGCGCGCGGGACTTCACGGTTCCAAGCGGGATGTTGAGTTCGCGCGCGATCTGCGCGTGCGGCTTTTCGGAAAAAAACGACAGTTTCAGCACTGCCGCCTGCGCCGGCGACAGGCTCTGCAGGGCGCGCCGGACGCTGGCGTCCCGTTCGATGGCGAGGGTCTCGTCCTCGGCGGAATTTTCCAGTTCCACCGGCTCGTATCCGAGGGCGGCGTTTCCGTCCTGCGCGCGCCTGTCCTTGCGGGCCCGGTCGATGCGCAGGTTGCGGGCGATGGTGAAAATCCAGGTGCTGACGCCGGCCTGCGCCGGATCGTAGAGCGCCGCCTTACGCCAGACGGCGACCATCGTCTCCTGTGCGATGTCCTCGGCCTCGGAGGGGCTGAGGCCGCCGCGCTGCATGAACGACGCCACGCGCGGGGCAAAGAAACGAAACAATTCGCCGAAGGCCGCGCGATCCTGGTCGGACGCGACGGCGGCGAGCCAGCGCTTCATCTGGTCTGCGGAAGGAGCGGACATCACGTCAGTCCTATTCCGCAAAGGCATTGGCTGCACAAGGGCAAGCGACACGTCCGCACTCCGGTTCGCCGCTTCTACGGCGCCGGTCGGGGGATGGATCAGCCTGATCCAGACCGGTCGGCCGCGCGTAGAAGCCCGGAAACCGGAGACCCGCCCTTGACCCATCCTTCTTCCGCCCGTCCCTTGCGGGTGGCCGTCATCGGCGGCGGCATTTCCGGCCTGTCCTCCGCCTGGCTCCTGTCGCAGACCTGCGATGTCACGCTCTACGAGGCGGAGGAACGCCTCGGCGGCCATTCCGATACGTTCGACTGGGACGGCGCGCCGGTCGATTGCGGCTTCATCGTCTACAACGAGCGCACCTATCCCAACCTGACGGCGCTGTTCTCGCATCTGGGCGTGCCGACGCGGGCGAGCGAAATGTCCTTCGCCGTTTCGATCGACGGGGGCCGTCTCGAATATTCGGGCTCTGGACTGCGCGGCATGATCGCGCAGACATCGAACGTGCTGCGGCCGCGCTACTGGACGATGCTGAAGGACATCCTGCGCTTCTTCCGGGAGGCCCGGCACGACATCGGCCGCGACGACCTCGGCACGCTGGAGGCCTACCTCGACGCGCGCAACTATTCGCGCGCCTTCCGCGACGATTATCTCTATCCGATGGCGGCCGCCATCTGGTCGACGCCGGCCATGCAGGTCGGGGATTACCCGGCCGAGAATTTCATCCGGTTCAACCTGAACCACGGCCTGCTGGAAACATTGGACCGCAACCGGCCGGTCTGGCGCACCGTCGACGGCGGCTCGCGCGTCTATGTGCGGAAAATCGCCGACGCCCTGGGCGCCAGCGCGCGGGTCGGTTGCGCCGTGCGCAGCGTGCAGCGCGTCGAGGGCGCGGTCGACGTGACGGACGAAAGCGGCGAGACGCGCCGGTTCGACCGCGTCGTGATGGCGACGCACGCCGACCAGTCGCTGAAGATGCTGGCGCAGCCGACGCGCGACGAACGCGAATTGCTCGGCGTTTTCCGTCCGGCGCCGAACGAGGCGGTGCTGCATACGGACGTGCGCGCCATGCCGCGCCGGCGCGCGGCGTGGTCGAGCTGGAACTACATGGCCGCGCGGTCGGAAGAAGGGCGCAGGCTGTCCGTCACCTACTGGATGAACCGGCTGCAGCACATACCGAACCGGCCGCCGGTCTTCGTGTCGCTCAATCCCGTGTGCGAGATCGACGAAGCGTGCGTGCTCCGCCGCGTGCGCTACGAACATCCGCTGTTCTCGCAAGCGACCCTCGCCGCGCAGGAAAAATTGTGGTCTCTGCAGGGCGTCGGCGGAATTTGGCATTGCGGCGCCTGGTTCGGCTACGGCTTCCACGAGGACGGATTGCAGTCGGGGCTCGCGGTCGCGGAAGACATCGGCGGCGTCGCGCGTCCGTGGAACGTCGCGGGCATGAACGATCGGCTACCGCGCGACCGGCGTCAGACGGTCGGCGCGATACCGGCGCTGACGAGCGCGGCGACATGATCGCGCCCGGCCTCTATGTCGGCGACGTCATGCACCGACGCCTGCGGCCGCGTCGACATGCCTTCCGCTATTCCTGCTTCTGGTTCGCGCTCGACCTCGACAGGTTGCAGGAGACCGCGAAACCGCTGCGGCTTTTTTCGCTCGACCGTTTCAACCTGTTCTCGTTCCGGCAGCGCGATCACGCCGATGGCGCGGGCGGCGATCTCGCGCTCAAGATCCGCGGGCTCGTCGCACAGGCGGGCTTCGACGGGTCGGGGCCGCTGACGCTGCTGACCATGCCGAGGGTGCTCGGCTTCGTGTTCAACCCGCTCAGCGTCTATTTCTGCCATGCGGGCGACGGCGCCCCGAGCGCGATCGTCTGGGAAGTGTCCAATACCTTCGGCGAGCGCCATTCCTACGTTCTGGGCGTCGAGGACGGAGGCGACGGGATCGTTCGCCAGCGCGCCCGCAAGGAACTCCACGTCTCGCCTTTCATCGACATGAGGGTCGAATATTCGTTCCGCGTGGTCGCGCGCGAGGCCGCGATCGCGCTGGGCATCGTCGACCACGATGCGGAGGGCGTGCTGATGACGGCGGCGCTCAACGCCCGCCATCGCGCGCTCGACGACCGCGCGCTGGCCGCGACTTTCCTGCGCATTCCCCTGGCCACGATGAAGGTCGTCGCCGCCATCCATTGGGAGGCCCTGCGGCTCTGGCTGAAGGGCGCGAAATTCCGCCGCACGCCGCCCGGTCACGATCATCCGGTGGCGGCCCATACGGCCAGCGCCACGCCCGCCGCGCCTGGCCGGACGCCGCGCCTTGTCGCCTGAAAGCCCGGGATTTATTGCCGCAGCCGCGAAATTTAGATTGATTCTAAAGTGTGACGCACTAGGATGCCGCCCGCGGCCGAGCTCGCGTTGACGACCGGCCAAGGCTTAACAGGAGGCGCAGTTGCAACTCAAGGGTTCCAAGACCGAACAGCATCTCAAGGACGCCTTCGCCGGCGAGTCCCAGGCGAACCGCCGCTACCTCTATTTCGCCAACAAGGCGGACGTGGAAGGTTATCCGGACGTCGCCGCGCTGTTCCGTTCGACGGCCGAAGGCGAGACCGGCCATGCGCACGGCCATCTCGAATATCTCGAAGCCTCCGGCGACCCCGCCACCGGCCTGCCGATCGGCGAGACGAAGCTGAACCTGGCGGCGGCCGTGGCCGGCGAGACGCACGAATACACCGACATGTATCCGGGCATGGCCAAGGATGCGCGCAGCGAAGGCTTCGACGAGATCGCCGACTGGTTCGAGACGCTTGCCAAGGCCGAGCGCTCGCACGCCAACCGTTACCAGAAGGCGCTGAACGAGCTCGGCTGAGCCGTTTCCGAACCGCCGCAAATCATCCGGCCCGCGCGTTTCGACGCGCGGGTCGTTTCAAGAGGAATACACGTTGGCCGGTCCCCGCGAAGGCAATCTCGAGGCGCCGACGCGCCATCCGCTCGGTTGGGAATCTCCGCAGTTCTGGGACGAGCACGCGCTGTTCGAGGAACTGGAGCGCGTCTTCGATATCTGCCACGGCTGCAGACGTTGCGTCAGCCTGTGCCAATCCTTCCCCACGCTGTTCGATCTTGTCGACGAATCCGAGAGCATGGAAGTCGATGGCGTCGCCAAGGCCGACTACTGGAAGGTCGTCGACCAGTGCTATCTCTGCGACCTCTGCTACATGACGAAGTGCCCCTACGTGCCGCCGCACGAGTGGAACCTCGACTTTCCGCATCTCATGCTGCGCGCCAAGGCCTTTCGTCACAAGGAGGGCGAGACGAAGCTGCGCGACAAGGCATTGACCTCGACCGATCTGATGGGCGCGCTCGCCAATCCCGTGACGGCGCCGATCGTCAACGCCGCCAACCGCAACGCGACGCTGCGGCGCGCCCTGCAGAACGGCGCCGGCATCGCGGCCGACGCCTGGCTGCCGGAATTCACGACGAAAAAGCTGCGCAAGCGCCTGTCCGTCCTTCCCGCCGACACAAAGGGAACGCCGGCGGGACGCACGACGGGCAAGGTCGCGCTGTTCGCCACCTGCTTCATGAACGCCAACGAGCCGCAGCCCGGCGAGGACATGGTCGCCGTGTTCGAACACAATGGCATTCCGGTCACGATCGCGACGCAGGAGCATTGCTGCGGCATGCCGAAACTCGAACTCGGCGATCTCGAAGCCGTGCGCCGCGCCAAGGAGGCCAACATTCCCGTGCTGGCGAAACTGGTCGACCAGGGCTGGGATCTCACCGCGCTCGTGCCCTCCTGCGTGCTGATGTTCAAGCAGGAAATACCGCTGATGTTTCCTGACGATCCAGACGTGCAGAAAGTGCGTGCGGCCTTTTTCGATCCGTTCGAATATCTGATGATCCGGCACAAGGAAGGCCTGCTGAAGACGGATTTCAAGCAGGGCCTGGGCAAGGTCGTCTATCACGCGGCCTGTCACCAGCGCGTGCAGAACATCGGCCCCAAGACGCGCGACGCGCTGGCGCTCATCCCCGACACGAGCATCGAGGTGATCGAGCGTTGCTCGGGGCACGACGGCACCTATGCCGTGAAGGAAGAATTCCACGCGTTCGCGATGAAGATCGTCAAGCCCGTCGTAGCGCGCGTGAACCAGGCGGCGCCCGACCATTACGGATCGGATTGCGCGATGGCGGGACATCACATCGCGAAAGCGCGCGGGATCGGGGCCGCCGAACACCCGATCACGCTGATGCGCAAGGCCTACGGAGTCTGAGATGCTGACCCACGAGAACCTCTACAGCCTCGAGCAGTACGCGCGCCTTCGCAACGACTTTCGCGCGAAAGTCATGGCGCACAAGAAAGTGCGGCTCGTGCAGCTCGGCAATCATGCCTCGCTGCACTTCGAGGACGCGCTCACCATGCAATACCAGGTGCAGGAAATGCTGCGGCTGGAACGCATCTTCGAGCCGGAGCTGATCCAGGAAGAACTGGACGTCTACAATCCGCTCATTCCCGATGGCCGCAACTGGAAGGCGACCTTCATGGTCGAATACCCGGACGTCGAGGAGCGCCGCGTGGCGCTGGCGAAACTCGTCGGCATCGAGAGGGCGGTCTACGTGCAGGTCGCCGATTTCGCGCGCGTGACGCCGATCGCCAACGAGGACCTGCAGCGGGAAACCGAGGGCAAGACCTCGGCCGTGCATTTCCTGCGTTTCGAACTGACGGCGGATATGGCGGCGGCGGCCAAGGCGGGAGCGGCGATCCGCGCCGGCATCGACCACCCGAACTACAAGGCCGAACTGACGCTGACGCCGCAGGTGCGCGAGTCGCTCGTCGCCGACCTCGCCTGACCCGCGCCTCAGCGGCGCCGCGGCGCGGCGTCGGCGGCGCAGAAGGCCGAATAGAGCGCTTCGAGGACGATGCGCACCTTCTCGCTGGCCAGCGAATAATAGATCGTCTTGCCGTCGCGGCGGGTCTCGACGAGGCCCTCCAGCCGCAGGCGGGCGAGTTGCTGCGAGACGGTCGACTGGCGTTCGCCGAGGATCGTTTCCAGTTCGCCGACGGAGCGTTCGCCCTCCGAGAGGATGCAGAGCAGGATCAGTCGCGATTCGTGCGACAGCGCCTTCAGGAATTCGCTCGCCGCGCGCGCGTTCTCGACCATGAGGTCGAGGTCGTCCTGCTTCGGCTTCTTCAGTGCGGCGGTCGCCATGGTTTCCTCGCGCAGTCCCGCTGACGCCCCAGGGGACAAACCAACATATTCGGCAATGGTAATGTAAGGCAAGCTCACCGCGCTCCGGCCGGCGGCTGGTCCGGCGTCTCCTCGTCCGCCGCCCGCTCGCGCGCCAGCATGGCGGAGGCCGCGTCGATCAACCCGTCGATGGTTCCGAAAAGGGCGGCCCGGCTGGCGGTGGGGACGCCGGCGAGCAGCGTTTCGTTGGCTTCCCGCGCCGAGCGCATCATAGCGACGTGAACGCGCCTGCCGGCGGGCGAGAGCGAAATGCGCTGTTCCCGCCTGTCGGCGGGATTGGCCTTTCGGGCCACCAGTCCGCGCCCGACGAGGCCGGTGACGGTGCGGCTGAGCCGCGTCTTGTCCAGCGCCAGGCCGGCCGCCAGTTCGTTGAGCGAGACCGGCGCGCGCGCGCCCAGTTCGCCGATGACCGCCCATTCGGCGACCGAAATGTCGAGGAGCCGCCTGTAGCGCAGCCCTGCCGAACGCCGCAGCAGATTGGAGAGGATGAGGATGCGGCGCGAAAGCAGCGCATCGTGATCCGGCGCATGCGATTTCGACACGGGCGCTCGCGTAGATAGTTGACGACGGCAACTAATATCCTACACTTTCTTTCAATCAGCAAAGCAGCCCGCAAAGGGCGCCGGCCCGGAGGAAGCCATGAACATCCATCGTCCGCGCGACGAGGGCACCGCCTATGAAATGCGCGCGCCCTCGATCAAGACAGAACTGGTCGCGATGACGCGCGGCACGCCGATGGGCGAATTGCTGCGGCGCTACTGGCATCCGGTCGGCCTGTCGCACGACGCGGGATCGACGCCGCGCAAGGTGCGGGCGCTCGGCGAGGATCTCGTGCTGTTCCGCGACGGCGCGGGCAAGCCCGGCCTCGTGCACGCGCGCTGCTGCCATCGCGGCACGACGCTCTACTACGGCAAGGTCGAGGAGCGCGGCATCCGCTGCTGCTATCACGGCTGGCTGTTCGACACGCAGGGCCATTGCCTCGAGCAGCCCTGCGAGCCGGAAGGCGGCCTGTTCAAGCAGGCGGCGCGTCAGCCCTGGTATCCGGTCGAGGAACGCTACGGCATGATCTTCGCCTATATGGGGCCGCCGGACCGCAAGCCCGTGCTACCGCATTACGAATGTCTCGAAGTCATGGACGAGGGCGAATTCGTCGAGGCCGACGACACCTCGCTCGGCGGCGGCGGCCCGGCGATCATTCCCTGCAACTGGCTGCAGCATTACGAAAACGTCGTCGATCCGTTCCACGTGCCGATCCTCCACGGCTCGTTCTCGGGCGCGCAATTCACCATGGCGATGGCTTCCATCCCGCAGGTGCAGTTCGAAATGTCGGAGCGCGGCGTGACCGTGCGTTCGACCCGCAAGACCGACGACGGCAAGGTTTTCTATCGCGTAACGGAAGCGGCGTTGCCGACGCTTCGCGTGGTGCCCAACCCCCGCGTCGCGCAATTCGCGCGTGTGGAGTCCATCGGCTGGGTCCTGCCCATCGACGGCACGTCGTTCCGCATCTACGTCGCCGGCCGCGTCAAGCAGAAGGGCGACATCGGGCGGATGCGCTCCAAGATGAACGGCAAGTTCTGGTGGGAACTAACAGAGGAAGAGCACCAGCGCTTCCCCGGCGACTACGAGGCGCAGGTCGGGCAGGGCGACATCACCATCCATTCCGAAGAGCATTTCGCGCAAAGCGATCGTGGCATCGTCATGATCCGCAGGATGCTGCAGGACCAGGTGGAGCGCGTGGCGCGCGGCGAGGATCCGATCGGCGTCAGCTTCGATCGGAACGCCGGCCCCGTCGTGTTCGAGGCCGGCAATTACATTCGCGAAGCCTGAGGTCGCTCCCATGAAGATGTTTGCCCTGGCGCGCGCCGGCGCGCTCGTAGCCGCGACGCTGATGTCCGCGCTGGTCGCAATGGCGCCAGCCCGCGCCGACGATCCCGGCGTGACGCCGACGTCGGTCAGGATCGGCCAGACGATCCCGCTCAGCGGTCCGGTGTCCTCCTACGCCACCTTCAGCCGCGCATCGCTCGCTTTCTACGAGATGATCAACGACAGGGGCGGCGTCGCCGGCCGCAAGATTGAACTCCTCAGCGTCGACGATTCCTTCTCGCCGCCGAAGACGGTCGAACAGACGCGCAAGCTCGTCGAAGGCGACCAGGTCTTCGCCATCGTCGCGCCGATGGGCGGCACGACCGCCAAGGCCGTGCAGAAATACCTGAACGACAAGGGCGTGCCGCAATTCCTGATCCAGTCCTCGTTGCCCTACTGGAACAATCCGAAAGACTTTCCATGGTCGATTTCCGGCCTGCCGGACTCCGACATGGAAGTCGCGCTCTATGCGAAATACCTCCTGAAGACGCAGCCGAACGCGCGCGTCGCTATCCTCTACCAGAACGACGATTTCGGCCGCGCCTATCTCACGGCCATGACGGAAAACCTGAAGGGCACGGGCGCGTCGATCGTCGCGACCGAATCCTTCGACCTTTCCGAACCGACGGTCGATTCCCATGTCGTGAAACTGGCGGCGGCGAAGGCGGACGCGCTGCTGGTCGGCGCGACCGCGCGCCAGACGATCCAGACGTTGAAGAAGGCCGCCGAACTCGGCTGGAAGCCGCAGATGTTCGTCTCCTATCCTGCCGCCAATGTGGAGCGCACCTACAAGGTCGCCGGCCTGGAACTCGCGAAAGGCGTCATCTCGTCCTCGGTGTTCAAGGACCCCGGCGACCCGGCCATCGCCAACGACGCCGATCTGAAGGATTACTTCGCCTTCATGGACAAATATTATCCGCGCGGCGACAAGCTCGACACGCTGAATGTCGCGGCCTATGTCGAAGGACAGATCATGGCCGAGGTGCTGCGCCGCTGCGGCGCCAATCTCACGCGCAAGACGTTCCTGGAAAAGGCGACGAGTCTCGGCGACTGGAAAGCGCCCATGCTGCGCGACAGCGTCGTTGTTCGCACCGATCCCGGCAATTACGACATCTTCCGTTCGATGCAATTGCTGCGCTTCGACGGCGAGCAGAACAAGGCGATCGCCGTTCCGTGAGAGCGGGCGATGTTCCAGAGGTCGTCATGGCCGGGCTTGTCCCGGCCATCCACGTCTTTCCGCAGGCTGGACTGTCCAGGTTGTGTCGGCGCGGCGTGGATGCCCGGCACGAGGCCGGGCATGACGACCGTTGAATCGTGCGGGACCTTCAATAGTCGATCGACACGCCCCGCGGCTTAAGTTCCGCGGCGATCCTGCGCCGCATGTCGGCGATGTCGTCGACCTGTCGTGTGCGGATGGCGCGCACTTCGTCGGCCGTGTAGGGCTTGAAGGTCGCGTCGCCGCCCCATTGCGCCAGCGCGTAATTGAGCACGGCGGCGGCGTCGGCGTCGGAGAGGTCCGTATTGGCGACGCCCGGCACGAGCACGACATAGGCGCGTCCGTCCTTCGCCCCGGCGATCGGCCCCAGCATGCCGGGGAAGGGCGGGACACGGCCGATCTTCGAACCGCTTCCATCCGTCAGGTGGCAGCCCGCGCAATGCAGCAGGTAGAGATTTGCCGCGCTGTCGGCCCGTGCGAAGGGCGCAAGCAGCGAAAGCAAGCCGGCGAGCGCGAGGCGCGTCATCATCCCTTGCCGGCTACGCCGACGATCACCGATACGGTGCAATGGTACATGCTCTGCGTATTGGCCATGCACCAGTTGATGTCGTTGTGGACGCCCATGCGATAGCCCGGCCGCTCGCGCACGTTGGAATTGCACAGGCAGCGGCCGCAGGTCGTCTTGCCGCAGCAATCGTTGTAGCTGACGATGTAATCCTTGCCGTCGGCGGCGTTGCGACAGGTGCCGATCCACGTCACTTTCGAGGCTTCGGCGCCCGGCGGACAGGCTGTCACGCTGCCGCCGCAGCATGAACAGAGAAAACCGTCGAGGGCGCAGTAGCGCCAGTAGTCGCATTCGGCGTCGGTCGCTTCCTTGCGACCGCCCTCGGCGGCGCGCGCGCCGGTCGAGCGGTCGAAGGGCAGGACGGGCAGGGCGCCGCCGACCAGCGCGCCGCCGAGCAGGGACAGCGCAGAACGCCTCCCCACGAGTTGCGCCGATTTCCGCGCGGCGGTTTCCGCCGCCTGGTCGAAGGCGCTGAGCAGCCTGGCGATCACTCTATCCAATCGCTTTCTCCTCGCTCACGAATGCGCGCCGTGCGTCGCGTCGATGAAGTTCTGAACCGAGGCGACGCCGAGCTCGCGCGCATTGAACAGGCTTTCCAGTTGCTCGCGATTGTTGACGAGACCCTTGCCCTTCACGATGCCCTGCTTGTCGATCAGCACGGCATAGGGAAGGCGGCTGACCCGGAAGGCCATGCCGAGTTCCGTCGAAAGCACGTAGGGATAATCTGCAAGCGCGCGATCCGCGACGAAGGCGCGATGGGCCGACGCGTCGCCGTCGCTCGCCAGGACGAGATCGAGCCAGCTGCGCTCGTTGGCGGCGATGGATTTCAGGATCGGCAGCAGCTTCTTGCAGACAGGGCAGGTCGGCGACAGGAAGAAGACGAGGGCGGCGCGCGCCTGCTGCGGGCCGAGCGACACGCGTCGCCCATCCAGCGCGGCAAGATCGAAGGCCTCGGTCGCTTCGCCGACCTTTGGACCGGAATCGGTCATCAGCGCGCCCATCGGCGCAACGCGTTCGAAGAGAATACCGACCTGACGCGCCAGCGCGAAGACGATCACGGCGAGCACGATCACCAGGATCCAGAGCAGTACGACCGCGACGACCAGACCGTCCATCATGCCTCACAGAAACGATTCGGAGCGCAGCCGTCGTGCGGCCGCTGCATTGTCGATCGTCTTTTCAGCAGCTGCGAGAGCCAGCCAGGCGATCAGGATCGCGCAGGCAGCGCCGAGCGTGTCGACGATCCCGGTCGCGCGCGACGCCGGAGGCGCAAGCAACACGAGCGCCAGCGCGATCAGCACGAGATTGCGGCCGACGAGGCCCGCCGAGACGGTCTGGCCGTCGCCGCCGCAGCCGCATTCGATCTGCGTGCGGCCGGCCGCCAGCGCCAGCGACATGGCGAGCGCGTAGAGGCCGAGCAGCCCTGCGGCGAGAAGCGCGCCGAGGCTTCGCGTCGCGGGCCAGAGCAGGAGCAGCATCGCTGCGATCTCGGCGGCGAGCAGGATCGCCGCGACGAACGGAACGAAAGGCGCCGGCGTCAGGCGATAGTCGCGCAGGGTCGCGACATAGATCGCGTAAGCGCCCGCCTTCTCGAAGATCGCGCGCGCAAAGACGATCGCCAGGAAGCCCGTCGCAAAGAGCTGGACCAGCGGATCGACGGCGAGAGCGTCCCATTTCATGGCGTCGCCTCGATCAGCGCCGCGGTTTCGCCGAGCTTGATCTCCTTCGCCGGCGTCACCTTCCACGTCGCCGGATCGACGGAAAGGCGCTGGACCTTGCTTTCGACGAGATTGATCGCGAACAGGATCGTCGGATCGACGGGGCTGACGGTGATGGAGGTGAGGCCCGCCAGCGGGGAACGCGCCAGCAATTTCCTGGCCTTCAGATCGTAGGACCAGACTTCGGCGCTCGGATTCTTGTGGCTCCCCTCGAAAGCCTCGCCATGCATCAGCACATAGACGACGCCGTTCTTCGCATCGAGCGCGAAGGGCTGGAAGCCGCTCGGCGCCCAGCCTTGCGCGAGCGGACCGAGATCGGCCGTATCGAGCACGGCGGCCGTCTCGCCTTCGAGCGATACGCGCGTCAGCTTCCCCTTGTAGGAGAGAAACAGATAGGCGTCGGCATCGCGCTCGGCATGGGTGAACCACGGATCGGCGCCCGCGTCGAACAATTTGCCGCTCGACTTGCGGGGCGCGGCGTCCCGCGCGGCGTTCAGCGTGAACGTGCCGACGATGCCGGTGCCGCAAAGCGTGGAAAAGCGGGAAGAATCTTTCAGCGCCGGGTAGACGCCGTAGCAGCCGGGATTTTGCACCTCGAGCTGCCTGCGGCTCGCGACATCGACCACGTTGATCGAGGTGGCGGGCGTCGCATTCTGCAGGAACAGCAGCGCGCCGTCGGCGGAAGCGCGGAACAGGTTGCGGTAGGTCAGAGCCTGGGCGCGGGTCGGCGCCACGGGAATTTCGTCGACGACAGTCATGGTCCGGTCGTCGAAAATCTGGATCACGTCCGTGCGCTTGCCGCGCGTGCCGCGCTCGTAGAAGGTGGCCGGCACGTAGACCTGCCGGCGGGAGGGGACGGCCAGCAGCATGCCGGCGAAACCGGCCTCCATCATGCCCTTCAGGTTCATGTCGGCGTCGAGCACGTAGATCCGGCCGTCGATCATGTGCGGCAGCGCGGGATCGGCGACATAGACGCGCGGAAAATCGCCGAGCGAAAGCTGCTCGATCTTTTCGGGCTTCAGTTCCTGCGCGGAGGATGCGCCGGCGCAGAACAGGGCAGCCAGAAATATCGCGCTTCGTCTCATCCGCAGACCCGCCATGACCGTCAGGGCATTCGAGCAAATGGCGCAGCCCGAGGCAAGCCGGGACGCGATCTCACCGGAACTGGACGCCGCCGTCCACGTCGATCACCGATCCGCTGACGTAGCCCAGCCTGTCCGAGCACAGCATGGTCGCCAGCGCGGCGATCTCGGCCGGCTCGGCGGCGCGGTTAAACGGCAGGCCCTGCAGGAATTCCTCCCAGCGGCTCTCGTCGCCGTCGTATTTCTGGCGGGATCGCGCCTTCGACAGGTCGATGATGCGGTCGGTGCGCGTCGAGGCCGGATTGATGCCGACGACCCGCACGCCGAAATCCGGGCTCTTGCCGCCGATCGCCCGCGTGAAGGCGATGAGCGCGGCGTTGCCGGCCGCCCCGCAGACGTAATCCCAACGCGGCGATACGCCGGCCAGCCCGATCACGTTGACGATCGTCCCCGACTTCCGCTCCATCATGCCCTTCAGATAGAGCTGCGTGAGGTGGATGTAGCCGAACACCTTCAATTGCCAGGCCTCGCGCCAGCGGTCGAGGTCGATGTCGAAGAGGTTGCCGCCGGGGATCGCGCCGGCGTTGTTGACGAGAATGTCGGGCGCGGGATGGGCGGCGGCGAGCTTTGCGCGCTCCTCGGCTTTCGACAGGTCGGCCGCGAAGGTCCGGACCCTGTCGCCAAGTTTTTCGCGGGCAGCGGAAAGGCGGGCGGCGTCGCGCGACACGATGACGACCTCGACGCCTTCCGCCGCCAGCGCTTCGGCGCAGGAGAAGCCGATGCCCTTGGATGCGCCGGTCACGATGGCGCGCTTGCCGGCGAGATTCAGGTCCATGGGTCCTCCGTCCTGTTTCATTGTCATGCGTGGCGCCATTGTCGCGCATGGCGCGGGATTTTCAATTCCGTGCATAATGTCGACAGAGATTGCCGGGAGGAAATCATGGTCCTGATCGAATTCGCGATGGCGCCGCGCGGCGTCGGCGACAGCCTCAGCGCGCATGTCGCGCGCATTCTCGACATCATCGACAAGAGCGGGCTCGCCTACCAGATGACGCCGATGGGCACCATCATCGAGGGCGAATGGGAGGAGGCGATGGGCGTCGTCAACGCCTGCTTCAAGGCCCTGGAAAAGGATTGCCCGCGCATTGGAATCAACCTCAAGGCGGACTGGAAGAAGGACGGCGCCAGCCGGCTGCGCAGCAAGATCGAGAGCGTCGAAAAGGTTCTGGGTCGCAAGCTGTCGAGCTGATCGCGCGACGCGAGCGGGGGAGCGCGCCGAGGTTGAAACGGCGCGCCCGGCCTGCGACGATAAGAAAAACACGGAAAGAGGAACGTCATGAAGGATTTCGCAGGGCGAACGGCTGTCATCACGGGCGGCGGCACCGGCATGGGCCGGGAACTGGCGCGCCAGCTCGTCGCCGAGGGCTGCAACGTCGCCATGTGCGACGTGTCCGCTGAAGCCATGACCGAGACCAAGGCCATGTGCGAATCGGCCGGCCTGCCGCAGGGCATGAAGGTGACGACGCATATCGCCGACGTGTCCGAAGAGAAGCAGCTGATCCGTTTCCGCGACGAGATGGCGGCGCAGCACGGGATCGACCATATCCACCTGCTCTTCAACAACGCGGGCGTCGGCGGCGGCGGCTCGCTGTTCACCAATTCGCGCGAGCAATGGGAACGCACGTTCAACATCTGCTGGGGCGGCGTCTATTGGGGCGTGCGCACCTTTCTCGACATGCTGGTGCGCGCGCCGGAAGCGCATATCGTCAACACGTCCAGCGTCAACGGCTTCTGGGCGACGGTCGGGCCGGACATTTCGCACACGGCCTACAGCGCCGCGAAATTCGCGGTGAAGGGCTTTTCGGAATCGCTGATGAACGACCTGCGGCTCAATGCGCCGCATGTGAAATGCTCGGTCGTCATGCCCGGCCATATCGGCACGTCGATCGTCTTCAACTCGCGCGCCATCCACAACGGCGCCGGCACGGCGATCAGTCCGATGGAAATCCAGTCGCTGCGCGTCCGCCTGACCAAGGCCGGCATCAACGCCGCAGCCATGAGCGACGAGCAGGTGGCGCTGGCCGCCGGCGAAGTCGCCAAGGCATTCCGCGACAACGCGCCGACGACCGCGGCGGAGGCGGCGAAAATCATCCTCGACGGCGTGAAAGCCGAGAAGTGGCGCATCCTCGTCGGACGCGACGCCGAATGGCTCGACAAGGCCGTGCGCGCGACGCCGGAGGACGCCTATACCGAGGAATTCCACCAGGGCTTCGTGAAGGCGAGCGGCTGGCGTCTCGGCTAGCGCGCTCAGGCCGGCACGCGCTCCAGCAATTCCGTCAGGCTCGTCACGATCAGGTCGGGCCTGATGTCGCTGCCTTCGGGCAGGCCCCTGGAGCGGTGGTCGAACCAGACGGCTGTTATGCCGAGCTTCTGCGGCGCGACCACTTCCCATTCGAGATGGTCGCCGACCATCCACGTGTCCTGCGGGCCGACGCCGAGCTTCTCCATCGCGTGCAGGTAGGCGCGCTCCTCCGGCTTGCCGAAACCCGCTTCGCCCTCGATCTGCAGGTGATCGAAACGGTGGACGAGGTCGAATCGTTCGACCTTGGCGCGCTGCGGGCCGGCCGCGCCGTTGGTGATGAGCGCCAGCCTGAAGCCGCGCTCGCGCAAGGCGCCGAGCACGTCGTGGGCGTCGTGGAAGATGTCGATCTGCTCCTCGGCGTATCGCGTGAAGCGGTCGGCGAGCCGCAAGCCGAGTTCGTCGGGCAAGGATAGCCCCCGCTGCGCCAGCGACGCGAAGGCGTCGGCCACCACCTTGCGGCGCGAGTCCGGCAGGCGCACGCGCCAGAGGCGATGGCGCTCGCCATCGGACCAGAAGTCGCGCGCCTGCGTCTGGATCGCCTTGACGATCCTCGCACGCAACGCGGCGTCCGTATCCGCCATGATGTCGTCGACGACTTCGCTCCAGGCCATGTCGGGCCGGGCGAAGGCCGGCAGGATCGTGTCGTCGAGATCGAACAGGATGGCCTTCGGCTTGCGCAGGGCGTTCTTCAGCATGATCTCCTACCTGAATACCCCCGTCGTCATCGAGGACTGGTCGACCCTGTCGCTCTGCAGCGGCAGGTCGACGCGCATCCCGTCGTAGCCGACCGCCCAGCCCTTGCGCGGCCGTATGGCGTCGACGCCTTCGAAGAAGAGCGGCTCGAGTATCCACGAGGCGAGCGGCGGCGTGAAATGCGTGAAGACGAGCAGCCGCACATGCGCGTCGTTGGCCACGCGGGCGGCGTCGGCCGGGCTCGCGTGATAGGTCTCGATATCGTCCATGATCTTGCCGATCGAGGCATTGTCCTGCGTGCGGGCGGCGCGGGCCAGGATTTCACGCATCTGCTGGTTTTGCGCCTCGTGCAGCAAGACGTCGGCGCCGAGCGACCATTTCACCACGTTCGGCCATTTCGTCGTGTCGCCGGAAATCACGATCGAACGGCCGCCGTAGTCGAAGCGATAGCCGACGGCGGGTTTGACCGGCGCATGGTTCACCTCGAAGGCGGTGACCTTCAGGCCGTCTTCCTCGATGATCGTCTGCGCCTGGTTGCGGGCGTCCGACGAGCCGACCTCGAACGGCTTCGCCACCAGCGGCGCGGCGGCCAGCGGCGCGATGTCCGGCCCGTGATGGGCGGCGCGGTAGGTATCGTCCAGCGCATAGGCGCGGTTAATTCCGTCGACCACCTGGTCGACGCCGGCGCCGCCATACACGGGCAGCGGCGCGCGGCGTCCACCGATCCATGTCTGCAGGCGGAACTCGCCGAGATCGCCGATGTGATCGGAGTGGAAATGCGTCAGCAGCACGCCGGCGATGCGCGCCGGCGGAATGCCGGCGAGCGCCACCGTCTTCCAGGATTCCGGACCCGTATCGACGACATAGGCGCGGTCGCCCGCAATCACCAGCGCGCAGGATTTGGCGCGCCCGGCGTCCGGCAGCGGCGAGGACGTACCGCACAGGATCAGCCGCAGCGCCTTGCCGTCGAACAGCGCGGCGGCCGCCTTCTGCTGGGCGAGCCGGCGTTCGGCCTGCTTCTCGAAGAACCAGGCGATGGCGCGCGGGTTTGTGATCGCCAGGCCGATGACGATTCCGATCCCGACCGCCACGACGATCTTGGGCAGCGCCCGGGTCCAGCCGCTCCAACTCATGCTCTGCAATGCTCCTGCGCCAAATGCTCTCGCCCCACCGGGTCTTGACGCTGCGCGTGGCTGGCGTGCACCGTCCCGCCCATGAAATGGAGAGGCGGCATGCGCGCGGCGGTAGGCAGTTTCCTGGCGTCGGTCCTGACCAGCCCGAAGCTACGCGATCTCAAGCGTGATATACAGGCCACACGGCGGCGTCTCTCGGGCCGGCCGGCGACCGTCCATTTCTTCTACGGCGTCGACGATCCCTACAGCCATCTGGCTGCGCAGACGCTCGCGCCCTTCGCCGCGCGCTATACGGTCGAACTCGTCCCCCATCTCGTTCCTCCGCCGGAGGATTCGGCTGCGCCCGAACGCCAGAGGCTCGCCGACTACGCGCTGCGCGACGCCGCGCGCGTCGCAAGGCGCTATGGCCTGCAATGGCCGGATGACGCAAAGGCGCCGACGCCGGCCATGCGTTCAGGCGCTCTCGCCGGCCTCGCCGCGGCGCTGGGTTCCGGTAAATTCGCGGAAGCCGCGCCGCGCATCGGCTGGGCCTTGTGGAGCGGCGCGGCGGTGCCGACCGCGCCGCGCGCCAGCGAGGAAGAGGTCGCACGGCTCACCGCCGAGGGCGGGGCGCTCCGCAAGGCGCTCGGCCATTGTCTCGGCGGCATGTTCCATTTCGAAGGCGAATGGTACTGGGGCGTCGACCGCCTGCATCATCTGGAGGCGCGTCTCGCCGCGTCAGGTCTCGACAAGAATCCGGGCGCGCCGCTGCTGGCGCCGTTCCAGCGCGAGAAATTGCGTCCCGATCTCGACGCCAAGGGCGCGACGGTCGATTATTTCTTCTCGTTCCGCTCGCCCTATTCCTACATCGCGCTGAAGCGCGTCGCCGATCTCGCGGCCTCCTGCGGCGCGCAATTGCGCCTTCGCTACATCCTGCCGATGGTCATGCGCGGCCTGCCGGTGCCGCTGGAAAAGCGGCTCTACATCATGCGCGACTGCAAGCGCGAAGCCGACATGGTCGGCATGGCCTTCGGCAAAACGGTCGATCCGGTCGGCAGGGGCGTCGAGCGCGCGATCGCCGTCCTCCATCACATCGTCCGCACGGGAAACGATGCGCTTGCCGTCGCCTTCGCGCATTCGGCGATCAAGGGCGCCTTCGCCGACGGCATCGAACTGGCGAGCGACGAAGGCCTTGCGACCGTCGCGCGGCGCGCTGGCGTTGGCGAGGACGAGGTGCGCGCCGCGCTCGCGGACGAGAGCTGGCGCGCGACGGCGGAAGAAAACCGCCTGGCGCTGTTCGCAGCGGGACTCTGGGGCGCGCCGACGTTTCGCGTGAATGATCAGCCCGCGCATTGGGGGCAGGATCGCATCTGGGCGCTCGAAGAAGATCTGGCGGCATTCGCCGCAGGAAAGGGACAATGACCGCCATCGCCTTCGACCTGCCGTCCGACGTCGTCGCCGTGCGCGACGGCCTGCTTCGCTTCGTGGAGGCGGAAGTCGCGCCGCGCATCGAACGCAATCACGCGCTGCTGGAAGATGCGCGCCGCCTGTTCGGCGCCGATGGATCCTATGCGCCCGAAGTCCGCGCGCTGATCCGCGAAGTCCGCATGGCGTCGGCTTCTGCCGGCTTCTATGCGATGTGCGCGCCGACCTCGCTCGGCGGCGGCGGCCTCGGCCATCTCGCCTATTACGTCGCGTGGGAAGCCGTCTATCGGCGGCTCGGCGGTCAGGCGGTGCTGACGCCGTGGGTCGTCTCGCATTGGGCGTTCGGACCGAGCCCGGTCCTGACGCAGGTGACGGAGGAAGCGCGCCGCCGCTGCCTCGCCGACATGATGGCCGGCCGCACGTCCATGTGCTTCGGCCTGTCGGAACCGGGCGCCGGCTCCGACGCTTCCATGATCAAGACGAAAGCCGTGCGCTCGGGCGAAGGCTGGAAGATCACCGGCCGCAAGCTGTGGACCACCAACGCGCCGACCGCCGAATGGTGCATCGTCTTCGCCGTCACCGATCCGGCCAGGGCCGAGAAGAAGGCCGGCGGCATCAGCGCCTTCATCGTGCCGACGGATGCGCCCGGCTTCTGCGTCGAATCCGTCGTCAAACTTTTCGGCCATCCCGGCGGCCACGAGGGCGCGCTGGTGCTGGAGGACGTGCAGGTCGAGCCGTGGCAACTCGTCGGCCAGCTCGACGACGGCTTCAAGGTGGCGCTCTACGGCGTGTCGCTGGGCCGTGTCTACAATTCGGCGCGCGCGGTGGGGCAGGGGCGCTGGGCGCTCGAACTGGCGCTGGACTATGCGAAGCAGCGGGAAGCCTTCGGGCAGAAGATCGCCGAATATCAGGGCGTTTCGTTCCCGCTCGCGCAATCGGCGATGGAATTGCACGCCGCCCATCTGATGGGACTGAACGCCGCCATGCTGCTCGACCGTGGCGAGCGCGCGGTGAAGGAACTGTCGATGGCCAAGGCCTATGCGGTGCAGGCGGGATATCGCGCCGTCGATCGCGCCATGCAGACGCATGGCGGCATGGGGCTGACCAACGAGGTCGGGCTCGTCCACGCCTGGCAGGACCTGCGCATCGTCAACATCGCCGACGGGACGAATGAAATACTTGCAAAGACCGTGGCGCAGCGCTTGCTTGGCGGTGACATAGACCTCTAGCATTCCGGACTGTCATGAAGGCGATCCTCGACATGTGCGCGGGCCTGCCCGCGAAACCGGCGCCGGCCGGGACCGTTCTGCTCGAAGAGGGCGCCTCGACGGGCCATGCCTACGTGCTCGTGTCGGGGGCGCTGGAAGTCCTGCGCGGCGACACGCAGGTGTCGGTCCTTACCGAACCCGGCGCGATGGTCGGCGAAATGTCGGTCCTGCTGCAGGCGCCGCACACGGCGACGGTGCGGGCGCTCGGCGAGGCGCAAGTGATCGAGATCGAGAACGCAGAGACCTTCTTCCGCGCCCATCCCGACCTGTCGTGGCATATCGCGCGCGTCCTCGCCAACCGGCTGAACGCCGCAACAACCTACCTCGTCGACATCAAGCGCCAGTACGAGGGCCACGGCTCGCACCTGTCGATGGTCGGCGAGGTGCTGGAAGCCCTGCTGCACCAGCAGGAGCGCCCGGTCAGGCCGGGCTCGCGGCGCGATCCCGGCTATTGAGCGGCGTCGAACCAGTCGGGCAGGGCGCGCAACGAGGGCAGGGGACGGACGAGCGGCGCATCGAAGCGGACGGATTGCGCGCCCATCGCCGACAGCCAGACGGCCTCGCCGATTTTCGACTGCACAAGAATGAAGGCCGGCGGCGCGCCATATTGCCGGCCGGCGTTGAATACCCATGTGTCGTCGAGGCGATCGACCCACGAGCCGTCCTTGACGAAGGGCGACTGGTGGATGTGCCCGGAGACGACGCAGTCGGGCCGGTAGCGGGTAATGAGACCGGTCACGTCCTCGTCGCCCAGGGTCTTGCTGCCGGTCCATGAGACCGGCGTGTCGCGCGGCGGCGCATGATGGATCCAGACCCAGCGCCTGGCGCCGCGCGCCTTCGAATCCGCCTCGATCTGGTCGAGCATTTTCGCACGCGCCTCGGGGCCGTCCCACCACGGGCAAACGGTAAAAAAATGATCGTCGAGCGCCAGGCTGTCGCCGTCGACGGCGATACCCGATGCGCGCAGATCCTCTATCCAGCGGGCGATGCGCTCGCCGCTGGCGCTCTCGGCGTCGAGATCGTGGTTGCCGGACGAGACGATCACTTTCGTCGTCTCGGCGATGCGCTGCAGGTATTTGCACACGACGAGCGCCTGCGCGCGATAGTCGACCAGCGAGGCTATATCGAGCGCATCGCCGGCCAGCACGACGAGATCGTGGCGCGGCGCCTCCTGCGCCAGCCAGTCGAATTGCGGCAGCGAATAATGCAGGTCGGATACGATCAGCCAGCGCAATGCGTCCCCCCGTCGCCGCAGGCCACTATAATGACGCGCGTGCGGCGCGCCAGCGCCGGCGGCGCCCGATTGCGCGCCAGCCCGCGACTTGCGCGCCACTTGCGCGATCTTCGCGGCGCGGTTCAACTTGGTCGCCGTGACGTCGGACAGGATGCGCCGGGTCGGCCAGACGCAGGGGGAGGGCCAATGCGATTGCTGAAACGCATGATCCAGCGGCTGCTGGTCTTCGCGCTCGGCGCGCTTGCCGTCTGGCTCATCGCCTTCGTCTTCTTCGATTTCGCAGACAAGAAGCTGCCCGTCGCGCTCGCCGTCGCCGTCACCTACGGGTTCGGCGCCTATGTCGTGCTGCCGCGGGCGATCCGGCTCGGTCTCAAGATCCTGCAACGCGGCCGCGTGCCGAGCTACACGCTGACCGGCGACGGCTTTCCGGGGGATCCCGTCAACATCGCGCTCGTCGGCACGATGGAGGAATTGCGCGCGGCCTTCGCCACGGCCGGGTGGTTCGAGGCGGACGAACTCGGAGCGAAAAGCTCGTGGAAGATGGTCCAGGCATTCCTGTTCAACCGCTCCTATCCGACGGCGCCGTTCTCGACGCTCTATCTGTTCGGCCGCGGGCAGGATGTCGGCTTCCAGTTGCCGATCGGCGACAGCCCGCGCAAGCGTCACCACGTGCGTTTCTGGGGGATGGGCGCGAACGAGGTCGACGCCAGCCTCGATGCGGAAAGCTTCTGGCAGGATTCCGTGCGGCCGCCGGACGGCCAGCGCGCTCTGTGGGTCGGCGCCGGCACGAAGGACACGGGCTTTTCGCTGACGAAGCTGAGCTTCCAGATCACCCATGCGACCGACGCCGACACGAACGAGGAGCGCGACTTCCTGATCGCCGAACTGCAGAAGCGCGGCCTGATCGCCAATGTGCGCGCGCATCAGCCGAGCGAACGGATCGCGCTCGGCAAGGTCAACCGCTACGTCACCGACGGGATGGTGGCGGTGGCCGACCTTTCGCCGCCGCCGGCCTGACTATTTGCGGAAATAGTCGAAAAGGTTGCGACTGAAGGTCAGGAATGCGGGCGTCGAATAGCCCGGACGGCCGAAGCCCCAGTCCCAGCGGATCGCGCCCGAGGCGAAGACCTTCGCGCCAGCGGGCGATTCCCAGTAGACGGCCTCGGCGCGGCCCTTCTTGCCGTCGACGTCGACGGGTTCGCCGGTGAACAGCACGCGAATGTTCTTCAGCGGGATTTCGGCGTTCATCGACAGCATGGGATCCCACAGGCGCTTGCCGTCGCCGTCCGGATCGCGATTGTCCCATTCGTAGCCGACGACGCCCTTGATCGTGTCTCCGGCCTTCCATCCCGTGCCTTCGAAGAACGGCAGGCCGGCGTCGACGATCTTGTAGTCGTAGTTGGGGCTCGGCTCGCTCGGCTCGAAATAATTCTGGTAGGCGACGCCGATCAGCATGGTTTCCGGCCGACGCGAATTCCAGCGGAACATGTTCGTGACATAGGGCATCGCCTTCTGTTCGTCGGGGAAGCGGGCGATGATCGGATCGTATTTCTCCTTGTAGGAGATCATCTGGCGGCCGCGGTTCTCGCCGCCGGGCGCCTGGTTGAGATCGGCGTAGCGCACCTGCCAGTAGGCGGTGTTGGCGCCCAGGAACACGGCGTTCTTGCCCTGCCTGAAGATGCGGTTCTCCACCGCGTCGAACATTTCCTTCGTCCAGTATTCGTCGTGGCCCTGCGAGACGAACAGCTTGTAGCCGTCCATCAGCGCAGGATCGCGATGCAGGTCGAAATCGGAAATGTAGCCGACATCGGCGCCGGTCTCCTGCGCGTAGCGATCCATCCACGAGACGAACCAGGTCTCGTAATCCTCGAAGCCCGGGTATGTCGGGCGGTCGAAGGAGATCATCGGCGCCTTGTCGCCGAAAAGCGCGCTGTTGTAGTAGGAGTGGCCGCCCCAGCGATTATAGGCCTGGAACGTATTGGTGCTGATCTTCACCAGCACGTCGCCCGTCCGCTTCTGCGGCCGCACGATGATGAAGGCGACGTTCTCGTCGCGCTTGCCGTCCGTCCCCTCGACGTCGACCACGTAGTAGCCGCTCTTCCAGTTCGCCGTGTCGGTGACCGCGTAGCTCGACGTCCAGCCGGCGCCGATCGAGGCGGCGGTGTTGGTGAAATCCTGCGCGCGCACCTGGTCCTTGTCGCCGGCCCACACCCATTCGCGATGAGGCGCGCCGTCCTTCCAGCCGACGCGCGAAATGGTCACGCCCGCCGTCACCTCTTTCGCGTTCGGCTTGATCGACAGCATGATGTTGAAGGGCTCGCCCGGCGCGATCGAATGGCGGTCCGCATAACCCCAGACCTTCTGTTCCGGCGTGAAGCGCGTCCACATCGCGTCGAGATTGGCCTTCGCGCGAACCGCCTCGATCTCCTGGCGCACGAGCGGGACGTTCATCAGCGGGCCTTCGAGGCGCAAGAAATAAATCGCGCCGATCAACACGAACTGGATGACGAACAACAACGCGGCCAACCGCGTCGTGACATTCGATTGCGCCATTTTGTCCTCGGAGGCCGAATCACTCGCGCAAAGCATTGGGTATCACGCAGGCGCTTGCAAAGACCCCGGCGCACGTTGTCGCTGGCCACGACATGGTTGCGACAAGATGAATCGATTGCGCGGAATGCAATTCTTCCCGGATTGCATTCGCCAATATTGACGAGGGTTAAGGATGTGAGTTTACGGGCTGGCGATCCGCCGCAGCGTAAACCTGACCTCGGACGGCCGCAGAGCATCGAAGAATGCGCGGCGAACAGGGGTGGGGTAAGTCATGAAGAGCACGGCTTCGCCGCAGAAATTCGGCGTGGAAGCGGCGATTTCTCTCGTCGCCATCATCTTTACGCTGGCGATCTCAATATTCGTCGCGCAAGACACCTACAGAACGTTCGTTCATTTCCGCCAGACCGGTGAAATCGGCTACACGATCGAATTCGCCATCTTCTCCGGCATCCTGCTGATCCTGCTGTACGGCAGCATCGTCTACCTGCTGGCCCGCATGTTCTACTACGTGCGGCTGAAAGAGGAGGAAGAGCGGGTCGACAGCGGCCTGCCGATGGATCCGGACGCCAGCCTGACCGTGCTGATCCCGTCCTATCGCGAGGAAAAGACGGTCATCTGGCGCACGCTCGTCTCCGCCGCGATGGTCGAGCATCCCAACCGCCGTTGCGTGCTGCTCGTCGACGACCCGCCGAACCCGCGCCGCAAGGACGACATGGACACGCTCGCCGCCTCGCGCGCGGTGGCCGGCGAGGTTAACGAACTCTTTGCTTCGATCGCCGCCGAACTGTCGGCCGGCGTCGCCCGGGCGCGCCTCTCGGACGAACGCGCGTTCGAAGCCGCCGAACTCTACGATCGCGCCGCCGCCTTCGTCTCGGACCTCGCCGACAAGGTCGAGAAGGGCATGTACGCCGGCGCGGCCGACCATACGCGCAGCTGGTTCGTGCTGAAGATCCTGCGCGAGCCGGCGATCGAATACTTCGCCCGGGCCCAGAGCCTGCGCGCCGGCGAATTCGACGACGAGCAGGTCGCGGCCGACCTCGACCGTCTCGACTATCTGTTCAAGACGAAGCTCGAGTTTTTCGAACGCAAGCTCTACGTCAATACGCCGAAGGGCGCGGACAAGGCGACCAATCTCAACGCCTATCTGTCGATGATGGGCCGCCGCTGCGCCCTGCGCGAAACGGCGGACGGCATTTTCCTCGACGACGTGCCGGCGCATGTGCCCGCGAGCGAGCGCATCGTCGACTTCGCCGATTCGACCTACGTCCTCGTGCTCGACGCCGATTCGATCGTGCTGCCGAACTATGCCCGCACGCTGCTCGGCATCATGGAGACGCCGGAAGGCGAACGCATCGGCGTCGCGCAGACGCCCTATCTCACCTTCCCGAACGCCACCAGCATGCTGGAACGCGTGGCGGGCGCGACGACCGACATCCAGTTCATCATCCACCAGGGCATGGGCGCGCTCGGCGCGGGCTTCTGGGTCGGCGCCAATGCGCTGGTTCGCATGACGGCCTTCCGCGAGATCGCGGAGCGCGCGGAAGAGAACGGCTTCGTGTTCTACAAGTTCGTGCAGGATCGCACGGTCATCGAGGATACGGGCTCGACAATCGATCTGCGCGCGCGCGGCTGGAGCGTTCACAACCACGTCGTGCCGCTCGCCTGGTCGGCGACGCCGCCGGACTTCGGTACGCTCACCATCCAGCGCCGTCGCTGGGCGAACGGCGGCCTGATCCTCCTGCCGGATTTCTTCGGCTACATGCGCAGCGCCAAATTCACGCGCAGGTTCTTCGCGGAAGCCTTCCTACGCTTCCACTACCTCGGCAGCCAGGCCTTCGCCTCGTTCGGCGTGCTGGCGCTGCTGCTCTATCCGTTCGACGATCGCTTCGCCTCGAACCTGCTGCCGCTGACCGCGATCCCGTACTTCTTCCTGTACGGCCGCGATCTCAGGCGGCTGGGATACAGCTGGGCGGATCTGCCGCGCGTCTATGCGCTCAACCTGCTGCTGTTGCCGGTCATCATCGCGGGCGTGGCGCGCTCCATCCACCAGATGGTGTTCGCGGTGAAGACGCCGTTCGCGCGCACGCCGAAGATCGAGGGCCGCACGGCGGCGCCGGCTACATATCTCGCCATCGAGATCGGCCTGTTCGTGTGGATGCTGATCATGTTCCAGCACGACGTGCTGCGTAACGATCGCGAACACGCCTTCTTCGCGCTCACCTCGGCGCTCGCCTTCGCCTACGGCTTCATCGAGATGATCGGAGTCGAGGCCATGGCGGAAGACATCGTGGCCGGCGCCATGGAGAGCATTCGCGGAACGTTCGGCCTCACGAAGCTGCGCGCTGGCGATTTCAAGCTGGTGCACCAGGTCGGCCATTACGCCTACGGCGTGGCCGGCGTCACGGTCGGCGGCGCGGCGCTGCTTCTCTCGATGGTCCGGTAAGACCAATGACCTCCAGCCCGCGCAACGGAACGGTCGGAGCGGCGCATCGCGCCCGCGCCGCCGTGTCCGTGCGCTGGCTGGCTGTCGCCGCCGCCCTGTCGGTTTCGCCGATCGCGCGCGCCGACAGCCGCAACACGATCATTGATTTCGGAAGCGGCGGATCCTCCGCCGCCTATCTGCCGAGCTCGGCGGCGGCGCGTGCGCCGGCGCCGGTCGCGCAACAAAACGTCCCCACTCCTGTTGCGTCGACCGTCGCTCCGGCGCAGGCATACATGCCTGCGCCGGCCGCCTCTTCTCTTCCGCAGGCCTACACGCCTGCGCCGGCCGCCGCTCCTTACTCTTCGCCTGCTCCGGCTGCCGCGACTGCGCCCGTCCGCCAGCCGGCTGTCGCGGCGCCGGTGTCGCAATACGATGTCGCGCCGGCCGGCGTGAACGGCTACGCGGTCGCGCCGACTTCGATCGAAGGCTATTCCAATCCGCCCGCCGAGACGGATCGCCGCCAGTACGCCGAACTCTACACGCCGCGCCCGCTGCCGCCGCGTCTCGGGGAACCCGCCGCGCCGGCCGCGCCCGTCTACGCGCAGCCCGCGCCGGCGCGCCCGGTCGCAAAGCCCGTGCGCCGTGCGGCGCCGGGATATCCGCCGGCCAAGATGGACGAGCCGGACCGGGACGAGCAGCAGGCGGAAGACAACAAGGACGAGAAAGAGGAGAAGCCGGAAAAGCCGAAGCTGTTCGCGGTCGATGCGTCGTTCGGTTCGACGACCCGAAAGGCGGGCGTCGGTTCGGTCGGCATCACCTCCGCGATCGGCGGCAATCTCGATACGTCCGGCATGCGCTTCCATACGGCCTGGCAGATCCAGTTCGGCTGCTGCATCGGCCAGTTCAAGGATTCGACGACCTATCGCGGCACAACCTATTCCAGTCACATTCTCGTTGGCTACGAATGGGTCGGCGAGAAGGGAACGGTTGCGACCTACGCCGGCGTGAATGTCGAGAACCAGCCCGTAGCGCCGATCGACGCGCAATTTTCCACCGGGACGCGCCAGACGACCGCCGGGTTCCAGGGGGCGCTCGACATCTACTACACGCCGACCGACTGGATCATGATGTCGACCAACGCCAGTTTCTCGACGCGCAAGCGGGCCTATTACGTGCGTTCCAAGCTCGGCTTCGCGGTCGCGGAAGAACTCTACATCGGCCCGGAAGCCGGCGCGTCCGGCAGCACGGATTACAATCAATACCGCGTCGGCGCGCACATCTCGGGCGTCAAGATCGGCGCCATGTCGTTCGGCCTGTCGGGCGGCTACGCCTTCGACCGCAAGAACGGCAACGGCGGCTACATGATCCTGGATTCGCGGATGACGTTCTGACGAAGGGTTTCGAAACGCGTCGAAAAGCCGTCGACCCCAATCACTCCGTCATGCCCGGGCTTGTCCCGGGCATCCACGCCGCCCCGCAGGGGAGGCGCCGTCAAGTCCATTCAGAGTACCCGTTGCGGCTTGACGTGGATGGCCGGGACATAGGCGAGCGAAGCGACGTCATCTGACGACAGCTGCGCCCGGCCATGACGCGGCAGGAAAACTTCCGAACCCTCAATCCACCTTGCGCACGGCGCCATAGGCGGCGCTGGTCGTCAGCGCGGCGTAGGCTTTCAGCGCGGTCGTGATCTTGCGCGCGCGCGGCGCCGCGGGCTTCCAGCCCTTCTTCTCCTGCGCGGCGCGGCGCTTGGCGAGTTCTTCGTCCGATACCGCCAGATTGATCTTGCGGTTGGGGATGTCGATCTCGATCCTGTCGCCTTCCTCGACGAGGCCGATGTTGCCGCCCTCGGCGGCTTCCGGCGAGCAATGGCCGATGGAAAGTCCCGACGTGCCGCCCGAGAAACGCCCGTCGGTGACGAGCGCGCAGGCCTTGCCGAGCCCTCGCGATTTCAGATAGCTCGTCGGATAGAGCATTTCCTGCATGCCCGGACCGCCGCGCGGTCCTTCGTAGCGGATCACCACCACGTCGCCGGCCTTTACCTTGTTACCGAGAATGCCCTGCACCGCGGCGTCCTGACTCTCGAACACACGCGCCGGGCCGGTGAATTTGAGAATGCTCTCGTCGACGCCGGCGGTCTTCACGATGCAGCCGTCGAGCGCGATGTTGCCGTAAAGGACGGCAAGGCCGCCGTCCTTCGAGAAGGCGTGCTCCATGTCGCGGATGCAACCCTTGGCGCGATCGAGGTCGAGTTCCTCGAAACGCTTGTCCTGGCTGAATGCGACCGTCGTCGGCACGCCGCCGGGCGCGGCGCGATAGAATTCTTTGGTCGCTTCGCTCCTGGTGCGGGTTACATCGTATTTCTCGAGCGCCTCGGCGAGGGTGCCGGTGTGAACGTTCTTCGTGGAGGTGTGCAGCAGGCCGGCGCGCTCCAGTTCGCCGAGGATGGCGAAAATGCCGCCGGCGCGATGCACGTCTTCCAGATGCACGTCCGGCACGGAAGGCGCGACCTTGCAGAGCACCGGCACGCGGCGCGACAGCCGGTCGATGTCCTTCATGGTGAAACCGACTTCGCCCTCGTTGGCGGCGGCCAGCAGGTGCAGCACCGTATTGGTCGAGCCGCCCATCGAAATGTCGAGTGTCATGGCGTTCTCGAACGCCTCGAACGAGGCGATCTTGCGCGGCAGCACGCTCTCGTCGTTCTGCTCGTAATAGCGGCGAGCGAGGTCGACGATCAGGTGGCCGGCTTCCACGAACAGGCGCTTGCGGTCCGCATGCGTGGCGACGATCGAGCCGTTGCCGGGCAGCGCGAGGCCGAGCGCCTCGGTCAGGCAGTTCATGGAATTGGCGGTGAACATGCCCGAGCACGAGCCGCAGGTCGGGCAGGACGAGCGCTCCATCGCCTCGACGTCCTTGTCGCTCATGTTTTCGTCGGCGGCGGCGACCATGGCGTCGATCAGGTCGACCTTGCGCTGCTTGCCGCCGACCACGACCTTGCCGGCTTCCATCGGGCCGCCCGAGACGAAGACGGCGGGGATGTTGAGGCGCATGGCGGCCATCAGCATGCCGGGCGTGATCTTGTCGCAATTGGAAATGCAGACCATCGCGTCGGCGCAATGGGCGTTGACCATGTACTCGACGCTGTCGGCGATGATCTCGCGCGAAGGCAGCGAATAGAGCATGCCGTCGTGGCCCATGGCGATGCCGTCGTCGACCGCGATCGTGTTGAACTCCTTGGCGACGCCGCCGGCCGCCTCGACCTCGCGGGCCACGAGCTGGCCGAGGTCCTTGAGATGGACGTGGCCCGGCACGAACTGGGTGAAGGAATTGACGATGGCGATGATCGGCTTGCCGAAATCGCCGTCCTTCATGCCCGTGGCGCGCCACAGGCCGCGCGCGCCGGCCATGTTGCGGCCGTGGGTGGAGGTTCTCGAACGATAGGCAGGCATGAGACCGGTCCCTTGGATGTTTCCGTGAGTTTGGGCCCCTTTTATTGCCTCGGCGGGCTTCCGCCAAGCGAAACAGGCGGGGCGCAATTCCGGGAACCGGCGGCCGTGCGCGCCGTTCCACCTGCCCCACAGGAGGGAACCATGGCCGAGCTTGAGCAGAAAAGAGGCGCTGGCGCAGACAGGCCATTCGAGGTCCGGGTCGACGGGGCGCGCCACGGCGCGTTCAAGGACGTACGCGACGCCGTCGACGCCGCCCGGATCGTCAAGCGCGAGCGTCCGCAGGCGCTTGTCGTCGTCCACGATGCGTCGACGGGACAGGCGCTGGTCGAGCCGGACGCCTGACTTGCGCCGCCTCGCCCGCCCGAGCAGGATCGGGGACGGGAGAGGTCCATGAACGACGACAACGAACTCGCGCCGATGCTCGAGCGACGGCGGATCGAGGCCGAGATACTCGGCCATGTCTATGCTGCATTGAAGGAAGCGCAGGGCGCAGCCGTCGCCGCGAATATCGTCGCCGAGGCCGTGCGGCGCTCGGCGATCGCGCAGGGGCAGGCGATGGCCCAGGCGCAGGGCGCCGCCGCGGGGCTGAAGGGTTTCGTCGACCTGCAGCCCATGTGGACGCGCGGCGGCGCGCTGGAGACGACGACGCGCGAGAGCGGCGAGAAGTCGTTCGGCTTCGACGTGACGCGCTGCCGCTACCAGGAAATGTACCGGCAGATGGGGCTCGGCGACATCGGCCATCTGCTGTCGTGCCAGCGCGACGCCGCCTTCTGCGAGGGCTACGATCCCAAACTGAAGCTCACGCGCACGCAGACGCTGGCGGAAGGCGCCAGCCATTGCGATTTCCGGTATCGCTACGAGGAATAGGCCTCAGGGCTTCTTCAAGTGCCGGATCGCCGCGGTCGAACTCGCCCGCGCGATCACCTCGCCTTCCGCATCGCGCAGTTCGGCTTCCATGAAGGCGACGCTGCGGCCCCAGCGCACGATCCAGCCGTGACCGCGATAGAGGCCGGGATGCGCCGGCAGCAGGAAGGCGACCTTGATCTCGAGGCTCGGCACCGCCACCGCGAATTCGCCGCGCACGATGCAGGCGCTGGCCATCGCCGCGTCGAGCCAGCCGGTGACGAAGCCGCCCTGCACGATGCCGCCCTTCGGATGGCCTTCCACGGAATGGCAATGGCGCGTCTCGGCCAGCCATTGCGTCGTGATGCGATGCTGCGCCTTGTCGTAGGCGACGATGCCCTTGCCGCCGAGCGTGTCCCAGGCCGGCGGACGGTTCTGCGCCATGCGTTCGATGATCTCGGCTTCCGTCATCGCGTTCCGCTTCCCTTTCGATCTTCTCGATGCGTCGTCTTGGCGCGCGCGGCGCCCCCATCCATAATGCGCGACCATTCCAAGGGCTGGGCGCAATGACAACCACAATCTACCGGGCGCGGAAAATCCTCACCATGAATCCGGCCCGGCCGGTCGCCACCCATGTCGCGGTGCGCGACGGCCGCATCCTGGGGGCAGGGACGCTGGACGAACTTACGGGCTGGGGACCGCACACGATCGACGAGCGTTTCGCCGACAAGATACTCATGCCGGGCTTCGTCGAGGGCCACAGCCATGCCTTCGAAGGCGCGGTCTGGCGCTACGTCTATTGCGGCTGGTTCGACCGCATGGCGCCGGACGGCAAGGTCTGGCCCGGCGCGCGTTCGATCGACGATGTGGTCGGGCGGCTTTCGCAGGAGGAGAAGAAGCTCGCAGATCCCTCCGTCGCGCTGACCGGCTGGGGCCTCGATCCGATCTATTTCGACAACAAGCGCATCACGCGCGCCGATCTCGACCGCGTGTCGAAGGACCGTCCGATCGGCGTCATGCATGCGAGCTTCCACATTCTCAATGTCAACACGAAGGCGCTGGAACTCGCCGGCCTGCTGAAGCCCGGCGTCAACAATCCAGCGATTCCGCTCGGAACCGACGGCCTGCCGACCGGCGAGATGAAGGGGCCGGAAGGCATGGCGCCGGTCGCGGCCATCGTCGGCCTCGATCGCGCGATGATTTCCGGCGACGAACGCGGCCTGCGCGATTTTGCGCGCCTGTGCGTGCGCAAGGGCGTGACGACGGCGACCGATCTCGCCAATCCGCTGCCGCCCGATGTCGTCGACATGATGCTGAAGGCGACGGGCACCGCCGATTATCCCGCGCGCATCGTGCCGCTGCGGCGGTTTCTGGGCGAGCCGCCGGAAAAGGCGATCGCCGACGCCGCCGCGCTGAAAGCGAAGTCGAGCGACCGCCTGCGGCTGGGCATCGTGAAGATCGTCGTCGACGGCTCGATCCAGGGCTTTTCGGCGCGGCTGCGCTGGCCGGGCTATTACAACGGCGCGCCGCAGGGCCTGTGGTATGTCGCGCCGCCGCATCTGGCCGAGGCGCTGGAACGCGCGCTGGCGTCGGGCGTGCAGGTGCATTGCCACACCAACGGGGATGAAGCCACCGAACTCGTCCTCGACACGATGGAGCAGGCGCTGAAGAAACATCCCTCGCGCGACCATCGCTTCACGCTGCAGCATTGCCAGTTGGCGGATGCAGCGCAGTTCCGCCGCATGAAGCAGCTCGGCATGTGCGTCAACCTTTTCCCGAACCATCATTTCCACTGGGGCGACGAGCATTATCGCCTCACCGTCGGCCCCGAGCGCGCCGAGCGCATGAACGCCTGCCGCACCGCGCTCGATACCGGCGTGCCGCTGGCCATCCATTCCGATGCGCCGGTCACGCCGCTCGGACCCCTGTTCACCGCATGGTGCGCGGTCAACCGCGTGACCGCCAGCGGCCGCACGCTCGGCGCGCACGAGAAGATTTCGGTCGACGAAGCGCTGCGCACGATCACGCTCGGCGCGGCCTGGACGCTGAAACTCGACGGCGAGATCGGCTCGATCGAGACGGGCAAGCGCGCCGATTTCGCTGTCCTGCAGGACGATCCCACCGAGATCGGCGCGGCGAGACTGAAGGATGTGCGCATCTGGGGCACGGTGCAGGGCGGCCGCGTGTTCGAGGCCGCGACGATCTGATGGACCTGCCCCGCGTCCTGCCCGTCACCGTGATCGGCGGTTATCTCGGCGCGGGCAAGACGACGCTGGTCAATCACCTGCTGCGCCATGCCGGTCGGCGCATCGCCGTCGCGGTCAACGATTTCGGGCAGCTCGCCATCGATCAGGATTTGATCGTCGGCGCCGAGGGCAATGTGCTGACGCTGGCCGGCGGCTGCGTCTGCTGTTCGATCGGCGACGATTTTCTCGGCGGCGTTTCCGAACTGGCGCGGCGCGAGGACATCGACCACATCCTCGTCGAGGCGAGCGGCGTGGCGCTGCCGGCGTCCATCGCGCGCAGCGGGGCGCTCGTGCGCGGCCTCGCGCACGAGGCGACTCTGGTCGTCGTCGATTGCGAGACCGTGCGCGCCAATGCGGCCGACAGGTACATGGGCGACACGATCCTGCGGCAACTCGCCGAAGCCGATCTGGTCGTCGCCAACAAGAGCGATCTCGTCGCGCCGGATGCGCGCGAGGCGCTGGCGTCCTGGATCGCGACACAGGCGCCGCTTTCCGAAATCTTGTTCGCGGAGCGTGGCCGGATCGCGCCCGACATAGCGCTCGGCCATCGCGACCGCAGTCCGTTCGCCTGCGACGAACCGCAGCCGGCGCACGAGACCGGCGCGATCGACAGCGTCTCGCTCGAACTTGCCGGTTGCTACGATGTCGCCGCGCTCGCCGCAGCGCTGGCCGACGCCTCGCTCGGCCTCGTGCGCGCGAAAGGTTTTGCGCGGGATGCTTCAGGCGCGTGGAAGTCGATCCAGGTCATCGGCCGGCGCTTCGAAATCGCGGATGCGCCGCCGCGCGCGGGCGCGGGCCGGCTCGTGTGCATCGCGCACGGACGGAAGGTGGAACGCGAAAGGATTGCGGGCGCAGCTGCCTCAACCAGCCGGTGATGTCGCGACCTTGTCCCTCTCCCCGCGAGCGGGGAGAGGGAGTTCTACCTCGCCCGCGCGCGCTCCACGATCGCCTTGCAATCCACGTTCTTCGGCAGCGCGCCGTATTGATGCGCGCCGCGGCTCTCCATGCGCGATGCGCAATAGGCGTCGGACACGAAGGCCGGCGCATGACGCACCAGCACGCTCGCCTGGAAGGCGACGGCGAGACGGTCGACGAGATCGCGCGCGCGCATTTCGAAATCGTCCGTCTCGCGCATGTCTTCCTTCAGGGCTGCGACATGCCGGTCGTAGGCGGCGTTTGCGCCATTCGCCGCCTCGACTTCCGCGAAATAGACGGCGAGCGTCTCCGGCGTCCGGCTCAGCGCGCGCAGCACATCGAGGCATTGCACATTGCCCGAGCCTTCCCAGATCGCATTGACCGGGCTCTCGCGGAAGATGCGCGGCATCGGGCCGTCCTCCATCACGCCGGAGCCGCCGATGCATTCCATCGCCTCGGCCGCGACGCCGGGCGTGCGCTTGCAGATCCAGTATTTGCCGATCGCCGCGCCGATGCGCATGAGCTGCGCCTCGCTTTCGTCGGCGCGATTGTCGAGCGCGCGGCCGATGCGCATGGTCAGCGCGACGGCGGCTTCCGTCTCGAGCGCCAGGTCGGCCAGCACGTTCTGCATGATCGGCTGGTCGATCAACAGCTTTCCGAAGGCCGCGCGTTGCCGGCAATGGTCGACCGCCTGAACGAGCGCCGAACGCATGATCGAGGACGAACCGATCATGCAGTCGAAACGCGTCATCGCCACCATTTCGATGATGGTCGCGACGCCGCGTCCTTCCTTGCCGACCATCCAGCCGAAGGCGCCGCGCAACTCCGTCTCGCTCGAGGCGTTGGAAGCGTTGCCCATCTTCTTCTTCAACCGCAGCACCTGCAGCGGGTTCTTGGTTCCGTCCGGCTTCCAGCGCGGCACGAGGAAGCAGGAGAGGCCGCCCGGCGCCTGCGCCAGAACGAGAAAGGCGTCGCACATGGGCGCCGAGACGAAGAATTTGTGACCGACCAGTTCGTATTCGCCGCCGGGACCGCCGGCGCCGACGGGAACGGCGCGCGTCGTGTTGGCGCGCACGTCGGAGCCGCCCTGCTTCTCGGTCATCGCCATGCCGATCGTCACGCCCTTCTTCTGGTCGACCGGCACGTTTCTCGGGTCGTATTCGCGCGCGAAGATCTTCGGCAGCCATTGCCTGGCGACATCGGGCTGCAGCGTTAGCGCCGGCGCGCAGGCGAACGTCATGCTGATCGGGCAGCCGTGGCCGGGCTCGACCTGGCTGTGCATGTAGAAGCGCGCGGCGCGCGCGACATGCGCGCCCTGGCGCGGATCGGTCCAGGGCGAGGAATGCAGGCCCTCCTCGATCGAGGTCTTCATCAGCTGGTGATAGGAGGGATGGAAGCGCACGAGATCGATGCGGCGGCCGTAGCGGTCGTGCGTGTCGAATTCCGGCAGGTGGCGATTGGCCTCGACGCCGAGGTCGAGATAGGCGGCCGTTCCGATCCGCGCGCCGAAATCGGCGATGTCGTTGGCGGCCCAGCCCGCGCCTTCGCGGGCTACGGCTTCGGCAAGCGGCCTGTCGCCGGTGAAGAGGTTGTAGTCGACGAGTTCGACCGGCTGGTTGAGAACCTCGTGGGTGACGGCGCCATAGGCGTCGGGGCCAGCGGATCGGGCTTGCGCGGACATGGCTTGGGCGGACATGGCGTTCTCCCGTGACTGTGTTCACAGCTTTCTGTAAGGATAGCTCGTTTCTCCTCGCGCCGTCATGCCCGGTCTTGCGCCGGGCATCCACGCCAAGGGAAACATGAGACGACGTCGACTGGCCCTGTTGTCGCGGCCCGACGTGGATGGCCGGGACAAGCCCGGCCATGACGCGAGAGATTGCAGGACATGGACGACAAGCAGACGCCGCAGGCGCCGGAGACGATCGACACGCCCGCCTGTCCACATTGCGGCAAGCCCGAGCCGCTCTGCGTCTGCGAGAGCGTGGCCACGATCGACAACCGGGTGGAAGTGCTGATCCTGCAGCACCCGCAGGAGCAGGACAGGCTGCTCGGCACGGCGCGGCTGGCCGCGACCATCCTGTCGAAATCGGTCTTCAGGATCGGCCTTTCGTGGTCGAGCCTCGGCAAGGCGCTCGGCCACGAGGCGGAAGCCGGACAATGGGCCGTCCTGCATCTGGGTTCGGCGAAGACTGGCGAATTGCCCGACAATCGGGAAGTCGTCGTGCTCGACAAGAAGGGCGCGGCCATCGAGGACCAGGACGCCGCGTTGAAGGGCGTGAAGGGGATCGTCGTCTTCGACGGCACGTGGGCGCAGGCCAAGACCCTGTGGTGGCGCAACGCCTGGGTCCTGAAGGCGCGTCGCCTCGTGCTCAATCCGAAGCGGCGCTCGCTCTACGGCGATCTGCGGCGCGAGCCGCGCCACGAAAGCCTGTCGACGATCGAGGCGATCGGGCTCGCCCTGTCGGCGATCGAACGCAAGCCGCAGATCGAGACCGACCTGCGCGCATCATTCCAAACGATGCTGAACAAATACAAGGATGCCGTCGCCTCGGGCGTCGTGACGCCGGAGACTCCGAAACAGGGCGGCGGCAAGCGCGACTGGCGCGGCAAGTCGCGTCGCAGTCAGTCCCGTCGCGCGTAGATGTCGCCGGAATTGGCTGCGTGCGGCAGGCCCGCGACATGCGCGGCCATTTCGTCCGCGCCGATCCAAGCGTCGAGAGAAAGTCGCTGGCTTTCGCCGAGCGCGATGTTGAAGCGATAGCCGCCGCGCGTGGCGAGCCGCTCGAGGCAGCGATATGCGATGTCGCGCTGGATGGTCGTGAATTCGAAGGACAGCGCCGGCAGGGCGCGTGTCAGGCCGGCCAGCGCCTCGGCCTCGAAGCCCTCGACGTCGATCTTCGCGAAATCCGGTACGCCATGCGCTGCAATCAGAGTGTCGAGCGTCGTGCAGCGCGCCTCGACCTGCATGTCCCAGGATTGTCCTTCCCAGCCGGCGGCGCCATGGGCCGCCGCAATGAAACCGGAAGACGCCGTGCTGACGGTCGGGTTCCGCGAATTGACGCGCAGCGTGATCGTCGTCTCCCGCGCGCCGCAGGCGGCTTCCACCAGCGTGACATCGGCGTCGCCTTCGTAGATCGATCGAATGGCGCGCGCGCACAAGGGTTGGGGCTCCAGCGCCACGACGCGCGCGCCGAGCCTGCGAAACGCGCCGATGCGGTCGCCGACATGCGCGCCGATGTCGAAGGCAAGGGCGCCGGGCCGCAGGAATTGCGCGTAGAGCGCCGCCATCGCCGCCTCGTGCGCCGGATCGCCGTAATAGACGTCGAGCGAGCGTCGCAGGTTCGCGAAATCCGGATCGGCCTTCAGCGCGGCGATGCGGTCTGCGCGCGACATCAGGCCTCCTGCGCTTCCAGACGGTCGGCGCGCCGCAATTCGGGAAAGAGCTTCATCCACAGGAGCGCCACGAGGATCGTGCCGATTCCGCCGATCAGCCCGGCCGGCACGGCGCCGAACAGGCCGGCGACCATGCCGGATTCGAATTCGCCGAGCTGGTTCGACGTGCCGATGAACAGCGAGTTCACGGCGTTGACGCGGCCGCGCATGTCGTCCGGGGTGCCGAGCTGCACCAGCGACTGGCGCACGACGACGCTGATGTTGTCGACCGCGCCGGTGACCGCCAGCGCGACGAGCGAGACGACGAAGCTCGTGGAGAGCGAGAAGACGACGATCGCCAGCCCGAAGACGATGACCGACCAGAACATCTTCATGCCGACGGCGCCGCCGATGTTGCGGCTGACGAGCAGCGACATGGCGACCGCGCCGACGGCCGGCGCCGAGCGCAGCAGGCCGAGGCCGAGCGCGCCGACCTGCAATATGTCCTGCGCGAAGATCGGCAGCAGCGCCGTCACGCCGCCGAGCAGGACGGCGAACAGGTCGAGCGAGATCGCGCCGAGGATCACGGGGCGGCGGAAGATGAAGCTTACGCCGGAGAAGATCGAGGCGAGCGTGACCGGCTCCTTCGACGGGATGCGCGCGCGCAGGACGACGGCGAGGATGGTCGCGCAGGCGAGGCCGGAGAAGACGGCGGCGAGGCCCAGCGGCACAGGCGCGCCCAGCGCATAGAGCAGGCCGCCGAGCGACGGCCCCACGATATTGGCGGTCTGCATGGCCGACGACGAATAGGCGACGCTGCGCGGCAGATCGCTCGCCGGCACGATGCCCGGCAGCAGGGCCGCCATCGTCGGATGCTCGAAGGCGCGCGAGGCGCCGAGCAGCACGACCGCCGCGAAGATCGCCGGGATCGAAAGCCATTCGCTGTCGGCGCCGAGCGCGACGATGGCGAGCACGATCGCGTTCACCACTTCGCAGATCGCCACGATGCGACGGCGGTCGAAACGGTCGGCGACCGGGCCGACGACGAAAGTCAGCACGACCATCGGCAGGAAACCGGCGAGGCCGATCATGCCGAGCAGGTATGCGCTGCCGGTGCGCGCATAGACGAGCCAGCCGATCGAGACGCCGGCCATCTGGTACGACAGCGAGGCGACGACACGGCAGAGCAGGAAAAAACGGAAGGAAGCGCGTGCTTGCACGGCTTCCGGCGACGCATGTTCCAATGCCACGACCCTGCGCGGCCGCTGGCCGCCTGCATCGGGTCTAGGTCATGCGGCGCGCGAGGTCAAAATCGCCCTAGGACTCGCGCGGCGCCTCGACGTAGAGCCCCTCCGGCCCCACCCAGGCCATGCAATCGTGGACCTTGCCGACGCCGGGAATGTTCTCGCACAGCACGCGCAGGGCGTCGCGCTCGCGTTCGTCGAGAATGGCGCCGGAAAGCGTCACCTCGCCGTGGTCGACGTCCACGCCGATCAGGCCGACGGGCGCCCATTTCTGGGCCGTCAGTTCGGACAGGATGCGCTCGCGGATCGCCCGGTCGGATTTCGGCGTCGCGACCAGTTCGCGCTGCGCCAGGCGGCGGATCACGTCGGCGCGCGAAACGATTCCGACGACCTTGCCGCCGCGCAGGACCGGCAGCCGCTTGATGCGCCGCTTCTCCATGAGTTCGACGATTTCCGGCAGCGGCGTGCGCTCGTGAATGGCGAGCGGGGCGTCGGTCATGATCTCGCTCACGCGTCTCCCGTGCGCGTGAACGTAGTCGAGCGCCTCGCGCCCCGGTCCCAGCAGCAATTCCAGCCAGCGCGCGCGTTTCTTCTGCGTTCCGAGTTCCGCGCGGCGCAGCAGGTCGCCTTCCGTCAGCATGCCGACGAGCGCGCCGGAATCGTCGACGACGGGCAGTCCGCTCAGTCGCTTGTCGAGCATCAGGCGAACGGCGTCGTCGATCCGCGCATCGGCCGCAATGACCACGGCCGGAGCGGTCATCAGTTCGGCGGCGTTCATGTCAGCCTCCAGGCGCCCGGCTTGGCCGGATCAGCCCCCCAACGTCAGGGAGACTGCGCCGGGGGTGGCGCGGGCGCCTTGAGGCATAGCAATTTGCGCTGCAACGTCAGGCTCTTGCCAGCTCCAGCGCCGCCGCCAGCAGCGCGCGGTCGGCGCCGCGGCCGCCGACCAGCGAAATGCCGAGAGGCGCGCCGTCGACCTTGCCTGCGGGCAGGACGAGTTGCGGCAGGCCGCCCATGCCGGCCGGGCACAGGAAAGCCATGGCGTCGGCGCGATAGGCCTCGAAGACGGCGGTCGTCGAATCGAGGCGCGGCGCCGCGCCATGCAGGACGGGCGCGATCATCAACCCGTCGTTCGCATAGAGCGAGGCCAGATGGCTCGCGAAGCTCTCGCGCAACGCGCGCGCGGCGACGACTTCGGGGTCAGTGACCTTTCGCGCGAGTTCGACGCGTTCGAGAACATGCGCCCCGAGCACGGGACGGCGCGACAGGAACCAGCCGCCGTGCATGGCCCAGGCCTCGTGCGCCTGGATGGTGCGGAACGCGTCGTAGACGAGGTTGGGATCGCGATCGTAGACCTTTGCCGGCGCCGCCTTGCCCAGGACCTTCTCGATCTTCTCGACGGCCGGCGCCAGCGCCGCGCGCGCGGCCTCCGGCAGCAGCGCGAACAGGTCGGCGGCGATAATCACGCGCTTTGCTCCAACGCCGGCCTGCGGCAGCAGGACGTCGCCGACGGCGGCCATCGTCTGCGCGTTGCGCGCGAAGAAGCCGCAGGTGTCGAGACTCGGCGCCAGAGGCATGCAGTTCCCGAGCGAAATCGCGCCATGCGTCGGGCGCAGGCCGTAGAGGCCGCAGAAGCTCGCCGGCGCGCGGACCGAGCCGCCGGTGTCGGTGCCGAGCGCGAAATCGCAGAGGCCGGCGGCGACCGCGCTGGCCGATCCCGAGGACGAGCCGCCCGGCACGCGGTCGGGCGCGGCCGAATTCACCGGCGTGCCGAAATGCGCGTTCGTGCCGTACAGCGACCAGGCGAGTTCTTCCGTATGCGTCTTGCCGACGAACAGCGCGCCTGCGTCCAGCAATGTCTGCACGACAGGCGCATTCGCCTTCGCCAGGCCGCTCTCGGCAAGTTTCACGGGATTGCCGCAGGCGGTCGGATAGCCGGCGATCTCGAACAGGTCCTTCACGCCGAAGGTCAGGCTCTGCAGCTTGCCGCCGGCGCGACCGGGAATGGCGACGGGCGGATAGGGCATGAAAGCGTGCACGGGGTCTGCGCCGAGAAGCATGGGTCGTCCTTTTGTCGAATGCGTCGGATCGCCGCGAGGCTAGCACGCATGATCGCATATCGTCGCAAGTTTGATCTGCATTAAGTCGCATCACTCCGGCGCGGCGTACACAGCCTCCACAACATGGCGCTTCGTCTGGGGGGATCGGCGCGGCCTGCGGAGATCAGGATGAGTGGGCTGAGGGAGGCCGTTCCCGCGTCCAGCGCAGATAGCCCCTGCGCATTTTGCACGGCGCTGACGCACGGGATTTGCGGCGCGCTTTCGCCCGAGGAGCGGAGCGAGATCGACCGGCTCGCGAAGCGCGCCGCCTTCGAGCCGAAGGAGACGCTGTTCTCGCAGGGGCAGGCGGCCAATCGCGTCTACACGGTCACGTCGGGCGTCGTTCGTCTCTACAAGCTCCTGCCCGACGGCCGCCGCCAGATCATCGGCTTCCGGATCACAGGCGACTTCATCGGCCTCGCCTCGGGCGCAAACCACGCGCTTTCCGCCGACGCCATCAACCGCGTTTCCGTCTGCTGGTTTTCCAAACCCTTGTTCGCGCGGTTTTCCGAAGACAAGCCGGCGATGCTGCGCAAGCTGAACGAGTTCGCGCATCGGGAGATCGCCGCCGCGCACGAGCGCATGTTGCTGCTCGGACGATTCACCGCCGACGAGAAGATCGCGTCCTTCATCCTGGCGTGGCGGGAGCGCACGCGCAGGATCGGGCGCGCCAAGGAGATCGTCGAATTGCCGATGAGCCGGCGCGATATCGCCGACTATCTCGGACTGACGATCGAGACCGTGAGCCGCACCTTCACCAAGCTCGAACGCGAAAAGGTCTTCGCGGTCGTCACGGGCGGGGCGCGCGTGATGGACGAAAAGCGGGCCGCGGCGCTGGCGACCGCGCTGCCCAACTGACAGCCTCGATCAGTTCGCCGGCTGCGCCGCTTCGCGGTTCTTCGCGAGTTTCGGCGAGCCGACCCGCAGGCGACGGTCCGACAGCGACAGCGCGCCGCCGAGCGCCATGACCAGGCCGCCGATCCAGATCAGCAGCACCATCGGCTTGTAATAGGCGCGTATCGTCGTCGTGCGATCGGGGTTGGAATCGCCCAGCGCCAGATAGAGCTGGCTGAAGCCGCGCGACATGAGCGCGGCCTGCGAGGCGCCCATGCCGCGCGCCGCATAGGCGCGCTTGGCGGGCTCCATGATTCCGACGAGTGTTCCGTTGCTGCGGACCTCCATCGTCACGACCTGCTCCTGGTAGTTCGGGCCGGCGCGCATGTCGACGCCGTCGAATTTCAGTTCGTAGCCGGCGATTGAAATCGTGTCGCCCGGCTTGTAGGCGCCGATCTGCTCGACGCCCCAGGCGGTTTCGCCGACGATGCCGAGCAGCGTCAGGCCGAGACCGAGATGGGCGAACATCGTGCCCCAGGCCGAGCGCGGCAGGCCGGCGGCGCGGCGCGTCGCGGTGGCGAAGGGGACGCGCAGGAAGCCGGAGCGCTCGATCAGTTCGGCGACCGAACCGGCGATCACGTAGAAAGCGAGGCCGACGCAGATTATGGCGATGATGGGCTTGCCCTCGATCGCGAAGGCGGCGATCAGGCCGGCGACGCCGACGACATAGGCGGCGGTCAGGCGCTGCGCCGCGCCCTTGAGGTCGCCGCGCTTCCAGGCGAGCAGCGGCCCGAACGGCATGGCGATCAGCAGCGGAATGAACAGCGGCGAGAAGGTCGCGTTGAAGAATGGCGCGCCGACCGAAATCTTGGCGCCAGTCGCCGCTTCCAGCGCGATCGGATAGAGCGTGCCGACGAAGACCGTGGCGCACGCGGTCGACAGGAGCAGATTGTTCAGCACCAGCGCGCCTTCGCGCGAGATCGGCGCGAACAGGCCGCCCTGTCGCAGCGTCGAGGCGCGGAAGCCGTAGAGCGCCAGCGCGCCGCCGATCAGCAGCACGAGAATGGCGAGAATGAACACGCCGCGCGCCGGATCGCTCGCGAAGGAATGCACCGAGGTCAAGACACCCGAGCGGACGATGAACGTGCCGATCAGCGACAGCGAGAAGGTGAGGATGGCGAGCAGGATCGTCCAGACCTTCAGCGCCTCGCGCTTCTCCATCACGACAGCGGAATGAAGGAGCGCGGTGCCGGCGAGCCAGGGCATGAAGGAGGCGTTCTCGACGGGATCCCAGAACCACCAGCCGCCCCAGCCCAGCGTGTAATAGGCCCAGTACGAACCCATCGCGATGCCGAGCGTCAGGAAGATCCAGGCCAGCAGCACCCATGGCCGCACCCAGCGCGCCCAGGCTGCGTCGATGCGGCCCTCGATCAGGGCTGCGACCGCGAAGGAGAAGGAAATCGAGAAGCCGACATAGCCGACGTAGAGCAGCGGCGGATGAATGGCGAGGCCGAGGTCCTGCAGGATCGGGTTCAGGTCGCGGCCCTGCAGCGGCACGGGCGACAGGCGCGCGAACGGATTCGAGGTGAGCAGGATGAAGAGATAGAACAGGCTGGCGATCCACGATTGCACGGCCAGCACCGTCGCCTTCAGGCTCGCCGGCGTGTTCGAACCGAAGGCCGCCACCAGCGCGCCGAATAGCGCGAGGATCAGCACCCACAAGAGCATCGAGCCTTCGTGATTGCCCCACAGGCTCGTGATCTTGAACACGAGCGGCATCATCGTGTGGGAATTCTCGAACGTCGCCTGAACCGAGAAATCCGACTGCACATAAGACCATGTCAGCGCGCCGAACGACAGCGCGACCAGCAGGAACTGGCCGTAGGCGGTCTTGGTGCCGACATCCATCATCACGGAATCGCCGGACCGGGCGCCGACCAGCGGCACGAAGGATTGCACCAGCGCCACGCCGAGCGCGAGGATGAGGGCGTAATGGCCGAGTTCAGGGATCATCTGACGTCTTGTTCCTAGCGAGCGCCGACCGAACATGCCGGCGGCCTGCTTCACATTGACTTATCTCAACGGCTTGCCTCGACAAGCGCCGCGGCAGCGCGCTTCACGCGCCTTTCTTCAGGGCCTTTTCGATCTCGGCGCGCAGCACCGTGTCGATGTTCTCGGTCGTCAGCGGGCCGACGAGCTTGAACGCGACGTTTCCGTCGCGGCCGATGACGAAGGTCTCCGGCACGCCATAGACGCCCCATTCGATGCCTGCCCGGCCGGAGGCGTCGACGCCGACGGCCGCATAGGGATTGCCGTAGCGACCGAGGAAACGCCGCGCGTTTTCCGGCGAGTCCTTGTAGTTGATGCCGACGATGCGGACGCGCTTGTCCTTGGCGACCTGCATGAACAGCGGCGCCTCGTCGGCGCAGGGCACGCACCATGACGCGAAGACGTTCACGACGGTGACGGCGCCCTTGAACTGGTCGGAACTGAAGCCGGGCACGGGCGCGCCGGCGGCGTTCAGGCCTTCGAGCGCCGGCAGGCTGGTGGCCGGCGCCGGACGGTTGATCAGCGCGGACGGCAGCTTGTTGGGATCGCCGACGCCGAGCCGGAAATAGAACAGCGCGCCGAGCGCGATGAAGGCCGCGAGCGGGGCGATGGCGAGCCACGAGCGGCCCTTGGGGGCGGCGGGCGTGGTCTGGGGGGCTTCGGACATGGCGCTAGCGCATAGCAAGCCCATGGCCGCAAGTCACGCGCGACGGTCAGCCGCGGCGCCCCGCCGCAGGCCGCGCCCGCGCCATCCTGACCGCCGTCGCCGCTTCCCGCACCAGGATGCGCCGCACGAAGGCCATGGCCGGGTCGTCGGCGTGGCGGCGGTGCCAGACGAGCGACATGGAAAGGTCGTCGGCCCGCGCCGCGCCCGGCAGCGGGACGGCGCCCGAGGCAAAGTCGCGCATCAGGCTCGCGTCGAGCAGCGAGGGCAGGGTGGCGAGCCAGTCCGAGCCGCGCAGGAAGGCGGCGACGCCGGAAAAGCTCGCCACCGTCACCGCGAAATCGCGGGTCACGCCCATGCGCTCCATTTCGCTGTCGAAGGTCAGGCGCGCGCGGTTCGGATAGACGATCGAGACGTGCCGGGCGGCGAGATATTCGGCCGATGTCGCGGGTGCGGCGCGGCGCGCGGGATCGAAGAAGCAGACGAAGGAATCGCGAAACAGCCGGCGCTGCATCAGGTCGGCGCCGTCCGGCGGATAGGGCGTGACGAGCAGGTCGCAGCCGCCTTCGCGCAGGATGTCGGCGGTCGGCGCGTCGGAGGGGATCACGCGCAGGGACAGCGCCGCCACCTCCTTTTCCAGCGCCCGCGCGAAAGCCGGCAGCACGAGGTCGCGCTGCAGATCGTTGGCTGCGATGGTCAGCGAGAGGCGCGCCTGCTTCGGTTCGAAACGCGCGCCGCGCGAAAATTCCTCCATGCGGGCGAGCAGCGCGCGGGCTTGCGGCGCCAGCGCCTCGGCATGCGCTGTCGCGACGATGCCGCGCCCGGATTTCACGAACAGCGGGTCGCGCAGGATCGTCCTGAGCCGCGCGAGGGAATGGCTGACCGCCGATTGCGTCAGTCCGAGTTCGGCCGCCGCGGCTGTCGCCGATCCCTTGTCGAGCACCGCGAGGAACAGGCGCAGCGACCGGCCGTCGAGGTCCAAATGATCGAAATCATTCATGAGATATATGATAACACATGCATTTATCTTGTTAAATACCGCAGCCAAGGTTGCGCCGTCTGCGGATGATTGACCCAGCGCAAAGCTGCGCCCGCAGAAATTTCGCCCGATCGGGGCGGGAGACAGGGAGGCGCAGATGGCGCAGACACGCAAGATCGAAGGCACGACCATCTTCGAGGGCGGGCAGGCCGCGAAAGGCTACGAGCTCAACAAGATGTGCTTTTCCTTCAACGATCCGGAAAACCGCAAGGCGTTCGTCGCCGACCAGGCGGCCTACATGGACAAGTACAAGCTGACCGCCGAGCAGCGCGCGGCGCTGGCCACCGGCAGCGTGCTGAAGATGATCGAGGCCGGCGGCAACGCCTATTACCTCGCCAAGCTCGCGGGCATCCTCGGCCTCAACGTCCAGGACATCGGCGCGCAGCAGACGGGAATGACCGTCGAAGCCTTCAAGCAGAAACTTCTCGACCAGGCGAGGCAGTGATGGCCCGGATCATCGGAACTCTTTCCACATCCCACATCCCGGCGATCGGCGGCGCCATCGCCAAGAAGCAGCAGAACGAGCCCTACTGGAAGCCGTTCTTCGACGCCTGGCCGCCGGTCCGCGAATGGCTCGGCCGCGAGAAGCCCGACGTCATCGTCTTCTTCTACAACGACCACGGCCTCAACTTCTTCCTCGACAAGATGCCGACCTTCGCGGTGGGCGCCTGCGCGGAATACGTCAGCGAGGACGAGGGCTGGGGCATCCCGACGATTCCGTCGGTCAAGGGAAACCAGAAGCTGTCGTGGCAGATCATCAACGGCATCGTCGCCGACGGCTTCGATCCGGTCATGTGCCAGGAAATGGCGATCGATCATGCGATCACCAATCCGATGCTGCTGATGTATCCGGACGCCAAATGGCCGGCGGCGATCGTGCCGATCGCCATCAACTCGATCCAGCATCCGCTGCCGGGGCCCAAGCGCTGCTACGATCTCGGCCGCGCCGTAGGCCGAGCGATCGAAGCCTATCCGGAAGACCTCAAGGTGCTGCTGATCGGTTCGGGCGGCCTGTCGCACCAGCTCGACGGTGAACGCGCCGGCTTCATCAACAAGGCTTTCGATACCGAGTGCCTCGAGGCGATGGTGACCGGCGTCGAGCCGCTCACGAAATATTCCGCGCTCGACGTGGTCGAGAAGGCAGGCGCGCAGGGCGTCGAGCTGATGTGCTGGATCGCGGCGCGCGCCGCGATGCAGGGCGACGTGAAGGAGGTGCATCGCACCTACCATATCCCGATCTCCAATACGGCGTCGGCCGTGCAGCTCCTGTCGCATTCGCGCGCCAGCGTCGCGAAAGCGGCGTAGATTCTTTGCCGGGCGGCTTGCCGCCCGCGCCTTCGCGCCGTCGCCCCGAAAGGGCGGCGGCGTTTTTCTGTACGGCAGCCAAAGTGTGGCGCGCGATGTGCGCTTTACGACCGGAAATCAGCGGCGCTATCGACCGGTAGCGTTCATTCGGTTGAATGCGCGCCCTACCTCCCCGCTCGCGGGGAGGTCGATCATCCGCGCAGCGGATGTCGGGTGGGGTAAGTTTGGCGTTGCCACGAATGTCTCCGCTTCCCCGGCGCCGCGCCCCACCCGTCTCGCTCCGCTCGACACCCTCCCCGCAAGCGGGGAGCGACTGTCTTGGCGATCAAGCGATTTCGGCGCGCCATGGCTTTCTGTCCCGCAGGATTGCGTTGAGGATCGTCAGCAGCTTTCGGGCGACGGCGACGAGGGCGAGCCGTTTGGATTTTCCTGCCGCCACCAGCTTGTCGCGGAATCTCTTGAGGGCCGGGTTGTGTCGCGCGGCGACCATGGCGCCGACAAACAGCAGGCTGCGCACGGTCTTGCGACCGCCGCCGATGAAGCTCTTGCCCTTCCACTGGCCGGACTGTCGCGTCCACGGCGCTAGCCCCGCGAGCGCTGCGATCTGACGGCGGTCGAGCGTTCCGAGTTCCGGCATTTCGGCGATCAGCGTGCGGGCGATGATCGATCCGACGCCGGGGACGGAGGCGAGCAGGTCTTCCTTCTCGGCCCAGACCGGCGAGCCGCGCACCTGATCGTCGATCTCGGCGTCGAGTTCGGCGAGTTCCTTCTCGAGCGCCTTGCGCAGCCGGGCGATGCTTTTTTGCAGGCGTTTGGCGGCGCGCCGCTCGCGCTGGCCCTCGGCGGCCATCATCTCGACGATCTGCCGCCGGCGGGCGACGAGATCGGCGAGAAGCTGCGTAGCCTCGTCCGGCAGGACGCGCACCTCGGGCTGCGTCGCCTCGACGAAGCGGGCGATGACCGCGGCGTCGATCGGATCGGTCTTGGCGCGCTTGCCGAGCGCCTGCGCGTAGTGGCGGACCTGCGCCGGATTGACGACGACGACCGGCAGGGCTGCGCTCGCCAGGCTCGCCGCCACGACCGTCTCGAAGCCGCCGGTCGCCTCGACGGCGATCAGCGCTGGCGCGATCGCCTGCAACCGAACGACGAGCTGCGCGAGGCCTTCGCCGTTGCGGGCGACCGCAAAGGCTTCGCCGGAAGGATGCGCATGCACATCCAGCCGATCCTTCGACACGTCGATGCCGATGTAGTGAGCGTCCATCCGATCCCATCCTTGCGCAACCGGGCTTCGCTTCGAGCGGCCCAAGCGACTGTTCGGGTTCGATGGAACGGCGGACGGAGACCCTCGCTCCCCGACGGGCTCGCAAACCCTAGGTAGGCCCAGTCTTCCGACCGCCACCGCGCCGGCGATTATGCCAGTGTCGGCAAGCGACAAGTTACAAGGGAGTGCGACGCCCCCGTCCGCTCCCCGCCCGTAGCCGCCGAGCCGGGCGTCCGTTGACGGCCGGGAGCGTCAGGCTCCGTCATGCCGCTTCCGGAACTCGTTCGGCGTCATGCCGGTGCGCCGCCGGAAGAACCGCCAGAAATAGGCGGGATCCTCGAAACCGAGTTCGTAGGCGAGCGCCGCCACCGATCCCGCGACATGGATCAGCCTGCGACGCGCCTCCAGCGTCAAGCGGTCCTGCACGATCTCCAGCGCCGACCGGCCGGCGGCGATGCGGCAGACGCGATTGAGCCGGCTTTCGCTCAGGCCGAGTTCGCGCGCATAGAGCGGAATCGGCCAATGCTCCGTCAGCCTCGCTTCGACCAGGGCGCGGAAGCGGTGGAAATCGGCGGCCTCGCGCGCGCCCTGCGTCTTTTCGCGCGCCAGCGTCTCGTGCTGGCGCAACACCAGCACCAGCGCGGCGCCGGCCAGCCATTGCAGCACGGCGCCCGTGGCGCGGCCGCCGTCGCGGAACTCCAGCGCGATCTGCTCGAACAGCGCGACGAGCCGCGCGGCTTCGGCCGGCGACGAAGTGAGGTCGATCAGCGCGGGATGCAGGAACAGCGCCGCCGGATGATCGCCCGAGCTGCGCGCCAGCATGGATTCCTCGATCGTCAACACGAAGCCGTGCGTGTCGGGCTCGAACTGGAAGGCGTGGACGACGCCGGACGGCATGGCGAGCGCGAAGGGCGCGCGCGCCTCGATGGCGCGATGGTCGATGCGGACGCGCGCCGCTCCTTCGATGAGGAACAGGAGCTGGAACAGGCCGTGGTGGCGGTGTTCCTCGATCTCCCACTGATAGCGTTCGCTGCGGCTCCTGATGTCCTCGATATGGATGAATTCGGGGGCGACCGCGTCGGGCTCGCCATAGAGGGAAAATACAGGGATCGGCGTCTGCGCGGCGCGGCTTGGGCGCGGCTTCCTTGCCGGTTTGTTCGCTGCGGCGCACAAAGGATCGCTTCCCGCATCGTGGAGACTGACTGAAAAGTACAGGAAATTGCGGCGGTCGTCCATTTTGCCGGCGGCAAGATCGACGCATTGTGCCGCCCGCTACGGGAGGCTTGCCGATGTTCTCATTCGACCCCTATTCGCCGGCGATCGACGCCGATCCCTTCCCCTACTACAAGACGCTGCGCGACGAGCATCCCTGCTTCTGGAGCAAGGAAGCGGGCATGTGGATCCTGTCGCGCTACGACGACATCATGCGCGCGCTCAACGACTGGGAAACCTATTCCTCGGCGCAGGGCAATCTCATGACCGAACTGCCGAACCGCGCCGGCGCGACGCTGGGGACGACCGATCCGCCGCGCCACGACCGCCTGCGCGGCCTCGTGCAGAAGGCGTTCATGAAGCGCAACCTCGAGGCGCTGGCCGATCCGATGCGCGCCATCGCGGCCGAGGCGGTCGCCCCGCTCGCCAAGCAGAAGCAGTTCGACTTCATCGAGGATTTTTCCTCGAAATTCACGGTGCGCGTGCTGTTTGCGGCGCTGGGCCTTCCGCTCGGCGACGAGCAGACCGTGCGCGACAAGGCCGTGCTGATGGTGCAGACCGATCCGCACACGCGCGCCAAGGGGCCGGAGCATATCGCGGCCTCCAACTGGATGCGCGACTACGCGGCCGGCGTGATCGCCGAGCGCCGCGCCAATCCGCAGAACGACCTGATCTCGCATTTCTCCACCGCCGAAATCGACGGCGACAAGCTGGACGAACGCGAGGTGCTGCTGACCACGACGACGCTCATCATGGCCGGCATCGAATCGCTCGGCGGATTCATGTCGATGCTCGCCTACAACATGGCGAATTTCGCGGACGCGCGCGCCCAGTGCGTGAAGAACCCGGACCTCCTGGCCGACGCCATCGAGGAAAGCCTGCGGTTCAACACCTCGGCGCAGCGCTTCCGCCGCTGCATCGTCAAGGATACGGAACTGCACGGCCAGACGATGAAGGCCGGCGATTTCGTCTGCCTCGCCTATGGGTCCGGCAATCGCGACGAACGCAAGTTCGAGAATGCGGACGTGTACGATCTCGGCCGCAAGCCGCGCGGGCACCTGGGTTTCGGCGGCGGCGTGCACGCCTGCCTCGGCTCGGCGATCGCGCGCATGGCGGTGAAGATCGCCATGGAGGAATTCCACAAGGTCGTGCCCGCCTATACGCGCGTGCAGGAGCAATTGCCGTGGATGCCGTCCTCGACCTTCCGCAGCCCGATGGTGCTGGAACTGAAGCAGGTGGCCTGAACCCGAATGCACGGCCTGCTCCGGCGGGCCGTGCTAGGCTCGCTCCATGACGGACGATCCGCAAAAGACCGGCGGCGCCATGACGCTCAACGAGCGTCTGTATTTCGCCGGGTTGATCGAGCGATGGGACGCTGCCGCCCGCGCCCGCGATCGCGCGGCCATGCTGGCGATATTGAAGCAGGTCGGCATCGAGGCGCCCGAGCGGATCGTCGATTCCGGTCTCGCCGATCCGGCGCGCTACGGGTTCTGAGGGACGACAGGCCGGGAAATCGGCCCGGAAAAGAAAGCCGCAGGCGATGGCCTGCGGCTTTTCCGTTTCGAGGTCTGGACGAATCCTCAGCCGAACGATTTTTCGATCCGGTCGAGGGTGCGCATCGCCGGCAGGCATTGCGCCAGCGAGGAATTCGGCTCGCGGCCCTCCTTGATCGCGGAGAAGAACTCGCGGTCGATCAGTTCGATGCCGTTGTTGGAGACGGCGACGCCGGACAGGTCGATCTTGTTCTCCTTGCCGTCGTAGAGGTCGTCGTAGCGGGCGATGTAGGTGCCGTTGTCGCAGATGTAGCGGAAATAGGTGCCGAGCGGCCCGTCGTTATTGAACGACAGCGACAGGGTGCAGATGGCGCCGGACGCCGCCTTCAGGCCGATCGCCATGTCCATGGCGATGCCGAGGTTGGGATGATGAGGGCCTTCGATGCCGAAGGCCTGCACCGCCTCGCCGCCGGTCTGGTACTGGAACAGGTCGACCGTGTGGCAGGCGTGATGCCACAGCAGATGGTCGGTCCATGAGCGCGCGGCGCCCGTCGCATTGGTGTTGGTGCGGCGGAAGAAGTACGTCTGCACGTCCATTTGCTGGATCTTCAGTTCGCCCTTCTTGATCTTGTTGTGGATGTACTGGTGGCTCGGGTTGAACCGGCGGACATGGCCGGCCATGCCGACCACGCCGGTCTCCTTCTGGGTCCGCACCAGCGCCTCGGAATCGGCGAGGCTGTCGGCCATCGGGATTTCGATCAGCACGTGCTTGCCGGCCTTCATGCACGCTATGCCCTGGGCGGCATGCATCTGCGTCGGCGTGGAGAGGATCACCGCGTCCACGTCCGGGCGCGCCAGGCTCTCGTTCAGGTCGCGCGTCCAGTGCTTGATGCCGCGTTCCTTGGCGAATCCTTCGAGGTCGCCGGAGCGGCCGCCGACGATGGAGGTGACTTCGACGCCGTCGATATTCTTGATGGCGTCCAGATGCTTGATGCCGAAGGCGCCCGACGCGCCGGCCACACAGACTTTCATGGGCTTCCCCTCGCTTCTTGGCGCTGTCGATAGTCGGCGGACGCGCCGGCGTCGAATCCGTTTCCCTCCGGCCCTCATTCGATTTCTGCATAGGCCGGGCCTTCCCATCCATAGCGCGGGCGCGGCCATGAAGTCCAAGCGCGCGACGCCAGCGGGGCGGCGCGCCGGGAGACTTGCGCCGGGCCTCATAAGTTGGAGACAATGCCGCCCTCAGGACCGTTCCCGCGGTCCATCGCTTTTCCTGGTCCGGGCAGGTGGCTCATGAAGAAACGGTATGCGCTTTTCGCTCTTGCCCTCGGCCTGTCGGCTGCGGCGCCGCTGGCGCCGGCGTCCGCGGTCACCTATCGCCACGCCTTCCAGGGCGATCTCAAGTCGCTCGACCCCTACACGATCAACGAGACCTTCACGCTGGCCATGCTCGGCAACGTCTACGAGGGGCTGACGCGGCGCGACGGCAATCTGAAGATCATCCCCGGCCTTGCCGAGCGCTGGGAGACGCCGGAGCCGACGCGCTGGCGGTTCTACCTGCGCAAGGACGTCAAGTTCGCGGGCGGCGAACCGTTCACCGCCGAGGATGTGATCTTCTCCTTCGATCGCGTCCGGCAGAACGAATCCGAATTCAAGACGCGCGTGCCGATGGACGCCAGGATCGTCAAGATCGACGATTACACGATCGACTTCGTGCTGACCCAGCCGAGCCCCAACCTGATCGGCGAATGGGACAGCTGGTACATCCTCTCGAAGGCCTGGTGCGAGGCCAATGGCGCGACGCGCGTGCAGCCGGCCACCGGCGCGCAGCTCAACGCCTTTGCGCTGAAATCGAACGGCACCGGCCCCTATGTCATCACCAGCCACGAGCCGGGCGTGAAGACGACCATGAAGAAGAACGCCGCCTGGTGGGGCTGGAAGGATGCGCCGGGCAATGTCGACGATGTCGTCTTCACCACGATCAAGCAGGATGCGACGCGTGTCGCCGCGCTGCTTTCCGGCGAGGTCGACATGATCGAGCCGGTTCCGGTTCAGGACATGACGCGCGTCGCCGACAATGCCGGCACGCAGATGCTGGCCGGACCGGAATTGCGCACGATCCATCTCTACATGGACCAGAAGCGCGACGAACTGAAATATGCCTCGGTGAAGGGCAAGAACCCGTTCAAGGACGTGCGCGTCCGCAAGGCCTTCTATGAAGCCATCGACATCGAGGCGATCAAGACGAAGGTCATGCGCAACATGTCGACGCCGGCCGCGCTGCTGATCACGCCGCTGCTGTTCGGCCGCGCCGGCGAATTCAAGCGGCTGCCCTACGATCCGGCCGACGCGAAGAAGCTGCTGGCGGAAGCCGGCTACGCCGACGGCTTCGAGATCACCATGCATTGCCCCAACGACCGCTACGTCAACGACGAGCAGATCTGCCTCGCGGTCACGTCGATGCTGGCGCGCATCGGCATCAAGGCGAAGCTCGAAGCGCTGCCCAAGGCCGTGTTCTTCGGGCGCGCGGGTCTCGCCGGCGGCTACGATACGTCCTTCGGCCTCTTGGGCTGGACGCCGTCCGGCTTCGACAGTCTCAACATCTTCCAGAACCTGACGGGCTGCCGCGACGACAAGGGCAACGGCTCGCCGTTCAACTACGGCGGCTATTGCAATCCGAAGGTCGACGAACTCGTGAAGCCGATCTCCATCGAGACCGATCCGGAAAAGCGGCTCGGCCTCGTCACGCATGCATGGAAGCTGCTGACCGACGACGTCAGCCACATTCCGATGCACCAGCAGGCGCTGTCGTGGGGCGTTTCGAAGAAGGTGAAGCTCGTGCAGCGCGCCGACGACGTGATGCTCTACCATTGGGTGGTGAAGTCGGAGTAGAGGGTTGCGCTTCGCTTCGTGCGCCTTCCTTCTCCCGCGGAGTGGGAGAAGGTGTCATGCCAAAGGCATGACGGATGAGGGATGCGCCGTTGCCCGAATGTCCGCCGCAATCGCAGGTCCCTCACCCGACCCCTGCTGCGCAGGGGCCACCCTCTCCCGCGAGCGGGAGAGGGATGCGCGAGCCTAAGCAATGCTCCACTTCCTCCTCAAGCGCGTTGCCGGGGCCGTCCTTGTCCTCATCGTCGTCGCGCTGATCGCTTTCGTACTGTTTCGCTACGTCGGCGATCCGATCAACCAGATGGTCGGGCAGGATGTCAGCGTCGCCGACCGCGAGCGCCTGCGCGAGTCGCTCGGCCTCAACGATCCTGTCATCGTGCAACTGGGGCGCTTCCTGTGGAACGCGCTGCATTTCGATTTCGGCGTCTCCTACCAGTTCAAGGAAAAGGTCACGAAGCTCGTCGGGGCGCGGTTTCCGGCGACCTTCGAACTCGCCTTCGCCGCCTCGCTGTTTGCGATCGCGATCGGCATTCCGCTCGGCGTTCTGACCGGCATCCGGCCAAAGGCCTTCCTGTCGCGGCTGTTCATGGCCCTGTCGCTCATCGGCGTCTCGCTGCCGACCTTCCTGATCGGCATCCTGCTCATCTACGTCTTCGCCGTGCGGCTGCAGGTGCTGCCATCCTATGGTCGCGGCGAAACGGTGGAGATCGGCTTCTGGCGTACGGGTTTCCTGACGAAATCGGGACTTGCCGCGCTCGTCATGCCGGCGATCACGCTGGGACTTTTCCAGCTCACCCTGATCGCGCGGCTGGTGCGCGCCGAAATGCTGGAAGTGATGCGTTCGGATTTCATCCGCTTCGCGCGCGCCCGCGGCCTGACGGAAGCTTCGGTGCATTTCCGCCATGCGCTCAAGAACACGCTGGTGCCGGTCGTCACCATCATCGGTTTGCAGATCGGCTCGATCATCGCCTTCTCGATCATCACCGAAACCGTGTTCCAGTGGCCGGGCATGGGGCTTCTGTTCATCACCTCGGTCCAGAACGCCGACGTGCCGGTCATGGCCGCCTATCTCATGCTGGTCGCGCTGATCTTCGTGTCGATCAATCTCGCCGTCGATCTCCTCTACCTCGCCATCGACCCGCGCATCCGGCTGGAGGGCAGGGCGGCATGAAGCGCCTTCTCTCCTCCGACATCGTCTGGTCGTTCACGCGTTCGCCGGGCGCCATGATCGCGGCGGCCGTCGCCCTGGCGCTCTGCCTCTCCGCCTTGCTGGCGCCCCTGATCGCGCCGCAGAATCCGTTCGACCTCGCCAGCCTCGACCTCATGGATGCGCGCAATCCGCCTGCCTGGCTGGAGGGCGGCGACCGCCGCTTTCTCCTCGGCAGCGACAACCAGGGCCGCGATCTCCTGTCGGCGATCTTCTATGGCGCGCGCATCTCGATCGGCGTCAGCCTCGCCTCGGTCGCGCTGGCGATGTTTCTGGGCGTCACGCTCGGCCTCGTGTCGGGCTATTTCGGGGGCAGGGTTGAAGCGATCATCATGCGCGCCGCCGACGTGCAGCTCACCTTCCCGGCGATCCTGACCGCGTTGCTGATCTCGGGCGCGGCGCGCGCGACGCTCGGTCCCGGCCGCGCCGCGGGAACCGAATTCTGGGTGCTCGTCGTGTCGATCGGTCTCAGCTTCTGGGTGCAATACGCGCGCACGGTGCGGGCTTCCACACTGGTCGAACGCAACAAGGATTATGTCGCCGCCGCACGGCTCATCGGCGTATCGGCGCCGCGCATCATGTTCGCGCATGTCCTGCCGAACGTGCTCGGGCCGGTGCTGGTGATCGCGACGATCAATCTGGCGCTCGCCGTCATCACGGAGGCGACCTTGTCGTTTCTCGGCGTCGGACTGCCGCCGAGCCAGCCCTCGCTCGGCACGCTGGTGCGCACCGGCAACGATTTCCTGCTCTCCGGGGAATGGTGGATCGTGTTCTTCCCGGGCGCGGCGCTGGCGGCGCTGGCCCTGTCGGTCAACATTCTCGGCGACTGGCTGCGCGACGCGCTCAATCCGAGGCTGCGATGAGCGGGCCGCTTCTGGACATCAGGGGACTCGGCGTCGAATTCGTGACGCGTCACGGCGCGCTCAACGCGCTCGACAATGTCTCGTTCACGATGGCGCCGGGCGAGATCCTCGGCCTCGTCGGCGAATCCGGCGCCGGCAAGTCGCTCACGGGGCGCGCCATCATCGGACTGCTCGACCGGCCCGGGCGCATCTCCTCGGGCGAAATTCATTTCGAAGGCCGGCGGATCGACGACCTCGGCGTCGAGCAGATGCGCAAGCTGCGCGGCCGGCGCATCGGCACGATCTTCCAGGACCCGCTGACCAGTCTCGATCCGCTCCAGCGCATCGGCGACCAGCTGATCGAGACGATCCGCACGCATCTGCCGCTCGGCGAGAAGGAGGCGCGCGCCCGCGCGATCACATTGCTCGAGGAAGTCGGCCTGCCCGCCGCCGAGCGGAGGCTCGGCGCCTGGCCGCACGAATTTTCAGGCGGCATGCGGCAACGCGTCGTCATCGCGCTGGCGCTCGCCTGCGAGCCGTCGCTTGTCATCGCCGACGAACCGACGACGGCGCTCGACGTGTCCGTGCAGGCGCAGATCATCGCCATGCTCCGGCGCCTCGCCAGGGCGCATAGCGCATCCGTGCTGCTCGTCACGCACGACATGGGCGTGATCGCGGAAGCCGCCGACCGCGTCGCCGTCATGTATGCCGGCCGCATCGTCGAGATCGGCCCGGTGGAGGACGTGATCGCGCGCCCGTGGCATCCCTATGCGAAGGGCCTGATGGGGTCCATTCCCTCGCTGCGCGAGGATGTCGAACGGCTGGCGCAAATTCCCGGCGCCATGCCGCGCATCGGCGAGCGGCCGGACGGCTGCGCCTTTGCGCCGCGCTGTCCGAAGGCGGAGCCGCGTTGCCGCGCCGGCGTGCCGCCTCTGGTCGTCAGCGGTCCGCGCGCCGTGGCCTGTGTCGTGGCGCCTGCGCCCGGGGGCGCGCCATGACGGAGGCCCTGCTCGCCGCGAAGAACGCGCGCCGGCTTTTCGACGTTTCGAAACCCTGGCTCGAACGCCGGCTGTCCGGCGAGGGCAAGGCCTATGTCCACGCGGTGATGGACGTGACGTTGCAGGTCGCGCGCGGCGAGACGCTCGGCCTCGTCGGCGAATCCGGTTCGGGCAAGTCGACGCTCGGCCGCATGGCGGTCGGCCTGCTGCAGCCGACATCCGGCGAAATCCTGTTCGACGGCATGGCGCCCACAGACGCGGCGCGCGCCGGACGCCTGCAGATGATCTTCCAGGACCCGTTCGCAAGTCTCAATCCGCGCTGGAAGGTTTTCGACATCATCGCGGAGCCCTTGCGCGCGCGCGGCGCGCCTGCGAGGGCGCGCGTCGACGAATTGCTGGCGCTCGTCGGCCTCACCGCCGCCGACGGTCGAAAATTCCCGCACGAATTTTCCGGCGGCCAGCGCCAGCGCATCGCCATCGCGCGCGCCATAGCCGGCGAGCCGGAATTCATCGTGGCGGACGAGCCGACCTCGGCGCTCGACGTCTCCGTGCAGGCGCAGATCCTGAATCTCCTGAAGGATATCCAGGCGCGGCTCGGGCTCTCGCTCATGTTCATCACGCACAATCTCGCGATCATCCGTCACATGGCCGATCGCGTCGGCGTCATGTATCTCGGGCGGCTCGTCGAACTCGCCGACACGCGTGCGCTGTTTTCCAATCCGCGCCATCCCTATACGCGCCTGCTGATCGAGGCGATTCCCGATGCGCATGCGCCGCATCGCGCCCGCGAGCCGATCTCGGGCGAAATTCCCTCGCCAATCGAGCCGCCGCCCGGTTGCGCCTTCCATCCGCGCTGCCCGCTCGCCTTCGCGCGCTGCCGGCAGGAAGTCCCGGCGCTGCTCGACGGCGTCGCCTGCCATGCGATCGAAGGCCGCGATTCCGACAGGATCGGCGAATAGACGATGACGATGCGAGACGATTCATCCAGGCAATATTCGTGGGGGTTGCCGCAGCGGACCTTCCATTGGCTGATGGCGGCGCTGATCGTCGTCGCCGTTCCGCTCGGGCTCTACGCCTCGCGCCTGACGCCGGGCGTCGCGCCCCGTCCCGCGCTGCTCGAAATCCACAAGTCGCTCGGCATGGCGATATTGCTGCTCCTGCCGCTGCGCCTGATCGGGCGCGCGCTCGCCGGCGAACCGAAATGGCGCGAAGCGCCGACGCGGCTCGTGCGCGCCGCCTCGCATGGCGCTCATGCGCTCATCTATCTCGGCATGGCGGCGCTGCCTTTCAGCGGCTACGTCACGTCGGCGGCCGGCGGCCATTCCATTCCGTTCTTCGGACTGTTCTCGTTTCCCGTGCTGCTCGGCAAGGACAAGTCGCTCGCCTCCAGCGCCACGACGATTCACCAGGCCATCGCCTATGCGTTCATCGCGCTGGTCGTCCTGCATCTGGCGGCGGTCGTATGGCACCGGCTGAAGGGCGACGAAACGCTCGCGCGCATGGCGCCTGGCCTCGGCCGGCGCTGAGCCGAAGCGCCGCGGGGCGGCCGCTTGACAAACACATAGAATAATATGAATGTGTCTATATGAATAGGCGTTCGTCGCCTGCTCCGGAGATTTGCGTCATGATCGACAATTGGCCCGAGACGACGAAAGTCCTTTCGTCGAAGCTGAAGAACCTGCGCGGCGGCGCGCCCGACGTGATGAAGGCCTTTGCCTCGATGGCCCAGAGCGCGCTCGCGCCAAAGGCGCTCGACGTCAAGACCAAGGAACTGATCGCGCTCGCCATCGGCGTCGCGGTGCGCTGCGACGATTGCATCGCCTTCCACGTGAAGGCGGCGCTGCAGGCCGGCGCGACGCGCGACGAGATCACCGAGACGCTCGGCATGGCGATCTACATGGGCGCAGGCCCTTCGGCCATGTACGCCAGCCACGCGCTCGATGCGTTCACGCAATTCTCCGAGGCGTCCACGCCTGCGGCGGCGGGCTGAGGTACGGCGGATATGTTCGGAAACCTGTTTGGCCGCAGCGACGCGGCTTCGCCGGACCTCACCGGCTACGATGATCTGCAGGCGATGCTCGGCAGGAAGGAATGCGCGCTCGTCGATGTGCGCGAACCCGCCGAATTCGCTGGCGGTCATGCGCCGGGCGCCATCAACCTGCCCCTGTCGCAGTTCGACCCGGCGAAATTGCCACGGGGCAGGGTGGTGCTGATCTGCAAGTCGGGCAGGCGCTCGGGCAATGCGCTGGCGCTCGCGCGCCGCGCCGGCATCGAGAACATCACGCATTTCGCTGGCGGCATGGGGCGCTGGCAGTCGCTCGGCGGCGCAATCGTGCGTTGAGGCTTCACGGCTTGATGTAGGCGTAGCCCTGCATCTGCAACTCGGCGATGCGTACGACGCCGCCCTTTTCGATTTCGACAAAGCCGGGCAGCAGGTCGGCCAGCGTCACCTCCTGGCCGCGCATCGTGTTCCTGCACGCCTCGAAGCGGACGCCCGATTGCGTCAGCATGTCGACAGCGGATGTCACGCGCGCGTCGGCGCCCTTCGTATGGAACATCTTCAGCGCCGGCCCGTTGATCACGACCTTGAGGTCGGCCTTGCCCGGCCCGCCCGTGCCGATGATGTGATTGCGCAAGTTGGCGAGCGCCTCGGTCACCTTCTCGACGTCGTCGACGTGATAGACGACCTTTTGGCGCGGTGCCGCAGGGCCATCCTGCGCGCCCGCACGAACGAGGCCGAAGGCGCCTGCCGCGCCGGCAACGGCTGCGAAGAAAGAACGGCGTTCCATGCGATCCTCCTCCATCGAGGCTCGCATCCTCGCGCCGTCCGCGCCGGCGCGCCTTGCGCCAGCGCAGGTTTCTCAGTCGTCGAACGCGCCGCGGTCGACGCCGTTTCCGACGAGGATCTCGCGTTTTCCGGAATGGCTGGGTTTGCCGACGACGCCTTCGGTCTCCATGCGCTCGACCAGCGAGGCGGCCTTGTTGTAGCCGACGGAGAGGCGGCGCTGGATGTAGGAGACCGAGCATTTGCGGTCGCGCAGCACGATGTTGACGGCGCGGTCGTAGAGGTCGCCCGCCTCGTCGCCGAAGCTCTCGCCGGCGCCGGTCGCGCCCTCGTCGCTCTCCTCGTCCTCGTCGGCGGTGATGGCTTCCAGATATTCCGGCGCGCCCTGCTGCTTGAGATGGGCGACGACCTTCTCGACCTCGGCGTCGGACACGAAGGGCCCGTGGACGCGCGAGATGCGGCCGCCGCCGGCCATGTAGAGCATGTCGCCCTGGCCGAGCAGCTGTTCGGCGCCCTGTTCGCCGAGGATCGTGCGCGAGTCGATCTTGGAGGTGACCTGGAAGGAGATGCGGGTCGGGAAGTTCGCCTTGATCGTGCCTGTTATGACGTCGACCGAGGGGCGTTGCGTCGCCATGATCAGGTGGATGCCGGCGGCCCGCGCCATCTGGGCGAGGCGCTGGATCGCGCCCTCGATGTCCTTGCCGGCGACCATCATCAGGTCGGCCATCTCGTCGACGACGATGACGATGTAGGGCAGGGGCTGGAGGCTCATCTCCTCCTGCTCGTAGATCGCCTCGCCCGTCTCGCGGTCGAAGCCGGTCTGGACGGTGCGCGACAGGGTCTCGTTCTTCTGGGCGGCCTCGGCGAGGCGTGCGTTGAAGCCGTCGATGTTGCGGACGCCGAGCCGCGACATCTTCTTGTAGCGGTCCTCCATCTCGCGGACCGCCCATTTGAGGGCGACGACGGCCTTCTTGGGGTCGGTGACGACGGGGGTGAGGAGATGCGGGATGCCGTCGTAGACGGAGAGTTCCAGCATCTTGGGATCGACCATGATGAGGCGGCACTGCTCGGGCCTGAGACGGTAGAGCAGGGAGAGGATCATGGTGTTGATGGCGACGGACTTGCCGGAGCCGGTGGTGCCGGCGACGAGCAGGTGGGGCATGCGGGCGAGATCGACGATGACGGGTTCGCCGCCGATGGTCTTGCCGAGCGCGATGGCGAGGCGGTGGCGGGAGGTCTCAAAATCGGTCGCGCCGAGCAGTTCGCGCAGGTAGACGGTCTCGCGGTCGTGATTGGGCAGTTCGACGCCGATGGCGTTGCGGCCCTGAACGACGGCGACGCGGGCCGAAATGGCCGACATCGAACGGGCGATGTCGTCGGCCAGCCCGATGACGCGGGAGGACTTCACGCCCGGCGCGGGCTCGAGTTCGTACAAGGTCACGACCGGACCCGGCCGTACGTTGACGATCTCACCCTTCACGCCGAAATCGTCCAGAACGCCCTCCAGGAGGCGAGCGGTCTCGTCGAGATGTTCGGGCGACGTGTCCGCGAAATTGCTCTCTTCATGCTCGCGTAGCAGTTCGATCGGCGGCGCCTCGTAGAGATCGACCGGCGTCGCCTTTGCGCGGATGCGGCGTTGCGGCTTCGCCTGTTCCGCCGCCGGCTCTGTTGTCGCCTTGACGCGCACGCGCGCCTTCTGCACGGGCGCCAGCGCCTTCGTCTCGCTTTTCAGCGCGTCGAGACGTTCGTCCTCGTTGTCGACGGGCGTCCCGGCGCGCACCGATGTCAGCATGTCGGCGAGGCGCTGGATTTCCGTGCGGACGGCGGGAATTTCCCTGATATGCGCGCGCGCGGTCTGCGGCGCCAGGCGCAGGCCGGGGACGTCGTGTTCCTCGATGGCGATGCGGGCCGAGAGATCGCCGAGAAACACATCGGTGCGCGCCATGGTCGCGGTGCGCGGAATGAGGATTTCGACGAGCGGGCCGCGCGGCGCGCGCACGTTGCGATGCAGGTCGTTGACCAGATCGACGATCGCCGCGATGTCCGGACCGGGCGTTCCCGACGCGTCCGGTGCGGACGGCTCGTGCGGATCGGTCTCGATCTCCTGCGCCTTCGCCGGCGGGACATCTTCTTTCGCCGGCCTGGCGCGCAGCATGGAGTCGGGCGTACGGGAATAGCGCACCCAGCCCGGATTGCGCTTTGCGCGTTCCTTCTCGGCGGCGGCGAGGCGGGCGAGTTCCTCGGTCAGGCGCTCGGCCTCGATGCGGGCGCGCTCGGCGCGTCGGCGCGCCAGTTCCGCCTCGCTCGTGCGCACGAATTGCACGGCCCCGGTCGCTGTCGTCTGCAGGAGCGACGCGCGCGAAGCGCGGATGCGCGGCACGGCGCGCTGCGGCTTGGCAGGCGCGACGGGCGGCGGCGCGTTCACCGCCGCGGCCTGCGCCGGCTGTTCGAAAGGCGGCGGCTCGAACAGGACGGGTTCGGCATGAACGCGCGACGGCGGTTCGCCGCCGATGCGGCGCAATTCGACGGGGTTCCGGTTTGGCTTGGGCGGTCGCGCACTGGCCGGGCGGGGAACCGCGCCGTCCTCCTCTTTGAGAGCGCCGAGAATTCTGGCGATCCAGGCATCGAAGGTCATGGAGGAGGGATCCGGCTACGCAATACGACAGCCGCATGGTTAACCCGCGACGGTTAAGGCCGGGTTATTCCGTTAATCCCTTCCGGTCCCGCAGGCGTTATCTCGGGCAGAGCTGGTAGCTCTGCAGGTGGCCGAAGGCGGAGCCGGCCGACATCTGGCTGCGGTCCTTCGGCATCAGCATCAGCGCCTTGACGCTCGGGGCGCTCGCGCCGGAGCCGCCGGGGCAGCGCAGCAGCGCCGAATAGAGCACGCCCTCCGACGTCGGCTCTTCCGAGACGCTGTCGATCGGGCATTTGCCGACCTTGTCGGGACCGAGAATGATCTGCTGGAAATTCGGGCCGGCGCAGGCCGCCGGCGCGCGGCGCGCGGCGCGCGGCGCGAATCGAGCCACGCCCGGGGCCGCGCGTCAACGATGGACATTCCACAGCCTGCTTTGACCCGGCCGGACCGGGCGCCTAGGACTCTGCCTCCCCTTTTGTCTCATTGAGTCGGGTTGCATGAAGTCGATCAGCCAGCGCATTGCAGAAGAATTGTCCGTCGCCGAGCGGCAGGTCGCCGCCGCTGTCGAACTTCTGGACGGCGGCGCGACGGTGCCCTTCATCGCCCGCTACCGCAAGGAAGCGACCGGCGCGCTCGACGACACGCAATTGCGCAATCTGGAGGAGCGGCTGCGCTACCTGCGCGAACTGGAAGACCGGCGCAAGGCGATCCTCGACAGCGTGCGCGAGCAGGGCAAGCTCGACGCGGCGCTGGAAGCCCAGATCAACGACGCCGACACCAAGGCCAGGCTCGAAGACATCTATCTTCCCTACAAGCCGAAGCGCCGCACCAAGGCGCAGATCGCGCGCGAGAACGGGCTGGAGCCGCTGGCCGACCTGCTGCTCGCCAATCCCGACCGGGATCCGAAGGCGGAGGCGTCAGCCTATCTGAAGGACGACCTCGTCAAGACGCCCGAGGAGGCGCTGGAGGGCGCGCGCGCCATCCTCGTCGAACGTTTTGCGGAAGACGCCGGCCTGATCGGGCGGCTGCGCGAGGATTTCTGGACGCGCGGCGTGCTGACTTCGAAAGTGCGCGACGGCAAGCAGGCCGAGGGCGCCAAATTTTCGGATTATTTCGATTTCTCCGAGCCGCTGACCAAGCTGCCGTCGCATCGCATCCTCGCCGTCATGCGCGGCGAGCGCGAGGAAATCCTCGATGTGAAGATGGTGGCGGACCCCGCCGCCGACCCGGCCGTGCGCGTGCCGGGACCTTACGAATTCGCGATCGCCGCGAAATTCGGAATCGCCGATCGCGGCAGGCCGGGCGACAAGTGGCTGATGGAGACGGTGCGCTGGGCGTGGCGCACGAAGATCGAGATGCAACTCGCAATCGATCTTCGCATGCGCCTGTGGACCGCGGCGGAGGACGAGGCCGTGCGCATCTTCGGCTCCAACCTGCGCGACCTGCTGCTGGCGGCGCCCGCCGGCGCGCGCGCCACGATGGGCCTCGACCCGGGCTTCCGGACCGGCGTGAAGGTGGCGGTTGTGGATGCGACCGGCAAGGTCGTGGCGACCACGGCCATCTTCCCGCACGAACCGCAGCGCCGCTGGGAGGAGAGCCTCGTGGCGCTCGCGGCGCTTTGCCAGAAGCACAATGTCGATCTTATCGCCATCGGCAACGGCACGGCGTCCCGCGAGACGGATCGCCTGGCCGCCGATCTCCTGAAGAAATTTCCGCAGATCAAGGCGACCAAGATCGTCGTGTCGGAAGCCGGCGCCTCCGTTTATTCGGCCTCGGCCTATGCGGCGCAGGAATTGCCGGATCTCGACGTGACGCTGCGCGGCGCCGTGTCGATCGCGCGACGCCTGCAGGACCCGCTCGCCGAACTGGTGAAGGTCGAACCGAAGGCGATCGGCGTCGGCCAGTACCAGCACGACGTTTCCGAACACAAGCTCGGGCGCTCGCTCGACGCGATCGTCGAGGATTGCGTCAACGCGGTCGGCGTCGACGTCAACACCGCTTCCGCCAAGCTGCTGGCGCGCGTTTCGGGCGTCGGCGAGAGCCTCGCGCAATCCATCGTCGCCTATCGCAACGACAACGGCCCCTATCGTACGCGCGCCGACCTGAAGAAGGCGCCGAGGCTCGGCGCCCGCGCCTTCGAACTGGCGGCTGGCTTCCTGCGCATCAATGGCGGCGAGGACCCGCTCGACCGTTCCGGGGTGCATCCGGAAGCCTATCCGGTCGTGCGCAAGATCGTCGCGAAGGCCGGATGCGACATCGGCGCGCTGATCGGCAATACAAAGGCGCTGTCGGCTCTGCGTCCCGCCGATTTCACCGACGAGACTTTCGGCCTGCCGACGGTGAAGGACATTCTGAAGGAACTCGAGAAACCCGGCCGCGATCCGCGCCCGGCCTTCAAGACCGCCGAATTCAAGGAGGGCGTCGAGCAGATTTCCGATCTGCGGCAGGGCATGATCCTCGAAGGCGTCGTCACCAATGTCGCGGCCTTCGGCGCCTTCGTCGATATCGGCGTGCACCAGGACGGGCTCGTGCATATTTCGGCGATGAGCCGCACTTTCATCAAGGATCCGCGCGAGGCGGCCAAGCCCGGCGACATCGTGAAGGTGAAGGTTCTCGAAGTCGATGCGCCGAGGAAGCGCATCAGCCTCACCATGCGCCTCGACGACACGGGCGAGGCGCGCCCGAAACAGATGGGCCAGCGGCCGGATCGCGGACAGGAGCGGTTTGCGCGCACGCCGGAACGCGCGCCGGCCGGCGGCGGCGCATTGGCGGATGCGCTGAAGCGTGCGGCGGAACGAAGGCGGTAGAGCGCGACGCCTTCTCCCGCATATGCGCGAGAAGCGGGGTCGCGGCAAAGGAGGCCCCAATGCACGGCAAGACCATCGTGATGACAGGCGCGACATCGGGCATTGGCGCGGTGGCCGCCGAACAGCTCGCGGAGCAGGGCGCGCGGATCGTCTTTGTCGCGCGCGATGAAAAGCGCGCCGGGGCGACGCTGGCGACGCTGCGCAGGATTTCCGATGCGAGCCACGCCGCGCATCTTGCCGACCTTTCGAGCATTGCCGATACGAAGCGCGTCGGCGCGGAGATCGCGGCGGCCAATCCGCGCATCGACGTGCTCGTCAACAATGCCGGTGCGATGTTCACCGACCGGCGAACGACCGTCGACGGGCTGGAACGCACGTTCGCGCTCAATCACATGGCGTATTTCGTGCTGACCGAAGCCTTGCGCGAAAGGCTCGGCGCATCCGCGCCGGCGCGCATCGTCTCGACGGCCTCGGGCGCGCATATGGGCGCGAAGCTCGACTTCGACGATCTGCAGCTCGCGGAATCATTCTCGGGCTGGAAGGCCTATTCGCGCTCGAAACTCTGCAACATCCTGTTCACGCGCGAATTGGCGCGCAGGCTCGAGGGAACCGGCGTCACGGCCAATTGCCTGCATCCGGGCTTCGTCGCTTCGCGTTTCGGCGACGAGGCGGGCGGCCTCGTCGGGCGCTTCGCGGGGCTGGCGAAATTGTTCGCGATCTCGCCGGAGCGCGGCGCGGATACGATCGTCTGGCTCGCCTCTTCGCCGGAGGTCGAGGGCAAGACCGGCGGCTATTGGTACAGGCGCCGGCTCACCTCGCCGTCGCGCGAGGCCAGGGACGAAAACGCTGCGCGCCTGTTGTGGACGCGCAGCGCGGAGATTGCGGGGGTGGAGTAAGCCCTCACGCTGAGGAGCGGTCCGGAGGAGCGCGTCTCGAAGCGCGAGGGCGATAAGTCGTCATCCTTCGAGACGCGCGGCTGCGCCGCGCTCCTCAGGATGAGGGAATCGAACCGATCAAATCCGCTCGATGATGATCGCAGGCGCCATGCCGCCGGCCGCGCACATGGTGACGAGGCCGAACTGCTTGCCGCGGCGTTCGAGTTCGTCGAGCACCGTGCCGATCAGGATCGCGCCGGTCGCGCCGATCGGATGGCCGAGCGCGATCGCGCCGCCATTGACGTTGACCTTGTCGCGATCGAGATCGAGATCGCGCTGGAACTTCTCGGAAACGACGGCGAAGGCCTCGTTGATCTCCCAGAGGTCGATGTCCTCTTTCTTGAGACCGGCCTTTTCCAGCACCTTCTTTGCCGCCGGCACCGGCGCGTTGAGCATCAGTTCGGGGCTGTCGCCCATGTTGGCCATGGCGCGCACGCGCGCGCGCGGCTTGAGGCCGTGCGCCTTGGCGTAGGTGTCGGAGGCCAGCAGCACCGCGCCCGATCCGTCGACAACGCCGGAGGAATTGCCGGCGTGGTGGCGATAGTCGATCTTCAGGTCCGGATAGGCGGCGAGGATCAGGCTGAGATAGGTCGTGCCCTTGTCGTCGAGCGGCGCATTGGCGAGCGCGGGGAAGGCGGCCTTCAGCGCGGCGAGGCCCTCGCGTGTCGTCTGCGGGCGCGGATACTCGTCCTTGTCGAGCGCCAGCGTGCCGTCTTCCTTGTATACGGGAACGATGGACTTCTTGAAGCGGCCTTCCTTGATCGCGACGTCGGCGCGCTGCTGGGAGATGTAGCCGGCTTCGTCCAGCGCCTCGCGCGAAATGCCTTCCATCGTGGCGATGGCGTCGGCGCAGACGCCCTGGTGCGTCTGCGGATGATGCAGGCGCAGGCGCATATTGCCGTTGTCCATGATCATCGGGCCGTCGCGGCGGCCGGTCATCGACATCATTTCGGTGCCGCCGCCGACGACGAGATCTTCCATGCCCGAGATGATGCAGGCGGCGGCGAAATTGACGGCCGAAATGCCCGAGCCGCAGAAGCGGTCGATGGTGATGCCGCTCGACTTGACGTCATAGCCGGCGTCGAGCGCCGACATGCGGCCGAGGTCGCCGCCCTGCTGGCCGACCTGCGAAGCCGTGCCCCAGATCACGTCGCCGACTTCCTTGGTGTCGATCTTGTTGCGCTCGGCGAGCGCCTTGAGAACGGTCGAGCCGAGTTGCTGGGGATGTACGTCCCACAGCGCGCCCTTGCCGGCCTTGCCTACGCCGCGCGGGGTGCGGCATGCGTCGATGATCCATGCTTCTGCCATTGGGTGTTTCCTTTCGATCTTTATCTTCCGTTCGAGTCTTGCCACGTCATGCCCGGCCTTGTGCCGGGCATCCACGCCTGTCGGTCATCATCTGCGATGCTTGTCGGCGTGGATGGCCGGGACAAGCCCGGCCATGACGGCTTCATTCTTGTCCTACCGCGGCGCCATGCGGATGGCGCCGTCGAGGCGCACGTCCTCGCCGTTGAAATAGCCGCAGGTGATCATCGTATGCGCGAGCTGCGCATATTCCTCGGCGCGACCGAGGCGCTTGGGATGCGGGACCATGGCGGCGAGGCCCGCCTTGACGTTTTCCGGCGCGCGGGCGAGCAGCGGCGTATCGAAAATGCCCGGCAGGATCGTATTGCAGCGGATGTTGGAATCCGAAAGGTCGCGCGCCACGACGAGCGTGATGCCGACGACGCCGGCCTTCGAGGCCGTGTAGGCGACCTGGCCGATCTGGCCGTCTTCGGCCGCGACGGACGCCGTATTGACGATCGCGCCACGGTCGCCATCCGGCAGGACGGGCAGGTTGAGCATGCCGGCCGCCGACTTGGTGATGCAGCGGAACGTGCCGATCAGGTTGACGTTGATGATGCGCTCGAAATTGTCGAGAGGATATTCCTTCGGCTTCTTGGTTTCCCTGTCGATCGACGCCGTCTTGGCGGCGCCGCCGCCGACGCCGGCGCAATTCACGAGGATGCGTTCCTGGCCGTTGGCGGCGCGCGCCTTGGCGAAGCCCGCGTCGACGTCTTCGGTCGAGGCGACGTTGACCTTGCAGAACACGCCGCCGACTTCCTTGGCGAGCTTCTCGCCGAGTTCTTCGTTCAGATCGAAGATCGCGCATTTCACGCCGTGCGCGGCGAGCATGCGCACGGTGGCCGCGCCGAGGCCGGACGCCCCGCCTGTCACGACGGCCGAGACGGTATTGTCGAGTTTCATGCCTGCCTACCTCCCTCACGCGGATCGCGATTTAATCGTCCGCTTAAATCGGCAGGCACAATAGCGCAAATCGCGGGCGGCGAAAGGCCCGTTCCGCATGGCCATCATGCGGAATTGAGATTTCGCAGTACGAAACCATTGGCGAAACTATTTGAAGAGCAGCAGCGAGGCCCAGTAGGACAGGGCGGCGATGATCGCCGCGGCCGGCATGGTGACGATCCAGGCGATGACGATGCTCTGGGCGACGTTCCAGCGCACCGCCGAGACGCGCCGCGCCGCGCCGACGCCGATGATCGCGCCGGTGATCGTATGCGTCGTGGACACCGGGATGCCGAGCGCGGTCGCAAGAAACAGCGTCATCGCGCCGCCGGTCTCGGCGCAGAAGCCCTGCACCGGCTGCAGGCGGGTGATGCGCGAGCCCATCGTGTGGACGATGCGCCAGCCGCCGAACAATGTCCCGAGCCCCATCGCCGCCTGGCAGAGGATGACGACCCAGAACGGCACGTAAAACGTCTCGCCCGTCTGTCCGTGCGTGAACAGCAGGACCGCGATGATGCCCATCGTCTTCTGCGCGTCGTTGCCGCCGTGGCCGAGCGAATAGAGCGAGGCGGACACGAATTGCAGGCCGCGGAAATAGCGGTCGACCGCCATCGGCGTCGTGCGCACGAACAGCCAGGAAACGATCAGCACGAGCAGCAGCGCCAGGACGAAACCCAGCAACGGCGAACCGACGATGGCCGCCGCCGTCTTGCCGAGGCCGGACCAGACGATCGAACCGAAGCCCGCCTTGGCGGCGCCCGCGCCGACCAGGCCGCCGATCAGCGCATGCGAGGAAGAGGAGGGAATGCCGGCGATCCAGGTGACGACGTTCCAGACGATGGCGCCCATCAGCGCGCCGAAGATCACGTGGTCGTCGATCACGTCGGGCGTCACGATGCCCGTGCCGACGGTCTGGGCGACGTGCAGGCCGAAGAACAGGAAGGCGATGAAGTTGAAGAAGGCCGCCCAACCGACCGCATATTGCGGACGCAGCACGCGCGTCGAGACGATGGTGGCGATCGAATTGGCGGCGTCGTGCAGGCCGTTCAGGAAGTCGAAGACGACCGCGATGCAGATCAGGAAGACGACGACGGTCAGGGCGGAGTCCACGGCCCGGCCCTCACATCTGCTCGATGACGACGTCGACGATGTGGTTGGCTATGTCCTCGAGCCGGTCCATCACCTTCTCCAGGTGATCGTAGATTTCCGCGCCGACGATATAGGCCATCGGGTCGGAGGAGCGGTGGTCGAGATAGAGCGCCTTGACGCCGTGGTCGTGCAATTCGTCGGCGCGCTCCTCCAGCTTGGCGATCTGGATATTGAGGGCGGAGATGCGCGCGCTGTCGTCGCGCATGTTCGGCAGCATCGACACCATGCGCTCCGCCACGCCAGCGGCCTCGACGATGACCTCCGTCATTTCGACCATCATCGGCTGGAAGCTCGTGACCTCGAACATGCCGATCTTCTTGGTCGTGCGCTGCATCTGGTCGATGGCGTCGTCCAGCGAGGTCGACAGGCCGGAAATGTCGGTGCGGTCGAACGGGGTGATGAAGGTGCGGCGCACGGCCAGCAGAACCTCGCGGGCGATCTCGTCGGCCTCGTTCTCGAGCCGCGTCACCTCGGCGCAATGCCTGTAGAGATCGTCGCCGCCCTCGAAGGCGGCGCGCAGCGCTACCGCTCCCTTGGAGACGATCGCCGCATGGCGGGAGAACATGTCGAAAAACCTGTCCTCGCGCGGCATCAGCGCCTGGAACCAGCGAAGCATGACGAATCCCCCGGCGGGATGACCAATTGCGCCAATTGCCTAGGGGGTCGGGGCGCTTGAGTCAAAGTCGCAGAACGACGCGCCCGCCGGCTTGCGTGTCCGGCTTCCGTCCGGCGCAGATCGCGCTAGGATGGCGGAAAACCAGACCGGAGGAAATTGAATGTATCCAGGCGTCTATGCGTCCCGATTGGCGGACAGTCCGGCCATCGTCATGGCCTCGTCGGGCGAGACGATCACCTACGGCGAACTGGAGGCCCGCGAAAACCGGCTGGCGCATCTGTTCCGGGCGCGCGGGCTCAAGCGGCTCGACCATTACGCCATCTTCATGGAGAACCATCCGCGCTATGTGGAATGCTGCGGGGCGGGCGAGCGATCCGGCCTCTATTATACCTGCGTCAATTCGTTCCTGACGCCCGAGGAACTCGCCTATATCGTCAACAATTGCGAGGCGCGCATCCTCATCACCTCGCAGGCCAAGCGCGACGTGGCGCTGGCGGCGCTGAAGGATTGCCCGAAGGTCGAACTCTGCATCGTGGTCGACGGGCCGGGCGACGGCGCGCGAATCGTCAATCTGGAGGAAGCGACGAAGGGCTTTCCGTCGACGCCGATCGCCGATGAATTTCTGGGCACGCCGATGCTCTATTCGTCCGGCACGACGGGCCGCCCGAAAGGCATCCTGCGCCCGCTGCCCGAGCAGCCGCCGACGCAGCGCCTGCCCCTGTTCGACTTTCTCGACCAGCTCTGGCGCTATCGCGAGGGTATGATCTACCTCTCGCCGGCGCCGCTCTACCATTCGGCGCCGCAGGCGGCCGTCAACCTCGCCATCGCCAAGGGCGCCAAGGTCGTCATCATGGAAAGGTTCGAGCCGGAGCATTACCTCCAGCTCGTCCAGGAGCATCGCATCACCCACACGCAGCTCGTGCCGACCATGTTCTCGCGCATGCTGAAGCTGCCCGAGGACGTGCGCAGGAAATACGACATGTCCTCGCTCGAGATCGCGGTCCATGCGGCCGCGCCCTGTCCGGTGCAGGTGAAGGAGCAGATGATCGAGTGGTGGGGGCCGATCATCCACGAATATTACGGCGCGACCGAAGGCATGGGCTTCACCGCCTGTGACACGCCGCAATGGCTCGCCCATCGCGGCTCGGTCGGCAAGCTGATGCTGGGCGACCTGCACGTCCTCGACGAGGAGATGAATCCCGTGCCGAAGGGCCAGTCCGGCACGCTCTGGTTCAAGTCGGGAACGCCCTTCGAATATTTCAACGATACGGAAAAGACGAAGGAGTCGCGCTCGGCCGACGGCACGATGAGCACGGTCGGCGATGTCGGCTATGTCGACGACGACGGCTATCTCTATCTCACCGACCGCGCCACGTTCATGATCATTTCGGGCGGCGTGAACATCTACCCGCAGGAATGCGAAAACCTGCTCATCACGCATCCGAAGGTCGCCGACGCCGCCGTCTTCGGCGTGCCGAACGAGGATCTCGGCGAAGAAGTGAAGGCGGTCGTGCAGCCGATGCCCGGCGCCAGGCCGGGACCAGAGCTTGCGAAGGAACTCATCGACTTCTGCGCGCAGCATCTGGCGCGCCAGAAGGTGCCGCGCTCGATCGACTTCGCGGAAGAACTGCCGCGCCTGCCGACCGGAAAGCTCTACAAGCGTCTGCTGCGCGACCGTTACTGGGGCGACAAGAAGAGCCGCATCGTCTGATTGCCATGGCCGGCGCCCTCGCGGACGCCGGTTTTTCATCGACCGGGAACGGCGAAGTTCAAGCCGCGAAAAAGAATCCAGGGGAGTAAAGACATGCTCGGGCTCATGCAGAACCGGCCATTGCTGATATCGAATATCGTCGACTATGTGTCGACATGGCACGCCAGTACGGAGATCGTCTCGCGCGATCCGCAAGGCGTCATCCACCGCTCGAACTATGGCGAAGTCACGAAGCGCGCCAGGCGCCTCGCCAATGCGCTGGAGAAGCTCGGCACGAAGCACGGCGAGCGCGTCGCCACGCTCGCCTGGAATTCGTGGCGCCACCTCGAACTCTATTACGGCGTCACCTGCTCGGGCCGCGTGCTGCACACGGTCAATCCGCGGCTGTTCCAGGAACAGCTCACCTACATCATGCACCACGCCGAGGATTCCTACGTTTTCTTCGATCTCGACTTTGTCGGACTGGTCGAACAGCTCGCTCCGCACCTGCCGCTGGTGAAGGGCTGGGTCGCGCTCTGCGACGCAAAGGACATGCCGAAGGTCAACGTCAAGAACCTGCTGTGCTACGAGACGCTGCTGGCCGACGCCTCGCCCGATTATGAATGGCCGACCTTCGACGAGAACACGGCCTGCACGCTCTGCTACACGTCGGGAACGACCGGAAATCCCAAGGGCGTTCTCTACAGCCACCGCTCCACGCTGCTGCATGCCTTCGCCGCTTGCGCCGCCGACGGCATGGCGTTCCAGGCCAAGGATTCCATCCTCGTCATCGTGCCGCTGTTCCACGCCAATGCCTGGTCGATACCATTCTCCGGCGCGATGGCCGGCGCCAAACTCGTGCTGCCCGGTCCGAAGCTCGATCCGGAAAGCATCCATCTGCTGCTGGAGACGGAAGGCTGCACCAAGGCCGGCGGCATTCCGACGATCTGGCTCAATTTCCTCGCCTGGCTCGAGACCAACAAGGCGAAGCTCGACCTGTCGAAGCTCAAGCTCAAGATGGTGTTCTCGGGCGGCACGGCCGCGCCGCGCGCCACGATCCAGAAATTCCACGACATGCTGGGCGTGTTTGTGCTGCACGCGTGGGGCATGACCGAGACGAGCCCGCTCGTCACGCTCGGCTCGCCGCTCGCCAAGCACGATGGCGCCTCGCAGGACGCGATCGTCGACATGCAGGTCAAGCAGGGCCGTCAGGTCTGCGGCGTCGAACTCGGCCTGTTCGACGAGGACAACAACCGCCTGCCGCACGACGGCGAGGCGATCGGCCAGATCAAGGTGCGCGGCAACTGGGTCATATCAGGCTATTTCAAGGGAGAAGGCGGCAAGGTGATGGACGACGACGGCTGGTTCGGCACCGGCGACGTCGCGACCGTCAACGAGGACGGATACGTTCAGCTCACCGATCGCCTGAAGGATGTCATCAAGTCCGGCGGCGAATGGATTTCGTCGATCGAGATCGAAAACCTGGCCTTGCTGCACCCCGACGTATTCGAGGCGGCCGTCATCGCCATTCCGCACGAGAAATGGCAGGAGCGGCCGCTGCTGATCGTCCATCCCAAGCCCGGCGCGAATCCGACGAAGGAAAGCATTCTCGACTTCCTGTCGACGCGCATCGCCAAATGGTGGATGCCCGACGACGTGGTCTTCGTGGACTCGCTGCCGCATACCGCGACCGGCAAGCTCCTGAAGACCGAGCTGCGCCAGAAGTTCGGCGGCGGCGTCGCGGTGAAGGGTTAGCGGCGTCTCGCGCACGCTTCGCGCCCGGGTCCGGCCCGGGCGCTTTCTTGTTCGGCCCCTTCCACATGCGTCTTTTCCGGGCCCCGGCCCGGACGCTAGATTGCCGCTCGATTCACGTATGGGACTGAATATGAAGCGGCGGGCGTTCATCGAAATGGTCGCGGGCGCGGCGGCGAGCGTGGCGTCCGGTCCGCTGAGCGCCTTCGCGCAGCAGCCGGCTCCGCAGCGCGTCGGGTTTCTGCACAGCGCCTCGCAGGGATATTTCGCGCAATTCGCCGGCGCCGTCCGCAAGGGCCTCGCCGAAGCGGGCTTTGCCGAGGGACAGAATCTCGAGATCGACTATCGCTGGGCCGAAGGCCAGTACGACCGCCTGCCGGCGCTCGCAGCGGACCTTGTCGAACGCCGTGTGTCGGCGATCCTGGCGATGGGCGGCACGGACCCGGCGCGCGCGGCGAAGGCCGCGACCTCGACCATTCCGATCGTCTTCGTCAGCGCCGCCGATCCCGTGCAGACCGGCCTAGTCGCCAGTCTCGGCAGGCCCGGCGGCAACGTGACGGGCGTCAGCCTGATCGCATCCGCGCTGGACGCCAAGAAGCTCGGCTTGCTGCACGAACTCGTTCCGAAGGCGATGGTCGCCGGCGTGGTCAATCCGAAATATCCCGGCGCGAAAATCCAGGCCGAGGAAATAGGCGATGCGGGCCGCAAGCTCGGCATATCGGCTGTCGTGCTCAACGCCTCGAACGACGAGGAGATCGACGCCGCCTTTGCGGAAGCCGGGCGGCGCGGCGCGCGCGCCATGCTGGTCGCCAGCGATCCGTTCTTCAACAGCCGCGTCGCGCATTTCGTGGACGCCGCCGCGCGCAACGCCATGCCGGTCATCTATCCGCAACGCGAATATGTCCGCGCCGGCGGTCTGATGAGCTACGGGCCGGATTTTTCCGACGGCTATCGCAACGCAGGCGTCTATGTCGGGCGCATTCTCAAGGGCGCAAGTCCCGCCGAATTGCCCGTCGTGCAGCCCACGAAATTCGAACTCGTCGTCAACCTGAAGACGGCGAAGGCGCTGGGCCTTGCCGTGCCGCCGACCCTGCTGGCGACGGCCGACGATGTGATCGAATGAGATCTGATCTAGGTTGACAATCCTAGGATAATATGTCTAAATATCGGGGTCTCGTCGCGGCGGGGCGCATCGGGGGATGTCCTGCATCCGTCTGTGCGCCTCAGGGCGCTTTCTCGGAAGCGTCCGCGGAAATCGCGCCTCATCAGCGCGGTTGCGGCGGGAGCGGAGGCCGTGAGGTCGGGCGTGATGAGCCCGTCTTGCGGCGGCCCAAGCCATTCCATCCTGTGCCGCTGTACGTGGCATTTACGCGGAGGACAGCAAGTTAATCCTCCGGGGGTGCGTGATGGAGCAAGCCTCCAAACTCCGCGCGAAAGGACTTTTCCGGTTTCGCCGGAAAAGTCCGGGGACGCTGTTCTTCCCGGCAGCGATCGGACTTGAATTCACCCTTTCGCAGACCTCCGGTCTCGTCGAAAGGACAGCGTCCCGCGCCCTCCGGGCGCCTCATCCGGCAAGCCTCGCGCGAACATTTCGCGGCGGGGGATTTGGCGCAGGTTCTTCCTCTTCGCAGGCGACGCGCGAAGGAAATTCATCCGGCCTGCAATTGCTTCGCAAAATCTTCGCCGTCCCGCAGGCCTAGTTCGTAGGCGAAGCGCAATCCGTCCGCGTCGGTGACGGAAAACTTGCTGATCGTCACCGGCTGCGACGGACGCACGACGATGCGCGTTCGCGTCGATTGCAGCGGCTTGGCCGAGCGCGTCGACAGGACCAGCGCGCGACCGCCTGCCGCCTCGACGGCGCCGAGCTTCGTGAGCGGCGGATTGTCGACGAGGCCGCCGTCGAGCGCGGCGCGATCGTTGACGCGGCCGATCGGCATGAAGGGCGGCACCGAGGCGGTGGCCATCAATGCGTCGACAATATCCTTCGGTCCCCTGGCCTGATGCGTCGAAAGCCAGTCGGGCGTGAGGCCGAGATAGCGGCCGGCGCTCGAATGCGCCGCGCCGGTGATCGCCTTCTCGACCTGGTAAGCGGCGATCGAACCGATGGCGGCGACCGCGCCCGGCATCCAGAGCGGGGGATGGGCGACCTGGATGAGAAGCTCGGGCGCCTGCCGCAACGCTTCGCATTCGGCGGGTCCGAATATCTGTTCGAGCAGGTCGCGATACATGCCGCCGACAAGGAAGGGCGAGCGGCCGCGCGCCAGCAGCGACCAGTCGAGGCCGCGCTCGTTGGTCGCGCAGGCCTCGAACACAAGGCGCCGGACGCGCTCGCCGGCGCCGATCAGCGAAAAGCTGGCCTGGAAGGCGCCGGCGGAAACGCCGACCACGAAATCCGGGCGCTGCGGCCTCAGTCCGTTCAACGCGTCCCAGAACCCGCCCTGCCAGTAGCACCGGTTGCCGCCGCCCGCGAAGGCGACCGCCTCGAAATCGCGCTCCATGTGGTCCCGTCGAAATGCCCGATCCGCGATGGTTACGCCGCCGCGTCGCCCAAGTCGAGGCGGGCGATTTGCCCTGCCGCCGGGAGGCGGTATTGTGCCGCCCAACGTCCGGACGGGCAGCCAATCAGGGAGAAAAACATGCGCGACTACACGAAATTCTTCATCGACGGAAAGTGGGTCGCGCCCGCCAGCCCGAAGACGCTCGATGTCATCAACCCGGCGACCGAGGCGGTCGCGGGCAAGATTTCCCTGGGCACGGCCGCCGACGTCGACGCCGCTGTGAAGGCCGCGCGCAAGGCGTTCGAAAGCTGGTCGCGCACGACGCGCGAGGAGCGCATGGACGTGCTGACCCGCATCATGGCCGAATTGAAGAAGCGCCATGAAGACATGGCCAAGGCCATCACCGAGGAAATGGGCGCGCCGGTGTGGCTGGCGCAGCGCGCGCAGGCGGCGATGGGCGCCGCGCATTTCGGTACGGCCCTGCAGGTGCTGAAGTCCTATGAATTCGAGGAGAAGCAGCGCGGCACGACGCTCATCGTCAAGGAACCGATCGGCGTCTGCGGCTTCATCACGCCGTGGAACTGGCCGCTCAACCAGATCGCCTGCAAGGTGGCGCCCGCGCTCGCCGTCGGCTGCACGATGGTGCTCAAGCCGTCGGAAATCGCGCCCTTCTCGGCGCAGATCTTCGCGGAAGTGCTCGAAGCCGCCGGCGTGCCTGCCGGCGTGTTCAACATGGTCAATGGCGACGGACCGGGCGTCGGCGCGGCGATCTCGTCGCATCCGGGCGTCGACATGGTGTCCTTCACCGGTTCGACGCGCGCCGGCATCGAGGTCGCGAAGAACGCCGCGCCGACCATCAAGCGCGTGCATCAGGAACTCGGCGGCAAGAGCCCGAACATCATCCTCGAGGACGCCGATCTCAAGACGGCGGTGACCGGCGGCGTGCGCGCCGTCATGAACAATTCCGGCCAGTCCTGCAACGCGCCGACGCGCATGCTGGCGCCGAAGGCCAAGATGGCCGATGTCGTGGCTATCGCGAAGGCGGAAGCCGAGGCGACGACGGTGGGCGACCCCTCCGGCAATTCCAAGATGGGGCCTGTCGTCTCCGAAGTGCAGTGGAACAAGATCCAGGGCCTGATCAAGAAGGGCATCGAGGAAGGCGCGACGCTCGTCGCCGGCGGTCCGGGCAAGCCGGAAGGCCTCGAGAAGGGCTATTACGTCAAGCCGACGATCTTTGCCGACGTGACGCCTGACATGACGATCGCGAAGGAAGAGATATTCGGGCCGGTGCTGTCGATCATGCCCTATGACAATGTCGATCAGGCGATCGCCATCGGCAATGACACGGAATACGGGCTTGCGGCTTACGTGTCGGGCGGCGACATGGCGAAGGTTCGCGAAGTCGCGTCGCGCCTGCGCGCCGGCCAGGTCGCGCTCAACGGCGCCGGTCCCGACCTGATGGCGCCGTTCGGCGGCTACAAGCAGTCGGGCAACGGTCGCGAATGGGGCGATCACGCCTTCGGCGAATTCCTCGAGACCAAGGCCATCCTCGGCATGCCGAAGCTCGAAGCCGCGGAATAATCCTGTTCGATGCTGGCGTCCCCGCGTTCGTGCGCGGGGGCGCTGTCTTTTGCCCGCCTCGCGTGCGTCGAACCGGAATTCCTAAGCGCCAATGAATTCGCGCGCCTCCTGCATCGACGCGAAGCGTCGGACGCCGAACAGCGTCTCGATCGCCACGGCGCCGTCGCCATAGAGAATGTAGGGTCGGTCGGCGATCACGCCATGTTCGGTCGGCCTGGCCGGCTGTGCGCCGACCGGCGACCGGCGCGCCCGTTCGGCCGCCGCGCGACTCTCCTCGCGCGCGCGCCTTTCGGAACGGTCGAGCGCCTCGCGGAAAAACGAATCCAGCGCGCCAAATCCCTTCTGCAAGGCATCCAGAACGAGCAGCGTCGCTCCGAGCAGCGCGAGAAGGAGGACGACGCATGCGATCAACTCGATGTCGCCGGACATGAAGCGCGCGCCGCACATGCGCGCCACCACGCAGGCCAGCAGCAGCCCGGCGGCGCCAACGCTGGCGACCAGGCCCAGCGTGCGTGTGAGAGCGTCTGCGCGATTCACTTGAGAACCTGGTCCTTCGATACGTAATTGAAGTCGACGATCACCAGATCCTGGATCGCATCGGACTTCAGCCGCCTGGCGACGCGCGTACGCAATTCCGTCGTCAGCGCGGCGAGGTTCGTCTTGCGAAAGCTGTGAAAGTCGCGCTTGTCATCCTCGTAGATCATCCGGAAGCCTTCATCGAGGATGAAAGGCTCGGGTTGAACCTGCAATTTCTTTAACGCGTCCTCGGATGCGGCATAGCCGAACTGAGCGATGACATAGCCGTTTACCTGACCGTTCCCGAGCATCGGAACGGTGATGGGACGCGTCTTTTTCTGGGTGATCTTCTGCGACTCCTCGACCTTCGCTTCGGCGCTGCGCGAGGACAGCCACCAGGTCGTCGCGGCGCTCGACCCCAGCGCGACGAAGGCAGCGAGAACAAACGTCAGGAGCGACTTGAGCATCAGGACGGATAGCGGCTCACGTGACGGCGGTCGTAGGTGCGGTCCGATTCCGCATCCATCACCACGTCGACAAGGATCTTCGTGATTTGCCGCGCCGCCTTCAACTGTATCCGCAGCGCGGCCTGGTTCTCGATCACCGCCTCCTTGAGGCGGGCCAACGCCGCGCGGACCTGCGGACCCGGGTCCCGGTCTCCCAGCAATTTGCCCTGACGCGTCAGGTCCAGAAGCGTCATATCCTTCTCGCGCCTGTGCCTGGCAAGATCCGGCCTCATGTTACAGCGTAATTGTTCTGTCTCGTTGCGCAGCGCGTCAGTTGCGCGCAACACCGTGCGCAACAGGGCGGCGGATACTGCATCGTCAGTATCGCCGGGCGAAAGGCGCGAAGCGGAGTCCGTTTCCGTCATATCGACTGCTCCGGTTTCGTCGCGGGCGCGTTGCTTCTGCCTGTGAAGATGCGCGGAGCGATCGCATCCGCAAGCTTCTCGGCGAAGGCGGACTTCCAGACAGATCCCGCCGATCCGCCGCCGAACCATGCGGAATCGTAAGGCATGGTCTGTTCGATCGCCTTTTGCAGCACGAACCTTCCAAGCGCCACGGTGGGGTCAGGGGCCGCCTGCGCGCGTAGTCTGCGCTGATCGCCGATCTCTGTATGCCGGAGGTCGTTCGCCAGAGCCCTCCGCCCTACATGGCCTGCATTGACGGACTTGATCTCGTTATCGAAAATCGCGCCCTGTTCCATGGCCCTGAGCTTCTCGACGGCAGCGTGAACTCTGGCAGGATCCGCTGCATTTATCGCATCGAGAATAATGTCGCCGGGCGGGGAAATGGACATGTCGACCTCGCGCCCGCATCATCGCGATCCAGGCTTGCCGCGAACTGGAGTTTCGACGCTGATCGGAAGTTCCTCCAGATCGCGGCGCTCGGCCGCTTCATTTTCGCTGATCCGGTGGCGTGCGGCCAGACGCAGCAAGGCAGCTTCCAATCGTCGCGCGACTGTCGCGCGCTGTCGCCCGTCTTCCATCGCCTGATCGATCGCTTCCTGGGCAAGGCGCAAGGCTTGCGACGTTTGGGCGATATGCCGCGCCATTTCGGCATGTCGGGTGGAGCCGGCCATCTCGGCCAGCGCGCCGATCCGTGCGCCTGTAGCGTCCCTGCTGCGGGCAAACTCGCCCAACTCGACTTCGGCTGCCCGTGCCAGCACATCCTGCTGTCGCGCCAGCCTCTGCAAAGTGGATGATTTGCGATTCATCCAGGATAGCCTGCGCTCGAAACCGAGAAGAAAGTCGCGTCGGCGAGGAGCAGGTAAAGAAGGTAGAGACCTCCGAGGATGGAGAGGGGCGTAGAAAGGAAATAGAGCGGTATCTGCGGCGCCATCTTGTTGATGATGGCCGTCGCGATATTCAGGGCCAGACCGAATGCGACGAAAGGCATGGAGATACGCAATTCGAGAAGAAATGCGTCGGCGAGCCTGCGCGTAATGTTCAGGAGCGTTGCATCCGGCATTGGAGCCGCGCCGAGCGGAGCGATCGCATAGGAATCGGCTATGCCCTGCAGGAACGTCCAGTGAAGGTCGCTGACGAAGATCATCAGCGTGGCCGCGAGCGCAAGAAACGACGCGAGATCAGGCAGAGTTTCGCTTTCATCGATCCGGGGCGCAAAGCTCGATGACAGGCCGATTGCGAGGGAAATTGCGGTAGCCATCGCTTCGAGCGCAGCAATGAAGACGCGGGCGCCAAACCCGAGCGCGAAGCCGACGATCGTCTCGGGGACGACCATGGCGAGGATGGCCGGCAGGTCGGCTGCTGCGAGCCGCGATTGTCCCGCGAGGGCGGGCGCCAGGCTGAAGCCGAGGGCAAGGCATATGAAGAGCCTGACCCTGACGGGCACGCGCGGGCTTCCGAAGCCAGGCGAGACGGAGAGACATGCCCCGATTCTGCAGAAAACGCCGAGGAAGGTGAGCGCCTCCGGCTCCCAGGCCCCGGTCACGAAATGGACCCGAGCACGCGTAGCTCGATCCCTCTGGCTATCTCCAGATTGGACAGGACGGGGAGCATCGCAAAGGAGCGCTCGATGATCATGCGGACATAGGGGCGCGCGTCCGGCGTGGTCAGCAGGGCGAAGCGGTCGCCGTGCGTCATGTGCTTGCGGATGACGCCGACGGCCTCGCGCGCGAATTGTTCGACCATCGCCGGATCCACGTCGAACTCCGTCCCGCCGCCCCGCGGGTCGGGTTTGAGCCTCTCATGGAAGGCCTGATCCCAGCGCGCGCCGAGCCTGATCACCGGTATCGCGCCGTTGACGACGAGTTCGTCGCATATCTGGGCGGCCAGCCTGATGCGGACATGTTCTGCGATCTGTTCCGGGCGTCGTGAGTGCGGCGCGATTTCCGACACCGCTTCGAGGATCAGGTTGAGGTTGCGGATGGTGACGCGCTCGTTGAGAAGAAGCTTGAGGACCGCCTGAAGTCCCGAGCGCGTGATGACCGATGGACAGATTTCGTCGAGAAGCTTCCTGTACTCGGGATCGAGCCCCTCCAGGAGCGCCTGCATGTCGCGATAGGAAAAAAGCTGGGCAAGATTGTTGCGAACCGTCTCGCTCAGATGTGTCAGAACGATCGAGGCGGGATCGATCGGCGAAAAGCCGGACCGTGACGCCTCCTCGACATAGGACGGCGAAATCCACATCGCCGGGAGGCCATAGGCGGGTTCGACCGTTTCCGTGCCCGGAAAGTCCGGCTTGGGGCCATCGCCATATATGATCAGCCGTTCATCCGCCGGAATTTCGGCGCTTGCAGCCGCTGCTCCGTGGATCCTGATCTGGTAACGGCGCGGGGACAGATCGAGCGGACTCGACAGCTTGATTTCGGGAACGACAAATCCGTAGCTGGATGCAAATTTCAGACGTATCCGCGTCACGCGCTGCGCCAGTTCTTCATGCGACGGCATGACGGCGTTCGCGAGTTGCCGGCCGATGCTGAGTTCGATCACGGCGGCGCGCAACTGATCTTTAACCGAGGCACCGGCTGCCTCCGCGTCGGTGTCGCGCGATCGCTGCGCGGCGGCCGCCGCTTCCGCCGTTGCTCGAGCAATCTGGCCCGGTATCGCGAACGAGGCGAAGATCAGAACGCCGGAAAACATTGCCAGAGTGGCGAATGGCAGGCCCGGAACGAGTGACATCGCACCCATCAGGATGCCCGCAAGCAGAAGCGCGCGCGGATAGCGCCCGAGTTGCGAGAAGAAGGCCTGGTCCGCCGAACCCCGCGTGCCGCCTTTCGAAACCAGGAGACCTGCGGCCAGCGAAACGACGAGAGCGGGAATCTGGGAAACGAGGCCGTCGCCGACCGACAGCTTCGTGAACACATTCGCGGCCGCCGCGAGCGACATGTCGTGTCGGGTGACTCCGAGGACGATGCCGCCGAAAATGTTTACGGCGAGAATGATGATGCCGGCGATCGCGTCGCCGCGCACGAATTTCGAGGCGCCGTCCATGGATTCGACCCAGTGGGTTTCGCAACTCGCCTCTTTTTCCAGCGTCGAGCAGGCGATGAAGACCAATGAGAAGCTCGATCAGATATTGAAGAATTCCGCTGTTTCTGACGCCGGGTCGTTGATCGGTCGCGCTATATCGACGACGGACGGGCAAAGCCTCGGCGTTATTGCATCGGTTACTGTAGAAGCCTCCGGTCTGATCGCCACATTGCAGGACGGTAGCACTCTCGCCCTTGATGGTACTGTCGTCGTCAGCTGATGAACGAAGCGGATGCACTGGAACTGTTGAGGGCCGGCATTCTTGCCGTCATTCTCGGTTCCGCGCCTGCCGTTATCGCAGCACTGATCGTCGGCTTGACGGTGTCGCTGTTTCAGGCGCTCACACAGATTCAGGAAAGTACTCTCTCGTTTGCGCCCAAGATCGTTGCTGTCGCGCTTGCACTGCTCGTCGCGTCGCCGTTCATAGGCAGCCAGATATTGTCGTTCAGTGAGCGCGTACAAATTCACATCGAACAGGGATTCCGATGAAAGTCCTGTCGAGAATGAAGCGGGGCCGCTCAGGCCTCGAAGCGGAGATGCGGTCTGAAGACAGATGGGTCGTCGGCGGGATTACGCTGGCGCTCTGCGTAGCCGGAATGGCCGTCCACCAGTTGAGCGATGGCGACGGTGCGCCGAAGGTGAATGGCGGATATTATCTCGCACTGTTTGCGCGGCCCGCCGGCGCGACGCAGGAAAGGCCGGGCCGTTCGTCAGCCGCCACGCTGCCAAGACGCGCGGGAGAGTCCGGGACCGTGGATTTCGAAACGACCGCTACGATCAGAAGGGAAAATCCGCCGCTGGAACCCGGCGTCATCCGTGCGCCTGCTCTGGAATATGTCGACCGCGGCGTCGGCGCCTTCCGTGTCGCGGAGGGGCTCTTGCTCAGGCGCGTTGGCGAAAGGGCGCCGGACGGACGAATGATATCCGGCTACAGGCGACAGGATGGCGGCTGGGTGGCAATCGTTGCCCCTCAGACTTCGAGATAGGCGCGCCTGATTTCCTCGTTCGCACGCAATTCCGGCAACGGGCCCGAAAAGCGAATTTCTCCGCGGTCCAGGACATAGGCGCGATCGGCTACCAACGCCGCGAAGGCGAGATTTTGCTCGCAAAGAAGTATCGAAACGCTATTCGCCTTGAGCGCGACGATCATGTCGGCCATGGCTTCGACGATAACCGGCGCGACACCCTCGGACGGTTCGTCGAGCAGGATCGCGTAGGGATTTCCCATGAGTGTGCGAGCGACCGTCAGCATCTGCTGTTCGCCGCCGGACATGCGGCCGGCCTCGCGATTGCGCGCCTCAGCGAGGTTGGGGAAGAGCGCGAACAGGCGCTCGGGCGTCCATGGTTCTATCGCCCGGCCGTCCTTGCTCTGTCGGGGCGGCTGGCGGCCAACTTCCAGGTTTTCGATGACGGTGAGATCAGAAAAGATTCTCCGGTCTTCCGGCACGAAGCCGAGGCCGCGTCTGGCGATCTCATAGGATCTCATCGACGAAATGTCCTCGCCGAGGAATGTCGTCTTGCCGGTGCGATGCTCCAGAAGGCCCATGATCGCCTTCAGGCTCGTAGATTTTCCGGCGCCGTTGCGTCCCATGAGAGCGACCACCTCGCCCGCGTCCAGATCGATGTCGATACCGAACAGGATTTGCGCGGCGCCGTAGCGGGCGGTCATGTCGGACACGCTGAGGATCGGGGCGCTCATCAGTTCATTTCCGCGGCCCGGCCGGAGCCGAAATACACTTCTCGAACACGTGGGTTTTCGCGCACTGCGTTCTTGTCGCCTTCGGCGATCAGCTTGCCACGCGCCAAGACGATCAATCGATCAGCATAGCCGAATACAACGTCCATAGAATGTTCGGTGAATAGAACGCCGATATTGTTCTCGTGGGCCAGTTCGCGCGTCAGCGCCATCAACTCGTTGCGCTCTTTGCGGGCCATGCCGGCCGTCGGTTCGTCCATCAGCAAGAGCTTCGGGCGATTGGCCAGAGCAATAGCAAGTTCGACCCGCTTGACGTCGCCATAGGCAAGGACCCCGCAGGGACGTTCGGCCTGTTCGGCCATGCCGACGCGCGCCAGCAACGCCAGCGCTTCCTTGTGTCCGGTCGATTCCGCACGCCGCCACATGCGATAGACGAGACGTTCGCGCGCTATCAGCGCCATCTGCACGTTTTCGACGACTTTCATCGAGCCAAAGGTTGCGGCAATCTGGAATGTGCGTCCGACGCCGAGGCGCCAGATTTCGTGCGGTGCGAGACCTACGATATTTCGGCCATCGAGAAGTACGCGACCGCCATCGGGCGCCAATTGCCCGTTGACCATGTTGAAACAGGTTGATTTGCCCGCGCCATTCGGTCCGATCATCGCGAGCAATTCCCCTGCGCGCAGCGAAAAGCTGACGTCATCGACCGCGCGGACGCCACCGAAATTCTTCGTGAGGGCTTCGATCGTGAGAAGGGTCATCTGCGTGCAAACCTCGTCCGCAAGGCGCCAACGATGCCGCCCGGGAAAATGAGAACGAGGACGAGGATGAACAGGCCGAGAGCGGCGCGCCAGTATTCAATGTGGCGCGCCACCTGGTCCTGCAGGAATATGAAAGATACTGCGCCGACGATCGGGCCGGATAGCGTCTCGACGCCGCCGAGGAGAACCATGACGAGACCGTCGATGGACCGACTGACGCTGATCGTTTCCGGAGAGATGCTGCCCTTGGAAAATGCGAACAGTCCGCCGGCGAGACCACAGAACGTTCCGGCGACGATAAAAGCGATCCACTGGATGCGACGCGTGTCTAGCCCGATTGCGCTGGCTCGCAGCACGGAATCGCGCGTCGCGCGCAAGGCGTAGCCGAAAGGCGAGAAGAGAACGCGGCGCATCAGGAAAACGCCGGCCACACAGAGCGCGAGCGCTAGATAGAAGTAGGCATTCTTGGTCGACAGCCAGGCGCTCGGCCAGATGCCGATCACGCCGTTGCTGCCGCCGGTGAGATCGTCCCACTGATACACGATGGACCAGACGATCTGTCCGAAGGCGAGCGTCAGCATCGCGAGATAGACCCCGGACAGGCGCACGCAGAACCATCCGAAGATCAGCGCGCCAAGACCGCCGCCTACCGGGGAAAGCGCGAGTGCGAGCGGCATCGGCAAGCCGAGCGCCTTGAGCGTCAAGCCCGAGACATAGGCGCCGAGACCGAAATAGGCGGCATGGCCGAACGAGTGCATCCCGCCCGGGCCCATGATGAAATGCAGCGATGTTGCAAACAGGACCCCAATGAAAATGTCGATGCCGAGCACGAGCGCGTAGGAGCGGCTATCGACCAGCATAGGCACGGCGAGCAGAAGGGCGACGAGTGCAATCGCCGCCCACTGCAGCCTTGGGCCCGCGGGCTCGATCGGCGCTTCGACGGGGCCGGTGGAGCGGGCGAGCGCCTGCGGCTTGCCGAGCAGGCCCCATGGCCGCAGCACCAGCACGACAGCCATGACGGCGAATTCAGCGACCAAGGTGAATTTCGGGAACGCGATCGTCAGTCCAAAGGGTAGCGTCCACGTGCCGAGCGCAATGCAGAGCGCCTTGATCTCGGCAATCAGCAGGGCGGCGACGAATGCGCCCGGTATGGAGCCCATGCCTCCCACCACGACGACGACGAAGGCGTCGCCGATCGCGACGATATCGAGGCTTGCGTTGGCGGGCTCCCGAGGCAGTTGCAATGCCCCGCCGAAACCGGCGAGCAGTGCGCCCAGCGCGAAGACCCCCGTGAACAGAACCGACTGGTTGACGCCAAGCGCGCCGACCATCTCCCGGTCTTGCGTCGCCGCTCGCACCAGCACGCCCCAGCGCGTGCGCGTCAGTAGGACGTGCAGCAAGGCCAGGACCGCAGGTCCGATGACGATCAACGCTAGGTCATACTGCGGAAAGCGGCGGCCCAGGATTTCGACCGATCCGGCGAGGCCAGGCGCGCGCGGCCCGAGCAGGTCTTCGGGTCCCCAGAGCCACAGGACGGCGTCGCGAACGATCAATGTCAGTGCAAAGGTCGCCAGCAGCTGGAAGAGTTCCGGCGCCTGGTAGATGCGTCGCAAAAGCAGGATTTCGATGAGCGCGCCGATCGCCGCGACGGCGATCGCGGCGCAGAACATCGAGGTCCAGAAACCGAGCACGCCGCCGAGCCGCGCTGTCAGCGACCAGGCAATGTAGGTTCCCAGCATGTAGAGGGAACCGTGCGCGAAATTGACGATCCGCGTGACGCCGAAGATAAGCGACAGGCCTACGGCGAGCAGAAAGAGCGTCGATGCTCCGGCCAGTCCGTTGAGCAATTGAACGAGAAGGCCGGAGAGTGTCATGTCGGGAGACCGTGCGTTCCGGCGGCGATCAATCCGCCGGACGCAGCTTCTTCACTTCGTCATCGCTCGGTTGGAACGCGGCGCCGTCCTTGTAGGAGAAGTCGATCATCACGCCCTTGCCATCCTTGAGCGCCGTCTTGCCGACGTACGCGCCCATCGTCGACTGGTGGTCTTGCGGGCGGAAAGTCGTCTTGCCTAGCGGCGACATGAATTCGAGGCCGCTGAACGCCGAGATCAGCTTTTCGGTATCTGCTCCGCCGGCCTTTGTCGCGGCGGCGGCGATCGCCTTGATGGTCGAATATCCGACGACCGAGCCGAGGCGCGGATAGTCGGAATATTTCTTCTGGTAGGCGGCAAGGAATGCCTTGTGCTCCGGCGTTTCGATCGCATACCAGGGGTAGCCCGTAACGATCCAGCCGACCGGCGCCTCGTCCTTCAGCGGATCGATATATTCGGGTTCGCCGGTCAGCATGCTCACGACGGCCGTGTCCTTGAACAGACCGCGCGTGGCGCCCTCGCGCACGAATTTAGCGAGGTCGGCGCCGAACAGGACGTTGAAGATCGCATCCGGCTTGGCGTCGCCAATTGCCTGCGCGACCGCGCCGGCGTCGATCTTGCCGAGCGGCGTCGCCTGGTCGCTGACGAATTCCACATCAGGCTGACCTGCCTTCAGCAAGGCCTTGAAGGTGGCCACCGCCGACTGGCCGTATTCGTAGTTCGGATAGACGAAGGCCCAGCGTTTCTTCTTCAGCTTGATCGCGTCCGGCGCCAGCATCGCCGATTGCATGTAGGTCGACGGGCGCAGGCGGTAGGTGTAGCGGTTGCCCCCCTGCCAGACGATCTTGTCGGTCAGCGGCTCCGAGGCGAGATAGGCGACCTTGCGCTGCTTGGCGAAGTCGGCGAGCGCCAGACCGATATTGGAAAGAAAGCCGCCGGCGATCATGTCTACCTTCTCGGCGGAGACGAGTTCCTCTGCCATGCGGACCGCGTCGCCCGGGTTGGCGTTGTCGTCGCGCATAACGACTTCGATCTTGCGTCCGCCGACGCCGCCCGCGGCATTGACCTCTTCGACCGCCAGTTCCATGCCGCGGCGATAGGGTTCGAGGAAGGCCGCCTGCGCCTTGTAGCTGTTGACTTCGCCGATCCGGATGGGCGATTGCGCCGACGATGGCGCCGCAGATGAAAGAAGCGCTGCTGCGAATGCGAGACCAGACAGTTTCGATTTCATTCGTAGCTCCCCTTGATCCTCACGCGCGCCGGGCGCGGCATGCATTGGACAGTTCGCCTCGTTTGTCGTCAACGCCGCCTCCTAAGCCTGGCTGCTTGACAGGCTCGGTCGGCAGAGACGAGTATTTGTATACTAATGATCGGATCGCGGCTGTAAACCGGTCTGCCGATCATTCGAGAGGCGCCATGTCCGATATTCGCGGGCAAAACGATGCAGGCGACGGCAAGGTCCGTTGCGATGCATGTCCGGTCACCTGCTACATCAAGCCGGGCCTGCTCGGCGCTTGTGACCGCTACGCCAATCGCGACGGGGCGCTGGTGCGGATCGATCCGCATGTGCTCCTTCAGAAGACGATCGACGAGGGCGGGCGGGTAGCGCCTTTCCTGGCGACAGCCGCCGACTGGGACGGCGAGATCCTGCGCACCGGCGAGGACACATTCGTGACCGCCGTCGGGGCGGGCACGACCTATCCCGACTACAAGCCGGCGCCGTTCATCGTGTCGTCGCAGGTCGACGGCGTCGACATGGTGACCGTCGTCACCGAGGGCATATATTCGTATTGCGGCGTCAAGGTGAAGATCGACACCGATCGTCACCTCGGTCCCGAGCGCAGTCTCGTGCGCGTCGAAGGCGAGCCGGTCGGCCATGTCACGACGGGCGAATACGGCTCGCAAATGCTGTCGCTCGGCGGCGTCAACCACCTCACGCATGGCGGCAAGAAAGAAGGCCGCGTGACTTGCCAGGCGCTGATGGACCTGTCCAACGGCAAGGCGGTCGAAATGTCCGTCGACGATGGCGCGACCGTGATCGTGCAGGCCGGACGGCCGCCGATCGTCAATGGAATCGTCGAGGAGCGGATGCGCGTCGGCTGCGGTTCGGCGACCATCGGCATGTTCGCCAAGCAATGGTTCGGCAAGGTCGACGAAGTGGTCGTGGTGGACGATCACATCACGGGCGTCCTGTCGGAGCATCAGGCCGGCAAGGTGCTTGGCATCGCAGACACCGGTATCAGGATGAAGGGGCGTCGGTCGACGCCAGGCCGCTATTTTCATGTGGCCGAACCGGGCAGCGGCTGGGGCGGCACGAATGTCAGCGATCCGCTCGACATTGTCACGGGCTTCGATGCGCGCAAGGGCGCGCAGCCGGGTCTGCGCATGCTCATGGTGTCGACCACCGGCGAACAGCATGCGTTTTATGTGCTCGACGACGAATTGAAGCCTGTCCGGCGCGACCTTCCCGAAGAACTGCGCGTGTCTGTCGAGCGTATCAAGGAGAATTGCGAGCCTGCGCTGTGCACGGTCCTGTTCATGGGCGGCGCCGGGGGGTCGCTGCGCGCGGGCGTTACGGAAAATCCCGTGCGTCTCACCCAATCGGTGAAGGCGGCGCTGACGCGGGTTACCGCCGGCGGCGCCCCGGTCTACGTATGGCCCGGCGGCGGCATCACATTCATGGTCGACGTGACGCTGCTGCCGCAGAATTCATTCGGCTACGTGCCGACGCCGGCCATAGTCGCGCCGATCGAATTCACGATGCGGCTTGACGATTACGCGGCGCTCGGCGGACACATGGATCATGTGCGGCCGCTCGGCGACGTGCTGCGCGAGCAGGACAAGCAATTCGAGCGCTTCGATCCGGCGCAGCCCTGGCCGCTCGTTCCGGGAGCCGCCGGCAAATGAGCGCCGCCGGCAACGCGCGGATGCAGGTGGCAATCCTGCCCGGCGGTCGGTTGCATCTGAACGACGGGCCTATCGACCTCGTCATTGCCGCGGACGGCGAAGCCGCGCAGGTCCGGGCCGCCTATGCCGCCGCGACACACAGATTTGCGACCGTGCTAGACGAACTCTGCGCGGAATTGCCGTTGCTGCGCAGTCCGGTCACGCCTGATGTGGCGCCGCCGGAATGTTCGGTCGCGCAACGGATGGACATTGCGGCGCGGCGCGTGTGTCATGATCGCTTCATCACGCGCATGGCCGCGGTTGCGGGCGCGGTCGCCGACGAGATCGTGGCGACGATGGTCAATTCGGCTCGGCTGGCGCGCGCTTGCGTCAATAACGGCGGGGATATCGCTTTGCATCTCGCCGAGGGCCAGAGCTATGTCGTCGGCCTCGTTGACCGGCCCGACGTGCCAGCCCTGTTCGGAGACGCGCGCATTGGCTGGAAAGATCACGTGCGTGGAATCGCCACCAGCGGCTGGCGCGGCCGTAGCTTTTCTCTGGGCATCGCAGATGCGGCGACCGTTCTGGCGCAAGACGCCGCGTCGGCTGATGCCGCAGCGACCTTGATCGCCAATGCAATCAACCTGCCGGATCATCCCGCGATCGCTAGGGTTAAGGCATGCGATCTGGATCCGAAGAGCGATCTCGGCGACATGCTCGTCACGCGTGGTGTGGGCGCGCTATCGCCGTCCGACGTCGCGCTGGCGCTGGCCCGCGGCGCCGAGGAGGCCCAGCGCTTGGTCGTCGCCGGCCTCGTCGAGGGAGCCGCGCTTCACCTGAGCGGAGCCAGCGTGGTCGTCGGCGCCATGCCGAAGCTGCAACCGGGAACGCGAGAACGAGCGCAGGGACAGCGAACATGAAAGCCAGTATTCGGAAGATCGCCGTTTTCGTCGAGGAGACGCACACGGAAATGGGCCGCAGGATTGATCCGCCGACGCGCCGAGCAGCGGCCGTCGCCGTCATTCACAATCCCTTCGCCGGTCAGTACGTGGAGGATCTCGGCCCGCTCATGGACATCGGCGAGGAACTCGGCGGTCTGCTCGCACGGCGCGCCATCGCTGCCCTCGGCATCGATGGCGCAAAGGCTGAAAGCTACGGCAAGGCCGCCGCTGTTGGCGAGAACGGCGAACTGGAGCACGCCGCCGCGATCCTGCATCCCAAGCTGGGAGCGCCGGTGCGCAAGGTTTTGGTCAAGGGCGCGGCGCTGATCCCCTCGTCAAAGAAGCGCGGCGGGCCCGGTGTGCCGCTCGACATTCCGCTCGGCCACAAGGACGCGGCTTTCGTGCGCAGTCATTTCGACGGCATGGAGGTGCGCATTCCCGACGCGCCGCGCGCCGACGAGATCATGGTGGCCGTCGCCGTCACCGATTCAGGCCGCCCCCTGCCACGCGTCGGGGGCTTGAAGAAGGACGAGATCAAGGGGGACGACGGGCTGCGGTGAAGCTCCAAACGGCCCCGTCGACGCCTTTGTTTGGTCAGATTTCGCCGTTCTGCTGGCGGCTCGCTGAGGGGTCGCCATGTTTGCTGGAAGCCACGCGCTTGATCTGAACGGACGGGGTTTTGCCGTGGCCGGGGCAATAATCGTCGGCGCGGGATTGCTCGGCGCCGCAATTGTCAGCGGCCCGACGCCGGAACTTCCCCCGAAGGCGACCGCGCGCGTTCTGCCGAGCGTCGTGGCGGTTGCAAAGCCCCCTCTTGCAGAACCATTCGCTCCGCGCGCCGAGGCCGTCGACCGCCAGATCAGCGTGCTCAAGGCCGGAATCGCCTGGAACATGCCGCAACTGCCAGCGACGCTCGCGCTGACGCAACCGCAATATCTCGCTCAGGCCGCGGCGGAGACCAAATCCGTCGCCCGGCCCAAGGTCGCGATGGCGCCCATGCCGCCGCGCCGTCCAGCGGCGTTGCAGGCCCATGCCGCCCCTGTGTCGCCGGAGGGACCGCCGCTCCATGTCGCGTCGGATGAATCGCGCGCGAAAATCGGATCGTTCGAATTGCCGCAATTCGTGCCGACCGGCGCCTCGATCGTCCGTAGAATCAGCGACGTCGGATCGTCGATCGGTTCGGTCGGTTCGTCGCTCGGAAAGCTGATGCGAATTTCGTCGCGCTGATCCGATCAGCCCTGCGGCGCCGCCATGTAGTCGGCATCCGATACGTGCTCCTGCCAGACGACGGAAACGCCATCCTTCTGTTCCTGGAAGGCGATATGCGTCATCGCGCAATCGGGCGCCGCGCCGTGCCAGTGGCGCTCGTCGGGCGCGATCCAGACCGTGTCGCCAGGCCGGATTTCGCGCACCGGTCCGCCCTCGAGTTGCACGCGGCCCACTCCTGACAGGACGAACAATGTCTGGCCGAGCGGATGCGTGTGCCAGGCCGTGCGCGCGCCGGGCGCAAAGGAAACGGACAGCGCGCGCACACGGTCTGGTTCCTCGAGAATCGCGTCCTGCAGGACGGCGCCGGCGAAATAGCTTTCGGGGCCGCGTTTTGTCGGCCGGCTTCCCGCGCGCATGATCTTCATTGGCATTCCTCCGAAACCGTAGCCAATCTGGAGCGGTCAGCGTGGTGCGGCAAGGCTGCCGAGCCTGCGATCAGGCCGGCTTGGCCATCGCGCGGGCCTTCAGGTCGAAGGCGGGGTCGGCAGCTTCTTCCGGGGTCAGTGGCGTACCCGCGGCGATCAGGCGGCGGGCGATCATGTGGTCGGCGGCGCGATTGACGGATTCGACAACGCGCAACTTGCCCGCCGAGAAACCGAACACGGAAAAGCTGCGTGCGGACAGGTCGCCGCGCGTCACGAATGAGTCGCAGCCGTCGACAAGGCCGGCGATCTGAAGTTTCAGGTCGCCCTGGTCGCTCCAGAACCATGGCAGGGCGTCGTACCGAGCAGCCTTGCCCGCGATCTTCTTCGCAACAATCCGGGCCTGATCGCTGGCGTTCTGCACGGATTCGAGGCGGATGCGCCGACCGGCGAAGACGTTCACATGCGCGGCGCAATCTCCGATTGCCGAAATCGCGGGGTCGGACGTCGTCATGGCTTCATCGACTACGATGCCGTTCTCGACCGCCAGCCCGGCAGCCGCGGCGAGTTTCTCGTTGGCGAGAATGCCGATGCCAACCAACACCAGTTCGGCCGGCAGGCTGCGTCCGTCCGCCAGCCGCACGCCGACGACCTTCCCCCCGGCGCCTTCGAGGCCTGCGACGCCGACGCCCAGATGCAGATGTACGCCGAAGCCGCGATGCGCCTCTGCATAAAAGTCCGAGATCGCCTTCGAGACCGCGCGGCCCATAACGCGCGGGGCGACTTCGACCACTTGGACGTCGCAGCCTTTGGCCGCAGCGGTGGCTGCGAATTCCAGCCCGATGAAGCCAGCGCCGACGACAACGACATTGCGGGCCATTTCCAGCTTCGCCTTCACTTTCGCGGCGTCGTTCATGTCGCGCAGCTGCAGCACGCCGTCGAGTTCCGTGCCGGCGAAAGGCGCCGGACGCGGGTCGGCGCCGGTCGCGAGAATCAGATGGTCGTAGGCGTGGACGGCGCCCGAGGCTAGCGTCACCGTCTTCGCTGCGCGGTCGATCGAGACGGCCCGTTCGCCGAGCAGCAGGTCGATCTGCTTTTCGGGGTAGTAGGCGGGGCCGCGCAGAATGAGGGAATCGGCGGTAGCCTCCCCCTTCATGTAGGCCTTCGACAGGGGAGGGCGCTGGTAGGGCGCGTGCGGATCGTCGGAAAGGAGCGTGATCGGGCCGGTAAAGCCCTCCTCCCGAAGGGACGCCGCCGCCTGCACGCCGCCATGCCCGGCGCCGATGATCAAGATGCGGCCGTTTGCGCTCATCATTTCCTCCGAAGCGTTTCTCCAGTCCTTGGCACGGCGCCGCCGGTCCGTCGAGCGTTCAGTCCCCGGTCTGACGGAGATTGGATGGCCCGTGCGTATTTTGGAACGCCGGCATGGGAGGCATGCCCTGGCCCGCATGGCGTGGCGCGCGCGCCGAGTTTACCCATGGTCTGACATTCTGGACCCGCAATGCTCGAATCGTTCTGGCTTCTGCTCGCCGCCAAGATGGCCGCGACCGCCCTGATCGTCGTGGTCGCTTCGCTGATCGTCGAGCGGACGAGCCCGTTCATCGGCGCGATGGTGGCGACACTGCCGGTTTCGGCCGGGCCGGCCTATGTTTTCCTCGCGATGGAGCATGGACCGGCCTTCATCGAGCAGGCGAGCCTGACGAGCCTGGCGATCAACGCCGTGACCTTCGTGTTCTGCGCGATCTACGCCTTCCTGGCGCAGCAGCGCTCGTTGCCCGTGGCGCTCGGGCTGTCTCTCCTGTTCTGGCTCGCGGCGGCTTTCGCTGTCGTCCATGCGCAATGGACGTTTGCGGCCGGGGTCGCGTTGAACGTGGTCCTGTTCGTGGCGGCGTTTGCGTTCACCGGCGCCTATCGCGCGGTCCACCTGCCGCGCATCCCGCAGCGGCGCTGGTGGGACGTGCCATTTCGCGCCGGCGTCGTCGTCCTGCTTGTCGGGAGCGTCGTTGCGATCGGCAGATATGTCGGCGCGTCCGCCTCTGGCGTAGCGGCGCTCTTTCCGATCGTCATGACCAGCCTCGCCATCATCCTCCAGCCGCGCATAGGCGGACCCGGCGCTGCTGCGGTTCTGACGAACGCGCTGCCGGGTCTGGCCAATTTCGGCTTCGCGGTCGCCGCGCTCCATGTGACGGCGACGAGGCTCGGTTCGACGCTTGCGCTTCTGCTGGCGCTGTCCGTTTCCGCCGGCTGCAACGGCGCGCTTGCCATGTACCGCCTGAAACGCGCCGGCCTGAAGGCGGCATGATGCTGTTGCGGCCTCGAATTTCGTTTGTATGCTAATGCATCAGGCGCGCCGGCGCGCGCGACGGAGGCGAACATGGCGCATGATGCAGCAGTCGAGACCGCCGGCAAGCTGGTGATACGCAACATAGGCCTCATGCTGTCTGGCGCGCTCGAACAGCCGATCCTTGACGCCGACGCCATTGTCGCGGTCGACGGCAAGATCACGGCGATCGGGCGGTTGAAGGACCTCGATACGGAAGGTGCGACCACGATCGTCGACGCAAACGGCGCGGCGCTGGCGCCGGGACTGATCGACAGCCATGTCCACCCGGTCGCTGGCGACTGGACGCCTCGCCAGAGCCAGCTCAACTGGATCGAATCCTCGATGCACGGCGGCGTCACGACCATGATCAGCGCTGGCGAGGTGCACACGCCCGGACGGCCGAAGGACATAGTCGGTCTGAAGGCGCTGGCGATCGCTGCGCAGCGCACCTACTCGAATTTCCGGTCAGGCGGCGTGAAGCTGCACGCCGGCGCGCCCGTCATCGAGCAGGGCATGGTCGAAAGCGATTTCGCCGAACTCGCCAAGGCGGGCGTCAAACTGCTCGGCGAGATCGGACTTGGCAGCGTCAAGGACGGGCCCACCGGCCACAAGATGGTCGAATGGGCGCGCAAGCACGGCATCCAGTCAACGATCCACACGGGAGGCCCGTCGATTCCCGGTTCCGGTCTGATCGACAAGGACGTGGTGCTCGAATGCGACGCCGATGTGGTCGGCCACATCAACGGCGGCCATACGGCGCTGCCCGACGACCAGATCCGCTGCATCTGCGAGGGGTGCAAGCGCGGCCTCGAACTCGTCCACAACGGCAACGAAAGGTCCGCATTGTACACACTGCGCGTCGCGCGCGAGATGAAGGAACTCGAGCGTGTCATTCTCGGCACGGACGGGCCGGCGGGTTCGGGCGTCCAGCCGCTTGGAATCCTGCGCATGGTGTCGATGCTCTCGTCGCTCGGCGACATTCCGGCCGAGATCGCCTTCTGCTTCGCCACCGGGAACACCGCGCGGATGCGGGCGCTCGACTGCGGTCTGATCGAGGTGGGCCGCGTCGCCGATTTCGTCCTGCTCGACAAGGCGCAGCACTCGCCGGCCGACTCCCTCCTGAAGAGTGTGCAACTCGGCGATCTGCCGGGAGTAGGAATGGTAGTAATAGACGGAATCGTGCGCGCCGGCCGCAGCCGCAACACCCCCCCCGCGACGCGGATTCCCGAGGTCGTTTCGCGCTGAAACTCAGCGCAGCTTGGCGATCAGCTTCAAAAGATTCCGACGCTCCGCCGGAGTCAATGGGGCCAGCGTCTCCTCCGTAATTGCCTGCGCTGCCCCCGTCGCACGCGCCACGAGCCGCCGACCTTCGTCGGTCAAGGCGACAAGCAGTCTCCGGCTGTCGTCTGGATCGGTCGCGGTCGCAATCAGGCTTCGTCCCGAAAGACGATCCACCACGCCCTTGATCGTCGCTGCGTCCATGGCGGTATGGCGCCCGAGAAGGTTTTGCGAGCAGGGACCGAGTTCGGCGAGTTTGGATAGCGCCGCCCATTGGGTCGGCGTCACATCCTCGATCATGCGACGGGCGAATATCGCGGTGTGTCGCTGCTGCGCCTGTCGCAGCAGGAATCCGATCTGCGTATCGAGCAGATAGGCCGGCCCATCGGCCTCGGCCGCTACATCCGCCCTCAGCGCTTGTCCTGTCTGCGTCATAAAGTATCCGATCCTTGCGGAGAGTTTCGGGCCTGCCGCTTCCCTTGACAAGCGGCCAAGTCGCTTCGACTATTTGTATACGAACGATTGTCCTCTTCCCTGGAGCAGAAGCGTGGGCTTGCTGCATCGTCCGCGTTCGACCGCCGAGGCCCTCGCGCAGATGGCGGCGGGTCCCGCGACCCTGATCGCCGGAGGCACGGATATCTTCCCCGCGCTCGTCGACCGCCCGACGCCTGCGAGACTGATCGACCTGTCGGATATCGCTGAATTACGCGGCATCGAGATCGGCGCCAAAGCGATCCGCATCGGCGCCGCGACAACGTGGAGCGAAATCGTCGGCGCCGAACTGCCGCCTTCCTGCCGGATGTTGCAGCAGGCGGCGCGCGAGGTCGGATCGATCCAGATCCAGAACCGGGGCACCATCGGCGGCAACCTGTGCAATGCCTCCCCCGCCGCCGACGGCGTCCCGCCTCTGATCGCACTCGACGCCGAGGTCGAACTCGTGTCGCCGGGCGGCACGCGCCGGATGCCGGTTGAGGCGTTTCTCGTCGGCAATCGCCGCACCCAGCGAAACCCGGACGAGATTCTACGTGGGATCATCGTTCCCGGAATTGCCGACGAGGCAAGCTCCGCCTTCGTCAAACTCGGCGCGCGCAAGTATCTGGTAATCTCGATCGTCATGGTCGCCGCGCTCATTGCGCTCGACGCGGACCGGCGCATAAGCGCGGCGCGTGTTGCTGTCGGGTCGGCCTCGGAGAAAGCGCGTCGCCTGCGCGACCTCGAGGAACGGCTGGTCGGTCGCTCCGTCGACGATCCGACGACCTTGCGCATTTCCGCGGACGACATGGCGAACCTGTCGCCGATCGACGACGTGCGCGCGACGGCGGCCTACCGGCGGCGAGCCGCAGCGACTCTTGTCTCGCGCGCCATCGTCGATGCAGCGGGGCAGGGCGATGCCTGATCCATCCGAGCCGCTCAAGCTGACCGTAAACGGTTCGGTTTACGACGTGAAAAGTCCCGGCGCGACACGCCTGTCCGCTGTGCTGCGAGACGAACTGGGGCTTGCCGGAACCAAGGTCGGTTGCGAGGCCGGCGACTGCGGCGCCTGTACGATACTCGTCGACGGCGCGCCCGTCTGCGCCTGCCTGATCGCCGCCGGTCAGGTGGAAGGCGCCGAAGTCGTTACGATCGAAGGGCTGGCGCAACACACCAGAAGCGGCGCCGGTTTGCAAAGCGCGTTTCACGAAGCGGGCGCTGCGCAATGCGGCGCATGCACGCCGGGCATGCTGGTCAGCGCCGCAGCCCTGCTCGACGCCAATTCCGATCCGACCGTCGCCGAGATCGGGGATGCGCTCGGCGGGGTGCTCTGCCGTTGTACTGGCTATTCCAAGATCATCGAAGCGGTGAAGCGCGCCGCCATCGGCGCCGTGTCGGAAGCGCCGGAGAGCAGCGCGGTCGGCGCACGGATCGCGCGGCTCGACGGACGCGCCAAGGTCGAGGGCAGCGACGCCTTCGGCGCCGATGTCATTCCCGCCGACGCGCTGATGCTGCGGGCCATCCGCTCGCCGCATCATCGCGCGGCCTTTGAATTCGGCGACATCGCGGCCTGGGCCGCCCAGCAAGCCGGGGTCGTGGAGGTCTTCACTGCGTCCGATGTCCCCGGACGGAACATCCACGGCGTCATTCCGCCATTCGCCGACCAGCCGGTCTTCGCGGAACGGGAAGCGCGCTTCAGGGGCGAGGCCGTCGCGGCGATCGTCGGGACCCGCGACTTCATCGCGGCGCTCGATCTTTCGACTTTCCCCGTGTCGTGGTCGCCTCTGCCGCATGCGCTCACGGTCGAGGCGGCCAGCGCGCCCGACGCGCCGCAGGTCCATGCCGCGCGGGCCGGCAATGTGCTGGTGCGCGGCTACGTCGAGAAGGGCGACGCAGCGTCGGCCGCCGGCGACGTCGCGGTCGAAGGCGTCTTCGAAACCGGCTTCGTCGAACACGCCTATATCGAACCGGAAGCAGGCTTCGCGCGCCGCGTCGGGGACCGCATCGAGATCGCCGCCTGCACGCAGGCGCCCTACATGGATCGCGACGATATCGCCGCCATCCTGGGCATCGCGCCGGAAAAGGTGCGCATCATCCCGACGGCGGTCGGCGGCGGTTTCGGCTCCAAGCTCGATCTTTCGATGCAGCCCTTTGTCGCGGTGGCGGCATGGCGCCTGAACAGGCCGGTCGGCATGATCTACAGCCGGCCCGAATCCATCGCCACGACGACCAAGCGCCATCCCTCGAAAATCAGGTCGACCATCCGCGCCAGTGGCGATGGAAAGATCGTCGCGATGGAATTTCATGCCGACTTCAACACGGGCGCCTATGCGAGCTGGGGGCCGACGGTCGCCAACCGCGTGCCGGTTCATGCGTCGGGGCCGTATTTCGTTCCGAACTACCGGGCCACGACCTGCGCCATCCACACGCATTGCGCGCCGGCGGGCGCCTTTCGTGGCTTCGGCGTGCCGCAGAGCGCCGTGGCGCAGGAGCAATTGCTCGACGAACTCGCGCTCGCGCTCGGGATGGATCCGCTGGAACTGCGCATCCTCAATGCGCTCGACGGCGACACGCCGACGGCGACCGGCCAGAAACTCGGCGACGGAATCGCCTTCCGCGAATGCCTGGAGGTGTTGCGGCCGAAATGGCGCGCGGCGCGCGCGGCCGCCGAAGCCTTCAATGCGGCGACGAAAGGACCGAACCGTCGCGGCGTCGGCGTCGCCGGCATGTGGTACGGCTGCGGCAACACATCGCTGCCCAATCCCTCCACCATCCGCATCGGCCTGAAGCCGGACGGTCGCATCGCGCTGCATCAGGGCGCGGTCGACATCGGCCAGGGCTCGAACACCGTCGTCACGCAGATCGCGGCGAGCGCGCTGCAGGTCGATGTCGCGCACTTCGATCTCGTATCGGCCGACACCGATCTCACGCCGGACTGCGGCAAGACGTCGGCCTCGCGCCAGACCTTCGTCACCGGCCGCGCGGCCGAGGCCGCCGGGCGCGCGCTGCGCGGAAAAATCCTGCGGCTCGCCAATGCCGGCGAAGATGCGTATATCGAACTGGGGGCCGGACGGCTGCGCATCGTCGAGGGCGGCGCCCGCCGCGACATCGACCTGTCGAACCTGCCGCGCGACGCCCACGGCTACGCGCTGAGCGCGGAAGAGAGCTACGATCCGCCGACGACGCCGCTAGACGAATGGGGGCAGGGTTCGCCCTATGCGCTCTACGGGTTCGGCGCGCATCTGGCGGAGATCGAGATCGATATCGAACTCGGGACCGTCAAGGTCCTGAAGATCGTCGCCGCGCACGACGTGGGCCGCGCAATCAATCCCACGCTGCTCGAAGGCCAGATCGAAGGCGGCGTCGCGCAGGGCCTCGGTCTCGCGCTGATGGAGGAATTCCATCCCGGCAAGGGTGAGAACCTGCACGATTATCTCATTCCGACGATCGGCGACGTGCCGCCGATCGAGCACGTGCTGATCGAGCAGCCGGCGAGCGTCGGGCCGTTCGGCGCCAAGGGCATCGGCGAACAGGCGCTGATCCCGACCGCGCCGGCGATCTTCAACGCGATCCGCCATGCGACGGGCATCGTCGTGCGACGGGCGCCGGCGACGCCGGACAGGTTGCTCGCGGCGATCGTGGCGAAGGGGTAGGGGCGCGACAAGCTCCGGTTTGATGGTCGCCATACCTTGTAACTTGTCGCTTGCCGACACTGGCATAATCGCCGGCGCGGTGGCGGTCGGAAGACTGGGCCTACCTAGGGTTTGCGAGCCCGTCGGGGAGCGAGGGTCTCCGTCCGCCGTTCCATCGAACCCGAACAGTCGCTTGGGCCGCTCGAAGCGAAGCCCGGTTGCGCAAGGATGGGATCGGATGGACGCTCACTACATCGGCATCGACGTGTCGAAGGATCGGCTGGATGTGCATGCGCATCCTTCCGGCGAAGCCTTTGCGGTCGCCCGCAACGGCGAAGGCCTCGCGCAGCTCGTCGTTCGGTTGCAGGCGATCGCGCCAGCGCTGATCGCCGTCGAGGCGACCGGCGGCTTCGAGACGGTCGTGGCGGCGAGCCTGGCGAGCGCAGCCCTGCCGGTCGTCGTCGTCAATCCGGCGCAGGTCCGCCACTACGCGCAGGCGCTCGGCAAGCGCGCCAAGACCGATCCGATCGACGCCGCGGTCATCGCCCGCTTCGTCGAGGCGACGCAGCCCGAGGTGCGCGTCCTGCCGGACGAGGCTACGCAGCTTCTCGCCGATCTCGTCGCCCGCCGGCGGCAGATCGTCGAGATGATGGCCGCCGAGGGCCAGCGCGAGCGGCGCGCCGCCAAACGCCTGCAAAAAAGCATCGCCCGGCTGCGCAAGGCGCTCGAGAAGGAACTCGCCGAACTCGACGCCGAGATCGACGATCAGGTGCGCGGCTCGCCGGTCTGGGCCGAGAAGGAAGACCTGCTCGCCTCCGTCCCCGGCGTCGGATCGATCATCGCCCGCACGCTGATCGCCGAAATGCCGGAACTCGGAACGCTCGACCGCCGTCAGATCGCAGCGCTCGCGGGGCTAGCGCCGTGGACGCGACAGTCCGGCCAGTGGAAGGGCAAGAGCTTCATCGGCGGCGGTCGCAAGACCGTGCGCAGCCTGCTGTTTGTCGGCGCCATGGTCGCCGCGCGACACAACCCGGCCCTCAAGAGATTCCGCGACAAGCTGGTGGCGGCAGGAAAATCCAAACGGCTCGCCCTCGTCGCCGTCGCCCGAAAGCTGCTGACGATCCTCAACGCAATCCTGCGGGACAGAAAGCCATGGCGCGCCGAAATCGCTTGATCGCCAAGACAGTCGCTCCCCGCTGGCGGGGAGGTCGACATTCGCGACAGCGAATGTCGGGTGGGGTCGGGCGGGCCGCTGTCCGGACCGTTTCCGATTCCCGGGCCGCGAGCCCCACCCGGCTCGCATTCGCTCGCCACCCTCCCCGCAGGCGGGGAGGGAAGCGCGCTTCGCCGGACATGCGTCTTCAGTCCCGCGCTGACGCGCGGGTTTCAAACAGCCAATTCGAAGTCTCGTCGCGCAGACGAGGATCGGGACCGGCGGCGCCGGTTCGCGTAAATTGTTTTCAGGCCGGCGCAGCCGGTCCCGATGCGGCGATTTCCATGTGCCCCGCGTTCCGCACTTCCATCGGTTTCCTGAAGAAGGAAAACCGATCCCCAGCGAAATGAATCGCAGACCGGTCGTAGTGCCGGACGGGCGGATCACTCATCGCCCTCTTGGCGGAGAATCGAACGGAAGATCTGCGACCTTTCCGCGTTCGCCGCCGCATGGGCAATGTTTGCGAGGCCCTCCCGAGACGCGCGGTCCGGTCAACCGCACGGCGCGGGCGCCGCTCCCCCGCCACGCTTCGGAACCGCTTCCGGAAACGCCCTCGGGCGACGAAGGATCAGGCCTTGTTTCATATAATAGGAATATTGTCAAGCAGTCGATCCGACTGAAGGAACCCGGCCAAATTCCCAGCGACCGAAGGCGGTCCTTCCGCGTCGGGTGGCAGCGCTTTACATTCCGTAATTCCATGATTATAGAAATATGGAACGAGGAAATGAAATGGCCCGTGCTTCGGACGACAAGCAAATTGCCCGTTTCGCCGACATGCTGGCGGCGCTGGGGACCGAGCCGCGCCTGCGAATTGTCCGCCTGCTGCTAAAAGCCCACCCGGAAGGTCTCGTCGTCGGCGAAATTGGATCGGAACTCGGCATTCCGCCGTCCACCCTCTCCCACCATCTCGACAAGCTGAAGAACGAAGGCCTCGTCGCCGTCCAGCGCGAGAGCACGTTCCTGCGATACACCGCGCGCACCGACGCATTGCAGGAAATTCTTTCCTTCCTGTTCGCCGAGTGCTGCACCCGCAACAAGGCGATCAAACCGGAAGCCGTTATCTGCTGCTGAGGAGAAGTGCGATGTCCGATCTGAACATCAAGGAAGTCGTCCGCGAGAAATACGCCCAGGCTGCACTCCGGGTCGCCGAGCCTTCATCGTGTTGCAGCGGCGGCGCCGCGCTCGACGGCTGCAACCCGATTACCTCGAACCTCTACGCCGACCACGAGACCGGCGCGCTCCCGGATGCTGCCGTTCTGGCCTCGCTCGGTTGCGGCAATCCGACCGCGCTTGCGGAATTGAAACTTGGCGAGACCGTGCTCGACCTTGGTTCTGGCGGCGGCATCGACGTGTTGCTGTCGGCAAGGCGCGTCGGGCCGACCGGCAAAGCCTACGGGCTCGACATGACCGAGGAAATGCTGGCGCTCGCGCGCGAGAACCAGAAGAAGGCCGGCGCCACGAACGTCGAGTTCCTGAAAGGCGAGATCGAGGCGATCCCGCTGCCCGACAATTCCGTGGACGTGATCATCTCCAACTGCGTGATCAACCTGTCCGCCGACAAGGACAAGGTGCTTCGGGAGGCGTTCCGTGTGCTGAAGCCCGGCGGTCGGTTCGCTGTCTCCGACGTGGTGACGCGCGGCGATATCCCGGAGCAGATCAGGAAGGACGTGCTCGCATGGGTCGGCTGCATTGCCGGCGCGCTCGATGCGGACGACTATCGGGCTAAGCTCGCTGGCGCGGGCTTCGACGCGATCGGCGTAGAACCGACGCGCGTCTACAAGGTGGACGATGCCCGCGAATTCCTGATCTCCAAAGGCTTCGACGTGGACGCCATGGCCAAGCAGGTAGACGGCAAGTTCATGAGCGCTTTCGTTCGGGCAGCCAAGCCCAGGACGACGATACAGGCCTCGTGCTGCGGGCCGGCCTGCTGCAATTGAGAATCGCCATGACGGACCGCGTGTTCAATGTCTTGTTCCTCTGCACCGGCAACACGGCGCGCTCCGTGCTCGCGGAAGGCATTCTCCGCAAGGACGGCGCGGGGCGGTTCAGCGCCTTTTCCGCCGGCAGTCAGCCGAAGGGCGTCGTCAACCCGTTCGCGTTGAAGACGCTCGCTGCCTATGGCTACCCAGCCGACGGGTATCGCTCGAAAAGCTGGGTGGAATTCGCTGACCCCGACGCTCAGAGAATGGATTTCGTCTTCACGGTTTGTGACAGCGCGGCCGGCGAAGCGTGCCCCGTATGGCCCGGCCATCCCATGACCGCGCATTGGGGCATCGAAGACCCGGCGACAGTCGAGGGCAGCGACATAAACAAGGAACGCGCTTTCAACGACGCCTTCCGCTTCATGCGCAACCGGATTGCGGCCTTTGTCGCCTTGCCGCTGAAAAGCCTCGACGAGATGTCGCTGCAGAACAGGCTCCGCCAGATCGGCAGGATGGACGGCGCAACGGCATCGACCGGAGCAGCCGTGTGATGTCGATCTTCGAACGCTTTTTGACCCTCTGGGTAGGGCTCTGCATCGTTGTCGGCGTCGCGCTCGGCCACCTCGCGCCGAGCGCTTTCCAAATCATCGGCGCGGCCGAGATCGCCAAGGTCAATTTGTCAGTCGCCGTGCTGATCTGGCTGATGATCATTCCGATGCTGATAAAGATCGACTTCGCCGCGCTCGGCGAAGTGCGTCGTCACTGGCGCGGCATCGGCGTCACCCTGTTCATCAACTGGGCGGTGAAACCTTTCTCGATGGCCGCACTCGGCTGGTTCTTCGTCGGCCATGTGTTCCGCCCCTACCTGCCGTCCGACCAGATCAATTCCTACATAGCCGGTTTGATCCTTCTTGCGGCTGCGCCATGCACCGCCATGGTGTTCGTGTGGAGCAACCTCACCAAGGGCGAGCCGCATTTCACCCTGTCGCAGGTGGCGCTGAACGACACGATCATGGTGTTCGCCTTCGCGCCGATCGTCGGCCTGCTGCTTGGGTTGTCGGCTATCACCGTGCCCTGGGACACGCTGGTTCTATCGGTCGTCCTCTACATCGTGATCCCTGTGATCGCTGCGCAGGTCGTGCGGCGCAGCCTCCTGGCGTCGGGCGGCGAAAAGGCGCTTTCCGCCGTGCTCGCAAAGCTGCAACCGCTGTCGCTGATAGCGCTGCTCGCGACGCTCGTCCTGCTTTTCGGATTTCAGGGCGAGCAGATATTGCGACACCCCACGGTAATCGCACTGCTGGCCATTCCGATCCTGATACAGGTCTATTTCAACGCCGGCGTCGCCTACTTGCTGAACCGCTGGACCGGTGAGCAGCACTGCGTCGCAGGACCGTCTGCGCTCATCGGCGCCAGCAACTTCTTCGAACTGGCTGTCGCTGCTGCAATCTCGCTGTTCGGCTTTCAGTCCGGAGCCGCGCTCGCGACAGTCGTCGGCGTTCTGGTCGAAGTGCCGGTAATGCTCACCGTCGTCTGGATCGTGAATTCCAGCAAGGGATGGTACGAGGGTAGGTCGGTAGCCCAGTAGCCGGACTGGACTTGAAATGGCTGCTCCCCGCCCAGATCAGACGGTCCTCGACCGCGCCCAAACCCGTGGCGCGCCAGGTCAATCCGCTGCGCGCGAAAGCGTCGTGATCGTCGGCGGCGCGGCGGAGAGAGCGACGCGGCGTTTCTGGATCGCCTCGCGCACCTGCGACACGCCGAAGGCGAGCGTCGCGGCTTCTTCCGCGCCGATCTGGCTGCTGGACCGTTCGACGACGAGATCCTCGACCAGATCGTCCAGCCGGTGCTCCAGTTCGTCCAGATCCTCCAGCGCGCCGTTGCGCGCCCCGCGCAGGATTTCCAGCAGGCGCGCGCCGAACACGGATGGCGTGGGAACCTCGGGCTTCTTGAATTTCGCGATGAGCCAGGCAATGGCCGAGCCGAGCAGGCTCACCGCCGCGAAGGCCATGTAGCCGTAGTTCTGCATGCGATCGAGAAGATCGGCCTGGCCGTCGTTGTAGAAGGTCTTGGCGCCGGGATGCATCGGCACCGTGTCGGTTTCCGCGTCCGGCTCCTGGATGCGCTGGGCGATGGGCGAGGAGCTGAGCATGCGCGTGCGCGCCTGCATCAGGAGACGCGTCAGTTCGCTGACAATCAGCGCCGGCGTTTTTTCGTTCGCCATCAGCCGATAGACGACGATGATGGTCGAAACGCTTTCTTCCGGTCGCGGCGTCGCGCCGGGAAAGGCGCCGGCGGCGATCTCGCCGTCCTCGACGCTGCCGAGCCTCTTTGCGAGCCCTTCGGATTCGGCGATCCCGATGATGTCCGGCGGTCCCTTGCCGGCCTTGGCGACCGCGGCATAGGCGTCCATCGTCGCCTTGGCGCCAGGGCTGGCGACGACGAAGACGGCGGCGACCTTCTTCTGCTTGAGCGCGTCGGCGATTTCGGCCGGCGCCATGACGGCGCGCGTCACCGTTTGCGGCGGCGTCGTGTAGAAGTCGAGAATCTTGTCGAGCAGGCCGTTCTCGTCGATGCCGGTCTTGAGGATGGCGACGTGCTTGCCCTTGAGATCGCGGAAAGTCGCAATGCCGGACTTGTGCGGGACGATGAGGAAGGCCGGATCGCGTCCGACGATCGCGACCGTGCCGGCGTTGGAAGGCAATTTCAGGTCGGTGCGGATGACGGCGAGATCGGCCTTGCCGCTTTCCATGACGGTGGCCGCGTCTTCCAGCGTCGGCACGCTTATGCGGTCGAGGCGGGCGTGCGGACGCTCGTCGCCGAGCACGCGGTTCGTCTTCGCGGCGAATTCCGCGAAGGAATAATTGGCCGGCGCCGCCACGACGATCGGATATTTCAGATTGACGTAGGCCCACCGGCCGGCGGCCAGCAGCGCGGCCGCGCAGCCGACGCAGAGCAGGATCAGGAGCAGGCGTTTGTTCAAGTCATCCTCCGGTCCACACTCAAGCAGGCGCGTCGCCCGGAAGTAAAGCGCCCGCCGTTATCCGGCGGCGCCGCCACGCCGGGAAAGCATGGCGGCGCGCATGCGGCCCTCGCCGAAATACTCGGACAATTCCAGCACCGCGAAGTACGGCAGCAGGATGAGGAACATCAGGAAGGCGACGATCACCGGCTGCGACAGCAGCGTCGACATGTCCCCGGCGATCTCGGTCCACGACTTCCCGTGCAGCCGGCCGACGAGGAATTCCTCGGCGAGGTTCAGCGCGAACAGCAACACCACGAACACGGCGCCCTTCTGCAGGACGCGCAGGTAGAGCGTCTCGCGGCGCGCGCCGATCGGCGCGTATTGCAGGAGCAGGATGAACTTGGCGAGGATCAGCGCCTTGATCACGGCCAGCCCGTAATGGCTCCAGACCACGCCGTCGCTTTTCATGATGCTGGCCTTGAAGAGAATCAGCGCGCCGAGCGCCACGTAGAGATAGGCGGCGATGAGCGCATATTCGACCATTTCACGGCGCAGGCGTTCCTTGAGGCCGGGCCTGGCGGCGGGCGCGGGCTCCCCTGCGGGGCCAGCCTCGATCGCCGTCGCCGGCGCCCCCGGCGCGAATTCGGGCAGGCCGGCGGCCTCCGCCCATTCCGCCATCCCGTCGGCCCAGACGTAGCATGGCGCTTCCCCGCCCCCTGCGATCCGCGCGCGAATCTCGTCGGTCGAGAAAGGACCGGACGCCTCCGCATCGCCTGCCACCCACCATTGCCTGTCGCTCATGAATCGCTTTCGCCTCGCACAAATCTCGCCGCACATTGGCCGTTCGCCGTGGCGCGCGCCATGGGCTCGAAACGCGCCGCCTTGACCTTTCGCGACATTGCGCGCCTGGGCGCGCGTCGCATTCCGGCGGCGCTCAGGCCTTCTTGCGGTCGGGATAGGAGACCGCCATGCCGTCGCGCACGTCCTGCTGGATGCCGTATTGCGGGAAGGGATAGCGGAAGCCGTTCTTCGCCAGCGCCTCCATGCCTTCGATGGCCTTGACCAGCATGTCCGGCGGCAGCGCCATCAGCATCTCGTCGTCGAGCACGCCGCCGTAACGGCGCTCGGCGAAGCACGGAATGGAGAGAGACGGCTCGCGCTTCGTCAGCGCGCGGCCCCAGGAATCGGCGCAGGCGCTCTCGCCGACCACGCCCCAGTCGAAACGCTTGTAGCCGGCCCATTGCAGGCCGTTGATGAAATAGATCATCGCGCCGGGCGTTGCGTAGAACAGCGCGATGTCGGGATCGGCGATCCGGCCGGCGGCGAGCGGCGCCACGGCCAGCGCCTCGTATTTGCCGTCCGGCACGCAATGCATGGCGCCCTGGTGCGCGGTCGCGTCCTCGATGGTGGAAAACCATACGCCGGTCATGTGCTTGCCCGACTTCCACTCGTCGGTCTTGGCGTGGCCGAGGCCGACCACGGCGCGGCATTGCGCGCCGACGAGGTCGTCGGCGGTTATCCCGACCGTCCAGCCGAGGCGGGACGCCTGGCCCACCAGCTGGTCGAGCGTGTGGACGTTCTTCGGCCGGCGGATGCGCTGGATGGCCTCCATGTCGGCGCGGCTTTCGTAGAGTTTCATGCAGAAGGGTATGGCGCGCAATTTTAGCAGGCGCTCCAGATCGGCGGCGGCGCGGGCGAGTTCCATCGTGATTTCCTCCATTTGGGTTCATGATGGCCGGGCGCGGGCCGTCGGCCAAGGGTTCGCGGGCGCTGTTTTCGGGCATTTCCCTTTCACCGCTCGGAAACCTATATGTGGCCAAATCCGGGAGGAACCGACCTGTCTGCGGAGACCGAAGACATGCTGCATGTGGACCCGCGGATGCGGAAGGAGGCGCTCGGCGAGCGCGTCCGTGCAGCCATGGGGCGCACGGCTGCGGGCGTCGTGGTGATCTCCACGCACGGGCCGGCCGGGCGGGGCGGCATCACCGTTTCCAGCTTCTGCTCGGTCTCGCTCGACCCGCCGTCGGCGCTCGCCTGCATTCGCCGCGATTCCTCGACGCTGCGCCTGATCGTCGAGAACGGGGTCTTCGCGGCCAATGTGCTCGCCGACAATCAGGCGGACATCGCCGCGGCCTTCGCCTCGCCGACGACGGCGCACGAGGATCGGTTCACGCAGGGCGTCTGGCTCGACGAGGGCGCGGGCGGACCGACGCTGACCGGCGCCGTCGCGCATTTCGACTGCCGGCTCGCGCAGACGACCGAGTTCGGCTCGCACACCATCATCATCGGCGAGATCGTCGAGGCGCTGTCGCATCCCGCCCGCCCGCTGGTCTATGCCGAGCGCGGCTTCCACCGGCTGCCGGAAGCCTGATCGGGTTCAGGGCCGGCGCAGCCATTCCGCTATCTTCCGCCATTCCGCGTCGAGCGTGCGCGCGCCCATGAACAGGGCGAGATGGCCGCAATCGGCCTCGGCACAGGCGCGGTCGGCCGGCGGCGTCCCCACGAGATCGAGCGCGGCGCGCACCTGCGCGGGCGGCGCGATGCGGTCGGCGAGACCCGCCAGGATGTAGATCGGCGCATCGATGCGCGACAGCGGCACAGGCCGGCCGAAGGCCGGAAAGGTCCCCTGCGCCAGCCGGTTCTCGCGGAACAGCCAGGCCGCGACCTGCCGGTAGTAGACGCCGGGCAAATCGAGCGTGCGGGCGTCCCAGGCGGCCAGCGCCGCGCAGGCGGCGGGATTGTCGGCCGGACTGGCGATCTGCAGGATTTCCGAGACATCCCGCTCCGCGCCGCCGCTCGCCCGGAAGGCGGCCAGCGTCGCTGCGCCGCGCAGGACGCCGCCCTCGGCGGCGATCGTCTGGTCGACGAATATCTCCGGCATGTAGCGCGCGCCTTCGGCGATGGCCGATGAAAAGGACGTGTCGACCGGCGCGCCGGCGATGACGAGACGCCGCGCCTTGCCAGGAAAGGCGGCGGCATGGACGAGCGACATCCAGCCGCCCTGGCACAGGCCGACGAGATCGGGCTTATCGCCAATGAGGTCGATCGCCGCATTGAGGTCGGCGAGACAGGAATCGACCGAAGCGCCCGCCATGTCGCGGCGCGCCGATCTCCACTCGACGAGGAAGATAGGGCCGAGCCCGTAGCCCGCCAGCGACGCGACGAGGCTGTGGCCATCGGCGAGATCGGCGATGCCGGCGTCGTGGACGGCGAAGGGCGCGACGACCAGCACGGGCGCCGGCCCGCGCGCCGCGAACGAGAATCGTCGGAGACGCAGGTTCGCGAGTTCCGCGACGATTTCATTGGCGCTGGCGAAAGGAATCTCAGCGGGCGCCGGGACGTCGCGTCCGAGCAATCCGCTCCAGGTCAGCGGCCACAGCCAGAAATCCACGACATTCGGCGCGTTGGGCACGCAAGCTCCTCCGCAGGCGATCAAACGCCTCGCGCATGGCCTTCGCAAGGCGCAAGGGCGCTCGAGCGCCGGTTGCGCCGAAGGGTCGCGGCGCGGAGCCGGCGGAAACCCGCATAAATGCATTGACATGCCAGAGACCGGCGCCCCACTTTCGCGCCAACGAACAAATCGGTTCAGGGAGGAACGGGTAATGAGGAAGTTGCTTGTCGGCGCGAGCGTTATCGCGGGTCTCATGGCGGGAACCGCCTATGCGCAGGAGACGGTCAAGCTCGGCTACATCGATCCCCTGTCCGGCGGCGGCGCCTCGGTCGGCGAAGGCGGCCTGAAGACGTATCAATGGATCGCCGACGAGATCAACGCGCAGGGCGGCCTGCTCGGCAAGAAGCTCGAAATCCTGCCGCTCGACAGCAAGACCAATCCGCAGGAAGCCGTCGTGCAGGCGCAGAAGGCGATCGACGCCGGCGCGCGCTTCATCACCCAGGGCAACGGCTCGTCGGTGGCCGCCGCATTGTCGGATTTCGTCACGAAATACAACGAGCGCAATCCGGGCAAGGAAGTCCTGTTCTTCAACTATGCGGCGGTCGACGATTCGCTGACCAACGAGAAATGCTCGTTCTGGCATTTCCGCTGGGACGCCAATTCCGGCATCAAGATGGCGGCCATCACCAGCTATCTGAAGAACCAGCCCAACGTGAAGAAGGTCTACCTGATCAACCAGGACTATTCGTTCGGCCAGGGCTTCCGGAAACTCGCCAACCAGATGCTCAAGGAGAAGCGTCCTGACGTCGAGATCGTCGGCGACGAACTGCATCCCTTGCTGAAGGTGACGGACTTCTCGCCCTATATCGCCAAGATCAAGGCTTCGGGCGCCGACAGCGTTCTGACCGGCAACTGGGGCCAGGACATCGCGCTGCTCCTGAAGGCCGCGGCCGACGCCGGACTGCAGGTGAACTGGTATACCTATTACGCTGGCGGCGCCGGCGGCCCGACGGCGATCAAGCAAACGGGCCTTGCGGGCAAGGTGCACGACATCGTCGAGGGCGACGCCAACACGGCCGTTCCGGCCGCGCAGGCGACCGAGACCGAATTCCGCAAGAAGCTCAACATGGGCATCTGGTATCCGCGCGCCTTCAACGAAGGCCGCATGTTCGCCAAGGCGGTGAAGGAAGCCAACTCGCTCGATCCGAAGGCGGTCGCCCTCAAGCTCGAGGGCATGAACGCTGAAGTGTTCGACGGCGGCACCGGCACGATGCGCAAGGACGACCACCAGTTCTTCCAGGACATGTACATCCGCTCGTTCGGACCTCTGGTCGCCGGCCAGAAATTCGACGAGGAGAACACCGGCTGGGGCTGGACGGTGAAGGGCAAGATCGCCGCCGCCGACACCAACGTGCCGACGACCTGCAAGATGGAGCGGCCGTAAGGTCTCAGTACCGTCGTTGCGAGGAGTGAAACGACGAAGCAATCCAGAGCCGAGTTGCGCCTTCTGGATTGCTTCGCTGCGCTCGCAATGACGGCGTCCCTTAGGTCCGGGAGTCCGCCTTGCTCCAACTCATAACCTTCTCGACGCTCAACGGCGTGCTCTACGGCATGCTGCTGTTCATGATGGCGAGCGGCCTCACGCTGATCTTCAGCATGATGGGCGTGCTGAATTTCGCGCATGCCAGCTTCTACATGATCGGCGCCTATTTCGGCTTCGAGATCTCGCGCCGCATCGGCTTCTGGCCGGGCTTCTTCATCGCGCCGATCCTCGTCGGCGTGGTCGGCGCGCTGATCGAACGCTACGGCCTGCGGCGCGTGCATCGCTTCGGCCATGTCGCCGAACTGCTCTTCACCTTCGGGCTCGCCTTCGTCATCGAAGAACTGGTCAACATGTTCTGGGGCAAGCTGCCGGTCGACTATCGCGTGCCGCCGTCGCTCGACTTCGTCGCCTTCCGGCTGTTCGACACGACCTATCCGGCCTATCGCATGTTCATGCTGGCCACCGCGATCGGCATGTTCGCCTTCCTGCTCGTCGTTCTGAAGCGCACACGCGTCGGCCTCATCATCCAGGCGGCGCTGACCCATCCCAACATGGTCGCCATGCTCGGCCACGACGTGCCGCGCGTGTTCATGATGGTGTTCGGCGTCGGCGCGGCGCTGGCGGGCCTCGCCGGCGTGATCGCCGGTCCTGCGCTCGTCACGCAGCCCGCGATGGCCGGCCTGCTCGGGCCGATCCTGTTCGTGGTGATCGTCGTCGGCGGCCTCGGTTCGCTCGGCGGCGCCTTCTTCGCCTCGCTGTTGATCGGCCTCGTGCAGACCTTCGCCGTCGCGATCAATGTGTCGCTCGCCGATGTGATCGGCACGGGCGCGGCTTCCGTCTTCGGCGAGATCGGGCGCGTGCCGCTCGCGCAGATCGCGCCGCTCCTGCCATATCTGATGCTGGTGCTCGTGCTGATCTTTAAGCCGACCGGCCTGTTCGGGAATCGCGAAACGTGACCGAAGCGCTGCGCATCGCACTCGCCTTTCTCGCGCTGGCGCTGATCCTGGCGCTGGCGCCCTTCGTGCTGAACTCCGGCACGGCGATCACGATGATGAGCATCATGGGGCTCATGATCATCTTCGCGCTCTCCTACAACATGCTGCTCGGCCAGACGGGACTGCTGTCGTTCGGACACGCCGTCTATTACGGGCTCGCCGGCTTCACCGCCGCGCATGCCATGAACTATATCGCGGCCAACAAGCTCGCGGTGTCGCTGCCGCTCGTGCCGATCGTCGGCGCGGCGGCGGGACTGTTCTTCGGCTTCATCTTCGGTCTCGTCTCGACGCGGCGGGCCGGCACGGTCTTCTCGATGATTTCGCTCGGACTCGGCGAACTGGTGGCGGCCTATGCCGGCATCCAGCGTTCGTTCTTCGGCGGCGAGGACGGCATCGCCACCAACCGCGTCAAGCTGGCGCCGTTCCTCGGCTACAAGTTCGGCCCGCAGATCCAGGTCTATTACCTGATCGCGGTCTGGTGCTTCATCTGCGTTGCCTTGATGTACGCGCTGACGCGCACGCCGTTCGGGCGCATGTGCAACGCGGTGCGCGACAATCCCGAGCGCGCCGAATTCGTCGGCTATTCGACGCAGCGCGTACGCTTCATCGCCTTCGTGCTGTCGGCGACTTTCTCCGGCGTCGCCGGCGCGCTGGCGGCGATCAATTTCGAACTGATGAACAGCCAGGCGATCGGCGCCGCCACATCCGGCCAGGTGCTGCTGATGACGTTCGTGGGCGGCATCGGCCATTTCGCGGGCCCGATCATCGGCGCGATCCTCATCACCTTCCTGCAGATCTCGCTGTCGGACGTGACGAAGGCGTGGATGCTGTATTTCGGCCTGCTGTTCATTCTCGTCGTCATGTTCGCGCCGGGCGGCATCGCCGGCATTCTGGCGGCGCATGCGCCGCTGCTGCGCGGCGGGCGCATCCTCAAGCTCGTGCCGGCCTATGCGCTGGCGGCGATCCCGCTGGCCGCCGCGCTGATCGGCGGCATCGCTTTGGTCGAACTCGCCCATCACATGCTGGTCGAAGCAGCGAGCGACGGATCGAAGATGCATCTGTTCAGGATTGCGATAGACGGCGCCAGTCTGGTTCCATGGGCGGCGGCGCTCGCGCTGTTCTTCGGCGGAGCGTTTGGCCTGCGCGCCGTGTGGCCCAGGATCGGCGACGCCTGGGCGCTGGCCGAGGCGGAGGGCAGGAAATGACCGCCGCTCTCGCCCTCAAGGACGTTCGCAAGAATTTCGGTCCGACGGAGATCATCCGCGGCCTCGACCTCGAAGTGAAGGCGGGCGAACGCCACGCCATCATCGGCCCCAACGGCGCCGGCAAGTCGACGATGTTCCATCTCATCAGCGGCCGCATCGGCGTGACGTCCGGCTCGATCCGGTTGCGCGGCGAGGAGATCACGGGGTTGGAGCCCTACGAGATCAACCGGCGCGGCCTGTCGCGCAGTTTCCAGGTCACCAACATCTTTCCGAAGCTGTCGGTGTTCGAGAACATCCGCTGCGGCGTGCTGTGGTCGCTCGGCTACCGCTATTCGTTCTGGCGGTTCGTCGACCGCCTGAAGGACGCCAACCAGCGCGCCGAGGAAGTGATGGAACTGATCGGGCTTGGCGTCCGCCGCGACACGCCGGCCGGCATCCTGACCTATGCGGAGCAGCGCGCGCTGGAGATCGGCATCACCATCGCCGGCGGCGCCGACGTCATCATGCTCGACGAGCCGACGGCCGGCATGAGCAATACGGAAACCGAACATGCGGTGGCGCTGATCCGCAAGGTGTCGGAGGGGCGCACGCTGGTCATGGTGGAGCACGACATGAGCGTGGTGTTCGGGCTGGCCGACCGCATCTCGGTGCTGGTCTACGGGCAGATCATCGCGACCGGCGCGCCGGCGGAAATCCGCGCCAACCAGGCCGTGCGCGAGGCCTATCTCGGCGAGGAGGCGCATTGATGGGCGCGCTGCTCGAAGTCCAGGGGCTGAACGCCTATTACGGCAAGAGCCACATCCTGCAGGGCGTGGATTTCCACGTCGGGGAAGGCGAGATCGTCTCGCTGCTGGGCCGCAACGGCGTCGGACGCTCGACCACGATCAAGGCGATCATGGGCGACGTGCCGCCGCAGGGTTCGGTGCGCTTCAAGGGCCGCGAAATCGCCGGCCTGAAGCCGCACCAGGTGGCGCGCCTCGGCCTCGGCTACGTGCCCGAGAACCGCGACATCTTTCCGAGCCTGACCGTGCGCCAGAACCTGCTGCTCGGCCAGAAGAAAGCCAAGCAGACCGGCCGCTGGTCGATGGAGGACATGTTCCGGATCTTCCCGCGCCTCGAGGAGCGGGCCGACACGCCGGCGGGCGTGCTGTCCGGCGGCGAGCAGCAGATGCTGACCATGTGCCGGACCCTGATGGGCGATCCCGACCTCGTGATGATCGACGAGCCGACCGAGGGACTGGCACCGATGATGGTCGAACTCGTCGGGCGGCTGCTCGAGGAGATCGCCGGCCGGGGAATCGCAATCCTTCTGGTGGAGCAGAAGCTTACGATCGCCCTGAAGATCAGCCACCGGCTCTATGTGATGGGCCACGGCCGCATCGTTTTCGAGGGCACGCCGGCCCAGTTCGCCGCCGACACCCGCGTCAAGCAGGAATGGCTGGAGGTCTGAGGCCTGCCCGTCCGCGCCTTTCTCGTGACAGGCGGCGCCTTTATCGTGACAGGCGGCGCCCTGGGCGCCGGCCCGACACAAATCGGCGAAAAAGCAGCGCTTCCAGGAGCCCCGCGGTCTCCTTTCCGACAAGTTAACTGGTCAACTTTCGTGGATTGCGCTAAGCCTCCGGCGCGCGCCGGGTGGGGTGGCCTGTCGCGCGTTCGCAGGATTCGGGTTTGTCGGGTCGGTACATCAGTCAGCCACGCCGCGCAGGACGCGCGCTCGCCGCGCTCCTGGCGGGCGCGGGGCTGTCGGGCTGCGACCTGACCTGGAACAGGCCGACCTTCGAGGTTCCGGTCGCCGAGACCTATCGGGCGCGCAAGGCGCCCGAGGCGCCGCCGGTTTCCGACCGCTGGGCCGACGCGTTCGGCTCGCGCGAATTGTCCGGGCTGGTCGACCAGGCGCTGAACGACAATCTCGACATCGCCGCCGCCGTCGCGCGAATCGAACAGGCCGACGCGCAGGCCAAGGTCGCCGGCGCGCCGCTGTTCCCGCAAGTCGGCCTCGACGGTTCCTCGACGCGCGGCCGCACGCCGGGCACGATCGCCAGCCAGGAGGCGCCGCGGCAGAGCGACGGCACGTATCATTTTTCCGGCCAGTACCGTTCGCTCTATTCGCTCGGCCTGAACGCCTCGTACCAGCTCGATTTCTGGGGCAAGAACCGCGACGCCGCCGACGCCGCGCGCCTGAATGCGGAAGCCAGCCGCTACGACCGTTCCGTAGTGGCGCTGACCACCGTGGCGACGGTCGTGAATTATTATTTCGCCATCCTCGGCGCGCAGGACCGGCTGCGCATCGCCAACAACAACGTGAAGATCGCCAGCGAGGTGCTGGACGCCATCAAGCAGCGTGTGGCGGTCGGCACGGCGTCCGAACTCGACCTCGCGCAGCAGGAGAGCGTGGTCGCCACGCAGCGCGCCAACATTCCGACGCTCGAGCAGAACCTGCAGCAGACGCGCAACCTGCTCGCCGTGCTGGTGGGACGCACGCCGGAAAGCTTCGGCGTGAAGGGCGGCAGCCTGAACGCGCTGAAGGCGCCGAAAGTGCAGCCCGGGCTGCCCTCGCAATTGCTTTTGCGCCGCCCCGACATCGCCGAGGCGGAAGCAAAGCTCGCTTCCGCCGATCTCAGCGTCACCTCGGCGCGCGCCGCCATGTATCCGAACATCTCGCTGACCGGCCAGTACGGCATCGAGAGCCTTCTCTTGAAGAGCCTGTTCCGGCCGGAGGCGATCGCCTGGCAATACGCGGCGCAACTCGTCCAGCCCCTGATCGACGGCCGCAATCTGCAGGGCCAGCTCGACGTGCAGAAGGGCAGGTACACGGAACTGCTGCACCTCTACCACAAGCAGATACTCACCGCCTTCTCGGACGTCGAGAACGCGCTGATCGCGGTGCAGCAGAATACCGAGCGCGAGAAGCTGCAGAATGCGGCGGCCGCCGCCTCGCGGCGCGCCTACGACGCCTCGATCCAGCGGCTTAGGGAAGGCACGATCGACATCATCACCCTGTCGACGACGCAGACCAGCCTTTTCAACAATCTCGAACTGGCGGCGATCACCCGCATCGCACGATTCCAGGCGCTGGTTTCGCTCTACCAGGCGCTCGGCGGCGGCTGGGCCGAGCCGATGAAGGAAATTGCGCGTATAGAAGAATCGAACTCGTTCAGCGATCCGAAGGGGATCATTCCGTGAAACGGCTCTATCTCCTCGTCGCGCTGATCGCGGTGCTCGGCTATGTCGGCTGGCGGGCGGGCGTCGTGCGCTGGCCGTTCGCCAGGCCGCAACAAGCCGCCGAGGGTGAGGCGCCGGGCGGCCGCCCCGGCGCCAACATGCCGGTCGTCGTCACGTCGGCCGACGTGCGCACCGCCGACGTGCCGGTCACGCTCGACGCCATCGGCACCGTGCAGGCGCTGAACACGGTGACCGTGCGACCGCAGGTCGACGGCAAGCTGATCGAGGTGAATTTCAAGGAAGGCCAGGACGTGAAGGCCGGCGACATTCTCGCCCGCATCGATCCGACCACCTACCAGGCGCAATACGACCAGGCCGTCGCCAAGAAGGCGCAGGACGAGGCGCTGCTCGCCAACGCCCGCATCGATCTCGACCGCTACACGCGGCTGGCGCAGGGCAATTTCGGTTCGAAGCAGCAGGCCGACACCCAGAAGGCGCTGGTCGCGCAATACGAGGCGCAATTGCGCCAGGACCAGGCGACCATCGACAACACAAAGGCCATCCTCGAATACACGACGATCCGCTCGCCGCTCGACGGGCGCACCGGCATCAGGCAGGTCGATCCCGGCAATATCGTCCAGGCGAACGGATTGCAGGGGATCGTCGTCATCACGCAGGTGAAGCCGATCGCCATCGTCTTCACGCTGGCGCAGCAGAATTTGCGCGCGGTGACGCAGGCGCTGGCGCGCGGCCCGCTGGAGGCGCGCGCGCTCGACAGCGACAATGCGCGCACGATCGAGCAGGGGCAGGTGCTGGTGGTTGACAACCAGGTCGACACGGCGACCGGCACGGTGAAGATCAAGGCGGTCTTTCCGAATGCCGGCCTCGTGCTTTGGCCGGGGCAATTCGTCAACGTGCGCCTGACCGTCGACACGATCCGCAACGCCATCGTCGCGCCGACGGCGGCGGTGCAGCGCGGACCGAGCGGCGCCTATGTCTATGTGCTGCAGGACGACGGAACGGCGACGCAGACGGCGGTGACGGTCGGACAGCAGAACGAGCGCGTGGCGGTGATCCTCTCGGGACTGACCGCGGGGCAGAAGGTCGCGACGTCGGGCTTCGCGCGCCTGACCAACGGCGCCAAGACGCGCGTCATCCCGACGCCGCAGCAATCGACCGCGGAAAACGACAATTCTTCCAAATCGGGCGACGCGCCCAAGGCCGGCGATGCGGCGTCGCCTGCGAGTCCATCGCTCGGCCAGCAGCGTCCGCGCGGCCAGCGCCGCGAGGGAGCAGGGCAGTGAGGCGACGGGCTGCGCCATGAACGTCTCGGCGCCCTTCATCGCGCGGCCGATCGCGACCTCGCTGCTCGGGATCGCCGTTCTGCTCGCGGGGTTGCTCGGATATTCGCGCCTTCCGGTTTCGCCGCTGCCACAGGTCGATTTTCCGACCATCCAGGTCACGACACGGCTGCCCGGCGCCAATCCCGACACGATCGCTTCGCTGGTCACGGCCTCGCTCGAGCGCCAGTTCGGTCAGATCCCGGCGCTCGCGACCATGTCGTCGCAATCGTCTTTCGGCCTGTCGCAGATCACGCTGCAATTCGATCTCGACCGCGACATCGACGCCGCCGCGCAGGACGTGCAATCGGCGATCAACGCATCGGCCTCGACGCTGCCGCGCAATCTTCCCTATCCCCCGGTCTATTCGAAGGTGAACCCGGCCGATACGCCGATCTTGACGTTGGCGCTGAAGTCCAAGACCGTGGCGCTGCGCCAGCTCAGCGATCTCGCCGACACGCTGATCGCGCCGCGCCTCAGCGAAGTGTCGGGGGTCGGCCATGTCTCGGTCGAGGGCGGCATCAAGCCGGCGATCCGAATCCAGGCCGATCTCGCGCGGCTCGGCGCGAACCGGCTGGGGCTCGAGGATCTGCGGCTCGCCATCGTCGGCGCAAACGTGGCAGGCGCCAAGGGTTCGCTCGACGGCGCGCGGCAGGCCTACACGATCGACGCCAACGACCAGATCGCCAATGCGGAGGCCTATCGCAACATCGTCGTCGCCTATCGCGGCGGCGCGCCGATCGTGCTGAAGGACGTCGCCGACGTCATCGAGGGACTGGAGAATTCGCGTGTCGGCGGCTGGTATCAGGGAGAACCGGCCGTCATCGTCGACGTGCAGCGCCAGCCCGGCGCCAATATCATCGCGACCGTCGATCTCATCAAGAAGGAACTGCCGCGCCTGCAACGCTCCATGCCGAGCGGCGTCGAATTGCGGCTCGTTCACGACCGCACCGACGCGATCCGCGCCTCCATCGCCGACGTGCAGTTCACGCTCGTGCTCGCGACCGCGCTCGTCGTGCTGGTCGTGCTCCTGTTCCTGCGCAGTTTCCGCGCCACCATCATCGCCGCCGTCGCCCTGCCGCTGTCGATCATCGCGACATTCGGCGTCATGTATCTCTGCGGCTTCAGCCTCGACAATCTGTCGCTGATGGCGCTGACGATCGGCACGGGCTTCATCGTCGACGACGCGATCGTGATGATCGAGAACATCGTCCGCAATATGGAGAACGGCCAGTCTCCCTTGCAGGCGGCCTTCTCCGGCGCGCGCGAGATCGGCTTCACCGTCATCTCGCTGACCGTGTCGCTGATCGCGGTCTTCATCCCGCTCCTGTTCATGACCGGCCTCGTCGGCCGCATGTTCCGCGAATTCGCGCTGACCCTGTCGATCGCCGTCGTCGTCTCGGCGGCGGTTTCGCTGACGCTGACGCCGATGATGTGCGGGCGTCTGCTCAAGGCGCGGCGTCGCGAAGGCGAGGCCGCGCGCGAGGCGGAGGAAGCCTCGGGCTGGATGCTCGATTTTTACGACCGCACGTTGCGCTGGGCGGTCGATCGCGAATTCCTGATGCTGTCGCTGACCGCCGCCACGCTGGTGCTGACCTTGTGGATGTACGCCGTCGCGCCGAAGGGCTTCCTGCCGCTGCAGGACAACGGGCTGCTCGATGTCGTGGTCGAGGCGGGGCCGGAAGCCTCGTTCGCGCAGATGACGGAGATCCAGCGCGAGGTCGCCGACATCTTCCGGCGCGACAAGGAGGTGGTCGGCGTCGCCAGCGTGCTCGGCGTCGGGCCGCTCAACGCGACGCTCAATGTCGGGCATCTCGCCGTCACGCTGACGCCGCGCGACGGGCGCAGGACCACAGCCGCCGACATCGGCGAGCGGCTGAAGCGTTCGGTGATGAGCGAAACAGGCGTCAATCTCTACGTGAAGCCCGTCCAGGATATCCAGATCTCGACGCGACAGAGCCGTTCGCAATACCAGTACACGCTGGTCGGCGCCGATCCGAACGAAGTCGCCGAATGGGGCGCGCGCATCGCCGACAGGCTGCGCGACAGCACGATCCTGCGCAACGTTGCGACCGAGACGCAGATCGGCGGATTGCGCACGATGATCGTCATCGACCGCGACGCGGCGGGCCGCCTCGGCATCAGCGCGCAGAACATCGACGATGCGCTCAACAACGCCTTCGGCCAGCGGCAGGTCTCGACCATCTATACGCAGTCGAACCAGTACCGCGTGATCCTGGAAGCCGCGCCGCGCTACCAGCAGGATCCGGGCGCGCTGGACAAGCTGTATCTGGCGGGACAGCAGGGCGCGCAGCAGGTCCCGCTGTCGGCGGTGGCGCGGTTCGAGCACATCAGCGCGCCGCTTTCGGTCGCCCACCAGGACCAGTTCCCGGCAGCCACCATCAGCTTCGATCTCGCGCATGGCGCTTCGCTCGGCCAGGCGGTGCAGGCGATCACGTCGGCCGAGAAGGCGCTCGGCATGCCCGGCACGATCACGGGCACGTTCTCCGGCGATGCGGCGGAATTCAACAAGTCGCTGGCGAGCGAGCCGTGGCTGCTGCTGGCCGCCGTCGTGACGATCTACCTCGTGCTCGGCATGCTCTACGAGAGCTACGCCCATCCCTTCACGATCCTGACGACACTGCCCTCGGCGGGCGTCGGCGCGCTGCTCGCCCTGCGGCTGACGGGGCTCGATCTTTCCGTCGTCGCGCTGATCGGCATCATCCTGCTGATGGGCATCGTCAAGAAGAACGCGATCATGATGATCGACTTCGCGCTCGACGCCGAGCGGCACGAGGGTCTGAGCCCGCGCGAATCGATCCTGAAAGCGTGTCGCCTGCGCTTCCGGCCGATCATGATGACGACGCTCGCCGCGTTGCTCGGGGCGCTGCCGCTCGCCTTCGCGCAAGGCACGGGCAGCGAGTTGCGCATACCGCTCGGCGTGACCATCGTCGGCGGCCTGCTGCTCAGCCAGTTGCTGACGCTCTATACGACGCCGGTCGTCTATCTCGCGGTGGAACGACTGCGCCTGCGACTCGGCGGCATGACAGGCGCCGAAATGGCGGCGGTCGACCGGCAGTTCGAGCCGGAGGCGCGGCCGTGAATTTCTCCGCCCCCTTCATCCGTCGCCCTGTGGCGACGAGCCTGATGGCGGCGGGCATATTCCTGACCGGCATGGTCGCCTATTTTCTCTTGCCGGTGTCCAGCCTGCCGGCGATCGACCTGCCGACGATCCGCATCATGGCTGTGCGTCCGGGCGCCGATCCCGCGACCATGGCGGCGAGCGTCGCCGCGCCGCTCGAGCGTCGCCTGTCGGAGATTTCCGGCATTACCGAACTGACCTCGACGAGCACGCTCGGATCGAGCGTCATCACCGCGCAATTCGATCTCAACCGCAAGATCGACAAGGCGGCGCAGGACGTGCAATCGGCGATCAACGCGGCGGCGACCGACCTGCCGAGCGACCTGCCGATGGTGCCGGCCTTCCGCAAGGCCAATCCCTCGGCCATGCCGGTGCTGATCCTGGCGCTGACATCCGACACGATGCCGGCGAGCGCCATCTACGACGCCGCCGACACGGTGATCGCGCAGAAGCTCAGCCAGGTCGAGGGCGTCGCCGAAGTGCAGGTGAACGGCGCCGAACAACCGGCGATCCGCATCCAGGTCGATCCGTCGCGCCTCGCCTCGATGGGCATAGGTCTCGATACGGTGGCCAACCAGGTCGTGGCGGCCGACGCCCATTCGCCGGTCGGCGGCTACGACGGGCCGCTGCGCGCCGGCAGCTACGAGACGACGGACCAATTGTCGAAGCCCGAGCAATATGCGGGCATCGTGATCCCGATCCAGAGCGGCGGCGCCGTGCGGCTCGGCGACATAGCGAAGATCGATCTCAGCGTGCGCAACCGGCGGGCCGCCGGCTGGTTCAATCGCAAGCCGGCTGTGCTTCTGTTCGTGACCAAGCAGCCAGACGCCAACGTGATCGAGACGGTCGACCGCGTGAAGGCGCTGCTGCCGGAACTGAAGCGATGGATACCGGCCGGCATAGACATTTCGATCCTGTCCGACCGCACCACGACGATCCGCGCAAGCATCCATGAAATTCAGCGCACGCTGCTCATTTCCATCGCGCTGGTCATGCTGGTCGTCTTCCTTTTCGTGCGGCGCGCGGCGCCGACCATCGCCGCCGGCGTGACCGTGCCGCTGTCGCTCGCCGGCACGTTCGCCTGCATGAAGGCTGTCGGCTTCTCGCTCGACAATATCTCGCTGATGGCTGTCATCGCCGCGGTCGGCTTCGTCGTCGACGACGCGATCGTGATGATCGAGAACGTCTATCGCAACATGGAGCAGGGCAAGACGCCGCTCGTCGCCGCGCTGGACGGCGCGCGGCAGATCGGCTTCACCGTCATGTCGATCAGCCTGTCGCTGGTTGCGGCCTTCATCCCGCTTCTGTTCCTCAGCGGCATCGGCGGCAAGTTCTTCCGCGAATTCTCGCTGACGATGGTGTTCGCCATAGCCATCTCGACCTTCGTGTCGCTGTCCGTGACGCCGATGATCTGCGCGCGCTTCCTGAAGCGCCACGACGAAGACAGGCAGACGCGGCTCGACCGGATCGTCGAGGGCGCTCTCACCGCGATCACGCGCTTCTACGCGCGCACGCTCGCCGGCGCGATCCGGCATCCCTGGTGGTCGCTCGTCACCCTGATCGCGCTGATCGTCCTCAACATCTGGATGTTCAGGGTGATTCCGAAGGGTTATTTCCCGCAGGACGACACCGGACTGATCTTCGCTTTCACGGAAGCCTCGCCCGACGTGTCTTTCCCGGCGATGGAGCGGTTCCAGCAGGCGGCTTCCGATATCGTCATGGGCGATCCCGACGTCGAGAATGTCGCCTCGTTCATCGGCGGCACGAATTCCGTCAACCAGGGCCGGTTCTTCATCGCCCTGAAACCGGAAGGCGTGCGGTCCGGTTCGAGCCGCGACGTCATCAACCGTTTGCGCGGCAAGCTGGCGCGCGTGCCGGGCATCACCGTCTTCATGTTTCCGGTGCAGGACATCCGCGCCGGCGGCCGCCAGAGCAAGTCGCAATTCCAGTTTACCCTGTGGGATCCCTCGCTCGAGGAATTGTCGGAATGGACGCCCAAGATCGTCGAGCGCCTGCGCCAGGTTCCGCTGCTGACCGACGTGACGACCGACCGCGAGCAGGGCGGCCTGCGCGCCAATGTCATCATCGACCGCGACGCGGCATCGCGGCTCGGCGTGGCGATCCAGGACATAGACACGGCGCTCAACACCGCCTTCGGCCAACGTCAGGCGGCGATCGTCTATACGCAACGCAACCAGTATCGCGTGATCGTCGAATCCAATGAGACGCGGCAACGTGATCCGACCGACCTCTCCGGCCTCTACGTCTCGCCGTCGAAGACCGTGCAGCCGCAGCAATCCACGTCCAACTTCCAGACGCCGCCGCGCTACCAGGTGCCGCTGTCGTCTGTCGCGCGCGTGGAACGCAGCGCCATGCCGCTCGCCGTCAACCACCAGGGCTCGTTCCCGGCGACGACCATCAGCTTCAATCTCGCCGAAGGCGCGACGCTCGACGAGGCGACGCGAACCATCACGCAGACGGTCGCCGACATGAATCCGCCGGACGGTCTGCGCACGGAATTCGCCGGCGAGGCGCGCGACTTCCGGCAGAGTTCGAGCAATTTCGTGACGCTGATCTTCGTCGCGCTGCTGGCGGTCTATCTGATCCTGGGCATTCTCTACGAAAGCCTGATCCACCCGATCACCATCATCTCGACGCTGCCGTCGGCTGGGCTCGGCGCGTTGCTGGCGCTGATGCTGTTCAACGCCGAGCTGACGCTGATCGCCGCCATCGGCATCATTCTCCTGATCGGCATCGTCAAGAAGAACGGCATCATGCTCGTCGATTTCGCCATCTCGGCGGAACGGTCGAAGGACCTGACGCCCGAGCAATCGGCGCATCAGGCGGCGGTCGAACGCTTCCGGCCGATCCTGATGACGACGCTGGCCGCGCTGTTCGGCGCGCTGCCGCTGGCGGTGGCGACCGGCGCCGGCGCGGAATTGCGCCGGCCGCTCGGCATCACCATCGTCGGCGGCCTCGTGCTGTCGCAGATCCTGACGCTCTACACGACGCCGGTCGTCTATCTGCTGATGGACAAGCTGTCGCGCCGCCGGCGCGCGCGGCGCGACGAACAGGTCGCGCCGGCGGAATAGGGCGGCGCCGGCTACCGGCCGTTGAAGTTCGGCAGGCGGCGTTCGGACGTCGCCTTGACGCCTTCCTTGAAGTCTTCGGTGCGGCGCTGCCAGTCCTGCTCGACCAGTTCGCGCTCGGTCGCCTGCTCGACGGCGTCGACAAGGCCGCGGCGCAGCGTCTCGCGCATCGACCGGACGGCGATCGGCGCGCTTTCCGCGATCTCGGCTGCGAGCGCCTTGGCGCTCTTCAACACCTCGGCTTCGGAGACGAGCACGTCGGCGAGACCGATGCGGTGCGCTTCCTCGCCCGAAATGCGGCGACCCGTGTAGAACAGCAGCGCAGCCTGCTGCTGGCCGACGAGCCGCGGCAAGGTCGTCGACAGGCCGAAGCCGCAATGCATGCCCAGCCGCGCGAAATTGGCGGAGAAGCGCGCTTCCGCGCAGGTGACGCGGAAATCGGCCATGACCGCGAGGCCGAGGCCGCCGCCGATGGCTGCGCCATGCACGGCTGCGATGATCGGCTTCTCGACGCGGAACAGGCGCGCCGCTTCCTTGTAGAGATGCTGGCCGCCCTCGGCGACCGTGCCGGTGTCGGCGCGGTTGACGAGATCGGCGCCGGCGCAGAAGGCCTTGCCTTCCGCCGCCAGCACGCTGGCGCGCACTTGGCCATTGCGATCGCCGGCTTCAAACGCGGCGGCCAGTTCGCGGATCAGCGCATTGTCGAAATAGTTGAACGGCGGGCGGCGGATCGTGACGACCTGCACGTGGCCTTCGATCTCGACTGTTATGTCCTTGTAGGCGGTCATTTGCGTTTCCTTCCTTGTGTCATTCCCGACGGCCGCGCAGCGGCTGATCGGGAATCCAGCACAATCGACGTTTCACTCGGGAACTGGAGTCCCGCTTGCGCGGGAATGACAGTCTGTCACCTCAATCCCAGCCCGCGGGCGATCATGCCGCGCAGGATTTCGCGCGTGCCGCCGCGCAGCGAGAACGACGGCGCATGCATGATCGTGTGCGCGAGCACGGCGACATAGGGATTGGTGGAGCTCGAGTCCGGCTCGACATCGACGATCAGGCGCAAGACCTCGACCATCTCCTGTTCGAGCGAGGTGCCGAGTTCCTTGACGACGGCGGCATGAACGGCCGGGTCTTCGCCCCGCTGCAACATGCCGGCGATCGAGCGCGACATGCGGCGCAGGGTCATCAGGCTGGCGATGATGCGGCCGAGCGCGACGGCCGCGCGATCGTCCACCTGGTTTCCCAGCATCTGGAAACCTTCGATCAGCAGCGTGAAGGTGGAAAGGAAGCGGTCGGGCCCGGAGCGCTCGTAAGCGAGTTCGCCGGTCACCTGCTTCCAGCCGTCGCCCTCGTTGCCGAGCAGCGCGCTCGTCGGCAGGAACACGTCCTCGAACACCACCTCGTTGAAATGATGCTGGCTCGACAGATCGTAGATCGGGCGCACGGTAATGCCCGGCGTCTTCATGTCGACGATGAACTGGCTGACGCCGGAGTGGCGGTCGTCGCTGTTGGCGCCAGTGCGGCAGAACAGGATCATGTAGGTCGAGACATGCGCGCCCGACGTCCAGATCTTCGTGCCGTTGACCTTGTAGCCGCCTTCCACGGGAACAGCGCGCGTGCGCGTCGCGGCAAGGTCGGAGCCGGAATCCGGTTCGCTCATGCCGATGCAGAAGAAGCATTCGCCTTTCGCGATCCGCGGCACGAGGGTCTGGCGCTGTTCTTCCGAGCCGAAGCGCAGGATCGACGGGCCGGACTGGCGGTCGGCGATCCAATGCGCGCCGACAGGCGCGCCGGCCGCGAGCATCTCTTCCAGCACGACGTAGCGTTCGAGCGCGCTGCGTTCGTGGCCGCCGTATTTCTTCGGCCAGGTCATGCCGATCCAGCCCTGCTCGGCCATCTTTTTCGAGAAGGCGGGATTGCGTCCGCCCCAGGACGAAGCCTTCTCCTGCGCCGTCATGCCGGCGAGTTCGCGCGCCAGGAACGCGCGCACTTCGCCGCGCAGTTTCTCGGTCGCTTCGGTGTTGGGCGGCGGCGGCGGGAATGTCAGGTCGGTCATTGTTGCTTCCTCACGCCGTCACGATGTCCGACCAGATCTTTTCGCGGCCGGCGGCGGCCGCGGCGCGCCCGATGATGAGCGCCCAGTCGCTTTCCCTGCCGAATTCGTCGCGCCACGACCAAAGCCGCTTGGTGAAGAAATGCAGCACGTGCTCGTGGGTGAATCCGATGGCGCCGTGCGCCTGGTGGGCGATGCCCGCGCCGACGCTCGCCGCCTCGCCGCAGCGCGTCTTGGCGGCGGCGATGGCGAGTTCGTTCATGTCGCGCGCGGCGGCCTCGGCCGCCATGTCGGCTGCGGCGTTGGCGGCGGCGGAATGCGCGGCCAGCATCGCCAGATTGTGCTGGATCGCCTGGAATTTCGAGATCGGTTTGCCGAACTGCACGCGCTCCTGCGTGTATTGCAGCGTGACGTCGAGAACGCGGGATAGAGCGCCCGCGATCTGCGCCGAACGCATCGCCGCGCCGAACAGGCGCAACTTCTGCGCGTCGACGCCCGCGCCGGCCTGGGCCACATCCGCGCTGCTCAACTCGCAATCGAATGTCACATCGTCGCGCGGTTCCATCGCGAGATTGCGGCCGTGCGCGATCGTGCAGAGTTTCGGGTCTACCAGCGCAACGTGAGACACGCCGTTCGCTTCGGCGAGCACCGCGATGGCGGCGGCATGGCGCGCATAAGGCACGCGCCGTGCGACGCCCTTCAGCCGCCAGCGTTCGCCGCTCCTTGCGAGCGCGAGCGGTTCGCCCTTCGAGGCCGGCGCAATGGTCAATGGACCGGCGGGAACGGACAGGCCCGCGCCCGACGCCAGCCAGCCCGCGAGCATCGTTTCCGCGAAAGGTACGGGCGCGGCATGGCGCGCCGAAATGCGAAGCGCCAGCAGCGCATCCTCGATACCGAGGGCTGAACCGCCGGCGCTTTCCGGCAGCAATGCGCCGGTGAGGCCATTGTCCTCCATCGCGCTCCACAACGCCTTCGGCCATTCGCCGCGCTCGGCCGCGCCGAGCAGCGCCTTGTCGCACGTGTCGCCGAAAAGCTTTTCGGCCATGTCGCGCAGGAGATCGGTCGTTTCGCTCATCGCTCCACTTTCACTTCTTGGCGGCAGTTCATTTCTTGACGGCGTTTCATTTCTTGGCGCCGGGCATGGATGCGCGCTGGCGCGCCCAGTCCTCGTCGCTCCAGTCCAGCATCTGCGACACGCCGGCGCGCGACCCCGCGAGCCAGCGCTTGGCGCCGTCGATGACGATCGTCTCGCCGGTGATGTAGCCGGCGAGATCGGACACGACGAAAGCGCAGAGATCGGCGAGTTCCCGATGCGAGCCGTCGCGCCGCAGGGGAACGCCCGGATCTATCGGCTGGCCGCCGGCCGTCGGCGTCAGGCGCGAACTCGCGCCTTCCGTCGGGAAATTGCCGGGCGCGACGGCGACCAGCCTGACGCCATGCGGGCCCCATTCGACGGCAAGCCCCTTGGTCATCGCGTCTATGCCGGCCTTGGCCATCGCATTCGGCATGGTGAAGGCCGCGCCATGCAATGCCGACAGCGTGAGGATGGACAGCACGACGCCGGGATGCCCGCCGTCGATCCAGCGGCGGCCGGCGGCGATGGTGCAATAGGCCGTGCCATGCAGGCAGGTGTTCAGCACGGCGTCTATGGCGCGCGACGACAGGCGGTGCGATTGCGCGATGAAATTTCCCGCCGCGTTGTTGACGAGAATGTCGAGCGGTCCGCTCGACCAGATGCGGTCGAACATGGCCTCGACGGAATCCGCGTTGCGGATGTCGCAGGAGATCGTCCCGACCTTGCGGCCGAAGGCCTGTTCGAATTCCCGCGCTGTCGCGTCCAGCGCTTCGGCGCGCCGGCCGCAGATCACGAGGTCTGCGCCGAGTTCGAGATAGCGGCGGCCGATCGCCTTGCCGAGGCCGGTGCCGCCGCCGGTGACCAGCGCGCGCTTGCCTTTCAGCAGGTCATTCGTAAAGCCGCCGGTCATGCGGCGGCCCGCGCCAGCTTCATCGTTTCCGTCCCATGATCTTGTCGGGCGATTTTCAGGCAAATGACGTGTCTGCGCAAGCGCGTCCCCCGCATCCCATGTCTGCGCCGGGTCCGGGAGCGGACAGGTTCGTCATGTGCAGGCGGCGGGCGCGCAACGCCTGCGATCAAGCCTTGGGAAAGTTTCCGGCGAAAGCGATTTCGGCAAGCGGCTTGCGCGCGTTGGGCTGCTCGATCTTCTGGTAATTTTCCGGAAGCTGCGCCCTGTCGCCGCGCCGCCCGAGCGCGATCGCCATTTCGATGTGGCAATTGTCGGGGATGCCGAGTTCGGCGCGGGCGCGGTCGAAATCGACGCCGATCATGCCGTGCGCCGGCCAGCCGAGCGCGGACGCTTCCAGCGCAAGATAGGCCCAGGCGGCGCCGCAATCGAGCGAATGCGAGCGCGAAGCGACTGCCGATCCGTCGGCTGCGACGCGCGTCTTGCGCGAGACGAGAAACAGGAGCGCGCCAGCCTGCTTCGCCCAGCCGCGATTGCCTTCGGCGAGCAGCCCGAGAAAGCGGTCGAAATCCGGCGTTCCGCGCCGGGCATAGAGAAACACCCAGGGTTGCAGGTTGCTGGCCGAAGGCGCCCAGCGGGCGGCCTCGAGGATGCGATGCAGATCGGCGTCAGGAATGGCTTCGCCGGTGTAGGCGCGCGGCGACCAGCGCTCGACGAAATGCGGCGTGACGGGATGATCGGCCTTGCGGGGATTGGTGAAGGTCATTGTCGTCTCGCTCGGATGAAGTCGGTCGCTTCAGCGCCCCCTGGTCGGAATCCTGTTGAAGGGCACGTCCTTGTCGACGCGAATGTCGGCCGGCAGGCCGAGCACGCGTTCGGCGATGATGTTGCGGAGAATTTCGTCCGTGCCGCCCTCGATGCGGGTGGCCGGCGAACGCAGGAGCATGGCCATGAACAGGCCGGCCTCGTCGACGCCCGGCGTCTTGCGAAGGGCGCCCATCGGGCCTTCCAGTTCGAGCGCGAATTGCGAAATGTCCTGCATGGTCGCGCCCGCGACCAGCTTGCCGATGGAATTCTCCGGTCCTGGCCGCTCGCCGCGCGAGAGCGCCGACATGGCGCGATAGGACGTGTATTTGAGGCCGTTCGACTTCGTCGCCCAATTCGCGAGCTTCGAGCGCACGTGACGATTGTCGATGGCCGGCCGGCCGTCATGGTCGAGGCGGCTGCAGAGATCGAACAATTCCGGAAAACCCGTCGGCATGCTGGCGCCGATCGACAGGCGCTCGTTCATCAGCGTCGTCAGCGACACGTTCCAGCCGTCGCCTACTCGGCCCAGGCGCTGGTGGTCTGGAATGCGGACGTTGGTGAAATAGACCTCGTTGAATTCCGCCTGTCCGTTCGCCTGTTTGATCGGGCGGATTTCGACGCCGGGGCTCTTCATGTCCAGAAAGAACATGGTGAGGCCCTTGTGCTTTGCGACCTCGGGATCGGTGCGCGCGATCAGCAGCCCCCAGTCCGAATGATGCGCGCCCGACGTCCAGATCTTCTGGCCGTTGATCACCCAGTCGTCGCCGTCCTTCTCTGCGCGCGTGCGCAGGCCGGCGAGATCGGAGCCGCCGGCCGGCTCCGAGAAGAGCTGGCACCAGATTTCCTCGCCGGAAGCGAGCGGCGGCAGGCGTCTTTTCTTGTGCTCCTCGCTGGCGAAGGCCATGACGGTCGGACCGCACATGCCGTGGCCGATGATGAACAGGCCCGACAGCTTCCCGAACACGCCTTCTTCCTGGCCCCAGATCACGCGTTCGATCGGGCTCGCGCCGCGTCCGCCGTATTCTTTCGGCCAGTGCAGGCAGGCCCAGCCGGCGTCGGCCTTCTTCTTCTGCCACGCCTTCGAGACTGCAATGATGTCGGCGTTCTTCAATGCGACGCGGCCGAACGGCGAGGCGCGCAGGTCGGCCTCGTGTTCGCGCGGCGCGTTGGCCGCGATCCAGCTTCGCGCTTCCGCGCGGAACGCGGCTTCGGCAGGCGTGTCGTCGAAATTCATGCGAGCTTCTCGGAAGTTTTGTTGCTCTGCGTCGCCCCCTCCCTTGCCCTCCCCCGCTTCGCGGGAGAGGGGACGACAAGCGCTCGTGAACACGAATGTCGATGAAGGGGGCAATCTGCTCCCTCTCCCGCGCGCAGCGCGGGGGAGGGTTGGGGAGGGGGTCAGCGCCCCTTGGTCGGGATCTTGTTGAACGGCACGTCCTTGTCGACGCGGATGTCGCCGGGCAGGCCCAGCACGCGTTCGGCGATGATGTTGCGCATCACCTCGTCGGTGCCGCCGGCGATGCGCATGCCTATCGCATGGAACAGCGTCTGGTAGAGTTTGCCGGCCGGCGCATTGTCGTCGCGCGACACGGCGCCCATCGGCCCCTGCAGGTCGAGCGCGTACATGGCGATGTCCTGCGTCATCGGCGCCGCGACCAGCTTGCCGATGGAATTCTCCGGTCCCGGACGCTCGCCGCGCGACAGCGCCGAGATGGCGCGATAGGCCGTGTACTTCAGGCCGTTCGAACGCGCCGCCCATGTCGCAAGCCGCGAGCGCACCTCGCGGTCGTCGAGCATCGGCGTGCCGTCGGCCATGCGCGACTGCGACGCGAACTCGAGGAATTCCGGCACGCCGGTCGCAAGGCGCGCGCCGATCGAGAAACGCTCGTTCATCAGCGTCGTCAGCGAGACGTTCCAGCCGTCGTTGACCTTGCCGAGGCGCTGCGCGTCGGGAATGCGGACGTTGGTGAAATAGACCTCGTTGAAGCCGGAATGGCCGCTTGCCTGCTTGATCGGCCGCACCTCGACGCCAGGGCTCTTCATGTCCAGGAAGAACATGGTGAGGCCCTTGTGCTTGGCGATCGTCGGGTCGGTGCGCGTGATGAGGATGCCGTAGTCGCAGAAATGCGCGCCGGTGGTCCAGATCTTCTGGCCGTTGATGATCCAGTCGTCGCCGTCCTTTTCCGCCTTCGTGCGCAGGCCCGCGAGATCGGAGCCGCCCGCCGGTTCGGAAAAGAGCTGGCACCAGACTTCCTCGCCGGACGCGAGCGGCGGCAGGTAGCGGCGCTTCTGGTCTTCGGTGGCGTAGGCCATGACCGTCGGGCCGCACATGCCCTGGCCGATGGCGAAGGGCGCGGACAACGCGCCGTACTTGCCTTCTTCCTGATCCCAGATGACGCGCTGGATCGGCGTCGCGCCGCGTCCTCCGTATTCCTTCGGCCAGGACAGGCAGGCCCAGCCCCCTTCGGCCTTCTTCTTCTGCCAGGCCTTCGAGGCCTTGAGGATCTTTGCCGTGCGCGCGTCGCGATCCTTGATCTCGTCGGCGGCGGCGAGGTCCTTCATCAGATCGTCCGGCCGGTTGGCGTCGAGCCACTTGCGGACGGTCGCGCGATATTCGGCTTCCTGCGGAGTGTCGTCGAAATTCATCGCTCTCTCCTTCAGGCGGCTGCGTTGCGCTTGCGCATTTCGTCGACGAGACGGTTCTCCCACATGGTGAGCGAACCGAGCGACAGGGCAAGCAGGTTGGAGCGGCGATAATAGAGGTGGCAGTCGAACTCCCAGGTGAAGCCCATGCCGCCGTGCACCTGCGTGTTGTTCTTGGCGCAGAGCTGATAGGCCTGCGTCGCCGAGACGCGCGCATTGGCGGCCGCTTCGGCGAGTTCGCCGGCGTCGGTCGAGAGCGCCCAGGCGCCGTAATAGGCGTTGGAGCGGGCGAGCGTCGCCGCGACATACATGTCCGCAAGGATGTGCTTGATCGCCTGGAACGAGCCGATCGGACGGCCGAAGGCCATGCGATCGAGCGCGTAGTCGCGGCCCATTTCGAGGGCGCGATCGGCGCCGCCGATCTGCTCGAAGGCGGTGAGAATGGCTGCGCGGTCGAGCACCTTGTCCAGCGTCGCCCAGCCTTCGCCAACCGCGCCCAGCGGGTCGGCAGGCGCGCCGTTGAACGAGACTTCGGCGTGGTTGCGCGTCGGGTCGACGGTCTCGACGCCGGTCGCAGACACGCCCGCGCCCTTCATGTCGACGATGTAGAGGCCGATGCCGCGCGCATCGTCGCCGGATTTTTCGCGCGCAACGACGATCGCGAAATCGGCGATCTCGCCTTCCGGCACCAGAGTCTTCTTGCCGGTCAGCTTGCCGCCGGAGACGCTCGCATGGATCGACTTCGGCGTGGGATCGCCGACGCCTTCGACGAGCGCCAGCGTGCCGATCGCCTCGCCGGCTGCGATCTTGGGCAGCCAGTGCTTCTTCTGCGCGTCGGAACCCGCCTGCATCAGCAGTTCGGAGGCGAGATAGACGGTCGAGGAATAGGGGATAGGGGCCAGCGCGCGGCCGAGTTCTTCGGCGACGACGCAGAGTTCGAGACGGCCGGCGCCCGCGCCGCCGAATTCTTCGGGGATGGCGATGCCGAGCAGGCCGAGGTCGGCCAGCCCCTTCCAGATCGCCTTGTCGTATTTCGCCTTGCCCTCGAGAACGGCGCGCACTTCCTTTGGCGTGCAATTCTCGCTGAGGAAGCGCCGCGCCTCGTCGCGCAATTGCTTCTGTTCGTCGGAGAAATCGAAATTCATGCCGTCCGCCTCCCTGCGTCGGTTCTTGTCGCGCCCTTGTCAGGCGACCTTGCCGGAGAAGAAAACCCATTGCTCCGGGTTAGTCAATCGACTAATTAATTTGCGAAACGCTCCGCAGAGGGCGGTCTGACACCACGGGGAGGCGCATGTCGGAACATGCGGAGGCGGCGCGGGACACGCGGGCGCCGAACACCAAGGACCGGCTGATCTCGGCGGCGCGCGAGATCATGGTCGAGCGCAATGCGGTCGAATTTTCGCTGCAGGACGTCGCCGCGCGATCGGGCCTCAACTCGGCGCTGGTCAAGTATCATTTCGGCAACAAGGACGGCTTGCTGCTGGCCATTCTCGAGCGCGACGCCGAACTGTCGCTGAAGCAGGTGGAACGGCTCGTCGCCCGCGACATGCCGGCCATCGACAAGCTGCGCGCGCACATGTCGGGCATCATCGACACCTATTTCCGCAAGCCCTACATGAACCGGCTCGTGCACATGCTGATCCACGAGCGCGGCGACGAAGTTTCGGCGCAGGTCTCGCGCTTCTTCGTCGAGCCGCTCGCCGGCTTCCAGCGACAGATTCTCGAACAGGGCGTGAAATCCGGCGAGTTCAAGCAGGTCGACCCGGGCTTTTTCTACCACGCGGTCGGCAGCGCCTGCGATGCACTGTTTCGCTGGCACCCGGAAGCGCGCCGCATCTGGGGCGTAGCGACCATCAACGACGCGCAGCGCCGCCGCTACGCCGACTTCGTCGTCGACCTCGTGCTGAACGGCGTCGTGAAGCGCGACTGAAAACCAAGAGACAAGCAAGACCGAGGAAACGCACGTGCATCCCTACATCCACGCCAAGGCCAACCCCGACAAGCCCGCGACGATCATGGCGGGTTCTGGCGAAATCATCACCTATGGCCAGCTCGACAAGCGCTCGAACCAGGGCGCGCAGCTCTTCCGCTCGCTCGGCTTGAAGCGCGGCGATTCCATCGCGCTCTATCTCGAAAACCATCCGCGCTATTTCGAGATCACGTGGGCGGCGCAGCGCGCCGGTCTCTACTACACCTGCATTTCGTCCAGCCTGACGGCCGGCGAGGTCGAATACATTGCGCGCGACTGCTCCGCGAAGCTGTTCATCACCTCGCGCGCCAAGGCGGGCGAGGCCGAAAAGCTCGCGTCGAACATTTCCGACCTGAAGCTCTATTCGCTGGACGAGGCGTGGGGGCCGTTCGAGAGCTTCGAGGCGGCGCGGGCGAAAATGCCGGACACGCCGATATCGGACGAGGCGCCTGGCGTCGACATGCTCTATTCGTCGGGCACCACGGGGCGTCCGAAAGGCATCAAGATCGAACTGAAGGACGAACCGATCGACGCCGTCAATTCGCTGGTGCAACTCGCCGCCGGCCTGTTCGGCTTCAACGACAAGACGGTCTATCTGTCGCCGGCGCCGCTCTATCACGCCGCGCCGCTGCGCTGGTGCATGACGACGCACCGGCTCGGCGGGACGGTGATCGTCATGGAAAAATTCGATCCGGAGCAGGCGCTGAAGCTGATCGAGAAATACAAGGTCACCGCCTCGCAATGGGTGCCGACGCATTTCGTGCGGATGCTGAAGCTGCCGGAGGACGTGCGCAGGAAGTACGACATTTCCTCCCTGAAATGCGCCGTGCACGCGGCCGCGCCTTGCCCGGTGCAGACCAAGAAGGCGATGATCGAATGGTGGGGGCCGGTGCTGCAGGAATATTACGCCGGCAGCGAGGGCAACGGCTTCTGCTACATCTCATCGCAGGAGTGGCTGAAGAAGCCGGGCTCGGTCGGGACGTCGAAGATCGGCAAGCTGAAGATCTGCGACGAGAACGGCGACGAGGTCGCGGTCGGGACCGACGGCACGGTCTATTTCGCCGAGGGCAACGAGTTCGTCTATCACAACGATCCCGAGAAGACGGCGCAGTCTAAGAACAAGCATGGCTGGACGACGCTCGGCGACGTCGGCCATGTCGACGAGGACGGCTATCTGTTCCTTACCGACCGCAAGGCCTTCATGATCATTTCGGGCGGCGTGAACATCTATCCGCAGGAACTGGAAAACCTGCTCGTCACGCATCCGAAGGTCGCCGACGCCGCCGTCGTCGGCGCGCCGGACGAGGAAATGGGCGAGAAGGTGGTCGCCGTCATCCAGCCGATGAACTGGGCGGAGGCCGGCGACGCGTTGCGAAACGAACTGATGGCGTTTTCGCGCGCGAACATTTCGCACATCAAGGCGCCGAAGCAGATCGACTTCATGGAGGAATTGCCGCGCCACCAGACCGGCAAGCTCTACAAGCGGCTCGTGCGCGACGCCTATTGGGGAAAGAAGTCGACGATCGTGTGATTGCTGGAACCGTCATGGCCGGGCTTGTCCCGGCCGTCCACGTCAGGCCGCGTCAGGGGCGTTGCATCCGGAATTCGTCGTCAAGTGCGGCGTGTGATCGAGACGGATCAGCGTGGATGCCCGGCGCAAGGCCGGGCATGACGCGCTGAACGTTCCGTGCCTTATGACGCGATCGTCACGCCGCCGTCGGCGACGACGATCTGCCCGGTCATGAAGGTCGCGGCCTTCGAGGCGAGGAACGCCACGATGCCGCCGATCTCGTCGGGCTCGCCGATGCGGCGCAAAGGACTCGTGCGCGTGCGCTTTTCCAGATATTCCGGATTTTCCCAGAGGGCGCGGGCGAAATCGGTCTTCACGAGGCCCGGCGCGATGCAATTGGCGCGCACGTTCTTCGGTCCCCATTCCACCGCGATGTTGCGGGCGAGCGCGAAATCGGCGGCCTTCGATATGCCGTAGATGCCGAGCACGTCCGTGCCGCGTATGCCGCCGATCGACGAGACGATGACGATCGAGCCGCCGCCCTGCGCCGCCATGATCGGCGCGCAGAGATTGGCGAGCCAGATGTTGCTCTTGACGTTCGAGCCCATGACCTTGTCGAAGGCTTCGTCAGGCAATTGCGACATCGGCCCGTAGACGGGATTGACGGCCGCGTTGCAGACGAGCGTGTCGATGCGCCCCCACTTGTCGAGCGTCCCCTTCACGAGCGCCTCGACTTCAGCTTTGCGCGAAATATTGCAGGGGATGACGGTCGCATCGCCGCCCTTGTCGCGAATGCCCTTCACGACCTCCTCGCAGGCATCGGCCTTGCGCGATGAAACGACGACCTTCGCGCCCATCTGCGCCATGATTTCGGCCGCCGATCGTCCGATGCCGCGCGAAGATCCTGTGACGATGGCGACCTGGCCTGAGAGATCGAAGGGATGGGTCATGAATGCCTCGAATGAACATCCCGCCATTGCGAGCGTAGCGAAGCAATCCAGCCAAGTGTTACATCCGCATGGATGGATTGCTTCGTCGCCTTGCTCCTCGCAATGACGATTTGCGCTAGGCCGCGATCAGGCCGCCCGACGCGCCGAGCAGCGCGAGGTGGTGATCGGCGTCGCCGTACATCATGTCGATGCAGGTGCCGCGCTTGAAGTAATGGCCGACGCGCAATTCGTAGGTCACGCCGACGCCGCCGTGCAGCTGGATCGACTGCTGGCCGACGAAACGGATGGACCGGCCGATCTGCACCTTGGCGGCCGACATGGCGCGGGCGCGCTCGGCCGCATCGTTCTCGCTCGCCATCATCGTCGCGTAATAGGTAATGGAACGCGCCTGCTCGAGGAAGACGAACATTTCCACCGCGCGATGCTGCAGCGCCTGGAACGAACCGATGGTGATGCCGAATTGCTTGCGCGTCTTCAGATATTCCACCGTGTCCTTGTGGGCCGCGGCCATGCCGCCGACAGCCTCGGCGCAGAGCGCGGCGATCGCCTCGTCGACGACCCGCGCGATCGCGCCGAACGCCTTGCCCGGTTCGCCGAGCACATGCGCCGCATCGACCTTCACGCCGGAGAAGCTGATTTCCGCCGAACGCGTGGCGTCCTGGTTCCATGAACCGCGCCGCGTGATCCCCGGCGCCTTGGCGTCGACAAGGAAAAGGCCGATGCCGTCGCGGTCGCGCTTGGCGCCCGACACGCGCGCGCTGACGATGAGGTAGTCGGCGGCGTCGCCGTTCAGCACCAGCGACTTTTCGCCGTCGAGCACCCAGCCGGCGCCGTCCTTCTTTGCCGTCGTCTCGACATGCGACAGGCAATAGCGCGCCTGGCGCTCGTGATGGGCGAAGGCGAAGATCGCCTCGCCGCCGGCGATCTTCGGCACGAAGATCGCGCGCTGTTCGGCGCTGGCCGCGTGGCGCAGCAGGCCGCCCGACAGGATGACGGTGGCGAGATAGGGCTCGACTGCCAGCGCCTGGCCGAGCGATTCCATGACGATCATTGTTTCGACGGGGCCGCCGCCGAAACCGCCGTCGGCTTCCGCGAAGGGCAGGGCGAGCAGGCCGAGTTCGGCGAACTGCGCCCAGATCTCGCGCGAGAAACCGTGCTCGCCCTTCAGGTATTGCTTGCGCTTGTCGAAATCGTACTTGTCGGCGACCAGGCGGTCGACCGAGTCCTTCAGCATGCGCTGTTCTTCGGAGAGATCGAAGTCCATGTGTCCTGTTCCTTCCGCTCAGAGACCGAGAATGGCCTTGGCGATGATGTTCTTCTGAATTTCGTTGGAGCCGCCGTAGATCGACACCTTGCGGTAGTTGAAATAGGCGGGCGCGAGCGGCGAGGCCCAGTCGGGGCCGGCCGGCGGTTCGTTCCAGCCGTGGCCCTCGTGCTCCTCGCGATATGGCGCGACATAGGGGCCGGCGACTTCGAGCGCGAGTTCGGTGATCGCCTGCTGCAATTCCGAACCCTTGATCTTGAGGATCGAGGAAGCCGGATCGGGCTTGCCCTTCTCGCGCGTGCGTTCGGCGGCGACGACGCGCATCTGCGTCATTTCCAGCGCCTTCAGTTCGACCTCGATGGCGGCCAGCTTCTCACGGAAGCGCTGGTTCTCGATCAGCGGCTTCTCGCCATCGGTCTCGGAAGCGGCGAGCTGCTTGATGCGGCGGATGCGCTCCTTGGAGGCGCCGACGCGGGCGATGCCGACGCGCTCGTTGCCGAGCAGGAACTTCGCGTAATCCCAGCCCTTGTTCTCCTGGCCGACGAGATTTTCGACCGGCACGCGCACGTCGTCGAAGAAGACTTCGTTGACCTCGTGGCCGCCGTCGATGGTCTTGATCGGGCGCACCGTGATGCCCTTCGACTTCATGTCGATCAGCAGGAACGAAATGCCTTCCTGCTTCTTGGCCGTCGGGTCGGTGCGCACGAGCATGAAGATCATGTCGCCGTGCTGGCCGAGCGTCGTCCAGGTCTTCTGGCCGTTGACGATGTAATGGTCGCCGTCGCGCTTGGCGGTCGTCTTGAGGCCGGCGAGATCGGAGCCGGCGCCCGGCTCAGAGAAGCCCTGGCTCCACCACGTGTCGAGGTTGGCGATGGCGGGAAGGTATTTCTTCTTCTGCTCTTCCGAACCGAACGTGTAGATGACCGGGCCGACCATGCTGGTGCCGAAGGCGAGCGTCTGCGGCGCGGGCGCCAGCATCTGCTCCTCGAGCCAGATGTATTGCTGCACCGGCGTCCAGCCCGTGCCGCCGTATTCCTTCGGCCAGTGCGAAACCGCCCAGCCCTTCTTGTTCAGGATGCGGGTCCAGCGCACGAGATCGTCCTTGCTCGGATGCAGTCCGGCGACGAGCTTCTCCCTGATGTCGGCGGGAAGGTTCTCCTTGAGGAAGGTTCGCACCTCCTCGCGAAAGGCGTTTTCTTCCGGCGTGAAACTCAGATCCATGTTCGGCCTCTGTGGTTGATCGGAAATGTCCCAGCCCGGCGACGCGAGACGGGCGCCCTTGCTGCGGCGCCGTGTCGCTGCCGGTTCGTTCTGCGAAACGCGTCTGCGTCTCTCCGGAGCTTGCTCCCCTTGTGCGCCGCCTTGTCCCGCAAACATCTCGCAACCGGCCGGAAACCGCCGGGCTGCCGCGAATGTCGGACAATTTTGCAGCGCATTTCATACTTTAGTGTTTGACCGGGACGCTAGTTTGTGATGCATTTCGAGTCAACGCGAAGACGCAGGTGGAGCGAGGAATCTCGCATCCGCAGCAGTGATTTCGAAGTGCGGAACGGGCGCCGGACAACGAGCGTCCGAAAGACGAGCGGGCAGGGCAGGAAGCCTGATGGCGAGTGACGGGTTGGCGCGGCGGCCGAGATTGCGGCCTCGCGTAATTTGCGGAGACGACCGCGCAAAAGCGGCGCTCCGGAAGGGGAGGAAAGTATGAGCGGCGACGCGGGCGGGACACCGCTTCTCGAAGTGCGGGATGTTGCGGTGCGCTTCGAGGGCATCGTCGCCCTGGACGGCGTGTCCTTCAAACTTCCCAAAGGACAGATCCTCGGACTGATCGGCCCGAACGGCGCCGGCAAGACGACGATGTTCAACTGCCTGAGCCGGCTCTACACGCCGACCTCGGGCGACGTACTGTTCGAGGGCCAGAGCATTCTCGGCCGGCCCGCGCACGAAATGGCGGCGATCGGCATCGGTCGCACGTTCCAGAACGTCGCGCTGTTCTCGCGCCTGACGGTGCGCGAGAACGTGCTGATCGGCGGACACTCGCACACGACCAGCAATTTCTTCGGCGATTCCTTGCGCCTGCCCGGCTCGCGCCGCGTGGAGAGCGAGTTGGAAAAGACCGCCCAGGAACTGATCGACTACCTGCATCTCGGCGACGTCGCCGACCGGCCGGTCGCCGGCCTGCCCTTCGGCACGCAGAAGCGCGTCGAACTGGCGCGCGCGCTGGCCGCGCGGCCGAAAATCCTGCTGCTGGACGAACCGGCGGGCGGCCTCAATCACGACGAGGTCCATGATCTCGGGCGCCTGGTGAAGCAGATCCGCGACGACCGCGACGTCACCGTTCTGCTGGTCGAGCATCACATGGGCCTCGTCATGTCGATCTCGGAAAACGTGGTCGCGCTCAACTTCGGCAAGAAGATCGCCGAAGGCGCGCCGGATGTCGTGCGCAAGGATCCCGAACTGATCCGCGCCTATCTCGGCGGAGAAGCCGCATGACCAAGCTCCTCGAAGTCAAGAATCTGAAGGCTTCCTACGGCCAGGTGCGCGTTCTGCACGGGCTGGACTTCAGCCTGGACGAAGGCGGCGTCACCACGCTGCTCGGCGCCAACGGCGCCGGCAAGACGACGACGCTGCGCGCGATCTGCGGCATGGTGAAGTGCTCGGGCGAAATCCTGTTCGAGGGCAAGAACATCCTCGGCAAGTCGACCGAGGACATCGCGCGCATGGGCGTGGCGCACATCCCCGAGGGTCGCGGCACGTTCACGCGCCAGACCGTGGAGGAAAATCTCCAGCTCGGCGCGATCAGCCGCAGGGATACGCAAAACATCCCGAAAGACATCGACAAGATGTATGATCACTTCCCGCGCCTGAAGCAGCGCCGCACGCAGCAGGCGGGAACGCTGTCGGGCGGCGAGCAGCAGATGCTGGCCATCGCCCGCGCGCTGATGCTGCGCCCGCGCCTCATGCTGCTCGACGAACCGTCCTTCGGTCTCGCGCCGCTGGTCGTGAAGGAAATGTTCGAGATCCTCACCGCGCTCAATCGCGAGGAAAAGGCCTCGATGCTCATCGTCGAGCAGAATGCGGCGCTGGCGCTCGGCATCGCCGACGAGGCCTACCTGCTCGAAACCGGCTCGATCGTCATGTCGGGTCCCGCCAAACAGATCGGCGCCGACGAGAACGTGCGCCGTTCCTACCTCGGCTACTAGGAGTTTCGGGGATGGAACTTTTCACCCAACAGGTTCTGGCGGGCATTTCGACCGGCGCGATCTACGCGTGCATGGCGCTCGCCGTCGTGATGATCTACCAGGCGATCGACCATCTGAATTTCGCCCAGGGCGAAATGGCGATGTTCTCGACCTTCATCGCATGGCAGCTCATCGAGAAGGGCGTGCCCTACTGGCTCGCCTTCGTCATCACGCTCGTCGTCTCCTTCATCGGCGGCGTGCTGATCGAGCGCGTCGTGTTCAAGCCGATCGAGAATGCGCCGGTGCTCAGCCACGTCGTGATCTTCATCGCGCTCTATTCGGTCATCAATTCGATGGCCGGCTTCATCTGGGACTTCACGGTCAAGAGCTTCCCCTCGCCCTTCGGTTCCTCGCCCTTGTTCGGCTCGAGCCTGATCTCGGCGCACCAGGGAGGCATGGTGGCGGTGACGCTGGTCCTGCTGTTGCTGCTCTACGCCTTCTTCACCTACACGCGCGTCGGCCTCGCCATGCGCGCGGCGGCCGCCAATCCCGCATCGTCGCGGCTCGTCGGCATCCGCGTGTCGTGGATGACGGCGCTCGGCTGGGGCATGGCGACGGCGCTCGGCTCGATCGCCGGCATGCTCATCGCGCCCGTCGTGTTTCTCGAACCGAACATGATGATCTCGATCCTGCTCTACGGTTTCGCCGGCGCCGTTCTCGGCGGCCTGACGAGCCCGGGCGGCGCGGTGCTCGGCGGCTTCGCCGTCGGCGTCATCGAGAATCTCGCCGGCACCTACATTCCGGTCGTGGGCTCCGAGCTCAAGCTTCCCATCGCACTCGTCGTCATCGTCGTTGTGCTCGTCTTCAAACCCGCGGGCCTCTTCGGCCGCGTCGTCGTCTCGCGAGTCTGACATGTCGACACACGATGAAACGGTCGTAAAGCACGACGTCGGCGAATCGCCGGAAGGCGCCGAGCGCGCCATCGCCAAGCCGGCGGCGCCTGAGGCGAAGGTAGGCCTGCAGACGCGGCATATCATCTTCGTCGCACTTCTGGTGCTCGCCCTGGCGATCCCGGCCTTCACGAAGAACTTCGTAGTGTTCCAGCTGACGCAGACGATGGTCTACGCCATCGCCATCGTCGGCCTGAACCTGCTCACCGGCTTCAACGGCCAGTTCTCGCTCGGCCATTCCGCCTTCTACGCGGTCGGCGCCTACACGGCGGCGATCCTGATGGAACATGCGGGGATGGGCTATGTGTGGACGCTGCCGATCGCCGGCGTCATCTGCTTCATCCTCGGCTTCCTGTTCGGCCTGCCGGCGCTGCGGCTCGAAGGCGTCTATCTGGCGCTCGCGACCTTCGCGCTCGCCGCCGCCACGCCGCAGATCCTGAAGCTGTCGCCGCTCGAGCACTGGACCGGCGGCGTGCAGGGCATCGTCATCACCAAGCCGGACGCGCCGTTCGGCCTGCCGCTCAACCAGGACCAGTGGCTCTATTATTTCACGCTCATCGTCGGCGTGATCCTGTACCTGGCCGCCGCAAACCTGGTGAAGAGCCGCACGGGGCGCGCGCTGATGGCGATCCGCGACAACCCGATCGCCGCGCGCTCGATGGGCATCAACACCTCGCTCTACAAGGCGAGCGCCTTCGGCCTGTCGGCGCTCTACACGGGCATCGCCGGCGCGCTCGGCGCGATCATCGTTCAGTTCGTCGCGCCGGACTCGTTCACGCTGACGCTGTCGATCGGCTTCCTCGTCGGTCTCGTCGTCGGCGGCGTCGGCTGGCTGCCGGGCGCGCTGTTCGGCGGCGCCTTCCTGCTGTTCGTTCCGAATATTTCGGAGAACATCTCGAAGGGCCTGTCCGGCGCGGTCTATGGCCTGCTGCTGATCGCCATCATCTACGTGATGCCGTCCGGCCTCGCAGGCTTCCTGCAGCTTGTCGTGAGCAAGATCCGCGGCAAGTAGGCTCCATTTCAAATCTCGCGGAAGGCGGCGCGGTTGCGCCGCCTTTTGCTTTGGGCCTATCGTTTCGGGCAATCGTCGCACTGGAGAAAGCCATGTCCCGCACCTATCGCATCGCCGTCATCCCCGGCGACGGCATTGGCAAGGAGACGACGCCGGAAGGCGTGCGCGTTCTCGAAAAGGCAGCGAAGAAATACGGGTTCGAGCTGAAGGCGGACTGGTTCGATTTCTCCTCCTACGACTACTACGAAAAGCACGGACGCATGATGCCCGAGGACTGGAAGGAGAGGATCGGCGGCCACGACGCCATCTTCTTCGGCGCCGTCGGCTGGCCGGAAAAGATCCCGGACCACGTCTCGCTCTGGAACTCGCTGCTGCTGTTCCGGCGCGACTTCGACCAGTTCGTGAACCTGCGCCCCGTCAAGCTGATGCCCGGCGTGCCGTCGCCGCTCGCCAATCGCAAGCCCGGCGATATCGACTTCTTCGTGGTGCGCGAGAATACCGAGGGCGAATATTCCTCGATCGGCGGGCGCATGTTCCCAGGCACCGACCGCGAGTTCGTGGTGCAGGAGACGGTCATGACGCGCACGGGCGTCGACCGGATTCTCAAATTCGCCTTCGATCTGGCGCAGCGCCGGCCGAAGAAGCACCTGACGTCCGCCACCAAGTCCAACGGCATCTCGATCACCATGCCCTACTGGGACGAGCGCGTCGTCGAGATGGCTAAATCATATCCGGATGTGAAGTGGGACAAGTACCACATCGACATTCTGACCGCGCATTTCGTGCTGCATCCCGACTGGTTCGATGTCGTGGTCGCCTCCAACCTTTTCGGCGACATTCTCTCCGACCTCGGCCCGGCCTGCACCGGCACGATCGGCATTGCGCCGTCCGGCAATATCAACCCGGACGGCGATTTTCCGTCGCTGTTCGAACCGGTGCACGGGTCCGCGCCCGACATCGCTGGCCAGGGCATCGCCAATCCGATCGGCCAGATCTGGTCGGGCGCGATGATGCTCGATCATCTCGGCGAGCGCGAGGCGGCTGCGGAAATCGTCCGCGCCATCGAGCGCACGCTGGAAGAGCGCACGTTGCGCACGCGCGATCTCGGCGGCAATGCCGACACGACGGCCTGCGGCAAGGCGATCGAGGAAGCGCTCTGACGATCACTTCGTCGGCGGCGGATCGAATTCGTCGTAGGAAATGTCCGCGGACCTGCGGCCGCTGACGTCGACATAGACGATCACGCCGCGGCTCGCGTCGACGAAGGCGAAGGGGTGATAGCCGTTTGCGACGACCATGCGGCCATAGAGCGCGTTGAAATAGCGATCGTTGATTCCGACCATCGGATCGCCCGGAAAGCCGACGGTGAAGACGGGATAGACGCCGCCGCTGCACAATTCCACCTTGCGGATTTCGACGCGCTCGCTCGCCATGACCTTGCGCGCGGGATGCGTCCATGTCGCAAGGTCGAGCGTGCGGCAGTCGCGCGCCTTTTCGCGATAGAGCGAGGTCGCATCCAGCGACGCGGCGGCTGCGGCACCTGCGACGACGGCCAGCGACGCGAGGCCGCCGATCATAGAATGCGTCTTCGACATCCCGCGCATCTCGCAGGCGTTCCGTCAGGCGGCTTTCTCCGGCCACGGGTCGGCCCAGGCCGGCATGGCGTCGAGGCGGTCCAGCCAGGCGACGATGTTGGGAAAGTCCTTGAACGGCATCTCGGCCTCGCGCCAGTAATGCGCCATGCCGGCGAGCTGGAAATCGGCGATGGTGAGACGTCCGCAGGCCACGTATTGCTTGCCTGCGAGATGGGCGTTCAGGACCTTGGCGTATTTGACGCATTCGCCGGTCTTGGCTTCGAGCGCGGCGCCGTCCGGCTTGCCGAGGCCGAAGGTCTTTTTCACGATGTGCTCGAAATAGAACGGGCCGACCGCCTGGTTCCAGTGGCAGTCGTTCCAGGACAGCCAGCGCAGCACCTCGACCTGCTCCAGCGGGTTGTTCGAGGGCCACATGTCCGATCCCGCCTTGATGCAAAGATAGGCCATGATGGCGGAGGCCTCCCACAAGACGTAATCGCCGTCGACCAGCGTCGGCGCCTTCTTGTTGGGATTGAGCGCGACATAATCCGGCTTGCCGAGGCCGCCGGCCTTCGCGTCGACCTCGATGCAGTCGATGGCGAGGCCGAGATGCTTGACCAGTCCGAGAACGCGACGCGGCGCTTGCGCCTTGATCCAGTACAGTTTCATGAATTTCCTCCCGCGCCATGCGGACGACACAGCCCACGCTTTCGCTGAGGGGGCTGGACCCGGCGCTTTCGTTCACATTACCTGTCGCAGGCGCGCGCTTGTCAATTTGTCCGGCGCGGCGGAGAGGATTTCATGGCGGACGACCTGCTGATCGACATCGAGGACGGCGTTGCGACCGTCACGCTCAACCGCCCGGCGCAGCGCAATGCGCTGACGTTTTCCATGTACGAGCATCTGCGCGAATTTTCCGAAAAGGCGGCGGCCGAAGGGAAGCTTCGCGCCATAATCGTGACGGGCGCCGGCGACAAGGCGTTCGCCGCAGGCACCGACATTTCCGAATTCCATGCGGTGAAGACGGCCGCTGACGGCCTCGCCTACGAAGCGAAGATCGAACGCGTGGTTTCAACCTTCGAGGCGTTGCCGATCCCGACCATCGCCGCGATCTCGGGCGCCTGCACCGGCGGCGGCGCGGCCATCGCCATATGCTGCGACCTGCGCATCGCGACCCGTTCCGCGAAATTCGGATTTCCCATCGCCCGCACGCTCGGCAATTGCCTGTCGGCGGCGAATTACGCGCGGCTTGCTTCGCTGATCGGCGCGGCGCGCGTCAAGGATCTGATCTTCACGGCGCGACTCATGGAGGCCGAGGAAGCGCTGAACGCCGGTCTCGTCAACGAACTGGTCGCCGATCACGCGGCGCTCGTGGCGCGCGCGAAGGAACTCGCAAAGCTCGTCGCCGGCCATGCGCCGCTGACATTGCGCGTGACGAAGGAAGCGTTGCGTCGCGTCGCCGCCGCGCAGGCCATGCCCAATGACGACGATCTCGTCGGGCTCTGCTACGGCTCGCAGGATTTTCGCGAAGGCATCGAGAGTTTCCTCGCCAAGCGTCCGCCGAAATGGACGGGGCGGTGAGGGTCGCGACATGAAACGCATCTTCGACGGGCTGAAGGTCATCGACTGCGCGAGTTTCATCGCCGCGCCTGCCGCCGCCACCGTTCTATCCGACTTCGGCGCCGACGTGATCAAGATCGAGCCGCCGACCGGCGACGCCTATCGACAGACGGGCTTCGCACCCGGCCTGCCGGAGACCGAACACAATTTTCCGTGGATCGTCGATTCCCGCAACAAGCGCAGCGTTGCGGTCGATCTCGCCAACGCCGACGGTCGCGAAATCCTGCGTCGCCTGGTCTCGAACGCGGACGTGTTCATCACGAATTACCCGGCCGCCGTGCGCCGCAAGCTCGGCTTCGACTATGCGACGCTCGAAAAACTCAATCCGCGGCTCATCTTCGCGTCGTTCACCGGCTACGGGGATCGTGGCGCCGAAGCCGACAAGCCCGGCTTCGACACGACGGCGTGGTGGGCGCGTTCCGGCATGATGGATTCGGTGCGCGCAGCAGGCGCCCCGCCGGCGCGCTCGACCGGCGGCATGGGCGACCATCCCTCGTCGATGGCGGTGCTGTCGGCCATACTGATGGCGCTCTATCGCCGCGAGAAGACGGGGCAGGGCGCGGAAGTAACCTCCTCCCTCATCGCCAATGGCATCTGGGCGAACGCCTTTCTCGTGCAGGCGGCGCTCTGCGGCGCGACCTTCCCGGAGCGCAAGCCGCGCGAAATGGCGAGCAATGCGCTGGCGACCTTCTATCAATGTCGCGACGGCCAATGGCTGATCCTTGCGATCCACAACGAGGACAGGCTGTGGCCGGAACTCCTGGCCTGTCTCGAACGCACCGACCTTGCGGATGACCCGCGCTTTGCGACAAAGCCGGACCGACTCGCCAATGTGCGCGCGCTGATCGACGAATTCGACGCGGCGTTCATCAGGCGCGATCGCGACGACTGGCGTCAGCGTCTCAACGCACGCGGCATTCTGTTCGAGGTGGCGGCGCCGGTGACGGATGTCCCGAACGACCCGCAGGCGCTGGAAAACGACATCATCGTGCCCTTCGCCGACAGCGACCTCAAGACCGTCAATTCGCCCTTCTGGATCAGCGGCGAGCAGAAGGTCGCGCCGCGCATGGCGCCGGAGCTCGGACAACACACCGACGAGGTGCTGCGCGAAGCCGGATTTTCCACCGCGGAAATCGCGCGCATGCGCGCGGCGAAAGCGATCGTCTGAATCTATTTCGGATCGAGGTCGCGCCGGCCGCCCGGCGAACCGGGCGGTGGGATGACCGGCGTCGAATTGGGATCCGGCTCCGGCGCGGGCTTGGCGATCTTCGGATCGACGTCGCTCGGCGGCTTGATGATTCCGTCCGACTTTTCGAGCCTGTCGCTCAGACTGCCGGGCGGCGGCGGAACTGCGTCGTTCTGCTGCGCCTGAGCCAGCGCGGACGAGGGGGACAGCGCGACGGCGGCTGCGAGCGCAATTTGCCTCGTCAGGCGCAATGGCCTTCGCGTCGCATTCCCTGTCCGCATTCCGAACCTCCGTGGAGGTTCGGGCAACGTCCGCGCGCGGCCTGAGTTCCGTTCGTCCTTACAGAGGCTGGCCCGCGAGCCAGGCCTTGCCCTTGGCGTAGAGCGCCTCGACCTCGGGGCCCTTGAGGCCGGGCATGTCGCGCTTCACGGTGTAGCCGATCTTCGTCTGGATGTAGGCGAGATGGCGATAGCCGATCGGGAACCCGTCCAGGATCGCCTGGTCGAGCGTAAGTCTGGCGGCGGGATCGACCGGATCGAGCCGATCCTTTTCGTAGATCGGCTGACGCCAGCGCAATTTCCACGCGCCGCCTTCCTTCAGGAAGAAATCGTAGAAGCGGCCGGTGCAGACGATGTCGCATACGACGCCATCGACGGGCCCGCGCTGCGAGATCGTCATCTTGGTCTGCGCGATCGCGCGTTCGCCAGCGACGTCGATCGACGAGCCGCCGAGAAAGTGAAGGATGCTGACGCCCTTGTTCCAGCCTTCGATGGACGCCGCGATGAACTCGTCGGCCGAACCCTGCTTCCAGGTCGCTTCCATGCGGCCGTCCTTCGCCCAGACGGTGCGGAAGCGTTCCCAGTCGCCGGCGTCGCGCCACACCGCCCAGTTCTCGACGGCTTCACGGATCAGCAGCCGGTCGATCATCGCCTGATCCATCGTCGCCTCACTTGCCGGTCGTGACGATGATCTTGCCGAGATGCGCCGAGCTTTCCATCAGTTCGTGCGCTGCGCGGGTCTCGTTCATCGGGAAGGTGGCGTGCACCAGCGGTTTCACCGCGCCGGAATCGAGCAGCGGCCAGACCTTTTCGCGCAAGGCCTTGGCGATCTCGGCCTTCTGCGCCAGCGTGCGCGGGCGCAGGGTCGATCCCGTCAGCGTCAGGCGCTTCACCATGACCGGCGTGTAGTTCAGCTTCTCGACCATCGGCCCCTGCAGGAAGGCGATCTGCACGAGGCGGCCTTCCAGCGCCAGCAGCGAGATGTTCTTCGGGATGTACGGCCCGCCGACCATGTCGAGAATGACGTCGACGCCGCGCTTGTCGGTGAGCGCGAGCGTTTCCGCGACGAAATCCTGCGTGCGATAGTCGATGGCGTGGTCGGCCCCGATCGTGCGGCAGAAGGCGCATTTGTCGGGCGAACCTGCGGTGGCGATGACGGTCGCGCCGAACTGCTTCGCAAGCTGGATGGCCGTCGAGCCGATGCCGGACGAACCGCCGTGGACGAGGAAGGTCTCGCCCTTCTTCAGCGCGCCGCGCGTGAAGACGTTGTCGTAAACCGTGAAATAGGTTTCCGGCACGCCGGCCGCCTCGATCGCCGAAAGCCCCTTCGGCTTCGGCAGGCAGAGCGCGGCGTCGGCCAGCGCATATTCGGCGTAGCCGCCGGAGCCGACGAGCGCGCAGATTTCATCGCCGACCTTCAGGCCGGACACGCCCTCGCCCAGAGCGACGACCTTGCCGGCGATCTCGAGGCCGGGAATGGCGGTCTCGCCGGGCGGCGGCGGGTAGAGGCCCTGCCGCTGGATGCAGTCCGGCCGGTTGATGCCGAAGGCTGCGACCTCGACCAGGACCTTGCCGGGGCCGGGTTGCGGGACATCGGCCTCGCCGACTCGTATGACGTCGGGCCCGCCGGCGCCGTCGAAATGGATCTGACGCATTTTCGAGGGCAGGGCGGCCATGTCGTTCCTCCGGTGAGGGTTCTGAATTAGGAGATCGCACGCCGGCAGGCAATCTCCGGAAAACCGCGGCCCTGCGCTGTGGGCAGCGCGATTTCGGCGATTTTCGCGAATCAGCCCGACCTCTATGGTGCCGGCGGTCTCTTGCGAGGCTAGACGGAGGCCGCTGCGGCGGGCGGAACGACAGGCGGGAATGGAATGAGTTTGGCAGTCGACGCGCCGGACCGGCAGGTTCCGCCCCTCCTGTCGATGATCGGCGGCGTGACGCTGGCTGCGGTCGCCATCGGCGCCGCGTCGTGGAGCGGGCCGGCCGCCGCCGCGCTCGGCGGCGTCGCTGCCGGCCTTTCGCTGGCGCTGCTGTCGCCGGAGCGGCGCTCGAACGCCGGGGCGCTGTCGATCGCCGTTTTCGACGCATTCGTCGTGTGCGCCTACGGACTGCTGTGCAATCCGGCGCTGGCGCTGTGGCGCGCGCCGAACAAGTGGAGCGAATTGTTCCAGATGACGCCGGTCGGCGCCGGGACCGCGACCGCGCTCTACATCGGTTCGATGCTCGTCATCATGGCCTATTCCGGCCGCAGGCCGGGCAAGTCCGCCGCTGTCTCGCTGGCGCTGATCCCCTTCCTGTTCGCGGTGGCGATCTCGCTCGGCTCCAACCTGCCCGCCGATCTCGGGCGGCTGATGACCTTCGGCGCCGACCTCGATTATTTCTGGCTGGCGGCGATCGGCCGCGTCGTCGTGCTGTTTGTCTTCAACGAGGCGATCATCGCCGGCGCGTCGATCGCGCTCGGCCGGACGCCGCAGCGCGATCCGCGCCTGCACGGCATGTTGTTCTTCGCCGCCGCCTTCGCCGCATTCACCCCGATGATCGCTTCGGCCGGATCGCTGCAATTCGCGCAATCGCTGCCTTCGCCTGTCGGCGTCGTATTCACGGCGCTGGTCGCGGCCGCCGCGCAGGCGGGCCTGTGGGGCGAAACCTATCTCGTCACGCAGATCATCGCCGACCTGCTGCATGGCTCGCCGCCGATCCAGCCGGCCGTCCGCAAGCCGTGGAAGACCGGCGCCATCAAGGGCGCGGTCTACGGCTTCGTCTTCATGCTACTGGTCGGCGCGGTCGGCGCCTTCTCGCAGAACGACCGGCTGTTCGATGCGTTCACGGCGACGGGCGTGATCGGCGCGGCGATCGCCGGCGCGCTGATCTATCCGCTCGGCCGCACGATCATGGAGAGCACGGATTCGACGCCCCCGTTCCTGATGCGTCTCGGCGCGCAGGCGCGGCGGCCCCTGAACTACATGCGCGGACTGGTGGTCGGCGCGGCGGTCTGGTTCGCCGCCATAGCCGATGTCGCGGCATGGCCCGGCGAAAGGCGCTTCCTGTTCGGCGTGCTCGTGGGCGCGATGGCCTATGCCGGCGTCGATCTCGTCGCCGACATCGCGCCGCTCATCACGCGGCGCAGGCGGCATCTGTCGAGCTGGCGCGTCTACCTGTTCGGCGGCCTGCTCGGCGGCATCGTCGGCGGCGCGCTCGGCTGGTATTTCGACACGCTGCAGATGGAGACGGTGCAGGACAAGTTCTACGCCTATACCGCGATCTTCTATCCGGCGTGGGGCAGGCAGATCGTCGACTACACGGTGACGCCGCTGTTCCAGAAATGGGGCTTCACGAGTCTCGGCCCGGTGCAGGGCGCGGTGAAACTGTTCTACCTGGAATCCCTTTCGGGCGTTATCCAGTGGATTTTCGCGGCGCCGCTATTCTCCATCAACCTGTTCTTCCTCACGGCGCTCGTGCGCCGGGACATGAAGCCGCTGCGCACGCTGTTCAGCGAGGACGGTGTGCGCGCGCTGGTCGACAACGCCATCCTGGTCCTGCGCTGGGGCCTCTGGATGGCGCCGATCATCTACACGTTCCTGAAGGCCGTGCCCTATCCCGAATGGTACAACCAGGACGGCCTGATCCGCACGGGCGTCGCGACAATCGTCCAGCTCACGCAGCCGCGCCAGACGTTCGTCGAGTGGAGCCTGTCGATCTTCACGGCGCTGCTCGCCTACGAATGGCTGCGCGTGCTGATCTGGTTCGATCACATGGGCCTGCGCGTGGCGACGCTGGTCAATCTCTCCTTCGTCGGCGGCGACGTGCTGGACGAGAAGGCCGCGCGCTTTCTCGGCAAGGCACAGGTCAGCCGCGCCATCCCGGAAGGGCTGCGCCGCTTCGGCACGTGGGCGCCGCTGCTGCTGCCCTTCTACATTCCTAAAGGCGCGGACTGGGACAAGGCCTGGAACGGCGCAGAAAAGCTGCACGGCGCGATGCAGCCGACGGTGTCGCTGCTGCTGGGCTACGCTGCGATCGCGGCGCTGGCGGCCATCGTGCTCGCGTCCTACGCGTTGCGGCGCATGTCGACCGCGACGCGGCGGCTGCCCGGGCAGGGCACGGGAATCGCCGGTCTCGTCGGATCCAAACCCTATCTGCTCACGTCGGGCTACATGACCAGCGCTTGGTACGACGACGGGCAGGGCGTGAGCGTGATCGAGAAATTCGCGCGCAACGGCCCGCAGATCGACCTGACGCGGCGGCCGGACGATCCGGCGCAGCCGCGTGGAAAGTTCATCTATTTCCGGGAGGGCGACGGCGAATTGTGGTCGCTTGGCAATGCGCCGTGCCCCGGCGGCGACGACCCCCGCCTGCAGCGCCTGTCGCCGACGGAACTCTTCCTGTCGCGCACCCGCAACGGCATCCGCGTCGAAGCGACGATCGAGGTGGTGGAAGGCGAGGCTGTCGAACTGACGCGGCTCAAGCTCGTCAATCTCGAGCGGCGTCCGCGCAAGCTCACCGTCGCCTCGCTGCGCGAATGGGTCATCAACGAAACGGGCGTCGAGCGCCGCGACGCGGCCTATAACGCCATCCACGTCGGCACGTGGTTCATGCGCGAGCCCTGCGCCATCATCGCGCAGAACAGGCTTCTGAAGACCGAGCGGCCGAAGCAGTCGCAGCGGCGCATGTCGCACGAGGTCGCCTTTCATGCGGCGGGCCCCGGCGAGACCGGCGAGATCCGGCTCGTCGGCTACGAGGACATGAAGTCGCGCTTCTTCGGCCTCGGCACGGCGGCGGACCCGGCCGCGCTTCTCGGTCTCGCCCCGATGCGCGAGGCCGCGGACGAGGGCCTACTCTATTCGTTCGAGCCCTGCGCCAGCCTCGCCTTCGAGGCGCGGATCGCGCCGGAGAGCACGACGGAGATCGTGTTCGTCGACGGCTGGGCTGAAAATTTCGCTCAGGCCGTGGCGGCGATCGCCCGTCACCTCGACCAGCCGCAACCAGACGCCGCCGCGATCTCGCATGTCGAGACGCGCCAGCGCGGTCTCCTGCCGGCGCCGCGCGCGGCGAATGCAGGCTTTGAATTCTCCGCAGACGGTCGCGCGCTGGAGGTGAGGCCCGGCACGCCGAAGCCGTTCGCGCATGTCATCGCGAATTCGTTCGGGCAGGGCGCCGTTCTGACCAACGACGGCGACATCTTCTCCTTCTCGGTCAATGCGCGCCAGAATTCGCTCACCCCCTTCCGCATGGGCGAGGGCCGCGCGGGACCGGCGGCGCAGGCGATCTATGTGCGCGACATGTCGAGCGGCGACACGGATTGCGCGACCTTCCTGCCGTTGCGCCGCAACGATGGCGAATATGACGCGACCTTCGGTCTCGGCCATGTCACATACCGGCGCAAGCGTGCCGATCTCGAACTCGAGATGCGCGTCTTCACGCCGCCCGGCCGGACCTGCGAGGTCAAGCTGCTGCGCATCGTCAACAGGACGGGCGCAGACCGCATGTTCACCGTCGCCCCGATCGCCGAAATCGTGCTCGACGAAACGCCGGTCGAAAGCCTGAACGCCATCGAGACGCAGGTCGATCCGAACGGCTGCGCCTTGTATTTCCGCAACCCGAAGAACGTGTTCGTGAAGGGCTGGGCCTTCGGCGCCACTTCGATGGCTGCGGAATTCGCGGAAACCTCGCGGCGTCGCGCCTTCGGGCCGCGCCGCCGGCCGACCGATCCGCCCTATCTCGTCGAGCACGGCCATCCCGATGGCAGTTCCGACCGCAAGCAGAGATGCGTCGCGGCCTTCTCGGGCGCGGTGGAGGTGAAGGCCAACAGCGAGACGACGATCAGTTTCGTCATCGGCCAGACCGGCACGCTGGAGGATGCGAAGCGCTTCGCCAATATCGCGCGCAATGTCGAATGGGGCGAGCGCGCGCTCGAGGAGACGAAAGCCTTCTGGGCTACCACGCTCGGCGTGTTGCGGATCGAGACAAACCGGCCGGAATTCGACCGTCTCGTCAACGACTGGCTGCCGTATCAATTGCTGGCCTCGCGCCTGTGGGGCCGCACCGGCCCGTCGCAGCGCTCGGGCGCGACCGGCTATCGCGACCAGTTGCAGGACGTGCTGCCGCTCGTGTTTCTGGCGCCCGATCTGGCGCGCCGGCAGATCCTGTTGCATGCCGGGCGGCAGTTCATCGAGGGCGATGCGGTCAAATGGTGGCATACGGCGCCGGGCGGCGGCACCGGGCTCGCCGACCGCACGCATTCGTCGGATCCGCATCTCTGGCTGCCCTATGTCACGCTGCGCTATGTGGAAGGCACCGGCGACGAAGCCGTGCTGGATACGGAAGTGCCGTTCATCGACGGCGAGCCCGTGCCTGTGGGGCAGGAGGGCGCGGCCAACGTGCCGCTGCCCTCACGCGAACAGGCCAAGCTGTTCGACCATTGCCGCATCGCCATCGAATGGACCTTGCAGCGCATGGGTCGCAACGGACTGCCGCTGATGGGCTCCGGCGACTGGGACGACGGCATGCATCTCATCGGCTTCGAGGGACGCGGCGAGAGCGCCTGGGTCGGCTTCTTCCTGCACGGCATACTCGTGGATTTCGCGAAGCTCTGCGACAAGCGCGGCCGCCGCAAGTTCGCGGCGCGCTATCGCGCCGAAGCCGAGAAACTGCGTGCGGCGCTCGACAAATGCTGGCGCGGCGACCGCTACCTGCGCGCCTTCGCCGACAACGGCAAGGAACTGGCGCCGATGAGCGCCATGACATCCTCATGGCCCGTGCTGTCGCGCGCCGTCGATTTCGAGCGTGGCGTCGAGACGGTCGAAAATGCGCTTGCCGTCCTCGGCAAGCCGGATCGTATCCTGCTGGTGACGCCGCATTTCGACGAGAGTTCCGATCCGTTCCCCGGACGTTCGGCCGAATATCCGCCGGGCGTGCGCGAGAACGGCGGGCAATATTCGCACGGCTCGTCGTGGTTCGTGGATGCGCTGGTCAAGCTCGCTGAAACCGCGGCCGACAAGGGCGATGCGACGGAAGCCGCGCGTCTCTATGCGCGCGCCTTCGAGACATGGCGCGCCATCTCGCCGCTGTCCAAATTCCCCTCGCCGGAAGCCGCAGACATGTACGGCCTGCCGCCGCACCAGCAGCCGGCCGACGTTTACCAGGGGCCTGGCTACGAAGGCCGCGGCGGCTGGTCCTGGTACACGGGTTCGGCGGCGCGCATGCTGCTGGCGGCTTACGCGCTGCTTGGCCTGAAGCTCGAAAAGGGAGAATTCACGCTTCGCGCCGACGCCTTCGCGCCGAAGGGCGACATCACGCTGAAGCGCGTGACGTTCCACGGTCGGACATTCGAGGCGCCAGCGGCCTGAGCGATGCGGGCGGCGACGGAGCGATGGGCCGCGACTTGGTGTCCGATGTATCGGCCGTCGTCACGCTGACGAACGTCAAGCCGTTAAGGCGTCTCGACAATTGCCTTGCGGCGCGTCCCGGCTGCGACTGGACTGCCGGCGGCGGAATCGACAAAGGCGTCGAAGCGCTTATGCTGGGCGAATTGTTTCAGTGATTTTTCGTGCATGTTTTGTCGCGTTCTGCTCGTGTGCGCCCTTTTCGGCGCGGCGCCGGTTTCGGCGCACGCGGGCGCATTCCTGCAGCCTCCCGAACACGGGCAGATCATCTCGCAGCTTTCCTTTTCGGAGGCCGGCCGTGCGTGGGACGCCTATGGCCGCGCCGTACCGATCCCGGCGTGGCGCAAGTTCGAACTGACGAGCTACGCGGAGTACGGGCTCACCGACTGGCTGACGATTATCGGTTCGCCGTCGTGGTTCAGGTTTCATGCGCCCGCTCCGCGCCCGAGCAACTGGTTCGGGCCTGTCGGGTCGCAGGACCTCTCGCGCGTCGGCGCGGCGCAGACCGGCGCGCGCGTCAGGCTGTTCGAGATCGGCGATCATGTCGTTTCCGTGCAGGCGAGCGCGCGCTATGCCGGCGGCGGCGGCGACAGCGTGGCTTATGCCGACATGAGCAGGCGAATGCAGGTCGATCTGCGCATCGCTTATGGCCGCAAGTTCGAGTGGATGGGACTTTCGGGCTATACCGACATGCAGGTCGCGTTCCGCAGCGCCGGCGTGTTCGGCAACCAGATCCGTTTCGATGCGACGCTCGCCGTGCAGCCCTTCGCGCGCACGACGCTGATGCTGCAATCCTTCAGTGTGCTGACGCCGGGACGACTCGGCGGTTCCTATGCGCTATCGCAGAAGCTGCAGACGAGCGTGCTGTTGGATGTGACGGAGACCGTCGCATTGCAGGCCGGCGCGCTCGTCGCCTTGCGCGGCGTACGCTCCGCCGCCGAACGCGGTCTGGTTACCGGCGTCTGGTATCGCTTCTGATGTGGACCGGGCGCGGGTCCACGCGCTAGCTTGCCCGTATGGAACAGCCGCGCATTCTCGGCCTGGCGCTGGCCGGCGGCCAGTCGCGCCGCATGGGCGCCGACAAGGCTTTCATCGCGCTCGGCGGCCGTCCATTGATCGCCCATGCGATCGCGCGCCTGCGGTCGCAATGCGCGGCTGTCGCGATCAGCGCCAATGGCGATGCGGGGCGCTTCGCGGCGTTCGGGGCGCCGGTGATCGCGGACGACGTCAAGGACTTTGCCGGGCCGCTCGCAGGCGTACTCGCCGGGCTGGATCATGCGGCGCGGAACGGGTTCGACGCGATCGTCACCTTGCCCGTCGATACGCCGTTCGCGCCCCACGATCTCGCCGTCCGACTGGTTGCGGGACGGGGGCAGGCCAGGATTGCCGCAGCCGCATCAGGCGGCCGGACGCATCACGCGGTCGCGCTATGGGCGACCGCGCTTGCCGGCGAATTGCGGCGCGCCCTGGAAACCGAAGGCGAACGGAGCGTCGCGCGGTTCGCCGCGCGTTATAATCCCGCCATCGTGGAATGGCCGACCGAGGCGCTCGACCCGTTCTTCAATGTCAATGCGCCTGCCGATCTCGTGACGGCCGAGCGCGCGCTTTCAGGCTGAGACAGACGCCGCGACAGCGCGCCACCATTCGGCGATCGCCTCGTCGCGCGCCGGCAATTGCGTATCCAGGCCGGCGGCGAAGGCGTTCCATGCGTCGCGGTATCGCTCCGGCACGCAGATCAGCAACGGCCGTTCCTCCGCAACAGCGCGGCCGATTTCGGCGAGCAGGCCCTCGCCTTCGCTCTCCAGTCTGCCGAACCGGTTGACGATGACGAGGTCGGGCGCGGCGTCGAGGCCGCGCGACAGCATGGCGGCGGCGCGCGCCATCGCAGCCGGATCGATGCGGCAACCCTCCGATTCCGCACCGAGGTCCTGCATGATCGGCAGCATGGCGCCGGTCTCGATATCGTGCAGTACGGCGTCTCGGTCGTCCTCGTGCGGCCCGTCGACGAAGCGCTGAAGGAATCCGGTCACGCGCAGCCTGCGCGCGCGCAGGCGTTCGACGAGGTCCGCCACGAGCGCGTCCGGGGCCTCTTCGGGCGCAAAAACGATCGCCGCGATCCTCGACGGCTGTTCATTCATGCGGGCGCCTTCCGGATGCTGAAAACAAGCACGCCAGCCTCGGACGCCTGCGCCTCGAGTGCATGGCCGTCCTCGCGCACGAAATGCGGAATGTCGATCGCTGCGAGCGGATCGGTGCATTCGAGCGTCAAGAGCGCTCCCGGCGCCATGGCGCGCAGCGCCTTTCGGGCGCGCAGCACCGGCATCGGGCATTTCAGGCCCCGCAGGTCCAGCTTCTGGTTCTGCTCGCTTCGCATCGTCGCCGGTCTTGTCGCAATCGTCCGCGTGATACAGCATCGGTCCGGAAAAGGCGAAGGAGTTGATATGCGCGCGATCGGGATCGCCGGGTGGAGCGGGGCGGGCAAGACGCGCCTGATCGCCCGCCTGATCCCGGAACTGGCCCGGCGCGGCCTGTCGGTATCGACGATCAAGCATTCGCATCATGACGTCGAGATGGATGCGCCCGGCAAGGACAGTTTCGTCCACCGCGAGGCCGGCGCGCGCGAGGCGCTGCTCGCCTCGCCCAGACGGTTCGCGCTCGTCCGCGAGCACGGCGAGGGCCAGGAGCCGTCGCTCGCCGAACTGCTCTGCATGATGTCGCCTGTCGATCTCGTGCTGATCGAGGGGTTCAAGCGCGAAAGGCATCGCAAGATCGAGGTCGTTGGAGCGGGAAACGACGGATCGCTCTGGCCGGGCGATCCTCACGTGGTCGCCATCGTCGGCGATGCGCAGCCTGCGCCGGATGATTTGCCGCGCGTGGACGCCGACGACATCGCAGCCGTCGCCGAGCTCGTGCTTTTCCATGCGGAGGATTTGCCGGCCCTGGTCGACAGGCTGAAGGCGGCGCGCTAGGGGCTGGCCTCTTTCAGAGCCGCGTCAATCAACGCATTGCACCGGCCGAGCAGGTCGGCGTCCGCCGCGTCGCCGTGGCGATCAGGATGCAACGCCCGGGCGAGACGCCTGCGTAGCGTGCGCAGCCCGGCGCGCGAGCGGCGTGCGTGCTCGATTTCTCGCAAGACGCCTTCCAGCGTCGGACGCGTCGACGTCGAACGCGCTTCGTCGAAACTTTCATGGACGAATCCGCCGGGCGCGCCCGGTCCGGCGGCCGCTTCGATCAGGGGAATGTTTCGCGTCGCGCGTCGCCACCGCCTGTCCTGCGCGGCTTCGGCGTCGCGTCGCGTCATAGCCTCGGAGAGAATATCGGCGAAATCGGCCATCGCGGCATCAAGCCGCCGCGATGCTAAGGAAACGTTGCTGCCGCAGCGGCGCCCGAAGGGTCAGAGCGACCACATGCGCGCCACCGCCGCCGCCTTGCGCGCGGAAGCGTTGGTCACCGGGCCGCCTTGCGCAGCGGCAGCCGCCGCCAGCGCCGCAGCGACGCGCGGGCCGCCGTCGGTCGCCACGAAAGAACCGAAGGAATCCGCCGAGGCGAGACCACGCGCCACCGCCTGCTTCTCGGCGTCCGTACCGCCGATGGCCAGCGCGATCATGCAGGCGAGCGCAGCGAGATCGTCCGGCGCATCGTGGCGCGCCAGCCGGTACAGGTTGACGAGGCGGTTGACGCCGCGCGGCGAGGGACCTGCAAGCTGCGCCAGCGCAGACAGGAGTTTGGTTTCCGGCTCGGCCAGTGCGAGATCGAGGGTCGAACCGTTCTGCGGCGCGCGGGCGCCGCGCGGCGCCGGCGCGCTGCGGCCGGCGAGTTGTTCCACGAAGGCGGTCCATGCCGGCGCCTCGGCGGCGCCGAGATTGAACGGGGTCTGGACGATGCGCGCGACGGCCGCCGCGCCGCCTTCGACACGGTCGAAATGGCGCGGATCGAAGGCCGTCACCAGCGCATAGGCGGGGCGCGCCAGCGCCGTGGCGACCGTCGTGAGAATGGCCAGCCCGCGTTCGGCCGGCAGGCGGTCGAGGGAGTCGATGGCGACGACGAAACGCGCCGGGGCCGCGCCCGCCGATTTGGCCGTCTCGCCGCCGACGATGGCGTTGAGCGCATCGAAATAGGCGCGCGCCTGTCCGCTGCGCGACGGGCCTTCGCGCAGGAAGTTCGGCGCCAGATGCGATGCGCGGTCCGGGCCGCCGGCCCGGCGCTCGGCTTCGGCGGCGCGCTCTGCCATGACGTCGGCTTCGCGCGTCAGCGCATCCAGGCGTTGCGCATGATGGGCGATCTGCCGCTCGAGATCGGGCTTGCGCAGCGCGATGTCCTGGTCGAGCAGGGCTGCGCCGCGCCACAAGGGCTGCGTGAACCGCCAGGCGCGCCAGACGAGAAGGCCAAGGCAGGCGAGCGCCGCGAAATCGAACAGACGGCTGCCGGTCGCGAACCAGCTCCTGTGGGTCGCGAACCATGCGGCCGTCGACTTGAGGCTCTCGACGCTGTCGAGCGAGGCAAGCCATGCGCGCTCGGTGGCGAGGCGATCCAGCCCCCAGGCGAAAACGAAGAACAGGACCGCAAATACGATCAGCTTCTTCTGACCCTTGTAGGCGAAGAGCGATCGCAGGCCGGCAAGCAGCCGGTTGCCGGTTCCGCCCGATTCCGCAAAGGCGTGAACGAGGCCCTTGTAGTCGACCGTCGGGTCCGCGCTGGCGAAGCCGAAGGCGCGCAAGGCCGGTTCGATCCGGCCGCGCTGGGCGCGCGCGTAGCTGTCGATCTGCGAGCCGGGCGTTTCGTAGAGCACGGCTTCGGTCAGGCGCGCCCGGCGATTGGCGGCGTCGTCGCGGGCGGCGCGCTCGGCGATGACGCGACGACGCGCGTCGTCCAGTCCTTCGGCGAGCGCGCGCGCCGTCTGGCGCGGATCGGAGGATGCGTGCGCGGCCTCTTCTCCTGCCAGTTGCGCCACGGCCGGGTATTCGCGCGTGATGCGCGCATGAAGCCGCTCGGCGATGGCCGCGACCGGTTCCTCGCCGAGATCGACTGCGTCGAGCTTCAACGCCACGATGCGCGGCAGGAACGGGCCGTTGGGCGCCGAGATGGCGGCAGTCGAGAGCAGGCTTGCGCCGTCCAGCACGTCGGCCAGCGCGTGTGTCTTGCCGGCGCCCGGCCCGCCGAGCAGGGCGATCGACAAAGGACCCTGCGCGCCGCGGTGGGCGATGAGTTCGGACAGTCGCGACAGCGAAGCTGCGCGCCCCAGCGCGTCAGGGCCCGACACTGCATCCGACACGAAGACGGGATGCGCGGTTTCGGCGGGCGCCGCGCGGCGCGTCGGGGCCGGCTGCGCGGCAGCGGTTTCTTCGGCAGGCGCGCGCGCGGGCTTGGCGGCCGCGGGTTTCGGCGCGGATTGCTTCGGCGCCGCCGGTTTTGGCGCCGCCGATCTGGGCGCGGCGAACTGGGGTTCGTCCGGTTCAGGCGCGTCGGGTCGGGACACAGCCGCCGGGCGGGCGGGGGCGGGCTCGGCGGGACGGGCGCCCGGAGGGCCGCCGCGCGGCGGGGGGTAGATCGGGCCCTCGAAGCTCGGCAGCGTCGGCTCTTTGCGGTCGAAGGATGGATCGCCTGCCACGTTCTTCTCTCCGGTTTCGCCTTCCGAATCTGACCTGACGCATGAATAGCATATGCGTCGATTTGAAGACCGGGCCGGGGCGGGCGGCGGACGCCGGAAGGGTCGAATCCGCTTCCCTTGTGGCGCGCGCCTGTTCTAAAAGCGGCGCGACTTCCATTTCCCCTTTCGAGACTGCGAGAGCCATGTCGCGCCAGTTCGTCTATCACATGCAGGGCCTGACCAAGACCTATCCCGGCGGCAAGAAGGTCCTGGACAACATCCACCTGTCCTTCTACCCGGACGCCAAGATCGGCGTGCTCGGCGTCAACGGATCGGGCAAGTCGACGCTGCTGCGCATCATGGCCGGCATCGACAAGGATTTCGCCGGCGACGGCTGGGTCGCAGAAGGCGCGCGCGTCGGCTACCTGCCGCAGGAGCCGCAACTCGATCCGGCGCTCACCGTGCGCGAGAACGTCATGCTCGGCGTCGCGGAGAAGAAGGCGATCCTCGATCGCTACAACGAACTCGCGATGAATTATTCCGACGAGACCGCCGACGAGATGACCAATCTGCAGGACGAGATCGAGGCCAAGGGCCTGTGGGATCTCGACAGCCAGATCGATCAGTCGATGGATGCGCTGGGCTGCCCGCCCGACGACGCGGACGTGACCAACCTGTCCGGCGGGGAACGGCGGCGCGTGGCTCTGTGCCGGCTGCTGCTCGAACAACCCGAACTCCTGCTGCTCGACGAACCGACCAACCATCTCGACGCCGAGACGGTGAACTGGCTCGAAGGCCATCTGCGGCAATATCCGGGCGCTATCCTGATTGTCACCCACGACCGCTACTTCCTGGACAATGTGACCGGCTGGATCCTCGAACTCGATCGCGGCCGCGGCATTCCCTACGAGGGCAATTACACGACCTGGCTCGGCCAGAAGCAGAAGCGCCTGGCGCAGGAGGCCAGCGAGGACAAGGCGCGCCAGCGCGCGCTGGAAGCGGAATCCGAATGGATCGCGGCGTCCCCCAAGGCGCGCCAGGCCAAGAGCAAGGCGCGCATCCAGCGCTACGAGGAACTCGTCGCCAAGCAGAACGACAAGGCGCCGACGACCGCGCAGATCATCATTCCGGTGGCCGAGCGGCTCGGCCAGAACGTCATCGAATTCACCGGACTTTCCAAGGCCTTCGGCGACAAGCTGCTGATCGACGATCTCTCATTCAAGCTGCCGCCCGGCGGCATCGTCGGCGTGATCGGTCCGAACGGCGCCGGCAAGACGACCTTGTTCCGCATGATCACCGGCCAGGAGAAGCCCGACGCCGGCACGATCGAGATCGGCGAGAGCGTGCAACTCGGCTATGTCGACCAGAGCCGCGACGCGCTGCACGCCGACAAGACGGTGTGGGAGGAGGTCTCGGGCGGCAACGACGTGATCTATCTCGGCAAGCGCGAGATCAATTCGCGCGGCTATTGCTCGGCCTTCAACTTCAAGGGCGCCGACCAGCAGAAGAAGGTCGGCCAGCTCTCCGGCGGTGAACGCAACCGCGTGCATCTCGCCAAGATGCTGAAGAGCGGCGCCAACGTGCTGCTGCTCGACGAACCGACCAACGATCTCGACGTCGAAACGCTGCGCGCGCTGGAAGAGGCGCTGACGGATTTCGCGGGCTGCGCCGTCATCATCTCGCACGATCGCTTCTTCCTCGATCGCATCGCCACGCACATGCTGGCCTTCGAGGGCGATTCACACGTCGAATGGTTCGAGGGCAATTTCGCGGATTACGAGGAGGACAAGAAGCGCCGCCTCGGCATCGACAGCGTCATTCCGCACCGGCTGAAGTACAAGAAATTTTCGCGCTAGCGCTAAAGTAAGAGTGCTTTTTATCTGGTCGACGCAGGTGACCCGTAAGTAAACTGGAGCGTACGATGGCGGCAGGCGAAACACTCGTCTTGCGTTGGCGTTCGCATGCGGACGCCATCGAAAAGGGATTGATCGAACTCGCTGACCAGATCGCGCCTGCCATGCAAGCCGACGGTTCTGAAACGAAGTCGCTCGGGGCGCTTCTCCTCGCCCGTAGTCTATCCAATTTGAGGGGCTCGCTCATTCTTATCGACGCCGGCAGAATCGTTGAGGCGAAGGTCATCGTTAGGTGCTGCCAGGAGAATATGTTCTGACTTGCCGCTCTCCAGCGGGACGGCAAAGAGTTCGCGGACAAGATGCTGCACGACACGATGCGACATAGACGCATGAGAGGTCAGTCGCTCTTTAGCGCCCGTGTCCCCATGCCGAGCGAGGCGGAAGAGCGACTGCGCGAGTTCATGCGTAAGTCTGAGTCGTTCGCGAAATCAAAGTCTCTAAGCGCTGGAGATGTTGCGAAGGCCGTAGGAGATATCGGCAAGCTGCATGTTTTGTATAGCGTTCTTTCTGCCGATGCCGTTCATCCGAGCGTGGATGCCCTCAGCCGTTATGTCATTTCGGAAGAGGGCGAACTTTCATTCGACGGAATAGATTTTGATCCCGCGTTCAGCGAGAGCGAAGTTCTCGAAACAATCGAAATGCTCTGCACATCGGCATTGAGTTGCGCGGTCTATACGAGAGACATCGTATTCGGTGAGAAACCTCCTCGCATCGCGATCGACGACCTAGGCCCCGCGCACCTCGCCCTGCTCGAAGAAACTAGGCACTAGTCTTCCTGCGTGGCGACGGATCTGAGGGTTTCGATGTGAGTTTAGGCGGCGGTGCACAGGCGCTGCTGCCTCACTCCACCTTCACCAATTCCACATCCGGAAAATACGTCGCATAGCGCCCGCCGTCCCGCGTCAGCAGCGGGACGCCGAGCGTTTCGGCCTGCGCGCCGATGAAGAAGTCGGGCAGGACGTTCGACTTCGTTCCGCCGCGACGGCGATATTCGACGAAGGCTCGCGACGCGCGCCACAGAGCCTCGTCCGACATGCGCGAGCGTTGCACCCGCAAGCCTTCGAGCGCGGCGGTTGTTTGATCCGCGCTCGCGTAACTCGCCGCGCATTCCGCGTAGATCGCGTCGACGATCAGCATGGGGCCTTTGTCCGCGCAGCGCGCAAAGAGGTCTAGCGAGCGGGCGCCCCAGACCGGATCGAGCGTGAGAATGTCGATCAGGATATTCGTGTCGACGAGCGTCAATCCTCGCCCCGCGTCAGGCGCATCAACGCGTCGGTCGTCATGATGGGCCTGATGCCGCGGCGATGCAGGTCGGCGACCGCATCCTCGATCCGCTTGCGCGCGGCTTCGAGCGCGGCCGGGTCGGGTTCGCCGGGGCGCGCGCGTTCGATCACGACGGTCCCGTTGGGCAGGGCGCGCGGCACGACCCGGTCGCCCGGCCGGATGCCAGCGGCCTCGCGCACGGCCTTGGGCAGGGTGACCTGGCCCTTGACGGTGACCGTGGTGGCGTGGTCGCGTTTTGTATTACCCATCAAGAAAAAGTAATACCGATGACCCTGGAAAGCAAGCGTGACCGCTGCGCTCAACCCGGCGACACCACCTGTAGGCCGCGCAATCGTGCGGCTGCCGCCAAGCGCTCGTCGTAGGTTACAAGTCTGGCGCGCAAGTTGACCGTCGCCGCCAGATGCAATGCGTCCGGCGCGGCCAGTTTCGTATCGAAATCCCGAACGATCTCGTCTGCGAGGTCAAAGTCGGACTTGTCATGCGCGTGGCTGGCGCTCGCTGACCGCATACGGTCGAACCGCGCCAGAAGGGCGCGCGCCGGCGCCTCGGCCAAGCGTCCCGTCCGCACGAAGCGCGAAACGGACGCGCCCAGTTCGAGCGCCGCAAAATCGGAAATGATCGTCGGATCGCCGCCGGCCTTCAGCCAGTCTCTGGAGGCCTGCGAGTTCGACTCGTCCGTCAGCGCCGATATCAGGAAAGACGTGTCGAGGTAGAAGGTCACGGCTCCTCGTCCCGCATCTCGCGCACGAGGTCGACCGGAGAGATTCCCAGCGGACCGATCTTCTTCGCCTCGATCCCGATCTCGTCGACGAGTTGCGGCGAGGGCCTGCGGGGCGCGATCGCCTCGACGGAGTGCAGTTCGACCACCGGCTTGCCATGGCGGGTGATGGTCACGCGTTCGCCAGCGATCGCCTCGTCGATCAGCTTGGAAAGCTGCTCCTTTGCGTGAGCGACTGAATAGCTGGACACGCCGACCTCCAATATGGTCATATTTGGAGAAATTAGACCATTTTCGCTATTTGGACAATCGAGGATCCCATGCGCGCCATCCGCTGCCATTCCTTCGGCCTGCCCGACCAGTTGAAGCTGGAAGACATTCCCGACCCCGCCCCAGGGCAGGGGCAGGCGCTGATCGCGGTGGAAGCCTGCGGCCTCGGCTTCGTCGACGGCCTGCTGGTGCAGGGCAAGTACCAGTTGAAGGACCCGCTGCCGTTCACGCCGGGCGGCGAGATGGCGGGCCGCGTGATCGCTGTCGGCCCCGGCGCGCCGGCCGATCTCGTCGGCAAAAGGGTCGCGGTCATCGCCAAGGGCGGGCTTGCGGAAAAGGCCGTCGTCCCGGCGGCCGCCTGCACGATCCTGCCGGACGGTTTCGATACGGCGGCGGCGGCCTCGGCCATCATCAATTACGGCACGGCGATCTACGGTTTCGAGGATTGCGGCCGTCTGAAAGCGGGCGAGACGGTGCTGGTGCTCGGCGCCTCCGGCGGCGTCGGCATGGCGGCGATCGATGTGGCGCGCGGCCTCGGGGCCTTCGTGATCGCGGCGGCCTCGTCGGAGGACAAGAGGCAGGCGGCGCTGGCGCGCGGCGCCCATGCGGCGGTCGACTATACACAGGCCGACTGGCGCAAGGCGCTGGAAGCCGCGCTCGCCGGCAAGGGCCTCGATGTCGTCTACGACCCGGTTTCCGGCGCGTGGTCGGAAGCCGCCTTCCGTTCGCTGGCGCCGGGCGGGCGGCATCTGGTGATCGGTTTCGCCTCGGGCGAGATCGCGAAACTGCCGCTCAATCTGGCGCTGCTGAAACGCGCTTCTCTCCTCGGCGTCGACTGGGGCGGCCACGTGCGCGCCCATGCGGCGGAGGGGCCGCGACTCAACCGGCGGTTCGTAGAGCTGACGGCGGCCGGCAAGATCTCGCCGCGCGCCGATTCCGTTCACGGGCTGGCCGAAGCGCCGGCGGTTCTGACCGCCATGCTCGCGCGGAAGATGATCGGCAAGCCGGTGATCGATCCGCGCCGCTGAAGGCGAGGGTTAACAGGCATTTTACAAATGTCGTTACCGAGGGGTTAGCGCGCGGCGGCTATTCTGCCGGTGCGGGCGTTCGCGTATGCGCCCGGCAGGAGTGGCGATGACGCATTTCGACGTGCCGACACATGCGTCCAGGGCGAAAGCAGGCCGGCTCGCGCCGCCGTCCATGCGGCCAGCCGGGCAAAGACCGGCCCCGCCGCCGCGCGCCATTGCGATCGCCGCCTGTATCGCCCTCGTTCTTGTGTTCTGGCTGGGCAAGGACGCGGAAGGGGCGGAGACCCGCACCCAGCCGGTCGCCGCGCCGTCTCTCGAAAGCACTTTCTGAAACAACGGGTTGCTGTGCCTTTTGCCGCCGGCTGGCCGGAAAGGGCGGCGATGGGCCGCCTCTTGCATTTCTCGGCATAACGTATAAAGATATCTTTATATCTTTCACTCGTGCCGAGATCATGCCGAAACCGATCTTCCAGGCCCCGACGCAGGTCGGTCTCGAGGTCGCCCTGGCCGCCCTGCAGGCGGCAGGCGAGGAGACGCGCCTGCGCATCCTGGCGCTGATCGCCCAGACGGACCTCGCCGTGTCCGAGCTGGTCGCCATTCTCGGCCAGTCGCAGCCGCGCGTGTCGCGCCATCTCAAGCTGCTGGTGGAGGCTGGCCTCGCCCAGCGCCACCGCGAGGGCGCCTGGGCGTTCTTCCTGGCGGCGCAGTCCGGTCCGGGCGCGGAAATCGTGCGCGAGATCGCCGCGCGTCTCGACCCGAACGATCCGCAACTCGCCGCGGACCGCGAGCGCCTCGCCGAAATCCGCAAGTCGCGCGCCGAACACGCCGCGCGCTATTTCGCGACCCATGCCGGCGACTGGGACCAGTTGCGCAAGATGCACGCGCCCGAGGCGGAAGTGGAGCGCGCCATTCTCGACATGATCGGCGACAGGCCGGTCAACGTGCTGCTCGATTGCGGCACGGGCACGGGCCGCATGCTCGAGCTTCTGTCCAGTCGCGCGGCGCGCGCGATCGGCGTCGATCTTTCGCCGGCCATGCTGTCCGTCGCGCGCGCCAATCTCGATCGCGCCGGCGTGCGCAACGCGCAATTGCGGCAGGGCGACATCTACGCGCTGCCGGTGGAACGCAACGCCGCCGACCTGGCGATCGTGCATCAGGTTCTGCATTATCTCGACGATCCGGCCCGCGCGCTGCGCGAGGCCGCGCGGGCGCTGGGACCCGGCGGACGCCTGATCGTCGTCGATTTCGCGCCGCACGAGGAAGAGCATCTGCGCGAGCGCCACGCGCATCGCCGCCTCGGCTTCTCGAACGAGGAAATCACCGGCCTGCTCGCCGATGCCGGACTGGACGTTCGCGAGCATCGCGATCTCGCGCCTGTTTCTTCCGGCGCCGGCGCCCACAAGCTCACCGTCTCGATCTGGCTTGCCCAGGACCGGCGCATCGCAACCGACATCGCCCCGCAGGGCGCCAGGGAGTTCGCCTGAAATGCTTGAAAAGCTCGACGACAGCGCTCGCCCGAGCCGCGCCCCGCACCGTCGCGTCGGCGTCTCCTTCGAATTCTTTCCGCCGAAGACGGCCGAGATGGAAGCTTCGCTCTGGGAAGCGATCGGACGTCTCGCGCCGCTCGAACCGAGTTTCGTTTCGGTGACCTACGGCGCCGGCGGTTCGACCCGCGAGCGCACGCATTCGACCGTATCGCGAATCGTGCGCGAAACCGCCATCAAGCCGGCCGCGCATCTCACCTGCGTCGCCGCCACGCGGGAAGAAATCGATTCCGTCGTGCGGGCCTATTGGGACGCCGGCGTGCGTCACATCGTGGCGCTGCGCGGCGATCCGACGAGCGGCATCGGCTCCGCCTACGAGGCGCATCCCGGCGGCTACGCCACTTCCACCGACCTCGTGCACGGCATCCGCAGGATCGGCGATTTCGAGGTGTCGGTTTCCGCCTATCCGGAGAAGCATCCGGAAAGCGCGTCGTTCGACGCCGACATCGACGCGCTGAAGGCGAAGATCGACGCCGGCGCCACGCGCGCCATCACGCAGTTCTTCTTCGAGAACGACGTCTACTTCCGCTACCTCGACCGTGTGCGGAAGGCCGGCGTGAACATTCCGATCCTGCCGGGCATCGTGCCTGTGCAGAATTTCAAGCAGACGGCAGGCTTCGCGCGCAAGACCGGCGCGAGCGTGCCGCAATGGCTCGCCGAACGATTCGAGGGGCTGGACGACGATCCGTCGACGCGCCGCCTGATCGCAGCGGCGGTGGCGGCCGAACAGGCGCTCGACCTGATGGATCGCGGCGTGACCGATTTCCATTTCTACACGATGAACCGCGCCGACCTCGTCTATGCGACATGCCATCTGCTCGGCGTGCGCGCGAAGGCGGTGAGCGCGGTGGACGGATGAGGAGCCGGCGGCCATCCACGTCAGGGCGGCCAACGAAAGAAATGTCGAGAGCGGCCCAGAGCCCTCAATCGCAGAAACGGCCCGGCGTGGATGCCCGGCACAAGGCCGGGCATGACGCGCCCGAGCCCGGATGGATGTGAAGATATGACGACCAAGCTGCAAGACCTCGCCCGCGAGCGCATCCTCGTCCTCGACGGCGCCATGGGCACGATGATCCAGCAATTGAAGCTGGACGAGGCCGATTTTCGTGGCGAGCGTTTCGCCGACTGGTCGCGGGACCTGCGCGGCAACAACGACCTGCTGATCCTGACGAAGCCCGACGCGGTGCGCGACATCCACCTCGCCTATTTCCGCGCGGGCGCCGACATCTGCGCGACGAACACGTTTTCGTCGACGTCGATCGCGCAGGCCGACTACGGGCTCGAGGCCTTCGCGCGCGAAATGAACAGCGAGGGCGCCCGTCTCGTCGTGGAGGCCGCCCGCGCCGCCGAGAAGGAAGACGGCAAGCCGCGCTTCGTCGCCGGCGCGATGGGGCCGACCAACCGCACGGCCTCGATTTCGCCCGATGTCAGCAATCCCGGCTTTCGCGCCACGTCCTTCGACGAATTGCGCGAAGCCTACAGGGAAGCGGCGCTCGGGCTGATCGAGGGCGGCGCCGACCTGCTGCTGGTCGAGACCATCTTCGACACGCTGAACGCCAAGGCGGCGATCTACGCCATCGAGGAAGCCTTCGCCGAAGCGGGCAAGCGCCTGCCCGTCATGATCTCCGGCACGATCACCGATCTGTCGGGCCGCACGCTGTCTGGCCAGACGCCGGAAGCCTTCTGGAATTCGATCGCGCATGCCAGGCCGTTTTCGGTCGGCCTGAATTGCGCGCTCGGCGCGCGCGAGATGCGCGCGCATCTGGCCGAAATCTCGCGCGTCGCCGACACGCTGGTCTGCGCCTATCCGAACGCCGGCCTGCCCAATGAATTCGGCCTCTACGACGAAAGCCCGGAATATATGGCCTCGCTCGTCGGGGAGTTCGCGACGAGCGGCCTCGTCAACATCGTCGGCGGCTGCTGCGGGACCACGCCCGACCATATCGCCGCCATTGCAAAAGCCGTCGAGGGTCTGGCGCCGCGCAAGGTTCCGGAAATCGCGCCGCTCTTGCGGCTTTCTGGCCTCGAGCCTTTCGCGCTGACCTCCGACGTCCGCTTCGTCAATGTCGGCGAGCGCACCAACGTCACCGGCTCGGCGAAGTTCCGTAAGCTCGTGACGGCGGGCGACTATGCCGCGGCGCTGGATGTGGCGCGCGACCAGGTGATCAACGGCGCGCAGATCATCGACGTCAACATGGACGAGGGCCTGCTCGACTCGCAGAAGGCAATGGTCGAGTTCCTCAATCTCGTCGCCGCCGAACCCGACATCGCGCGCGTGCCCGTCATGGTCGATTCCTCGAAGTTCGAGGTGATCGAGGCGGGCCTGAAATGCCTGCAGGGCAAGGCGGTCGTCAATTCGATCTCGATGAAGGAAGGCGAGCAGGCGTTCAAGGCGCATGCGGAAGTGGTGAAGCGCCACGGTGCGGCGGTCGTCGTCATGGCCTTCGACGAGAAGGGCCAGGCCGACACGAAGGAACGCAAGGTCGAGATCTGCGAGCGCGCGTACAGGATCCTGACCGAGGAGGTCGGGCTGCCGCCGCAGGACATCATCTTCGATCCGAACATCTTCGCTGTCGCGACCGGCATCGAGGAACACGACAATTACGGCGTCGACTTCATCGAGGCGACGCGTGAAATCCGCACGAAGATGCCGCTGGCGCATGTGTCGGGCGGCGTCTCGAACCTGTCCTTCTCGTTCCGCGGCAACGAACCGGTGCGCGAGGCGATGCACTCGGTGTTCCTGTATCACGCGATCGCCGCGGGCATGGATATGGGCATCGTCAACGCCGGCCAGCTCGCGGTCTACGAGAAGATCGATCCGGAACTGCGCGAGGCGTGCGAGGACGTGGTTCTCAACCGACGCAAGGACGGCACCGAACGGCTGCTGGCGGTCGCCGAGAAATTCCGCCACCAGAAGGGACAGGCGCAGGTCAAGGACGAAAGCTGGCGCGAGCAGCCCGTCGACAAGCGGCTCGAACATGCGCTCGTCAACGGCATTACCGATTATATCGAGGCCGATGTGGAAGAGGCGCGGCTTGCCGCGAAGCGTCCGCTGGACGTGATCGAGGGTCCGCTGATGGCCGGCATGAACGTCGTCGGCGACCTGTTCGGCGCCGGCAAGATGTTTCTGCCGCAGGTGGTGAAATCGGCGCGCGTGATGAAGCAGGCCGTTGCCTGGCTCATGCCGTTCATGGAAGGCGAGAAGCAGGCGCGCACGAGCGCCGGCAAGATCCTGCTCGCGACCGTGAAGGGCGACGTGCACGACATCGGCAAGAACATCGTCGGCGTCGTGCTCGCCTGCAACAATTTCGAGATCATCGACCTCGGCGTAATGGTTCCCGCGCAGAAGATTCTCGAAACCGCGAAGGCCGAGAAGGTCGACGCCATCGGGCTGTCGGGGCTGATTACGCCGTCGCTCGACGAGATGTGCTACGTGGCGAGCGAAATGGAGCGCGAGGGCTTCGATGCGCCGCTGATGATCGGCGGCGCGACGACGAGCCGCGTGCATACGGCGGTGAAGATCCATCCGAACTACCAGCGCGGCCAGGCCGTCTATGTGACGGACGCGAGCCGCGCCGTCGGCGTGGCGCAAGCGCTGATCTCGAAGGAGACGCGCGCATCCTACGTCGAGCAGGTGCGCGCCGAATACGCCAAGGTCGCCGACGCGCATCGCCGCGCGGAGGCCGACAAGCTGCGCCTGTCGATCGGCAAGGCGCGCGGCAACGCGCTGAAGACGGACTGGGGCAATTACACGCCGCCGAAGCCGACCTTCACCGGCACGCGCGTGTTCTCTTCCTACGACCTCGCCGAACTCGCGCGCCACATCGACTGGACGCCGTTCTTCCAGACCTGGGAATTGAAGGGCCGTTTCCCGGCCATCCTCGAGGATGAAAAGCAGGGCGAGGCGGCGCGCGCGCTCTATTCGGATGCGCAGGACATGCTGAAGCGCATCATCGACGAGCGCTGGTTCAATCCGCGCGCGGTGATCGGCTTCTGGCCGGCCAATTCGATCGGCGACGACATTGCGCTGTGGTCGGGCGAGTCGCGCTCGGAAAAGATCGCGACGCTGCACAGCCTGCGCCAGCAGCTGACGCGCCGCGACGGGCGTCCGAACCTCGCGCTTTCGGATTTCGTCGCGCCGCAGGGCGCGGGCCCCGACTACATCGGCGGCTTCGTCGTGACGGCGGGACTGGAAGAGGACAAGATCGCCGAGCGCTTCGCGCGCGCCAACGACGATTATCGCTCGATCATGACCAAGGCTCTGGCCGACCGTTTCGCAGAGGCCTTCGCCGAACGCATGCACGAGCGCGTGCGCAAGGAATTCTGGGCCTATGCGCCGGACGAGAATTTCGCGCCGGAAGAACTGCTGGCGGAAGATTATCGCGGCATCCGGCCGGCGCCGGGCTATCCCGCACAGCCCGACCATACGGAAAAGACGATCCTGTTCGATCTCCTGCAGGCGGAGCGCCGCACCGGCGTGAAGCTGACGGAGAGCTACGCGATGTGGCCGGGCTCGTCGGTCTGCGGCCTCTATTTCTCGCATCCGGAAGCGCATTATTTCGGCGTCGCCAAGGTCGAGCGCGACCAGGTCGAGGATTATGCGGCTCGCAAGAACATGACGATCGCGGAAGTGGAGCGCTGGCTGTCGCCGATCCTCAATTACGATCCGGCGTCCTACGTGCAGGCGGCGGAATAGGGCTGTCATTCCCGCGAAAGCGGGAATCCAGTTCCCGAATTCTGCAAGCGTCTTTCCGGGTTCCCGATCGCCGGCTGCGCAGGCGTCGGGAATTCGCCTAGCCCGGCTTCTTCAGCCCGAGCCGCTTGGCGATGACATTGTCGAGCATCCTGTCGCTCATCAGGCGCGGCGCGATCCAGTTCTCGAACGCGCCCTGCACGACGGGAATGCGGATCGGCGGCTTTTGCGCGGTCAGGCCGTGCAGCACGGCTTCCGCCACTTTCTCGGGCGGATAGCCCGAGCGCCCGCGCTTCAGCATGTAAGCGAGCATTTTCGTGATCGCTTCGCGGTAGTCGCTTTCGAGATAGGGCGCGACGTCGAGCGCCTCGGCCTTGTCCCAGATCGGCGTCGCGACCGTGCCCGGTTCGATGACGACGACGTCGATGCCGTAGATCGCGAGTTCGCGGCGCAGCGCATCGGACAGGGCCTCGAGCGCGTGCTTGGAGGCCGCATAGGCGCCGACGAAAGGCGATACGAGCCTGCCGGCGACCGACGACATGTTGACGATGCGGCCGGGCGGTCCGCTGCGCGCCGGATCCGATCCGAGCAGCGGCGCGAAGGCCTGCGTGACGCCGACCTGCGCGACGACATTGACCTCGAGCTGCCAGCGCAAATCCTTCAGCGGCAGTTTCAGCAGCGGGCCGGGCGTTGCAATGCCCGCGTTGTTGACGAGGCCCGCGAGCCTGCTGGCGCCGAGCCGCTGCGCGACGTCGCGAGCCGCCTCCAGAACGGCTTCCTGATCGGTCACGTCGAAAATCAGCGGGGTGACCTCCTCGCCGATCTCGGCGCTGAGCCGGTCGGCGTCGTCCATGCGCCGGACGCTGCCGAAGACGTGATAGCCGCGGGCGGCCAGCATCTTCGCGGTCGCAAGACCAATGCCGGTCGATGCGCCGGTGACGACGACAGATCGTTTCATGAGAAGGCTCCAGACTGGCCGGCGATCCTGCTGCCAAACGCCGATGCGTTCAAGCTTGACGCGTTGCCGGGCTCTGCCATGCTCCGGGCCAAAGCGCAGCCGGCCCGCCGAGACATGCGCGTCGAAAATAGTGCGCGGAGGAACGCATGGGCGCCGAATTCTGGCCGGTGACGGAGAATTTCGCTGCGGAAGTCGGCGATGTCGACCTGTCGAAGCCGCTTTCCGACGAGGACGTCGCTGACATCCGCGCAGCCTTCGACAGATATGCGGTCCTCGTCTTTCCCGGCCAGAATCTGTCCACCGACCAGCATCTCGATTTCGCCCGGGCTTTCGGGCCTCTGGAGACATCGATCGCCACGCATCGCACGGATGTGAAGCTGCGCGTCGTCGCCGAGATCGCCGACGTGTCGAACCTGAACGAGAAGAACGAAGTCTGGGGCAGGGAATCGCGGCAGCGCATGTTCCAGCTCGGCAACCGGCTGTGGCATTCGGATTCGACCTTCAAATACGTTCCTGCCTACGCCTCCCTGCTCTACGCGCGTTCCATACCGCCGGTCGGCGGCCATACCGAATTCTGCGACATGCGCGCGGCCTGGGACGCATTGTCCGAGGAAACGAAGCGTCGCATCGAGGGCCTCGTCTGCGAGCATTCGATCTTCACCTCGCGCGCGAAGCTCGGCTTCAAGGATTTCAGCGCGGAGGAACGGGCGGGCATGCCGCCCGTGCCGCAGGTCCTCGTGCGCACCATTCCGCAGACGGGCCGCAAGTGCCTGTATCTCGCCTCGCACGCCGGCCGCATCTTCGGCCTGCCCGACGAGGAAGGGCGCAAGCTGATCGACGAGCTGGCCGCGCATGCGACGCAGCGCCAGTTCGTCTATACGCACCGCTGGCGCGCCAACGATCTCGTCATCTGGGACAACAGGCAGACGATGCATCGCGGCACGAATTTCGACGATCTGCGCTGGAAGCGCGACGTGCAGCGCGCGACCGTGTCGGACGTCGCCAATTCCTGCGAGCAGGCGGGCCTCGAAATCCCGATGCAGGCGGCGGGCTGACGCGCGGCGTGCGACGGCGCACGTCCGGCCGGGCCGGACGGCGGCTAGAACGCGACGGCAAGGAGATTGCCATGAATTGTTCGTTCGATCGCCGCCTGTTCCTGCTTGCGCTCGCCGGAACTGTCGCTTCGCCTGCTTTCGCCGAGGACTGGCCGACCGAGCCTCAGGCGATCGTCACGAAGCTCTATTCTCTCTATGCCGGCAAGAACGCGAAGGGCGCCTACGACAACAAGCAGGTGCGCACGCGCTATTTCTCGACGTCGCTCGACGCGCTCGTGAAGAAGGCCGAGGCGAAATCGCGGAAGATCAACGAACCGATCATCGACTTCGACCCGATCATCAACGGGCAGGATTACGAAGCGCCGAAAAACCTCGTCGTGACGGTCGAGACGCCCGGCGCCGACAAGCAGACGCTGATCGCGAAATATTCGATGTTCAACGACACGACCTTCGTGCGTTACGATTTCGTGCAGGAAAACGGCGCCTGGAAAATCTTCGACCTGCGCGGCGGCGAGGGCAAGGACGCCTGGTCGCTGCGGAAGATCGCTACCGAGGGATAGTCCGTTCAGGCGACCAGCGCGCCGAGCGTCGCGACGGTCGCGGCGTCGGCCACGCCGTCGATGCGGGCAGGGCGCCAGCGGCGCTGGAAGGCGGCGACGACCGTCTCGGTCGCCGCATCGTAGGTCCCCGTCGCCTCGAGCCCGAAACCGAAGCGCGCCAGCTTCTGCTGGAGCGCGCGAACCGGCGCGCCGGTCGCGCCGCGCGCCAGGATCAGGCCGTCGGCGTCGGGCGCGGGCGCGCGCCATGCGCCGACGCCCGCCGCCGCGAGGCGCGCCCACGGGAAATTTTCGCCGGGATCGATCTTGCGGCCGGGCGCGATGTCGGAATGGGCGAGCAACCGTTCGGGCGGAATGGCGCGCCGCCGCATGATGTCGGCGCAGAGCCGGATGAGCGCGTCGATCTGCGCGTCCGGGAAGGGCGGGGCGCCCGCATCGTGGCCGGGATTGACGATCTCGATGCCGATAGAGGCGGAATTCATGTCGGTCTCGCCGGCCCAGAAGGAGCGCCCGGCGTGCCAGGCGCGCCTGTCCTCCTGAACGAGCTGGGCGACCCGCCCATCCTCGAACACGAAATAATGGGCCGAGACCTCGGCGGAGACGTCGCAGAGACGTTCGAGCGCCCCGTCGGCGGTCGGCATGCCCGTGTAGTGCAGGACAAGCGCGTCGATCGCCCGGCCGCGCCTGTCGCCGTGGTTCGGCGAGGGCCGCACGAAATCGACCGCCGGGCTGTCGGGGCTGAAGGCGGGCGAGTCGCTCGGCGCAGGCATGGACCGATGTTAGCGCCGGAAGGCGCGGAGCGGGAGCAGGGATGACGCGCAGGTTCTGAAAGGTAAACGAAAGGTTAACGACTTTTTATTTGAGATTATTGTATTCGATCCAGCGTCTATTTTATAGGACGCAATCGTATTCAGTAATTGTTGCATCGCAACATATTGCCCGATTTTGGTCTCATTTGTCGGGGATAAGCTCGGCCATCCCCCAAAACATGTAGGACAAGTCTCCCCGATGAATCGCATCATCATTGGCCTGTGCGCGGCCGTTCTCTCCATTTCTTCCCTTGCCTCGGCGCGAGCCGAAGACGACACGCTCGGTCGCTTCCCGTTCCAGGTGCAGGCCATCGTGCCGGGCTCGGCTCGCCCGGCCGCGGCGCCGGTCGTCGAGGCCGGCGAGGTCCGTCACCGCGGCCAGGCGCTCGGCTACGAATCCGGCGCCCGCGGTTCGGTCCGCGACATCATCGCCCGCCATGCCGCCGCCAATGGCGTGCCGTTCGCGCTCGCCGACGCGGTCGTGCGGATCGAGAGCCGCTACAACCCGCGCGTCTCGAACGGCGGCGCGATGGGCCTCATGCAGATCAAGCCGGCGACGGCGCGCGGCGTCGGCTTCGCCGGTTCGGCGACGGCGCTCTATCATCCGGAGACGAACGTCGCCTATGGCATGAAATATCTGGCGCAGGCCTACCGCATGTCCGGAGGCGACGTGTGCGGCACGGTTATGCGTTACCAGTCAGGGACTTATTCCAAACATATGAGCGCCGCAAACCGCGCCTACTGCTCCAAGGCGCGGGCGATCATGGCGCAGAACTAAAACTGCGTCAGATCGTTATCTGCGTTCGAGGCAACCGGCGGCGGGTCGAAAGACCCGCCGTTTGTCGTTTGGGCTGGAGAGGCTCCCTCCCCGCCTCGCAACGCCGGTGTTCCCGCTCTGCGTATTTCACATGGCCGAAGTAGCGCGCTCCCTCCCCGCTTGCGGGGAGGGTGGACGCCGAAGGCGGACGGGTGGGGTTCGGCGCCAGTGACGCGAAAAGATCCGGGACAACGCCCCGCAGGCCCCACCCGCATCGCTGACGCGATGCGACCTCCCCGCGAGCGGGGAGCGACTGTCTTGGCGATCAAGCGATTTCGGCGCGCCATGGCTTTCTGTCCCGCAGGATTGCGTTGAGGATCGTCAGCAGCTTTCGGGCGACGGCGACGAGGGCGAGCCGTTTGGATTTTCCTGCCGCCACCAGCTTGTCGCGGAATCTCTTGAGGGCCGGGTTGTGTCGCGCGGCGACCATGGCGCCGACAAACAGCAGGCTGCGCACGGTCTTGCGACCGCCGCCGATGAAGCTCTTGCCCTTCCACTGGCCGGACTGTCGCGTCCACGGCGCTAGCCCCGCGAGCGCTGCGATCTGACGGCGGTCGAGCGTTCCGAGTTCCGGCATTTCGGCGATCAGCGTGCGGGCGATGATCGATCCGACGCCGGGGACGGAGGCGAGCAGGTCTTCCTTCTCGGCCCAGACCGGCGAGCCGCGCACCTGATCGTCGATCTCGGCGTCGAGTTCGGCGAGTTCCTTCTCGAGCGCCTTGCGCAGCCGGGCGATGCTTTTTTGCAGGCGTTTGGCGGCGCGCCGCTCGCGCTGGCCCTCGGCGGCCATCATCTCGACGATCTGCCGCCGGCGGGCGACGAGATCGGCGAGAAGCTGCGTAGCCTCGTCCGGCAGGACGCGCACCTCGGGCTGCGTCGCCTCGACGAAGCGGGCGATGACCGCGGCGTCGATCGGATCGGTCTTGGCGCGCTTGCCGAGCGCCTGCGCGTAGTGGCGGACCTGCGCCGGATTGACGACGACGACCGGCAGGGCTGCGCTCGCCAGGCTCGCCGCCACGACCGTCTCGAAGCCGCCGGTCGCCTCGACGGCGATCAGCGCTGGCGCGATCGCCTGCAACCGAACGACGAGCTGCGCGAGGCCTTCGCCGTTGCGGGCGACCGCAAAGGCTTCGCCGGAAGGATGCGCATGCACATCCAGCCGATCCTTCGACACGTCGATGCCGATGTAGTGAGCGTCCATCCGATCCCATCCTTGCGCAACCGGGCTTCGCTTCGAGCGGCCCAAGCGACTGTTCGGGTTCGATGGAACGGCGGACGGAGACCCTCGCTCCCCGACGGGCTCGCAAACCCTAGGTAGGCCCAGTCTTCCGACCGCCACCGCGCCGGCGATTATGCCAGTGTCGGCAAGCGACAAGTTACAAGGTATGCCGCCGCGCTTATCCCGCCATCCTTCTGTCCGCCACCGTTGTCCGGTGCAGAAGCCGGTCGTGGCCGTCGTAGCCCCCGGTGGCGCGGTGAAGGACGACGCGGTTGTCCCAGATGACGAGCATGTCCGGCCGCCACTTGTGGCGATAGACCACCTCGTCCGGCGTCTGCCATTTCACCACCTCGCGCAGCAGCGCGTCGCCGTTCTCGCAATTCTCCAGCGCAATGATGTAGCCGTGGGTCGAGAAGACGCCACGCCGCCCGGTTTCTGGATGGGCGCGCACGAGCGGGTGGCGCTGCGTCGCCATCGCGTCTTCGGAATGCACGATGTCCATGGAGCGGCCGACGTCGCGTTCGCCGTACTGTCCCTTGGGCGCATAGCCGCCGCGCGCCGAATGGACGGCGATCACGCCGTCGAGTTTCGCGCGCAGGTCGGCGGGCATCCGGTCGTAGGCCATCTGCTGGTTGGCGAACCAGGTGTCGCCGCCGGTGGGCGGAATGTCGATGCCGTAGAGGCAGGTGAAGGCGGGCGGCACGTCGAGAAAGCTCCAGTCGCTGTGCCAGTTCTCGGCGAACAGCGGCGCCGTCTCGTTGGCGCGGCGGCGGATCGCGGCGATGTGCTTCCGGCCGGGGATCGGCCGGATGTAGGGATCGACGCCGAAGGCGCCGAAGGTCAGCGAGACGCGTTCGAGATCGTCGTCGTCGAGTTTCTGGTCGGGAAAGGCGACGACGCCCTGCGTCACCAGCGCGACGCGGATGCGGCCCGCCGTTTCCGTGTCGAGCGGCTTGCGCAGGTCGACGCCCCGGATGATTGCGCCGAACGGTCCGTCGGCGGGCGCGATCGTCAGTCCGGCGTCTGCGTGCGATGCGCCGATTTTCTGCGCGACAGCCATGTTTTCGCTCCCGTGGTTTCGTCGCTTTTCCGCGCGACGTTGCAAGAAGGGTAGGGCGCGGCGCGCCCCCGCGACAAGGGCTGTCGGCGCGCGGGATGACAGGCGCGGCCTTTTCCTCTATCCCGGGCCCGCCAGTCGGCCGGATGGCCGCCGCCTTCGGGCGGAGGAAAGTCCGGGCTCCACGGAGATACGGCGCCGGATAACGTCCGGCGGGGGCGACCCCAGGGAAAGCGCCACAGAAAGCAAACCGCCCGATCCGCTCGCGGAGAGGGCAAGGGTGAAAGGGTGCGGTAAGAGCGCACCGCGCCGGCGGCGACGCAGGCGGCATGGCAAGCCCCGCCGGGAGCAAAACCGAATAGGGGCGAAGGGCGGCGGCGACGTCGCCAGACCCGTCTCCGGGTTTTCGTCCGGGTTGGTTGCTAGAGGCGGTCGGCAACGATCGTCCCAGAGGAATGGCCATCGCGTCCGGGGTTTCGATCCCGGGCCATACAGAACCCGGCTTACAGGCCGGCTGGCTGGAATTCCCTCCCCTCCGAAGTCGGCTGTTGCCGACTTCGGGGTTTTTGCGCAAATCGGGAACACCCGGTTTGCGCCGGGGGAAGGTCAGGGTGGGGGGTCGAGAAGTCTTTGTCGAAAAGTTTCCCGACTCCCTCCCCCGGCCCCTCCCCACAAGGGGGAGGGGAGAAGGCGCGGCCTTCGGACAGGATCGAATTCGCCAATTCGCTGCGCGGCGTCGCGGCGGTCACCGTGGTCATCGCGCACCTCTTCGAGGCGTTCTGGCTCGGGCAGCCCGTCGTTGCGCTGATCACCGGCATGCCGGCCCTCGCCATCCAGCCGCCATGGTTCGCGAGCGCCTTCGCCGCGCTGCCGATCAGCTTCGCGGCCTTCGGCGTCGGCCTGTTCTTCGTCATCTCGGGCTTCGTCATTCCGATCTCGCTCGAGCGCTACGACGCGCGCGCCTTTCTCACCGGCCGCTTCTTCCGCATCTATCCGACCTATTGGGTCGGCTTCTCGATCACGGTCGCCTCGGTGCTGATCGGCACGGCGCTCGCCGGCGGCGCGCCGCCGTTCAACGTCGCGCAGGCGGCGCTGCACTACCTGCCGCCGTTGCGCGCCATTCTCTATTCGAAGCCGATCGACGGCATCATCTGGACGCTGGAGATCGAACTCTTCTTCTACCTGCTGTGTGCATTGCTCGCCTCGGCCATCGGCCGCGGCAGGACATGGGTCGGCTTTGTTCCATTCGCGATCTTCGCCGTGTGGGTCGCCATCTATTCCTTCGTCGGCCATCCGCCCGAAGGCATGGAGAAGCTCGCCGCGCGTTTCGAATACGCCGCCGTCTATCCGCCATTCCTGATCTTCATGTTCACGGGCGTCGCGCTGAACTATCGCCAGCGCGGGCTGATCGGGCGCGGCGCGGCCGCGCTGTGGATCGGCGCCTGCGTCGTCATGTTCCTGGCGGCCTGGGAGACGAAATTCCTCGGGCCGGGCTGGAAGCCGATCTTCGTCGGCGTGATCGAGCCGGAAAGCTACCTGGCGGCGCTCGGCCTGTTCGTCGCGGCGATGGCGGCGCAGAAATTCTTCGTGTCGCACCGCCTGTTCCGCTTCGCCGCCGACATTTCCTATCCGCTCTACGTCGTGCACGGCATGGCGGGCTACGTCATGCTGCAATTGCTCGTCGGGCGCGGCGTGGAGGCGCATGTCGCGCTGCTGCTGACGCTGGCCGCCGTGTTCGGCGCGGCCTGGCTGATCCATCGCTTCGTCGAAATGCCGACACATCGCTTCGGCCAGCGGCTGGCGCGCAGGATCGCCGCGCGCGACGCGGCGAAACGGGCCTGAGGCCTATCTGAAGATTTTCTGGCCCGGCACTTCGCGCAGCACTTCGCGCTGTTCGTAACACCAGCGGTCGGAGCCCTTGGAACGCGCCTCCTGGCCGCGCCGCTCGTATTCGGCGGCCATCGTCCTGTCGAAGGCGGCCTTGCCGAAGGCCTTCTCGCCGGCCTGCACGAAGGTCTTCTCGGTGCGCCGGGCGAGATCCACGTCGGCGTCGTAGCCGGCGGCGCAGGTCTCGGCGATCTGCTTCATCAGGCTCGCGGATCGCGCCAGGCCCTCGACAGAGACCGGCTGGGCGAGGGCGGGTGCGCAGCAGGCGGCGAGGAAGGCCGCAAAAAGCGCCGATGCCCCCGAAATGCCTCGCAAATCGCCAGAATCAACCATCCCTTAACTTTAACGAAGCCTAATGCGGAGCACGAACGGGAAGTCCCGTTTCGATTCACTTTCGCGTTGACGCCCATAATCTCCCATGCTATCCCAAATCATCCCGTTGAGTTTAGCGCAGCAGGCGTTCGGACCGGACCGCGAGGGCGGATCGGACAGGGTTGACGCGCGCCGGAACGGCGGGACCGCGTGGGGTGGGCGTAGGCGTGATGGCGGAAGACGACCGCTTTGTTTCCAGTTTCACCAATCGGCTCGACTCGAAGGGCCGGGTTTCGATCCCGGCGTCCTTCAGGGCGGTGCTGGCGCGGGACGGGTTCGAGGGGCTGTTCGTGCATCCCTCGCTGGACACGGACGCGATCGACTGCGGCGGCCATGCGTTGCTGAAGGAGATCGACACGCTTCTGGAGACCTATCCCCAGTACACGGATGCGCGGGACGCGCTTTCGCTCGCTCTCTACGGCATGAGCGAGAAGCTGAAGGTGGACCCGGAAGGACGCGTGCAGTTGAGCGAGAGTTGCAAGGCCCGTGCAGGCATAACGACGGAAGTCGCCTTCGTCGGCATGGGGCACAAGTTTCAGATCTGGGAGCCGGGACGCTTCCGCGCGCATCAGGACGAGGCCAGAAACCGGGCGCGCGAATTGCGGAAGTACCCAGCCTCCGGAGGGGCGGCAGGCCACATGCCGCCCGGGCATGGAGCACGGGAATGATGACGGGCCGCGGGAACGCCAACGAGCTTCCCGCAGGCGGACCGGCCCGCCACATTCCCGTGCTTCTCCATGAAGCGGTCGGCGCATTGCGGGCGCGACCGGGCAGAACCTACATCGACGGCACGTTCGGCGCAGGCGGCTATACGCGGCACTTGCTGGCGATCGACGGCGTGCGCGTGATCGCCTTCGATCGCGACCCCGCCGCCATCGCCGCGGGGCAGGAACTCGTTGCATCCGCGCAGGGGCGGCTCACGCTGGTCGAGGCGCGCTTCGGCGACATGGCGCGCGCGACCCGCGCGCTCGGAATTGAAACTGTCGACGGCATCGTGCTGGACATCGGCGTGTCGTCCATGCAGTTCGACGAGGCCGCGCGCGGATTTTCCTTCCGCTTCGAAGGCCCGCTCGACATGCGGATGGAGAGCCGCGGCCGCAGCGCCGCCGACATCGTCAACGAGGACAGCGAAGAGCGGATCGCCGACATCCTCTATCATTACGGCGAGGAACGCGCGTCCCGGCGCATCGCCCGCTTCATCGTCAACGAGCGCAAGGCGCAGCCGATCACGACGACGGCGCAGCTCGCCGCCCTCGTGCAGCGCGCCATTCCCGGAAAGCCGGGCGACATTCATCCGGCGACCCGCACGTTCCAGGCGCTGCGCATCGCGGTCAACGATGAACTGGGCGAACTCGTGCGCGCGCTCGCCGGCGCGGAAGAGCTGCTCGCCGAAGGCGGCAGGCTGGCGATCGTCAGCTTCCACTCGCTGGAAGATCGCATCGTCAAGCAATTCTTCGCGCAACGCTCGGGACGCGGCGCGGCGCGGTCCCGCCTGCTGCCGGGCGAAATCGCGCCGCCCGAGCCGAGCTTCACGCTCGAAAGCGCGCAGCCGATCGTCCCTTCGGACGACGAGACGAGAAACAATCCGCGCGCCCGCAGCGCCAAGCTGCGCGTGGCGATCCGGACGGCTGCGCCGGCCATGGGACCCGACGGCAAAATCGCTGGTCTCGCCGCGCTCCCGGAAAAGCAGCAGGGGAAACGTCGATGATCCGCTTCCTCAACATCGCCGCCTGCGGCGCGCTGATCGGTTCGGCGATCTACGCCTACACGATCAAGTACCAGACGCTCTACCGGTCGGACCAGATCGCCAAGCTGACGCGCCAGATCCAGCAGGAGAAGGATGCCGTCGGCATGCTGAAGGCCGAATGGGCGCATCTGGTGCGGCCGGACCGCCTCGCGCCGCTCGCCGACAAATATCTCGATCTCGAAATGACGCATCCGCACCAGATCGTTTCCTTCGCCGCGCTTCCCGACCGCACGCAGCGTGGCGACGAGATCGGCAAGAAGCTCGAGGCTCTGGGCCTGTCCGAGCCGACAAACACGCCTGCGCCGGCGCGCACGACGACAGGCGCCACGGCGACGCCATCGGCGACGCCCGGCAGCGGAGCGCGGCGATGAGCGAACCCGTGATCCCCGGCGCGAACGAGATGCGCGAAGAAGCTGTTGCGACGAGCGGCGTGGAACCGAATGCGTTCGTCGCGCCGGCCGCGACGAGCGAGGCGCCTGGCGAGGCGCCCGAGGACGTGACGATCTACGACGACGCGCCGCCGGCGCTGCGCTGGACCGAGCGTGCGAAAGTCTGGGCCGAAAGGCTGTTCTCGACGCGCCTGGAAAAAAGCGATCGCCGCGTGCGCCTCGTGGCGCTCGGCTTCGGCGCGGTCTATCTCGTCATCGCCGGCAAGCTCGTCTATCTCGGCTTCAAGCCGGATCCGGCCGGCATGCGCGCCGCGGCGGTGGAAGCCAGCGCCGCCGCGCGTCCCGACATTCTCGACCGCAACGGCGAAGTGCTGGCGACCGACGTCAGGACCATGTCGATCTTCGCCGAGCCCCGCCGGATCATCGACAAGGACGAAGCGACGGAATTGCTGACGGCCGTCCTGCCCGACGTCAATCCCAAGGAATTGCGCGACCGCCTCGGCTCGCGCAAGGGCTTCGTCTGGGTGAAGCGCGAGATCACGCCGAAGCAGCAGCAGGAAGTCTATCGTCTCGGCCTGCCGGGCATCGGCTTCTGGCCCGAGAACAAGCGGGTGTATCCGAATGGCCCGGTCGGCGCCCATGTGCTGGGCGCAACCAACGTCGACAACCAGGGCATTGCCGGCATCGAGAAATTCATCGACGGGCAGGGGCTCGCCGATCTTCACGGCGCGGGCTTCAATCTCTCGGCCGAAAACCTGAAGCCGATCACGCTGTCGCTCGATGCGCGCGCGACATTCGCGGTGCGCGACGAATTGCGGAAGGGCATCGAGAAATTCAAGGCCAAGGCCGCCGCCGCCGCCATTCTCGACGTCAACACCGGCGAGGTCATCGCGCTCGCCTCGCTGCCCGATTTCAATCCGAGCAATCCGAAGGACGCGCTCAATCCCGACCACATCAACCGGATGAACGTCGGCGTGTACGAGATGGGCTCGACGTTCAAGGCGATTTCCGTCGCCATGGCGCTCGACGCCAACAAGGTGAACCTCAATTCGCGCATCGACGCGCGCAACGCCCTGCATTTTGGCCGCTTCCAGATTCACGACTACCACGCGCAGAACCGCGCGCTGACCGTGCCGGAAGTGTTCACCTATTCCTCCAACATCGGCACGGCGCGCATGGCGCTGATGGTCGGCGTGGAAGGCCACAAGGCGTTCCTGCGCAAGATGGGCCAGCTCGACAAGCTGCGCACCGAATTGCCCGAAACGGCCGAACCGATCGTGCCGCGCAACTGGGGCGAACTGAACACGATGACTATCGCCTTCGGCCACGGCCTCGCCGTGTCGCCGCTGCAGGCGATGATGGCGGTCGGCGCCTTGATGAACGGCGGCAAGCTGGTGACCCCGACCTTCCTGAAGCGCGACGAAGCCGAAGCGCAGAAGGCCGCGCCTGCCGTGGTGCGGCCGGAGACGAGCGAGGCGCTGCGCTATCTCATGCGTCGCAACGCCGAGATCGGCAGCGCGAAGAACGCCGACGTGAAGGGCTATTTCGCGGGCGGCAAGACAGGCACCGCCGAAAAGGTGATCGGCGGCCGCTATTCGAAGAACAAGCTGTTCACGACCTTCATGGCTGTCGCGCCGTCCGACAAGCCGCGCTATCTGTTCGCGGTCGTGATGGACGAACCGCAGGGCCTGCCGGAAACGCACGGTTACGCGACCGCCGCCTGGAATTCGGGCGAGGTTACGGGAAAGATTCTCGAACGCGTCGGACCTATCCTCGGCCTGCCGCCGCGCTTCACGCCGCCGACGCAGCCTTTCCCGCTGCTGGCGCGTCTCGGCTATTCCTATGTCAACGCGCCCGCGGCGCCGACGCCTGGCGGCCATTGATGAAACTGGGCGCGCTCGTTCCCGAAGCGGCGTCCGGCCCACATGCCGGACTGGAGATCGCCGCGCTCTGCTCCGACAGCCGCAAGGCGGAAGCGGGCGCGCTGTTCTTCGCCGTGCCTGGAACGAATGCCGACGGTCTCGGCTTCGCGCCCGACGCCATTGCGCGCGGCGCGATCGCCGTCGTGGCGCAGCGCGCGGGCGACACGGCGCCCGGCGCGCCGGTGATCGTGACGCCTGACGTGCGCCTTGCGCTTGCGCGCGCCGCGGCGACCTTCTATGCGGCGCAACCGCGCACGATCGCAGCGGTCACGGGCACGAGCGGCAAGACCTCGGTCGCCGCTTTCCTGCGCCAGATCTGGCTGTCCTGCGGCCGGCAGGCCGCCTCGCTCGGCACGATCGGCCTCGTCGCGCCGTCGGGCGCGGTCTATGGCTCGCTCACCACGCCGGATTCGATCACGCTGCACAGGACGCTGTCGGAGCTTGCAGGCGACGGCGTGACGCATCTTGCGATGGAGGCTTCCTCGCACGGACTGGACCAGCGCCGCCTCGACGGCGTGAAACTTTCCGTCGGCGCCTTCACCAACCTGTCGCGCGATCACCTCGACTACCATCCGACGCTCGAAGCCTATCTCGACGCGAAGCTGCGGCTGTTCGGCGATCTGCTGCAGCCCGGCCAGCCGGCGGTCGTCGACGCCGACACCGATGTCGCCGAACGCGTGACAGCAGCATGTCGCGCGCGCGGATTACGCATCATGTCGGTCGGACGCAGGGGCGAGGCGATCCGCCTCGTGTCGCGCGCGCCGCAGGGGTTTGCGACGAAGCTCGAATTGCAGTGCGATGGCGACGTCTTCCGCGTGCTGTTGCCGCTCGCCGGCGAATTCCAGACGTCCAACGCGCTCGTCGCCGCGGGCATGGCGATCGCGACGGGCGAGAAGCCCAGGGATGTCTTCGCGGCGCTGGAGAAGCTGCAGGGCGCGCCCGGCCGCATCGAATACATAGGCGAACGCAACGGCGGCGCCGCCTTCGTCGACTACGCCCACAAGCCAGGCGCGCTGGAGACGGCGATCGCCGCGCTGCGCCCCTTCGCCAGCGGCAAGCTGGTCGTCGTCTTCGGTTGCGGCGGCGATCGCGATCGCGGCAAACGCCCGCTGATGGGCGAGATTTCCGCGCGCATGGCCGACGTCACGATCGTCACGGACGACAATCCGCGCAGCGAGGAGCCGGCCTCGATTCGCCGCGCGATCATGGATGGCGCGCGCGCGATTGCGGGCGCCGACGTGCGCGAGATCGGCGACCGGGCGCAGGCGATCGCCGCGGGCGTCGCGCTGCTGCAGGCCGGCGACGTATTGCTGGTCGCCGGCAAGGGCCATGAAACAGGCCAGATCGTCGGATCGAAGACACTTCACTTTTCGGATCATGAGGCGGTTCGCGCGGCGCTGGGCGTCGCCGGAACTGGCGAGGGCGCGCAATGAGTGGCGAAGCGTTGTGGTCGGGACTGGGGCTCGTCGCGCCGCTGGGCGCGCGGGTGAGCGGCGCCGTCCCCGCGCAGGGCGTCGGCGGGATTTCGATCGACACGCGCACGCTCGCGCAGGACGACCTCTTCGTCGCGATCAAGGGCGACAACAGCGACGGCCACGATCACGTACGTTCGGCTTTTGAAAAAGGCGCCGCCGCGGCGGTGATCGACGAAGGCCATGCGCGCGCGCTGGCGGGGACGGGCCCGCTCTACGTCGTCAAGGATACGCTGAAGGCGCTCGAAAGCCTCGGGCGGGCTTCACGCAAGCGCTCGAAGGCGCGGATCGTCGCCGTGACGGGTTCGGTCGGCAAGACGACGACCAAGGAAATGCTGCGCGTCGCCCTCGGCGCGGCGGGCGAAACGCACGCATCGGTGGCCTCCTACAACAATCACTGGGGCGTGCCGCTGACGCTGGCGCGCATGCCGCGTTCGACGAAATACGGCGTGTTCGAGATCGGCATGAATCATGCCGGCGAGATCACGCCGCTGGTCGGCATGGTGCGTCCGCACGTGTCGATCATCACGCGGATCGCCGCCGTGCATCTCGAACATTTCGATTCGATCGACGGCATCGCCGACGCCAAGGCGGAGATTTTCACCGGGCTGATGAAGGGCGGCGTCGCCATTCTCAATCGCGACGATGCGCAATTCGCGCGGCTGGAAACGTCGGCCCGCGCCTCGAAGGCGGGCTTTGTCCTGACGTTCGGCGAGGACGGGCAGGCAGACGCGACGCTCACGTCCTGCAACGTCTTCGGCGACACGACGCGCGTGCAGGCGACGGTGCTCGGCCGCAAGGTCTCCTACACGATCGGCGCGCCCGGCAAGCATGTGGCGCTGAACTCGCTCGCCGTCCTGCTGGCGGCGCAGGCCGTCGGGGTCAACGTGGACGCCGCCGCCGCCGCGCTCGAGGCGTTCTCGTCGCCGGATGGCCGCGGCAGGCGCGAACGCGTCGCGGTGGCGGGCGGCGACATCCGGCTCATCGACGAAAGCTACAACGCCAATCCGGCGTCGATGCGGGCGGCGCTCGACCTGCTCGGCGCGGCGGAAGGCAAACGCAAGGTCGCGATTCTCGGCGACATGCTCGAACTGGGCGGGCAGGCGAGAGCGCTGCACGCCGCGGTGGCGTCGGACATCGAACGCAATGAGATAGATACGGTCTACGCCGCCGGGCCATTGATGCAGGCGCTGTATGAGGCTATTCCGGCCGCGCGCCGCGGGGCTCACGCGCCGGATGCGGCCACGCTTCAACCCATCGTGCTGGAGGCGCTGCGCCCCGGCGACGTCGTGATGATAAAGGGCTCCAACGGGAGCCGCATGGGCCCGCTCGTTGCGGCGATCCGCGCACATTTCGCGCAATCGTCCGAACAGCCCGCCCGAGGATGATTCCATGCTGACCTGGCTCGCCGATTTCAATTATCTCTTCAGCCCGCTGAACCTGTTCCGCTACATCACGTTCCGGGCCGGCGGGGCGGCGGCGACCGCGCTTTTCTTCGTCTTCTTCTTCGGGCCGGCGATCATCGCCGCGCTGCGCATCAAGCAGGGCAAGGGCCAGCCGATCCGCGAGGACGGGCCGCAGTCGCATCTGCTGACCAAGAAGGGCACGCCGACGATGGGCGGGCTGATGATCCTGTCGGGCCTGATCGCGGCGACGCTGCTGTGGGCCAACCTGCGCAATCCCTACGTCTGGATCGTGCTGCTGGTCATGACGGGCTTCGGGCTGATCGGCTTCTATGACGATTACCTCAAGGTTACGCGGCAATCGCACAAGGGTTTCTCCGGCCGCCTGCGGCTCGCCTTCGAGGGCCTGATCGCGCTTGCGGCCTGCATCGCGATGATGCGGATCGGGTCGCAGAACGCCACCATGCTGGCGCTGCCGTTCGACAAGGGCTTCGCGATCAATCTCGGCTACGGCTTCCTGCTGTTCGGCCCCTTCGTGATCGTGGCGGCCGGCAATTCGGTCAACATGACCGACGGACTCGACGGGCTGGCCATCGTGCCGTGCATGATCGCGGCCGGCGCCTTCGCGCTGATCGCCTATCTCGCCGGCAACGCGATCTTCTCGAACTATCTCGCCATCAATTTCGTGCCGGGCTCGGGCGAACTCACCGTCGTCTGCGCCGCGCTGATCGGCGCGGGTCTCGGCTTCCTGTGGTTCAACGCGCCGCCGGCGCAGATCTTCATGGGCGATACGGGATCGCTGGCGCTGGGCGGGCTGATCGGCACTGTCGCGGTGGCCGTCAAGCACGAGATCGTGCTGATGATCATCGGCGGCCTGTTCGTGCTGGAAACGCTGTCGGTGATCGTCCAGGTCACGTCGTTCAAGCTGACGGGCAAGCGCATCTTCCGCATGGCGCCGATCCATCATCACTTCGAACAGCTCGGCTGGTCGGAGTCGCAGATCGTCGTGCGCTTCTGGATCATCGCCTTCGTGCTGGCGCTGATCGGCCTTTCCACCCTCAAGGTGCGCTGAATGATTGCAGCGACCACTTTCGCAGGCAGGCATGTCGCGCTGTTCGGGCTGGGCGGTTCCGGCCTCGCGACGGCGCTCGCCTTGCGTGAAGGCGGCGCCAGCGTCTCCGTCTGGGACGACAACCAGGCGGCGCGCGACAAGGCTTCGGCCAACGGATTTCAGCCTGTCGACCTCGCGTCGGCCGACTGGTCGAAATTCTCGTCCTTCGTGCTGGCGCCGGGCGTGCCGCTGACGCACCCGAAACCCCACTGGAGCGTCGAGCGCGCCAAAGCCGCCGGGGTCGAGATCATCGGCGACATCGAGATCTTCTGCCGCGAGCGTCGCGCGCAGGCGCCTCGGTCGGAATTCGTGGCGATAACCGGCACCAACGGCAAGTCGACCACGACGGCGCTCGCCGCGCATCTCTTCCGATCCTTCGGCCGCAAGACGGAGATGGGCGGCAATATCGGCGTGCCCGTGCTGTCGCTCGCCGCGCCGCGCGACGACATCGTCTATGTGGTCGAGATGTCGTCCTTCCAGATCGACCTGACGCCAAGCCTCGATCCGTCCGTCGGCGTGCTTCTCAACATCACGCCGGACCATCTCGACCGGCATGGGACGCTCGAGGACTATGCCGCCGTCAAGGAGCGGCTGGTCGCGGCGGCTGGTCGCGCCATCATCGGCGCGGACGATCATCTGTGCCGCGAAATCGCCGAACGCCGCTTTGCCGTGGGCAAACCGACGACGATGATCTCGGTCGCGCATCCCGATATTTCGGACGGCTTGGTCGCTGACGGTTCTAAGCTCCTGCGGCGCGCCGGCGGCAGGTCGCAGCCGCTCGCCGATCTCGCCGGCATCGGCTCGCTGCGCGGCGCGCACAATGCCCAGAACGCCTGCGCCGCCGTCGCGGCTCTCGGCGCGGCCGCCGAAGACGGCGCGCGTCTGCAGGCGGGACTTTCGAGCTTTCCCGGTCTCGCGCATCGCATGGAAGAAGTCGGACGCAAGGGCGCCGTTCTCTTCGTCAACGATTCCAAGGCGACCAATGCGGACGCCGCCGAAAAGGCGCTGCTGTCGTTTTCGGACATTCACTGGATCGTCGGCGGCGTTCAGAAGGAGGGCGGGATCGAACCGCTCCGCTCCCTTTTCGGTCGAGTCGCGAAGGCCTACCTGATCGGCAAGTCCTCGGACGATTTCGCGCGCACGCTCGAGGGCGTCGTATCGTACGAACGCTGCGAGACGCTGGACAAGGCGGTCGCGGCGGCTGCGCGCGACGCCGGGGCCGCCAAGGCCGCACAACCTGTCGTGCTGCTGTCGCCGGCCTGCGCGTCCTACGATCAATATTCGAATTTCGAACAGCGCGGCGACGCGTTCCGGAAGGCCGTGCAGCAGATGCTGAACAATGGAGGCGCGTCATGATATCGCGGGCCGAACGCTCCCTCTTTTCCGACTGGCTGTGGACCGTCGATCGCTGGCTGCTCGGCGCGCTGGCGCTGCTGATGGTCTGCGGACTGGTCTTCGGCATGGCCGGCTCGCCGCCGGTCGCCGAGCGCCTGCATCTCTCGACCTTCTATTTCGTCAACAAGCAGGCCGAATTCCTCGTCCCTGCGATTGTCGTGCTCGTCGTCACGTCCTTCCTGTCGCCGCGCCACGTGCGCAGGACTGCGCTCGCCATCTATGTCCTCGCCATGGCGCTGGTGGTGGCGGCGTTGCTGTTCGGCGTGGAGGTCAAGGGCGCGAAGCGCTGGATCTTCGGCATTCAGCCGTCGGAATTCGTCAAGCCGGCCTTCGTCGTCATCGCCGCATGGGCGTTTTCCGAAGGCGCACGGCGCCGCGACGTGCCGGCCAATCTTCTCGCCATCATGATCCTGCCGGCCACGGTCGTGCCGCTGGTGCTGCAGCCGGACTTCGGCCAGACCATGCTGATCTCGCTCGTCTGGGGCGCGCTGTTCTTCATGGCCGGCCTGCACTGGTTCTGGGTGGCCGGCATCGGCGGCGTCGGCGCGACGGCGGTCGTGGCGGCGTACAAGTTCGTGCCGCACGTGCGCGCACGCATCCTGAAATTCCTGGAGCCGCAGGCCGCCAACGGCGGCGTCAGCGACACGTTCCAGGTCGACACGGCGCGCGACAGCTTCATTGCCGGCGGCTGGCTCGGCAAGGGGCCGGGCGAAGGCACGCTCAAGCGCATCCTCCCCGACAGCCACACCGACTTCATCTTCGCCGTCACCGGCGAGGAATTCGGCATTCTCGTCTGCATCGCGCTGGTGTCGCTGTTCGCCTTCATCGTCATCCGCGGTCTGTCGAACGCCGCAAAGAACGAGGATCCGTTCTGCCGTTTCGCTGCGGCCGGCCTGTCGATGCTGTTCGGCATACAGAGCTGCATCAACCTCGCGGTGAACCTGCGCCTTATGCCGGCCAAGGGCATGACGCTGCCGTTCATCAGCTACGGCGGCTCGTCGCTGATCTCGCTGGCGCTGGGCATGGGCTTCCTGATCGCCGTCACGCGACGGCGGCCGCGCACCGAAGTGCTGCTCGACGCGGCGCTTGATCCGGCTGTCGCGCGCGCATGAATCAGGGTCCCATCGTCGTGGCGGCCGGCGGCACCGGCGGCCATCTGTTCCCTGCGGAATCGCTCGCGCATGTCCTGCGCGCGCGCGGCCGCGAGGTAGAACTGGTCACCGACACGCGCGCCGAAAAATACGGCCAGGCCTTTCCGGCGCGCGCCATCCACGCGATCCCAGCGGCGACGCCGACCGGCGGATCGGCGCTGTCGCGCATCGGCGCCATCCTGACGCTGGGTCGCGGCGTTCTCGCGTCCATGTCCCTGTTGCGGAAGATCAGGCCGTCCGTCGTCGTGGGCTTCGGCGGCTATCCGACCGTGCCGCCGATCGTCGCCGCCTCGCTCCTGAAAATTCCAACCGTCCTGCACGAGCAGAACGCTGTCATGGGGCGTGCCAATCGCTTTCTCGCGCGGCGCGTGAGCAGGATCGCCACCGGGTTTCCGCTGGCGCGCGCGGAAAAGGCCATCCTCGACAAGGCGTCGCTGACGGGCAATCCGCTGCGCCCGGCCGTGCTCGAGGCGGCGCTTCTGCCTTATCCGGCTCTGTCGGATGGCAGGCTGCGCGTGCTTGTCACCGGCGGCTCGCAGGGCGCGCGCGTCTTTTCCGACATCGTGCCCGCGGCGATCGCCGCGCTGGCGCCGCAGGACCGCGCGCGCATTGCGCTCGTGCAGCAGGCGCGGGGCGAGGACGAGGCGCGCGTGCGCGCCGCCTATGCCCAGATCGGCTTTCCCGCGGAGATCGCGCCTTTCTTCAAGGACCTGCCGGCGCGGATCGCGCAGGCGCATCTCGTCGTCGCGCGATCCGGCGCCTCGACGGTGGCCGAACTGGCGGCCATCGGCAGGCCGGCCATCCTCGTGCCGTTCCCCTTCGCGCTCGACGCCGATCAGGCGGCCAACGCCGCCGAACTCGCGCGCACCGGCGCGGTCGAGGTCATCGACCAGAAGCTGTTCACCGTTGAAAAGCTGGCGGATTTGCTGCGCGCGGCGCTGGCCGATCCCGCAGGGTTGACGAAACGGGCCGAAGCCGCCAAGAGCGCGGGCATTCTCGACGCCGCCGAGCGTCTCGCCGACATCGTGATCGCGTCGGCCGAGTCCAGGGAAATCAAAGAATGAAGCTGCCGCGCGACCTAGGCCCCATCCATTTCGTCGGCATCGGCGGCATCGGCATGTCCGGCATCGCCGAAGTGCTCGTCAATCTCGGCTACAAGGTGCAGGGCTCCGATGCGTCCGAGAACGCCAACGTCAAGCGGCTGGCCGACAAGGGCGCGAAGGTGTTCGTCGGCCACAGCGCCTCCAATCTCGGCGAGGCGGCTGTCGTCGTCGTCTCGACGGCGATCAAGCGCGACAATCCCGAACTGATCGCCGCGCGCGAAAGACGCCTGCCGGTCGTGCGCCGCGCCGAAATGCTCGCCGAACTGATGCGGCTCAAGCAATGCGTGGCCATCGCCGGTACGCACGGCAAGACGACGACGACCTCGATCGTCGCCACGCTGCTCGACGCGGGCGGCCTCGATCCGACCGTCATCAACGGCGGCATCATCAACGCCTACGGCACCAATGCGCGGCTCGGCGGCGGCGACTGGATGGTCGTCGAGGCCGACGAGAGCGACGGCACGTTCCTGAAGCTGCCCGCCGACGTCGCCATCGTCACCAATATCGACGCCGAGCATCTCGACCATTTCCAGACATTCGACGCGATCAAGGAAGCCTTCCGCACCTTCGTCGAGAACCTGCCGTTCTACGGCTTCGCCGTCATGTGCCTCGACCATCCGACGGTGCAGGAACTCGTCGGCAAGATCGAGGACCGGCGCGTCATCACCTACGGGGAGAACCCGCAGGCCGACGTGCGGCTGCTGGACGTCGATCTCGAAGGCGGCGTGTCGCGGTTCAATGTGCTGGTGCGCGACCGCAAGACGAACGCCGCCACCTATCTCGAGAATCTCGTGATGCCCATGCCCGGCCATCACAACGCGCTGAACGCGACGGCGGCGATCGCGGTGGCGATCGAACTAGGTCTGTCGATCGAGCAGGTCCGCAAGGCGCTTGCCTCGTTCGGCGGCGTCAAGCGCCGCTTCACACGCACCGGCGAATGGAACGGCGTGCAGATCTTCGACGATTACGGCCACCATCCCGTCGAGATTTCCGCCGTGCTGCGGGCGGCGCGCGCCTCGACCAAGGGGCAGGTGATCGCCGTCGTGCAGCCGCATCGCTATTCGCGCCTGCAGAGCCTGTTCGACCAGTTCGCGACCTGCTTCAACGACGCAGACACGGTGATCGTCTCGGACGTCTATGCGGCCGGCGAGCAACCCATCGAAGGCGTCGACCGCGACGGTCTCGTCGCCGCCATCCGCGCGCACGGCCATCGCCAGGCGATCCCGCTCGAGAAGCCGGAAGACCTGCCGAAGCTCGTGAAGGAAATCGCGCGGCCCGGCGACTACGTCTTGTGCCTGGGCGCCGGAAGCATCACGCAATGGGCCTACGCGCTGCCGGCGCAACTGGCGAGCTGATGCGCCGGCTCGTCACAACCCCCTCCCTTTCCCTCCCCCACTCGCCTTGCTCGCGGGAGAGGGGACGGCGTTTGTTTGCGTCCACGACGGCCGATGAAGTCTACAATCCATTCCCTCTCCCGCGTAGCGGGGGAGGGCGAGGGAGGGGGCGCTGATGTTCCCCGACATCACGCCGGCGCTGCGCGCAAGAATGCCCGACCTGCGCGGACGGCTGTCGGCCAACGAAAAGCTGGCGCCCCTGACGTGGTTTCGCGTCGGCGGACCGGCGCAGGTTTTCTTCCAGCCGGCCGACGAGGAAGATCTTTCGTATTTCCTCAGCCTGCTCGCGCCCGAAGCTCCGGTGCTGGTGGTGGGGCTCGGCTCGAACCTGATCGTGCGCGACGGCGGCGTGCCGGGCGTCGTGATCCGTCTCGGCGGCAAGGCGTTCAACGACATCGTCGTGGAAGACGAGCATCGGCTACGCGTCGGGGCGGCGGCGCCCGATCGTTTCGTCGCCAAGCGGGCGGCCGAACTCGGCCTCGACGGCCTGGCGTTTTTCTCAGGGATTCCCGGCGCCATCGGCGGCGCCCTGCGCATGAACGCGGGCGCGCATGGCGGCGAGACGAAGGACGTGCTGATCGAGGCGCGCGGGGTCGAGCGTTCCGGCGAGCGCATCGTGCTCAGCAACGAAGGCATGGGATTCACCTACCGCCATTCCTCCGCGCCGCGCGACGTGATCTTCACGCAGGCGCTGCTGCAGGGCAGGGCGGGCGACAGGCAGGAAATCCAGGCGGAGATGGATCGCATCACCGCGGCGCGCGAGGCGGCGCAACCGATCCGCGAGAAGACGGGCGGGTCGACCTTCAAGAACCCGCCGGGCGGCAAGGCCTGGCAGCTCGTCGACAATGCCGGATGCCGCGGGCTCGTCGTCGGCGACGCGCAGGTCAGCGAAATGCACTGCAATTTCCTGATCAACCGCGGCAGGGCGAGCGCGGCCGACATCGAGAATCTCGGCGAGGAAGTGCGTCGGCGCGTGCGCGAGACGAGCGGCGTCGAACTCGAATGGGAGATCAAGCGGGTCGGCGTGCGCGCCGGCGAGGGCGCGGCTTGAGCGCGGCGGCGCAGCTCGAAAAACCGGCGCCCGATCTGCTGCGCATTCTTTCCGGCGCGCCGGCTGCGGCGATCATCGTCGCGCTGGCGGTCCTGCAGCAGAGCCTCGCGCATATGGACGCCGACAATTCGTGGCTCATCACGGTCGCGCAGCAGGTGAGCGAAGGCGCCGTCGCCTACGACGACATCCAGGAGTCCAATCCGCCGCTCGCCTTCCTCGTCTACATGCCGGCCGTCCATGCGGCGCGCATCCTCGGCTTTCGGCCGGAAGCCTGGGTCGTGGTCGAGATACTTCTCCTGACCTTCGCCAGCATGGGACTATCCGGACGCATCCTGCGCCGCGGCGGCGCGATGAGCGACGAGGAAGCGCCGCTCTGGCGGAACGCGGCCCTGTTCGTGTTCCTGATCGCCCCGCAATTCGGCTTCGCCGAGCGCGAACATTTCGCGGCCTTGTTCTGCGCGCCGCTCGTCGCGGCGGCGGTCGTGCGCGCCGGCGGCGGTTCTGTCGCCTTGCCGCTCGCCTTGCTCGCAGGCCTCGGCGGCGGGCTCGCCCTGTGTCTCAAGCCCTATTTCGCCGCCGGGATCGGCGCCGCCGCGCTGGCCAGCGCCGTGCAGCGTCGTTCGCCTCGGCTGCTGTTTGCGCCGGAATATCCGGCGACGGCGATCGTCTTTCTCGCCTATCTCGGAATTGTCGCTCTCGTCTTTCCGCGCTTCTACGAAATCATGATGCCGCTCGGCGTCGAGGTCTATGCGCCGGCGCGGCGCGGCCTCGCCGAGATGCTGACGATGTTGCCGTTCCTCGCTCATGCCGGCCTGCTCGCCGGCCTGGTCTATGCGGGAAGGAAGATCGGCTTCGGCGCGCGCGCGCCCGTGCTGATGGCGGTTTCGGCCGGCTTCCTGTTCACCTACGTCTTCCAGGGCAAGGGCTGGTTCAACCACGCCTATCCGGCGACCGTGTTCGCCGTTTTCGCGACGCTGGCGATGTGGCGCGATCGCGCGAAGCACGAAGGCGCGTCAGCCTTCGCCCGATATTGCGTCGCGCCGGTTTTCATATGCGCGCCGTTTTTCGCCGGACCTGCGATGGCGCTGCCCGGCGCGGAGGAATATCCGGGGCTGGTCGCGGCGATCCGCGCCAACGCGCCGGCGCATCCACGCCTCGCCGCGCTTGCCGAACAGCTCGACATCGGCCATCCCGCCGTCAGGCTCGTCGATGGAACGTGGATCGGCCGCCGCAACGCCATCTGGGTCAACAATTGCGTCCAGCACATTCTCGCGACCACGAAGGTCGACGCGGACAAGAAGTCGCGGCTCGAGGAATTCGCGCGGCAGGATCGCGTCCTGCTGGCGGAGGACATCGCGCGGGGCAGGCCGGACGTCGTACTGGTGGAGAGCGCGGCGCTGCGCGCATGGGCGGGCCGGCAGAAGGAACTGGCGGGGCTGCTCGACGGCTACCGCAAGGCGGCCGAGGCGAGCGGCGTCGAAATCTGGACGCGGGTCGCCCCGCGCTGATGCGGATCTGGAGGAAGGACAAGCCATGACGACCCATGTCGCGGTGCTGATGGGCGGTTGGGCCGCGGAGCGGCCGGTGTCGTTGTGGTCGGGGGAGGCCTGCGCCAGGGCGCTCGAAAGCGTCGGCTACCGGGTCACCAAGGTCGACGTCGGCCGCGACATTGCCGACGTGCTGGCCAGACTGAAGCCCGACGTCGCGTTCAACGCGCTGCACGGCAAGGGCGGCGAGGACGGGACGATCCAGGGCGTACTGGAGGTGCTGCGCATCCCCTATACGCACTCGGGCGTCATGGCGTCGTCGCTGGCCGCCCAGAAGGATGTCGCCAAGGTCGTGATGGCCGCGGCCGGGGTGCCTGTCCCGGCGGGCCGCACCATCAGCCGGTTCGAGGCGGCCAGGGCGCATGCCCTCCCGGCGCCCTACGTCCTGAAGCCCGTGGCGGAGGGTTCGTCCTTCGGCGTGTTCATCATCAAGGAAGGTCGCTCGCACCCGCCCCAGGAATTGCTTGCGGCGGATTGGCCCTATGGCGACATGATGCTGGCGGAGAAGTTCGTGGCCGGCCGGGAGCTTACTTGCGCCGTGATGGGCGACCGGGCGCTGGGCGTGACCGAGATCAAGCCGGTGTCGGAGGCCTTCTATGGATTCGACGCAAAATACGCAAAAGGCGGGTCAATTCACGTTTGCCCTGCACAAATTAAAGGAAATATTTACCAACAGATTCAAGAGTTGGCAGTTGTGGCGCATAGGGCGCTCGGCTGTCGCGGCGTGAGCCGGACGGACTTCCGATACGACGACGAACCCGGCGGAACGGGCGAACTGGTCGCACTGGAAGTCAACACCCAGCCGGGCATGACGGAGACGTCCCTTGTGCCGGAGTTGGCTGCCCATGCGGGCATGACGTTCGGCGAGCTGGTAAAATGGATGGTGCAAGACGCGTCCTGCGATCGCTGACGGAGCATATCGCTGCTCCGTTCGCTGTCGCGTCCGCGCGTCCGCAATTCGCCGGCGCCGGTTCGCGCGCCGTCCGCCGCCTGCCGCCGCGGGTCCGCCGCAGCCCCTTCGACCGCCTCCATGCTTTCGCCGTCCATCCGCTCGCCACGGGAATGCTCGTGTTCGGCGTGCTCGGCGGCGCCTTCGCCTACAGCGCGGTGCAGGGCGGGGCCTACCAGCAGTTCATCCAGGACGTCGGCACGCCCGGCGACCTGCTCGCCCGCGCCATAGGGCTCGGCATCGACACTGTCACCATCTCGGGCATCAGCGAGCTCAAGGAGCGCGAAGTGCTGGCCTATGCCGGCGTGAAGGCCCGCAATTCGCTGCCTTACCTCGATGCGGTCGGCATGCGCCAGCGCCTGCTGAACGTGCCGCTGATCAAGGACGCGGAAGTCCGCAAGCTCTATCCCGGCCACCTGTCGATCGGCATCGTCGAGCGCCAGCCGTTCGCCCTGTGGCAGAAGGACGGCCAGATCCAGATCGTCTCGCAGGACGGGATGCCGATCGACACGATGCACGACGACAAATACGTGCGTCTGCCGCTGATCGTCGGAGATGGCGCCAATGCGCGCCTCGGCGAATACATGAACATCCTGACGGCCGCCGGCGACCTCGCCTCGCGCATCAAGGCGGGTGCGCTCGTCGCCCAGCGTCGCTGGACCATCTACACGACCGAGGGCGTCGAAATCCGCTTGCCGGAGCGCGATCCGGTCGCCGCGATCGCCCAGCTCGTGCGCATGCAGCGCGATCATCGCGTTCTCGACAAGGACATCGTTGCGCTCGACCTGCGCGTTCCAGGCCGCGTGGAAGCGCGTCTGAGCGACGAGGCCGCCAGCGCGCGCCTCGAAGCCATCGGCCGCAAGCCCAAGGGTAAAGTGTAATGGCGGGTTCGTTGCATCTGCCCCGAATGCGTCCCCTTTCGTCGCGCAAGAGCGCGATACTTTCCGTTCTGGACGTCGGAACGTCGAAGGTGCTGTGCCTGATCGCGCGTCTCGACCCGATCGAGGCCGCGTCCGGTTCGCGGGGCCGCACGCATGGCTGCCGCATTCTCGGCATCGGCCACCAGCGCTCGCGCGGCATGAAGGCCGGCCAGGTCGTCGACATGGAAGAGGCCGAGACCGCCGTGCGCCTGGCGGTGGACGCCGCCGAACGCATGGCCGGCGTCCAGGTCGACAATGTCATCGTCTGCTCGTCGGGCGGTCGCATCGGTTCGCAGCATTTCCAGGCCAAGGTCGCCGTCGGCGACCGCTCGGTTTCGGAAGCCGACATTCATCGCGTGCTCGAGGCGACCTGCGCGCATACGTCGCGCGACGGCCGCGCCGTGCTGCATTCGCTGCCGACGAGCTTCTCGGTCGACGACGCGCAGAACATCCGCGATCCCAAGGGCATGATCGGCGACCAGCTCGGCGCCCACCTGCATGTTTCCAGTTGCGACGCCGCGGCGGCCCGCAACCTCGGCCTCGCCATCGAGCGTTGCCACCTCAACGTCGAGGCCTTCGTCGCCTCGCCCTATGCATCCGCGCTGGCGGTGCTGGCCGACGACGAAGCGGAGATCGGCGCGACGATCATCGATCTCGGCGGCGGCACGACATCCGTCTCGGCCTTCTCCGGCGGCGCGCTCGTCCATCTCGACGCGGTCGCGGTCGGCGGCAACCACGTCACGCTCGACGTGGCGCGCGGCCTCAACGTGCGGCTTTCGGCCGCCGAGCGGCTGAAGACGCTCTACGGCAGCGCGATTTCCTCGCCTTCGGACGATCGCGAGACGATCGCGGTGGAACAGGTCGGCGACGAGCCGAGCCAGCCCAACCACATCCCGCGCGCCCAACTCGTGCGCATCATTCGCCCGCGCGTCGAGGAGATCCTCGAACTCGTCCGCGACCGGCTTCGCGCGCAGGGACGCCCCACTCATCCCGGTTCGCGCATCGTCCTCACGGGCGGCGCGTGCCAACTGACCGGCCTGCCCGAGACGGCGCGTCGCATTCTCGGCGGACAGGTGCGCATCGGTCGCCCCGTCGGCGTCCAGGGCCTGCCGGAATCCGGCAAGAGCCCGTCCTTTGCGGCGGCGGTCGGTCTTCTCGTCTATCCGCAGATGGCCGCGCTCGAACATTTCGAGCCGAGCCGCGAGCGTGTCGGCGTCGCCGTCGGCGGCGACGGATATCTCGCCCGTGTCGGGCGATGGTTGAAGGAAAGTTTCTGAGTAAGCCTTCCGGAGGCGGCGCGGCGGCCAAATCCGGAAGACAGTGAAACCGGGGCGCGGCCAGCGTCCCCAAATAGAGGTCACAGGCGATGACGATCAATCTCAAGGGTCCCGAGCTCCGCGAGCTCAAGCCGCGTATCATGGTATGCGGCGTCGGCGGCGGCGGCTGCAACGCGGTCAACAACATGATCGCCTCGGGCCTGAGCGGCGTCGAGTTCATCGTCGCGAACACCGACGCGCAGGCGCTCACCGCCTCGAAGGCGGAACGCATCATCCAGATGGGCCTGCAGGTCACCGAAGGCCTCGGCGCCGGCGCGCAGCCGGAAGTCGGCCGCGCCGCGGCCGAAGAAGCGATCGAGGAAATCCGCGATCACCTGCAGGGCGCGCACATGTGCTTCGTCACCGCCGGCATGGGCGGCGGCACCGGCACGGGCGCTGCGCCCGTCATCGCCCGCGCGGCCCGCGACCTCGGCATCCTCACCGTCGGCGTCGTCACCAAGCCGTTCCAGTTCGAAGGACAGCGGCGGATGCGCACCGCGGATTCGGGCATTTCCGAACTGCAGAAGCACGTCGACACGCTGATCGTCATTCCGAACCAGAACCTGTTCCGCATCGCCACCGAGCGCACGACCTTCGCCGACGCCTTCGCCATGGCCGACCAGGTCCTCTATTCGGGCGTCGCCTCGATCACCGACCTCATGGTCAAGCAGGGTCTCGTCAATCTCGACTTCGCCGACGTGCGTTCGATCATGCGCGAGATGGGCAAGGCGATGATGGGCACGGGCGAGGCGTCCGGCGACCAGCGCGCCATTCACGCCGCCGAGGCGGCGATCGCCAACCCGCTGCTCGACGAAGTCTCGATGAAGGGCGCCCGCGGCCTGCTGATCTCGATCACCGGCGGCGCGGACATGACGCTCTATGAAGTGGACGAGGCCGCCAGCCGCATCCGCCAGGAAGTCGACGAGGACGCCAACATCATCCTCGGCGCGACGTTCGATGAATCGCTCGCGGGCGTCATCCGCGTGTCGGTCGTGGCCACAGGCATCGACAAGCCGGCGGCGGTCGAGTTCGACGATGCGGAAGCCCGGATCGCCGAAGCCACCGAGCGCCTGCGCGCCCAGGCCGCCGCCCGCGTCGCCGCCGTGCCTTCGGTCGCCCCGGCGCCCGTCCCGGCCCAGCCCGCGCCGGTCGCGCATGTTCCGGAGACGCAGCCCGCCTACCAGCCGCCGCGCGCGCCGGAGGCCGCCCCGGTCGCCTACGCTCCGCCGCCGGCTCCGGCCCCGGCCCAGCCCGACCTCGTGCATCTCGCCGAACTGCCGCAGCAGCCGGCCGCCTATTACCCGCCGCACCAGCCGGCCGCGCCGGCGCCCGAGCCGCAGGTCGCCCGCGCGCCCTACGTGCCGCCGGTCGCCGAGCAGCCGATCCGTCCGCAGCGCATGCCCAACATCGAGGACCTGCCGCTGCCGATCCAGGACCAGCTTCGCGCCTATCGTGCGGGCGAGCAGCAGCCGGCGACCGGCAACGCCGTCGAGCAGCGCCGGCGCACGCTGCTGGAACGCCTCGCCTCGTTCGCCTCGAGCCGCGAGGAAGCCGCCAAGACCGCGCCGCGCGAACCGCAGGCGACGATGCCGCGCCCCGCGCCGGTGGCGCAGCCGCAGGCGCGTCCCGCCCAGCAGCCCGCCGCCCATGCGGAATACGCCAAGCGCCCGGTCCAGCAGCGCGCCGCCGGTTCGCTCGACCACCACGGCCGCCCGGCGCCCGCCCGTTCGGCCGAGGAAGAGCAACTGGAAATTCCGGCCTTCCTGCGTCGCCAGTCGATGTGAGAACACGCGGCGCCGGACACATTCCGGCGCCGTCTTTCCCGTGGCGACTTGTCCTGAATCATAGATTTTCAGGCCCGTACAAGCGTCCCGGCTTTCTTTAACATTCGTTCACAATCCGTGATTTGGCGCGGAGTCCGGCGCTCGATAGTTTGCGCCGTCCGCGTGGGATCGACCCGCCCGCGACGCGTGTCGATGCGTAACGTCCATCGGTTTCGATGCCCCCGACGTCGTCGGCAAATGTGGATGCGGGATGCGACTGAACGAACAAGATCGCCGCAAGAAGGCGCCGGCACAGGGGCAGGGCGCAGCCGGCCTCGCTAATTCCGACAAGCAGCATACGTTGCGCGAAGCCGTCGTCATCAACGGCGTCGGCGTGCATTCCGGCAAGGCCTCCCGGCTGACGATCCATCCCGCCGAAGCGGGCGCGGGCGTCTCCTTCTGCCGCGCCGACAGCGACGCGACCGCGCCGGCGATCTGGTCGCAGGTCTGCGCGACCGAACTTTGCACGGCGTTGCGTGTCGGCGACGGGGCGCTGGCGACAGTCGAACACGTCATGGCGGCGCTGGCCGGACTCGGCGTCGACAACGCCCTCGTCGAAATCGAGGGCGCGGAAGCGCCCGTCCTCGACGGTTCGGCCGCAGCGATCGTCGCGGCCATCGACGAGGCCGGACTGCGGCCACAGGCCGCGCAGCGCCGGCGTCTCGAAATCCTCAAGACCGTGCGCGTCGAGCGAGGCCCGGCCTTCGCCGAACTCTCGCCCGCCGACAGCGGCTTCACGCTCGACGTCGAGATCGACTTCGCCCATGCCGCGATCGGTCGCCAGCGCAGGCGTCTGGCGCTCGATCCCTCTTCCTTCCGCCGCGAGATCGCGCGCGCCCGCACCTTCGGCTTCGTCTCCGATCTCGAAAAGCTCTGGCGGGCGGGTTTCGCGCTCGGCGCCTCGCTCGAGAACTCGATCGCGATCGACGCTTCCGGGGTACTGAACCCCGAGGGCCTGCGCTACCGCGACGAATTCGTGCGCCACAAGATGCTGGACGCAATCGGCGACCTGGCGCTTGCCGGCGCGCCGATCAGGGGCCTGTTCAGATCGCATTGCGGCGGCCACGCCCTCAACCATGCGGTCCTGAAGGCGCTGTTCGCGGATCCGCACGCCTGGCGGATGACATCCGAGGCCGTCCCCGCGCGCGGCGCGGTTCGTCCGGACATCGGTCGCTATGCTCAACTCGCGCTGGCGCCCGACCGAAGCTGAGAAGTCCTGACCCCGATAAGGCCATAATCTCAAGGCAAGAGCGTCGCCGGGCGGTGGCGTCCCGCGCCTTTTTGGGGTAAGACGCGCGGGTCTCGCGTGAGCCGCAGGCCGGATCGTCATGATTCGGCCGGGTGTGCGCGCGCGACGCCTGTCGGGCCGGCGCTCGGGCGCCGTTTGTTCTGGTTTGGGTCATTTGGGGGCTTCGGCGGCCCTCGTACGCGCCCGGTGTCTAATGAGCCGCGAGTTTCGACGATGCAGAGCGTCTTTTCAGCCTGGGGATTTTCCGAGAAGCGCGCCGGCCTCGCGCTGGCCTTCGCCGTGAGCCTGCCGCTCGCGGGCTGCTCGGGCCTGGAAAGCGTCACCAGCCCGTTCTCCGGCCTTTTCGGCGGCGGGGAAAAGTACGAGACCAAGATCCTGACGGACACGCCGGCGGATTCGCTCTACGACAAGGGTCTCGTCCGCTTGCAGAAGCGCGACTACGAAGGCGCCACCAAGGACTTCGGAGAACTCGAAAAGCAGTATCCGAATTCCGGATGGTCGCAGAAGGGCCTGCTGATGCAGACCTATTCGCAGTACACGGAAGGCAAGTACGACGAGGCCGTCGCGACGGCCAACCGCTACATCGGCCTCTATCCGACGTCCCCCGACGCGCCCTACGTCTACTATCTGGCGGGCATGTCCTACTACAACCAGATTCCGGAAGCCGACAAGGATCAGGAACGCGCCGAGAAGGCGATGGTCGTCTTCAACCAGCTCGTCCAGAAATATCCGAAGTCGGAATATGTCACCGACGCGAAGTACAAGATCCAGGTCGCCAAGGACCAGCTCGCCGGCCGCGAGATGAAGGTCGGCCGCTTCTACCTGCAGTCCAGCAATTACACGGCGGCGATCAACCGCTTCCGCGAGGTGCTGGCCAAGTACCAGACGACCCGTCACACGGAAGAGGCGCTCTATCGTCTGACCGAATCCTATCTGAAGCTCGGCATCACGCACGAGGCGCAAACCGCGGCGGCCGTGCTCGGGCACAATTATCCGGATTCGCAGTGGTACAAGGACGCCTACAGCCTCCTGAAGACCGGCAATCTCGAGCCGAACGAGCATTCGGAATCCTGGATTTCCAAGCTCTTCAAAAAATCCGTCGGCTGATCCGCGAAGGCGCGCCCGGCCGATGCTGGTCCAGCTCGCCATTCGTGACATTGTCCTGATCGACCGGATCGATTTCGATCCCGATCGCGGCCTCACCGTGCTCACCGGCGAGACCGGCGCCGGCAAGTCCATCCTTCTCGATGCATTCGCGCTGGCGCTCGGCGCGCGCGGCGACGGCGCCCTCGTGCGTTCCGGGCAGGCGCAGGGTCAGGTGACGGCCGTGTTCGACCTGGCCGCCGACCATCCCGCGCGTCTGGCCGCGAAAGAGCAGGAGATCGAGGTCGACGGGGACCTGATCCTGCGGCGCGTGCAGATGGCGGACGGGCGCACGCGCGCCTTCGTCAACGACCAGGCGGTGAGCGTCCAGGCGTTGCGCGCCATCGGCGCCGGCATGGTGGAAATCCATGGCCAGCACGACGAGCGGGCGTTGACCGATCCGGCCACGCATCGCGCCCTGCTCGACGCATTCGGCGGCCTGACGCGGCTTGCGGCGGAGACCCGCGCCGCGCACCGGGCGATGCGCGAGACCGCCGAAGCGCGCGACGCGGAGGAAGCGCGACTGGCGCGCGCGCGCGCCGATTCCGATTATCTGACCCACGCACATGCCGAACTTTCCAAACTCGCGCCGGAACCCGGCGAGGAGGACAGGCTCGCGGCGCGTCGCACGCAGATGATGCAGTCTGAGAAGGTCGCGACCGATCTGCGGGAAGCCTTCGAGGCGGTGGCCGGCGACGGTTCGCCGGCGAGCGCGCTCGGCGCGGCGCTGCGACGGCTGGAGCGCCGGCAGCCGCAGGCGCCCGGGCTGATCGACCCGACGCTCGCGGCGCTGTCGACAGCGCTCGACGCAGCGGAAGCCGCCCGTGCGGCGCTCGAAAACGCGCTGGACGAAGCCGCCTACGATCCGCGCGAACTCGAACGCGTCGAGGAACGCCTGTTCGCCCTGCGCGCGGCGGCGCGCAAGCATCATTGCGCCGTCGATGCATTGCCGGCGCTGGGGCAGAAATTCGCGGCCGACATCGAGGCGCTGGCGGCCGGCGAATCCGCCCTCGCCAGGCTGGCGGCCGAGGCCGAGCGCGCGCGAAAGGAATTCGCCGAACGCGCGGCGGAACTTTCGAAAGCGCGCGTGGCCGCCGCGAAGAAGCTCGACAAGGCGGTCATGGCCGAGCTGCCGCCGCTCAAGCTCGAACGTGCGGAGTTTTTCGCCCGGATCGACACCGATCCGGACAATGCGACCGCCGACGGCATCGATCGCGTGGAATTCTGGGTGCAGACCAATCCCGGCGCGCGGCCCGGTCCGCTGATGAAGGTGGCGTCCGGCGGCGAGCTCGCGCGCTTCATGCTGGCGCTGAAGGTCACGCTGGCCGACAAGGGTTCGGCGCCGACGCTCGTCTTCGACGAGATCGACACCGGCGTCGGCGGCGCTGTGGCCGACGCGATCGGACAAAGGCTGGCGCGGCTTTCGTCGCGCGTGCAGGTGCTCGCCGTCACCCACGCGCCGCAGGTCGCGGCCCGCGCGGGAAAGCATTTCCGGATCGAGAAGGCGGACGCCGACAAGGGCAAGCGCGTCGCGACAAGCGTTTCGGCCCTGGGCGAGAGCGAGCGGCGCGAGGAGATCGCGCGCATGCTGTCGGGCGCGAAGATTACAGAGGAGGCCCGCGCCGCGGCGGCCCGGCTGCTGGAAGGGGCCGGGTGAGCGTCCCGAGGAATGTCCTATGGACTCCCTGACCGCATTCGGGCTTTTCGCTGTGACCCTGATGCTCGTGACCTACGCGCTCGAAGAGCGCAGCGCCTGGTTCACGCTCGCCTTCGCGGGTGCATGTGCGCTGGGTTCGGTCTACGGATTCCTGCAGGGCGCCTGGCCGTTCGGGCTTGTGGAGGCGATCTGGGCTGGCGTGGCTTTCGTGAAGTGGCGGGGGCGGCTCCCTCGCCCCGTGAAACGGGGAGAGGGCGGGGGGTGAGGGGCGAGGCGAACGCTGTCGTTTGGCCCCTCACCCTTTCCCTCTCCCCGCGCGCGGGGAGAGGGTACGGCAGGCTTCTTGCGCCGCTCCTTCCGCGCTAAATCATCCCCATGACATCCACGCCCGTCGACCAGCTCAACGAAAAGGAAGCGCGCGCCGAACATGCGCGGCTCGGCGAGGAAATCGCCGCGCACGACAGGCGTTACTACCAGGACGACGCGCCGAGCGTGTCCGACGCGGAATACGATGCGCTGCGCCGTCGCTACGAGGAAATCGAGCAGGCCTTTCCGGAACTGCGTTCGGCCGACTCGCTGACGAAGAAGGTCGGCGCGGAGCCCAGCCAGAAGTTCGGCAAGGCGAAGCACGCCGTGCCGATGCTGTCGCTCGGCAACGTGTTCTCCGACGAGGAAGTTTTCGAATTCGTCGAACGCGTGCGCCGCTTTCTCGGCCTGAAGGATGACGCGACCCTCGCTTTCACGTCGGAGCCGAAGATCGACGGGCTGTCGTGCTCGCTGCGCTACGAGAAGGGCGAACTCGTGCAGGCGGCGACGCGCGGCGACGGGTTCGAGGGCGAGGACGTCACCGCCAATGTCCGCACGATCGGCGAAATTCCGCATCGCCTGAAGGGCCGCAACATTCCGCCCGTGTTCGAGGCGCGCGGCGAAATCTACATGAACCGCGCCGATTTCGCCGTGCTGAACGAGCGTCAGGCCGCGGCGGGCAAGATGATCTACGCCAACCCGCGCAATTCTGCGGCGGGATCGCTGCGCCAGATCGATGCGCGCGTGACGGCCGAACGCCCGTTGCGTTTCTTCGCCTATGCCTGGGGCGAGGTTTCCGACATGCCGGCCCACACGCAAGCCGGTATGCTCGATTTTCTCCGGCACGCCGGCTTCCAGACCAATCCGTTGACGCGGGTTTGCAACAGCGCCGAGGAAATGATCGCGCATTACCGCGAGATCGAGGCGAAGCGCGCGTCGCTCGGCTACGACATAGACGGAATCGTCTACAAGGTCGACGACCTGAAGCTGCAGGATCGTCTCGGCTTCGTGTCGCGCGCGCCGCGCTGGGCGGTGGCGCACAAGTTCCCGGCCGAACGCGCGACGACGGTCCTGCGCGACATCGAAATCCAGGTCGGGCGGACGGGCGCGCTGACGCCGGTGGCGCGGCTCGAACCCGTCACGGTCGGCGGCGTCGTCGTGCAGAACGCGACGCTGCACAACGAGGACGAGATCGCGCGCAAGGACATACGCATCGGCGATACGGTGGTGATCCAGCGCGCCGGCGACGTGATCCCGCAGGTCGTCGAAGTCGTGACGGACAAGCGTCCGCACGGCGCGCACAAGTACAAATTCCCTCACGTCTGCCCGGCCTGCGGCTCGGCCGCCGTGCGCGAGATGGACGACAAGGGCGAGGAGGACGTCGTGCGTCGGTGCACCGGCGGCCTCGTCTGCCCGGCGCAGGCGATCGAACGGCTGAAGCATTTCTGTTCGCGCCTTGCGATGGATATCGAAGGGCTCGGCGACAGGCAGATCGAACTCTTCTACGAGAAGGGCCTGATCAAGCAGCCAGCCGACATCTTCACGCTTCAGAAACGCAGCGAGGCGGGCGAATTCGATCTCCGGGATTGGGAAGGTTTTGGCGAAACCTCGGTGCGCAACCTGTTCGCGTCGATCGAGTCACGGCGCAGCATTCCCGCCAACCGCTTCGTCTATGCGCTGGGCATTCGTCGCATCGGCGAAACGAATGCGCGCAGGCTCGCCCGCCATTTCGGCACGTTCGAGGCGTTGCGCGCCTGCGCCCGCAAGGCGACGGAAGGATCGGACGAACTCGCCGAAATCAACGCCATCGATGGCGTCGGCGACGTGGTGGCGGAGGCCGTCGCCGATTTCTTTCTCGAGGCGCACAACGAGAGCGCGCTCGACGCGCTGTTGCGCGAGGTTCATCCGGAGCCGATGCAGGCGGTCGCTTCTTCCTCGCCCGTCGCCGGCAAGACCATCGTGTTCACCGGCTCGCTCGAAAGGCTGACGCGCGACGAGGCCAAGGCGCAAGCCGATCGCTTCGGCGCCAAAGTGTCGGGCTCGGTGTCGAAGAAGACCGACCTCGTCGTGGCTGGTCCGGGCGCGGGTTCGAAACTGACGAAGGCGCGCGAACTCGGCGTCGAGGTCATTTCGGAAGACGAGTGGTTCCGGCTTACGGGGCAGGGGTAAAGGGCGGCTGACGCCCCCTCCCCAACCCTCCCCCGCTGCGCGGGAGAGGGAGCAGGCGGCCGGCGTCCCGCAGGTTCGTGATCGCGACGGTCAGCCGTCCCCTCTCTCGTGAGTGACGCGAACGGGGGAGGGAAAGGGAGGGGGCTGTCACGCCAATTTCTTCGTCGCCTGCCGCAACCATTTTCGCGCCGGCGCCGAAACCTCGGCCTCCAGCTTTTCCCACACCTGCCGGTGATAGGCGTTCAGCCAGGCGATTTCCTCGCGCGTCAGAAGCTTCGCGTCGATCAGCGCCGTGTCGATCGGCGCGAAGGTGATCGTCTCGAAGCCGAGCATGTCGCGCTCGGCGCCGGCCATCTTGCGCTTCTCGACGACAATGAGATTTTCGATGCGGATGCCGAAGGCGCCTTCGCGGTAATAACCGGGCTCGTTCGACAGGATCATGCCGGGTTCGAGCGGCGTGCCGCCGAGCTTGGAAATCCGCTGCGGGCCTTCGTGCACGGAGAGATAGGCGCCGACGCCGTGGCCGGTGCCATGATCGAAATCGGTTCCGACATCCCAGAGCGCGCGGCGCGCGAAGGAATCGAGCTGCGCGCCGCTCATGCCGCGCGGAAAGACCGAGGTTGCGATGGCGATATGGCCCTTCAGCACACGCGTGTTCATCGCGCGCATTTCGCGCGTCGGCCTGCCGACGGCGATCGTGCGCGTGATGTCGGTCGTCCCATCCACATATTGCGCGCCGGAATCGACGAGATAGACATTGCCTTTCCTGATCGGCATGTCGCTCTTTTCCGTAACGCGATAGTGCGGGAGGGCCGCATGCGGACCGAAGGCGGAAATGGTCGGAAACGAAATTTCCGCGAGCTTTCCCGTCGCGCGGCGGAATGTTTCGAGCGCCTGCGCGGCGGAAATTTCCGTCAGTTTTCCCTTCGGCGCTTCTTCCGCGAACCAGGCGAGAAATTCGACGATGGCCGCGCCGTCGCGCAGATGCGCGGCGCGCGCGCCGCGCAATTCGGCGCCGCTCTTCTTCGCCTTCATCAATGCGATGGGATCGGCGGCGGTTTCCGCCGTTCCGCCGGCCGCGCGATAGAGCGCGACCAGCTTTTCGGGCGCTGTCGCCGAATCGAACAGCAGCTTCTTCCCTTGGGCGGCCAGCGCCTTCAGATCCTTTTCCAGCGCGGCAGGCGTCTCGACGCTCGCCAGCCCTTCCAGCGCGTCGCGAACCGAATTGGAGAGTTTTGCGCTTTCCACATAGAGCGTCGGGCGACCCTCGCGCGGCACGTAGGCCCATGACAGGGGCAGCGGCGTATGGGCGACGTCGGCGCCCCTGATGTTGAAGGCCCAGGCGACCGCATGCGGGTCGGAGACGAGAAAACCGTCGCGCCTGTCGAGCGCGGCGGCGATGCGCTTCAGCTTGGCCCCTGCGCTTTCGCCGGCCAGTCTTTCGGGATGCAGGACGACGGCCGCGGACGGCGCCGGCGGCCGGTCGTCCCAGACGGCGTCGATCGGGTTCGGCTCGACGGCGACGAGTTCCGCGCCGGCCTGTTCCGCCGCCTTGCGCAGCGCGTCCGCCTGCGGCGGCGTATGCAGCCACGGGTCGTAGCCGATGCGCGCCGCCTTCGGCGCGCTTTCCGCCAACCATCGCGACGGCGGCAGGCTGACCAGGTCCTGCGTCGCGAAATGCCTGGCGTCCACCTGTTCCCGCGCCTGGATCGTGTAGCGGCCGTCGACGAAGATGGCGGCGCGGTCCGCGAGCACGATGGCGGCGCCTGCCGAGCCGGTGAAGCCCGTCAACCAAGCCAGCCGTTCCGCGCCCGGCGGCACGTATTCGTTCTGGTGCTCGTCGGCCCGGGGCACGACGAACCCGTCCAGGCCGCGCCGCTTCAGTTCGGCGCGCAGTGCGGCCAGGCGCGGCCCGGCGCGGGCCGGGTCCGTTGTTTCCACAAAGGATTGAAAGCGGGATTCGAAGCGGCTGGTCATGCCCGCGAGCCTAGAGCGCCCTGTCGAAATAGCAATTTGCCCGCGGATTATGCTGCATTGCAGCATCCGAATCTCAGCCATGCGCAGGGCGAGTAGCTAAGTCAACAATCCTGACATATTTTGCATCACTAATGGTGACAACGGCGACAAGCCGAGTCGGGGAAACGTCAGGGAACTGCAGAAGGAGCAGATCCATGGCAACGATGATCATTCCCTCCCGCGCCTATGGCGTGTCCTCCAAGCGCAGCCAGCCGGGCCCCGGCCTGTGGACGCGGTTCCTGGACGCCCTGAAGGCCTCCCGCCAGGCGGAAGCCGACCGCATCGTCGCGCAATACACCGGCGGCCGCTGGTCGGACGCGATGGAGCGCGAGATCAACGAGAAGCTCGTCCACCACGAGAACCTGCGCGCTTTCTGAGCGCGACGTCAGTCGAGCGTCAGGGGCCGCGGCGCAGCGCCGCCGCGGCGCAGGACGAGGGTGGCCCAGCCCTCGATGTCGCCGCGCCGGGCAAGATGGAAGCCCTGCGCGGCATAGGCCGAAAGCACGCCCGCGACATCGCGGGCGAGCAGGCCCGACAGCACGAGTTCGGCATCGTGCGCCGCGACCTCGGCGATCTGCGGCGCCAGCGCGCGCAGGGGCTTGGCTAGGATATTCGCGAAAATCAGATCGTAGGGCGCGCCCGCGCGCAGGGCCGGATGCATGGTCCCGCGCGCCGTCACCGGCCGTATCCAGGGCGCCGCCCTGTTCAGCCGGGCGTTGGCGGCGGCGGCCTCCGTTGAAACCGGGTCGATGTCTCCGGCGGCGATCTGCTTCCGCCACAGCCGCGCGGCGGCGATCGCCAGCACGCCCGTGCCCGTGCCGATGTCGAGAATGCGCTGCGGGCGGCGGCGTTTCGAGATCGCGTCGAGCGCCTTCAGGCAGCCGAGCGTCGTGCCGTGGTGGCCGGTGCCGAAGGCGAGCGCCGCCTCGATCTCCAGACCGATGTCGTTGACGCGCGGCGCCGCGCGGTCGTGCGAGCCATGCACGAGGAAGCGTCCGGCGCGTACGGGCGCCAGGCCCTCGAGCGACGCGGCGATCCAGTCCTTTTCGCTGACGCGGCCGAAGACGAGCTCCTTCGCGGCCTTTTCGCCGGCGACCGAGGCGACGAGTTCGCGGATCGCTTCCTCGTCGGGCTCCGGGCCGAAGAAGACTTCCGCCACCCAGATGTCGCTGTCCCAGGATTCCGTGGAGGGCGTCTTCTCGAACGCAGCCGCCGCCGTTTCGGTCGGATCGAAGGTCTCGACGATCAGGTCGGCGACGGTGCGCGCCGTCGCCTCGTCGGTTTCGAGCCACATGACGAAAGCCGCGCCATTGGGGGGAAGTCCTTCCAGCATGGCGGTCGCCTAGCATGCGGCGCGGCGCAAGTCATGCGGCGCAAGCGTGACAGGCGGCGGCGCGCCCGGTAGCGTGCCACGAATGATCCGGATCATCGCGTTACTCGCCGCGCTGGCGACGCCGGCCATGGCCGACGAACCGCCTGCGGCGGGCCCGCAGCGGCCCGCGCAGACGCAGCCCGCGCCGAAGCCTGAAGCCGACGCGGCCGTCCACAATTGGGGCGAGACACACCCGGACTGCGCGCAATGGAGCGATTCCTGCGTCGTCTGCACGAAGGCTGGCTGTTCGACTCCGGGCATCGCCTGCACGCCCGCCGCGATCGTCTGCCGGCGCTAGCGCTTCAGGCCGGATTCCGTTCCGGCGCGGGCATCGCCCCTCCCAGGACGAAAGCCGACTGCCCGACCAGCGTCCAGCAGACGCCGGTCGCCGGATATTCGACCGTGGCCGTTCCCGCCACGGCGGCTTCCGCCATCCGCCCGATGACCGCCTGGCCAAAGCCCTTGCGCGTCGGGGGGACGACGGCAGGGCCGCCTTCCTCGCGCCATTGCAGGCGGAAGACCGGGCCTTCGATCCGCCACTCGATGCGAACGCGTCCGGCGGCGTTGGAAAGCGCGCCGTATTTGGCGGCGTTGGTCGCAAGTTCGTGCAGCGCAAGCCCGATGCCCTGCGTGGCGGCGGCGGTCAGCCGCGCGCCCGGTCCGCTGATCTGGATGCGATTGCCGATGAGGTCGGCGAACATCGCAAGCTGCGCGCCGACCAGTTCGCGCAGGTCGGTGCCGCGCCATTCGTTTTCGACCAGCAGGCGCTGGCTTGCGGCAAGGCCCTGGATGCGGTCGCGCAGGTTGGCGACATAGGTCTTCGCGTCCTCGGATCCGGCGGTCTGCTGGGCTATGGACTGGACCACCGCCAGAAGATTGTTCGCGCGATGATTGACCTCGTTCATGAGCAGCCTGACGCGCTCCTCTGCGAGCTTGCGCTCCGAAATGTCCTGCACGATCGACAGGAAATGATCGAAGGCGCCGTCGGGCCTGCGCACCACGCCGACCGTGAGGTTGGCCCAGACAATCGAGCCGTCCTTGCGGAAATAGCGTTTCTCCATCGAATAGCTGTCGGACTCGCCGGAAACGAGCCGCTGCACATGCGCCAGATCGTCGGCGAGGTCTTCGGGATGCGTGATATCGGCGAAGGTCGTGCGCATCAGTTCCGCATGGGTATAGCCCAGCATCGAGCAGAGTTTGCCATTGACGCGTAGCCAGACGCCGTCGATCGAGACGTCGGCCATGCCGACGGCGGCGTTCTCGAATTTCGCCTGGATGCGCAGCAGGGCGCTCCGCAATGCCTCTTCGGCCTGTTTGCGGTCGGTGATGTCCCGCGCGATGACCGACATGCCGGACAATTCGTCGCCATCGCGAATGGGCGACGCCGTGATCGCCACGCGCAGAAGCGCGCCATCCTTGCGGCGGCGCGTCGTCTCGAAGTCGAATACCGGTTCGCCGCGCTGCGCATGGTCGCGCAGCCTGAGCAGGTCGTCCTTCATCTCGGGCGGCGACAGGCGCGCCACAGAGCCGCCGATCATCTCGGCGGCCGTGTAGCCGTAGAGTTTCTCCGCGCCGGCGTTCCACGTGGCGACGCGGCCGTCCTGGTCGATCGAATAGATCGCCTCCATCGATGTCTCGACGATCTGCGACAGGCTGCGTTGCACGGCGGCCAGCGCTGCGCGCTGCATGGCGCGCTCCTCGGCGCGGTGCATGTATTCCGCAACGAGAGCGACGAGAAGCGTCGAGGACATGAAGATCGCCAGCGCCGGAAGATCGGGGCCGGCGCCGGCGGGCGTGATGAACATCTGGGTCAGGACGATGCTGACCAGCGCGCCGAAGAATCCGCCTTGCAGGCCCGCGAGCAGGGCGGCCAGACAGACGGCGGGATAGAACGAGATGTAGGGAAATTGCGGATCGTCGCCCAGGAGGACGAAGCGCGCGAATAGCGCGGACACGGGGAATATCGCGCCGACGATACATGCGAAGACGAGCGGACGGGCGGCGCGCCATTCGAACAGGCGGAGCAGGGGCGCACGCGCCGCCGCCGGAGACGCACGCGTCTCCGTCAGGTCCGACGAATTGGGGAGGCCTGTCATCTACAGCGATTGTCCGGAATGCGCTTCAACCAAGTCCTGCCTGCACGCGCGGCGTCAGGGGCAAACTAGGTCGCAGGTCCTGCTCAGGCAAACCCGGGAGGCGATCAAAAGCGCGACAGCAGAAGCGGAACAATAAGCGACGTCGCGACGCCGTTGAGCCCCATCGCGATACCAGCGAAGGTTCCCGCCACTTCGTCGACGACGAAAGCGCGCGCCGTGCCGATGCCGTGCGAAGCGAGGCCTACTGCAAAGCCTCTGGCCGCGTAGTCGCGAATCTTCAGGGCGTCGAACAGCGGCGTCACGATCACCGCGCCGATGACGCCCGTCGCGATCACCAGCACGGCCGTCAGCGCCGGAACGCCGCCGAGATTCTCCGAGATCGCCATTGCGATGCCGGCGGTGACCGATTTCGGCGCGAGCGAGACGAGCGCCTGCCGCGGCACGCCGAGCGCGGCGGCGATTCCGACAGCCGAGACGATCGCCGTCAACGCGCCGATCACGAGCGCGGCCGCCATCGGCGCGAGGTTGGCGCGCACCAGCGCGCGATGGCGCACGAGCGGCACGGCAATGGCGACGGTGGCGGGGCCGAGCAGGAAGTGCACGAATTGCGCGCCTTCGAAGTAGGTTCTGTAGGGCGTACCCGTCGTCACGAGGATCGAACCCACGATCGCGATCGAGATCAGCACGGGATTGACGAGGGGGTGGCGCCTGCAGGCCAGCGCGAGCGCATCTGCGGCGACCCAGACGACGAGCGTCAAGGCGAGCCAGAGCAGCGGCGTCGCCGAAAGATAGACCCAGATCGAGAATGGATCTTTCATGGCTTCGCCCGCGCCAGCCTGCGCTTCACGAACAGGAACACATGGACCGTCACGACGAGCGTGATCGCGGTCGAGACGAGCAGCGCCACGAACAAAGGCAGGGCATAGGCGCCGACCACGGGCAATTGCTGCACGATGCCGACGCCGGCCGGCACGAAGAGAATGCCGAGCGAGCCGAGCAGCGCGCCGGCGACGCGGCCGAGGTCGGTTTCTTCGATCTTCGAGGGATCGCGCCCCGTCATTCGCGCATGGACAAGCGCGCCCGAGGCGAGCAGGGCGAGGCCGATCACCGGTCCCGGCACCGGCAGCCCGACGGCGCGCGCCACAACCTCGCCGGCGAGCTGGCAGACGAGAAGCAGGGCGAGCGCGCGGATCACGTCAGGCGATCGGTTTCAACTGCACGCGCAGGCCGTCGCGCGGCTGCGGAATGGGCCAGAGCTTCCAGTCCGGCCTGTAGCCCGGCGCCGTCGTGACCCGGTTCTTCGCAAACAGATGCCAGGCGAAACATTTCGCCTGCATGTAGGCGAAGTGCAGGCCGAGGCACATGTGCGCGCCGCCGCCGAACGGGACGAAAGCGTATTTGTGCCGGTTGCGCGAGGCTTCGTCCGAGAAGCGCAGCGGGTCGAACGTCTCCGGGTCGACCCAGACGTCCGCCATGTGATGCGTGAACAGGGGGCTTACGGATACGCGCGTGCCCGCCGGAAGCTTGAACCCCATGAATTCCGTGTCGCGCATGGCGCAACGGGGCAATGACGGCACGGGCGGGATGAGGCGCAGCGATTCCTTGAAGGCCATTTCCGTCAGCGGCAACGCATCCAGTTTCTCGTAGGGCAGCGGCGCGTCGGGCGGCAGGCCGACGGCCGCGATCTCGTCGCGGATCTTCTGCTGCCAGTCGGGATGCGTCGCCAGAAAATAGACGAAGGAGGTCAGCGACGAGGTCAGCGTGTCGTGCGCCGCCATCATGAGAAAGCTCATGTGGTCGACGATCTCCTGGCGCGTCAGCAGGGCGCCGTCGTCGGTGGTCGCCTTGCAGAGCTGCGTGAACAGGTCTTCGCCGTCGCCATTGCGGCGGGCGTCGATCTGGCGACCGAAATAATCGATCATGAAATTGCGGCCGGCGACGCCGCGCGCCATCTGCGTGCCGGGGATGGGCCTGCGGATGACGGCGACGGCGGCGGCGACCATGTCCACGAAGGCGCGCTTGACCGCCTCGACATCCGGCCCGACGTCGGTTCCAAGGAACGAGACCGCGGCGAGGTCGAGCGTCAGTTGCTTGATGGCCGGGTAGAAGACGAGATCGCTTCCCGCCGCGCGCCAGCCGGCGAGGCCGCGCGCGATCCCGTCGTTGAGACTGACGAGATAGGATTTCATCGGTCCGGTCTTGAAGGCGACGGACAGCGCCTTGCGATGCAGGCGATGCTCGTCGAAATCGAGCAGCATCAGGCCGCGGGGAAACAGCCGGTCGAGAATGTGTCCCCATCCGTGCGTCGACGAAAATGTCCTGGCCTGGTCGAACAGCACGAATTCGTTCGCCTCAGGGCCGAGCAGCGTGACGGAGCGTCCGCCGAAGGCGCGCGTGCGGAACACCGGGCCGTATTGCCTGTGGAGACGTTCCGTTTCGCCCTTCGGATCGGCGAGCAATTGCAGGGTCGAGCCGAGGATCGGCCAGCCCTCGGTGCCGGGCACGTGTTTCAGCGCCGAGAGCGGCGGTGGCTGGATGAACGGCGTCGCCAGCGGATGCTCGGCGCCGAGCGCGATTGCGGACATGATCTGGCCTCCCTCGTGACGGGAAGCTAGTGGGCGCCCGTCAGGACGGCAAGCGCCCGGTTCATATATTCAGGCGTCGAGAACCTTGCCCGGATTCATGATGTTCTGCGGATCGAGCGCGCGCTTGATCGCCCGCATGACGTTGAGCGTTTCGGGCGAATGCTCCTCGTTCATGTATTTGATCTTGGCCTGACCGACGCCGTGCTCGCCCGTGCAGGTGCCGCCCATCTCGAGGCCGCGCCGCACGAGCCGTTCCACGAAGGTTTTTGCGCGGGCGACGTCTTCGGGGTCGTTGGGATCGAACATCGGGCCGGAGTGGAAATTGCCGTCGCCGACGTGGCCGACGATCGGCGCGACGATGCCGATGCGCTTGGCGTCCTCGATCGTCTCCGTCACGCAATCGGCGAGCCGCGAGATCGGCACGCAGACGTCGGTCGAGAAGCCGGACATCTCCGGCTTCGGCTTCAGGGTCTGGTGCGCCCAGTAGACATCGTGGCGCGCCTGCCAGAGACGCGTGCGTTCCTCGGGCTTCGTCGTCCAGTTGAACGGGCCGCCGCCATGCGTCTCGGCGATTTCCTTGAAGCGCGAGGTCTGCTCCTCGACGCCTTTTTCGGTGCCGTGAAATTCCAGGAACAGCATCGGCGCCTCGGTGAGCCCGAGCTTGGCGTAATTGTTGAAGGCGCGCACGGTGAGCGCGTCCACGAGTTCGATGCGGGCGATCGGCAGGCCGCACTGGATCGTCTCGATGACGGTGTCGCAGGCGGCCTTCACGGACGGGAACTGGCAGGTGGCGGCCGAAATGGCTTCGGGAATGCCGTAGAGCTTCAGCGTGATTTCCGTGATGATGCCGAGCGTGCCTTCCGAACCGACGAACAGACGCGTGAGGTCGTAGCCGGCCGACGATTTCTTGGCGCGGCGCGCCGTTTTGACGATGCGCCCGTCGGGCATGACGACCGTCAGCGACAGCACATTGTCCTTCATCGTGCCGTAGCGGACGGCGTTGGTGCCGGAGGCGCGCGTGGCGCACATGCCGCCGATCGAAGCGTCGGCGCCCGGATCGATCGGGAAGAAGAGTCCCGTGTCGCGCAGATATTCGTTGAGCGCCTTGCGGGTCACGCCCGGCTGCACGACGCAGTCGAGATCTTCCGGGTGCACTTCCAGCACCGCGTTCATCTGCGAGACGTCGATGCAGATTCCGCCGTAAGCCGCGTTGATGTGGCCTTCCAGCGACGTGCCCGTGCCGAAGGCGATGACCGGAACTCCGGCCGCCGCGCAGATCTTCACGACATCGGACACGTCCTCGGTCGATTCCGCGAAAACGACCGCGTCCGGCGGCTGGTTGGGCGTCCAGCTCAGCGTGTGGCCGTGCTGGCGGCGCACCGCCTCCGACGTGACGAGCCTGTTGCCGAAGCGGGCGGCGAGCGTCTGGACGGTCGCGTCGATGGTCGCCTGCGGCGGGCGGGCGGTCAGGCGCGCGACGGCCGGATCGTGTTCGGTCAAGATTTCCTCCGGGAAACGGTTTTGCCGGCAATCTACAGCCGCTGCCGGGAGGCGTCGAGGCGCTGAACGCTGCGGCGCGATGCCGACGTGTCCGTCTACTTCTTGATGCGCATCGACCCCGTATAGTCGCGCTTGCCGACCGGCACGCCCTTCGAGCGCAGGATGTCGTAGGCTGTGGTCGCATGGAAATGCAGGTTCGGGATCGAGAAGGACATCAGGAAATTCTCGACCGTGAACGGCAGTTTGAAATCGCCGAGGACGAAGGTCACATCCTTGCCTTCCAGCGCCTCGATCTCCTCGCGCGTGACGGCCTTCAGCGCGGCGCGCGCGTCGGCCACGAGCTTCTGCAGGCCGGCGTAATCGTATTCGGTCTTGTCGGTCGGCGGCGAGAAGGTCCCCTTCTTCACGCCCTCGATCGCGCCGCGCGAATGGTGGACGGCGGAGACGATCTGCTTGCGGAACGGCCACATGTCGGGGGCGAGGCTGGCGTCGAGAACCTGGTCGGGGCTTCCGCCGGCCGCCTTGAAATGCTCCGCGCCCTTGTCGAGAAAGGCCGCCACGCCTTGCAGCGTCTGCTGGAAACCGGCCACCGACACGTCGTAGAGCGAAATCGCCATTGTTCTTGCCTCCCGCGCCAGTCGTGGCGCGCGGGCCAAGCTAAAGGCTCGCAGCACGAAAGCAATCCGTCGCGCCTGAAGCGTTGCGCACTGGGCAATCCTGCGATGCGCTTGCGCATCGGGTGCGGCGCTGTCGCAGGATTTTCAGGACCGCAGGGGCCACGTCCGCCCGGCGCCTGAAACTGAGGCGGCGCAGCATGACTTTCGACACTGACCAGCCCCACCGCTTCGCGCGCAATGTTCCCCATTGATTGCGATTCATTCATGCTTGGCCAAAACGACATCGACGACTGGACGACGAGCGAGGAGGATCGCCTGCGGGCGGAAATCCGGCTTCTGAAGGTCGTCCAGGCTTATCGCGCCTCTCCGGGCGTCGCCGGCCGCCGACTCGGGCGCAGCCTGGCCGGCCGGCTCGCCCGCTTCCAGCGCGACGCCTGGGCGCCTTCGGCGGAACTTCGGGCGCTTCTGGAAGACCTGCGCGGGGCCGAATTGTCGGGCTGACCGGCTTTTGCGACCCGAACCGGAAGCCGGACCGCCGCCGGTCGTGACATACGGGCTGGCGCACCCCACATTGGGACCAAGCGAATCGCCCTGTTTTCCCGGCCCGTCCAGAGATCGCCAAGCCTTGTCCAGCTCGCCCGCACCCGCGCCGCACGACCGGCCCGCCCCCGGCGGCATAGCCGCGCGCGCGCTCGAAGCCCGGGGCGCGCCATGGCTCGCCACGCTGAACCCCGAACAGCGCGCTGCGGTCGAAGCGATCGACGGCGCCGTTCTGGTGCTGGCGGGCGCCGGCACCGGCAAGACGCGCGTGCTCACCACGCGCATCGCGCACATCATCGCGCTCGGCCGCGCGCGCCCCTCCGAAATCCTCGCCGTCACCTTCACCAACAAGGCCGCGCGCGAGATGAAGGAGCGCGTCGCGGCGCTGGCGGGCGCCGTGGCCGAAGGCATGCCGTGGCTCGGCACGTTCCACGCCATTTCCACCAAGGTTCTGCGTCGTCACGCCGAACTCGTCGGGCTGAAGTCGAACTTCACCATTCTCGACACCGACGACCAGATCAGGCTGCTCAAGCAGCTGATACAGGCGGAAAACATCGACGACAAAAGATGGCCGGCGCGCACGCTGGCCTGGGCGATCGACGGCTGGAAGAATCGCGGCCTGACGCCGGACAAGGTTCCGGCGGGCGAGGCGGACGCTTTCGCCAACGGCAAGGGCGCGAAACTCTATGCGCAATACCAGGAGCGGCTGAAGGTCCTGAACGCCGCCGATTTCGGCGACCTGCTGCTCGAGACGCTCCGCCTGTTCCGCGAACATCCCGACGTCCTGAGGAACTGGCAGTCGCGTTTCAAATACATCCTCGTCGACGAGTACCAGGACACCAACACCGTCCAGTACCTCTGGCTGCGGCTGATCGCGCAGGGACGCGACAATGTCTGTTGCGTCGGCGACGACGACCAGTCGATCTACGGATGGCGCGGCGCCGACGTCGACAATATTTTGCGCTTCGAGAAGGATTTTCCAGGCGCGACGGTCATCCGGCTCGAACGCAACTACCGGTCGACCGGGCACATCCTGGCCGCCGCCGCCGGCCTTATCGCCCACAACAAGGATCGCCTCGGCAAGACGCTGTTCACCGACGGCGAGGAGGGCATCAAGCCGACCGTCTGCGGCATATGGGATTCGGAAGAGGAAGCCCGCGTCATCGGCGAGGACATCGAGCAGCAGCAGCGCCAGGGCCATTCGCTCGACGAAATCGCCATTCTCGTGCGCGCCTCGTTCCAGATGCGCGAGTTCGAGGAGCGCTTCATCACGCTCGGGCTGCCCTATCGCGTGATCGGCGGTCCGCGCTTCTATGAGCGCGCCGAAATCCGCGACGCGCTCGCCTATCTGCGCTGCGTCGCGCAGCCCGCCGACGATCTCGCCTTCGAGCGCATCTTCAACAAGCCGAAGCGCGGCCTCGGCGACGCCACCCTGCAGATCATCCACGATCACGCGCGCGCGTCAGGCGTGCCCCTGATGCGCGCGGCCGCCGTGCTGGTGGAAACCGAGGAACTCAAGCCGAAGCCGCGCGGGACCTTGCGCAACCTCCTGACGGACTTCGGACGCTGGGCCGCGCTGATCGACCAGAAGCCGCACAACGAACTCGCGGAGACCATTCTGGAGGAAAGCGGCTATGTCGACATGTGGCGCGCCGACCGCACGGCGGAAGCCGCCGGCAGGCTGGAAAACCTGAAGGAACTCGTGCGTGCGATGGAGGAATTTCCCGACCTCGCCGCCTTCCTCGAACATATCTCGCTCGTCATGGAGAAGGACGAGGCCGCAGAGGGCGAGCGCGTGTCGATCATGACGCTGCACGGCGCCAAGGGCCTCGAATTCGAGACCGTCTATCTGCCGGGCTGGGAGGAGGGGCTTTTCCCGCACCAGCGTTCGCTCGACGAAAGCGGCCGCGCCGGGCTGGAGGAGGAGCGGCGGTTGGCCTACGTCGGAATTACACGCGCGAAACGCCGGGCGAAGCTGTATTTCGCCACCAACCGCCGCATCCACGGCCTGTGGCAATCGACGATCCCCTCGCGTTTTCTCGACGACCTGCCGGGCCAGCACGTCGAAGTGGTGGAAGCGTCCAGCGCCTCGCAATACGGCGGCTATGCGCTGTCGCGCTTCGAGAACATGGATACGTATGGATCGAGCTATGCGACGCCGGGCTGGAAACGCGCGCAGGCGCGCGCCGGGAATTCGGGCGGCGGCAATCGGGGCGGCGGCGGCTCGGGTTTCGGCGAACGTTCGCAATCGCCGTTTTCAGCGGGGCGCGCGCAGAACGCTGCGGCGCGGCGCGGGCCGATGACGATCGAGGGCGAACTGGTCGCGAAGTCGTCGGCCTCGTCGTCGCATTCCAAGGGCGACCGCGTGTTTCACCTGAAGTTCGGGCCGGGCACGGTGGCGCTCGTCGACGGCAACAAGCTGACCGTCGATTTCGACAAGGCCGGCCGCAAGATGGTGCTGGAGAGTTTCGTGCAGCGGGGGTGAGGCGCTACGTTCGATTTCTGTGAAAATGCGCTACGAATTATCACGCGATCTCAACTGGATGGCGCTCTCAATAAGTTTCTTGTGTTTTTTCCTTGTTGTGCTCGATCAAAACTTCGCATCAATAGTCAGGCACGAAACGAATCAACGATACGTGCCATGCTCACCAACAGCCGCGACATCATTCGTCGCCTCGAACGCGAGGGATGGCGGCTGGTGCGCGTGAAGGGCTCGCATCATCAGTTCAAGAATCCAGCGACCGGACGTCGTGTCACCGTTCCGCATCCGCGCAAGGACATCACCGTCGGAACGGTGCACAGCATTTATCATGATGCCGGTTGGGCGAAGGATTGACTATTCGGCGGCCTGACGCAGGGCGATGGTCGGCGGCTGGAGCGCGATGAAAAAAGCGGCGCTCGAAACAGCTTCGGCCCACCGAGGATCGGTCACGATCTGAGACAGGCTACGCGGCGCGGGCATCAGCCTACCGTCCTCGATCTCGCCTTCCGCCCACAGCTCCAGCGCCTCCGTCGCCATGGCGAAAAGATCGTCGATCTCGTCGGCGGCGGAAAAGCAGCCGGGCGCATCCGGGAAGGTCATTCCGTAGGCGCTTTCGGGGTCCTTGTGGACGATGACGATGTAGGGCTTCATCGGTTCGATCCTGCTCGTCGTCTAATATAGCGCGATCTGTCCGCCAAATCATCCGTCTCGACACCGCCCGCGCGCCTCCATTACCTTGTGCGCAAACAGCGGGAGGCGGAATTGGCGAAGAAGGCTCAGGCGAAGAAGAAATCCTCCGGCAAGAAGGCCGCAGCGAAGGCGGCGCCGAAGAAGACGCAGAAGAAGGCCGCGCCGAAAAAGGCCGGCGGCAAGGTCAAGGGCGCGGCAAAGGGGTCGGCCAAAGCGTCGGCCAAAGGCGCCGCCGCCAAGACCGCGCGGACGAAGAAGAGCGCGGCCGCCGCAAGGAAATCCATACCCGCAAAGGCTCCGAAGCCGCGCTTGCCCAAGGGACCGGTCTGGCAATGGTCGGCGCTGGAGACGGCGGCGGCGATCCGTTCCGGCGCGGTCTCGGCGCTGGAGGTCACGCAGGCGCATGTCGAGCGCATGGCGGCGGTCAATCCGAAGCTCAACGCCGTCGTCTTCGACTTTTCCGAACAGGCGATCGCCGACGCCAAGGCCGCCGACAAGGCGCGCACGAAGGGCGCGGCGCTCGGCGCGCTGCACGGCGTGCCGATCACCATCAAGGAAAACGTCGATTACGAAGGCTATCCGAACGTCAACGGCGTGAAGGCCAACCTCGGCCTGATCGCGCCGTCGGATTCGCCTGTCGTACGCAACCTGAAGAAGTCCGGCGCGATCGTGCTCGGCCTGACCAACACGCCGGAATTCTCGTTTCGCGGTTTCACCGACAATCCGTTGCACGGGCTGACGCTCAATCCCTGGGACGAGAGCATCACCTGCGGCGGGTCGTCGGGCGGCGCGGGCGCCGCGGTCGCGGCCGGCATCGGCACGATCGGCCACGGCAACGACATCGGCGGATCGCTGCGCTGGCCGGCGCATTGCAACGGCATCGCCACCATCAAGCCGACGCAGGGACGTATTCCCGCCTACAACGAGAGCGCGCCCGGCGAACGGCCGATGCTCGCCACGCTGATGTCGTGCCAGGGGCCGCTCGCCCGCACCGTCGCGGACGTGCGCGCCGGCCTCGAAGTGATGAGCCAGCGCGATCCGCGCGATCCCTGGTGGGTGCCGGCGCCGCTCGCCGGTCCGAAGCCGAAGGGGCCGATCAAGGTCGCGCTCGCTAAAATCCCTGAAGACATGAAGGTCGATCCGTCGGTGCGCGCGGCGCTGACGCAGGCGGCCGACGATCTCGAGAAATCCGGCTATCGCGTCAGCGAAGTCGAGGTTCCCGACATTTCCGGCGTCTGGCAGACCTGGTGCGACATCATCACCAACGAGACGGTGACGCTGCAGGAAGCCGCCATGCTGGCCGTGACGTCGCAGGATTTCCACACGGCGTGGGGCGGCATGAAGGCGAAGGCCGCTTCGCTCGACCTCGCCAACTGGATGAAGGCCTGCGCCGCGCGCTCCGCCCACATCCGCCGCTGGCAGATGTTCTTCGAGGATTATCCGGTCGTGCTGGCGCCGACGACGGTGCAGCCGACGCCCGGCCCGCGCGAGGACACGGTGAGCCGTGAGCGCGTGCAGGAAATCTTCTGGAACGACATCCGCTTCATCTCCGCGATCAACGTGCTCGGCCTGCCGGCCGCCGTCGTGCCGGTTTCGCTGCATCGCGGGCGGCCGATCGGCGTGCAATTGATCGCCGGCCGCTATCGCGAGGACCTGGCGCTCGATGCGGCCGCGGCCATCGAGAAGCGGGCGGGGATGCTGGTGCGTCGCCTCTGGGAGCAGATGGGCTGAGGACGGCAGAGGCGGCGGGGAACCGCTGCCCGAAGGCTTCCGGCGTGAATGGATGCGTTCACGCCGTATGTCGTCGAGACAGGCATCCGCATGCGCCTCGAAGGCCTCTGGCTGCCGCGATCGCCGGCCGCCGGGGCTTGTCGCCGGGCGCGACTCGCGCGAAAGCGTCGCCCGCTGCGGCGGATGAGCCGGCCATGTGCGCGCCATGAATCCGGTTAAGATGGCGGGTCATTCTCGTCCGGACGCAAGTTGCGCGAAATACTCACGATTATCGCTGGCTGCCTTGTCGCCGTCCTCCTGGCGGCGCTCGCCGCGCCGCCGTTCGTCGATTGGGACGGGCGGCGTGCGTCGATCGACGAGCGTCTTTCGGCGCGTTTCGGCGGAACGGTGCGAACGGAAGGACCCGTCTCCCTGCGCCTGTTGCCGGCGCCGCGCCTGACCGTCGGCGCGTTGCGCGCCACGCGGCCTGGGCTGGACGTCGCCGCGAATGCGGTGCGACTCGAACTCTCGCCGACCGCGCTGATGCGCGGCCGGTTCGTATTCACGGAAGCAGCGCTCGACCGGCCGAGGATCGTCGCGACGCCTGATCGTTTCGGGATCGTCGACGACGATCCGGGCCGGGTCGGGTTCGATCGTCTCGTCCTGTCGGATGCGCGGCTGGAGATTGCAGGCGCGGCGCCGCTCGTGATCGAGCATGTCGACCTGTCGGTCGCCGCAGACAGTCTCGCTGGACCGTTTCGCGGATCGGGCGCGACGCGCGGCCCGCAGCCGGCGACGTTTTCGTTTTCCACGGGGCCGATCGCCGATGGCAGGATGCGCGGAAAGATCGCGCTCGATGCGGCGGCGAGCCATGCGGAAGCAGAGGGCGACCTGACGCTGGACGCGGGCGCGCCTGCATTTTCAGGCAAGGCGAACGCCAGCGGCGGGACGGGCGCCAACGGGCCGCGCTGGCGCGCGGGTTTCGCCCTGCAGGCGAACGCAACCGAAGCGCGCGCGGACAATCTGGATGTGCGCCTCGGCGAGGAAGACAACGGACTGGGCGCGTCCGGCGAGGCGACGCTGTCGCGCGACGGCCTGGCGATGAACCTGGTCGGCCGCAACCTCGATCTCGACCGCCTGCATCGCGCTTTTCCGGAATGGCCTTCGGCCGCGCCGGCCATGTCGAACGACATGCGCGTGAAGATCGCGCTGGCGGCCGACAGCGCGACGCTGGGAGGCGAGACGGTCGCCGCGCCGCGGGCGCAGCTCGATTTCGCTGCAGGCGCGGAACCGCGCCTGATGCTCGACGCGGAGCCGCCCGGACGATCGCGCCTGCATTACGACGGCGCGATCGCGTTCGCTCCGGACCTGCGGCTCCACGGCGCGCTGCGTCTTTCCTCGCGCGATCCGGGCGCGTTCGGGCGCTGGATCGCGCCTGCCGCGCCGGAACTCGCGCATGCGCTCGCCGCCTCGCCCTTCACGCAGGTCGACGTTTCGGCCGATGTGACGACGCAGGGGCGGGCCTTCGAGGCGAAGGTCGCGGACGCGCGGCTCGATCGCTCGACCTTCGCCGGCGTCGTCAAATTCCAGCCGTCCCGCGACGGACTTCGCGCACGTCTCGAAGCGACGATCCGTTCGCCGGCCCTCGACATCGACGGGCTGCCCGAATTCCAGACGCCCGTCGCCGGCAATGTCGATTTCCTGATCGATCTCGACGCGCAGACGGCGCGGATCGCGCGCGTCGGCGCCGCCGCCGCCGATACGGGACGCATCCGGATGCGGCTGGCGCGCTACGGGGCCGGGCTCAGCCTCGAAAACATCGCGATCGAAAACCTGGGCGGCGCGACCCTCACGGGCGGCGGCCGGCTCGATCGTTCCGGGGGCCGCCTCGATCTGCGACTCGATGCGGCGCGTCTCGGCGATCTGGCGCGACTCGCCGAACGGATCGCGCCGGGCGGCGCGACGGCCGCCTTTGCCGCGCGGGCCGGCGCGCTTTCGCCGGCGCATCTGGTCGTTGCCCTCGAAGCGCAGGACGGCGCGCTGTCCCGGATGGATGTTTCGGGCGAGGCCGGCGGCACGAAGATCGGGGCCAACCTGACGCCTGCCGCATCCGGCGCGCTGCGCTTCTCCATGAAAGCCGACGCCGCCGATTCCGCGGCTCTTGCCGGCCAGGCCGGAATCGCCGCCTTGCCGATCAAGGGAACGGGCGCCGGCCATGTCGAGGCGCAGGGCGAGGGCGCCATCGGCCAGCCCATGAAGACGAAGGCGCAGATGCTGCTTGCAGGCGTGCGCGCCTCGTTCGACGGCGACGTGACGCTGGCGTTCGATCGCGCCGCCGCCGCCGGCCGGCTGTCGGTCACGACCGCCGACGCGACGCCCCTCGTGCAGATGCTGGGATTGGGCGCCGGAGATTTGGCCCGGCGCATTCCGCTCGACGCCAATGCGCGCCTCGACATTTCGCCGGCGCGGCTCGCCTTCGACGATATTTCCGGCGCGCTCGCCGGCGCCCGCGTCAGCGGCCGGCTGGCGCATGCGGCGCAGGGCGTTCTTTCCGGCGCGCTCGCCTTCGACACGTTGTCAGCGCCCTTCCTCGCCTCGCTCGTGCTGGGGCCGGCGCAGCCCGCGGCGGCTGGCGCGCCATGGTCGCAGATACGCTTCGCGCCGAGCCTGTTCGATCCGCCGCGCGCCGACATTGCGATCAGCGCGAGGCAGGTCGATCTCGGAATAGCGACAGCCGGCGATGCGCGGGCGGATATCGCGTTCTCGCCCGGCGGCCTCGACGCGAAAAACATCGAAATGCGCATCGGCGGGGCCTCGCTCGCAGGCGACGTCGCGCTGCGTCGCGAAGGCGCCGCGGCGCTCGTGCGTGCCAACATCCGCGCGACCGATCTGCCGGTCGAGGCGCCGCCTTTCGCAGCGCGCGTCAGCGGCGCGCTCGCGCTCGCAGGCGCCGGCGCTTCGGCCGCAGAACTCGTGGCTTCGCTGGCGGGCGAGGGGCGGGCGACCTTTGATGCGGCGCGCATCGCGCGCGCCGCGCCGCGAGGGTTGGCCGACGCGCTCGTTGCGCTCGATCGCGAGGACGCGCCTGTTTCGCGCGATGCCGTTGCGCAGGCGCTGGCGCGGGCTTTCGACCGCGGCGACCTGACCCTTGCAACGACCAAGACCGATATCGCCGTCGCGGCCGGGCGCGTGTCCTTGTCTCCAGTTGCGGCGGAGAGCGGCGATGCGGCAATGCGGATCGACGGCGGCCTCGACCTGCGATCGATGCGGCTGGAATTTCGTCAGCATTTGCGGGCGCCGCCGCCGAAGGACTGGACTGGCGCGCCGCCTTCCGTCGATCTTCTCTGGAGCGGTCCGCCGCAGACGATGCAGCGCACGATCCAGGCGGACGGGCTCGTTGCGGCGCTCGCCGAACGCGCGATCGCACGCGAAACGGCGCGCAACGCGGCGCTGGAATCCGACATCCGGGAACGCAGTTTCTTCAACCGGCGCCTGAAGTTCGATCGCCGCCTGGACGCCGAGCGGCGCGCCGCCGAAGCGCGCAGAAAGGCCGAAGAAGCGGCGCGCGCCGAGCAGGCCCGCATCGAAAGGGAACGTGGCGAGGCCGAACGCGCCGAGCGCGCGCGCCTCGAGCGGGACATGCGGGTTCTCGCGCCGTCGCCGGCCGAACGCGTCGAGCCGCCGGCAAGGCCCGCGCCGCGCAATCCGTCGGCCTTCACGCCTGCGCCGCGCGGCGCCCCGCCCGATCCCTCGACGGCAGGGCGCTACTGAGCGCGTCGCTGCAGCTGGCGCAGCACGAACACGCGCAAGGCGGAGGAAAGGTTGGCGTCGCCACGCGTGGCGTCGATCTCGGCGACGAGGCCGGCCACCGGTTGCCGGCGCGCAGCTGCGATCGTCTGCAGTTCGCGCCAGAAAATCTCCTCGAGCGAAACGCTGGTGCGATGGCCGGCTATCTGCAGCGAGCGCTTGACCACGCGCTGCGCGCCGTCCGCTTCCTCACTCATTCCTGCTGCCGGGCTTGCCGGCGCCATCGGCCTCGTCCGGCTCGCGGCGGTGGCCGTCCAGCCTGCGCGTTTCCAGTTCACGCCCGGCGCGCTCGGCTTCCTTCTCGTTGCGACTCCGGCCGAAGGCGATGCGGTTGGCGGCGGCCGCGTTTTCCGCCTCCTGCCGTTCCTTCGCCTTGCGGGCGCGTCGAAGGTTGACGATTTCGCCCATGGCGGGCGCTCAGGTGTTTTTCTTGCGGAAGGCGTCGATCGACACGACCTTGGGCGTGTCCGAGACTACCTCTTCCTTCTGGTCCTTCGCGGGCGCGACCGCTTCGCCGTGATCGGCGCCCCGCGCCTTCGCGGCGCTTTCGACCGGCGCCACGCGGGCCGGCGCCTCTTCCTTCTTCGGCGACGCGGCTGCCGGTTCGGCGTTCTCGAAATCCGCGTCCTCGCCCTCGGCCTCGCCCTGATCCTCCTCGGCGGTGAATTCGGCGCCGAAATTGACGGAAGGGTCGAAGAAGCCGCTCACCGCGGCGAAGGGGATTTGCAGCTTCTCCGGAATGCGGCGGAAGGACAGGCCGACCTCGAAGCCCTGGTCATGCACTTTCAGGTCCCAGAACTGGTGCTGCAGGATGATGGTCATCTGCTCGGGATATTCGGCGCGCAACCGGTCCGACATGACGACGCCCGGCGCCTGGGTCTTGAAGGTGATGTAGAAGTGATGCTCGCCAGGCAGGCCATGCGCAGCCGCATCCGTCAGGACCTTGCGGAAGATGCCGCGGAATGCGTCCTGAACGAGAAGGTCGTAACGGATGTGATCGGTCGCCATGTCTCGGCTTTTGCTCGGCTTGGTTCGATTCGGGCCTGAAAGGACGCGCTCACGCTTACCACAGGCGCCCGCCAAGCGCGGAATTGGGTGGAGGCTTCTGTTGCCAGGCGCCTCCGAGCCCCGCCTAGAAGTGCTACCCTCTAGGGCTTGAATCCCAGTACCAGCGCTGCATTACGCAGCGACGGCCACCGGAGCATAGTTGTCGTTGGCAACTATAGGTTTGACCCGATAACGGCGGTATCATGCCGGGCAAAAGAACTTCCTTTACGCCCCCGTCGATCCTGTTTCGCCCCCGCCGCAGCCCGCGAAGCCTTTGCTTTGCCTTGCGGGCTGGGGTGGAGGCGCCGGGTACCGCCCCCGGGTCCGGATGGTTTATTACGAAGCCTGTTTATCGCCATAGCTCTCTCGCGAGAGCGAGATGAATATAGGACGAGTCCGCGTCCCGAGAAAGAGGCGAGGCCGAGACGAAATTTCCGGCAAAATTTTCGAGGCGCGGCAGGACCCTGTTTATCTGCCCGCGCAACCTGTGTTAATAGTGGCCAATGATCCCACGGCCACAAGACGTTACGCCTCCTGCCAAGCTCGAGATCGGAGCCGGGGATGCGTGCGGCCGTCATATGCCCGGCTCACATTGTGAGCAATGTGGAATCAGGCCGGCGTCGGTCTGCGGGGCGCTGGAGCCGCACGAACTCGCGGAACTCGAAGCGCTCGCCAAACCCGTCTGCTATGCGCAACGCCAGCAGATGTTCGCACAGGACGAACCCGCCGACTGCGTCTACAACGTCACGGCCGGATCCGTCCGGCTGTATCGCCTGTTGCCGGACGGCCGGCGGCAGGTGGTGGGTTTCGCCATTCCCGGCGATTTCCTCGGTCTTTCCATGTCCGAGCGCACGGTGTTCGGCGCGGAAGCGCTTGAGCCGGTCAACGCCTGCAAGTTCAGCCGCGAGGCCTTCGCGCAACTCGTCGACGACCGTCCGCACCTGCTGCGCCGGCTCTATGATCTGGCCAGCCACGAATTGTCGCTGGCGCAGGAGCAGATGGTCATTATCGGTCGGCGCACGGCGGAAGAGCGCGTGGTGTGTTTCCTGATCGGCCTGCGCAAGCGCTGGGCGCAGTTCAACCACAATTCGGTGACCGTTCCGCTGCCGATGACACGGCAGGACATCGCCGATTTTCTCGGCCTGACCATCGAGACGGTCAGCCGCGCCATATCCAAGCTGGCGCGCGAAAAGGCGCTGCTGGTGGTGCCGGACGGCGTGCGCCTGCTGGACATCGACCGGCTGGAAAAGATCGCCGCGCAATAGGTCGTCAACAGCGCCGATAGGTTCCCGACAGGAATCGCGCTAGTTTTGCGCCATGCGCCACCCCGAATACCAATATCTCGATCTGCTCGAGCGCGTCCTCGAGAGCGGCGACGAGCGTATCGACCGGACCGGCGTCGGCACCCGCGCGCTGTTCGGCGCAATGATGCGTTTCGACCTCTCGGACGGAACCGCGCCGGTGCTGACGACCAAGCGGGTCTTCTGGAAGACAGCGGTCAAGGAAATGCTCTGGTTCCTGACCGGGGACACGAAGCTGCAAAGCCTGCTGCGGCAGAACGTGCGCATCTGGACGGACTGGCCGCTGGATCGCTACCGGCGCGAAACCGGAGAGCGGATCTCGCAGGAAGATTTCGAGCGGCGCATCGTCGAGGACGATGCTTTCGCCGGACGATGGGGCGATCTCGGTCCTGTCTACGGCAAGCAATGGCGCAGGTGGCTCGGCGCTGACGGTCGCGAATACGACCAGATCGCCGATGTCGTGCAGATGCTGCGGACCAACCCGGCGAGCCGACGCATCCTGTTCCATGCCTGGAACCCGCCCGATCTCGGCGCGATGGCGCTGCCGCCATGCCACATGGTCTATCAATACCATGTGACGAGCGACGGACGCCTGAGCTGCCTGATGTTCCAGCGCTCCTGCGATCTCCTGCTCGGCGCGCCGTTCAATTTCGTCGGCGCGTCGGCGCTGATGCTGATGCTGGCGCAGCAGGCCGACCTGCGGCCCGGCGAATTCGTCTGGGTCGGCGGCGACGTGCATCTCTACCGCAACCATTTCGAGCAGGCCCGCGAACAGGTTTCGCGTACGCCGCGGCCGTTCCCCGCCATGCGGCTGACACGCCGCGCCGCGAGCATCGACGATTATCGAATTGAAGATTTCGAAGTCGAAGGCTATGCGCCTCTCGCCGCCATCAAGGCCGATGTCGCTGTCTGACCCGTCTCCGCAAGCCTTTTCGATCCTGGTCGACGCCGACGCCTGTCCGGTGAAAGACGAAATCTACAAGGTTGCGGAGCGACGCGGCGCGCGCGTTTTCGTCGTGTCAAACTCCTTCATGCAGGTTCCGCGCGCGCCTTTCGTCGAGCGCGTCATCGTGCCGGCGGGCCCTGACGTGGCCGACGACTGGATCGCCGAACGCGCCGACGCAAACGCGGTCGTCGTTACCGCCGACCTGCCGCTGGCGGATCGTTGTGTGAAGAAGGGCGCGGCCGTCCTTTCTCCGAAAGGGCAAGCGTGGACGCCGAGCAATATCGGAAGCGCGCTTGCGACGCGCAATCTCATGACCGATCTGCGCAGCGCCGGCGCGACGACGAGCGGTCCGCCGCCTTTCGGTCCGCGCGACCGGTCAGCATTCCTGTCGGCGCTCGATCTCGCGCTGGTGCGCATGGCGCGCGGCGCGCGATGAAAGGCGTCGATGTTTCGAAAATGTAAGGGGCCGCTCCCTCGCGGAAACGGCCCCTCGCATTGTCTTGGCCATACAAACGGCAGATCACGCAGTCACGGACACCGCACGGGGGTTCCAGCGACAGCAAACGGTCCGCAGCGCCTTCGGCTGATGACAATGAGACACTGGATCACCTCCTTTCGGTAGTTGACGACGGATCGAGTAGAATTGATTCCCTGCGATGCGTAAACCCGGAACGTGCGCCATGGCCAAAATCGTTTTTGTCGTCGCCGCCGCGCGCAACGGCGTCATCGGATCGGGCGGCAGGATTCCATGGCGCCTGCCGAGCGACATGAAGGGATTCAAGCAGACGACCTGGGGCAGGCCGATGATCATGGGTCGCAAGACCTGGGATTCGATCGGGCGTCCATTGCCCGGCCGGGAAACGATCGTCGTGACGCGCGACGCGTCATTCCGCGCGGACGGCGCGCATGTCGCGCAGACGCCCGACGCCGCGCTGGCGCTGGCGCAGGAACGCGCCGAGGCGATGGGCGTGAACGAAATCATGGTCGTCGGCGGCGCCGAAATCTATCGCGCGCTTGCGCAGCGCGCCGATCGCATCGTGCTGACCGAAGTCGACATGGCGCCGGAGGGCGATGCGTTTTTCCCCGCGCCCGATCCCGCGGTCTGGACGGAGGTCGCGACGGAAACGCCGCCCCGCGCGGAAAAGGACGATGCCGCGATCGTGATCCGGACGTTCGAACGTCGGCCGGACCGCCAGGCGCCGCCGGCTATTGCAACCCTCTAGCCGCCGCCCCATCTTTTCCCGGCGATTGCGGGCGTCATGGCGCCCCCCTATAAGGTTTCGCCGCCGGGAGGCGGCTCTGAAAGGACAGTAATGCCCTGGAGCAATCAGGACGGGCCGCGCGGCCCGGGCGGCAACAATCCCTGGGGTCCGCCCGGCCCATGGGGCGGCGGTGGAAACAATGGCGGCGCGCCGCCGAACCTCGAGGATTTCCTGCGCAAGAGCCAGGAGCGGCTGCAGTCGGCCATGCCGGGCGGCTTCGGCGGCAAGGGGCTGGCGATCTTCCTGCTCGTCGGCGTGCTGTTGTGGCTGCTGTCGGGGTTCTACATCGTCGCCACCAACCAGGTCGGCCTCAACCTCGTCTTCGGCAAGTATGTCGGCAAGACGAAGGAGGGGCTGAACTACAATCTGCCTTACCCGATCGGTTCGGTGATCAAGCTCGCCGTCACCGATTTCCAGGCGACCGATATCGGTTCGGAAATGCGCCTCGACTCGCGGGTGCAGGTCGACGTGCCCGAGGAGAGCCTGATGCTGACCGGCGACGAGAACATCGCCGACGTGAAGTTCAGGGTGATCTGGAAGATCGACGACCTCAATCCCGAGAATTACGCGTTCAACGTGTCCAACCCGCCGGCGACGGTGAAGGCGGTGGCCGAAAGCGCCATGCGCGAAATCGTCGGCCGCTCGCAGATCCAGAAACTGCTGACCGCCGAGCGCAAGGTGATCGAACCGGCCGTGCAGGATCTCATGCAGCGCGTGCTCGACAGCTACAAGGCCGGCGTGAAGGTGGTGCAGGTGCAGTTGCTGTCGGTGGACCCGCCGGCTTCCGTCATCTCCGCCTTCCGCGATGTCACCGCCGCGCAGCAGGACCGCGATCGTCTCAAGAACGAAGCCGAAGGCTACGCCAACAAGGTCGTGCCGGAAGCGCGCGGCCAGGCGGCGCGCATCCAGCAGGAAGCGGAAGCCTATCGCGAGCAGACGGTGGCGGAGGCCAAGGGCCAGGCGTCGCGCTTCAACCAGATCTACGACCAGTACAAGAAGGCGCCGGACGTGACGCGCGAGCGCATGTACATCGAAACGATGGAACGCGTGCTCGGCGCCGCCGACAAGACGATCGTCGACAAGAGCGCGGGGCAGGGGGTCGTGCCCTACCTGCCGCTCGGCGCGCGGCCGCAGGCTGCGCCCGCGCCTGCGCAGGGAGCCCGCAAATGAGAAACGCCAACGGGATTCTCTACGCTCTGATCGCCATCGTCCTTGCGGTGATCGCTTCGGGTTCGATGTTCCAGGTGCGCCAGACGGAATCGGCGCTCGTGCTGCGCTTCGGCGCGCCGGTCGCCGGGCGCGGCCTGATCACGGAGCCCGGCCTGCACTTCAAGGTTCCGCTGATCGAATCCGTCGTGAAGATCGACAACAGGATTCTCGCGCTGGAAAGTCCGAAGCAGGAAGTGCTCGCTTCCGACAACCAGCGCATCGATGTCGACGCATTCGTGCGGTACCGCATCGTCGATCCGCTGAAGTTCTACCAGGCGGCCGGCACGATCCCGATCGCCAACAACCTTCTCGCCTCCGTCCTCAACTCGTCGGTTCGCCGCGTGCTCGGCGAAGCCAACCAGCAGCAGATCGTTCGCGATGAACGCGCCGGCCTGATGGTCAAGATCAAGGACCAGGTGAATGCGGAAAGCCAGCGCTTCGGCATTTCGATCATCGACGCGCGGCTGCGCCGCGCCGACCTGCCGCGTGAAATCTCGGAGAAGGTGTTCAGCCGCATGATGTCCGAGCGTCAGCGCGAGGCGAACGAATACCGGGCGCAGGGCAACGAGCAGTACCAGAAGATCACGTCCAAGGCCGACCGCGACGCGGTCGTGCTGCGCGCGGAGGCGCAGCAGGCTGCCGATACCGTGCGCGGCGAGGGCGACGGCGAGCGCAACCGCATCTTCGCCGAGGCATTTGGCAAGGACCCCGATTTCTTCGCTTTCTATCGTTCGATGCAGGCGTATGATCAGGCGTTGAAGGGCGACACGCGTTTCGTGACCTCGCCCTCGTCGGACTTCTTCAAATATTTCGGCAATCCAAGCGGCAAGTAGTCCGCTCGTCCCGCATGGAGCAGCAAATGCGAAACGCCTCTTCCTTCCTTTCGCGCATTTCGGGCGCGGCCCGGCGTCCGGCGATCGCCGGGCTTGCTCTTTCGCTCACGCTCGGCGCGGGCGCGGCAATGATGGCGCCGGCCACGTCGGCCATCGCGCGCGGCGCTCCGGATTCCTTTGCCGACCTGGCCGCGAGCGTCAGCGGCGCCGTCGTAAACATCTCGGCGACGCAGACCATCGAGGCCAAGCGCGGCGGCGGCAATCGCGAGAACCCGCACCTGCAGCCCGGCACGCCCTTCGACGACCTGTTCGAGGAATTCTTCCGTCGTCGCGGCCAGGGCGGCGGCGGCGGCGACGACGGGCCGCGTCCGCGCAAGTCGAATTCGCTTGGCTCGGGCTTCGTGATCGATCCGTCCGGCATCGTCATCACCAACAACCACGTGATCGCCGACGCCAACGAGGTGTATGTCATCTTCACCGACGGGCAGAAGCTCAAGGCCGAAGTCGTCGGCAAGGATTCCAAGGTCGACGTCGCCGTCCTGCGCGTGAAGCCCGACAAGCCGCTCGCGGCGGTGAAATTCGCCGACAGCGACAAGTCGCGCGTCGGCGACTGGGTTATCGCCGTCGGCAATCCGTTCGGCCTCGGCGGATCGGTGACGGCCGGCATCGTTTCCGCGCGCAACCGCAATATCGACAGCGGTCCCTACGACAATTACATCCAGACCGACGCGGCCATCAACAAGGGCAATTCCGGCGGCCCGCTGTTCAACATGGACGGCGACGTCATCGGCGTGAACACGGCGATCCTGTCGCCGTCGGGCGGATCGGTCGGCATCGGTTTCGCAACCCCCGCCAACACCGTCGTGCCGATCATCGAGCAGTTGCAGAAGTTCGGCGAGACGCGGCGCGGCTGGCTCGGCGTGCGCATCCAGAACGTCGACGATTCGATCGCCGAAAGCCTCAACCTCGGCAAGGCGCGCGGCGCACTGATCGCCGGCATCGAGGACAAGGGGCCGGCGAAACCCGCCGGCCTCAAGACCGGCGACGTGATCGTCAAGTTCGACGGCAAGGAGGTCAAGCAGTCGCGCGACCTGCCGAAGATCGTCGCCTCGACGCCGATCGGCAAGGATGTCGAAGTCGTCGTCGTGCGCGACGGCAAGGAAGTGACGAAGACGGTGAAGCTCGGCCGGCTCGAGGACGGCGAGAAGATCGCCAAGGCGAAGCTCGGCGGCAAGGACGATGACGACGACACGCCGTCGGCGGCGGTCAAGAGCGCGCTCGGCATGGATTTCCAGGGCCTGAGCGACGACATGCGCAAGCGCTACGGCATCAAGGATTCGGTGTCGAGCGGCGTGGTCGTCACCAAGGTCGATCCTTCGTCGAACGCCGCCGAAAAGCGCATCCAGCCCGGCGAGATCATCGTCGAGGTCAACAAGACGACCGTAAAATCCGGCGCCGATGTCGCCTCCGCCATCCAGGCGGCCAAGAGCGACGGCAAGAAATCGGTGCTGCTGCTCGTATCGTCGCCGGCCGGCGACGTGCGCTTCGTGCCGGTCACGATCAACTGAGGTTCGATGCTCTCTCCCGGGCGGGAGAGAGCATTTTCATTCGGATGCGAGGAAGCGCTGGACCTCGGCGAACAGCGCGAAGCGTTCGCTCTCCAGCGCCATCGTATGCGTGCCGCGTCCGAGTATGGCGAGCTTCTTCGACTTCGCACGCGTCAGCAGCGGGAAGATGCGATTGGCCATCGACGTCGGCGTGTCGGCGTCCCATTCGCCCATCACGATCAGCACGGGACATTCGATCCTGCCCGGATCCCAGGTGGGACTCTCTTTCATCCAGAAGCGTTGCGCGTCGAGGATCACGCCATTCGGCGCGCGCAGCACGGGCGGCGACTGACGCGCGCCTTCTGGATCACTGGCGAGCGCCGCGCTCCAGAAGGCCTCGAAGACATGCGGGGGCACGAGTTTCTCGCGCCATTCCTCTGGCACGCCGCGCAGCCAGCGTTCGCGCGCCTCGTCCTTGCCGACGCTGCGCCACGCGCCGACGACTCCCGATGCGTCGCCGATGGTCGGCTGGCCCTTGATGAGCCAGAGCGGCGCGAACAGCGCGAGCTTCTCGACCAGCGCCGGATTGGCCTGGGTAAAGCCGGCCATGATCGCTGTGCCCCAGGACCAGCCCATCAGGTTCAGACGTTCGATGCCGCGTTCGCGCCGGATGAAGTCGACGACCGCGCCGACGCTGGCGATGGCGACGTCCGTCGTGGTCGGCGGAGGATTGTCGGCAGCCGGCGCGCTCATCTCCTTCGGGCGCGACGAGCCGCCATAGCCCGGCAGATCCATCAGCCAGACGTCGAAGCCGGCCGACGCGATATGATCCATCCACGAGCGGCCATCGACGGGCAGGTCGAAGGCGACGCTCGCCGGATAGGTGGCGCCGTGCACGAACAGGAGCGTGCGGCGCGGGCCGAATGTTTCGACGCCGGCCGGGCGCTTGTTGCGCATGTAGATGTCGAGACCCGTCGCGCCGAGCGGCGTGCGGAATTCGTGTCGTTCGATCGCGCTCATGCCTGCGGCGTCTCCGTCTTGGGCGGCGGCTCTGGTTTCGGACCGGGGTCCTCGTCCGCCTTTTTCGGTTTCGGCTTGTTCATGTCGCGCACGCGCGTCGACATCTTGATGCCGCGCTTTTCGCGCCGGCGGTCGCCGTGCGGCTGCAGGAATTTGCGATATTCGTCGCGCTTCTCGTGAATGGAGGCGATGACGTAGCCCATCGGCACGCCGATATCGACGAGCAGGGCTTCGGCAAGCTGCAGGCTCGCCTCGATCGTCTCGGGGATCGCATCGGTCACGCCGAGTTCGTAGAGATGCGTCGCATGTTCGGCGTCGCGCGCGCGGGCGACGATCGTCAGTTCGGGCCTAACTTCATGGGCGATGGTCACGACCTGCTCGACGGCCTGGGGCGCGTCCATCGTCACGACGAGCGCGCGCGCCGTGGACAATCCAACGCGCGACAGGAATTCCGGACGCGCGGCGTTGCCCCAATAGATTTCCACGCCGTCCTCGCGCGCCTGCGCGACGAGTTGCGCGGAGCCGTCGACGGCGATGAAGGGAATGTCGTGGCGCGCCAGAAGGTCGGACACGAGGCGGCCGACGCGTCCGAAGCCGACCACGATCACCCGGTTATCGGAAACGGCGTCGCCCGGCACGAGATGCGCAAACTGGGCTTCATCCTTCTGCTTCGTCGTTCCGACGCGCGCCGCCAAGGCGCCGAGAAATGGAATGGCGATCATCGTCAGGGTGACGACGATCATCAGATCGACGCCCTCCACCCAGGGAACGACATGGGCGGCGATCGCGGCGCCGAGCATCAGGAAGGCGAATTCGCCGCCGGGCGCGAGCAGGAGGGCGACCTCCCTCGCGACCGGCGCGCCGAGTCTGAAGCGGCGGGCGAGCACGTAGATGATCGCCGCCTTGACCGCGATCAGGCCGGCCGCGACGCCGAGAATGGTCAGCGGGTTCTGGAAAACGCGACCGATGTCGAGCGAGGCGCCGGTCGTGAGGAAGAACAGGCCGAGCAGCAGGCCCTGGAACGGCGCGATCGTCACCTCGATCTCGCGGCGGAATTCCGTCTCGGCGAGCAGAAGCCCGGCGACAAAGGCGCCGAGCCCCATCGACAGGCCCGCCGCCGCGCTCGCCACGCTCGCGCCGACGACGACCAGAAGACAAGCGGCCACGAACAATTCGGTGGAGCGCGCGGTCGCGACGAGATGGAACAGCGGGCGCAGCAGCACGCGGCCGCCGAACACGAGGACGAAAAGAGCTGCGACCGCAGGCGCCCAGGTCCAGAACAGGCGCATGCCGGAAACCGGCGCGCCCTTGGATTCGAGCAGCGGAATGATGAACAGGAGCGGCGCCACCATCAGGTCCTGGAACAGCAGGACCGCGAAGGACGCGCGCCCCGAGGCGCGATTGAGGCGCTTGCGTTCCGAGAGGACGGGAATGACGATGGCGGTCGAGGACATGGCGAGCGCGGCGCCGGCGATCAGCGCCGGGCCGAGTTGCATGTCCATCCAGACGGCGATCAGCAGCGTGAGCACGAGCGTGGACAAAGCGACCTGAGCGGCGCCGAGCCCGAAGACCAGCCGGCGCATGCGCACGAGGCGTTCCCACGACAATTCCAGCCCGATCATGAAGAGCAGGAAGACGACGCCGAATTCCGCGAGATGGGCCGCTTTCTCGACTTCGCCGATCGTCAGCGCGCCCAGCCAGGGCCATGTCGTCGTGAGCTTGCCGATGCCGTAGGGGCCGAGCAACGCCCCGGCGATCAGGAAGCCGAGGACGGGCGAAACGCGCAGGCGGCGGAACAGGGGCACGACCAGTCCCGCCGTGGCGAGAAAGATCAGCGGCTCCTTGTAATTGTACCAGTGAAAGGCCTGCTCCATCGGGTCCCCGTCCGCGCGATTCAGGCGCGCCGGCGCAGACTACAGGGAAATGCGGCCCGGGTCAGACCATGCGCGCCGAGCGCGAGCTTCAGTCGACGAAATCCTCGCGACGATAGCCCTGCATGAAGAGCAGCGCCGTCAGGTCGGAATGATCGACGCGCGCCGCCGCCGCCGCCGCCACCGCGGGCTTGGCGTGATAGGCGACGCCGAGGCCCGCATCCTTCAGCATCGGCAGGTCGTTGGCGCCGTCGCCGGCGGCCATCGTCTCGTCCGCCGAAAGCCGCGATTGCGCGCGCAATTCGCGCAGCGACGCGAGCTTGGCGTCGGCGCCGAGGATCGGATCTGCGACACGCCCGGCGAACTTGCCGTCCTCGATGACGAGCCGGTTGGCGCGGTTCTCGTCGAAGCCGACCATTTCGGCGATCACCGACGTGAAGGCGGTGAAGCCGCCCGAGACGAGCGCGGTGTAAGCGCCGTTGGCGCGCATGGTCCGCACCAGCGTTTTCGCGCCCGGCGTCAGCGTGATGCGGTTGGCGATGACGTCGGCGACGACGTCGGCGCTCAGCCCGGCGAGCAGCGCGACGCGCTCGCGCAGCGCCGGCTCGAAGGCGATCTCGCCGCGCATGGCGCGTTCGGTGATCGCCGCGACATGCGGTTTCAGGCCGACGAGGTCGGCGAGTTCGTCGATGCATTCCTGGCCGATGATGGTGGAATCCATGTCGGCGACGAACAGCTTCTTGCGTCGGCCGGCGATCGGCTGGAGCGCGATATCGACAGGCGCGCCGCCGAGCGCCTGGGCCAGTCTGGCTTCGAGTCCCGCGCGATCGAATTCGCCTTCCGGCGCGAATTCGATGTCGAGCGCCTCGGCGGGCGCGAGCCAGCGGGCTTCCGGCGCGCCGAGCGCGGAACGGGCGCTGGCGGCCAGCGCGTCGGTCAGGACGGGCGCCTGCGGATTGCAGATCAGCGTGGCGACGTGAGAAAGGGGAGCAGCCATTTCGGGCAGGAACTTCCGGAATCGAAAAAATGAGGCGTTTGCGCGCCATCCTCATTGCAGGACCGACGGCGAGCGGCAAGTCCGCGCTGGCGCTGGACCTGGCGCGGCGGACCGGCGGGGCCGTGGTCAATGCCGATTCCATGCAGGTCTATCGCGACCTGCGGGCGCTGTCGGCGCGCCCTTCGCCGCAGGACGAGGCGGCGGCCGAGCATCTCCTGTACGGGCATGTCGACGGGGCGGTGAATTATTCGGTCGGGCGCTGGCTCGACGATTTCGCGGCCATGCTGGAGAGGCTCGCGGCAGATGATCGGCTGGCGATCGTCGTCGGCGGTACGGGCATGTATTTCAAGGCGGCGACGCAGGGGCTGTCCGAAATCCCCCGCGTGCCGGAGGAGGTGCGCGCGCGGGTCAGGGCCTCGGCGGAGGGCGCGTCGCCAGCCGACCTGCATGCCCGGCTGGCGGCGGCCGATCCGCAGACGGCCGGCCGGCTGCGTTCCACCGATCCGCAGCGCATCCTGCGGGCGCTGGAGGTTTTCGAGGCGACGGGCAAGCCGCTGGCCTCGTTCCAGGGCGCTCGCGCCGCGCCGCTGCTGGCCGCCGGGGCCTGGCGGGGGTTTTTCCTCGCGCCGGAGCGCGCCGCGCTGCGGGCGGCGATCGACGGGCGTTTCGAGGCGATGATGGCGCGGGGCGCGCTGGACGAGGTTATGGCGCTGAAGGCCCGGAACCTCGATCCGGCGCTGCCGGTCATGCGGGCGCATGGAGTCCCCGGCCTAATGGCCTATCTGGATGGGCGAGCGACGCTGGAGGAGGCGGTGGCGAAGGGGCAGGGCGACACGCGCGCCTATTCAAAGCGGCAGTTCACCTTCGCGCGCCACCAATTGCCGGAATTCGCATGGGTCGCGCCGGGCGAGGCGATGGAGGGGCTGCGGCGGGCCGTCCCTTGACCCCGCGCCCGGCGTCCGCTACGAAATCCGCCACCATGAAGAAGCTTATTGTATCGCGAGCGCCAAAGCCGGAGCGGGTCTGACCCGAAACTCCGCCGATGGCGCTTACCCGAGGTCCCGAAAGGGGCCTTTTTTATTGGCCGGATTTCCGCCACAAGGACCGCAGTTCGAGGAGAGGACGATGTCGAGACAGATGACCGGCGCGGAGATGATCGTGGAGGCCCTGAAGGACCAGGGCGTCGACACGATCTTCGGCTATCCCGGCGGCGCGGTCCTGCCGATCTACGACGCCCTGTTCCACCAGAACAAGGTGAAGCACGTGCTCGTGCGCCACGAGCAGGGCGCGGGCCATGCGGCCGAAGGCTACGCGCGCTCGACCGGCAAGGTGGGCGTCGTGCTGGTCACGTCAGGACCCGGCGCGACCAACGCCGTGACGCCGCTGACCGACGCGCTGATGGATTCGATCCCGATCGTCTGCATCACCGGGCAGGTGCCGACGCATCTGATCGGCTCGGACGCCTTCCAGGAAGCCGATACGGTCGGCATCACCCGCCATTGCACCAAGCACAATTATCTCGTGCGGCGGATCGAGGATTTGCCGCGCATCCTGCACGAGGCTTTCTACGTGGCGTCGTCCGGCCGTCCCGGTCCCGTCGTGATCGACGTGCCGAAGGACGTGCAGTTCGCTGTCGGAACCTATTCGAGCCCGCGCGGCGTGCATCACAAGACGTACCAGCCGAAGCTGAAGGGCGACGCCCACAAGATCAGGCAGGCCGTCGCGATGATGGCGGCGGCGAAGAAGCCGGTGTTCTACACCGGCGGCGGCGTCATCAATTCCGGTCCGGCCGCCTCGCAATTGCTGCGCGAACTCGTGCATCTGACAGGGTTCCCGATCACCTCGACGCTGATGGGGCTCGGCGCCTATCCCGCGCCCGATCCGCAATGGCTGGGGATGCTCGGCATGCACGGCACCTACGAGGCCAACAACGCCATGCACGATTGCGACCTGATGATCGCGATCGGCGCGCGTTTCGATGATCGCATCACCGGCCGCCTCGACGCCTTCTCGCCGAACTCGAAGAAGATCCACATCGACATCGATCCGTCCTCGATCAACAAGAACGTCAAGGTCGATCTCGCCATCGTCGGCGATTGCGCGCACGTGCTCGAGGACATGGTGACGCTGTGGCGGTCGGAATCGCACGAGATCGACAAGAAGTCGCACGATTCCTGGTGGAAGAAGATCGACGGCTGGCGCGCGCGAAAGTCGCTCGCCTACCGGAATTCGAAAGAGACGATCAAGCCGCAATACGCCATCCAGCGGCTCTACGAACTCACCAGGGATCGCAAGACCTACATTACGACAGAGGTCGGCCAGCACCAGATGTGGGCGGCCCAGCACTACCATTTCAAGGAGCCGAACCGCTGGATGACGTCGGGCGGCCTCGGCACGATGGGCTATGGCCTGCCGGCGGCGATCGGCGCGCAGATGGCGCATCCCGACGCGCTGGTCATCGACATCGCTGGCGAAGCATCGATCCTGATGAACATCCAGGAAATGTCGACGGCCGTGCAGTTCCGCGCCCCGGTCAAGATTTTCATCCTGAACAACGAATACATGGGCATGGTGCGCCAGTGGCAGGAACTGCTGCACGGCGGGCGCTATTCGCATTCCTATTCGGACGCGCTGCCCGATTTCGTGAAGCTGGCCGAGGCCTACGGCGCCAAGGGCATCCGCTGTTCCGATCCGGCCAAGCTCGATGCGGCCATCCAGGAGATGATCGACCACCCCGGCGTCGTGATCTTCGACTGCCTCGTCGACAAGGCGGAGAATTGCCTGCCGATGATTCCATCGGGCAAGGCGCACAACGAGATGATCCTGCCGGACGCCGACGAAGACATCGGCTCGGTCATCGACGACAAGGGGAAAATGTTGGTGTGAGGCGGGGCGCTCTCCCTTCTCCCGTGGAACGGGAGAAGGTGGCCCTCGCGCAGCGAGGGTCGGATGAGGGCCTCGGGTTTACGCAATCGCTGCGCCCTCATCCGTCATGCTTTGCATGACACCTTCTCCCGCGAGCGGGAGAAGGGCGCGCAACAAACAGGACCGACAAAAAATGAACGCTCCCGCCTCTCCTCCGTCTCCCTATTCCTCGGCGCTCGGCAAGTCGAACGTCGAGAGCCACACGCTCAGCGTGCTCGTCGACAACGAGCCGGGCGTTCTGGCGCGCGTCGTCGGGCTGTTTTCCGGCCGCGGCTACAACATCGAGAGCCTCACCGTCGCCGAGGTGGCGCATGGCGAGCACCTTTCGCGCATCACCGTCGTCACATCGGGAACGCCCGAGGTGATCGAGCAGATCAGCCATCAGCTCGAGCGCATCGTGCCGATCCACAAGGTGACCGACCTGACGGTCGCCGGAAAATTCATCGAGCGCGAACTGGCGATGATCAAGGTCGCCGGCCGTGGCGAGAGCCGGGTCGAGGCCCTGCGCCTGTCGGAAGCTTTCCGGGCCAAGGTGATCGACGCGACGACCGAGAGCTTCGTGTTCGAGCTGACCGGTTCGACCTCCAAGATCGACGATTTCGTGGAACTGATGCGGCCGCTCGGGCTGGTCGAGGTCTCCCGGACGGGAGTCGCGGCCATTTCGCGAGGCCCGCTGCCGATCTGAGGCCGGAGGCCCGCTCTTTTCCGCCCGGAGGAGAGCCGGGACTTGACCTTGACCCCTCAAAAGGTCACGAAGCCCCCGAATTTCCAAATCCACCCGCGAAAAGCGGCCGGAACACCCAAGGAGCTCACGAGAATGCGCGTCTATTACGATCGGGATGCCGATATCAATCTGATCAAGGGCAAGAAGGTCGCCGTGGTCGGCTACGGCTCCCAGGGCCACGCCCATGTCCTCAACATGCGCGATTCCGGCGTCAAGGACGTCTGCGTGGCGCTGCGCGCCGGTTCGGCCTCCGCCAAGAAGGCCGAAGGCGAGGGCCTCAAGGTGATGACGGTCGCCGAAGCCGCCAAATGGGCCGACGTCGTCATGATGCTGACGCCCGACGAACTGCAGGCCGACATCTACAATGCCGAACTCGCCCCGAACATGAAGAAGGGCGCCGCCCTCCTGTTCGCGCACGGCCTGAACGTGCACTTCAATCTGATCGAGGCGCGCAAGGACCTCGACGTGCTGATGGTCGCCCCGAAGGGCCCCGGCCACACCGTGCGTTCGGAATACAAGCGCGGCGGCGGCGTGCCCTGCCTGATCGCCATCCACCAGGACGCCTCGGGCAACGCCCATGACCTCGGCCTGTCCTACGCCTCGGCGATCGGCGGCGGCCGCGCCGGCATCATCGAGACCTCGTTCAAGGAAGAATGCGAGACCGACCTGTTCGGCGAGCAGGTCGTCCTCTGCGGCGGCCTCGTCGAACTGATCCGCGCCGGTTTCGAGACGCTGGTGGAAGCCGGCTACGCGCCCGAGATGGCCTATTTCGAGTGCCTGCACGAAGTGAAGCTGATCGTCGACCTCATCTACGAGGGCGGCATCGCCAACATGAACTACTCGATTTCCAACACGGCGGAATACGGCGAATACGTCACCGGCCCGCGCATCATCACGCCCGAGACCAAGGCCGAGATGAAGCGCGTTCTGAACGACATCCAGTCCGGCAAGTTCACGCGCGACTGGATGCTGGAGAACAAGGTCAACCAGACCTCGTTCAAGGCGACGCGCCTGCGCAACAACGCGCACCAGATCGAGGAAGTCGGCGAGAAGCTGCGCGCCATGATGCCCTGGATCGGCAAGAACAAGCTGGTCGACAAGGACAAGAACTGAGCCTCCTGCTCGGTTCCGGATTTCGGGCCCGCCGCGCATTCGCGGCGGGCTTTTTCTTGGAGTCGTCCGTGACAGGACCGCTTGCGCTGGAAATGAAGACGGTATCGCTGGCGCTGGCGGGCGGCGAGATCCTGCGCGAAATCTCCGTCGCGCTGCCGGCCGGCGAATGGGGGTTTCTCTACGGCCCGCCCGGCGCGGGCAAGACGATGCTCCTGCGGCTGGCGAGCGGGTCGCTGGAGCCTTCATCGGGCAGCGTCGCGCGTGCGGGAAGGGCGGCGCTGATCCTCCACGATCATCCGATGGACGATGCTGCAAAGGCGCTCGACATCGTGGCGCGCGCCTTCGGCGGCTCCGACGCGCACGGCCGCGCGCAGGCGCTGATGGAGGATCTCGGCCTCGAGGCCTATCTCAACCACGAGCCTTTCCGGCTGTCGCGCGGCTTTCGCAAGCGGCTGGCGGTCGCCGAGGCGATCGCATCCGGCGCGTCGCTCATCTGCCTCGACGACCCGTTCTCGCCACTCGACCGCGTGGCGCGAGCGCGCACTGCGGATGTCTTGCGCGCGGCGGCGGAGGCGGGCGCGGCGATCCTCATGTCGAGCAACGACGCGTCCGACGGCCTGCGTTTCGGCGACCGTGTCCTCCTACTTTCGGCGGGGCCCGGCGCGCGCATCGTCGAGAGTTGCGAAAACGCGCCCCGTCCGGACGCTGCGCCGGAGGAACTCGCCGCACTTCCGCTGCGCGCAAGGATCGAGGCGGCGCTCTGAGACGCGGGCGCCGGCCTACAGCAAGAGCCGCGTCTGCGCCTCCAGCAGGGTCTGGTAGGGGCCGCCGGCAGTCTTGAGCTGCGACGGCGCGCCGGACTCGACGATGCGTCCGCTCTCGAAAACGAGAATACGGTCGGCGCGCGTCAGCGTCGTGAAGCGGTGCGAAATGCAGATCGTCACACGGTCGTCGGCGTCGTGGCCCATGATGCGGTCGAAGATCGTCTGCTCGCTGACCGCGTCGATGGCGGACGTCGGCTCGTCGAGAACGAGGACGCGCGGGGACTTGTAGAGCGCGCGCGCGATGCCGACGCGTTGCGCCTGCCCGCCCGACAGTTTCACGCCGCCGAATTCGCGCCCCATCAGCGTGTCGACGCCGTGCGGCAAAGCCTTTGCGAATTCGTCCGCCTCGCTCTTCTGAAGCGCTGCGGACAGAGCCTGCGGCGGGAGGGGAGCCGGGGAACCGAGTTCGACATTGCCGGCGAGCGTCGCGAATTCATAGACCTCCACATCCTGCGTCAGCACGCTCATGATCCTGTAGAGGTCCGGCAGATCGGCGTCGCGCAGGTCGCGGCCGTCCACCATGATCCTGCCTTCGGTCGGATCGTAGATGCGCAGCAGCAGCTTGACGAAAGTCGATTTGCCCGAGCCGTTGCGTCCGACGACGCCGATGCGCTGACCGGCTTCCAGCGCGCAGGAAACGTCGCGCAGCGCGAAATCCTCGCGGCCCGGATAGCGGAACGACACGCCGACGAATTCGATGCGCAGCGGCGCGTCGTGCGGAAGGCGCCATCCGTTCTTCGGCCAGGCGACGGAGGGCGCCCAGTCGAGGAAGCGCAGATAGTCCGTCGCGCCGCGGCGGGTGCGTTCCAGCCCTGCGATCGCCCGATAGAGCGACGCGAACATGTCGCCGACCTGCCAGAGGGAGGTCATGACGAACACGCCGGTGCCCAGTTGCATCGTCCCCGCAACGCAGTCGCGCACCACCGACACCGCCAGCGCGCCGATGCACAGGGCGACCGAGAGCGACACCAGCGTGTTTTCGATCAGCCCCTTTCGACGCGCGGCGAGCTGGTCGGCCCTGACCTCGCGGCTCAGGCGCACGGCGTCGTCGGCGACGCGGTCGAGCGAGCCCAGTACGCGCAGTTCCAGAGCGGACGCCGCCTCCGACAGGGCCGCGATCATCCGGTTGTACGCGCGGCGCTTCGGCGTGCCGTAGATGCGCGCGTCGTATTCGCGGCGCCCAGCCCGGAATTCGGTCCAGATGAATGGCGCGGGCGCGACGACGATCAAGGCGACATAGAACCACGACTGCCGCGAGAGCAGCGCCGCCGCCGTCAGGAGACCGCCGATGCCGCCGAGGATTTGCAGCGGTTCCTTCAGAACGTCCTGCACCGCCTGCGCGCCGACCCGCTCGGCATTTTCGTGCAGGTCCTGAAAGCGCGGATCCTCGCGCGTCGCCGTGTCGAGTTCTGCGAGCTTGCGCGCCTCGAGGATTTCGAAGTGCATGTCGACGTCGAGTTCGATCCGCTCCTGCACGACATGAGAAAGAGCGCCGTAGATCGAACGCGCCGCGACGAAGATCGCGACCAGCCCGCCGAGCATGACCAGCCGGTTCGTGAACGCATGCCCTTCGATCGCGCGCTGCAGTTCGTTGAGCGCCTGGCCGCCGACCCAGGCGGCGACGATCGGCGCGACCTTGCCGACGACGATCGCCGCCGCCGTCAGCGGCGCATACGGCCGCAGCGGCGAGGCGAGCATGAGGGCCAGCGCACGACGCGCGACCTGCAGATAGGCCGCGATGGAGGAGGCCCGCTGCTGCGATGGCGGGCGCTGGCCTGCGCCGGCGGCTGTCAGGGCGTTATCCGATCTTTGATCGCAGCCGGCTCCCCGCCTCCCGCAGGCCCGACCGGCCACGGCCGTCGAAGCCGGAAACTCATTGCGGCTATTCCTTTTCCGAACATGCGCGCTTTCCTTCGACGCCCGAAGACCAGACTGCGCTGCTGTCGTCGACGACCAGGGATTGTCCCTGTCCGTCGCTCCACTGGTTCTCGCCGGTCTTGCGCAACCGGTAGCCGCCGCCGGCGATGAAAACCCGGGCGACTCCTGACTTTTCGAACGTCACCGAAATCTCGAGATCGCCGTCGCAGGAATATCTCACCGTCCTGTCGGCCGGCGGCGGCGCCGATCCGAACAGCGAGCCCGCCGTCAGAATGATCGAAAGCATGTGCGATTCTCGAGAAAGCCGCTCCGGGACGGCCGGGAGCGGCAAGCAATATGAACGTCGCCGGGGCGATCAGAACGCGACCTGATCCTTGATCGCGGTGACGGCGTTCGCCGGCACGACCTTGCGGGCGACGAAATCGTCCCAGTTCTTGAACCTGCCCTTGGCGCGGGCCTCGACGATCGCCTTGGCGCGCGCCGGACCGATCTGCGGCAGCTTGTCGAGTTCCTCGGCGCTCGCCGTGTTGAGATTGACCTTCGAGCCAGCGGGTATGGCGGAGGCGGGTTTCGCCGGCGTTGCGACCGCAGCGGGTTTGGCCGGCGCGGTCGCGGCCGGCGCGGGCTTCAGCGGGTTGGCCGCCGCCGGCTTGGCGGGCTCGGGCTTGGCGGGCGCCGCGGCGGCGGGCGGTGGATTGGCGCCCGGCTTCGCCGGCGTGCTGGTCTGGGCGGCCTGGCCGAAGGCGGCGCCGCTCGCGAAAGCCGTGAAAATGCCGGCGGCGATCAAGGTCCTGAAATTCATGTGAGCCCCTCGAAGCCCGGACCTTGTCGCGCGCGCCCGCCGGGCCGGGCGCACGCCTCGCCGGCCCGCGGGCCGGCGGGGCATTCAAACATCGGGACGTCGCGTGGCGCAATGTCGCGCGGCGGCTGCGACGCGGCCTTCGACGGCTTGCGATTTGGCCCCCGATCGGCCACCGTGCGCGCCCGCCCCGCCCGGATGACATGCTGCAAGCGCCGCCCGCCGTCGAACTGGAAAACATCAGCGTCGCCTTCGGAGCGGGCGCGTCGCGCTATGTCGCCGTCGAGGGCGTCGATCTGACATTCGCATCCGGCGAATTCGTCGCCATCGTCGGCCCGACGGGCTGCGGGAAATCGACCCTGCTGAACGTGGTGGCCGGCCTGCTGACGCCCGCCGCCGGCGTGGCGCGCGTGCAGGGGGCCGCCGTCGCCGCCGTCGCCGGCGTGACGCGCGCGGCCGGCTATCTGTTCCAGCAGGATGCGCTCATGCCGTGGAAGACGGCGCGCGAGAATGTCGCGGTTGCGCTGGAGCCGCAGGGCGTCGCCGCGGCCGAGGCGCGCGCACGCGCGCAGGACTGGTTGAAGAAGGTCGGGCTCGCCGCCTTCGGCGATCGCTATCCCCACCAATTGTCCGGCGGCCAGCGCAAGCGCGTGGCGCTCGCCCAGATGCTGATCCGCGATCCGCAGATCCTGCTGATGGACGAGCCGTTCGGACCGCTCGACGCGCAGACGCGGGCGCTGATGGGAGACCTGCTGCTCTCCCTGTGGTCGGCGGATCGAAAGGCCGTGCTGTTCGTGACGCACGACCTCGAGGAAGCGATCGCGCTTGCCGACCGCGTCGTCGTCATGGCGGCCGGGCCGCGGTCGCACATCATCGCGGACCGGCGCATCGACCTGCCGCGGCCGCGCGAGGCCAACGAAATCAGGCTCGACCCGAAATTTCATGCGATCCAGCGCGCGGTCTGGGAGGATCTGCGAACCGAGGTGATGAAGGCCTATCAAGCGCAGAGCGGGGGCTCGGCATGAACCGCGCGACGCTGCTCTTTCTGCAGATCATGGTTGCGGCGCTCCTGCTGACGATCTGGCACGTCGGCTCAACCGTTTCGATTTACGGCGTCTATTTCATGCCGAAATTCTTCTTCTCGACGCCGGGCGACGTCATCGCCCGCATCTGGAAGATGTTTGCGACCGGCATCGTCTGGCGCCATCTCGGCGTGACGCTGACGGAAACGGCGCTCGCATTCGTCGTCGGCTCGCTGTCGGGCGCGGCGATCGGCTTCTGGTTCGCGCGCCAGCCGCGCGTCGCCGCCGTCTTCGACCCGTTCCTGAAAGCCGCCAATTCGCTGCCGCGCGTCGTACTGGCGCCGATCTTCATGCTGTGGTTCGGCCTCGGCATCTGGTCGAAAGTGGCGCTCGGCGTGACGCTCGTCTTCTTCATCGTCTTCTTCAACGTTTATCAGGGCGTACGCGAAGTCTCGCCGGTCGTGCTCGCGAACGCACGGATGCTCGGCATGAACGAGCGGCAGCTGGTGCGGCACGTCTATTGGCCATCGGCGTTGACGTGGATGTTTTCGTCGCTGCATACGGCGGTCGGCTTCGCGCTGGTCGGCGCGGTGGTCGGCGAATATCTCGGTTCTGCGGCGGGGCTCGGCTATCTCATTCACGAAGCCGAGGGCGTGTTCGACGTGACCGGCGTCTTCGCCGGCATGATCGTGCTGGCGGCCTTCGTCATCGTCATCGACTGGCTGGTCACGCTGGTCGAGAACAGGTTGCTCGTCTGGCGTCCGCAGGCGCAGGCGAACTGAACAATAAGGAAGGGAGGCGCGCCATGCGCATGTTGAAGATTTCGACGTTTCTGGCGGCTCTCGCGCTGTCGGCCGCGGCGGCGACCGCGCAGGTCGCCAACATCGAAAAGCCCAAGCTCACCATCGGCGTCGGCGGCAAATCGCTGCTCTATTACCTGCCGCTGACGATCGCCGAGCGGAAGGGCTATTTCAAGGAACAGGGCCTCGACGTCGAGATCCAGGACTTCGCGGGCGGCGCAAAGAGCCTGCAGGCGCTGATCGGCGGCTCCGTCGACGTGGTCGCCGGCGCCTACGAACATACGATCCGCATGCAGGCCAAGGACCAAGACATTCGCGCGACGATCGACCTCGGGCGCTTTCCGGCCATCGTCGTGGCGGTGAAGAAAGGCGTGAAGTTCGACAGTCCCGCCGACTACAAGGGCATGAAGATCGGCGTCACCGCGCCCGGCTCCTCCACCAACATGCTGATGAATTTCGTGCTGGCGAAAGCGGGACTCGCGCCCTCCGACGTGTCGTTCATCGGCGTCGGCAGCGCGGCGTCGGCGGTCGCCGCCGTCCGCAATGGGCAACTCGACGCCATTTCGCATCTGGAGCCGGTCATCACGATGCTCGAGCAATCCGGCGACATCAATGTCAAGGTGGACACGCGCACGGAGGCTGGTACGCGCGCGCTGTTCGGCGGCGAGAATCCGGCTGCCGTGATCTACGCCAAGAAGAGCTTCATCGACGCCCATCCGAACACCATGCAGGCGGTGGTCAACGCCGAATACAAGGCGCTGCAATGGCTGAAGGCGGCGACGCCGGAGGATATAGCGGCGACCGTGCCGCCGGAATATCTGCTCGGCGACAAGGCGCTGTACATGGCGGCGGCCGGCAATTCCAAGGCCTCCTATTCGCAGACGGGGCTGATCGACATGCCGGCGATGAAGAGCGCCTACGACATGCTCGTGCGCTTCGATCCGGAACTGAAGGATTCCAAGGTCGACCTGTCGAAAACCTTCGACGACCGCTTTGCGAAGAAGGCGGCGGAGACGGTGAGGTGATCGGCATCCCCTCTCCCGTGTCGCGGGAGAGGGTGGCCCTTGCGCAGCAAGGGTCGGGTGAGGGAGCATCGACTGACAAGTAAGATTCGAGGTGTTCTGATTCCCCTCATCCGTCGCGCCTTCGCGCGACACCTTCTCCCGCTTCACGGGAGAAGGAGGCGCCTGCGAGATCCGCGATCGTGAACATCCTCTCCATCCAGTCGCATGTCGCCTACGGCCATGTCGGAAATTCGGCGGCGGTCTTTCCGCTGCAGCGGCTCGGCCACGAGGTCTGGCCGGTCAACACGGTGCAATTCTCCAATCACACCGGCTATGGCGCGTGGCGCGGCCGGGCGTTCGACGCGGCGCTGATCGACGAATGCGTGCAGGGGATTTCCGAGCGCGGCGTGCTTTGGACGTGCGATGGCGTGCTGTCCGGCTATGTCGGCGCGCCCGACACCGGCGCGGCCATCCTGCGTGCGGTGAAGAGCGTCAAGGCGGCCAATCCGGCCGCGCTCTATTGCTGCGATCCGGTCATCGGCGACGTCGGCCGCGGCGTCTTCGTGCGGCCGGGCGTGCCGGAATTCTTCGTGCAATCGGCGCTGGCGGCGGCCGACATCGCAACGCCCAATCATTTCGAACTGGAATGGCTGACCGGCTCGCCCGTCGTGTCGCTGGCGAGCCTGCGGGGCGCCGTCGAGGCCCTGCATGCGAGGGGACCGAAGATCGCGCTCGTCACGTCGGCGCAGCTCGCCGACACGCCCTTCGATTGCCTCGACATGTACGTGTCCTCGCCGGACGGCCTGTTCCGCTTGCGGACGCCGCGCCTCGACATGTCGGTCAACGGCGGCGGCGACGCGATCGCCGCGCTGTTCTTCGCGCATTACCTCGCCACGCGTTCGGCGCGCGAGGCGCTGGAGAACGCCGGCGCCTCGGTGTTCGGCCTGCTGGCGCGGACGCATGAAGCGGACTCGCGGGAAATCCTGCTGATCGAGGCGCAGGAGGAAATCGTCGCGCCGAGCCGGTTCTTCGAGGCGGAAAAGGTCTGAGAAGGAGCTAGGCCCGCGCGGTCGGCCGGCTCGTCACCAGATCGTACCAGCGCACGAGCGCGGTCATGTCATCCGGGATTTTCGAACCCGTGCCGCGGCCCATGACGAAGGCGCATTGCGCGGTGATGTCGGCGACCGTGTAGGTTTCGCCGGCGACATAGGGGCGCGTCTCCAGTTCGCGGTTCAGCCAGGCCATGCGCTCCAGCAATTGCGCCTGCCTTACGCGGCCGTATTCCGGCACCTGCGGGCGCCTGCCGGCCCAGAACGGATTGAGATGCACGAACACGTCCTGGATCGGCAACTGGATTTCGAGTTCCATGCGCCGGTTCCACATCTCGATGCGCGCGCGCTCGAGCGCATTCGTGCCGAACAGCGGCGGCTCCGGATGCAGTTCCTCGAAATAGCGGCAGATGGCGATCGATTCGGCCAGATGCGAGCCGTCGTCGAATTCCAGCACCGGCATCGTGCCCATCGGATTCATGGCGAGATATTTTTCGCCCTTGTTCTCGCCCTTGATCATGTCGACGTCCACGGCGGGAATCGAGATGCCTTTTTCGGCGAGGAATATCCTGACGCGACGCGGATTGAGGCCGTTCTTGAGGTCGTAGAGCTTCATGCGTTTCCCCTGATTTGAAGGGAGAATGCGTCAGGCGCGCCGGCAAATCCAGTATGCTTCACGGCGCAGCCGGGCGCAGCGGGAGATGGATTTCCGTGACGAGATCGTCCGGCGCCGCGTCCGCCGGCGTGTTCAGATAGATTTCATAGCACGGACGGTCGTCGGGCTGGCGGCCGGAGCGCGGCAGCCACTCGCCGAACAGCCATTCATATGCGCCGCCGAGTCCCGCATAGGGACCGGCATGGCGCAACACCGCATATTCGCCGGCCTCGATCAGCGCTTCCTTCAGCGGCGGATCGGCGGCCATCGCGCTGGCCACGCCCGCCAGCGCATGCAGATCGGCCGGCGGCGTGGCTGCTGCATTGTCCAAATAGACGGCGACGAGTTTCTCGCCCGGTCCGCGCGCTTGCCCGCGCGCCAAATGCGCGTGCAACTCGTCGAAGGCGCGGCCGATGCGCTCGTAGGGTCCGCGGTGTTCGATCCCGACGACGCGCAGGGCGGGCAGGCGCTTGATCTCGACTTGGGGCATCGCCGGCGGTCGCCTTCTGCTCGTGTTCCGTCCCCGGCAATATGCTCCGGCAAAGCTCGCGGCGCAAAAGCGGGAAAGATTGACCGCACCGCGTCCGGCCGGCCATCCTGCGCGTCAAAGCACGAGGAAACACCGATGGCGGCGCCGAAAGCCTTCTTCTTCGATATTTTCGGAACGATCGTCGACTGGCGCGAGGGCGTCGCGCGCGAGGCGCGGCTGATCCTGCATCCGCTCGGCCACGACATGGTCTGGACCGCTTTCGCGGATGCCTGGCGCGGCCAGTACCAGGCCGGCATGGAGGAGATACGGTCGGGCCGCGAGAGCTTCGCGAAACTCGACGTCGTCCATGCCCGCAATCTCGAGCGTATCCTCGGCGACTTCGGCCTTGCGGACATTTCCGACGCGACGAAGCGTCAGCTCGTGCTGGCCTGGCACAGGCTCGACGCCTGGCCGGACGTGGCGCGCGGCCTCGCGCTGCTGCGCAAGAACGGGCTCGTCGCCCCGGTCTCCAACGGCAATTTCTCGCTGATGGCGGCGCTGGCGCGGCGCAACAGTTTCCACTGGGACGCCATCCTGGGCGCTGAATATGCGCGCGACTACAAGCCCAAGCCCATTGTCTATCTCTCGGCCTGCGAAGCCTTCGACCTGAAGCCGGAGGAATGCATGATGGTCGCCGCCCATTCCGACGACCTGAAGGCCGCCGCCGAATGCGGATTGCGGACCGGCTTCGTGGCGCGGCCGAACGAGAAGGGGCCGGGCAGGGGCGAGAGCAAGCCGAAATACGAGGTCGAGGCGGCGGGCGACGACCTGCTCGATCTGGCGCAGAAGATTTTCGGCTGAGGACGCGCGCACGTTAGGATGGCGCGATGGCCAGACGATTCTACACCCTCGACGTCTTCGCGAAGGAGCCGCTGTCCGGCAATCCGCTGGCGGTCGTCGTCGACGCCGAAGGTCTTGCGCCCGCCGACATGCAGCGCATCGCGCGCGAGTTCAACCTGTCGGAAACGGTGTTCGTGCTGCCGGCGCGCAATCCCGTCAGCACGGCGCGCATCCGCATCTTCACGCCGGCCGCCGAACTGCCTTTCGCAGGCCATCCGACGGTCGGCTCGGCTGTCCTGCTGGCCTCGCTGCGCGCGCCGGAACATGCGGGCGGCGCCGATCTCGGCGTCGTGCTCGAGGAGGAAGTCGGCGACGTGCAATGCACGGTGCGCCTTGCGCGCACGGGCGCGAGTTACGCCTATTTCGATCTCCCGCGCCTGCCGGAGAAGATCGCCGACGCGGAGGCCGGCGCGCTTGCCGCGGCCCTGTCGCTCGACCCGCAGGACATCGGCTTCGATCGCCATCAGCCGACGGTCTATTCCGCCGGCACGCCCTTCTGCTTCGTGCCCGTAGCCAGCGCTGCGGCGATCGGGCGCGCAAGACCGCGTCCCGACCTGCTCGCGCACGCGGTCTGCGGAGGGCGCGGCGCCTTCCTTTACACGCGCGAGACCAGCGATCCCGATAACGCCGTCCATGCGCGCATGTTCGGCGCGGGGGTCGGCATAGCGGAAGATCCCGCGACGGGCGCGGCCTGCGCCGCCTTCGCCGGCGTCGCGATGGAATTCGAACCGGCCGAGAACGGCCGGCATACGCTGGTGATCGAGCAGGGCTATGAAATGGGCCGGCCCTCGCTCGTCACGCTCGGTCTCGACGTTTCAGGCGGAAAGCTCGTCGCGGCGACCATCGGCGGTCATGCCGTGCGCGTCAGCGAAGGGAGCCTGCTGCTTTGAACGAGGCGCGTATCTCGCGGGTGGCGCGCATGGACAATCGCGTCGCGCCATTCGACTGGCCTTTCGCCTCGCAACGCGCATCCGACATCGAGGCGCATTGGGCTGTCCTGAAAGCGAACAAGCCGGCGCTGTTCGACGGGCGCGTTTTCATGGGGCGCGAGACGCGCATCGATCCGGAGCGCGACGGCGCCTTCGTCTCCGCGCATTTCGAGACGGCCTTCTCGGCCTTCCTGTCCTGGCGCGATTTCGGCTTCCCCGACATGCAAGTGCGCAACGTATTCTCGATGGGCGCGCTACGCTCCGGCGACGGCGCGTTTCTTCTGGGTGAAATGGACGCGCATACGGCCAACGCCGGCAAATGCTACTTCCCTGCCGGCACGCCCGACCTCGGCGATGTGCGCGACGGCATGATCGATCTCGCCGGCAGCGTGACGCGCGAGTTGATGGAGGAGACGGGGCTCGACGCGCGAGATGGCCGGGTCGATCCATTCTGGTCGATTGTCGAACTCGGGCCGCGCATCGCGTGCATGCGGCCGATCCTGTTCGAGGCGTCGGCGGAAGAAATCATCGCGCGCGTCGCTGACGACATATCGAGGCAGCGCGATCCGGAACTGGCTGGCCTGCGCGCCGTGCGCTCGATGGCCGACCTCGCCCTGCTCGAGACGCCGGAGTTCATCCAGGCCTATCTCGCGCATGAATTCGCGCGAGGCTGAAGTGCGACTTCAGCCGGGATAGCCGTGGCGGCTCTTGCTGGCGCGCAGGAGGGCCAGCGCCTCGCCGTCCTTGCCGGCGGCGCAGGCGGCGCTGGCGGAAGCAATCTCGCCCTCGATCTGCTTCCACACGTTGTCGCCGACATTGCCGGTCGAATGATCGTTGTCGATGACGGCGCGATAACGCGCGATCTCGTTCGTGCAGCCCGCGCCCTGCGGCAACGCCGCCGGCGTCAGGCCTGCGCGGGCCTGCGGCATGGCCGCCTGTGGCGGCGGCGCGCTGGAATTGCAGCCGGCGAGCGCCAGCGCGCCCGCGCAGGCAAGGATCGGGACAATCAGGGATCTCATGAAACGGCCTCGCAAACGCATCGCGGCCAAGGTGGCCGCGCGCGATCAAGCGGTCAAGGCGTGGCGCTGTCCGCGTCGCCGACCAGCTTGTCGATCGGCACGCCCATCTTGAAGACGCCGTTGACGCGCAGGACAAGCGTGTCGTCGGCGTAGATCAGGCCCTGCGAGAAGACCAGGTTGCGCGTGACGCGCAGCACCTGCGTGCGCCCCCAAAGCCAGCAACCGAGCGGCACGGGCGCCAGAAAGTCGGTCGACATGCTCACGGTCGGCAGGAACTGGCGGCCGACCTTGGGATGCTTGTGCGACGCCATTGGCAGCATCATGTCGGCGAAGCTCATCAACCATCCGCCATGACCGACGTGGCGCGGGTTGCAATGACGCTCCTCGATCCGCATTCCCAAGAGGAGTTCGCCATTCTCGTCGAGGCGATGCCAGAGCGGTCCGTTGTGGTCGATATAGCCGCTGCGGCCTTCGAACATGCTCCAGCCCTCGGGGGCGGGCGGCGTGCAGGTCGTCTTGCGAAACTCGGTCATCGTCGGGCTTTCTTGTCGGACATTTTCCCTGTTTTGACCGAGAGGGCCCTCGCGCGCAAGCACATAGAAAAGCGCCCGCCGGTTGGCGGGCGCTCTCCCTGGTTCTGATCAGAAGTCCATGCCGCCGCCCGGCAGGGCCGGCGCGGCTTCCTTCTTGGGAAGCTCGGCGATCATCGCCTCGGTGGTGATCAGCAGGCCGGCGACCGAGGCCGCGTCCTGCAGGGCGGTGCGCACGACCTTGGTCGGGTCGATGATGCCCTTCCTGAACATGTCCACATATTCGCCGGACTGGGCGTCGAAGCCTTGGGCGTATTCTTTTGCCTCGGCGAGCTTGCCGACCACGACCGCGCCGTCGCCGCCCGCATTGTCGACGATCTGGCGAGCCGGCGAGGTCAGCGCGCGACGCACGATCTCGACGCCGGTCTTCTGGTCGGCATTGGCGGGCTGCGTCTTCTCCAGCGCGGCTACCGCGCGCAGCAGCGCGACGCCGCCGCCCGGCAGGATGCCTTCCTCGACCGCCGCGCGGGTGGCGCAGAGGGCGTCATCGACGCGGTCCTTCTTCTCCTTCACTTCCACTTCCGTCGCGCCGCCGACGCGGATGACCGCGACGCCGCCGGCGAGCTTGGCCAGACGCTCCTGCAGCTTCTCGCGGTCGTAGTCCGAGGTCGTCTCCTCGATCTGCGCCTTGATCTGCTGGACGCGGCCGTCGATGTCCTTCTTGGCGCCCGCGCCGTCGATGATCGTCGTGTTCTCCTTCTCGATGCGGACGCGCTTGGCGCGGCCGAGCATCGGAAGCGTAACGTTCTCGAGCTTGATGCCGAGGTCTTCGGCGATCATCTCGCCGCCCGTCAGGATGGCGATGTCTTCCAGCATGGCCTTGCGGCGATCGCCGAAGCCGGGCGCCTTGACGGCGGCGATCTTCAGGCCGCCACGCAGCTTGTTGACGACGAGCGTGGCGAGCGCCTCGCCTTCGACCTCTTCCGCCACGATGAGCAGAGGCTTGCCGGTCTGCACGACGGCCTCGAGGACCGGAAGCATCGGCTGCAGCGAGGAGAGCTTCTTCTCGTGGATGAGGATGTAGGGATCCTCGAGTTCGGCGACCATCTTCTCGGCGTTGGTGATGAAGTAGGGCGAGAGATAGCCACGGTCGAACTGCATGCCCTCGACGACGTCGAGTTCGGTGTCGAGGCTCTTGGCCTCCTCGACCGTGATGACGCCCTCGTTGCCGACCTTCTGCATCGCTTCGGCGATCATCCTGCCGATCGAGGCGTCGCCGTTGGCCGAAATCGTGCCGACCTGGGCGGTTTCCTCCGACGTCGTCACCTTCTTCGAATGGGCCTTCAGGTCCGAAACCACAGCGTCGACCGCCAGGTCGATTCCGCGCTTGAGATCCATCGGGTTCATGCCGGCGGCGACCGCCTGGGCGCCTTCGCGCACGATGGCGGCGGCCAGAACGGTGGCGGTCGTCGTGCCGTCGCCTGCGGCGTCGTTCTGCTTGGAGGCGACTTCGCGCACCATCTGCGCGCCCATGTTCTCGAACTTGTCGGCGAGCTCGATCTCCTTGGCGACGGTGACGCCGTCCTTGGTGATGCGCGGGGCGCCGAACGACTTCTCGATCACCACGTTGCGACCCTTGGGACCGAGGGTGACCTTGACGGCATTGGACAGGATTTCGACGCCGCGCAGCATGCGGTCGCGGGCGTCATGCGAAAACTTGACGTCTTTCGCTGCCATTTTTCTCACTCCAGATCAGACATGAGAGGGGTTGTCGGGATTGGATCGAAGCGGTCCGCTCAGGCGGCCTTCTTGTGTGCGACAGGCGCGTCGAGCACGCCCATGATGTCGCTTTCCTTCATGATCAACAGTTCGTCGCCGTCGATCTTGACCTCGGTGCCGGACCATTTGCCGAACAGCACGCGGTCTCCGACCTTGACGTCGAGCGGCACGAGCTTGCCGGTTTCGTCGCGGGCGCCGGGACCGGCGGCGACGATCTCGCCTTCCTGCGGCTTTTCCTTCGCGGTGTCGGGGATGATGATGCCGCCCTTGGTTTTTTCCTCGCTGTCGATGCGGCGGACAACGACGCGGTCATGCAGGGGACGAAACTTCATGAAGCTCCTCCAGTGCTCGGTTCAACATGTCGAAAGCGAGGCCTTTGCGGCCTCGGCGAGCGAGGTAGGAAGTACGTTTTTTCCGTTCAAGAGGTCGCGCACAAAAAAATCAGCACTCAGGCAAGGCTGCTGCTAAATATCTGTAAATGCAGGAGGTTGTGCTGAATTTGCTTGATCGGACGGTCCGCTTTGGCTCCAATCGGCTCTCCCTGAAAGGAGGCGACCGATGGCATCGATGGACTTCCGGCGTCAGCTCGAAGGCTATGGCATGACAACAGCAAACATTCTCTACCGACTGCCGGACCATCCGGCGATCATCCAGTCCTATGTCTGGCAGGAATACGATCTTCACCCGCATTTCCCGGAGTTGAGGAAATTCCTGGATTTCTGGTCCAGCAAGATCGAGGGGGCGTTGCACCAGGTGATCGTGGCGCACGCGCGCCTGATCAAACCTACAGAAATCAAGCTCGCCGGGGCGGAGTTCAGGCTCCACTGAAAGGAAAGGCCCGGCTGGACGGCCGGGCCAGACGTCAGACGCATGCGGATTGCGCTATGCGGCGAGATCCCCGGCTGCCTCGCTTGCGGCGAAGACGAGCCGAACCACGCCCTCACGCCCCGAATCCTCGATCGGCACGTGCCAGTAGGAGGTCGCCAGCGTCCGGTACAGTTCGACAGGCGCATGGACCTCCGCAAGCGGGGCGTTGTGGCGGTTGCCCGCCACGATGGCGCGGTCGAGAAGGCCGAAAAGACTGGTCTCGTCGGCCGGGAGTTCGGTCAGGGTTATGGCCGTGCGATGCCGGATCGGCATGGCGGCGGCGAGCAGTCCTTCGAATTCGGACAACGACATGAAATGACTCCGGGAAAAGCGCGGCCTCGGGCGTTCCGCTGGCCTTTAACGCGTCGTTAGGGATTTGGTTCTGGCTAAGCTTCGCCGGGGCTGGGTCCGACGCCGGCGTCGAGCAACCGCAAGGCGTCCAGTATGTCGGACAGCGGCACGACGGCGCCCGTCTCGACTTGCCGCAGAAGCGGTTCGCTCTCGACGGCGCGCAGATCGGACGCCCACGACGCAAGGATCGCCCGCTTTTCCGACGCGCCGAGCGTCTGGTTTTCCAGCAGGTCACGGGGATGGGAAAAGACCCGGCCGGGAGAGATCAGCCAGTCGAGCGGCAGGGAATTGCTTTCGTCGCCGGGGCCCGGTCGGCGGTTGGAGCCCGGATCAATGCTCATATGCACATCCTCCTTCAGAGCAACGTGGATACGAAGGGCGCGTGATCGGCGCGCCTCAGCCGGAGCCGTTCAGCCTCCGGCGGCGGTCGAGGTGGGAAGGGCTTCGGACGTCGTCAAGGGCCGCAGGCCCTTGCAGGCAATGCGGTTTGCGGGTATGTAACTGAACAAGCATGCGCCAGACGCATGCGTTGACGCGAGGAAACCTTGGCCGCATTCGCTGCCATCCAGCCGACCGACGCCCGCGAGCCCTGCGCCCGCGCGATGTCGTTCGCGCGCCTGCGTCCTTCCCTGGGCCTTATTCTTCTTAGCCGCCCCTGAGCGCCGGCTGGGCCTGTGGCCTGGGCGCTGAGGGGAATGCAGAGAACCCGCCGGGCAGATCGCTCCGCTTAGCAGCGCCGGCATTCCGAGATTTCAATTCCAGGACGACGACATGAGCACGCACAACAACCACGCCGCCAACCAGGGCAGCAACAAGGACAAGGTCCTGATCTTCGACACGACCCTGCGCGATGGCGAGCAATGCCCCGGCGCGACCATGACCTTCGACGAGAAGCTGGAAGTCGCCGAACTGCTCGACAACATGGGCGTCGATATCATCGAGGCGGGCTTTCCGGCGGCCTCCGACGGCGATTTCGAATCCGTCGCCGAGATCGCGCGCCGCGCCAAGCGCGCGGTCATCGCCGGCCTGTCGCGCACCGCGCTCGCCGACATCGACCGCTGCGGCAATGCGATCAAGCCGGCCAAGCGCGGCCGCATCCACACGTTCATCTCGACCTCGCCGCTGCACATGTCGGTGAAGCTCGGCATGACGCCGGAGCAGGTGCTGCAGGCGACGATCGACGCGGTGACCCGCGCGCGCCAGTACACCGACGATGTCGAATGGTCGGCCGAGGACGCCACGCGCACCGAGATCGACTATCTCTGCAGGATCGTCGAAGCGGCGATCAAGGCCGGCGCGACGACGATCAACCTGCCTGATACGGTCGGCTACACGACGCCCCAGGAATACCAGGCTATGTTCGAGACGGTGCGCAAGCGCGTGCCGAATTCCGACAAGGCGATCTTCTCCGTCCATTGCCACAACGATCTCGGCATGGCGGTGGCCAATTCGCTGGCCGGCGTCGCCGGCGGCGCGCGCCAGATCGAATGCACGGTCAACGGCATCGGCGAGCGCGCGGGCAACGCTTCGCTCGAAGAAATCGTCATGGCGGTGCGCACGCGCGCCGACGTGCTGCCCTACGACATCGGCGTGGAGACGACCATGCTGAACCGCGCCTCCAAGCTCGTGTCGGCGGTGACATCGTTCCCGGTGCAGTACAACAAGGCGATCGTCGGCCGGAACGCCTTTGCGCACGAGAGCGGCATCCACCAGCACGGCATGCTGAAGAGCGCGCTGACCTACGAGATCATGACGCCGGAATCGGTCGGCGTGTCGAAGACCTCGCTGGTCATGGGCAAGCATTCCGGCCGCGCCGCCTTCCGCGAGAAGCTGAAGGAGATGGGCTACGATCTCGGCGAGAATGCGCTGAACGACGCCTTCCGTCGCTTCAAGGATCTCGCCGACCGCAAGAAGATCGTCTACGACGAGGATATCGCCGCGCTGGTGGACGACGAGATCGTCACCGCCAACGACCGCGTGAAGGTGGTGGCGCTGACCGTCATCGCCGGCACGAACGGCCCGCAGTCGGCGGCGCTGACCCTCGACATCGACGGCGAGAAGAGGACGCACCAGGCGACAGGCAATGGCCCGGTCGACGCGATCTTCAACGCGGTGCGCGAACTGATCCCGCATGCGGCGAGCCTCGAACTGTATCAAGTTCACGCCGTCACCGGCGGCACGGACGCGCAGGCGGAAGTTTCCGTGCGCCTGTCCGAGGACGGGCGCTCGGTGACGGGCAAGGGCGCCGATCCGGACACGCTGGTCGCCTCGGCGCGCGCCTATGTGGCGGCGCTCAACAAGCTGGAAATCAACCGCGGCCGCGGAAAGGCCGAGGTGGCGTGAAGCCGGCTGGAAGGGCTCCGATTTAGGGGTTTACACGGCGGGATGCGTTTGCTATCCCGCCGCCTCCGATGCAAATCGGTTCGATGGGCGCATAGCTCAGTTGGTAGAGCAGCTGACTCTTAATCAGCGGGTCCTAGGTTCGAGCCCTAGTGCGCCCACCATCGATCGTCGGTGAAGCAGGCCGCGCACATTTCGCTGCGGATTTCGACCCAGTTTTCTCTCGATCAATTTTCAGTCACGCCACATGTCCTATCTGAAAGCTCGTTTCGACTCGGTCGTTGAAAAAATGATCGGGACTGAATCTCCGGTCGATTTCGAGAGCCTGAGGGCCGAACCGACTCCGGAATATCAGGTCGCGCTGGAAATTCATAAGAACTGCGACAGCATGTTGCATCAGCGACTTGCGTCCTTTACCGCCGCGCAGTCATTTTCTCTGGCCGCTTTCATGCTGCTGACGGTCGCCAGGTTTCAAGCCGCGCTGGCGCCGGACCGCATAGTGTTTCTGGACGCAATCAGATACGCCATCATCGCGTTTGGCATAGTTCTGTCCGTCTTCGGCTGGATGGTAACCTATCCGATGCTGATGCGTCTCAGATATCTCGATGACATTTATCTGCGAAATAACCGGGTCTACGCAGAATACATCGACATAGAGCATGTGGCTAATACCCACGACGTCTTTTCGCAGGTTCCCGGGATAAAGAAACTCTGGAGAGTGTATCGCTGGGTTATCCCCATACTGCTCCCCTTTGCGGAATTCGCATTGTGGATCTTCATTTTCATCGTCATGACCCTAGCCAAGGTATTCACGGCAGAGCCGACCAGGAATTGCCCGGCACTCGAGGTCGGACAAATCTGGACCGGCTGGGGCGCGAGCCTTGTCGGTGGCCTGCCGGTCTGAGCCTTCTAAACATTCCAGAGCCGGCGTGGCCGATCTTTCACGAGGCAAAGGTGGACCTTCTTGCGCGAGTTGCGACCTTTACCACGCTAGGCTGGTTTGCTTACGTGGAGGCTGCCGGACGCTTCGTCCCAAGGAATTCATATGCCGCTGCCCCCGCCTGCCGCCCGCCGCCACGTCCACACCCGCAAGGTGCAGTGCGAGGGCTTCTTCCGCGAGGACGGATTGTGGGAGGTCGAGGCGACGCTGGTCGACACGAAGCCTTTTCCGCACGACGACTGGGAGCGCGGGCCGCGCCGTCCCGAGGACCCGGTCCACCACATGTCGATCCGTCTCACCGTCGACCGGAATCTGGTCGTGGTCGAGGCGCACGGATCGATGGCTGACGTGCCTTACTGGACATGCCACGACGTGCCGCCGCGCATGGAGGCGCTCGTCGGAATCAGGCTCGGGTCGGGCTGGCGCAACGAACTGAAGGCGCGGCTCGGTCGCAAGGAGAGCTGCACGCATATGGTCGAACTGATCGGGCCGGCGATCACCACGCTCTACCAGTCGATGTCCTATCGTGAGCCGCCGGACGACGGGGCCGCGCACGATGCGAAGACGAACCCCGAGAAACCGTATTTTCTCGACGGCTGCTATTCTTGGCGGCTCGACGGGCCGGTCGTCGCGAAGCATTTTCCGGACTTCGCCAAGCCGGACAAGGCGTGAGGCTCAGGCCGCGGCGATTTCCGCTTCGAAGCAGCCGATGACGCGTTCGCCGAATTCGACGAGATAGACCAGCGCGTTCAGTTCGACGTGCTGGCCGATCTTGATGATTTCGCCTTCGGCGCCTGCCGCGACCAGAAGCGCGTCTTCCGGCGCATCCGGAAACGAGCCGTCGTTGACGAGGTCCATCGTCGCGCGCACGCGCTGGCCGTAGTCGAATTTCGGTTGCGCCTGCATCGCGCCTCTCCTCTCAGTGCAGCGCCGCAGGAGAATGCGATGCGCAGGTCGTCGCTTTCGGATCGTGGAAGACGAGGCCGGTCTGCGCCGCCGTATCGACGAAATCGATCGTCACGCCTTCCAGCAGCACGCGGCTTTCGGCCGGCAGGAACAGGCGCACGCCATCCATTTCGACGATGGCGTCGCCGGCTTCCGGCGTCGCCTTGACGGCGATGTCCGCATTGAGGCCGGAACAGCCGCCGGGGCTGACAGCAAGCCTGAAGCCCGCGCCTGGCCCGCCGTCGACGCGCAGCATCGTGCGCATGAAGCGTTGCGCCCTGGGTGTGATCTCGAACGCCATTCGCGCCCTCCGTGTCGCATGTCTCTCGCGCAGACGGCAGCAAGCGTCGTGCCAGCCGGGTCGCGCGATGGCGCGCCTCTTGCTGCGGGACGATCTGCGAAAGATCGAGGAACGCGCCGCATGGCCCATGTCGTCTTCTACGAAAAGCCGGGATGCCGCACGAACGCGCGCCAGCGCGCCGCGCTGGAGGCGGCAGGTCATTCCCTCGACGTGCGCAGCCTGCTTGCGGAACCGTGGACGCAGGCGCGTCTGGCGGCCTTCTTCGGCGCAACGCCGGTCGAAAAATGGTTCAATCCGGCCGCGCCGCGCGTGAAATCAGGCGAGATACGGCCGGAGTCCTTCTCGGCGGGCGAGGCGCTGGCGCTGATGCTCGTAGAGCCATTGCTGATAAGACGCCCGTTGATCGAGGCTGGCGACGCACGCTGCGCCGGGTTCGATCGCGAGCCAGTGCTGTCGCTGCTGGGCGGCCGCGATCTCGACGGGCTAGAGGGCTGTTCGCGCCACGGCGCGCAGGAAGGCGCGCATTGCCCGACGCCCGCCGGCGCCTGAGCGCAGGCGCGTCGCAAACCCGACAGGTCTGCGACCGTTCTGTCGCGCTTGCGACGCGCGTCAGTGATTGTCGCCGCCGTCCACGCGCGCGATCGCGCCGGTGACGAAGCTCGAAGCCGGGCTCGCCAGATAGAGCGCCGTCGTCACGATTTCTTCCGGCCTGCCGGGACGGCCCGCCGCATTGTTCGAGGTCTGGCGCGCTTCCTCCGTCCATGCTTTCGCAATGTCGGTGAGGAAGGGACCCGCCGAAATCGTGTTGACGCGCACCTTCGGTCCGTATTCGTGCGCCATCGACACAGTCATTGCGTTCAGCGCCGCCTTGGCACCTGAATAGGGGATGACCTGAGGCAGCGGCTTCAGGGCGCCCGACGACGACGTGTTGAGGATGACGCCGCCCTCGCCGTCGTACATGCGCTTGGCGACGAGCGAGGCCAGATGGAACGGCCCCTTGAAGTTGAGATTGACGACGGCGTCGAACAGCGCTTCTGGTGTTTCGTGCGAGGGCTGGCGCGGCCCCATGCCGGCGTTGTTGATGAGAATGTCGATGCGCCCGAAGGCGGCATAGGCTTCCTCCACCAGCCGGTCGATCTCGTTCCAGCGACCGAGATGCGCCGAGATCGCCACGGCGCGGCGCCCCATCGCGCGCACTTCCTTCGCTGCGTCCTCGCAGGCGTCGAGCTTGCGGCTGACGATGATGATGTCGGCGCCGCGCTGCGCAAAGGCGCGCACCATTTCCAGGCCGAGGCCGCGGCTGCCGCCCGTGACGAGCACGATCTTGCCCGTGAAATCGAACAATCTGTCCATGTGCGTTTCCCGATGTTTTCTCGCGCTCTACGGCGCGATCTTCAGTCCGTTGAGGCCGGCCGAGTCGAAAGCGCGCCGGATCGTTCCGTCGGCCTTCGCTTTCGTCGTGAAATCGTTGACGAAGGCGAGAGCGGCAGGCTTGTTCTTCTGGATGGCGATGGCGACGCCGGTCGTGCGGAAAGCGCCGGGCAGGATGCGCGAAGCGGGCAATTGCGATTGCAACGCGGGCAGCGAATCCTGCGTCAGGACGAAGGCCTGCGCCTTGCCGTCCTTCATGATCGCCATCGCCTCGCCGACGGATTTCGCGGCGATCAGCTTCGCCTTCGTCAGGATGCGCGCGGTCGCGCGGATGGTCGTCGAGCCGTCGATGCCGACCACGGTCACGTCTGCGCGGTCGACATCGGCGAACGAGGAAATGCCGGCATTCGCCGCCACGAGATAGGTGTTCTCGATCTGGAAATAGGACGGCGCAAAATCGATCACCGTGCGCCGCTCGTCGTCGACCGGCATGAAGCCGATGTCGATCCTGTCGGTCCTGAGCAAGTCGGTGAGTTCGCCCGTCGTCGCGACAATTGTGAAGTCGACGGGCGCGCCGAGCGCGGACGCCAGCGCCTTGCTCAGGTCGGCGGCGACGCCGCGCACGCCGGCGCCGTCCTTCACGACGAAGACAGGCGTCGGGTTTGGCGCGTAGGCGACGCCGGCGCGCAATCGGCCGGATGGCGCGAGTTCCTTCATCGCCTGTCCCTCGGCGGCATGGGAAGTCGTCGCGAGCAGGCCCGCGACGATTGCGAATGTCGCCAGGGCGGCGCGCATCGCGCGAGCGCTCACGCGCGCTCGAACAGAGCGGCTATGCCCTGGCCGCCGCCGATGCACATAGTCTCCAGACCGTACTTGCCCTTGCGGCGCTTCAGTTCGTGCATGAGGTTCGCGAGGATGCGCCCGCCCGTCGCGCCGATGGGATGGCCGAGCGAAATGCCCGAGCCGTTGACGTTCAGCTTGTCGTGGCGCTCGTCCTTCTCGCTCCAGCCCCAACCCTTGAGGACGGCCAGAACCTGCGGCGCGAAGGCCTCGTTCAACTCCACGAGATCGACATCATCCCACTTGAAGCCGGTGCGCGAAAACAGACGTTCGACCGCCGGCACCGGCCCGATGCCCATGGTCGCGGGATGGCAGCCGGCTGCAGCCCACGACACGAAATATCCCATCGGATCGAGGTTGAGTTCGGCGAGCTTGTCTTCGGCGACGACGAGGCAGGCGGCGGCCGCGTCGTTCTGCTGGCTGGCGTTGCCGGCCGTCACCACGCCGCCCTTCTCGATCGCGCGCAGCGCGCCGAGCGTCTCCATCGACGCGTCGGGGCGATAGCCTTCGTCATGCTTGAAGACCTTCGGATCGCCCTTCTTCTGCGGCACGGCGACTTCCACGAGTTCGTCGGCGAACTTGCCGTCCTTCCAGGCCTGCGTCGCGCGCTGGTGCGAGCGCACGGCATAGGCGTCGGATTGCTCGCGGGTGATCTGGTACTCGCGGGCGAGATTTTCGGCCGTCTCGATCATGCCTGAAATGACGCCGAAGCGGCTGATCGGCTGGCTCATGACGCGACCGCGCGTGAGGCGATCGTGCATGGTGACCGAGCCGGCGCGCGCGCCGTTCCTCATGTCGGTGGAATAATATTCGACATTGCTCATGCTCTCGACGCCGCCGGCGACGACAACGTCGGCGGCGCCCGTCTGCACCATCATGGACGCGTCGATGATCGCCTGCAGGCCGGAACCGCAGCGACGGTCGAGCTGGTAACCCGGAACGGAGATCGGCAGGTCGGCGGCCAGCGCCGACCAGCGGGCGATGCAGGGCGCCTCGCCGTTGCCGTAGCCCTGCGCGAAGACGACATCGTCGATTTTTTCCGGATCGATCTTCGTACGCGCCACCAGCGCTTTGAGGATGACGGCGCCGAGATCGCCGGCGCTCATGCTGGCCAGCGAGCCCTGGAACTTGCCGACCGCCGTGCGCACCGGCGACACGATGGCTGCGCGACGCAGCCCGTTGGCCTTGGCCATTGTCTTCTCCCGTTGGAATTCTTGGATGGGCCACCATACAGAGCCGGACGACAGGGTAAAGCGGCAGGGCGGAATGGTCCGCAATTTTTGTCCGACAGCTTGGCAAGCTCGTCCGGATCGGGTCTTCTGACGACAAATGGCGCCGGGCTCATGCCGTCCGGCGCCCGGGAGGAGTCGGATGAAGGTCGAGCCGTTCCGCATTGCGGTACCGGACGAAACGCTCGTTGATCTGAAGGCGCGGCTGCAGCGCACGCGCTGGCCTGACGAGGCTCCGGGCGCGCCGTGGTCCTATGGGACGAGCCTCGCCTACATGAAGGACCTCGTCGCGTATTGGCGCGACGGGTTCGACTGGCGCGCGCAGGAGGCCGATCTCAATAAGCTTGCGCATTTCAGGACGGAGATCGACGGCGTCGGCGTGCATTTCATCCACGAGCAGGGCAAGGGGCCCAATCCCATGCCGCTCCTGCTGTCGCATGGTTGGCCGGGTTCGATCGTCGAGTTCCGCCGCATCATTCCCATGCTGACCGATCCGGCGCGTTTCGGCGGCGATCCGGCGGATGCGTTCACAATCGTCGCGCCTTCGCTGCCCGGCTACGGATTTTCGTTTCGGGAGGGCCAGAAGCGCGTCGGCCTCGCCGGGATCGGCGACATGTTCCGCACGCTGATGAAGGATGTGCTGGGTTACGAGAAATTCGGCGCGCAAGGCGGCGACTGGGGCGCCTTCGTCACCTCCCGCATCGGTGCCGCCTATCCCGACGATGTGTTCGGCATCCATCTCAACCTGCTCGCCGTGCCGCGCGAAAACATCGACATGTCGGCGCCCACCGACGAAGAGAAGGTCTTCTTCAGGGAACTCGCGCATTTCCTGCAGGAGGAGACGGGCTACCAGTGGATCCAGGGCACGAAGCCGCAGACGCTTTCCTATGGGCTGACGGATTCGCCCGTGGGGCTCGCCGCGTGGATCGTCGAAAAGTTTCGCGCGTGGAGCGATTGCGACGGCGATCCGGAGCGCGCGATCCCGCGCGACGCCATGCTCGCCAACATCACGATCTATTGGGCGACGGGCGCGATCAACTCGTCGTTCTGGCCCTATTACGATCGCCGGCATGGGCCATGGCCGTTCAAGCTCGGCGAGAAGATCAGGGCGCCGATGGGCTACGCCGCATTTCCGCACGAGATATTGCGCCCGCCGCGCTCGATCGCCGAACGTCTCTACGACGTGCGGCGCTGGAGCGTGATGCCGAAAGGCGGCCATTTCGCCGCGCTCGAACAGCCCGAAGCGCTGGCGCACGAGATACGCGAATTCTTCCGGCCGTTGCGATAATCGACGAATGAGTCCGTCATTGCGAGCGAAGCGAAGCAAACCAGGGGCCGCATCCCGGCTCTGGATTGCTTCATCGCGCGCCGCGCTCCTCGCAATGACGACGCATGACAAAAAAGGACACCCATGGGACCGCTGAAGGGCGTACGCGTCGTCGACCTGAGCCAGGTGATTTCCGGCCCGCTGGCCGGCGTGTGGCTTGCAGACCAGGGCGCCGACGTTGTCAAGATCGAGGATACGGCCGGCGATCCGGCGCGCACGATAGGGCCGCGCAAGGCGGACATCTCGTCGATGTTCTTCGCCTGCAATCGCGGCAAGCGGGGGCTGGTCGCCGATCTGAAGAGCGCTGAGGGCAAGGCCGCTGCATGGGCCGAAATCGAACAGGCGGACGTGCTTCTGCAGAACTGGCGGCCGGGCGTCGCCGAGCGTCTCGGCCTTGCCTACGAGGACGTCGCCGCGCGCAATCCGAAAATCATCTACTGCTCGATTTCAGGGTTCGGAAAGACGGGGCCGCGCGCGGAAGCGCGCGCCTATGACGCCATCGTGCAGGCGGCCGCCGGATTTGCAGCGTGCCAGGCCGGACCATCGGGCGAACCTGAACTCGTGCGCTCCTACGTCTGCGACAAGGTGACGGCGCTCACCGCAGCACAGGCGATTACGGCCGCTCTCTTTGCGCGCGAGAAGACGGGCAAGGGGCAGCATGTCGAAGTCAACATGTTCGACACGGCGCTCGCCTTCATCTGGCCGGAAGGCATGTGGAACCACGCCTTCATGACCGATCCGCCGCCGCCTTCGCCGGAGGTTTCGTCGGGCTACCGGCTGTGGCGGACGCGCGACGGCCACATGTCGCTCGGCGGTTTGCAGCAGAAGGAATTCGAGGCCATGTGCCGGGCGATCGATGCGCCGGAACTGGCGCGCGACCCGCGTTTCGGCAGCATCGTGTTGCGCATGCAGAACCGTGACGACCTGCGTGAAATCCTCGAAGCGAAGGTTGCAAGCTGGTCGACCGCCGAACTCGACGCGCGCATGGCGCAGGAGGATGCGCCCGGCGCGCGCGTGAATTCGCGCGAGGATTTGCTGAAGGATCCGCAGGCGATGGCCAACGGCGGCTTCCTGGAAATCGACGCGGGCGATATCGGCAAGGTGCGCGGGCCGCGCCATCCGGCGCGGTTCAGCGCTACGCCGGTCTCGCCGCGTCCGCATCCCGCGCCCCGGTTGCCAAAGAAATAGAAAGGCGCGACGGATTCAACGCGATCTCGCGCGGAAGACGACGGGCACGGTCATTGTCAGCGCCTGATCGCCAATTGCCTCGGGCGGCGGCGGCACGGGGTCGGAGCGTCGCACCATGGCGACGGCCGCTTCGTCGAGCGCAGGCGACCCTGAGCTCTTCAGGAGATGCGCCGACAGGATGCGGCCTGCGCGGTCGATGGTGAAGCGCACGGGAATTTCGCCCTCCATGCGGGTTCCTGCCGGATAGCGCTTGTGCCGGTCGAGATGGGCGACGAGTTGGCGCTGCCACCGCAACTTCGCCTTTACCGCGGCTTCGCCCGCGCCGACTGTCGGCGCGCGGGATATGTCGGCTGCGACCGAATTTTCGATGGCCGCCGGCGCGGAGGCCTCGGAAGCAAGCGAGGCGACAGAAGCAGGCGCAGGAGCCTGCGCAGCCTCCTTTTCGACCGGTCGCTCTTCTTTCTTCTCGGGCTGGACGATGCGTTCCGCGTCGGCGGTCCCGACGGGCGCTTCTTCGGCGCGCGCCATGTCGCGGCGCACATCGCGTTGCGCGCTGTCCGGCGCGGCGGCGGAATCGTTCGCCTCGGGACCGACGGGGGCGTCGGTCGGCTGCGCTTCCGGCGCCGCGGCGATCATGTCGACTTCGATGGCCTGTGCGCCGTCGACATCGGCGAGTTCGACGCTCGTGACGAACGAGACGGCGGCGAGGACAAGCGTCGCATGCAGCGCGAGCGCGATCGAGAAGGCGCGCCAGCGCGCGACCCGCTGATCGTCCGGCGCCTCGATGCGCTCGGGTATCGCGAGGTCGAGCGTCACCTTTGCGCGGTCCTGAAGATGCCGATGTCGTCGAAACCTCTCGGTCCCAGCTGGAACTTGCCCGAAAGCGTGAAGGTCCGCTGCGGGAACGGGTGGAACAGGAAGTAGCGGTAGTTGCCGACGTTATCGATACCGAAGGCGAACTCGGCCCAGTCGTTGACCTTGTACTTGACCTTCGTGTCGACCACGAAGAACCGGTCGAATGACTGGTAGACAGCGTGCACGATGTCGTTGTTGGAGAGCGTCGACCAGATGCGGTCCTGCCACCGCGCCGCCGCCGTGAACGTCCAGTGGTCGTCCGGCTTGTATGTGCCGACCAGCGTCCAGCGCCATTTCGGCACGTAGATGTTGTTCTTGCCGACGGGAGAACCGTTCCAGAAGTCGGCTCCCGCCACCGTGCCGCCCGACCACGTCGAGTCGGCGACGATGCGCGAGTCGACGAACGTGGCGCTGCCGGTGAGTTCGAAGCCGTCGATGAGCAGGTTGTTCTTGCTGAACGCGATCTCGACGCCCTGGTTGCGGACCCGATCCACGTTCGAGACCGTGCTCGTCACCGGAACCCACGTTCCCACGGCAAACGTGTTCTGCGAGAGCAGGGCGCTGCGCACGTCTTCATGGAAGAACGAGAGACGCACCTGGCCGTCGATGCCGATCTTGCGGATGATCGCGAGTTCTTTCGTGAGCGCCACTTCCGGCAGCAGGTTCGGATTGGGATTGACCGGTGGCGTTGTCGTTGTCGCCGGCTGGATCTGGTAGAGTTCCCGAACCGTCGGGAAGCGATTGGCCATGCCGATCGAGCCGGTGACCGTCCAGTTGTCGTCCGGCTTCCATTCCAGCGACGCCTTCGGCGACAATCGCGTGTGGTGGAGTTGCGGCTGGAAGATCGGCGCGCTGGCGGTCATGTTGGCGAGCGTATTCGTCCAGGTGTTGCCGAGCGCGCCGATGCCGCCGAGCGACTGGTTGTAGCCGCCCGACGCAACCCAGTTCTCCCAGCGCAGGCCGGCCGTCAGCTTGAAGTCGGGATGGAATTTCCAGGCGTCCTGCACCCACAGCGCCTGCGTCTTCGTCGTTCCCTGCGAAATCGTCTTGGCGACAACGGCGCTCGGCAGACCCCACGTCCAGTTGCCGGTCAGCCAGACCGGATTGTTGAGATGGAATTCGTCGGCATGCGCGCCGAAGCTGACGTCGTGCTTGCCGTAAAACTCAGGCCGCCAGATTCCCTTGGCGTCGGCGAGGTTCCAGTAGGTGCCGCCGAATTTCGAGACCTGTCCGTTCGGCGTGAAGCCGAAGGGCGGCGTCGCAGAATAGGGATTGACCTGGTTCGACTGCAGATAGGTGAAATTCGAAGCCGACAATTCGAAATCGAACAGGCCGCCCGTGCTGGATTTCAGCGAAGCGGCGTTGGTCAGCATTTTCTCCTGCACGCGATAGAAATTCGTGCCGAAGCTCTGCAGGACGCTGGAGCCGAGATAGGTTCCCGAACCGCTCGACCCCGTTCCGGGCGACCCGTAGGCGCCGATCCAGTTCTCCGGCATGGTAGAGGAATCGTTCGACCAGAAGCCCGTCTGCCACGTCGCGCGCACGGCCGGCGTGAAGTCGTAGGCGAGTTTCAGCTTGGCGTTGCCCTGCACCTGATCGAGCTGGCCGGCAGCGCCCAATATGTTGGCGAACGTGCCGACGGGACCGAACGCGCCCATCTTGGCGAGCGCCGGAACTTCTCCGGGGAAGAACCGCCCGTTGTAGGGCGTCGTCACATAGGTCAGCGGCTGCGTGCGGTTGCTGGAAATGTTTCCGGCGAGGAACCACGACAGGTTTCCGACGCGATCGCCCATCGTGGCCGATGTGATATTCGTCAGATAGGTCTTGCTCGTGCCCCATTGATTGAAGGTCTGGATCGATTCCGTCTGCTTGGCGGTCATCTCGAGCTTCTCGGGCATGCGCGTCGTGATCTGCAGGACGCCGCCCATCGAATTGCCGGGATAGGCCGCCGAATAGGGCCCGTAGAGGAAGTCGACGCGCTCGATTTCTTCAGGCGCGACGAGACCCCAGCGCGGCGCGCCGATCGAATTGTCGTTGCCGATGAGAGCCGTCAGCAGCAGGTCGTCGGCATAGACGAGCGAGCGCGCGCTGGAGCTGATGCCCCATGTCCGCGTGGCGAGCACGGATTGCGTGTCGCCGTCGTTGCGCTTGCGGACGAACAGGCTGGGGAAATACTTGATCGCGTCCTGCGTATCGATGATGTTGACCGTGTCGTCGATCTGCTTGCGCGTGATCGAGGCGACCGATGGATTCGGCAATTGCCAGCGCTGCACGAAGGCCGGACCGCCCGAGGCGGTCGTCGGCGACCATGCCGACAGGATCGGCGGCGGCGCGAGCGAAGGTTGCGCCGGGCCGGCGCTGGCTGGCGGGCTCGCGGCAGGCGCGGCGCGCGCCGCTCTCACACGACGGGCTGCGGCCGCGCGCGTGGCGAGCGGCTTGCGGGCGACGGGTTTCGGCTTGGCTGCTTCCCGTGGGGCGGTGACGACGACCGGCGGAAGGTTGGTTCCGCCGGATTGCGCGTCCGTCGGCGCCGCCGCGGCGACATGGAACGAGGCGCAAATCAGCGCGCCGAGCGACGCGCCTTTGAAAAGATGCGAGGCGATCATGGCGACGCCCTCAATGCTGGTGCTGCTGCGCCGGCGCGCCTGCGCCCACGCCGTTCACACGAAAATTGACGGGGACGGCGCCTGCCTTCTCGAAGATCAGCGAACCCGGAATGGTTTCGCCCTCGGCCAGCGGGCCTTTCAGATCGAGAAACATGATGTGGAAAGAGCCGGGCTTCAGTTCCACCGCGCCGCGGGCAGGCACTTCGAGACCTTGCGGCAGCGCGCGCATCTTCATCACGCCGTCGGTCATCGACATTTCGTGGATTTCGACGCGGCCGGCGCGTTGCAGCGTGCCGCCGATCAGGCGGTCGCTTGCGGCCCCGACGTTCAGCAGCTTGACGTAGCCGCCGGCGACGGGCGCGCCTGCCGGCGTCGCGCGGATCCACGGCGTGTCGATCCTGATGTCTCCGACAGCGATTGTCGTGGGTTGCGCGCTCGCGCCCGCCGCTGCGACGATCCTCAGCGCCGGCGCAGGTGATTTGAGCTTGCGCGCATCCTCGCCCGCCGCGGGAACCTCGACCCAGTTGTTCGCGCCCTTCTCGCATTCCTGCACCACCGGAAAATAGACCGTCGCGCCGGGGGCGAATGCGTCGGAGATCTGTGCGCTGAACACGAACTCGTCGTAGAAATCGTCGGGCAGCGTTCCGCCGGTCCAGACGATCTCCTTCACGCCGGATTTCGCCACGCCGTGGTAGGTCTTGTACTCGCGGGCGTAGTCGCCGCGCGTCGTCGTGACCGTCCAGCCGGGCTTGGGCATCGGTTTCACGCCGATCACGCCTTCCGGAATCGTGATCTTCACTTTGGTCGTCGCCGAACCGTCGCAGCCGTGGCCGATCCTGATGGCCGGGCGCCACGAGGAATTCGGACTGGCCTCGGACTTGTCGAATACGGCATGGGCCGAAGCAGACGACGCCGTGATGGCGGCGGCGAGCGCCCCGCAGATGCGAAGAAGCTTTTGCATGGTGAACTTTCGCAGGCCGGCCGATCAGGCGCGGCTGCTCCGTCAGGCGGAGCATATTTGATGGTCGGGGGGATGCCGCCGGGCGGCGCGCCGCGCGTCGCGCAGAACTGCGACGCGTTCAGGCGAGAAAATCAGGCGAGCGGCGGTCCGCGCGAGGATGGCGCATAGCGGGGCGCCGCCGCCACGAAATCCCGGCTGGTCGCGACCGGCGCAACGACGGCGCCGAGACGCACGGGCAGGAAAGCCTGTGCGACAGGCGCGAGGCCGGGAGCGCTCGTCAGCAGGCAGGCGTCGCATTGCGCCGCGGCGGCATGGCCAGCGGGCGCGTTTTCGTCGTGTGCGCAGATCGGGGGCAGCGTGCCGTCCGGCAGCGCGTAGGCCGCGAGTTCGACCGACCGGGGCAGGGACGCAGGCTTGTGAGCGAATCCGACCGTGACCGCCGTCAGCGCGTAGAGCGCGACGGCGATCCATCCGGCTTTCAACTGGCGGATGCGCTGCAGCATGCGCTTTAAGAAACAGAGCCGGAGCAACGAGTCAAACGCGCGCCGGCGGCCCGGGCGACGGGCGTCAAGCAAGCCGTTCCGACTCAAAGGCTTTTGGTAAATGGCCGGCGATTTGCGCCGGCATTCGCCGCAGCCTATTTTCGAGACAGGGCGCTTCGGCCGCAGACGGCGCCAAGAGGGGATTGCCGCATGAAGGTCACCGTCAACATCGATTGCACGCCGCTCGAGGCCCGCCAGTTCTTCGGCCTGCCCGATGTCCAGCCGATGCAGACGGCTGTCATGGATGCGCTGGAGAAGCGCATGATGAAGGAAATGGAGACCTACACGCCCGAAAAGCTGTTCGAGGCCTGGATGCCGCTCATGAGCGCCAACCGCGAAATGTTCCGCAATTTCTTCAACGTCTTCTCGCAGGGCGTTGCGGAAGCCGGAAAGAGCGGCGACAAGAAGTAGAGCGAGCCGTCCGGGAGGAAGTCTTGAAACGCGTCGAGATTGCCGCCTGGGGCGCGCCGGAAGATGTCGCGCGTTGTGTCGAAGCGCCGGGCCTGCCTCCGCCCGGCGCGGGCGAGGTCGTCTTCGACGTCGTCGCCTTTCCGATCAATCCGGCCGATCTCGCCTTCTGCCGCGGACGCTATCGGCTGAAGCCGCCGCTGCCCGCGACGCCGGGCGCCGAATGCGTGGGCCGTGTCGCAGCCGTCGGCGCAGGCGTGTCGCGCGTCGCGCCCGGCGATCTCGTCATCAATCTGCAGCGCGAGAACTGGGCGCAACGCCGACTGGTGCGCGAACAGGATGTCATCCGCCTGCCGGCAGGGATCGATCTGCAGCAGGCGGCGATGATCCGCATCAACCCGCCGACCGCGAAATTGCTGCTGTCCGACATCGTCGCCTTGAAGGCCGGCGACTGGCTCATCCAGAACGTCGCCAATTCGGCGGTCGGGCGTCTGGTGATCGGCATGGCGAAAAGGGCGGGCTACCGCACGATCAATGTCACGCGGCGCGAGGACGTGTTCGCCGAACTGAAGGACCTGGGCGCCGACGCCTGCCTGCTCGACGGCGAGGATCTGCCGGAGCGCGCCCGTCCGGCGGTCGGCGGCGCGCCGATCAGGCTCGGCCTCGACGCTGTGTCCGGCGCGGCCACCGCACGGATCGCCGCCTGCCTCGCCGACGACGGAACCGTCTGCAATTACGGGTCGATGTCCGGCGAGGACCCTCGGATGGCAAGCCCCGACGTAGTCTATCGCGGCGTGACGCTGACAGGATTCATGCTCGGCCGCTTCCTGGCCCGCCGCAGCGTCGCCGACATAGAGTCGATCTACGCCGATCTGACGCGAGCCGTTCAAGCGCGCGAGATTTACGCGCCCGTCGGGGCCGTCTATCCCATTGAGCAGATCAGCGACGCGTTGCGTCACGCGCAGCGCGCCGGTCACGACGGCAAGATACTGGTCGCCCCGAACGGGCCGATCTGCGAGGCGCCATGATTCATTCGGTTCATCACCTCTCCATTGCGACGGCGGATCCGGACGGCGCAGCGCGCGACTACGAATTGCTGCTCGGCCGAAAGCCGGACGGCGCGTTCGAAGCCGAGGGCGCGCGGCAGATATGGTTTTCGACATCAAACCTGCGACTCGCGATCGTTTCGCCGACCGGAGAGGGGCCGACGGGCGAGGCGGCGCGCACGCGCCTCGCCGACAAGGGCGAGGGCCTGTGGGAAATCGCCTTTGGCGTCGCCGACCTGAGCGCCACGATGAAATTGTTCGAGCGCCGCGCGCTCGCGCCCGGCGCCGTGTTCGCGCGAAGCGTGCAGGCGCGCAACAAGGCGGAACCCCTGCGCGCGTCTCGCCTCGGCGCTTGGACCTCGCACGGACTGGACATCGTTCTCGTCGAAGCGCCGAAGCATGCGGGCGAAAAGGGCGCGCAGGCCGGCATGTCCGGCCTCGATCATGTCGTGATCCGCACGCCCGATCCCGGCCGCGCCGTCGAATTCTTCGGGGGTAGGCTCGGCCTCGACATGCGGCTCGACCGGACCAATCCAGCCTGGGGCGCGCGCCTGATCTTCTTCCGCTGCGGCGATCTCGTGGTGGAGATCGTCCACGAACTGAAGGCTGGCGTCGGCGACGGTCCCGACGCCTTCGGCGGCCTGTCGTGGCGCGCCAACGACCTGGAAGCCGCGCGGACGCGCCTCATGGAGGCGGGGGTCGATCTTTCCGAAATCCGCACCGGGCGGCGGCCGGGTTCGCAGGTCTGCACGATGCGCGATCGAACCCATGGCGTGCCGACCATCCTGCTCGGCCTGAGCTGACGCGAATTTCGGGAGGAAACAAGATGATCTACGAAATGCGCGTCTGTCGCTGCCTGCCCGGCCGGATGCCGGCGCTGCTGAAGCGTTTCGAGGATGTGACGCTCGCCCTCTGGAAAAGGCACGGCATCGAGCCCGCGGGGTTCTGGACGGTCGAAGTGGGAGAATCCAATCTCGACCTCGTCTATCTGTTGCGCTGGAACTCGATGGGCGAACGCGAAACGAAATGGGCGGCGTTCGCGACCGATCCGGAATGGGTCGCCAAGCGCATCGAGAGCGAGCGCGACGGGCCGATCCTCGCCAACATCACGAACTCCTTTCTGAAGCCGACGGCTTTTTCGACCGTGAAGTAGGAGCGCCGGCGTGCCGCATTGCATCGTCGAATATTCGGCCAATCTCGAAGCGGACCTTTCGCCGCGCAAGCTGATCCGGCGCATTTACGACGCGATCGTCGCGACCGGCGTCTATCCGCTCGGCGGCGTGCGCGTGCGCGCGGCGCGGCGGGACGTCTATATCGTCGCCGACGGGGATCCGGAGAACGCCTTCGTCGCCGTGCTCATCCGCATGGGGCAAGGCAGGGACGAGGCGACGCGCCGTCGCGTGTCGCAGGAGGTCCTGGCGGCCCTGGCCGACGAGACGAGCGACAGTTTCGCCAGACGCGGCCTGTCGCTGTCGGTCGAGATTCAGGAAATCGAGGAGAGCGGCGCGAGTCGCAAGAACAACCTGCACGAGCGGCTGAAGTCGAAATAGCGCGCGCCACGCGTTGCGGCGGCGGCGCGACGCCCAGGTCATACTCAACTGTTCAGATGCGTTTGTTCAGGCGCGTCGGTTCAGATGCCCTTGGAATGCCGCGTCGCCTCGCGGTCGAGATGCGCGTCGAAGGCGGCGCAGATGCTCCGGACGAAATCGCGGCCGGAATGCGTCGCCTCCACCTCGGTCCCCCGCACCTCCACCACCCCGTCGGCCTGCATGGGTTGCAGCATCTGCAGGGCTTCGTCGAGTTCGTGGATGTCGCGGCCGTGCCGCGCGCAGACATCGGCCAGATCGACGATGAAATCACACATCAGCCGTTCGATGATCTCGGCGCGGAACCGGTCGTCCGGCGTCATCGCGACGCCGCGCGCCACCGGCAGTTCGCCGCGCTCGAGTTTCTCGCGCCATTGCGGGACGGCGGCGGCGTTCTGCACGTAGCCCTGTGGCATCCGGCCGATCGAGGAGGCGCCGAAGCCGATGAGCACAGGCGCTTCGTCGGTCGTGTAACCCTGGAAATTGCGCCGCATCCGCCCTTCGGCGGCGGCCGCCGCCAGCGAATCGTCGGGCTTGGCGAAATGGTCGAGCCCAAGACGACGCCAGCCGCGCTCCTCGAGCAGATCGGCGGCGCGCTGCTGCATGAAGTAGCGCAGCCGCGAATCGGGAAGCTCCTCGTCGCGAATGAGTTTCTGATGCGACTTCATCCAGGGCACATGCGCGTAGCCGAACAGCGACAGGCGGTCTGGATGAAGCGCCAGCGCCTGGTCGATCGTCTTTTCGAGACCCTCCAGCGTCTGACGGGGCAGGCCGTACATCAGGTCCATGTTGAGGGATGAAATGCCGACCGAGCGCAAGAGATCGGCGGCGCGCGCGACGGTCTCGAGCGGTTGCTCGCGGTTGATCGCCTTCTGGACCGTCGGATCGAGGTCCTGGACGCCGAGGCTCGCGCGGTTCATGCCGCCGCCGGCGGCGGCCCGCACCCATTCCGGCGTCAGCGTGCGTGGGTCGATTTCCGCAGCGATCTCAGCACCTTCGGAAAAATCGAACCGTTCCGCCAGCTTGGCGAGGACAGCGCCCACTTCTTCCGGCGCCAGCATGTTGGGCGTGCCGCCGCCGAAGTGGACCGAACCGGCGACCAGCCGTTCCGACAGCGTGTCGGCCACCAGGTCGATTTCGCGCAGCAACCGCGCGACATAATCGGCGATCGGCGAGCGCTTGTTCACGACGACGGTGTTGCAGCCGCAGTACCAGCACATGCGGTCGCAGAAAGGCACGTGCAGATAGAGCGAGACGTGCCCGCCGTCGCGCCGCAGGCTCTTCAGCCATGCGGCATAATCGCGCGCCGCGATGTCCGGCGTGAACTGGATGGCGGTGGGATAGGACGTGTAGCGCGGCGTGCGGCCGCCATAACGTTCGATCAGGTCGTCAACGCGATCGAGCGCGGTTTCCGGTTTCTGTGCGGTTTCTGCGGCCGGCATTCGGTTTCACGCCTCCGGGGAGCCTTAGTCTTTTGGCGCAGGGCATAAGTACGACACCTTGACGCATGTCAAAGTCTTGGTGCGCTGCGATATGCAGTTTGGCGCAGTTGGCGGGGACAGGTGCGTCCTCCGTCAGCCGTGAAGATTCTCGCGCAACAGGGCAAACTCATGGCGCAAGCAGCTCAATCCGGGAAAAGCATGCGGGTAGGCGAACTCGGCTTGATAGTCGTATTCGCAGCTCTCGCACTCTTTTCGATATTCGTGGCGTCCAAGGCGTGGACCGCCGCGTACGCTTTCCACGCCTGGCTTTTCGCGCTGGGCTCCATTGCCGCCGTGATCGGCATCTTCAAGCGCTACGGCGCGCGTTCGGCCGGGTGGCCGGCGCAGGAGATCGACGGCAGGCCGAACTACAATTACGGGCCCATCAAGTTCGCTTCGGTGATCGCCCTGTTCTGGGGCATCGCCGGCTTCATCGTCGGCCTCTACATCGCCCTTGAACTCGCCTATCCGGCGTTCAACCTCGACCTTCCCTGGATCAGTTTCGGACGCCTGCGTCCGCTGCATACCTCGGCGGTCATCTTCGCCTTCGGCGGCAACGTGCTTCTGGCCACGTCGTTCTACGTCATGCAGCGCACGTCGCGCGCCCGCATGGCCGGCGACCTGGCTCCCTGGTTCGTGGTCCTCGGCTACAATTTCTTCATCCTGATCGCGGGCACGGGCTATCTGCTCGGCATTACCCGCGGCCACGAATATGCGGAACCCGAGTGGTACGCGATCCTGTGGCTGGTGGTCGTGTGGGTGGTGTATCTGCTGGTGTACCTCACCACGCTCTACAAGCGCTCCGAGCCGCACATCTATGTCGCCAACTGGTTCTACCTGGCGATGATCGTGACGATCGCCGTGCTGGTTCTCGGCAACAACGCGGAAATCCCGCTGTCGATTCACAGCTCGCAATCGGTGATCGTGTGGTCGGGCGTGCAGGACGCGATGATCCAGTGGTGGTACGGCCACAACGCGGTCGGCTTCTTCCTGACCGCGGGCTTCCTCGGCATCATGTACTATTTCGTGCCGAAGCGCGCGGAGCGTCCGGTCTATTCGTACCGGCTGTCGATCGTGCACTTCTGGGCGCTGATTTTCCTGTACATCTGGGCCGGTCCGCATCACCTGCACTACACCGCGTTGCCGGACTGGGCGCAGACGCTCGGCATGACCTTCTCGGTCATCCTGTGGATGCCGTCCTGGGGCGGCATGATCAACGGCCTGATGACGCTGTCGGGCGCCTGGGACAAGCTGCGCACCGATCCGGTTCTGCGCATGCTGGTTGTGTCGGTCGCCTTCTACGGCATGTCGACCTTCGAAGGCCCGCTGATGTCGGTGAAGGCGGTGAACGCGCTCAGCCACTACACGGACTGGACGATCGGCCACGTGCACTCGGGCGCGCTCGGCTGGGTCGGCTTCGTGTCCTTCGGCGCGCTGTACTGCCTGATCCCGTGGGTGTTCAACCGCAAGGGCCTGTATTCGCTCAAGCTGGTCGACTGGCACTTCTGGCTCGGCACGATCGGCATCGTCTTCTACATCTCGTCGATGTGGGTGGCGGGCATCATGCAGGGCCTGATGTGGCGCGCCTACACGCCGCAGGGCTTCCTCGAATATTCGTTCGTGGAGACCGTCGAGGCCATGCATCCCATGTACGTGATCCGCGCTCTCGGCGGCGGCCTGTTCGTCCTCGGCGCGCTGATCATGGCCTACAACATCTACAAGACCATCGCTTCGCCGGAGTCGGAATCGGTCGCCAGCGGCCGTCCCGCCCTGCAGCCGGCCGAGTGAGGAGAAAGAACAATGGCTAGCTCCACGCAATCCTCCTCCCTCTGGCACAAGCACGCGATTTTCGAGAAGAACTCGATCATCCTGGTGATCGGCATCGTCGTGGCGATCATCTGGGGCGGTCTCGTCGAGATCGTGCCGCTGTTCTACCTGAAGAGCACGATCGAGAAGGTGGAAGGGGTTCGTCCCTATTCGCCTCTCGAACTCGCGGGCTACAACATCTACATCCGCGAGGGCTGCTATAATTGCCACTCGCAGATGATCCGTCCGCTGCGCGACGAGGTCGAACGCTACGGCCACTACTCGCTGGCGGCCGAAAGCATGTACGACCATCCGTTCCAGTGGGGATCCAAGCGCACCGGGCCGGACCTGGCGCGGGTCGGCGGAAAGTATTCCGACGACTGGCACCGCGACCACATGCGCAACCCGCGTGCGGTCGTCCCCTCGTCGATCATGCCGTCCTATCCCTGGCTGGAGAAGGCGCCGCTCGATGCGTCCCACATCGACCAGCAGATGCGCATGCTGTCGGTCGTCGGCGTCCCCTACACGCAGGAGATGATCGACAATGCGCAGGCGGACCTGGTGGCTCAGGGCGCCGGCGACGGCAAGGCGGCCGCCGCCCTGCAGAAGCGCTACTCGAAGGCGATCGTCCGCGACCTCGGCGCAGACAAGGCCAAGCTGACCGAACTCGATGCGGTCATTGCCTATCTGCAGCGCCTCGGCACGCAGGTCGACTTCAAGTTGTACGACGACAAAGCCAACATCCGGTGAGGGCGCAATGAGCTCCTACCAATACTGGCGTGAATTCGCGGCGAGCTGGGGTTCGCTCTATTTCGCCGCGATCTTCATCATCGCCATCGCTTATGCGCTGTGGCCCTCGAAGCGCAAGACCTTCGACGAGGCCGCCAACATCCCGCTGATCGAGGACTGACGACCATGTCCAACGGAACTGAACCGAGAGTCGACGCCCGGACAGGCACCCCGACGACCGGCCACGAATGGGACGGCATCGCCGAGCTCAACACGCCGCTGCCGCGGTGGTGGCTGTGGACCTTCTATCTGACCATTCTGTGGTCGCTGGGCTATTGGGTGGTCTATCCCTCCTGGCCCGGCCTCACCGGATGGGCGAACGGCATGTTCAACTGGAACTCGCGCGTCGCCGTCGAGCAGGACATCAAGGACCTGCAGACGTTGCGCAAGCCCAACATGGACAAGCTCGCCGCCGCCAATCTGGGCGACATCGAGAAGAACCCCGAACTGCTGGCGATCGCGCGCGCTTCCGGCGCTGCCGCCTTCGCCAACAATTGCGCGCCGTGCCACGGCGCCGGCGGCCAGGGCGCCAAGGGCTATCCCAACCTGAACGACGACGACTGGCTGTGGGGCGGCAAGCTGGCCGACATCCAGACGACGCTGCAGCACGGCATCCGCTGGGACGCCGACAAGGCGACCCGCTCTAGCATGATGCCGGCCTTCGGCAAGGACGGCACGCTGAAGGCGGACGAAATCGCCAATGTCGCGCAGTACGTGCGTTCGCTGTCCGGCCTGCCGAACGAAGGCAACGCCGATCTCGTCAAGGGCAAGAAGCTGTTCGCCGACAATTGCGCGGCCTGCCACGCAGAGGACGGCAAGGGCAACCAGGAACTGGGCGCGCCCAACCTGACCGACAAGATCTGGCTGTACGGTTCCGACACGGCGAGCATCGTCAACCGGATCAACGTCGGCGGCGGCGGCGTGATGCCGGCCTGGGGCGACCGCCTCGACCCGACCACGATCAAGGCGCTTACTGTGTACGTCCACAGCCTGGGCGGAGGAAAATAGTTGGACCTTCAGATTGACGATCGGCAGGCCGGGGAGCGCAACTCCCCGGCCAGCATCGTTTCTGAAACCGTCGTCGACGACGACGGTCCGCTCTATGCTGCGCCCAAAAGGATCTACCCGCAGAAGGTCGACGGCACCTTCCGTCGTATCAAGTGGATCCTGCTCGTCCTCACACTCGGCGTCTATTATGCGCTGCCTTTCGTGCGCTGGACGCGCGGGCCGGGCGAACCGACGCAGGCCGTTCTCGTCGACCTCGAACGCCATCGCTTCTATTTCTTCTTCATCGAAATCTGGCCGCAGGAAGTCTATTACATCACCGGTCTGATGATCCTCGCGGCGCTGGGCCTGTTCCTGATGAACGCGCTCGCCGGCCGTATCTGGTGCGGTTATCTCTGCCCGCAGACGGTTTGGACCGACCTCTACCTGATGATCGAACGCCTCGCCGAAGGCGACCGCCGCGATCGCATGCGCAAGGACGCCAGCCCCTGGACCGTCGAGCGCGTCGCCGAAAAAATGATCAAGCACTCGCTGTGGCTCGCCATCGCCTGGTGGACCGGCGGCGCATGGGTCCTGTATTTCAACGACGCGCCGACGCTGGTGAAGGAACTCGCGACCTTCCGCGCTCCGGCGATCGCCTATATCTGGATCGGCATTCTGACCTTCACGACCTATACGCTCGCTGGCTTCATGCGCGAGCAGGTCTGCCTCTACATGTGCCCGTGGCCGCGCATTCAGGCCGCGCTGACCGACGAGAACGCGCTCAACGTCACCTATCGTTACGACCGTGGCGAACCGCGCATGTCCGTCAAGAAGGCCAAGGCCTTGCGCGCCCGCAACGAGCTCGCCGGCGACTGCGTGGACTGCAACCAGTGCGTCAACGTCTGCCCGACGGGCGTCGACATTCGCGGCGGCTCCAACATGGGCTGCATCCAGTGCGGCCTGTGCATCGACGCTTGCGACAACGTGATGCGCAAGCTCGGGCGCAACGAACGCTTGATTGCTTATGATACCGATGTCAACATAAAGCGTCGGCTCGAAGGCAAGGAAAATGTCTTCAAGCCGGTGCGCACGCGGACCGTCCTCTACGCGGTCCTCATCGTCGGGATTTTCGGGCTGATGGCCGGGAAGTTCGTGACGCGCGCCGATGCCGGACTGGCGGTCATCCATGATCGCAATCCGCTGTTCGTCACGCTGTCGGATGGAGGAATCCGCAACGCCTACACGGTCCGTTTCTCCAACATGGTCGCGCGCGATCGCAAATTCACGCTGACCGTGGAAGGCCTGAACGGATTGACCATGGACCTGGTCGGGGAAAGCAAGGACCGCAAGGCTGCGGAGCAGGTCGCCATCGGTCCCGACCAGACGCGCGAGGCCCGGCTGCTTCTGTTTTCGGGCGACGCGCGCATCGACAGCAATTCCACGCCGCTTGTCTTCACGCTGAAGGACGAGGCCGGCAAGACCGTCGCCACGGCGAAGGATTTTTTCAGAGCGCCCTGAGGATCGAGCGATGCCGACAGTCATTCCCGCAACGAACGAGGCAGCCAAGAAGGACGAGGGCGGCTTTCGCCTGACGGGCCTGCATGTGCTGCTGATGCTCGTCATGTTCTTCGGCTCGGTGGCGGCCGTGAACTTCGTCATGATCCGATCCGCGCTGTCGACGTTCCGCGGCGAGGTGGCGGGCAAGCCCTACGAGCAGGGGCTGGCCTACAACAAGGAAATAGCCGAGGCGCGCGCCCAGGCTGCGCGCGGCTGGAAGGTCGAGGGCGCCGTGAAGCGCGGTCCTGACGGACAGGCGCAGGTCGAGGTGATCGCGCACGACGCGAACGGCGTCGCGCTGCAGGGATTGCAGGTGACGGCGACCCTCGCCGCGCCCGCCGACAAGCGTCGCGATCATACGATCAAGCTCGACGAAACAGCTGGCGGCGTCTATCGCGGCGCGACCGCGACGCCCGCGGGAACGTGGGATCTGGAGCTTTCGGCTGCACGCGACGGCGCGGTGCAGTTCCAGTCCCGCAACCGGATCACGCTGGACTAGGAGCGTGACGTGCTGATGGACGTCGATCTCTCCGGATTCGTGCGCGAGACCGACGACGGCGCGCGCCGCATCGATTTTGCGATTGACGGCATGACGTGCGCTGCCTGCATCGTCGAGATCGAGACGGCGTTGAAGAAGATTCCCGGCGTCGCGCAGGCGCGGGTCAATTATTCGAACAGCCGGCTCGCGCTCGGCTGGAAGGCCGACGATCTCGATCCGGCGGTAGCCGTCGAACAACTTCGTCGCATGGGTTACGTCGCGCATCCCTTCGAGCTCGCCGAAGCGGAATCGCGCGAGGCCGAACAGGCGCGACATCTGCTGCGGTGCCTGGCCGTCGCCGGATTTGCGGCCATGAACGTGATGCTCCTTTCGGTATCGGTCTGGGCCGGCAACGTCAGCGACATCACGCCCGAAACGCGCGACATGTTCCACTGGATTTCGGCGCTGATCGCGCTGCCGGCGGCGGCGTTCGCCGGACGTCCGTTCTTCACGAGCGCATGGGGCGCGCTGAAGCGGCATTCGCTCAACATGGACGTGCCGATATCTCTCGGCATCACGCTGGCGCTCGCCATGTCAGTCGTGGAGACCGCGAGCCATCGCCATCACGCCTATTTCGATTCCGCTTTGATGCTGATCTTCTTCCTTTTGTGCGGCCGCTATCTCGAACAGGCGATGCGGCAACGTACACGCGCGGTTGCGGGCAATATCACGGCGCTTCGCTCGCCGCTGGCGTCCCGCATCGGCGCCGACGGCTCCGTCGTCCAGGTGCCGACGGCGCGCATCGCCGCGGGCGACGTCGTGCTGGTGCGCCCTGGCGAGCGCGTTCCGATCGACGGTTCGATACTGTCGGGCGAAAGCGAGACGGACGACAGCATCGTGACCGGCGAGACCCTCCGGCGCGCCGTGGCGCCCGGGTCGGAGGTCTATGCCGGCACAATGAATTTTTCCGGCGCGCTGCATGTGCGGGCGCGTTCCGTCGGCAGCGCGAGCTTTCTCGACGAGATCGAGCGATTGCTGGATGGCGCCGCCACGGCGCGGTCGCGTTACGTGGGCATGGCCGAACGCGCCTCGGGCATCTATGCGCCAGTCGTGCATCTGACGGCCCTGCTGACGGCGCTGGGCTGGCTTGCGGTCGGGGCGAGTTTCCACGACGCGATCATCACGGCCATTGCCGTACTCATCATCACCTGCCCATGCGCGCTGGCGCTCGCCGTTCCGGCGGTCCACGTCGTCGCCAGCGGGTCGCTGTTCCGCGGCGGCGTCCTGCTGAATGGCGGCAATGCGATCGAACGCCTGGCGGAGGTCGACACGATTGTCTTCGACAAGACAGGCACGCTGACGCTGCCGGATCCGCGTGTGTCCAATGCTGCCAGTTATTCCGCCCGGACCATCGAGATCGCGGCGCGCCTGGCGCGCTCGAGCCGTCATCCGCTCGCCCGCGCGCTCGCACAGGAATCGCCGTCCGGCGCGCCGTTCGAGGGCGCGCGCGAGGAACCCGGCGCCGGCGTGTCCGTGATGGTCGACGGCGTGGAGGCGCGCGTCGGCAGCGCGCGTTTCTGCAATGTCGATGCGGTTGCTCCGCGCGCGAGCGACGCCTCCATCATCTGCTTCCGCCGCGGCGACGACACGGCGGTCTTCGAGGTGCGTCAGACATTGCGCGCCGACGCCATCGTGGTGGTCAACGAACTGACGGCGCGCGGCTACCGGATCGAGATCGTGTCGGGCGACACGCCGGCGGCGACCGAGACGATCGCGCGTGCGCTCGGCGTCGAAATCTGGCGCGGCGGCGCCCGTCCCGCCGACAAGGTCGCGCATCTCGAAGAATTGAAGAACGCCGGTCGCACGCCGTTGATGGTCGGCGATGGTTTCAACGATGCGCCCGCGCTCGCTGCCGCGCATGTTTCGCTCTCTCCGGTCACCGCAGCCGACGTGGCGCAGGCCGCCGCCGATGCGGTGTTCCTCGGCGAAAAACTGGCGCCCGTCGCCCGTGCGCTGGAATTGTCCGGATTGGCCCGCCGGCTCATGCGCGAAAATCTCTGGATCGCGGTCGTCTATAACGCGATCGCCGTGCCACTGGCGATTGCTGGCTATGTGACGCCGCTCATCGCGGCGCTCGCCATGTCGGGCTCGTCGCTGATCGTGACAGTCAATGCTTTGCGCGCCTCGCGCGATTTCGGCGAAGGCGACACGCTGGCGCGCGAGGGCGATTTCGCCGCGCCGGGCAGCGCCGCGCCGCCGCGCGAAGCCGGAGCGGCGGCATGAGCATCCTCGTATTGCTCGTGCCGGTCGCGCTGATGCTCGGGCTCGTCGGGTTGATCGCTTTCGTATGGTCGCTGAAGGCCGGCCAGTACGACGACCTCGACGGCGCCGCCTCGCGCGTCCTGTTCGACGACGACGTTTCGGACGGGAGATGAGCGCGGCCGATCTCGATCCCATCGCCGGTCGCATCGGCCGGCTCGATTGTGTCTGCGCGCCGGGCGACGAGCGGGGTTCGCGCGGCGGCGAAGGCCTGGCGCGTCTGGCCGCCGGTTTCGGTCTCGCCATCCTGGCGCAGACGCTCGTACTGGCGGCGCTGCCGCTGGCCGCCGCCTCCTCGGCGCCACGTCCGGCGCTCGCCGGGCTGCCCTATGCGATCGCTTTGCTCGGGGCGGCGCTCGCGACCTTTCCGGCCTCCTATCTGCTGGACGCGTTCGGGCGTCGCGCCGCCTTCGCGCTCGGGGCGAGCCTTGGAGTCGCGGGCGGATTTCTCGCCGGCTGGGCCGCGCTGCATCGTCAGTTTCCGATCCTGTGCATCGGCGCCTTGTGGCTCGGTCTGGCGCACGGATTTGCGCTGTTCTACCGGCATGCCGCCGCCACCAGCGCGGCGGGGCCAAAGGGCGGAGCGATCGTTTTTGCGGGCGGCGCGCTTGCCGCCGTGCTGGCGCCGCCGGCGCTGCAATTCGCCGGATCGCTGGCCGGGCCGTTCGTCGACGCCGCGACGCTGGTCGGCGCTGGAATCGCCGACCTCGCCGGCCTCATCCTCGCCGTAACGCTGCCGCACGCGATCGCGCCGCCGCGCAAGGATCAGCCGCCGCCGCGCGCGAATTCCGGGTTCGCCGTGGCGACCGCCGCCGGGGCGCTCGCCTGGTTCGCGATGACCGCGGTCATGGCGGCGGCGGCGCCGACATTGGTCGGGTGCGGGGCGGCGTCGGCGGCCGTGGGCGGCGCCATCGCCTGGCATCTTGTCGCCATGTACGCGCCGGCTGCGATCATTCGCTTCACCGGTGCGCAGTTGTCGCGATGGTTCGCGTTGCTGGGCGGCGCGGCGCTGCTTGCCGTCGGCGTCGCCTTCTTTTTGGCGGGCGGCACGGTGGTCTCAGTCAGCCTGTCGATGATTGCGGCCGGCGTCGGCTGGTCGCTGGTCAACGCCGGGCTGATGCAATGGATCTACGCGGAGGGCGCGCCCGGCCGCTGGATGCTGGCGGCGCATGATTTCGCGTTGCTCGGCGCAGCCATGTTGGGCGCCCTGATCGCGCCCCTGATCTAGCGGGACTCAACTGGAGAGCTGGTGGGCAGGCGCGGCGCCTTCCATCGTAAGGAGTCTGTGTCCAGAGGCTACATCTTCGGCCGCTGTTGTCGGGCCGTCGCCCGGCTGGGTGCCGCCCCACGCCCGGACGGCGATCTCGCGGCAGCCGTTTTCGCGCGCGATCTGCTCCACCGCCCTGTCGAAAGCCCTGTAAATTTCATTGCCTGCAAGGCGGAAGGTCGCGATATGCGTGATCAGGAGACGACGAGGGGCTCCATCGGATTCCAGCCTGTAGCCAAAGATCGCGTGAATCCGGCCGCGCTGGTCGACAAGCCCGACCAGGTGCGCGTGATTCCCGCGCCCCACGGTGTCGCCGACAAATTCCACCCATCGGGTCAGTGAAAGACCGGGGTATCGACAGGAGACGAGCGGATAGGAAACCGCAGCGTCCGCCTGGCTCAGTTCATGAGATCGAAACATGAAATCTCGCAGGCGCGAAAAATCCGCGTGCTTATGGCTCCGACCTCAAATGAAGGCTGACGCGAAACTTGGTCCTTGCTATAAATCAATGTAGCCAGTTCATATTGTGTACATGTGTCCGCTGTTCTGGCCGACCGAGGAAGTCGATGGATCAGGCGACCGCCACCGTTCACCGCGACAGCGCGTCCTGCGAATGCTCGGAAATGTGCCGTCTCTGCGAGACTCGCGCATTGAGCGTCTGCGGGCCGCTCGAGGGTAACGAGTTCCTCAGCCTGCAGCGTCTCAACCATCCTGTCTCGTTCGCTGCGCGCGCGGTCCTGTTCAATCAGGAAACACCGGTGCGCCACGTCTATTCGCTCGTCCACGGCGTCGTGCGCCTGTACAAACTGTTGCCGGACGGACGTCGCCAGATTGTCGGCTTCGCGTTGCCTGGCGATTTTCTCGGCCTTGCGCTCGCGGACGGCTACGGCTTTTGCGCCGACGCGGTGACAGCCGTCTCCGCTTGCCGCTTCTCGCGCGATCATTTCGCGGAATTCGCCGAGCATCACCCAAACGTGTTGCGACGGTTGCACGACATGGCGACGCATGAACTGGCGCTGGCGCAACAGCAGATGGTTCTGCTCGGCCGTCGCGACGCCGAGGAAAAGATTGCGTCCTTCCTGCTCGGCCTGCAGCAGCGCTGGGCGCGCATCTCCGGGCGCGTGTCGGTGACGATCGATCTTCCCATGGGCCGGCAGGACATCGCCGATTTCCTCGGGCTGACGATCGAGACGGTCAGCCGCACGCTCAACCGGATGGCGCGCGACCGGTTGCTTGTCATCGTGCCGGACGGCGTGCGCGTTCTCGACGCGGCCAAGCTGGAAAATCTCGCCTCGGCCTAGCCTGCCGCCTTCTCCTTGCCTGCGCGCACAAAGTCTGGTCCGCTCGGGCCATGACCAGCATTTCCGAACAGGCGGGCCGCCCCTCGGCTTCGTCGCGCGCCAACATCGTGGCCGCCAGCGCCATTGCCACGCCAGCGCTGATCGCCTTCTGCTATTTCTTCGTGGACCGGCCGCTGGCGAGCCTCGTCTATCACAACCTGAAGCCGTGGCGGCGCTACTTCGACGGGCTGACCCATATCATCGACCCGTTCGCAACGATCGGCCTGATCCTCCTCGCCTGCGCGGCGATCATGCTGGCCTGCGCCGTCTCGCCCGGCGCGACGCTCGTGAAGCTGTCGCGGATCGCGGTCGCGCTCTGTATCGCGACGGTCGCGAAGGACCAGCTCAAATACGCTTTCGGAAGGCTTTGGCCCGAGACCTGGATATTCAACAATCCGTCCTGGTTCCGGGATGGCGCCTATGGATTCTTTCCGTTCCATGGCGGACCGGGATGGGCCGCGTTTCCCTCCGGCCATACGACGATCGCCTTCGCGCTGGCGGCGAGCCTGTGGGTTGCCTGGCCCCGCGGCCGCGCGCTCTACGCCGCGGGCGCCGCTCTGGTTGTCATCGGGCTGATCGGCGCCAATTATCACTGGCTGAGCGACATCATCGCCGGCGCGGCGCTGGGAACGGCGACCGGACTGGCGTGCGCGCATTTCCGTCCTGCGAAGGAGTTTTGACGTGGAGGCTGGCGTTCGTTATCCCGATCCGGCGATCGTCGCCCTCGACCCGTCCTTTGCGCGCTACGCCATCTTCAATTCGGCGGTGGAGCGGCTCTGGACCGGGGCCCGATGGTGTGAAGGCCCGGTCTGGTTCGGCGACGGGCGCTTCCTCCTGTGGAGCGACATCCCGAACGACAGGATGCTGAAATGGGACGAGACGACTGGACAGGTTTCGGTCTTCCGTCACACGTCGCACAATGCCAACGGCAATACGCGCGATCGCCAGGGACGGCTCGTGACCTGCGAACACCGCGGCCGTCGCGTAACGCGCACCGAGCATGACGGCGTCATTTCGGTCGTGATGGATCAGTACGGCGGGAAGCGCCTCAATTCGCCCAACGATGTCGTGACCACGCGCGACGGCGCGATCTGGTTTACGGATCCGACATTCGGCATACGTGGCAATTACGAAGGCGAGAAGGCGGATCCTGAAATCGGCACGAACGTCTATCGTGTCGATCCGGCGACCGAGCGGGGCGAGATCGTCGTCGACGACATGGACCAACCGAACGGCATCTGCTTTTCGCCGGATGAAAGCCGATGCTACATCGTGGAGTCGGGCCCGCGTCCGCGACGCATCCGCCTCTATGATGTCGTCGACGGGAAAAAGCTGACAAACGGGCGGATATTCTTTGCCGGCGACGGCGAGCAGGCGCCGGACGGCTTTCGCTGCGATATCGACGGCAATCTGTGGTGCGGATGGGGCGGCGGCGAAGGCCACGACGGCGTGACGGTGTTCGCCCCTTCGGGGCAGCGGATCGGGCACATACATCTGCCCGAACGCTGCGCCAACCTGTGCTTCGGCGGACGCCATCGCAACCGATTGTTCATGGCGGCCAGCACGTCGCTCTACGCGCTCTACGTGAATACGCAGGGCGCGCCGGGAGGCTGAACCCGTCTGGCCTGTGTCGCTGCGGGCAGAGCGGTTGCCCCGGTTCGGACCTTCCGCCCGCCCGGGCGTCTGCCCGCCCAAGGCCGGACGCTCTAAGTCCAACAGATTTTTCGAAAATTTTTCGACAATTAATCGAAAGTAACCTCCGGACGAGGGCGGCCGAAAGGGACCGTTCACAGACGGGGCTCCATGATTTGTGCGTGGCCGGACGAACTCCAAGTTGCCGGCGCGGTTCATAAATTCCGGGTAGAGACGCGTTCTTCGCCGCGCCGGTCGAAGGGCGCTGGATGAACCTTGTGCGCCATGGGGGAAGCACGTGCAGTCCAGGAACGCCGTCGCATTGCTCACCTACAGGCCGGACGAGGCGCAACTCGCCTTCTATGGCGAGATCGCGCGCGCCGGCGCCGATGCTTTCGTCGTCATCGACGACAACGCGTTCGCGTGGAAAGGCGGCCATGCCGTCACGCCGATCCAGGTCGACGACGACATCTGCGCCGAAGCGGGGTTTCGCAATCTCAATCCCGTCGTGACAGAGCGAACGGGCCGTCCCGCGAGCGCCTGGGAGAAAGCGCTCTATCACTTTGCGCGCGTGGACACGCGCTACGACAATGTCTGGCTGATCGAGGACGACGTTTTCATCTCGACTCCGGATGCGCTCGCCCGCATGGACCGCAAGTACCCTGCCGCCCATATCGTCAGCGCCGCCAACGAGATCAACTCGACCGGGGAGACCGACACCTGGTCCTGGTACAAATTCGTCCCCGAGGATCGGGTGCCGCTCCCCTGGGCGCATTCCATGGTCTGCGCCGTGCGTCTCAGTCGTGACATCCTGCGTTTGGTAGACGATTTTCTCGCCGGACACGCCACCTTCGAGCCCGACGTCATCTTTCCGACGAATGTCGTCTCGCGCTTCGCCCGCAAGGCTCAATACCTTTCGGCTCGACTGACCCCGGGGCAGGCGGTCGGCGGCCTGCCGAAGTGCTTCTTCATCGAATATCTTTTCCACACGATCGCCTTGCGCCACGACCTGAGCGTCGCGATCGCGCCGGAACTGGCTGGCGTCGTCTGGCAGAAACATTGGACGTTCGACGAGATCGAGCCCGGCGGCCTCTATCATCCCGTCAAGGACTTGCGCTTCCAGGAAGAACTTCACCAGAAGCTGGCCCTCCATTCCGGTCAGTCGACCGTTGCGGCCTGAAAACGACCTGCGATGCGACGCGTCGCTCATGCCCCGATTTCAGCAAACAGGAACAGTTCGATGAAGATGCCAATGCGAATCCTCGTGACCGGCGGGTCGGGATTTCTGGGGTCACACTTGTGCGAGCGGCTCCTCGAAGCGGGGCACGACGTGCTTTGCGTCGACAATTTCTTCACGGGAACCCGACGCAATGTCGCCCATCTGCTCGACCACAAGCACTTTGAACTGATGCGGCACGATGTGACCTTTCCGCTCTACGTCGAAGTCGACCAGATCTACAACCTGGCTTGCCCCGCATCGCCGATCCACTATCAGTTCGACCCTGTGCAGACGACGAAGACCAGCGTGATCGGCGCAATCAACATGCTCGGGCTCACGAAGCGCGTCAAAGCAAAATTCCTGCAGGCGTCGACCTCGGAGGTGTACGGAGACCCGACGATTCATCCGCAGGAAGAGAGCTATTGGGGCAACGTCAACCCTATAGGCCCGCGTTCTTGCTACGACGAAGGCAAGCGTTGCGCCGAAACGCTGGTTTTCGACTATGTCCGGCAGCACAAGGTGCAGGCGAAGGTCGTTCGTATCTTCAACACGTATGGGCCGCGCATGCACCCCAACGACGGGCGCGTCGTGTCGAATTTTATCGTGCAGGCGCTCTCAGGCAAGGACATCACACTGTACGGCGACGGTTCGCAGACGCGTTCCTTCTGCTATGTCGACGACCTCATCGAGGCAATGATCCGCATGATGGCGACCGGTGCGGATGTCGTCGGACCCATCAATATCGGAAACCCGCACGAATTCACCATCAGGCAGCTCGCCGAACTGGTCATCGAGATGACCGGCTCGAGGTCCAGGCTGGTCTTTGCGCCACTTCCTTCCGATGATCCCAGGCAACGTCAGCCGGATATCCGGAAGGCGCGCGAGATCCTGTCATGGGAGCCGACTATCGCCTTGAAGGATGGTCTCGTGAAGACCATCGAATATTTCGACGTCCTGCTTCGTAGCGACGATCGTCTGCATGAAATCGCGGCGTCGCGACATTTTTCGGCTGCAGCGTTCTGACCGGATGAATGCTTTCTCCGCCCGGCGTTGACCTTTCAAACCAGCCGATGCGCTCGTCTCGAAGACCGTGCTGGCTGCGTGATCATTGTAGGTCACCGCAAGCGGCGGAAAGCTGACGTAGGAGTCGAGCGCGGAATATGCGCCGTTCAGCATGATGTCCAGCGTGCTGTTGGGAACAATCCGGTTCATCAACGGAAAGTAGACCTGCGTTTCGCGGACCGGAGTCGCGTACTTCAGGAGCCGTTCCGCGCCGCGCGGCGAAATCGAATAGCAGCACGTGCCGAGCGCCCGATGCAACCTGAAGAGTTGCGGCGTGACTTCGCGTTTGCGCCATTCCAGAGCATTCCGGCGCAACGCGTCCTGATTGAAGACGAGCGTGCAGTCCGACAAATTCGGCAGCAAGGCCGCCGAAAGCAGGGAATCGAAATTCCATCCCCAAAGGACGATGTCCCAGGATGCGGGCGCAGCGAGAAGTTCCGCCGTTTTCGACCTGAAAGCCGAGTGGAGGATGGCGTCGTCCTCGCAGATCGTCGCGGCCTGCGCCGTGTTTCTCACATGTTCCCAGAGGGTCAGATGCGACAAGGCGTTGCCGACGGCGCCCCTGGTGTAGCTCACGGAACGATCGAATCGTCCCTGCGTGACAAGCGTCTCCATCGACAGCCGTGAGCCGTCGACGGCGGCAAAATGTTCCGCGTCGACGAGATCGCCGTTGAGCTTACGGAATCGTGCGAGCCGGTCGGGCGTGCGGGCGAGAGAGATGACGAATGTCTTCACGCAGCGTTTCTACCAGCGCCGGGGGGGATCGCAAAAGCCCGAGGGTCTTTCGCGCGCGGGACACTGCAGGCGAAATCGCCATCTCCACGTCTGTCTAACGCCGCGCCATTACGCGGAATTCCCGACCTTCATTCAGCCAGCGCACGCGCTCGTCGCGCAGCATGGTGCGGCGGACCTTTCCGGCGTCGTCGCGAACGGTCTCCGAGGAAATCTCGTAGCTTTCGGGATGCTTCGGCTTGCTGAGCAGGTCCGACAGGAATCGCGGCATGTCGGCTACGACGGCGTCGCCGTCCGCTCCATCGCGCAATTGCAGGACAGCGTGGATGGTCGAGCCGAGGTCGGGATGCGGCAGGCCCACGACTGCGCAGGAAGCAATGTCGGGATGGGCGATCAGCGCCGCTTCGATTTCCGCGGGATAGACGTTGGCGCCGCCGCGCAGGATCATGTCGGTGCGGCGGTCGGCGAGCCAGATGTAGCCTTCCGCGTCGATGCGGCCGATGTCTCCGAGCGATTCCCAGCCGTCGCTCGTGCGCTTCGGCTCGGCGCCGAGGTAATGGTAGGTCGTGCCGGGACCTTCGGCGCTTTTCAGGTAGATTTCGCCGGTTTCGCCCGGCGGCAGGTCGCGACCGTCTTCGCCTACCACCTTGGCCGCGCCGAGTTCGACGCGACCGACCGAGCCCTTGCGCTTCACCCATTCCGTTCCGGGAATGATGGTCGAGGCCTGACGCTCGGTCCCGCCGTAGAGTTCGAACACGCGTTCGGCGCCGAGCCAGCCGATCCATTCCTCCTTCAGCCATTGCGGCATCGGCGCCGCCATGTGGAACACGACGCGCAGGCTCGAAACGTCGAAGGCTTCCCGCTGCTCTTTCGGCAGCGCCCAGATGCGGCTCATCATCGTTGGTACGAAATTCACCCATTCGATCTTCCATTGATCGATCAGCTTCAGGGCTTCGAGCGCGTCGAATTTCGGCATGCCGACGAGCAGGCCGCCTGCGAACAGAGCGGAATGGCTGATGATAAAGGGCGCATTGTGATAGACCGGACCCGGATTGAGGAGCCGCACGCGTTCGTGCATGACGAGCGGCGGAACCTTCGGATCGGTGACAGCGGGCTGATGATCGACAATGACTTTCGGGCGGCCGGTAGATCCGCCTGAAGTCATCGCTTTCCAGTAGCGCGCCAGCGGGCCGTCGATCGCGTCATCCGAGAACCCTTCGGGCATGAAATCGGCTGGCAGCCTGTTCGGCGCATTCCAGTCGTCCTCGCCGCCGATGACGAGCGCGGGCCGCAGCAATTCGAGGATGGCTGCGGCTTCGCCGCGCGGAAGTCGGTAGGAAAGCGACGAGGGCGTCGCGCCGCACTTCCAGATCGCGAAGGTCGTCTCGTAGAAGAGATTGGAATTGGGCAGGCCGACGGCGACGAAATCGCCGGGCCTGACGCCCTTCGCCATGAAGGCGCGCGCCCGGCGGTTGGCGCGACGCTCCAGTTCGCTCCACGAGAGCCGATCTTCGCCATGCAGGATCGCCAGCGAATCGTGACCGTTCCGCTCGGCGTGCCAGCGCGGAACGTCGGCGATCGGTATCAACATGTGCGTTTCCTTTGTGCAGCAGCGCGGCATCGTCGGCGGAACCTGTTCCGTCCGGGGCCGTTCTTGAGGCGGGGTGGCTTATCCTGAACCGGGAATCTGACATGCGCAAAGCGATTCAAGCATTTGTCCTATGCGTGGCGGCGGCGGCGCCGCTAACCGCACAGGCCCAGGGCGTCGTCGGCGGCGCAGCCCGCGGTGTGGAAGAGGGCGCTCGCGCCGCCGGACCGCCCGGTGCGATTGTCGGAGGCGCCGTCGGCGCCGTGACGGGCGGCGTGGCCGGCTTGCTGGGCGTCGACCAGCGTCCGCGGTTTCGTGAATATGTCGTGCGGGAGCATGTACCGTCCTATCGCTGGGGCGGTCGGGTGGTCGTCGGCGCGACCCTGCCCGTGGAAGGCGTCACCTATTACGAGGTTCCCGCCGAATATGGCGTGACGGGCTATCGCTACACGGTCATCAACGATCGGCCGGTTCTGGTGGAGCCGCGCTCCCATCGTATCGTGGAAGTGATCGACTGAGCCAGGCCCGCCGCCGGCGCTCGCCGGCGGCGGTTGACGCGGGCGGGCCGGCAGGGTCTCCTTGGCGCCTGTCATCGCACGGAGCCCGCATGCCGATCGTCAACCGCGTTGCCGAACTCGCCGACGAAGTCGCCGCCTGGCGACAGGATTTTCACCAGCATCCGGAGCTTCTGTTCGAGGTGCATCGAACGGCGGGCGTCGTCGCCGAGAAGCTCAAGGAATTCGGCTGCGACGAGGTCGTGACAGGCATCGGGCGGACCGGCGTCGTCGGCGTCATCAAGGGCCGCAAGGGCGATGGTCCGACCATTGGCCTGCGCGCCGACATGGACGCGCTGCCGATCCCCGAGGCGACCAGCGTCGCCTACAAATCGAAAAATCCCGGCCTGATGCATGCATGCGGCCACGACGGCCATACAGCGATGCTGCTTGGCGCGGCGCAATATCTCACGGAGACCCGCAACTTCGCCGGGACGGCCGTCGTCATCTTCCAACCGGCCGAAGAGGGCGGGGGCGGCGGCCGCGAAATGGTCGCCGACGGCGTGATGGAGCGCTTCGGCGTCAAGCAGGTTTACGGCATGCATAATGCGCCGGGCGTTCCGGTTGGCGTATTCGCGATCCGCAAGGGCGCGTTGATGGCGTCGGCCGACAGGTTCGAGGTCGAGATCACCGGCCGCGGCGGCCATGCCGCCAAGCCAAACGAATGCATCGATCCGATCGTCGCGGGTTCGCAAATCGTCAACGCATTGCAGACGATCGCCTCGCGGACGGTCGACCCGATCGACTCGGTCGTCGTTTCGGTGACGCAATTCCACGCGGGCACCGCCAACAACATCATTCCGCAGACGGCGCGCCTGACCGGAACGATCCGGGCGCTGAAGAACGAGACGCGCGCGCTGGCCAAGAAGCGATTCCACGACATTGTCGATGGCGTCGCGGCGCTGAACGGCTGCGAGGCGAAGATAGACTTCGAGGACGGGTATCCTGTCACCGTCAATCACGCCGAGGAAACGGACTTTGCGGTCAAGGTGGCGCGCGAGGTCGCCGGCGCCGACCGCGTGATGGCCGATATGCCGCCGGTCATGGGGGCGGAGGATTTCTCCTACATGCTGGAAGCGCGGCCCGGCGCCTTCATCTTCATCGGCAACGGCGCGACGGCCGGCCTTCACCATCCGCAATACGATTTCAACGACCAGGCGATTCCGCTCGGCGTGTCGTACTGGGCGCGGCTGGTGGAGAATGCGCTGCCCGGCTGATCCGTTCAGGCGCCGATCGCCCGCGCGATGTCTGCGGCGATCTGGGCGGGCGTTCCGGAAATCGAAACGCAGATGGCGCGCTCGTCGGGCGTCGGCCGCTCGAGGGTCGCGAACTGGCTGTCGAGCAGGCTCAGCGGCATGAAATGGTCCTTGCGCGCGCTCATGCGCGCATGGATTTCATCTTTCGATCCGTCCAGCAGCACGAGGCGCACGTCGTCGCGCGCGCCGACCAGCACATCGCGATAGATGCGTTTCAGCGCGCTGCACGAGACGATGGCGTGAGCGCCGTCTGCGCGCGCCTTGTCGATATGCGCTGCGATGGCCGCGAGCCACGGCTTGCGGTCGTCGTCGTTCAGCGGCTCGCCGGCGCTCATCTTTGCGACATTGGCCGGCGGATGAAATACATCGGCATCGGAATAGGGCCAGCCGAGCTGCTGCGACAGCGCCGCGCCAATCGTCGACTTGCCGGAGCCGGAAACGCCCATCAGCACGACGACGGCGGGCAGGGACGATTGCGCCTTGCCGGTCACGCGAGCGGCCTCCAGCGGCGGTGGTCGCGCGCGAGCAGCGCGTCAGCCTCGGCAGGACCGCCAGAACCCGCGCGATAGAGCGCAAGTCCCTGCTCGCCGGCCTTCTTCCAGGCTTGCAGAAAGGGATCGACAGCCCGCCAGCCGGCTTCGACGCCGTCGTCGCGCTGGTAGAGTATGCCGTCGCCGATCATGCAGTCGAGCAAAAGCGTCTCGTAGCCGGTCGCCGGCGCCGCATCGAAATAATCGGAATAGCGGAATGTCATGCCGACCCGCTGGATGCCGAGGCCGGGCCCCGGCGTCTTGGCGTTGAACTGCAGCGTGATGCCTTCGTCCGGCGCGATCTGGAGGACGAGATAGTTCGAGCGCAGACCCTCGAGGTCGATGCCGCGAAACATGGAAATCGGCGCCTCTCGAAACTTGATGGCGACTTCCGTATAGCGCTTGGCCAGCGCCTTTCCGGTACGGAGGTAGAAAGGCACGCCGGCCCAGCGCCAATTGTCGATCGACAGCTTCAGCGCCGCGAAAGTCTCCGTCGTGCTCGCAGGAGAAACGTCCTGCTCGCTTCGATAATCGTCGACATGCTCGTCGCCGATCTTGCCGGCGACATATTGCGCACGCACGGAATCGGCCAGCGCCTGCTCGGGACTCACAATGCGGATCGCGTCCAGCGCGCGCGCCTTTTCCGAACGCACGCTCTGAGCATCGAGACGGGCCGGCGGCTCCATCGCGACCAGCGAAAGCAACTGGAAGAGGTGGTTTGGCACCATGTCGCGCAGGGCGCCGGTCTCGTCGTAGAAGGAGCCACGACGGCCGATGGTGACTGTCTCAGCCACGGTGATCTGCACGTGATCGACATGCTCGCGCTTCCAGATCGGCTCGAACAGGCCGTTGGCGAACCGCAGCATCAAGATGTTCTGGACGGTTTCCTTGCCGAGGTAATGGTCGATCCGGAAGATCTGGTCCTCGTGCAGGACAGCGCGCAGCTCGGCGTTCAATTTCATCGCCGAGGCGAGATCCGAGCCGAAGGGCTTCTCGACGATTACGCGCGCAAAGCCCGCGTCTTCCCTTGTCAGGCCGACATCGCCCAGCGCCCGCACGGTGGGGCCGAAACCCTTGGGCGGGATCGCCAGGTAGAAGATGCGATTGCCTTCCGTTTTCTGCTTCGCATCGAGTCCGGCGATGGTTTCGCGCAGCCGGCCGAAGGAATCGGGATCGCCGGCGTCGGCCACCGCGACCGAAACGCGGGACACGAGATCGTCGACGACCTGACGGTCGCACGCCTCCTTGCAATATTTGCCGAGGCCTTCGCGCAGATGATCGCGCATCGCCTGTTCGCCGAATTCGCTGCGGGTCACGGCCAGCACGGCGAACGCCTTCGGCAGCAGGTTCTGCACAGCGAGGTTGTAGAGGGCCGGAAAAACCAGCCGTTGCGTGAGGTCGCCATTGGCGCCGAACAGGACGAAGACGCAGGGCGGGGCGGGGCGCGGGCTGCCGGTCATGCTACCTGGCTTCTCCATGCCCGCCGAAACCCTTTCGCATGGCGGAGAGGATCTTGTCGGCGAAGGTGGCGTCCTGCCGCGAGCGGAAGCGGGCAAAGAGCGCGGCGGTCAGTACGTTCGCGGGCACGGCCTGCTCCACGGCGGCGTCGACCGTCCAGCGTCCCTCGCCGGAATCCTCGACGCGTCCGGTGAAGGAGGCGAGTTGCGGATCGGCGGCAAGCGCCGTCGCGGTCAGGTCCAGCAGCCATGAGGTGACGACGCTGCCGCGCCGCCAGACTTCGGCGATATCCGCGACGTCGAGATCGAATTTCTCGTCCGGCCTGCGCCCCTCGTCGCCCGCATGCCGGAGAATATCGAAGCCCTCCGCATAGGCCTGCATCAGGCCGTATTCGATGCCGTTGTGGATCATCTTGACGTAATGGCCCGAGCCGACGGGGCCGGTGTGCAGGTAGCCCTGCTCGACCCTGCCGTCCCGGCTCTCGCGTCCGGGCGTCTGCGGGATCGCGCCCTTTCCCGGCGCCAGCGCGGCGAAGATGGGATCGAGACGATCGACCTGCGCCCTGTCGCCGCCGATCATCAGGCAATAGCCGCGATCGAGCCCCCAGACGCCGCCAGAGGTGCCGACATCCAGGTAGGCGACGCCGCTCTCCCGCAGCTTCGTGGCGCGGGCGATGTCGTCACGCCAGAACGTGTTGCCGCCGTCGATGATGCAGTCGCCGGCCTGCATGTGCGAGGCCGCCTCGAAGATGGCGTCCTCGGTGATTTTTCCAGAGGGCAGCATGATCCAGACCGTGCGTGGCGCGGACAGCTTGCGGACGAGATCCTGCAGGCCTGTCGCCGGCCTCGCGCCCTCGGCCTTCAGCGCCTCCACGGACCTGGGATCGCGGTCGTAGCAGACGATCTCGTGACCGTTGCGCATGAGCCGGCGGGCGATATTGCCGCCCATGCGGCCGAGCCCGACAAGACCAATCTGCATAAGTCCCTCCTGCCAGCCATGCTGGACAACAGACTTAGGCCGCCACAGGATCGGCGCCAAGGCCGCGCGACGGCCAGGGAGGGGACATGAGGCTGAAGGGCAAGAGCGCCGTCATCACAGGCGGCGCGGGAAACATCGGACTGGCGACAGCGCGGCGGTTCCTGAACGAAGGCGCGCGCGTGCTGATCGTCGATCGCGGCGACAAGCGCGTATCGCAAGCCTTGCAAGAACTCGCCAGCAATGACGCGCACGGGCTGGACGCGGACGTGACCGAGGCTGCGCAGAGCGCGGCCTATGCGGCGGAAGCGAAGAAGCTTTTCGGCGAGACCGACATATTCTTCAACAACGCCGGTATCGCCGGCGCGGTCGCGCCGATCGTCGCTCATGCCGACGAGGATTTCGACCGGACGATCGCCGTCAACGTCCGGGGCGTGTTTCTCGGGCTGAAACACATGCTTCCCGCCATGCGCGACGGCGGCTCCATCATCTGCACGTCGTCGGTCGCCGGCCTGCGCGGCAGCGCCGGCATGGCCGGCTACGTCGCCAGCAAACACGCGGTCGTCGGCCTGATGCGCGTCGCGGCGATCGAGGCGGCGCCACGCAAGATTCGCGTCAACACCATCCATCCCGGTCCGGTCGACGGCGACATGATCCAGGAACTGGAGCGCGGCATGGCGCCCAACGATCCGGCGGCGGCGCACCAGCTTATTTCGCAGCGCATGCGGCTCGGCCGCTACATCGAGCGCAGCGAGATCGCCGATCTCGTGACCTTCCTGGTCAGCGACGAGAGCCGCATGATCAGCGGCGCCACCATGGTGATCGACGCGGCGATGGCGGGCTGAGGACATGAACGCAGACCACACAAGTAGGATCGGCCCGCTCCATCCCTTCAATGGGCTGGATGTTGCGGAACTCGTGCGCATCCGGGCGCGGACGCGCAAGGACCATCCCTTCCTGATCTGGGAGCCGTTCGAAGGCCGCGGGGAAACGCTGAGCTACGGCGCCTTCCACGATCGCGTGGCGCGGCTGTCGGCCGGCATGGCGAAGCGCGGGATCAGGCCGCGCGACTATGTGCTGATCCATCTCGACAATTGCCTGGAGACGCTGATCGCCTGGTACGCGTGCGCTGATCTCGGCGCCGTGCCCGTCACGACGAATGCGCGTTCGTCGCTCGACGAACTCACCTATTTCGCCGACCATTGCGGCGCGATCGCCGCGATCACGCAGCCGAAATTCGCCGATCTGGTCAATCGCGCCTCGAAGAACTTTCGGTTCATCGCCGTCACCTCGCACGACAACGGCGCCGCGCCGGCCGCAGGCCATGCGCCGGGCAAGGATTCGTTCGAGGCGCTCTACGGCGAGGCGGCGGATGCGCCGCGCCGCGCCATAGACCCCCTGCATCCCATGGGCGTGCAATACACGTCCGGTACGACGTCGCGGCCCAAGGGTGTGCTGTGGACGCATGCCAACGCATTATGGGGCGCGCGCGTCAACGCCGTGCACGAAGACCTGCACGCCGACGACACGCATCTCGTCTATCTGCCTTTGTTCCATACCAATGCACAGGCCTATTCGATCCTCGCGACGCTCTGGGCGGGCTCGACCGCCGTGGTCATGCCGCGCTTCTCGGCGAGCCGCTTCTGGCCGGTGTCTCTGCGCAATCACTGCACCTGGACGTCGCTCATTCCCTTCTGCGTGAAAGCGCTGATGGATATCGAGCGGCCGAGCGCGCATTTCTATCGCCTGTGGGGCAGCGCGATCTGCGAGCCGCCGACCGATGCGCATTTCGGCGTGAAGACGATCGGCTGGTGGGGCATGACCGAGACGATCACGCATGGAATCGTCGGCGACGTGCACATGCCGAACACGCCGCTGTCCTGCGGCAGGCCCGCGCCGGAATATGGCATTCACATCGAGGACGAGGAGGGCAACCCCGTGAAGCCCGGCGAGACCGGGCACTTGCTCGTACAGGGGGTGCGCGGGCTTTCGCTGTTCGCGGAATACATCAACAATCCGCAGGCCACCGCCGACAGTTTCGATGAGCGCGGCCTGTTCAGGACCGGCGACCGCGTCACGCTGCAGGAAGACGGCTCGATCCGCTTCTCGGACCGCGACAAGGACATGCTGAAGGTCGGCGGCGAGAATGTCGCGGCGTCCGAGATCGAGCGGGTGATCCTGACCACGCCGGGCGTGCGCGAGGTCGCGGTCGTGGCCAAGCCGCATCCGATGCTGGACGAAGCGCCCGTCGCGTTCGTGATCGCGGAGGAGGCTGCGGCGCCGTCTCCCGAAAAGCTCTCGGCCGCGATCCTCGCCGCCTGCAAGTCGACGCTGGCCGATTTCAAGGTGCCGCACGAGGTGCGCGTGGTGAAGGACATGCCGCGTTCGACGCTGGAAAAGGTCGCGAAAGCCGAGCTCCGCAAGTTGCTGAAGCAGGATTGAGTACGGCGGCGGCTACATGGCCGGCAGGCCGAGCGTGGCGCGGAAGCGCGCCTTCAGCACCGTTCCGTCGCGCTCCGGGATGACGCGCGGCGGTACGGATGTATCGATCGCGACAATCGCGACGCGTGGCGCGCCGTTTGGCCTTGCGAGCGTCTGCGCCAGCGCATCGACGCCCTGCATGTCCACGATATGCGAAGCATCGGCGATGCCGGCGCCGCGCGCCATGGCGGCCAGATCGGTTCCGAGTCCCGTGTGCGAGAACTGGCCGCCCGTTTCGCCGTAGCGCTGGTTGTCGAGCACGACGATGGTGAGATTTTTCGGCTGCTGCGCGCCGATTGTCGCGAAGGCGCCGAGGCCCATCAGCATTTCGCCGTCGCCTGTCACGACGACGATGGAACGATCGGGTTGCGCCAGCGCGAGGCCGAGGCCGATCAGTGCTGCGCCGCCCATCGCGCCCCAGAGGTAGAAATTGCGATCGTCGTCGCCGGCCGCCGCGACGTCATAGGTCGGCGCGCCGAGACCCGTGACGACGAGGCAATCGCCACGCTGGCGCAGCAGGCGCGCGACGGCGGCGCGACGTTCGAGACGGGCGCTCATCGCTGATCCTCTTTGGTGAATTCCTTAGCGCCGATCAACCGCTGGCCGAGCAGCACGACATTGGCGCTGCCGCCGGCGAAAGCCATCGAAAGGGACGATTCCAGCGTCGGCCCGACCTCGGCCGGATCGTCCGCGCGCAGGCAACGCAAGCCCATGGCTTCGACAACGGTCTGCGTCGCGCGGCTCATCGGAACCTGCCACGGATTGAACTCGCCCCATTCGCCGCGCATCGTCACCAGCGCGACGAAAGGCGTGCGGCATTGCGCGACGAGCGAGAACATGTTGACGCAATTGCCGACGCCGCTCGACTGCATCAGCATCACGCCACGCTGGCCGCCGAGCCATGCGCCAGCCAGCACGGCGACGCCTTCCTCTTCTGTCGTCAGCGCAATGGCGCGCATCGAGGGGTCGGCGTGGATCGCGCGGATCAGCTCCGCGTGGCCGCCGTCCGGCACATAGGCGACCTGCCTCACATCGTGACGCTTCAGCGCGTCGAAAATCTGCATCGGCCAGTCGGACAAGGCGCGCTCCCGGATTATTGCCGCTAGCTTACCCGGCGCCGGCGCTTCGTGTCGACGCTGGAGGCCGCAACTTCCGCGGCGATGGCGGCGACCGCCGCCGCGGTGCGCGAACCGGGCTGCTCGATCCAGTTGGCGTCGAAGGTAAGGTCCGGCAGGTCCGCCTCGCAACGCACCACCACCAGCTCCTTGCGACGCAATTGTTCGGCGACGATGACCGGCGGAATGACGGCGATCCCCAGGTTTTCGACAGTCATGCGCACGACTGTGGCAAGCGACGCCGAAGCGTGAATGCGCGCCTGCGGCAGGTGCGGCCGGTTGAACAGCGCCGCCACGGCGCCATAGGGCTGCGTGTTGCGGGAGAATGTGACGATCGGATGCTCGGCGATCTCCTCAATGCGCGCCGGGCGACGCGGCCAGCGCACCGACGGACTGGAAATGAAGGCGACCGGATAGGTTGCGAGCGGCAATTGTCGGGCGCCGGGTTCGCCCAGCGGCCCGATGAGAAAGGCGAGATCGAGCTCCTGCAGGCGGAGGCGTTCGCGCAGGTTGGGCGAAATATCCACCTCGATTTCGAGCGCCAGGCGCGGGAAACGCGCGCTCACCGCCTTGAGGAAGGCCGTCAGCCACGTGTGCACGATTGTTTCGGCCACGCCCAGCCGAAGAACGCCGCGCGCAGTGGATACGTCGCCTGCCGCCGCCATCATCTCCGTGCGCAGGCCGAGCAGCTTTTCCGCATAGACCAGGAGTTCGCGGCCGCGCGGCGTCGGCGCAACGGCGCGCGCCTGTCGTGTGAGCACGCGCGCGCCGATCTCGGATTCGAGCGCGGCGATACGCTGGGAAACCGCGGGTTGCGTCGTGTGGAGCTTGGACGCGGCCGACCGGAACGAGCCGAGCGTCGCCACCCAGTAGAACGTCTCCAGTTCCTTGAAGTCTACCATATTGCGATAAATCCAGCTTATCGGAACCAATATCAAAATACGATTGGACATTATCGGCAAGTCCACCGGAAGATCGTGCGGTGACCAACACGAGGTCGTTGCGATGAATTCCGTCTCGCCGAATTCGACGTCTCGCCTGCTGGACGGCCGGGCCGCGCGCCTTGCGTGCCGGACGGGGCAGGTCACGGGAACGACCGCGGGCCTCGCGCCTGGTTTCGTGCAGGGCAATCTCGTCGTCCTGCCGAAGGACGATGCCGCAGACTTCCTGCGTTTTGCGCAGGCCAATCCGAAACCCTGCCCGATCATCGGCGTGAGCGATCCCGGCGACCCGCATATTTCGGCGCTCGGCGAGGACCTCGACATACGCACCGACCTGCCGGGGTACCGCGTGTGGGAGGGCGGCGAATGCGTGGCCGAGACGGGCGATGTACGCCAGTTCTGGCGCGACGATCTCGTTTCCTTCGTGATCGGCTGCTCCTATTCGTTCGAGGAGGCGCTGGTCGAGGACGGCATCGAGATCCGGCACATCACCGAAAACCGCAAGGTGCCGATGTTCCGCACCTCCATCCCCACCAATCCCGCCGGCCGGTTCCACGGGCCGCTCGTCGTGTCGATGCGGCCGCTCAAGCCTGCGGACGCCATCCGCGCCATCCAGATCACATCGCGCTACCCGGCCGTGCACGGCGCGCCTGTCCATGTCGGGTTGCCCGCCCAGATCGGGATCGCCGATGTGACCAAGCCCGATTACGGCGATGCGGTGACTGTGCGGGACGACGAACTGCCGGTTTTCTGGGCCTGCGGGGTAACGCCGCAAGCAGCGCTGGTCGCCTCGAAGCCGCCTTTCGCCATTACCCATTCGCCCGGCTCGATGCTGGTGACGGACCTGAAGAACCGGAGTTATGCTGTGATCTGACGGGCCGTCTCGGCCGCGCGTTGCAAATGGAGAGCTCAATGAAGTTCAATCGTCGCGAATTGATGGTCGCAACCGCAGCGCTCGCCGGCAGCGCGCATGGAGCTTTTGCGCAGGGGGCGGGCGAAGTGGTGATCGGCGCCGTCTTCCCGATGACGGGGTCGACCGCGCAGACGGGCCTCGATGCCAAGAACGCCATCGAGACGGCGGTCGCCATCGTCAACGAGAAGACCGATCTCGACCTGCCGCTTGCGAAAGATGTCGGCCTCCCGGGCCTCGGCGGCAAGAAGCTGCGCGTCATCTACGCCGACCATCAGGGCGATCCGCAGAAGGGCAGGGCGGAAGCCGAACGCCTGATCACGCAGGAAAAGGTCGCCGCCGTCATCGGCTGCTACCACAGCGCGGTTTCGGCTACCGTCAGCCAGACGGCCGAGCGCTACAGCGTGCCCTTCATGTGCGCGGATTCGTCTTCGCCGAGCCTCAATCAGCGCGGCCTGAAATTCTTCTTCCGCGCTTCCGCGCATGACGAGATGTTCTCGAAGGCGATGTTCGACCTGCTCGATTCGCTGCGCAAGAAGGGCCAAAAGATCGAGACGGTCGCGCTATTCCACGAGGACACGATCTTCGGCACCGATTCCGCCAACGTGCAGACGAAGCTCGCCGGCGAACGCGGCTACAAGATCGTCTCGGATGTGAAATACCGCGCCAACTCGCCGTCCCTGACGGCCGAAGTGCAGCAGCTGAAGTCGGGCGCCGCCGACGTGCTGATGCCGTCGAGCTATACGACCGATTCAATCCTGCTGGTGCGCACGATGAACGAACTCGGCTACAAGCCGAAGGCGATCGTCGCCCAGGCCGCCGGCTTCTCCGAACAGGCGCTGTACGACGCCGTCGGCGATCTTCTGCAGGGTGCGATCACCCGCGGCTCCTTCTCGCTCGATCTGGCGCAGAAGCGCCCGATGGTCGGCAAGGTCAACGAGATGTTCAAGGCGAGGGCAGGCAAGGACATCAACGACAACACGTCGCGCGAATTCATGGCGCTGCTGGTGCTGGCAGACGGCATCAACCGCGCCAAATCGACCGAGGGCGAAGCAATCCGGGCGGCGCTGGCCGCCACCGACATTCCCGGCGACCAGACGATCATGCCGTGGAAGCGCGTGAAGTTCGACGCGACGGGCCAGAACAACGATTGCGATCCCGTCCTTCTGCAATACGCGAACAAGAAATTCGTGACGATCTTCCCTGAGCAGGCGGCGATCGCGGAGCCCATCTGGCCGATGAAGTCCTGACGCGAGCGGGAAAGGGGGCAGGAACATGACTGCGCAGGCTATCGCGCAATCCCTGGCGAGCGGCCTGCTGATGGGCCTGATCTACGGCCTCGTCGCCGCAGGTCTCGCCCTCATCTTCGGCCTCATGGACGTCGTCAATTTCGCGCATGGCGAATTCCTGATGACGTCCATGTACGCTTCGTTCGGACTGTTCCTCGCCTTCGCGCTCGATCCTCTGGCTTCCGCGCCGTTCGTCGCGGCGGCCATGTTCATCTTCGGCGCCGTCGTCTATCTGGGCGTCGTGCGTTTCGCCATGTCGGCGTCAGCGAACGCCGGCATGGTGCAGATCTTCGCGACGTTCGGGCTGGCGATCGTCATGCGCGGGCTGGCGCAACTCCTGTTCACGCCGGACTATCGCTCGATCCCGCACTCCTGGCTCGGCGGCAAGACCCTGCAATTCGCCGGCGTGTTTCTGCCCGCTCCCCAACTCGCAGGCGCCTTCGTATCGCTCGCCGCCTTCGGCGCCTTGTGGCTGGTCATCAACAAGACCGATTTCGGGCGCGCGCTCGAGGCGACGCGCGAGGACGCCGGCGCGGTGGCGCTGGTCGGCATCGACAAGAAGCAGGTCTTCGCGCTCGGCTGGGGCCTCGGCGCAGCGCTCGTCGGCCTCGCCGGCGCGGTGCTCGCCGTCTTCTTCTACATCTACCCGGATGTCGGCGCGTCCTTCTCGCTCATCGCCTATGTGACGGTCGCGCTCGGAGGCTTCGGCAGCGTTTTCGGCGCCTTCGCCGCCGGCATTCTCGTTGGCCTGGTCGAGGCCAGCAGCGCGCTCATCCTGCCGCCGTCGCTCAAATACGTCGGCATCTACGCGCTCTACCTGCTCGTCGTGGTCGTCAGGCCGCGCGGCCTGTTCGGATCGCTCTGACATGGACGCGACCGTCGATCCGCGCCTCAGGTCGCGACGCAACAGCCTCATCGTCGCCTGCTGCATCGTGGCGATAGTCGCCTGCCTGCCGCTGGTCGTGAAGGACGTGTACCTCCAGAACGTTCTCGTTCTGACGCTTATGTATGCGGCGCTGTCGCAGAGCTGGAACATCCTGTCCGGATATTGCGGGCAGATCTCGCTGGGCCATGCGCTGTATTTCGGCGCGGGCGCCTATGCGACCGAATTGCTCTTCACCAAGTTCGGCGTGCTTCCCTGGTTCGGCATGCTGGCCGGCGGTTGCGTCGCCGCGGCGATCGCGCTCGCCGTTGGCTATCCCTGCTTCCGGCTGAAGGGCCATTATTTCGTGATCGCGACGATCGTGATCGCCGAAGCCGGCTACCTGCTGGTCCTCAACTGGGATTACGCCGGCGCGGCGATGGGCATCGAAGTTCCTGTGCGCGGCGATTCCTGGGCGAAATTCCAGTTCCTGCGCACCAAGCTTCCGTATTTCTACTTCGCGCTGGCGCTCGCCTTCGTCGCCTGGCTCGTCACCTGGAAGATCGAGGAATCGCGCTGGGGCTATTGGTGGCGCGCGGTGAAGGACAATACCGAAGCGGCCGAAAGTCTCGGCGTCGAGGTGTTCCGCTCGAAGATGGCGGCTGCGGCGCTCTCCGCCTTCCTTACGGCGATCGGCGGCGGCTTCTACGCGCAATTCGTTTCCTACATCGATCCGGAAAGCGTGATGAGCTTCCAGTTCTCGCTGCTGATGGCCCTGCCGGCCGTGCTCGGCGGCATCGGAACCCTGTGGGGGCCGGCAGTCGGCGCGGCCATCCTCATTCCGATCACCGAACTGACGCGCTCCTACGCCGGCGGTTCGGGCAAGGGCTTCGACCTCATCATCTACGGCCTGCTCGTCATGGGCATTGCGCTAGGGCGCCCGGAGGGGATTGTCGGCGCGTTCATGCAGCGTAGCCGGAGGAAGGCGGCATGAGCGACGCCCTTCTCGAAGTGCGCGCGGTCACGCAAAGATTCGGCGGCCTCGTCGCCAATTCCGACGTTTCGCTCGATGTGCGGAAAGGCGAGATTCTCGGGCTGATCGGTCCGAACGGCGCCGGCAAGTCGACCCTGTTCAACGCGATTGCCGGCGTGCGCAAGCCGACCGAAGGCCGCATCGTCTTCGAAGGACAGGACGTAACCGAACTCGGCGCGCCGCAGCGCTGTGCGCTCGGTATCGCCCGGACGTTCCAGGTCGTGAAAAGTTTCGAGACGATGAGCGTCGTCGAGAACGTCATGGTGGGTTCGTTCGTTCGCACTGCTTCGGCGGCCGAGGCGCGGGACCGCGCGCGCGACGTGCTCGATTTCGTCGGCCTGCGGGCGCGCGAGAGCGCCATGGCCGGCGATCTGACGCCGCCGGAAAAGCGTCGACTGGAAGTGGCGCGCGCGCTTGCGGCCGAGCCGAAACTGTTGCTGCTCGACGAAGCGATGACCGGCCTGACGCCGGCCGAGGCGCGCCAGGGCGTCGACCTCGTGCGCGCCATCCGGGCGCGCGGCATGACCATCGTCATGGTCGAGCATGTCATGGAAATCGTCATGCCGCTGGTCGATCGCGCCGTCGTGCTCGATCTCGGCAAGCTGATCGCCGAAGGACCGCCCGGAGAGATCGTCCGCGACGATAAAGTCATCACAGCCTATCTCGGGGAGCGCCATCGTGCTCGCAACGCGTGATCTTTCCACCGCCTATGGCGGGCTGATCGCGCTGTCGCAGGCGACGATCGAGGTGAAGACCGGCGAGATCGTCTGCGTCGCCGGCGCCAATGGCGCGGGCAAGTCGACGCTCCTGAAGACGATCGCCGGAATGGAACGGCCGAGCGGCGGCTCGGTGGAATTCCTCGGCGAACGGATCGACGGCGTCGCCCCGCATCTCGTGACGAAGCGCGGCATCGCCTATGTGCCGGAAAACCGGCGCCTGTTCCCGCGCCTGTCGGTCGCCGACAACCTGCGGCTCGGTTCTTACCTGTTTCGTGGCAAGGCCGACCGTGAAGCGCCCCGCGAAATGGTGCTGTCTCTGTTTCCCCGTCTCGGCGAACGGCTGGCGCAGCGCGCGGAGACATTGTCGGGCGGCGAACAGCAGATGCTGGCCATCGGCCGCGCGTTGATGACGCGGCCGAAGCTGCTGATGCTCGACGAGCCGTCGCAGGGAATCATGCCCAAGCTGGTCGACGAGATATTCGCGGCGGTCGCGACGATCCGCAGCGCTGGAACGACCGTCCTGATCGTCGAACAACGACTGACGGAATGCCTGGAGATCGCCGACCGCGCCTATGTGCTGCAGACCGGACGGGTGACGATGAGCGGAAGCGCGGCTGAAATCCGTGACAATGCAGACGTGCGCAAGGCTTATCTTGGGTTGTAAGATCGTTCTCCCGGACCGCGACGGGTCTGGCCGGGATCCAGAATTTCCAGCGACGGCGAACTGGATCCCGGCTCTTCGCTGCGCTTCGGCCGGGATGACAGCATCGAGGACGCCATGCTTACCGTCGACCTGAACTCCGACATAGCCGAAGGCTTCGGCGCCTATACATGCGGCGACGACGACGCGATGCTGGACATCGTCACGTCGGCGAATGTGGCGTGCGGATTTCATGCGGGAGACCCGGAAATCATGGCGCGCACGTTTGCGAACGCCAGGGCGCGCGGCGTCGCCTGCGGCGCGCATCCCGGCTTTCCCGACCTTTGGGGCTTCGGGCGTCGTCGGATCCCGTTTTCCACCGGCGAGATCGAACGACTTGTCGCCTACCAGGTTGGCGCGGCGCAGGCGCTCGCCGCCTATGCCGGGACGAAGATCACCTACGTCAAATGTCATGGCGCGCTCGGCAATCTCTGCGAAGTGGACAGGCCTGCCGCCGAAGCGGTCGGTCGCGCCATCAGGGCTGTCGACGCTTCTCTGGTCTGGCTGACGATCGCCGCCGGAGAACAGGTGAGGGCGGCCGAGACAATCGGCCTGAGGGGCATAGCCGAAATCTTCGCCGACCGCGGTTACACGGAAGAGGGCAACCTTATTCCGCGTGGCAAGCCCGGCGCGATGATCCTCGATCCGGATGAAGCTGCGGCGCGCATGGTGGAAATGGTAAAAGCGGGAGCGATCATTACCGCATCCGGCAAGCGCATCCAGACGCCGATCGGCTCGATCTGCGTTCATGGCGATTCAGCCCATGCGGTCGAGAGCGCGCGGCGCGTGCGCGCCGTGCTCGAGGCGGCCGGCGTTTCCGTGCGCGCCTTCGCGCCGGCGTGAACATGGACGAGACGCCGGACTATCGCCTGCTCGATGCCGGCGAGCGCGCGCTGGTCGTGGAATTCGGTTCGACGGTCGATCCTGAGATCAACGGCAAGGTTCTGGCGCTCGACGTTGCGCTGAAGGCGGCGGGGATCGCGGGCGTGCGCGAGACCGTGCCGACCTATCGCTCGCTGATGATCCACTACGATCCACTCGTCGTTTCGCGCGCGGCGCTGACGGAGGAAGTACGCAGGATCGAATCCGCGCACGTTCCGGCGCCGAAGCCGCAGGCGAGATGGATTTTGCCCTGCTGTTACGATTCGGAAATCGCCGAAGACATCGGACAGATCTGTGAACTGACGAAGCTCGATGCGGGCCGCGTCGTCGAATTGCATTCAGGCGCGACCTATCGCGTCTACATGTACGGCTTTGCGCCGGGCTTCTGCTATCTCGGCGGCCTGCCAGCCGAACTCGCGGTCTCGCGACGCTCCACCATTCGACCGCCGACGCCTGAAAACGTCGTGCTGATCGGCGGCGGCCTGTCGCTGGTCTCGACAATCTCTATGCCGACGGGCTGGTACGTGATCGGGCGGACGCCCGAGCGCATGTATCAGCCGGCGCGCGAGACGCCTTTCCTGGTCGGCGTGGGCGACGAGATGCGCTTTGCAATCGTAGGGCGGGCCGAGTTCGAGGCGCTGGAGCGGCGCGCGGCGAGCGGCGAGCCGATCGCCCGGCGCGAGCGGCTGACATGAGGGGCGCGCTGAAGATCCTGCAGGCGGGCGCCGGCGTGTCGATCCAGGACGCCGGGCGCTGGGGTTATCTGCGTTATGGCGTGACGGCGACGGGTCCGATGGATGTGCTCGCGCACGAGGCCGCCAACCTCGCCGCCGAGCGTCCCGCGGGCGCGGCCGCGATCGAAATCTCGCTCGGCGGCGTCGAACTGGTCTGCGAAGGCGCGTCCGTCGGCGTCTCGATCGTCGCGGGCGGTTTTCGCGTGACCCTGGACGGCGCGAGCCTGCCGGACGCCTGCAGGCTGACGTTGCACCCGGGGCAAAAACTCGCGGTTCGCGCCGGCCCGTCCGGCGCCTGGGCCTATGTCGCGCCTTTCGCCCGCATCGATCGCGCGCCGGCGCTGGGATCTCTGTCGATGCACGCGCGTTCGGGCATGGGCGGCGCCGGCCTCGTGGCCGGCGAAACGATCGCGCTCGCCGATGCCTGCGAAGGCCCGACGGCTCCGCATCCGCTCGGCTCGATCCGCGAGGCGGGCGAGGCCGGCCCGATCCGCATCGTGCCGGGACCGCAGAACGATTATTTCGACCATGAGAATTTCGAGGCGTTCCTGCGTGGGCCGTGGCGCGTCTCGTTGCGCAGCGATCGCATGGCCTATGCGATGGAAGGTCCGAAGATCGGCCATGCCAAGGGGTTCAACATCGTCTCGGACGGCATCGCCTTCGGCGCGATCCAGATTCCCGGCGACGGCCAGCCCTTCGTCCAGATGGCCGATCGTGCGCCGACCGGCGGTTATCCGAAGATCGGCACGGTGATCGCCGCCGATCTCGGCCGCCTCGCCCAGATGCGCGCCGGAGCTACACTCTCCTTCGCCGCAGTTTCCGTGGACAAGGCGGTCGAGGCCTGGCGGTCGGCGCGCGAAGCGATGTTCGCGGCGCTCTCGGCAGGCGATTCCGCGACGCTGTCGTCGGAAGAGCTGCTGGCGCGAAACCTGATCGGCGGCGTTGTTTCCGCTGACGAATGAAGGCGAAGGCGGGAGACGTTAACACCGCATTAACCATAGGCGGCAAGAGTGGTTCGAATTGCAATCACGAGCCTGCGCCATGTCCGCTGCCGCCAACAACGAACCCTCACGCGACGACGCCAAGTCCGCAGCCGTTTCCGACGAGGTCGCGCGCACCGCAGCGCAGGCGCTCGAGCGCCTGCAACGCGCCGCCGACAGGGTGGCCGCGGACGCGGCCGATGTCGCCCGGAAGGAGACTGCGACAAAAGAAAATGCCGGGCTGAAGGCGACGTTTGCGCGAGCGCCGGAGCGCGTCGCGGCGATGATGCGGAGCGACTGGGGCCGGGCGGCGGCGGCCTCCGGTCTCTGCGCGGCTGCCGCTTTCGCAGCGATCATGGGCCTGCGGGACGGCGCCAATCCGGACGCGCGGCGCGCCGCCGCTTCGGAAGCCGCGGCTCTGGTCCGGCATTCGGCGGATGAAGCGCGCAAGATGCAGGACATGCAGACGCGGATGCACGCGCTGTCCGAAGAAGTGCGCGACCTGAAAGCAGCATTGCAGAAGCAGGCCGACGAGACCCATGCGGCGCAGACGCGCGCGGCTGCTGCTGCGACCGCAAATACGCAAACGGGCGCCCGCGTCGACAGGATGGAACGCGACGTCGCCGCGCGGTTCGAACGCGCGGAGCGAGACGGCGCCGCCAGACTCGACCAGCACAATGCGCGGATCGAGCGGGTCGAACGACTCGTGGCCGATCCTGTCGTCACGTCATCCATCCCGAAGTCCGACGCCAATCCGCCGGCGGCGATCAAGCCGGGCGCCGCGCCCGATCCGGCCACGGCGGCAGGCTACGTGCTGCGCGGCGTCAACAACGGGATCGCGACCGTGCAGACCCGCAACGGACTGGTCGAGGTCGGGCCGGGCGACATGATTCCTGGCGTCGGCCGCGTCCGCGCCATCCGCAAGATCGACGGCCGCTGGGTCGTCGTGATGCGGGACGGCGTGATCGACGCGGACTGAGCCTTTCGCCGCAGCCTGTCGCATTCGCCCGTTTTCTGCTAGGTGGCGGCAAGCGGAACAAGGGAGCGCAGGATGAGCGCAGTCGAAGACGTGAGCCTCGAGGACGTGAAGCGCGGCCTGGCCGACGGGTCGATCCTGCTGATCGACGTACGGGAGGACAATGAATGGGCCGCCGGGCATATCGCCGGGGCGGTTCACAACCCGCTCTCGCGCTTCGACGTGGACGCGATCCCGAAGAATTCCGGCAAGCGCGTCGTGTTTCACTGCCGTTCGGGCAAGCGCACGCTGCAGGCGATAGAGGCGGCGAGGCTCGCCGGCCGCACCGACCTCAATGCGCATTTCGGCGGTTCGATGCTGGCCTGGGAAGCCGCGGGCGAACCGCTCGTCCGCTAGCCTCAGGCGGACTTCCGCTCCTTCAGGCCGACCCAGAAGCGTCGTCGCTCCGAACGCCGGAGCACGTCCAGCGCGATGGTGCGCCCGATGAGATCGCCGCCGAGCAGGCGCACCAGATCGTCGGCGCCGGAAACCCTGTTTCCATCGACCGCCAGGATGATGTCGCCGGTGAGCAGGCCCGCCTCGTCCGCTGGCCCGCCGCGCTCGATCGCCGTCACGACCGCGCCGGTTGCCTGTTGCAGGTCGAGCCGCAGCGCGATGCGACGAGGCAGCGGCAATGTGCCGGCGCCCAGCCCGATGTAAGCGCGGCGCACGCGGCCGTGCCGGACGATTTCGCCGAGAACGAATTGCGCGGTGTTCGAGGCCACGGCGAAGCAGATGCCCTGCGCGCCCATGATGACGGCGGTGTTTATCCCGATCACCTCGCCGCTGCTCGATACGAGCGGCCCGCCTGAATTGCCGGGATTGAGCGCGGCGTCGGTCTGGATGACATCGTCGATCAGCCGTCCGTTTTTCGCGCGCAAGGAACGCCCCAGCGCCGAGATGACGCCCGCCGTCACCGTTGCGTCGAAGCCGAGCGGATTGCCGATGGCGATGGCGATCTGGCCGCGTTTCAGCGCCTTCGAATCCCCGAGGCGGGCAGCGGGCAGCGCCTCGTTCTCGTCGATGCGCAGGAGAGCCAGGTCGGTGTCGGGATCGTCGCCGAGCACGCGGGCGTTGAACGTCCGTCCATCGAGCGTCGTGATCGCGGCGCGTCTGCCGGCGGAAACCACGTGGCTGTTGGTGAGCACGAAGCCGTCGGGTGAGACGATGACGCCGGACCCGGATCCGGAGGGGCGGCCCTGGCCATTGAGCAGGTCGATCCGGACCACGCTCTGGCCGACCTTGTCCACGATCCCGGAGACCGTCCGCGAATAGGCGTCGAGAAGCGGAAAATCCGCGTCTTGCGTGTCATCGGCCGAAGACGCGGGGCTCTCGCTCCGCGTTTCCTCGTCGAGGACGAAGGATGGATTGAAGTCGAGCATGGCGCAGATATGGGGGCGGCGCGGGCCGGTTCAAAGGCCATTGCAAAGACCATTGAATGTCGCCGGTTTTCGTCGGACAATCCCGGTCAACGGACGTCACGATCCGAACGGGAGAAACGGGATGGGCTTTCTTGGCAAGGCGTCGCTGATCGGCGCGGGTTTCGCAGTCGCGACTCTGGCGACGCCGGCGATGGCGCAGAAGAAGTACGGGCCGGGCGTCACCGACACCGAGATCAAGTTCGGCAACACGATGCCCTACAGCGGGCCGGCCTCGTCGCTCGGCACGGTCGGCAAGATCATGTCGGCCTATTTCGACATGATCAACGAGAAGGGCGGGGTGAACGGCCGCAAGCTCAAGATGCTGTCGCTCGACGACGGGTTCGCGCCGCCGAAGACGGTGGAGGCGGTGAAGCGCCTCGTCGAGGACGACCAGGTGGCGTTCATCTACGGCACGATGGGAACGGCGCCCTCGTCCGCCGTCGCCAAATATCTCAACGTCAACAAGACGCCGCAGATCTTCCTGATTTCCTCGGCGGCGAAGTGGAATGCGCCGAAGGAAATGCCCTGGTCGATCGCGCTGCCCTGGGCGCCGAACTACCTGACGGAAGCCGGCATCGACGTGCGCTACGCGCTCGCCAAGAATCCAGACGCCAAGTTCGCGGTGCTCTACCAGAACGACGATTCAGGCAAGGAATACATCCGCGGCGTGCGCGAGGCGCTGGGCGCCGATGCCGAGAAGAAGATCGCCATGGCGACGCCGTTCGAGGTGACGGATCCGACGGTCGACTCGCAGATCATCTCGCTGGCGGCGACCAAGGCCGACGTGCTGATGATCTATTCGGTGACGCCGCGCGCCTGCGCCCAGGCGATCCGCAAGGCCTGGGAAGTCGGCTGGCGTCCGACGCTGCGCTTCCTGTCCAGCGGTTGCGCCAACATCGAGACGATCCTCAAGCCGGCGGGTCTCGACGCCGCGACGGGAATCCTGACGCTCGCCTCGATCAAGCCGCTCGATGTCTCCAAGAAGGATCCGGATCTCGAGGCCTATGTCGAGTTCATCAAGACACGAGTGCCCGGCGTCGACCCCAACTACAGCTCGGGCGAATACGCCTATTTCAGCGCCGCCTCTCTGGTCGCCCTGCTGAAGCAGTGCGGCGACGACCTGACGCGCGAGAACATCATGAAGCAGGCGGCCAACCTGAAGAACGTCGCGGCTCCGCTGCTGATGCCGGGCATTACGCTCAACACGACGCCCGAGGATTTCTCGCCGCTGCGCGACGGCTACATGATGCAGTTCGACGGAACGAAATTCGTCGTCATCAGCGATCTCCTGAAGGCCAGGTAACATGGTCTCTGGTCCGGCGGGATTTTCCGCCGGACCGCCCCATATAGGCCCGCAAACGGGAGCCGCAGCATGAAGCCCACGAAGTTCGGCATTGGACAGCCGGTGCGTCGCGTCGAGGACCAGCGTTTCGTGACGGGGGCCGGCCGCTACAGCGCCGACGTCATGCCGGCAGGCCATCTCGTCGGATATTTCCTGCGCTCGCCGCACGCCAATGCGCGGATAAATGGCGTCGACGCCGGCGCCGCGCGGAAAATGCCCGGCGTGAAGCTCGTCCTCACTGCGGCGGACGTTTCGCACCTCGCGCAATTGCCGTGCCTCGCGCCGATGCCGAATGCCGACGGCAATCAGATGGCGACGCCGGACTATCCTTTGCTGGCGCGCGACAGGGTCCGGCACGTGGGCGACGCCGTCGCCATGATCGTAGCCGAGACCGAGGCGCAGGCGCGCGACGCGGCGGAAGCGATCGAGGTTTCCTATGCGCCGGAAGCGGCGGTCGTCGGGTCGCGCACGGCGCTCGAGGCGTCCTCGCCCAAAGTCTGGCCTGAACTGAAGACGAACGTCGCCTACGAGAACGCCATCGGTTCGGCGGCGGATGTCGACCCGATCTTTGCGTCCGCGCACAAGACCTGTTCGGTGACGATCGTCAACAATCGTCTCGTCACCAACTACATGGAGCCGCGCGCGGCGATCGGCGAATTCGATGCGGCGTCGGGCCGCTTCACGCTCACCACGTCCAGCCAGGGCGTCAACGGCCTGCAGGGCGCCGTCGCCGGCGTGATGAAGGTCGAACCGGAAAAGCTTCGTGTGCTGACTTATGACGTCGGCGGCGGTTTCGGAACGAAGAGTTTCATCTACCGCGAATATCCGCTGCTGCTGGAAGCGGCCAGGCGCGCGGGCAAGCCGGTGCGCTGGGTGGCCGACCGCACAGAGCATTTCCTTGCCGATGCGCAGGGCCGCGACAACATCACGACAGCCGAAATGGCGCTCGACGCCAACGGCAAATTTCTCGCGCTGCGCGTCGACATTCTCGCCGATCTCGGCGCCTATCTCTCGCAATTCGGGCCGTATATTCCGTGGCTCGGCGCGACAATGGCGACGGGTCCCTACGACATTCCGAAAGTGCATGCGCGTGTGCGCGCGGTCTATACGAATACGGTTCCCGTCGACGCCTATCGCGGCGCCGGCCGGCCCGAGGCGGCCTATGTGCTGGAGCGTCTCGTCGAAGTCTGTGCGCGCGAAACAGGCATCGCGCGCGAGGAGATCAGGGCGCGCAATTTCGTGAAGCCCTCGCAGATGCCTTACGCGACGCCGACCGGCCGGACCTACGACGTCGGCGAGTTCGAGGGCGCGATGCGCCGCGCGCTCGAGAAGGCCGAATGGTCGCGCGCCGCGTCGCGCCGCGAGGAGGCGAAGAAGCGTGGCAAGCTGCACGGCATCGGCATGGCGAGCTATATCGAATGCACGGCCTGGGGCGCCGGCGAGAACGGCACGGTGACGCTCGAACAGGACGGCACGTTCTCGGTCGTCATCGGCACGCAATCGAACGGGCAGGGCCATGCGACCGCCTATGCGCAGATCGTGGCGCAGCATCTCGACGTCGATCCGGTTCGCGTGAAGATCATCCAGGGCGACACCGACATCGTGAAGACCGGCGGCGGCACCGGCGGTTCGCGCTCGATCCCCGTGGGCGCGGTCATGGTGACGCGCGCCTCCGAAGCGCTCGCCGAGCAATTGCGCAAGCTCGCGGCCGACGCGCTTGAGGCGGCGACCGGCGACATCGAATTCGCCGACGGGGCGGCGCGCGTCATCGGCACGGACCGCAAGATCGCATTCGAGAACCTTGCGAAGCTGCCGCAGGCCAAGCCGGACATGCTGACCGGCGGCGGCGATTTCACGCCGCCCGACGCGACCTATCCGAACGGCACGCATGTCTGCGAAGTCGAGATCGATCCGCAGACCGGCGAAACGGAGATCGTGCGCTACACGGTCTGCGACGATTTCGGCCTGACCCTCAATCCGCTGCTGCTGCAGGGACAGGTGCACGGCGGCATCGCGCAGGGCGTCGGCCAGGCCTTGATGGAGCAGACCGTCTATACGAGCGACGGTCAATTGCTGACGGCGAGCTTCATGGACTATCAGGCGCCGCGCGCGCAGAACCTGCCGAACATCGACTTCGAGACGCGCAACGTGCCCTCGACCACCAACCCGCTCGGGCTGAAGGGCGCGGGCGAGGCGGGGTCGATCGGTTCGACGCCGGCGGTGGTCAATGCGGTGATCGACGCACTGCAGCACGCCTGCGGCGTGACGGCGATCGACATGCCGGCGACGCCCGCGCGCATCCACGCGACGCTTGCCGCCGCCCGAGGCGCCTGAAGCTTTGCTTGCGGTCACGACAACGTGAGTTGGCGCGCCGGCGCCTTGCGCCGGGCGGTCCGCGACGGCCTAATGCAAAGGCAAAGCTCGAACGAGCAAGCCTGAAGAGGGATGGACATGAAAAAACTTATTGGTTTGATTGCATTTGCATCGGTGATCGGCACGGGAATCGCCACCGCGCAGAACGACGCGATCGCGCAGCGCAAGGCCGTGCTGAAGAGCTTCGGCGAAGCCGCCAAGCCGATCGGCGGCATGCTGAAGGGCGAGACGCCGTTCGACGCCGCCACAGTCCAGAAGTCGCTGACGACCATCGCCGACGGCGCCAAGAAGCTGCCCGGCATGTTCCCCGATTCCTCGAAGACCGGCGATACGGCGGCCCTGCCGAAGATCTGGGACGAGAAGGCCAAGGTCGACGCCCTTTTCGCCAAGCTTTCGGCCGACGCGACGGCGGCCGCCGCCTCGATCAAGGACGAGGCGAGCTTCAAGGCGGCGATCGGCGGCGTGCTCGGCAATTGCAAGGCCTGCCACGACGATTATCGCGCCAAGAAGAGCTGACGCATTCATGAGCGGGAGCACGAATGCGGTTCTCGCCTGGGACGGACCGACCCGCGCCTTCAAATGGGCGCTGGTCGTGCTCGTCGTGGACGGATGGGTCAGCAACAAGCTCGGCGCATCCGTTCCCGGCTGGCACAAGTGGAACGGCTACGCCGTCCTGACCCTGATCGTCTTCCGCATCCTCTGGGGATTCGCCGGCGGGTCGACGGCGCGCTTTGCGAATTTCGTGGCAGGACCGTCGCGGGCGCTCGCCTATCTGCGCGGCGGCGTCTCCTATCTCGGACACAATCCGGTCGGCGGCTGGATGATCCTCGGTCTGATGGCGCTGATCGCCGCGCAGTGCCTCACCGGTCTCTACGCGGGCGACGAGGATCGCGTCGTCATAGAGGGGCCGCTTGCGCGCACGGTCGCCGATGCGACGGTCGAATTCGCCGCGCGCTGGCACCATCGCGCCTTCGACCTCCTGAAGATCGTCGTCGTGCTGCACATCGCGGCGAACCTCTTCTACACCTACGTGAAGCGCGATCCGCTGATTCCGGCGATGGTGACGGGACGCAAGCCGCCGCTCCCCTATGCCGACATGAAGCAGGCGCAGCCCGGTTCGTGGGGCAGGGCGGCGATCTGCCTCGCGCTTGCGGCGGCGATCGTTTTCGGCGGCATCTACGCGGCGGGCGGACGGGTCTTCTGAACGGCGCCGGAGCGTGTCATGCCCGGCCTTGCGCGGGGCATGACGCGCCGACGAAGCGTCAGTTCACGCCGAGCTTCTTCTGCAGGTTGGTCGACGAGGTCGTGTACTGGAAGGTCAGCTTCTTGTCGGGATAGACGTAGCGGTGGACCTTCTGCGCGGCGAGCGCGCCCTCGTGGAAGCCGGAGAGAATGAGCTTCAGCTTGCCTGGATAGGTGTTGATGTCGCCGACCGCGAAGATGCCAGGCGTCGACGTCTCGAACTTCTCGGTATCAACAGGCACGAGGTTTTCGTGCAGGTTGAGGCCCCAGGCGGCGATCGGACCGAGCTTCATCGTGAGGCCGAAGAACGGCATCATGCGCTCGCAGGCGAGTTCATGCGCCGCGCCGTCGTTGCGCTTGATGGTGGCGCCGGTGAGCTGGCCGTCCGCGCCGGCGATGGCGCCGACCTGGCCGATGACGAGATCCATCTTGCCGGCCGCGACCAGTTCGCGCATCGCGTTGACCGAATGCGGCGCGCCGCGGAATTCGTCGCGGCGATGCACGAGCGTGATGCGCTTTGCGATGGGATGCAGGTTGAGCGTCCAGTCGAGCGCCGAGTCGCCGCCGCCGACGATGAGCACGTTCCTGTCGCGGAAGTCCTCCATCCGGCGGACGGCGTAGAACACCGACTTGCCCTCATAGGCGTCGATGCCGGCGATCGGCGGACGCTTGGGCTGGAACGAGCCGCCGCCGGCCGCCACGATCACCGCCTTGCATTCGAAGGTCTTGCCGGCGTCGGTTTTCACGCGAAATGCAGGGTGCTCGGGCGAGCCCAGCGTCTCGACCGATTCCACCATTTCTCCGAAATGGTAGACCGGATGGAACGGCTCGATCTGCTTGACGAGGTTGTCGACGAGGCCCTGGCCGGAAATCTCGGGGAAGCCGGGAATGTCGTAGATCGGCTTCTCCGGATAGAGTTCGGAGCACTGGCCGCCGGCGCGCGGCAGGATGTCGATGAGATGCGCGCGAATGTCGAGCAGGCCGAGCTCGAACACGGTGAACAGGCCGGCCGGGCCGGCGCCGACGATGACGACGTCGGTTGTGATCGTCTCGGTCATGTCAAACCTCGTGCGAAGCGCTTCAGCCCTGCTTGCCGGGCGTGTGAACGGTCAGGCCGTCGAGTTCGTCGGAGACCTTGATCTGGCAGGACAGGCGCGAGGTCGGCTTCACCTCGAAGGCGAAGTCCAGCATGTCCTCTTCCATGGCCGATGCCTTGCCTGTCTTGTCGGCCCATTTCTCGTCGACATAGACGTGGCAGGTCGCACAGGCGCAGGCGCCGCCGCATTCGGCGAGAATTTCGGGGATCGAATTGCGGATGGCGGTTTCCATCACGGTCGATCCGTTTTCGGCGTCGACGGTGCGCGAGCGGCCTTCGGAATCGACGAAGGTGATCTTGGCCATGTGAGCGGACTTTCCTCGGGCGAAAATGGCGTTGCGGCCGCCGGGCGGCGGCGGCCTTCTTTATATGTCTACAAGCGATTTGGCGAGGGCTCGGCAGGGGCGCCCGCGCCAAATCCCCCGCCGCCGTTTTCCGGCGCGGGGTTTCGGATAAATCGCCCCGGAGGGCGCGGGACGCCGTCCTTTCGACGCGACCGGATGGTCGGACGAAAGGGTGAATTCAGATCCAGTCGTCGTTTTGGAGAACGACGTCCCGGCGCGGAGTTTGGAGGCTTGCTCCATCACGCACCCCCGGAGGATTAACTTGCTGTCCTCCGCGTAAATGCCACGTACAGCGGCACAGGATGGAATGGCTTCGGCCGCCTCCCGCCGTGCTCATCACGCCCGGACGAAAGGCCTCCGCTCCCGCCGCAACCGCGCTGATGAGGCGCGACTTCCCGCGTGGATTTCACCGAAATCCACGCTTGGGCGCGCCGGGGAATGCAAGGCATCCCCTGATGCGCCCCGCTGCGACGAGACGATCCGAATTAGACATAAATTCCTATAAATGTCAAGCGCGGATCAATCGCCCCGACATGCCGAGCTGCGGGCCGCCGGCGTGAGCGAAAGCTTGGAGGATAAAGCCGCGCCGGTCTGGGCAAAGCTGCCCGTGACGCTGACTCCGACAATATTCAGAAAAAATATCATGACAAATACGCTCAATCCCGTGATCTGCGCATATTCCGCCGCTGCAGAACCGCTGGTGTTTCTGTAGAATTTAAGCATATTCCGCCCCGGATTTGCTTTATATCTCTCATCACAATACATATTTTTCCAAACTATTCGGGCGCGTTAAAGCGACGTAACGGCTTTGACGGGGAATATTGCAACCCATTTGCACGAAAAGCGGGCGCGCTCGTCCAGCGGAGCTCCGGGCGGCAAAAATCTCGTTGGATCAATGCTTTGCGTATGACGGCGCTGGCCGGGCGCCCGGGTTGAACGCCCAACCGCGCCGGGCGCGCGGGGCACGTCGTCAGGCGACGCAGGCCACATGGGATCCCCGCCACACGATTTTGTCCCGAAGTGTCAAGAAGCGCGCAAGCGCAGCCTAAGCGGTCGGGCCTGCCGGATTCTAGGATAGGCCATCGATGCGGCGGCCACATCGCCGCGCGAAAGCGGGAGATTCCATATGCGACTGACACGACGTGAAGCCGCCGCCGCCCTGGGACTTGCCGGCGGGGCTGCTGCGACGCCGGCCGCCGCCGAGGGACTGCTCGACGATCTCGCCCACGCGAAGGACGACTTCGTCGCCGCGTCCGACGCCTATATCTACGGCTATCCTCTGGTCACGATGGAATATACGCGGCGCGTGATGACCAACGTCGCCGGCGTCGAAGCGACGCGCGGACCGATGGGGCAGTTCGTGCGCGCGCGCAGCTATCCGGACGCGACCTATCGCGACGTCACCGCGCCGAACGCCGATACGCTCTACACGATCGTCTGGCTCGATGTCGGCAAGGAGCCGTGGATCGTCAGCATTCCCGACATGGCCGGTCGCTACTTCCTGTTCCCGATGCTGAGCGGCTGGACCGACGTGTTCCAGGTTCCTGGCAAGCGCACGACCGGCACGGGCGCGCAGACCTATGCGATCACCGGGCCGGGCTGGAAGGGAACGCTTCCGGCGGGCGTCGTCGAATACAAGTCGCCGACCTCGATGGTGTGGGTGCTCGGCCGCATCTATTGCACCGGCACGCCGGAAGATTACGCGGCCGTCCACAAGCTGCAGGACGCCTGCAAGGCCTATCCGCTCAGCGCCTGGGGCAAGGACTGGACGCCGCCGGCCTCGACCGTCAACGCGTCGATCGACATGAAGAAGCCGGTGCGCGACCAGGTCAACGATCTCAGCGGCGTCGAATATTTCAAGCTGCTCGCGGAATTGCTGAAGACGAATCCGCCGGCCGCCGCGGACGCCAAGATACTGCCCAAGCTCGCGCAGGTCGGCATCGTTCCCGGCAAGGATTTCGATCCGAGCGTCGCCGATCCGAAGATCCTGAACCGCGTGCCGAAGCTCAGCTTCGACCGCATCATGCTGCATTTCATCACCGGGCCGGAGATCAAGAACATCAACGGCTGGCGTTTCACGACCAAGACCGGCCTCTACGGGACGGATTACATCCAGCGCGCGCTGGTCACGGCGATCGGTCTCGGCGCCAACCGGCCGGAAGACGCGATCTATCCGACTTCGCTGAAGTCCGGCAGCGGCCTGCTGGCGCGCAAGTACGACGGCGCGAACAAATACGTCATGCACTTCCCGAAAGGACAGCTTCCGCCGGTGAAGGGCTTCTGGTCGCTGACCATGTACGACGAGAATTATTTCTTCGTCGCCAATCCGCTGAACCGTTACTCGATCAGCGCGCGGCAGAACCTGAAGGCCAATCCGGATGGTTCGGTCGACCTCTACATCCAGAACGAGTCGCCCGGCGCGGACAAGGAATCGAACTGGCTGCCGGCGCCCAAGGGCAAGTTCGTCCTGATGCTGCGCACCTACTGGCCGGACACCAAGCCGCCGTCGATCATCGACGGATCGTGGAAGATACCGGAGGTGAAGAAGGTCTAGCCACACAAGGGGGAGCGGTCGTGCGACCGCTCCGCCTTCGTCTCTCGCGGCGCAGCCCGATACGACTGGCCGGGCCAGCCTCGGGGCCGGAGTTTCGGGAAGCGGCTCAGCCCGCCAGCAGGCCGGCGATGGATTCGTGGGCCGCGGCGACGGCGCCCGAAAGCTGGGCGAGGGGGGCGGCAAGATCGCGATCGGACCGGGACGCGGCCTCGTAGGCCTCGGCGGCCTCTGCGACGGCGAATGCGCCGACGGCCCTGGCCGAACCTTTCAGCGTATGGGCGAGATCGGCGCGCCAGCGGCCGTCCGGCATCATCGGGTCCTGCAGCCGTCCCACGATCTGGGTGGACTGGCGGTCGAACAGGCGGAGCAGTTCGGCCTCGAGGTCGCGTTCGCCGAAGGTCTGCTTGGCGAGGTGGACCAGGTCGATCGGCCGGGCTTCGGCCTGAGCCGCCGGAACGAAACGCTCGGCCGGTTCGACGAGAACACGCGCAGTCTGGGCCAATTCAGCCTCCATCGTCTTACCCCGCCAAATGCGGACCCCGGCGCCCGAACCGCGCCATCGTCGGTTCAAGCCGCTCTCAAAAGGGTTGAATTTGGCTGTTTCACGTCAGTGTTGGTTCAACATGGTGAACAGGGCGTTAACGACGTTTGGAAGTTGCGATCGACCCACGGTTTCAATCAGAAGCAGCGAAGAGTAGAGTTACAATTGGTTAACGGTTCCGCATGCGGGCGGAATCCGTCCGGCGGAAGCCGGCCTGTACGAGAGGCGTTTCATGTCGACCCAACCCAAGGCTCAGGATGCGGCCAGCGCCGCCTTCTCGGCGATCGAGGACGCGTTGAATCTCAACGCGCCGGACGCCGGCAAGGGAGAAGGGGAGGCCGCGGCCTCGCCAGGGAACAATGACGCGCCCCTGCCGCGCCTTCCCGAGGTCAAGGACGACGAACTGAGGAAGCATTTGTCCGCGTCCGCCACCGACGCAGCAAGGGCGCCGGAGCCGCGCGCCGAAAGCCGTGTTTCCGCCGCGCCGTCCGCCGCCAACGACGACCGCCGCACGGTCGGCCAGATCCTGCAGGCCATGCAGGTGCGCCCGAGCGCCACGCCGCTGGTGCTGGCGACCTTCGCCGCCGCGGTCTGGGCTCTCGTCTGGGCGATCTACGCCAACGCCAACCGGGCGACGCTGTTTTCCGGCGATCTCGGGCGGCTCGAGCCGGCGCTGGCCGCCGTCGCGCTGCTCGGCCCCATCGTGTTCTTCTTCCTCCTGGCGATCATCGCCCGCCGCGCCCAGGAAATGCGCCTGACGGCCCGCTCGATGACCGAGGTGGCGATCCGGCTCGCCGAACCCGAGACCATCGCCACCGAGCAGGTCATCACGCTGTCGCAGGCGATCCGCCGCGAGGTCGCCTCGATGGGCGACGGCATCGAGCGGGCGCTCGCCCGCGCCAGCGAGCTCGAGACGATGGTGCGCTCCGAAGTGGCGACGCTCGAGCGGTCCTATTCGGACAACGAGCGGCGCATCCGCGCGCTGATCGACGAATTATCGAACGAGCGCGAAGCCATCGTCGTCAACGCCGACAAGGTGCGCGGCGCCATGTCCGGCGCGCACGAGAACCTAGCCCAGACGCTGGCTGCGACTTCGCAGCGCCTCGCCGAAACCGTGAGCGAAGCCGGCGTGCGCGTCACGCAGTCGCTCGGCGCCAAGAGCGAGGAGATTTCCGGCTCGCTCAACCAGACCGGCGAGCGCATCGTCAGCGGCCTGTCGACGCACGGCGGCGAGATCATCGCCCGCCTCGCCGAGACCGGCGAACGCGTCGTCTCGAGCGTGTCGACGCAGGGCGGCGAACTCGTCCGCAATCTCACCGAGACCGGCGAGACGGTCACACGCCATCTCGGCGCGACCGGCGACCAGGTTTCAACGCTGCTTGCCACCCGGCTCGACGAATCCACCGCCAAGCTGCGCGAGACCAGCGAAACGATCGCGCTCGACCTGCAGGGTCGCAGCGAAGACGTCGTGCGTCGCCTCGGCGCGCTGTCGGAAAGCGTCGCCACGACCATCGACGGACACGGCAAGGACCTGATCGACCGCCTGGCGGCGACCGGCGACCGTATCCACGAGACGGTGACGGTGCACGGCGCCCATCTCGATTCGGCGATCGCGGCCACCAGCGTGCGCCTGCACGACAGCCTGAGCGAGGGCGCGCAGCGCATCTCCGAACAGCTCTCGACCGCCACGCAACAGGTCGACGAGCATTTCGCCAGCGCCTCCGCGCATCTCAACGACACGCTGGGCAGCCGCGTCGCGGAAGCCGCGCACACGTTCGAGACGCATGGTTCGAGGCTCGCCGAGCTCCTCGACACCACGCACGAGCGCGCCCGCGGCGAACTCGAGGCGCACAGCGACCGCCTGGTCGCGCTCTACGTCGACAAGACGGCGGAGACCGCCGCCACCCTCGGCCGCCATGCCGACGAATTGCACGACCGCCTGGCGGCGACCGCCGCGCAGGCCCAGGAGAATTTCCACCACCACAGCGCATCGCTGCACGAGACTCTGTCCTCGGCGACGGTTTCGCTGATCGAGGCGGTGGAAGGCCGCACCAGCGAATTGCAGGAAGGCTTCGTCTCGACCGCGCAGGCTGCGACGGAAGCGCTGCATGCGCAGATCGCCGGCCTGAACGTCGAGTTCCAGGACAGCGCCGAACGCGCGCTCGGCAATCTCCAGCACCAGACCGGCGACCTGCATGTCCGCTTCGCCGCCGCGGCCAGCGAGGCCGTGGAAGCGATCGGCGTGCACGGCGACCGCATCAACGAGACGATCGCCGCGCAGATCGAGGCCTTCGCGGAATCTCTGTCGCGCCACGAGGGCGAAACGACCAGCCGGCTCGTCGAGCAGGGCGAGCGCATCTCCGGCGACCTCGTGTCGCGCCTGGCCGGTTTCGAATCCTCGCTCGAGGAGACGGCCGCCCGGATCGGTCACAATTCGCAGAGCTTCCACGAGACGCTGGGCGAACGCCTGGACAATTTCGAGCAGACGCTGCGCGCCCATGGCGAGCGCGCGAGCGAAGCGATCGGCGAGCATTCGCGCGCCTTCACGCAGGAACTCGGCGCGCATTCGCAGGCCATCGAACAGGCGGTCACCGTCCATGGCGCGCAGCTCGCCGTGTCGCTGGCCGAACGCTCCACCGCGATCGCCGACCAGCTCGGCCAGCAGCTCGAAGCCTTCGAGACACGCTCCACCGACAAGGTGCGCGAGGCGGCGCAGACGCTGGACGAACTGATCGCCCGCATCGACGGCGGTCTGGAAGCCCGCTCGCAGACCTTCAACGAGGCGCTGACGCGTCGCGCCATCGAGATCGCCCGCGTTCTTGGCGAGGGCGGTCGCGACGTCACCCAGGCGCTCGACGCCAAGGCGAAGGAGATCGACGAGATCCTGCTCGGCCGTTCCACCGAGCTCAGCGAGACGCTCGGCGCAAAGGCCGAGGAAATCAACGCGACGCTCGGCGGGCGCGCCAGCGAGATCGCCGAAACGCTCGACGGCCGCATCGCCGAATTCGAGAGCCGCGTGGTCGGCCGTCTCGACGCCGTGTCCGACGAGATCAACGGCCGCGGCCTCGAAGTGGCGCAGTCGCTCGCCAATCGCGTCGAGGAGTTCGAGAACCGTGTCGTGGCGCGTCTCAGCGACGTGTCGTCCGACATCGACGCGCGCGGACGCTCCGTGGTGGACCTCATCGCCGCCCGCGTCCAGGAAATCGGCTCGACGCTCAATGTCGCGCGCCGCGAACTCGACCAGATGCTGCACCAGCGCACCGGCGAACTCGGCGAGACGATCGTCAGGCAGGTGACCGACGCCAATACGGCGATCGTCGCCAATCTCGAGAACCTCGAGACTTCACTGCGCACGCGCGGCGAGAGCCTGTCGGAACTGCTGTCCAGCCGGTCCAGCGACCTGCACCAGATCTTCGACACGAAGGGCGCGCTGCTCATCGACCTTCTCACCGCGCGCGGCGACGAAGTGTCGAAGGAACTCGCCTCCGTCGGCGAGCTCGTCACCAACGCGATCGAACAGCGCAGCTCGGCCGTCGTGGAGCACCTGGCGCGCAAGCAGGCGGATATCGTCGGCGCGGTCGGCGGCGTGCACGACAAGGTTCGGGACGAATTGTCGGTCGTGCTGACGCGCCTCGGCGAAACGAACAACGCCCTGCAGGGCATCGTCGGCCAGGCGTCGTCGAACCTGTCGTCGCTCGACAGCACGCTGGTCGAAAAGCTCGCGCAATTCCGCGCGTCGATCGAAATGGCGTCCAGCAACGTGGAGCAGATCGCTTCGACGGCGACGTCGGTCACCGAGCAGAACGAAATCCTCAACAACGCCGTCCAGGCGTTGTCGCAGGCCCAGGCCGCGCTCGACGGCACGCTCGAATCCCGCCGCGCCTCGCTGCAGGCGATGCTGGAGGAAATGGATCGTCGCCGCGACGATTTCGACAATGTGCTGGAGGCTTTCTCCGGCCTCGTCGAAAACGCCTTCCGCTCCTCGGAAAGCCGCGCGCGCGAAATCGGCACCTTCCTGGCCGAAGCCGCGCAGACGACGGCCGTTTCGGTCGAGCAGCAGTTCGGCGAAATCCGCTCGGCGACCGGCCGCGAACGCGAACGCACGGCGGCTGCGCTGCGCGCCGCCTACGAGCAGGCCAACGACGAGATGACGCGCCTGTTCGGCGACGCGACCGAGAGGTTCGCCGCAGCGGCGGCCGAGATCCGTTCGGCGACCGGCGACATCCAGCGCGAACTCGAAGATACGCGCCGCGAACTCGCCCGCGCCGCCGCGGACCTGCCGCGCGAGGCGCTCGAACAGGCCTCGGCCATGCGCCGCGTCGTCGGCGAGCAGATCAAGGCGGTGAACGAACTCGGCGCCATCGTCGAGCGCGCCGGCAAGCCCTACGATCCGGCCGAGACGCCAGCCGCACCGGCTGCGCCCGCGCCGCGCGCCGAACAGCGGCGTCCCGCCGCGCCGCGCAGCCAGACCCTGCCGCCGCGCGAGGAGCCGCAACGCCAGCGCCCGGCTGCGCCTGCGCCGCGCGCCGCCGAACCCGCGGGCGACCGCGGCCCTGGCTGGCTGTCGGGCATTCTCGCGCGCGCCGCGCGCGATGAGGCGCCGGCGACCAAGCCCATCGACTCGCTCGACGCGCTGTCGCTCGACATAGCCCGCATGCTCGATCACGATGCTGTGGTCGACATGTGGGAGCGCTATCGTCGCGGCGAGCAGAACGTGTTCGACCGCCGGCTCTACACGCCGCAAGGGGGCGCGGCGTTCGACGAGATCCGCCGCCGCTATCGTGGCGAGCGCGAGTTCCGCGACACGGTCGATCGCTACATCCAGGAGTTCGAGCGCCTGCTGTCGGAAGTCGCGCGCGACGATCGCGACGGTTCGCTCGCCAAGTCCTACCTCGTGTCCGACACGGGCAAGGTCTACACGATGCTGGCGCACGCAGCGCAGCGTTTCGAATAATCGTTCGCTTCTCCAGGGCGGACAGGGGCGGCGCGTCGGCGCCGCCCTTTTTTTTGCGCGCAGCGCCACGACTGGTAAACGAAGGCCCGAACGAGAGAACCGGACATGAGCAACGGGAAGGCAAGGGTCGCCCTGGTGACGGGGGCAGCGCGCGGCATCGGGCTGGCGGCGGCGCGCCGCTTTCTGGAGGATGGCTGGTCGGTGGCGCTGCTCGACAACAATGTCGAGACGCTCGCTGCCGCGTTTTCGGAATTGAAGGCGCGCGAGCGCGCCCTCGAACTGCCGCTCGACGTGCGTTATCCCGAACACGCCGAACGGGCGGTCGGCGCGGTGCGCGAAAAATTCGGACGGCTCGATGCGCTGGTGAACAACGCAGGCATCGCGCATTTCGGGCCGATCATGGAGACGCCGCTCGATGTGTGGCGCGAGATCATGGACGTGAATCTCACCGGCCCGTTCGTGATGACCAAGGCGGCGGTGCCGCTGATGCGCGAGACGGGCGGCGCCATCGTCAACATCACCTCGATCTCGTCGCTGCGCGCCTCGACGCTGCGGGTGGCCTACGGGACTTCCAAGGCGGGGCTTGCGCACCTGACCAAGCAGATGGCGGTCGAACTCGCGTCCTATGGCATTCGCGTCAACGCGGTCGCGCCGGGTCCGGTGGATACGGATATGGCGCTGAAAGTTCATTCGAAGGAAATCCGCGCCGACTATCACGACGCCATTCCTCTCAACCGATACGGCCTGCCGGAAGAGCAGGCCGACGCGATCCTTTATCTCTGCGGGCCGAACTCGACCTATATCACCGGGCAGGTGCTGGCGGTGGACGGCGGCTTCGACGCCGCCGGCATCGGCCTGCCGACGCTGCGTCGCGACATGGGCAACGGGTGAGGCGGTCGTTCCCGACGCGCGGCGATCAGATCTGCTTGGCCGTCCAGCCGACGATGGCGCGCATGGCGTCGGCCAGCGCCTTGTCGAGCGCCGCTGCCGCGGCGCCGTTCGCGGTGGTCGGCGCCGGCGCCGTCGAGTTGAATATCTTGCCGGCGACGCCCTTGCCCGACTTGCCGCCGATGATGCGCGCGGCGAGTTCGACGCGCGCCAGATCGCTCGTCGCGTCGATCTCGAAGCGACGGATGTCGATGATGAGTTCGTAGTCGCCCGGATCGCCGGGGCGGCCGACCGATTTCAGAAAGTGGGCGTTCTGGAAGGTGGCGATCAGCCGCGACTGGACCATCGAGGTCAGCCGGTCGCTCCATTGCGCGTCGGACAGGAGCGAAAGCTGGTTTGGCTCCGAGCGCACGATGATGCGATCGGTATCGTAGGGGTCGTCGGCGCGCGGTTCGGGAATGACCAGCGCGCCGCGGATGGCGCGGGCGTTCATCGCCGGCACTGGCGCGGGGTCGAGGTCATAGCTCGCCAGGGGGGCCGAATTGCAGCCGGCCAGCGCCAGGCCGCAGCAGAGCAGAAGGGTCGCGCGCGCCCGGCGAAGGGCGCGGGCCGCCGTCTTTTCCTTGTCTGCGTTCAGGGTCGGCACTCTACAACTCCGGCAATCAATTCAATCATCAAGACCACGAGCGTTGCAATTGCAAGCGCCCGATGTCACCTCGCTTTATATTCCGGTAACGTCGGCTTGGCGCCGAAGATGATCTGGCTCGGGTTCTTCTCGAGGGAACGGACGGCGCGGCTGATATCGTCGAGCGTCCGGCGCCCGTCGGCGGCGAGCGCCTCGTACTGGCGCAACCCGGCGCCGGTGAAGCGCGCGACGTTCGCCATGATTTCCTTCATGCGGGAATCCACGTCGTCGGCCAGCTTGTGCACCGAGCGCGCGGCCTCGCCGATCTCGGCGATGGTCTTGCCGGCGTCGGGGCCGACCGATCCGAGGATGTTGTCGAGCTTCGTGGCGGCGTGATTGAGGCTGAGGAGCAGGGGGCCGACGCCGTCATATTTGTCGGCGAGCGATCCGGTCATGCTCTGGATGTTCGTCACCGTGCGGTTGATGCCTTCGCGGTTCTCGTCGATCAGCTTGTTGGCCTTGTCGGAGAGGTCGCCGAGCTTCTCGCCGATGCGCTGCGCCGATTCCAGCAGGTTCTGGAACTGCGACGGATCGGCGTGGATCGTGGGATAAGACTGGTTGCCGGAGACCTCGAGCGGCGGCGATGCGGCGCTGCCGCCCGACAGCGCCAGCGAGGCGACGCCCGTGAGGCCGGAGAATTCGAGACGGGCGCGCGTGTCCTGTTTCACCGGCATACGCTTGTCGATCTCGATGTGCGAGATCACCTGCGACGGATTGTCGGGATCGAGGTTGAGGTGCGTCACGTCGCCGACGCGCAGGCCGTTGAAGGTCACGGCGCCGCCTTTCGTCAGGCCGGCGACGGAACCCGTGAAGATGACGTCGAAACCCTTCCGGGCCGCGGTCTTGGAAGGACCGGAGAACCAGAAGACGAAACCGAATGCGGCGAAAATCACGGCAAGCGTAAAGGCGCCGATGATCGCGTAATTGGCCCGGGTCTCCATGTATCAGCCCCCTGCCGGCGCAGGCGCCGGTTCCGGCGGCGCGATGGAACGCGCGCGCTTGCCGTGGAAATACGAGCGCAGCCAGGGATGCTCGGATTGAAGCATCGTCTCCAGCGGGCCCGCCGCGATCACCTTGCCTTGCGCCAGCGCGGCGATGCGATCGCAGATCGAATAAAGGGAATCCAGGTCGTGGGTCACCATGAAGACGGTCAGTCCCAGTGTACGCTGCAGGGTCTGGATGAGATCGTCGAACTCGGCCGCGCCGATCGGATCGAGACCGGATGTCGGTTCGTCGAGGAAGACGAGATCGGGATCGAGCGCGAGCGCGCGGGCGAGCGCGGCGCGCTTGATCATGCCGCCGGACAGTTCGGAGGGAAACTTGTCGGCGGCGTCGCGCGGCAGGCCGACCAGTTCGATCTTCAGGAGCGCGAGTTCGTCCATCAGGCGCGGCGACAGTTGCAGATGCTCGCGCATCGGCATCTGCACGTTCTGCTTCACCGTCAGGCCGGAAAACAGCGCGCCGCCCTGGAACATCACGCCGTAGCGGCGCTCGAGGCGCTTGCGGCCCTCCTCGTCGACGGCATCGACACTCTCGCCGAACAATTCGATCGTTCCCTCACGCTTCGGCACGAGGCCGAGGATCGTGCGGGTAAGGACCGACTTGCCCTGGCCGGAGCCGCCCACGAAGCCGAGCACTTCGCCGCGATAGACGTCGAGGCTGAGCCCGCGCATGATCAGCTTCTCGCCGAAGCCGACCACGAGATCGCGTACGCGGATGATCGCTTCCTGGTCGTGAGGGGGCGGGCCGAGCATCGTCATGGTCAGTAATCGATCGCTGCGAAGAACATGGCGAACAGTCCGTCCACCACGATGACCATGAAGATCGCCTTCACCACCGAAGACGTGACGCGCTGGCCGAGCGATTCCGCGGATCCCTCGACCGCGAGGCCCTCCATCGCGCCGACGAGCGCGATGACGAGCGCCATGAACGGCGCCTTGATCAGGCCGACCAGGAACGTGTTCATGCCGATGGCCGTCTGCAGGCGGGACAGGAAGGCCTCCGGGCCGATGCCGCCGTAGATCCAGGAGACGATCAGGCCGCCGAAGATCGCCGCCATGTCGGCGACGAAGGTGAGCAGGGGCAGGGCGAGGATCAATGCGGTGAGGCGCGGGACGATCAGCACGTCCATCGGCGCCAGGCCCATCACCTTCAGGGCGTCGATTTCCTCGCGCATCTTCATCGAGCCGATTTCGGCTGTAATGGCCGAGCCGGACCGGCCGGCGATCATGATGGAGGTCAGAAGCACGCCGAGTTCGCGCAGGATGAGAATGCCGATGAGGTCGACCGCGAAGGCCTGGGCGCCGAAATATCGGAGCTGGAACAGTCCCTGCTGTGCGACGATGCACCCGACGAGAAAGTTGATGAGGAGGATGATCGGCACCGAACGCAGGCCGAAACTCTCCATGTGATAGACGAGCGAGGTGTAGCGGAACGTCAGCGGGCGCGAAAAGGCGCGCCCCATGGCGAGAACCGACTGGCCAAGGAAGCCGACGCCGGCGACGAGGTCGCGGCCGGCGTTGACGACGCTGGCGCCCAGTTCGACCAGCATGTCCATGATGGTCGTGGCAGGGGGCTTCTTCGACTCGTCGAAGGCGCGCCAGCCGGCCTCGCGCAAAAGGATGGCCTGGTCGGACCGCGCATGTTCCAGCCGGCTCGTGACGCCGGCCGCTTCCAGAAGCTTGCGGGCGCGGTCGATCAGCCAGGCGCCGCCCGTGTCCATCCGCTCGATGCCCGACAGGTCGATGACCGCCGACCGGCCTCCGGCGGCCGCGCCGACCAGCCGCTCGGACGATGTCTCCATGTCCGGGCCGGATTCGAGCGTCCAGCTGCCGCCGAGCCGCAGGCGCGTTTCGCCGCCCTCGCGGTCGACTGTAAATCCGGGCTTCGTGGACATGTATCCTCTGTCGCTGGCCTCGGGCGACGCCCGGAAAGTCTCACATTTCGCGGCCGCGAGAAAGCGAGGGGGCGCGAATCGACCCGTTTTGGGGCGCCGCTGGCGGCAAAGCTTCGCACTATGGTTAATAAAATTAAGAAATTCCGGTTATCGCGTGGCAGGAACGCCCGCAATCCGGAATTTCCCGAGGCCGAACCATGCCGCGAACCCTGAACGTCGCCGTCGAAACCTTTCCGATCGCCGGGACCTTCACGATCGCCCGGGGGAGCAAGACCGAGGCGGTCGTCGTCACGGTCGCCATTTCGGAGGCAGGATGCGCCGGCCGCGGCGAATGCGTGCCTTACGCGCGCTACGGCGAGAACCCCGGGAGCGTAACGGCCGCGATCGAGGCGGCGCGCGGGCGGATCGAGGCGGGGTGCGACCGGCAGGAACTGCAAGCGCTGATGCCGGCGGGCGCCGCGCGCAATGCGGTCGATTGCGCCCTGTGGGACCTGGACGCCAAGCGGCTGGGCGTCCGGGCTTACGAAATGGCGGGGCTGCACAGGATCGCCCCGGCCACCACGGCCTACACGATCTCGGTCGGGACCCCCGAGGCGATGGCCGAAGCCGCGGCGCGGGCGGCCGACCGGCCGGTCCTGAAGATCAAGCTCGCCGGCGCGGGCGACCCCGCCCGGATCGCGGCGGTGCGCCAAGCCGCCCCGGACAGCGAACTGATCGTCGACGCCAACGAGGCCTGGGACGAGGCCGACCTGGAGAGCCATTTCGCGGCCTGCGCCCGGGCGGGCGTCGCCTTGGTCGAGCAGCCGCTGCCAGCCGGCCGCGACGGCGCGCTGGCGCGGGTGAAGCGACCGATGCCGGTCTGCGCCGACGAAAGCGTCCACGACCGGGCCGGCCTCGCCGACCTGCGCGACCGCTACGACGCGATCAACATCAAGCTCGACAAGACGGGAGGCCTGACCGAGGCGCTGGCGCTGGCCGCGGAGGGCGAACGGCTCGGCTTCTCGCTGTTCGTGGGCTGCATGGTCGGCACGTCGCTCGCCATGGCTCCGGCCATGCTGGTGACGCCGCGCGCGAAATTCGTCGACCTGGACGGACCGCTGCTGCTGGCGCGCGACCGCGAGCCGGGTCTGCGATACGACGGGTCGCTCGTCTTTCCCCCCGAGCCGGCGCTCTGGGGCTGAAGGCTACGCGGCGGCGTTTAGCCTTTCTTCAGGCAAGCCGGTCACTTCTAGGGGATTGCACTCGAGGATGCGATCCTTGCGCAGGTTGAGCCACTTACCGCTTGAATCGCTTGGCCGGCTTTCCGGAGACCGGAATGGGGCGGTGGCGATCGTTTTCGCGATCCTGCTCCTGCCGGTCATGCTCGCCATCGGCGGGGCCATCGACTACGTCAACGTCATGCGCGCCCGCACGGCGCTCGACAGCGCGGCCGATGCAAGCGCGCTTGCGGCCGCTGAATTCGCAGCCGCGCAATATCGCGCCAACAACAACAGGTGGGAATCCGCCGGCGTAACCGCCGGGCAGAAGACCTTCGCCGCCTCCATTCCAAAACGCGGCGACATCTCGCTCTCGCACCGCAACGTCTCCATCTCGGTAAGGGGCCAGCAGATCCTCGCGACGGTCGAATATTCCGGCACAGTGAAGACGAAGCTGCTCGGCCTGGTGCGCATTCCCCACATGAATGTCGGCAACACGATGACGAGCAGCGTGACGCTGGCGAAATTCACCGACCTGCACATCGTCATCGACAATTCGGAATCGATGGGCATGGCGGCCTCCGCCGCCGACGAGATGACGATCCAGACCAAGCTCGGCACGACGTGTTTCCTCGCCTGCCATCTTCCCGGCAACGACACGCTGGCGAGCTATCGAGGCGCCGGCGCCACGCTGCGCATCGACGTCATCAAGGCGGCCGTGGTCAAGTCGCTCACGGCCCTGCAGGCCTCGAGCGCCCCCGGCACGCTGCGCATCGCCGTCTACACGTTCAACAATAATCTGACGCGCGTCTTCCCGCTCTCGGCCAGCATTCCGGCGGCGATCGCGGCGGTGAACGCCGTCGATCTCGCAACAGATGGCGGCGGCACCAACATCACCTATTCCCTGAACAGTCTGAACGCCATGCTCGGGACGCCCGGAAAGGGCGCGAACGCCGGGTCGCCGGCGGGATCGGTGCTGCTGTTCACGGACGCCGTGCAGGACCACGAGCAATATCGTCCGGCGACCGGCTGGACCAACGATCCGAACTGGGTTCCCTATTCGCCGTCGGTCTACAACATGTGGGATTACCAGCCGATCGACCCGGGCGGCTGCGCGCCGATCAAGGCGAAGGGGTACAGCATGTTCGTGCTGAACGCGCAGTATGTCATCACCTCGACGGACCTCGCCGAGCAGAGCCGTTATGGCGACATCCAGAATGTCGTGCTGCCGGCCGTTCCCGCCAACATCCAGTCCTGTTCGAGCGGCGCCGGCTATTTCTACATCGCCAATTCCCCGGCCGAGATCGTCACGGCGGTCACCAACATCTTCACCAGCGCCGCCAATACGACGCCACGCCTGACGAACTGACGGGCGCTTGATTTCGCGCTTTCGGCGCCTGCCTGTATCATGCGGCTCCATCGGACCCGAACGGGCTAAGGGAGGAGGCGCATGACACGGCTGCTCGCTCTCATCGGCGCACTGGCGATCGCCGGCGCCGTCGTCGTCGCCGGCTTCTTCTTCGGCGGATTTTTCAACATCGCGGCCAGCGAAAACGATCCGCCGTTCGTGGCGCAACAGATCGTGCGGGTGCGGGTCGCCTCGATCGCGCGCCATGCGACGGACAGGCCGCCGGCCAATTTCGGCGAAGCTGCGCGCGTGCAGGCGGGCGCGAAGCTGTTTGCCGCCAGCGGTTGCGCGCAGTGCCACGGCGCGCCCGGAGTCGGCTGGGCGAAATTCTCGGAAGGCCTCAATCCCGATCCGCCGGATCTGAAGAAGGAAGCCGGCAATCTCGAGCCGCAGGAAGTGTTCTGGATCGTCAAGCATGGCATTCGGATGACGGGCATGCCGAGCTTCGCCGCCGCCGGCGTTTCCGACGACGACATCTGGTCGATCGCCGCCTTCGTGAAGAAGATCGCCAGCGTCAGCGAGGCCGATTATGCGGCCTGGACGGCGCCTGCCGCGTCGGTCCAGCCGCCCGCGCCGCCGCCAGCGCCCGCAGTTCCCGCGCCGGCCGCGCCTGCGCCGGCGGAGCAGCCGAAACAGTGAGGACGTCGCCGGCGCCATTGCTTGCAGGCGCGGCTGCCGCGCCTTGAAAAGGCAGGTCGCCGACAGGAGCGAGGTCGCCGGCAACGACGTCGCGCAGGTCGCGATCGTCGCCGGCGTCGCCACGGCGCTGGCCTTTCTCGTCGTCGGTCCGGTCTTCCAGCTGCAGACCTACGGCGACGGCGCGATCTTTTCATGGGCCGTCGCGCTCGGCGAAGGATGGGACATTCACTGGCGCAACATCGCCCCGCGCGCCAGCGCCTATGTCCTGCAATTGCGCCCGGCCGAACTTGCGGGCGCATGGACGCAAAGTCCGCGCGTCGCGATCGCGGCTTACGGCATTCTTCTCGCCGCGCCGCAGGCCCTCGGCCTGGCGGCGACCTTTGTCTTCGATCGCACGCGGCAGCGCGTCTTCTTCGTGTTCGCCTGCGCGTCGACAGCCTGTCTTGCGCCGCTCGTCTTCGGCTTTCCCTCGGAGATGCTGCTGGCGCACGCGCTGTTCTGGCCGACGCTGGCGCTGGCGACCTGCGCGGGCCGGACGAGGCGCGCAGCGCTCATGGTGTTCGGATTCATGCTGGCGACGGCCTTCACGCATGAAGCGGCGCTCGGGCTGCTTGCCGGAATCGTCGGCGTGCAATGGCTGCGCGGCGCCGGGCATCCGGCCTTCCTGCGCGCGCTCGCCTGCTTCGTCGCCGTCGTGGCGGTCTGGCTCGCCGTCAATCGCGCGATTCCGCCGGACGCCTATTACGGCGAGGTGCGGTTGCGCGCCGCCAGCGAATTCCTGGAGGCGCGTTCGCTCGCCTTTCCCGAAGCGCGCCTGCTCGCGAGCGCGCTCGCCGCCTATTTTGCGCTCGCGCTCTGCCTGCGACCCTTCACAGCGCGCGCCGGCGCGCTCGCCGCCCTGGCGACGCTCGCGGGACTCGGCCTGTTCTGGTGGCGGTTCGACACGATTCTGCATGCCGAGAGCCGCTACTACGCGCGCACCATCCTTCTCGCAGGCACGTGCATCCTCGCGGTCGTCGCAGCCCTGATCTTCCTGCGGTCAGAAGGCCGCGCCGGCCGCATCGAGAAGCTCGGCGCGCCGGCGCTGGACGCGCTTTCGCGCGCAGGCTGGATATTTCCGGGCGCGCTCGCGGTTCTGCTCGTCGTGCACGTCGTCGAGACGACGAAATTCGTACGCGGCTGGCTCGACTATCGCGCGGCCGTGCGCGCGCTGGCGCTGGGCGAAGCCGCCGATCCGCAACTCGGCGCGCCCTTCTTCGTGTCGTCGGCGCGCATCGCGCCGGACGTCGACCGGCTGTCGTGGTTTTCGACAACGCCTTATTTCTCCGCGCTCGTTGCGGATTTCGCGCCGAACAGGATCGTCGTCGATCCGAAGGGCAATTACTTCTGGATGGATTGTGGAATGGCGACGCGCCAGGCGGAAAAGCCCGGCGCGGTTCCCCGGCGGACGCGCGAGATGATAGCGGCCTATGCCTGCGCGCACAGGCCGTGAACCCGTGCTATAGAATCTCCAGGGGCGGCGCGCGCCGTCTCGTCCAACGACAGAAAATGGAGGAAAGCCCGAATGTTCTCGCATGTCATGATCGGCACCAACGATCTCGAGAGGGCCAAGAAATTCTACGACGCGACGCTCGGCGCGCTCGGCGTTCCGCCGGCTGCGGTCGACGGACATCGCATATTCTATCGCACCAAGACCGGCGTCTTCTCCGTATCCAAGCCGATCGACGGCAAGCCGGCGACCCACGCCAACGGCGGCACGGTGGGCTTTGCCGCGGAATCGCCCGAGGCGGCCGACAAGTGGCATGCGATCGGCATCGCCAACGGCGGCAAGACCTGCGAGGACCCGCCGGGCGTGCGCCAGGGCGCAGCCGGCAAGCTCTATCTCGCCTACCTGCGCGATCCGGACGGCAACAAGATCTGCGCCCTGCACCGTATGCCCAAGGATTGACGGCGCAGTGAGCGGGCCCGCGCGGCCCGCTCACATGTCCTTGCGCGGGTCCAGCGCGGCGATTGCGACCAGCGCAAGACCAGCCGCCGCTATCGCGGCCATCGCCAGATAGGCTTGCGGGCCGAAGGCGTTCCAAAGAAAGCCGCAACTGATCGCCGTCGCCGCATAGACGAGCGCATTGACGCCGGAAATCCAGCCTTGCGCCTGCGCCCGGCGCGTTTCGCCGACCAGTCGCGTGAGCGCGAAGACCGCGCCCAGATGCGTGGACGCGAATGTCGTCGCATGCATCGCCTGCACGACGAAAAGCAGCGGCGTCGGCAAGGCGAATGACATGGCGATCCATCGCAGTATGGCGCTCGCGCCGCCGAGCATCAGGAACACATAGGCCGCTCCCGCGCCGCCAAATCTGCGTCCCGCGACGACGAAGAAGATGATTTCGGTGGCGACGCCGATCGCCCACAGAAATCCGATCATCACGTCGCTGTAGCCGGCCCCGCGAAAGGCGATGGAGCCGAACGTATAGACCATCGCATGGCTCGACTGGATGAGCGCCGCCCCGAGCACGACGAGCGCGACCAGGCCCGGCCGCGCGATCTTCTCCGGCGCGACGCGTTGCGCTGGGCCGCCCGTCGCGGCCGTGCGCGGCGACAGGACGACGATGCCGAGGGTCACGAGCGCCATGCTGGATGCGATGACGAAGATTATGTCCTGCTGCGCGAAAGGCGCGACCAGCCAGCCGCCGATTGTCATCAGCACCAGCACACCGACCGACCCGAAACCGCGGATCGCGCCATAGTCGAGGGCGCGCTCGTTGGCGACGACCCGCCGGCGCGCTTCCCGCAACGTCATGGAATCGCCGAGCGCGATCATCGGCCCCTGCGCGAATGTGGCGGCGACGATGCAGGCGAAGACCCACCAGAAGGAATGATGCAGGCCGGCGAAGGCGAAGCCCGCCATGCCGCCGAGCGCGCAGAGCGCCAGCAGCAAGGGCGCGTTGCCGCGACGGTCGGCGACCGGCGGCACGAGCAGGTTGGAGACGAAGCGGGCGAGCGGCGTCGCGCCCTGCAGGATGGCGATGGCTTCCGCCCCGAAGCCGATGCCGGCGTACCACAAAGACAGGAACGGCAATTGCAGCCCGACCGGCGCGAACACCAGCAGGTTCAGCGCGGCGAGGCGCCAGGCCGAAACTGCGTTCGGCGAAACGGCGGCGGGCTTGTTCAAGGATTCGGGGTCCGGCTGCTGCGAGCCTTATGCCGGATCGGCGCAGGGGCCGGCAAATGCGATCCGGCGGCGCTCTGTTGCGACGGCAATGGGCGGGGATCTGTCGTCGCGCCATCCCTTCTCCCGCAAGCGGGAGAGGGAAGAGTGCGCCTTCGATCGATCGATCGATCGCCGCCTCGCCCGCTATTCCATCACCGCGGCCTTGAGGATGCACACCATGGTCGCGTGCGCGGGCCTGGCCGAGCGGTTGCGGATCACGTGCGGACAGTCGCAGCGATAGCGCAAGGTCTCGCCGGCCTTCGCCGTCTCGATGGCGCCGGCGACTTCCACTTCCAGTTCGCCGTCGAGCACGGAGAGACATTCTACGGAGCCGCGTTGATGGGCGTCGGATTCCAGCACGCCGCCGGGGTCGGCGGAAAAGTCGTACCATTGCAGCCATTCGACCGTCTTGATCCAGCCGGTTATGGCGAGCCGGCACTTGCCGTCTTCCGAGAGCAGGATCGGCGTATCGCCGCGCGAGGACTTTTCGATGAAAGGTTCGTCCTGCGCGCCCTGCAGCACGCGCTCGATCGACACGTCCAGCGCCTGGGCCAGACGCCAGATGGTGGAAAGAGTCGGATTTGTCTCGTTGCGTTCGATCTGGCTGATGATCGACTTGGCGACGCCGGACTGTTCGGAGAGGTCGGACAGCGACAGGTTGTAGGCCTTGCGCAGGCGCTGGACCGTGCGGCCGAGCTGGCCCGCCACGACGAGCGCGCCCGCTTCCAGCGCTTTCTGCTTGTCCTTGCCTTCGACGCCCATGATCCCCGGTCCAATGTGGCCGTTCGGCATAATAGCCGAAATCGTTTGGAATGGCGAACGAAATTGTCCGGTTTGCCGGATCAGGCGGTCCTGTCGGCCTGCAAGCGGGCGATCTTCGCCAGTCGCCGCTCGCGCCAGAGGACGAACAGGCCGGCGCCGATGACGATGATCGAACCGCCCAGGATCGTCGGAGTCGGCTTTTCGCCGAACAGGAACCAGCCGAGGCCCATCGCAAAGACGATGGACGTGTATTCGAAGGGAGCGATGACCGAGGCGTCGGCGTAGCGCACGCAATCGGTCATCAGGATCTGTCCGACGCCGCCGACGAGGCCGACGCCGACGAGAAGCGCGAGATCGTAGAAACCCGGCGTCGTCCATTTCTGCGCGGCGAAAAAGGCGCCGAGCGGCGCGCTTTCCGGCCAGACGAAGCCGATCGTCATCAGGAGGAAACCGAAGAAGCTGGTGAGCACCGAAAAATAGAAGACGATGGCGCCGGTCGTTTCGGTTTGCGCCAGCCGCCGCGTCTGGATGACCGCATACGAGGCGAAGGCCGCAGACGACAGCGCCGCCAGCGCGCCGACGCGCGAGCCCGCGCCTTCGCCCAGATGCTCGCTGACCATGACCAGCACGCCGGCGAAGCCGACGGCGACCGCGCTCCAGCGGTAGAGGCGCACGGTCTCGCCGAGCACGATGGCCGCCAGCGCCACGACCAGCAGCGGCGAGAGATAGCCGATGGCGATGACGTCGGGCAGCGGCAGCAGCGCGACCGCGAGAAAATACGAGAACATGCCGCCGGTGCCGCCGGTGCCGCGCGCGAGATGGCCGAGCGGGCGCCTGGTGTGGATGGCGCGCGGAAAATCGCCGCGCGCGCGCAGCCACACGACGAGCACGGCGAGCGCGAACAGGGACCGGAAGAATACGATCTGGCCGATCGAATAGCCGCCGTTCGTCAGTTTCGCGAAACTCGCCATGATCGCAAAGGCGAAGGCGGCGGCGATCCGCATCACGACGCCTTTCAGCATCGCGTCATTCCTTTCGGCCGCGCCGGCGCATCGTCAGATCACGGTGTTGAAGGCGCCGCCGTCGATCAGGAAGGACTGGCCGGTGATGTAGCCGGCATGCGAACTGGCGAGGAAGGCGCAGAGTTTGCCGAATTCATCCGCCGTGCCGAAGCGTTTGGCCGGAATGCCCGCCTCGCGCTGCTTGCGGAACTCCTCGGGCGTGACGCCCTTCATCGCCGCCATGCGGCCTGTGGCGGAGGCGATGCGATCGGTGTCGAACACGCCCGGAAGGATGTGGTTGATCGTGACGTTGCGGTCGACGAACTGACGGGCCGCCGCCGCCAGGAAGGCGGTGAGGCCGGCGCGCGCGCCCGACGACAGGTCGAGACCGGTGAGCGAGGTGCGCACGGAGGCGGAGGTGATGTCGATGATGCGGCCGAAGCCGCGCTCGGCCATGCCGTCGATGACGGATTGCACGAGGATGATCGGCGTCATCATGTTGGCGTCGAGGCCGGCGATCATCTCGTCGCGGGTGATCTGGCGGAAATCCTTCGGCGGCGGCCCGCCGTTGTTGTTGACGAGAATGTCGGGCGCCGGGCAGGCGGCCAGCAGCGCCTTGCGGCCGGCTTCCGTGCCGACGTCGCAGGCGATCGCCTTGATCTTCGCGCCGGTCGCCGCGGCGATTTCCTTCGCGGCCGCTTCCAGCACCTCCGCGTTGCGGCCGTTCATCACGACCTCGCAGCCGGCTTCCGCGAGCGCGCGCGCGCAACCCTTGCCGAGCCCCTTCGACGACGCGCAGACGATGGCCTTGCGGCCGGCTATTCCGAGATCCATGTCGTTTCCTTCCCCGGCCATCGCGGCCCGATCGTGTGGCGGCAGATTAGGCGGGCGGCGGAGGCGTGGACAAGGCCGCGCGCCGCCGGGCAGACCCGCGCTGCGGAGGTGTGGTGTCGAGGCGACTTTAAAGTCGCGCTACCTTGTAACTTGTCGCTTGCCGACACTGGCATAATCGCCGGCGCGGTGGCGGTCGGAAGACTGGGCCTACCTAGGGTTTGCGAGCCCGTCGGGGAGCGAGGGTCTCCGTCCGCCGTTCCATCGAACCCGAACAGTCGCTTGGGCCGCTCGAAGCGAAGCCCGGTTGCGCAAGGATGGGATCGGATGGACGCTCACTACATCGGCATCGACGTGTCGAAGGATCGGCTGGATGTGCATGCGCATCCTTCCGGCGAAGCCTTTGCGGTCGCCCGCAACGGCGAAGGCCTCGCGCAGCTCGTCGTTCGGTTGCAGGCGATCGCGCCAGCGCTGATCGCCGTCGAGGCGACCGGCGGCTTCGAGACGGTCGTGGCGGCGAGCCTGGCGAGCGCAGCCCTGCCGGTCGTCGTCGTCAATCCGGCGCAGGTCCGCCACTACGCGCAGGCGCTCGGCAAGCGCGCCAAGACCGATCCGATCGACGCCGCGGTCATCGCCCGCTTCGTCGAGGCGACGCAGCCCGAGGTGCGCGTCCTGCCGGACGAGGCTACGCAGCTTCTCGCCGATCTCGTCGCCCGCCGGCGGCAGATCGTCGAGATGATGGCCGCCGAGGGCCAGCGCGAGCGGCGCGCCGCCAAACGCCTGCAAAAAAGCATCGCCCGGCTGCGCAAGGCGCTCGAGAAGGAACTCGCCGAACTCGACGCCGAGATCGACGATCAGGTGCGCGGCTCGCCGGTCTGGGCCGAGAAGGAAGACCTGCTCGCCTCCGTCCCCGGCGTCGGATCGATCATCGCCCGCACGCTGATCGCCGAAATGCCGGAACTCGGAACGCTCGACCGCCGTCAGATCGCAGCGCTCGCGGGGCTAGCGCCGTGGACGCGACAGTCCGGCCAGTGGAAGGGCAAGAGCTTCATCGGCGGCGGTCGCAAGACCGTGCGCAGCCTGCTGTTTGTCGGCGCCATGGTCGCCGCGCGACACAACCCGGCCCTCAAGAGATTCCGCGACAAGCTGGTGGCGGCAGGAAAATCCAAACGGCTCGCCCTCGTCGCCGTCGCCCGAAAGCTGCTGACGATCCTCAACGCAATCCTGCGGGACAGAAAGCCATGGCGCGCCGAAATCGCTTGATCGCCAAGACAGTCGCTCCCCGCTTGCGGGGAGGTCGACATTCGCGACAGCGAATGGCGGGCGGAGTTCGCGGGGCATTGTCCGAAACGTCTCCGTCTCTTCGGCGCCGAGCCCCACCCGTCGCCTGCGGCGACACCCTCCCCGCCAGCGGGGAGGGAATCCGCGCTCAGCAGAACAGCGCGATCTTTTCCATCAACGGCAGGGCGTCGAGGCGCGTGGAGGCGATTTCGCGCGTCGCAGGCGCAGGTTCGGCGTGCGGCCTTTGCGCGTCTGGAGCGCCCTGAGGCCGCCAGGGCGGCGGCATCTGCAGCGGCGGAGGGGCAGGGGCGGCCCTGTCGAATGCGCCGGAGCCGAGCGAAATCGTTTCGGCGTTCGATGCGTCCGGCGCGCGGCTTTCCGTAGGGCCGGCCGTGGCGGCGGCCGCAGGCGGCGCCTCGATCAGCCTTTGCGCCGGCGGCGCCGTCTGCTCGCGTCCGGTCTCGATCTCGACGCGCAATGTGCGGATGATCCTGATCTGCTTTTCCAGTTCGACGCAGAACTGATCGCCGACGCCGCGCTCGCGCATCGTCCAGACGATATCGCTCAGCTTTTCGGCTACGGCGGCGGCGGTCTCGTTGGTTGGCGCCGGCGCGGGGGGCGCCGGGGGCGCGACGGGAACGATTCCGGCCAGCTGCGGCTGCAGCGTTTCGATCGCCTGTTCGAGCCGGTCGACCGCATCCGCCATGCGCTGCGTCTCGGCGGCGCGCTGGCGGCGCGCGTATTCGAGCAGGAACCAGCGGCCGCGCGCCGTCTCCATGACGGCGTCCTCGATTGCCGCATAATCCTGCGGCGTGATGCCCGGCGGCGGGTTGATGAGGGTCAGGTCGTTCATGCCGAACGTTTCGGGCCGAATCAGGGACGGCCCAGTCTCGGGCAAATGGCGGCCGATGCAAACGCCGCGGTCAGGCCGCCATGTCGCGGGCTTCGGCGGTGTGGGCGCGGGTGCGGTTGCGGCCGCCGCGCTTGGCGACGTACAGCGCCTCGTCGGCGGCCTCCGCCAGCGCCTCGAGCGAGCAGGTGGCGATGCGTCCTGCCGCCACGCCGAAGGAGGCGGTGACGATGCCGCCCGGGCCGCCCTCGTGCGGGATCCCGAGCCCTTCGATGGTCATGCGGATGCGCTCGGCGACGCCGATCGCCGTCTCGAGCTCGACGCCCGGCAGAAGCGCCAGGAATTCCTCGCCGCCGGTGCGGAAGGCAAGGTCGGAGATGAGACGCAATTCGGCGCTGGCGCAGGCGGCGATGCGCTTGAGGCAGGCGTCGCCGCGCCCGTGGCCATAGCGATCGTTGAACGCCTTGAAATGATCGACGTCGAAGACGATCGCCGCGATCGAACGTTCGTCGCGCGCGCCGGCGCGCCAGAGATCCGCGGCCTGCTTGTGCAGGAAGCGCCTGTTGCCCAGCCCGGTCAGCGGATCGTGGTTGGCGTCGTCGTCGCTTTCGGCGGCGCGTAGTCGCTCGCGCAAGGCCATCAGGTAGTGCCAGCGCTGTTCGCGGGCGATCAGCTTGTTGGAATTGAGCGTGACCGTGACGCAAACGACGTAGATCATGGCGTGCGTCACGGTGATCTCGATCGGCAGCGTCCCTTTGTAGAGAAGCGCGGCGAGCAGAAGCGCGAAGACGAGCGCGGCGCAGATCCGCGCGTAGCGCAGTCGAACACGCTGCACGGCGCTGAGCGACACCACCGCGCTGGTGACGAAATAGAGATAGTGCGAGGCGAATGGCGAATTGGTCGCGCAGAAGACGATCAGGACCTGCAGGACGATCGCCAGCGGGATCGACGCCGCCAGCACTTCGCGCTCGCGCGGCGCGACGCCCGGCCGGATGAGAAAGGCGACGAGCAGCATGTACGGCGTGACGACCAGAAAGTGCAGGATGGCGGACAGGCCGAGCACGTCGGGCGTCAGGAATGCGTCGCCGAACAGGAAGAAAGTGTAGACGGGGATCGCCCGCAGCGTGCTGGTGCGCAGGAAACGGGCGCGCCGCTGGCCGAGGTCGCGTTCGACCTGCAGTTCCAGCCTAGGCGAGGCGGAGGGGTCGAACGAACGTGTGGCGATGAGCCGTTCGACATCCTGAAGGCTGATGGCTTCGCCCATGCGCCGTCCCGAAATGGACGGCGAACCGTCCGCGACTGCGGCAATGAAACGCCGCATCGGGATTAACTACGGCCAAGATGTTAACTGGCGACCACGAATTGCCGACAAGTTTAGGAAACGCCGATTTCTTCGCCGCCGTTCATTCCTTGTCGCCGCCGAACAGGAAGGGCGCGACTTCCCTGACGCCCGGCTGCTTTTCGGCCGCGAAGGGCATGGGCCTGCAGACGGCCATGGCGGAGAGGCCGATCCGCGTCGTCAGCATGCCGTTGAGCACGCCTTCGCCGAGCCGCGCCGACAGCCGCGCGGCAAGTCCGTGGCCCAGCACCTGCTGGACAAGAGAATCGCCGACCGCCATGCCGCCGGTGATCGCCAGATGCGCGCCAACTGAACGCGCAAGCCTGAGAAACCCAAGAAAACCGGGCCTTCCGCCATAGATTTCGGAAATGCGCCGCAAGAGCCGCACCGCCTGCGCGGCGACGAAGGCGACATCGACCAGCGCGCGGGGCGAGATGGCGGTGACCATCGACACGCGCCGCGCCGCGGCGGCGATTTCGCGGGTCGCCTCCTCGTCGAGCGCGCGCATGAGATTGCGTTCGGATATGTCGATCAGGTCGCGGCCGTCGACGATCTCGCGCAACAGATCGTTCACCAGGTTTCGCGATCGCGCCGTGTCCGGCCTGTCGGCGTAGAGCGCGACGAGTTCGCCGACGCGGCTGCGCGCGGCTTGCCGGTCGTCCGTCTCGCGCGCTTCCGCAAGGGCGGCGTGCAGGTGCGCGATGCGCTTCTGGCGGAAGATCGCGCGGCTCTCGCGCGCCAGCAGGCCGAGAATTGCGAGCAGCAGGACAGCGGCCAGCGCGACGCCGATCCACCCCAGCGTCATCGAGCGGGCAAACAATTCGTCGACGATGCGCGCCGTCCACAGGCCGAAGCCGAGGGACACGAGGCCGCCGAGCGCCGACCAGAACAGGCCGCCCCACGACAGAAGCGCGCGCTTCAGCACGCCGCGTTGTTGCGCGATCTCGACCGCCTGTTCCTCCGATTGCGGCTCGGCCGGTTCTCCGTCGGGCGCGAAGGCGTCGGGCGCGGGCGCGACCACGACGCCGCCGGACCTGCGGAATTCGGTCGCCGCAGCGGCGTCGGCGTCCGACACGAGGACCTTGCCGTCGTCGAGACGGAAGGCGCGCGGTCGCGATCTTTCTTCGCCGCTCATTGCAAACGGTCTCCGAGCAGGAATTGCAGCGCGCGGTCGAGGCGGATCGACGCCGCGGGCAACGGCGCGCCGTCACGTGCGATGCGGGCGACGGGCGGACGGAAGCGCACGAACCGGTAGTCGGCGGCGCCCTCAGGCACGCCGAGCCCGTCGCCGCGGAAGACGAGCTTCGGATCGGCAGGCAGCGCGCCGGGAAAGATCGCGACTTCCGCGTCGCCGTCGAACGTTTCGCCGTCGATGCGTTCGCCGGCGAGCGGCACGCCGACGATGGCGTCGAGATCGGCGCGATCCTTGAACATGTTTCCCTGCTTCACCGTCGCCTCGCGCGTCGCGCGAATGGCTGCGAGCGCCACGACATCGACAGCCGCCCCGACGTCCTCCGCGCGCGCGATCGCGCGCGACACGAGGAGGCGCAGGATCGCTTCGAGCCGGTCGTGACTCTGGTGATGCAGGTGATCGGCCTTGGTGGCGGCGAACAGGATGCGATCGATTTTCGGACGGAACATGGTCGAGATCACGCCGGATTTTCCGGCGCGAAAGGCCATGAGCACTTCCGACATCGCGGTTTCGAGATCGCGCACGGCGGCAGGGCCGCTGTTGAGCGAAGTCAGCGCATCGACCAGCACGATCTGGCGGTCGAGCCGCGCGAAATGATCGCGGAAAAACGGGCGCACCACGTGTTTCTTGTAGGCCTCGTAGCGCCGCTCCATCATCGCGCGCAGCGAGCCTTCCGCCGCCTCGCCTTCGTCGACGCGCAGCGGCGCGAAAGTCAGCGCGGGCGAACCTTCCATGTCGCCGGGCATGAGGAACCGGCCGGGCGGCAGCGTCGAGAGCGCGTAGGTTTCGCCGCGCGCCGCGCGCAGATAATCGGTGAAGAGGGCGGCGAGTTTCTTGGCTTCGTCCTCGCTGGCTGCGGCTTCGGGTTTTGCTGCAAGCGTCGCCGCGCGCCAGTCGGCTGCGAGCGGCGCGCGCGCCGCCGATGCGCTGGCCTCCAGCGTGTCGTGCGACCATTGCGCATAGCTCTTGGTCAGCAGCGGCAGGTCGAGCAGCCATTCGCCGGGATAATCGACGATGTCGATCGTCAGGTGCGAAGGTCCCTTGCGCCAGCCCTCGGCGCGCTCGAATTCGATGGTCAGGCGCAGTTCGGAAATGCGGCGCGTCGAGTCCGGCCAGTGACGGTCCTCGCCTGTCAGCGCCGCGACGTGATCCTCGTAGGCGAAGCGCGGCACGTGGTCGTCCGGCTGCGGTTCGAGCCGTGCGCCGGTCATGCGGCCTTCCGCATGCACCCGGAAGACGGGAAGGATGCGCTCGTTCTCGCGCGCCGCCGCCGTGGCGCGCAGCAGGTTCTGCACCAGCGCGGTGATGAATACGGTCTTGCCGGCGCGCGACAGCCCCGTCACGCCGAGGCGCAGGCCGTTGCCCCGCGCGAATTCGGCGAGCGCGCTCGCCGCGTTGCGCGTCTCGAACAGGAAATCGGCGAATTTGGACAAGCGAGGCTCCGGCGGGCGACGCCAGAAATAAGCGCGATGCGGCGCCTTTGTAAGTGGGTCAGGTCGCGCGGCATCCTACCGCCCCGCTGGCGGGGAGGTCGATCAGCGGCGCAGCCGATGTCGGGGGGACCCCACCCGTCCGCCTTCGGCGTCCACCCTTCCCGACCGAAGTCGGCTCTTGCCGACTTCGGCAGTCTTGGATGCGCAAAGCGGGAACACCCGCTTTGCCAGCGGGGAGGGAAGCCGGTCACTTGCGCGCCAGCCGCGCCACGGCCCGGTCCACCAGTTCCTGCCGCGCCCTGAGCGGGCCGATCTCGACGGCCGCCATGTTGGCGAGCGCCCTGGCGAAATTGGGCGTCGGGCGGCCGTCGGCGTTGAACAGGGCGAGATCGTCGTCGGGTCCCGCAGCCACGCCGTCTGCGATACTGGCCGCGTAATTGCCGATGCGCCGTGTCTCGGAAGCGCAGGTCGCAGCCGGCAGCGGCGGCAAGGACGGGGCGATCTTCAGCGCCGGGTCCGGACCCAGCGCCACGCCCGGAAAGGGCAGCATGGCGAGGCGGACCGGCGGGCCGGCGGTCCCGGCGGAAAAGCCCGCCGCGATCGTCGGCGTCTGCATCATCGCGGGCGTGCGGTCTGCGGTCCGCGAGGGCCGGAGCTTCGCGCCGCCCCTCCTTGCAAGGTATTTCGCGCGCAGCGTATTGCCGAGGCCGTGGGTCGTCAGGCCTTTCGGTTCGGGACCGAGCAGGCGGCGCTTGCCCATCGGCGCGCCGGAGCGCGCGCCTGTCGCAGCTATGCGTTTGGCCGGGCGCGGCGCGTATGCGAGGGAAGGTCCGCATTGCGCCGGCGCCCAGCGTTCGACGATGGCGCGCGCCGAATGCAGTTTCAGGTCGACGTAATAGCGGCGCAGGAGCGCGGCGGCGACGCCGGCGCCATCGGCGGCGCTGGCGAAGGCAACGTGGCCTTCCGCATCGGAGGCGATCTCGCCCGTCCAGCCGGCCTTCTTGACGCACCAGTAATTGTTGAGCCGCACGCAGCGCGACACGCCGCGTATGTCGCGCCCGAGAAGCAGCGCGGCCGACTGCTCGAAAGCGATGTCGAGATTGAACGCGCCCTGGCTGCGCCAATTGTCGACGGCGCGCTCGGCCGACCGGAACACGGGCTGCAGGAACGGCGGCTGCGGCAGCGTCCGCCAGAAGACGCCGGAATTGGCGAGCGCGGCGATCAGCGCCGCCGCAAGTCCGGCCTGCTCCAGAAACAAGGAGGCCTCTCAATCGAGATCGTCGACGCCCTCGACCAGAATGGACGGGGTGACAAAGCGTTCCAGCCGGCCGGTCCCCCATTTTATGTCGGCCCAATGCTTCTGGTCGAATTCGACGACCGCCAGGCCCGACGTCGGGTATTTCAGTTCGAGACGCTTGCGCGCCTCGAGGTCGCCGGAGCCGGTGACGCGCCAGGCGAAATCGGCGAGGCCGGGATTGTGCCCGACGACCAGCATGGTCTGGGCGAGATCGGGCGCCTTGTGCAGTTCCGACAAGAGGATGAAATCCTCGGCGAGATAGAGTTCCGGGTCGATCAGCACCTTGAACGACCGGCCGGCCGCCTGCAGCAGGCAGTCGAGCGTCTCGCGCGTGCGGCGCGCGTCCGAGACGACGGCGAGGTTCGGGAGCAGCTTTTCCTCGACGAGATACCGGCCGTTGCGCGCCGCGTCTTCGCGGCCGCGGCGGGTGAGCGGGCGCTCCTTGTCGCCGCCGCCGGCTTCGCGGGCAGCCTTCGCATGGCGGATCAGGACGAGTCGACGACGCATGGCCGAAGGCTAGCGTTCCGCTCGTCCAAAGGCGAGGGCCGTCCGCGCGCGAGGATTAACGCGCGCGGACGGGGGCCTCAGGTACGGCGTCGCACCATGCCGAACAGGAAGGCCAGGACCATCAGGACCAGCGCCACCCAGAACAGGATTCGCGCGCCTTCCATCGCGGTTCCGGCGACGCCGCCGAACCCGAACAGCGCCGCCACGATGGCGACGACAAGGAAGACGAGGGCGTAATGCAGAAGATTGCCGGGCATCGAAAGTCTCCGTCAGCCGGGGGATTGAAATCGGCCAACGCGTCAAGGCTGCGCTGGTTCCCGCCGCCAGGCCCGAGCCTTGTCAAAGCGACGGCTTCGGGGCCATATCGGTCGGACGTCTTTCTGGGGGCCGACATGCCGCTCTACGCCTACCGCTGCGAGGACTGCAGCAAGGAATTCACGACGCTGGTGCGCTCCGGCGAGACGCCGGAATGCCCGGTCTGCCAGAGCGCGAAACTCGAACGGCAGCTTTCGCTCATCGCCAAACCCGCGCCCGGCGGCGAGGGCGGGGGCATGGAGATGGCGGGGGCGTGCGAGGGGGCCGGCGGCTGCGGCATGTGCCCGGGCATGGCGGCGATGGCAGGCGCCTGCGGCTAGAGATTCGATCGCAGCGGGGAAGGGTAGCCAGACATGACAGACGCCTCGTCCCTCATTCCCGGCAAGCGAATCGTCGTTCCCTCGAACGGCATCGAAATGGAAGTCTACGAGGCGGGCGCGGGCGATCGCCTCGCGCTGCTGCTACACGGCTTTCCCGAACACGCCGTTTCGTGGCGCCATCTCATGCCGGTGCTGGCCGACATGGGCTATCGCGTCTGGGCGCCGAACCAGCGCGGCTACGGCGGCACGACGACGCCGGCCGAACGCTCCGCCTATTCCGCCGACAAGCTGCTCGCCGACATCGCCGGCCTGATCGACAGGTCAGGCGCCAAGAGCGTCACGCTGATCGCGCACGACTGGGGCGCGCTGCTCGCCTGGACATTCGCCGCGCGAAAGATCCGGCCGCTGGAAAAGCTCGTCATCCTCAACGTGCCGCATCCGCTCTGCTTCAAGCGGGAGTACCAGACCAATCCGAAGCAGAGGAAGAAGTCGTGGTACACGCGCTTCTTCCAGATCCCGTGGCTGCCGGAGACGCTGCTGTCGCGCAAGGGCGGCGCGCCGGTGGCCAAGATGCTCCGCGACACCTGCGCCAACAAGGCGAATTTTTCGCGCGAGATTCTTTCCGTCTATGCGGCGAACGCCGCGCGGCCGGGCGGCATGCGCGGCATGATCAACTGGTATCGCAGCGCGATGAACGATCTCATGAGCGCGACCGACCTCGGCGGAAAGATCGAGGTTCCCACGCTCGTCGTCTGGGGCGAAAAGGACGTCGCGCTCGAAGTCTCGACGCTCGACGGCACGGACCAGTACGTCCGCGACCTGAAGATCGTGCGCCTGCCCAACGCCTCGCACTGGGTGCAGCAGGATGAGCCCGAAGCTGTGAACAGCGCGATCAAGGCCTTCCTGGCGTGACTTTCCACATGGCGGCCATGCGCCGACACATATAGCTTGTGTCGAGGCGGCCGGCGCTGCATTACCTCGCCGGGGACCAGGGCTGATGTTCGACAGCGACGACGATTTCGACCGGGCGCTGCGCGTTTTGCGCAACGCGGTCGGATTCGTGTGCTGCCTGGCCAGCGGCGCCTTGATCGCCATGGCCTATGGCGGCTGGCGCCTGTTTGCGGTCCTGCTCCTTCTCTACTGGCCGTTGCTGCTGGCGATGGATATCGGATCGCGCCAGAACTGGTACGGCCGCGCAAGGGGCCTGCTCGGGCGTATCAGGCTCCTGCGGGCGGTCGACCTTGTTGTCGCCGGCCTCGTCCTCGTAGGTCCGACCTGGATCGCCCAGCGCTTCAATCTGGAAATCGGGCCAGCTGCGCTCGTGCTTGTCCTGTCTGCGGGCTGGCGGCGCTCTGGCTCGAACCGGCCTGGCAAGGCGTCAGCGTCGCCGCCGGTCTCGTCCTGTTCGAATATTTCATCGTCCCGCCGACGGACAGCTTCGTCTTCGCCTCATCCCAGGATGCGATTGCGTTCGCATTGGCCTCTTGCGCGGTCGTCGTGATGGCGCTGGGCGCACGGACGCAGGCGGCGCTGTCGACCTATTACGCCTGAGGCTACCGCGCCCGGCGGAGGGGCGCGCGGCCCCGCCCGCAGCTGGCGCTGCGCCGAGGATTTGACAGTCGTTTGTAGAGACAGCCGGTTTCGCGCTGGCGCTCGCCCGGCTGGGTCTGGATTACCGCTCCCGCCTGTTCAGAAACGCCAGCCGCTCGAACAGGTGCACGTCCTGCTCGTTCTTGAGGAGCGCGCCGTGCAGAGGCGGGATGAGCTTCTTGGGGTCGCGCTCGCGCAGCGTTTCGGGGCCGATGTCCTCGTTGAGCAGGAGCTTCAGCCAGTCCAGCAGTTCGGAGGTCGAGGGCTTCTTCTTCAGGCCCGGCACGTCGCGCACCTCGAAGAAGATGCGCAGCGCCTCTTCCACCAGGCGCTTCTTGATGCCGGGGAAGTGGACGTCGATGATCTGCTCCATCGTCTCGGCGTCCGGGAACTTGATGTAGTGGAAGAAGCAGCGGCGCAGGAAGGCGTCCGGCAGTTCCTTCTCGTTATTGGAGGTAATGACGACGATCGGGCGCTTGGCGGCCTTGATCGTCTCGCCCGTCTCGTAGACGTGGAATTCCATGCGGTCGAGTTCGAGCAGCAGGTCGTTCGGGAATTCGATGTCGGCCTTGTCGATCTCGTCGATCAGCAGGACGGGGCGGCTGTCGGAGACGAAGGCTTCCCACATCTTGCCGCGCTTGATGTAGTTCTGGATGTCGGAGACGCGCGGATCGCCGAGCTGGCTGTCGCGCAGGCGCGAAACCGCGTCGTATTCGTAGAGGCCCTGCTGCGCCTTGGTGGTGGACTTGACGTGCCAGGTGAGCAGCGGCGCGCCGATGGCCTTGGCGACCTCCTCGGCCAGCACGGTCTTGCCGGTGCCGGGTTCGCCCTTCACCAGCAGCGGGCGTTCCAGAACGATGGCGGCGTTGACGGCGACCTTCAGATCCTCGGTCGCGACGTAGTCCTTGGTACCGGTAAAGCGCATTTCAGCCCCTTGGATGTTTAATCGGCAGATTAAAGGGGCTTATGGGGCCGGGCAAGCCGGCAGAACGCCAAAGGGCGGACAAGCCGCGGATGCGGCCCCCGCCCGTAAATTCCAGATGGACCCGAAGCGGCGCTTCAGGTCACCGCATTGGCGATCGTGTTGAACTTGGTCGACACGCTGGTGCCGAGTTTGCGCGTCGCGGTGATGATCACGACGCCGATGAGCGCCGCGATCAGACTGTATTCGATCGATGTCGCTGCGGATTCGTCGGCGAGAAAGCGTCTTATGGCAAACATGGGCTCAGGCTCCCGGCCGGCCCCCGAATGGCGCGGCCGTGTGTCTGTTGTATGTCGGGGGCTATTGCCGGATGGTAAATGCCGTCGCGTAAGACCCTTTAACGCGCACTGTTTTTTGCGGGCGACCGGCGCCTAGCGCTGGATCGAGCGCAGATAGTTGAGAAAGTCCTGTATCTGCTCCGGCGAGAGCCTGAACATCGGCATACCGTCGGAATGACCGACGAATACGCCCTCGGCAAAGCCTTCCTGCAGATTTTCCAGCGGATATTTGCGGGCGAGGGTCCGGAAGGGCGGGGCATGCGGGTCGGGACTGGCGCCCCGGACGCCGATCGCATGGCAGGTCGCGCAGGGCCGCGCGATGGCGCGACCCGCGGCATATTTGCCGGCCGGCGCGGCCGCGGCCAAGGCCGGGAAGGTCGCAAGGAAAAGGGCGGCGAGAATCGCAGGGGCGCGCATGGGTCGATGATGGGCCGGGCCGGGCGGCCGCGCCATGCGCGAGGTCAACACGCGCATCCCGCATCACGCAAGGTCAGATGCTCGACAGCATCTTTTGACGCGACTATAGAATTCGATGGCTGCGCGCCAGTTTTGCCGGGTATACGGATTTTTTTATGCTCCGCTGGTAACATTTTACCGGGAACAAATTCAGTTGATTGGCTATCGGCTCGACATATGTTTTGATGAAATCATATTTGTTTGAGTGACGGGTGCGGAATGTTTAATTTTTCAAATATTTTCCGTCCTTTACGCGAGGCGGTCCGCAGTTCAGACACGGGCTGGGGACCTAAATTCTATACGACCACGCAAACGCTTGCCGATGGAACGATGCGGGACGGGCTGCTGATGCGTCGGAGACAGCAGGGCGTGTGGGTGCATCGCCTGCCGACCGGCCGGGAGATCGACGATTACGTGTTCGGGGACGCCTGGTGGCCGACCCGCCAGCGGACCCCGGAGGTCGGTTTCACCGGCAGCCCTGACAGATCCTGAATTCAATCGGCGGGCCGCGCGCGACGGCCGCGACCCTCGACCTGCCGCCCGGCTCGTGCCAAATTCCACCCATGTTCCTGCAATTCTTCACTTCGCTCCGGGAAGCCCAGGTTCCCGTCACCCTTCGCGAATACCTCACCCTGATGGAGGCGCTCGACCAGGACCTGGCCGAGAAGTCGGTCGAGGATTTCTACTACCTGTCGCGCGCCTGCCTGGTGAAGGACGAGCGCAACCTCGACAAGTTCGATCGCGTGTTCGGGGCGACATTCAAGGGGCTGGAATCGCTCCTCGACGCCATGGACAAGGCCGAAATTCCCGAGGAATGGCTGAAGAAGCTCGCCGAGAAATATCTGACCGACGAGGAGAAGCAGCAGCTCGAGGCCATGGGCTGGGACAAGCTGATGGAGACGCTGAAGAAGCGCCTCGAGGAGCAGAAGGAGCGCCACCAGGGCGGCAACAAGTGGATCGGCACGGCCGGCACATCGCCCTTCGGCGCCTACGGCTACAATCCAGAAGGCATACGCATCGGCCAGAAGGAGAGCCGCCACCGTCGCGCCGTGAAGGTGTGGGACAAGCGCGAGTTCAAGGATCTCGACGGCGATACGGAACTCGGCACGCGCAACATCAAGATCGCGCTGCGCCGCCTGCGCAAGTTCGCGCGCACCGGCGCGCCGGAAGAACTCGATCTCGACAATACGATCCGCGACACGGCCAAGCAGGGCTATCTCGACATCAAGCTGCGCCCCGAGCGCCGCAACGCGGTGAAGGTGCTGCTGTTCTTCGACATCGGCGGCTCGATGGACTGGCACATCAAGCAGGTCGAGGAATTGTTCTCCGCGTGCAAGACCGAGTTCAAGCACATGGAGCATTTCTATTTCCACAATTGCCTGTACGAGGGCGTGTGGAAGGACAACAAGCGCCGCTTCACCGACAAGACGGCGACGTGGCAGGTGCTGCACACCTATCCGCACGATTACAAGGTGATCTTCGTCGGCGACGCGTCCATGTCGCCCTACGAGATCACGCAGCCCGGCGGCTCGGTCGAGCACATGAACGAAGAGCCTGGCTACGTATGGATGGAGCGCGTGACGCGCACCTATCCGCACGCCGTGTGGATCAATCCCGTGCCTGAAAACCAGTGGGACTACACGCAGTCGATCAAGCTCGTGCAGCGGATGATGAGCAATCGCATGTATCCGCTGACGCTCGAGGGGCTGGACGGGGCGATGAAGGAACTGGTGCGGTAGCGAAGAGCGGCGCGGCTCTGGAGTATGCTTCGAGACGGCGGCTTTGCCGCCTCCTCAGCATGAGGGTTCGTTAGTAGAGACGCTCACGAGAACTGCTCCCGCTCCAGCAGTCGCGACACGGCCCATCCCGCGACGAGCCCCCAGAAGGCGGCGCCGATGCCGAAGATGGGCAGGTCGGCGACCGTCACCAGAAAGCTCGCGAGCGCGCCGAGCGAGAATTTGTCCCTGAACGACGAGACGAACGCGCCCTGCAGCACCCGCAGCATGGCGAGACCGCCGAGCATCATGACGAATTCCTTCGGCGTCGCCAGCATGAGGCGCGTGAAGGTCGGCGAGAACAGGCCGAACAGCAGGGCGAGCGATCCGGTGACCAGCGCGCCGGCATAGTGCCTGTGCTGCTCGCCGCTGGATACGAGGATGGCGTTTGTCGGACCCGTCAGGCAGGTGCCGGAGGCGCCGACCGCGGCGCTGACGATGCCGCCGAGACCGCAGGCGATCGTCACGGCGTTGGCCGGCGGCGTGTGGCCGGCCGCCTGCAACACCGCGTAGCCCTGTCCGTTCTGTACGACGAGAACCGTGATGGCGAGCGGCACGACGAGTTCGACGATCGCCGCCCACGAAAAGCTCGCGTTCGCGAGCACGGGCTTTGCGAGCGTCAGCGCGCCGAGCGCGGCCGTATCGATGCGCGCAGTGAAGAGCGCGAGCAGCAGCCCGACGATCAGCGCGCCGAGAATCGGCGGCGCGACGCGCGCGATGCGCGGCGAAAAGGACAGCGCGAGGAAGGTCGCCAGCATCGCCCAGGCGAGCACGGGATCGCCGTGCAGCGCGCGCACGACGTCGAGGCCGAAGCGCAGGAACACGCCCGCGACCATGCCCATGACGATGGGCATCGGAACCCAGTCGAGCGCCCGGCGCGCAAGGCCGGTGGCGCCGAGCACGAGGATGAGCAGGCTCGTCGCGTAGAAGGCGCCGACGACTTCCGGAAACGACAGGTGACTGAGCGCCTGTCCCGCCAGCACCGTTCCGGGGATCGTCCAGAAGAAGCTCAGCGGCTGACGGAACGTCCAGGTCATGACGAGCGTGACGAGGCCATTGACGAAGAAGCAGCCGAACAGCCACGAGGCGATCTGGTCGGACGCCAGCGCGCCCTTCGACGCTGCCGTCAGCACGACGGCGACCGGCCCTGTCGCGGCGAAGATGAATCCGATGAGGCCGTTGGCGAATTGCTGGGGCCCGAGGTCGCGCATCACGCCCGCGAATGTCGCCCGTTCGGCGACCAGATGCCGTGTCTCCGCCATGGAAATTTCCCGCTCACTCTTTCTTCGTGGCGCCGAGCAGATGATAGAGCAGGATCGCGCCGAACGTCGCAGAACCGATTCCGCCGAGCGTGAAGCCGCCGAGCTTGACCGTGAGATCGCCCGCGCCGGCGACGAGCGCGGCGGCGGCCGTCACCAGGTTGCGCGGATCGGAAAAGTCGACGCGGTTCTCGACCCAGATGCGTCCGGCCGTCGCGGCGATCAGGCCGAACACGACGACCGACAGGCCGCCGATGACGGGACCGGGCAAGGTGAGGATCAGCGCGCCGAATTTCGGCGAAAAGCCGAGCAGGAGTGCGACGCAGGCCGCAACGAGGAAGACGAGCGTCGAATAGATTCGCGTCACCGCCATCACGCCCATGTTCTCGGCATAAGTGGTCACGCCCGTGCCGCCGCCGAATCCCGCGATGATCGTGGCGACGCCATCGCCGAGAAAGGCGCGGCCGAGCAGCGGATCGAGGTTGCGGCCGGACATGGCGGAGATCGCTTTCACATGCCCGAGATTTTCCGCGACGAGGACGATGGCCGCCGGCGCGATCAAGGTCGCCGCGCTTCCGGTGAAAACCGGCGCGACGAATTTCGGCAGTCCGAACCATGGCGCGGCGACGACGGAGGAAAAGTCGATCGGCTTTCCGAAGCCCAGATGATTGGCGCAGATGTAGTAAAGGATGTAGCCGGCCAGTCCGCCGAGCAGGACCGGCAGACGGCGCACGATGCCCGATCCGCGGACCGCGAAGAGTCCGACTGCGAGAACCGTCAGAAGGCCGATCGTCGTGTCGAAACCGGAGGCGGAGACGCCTTTCACGGCGATCGGCGCGAGGTTGAGGCCGATGGCGCCGACGATCGCGCCGGTGAGCACGGGCGGCATCAGCTTTTCGACCCAGCCGGCGCCGGTCGCGATGACGACGAGTCCGATGATCGAATAGAGCAGGCCCGCCGCGACGATGCCGCCGAGCGCCACCGCGATGTTGGCGTTGGGACCGGACCCGGCGTAGCCGGTCGCCGCGATGACCACGGCGATGAAGGCGAAGGAGGAGCCGAGATAGCTCGGCAGGCGACCGCCCGTGACGACGAAGAAGACGAGCGTGCCGATGCCTGAAAAGAAGATCGCGACATTCGGATCGAAACCCATGAGGATCGGCGCCAGAGCGGTCGCGCCGAACATGGCGACGACATGCTGCACGCCGAGCGCGATCGTCTGCGGCCAGGGCAATCTTTCGTCCGGCGCAATGTCGCCGGAAGTTCTCAGTTTCCAGGTCGGGAAATACGACATGTTCGCCTCGCGCCGGTCACACGAGGATCGAACGCCTGCCGCAAGGCGTCAATGGCGGGCGCCGATGAAATCGCGCGCCAACCGTCTTGCCTACATGCGCGAGAGGACGAGCAATGTCTTGCCGTCGGCGTCGAGCAGGAGAAGCTTGCGGCGTTGTTCGTCGGCGCGCCAGGCGCGCGCAGCCATGAGCGCGTCGAGGAATTTACGCTCCTGGTCCATGACAGCCAGCGGGCAGGCCATCTGCGTCGAGCCCATGGCGCCGAAGGACATTTCCGCGCGGTCGATCCTGGCCTTTCCGAAGATGCGGTTGCAGCCGCCCGAGCCTGCCACGCTCCCGTCCGGTCCGATCTCGATATAGGATTGCACGCGGTCGAGCACGCCGCCGCCGCCGATATTCTCGGCGAGCCACCGGCCCTGCCATTTCTGCGCCGGATCCGGCGCCGGCGCGGGCCTGTCCGGCGCGCGCGTCGATTGCAGCATCAGGTCGGTCTTGTCCTTGCCGCCGCCGAAGACCGGATTGCTCTGCGTCGTCACGAACAGCAGCCTCTCGCCGGAAAGGATGCGCGCCTGCAGCGCATAGCGGCCGCGAGGCTGCAGGGCGTTGTCGTCGAAAGTCATTTCCCAGCGGATCGGGACCTGGCCGGCCGGCGAGACCGTCGTCTGTCCGACGATCGTTGCGGCGGCGTCGGCGCGCGCGACATCGACGAGGGTCACTTCGGCGCGCGCGTCGGGCGGCAGCGCGATGCGCTCGCGATAGGCGAGCGTGCCCGCGAGCTTGCGCGGAGCGGCCTCGGCCACGCCGACGAAGCCCGTCGCGAGAAATGCGGTGACGAATGTCGCGCGAAACAATCTCAAGCGCGCACCACCAGCACCGAACATTCGGCGTGGCGCACGACGGTCGTCGCGTTGGAGCCGAGCAGATACGTCGACATGGCGGGACGGTGCGAACCGATGATGATGAGGTCGGCGCCCCAGTCCTTCGCCTCGGCGAGAATTTCGGGATAGACGCCGCCGATGCGCACGATGGTCGAGACGCGATCCGCCGGCAGTTTCACCTGAGCGGCGATATCGGCCAGCGCCTTTTCCGCATTGGCGCGCTGCGTGGCGTCGAAATCGGCGGGCACGTAGTCCATGAAGGTCGCCGGCAGCAGCGACTGGACGTTGATGAGCCGCACACGGCCATTGGCGAGACCCGCCAGTTCGGTCGCCGCTACGATGGCCGGTTGCGAAGGCGCGGGCTCGGCCAGGTCGACGGGCGCGAGAATGGATTTGTACATGGCCGGATCCTTTCGAGACCGTTCGACGGCAGCCTAGCACGAAATGTGAACGGGGCCTTGGCGCAGGTCAACGCGGCATTAACCGCGGCTGCGTCGCGGCATGGGCCGTCGCGGCTTCAGGTGCGCCATTGCACAGGCAAAGCTGCCTCTCCGTGATTTCATCCATTTGCAGACGGGGAATTTGCATCATGAATTTCAATTCGCCAGCCAGCGTCGCTGCCAGGGAGCCGCCGCCGCCCCCCGTCGCGGCGCTGAAATTCACGGGCGAGAATGCGGACTTTCGTCAACTCGTCACGACTGGCGCGGCGCTCGAACTCGTCACGCTCGGCTTCTACCGGTTCTGGCTCGCCACACGCATTCGCGCGCATTTGTGGTCGCATACGGAAGTCGACGGCGATGCGCTCGAATATCTAGGCACGGCGCGCGAATTGCTGATCGGCTTTCTCGTCGCCGTCGCCATCCTCGCGCCCGCCTATCTCGCCTATTTTCTGGTCGGCGTCGTGGCGGAGAGCTACCAGTCGCTCGCCTCTCTGCCGCTGGCGGTCTGCTACTACGGCTTCCTGCAATTCGCGATCTATCGCGGCCGGCGCTATCGGCTCAACCGCACGATGTGGCGCGGCGTCCGGTTCGACATGGACGGATCCGGCGCGGCCTATGCGCTGAAGGCGATGGGATGGACGGTCGCGGTCTTCCTGACGCTCGGCCTGCTCTATCCATGGCGGCAGGCGGCGCTCGAGCGCGCGAAGATGCGGCATACGTTCTACGGCGGATTGCGTGGCGATTTCGCTGGAACCGGCGCCGGGCTGTTCAGGGCTCTCTGGTGGCTCTATGCGGCGGTCGTCGCCGCTGGCGCCAGCCTCGCCGCGCTGGGGTATCTGGCCTCGCAGAAGAAGGTTCCCGATGGCGCCGTCGTCCTGCTGGCGCTGTGCCTCGTTCTGGCGCTTCCGTTCGGTTTCGCCGCGTTCCGCGCCAGCGAATGGAAATGGTGGGTCGACGGCCTGCGGTTCGGTCCCGTTTCCGCATCGTCGCGCATCAATCGCGGCGACCTGGTCGGCTTCTACTGGTCGACCCTCGGCCTGCTGCTGATGACGGCGCTTTTCTTCGCCGCGATCCTGACCGGCCTTGTCGGGCTCGGCTACGCCCTGGGCTTGCGCATCGCCGAGAAAGGCGGGGCGCCGACCATCGTCATGCTCGTGCCGATGGCGATCCTCTACCTCGGCTTTCTGCTGACGGCGACGGCGATCGTCCGGACCTACACGATCCAGCGCGTCTGGAAGACAGTGGCGGGTTCGACCATTCTCGTCGGGCTCGACCGGATGGGCGAGGTTTTCGCGCGCGATGATAATGTGAGCGCGGTGGGCGAGGGAATCGTCGACGGTTTCGACGTGCTGGGGTTCTGAAGCGATGGAGCAGGCCAGCGCTGCAGGCGCGACGGTTTCGACGGACGAGACCTTCTTCGACGGCCGCAGCAACGTCCGCCGGCGCGTGAACCTGCGGCTTGGCGACACGCTGCAGATTTTCGAAGGCGATCGGTTTGTCGCCGCATGGGCTCTGGCCGACATCCGGCGCGTCGATGGCGCGGGCCCGGTCTTGCGCATCCGGTCGGTCGCCACGCTGCACGGGGCGCGGCTCGAGATTCGCAACCTCGATTTCGCCGCCGCGATCATGCGCCGCTGCCCGTTGATCGCCGGCGAAGCGCAGGAGGAAAAGAGCGCCGCCTGGCGCATCCTGTGGTGGTCGCTCGCCGCTGCGGCGTCGCTGGCGGGCATCGTCTGGTACGGCGTGCCGCTCGTCGCAGAACATCTGACGCCGCTCGTGCCGCGCTCCATCGAACGGCGCATCGGCGATCTCGCCGACAGCCAGGCGCGCGACATGTTCAATGGCAAGATCTGCATGGCGCCGGCAGGACAGGCGGCGCTCGACAAACTCGTCGCCGCGCTGAAGAAGGCGCCCGGCGCTCCGCAGGAGGCGCAGGTCGTGGCGCTCGCCTCGACGACGGTGAATGCCTTCGCGCTGCCGGGCGGCCGGGTCTATGTGCTCTCCGGGCTGATCGACGCCGCCCAATCGCCCGACGAGGTGGCAGGCGTGCTCGCGCACGAATTCGGCCATGTCGCGCATCGCGACAGCATGAAAATCATGATCGAGCAGGGAAGCTCGGCTTTCGTCATCGGTCTGTTCTTCGGCGACGTGTTCGGCGCGGGCGCTCTCGCCGCCGCAACGCGCGCCTCGATCGGCGCGGCCTATTCGCGCGACGCCGAGACGGCCGCCGACGACTTTTCGATCCAAACGCTCAATGCGATCGGCCGACCGGCTAAGCCGCTCGGCGAACTGCTTATGCGCATGTCGAAGGACGAAAAATCCTCGCCGTTCGACATATTGCGCGATCATCCCCTGTCTTCGCAGAGGCTGGCGCGTATCGCCGCGGCCTCCCGGCCTGCAGGCGCGCCGCCGTTGTTGTCCGAGACGGAATGGAAAGCGCTGAAGGAATTCTGCGCGGACGCGGACAAAGACAAAAAGGCAAAGCTCTAGTCTTTTACCCGGTTGATTGACACCCGGGCGGGGCCAGCCACAAATCGCTACGGTTCAGCCGAACCCGAACGCACGAAAGCGCCAGATGGAATTGAAACGGCCGCACGATATCGATCCGCGCCAGATGCGCGAGACGATCGAAGCCGGGCGCGACATCGCGGGCCTCGGGGCGTGGAGCTGGGACGAGCGCAACCAGACGAAATTCTGGGGCGCCCGGACGCTGGAAATCTTCGGCCTGGCGCCGGATGCCGACGTGACGCGCGAATTGTTCCTGTCGTTGCTGCATCCAGACGACATCGCGCGCTACGAAGCGGCCTGGGCCGCAGGCACCGATCCGGATGGCGATCATATCTACCGGCTCGTCTATCGCATTCGTCGCGCCAGCGACGGCGCCGAAAGATGGATCTCGTCTCAGGGCCGGTTCGATTTCGAGGACGGCAGGATGACGCGCGTCGCCGGCGTCCTGCGCGACATCACCGAGGAACAGATCGGCGCCGAGAAACTGCGGCGCACCGAACGGCGACTGGAGCTCGCGCTCGGAAATTCGCATATCGCAGTGTCCGAGCAGGATCTCGATCTGCGCTACACCTGGATATTCAATCCAAAACTCGGCTATGCGGCGGAAGGCGTGATCGGCAAGACCGATTTCGATCTCATGCAGGCCGAATGCGCGGCCGAGCTGGACAAGATCAAGCGAAGCGTCATCGCCAGCGGCAAACCCGCGCGGGCGGAAGTGAAGGCGGCGGCGCCCGGCCAGAACATCGAATGGTACGAGGCCTATGTCGAGCCGCTACGGGACGCTTCCGGGGCGGTCATTGGCGTGTCGACGGCGGCCGCCGAGATCAGCGAGCAGAAGCGCACGCAGGCGCTGCTGCGCGAAGGCGAGGAGCGGCTGCGCCTCGCGCTCGACGCGGCCGACGCCGGCATATGGGAATTCACCCCGGCGACCGGCGAACTCGTCCTTTCGGATGGCACACGCGAACTGCTGGGTTTCGCGCGCAGCGCGATAGTGACGCCGGAAGCCGGGCGAAACGCCTTTCATGCCGACGATCGCGCGCGACTTGCCGAGGGGTTGCGCAAGACGCTGAAGAGCGGCGAGCGGGTGGCGCTGGAATTGCGCGTGCAAACTCCCGATGGCGCGACGCATTGGGTCGAGGCGCGCGCAGAGGCGCGGCTGGACCAGGAGCCACGCCGCATCTTCGGCGTCGTGCAGGACGTGACGGCGCGGAAGACGGCGGCCGACAAGATCGAGGCGCTGCTTCACGAGGTCAATCATCGCGCCAAGAACCTGTTGTCGCTGGTGCAGGGAATTGCGCGCCAGACCCTGCGCCGGCATCCCGACGACTTCATGGAGACGTTCGGCGCGCGCATTCATGCGCTGGCCGCCAGCCAGGACGTACAATTCAGGCATCAGTGGCGCGAGGTCGAAATCGGCGCGCTCGTTCGCTCGCAGATCCAGCCGTTCGAGGACAGTTTCGGCGCGCGTTTCGTGATCGAGGGCGCCCCGTTGCGACTGTCGGCGCCTGCGGCGCAGGCGATCGGCATGGCGTTGCACGAACTCGCGACCAACGCCGTCAGGCACGGAGCCTTGTCCTCGGCCTCGGGCAATGTCGCTGTCGCATGGGGCAGGAGCATCGACGCGAACGACGATGCAAAGTTCTCCATGACATGGAAGGAAAGCGGCGGGCCGCCGGTGTCGACGCCGGAGCGCACGGGTTTTGGCACGGCGGTGATGCGCGAGGCGTTGCAGAGCAGCCTCGGGGCGACCATCCGGCTCGATCATGCGGCTGCGGGATTGGCGTGGCGCCTGGAGTGCCCGCTGGCCGCCGTCCTGGAGGAAACGCGCCCGGGGACGCCTCCGGTCGACAGCGATCGACCGGCGCCGCGGAGCGCCGGCCGCATTCTGCTCGTCGAGGACGAGCCCCTGGTGGCGCTCGAACTGACGCAAAGCCTGCGCGACGCGGGTTTCGCGGTGGCGGGTCCGGCGCGCAGCGTGGCGCAGGCGCTGGAACTTATCGAACAGGGCGGTTGCGACGCCGGAGTGCTCGACATCAATCTCGGCGAGGAAACGTCGGAACCGATCGCGCGCGAACTCATGCGGCGCGGCGCGCCGTTCGTTACGCTGTCCGGCTATGCCGCCGAGCACCGGCCGGCCGTATTCGAAGGCGTGAAGGCGTTCAGCAAGCCGGTGCGGACCGAAGACCTGATCGCCGAAATGCGGCAGAAGCTCGAGGGCGGGGCGGCCGACCGCTGAAGCTGCTCAATCCCCGGCCGTCGGCTCGGTCTTCGAGTCGTCGCGCGCCGCCAGCTTTCCATAGCCGCGCGTCTCGATCACATGCTCGATGCTGCGGCGCATCTGCGGATTGCGGCTCATGAGCACGTGGAGGTCGTGCGCATCGAGCGCCAGCAGCTTGGTACGGGTCCTGGTGCGGATGCTCGCCGTGCGCTTCGTATCCCGCAACAGCGCCACCTCGCCGAAGAACTGGCCCTCGCCGATCGGTACGCGTCCGTCGGGCAGCTCGACCTCGACCTCGCCGGCGGCGACGAAGAACATCGAATGCGCCTCGTCGCCGCGCCGCACGACCAGCGCCCCAGCCGGGAAGGTCTGGGCGCGCAGATGATTCATGAGTTCGGCGATCGCGGCGGCGTCGAGCTCGGAGAACAGCGGCACGCGCGCCAGCATCGACCATGTGACGACGAATTCGCGGCGATGGATTTCCTCCGCAAATGCGGTCGCCATGATGCCGACGGGCAGGCCGAGCAGGAGGAAGCCGGTGACGGCGGCGAAACTCGCTATGATCTTGCCGATCGCCGTCACGGGAACGACGTCGCCGTAACCGACGGTCGTGACCGTGATCGTCGCCCACCACATGGCCTGCGGGATCGATCCGAAGCGATCGGGTTGCGCGCGATGCTCGGCGATATGCATGGCCGTCGCCATCAGCAGGATGACGCCGAAGATGATGACGGCGCTGGCGCCGAGCGCGCGTTTCTCCGCGCGCAAGGCCGTGATGAGCGAACGCATGCCCGGCGAATAGCGCGCCAGTTTGAGGAAGCGCAGCAACCGCAACAGGACGAGGATGCGGAGGTCCTCGGCAGCCGCGAAATTCAGGTAGAGCGGCGCGACGGTGAGCAGGTCGATGATCGCGTAGGGCGTGCGCGCCCATTCGAGACGCGCCCGCGCCGGCGACATGTCGGAATAGGCCGTGATTTCCGGCGCGCACCACAAGCGCAGCGCGTATTCGAGCGTGAAGCCGATCGCCGCGACGATCTCGATCGCCAGGAAGAGCCGGCCGTATTCGGCGCGCCATTCCGGCACGGTTTCCAGAACGACGGAGGCGACGCTGACGACGACGAGCGCGACGAGCAGCGCGTGAACGTACCAGGCGGCCGTATCGGAAACGCCGTTGTCGAGAATGTCGTAGACGCGCCGCCGCAGCCGGTGCACGGCGCCGCGCGCGTCCGCGCTCATCCCGCGGCCTTCTGCCGGAGCGCGTCCTCGATCGCGCTCAATGCCGCCTCGACCTGCGATCCGTCCGGGCCGCCGGCCTGCGCCATGTCGGGCCGGCCGCCGCCGCCCTTGCCGCCGAGCGCTTCCGAAGCGACGCGCACGAAATCCACCGCGTTGAAGCGCGCGATCAGATCCGGCGTGACCGCGACGACCACGCCGCCCTTGCCGTCGGGGCTGGCGTTGGCGATGGCCACGATGCCGGAACCGACGGTCTTCTTGGCCTCGTCGGCGAGCGACTTCAGGTCCTTCATCTCCACGCCCGAGACGGCGCGCGACAGGAACTTGACGCCGGCGATTTCACGGAAGGGCGCGGCTTCCGCACTTCCGCCGCCGCCCATCGCGAGCTTGCGGCGCGCTTCGCCCAATTCGCGCTCCATGCGCTTGCGCTCCTCGATCAGCGCGGAAAGACGGTTGGCCGCTTCCTCGGCGGGCGCGCGCACCAGCGCGGCGATGGCGCGCAGGCGCTTCGATTCCTCGTTGAGATGACGACGCGCGCCCTCGCCGGTCTTGGCTTCGAGGCGACGGACGCCCGAGGCGACGGCGCCCTCGGAAACGATCGACACGAGGCCGATGTCGCCGGTGCGATTGACATGCGTGCCGCCGCACAATTCGACGGAGAAGGGATGATTTGCGCCGGCCGCGACCGCGCCCATCGAGACGACGCGCACTTCGTCGCCGTATTTCTCGCCGAACAGGGCGCGCGCGCCCGACGTGATCGCATCGTCGACCGCCATCAGGCGCGTCGTGACGGGGGCGTTTTCGAGCACGACGCGATTGGCGATGTCCTCGATGCGCTCGATCTCCTCGTCCGAAATCGGCTTGGGGTGAGAGAAGTCGAAGCGCAACCGGTCGGGCGCGACGAGCGAGCCCTTCTGCGCGACATGGTCGCCCAGGACCTGGCGCAGCGCCTCGTGCAGCAGATGGGTCGCCGAATGATTGGCGCGCACGGCGGCGCGGCGGCCATGGTCGACGTCGAGTTCGAGCGTGGCGCCGACGCGCAGCGCGCCGTCCTCGACGACGCCTTCGTGCACGATCAGGTCGCCGAGCTTCTTGACGGTATTTTCGACGCGGAAGCGCACGGCGGGGCCGACGATCGCGCCAGAATCGCCGACCTGACCGCCGGATTCGCCGTAGAAGGGCGTCTGATTGACGATGACGCTGGCGCGCTGGCCTTGCGTCGCCGACTGGGTCTCGGCGCCGTCGACGAGAATGGCCGTGAGCACGCCCTCGGCGGTCTCCGTGTCATAGCCGAGGAATTCGGTCGCCCCGAGTTTCTCGCGCAGTCCGAACCAGACGGCTTCGGTCGCCGCTTCGCCCGATCCGGCCCAGGCCTTGCGCGCGTCGGCGCGCTGGCGTTCCATCGCCGCCTCGAAGCCGTCGGTGTCGACGCCGAGGTTGCGGGCGCGCAGCGCGTCCTGCGTCAGGTCGAGAGGGAAACCGTACGTATCGTAGAGCTTGAAGGCGGTCTCGCCGGAGAGGCGGTCGCCGGACTTCAGGTCGCGCGTCTCGTCCTCGAGGATGGACAGGCCGCGCGCCAGCGTGGTGCGGAAGCGCGTCTCTTCCGTGCGCAGGGTTTCGACGATCAGGGGTTCGGAGCGGATCAGTTCCGGATAGGCCTGGCCCATCTCGCGGACGAGGGCCGGCACGAGCTTCCACATCAGCGGATCTTTCGCCCCAAGCAACTGGGCGTGCCGCATCGCGCGCCGCATGATGCGGCGAAGCACATAGCCGCGTCCTTCGTTGAGCGGCGTGACGCCGTCGGCGACGAGAAAGGCGGATGCGCGCAGATGGTCGGCGATGACGCGATGCGAGGCGGCCTGCGGGCCATTCGGATCGACGCCGGTCTCTTCGGCGACCGCGCGGATCAGCGCCCGCATCAGGTCGGTCTGGTATGTCGAGGTTACGCCCTGCAGGAGCGCTGCGATGCGCTCGAGCCCCATGCCGGTATCGATCGAGGGCTTCGGCAGCGGCACCCGCTCGCCCGGCGCGACCTGCTCGTATTGCATGAAGACGAGGTTCCAGAATTCGAGGAAGCGGTCGCCGTCCTCGTTTTCCGAACCGGGCGGCCCGCCCGCGACATGCTCGCCCTGGTCGAGGAATATCTCGGAGCAGGGGCCGCAGGGGCCGGTCTCGCCCATCGACCAGAAATTGTCGGATGTCGCGATGCGGATGATGCGGCGGTCCGAGAAGCCGGCGATCTTCTTCCACAGGCCGAAGGCCTCGTCGTCGTCGTGATAGACGGTGACGAGCAGGCGATCCTTGGGCAGATCGAAATGCTTCGTGATCAGGTTCCAGGCGAGTTCGATGGCGCCTTCCTTGAAATAATCGCCGAACGAGAAATTGCCGAGCATCTCGAAGAAGGTGTGATGGCGCGCGGTGTAGCCGACATTGTCGAGGTCGTTGTGCTTGCCTCCGGCGCGCACGCATTTCTGCGAGGAGGCGGCGCGCGAATAGGGCCGCTTCTCGACGCCGGTGAAGACGTTCTTGAACTGCACCATGCCGGCGTTGGTGAACATCAGCGTCGGATCGTTGCGCGGAACGAGCGACGAGGACGCGACTTTCTCGTGGCCGGCCGCGCCGAAGTAGTCGAGGAAGGTCGCGCGGATTTCGTTGACGCCGCTCATGTCGTGCTCTGTCCAGTCAGCCCCGGCCCGAAACGCCCCGCCAGCTTCAGGCGATCACAAGGGCGGCGGCGCCGTTTCCGGCTGCGCGCCCGATGCAAGTTTCGTGCGGGTTTCGCAACGAGCGAAAGGCCCGGCGGGGCCGGGCCTTTCTAACGGGGCGTCGCGAAACTGTCGAGAGAAGCGCAGGGATGGCGGACCGCGCCGGCTCTCGCGAAGGGAAGGGGTTTCGTGGCGCGCCCTTCCGGACCGATCGCGCCGCCCGCCGGGTGCGGCGGGGCAGGCGGCTTCGACCGGGCCGGATGACAGGCGGCCGCCTATTCCTCGGCGTCGCCGTCCTCGTCCGCGCCCACGTCGATCTGCTCGGCGATCAGCCCGGCGTTCTCGCGGATCGCCTGCTCGATGCGGCTTGCGACGTCGGCGTTCTGCTTGAGGAACGCCTTGGCGTTCTCGCGGCCCTGGCCCAGCCGCTGACTGTCGTAGGAAAACCAGGCGCCGGATTTCTCGACCACGCCGGCCTTGACGCCGAGGTCGATCAGTTCGCCGGTCTTGGAGATGCCCTCGCCGTACATGATGTCGAATTCGACCTGCTTGAAGGGCGGGGCGACCTTGTTCTTCACCACCTTGACGCGGGTCTGGTTGCCGACGACCTCGTCGCGGTCCTTGATCGCGCCAATGCGGCGGATGTCGAGGCGCACGGAGGCATAGAATTTCAGGGCGTTTCCGCCCGTCGTGGTCTCCGGCGACCCGTACATGACGCCGATCTTCATGCGGATCTGGTTGATGAAGATGACCATCGTGTTGGAGCGGGAGATCGAGGCGGTCAGCTTGCGCAAAGCCTGGCTCATCAGGCGGGCCTGCAGGCCCGGCTGCACGTCGCCCATCTCGCCCTCGATTTCGGCGCGGGGAACGAGGGCAGCCACCGAATCCACCACCAGGACGTCGATCGCGCCGGAGCGCACGAGCGTGTCGGTGATTTCCAGAGCCTGTTCGCCGGTGTCGGGCTGCGAGATCAGCAGCTCGTCGAGGTTGACCCCGAGCTTGCGGGCGTAGACGGGATCGAGCGCATGTTCCGCGTCGACGAAGGCGCAGGTGCCGCCGCGCTTCTGGGCCTCGGCGATGCAATGCAGGGTCAGCGTGGTCTTGCCCGAGGATTCAGGACCGTAGATCTCGATGACGCGGCCGCGAGGCAGACCGCCCACGCCCAGCGCCACGTCGAGGCCGAGCGAACCGGTCGAAATCGCCTCGATCTCGACGACTTTCTGGCCCTTGCCGAGCCGCATGATCGAGCCCTTGCCGAAGGCGCGTTCGATCTGAGACAGGGCGGCGTCCAGCGCCTTGGTCTTGTCCACGGACGTTCCTTCCACGAGGCGGAGATTCGCTTGGCTCACAGTGCAACTCCCTTCTGGCATGGGCGGGTCCGGCGGGACAGATGGCGGTCCAAGCGGGCCTGTGGAAATCAATGTACCTGATTTGTTCCTTTTGCCAAGTTCTTTTTTCGTTCTCATGCTCGAACGAAAAATCAAAGGCTTAGGATGTGGATGACGAAGGCCAGCCTGGACGATCCGGTTCCGCCGGACGGTCAGTCCTTCATGCGGAGCGGCTTGATGACGCCCGAGAGGCCGTGCACGTCGCGCTCCCGGATGATCGTTCCGACGGGGTCGTGATCGTGGCCGCCGAAGGCCCGCTGGCGGGAAATGTCGAGGCCGGCCATGGACATGACGGCCGGCTGGGCGAGAACGATACCGATCGCCGCCACGGCGACGGCGGCGGCGATCAACTCGCGGGACATTTTCGTGCGGGCGATCTTCATGGCGGACCGGCCTGGTTTCCTCTCGACAACGAGAATGCCGGCTCCGGGTGAATGAAGGCTTAAGGATAACCGGGCGGCGGCCGGCCGCCCGGGACACGGCCATCGGGATTTCGCGCCTGGCGCGCCGGAGCAGGAACCGGGGCCTGCACGAACCCCTTCGCGCGCCGCCCCTCGCTCCGCACGCTCCCGAGACCGCCGGGCCAGCCGATGTCCAGCAGGCCGGACAGGGTGCGGTCGCCGGTCGCTTGCCCGCAGGCTTTCAGTTGCGCGCGCTGGAGGCCAGCGGAGGCCATGACATCGTCGAGGAGCGCGCGGAATTCCTGTCGATGTCGGCGCAATCGCAGAGCCGGTCGAAATCGACGACCTTGATTGTGGAGTATCGCGTCGCGATGAGTCCTTCCTCGCGGAACGCGTGAAAAGCGGCATTCACGCTCTGCCGCGTCGCGCCGAGAATATCCGCGAAATCCGCCTGCGAGGCCTTGAATGAAACCTCGCGGCCGTCGGGCCGGTCGATTCCGTACTGCCGGGCGAAGCCGACGATCAGCCGCGCCAGCCGCGCCTTCAGTTCCATGGACGAATCGGCGACGAGGCGCTCGTAGAGTTCGCGTCCGCGGAATGCGAGCTGGCGCGCGAAGGCCTGCGGCAGGCCGGGATCTTCCGCGCTCAGGGCGCGGACGGCGGCGCCTGGAATCATCAGCGCGATCGTGTCGTCGTCGCGCGCGATCAGGTCGACCACATGCGGGCCGCCGTCGCAGCAGGTGGTGATGCCGAACAGATCGCCGGGTTGCAGGAAATGAAGGAGGTGACGAACGCCGCTTTCGAGCAGCACGCGGGATTCGAGCGATCCGGCGGCGAGGATGCAGAAATGATCGAAAGGGTCGCCGCGCCGCACGAGCGCCTCGCCTTTCACCATGCGATGCGCGCGCCCGGCGGCAGCCAGCGCGTCGAGCGTGGCGGGCCGGCAGGCATCGAACCCCAAGGCGTTCTGCAGCATTAACCGGGCGGAAGCCTTAACGGCGCCGGGGTCCAATTTTGTCCGCTGCACGACAGATTTCCCCCGCTCCATCGTCCAGTCTGCGAGTCGCGCAAGACTAAGCGCCTCTCCGGACGCCAACAATCCCGTCGACGGGATCGGAGGGGCTGGAGGCGCCGAAAATGTCACTCTCCCGTCGCTCTCTCCTTCAAACCACCGCGGCGAGCCTTGTCGGCTCCGTCGCGCCGGGCCTGCTCGCAACAAATGCGACCGCCGCGCCGGACCTCGCGCGGCTCGATGCGATCGCGCAGGCCGAACTCGTTCGCAAGGGAGACGTGACTGCGCTCGAACTCGTCGATGCCGCCATAAAGCGCATCGACTCGGTAAATCCACGCCTGAACGCGATGGTCACCGCCATGTTCGACCGTGCGCGAAAGGCCGCGCGCAAGCCGCTCGCCGGCCGGCCGTTCACGGGCGTGCCGAGCCTCGTGAAGGACGTCAACGACTACAAGGGCGTTCGCGCCACATTCGGATCGCGGCTGTTCGCCGACAATATTTCGACGAGGACCGAGCCTCTGCTGGCGGCCTACGATCGCGCCGGAATCATCTTCGTGGGCAAGAGCAACACGCCGGAATACGGCCTGCTGCCGACCACGGAATCCCTGCTGCTCGGCCCTTGCCGCAATCCCTGGAGCACCGACCATTCGACGGGCGGCTCGTCGGGCGGGGCGGCGGCGGCCGTCGCATCGGGCATGGTTCCATTCGCGCATGCCAATGATATCGGCGGCTCGATCCGAATTCCCGCTTCCTGCTGCGGCGTGTTCGGCCTCAAGCCGAGTTTCGCGCGCATGGATCTCGGCTACCCCAGCATTTCGGGCGTCATGGTCGCCGATCACATGGAAACGCGCAGCGTCCGCGACAGCGCCATGCTTCTGTCGCTGACCGAAGCGACCGGCAAGAAGGCGGCCTTCGGTCCGGTCGGCTACGTGTCCGGGCCGGGCGCAAAAAGGCGCCTGAAGATCGCGCTGACGATGGAGAGCTTCGCCGGCAAGGCGCCGTCCCCCGACGTGAAGGCCGTCATCGAGAAGACAGCCAGACTCTGCGCCGATCTCGGACACGAGATCGTTCCGGCGGCCCATCCGCTGGCTGGCGACGGGAGGATGGTCGACAGCTTCGTCGCGCTGTTTGCGACGGACGCCGCCCATCTCGTGCGCACGGCGAAGCAGCGCGGCCTCGATCCGTCTTCCGTGCTCGAGCCGTGGACGATCGGCAATGCGGAAGTATTCGAGAAGCTGCCGAAAGGATCGGTCGAGGCGGCGCTCGCCTATCGCCAGGACGTGATCCGGCGCATCGACGCATTCTTCCAGGGATACGACGCATGGCTGACGCCGCTGGTCGATCGCGCGCCGCCGAAGCTCGGCGAGCTTGCGCCGACCGTGCCCTACGCGACATTGCGCGAGCGCTCGCTCGGATACGCCGCCTATACGGCGTTCCACAATTTCGCGGGCACGCCGGCCATGTCGGTCCCGCTGTTCTGGAACGACGCGAGTCTTCCGATCGGCAGCCAGTTCTCGGCTGCGCGCGGCGGCGAGAGGGTGCTGCTCGAACTCGCTTATCAGCTCGAGGCGGCGCAGCCATGGGCGAACAAATATCCGCCGGTGTTCGCCTCGTGAGCAGTCGCCCACGACCGGCGCGCGCATCACGAGCTTTCAACGCGGCAAGGGGGGCGTTGGCGCTCGTCGCCGGTCAGGCGCACGCACAGCAGGCGCAGATGTCTGCTGCCGATATTGCGAAGCTGGTGCAGAATCCGCTTTCGGACGCGATCATGGTTCCATTCGCGAACGAGACGAATTTCCGGCTGGGGCCCTATCGGCAGGCCGGCAATGTCCTGAACATCCAGCCGGTCGTTCCGGTCCATATCAACGACGACTGGAATCTCATCACGCGCACGACGATCCCCCTCGTGCGGCAGGTGCGCATGTCCGACGAGGTCGGACCGCGCGGCGGGATGGGCGACATCGTGCCGATCCTTGCGCTGTCGCCCTCGCACGCCGGGTCCATCATCTGGGGCGTCGGCCCCACCTTCATCCTGCCGACCGCCACGCATCGCGATCTGGGGACACGAAAATGGTCCGGCGGCCCGGCGCTGATCGCGCTCGTGATGCCGGAACCCTGGGTGTTCGGCGTGCTGATCTCGCAATACTGGTCGTTCGCCGGCAGCCGCGACGCGATGCGCGTCAGCCGCCTCTCCGCGCAATATTTCGCGACCTATAATTTGCCGGACGGCTGGTACCTGTCTTCTTCGCCGATCATCTCCGCCGACTGGACGGCGAAGAGATCCGAGCGCTGGATCGTTCCTTTCGGGCTCGATGTCGGACGCGTGTTCGAGATCGGCGCGCAGCCGATGTCGGCGTCGATAGGCGCATACTACAATGATGGGGTGGACGCCCCCGACGGCATCTGTGTGCCAAAGTGGCGGTGTTATCGACCACTTGAGGAGGCGTCCGCCATGGAGGTTAGCACGATCGGATTGGATCTGGCCAAGAACGTTTTTCAGGCGCACGGAGCGACGGCGGCCGGAGCGGTTGCCTTCCGGAGGAGGCTGCGACGCGACCAAGTGCTCGCGTTCTTTGCGGATCAGCCCCGATGCCTTGTCGCTATGGAGGCCTGCGCGAGTTCGCATTATTGGGGCCGCGAGATCGGCAAGCTTGGCCACGAGGTCCGTCTCATCCCTCCAGCATACGTTAAGCCGTTCGTGAAGAGGCAGAAGAACGACATGGCCGACGCCGAAGCGATCTGCGAAGCCGCCCAACGGCCAACGATGCGGTTCGTCGCTGTCAAAAGCGAAGCCAAGCAAGCGTCCGCTGTGATCTTCAGAACCCGCGACATTCTGGTCGGCCAGCGCACCCAGATCATCAATGCGCTTCGCGGTCATATGGGCGAGTATGGCCTGATCGCGCCGCAGGGCCGCTTCCATGTCGAGAAGCTCGTCGTTCAAATCCGCGACGCCGACAGCGATATACCGGATGACGCGCGCCAATGCCTTCTCCTGCTCGTCGCGTCTCTAGAGGAGCTGCATGAGAAGATCGTCGCTCTCGACCGAGAGATTTCTACGCGGGCCAAGCGAGACAGCGTGGCCCAACGGTTGATGACCATCCCCGGCGTCGGACCGATGATCGCAACGGCGATCGAGGCGCTGGCGCCGCCGGTTGAGACCTTCCGGTCCGGCCGAGACTTTTCGGCGTGGATCGGCCTTACCCCCGTTCAGCGGTCGACCGGCGGAAAGGAACGTCTCGGTCGCACGTCGCGCATGGGCGAGCGAACCTTGCGACGCTTACTGATCATCGCCTGCAGCGGGGTGGTCCGTTGGGCCAAGCGGAAAGGCCTTCCCGCCGATTCTTGGTTAGCGCGGATGCTGGCGCGCAAGCCAGCAATGCTGGTGATCGTCGCGCTGGCCAACAAGACCGCGCGCATCGCCTGGGCGTTGATGGCCAAGGGAGGGATTTATCGAGCTCCGGTTGCGGCCGCATAAGCGAGCCGTGAGCGCGAGGCTGTCGGCGATGTGAGAGGGGCGAAGGACAGGTATGGCGCAACGTCGGTGAGGTGGGGTCAGGAGAACCAGGCGCACGGGTCGCGCTTCGAGCGCGCTCCAATGATGTGGACCTGATCCGCGAACTTCCATACGGGCCCGCGGCATGTGAATGGCCGCATCAGAGGCCGGACACATGGCAGCACCCGATCACGCGCAACGCCTGCCCAAAGAATCCCCTTGCATCGAAGCGGGCGTCCACACATGCCGTGCGGCCGGACTTCGGTCCGAAATGGCAGCTGAGGTTCAACGTGACGTTGCTGTTCTCGAAATAGCGGCCGACGTCCTTCAGCCCATGTTGTTCTTCACGGTCTCGATCAGCTGTTTCAGCGTGAAGGGCTTCGGCATGAAGCCGAATTCGCCCGCAGGAAGGTTCTTGGAGAAGGCTTCTTCGGCGTAGCCCGAGACGAAGATGATCTTCGCGGTAATGCCGCGCTTTCGCAATTCGCCGAACATGGTCGGGCCGTCCATCTCGGGCATGACGACGTCCGAGACGATGAGATCGACCTTGCCGCCGGCTTCCTCCACCACCTGCAGCGCCTCGACGCCGCTGGCCGCCTCCAGCACGGTGTAGCCGCGCGAGGCGAGCGCGCGGGCGCCGAAGGCGCGCACCGCTTCCTCGTCTTCCACCAGCAGGATGACGCCGTGGCCGGTGAGATCGGCGGCGGGCTTTACCGCCGCATCCGCTTTCGGCGCGATTTCGGCCGGCTCGGGAATATGGCGCGGCAGGAAGATGCGGAACGTCGTGCCCTTGCCGACCGTCGAATCGACGAAGACGAAGCCGCCGGTCTGCTTGACGATGCCATAGACCATGGACAGGCCGAGACCTGTGCCCTTGCCGACTTCCTTGGTCGTGAAGAAGGGCTCGAAAATCTTCTCCTTGAGTTCGGCGGGAATGCCGACGCCGCTGTCGGCGACTTCCAGCAGCACGTATTCGGCCGGCGACAGCAGCGGCTCGCGATAGGCCGCGCATTCGCCCGGCGCGACATTGGCGGTGCGCAGCGCGATCCTGCCGCCCTCGGGCATGGCGTCGCGCGCGTTGACGACGAGGTTGACGACGACCTGCTCGAGCTGGTTGAGGTCGGCCTTCACCAGCCACAGGTCGCGGCCGTGCTTGAGTTCGAGCGTGATCTTCTCGCCGACGAGCCGGCGCATCAGCATCTGCAGTTCCGACAGCATGTCGTCGATCTGCAGGACTTGCGGGCGCAGCGTCTGGCGCCGCGAGAAGGCGAGCAATTGCCGGACCAGACCCGCCGCGCGATTGGCGTTCTGCTTGATCTGCATGATGTCCTGGAAGGACGGATCGGTCGGCCGGTGATTGGCGAGAAGCAGGTCGGAATAGCCGATGATGGCGGTGAGCACGTTGTTGAAATCGTGCGCGACGCCGCCGGCGAGCTGGCCGATCGCCTGCATCTTCTGCGATTGCGCGAAATTTTCCTGAAGCGTGCGCTGCTCCGTCGTGTCGAGCGCGTAGAGCATCAGCGCCGCGTCCTGCGAAGTTTCTTCGGCGGCGGCCAGGAAGAGGCGGGCGCAGGGACCGCCATCGGCGCCTATGTCGATCGGCGGCTGGTCCGTCTGGCCGGCCAGCGTCGCCTGCATCGCGGCGCGCACGGCGGCGGCGTCGCGCTCGGTCATGCCGGCAAAGATCGAGCGGGCGTTGTCCGGGCCTTTCAGCGCGGCTGGCAGCAGCTTGGCGAAAGGCGCGTTCGACTGCCGGATATTGCCCTCGCCGTCGATCAGCGCGATCGCCATCGGCGTCGAGTTGAAGAAGCGCGCGAACCTGACTTCGGCGGCGCGGAGATTTTCGCCGGGGTCTTCGCCCGCCGTGCGATTGAGGACGAGCGTGCGGCTCTCGCCGGGCTGGCCCTCGGCGGAGAAGGCGACGCGATGCAGCAGGCGGGCCGGCAGGCGCTGGCCGCCCCGGCGCTTGAGATCGACGTCGATCTGTTCGGTGCGTACCTCGCCCGGTCCGCCTGCCACCGCCTCGACCAACGCGGCGCCGGAACCGGCCACGAGCTGAGCGAGTTTCATTCCGCCGAGGCCTACCTGCGCCAGGTCGTAGTCGAGCCAGTTGGCGAGCGTGGCGTTCATGTAGGTGACCGAGCCGCGCTGGTCGGACGAAAAGAAGCCGGCGGGCGCGTGGTCGAGGAAGTCGATGGCGTGCTGGAGTTCCTGAAAGACGTTCTCGTGCCGCTCGCGTTCGCGCGTGACGTCCGAGACGGCCCACAGCGTGGCGCGCTTGGCGCCGAGCCGTTCCAGCGGCCTGACCCTGATCCTGTACCAGCCGACCGAACCTTCGCCCGCGAGCGGCGTCGAAAGGCGGACTTCCTCCGCGCCGCGGCGGCCCTCGCGGGCGGCCTGGGCCAGCCGGTAAATCGCTTCCGATACTTCCGGGGCGCCGGAAAACAGCCGTTCGACGGTGCGCACGTCGGACGCGTCATGGGCCTGGGAAAAGGCCAGATAGGCCTCGTTGGCGTAGATCACCCGGCTGTCGCCCTCGGTGACCAGAAGACCTTCCGAACTGGTGTCGGAAACTATCTTTGTAATGTCGTTCTTGACCGATTGCCCGGAAAGCTGAAGAAAACCGACAGCATAGGCAAAGAGCGCCAGCACGCCGACCATGGCGAGCAGGGCGAGGATGGCCACCAGCAGGCGCGAGGCGTCCTCGCGCGGAAGGAAGGAGAAGGCCGCCGCAGCCGCCACCAGCGCCACCGCGAGCGCGAGCAGGAAGCCCGGACTGGCGGAGCGCTCGCTCCGGTCGATGGCGGCGATGGGGGAATCGTTGCTCAATTCGTCTTTCCTGCGCCGCGCGGGCTGGGGAATCCGCGGGAATCGGCTGGTTTGCAAGGATGTAGCGCCGCGCCGGGCATTGCAATCGGTCCGGCGCACAACACCTCGCCCCGAAAGGCGTTAACCATGCATTAACCTTCCTCGCGGCGGGGCGGCGCGGCGTGGTATTCTGCATCGTCCGGTGTATCCGGCGCGTAAAGGGTTGAAGTTCATCATGTCTTCTCTGGGCACTTTTCTCGACAACAAGGCGCTGGCGTCGGCGGTGGCGGTGATCGTCATCCTGCTGGGTCTCGCCCTGGTGGTCGTGATCTACCGGGCTCTGCGGGGCAGCCGCATCCGCGCGACCTCCGCGCGCGGTCGGCAGCAGCGGCTCGGCGTCGTCGACACGTTCGACATGGGCGGCGACCGCCAGCTCATCATCGTGCGGCGCGACAATGTCGAACATCTCGTGATGACCGGCGGCCCCAACGACGTCGTGATCGAATCCGCGATCATCCGCGCCGAATTGCGTCGCGAACGCGACGCCGCCGCGCCCAACTGGGCGACGTCGGATGCGCCGCCGCCGGTCGAGGCGCGGCCGCCTGCGCCCGAACCGGCCGCGCCGCCGGTCGAGGAGCCGGCCCCGCCTGTCGCCGCGCGCGCGCCGCGCATGCCCGACCTTTTCCGCCGCAAGTCGGCCGAACGCCCTGTCGAACCGCCGCCGCCCGCGCCGGTCGCCGCCGCGCCCGCCGCCGAAGAACCCAAGGCAGACGACATCGAGGCCGCGCCGGAGCCGGTCGCGCCGAAGCCCGAACCGAAGCTGGAGGTTCCCCCGCCCGCCGAGAAATCGCCGGAACCGGTCCCGGTCGCACCAACGGCCCCGCCGCGGCCCGCGCCGCCGCCGTTCTTTCGCAGGCCCGCGCCGCCGGCCGCCGCGCCTCAGCCGTCCGCCGAGCCGACGCCCGCGCCGGCGCCCACTGCGCCCGCTCCTGCGCCGGAAGCCAAGCCGAAGCCCGCCGCGCCCGTGTTGCGGCCCGTGCCACGGCCTGCGCCGCTGCGCCCCGTCTCCGCCGGCCCGAAGCCGGAAGGCTCGGCGCCGGCTGCGGCTCCGAAGCCAGTTGCGCCAAAGGCTCCGCCGATCCCGAAGCCGGCTGCGCCTGCGCCCGCCGCCGCTCCGAAGCCGGCGCCCGCCGCCGAAGCCGATCCGCTGGATTCGCTCGAAGAGGAAATGGCGAAGCTGCTCGGCCGTCCCGGCCACTGAGCGGAACCCCTGCGACAAACAAAAAGGGCGGCCCGGCGGGCCGCCCTTTTTCGTGATCGCGCCCGGAAGCGCATCAATCGTCGCGATAGACGCGTTCGCGACGCTCGTGACGCTCCTGCGCCTCGATCGACAGGGTGGCGATTGGCCGGGCGTCGAGGCGCTTCAGCGAGATCGGTTCGCCGGTCTCCTCGCAATAGCCGTAGGAGCCGTCCTCGATGCGATTGAGGGCGGCCTCGATCTTGGCGATCAGCTTGCGCTGGCGGTCGCGAGCGCGCAATTCGATGGCGCGGTCGGTCTCCGAGGAGGCGCGGTCGGCGAGATCGGGATGATTTTCGCTCTCGTTCTGCAGCGCGGTCAGCGTTTCGCGGCTCTCGCGCAGGATCTCTTCTTTCCAGGTGAGCAGCTTCCGCCGGAAGTAGTCCTTCTGCCGTTCGTTCATGAACGGCTCGTCTTCGGACGGTTTGTAGGTCTCGTCGATTCCAACAGCCATCAACGACTCACTCCCTAACACCTAGACCAAAGTCGCGCGGCTTATAGCCCCGCGCGTGCGACGGCACAATGACCAACACGCAGCCAAAGCGTGGCGGAAAGCCCGGAAATGCAGGAGATGGGGGCCACGGCGGCGGCCGTCCGCAACGGCTTTCCCGGTTGCGCTGCGAAATCGCCTTCCCGGTCAAGGCCCTGACGCGGAAGGCCGGGGTTCTGCGCCCCGGCCCTTTGGTATTCGCGTGATCGAAACCGTGCGGCCTCAGGCCATCGCGTTGGTCAGGTTCTCGGAAATCTTGTCGAGGAACCCGGTCGTCGTCAGCCATTTCTGGTCGGGGCCGACCAGCAGGGCGAGGTCCTTGGTCATGAAGCCGGACTCGACCGTCTCGATGCAGACGCGCTCGAGTTCGTGGGCGAACAGCTTCAGCGCCATGTTGTCGTCGAGCTTGGCGCGATGCGCGAGACCGCGCGTCCAGGCGAAGATCGAGGCGATCGAATTGGTCGAGGTCTCGTGGCCCTTCTGATGCTCGCGGTAATGGCGCGTCACCGTGCCGTGCGCGGCTTCGGCTTCCACGGTCCTGCCGTCGGGCGACATGAGAACGGACGTCATCAAGCCCAGCGAACCGAAACCCTGCGCGACCGTGTCCGACTGCACGTCGCCGTCGTAGTTCTTGCACGCCCAGACGTAACCGCCCGACCATTTCAGCGAGGCGGCCACCATGTCGTCGATCAGGCGATGCTCGTACCAGACGCCCGCCGCCTTGAACCTGTCGGCGAACTCGTTGTCGAACGTCTCCTGGAAGATGTCCTTGAAGCGCCCGTCATAGGCCTTGATGATCGTGTTCTTGGTCGAGAGATAGAGCGGCCATTTGCGCTGGAGCGCATAGTTCATCGAGGCGCGCGCGAAATCGCGGATCGACTCGTCGAGGTTGTACATCGACATGGCGACGCCGGCGCCGGGGAACTTGAAGACTTCCTTCTCGATGACCGTTCCGTCCTCGCCCTCGAACTTGATGGTGAGACGGCCCTTGCCGGGCACCTTGAAATCGGTGGCGCGATAGATGTCGCCGTAGGCGTGGCGGCCGACGACGATCGGCTGCGTCCAGCCGGGCACGAGGCGCGGCACGTTCCTGCAGATGATCGGCTCGCGGAAGATCGTGCCGCCGATGATGTTGCGGATCGTGCCGTTCGGCGACTTCCACATTTCCTTCAGCCCGAACTCCTTCACGCGACCCTCGTCGGGGGTGATGGTCGCGCATTTGACCGCGACGCCGTACTTCTTGGTCGCTTCCGCTGCGTCGATGGTGATCTGGTCGTTGGTCTCGTCGCGCTTCTGCACGGACAGGTCGAAATAGACGAGGTCGAGATCGAGATAGGGGTGGATCAGCTTGTCCTTGATGAACTGCCAGATGATGCGGGTCATCTCGTCGCCGTCCATTTCGACGACCGGATTTTCGACCTTGATCTTGCTCATGAATGGCCCTCTGCGGGGATGCTGCGCTGCGGCATGAAGGAGATGGCGCGCCTATAGCACCGGGGCAGGGCGCGGCCTAGTCAGGCTTTCGGCTCAAGGCGCCCAATTGGCGGGCGTTTGCGGGCAGCGCCGCGGCAGGCCCGCGCCGGCTAGGCCGCCAGGCCGATTGCGCTTTCGGCGGCGGCGCGAATGGCGGCGATGTTCTTCGCGAAGGCCGTGCGGCCGCCCTTGAAGACGGCGGAGCCAGCCACGAGGAAATCGGCGCCGGCGGCTGCGACTTCGCCGGCATTGGCGGCCGTGACGCCGCCGTCGACCTCGAGCGCGATATCGCGGCCGGCGATCATGGCCCTGACACGCGCAATCTTCTCGAGCGCGCCGGGAATGAAGCTCTGGCCGCCGAAGCCGGGGTTGACCGACATGACGAGGACGAGGTCGACCATGTCGATGACATGTTCGATCGCCGTCTCGGACGTGCCGGGATTGAGGGCGACGCCGGCCTTCTTGCCGAGCGCGCGGATCGCCTGCAGCGAGCGATGCAGGTGCGGGCCCGCTTCGGCATGGACGGTGATGATGTCGGACCCGGCCTTTGCGAAGGCCTCGAGATAGGGATCCACCGGCGAAATCATGAGGTGCGTGTCGAAGGGCGCCTGCGTCACGTGGCGGATCGACTTCATCACGTCGGGGCCGAAGGAGATGTTCGGCACGAAATGCCCGTCCATGATGTCGACGTGGACGAGATCGCCGCCGGCTTCCATGGCGGCGCGCACATCCGCGCCGAGATCGGAAAAGTCGGCGGCCAGGATGGACGGCAGGATCCGGATCTTGCGCACGTGTCACTCCTCCCGGCGCGAGGTAGCATGGCCGCCGGCTTCAAGTCCATGCGGCCCCGGGGGCGCGGCATGCGGACGCAAGGCAACCAATCGCGCCATTGGCGATTCCCCGCGCTGTCGATTATGTAGGCAGCGAATGTTCGGCAGGCGCGGTCGAGGGCGCATGATAGGGTTCAGGGGGGCGGCTGTCGTTCTCGCCGCGGCGCTCGCCGTCGGTGGGTGCGGGCGCAGCGAGGACCAGCTTTGCGAGGCGACCGCGACGCAGGAACGCCTGTTCGGGCTGCTGCGCGACGATTACCCGAACAAGGCGAGCCAGGAGATGTTCGGCCACGGCAGCACGCTCGCGCTCGACCGCATCCTGAAGCAGCAGGGCCTCGACCGGAACAAGCCCGACGAATTCGAAAAGGCGGTCAAGCTCGGCATCGCCGAGGCGAAGGGCGTGTACCAGACCGGCCACTACATGCTCGAGAGCGTAACCGCCAACGATCCCACGCCCGGCGACGGCAAGGTTTCGTGTTCGGGCCGCGTCACCTTTCTGACGGCCTGGGGCATCGTCGTGAAGATCGTCGACTACGACGTCGTCAAGAAGGGCGACGCGATTGATGTGAAGCTGACGGGGATGCGCTGAATCAGGATTGCGGCCTGCTCGCGAACCAGCTTGCCGCCCAGTTCCACGCCCGCGCCATATAGGCCACGGGCGTCGGCACGGTGTGGCGGATGAAGGCGATCTTGCGGACGCGTTCCGGCACACGCCACACGCTCCATGTTCCCGCCGGAAAAAAGCCGACATCGCCGGGTCCAAGCCGACGTTCCTCGTTCTTCTCGTCGGTCACGAACACTTCGCCGTCGATGATGCTGACCGTCTCGTCGATGTTGAAGTGCCAGCGGAACTTGCCTTTGTCGGTCTCCCACACCACGGTGACGGCCGCGCCGTCGGCGCTGCGCGAGAGTTCGGCGCGCCGCGCCTGCGGGCGGCCCTCGAGGATCCACTCGGCGGGGATCGGCGCGGCGTTCAGCTGCGCTTGCGAGGGTGTGGAAATGACGACGGGCGGGGGCGCGGCGTCCACGGACAACTCCATCGAATAGCCTGGATGTCGGACGAATATCGGGCTTAGAGATTAACGGGCCGCGAAGGAGGCGTGCTTGAGCATCAGGGCCGATACGATCGTTCTGGGGGCCGGGATGGTTGGCGTCGGCGCGGCGCTGGCGTTGCAGGCGCGCGGCCGCGACGTCGTCATCGTCGAGCGGCGGGGCGAGGCGGGCCGCGAGACGAGCTACGGCAACGCCGGCCTGATCGAACGGGCCTCCGTCGATCTCTACACCTTCCCTCGCGACATCGGCACGATCGCCCGGACCGTCCTGGGGCTCAGCGCGGCGGCGCGGATCGACTGGGCGCGCCTGCCGCATGTCCTGCCGTGGATCGCCCGCTATTTCTTCGAGAGCGCGCCGGCGCGCGCCGCGCTTCACGCGCAGGCGGCGTTGCCGCTGATCGAGCGCTGCCTGTCCGAACACATGGAACTGGCGCAGGCGGCGGGCGCGGCGGGGCTGATCCGCAAGAGCGGCTGGATCAAGGCCTACCGCAGCGAGAGGACGCTGGCGCAGGGCGCAAGAGAGGCCCGGCACATCCGCGACTTCGGCCTGACTTTCGACGCGCTCGACGCGCGCGCCCTCGCCGAACTCGAACCCCACGCGACAGGCTTTTCCGGCGCCGTCGTCTATCGCGATCCGGCCGCCTGCATCGACCCCGGCGGTCTCGTGCAGGCCTATGCCGCGCTGTTTGCGCGGCGCGGTGGCCGCATGTTTTCGGGCGACGCGCGCAGCCTGGAGCAGGACCCGCAGGGCTGGACGGTGCGCACCGATTCGGGGCCTGTCAGCGCGCGCGAGGCGGTGGTGGCGATGGGGCCATGGTCTGACGAAATCTTCCGGCCGCTCGGCTACGACATCCCTCTCGGCGTCAAGCGCGGCTACCACATGCACTATCGCGCGCAGGGCAATGCGACGCTCGGCCATCCCCTGCTCGACGCCGACGGCGGCTATCTGCTGGCCCCGATGGCGCGCGGCGTCCGCCTGACGACCGGCGCGGAATTCTCGACCCGCGACGCGCCGCCCTCGCCCGTGCAACTCGACCGCGTCGAGCCGCTGGCGCGCAGGGCGTTTCCGCTCGCAGAGCGCCTCGATGCAGAGGCGTGGATGGGATCGCGGCCATGCCTGCCCGACCTGCTGCCGGTGATCGGACCCGCGCCGCGGCATCCCGGATTGTGGTTCGATTTCGGCCATCAGCACCATGGCTTCACGCTCGGGCCGATCACCGGCAGGCTCGTCGCCGAGATGATGACGGGCGAAGCGACATTCGCGGATCCCGCGCCCTATCGCGCCGATCGCTTCTGATTGTTCAGCGCGCTTTTTGTTCCATCGATGCAACGTCCTGCGCCGCAACGAGTTGTCCGTCCGTCTGCAACAGGCCACGGGAGCTCGTCATGGCGGAAAAGACACTCAAGGATCTGCTGATCCATTCGATCAAGGACATGTATTTCGCGGAGAACAGGATCTACAAGACGCTGCCCAAGCTGATCGAGGCGGCGGAAAACGAAGACCTGAAGCAGGGTCTCGCCGACCATCGCGAAGAGACCGGCATGCAGATCGCGCGGCTCGAGCAGATGTTCCAGCTCGTCGGCGAGAAGCCGGGCGCGCAGGAATGCAAGGCGATCAAGGGCATTCTGGAAGAGGGCGACGAGGGGCTCGAGGAATTCGGCGAGACCGAAGTCGCCGACGCGGCGCTGATCGCCAATTGCCAGGCGGTGGAGCATTACGAGATCACGCGCTACGGCACGATGCTCGCCTGGGCGGAGGAACTCGGCCTCGACGATGTCTGCGACCTGATCCAGGAATCGCTGGCGGAGGAACATGCCGCCGACGAAAAGCTGACCGCGATCGCGGAGGGCGGCGTGAACATGGAGGGCGAGGGCGGCCAAAGCGGTCGTTCCATGTCCGTCCGGTCGGGCGGCAAGCCGGCTTCCGGCAAGGCGTCGTCGCGGGCCTCGTCGGGTCGCGCCTCCAGCCGCGGCAAATCGCCGTCCGGCCGCGCGTCGGGCAAGCCGAAAGCCGCATCGAAGTCCGGACGATCCTCCTCGAAGGGCGGCCGGGCCGCGTCCAGCCGGTCGAGCGCTTCGAAGTCGGCCAATTCCGGCGGTCGCGCCTCGGCCGGCAAGCGTCCGGCGGCCAAGTCCTCGCGCGGTTCAAGCCGCAAGACGTCCGGCGGCAGGCCATCGGGCCGCAAGTGAAGGAAGGGGGCGGCGGGCTCGCCGGCCCGGCGCCGACCCTGTTCAAATAGCCGTGTTGGCGCCGCCCGGCGCTTTTTCGCCGGGCGATTAGGCTCTAGAAGGCGCCATGGCCTCAGAAGTCACGATTTCGGCCGCCGGCATCGCCGGCGTGCTTTCCTTCCTCAGCCCCTGCGTGCTGCCGCTGGTGCCGCCCTATCTGACCTTCATCGCCGGCACGACGATCGAAGAGCTGGCGGAGGAGGGCGCCTCGCGCGCGCGGCGCGACGTGCTGATCGCGGCGCTGCTCTTCGTCGCCGGATTCTCGACGGTGTTCGTGGCGCTGGGCGCGACGGCGTCCGTTTTCGGCCAGGTGCTGCGCGCCAACCTGCAATGGCTGTCCTACATGGCGGGCATAGCCATCATCGGCATGGGCCTGCACTTCCTCGGCGTGTTCAAGCTCCACTTCCTCTATCGCGAGAAGCGGATGGACGTGGAAAAGCCGGTCGGCCTGTGGGGCGCCTATGTGATGGGGCTGGCCTTCGCCTTCGGCTGGACGCCGTGCATCGGCCCGATCCTCGCCGCCATTCTCGCGGTCGCCAGTTCGGAAGAAACCGTCGCGCGCGGCGCGGGCCTGCTCGCGGTCTATTCCTTCGGCCTCGGCGTGCCGTTCCTGCTGGCGGCGCTCGCCATCGAACCCTTCATGAACTTCCTGAAGGGTTTTCGTTCGCACTTCGGCAAGGTCGAGAAGCTGGTCGGCGCGGCGCTGGTCGTGACAGGCATCGCTTTCCTGACCGGCGGGATGCAGACGCTCAGCATCTGGCTGCTGGAGACGTTCCCGGGGCTGGCGAAGCTGGGGTAGCTTCGCCTTTGCCTCGGCTTCATTCCGTGATCGGCTTCTCCGGCACGTCCCAGTCCTTGCCGTTGAAGGTCGACATGAACAGGGTCTTGATCGGCGCGTAGTCGGTCGGCGTCGTCGAATAGACGACGCCCGGCATGAAGGCCGGCGCGGCGAAGCCCTTCAGGTTGGTTGCGTGCTTCAGCACATTGTCGTGCGTGAGTTCGTCGCCGCATTGCTCGAGGATGCGTTGCAGCGTGCGCGCCGCCGACCACGAGATGAAGGCGATCGAATTGTCGGCCGTCACGTTGGGCAGGTATTTCTCGCGAAACGCCTGGAATTCCACCACCGCGGGATCGTTCGCCCATTTCGGCGCGGCGATGTCCTTGATGTAGAGCGGCGAGACGATGCCCTTGGCGGCGTCGAGGCCGGCGGCGGTCAGGATGCTCTGGCCGGCGGAGGTCGAGACCAGAAGGTGCAACGGCTTCCAGCCCATCTCCGCCGCCTTCTTGATCGACTGCGAGGTCGCCTTGCCGGTCGAGACGTTGAACAATGTATCGGCGTTAGAGGCGGCGAGTTTCACCATCTGCGAGTCGATGGTCGCGTCGGTGAGTTCGTAGCCGGCTTCGGCTATGACCGTTCCCTTGCCCGTTTCCGCGAGCGCCGCCTTGAAGGCGTTCATGAAGTCGCGGCCGAATTCGTCGTTCTGGTAGAGGATCGCGACCTTCGCGCCGGGCTTCACGCTGGCGAGGTAGCGCGCATGGATGGCGCCCTCGGTCGGGTAGAGCGGCAGGCCCGGCGTCGTCCAGGGAAATTCCTTCGGATTGTTCCAGCGGCCCGCGCCCGTGTTGAGGTGAAGCTGCGGGATCTTCTTCTGGTTGAGATATTTCTGCACGGCCGATTGCGGCGCGGTGCCGAGCGAGCCCCACATGGCGAGCACTTCGTCCTGCTCCACCAGCTTGCGCGTCGCCTCCACGGTCTTGGGCGCGCTGTAGCTGTCGTCGAGCGACAGGAAGATCACCTTGCGGCCGTTGATGCCGCCCTTCTCGTTCAGCGCCTTGAAATAGGCTTCCTGCGCGCGGCCGATGACGCCGTAGAGCGAACCCGGACCCGAATGCGGCACGGTCTGGCCGATTTTTATCTCGGTGTCGCTCGCGCCCGGATCGTATTTCTTCTGCGCGCTGGCTGCGTTCGCTGCAAGCGCGAGGGCGCTGGCCATCAGAATGGCGGCGGATTTCATGTGCGTTTTCTCCCGGAAGGTGAAGTTCGTTTTGAAATGCGTTGATCGCAAGCGCGGCGGGCTCGTCGGAACGAACCCGCCGTAAGTTGCGATAATTTTCAGATCACAACTGCTTGTAGGTGATCTTGCCGTCCGGACCCTTGATCCAGCGATAGACGACATAATCGGCGCGCGTGACGTCGCCTTTCTTGTCGTAGGAAATGTCGCCGACGACGGTCTTGAACGTCATGCCGGAGTGCATGACCTTGGCCATGGCCTGCGGATCGGCTGATTTGGCGGCTTCCGCCGCCTGCTTCATCACCTGCACAGCCGCATAGGAATAGAGCGTGTAGGTCTCGGGGTTGAATTTCTTCGCCTCGAAACGCTTCACGACCTCGGCAGCCGCCGGATTGAGACGCGGGTCCGGCGGGAAGGTCATCAGCGTGCCTTCGGCGCCGGCGCCGGCGATCTGCGCATATTCCTCCGAGGCGATGCCGTCGCCGCCCATCAGGATCGTCGACATGCCCTGGTCGCGCATCTGGCGCACCAGAAGGCCGGCTTCGGTGTGCTCGCCGCCGTAATAGACGAGGTCGGCGCCAGCGGCCTTCAGCTTGGAGACGACTGCCGAATAATCCTTCTCGCCGGGATTGATGGTTTCGTAGAGGACTTCCTTCACGCCCGCGGCGTTCAGCGCCTTCTTGGTCTCGTCGACCAGGCCCTTGCCGTAGGCCTTCTTGTCGTGGACGAAGGCGACCTTCTTGCCCTGCATGTTCTTGACGATGAATTCGGCCGCGACAGCGCCCTGCTGGTCGTCGCGACCGCAGGTGCGGAACACGTTCCACTTGCTCTCGCCGGTCTTGGGATCGGGATTGGTGAGGCCGGGATTGGTGGAAGCCGGCGTGATCTGCAGGACGGCGTTTTCCTGGTAGACGCCGGAGGTCGGGATCGACACGGACGAATTGAAGTGGCCGACCACCCAGGTCACGCCGTCGCCGACGAACTTGTTGGCGACGGAAATGCCCTGCTTGGGATCGGACGCGTCGTCGCCGACGGTCGACGTCAGCTTCTTGCCGAGCACGCCGCCGGCGGCGTTGATGTCCTCGACCGCCTGTTCGGCGCCCATCTTCAATTGCGCGCCGAAGGCCGCCGCGCCGCCGGTGATCGGGCCGCCGATGCCGAGTTTGACCTGCGCTTGAACCGCGCCCGAAAAAGCCAGCGCCGCGCTAAGCGCCACGCCGGCCAGGAGCCTGTGCTTCATCTACCTTCTCCCCTTGCGCCCGCCCGTATCGGGTTCGGGCAGAATCTGAACGGGAGACTTTCGCCCGAATTTCCGGCGCTGTCACGCCGGGCGGAACGGGGACGTTTGGCGGGGTGGGCGAGGGCTGCAGGCGGTCGGCTTCGGGCTTTGCGATGCGCTACGCAAAGCCGAATGTCCCGGGACTGCTAAAGCCCTGCCGCCTTGCGCAACGCGGCGTTGATACGCGTCTGCCAGCCCGGCCCGGTCGCGCGGAAATGCTCGAGCACGTCGGCGTCGAGGCGAATGTTGAGCGCCTCCTTGGGGTGGAGGGATTTCGGGCGACCGACAATTGTGAAGCCCGGCGGCAGTCCATTGCCGAAATCCGGCGCTGCGTCGGGATCGGATGCGATACCCGCGGCAATCTCCCTGTCTTCGGCCTCAGTTGGAACGATCAATTTCCGCTTCATAAAATCTTACCTCGCGGGAGTTGGCTTTCCGCGCTGAAATCAACCTGCGTACAGCGCCGCGCCGTACGAATACGACGACATGCAGGCGGGCTTCGAACAAGACAAAGGCCCAATATCTCTTCTCGCCATACTCTCTACGGTCGTCCTCGACAATCAGTGCGCGATTCCAGTCGGACTGTGTGACCGTCGAAAAGTCGACCTTGTGCTTCCGAACATTCGAGAGCCGCTTGGCTTCGTCCCACTCGAACATTTTTGTATCCACAAAAATTAAAAAGTCAAGAAAATCAATTTTCTGAAAGCCAGGGATATTGCCGCGCCATCTGGCTGCGGCGGGCGACGGCGAAACCGGCGAGCGCGGCCATCGCCAGCGCGACGAAGCAGAGGGTCGCCTGGCTCGCGTCCGTCTTTTCCCCGAAAAGAGCGAAATGCAGGAAGCGCACGGCAAAGCCCAGCGGCAGCATGTAGGCGACGCCCAGCCACTGGCTGCGCCAGGTCTGCGCCATGGCGCGGCCGGTGACGAAGGCGCCGGCGCAGCCGAGAACGGCCGTCAGCGCGAGAAATGTCCACATGTTCGGGACGAGGTCGGCGATCAATGTTTCGCGCCTCCCTCGAGATAGGCTGCGCGAACCTGCGGGTCAGCGAGCAATTGCGCGCCCGAACCGGACATGGCGATGGCCCCGTTGACGAGCACGTAGCCGCGATGTGCGAGTTTCAGCGCGTGATAGGCGTTCTGCTCCACGAGGAAGACGGTGAGGCCTTCCTTCCTGTTGAGGTCGCGCACGACGTCGAAAATCTGCTTCACGACCAGCGGCGCGAGACCGAGAGAGGGTTCGTCGAGCAGCAGCAGTTTTGGCCGGCTCATCAAAGCGCGCGCAATTGCCAGCATCTGCTGCTCGCCGCCCGACAATGTGCCGCCGCGCTGCGATGCGCGCTCCTTGAGGCGCGGGAAGATCGCATAGACGCGTTCGAGGTCGTTCGCGAAATGCGCGAAATTGTCGACCGCCGCGCCCATCTGCAGGTTTTCGAGCACGGTCATGCGCGCGAAAATGCGGCGTCCTTCCGGCGATTGCGCGATCGAAAGCCGCGCGATCTCGTGCGTCGGCATGTCGGTGATGTCGTGGCCGGCGAATTCGATGCGGCCCTCTCTCGCGCGCGGGTCGCCGAAGATCGTCATCATCAGCGTCGTCTTGCCGGCGCCGTTGGCGCCGATCAGCGCGACGATCTCGCCCTCGTCGACGGTGAGGTCGACATTCTTGAGCGCGGCGATGGCGCCGTACCAGGCGCTGACGCCCTTGAGGGAGAGGAGGGCGGTCATGTCGCGCCGACCTCCTTCTCGACCTGTTCCACCTCGTCGTCTGGCACGCCGAGATAGGCGGCGACGACAGCTGGGTCGGCGCGCACGGCCTCGGGCGTTCCGTCGGCGATCTTGCGGCCGTAGTCGAGCACCACGACGTGGTCGGAAATTTCCATGACGACCGACATGTCGTGCTCGATCAGCAGAAGCGAGACGCGATCATCGTCGCGGATCGAGCGCAGGAGCGCGGTGAGATCGGCCGATTCCTTCGGGTTGAGGCCAGCCGCCGGTTCGTCGAGGCAGAGCAGGGCGGGATTTGCGCACATGGCGCGGGCAATCTCCAGACGGCGCTGGTCGCCGTAGGGCAGGGCGCCCGCCGGGTCGTCGGCGCGCGCGACAAGCCCGATGCGGTCGAGCCATTCTTTCGCGCGATCGAGCGCGTCTTTCTGAGCGCGTCGCCAGGTCGGCGCGCCGACGAGGCCGGCGAGCGAAAAGCCCGAGGCGCGCATCAGCGGATTGTGTTGCGCGACCATCAGGTTTTCCAGCGCCGTCATGCCGGCGAACAGGCGTATGTTCTGGAACGTGCGCGCGACGCGGGCGCGGCGTGCAATCTCGTGGTCGGGCATGCGCTCGAGCAGCCACAGGCCGCCGCGTCCGCGCGACGAGGAAAAGGTCAGCGCATCGAGCGCCCTGCTGTCGGACAGATCGCCGTCCGGCGACATGGCGATGCGGCCCGACGTCGGCTTGTAAAAGCCGGTGATGCAATTGAAGACGGTCGTCTTGCCGGCGCCGTTGGGGCCGATCAGCGCGGTGATGTCGCCGCGCCTGACCTCGAAGGACAGGTCGTCTACGGCGAGCAGGCCGCCGAAGCGCATGGAGAGTTTCTCGACCTGCAGGAGGGGCGCGCTCATCCGCGCCCCTCCTGCACGAGATCGGAGCCGATGGATTTGGCGTTGCCCAGCGCGATCGAGGGTTCGCGTGTGGAAACGAAACCGCGCGGCCGCCAGTTCATCATGACGACCATGGCGAGGCCGACGAGCAGCATCCTGTATTGCGTCGGATCGAAATCCTGCCCGAACACGTGCTTGAGAAAATCGAGTTCACGCAGCAATTCCGAGCCGCCGACGATGGCGACGGCGGCGGCGGCGACGCCGATCTGCGAGCCGCGCCCGCCGAGCACGACGATCGCGAGGATCGTGGCGCTTTCCATGAAATTGAAGCTCGACGGCGAGACGAAGCCCTGGCGCACGGCGAAGAAGGCGCCGGCGAAGCCGCCGAACATGGCGCCGAGCGCGAAGGCGGTGAGCTTGGTCTTCGTCGTGTCGATGCCGAGAGAGCGGCAGGCGATCTCGTCTTCGCGCAAGGCTTCCCATGCGCGGCCGATCGGCAGGCGGCGCAGGCGCAGCGTCACGAGATTGGTGACGAGCGCAAGCACGAGGATGAGGTAGTAGAGGAAGATCAGCCGGTGCACCGGCGAGAAGGCGATGTCGAAGAAGGCGGCGAAACCCTTGGGGCCGGCGACGAAGGGCAGGCCGAAGAAGGTGACGCGCGGAATGGAGGCGATGCCGGCGTCGCCGTTCGTCAGCGCGGAGAAGTTCACCAGCACGACGCGGATGATCTCGCCGAAGGCGAGCGTGACGATCGCGAGATAGTCGCCGCGCAGGCGCAGCACGGGAAAGCCGAGCAGGATGCCCCAGAATGCCGCCAGGACGCCGGCGACAGGCAGGCAGATCCAGAACGAGAGGCCGTAGGTCGTCGCCAGCAACGCGTAGGCATAGGCGCCGACGGCGTAGAAGGCGACATAGCCGAGGTCGAGCAGGCCGGCGAGACCGACGACGATGTTCAGCCCCCAGCCGAGCATGACGTAGATGAGAATCTGCACGCCGTAATTGTCGATCCATTTCAGCGCGCCGCCGGGACCGAAGGCGATGAGCACGATGAATGGCCATACGACGATCACGCCGAGCCCGAACATGGCGAAGAGTTTCGCGCCGATGCGCGCGCGGTGCTGCGTCGGCGTGGCGGTCGAAGGTTTTGGCGTCCGCCCTGCCGGCAGGAGCGCGAACAGGAAGCGCAGGACGAAGCCGGCGAGGCCGGCGATCAGGATCCAGTGCCAGCGTTGCTGCAGGACGAGTTTGTTGGAGAAGTCCGGTTCGGCGCGCAGCGCAAGAATGGGAAAGGCGAGCGCCGCCGCGACGAAGCCGGTTTTCGCGGAATCGAACAGCGCCGATTTCGGGCCGGCGGAATCGTCCGCCATCACACCTTCTCCACTTCCGGCCGGCCCAGCAGGCCCGACGGCATGAAGATCAGCGTGACGGCAAGGATCGAGAAGGCGGCGACATCCTTGTAGTCGGCCGAAAAATAGGCGGACCAGAAGGTTTCGATGAGGCCGATCAGCAATCCGCCGATGACGGCGCCGGGAATGGAGCCGATGCCTCCGAGCACCGCGGCGGTGAAGGCCTTCACGCCGGGCACGAAGCCGTCGGCGGCGTTCACGACGCCATAATAGAGCAGGTAGAGCACGCCGGCGACGGCGGCGAGCGCCGCGCCGATGACGAAGGTGGCGGCGATGGTGCGGTTGACGTCGACGCCGAGCAGCGCCGCCATTTTCGCGTCCTGCTCGCAGGCGCGCTGCGCGCGACCGAGCGGCGTTTTCTGCACGATGAACCAGAAGGCGGCCAGCAGGACGGCGGTCACGACGACGATCAGGATCTGCTTGTAGGAGAGCGTGACGTCATAGGAGCCGCCCGTGGTCAGCTTGATGACGTCGGTGAACATGGCGGGCGCCGACTTGTTGCGCGGTCCCTGCGCCACATAGACGAAATTCGAAAGGAAGATCGACATGCCGATCGCCGAGATGAGCGGCGCGAGACGGAACGAACCGCGCAGGCGGCGGTAGGCGGTGCGTTCGATGGCGTAGTTCCACAGGCCGGTCAGCGCCATCGACGCGAACAGCACCACCACGAACGAGAGGCCGAGCTGGTCGATGCCGAGAAACTGCTGCAAGGCCAGGAACAGGATCAGCGCGATGAAGGCCGACAGCATGAACACGTCGCCATGCGCGAAGTTCACCATGCCGATGATGCCGAAAACCATCGTGTAGCCGATGGCGATGAGGCCGTAGATCGAACCGAGGGTCAGCCCGTTGATGAGCTGCTGCAGGAAGACTTCCACTGACCCTCTCTGCCCCTTCCGCGCGCGCGGGATCGCCGGCGGAAAGCCGGCGGATTCGCGGGAAAGCTAGCAAGGGGCCGCCCGAGCGGCAAATAGCCGAAAGGCGCAACGCCCGCGATTTCCGGGCGGCTTGCGCGTCCCGTCAAAAATGTTATGCTTCATACCTATTCGGCGAAAGACCGGAAACGGCGTATGCGCCGACAGGGAGGGAAACAGGATGGATCGCAGGCAATTTCTCGCGTCGGGCGCAGCGTTCGGCGCGTCCTCACTCGCCGTTTCGCGCGCGCTGGCGCAGGGCAAGCCGCTGAAGATCGGCATCATGAACGACCTGTCCGGTCCCTATTCGGGCGACCAGGGCGTCGGCTCCAAGATCGCCGCCGACATGGCGATTTCCGAATGGGCCTCGAAGCTCGGCGTGCAGGCCGAGACGATCATCGCCGACCATCAGAACAAGCCCGACGTCGGCGCCGGCATCGCGCGCCGCTGGTTCGACAACGAGGGCGTCGACGTCATCATGGACCTGCCGAATTCGGCGGTCGCGCTGGCCGTGCTTTCCGTCGCCAACGAGAAGAACAAGGCGGTCATCGGATCGGGCGCGGGGTCTTCCGTGCTGACGGGCCCGATGTGCTCGAAGAACTTCGTGCACTGGACCTACGACACATACGTGTTCGGCAACGTGCTGGGCAAGGCATTGACCGGCGAAGGCGCCAAGACCTGGTATTTCATCACCGCCGACTACGCCTTCGGCAAGGATCTCGAACTCAATTGCGCCAACGCCGTCACGGCCGCGGGCGGCAAGGTGCTGGGCGCCGCGCGCCATCCGCTGAACACCGCCGATTTCTCGTCCTTCCTGATCCAGGCGCAATCCTCCGGCGCGGACGTGATCGGTTTCGCCAACGCCGGCGGCGATCTCATCCAGTCGCTCAAGCAGGCCGCCGAATTCGGCCTCAACAAGAAATATGCGGCGCTGATCCTCGACATCACCAACATGCCCTCGCTCGGCCTCAAGGCCGTGCAGAACGTGACGGTGTGCAAGGGCTATTACTGGGACCAGAACGACGGGACGCGCGACTTTGCGGCGAAATACCAGGCCCAGCATCCGCAGAAGGCCAAGCCCAACGACATGCACGCCGGCATGTACGCCGCCACGCTGCATCTGATGAAGGGCATGGCGCAGACCAAGAGCGCCGCCGACGGCCAGAAGCTGATCGACGCGATGAAGGCGATCCCCACCGACGATCCGTTGTTCGGCAAGGGGCAAATCCGCGCCGACGGTCGCCACATCCACACGATGTACATGCTGGCGACCAAGACGCCGACGGAATCGAAGGGCGACTGGGATTATTTCAAGGTGACCGGCGTCGTGAAGCCGGAAGACGCCTGGCGCCCGCTCGACAAGGGCGGCTGCCCCTACATCAAGGCGTAGCGGCTCCGGCCAGCGGGAATAAGGTTCCGCTGGCCGCTTTTCCCTGGTCCGCAATCTGATTGCGAGCCGCACTTTCGGTGCTAGGCTCGCATCAGGCCGGGGCAATCATCGGCAGGACAGGTCGAGGGAGGAAGACCATGGATCGCAGACAATTTCTCGCGTCCGGCGCGGCGTTCGGCGCTTCGACGCTCGCCGCCTCGCACGGGCTGGCGCAGGGCAAGCCGCTGAAGATCGGCATTCTCAACGATCTCTCGACCATCTACGCCGACTATCAGGGCGTCGGCTCGAAGATCGCGGCCGACATGGCGATCGCCGACTGGTCGGCAAAGCTCGGCGTGCCGGCGGAGACGATCATCTCCGACCATCAGAACAAGCCGGACATCGGCTCGGGCATCGCCCGCAAGTGGATCGACCAGGAAGGCGTCGACGTCATCATGGACCTGCCGGGCTCGCCTGTCGCGCTCGCCGTGCTGGCGGTCGCCAACGAGAAGAACAAGGCGGTGATCGCCTCCGGCGCCGGATCCTCGATCATGACCGGCCCGCAATGCTCGAAGAATTTCGTGCACTGGACCTACGACACCTATGCGCTCGGCCATGCGCTCGGCGACGCGATGACCAAGGAAGGCGCCAAGACCTGGTATTTCATCACGGTCGACAACGCCTTCGGCAAGGACCTGGAGCAGAATTGCGCTGACGCGGTCGTCGCGGCGGGCGGCAAGGTGCTGGGCGCGGCGCGTCACCCGCTGGCCACCTCCGACTTCTCGTCCTTCCTGCTACAGGCGCAGGCTTCCGGCGCGGAGGTCGTCGCCTTCGCCAATGCGGGCGGCGATCTCAACCAGTCCTTGAAGCAGGCCGCCGAATTCGGCCTCATGAAGAAGCAGAAAGCCGCCGCGCTGATCCTCAATGTCACCAACATCCCGAGCCTGGGACAGGCGGCGGTCGAAGGCATCAAGATCTCGACCGGCTTCTACTGGGACCAGAACGACGGCACGCGCGCCTTCGCCAAGCGATTCCAGGAAAAGCACCCGTCGAAAATGATGCCGAACGACATGCACGCCGGCATGTATTCGGCCACGCTGCACCTGTTGAAGGCGATGGCGGTCATCAAGAACGCTTCCGACGGCGTGAAGCTGGTCGACCAGATGAAGGCGATCCCGACCGAAGACGCGCTGTTCGGCAAGGGGATCATCCGCATCGACGGCCGCCACCTGCACAACATGTATCTGCTGCAGGCCAAGACCGTCGCGCAGTCCAAGGGACCGTGGGACATCTTCAACGTGCTGGCGACGATCAAGCCGGAAGACGCCTGGCGTCCGCTCGAAAAGGGCGGTTGCCCCTGGGCGAAGGCGTAACGCCTGTCTGCCGACGCGCTCCCTTCTCCCGCAAGCGGGAAAAGGGAGCGCGGCCTCAGCGCCTGCGGTTCTTTTTCGCGGCCTTCTTCGCCGCCTTTTTCGTCGCTTTCTTCACGGCCTTTTTCGCCGCCGTCTTCTTCGGCGCGGATTTCTTCGTCGCCTTGGCGGCCGGCTTCTTCGCCGATTTCCCTGCAGACTTCTTCGCGGCCTTCTTCACCGCTTTCTTTGCAGCCTTTCCGGCTGTTGTCTTCGCGGCCTTTTTCGTCGCCTTTTTCGCAGTCTTCTTGGCGGCGTTCTTGGCGGTCTTCTTGCCCGCCTTCTTCGCGGCGGCCTTCGCCGGTCGCGCCGCCGGTCGCTTCACGGCCTTCTTGGCCGCCTTCTTCGGCCGGCGATGCGGGAAGCTGGCGGGGCGGGCCGCCTTGGCGGCCGGCGCCAGCAGGAAGCCGATGACCGCGCGGTTGAAGGCTTCCGTGCTCTCGACATTGGAGAGATGGGCGGCGTCGAGTTCGACATATTGCGCGCCGGGAATGGCGTCGGCGATCTCGCGGCCGGCGGCCGGCGGCGTGCCGAGGTCGTGCTTGCCCGCCACGACCAGCACAGGCGCGCGCACCGAGCGCAAGGCTTCGCGCAGGTCGACGTCGCGCAGCGCCGAAGCGCAGGCCGCCCAGCCGAGCGCCGGAGTCGCGAGGAAACTTTCGCGGATACGGGCGACGGCGTCGGGCGACTGCTCCTGGAAGCCCTTGGTGAACCAGCGGTCGATCGTGCCGTCGACGAGGCCGCCGAGGCCGTGCTCGCGGACGACCCGCAGGCGCTCGTTCCAGATGTCGGGCGAACCGAATTTCGCCGCCGTATTGGCCAGCACCGCGCGTTCGATCCGGTCGGGGGCGTTGATGAGCAGCCACTGGCCGACGCCGCCGCCCTTCGACAGGCCCATCCAGTTGGCCTTCTGGACGCCGAGCGCATCCAGGATCGCCAGCGCGTCCAGGCCGAGCTGGTCGAGCGAATAGGGGCCTTCCGGCGCGGCGCTTTTGCCGTGGCCGCGCGAATCGTAGCGGATCACCCGGAAATGCTTCGTCAGTTCCGGCATCTGCGGGTCCCACATGTGCAGGTTGGACCCCAGTGAATTCGAGAGAATGAGAACGGGAGCGCCTTCCGGCCCCTCCACTTCGACGTTGAAGATTTCGTCGCCGATTTTCATGTCAGCCATGGCTCTGCTCCGCCGTCCAGCCTGCGTCGGAGACTAGCCGAGGCGCGCGCGCCGGCAAGAGCCTGAAGCAGGGCAGGGCGTACTTTAGTCCCCTGCCGCCGCGCTTTCGATGCACTATATTGAGGCGGAACGTCCGGGGAGCGCGCGAGACAGATGCAGGTTGAGGCAAAGGCAAAGGGTTCCGCTGCGCCGGATTCCATCGATGCGACGCTGCGCTTGCTGCGCTCGGCCGATTACGTGGCCGACAGGTCGCTGGCGACCGTGCTGTTCCTGGCCTTGCGGCTCGGCCGGCCGCTGTTTCTCGAAGGCGAGGCCGGCGTCGGCAAGACCGAGATCGCCAAGGTTCTCGCCCAGACGCTGGGCCGCAAGCTGATCCGCCTGCAATGCTACGAGGGGCTGGATGCGGCGGCCGCCGTGTACGAATGGAACTACGCGCAGCAGATGATGGCGATCAGGCTGGCGGAGGCTGCAGGCGAGCACGACCGCACGCAGATCGAGCACGACATTTTCTCGCGCCGCTACCTGATCGAACGGCCGCTGCTGAAGGCTCTGGAGCCCGCGGTCGAGGGGCCGCCGGTGCTGCTGATCGACGAACTCGACCGCACCGACGAGGCTTTCGAGGCTTTCCTCCTGGAAATCCTGTCCGACTTCCAGATCACCATTCCGGAACTCGGCACGATCAAGGCGGAGCAGCCGCCGATCGTGATCATCACCTCGAACAGGACGCGCGAGATCCACGACGCGCTGAAGCGGCGTTGCCTCTATCACTGGGTCGATTATCCCGACGCCGCCCGCGAGATAGAGATCGTGCGCGCCCGCGCGCCCGACGCGCCGGAAAAGCTGACCGAGGCTCTGGTGCTGTTCGTGCAGAAATTGCGCAAGCTCGACCTGTTCAAGTCGCCGGGCGTCGCCGAGACGCTCGACTGGGCGTCGGCGCTGACCGAGCTCGACGCCGTCGCGCTCGATCCTAACCTCGTCTCCGACACGCTCGGCGTGCTTCTGAAATACCAGGACGACATCGCGCGCATCGACAGCGCCAAGGCGAGCGAACTGGTGAACGAAGTTGCTGCGGACCTCAAGGCGAGGGTCTGATGAAGGCTGTCGTGGCGTTTCTTTCCTGTCTCGCGTTTTCGGGCGCGGCATTCGCGCAGAAGGCGCCGACCCCCGTGCAATTCAAGCCCGGTGCGACTTTCACCGTCCTGAAAGGCGCGGTGAAGGGCTACGATACGGCGTCCTACTCGCTGGAGGCGAAGAACGGCCAGGTCATGCACATGCTATTCAAGCCGTCGAACCGCTTCTGCTATTTCTCGGTCGGCGAAAAGGGCAAGGACGGCTTCGTCCATGACGGCACGATGGACGGCAACGAGTTCGGCAGGAATCTCACGGCCGACGGAAGCTTCAGGATCGACGTGTTCCTGATGCGCAACGCCGCCCGGCGCAAGGAGAGTTGCAGGTATCAGCTTTCGGTCGAGATCACCGGCGCGGCGGGCGGCGCCAGCGCCGGCGTGTCGGACCAGATGATGCGCGACCTGTGCAAGGGCGCGACCGCGCCGATGTATGGCGTCGAGCCGCGCAATGTGACGGCGTCCGGTCCGATCAAGGCGGCGAAGGGCGGCGGATTCACGCTCGACGGGACGATCGACAAGGGCAAGGAAGGGGTCAAGAAGATGCGCTGCATCTTCAAGGCCGACCGCAAACTCGCCGATGTTATGGCGATGACGCCGGACGGGGAGTGATGCGGGACCTTGTCATCCCCGCTTTCGCGGGAACGACATTCCGGGTGCGAAAGATGTGATGGAAACGAACGACCGCGCAAATCCCTTCGCTTCGACCGCCCCGGCTTCGGCCGGCAAGCTCGCGGACAACATCCTCTATTTTGCGCGCGCATTGCGCGACGCCGGCCTGCCGGTCGGGCCGCGCAGCGTCATCGACGCGATCGAGGCGGTGGAAGCGGCCGGCATCGGCACGCGGCAGGATTTCTACGCGACGCTGCACGCGGTGTTCGTCAAGAAGCACGAACACACGATCGTCTTCGACCAGGCCTTCAATATCTTCTGGCGCAAGCGCGGCTTCATGGAAAAGCTGATCGCGATGATGTCGCCGCAGGCGGTAGATCGCAGCGAGCCGAAGAAGCCGGAAGCGGGCGCCGCGCGCGTGGCGGATGCGCTCTACAAGAACCGTCCGGAAGAAAAGCCGAAGGAACAGGTGGAGGTCGACGCGCGCTTCACCATGTCGGCCGCAGAAGTGCTGCAGACCAAGGATTTCGCGCAGATGAGCGCAGCCGAAATCGCCGCCGCCAAGGCGGCGATCGCACGCCTGCGGATCCCCTCGGAAAAGATGCGGCTCAGACGCTGGCGTCCCGACCATCACGGCAAGCGCATCGATCCGCGCGGCACGTTCCGCAATTCGCTGCGCGCCGGCGGCGCGGGCATCGAACTCGCCTTTCGCTCCCACGCCGAGCGCTATGCGCCGGTCGTGGCGATCTGCGACATTTCCGGTTCGATGAGCGACTACACGCGGATCTTCCTGCACTTCCTGCACCAGCTGACCGACCAGCGCAGGCGCGTGCACACGTTCCTGTTCGGCACGCGGCTGACCAACGTCACGCGCGCCTTGCGCCAGAAGGATGTGGACGAGGCGCTGGAGGAATGTTCCGCCGACGTGAAGGACTGGTCGGGCGGCACGCGCATCGGCGCGTCGATTCACGCCTTCAATCGCGAATGGTCGCGGCGCGTGCTGGGGCAGGGCGCGATCTGCGTCCTGTTCACCGACGGGCTGGAGCGCGACCGTCTCGAACAGCTTTCGACCGAGATGGAACGCTTGCACAAATCCTGTCGTCGCCTCATCTGGGTCAATCCGCTGCTGCGTTATTCGGAATTCGAGGCGCGGGCTTCCGGCGTGCGCGCCATGCTGCCGCATGTCGACGAGTTCAGGCCGATCCACAACCTGCGGTCGATGGCCGATCTCGTGAAGGCGCTGGCGGAAGACAGGGGATCGGGCTCGAGCGATCCGAGAAAGTGGCTGAGGGCGGCGTAGTGTTTCCTTCTCCCCGCTTGCGGGGAGAAGGCGACAAATTCGTGGAGGGACACCAATGCTCGCAACCGAAGAAGACATTCTCTCCGAGGCCGAAAGCTGGAAGCGCGCCGGCAAGGGCGTGGCGATCGCCACGGTTGTCGAGACCTGGGGCTCGGCGCCGCGCCCGGTCGGCAGCCATCTCGTCATCGACGAGGACGGCCGTTTCCTCGGCTCCGTTTCCGGCGGCTGCGTCGAGGGCGACGTGGTGACGGAAGCGCAGGACGTGATTTCCGACGGCAAGCCGCGAACGCTGGAATATGGCGTCGCCGACGAGACGGCCTGGCGCGTCGGCCTTTCCTGTGGCGGCCGCATCCGCGTCTATGTCGAGAGGATCGACCCGTGAAGCTCGAACTTCTCGCCGCGCTCAACCAGGAACGCCGGGCGCGCCGCGCCGCCGTGCTCGTGACCGCGCTCGCCGACGGCGCGCAGAGGCTGGTCAAGGCGCAGGACATCGCCGCCGATCCGCTGGCGGAACTCCTCGACAAGCAATTGCGCATGGGCAAGAGCGGTTCTGTCGAGCACGAGGGCGCGGCCTATTTCCTCACCGTGCAGGCGCCGCCGGCCCGCCTCGTCATCATCGGCGCGGTGCATGTCAGCCAGGCGCTCGCCGAAATGGCGCGCATGGTCGATTTCGATGTGACGATCATCGACCCGCGCACGGCTTTCGCGACGCCCGAGCGCTTTCCGAATGTGCGCGTCGTCGCGGAATGGCCGGACAAGGCGCTGTCCGAAGGCGGGCTCGACCGGTACACGGCGGTCGCCGCGCTCACGCACGATCCGAAGATCGACGATCCGGCCCTGTCGCTCGCATTGAAGGCGGAGTGCTTCTACATCGGCGCGCTCGGGTCGCGGAAGACGCACGCCAAGCGCGTCGAGCGCCTGACGGCTGCGGGCTTCACGCCCGACCAGATCGCCCGCATCCATGCGCCGATCGGTCTCGACATCGGCGCTGTCAGCCCGGCCGAGATCGCCGTGTCGGTGCTCGGCGAAGTGGTTCTTTCGCTGCGCAAGAAGCCGCTGCGCGCCGAGAAAGACAAGGCCGCATGAAGTTCGGTCCGGTTGCGATCGGGGATGCGGTCGGCGCCATCGTCGCCCATGCGGTGCGCAGGCCCGGCCTGACGCTGAAGAAGGGCGACGTGGTGCAGGCCGGACACGTGGAGACGCTGCGCGCGGCAGGCGTCGCCGAGATCGTCGTCGCGCGGCTGGAAAACGGCGACATCGGCGAGGACGACGCGGCGCTGGCGCTCGCGCGCGCCGTCGCCGGCGACAATCTGCGGTTCGACACGCCATTCACCGGACGCTGCAACATTTTCGCGACGAAGAACGGCGTCCTTGTCCTCGATCCGGCGGCGATCGACGCGGTCAATGCGCTGGACGAGGCGATCACGCTGGCGACGCTGCCGGCGATGCGCGCCGTCGTCGAGGGCGAGATGGTCGCGACCGTGAAGATCATTCCGTTCGCCGTGCCGAAGACGGCGCTCGACCGCGCGCTTTCAGCGGCGAGGAATGCGCGGCTGGCCGTCCGGGCGTTCCGGCCGCTGAAGGTCGCTGTCGTCTCGACCCTGCTGCCGGGCCTCAAGCCGTCGACCGTCGACAAGACGGCGCGCGTGCTCCAGCAGCGCCTGGCGCCGGCCGGCGCGACGATCGCCAACCATGCGAAGGTGGAGCACGAGGCGGCCCTGCTTGCGCCGGCCATCGAAGCAGCCGAACGCGACGGCGACATCGTCATCGTGTTCGGAGCCTCCGCGATCACCGACCGCCGCGACGTGATACCGGCGGCGCTCGAGAGCGCGGGCGGCAAGATCGAGCATTTCGGCATGCCGGTCGATCCCGGCAATCTGCTGCTGATCGGCCGCACGCGTTCGGGCAAACCGGCGCTCGGGGCGCCGGGCTGCGCGCGAAGCCCAAAGGAGAACGGCTTCGACTGGGTGCTGAACCGTCTGCTCGCCGACGTGCCGGTCAGCGGCGCCGACATCAGGCGGATGGGCGCGGGCGGGCTCCTGATGGAAATCGTGTCGCGGCCGCAGCCGCGCGGGGGCGGCGAATCCGCCGATGACGATGCGGACGCTTGATGTAGCCGCCATCGTCCTGGCCGCCGGGCGCGCCTCGCGTTTTTCCGGGGGCGCCGAAGGCCGCACGAAACTCGTCGAAACCGTCGATGGCAAGCCGCTCGTGCGTCTTGCCGCCGAGGCGGCGCTCGGCAGCGGCGCGCGGCCTGTCGTCGTGGTGACGGGACATGCGCGGGATGCGGTCATGTCCGCGCTCGACGGTCTCGATGTCAGCGAAGCGCCGAACCCGCGCTATGCGGAGGGGATCGCCTCTTCGGTCGCCGCCGGCGTCGCGGCATTGCCGGCGGAATGCGCCGGCGCGCTCATCCTGCTCGCCGACATGCCGCGCGTCGATGCGGCTCTGTGCGGGACGCTTGCGGACGTTTTTCTTGCGATGGCGGATGTCGATGCGATCGTGCCTGTCGTGGACGGGCGGCGCGGCAATCCGGCGCTGCTGTCGCGCCGGCTGTTTGCGGACGCGATGCGTCTCACCGGCGACGAAGGCGCACGCAAGCTGCTGGCGAAGCCGGGATTGAAAGTCGTGGAGGTCGAGGTTGCCGGCTCGTCGGCAGGGCTCGACATAGATACGCCCGAAGCGCTGGCGGCGCTCCGGGCGTCGAAAGAGTGACTTTCCGAAACGTCAGCCTTTGCGACCGTCCACCGACCAGGCGCCGGCGCCATTCGCCACCAGCGACAGGAAGCCGCCCGCGATCGCGATGTTCTTCATGAAGTGAATCATCTGGTTGCGGTCGCCGGTCTTGAAGTGGAAAAGCAGCGCGGCAAGCAGGGTAAAGCCCGCCATAAGGAAGGCCACGATGCGCGTCTGCCAGCCGACGAGGATCAGCAGGCCGCCGCCGAGTTCGGTGAGGATGACCAGCGGCAGCAGGATGCCAGGCACGCCCGCCGACTCCATGTAGCCCGACGTAGCGGCATAGCCGACGATCTTGTTGAAGCCCCCCTGGATGAAAATGGCGGCGAGCATGATGCGGCCGACCAGAAGGGCGGCGTTTGCGACTGCAGGGTTGTTCATTTTTATGTTCCGTGTGTTGCCCGAGACGCGACCTTAAGACTTTCGCCGACGGCGCCAATGCGCACGCAGGCAGAGGCTTGTTGCATTTTTGCAAGTCTAGAGGAGCGATCCGGCCCGGACCTTGCATTTTGTGACCTGCGGCCCGCGATTGGTTAACCGGCCGGAAACGTTCCGCGCCTGCAATCGAGGAAGGCGACGCAAGGGCGAAGCTGGCGCGAAGCCGCGACGAAAGGGTTCGAACCTGATGTGAGGGCAACATGATCGAGAAAGAGCGTTTGAACGCGGGCGCTGTCGCCCGCCCGGGTCGCGTCTCCGAGGACTTCCTGCGCCAACAGGCGGGCTGGGGACTGACGACGGCGGAAATCCTCTACCGCATGCCCGATCATCCCTCTTTCCTGCAGAGCTACGTCTGGCAGGACTACGATGCCGCCCCGCACTTTCCCGTCCTGAAGAAGTTTCTGACGTTCTGGCGCGAGAAGCTCGATGGCCCGCTGTTCTCGGTGCGCATCGGACACGAGCGTCTGATCCGCCCGGCCGAGATCCGCGCGATCGGCGCGGAATTTCGCTTCAACTGACGTAATGGAGCGTCAGGCGACGGCGCGCTTGTCCGCGCCGCCGTTCTGGCGCTCCAGCATGGCCGTGATCGCATCCGCCGCGACCGGCTTCGAGAACAGGTAGCCCTGCAATTCGTGACAGGCGAGCGCCTGCAGGAAGCGAAGCTGGTCGTTCGTCTCGACGCCTTCGGCCGTGACGGTGAGGCCGAGCGCGCGGCCGAGATGTACGATGGAATGGACGATGATGGCGCTTTCGCCGGTCGCTTCCATCGAATCCAGGAAGGACTTGTCGATCTTGATCTTGTCGAAGGCGAAGCGCCGCAGGTAGATCAGGCTCGAATAGCCGGTGCCGAAATCGTCGAGGGCGAGACGCACGCCCATCGCGCGCACGCTGATCATGGCTTCTTCCGCGGCGTCCGCATCGGCGAGCAGGATGTTTTCCGTCACTTCCAGTTCGAGCCGCGCGGCGTCGACGTCGTACTGGCGCAGCAATTGCTCGAGCGTGTCGACGAATTTCGGATCGCGCAATTGCACGCCCGACACGTTGACGGCGACCTTGAGCCCCGGCCAGTTGCGGACGTCGCCCAGCGCGCGGCGCAACACCCATTCGCCGAGCGGCTGGATCAGGCCGCATTCCTCGGCGAGCGCGATGAAATTCTGCGGCGAGATGAAGCCGTGCGCGGGATGGGGCCAGCGCACCAGCGCCTCGACGCCCACCATCTTCTTGCCGGCGGAATCCATCACCGGCTGGTAGAGAAGCTGCAATTCGTCCTGGTCGATGGCCGCGCGCAGGTCGTCTTCCACCGCCTTCTGCAACGTGAGTTTTGCGCCGGTCTTTTCCTCGAAGAAGCTCCAGGTGTTGCGGCCGGCGTTCTTGGCGCGATAGAGCGCGAGGCCGGCGCGCCGCAGCAATTCCTCGGCATTGTCGGCGTCGAGCGGGCAGAGCGCGATGCCGATCGAGACGCTGACGTAAACCTGCTGGCCGTCGATGTCGACCGGCTCGGCGAGCGCATCGACGATTCGACGCGCGAGCATCTCGGCATCGCGCGGGCCGACAAGGTCGGTCTGCAGGATGGCGAATTCGTCGCCGCCGACGCGTCCGACGCGGCCCGACGCGCGTACGAGGCCGGCGAGGCGCTGCGCGAGCCCGGCGATCAGGCGGTCGCCGAATTCCTCGCCGGACGCGGCGTTGACCTCGCCGAGCCGATCAATGTCGAGCAGCAGCACGGCGGCGCCGCGGTCGTTCAGGGAGCGACGGACGCGCTCGACCTCGCCTTCGAGCAGTTTCGTGAACAGGAGCTTGTTCGGCAGGCCGGTCAGACTGTCCTGCCCGGCGCTGGCGCGCGCTTCGGCTTCGCCCGCCACAGCCTCGCGCGTCACGCGCTGCGAATAGAAGACGATCAGCGCGGCGAAAATGGCCGCGAAGGCGATGAGGAAGAAGGCGTTGCGATCGACGATGTCCTGGCCCGGCCGCTCCGGCTTCCACACGAGCGCGAGTTCGGAAGTCGAGGGATCGATCTGGACGCTGCCGTCTCCGGAGCCGACGTTGGCGAGCGCGGCGAGTTCGATGCGCTGCGTATGCGCGGCGCGCGCCAGGTCGGCCAGCATCCGTGCGTCGAGCTTGCGCAATCCGAGCACGGCGCGGGCGCCGGCGCGGTCGGACGAGGCTTCCGGCACGACGGCGACGAGCCAGGCGTCGGGGCCGGCGACAGCGGACAGGGTCTGCGCATGCGCCCATTTGGCGGCGCCTTCCCGATCGACGAGCGCGCCGCGCAGATTGTCGGTCGAAGCCATCGCGGCGACGACGGGCGCGAGCCGCGCGAAGATCGCGCCGAGTTCGCCCGCCGGCGCCGGCAGGCCGCGCGAGGGATCGACGAAGAAAGCCATATCGCTGGCGGAGGGCAGCGCCACGGCGCCGGAACTGGCGGCCGCGATCTGCGTCGGCAGGCTTTCAGCCAGCGTTTCCATGCGGGCGCCGAGAGCCCGCAACTGGTCGTCCAGCGCCGTGCGGACAGCCGTCGTCTCGACGTGAATCTCTTGCTGATTGGCCGAGTTGCGGGAAAGGAAGACGCTGATGAGCAGGCCGACGAGAACAATGCATATGACAATGGCGATCGGATAAAGCGTCTGCTTTTCCCGTCCCGGAGCATCAGGTGGCAGGATGCGGGCGGTCATGAAAAATTGGTCCGAAAAATATCTCCCCGCGACCCTACGCCCCGATCCTTAACGATGGGTGACGGGACGGCTCAGAGCAGGCGCAATCCCTTGAAGCTGGCGTGGCCGTGACGTCCGATAATGAGATGATCGTGCACGACAATTCCCATGGCGCCGGCGACCGTGGCGATCTCCTCGGTCATTCTGATGTCGGCAGTGGAGGGGGTCGGGTCGCCGGAGGGGTGATTGTGGGCCAGGATCAGCGCGGTCGAGGAGAGTTCGAGCGCCCGCTTGACGATCTCGCGCGGATAGACGGGCGTATGGTCGATCGTGCCGGTCGACAGAACCTCGTCGGCGAGGACCGCGTTGCGCTTGTCCAGAAAGAGGACGCGGAATTCCTCGCGCTCGGAATAGGCCATGGCGGCGCGGCAATAGTCGATCACGTCCTTGAAGGAGGACATGACCGGCCGGTTCTGCAGCGCCTGGCGACCGAGCCGACGGCCGGCGGTCTCGACCAGCCTGAAATCGGCGATGGCGGCTTCGCTCATCCCGTCGATCTCGCGCAAGCGCTCCGGGCGGGCGGCGATGGCTTCGGCGAAAGAGCCGAACTTCTTGACCAGCGCCTTGGCGAGCGGCTTGACGTCGCGGCGCGGGATCGACCGGAACAGGACGAGTTCGAGCAATTCGTAATCGGCCATGCCTTCGTCGCCCGCCTCCATGAAGCGGTCGCGCAGGCGCTGGCGATGGCCGAGATAGTGCTTTTCGTCGTCGCCGCTCATGCGCCGGTCAGGCCGAGCGGCTGGGCGGGCGGTCGAGATTGCGCGGCGACAGGGTGAAGATCTCGACGCCCGTTTCCGTCACGCCGACCGTGTGCTCGAACTGCGCCGACAGCGAGCGGTCGCGCGTGACCGCGGTCCAGCCGTCGGACAATATCTTCACGTGCGGGCGGCCGAGATTGATCATCGGTTCGATGGTGAAGAACATGCCGGGCTTGAGCGCCACGCCCTCGCCGCGCCGGCCGTAGTGCAGAATGTTCGGCTCGTCGTGGAACAGCCGGCCGAGGCCGTGGCCGCAGAAGTCGCGCACGACGGAGCAACGTTCGCCCTCCGCGAACTCCTGGATCGCAGCGCCGATGTCGCCGGTGTGTCCGTTCGGCTTCGTCGCCTCGATGCCGCGCAGCAGGGATTCGTAGGTGACGTCGATCAGCCGCTCGGCGCGGCGCGGAATTTCGCCGACGCCGTACATGCGGCTCGAATCCCCGTGCCAGCCGTCGACGATCAGCGTGACATCGATGTTGACGATATCGCCTTCGCGCAACGGCTTGTCGTCGGGAATGCCGTGGCAGACGACGTGATTGATCGAGGTGCAGATCGACTTGCGGTAGCCGCGATAATCGAGCGGCGCGGGATAGGCTCCGTGATCCATCGCGAACTGGAACGCGAGGTCGTCGAGGCGCTGTGTGGTCACGCCCGGCTTTACCTCGTCCACCAGCATGTCGAGCGCCTCTGCGGTGAGGCGACCCGCCTTGCGCATGCCCTCGAAATCGGCAGCGCCATGCAGCTTGATCTGACCCGTCTTGCGACCGGGCGCAAGCGAGGCTTCCACGAACGTCATTCCTGGCTCCGGACGGAAATCTGAGGGCCCAATTTAGGCGAAAGGCGCCGCCGGCGCAAAGGCCGCGGCTGGTTCGCCGGCCGCCACGTATGCTAGACCGGCGCCCCATTCCGGTTATCTTCCGCCCATGCCGTCCCTTTCGGTCAACGATCTTTCGGCCTTCGGTCTCCATGCGCCGGGCGGCGCCATGAGCCGGCTGATTGCGGCCACGCGCGGGGCGTCCTCGAGCTGGGCCGGCAAGAGAATAGCCTTTTTCCTGCGCGGGCTCGGCGTCAGGGCGTTGCGCGGCCGACCGGCCGACGTGGAATCGCTCGGCGCCCGCATGCGTCTCTACCCCTCCAACAACATTACCGAAAAGCGCATCCTGTTCACGCCGCAATATTTCGATCCGCAGGAACTCGCCTTTCTCGAGCCGCGAATCTCGCCGGAGTTCGTATTCGTCGACGTGGGCGCCAATGTCGGCGGCTACAGCCTGTTCGTCGCGGCGCGCTCGGGGCCACGGGCGCGGATCATCGCTATCGAGCCGCAGCCGGACATTCACGAGCGGCTCGTATACAACATCCGCCAGAACGAGTTCGCGACGATCAAGACGCTGGAATGCGCGGTCGCCGATTGCGAGGGCGACGTCACGATGTTCGTGGATTCACGCAACCGCGGCGAAAGCTCGATGCGCATCGTGCCCTCGCGCGACGGCGGGCGCATCATCGTTCGCGCGCGGCGCCTCGCCGACATCGTCGCTTCGGAGCGCCTGGAGCGCGTCGACGCCATGAAGCTCGACTGCGAAGGCGCGGAGGACCTGATCCTCGAACCTTATTTCGAGAACGCGCCGCGCGCCGTGTGGCCGAAAGCGCTGATCGTGGAATACATGCCCGGCCGCTGGTCGATGGACCTGCGCGCCCACATCTGCGCGCAGGGCTATCGCGAGGCGCTGCAGACGAGACAGAACATAATCTTCGAACGAGACGATACGGGACGGAAAAGATGAGCGAAAACAAGAGCGTCACGGCCGCCGTGCTGGTGATCGGCGACGAAATCCTGTCGGGCCGCACCAAGGACAAGAACATCGGCTATATCGCGGATTATCTCATGCAGATCGGCATCGACCTGCGCGAGGTGCGCATCGTGCCCGACGTCGAGGACGAGATCGTCGATGCGGTGAACGCGCTGCGCCGCCGCTACACCTACGTCTTCACGACGGGGGGCATAGGCCCGACGCACGACGACATTACCGCCGACAGCGTGGCGAAAGCGTTCGGCGTCGGCATATCCGAACATCCGCGGGCCATCGAACTCCTGCTGACGCGCATCAAGCCGGAAGACCTGAACGAAGCGCGCCGACGCATGGCGCGCATTCCGCACGGCGCGGATCTCGTCGAGAACCGCGTGTCGACGGCGCCGGGCTTCATGATCGAGAACGTCATCGTCATGGCCGGCGTTCCCTCGATCATGCAGGCGATGCTCGACAATGTCTCGGCGCGGCTCGAAACGGGCGTGAAGATGCTGATGGAGACAGTGCAGGCCGACAGCGTGCCGGAGGGCGCCTATGCCGCCGGACTGGGGGCGATCGCCGAGAAATATCCGGACGCCTCCATCGGTTCCTATCCCTCGTTCGCCTCGGGACGCTTCCAGAACCAGATCGTCGTGCGCTCCAAAAATCCCGAGACGCTTCAGAAGGCGACGGCGGAGGTTCGCGTCATGATCGAGAAGCTGACCGCTGAACGCGCGAAGGCGTGACCGGACGATGACGACCAGCGCAGACAAGATGTTCCCGGTCTCGTGGGACCAGTTCCACAGGGACGCGCGCGCGCTCGCCTGGCGGCTGTCGAGCCAGAAATTCACGGCCATGGTCGCCGTGACGCGCGGCGGCATGGTGCCCGCGGCGATCATCGCGCGCGAACTGGGGTTGCGCGTCATCGAGACGCTGGCGGTCGCGAGCTACGGCGGCGGCGGCGCGGGGCCGGAACAGGAGCAGGGCGGCCTCAAGATACTGAAGCCCGTCACGCCGGGGCTGCTCGCCAATGGCGGCGAGGGCGTGCTCGTGGTCGACGACCTCGTCGACACCGGCGCCACGGCGCGGCTGATCCGCGAAATCCTGCCCAAGGCGCATCTGGCGACGGTCTACGCCAAGCCGGCCGGCCGGCCGCTCGTCGACACGTTCATCACCGAGGTCTCGCAGGACACCTGGATCAATTTCCCCTGGGACCTGCAACTCGCCTTCGCGCCGCCGATCGGCAAGGGCGGCGGGTAGGGAGATCGCCCGCCGCGTGGCGCCCCGGTCCGACTCCCGATAGAACGGGCTGCGTTGCGGACGTGGCGAAACCGGTAGACGCAAGGGACTTAAAAAGTCTTTTTTCTACCAATCCAAAAAAAGTTTATGACACAAAAACATACGTAACTTCAAAGACTTGCCTAGCTGATGTTGGGGGCTTGGGAATGGTCGATTTGAAGCTAGGTGCAGTATAGGTGCAGGAGACGTGGGCTAGAATCGGCGGAAAAAGGCGGACGTGGCGAAATCGGTAGACGCAGCAGACTTTTGAAATGGAGTGCCCGCGGGGAAACCCGCGGAGTAGAACCGCTCAAAGTCGGGGAAAGCTAACGGGCCACTCGGCCCTAAGCCAATCCCGAGCCAAGCCCTCTCTTGGGGGAAGGTGTAGAGACTGGACGGGCGGCGCCTAATGCTCGCGGGCAATGGCGAAGGGACAGTCCAGACCACGAACGCCAATCGGCGGCGGCGAAAGCCGAAGTGGTATGAAAATCTGCTTCTCTAAGAGAGTACGGGTTCGAGTCCCGTCGTCCGCACCATCTTCAAAGCGCTACCCTACGAATCTGGGGGTCAGAGGTTCGAATCCTTTCGGGCGCGCCATTAAAATCAAGGCATTAACGACGTCTCGCCGTTCTATGGAGAGGTCTTAGAACGGTGTTTAGAACGGTGTTCTTGGGCCTGCGGCTGCTGGTCTTCACAAGAAATGGAACGCCGAGCGCAAATCTGTGCGCCGCCAGATTTGGCATTGGCGACGCATCCAGTTGCGCTCAGCCGAGATCGCCTGGCTTGGGGGCCAGCGCCCAGTCGAGCGCGAAATCGGCGACTGCTTGGCCTCGATCACGCCGATGAATTCGGCAAGATGATCGAACACTTCGCGCACGCCGAGATTGGCGAGCGGCGAGGGGCTTTGCGCAGTGCCGCGACGCCTGCCTCGCCCGGCTCGATACCTGGATAGCGGGCATCAAGACCTTCATGCCTTTCTTCTGATAATGCGTGACCCAAATCCTTCGGCAGCGCCTGCCATTGGCAGCCCGTCGCCAGCACGTAGAAAATGGCGTTGAGCACCTCGCGCACATCCACCGAGCGCTTGCGACCGCCGCGCCGTCCCGGCGGGATCAGCGGCGCGACCAGCGCCCATTCCGTATCGATCATGTCGCTGGGATAACGAAGGCAACGGCGATCAGCGGCTACGCGATGTTCGGGCTTCCACATCGGACGCTCCCGGGAGAATCAAGCGTCCAATCAAGGAATCACAACCGATTCATCCGATTCAACATCTTTCTGGATCGGCTCTCAGACAGACGATCATTCACTCACATATTCGCGTAGTTCGGTCCGCCGCCGCCTTCCGGGCACGTCCAGTTGATGTTCTGGGCGGGATCCTTGATGTCGCAGGTCTTGCAGTGCACGCAGTTCTGCGCGTTGATCACGAAGCGCGGGTCTATCTTCGCGGCCTCGTCGCCATAGACAATTTCGTAGACTCCGGCCGGGCAGTAGAGCCGCGCCGGCTCGCCATATTCCGGCAGGTTCTTGGTGATGGGGATCGACGGGTCCTTGAGCCGCAGATGGATCGGCTGGTCTTCCTCGTGGTTGGTCGAGGACAGGAACACCGACGAGAGCTTGTCGAAGGACAGCTTGCCGTCGGGCTTGGGATAGACGATCGGCGTCACTTCGCTCAGCGGCTTCAGCGTGGCGTAGTCGGGCTTGCCGTGCTTCAGCGTGCCGAAGAAGGAGAAGCCGAACAATTCGTTCGTCCACATTTCCAGCCCGCCGAGCATCGTGCCGAGCGCAGCGCCCCAGCGCGACAGCAGCGGCTTGACGTTGCGGACCTTCTTCAGATCCTTGCCGATGTCGCTCGAGCGCCATTCGTTCTCGATCTCGACGACCTCGTCGTGCGCGCGGCCCGCGGCCAGCGCGGCGTTGAGCTTCTCGGCCGCCAGCATGGCCGAGAACATGGCGTTGTGCGTGCCCTTGATACGCGGCACGTTGATGAAGCCGGCCGAGCAGCCCATCAGCGCGCCGCCCGGGAAGGTCAGCTTCGGTACGGACTGCCAGCCGCCCTCGGAAATCGCGCGCGCGCCATAGGCGATGCGCTTGCCGCCTTCCAGAAACTGCGCGGCGACCGGATGATGCTTGAACCGCTGGAACTCGTCGAACGGCGAGAGCGTGGGATTGCTGTAGTTGAGATGCGTGACGAATCCGACGCAGACCTGATTGTCCTCGATGTGATAGAGGAACGAGCCGCCGCCGGTGTTCACGTCCAGTGGCCAGCCGAAGGTGTGCTGCACGAAGCCCGGTTTGTGTCTGGCCGGATCAATCTGCCAGAGCTCCTTGATGCCGATTCCGAATTTCGGATAGTCGCGGCCCTCGTCGAGCTTGAACCGCGCGATCAGCTGCTTGGCCAGCGAGCCGCGAACGCCTTCGCCGATCAGCGTGTATTTGCCGCGCAGCTCAATGCCGCGCGTGAACGAGGATTTCATCTCGCCGTCGCGGCCTACGCCCATGTCGCCGGTCGCCACGCCGACGACCGCGCCCTTGTCGTCATAGAGAACCTCCGCCGCCGCGAAGCCCGGATAGATTTCCACACCGAGCGCTTCGGCCTTGGCGGCCAGCCAGCGGCACACCAGCCCGAGCGAACCGACGAACATGCCGTGATTGTCGAGCAATTTCGGAAAGGTGAAGTTGGGCAGGGGCAGCGCGCCCTTCGGCCCGAGGAAATAGAAGCGGTCCTCGCTGACCTGCACTTTCAGCGGCCGGTCGTCTTCCTCGCGCCAGCCCGGCAGCAGTCGGTCGAGCGCGATCGGGTCGAGCACCACGCCGGATAGGATGTGCGCGCCGACTTCCGAGCCCTTCTCGACGATCACGACGCTCGTCTCGGGATTGAGCTGCTTCAGACGGATCGCCGCCGAAAGGCCCGAAGGCCCGGCCCCCACGATCACGACGTCATAGTCCATCGCTTCGCGCGGCGGGAGTTCAACGGGCATCTTATTTCCTCACCGCGTTCCAAGTGACTCGCGTATTGTTCTTCGAGATCAGGATGTAATGGGCGCGATACCGCGAATGCGCCTGGGTTCCCTATGCGTAGACCAAGGATCACCCGTCCGCCTAATGCCTTGAAGGTCCCTTTCGGCCAGCATGGAGTGAATTTCGGCCAAATCGGGATAGACCGCCCCGGTGGAGGGTTGTAGGCGACGGCCTACATGAGGCACGCGGTTGGCAAAGTTTCGTCAACACGGCTGGCGGTCGCTTCTGCTTGGCCGATCATCACCTAAATTTGGCCGATCTGCATCTATCCAGCCTTCCGGGGGAGCAGGTTACACATATCGTCAGGGGAGGCGCACCGCGGGCATGGCGCCGTGAAGGCTGAGGGAGCCAAGGGACCGCGCCTTGCAAATCGTCGATCCAAGGAGGATCGTGCAACGGTCAAGTTTGGAGCGAATTCAAGGACTCCATGATTGAAATTGGGTGGGAACAGCGCGTCTATCCGACCGCGAAAATTGCGCTCGTTGTCGAGGCGTTGGCCGCTGAAGGCGTTCGTCCGCAGGACGCCTTGCGGGGCGTTGACATACCGCCGGATCAACTCAGCGCATCCACCGTGCTCGTTTCGGTAGATCAGGTCGTCCAGACTTATCGCAACGCGATCCGGCTGACGCGCAATCCGCGCTTCGCCTATCAGACAGGCCTAAGGGCCCATGTTTCGCTCTACGGAATGTACGGGTTCGCGATTCTGAGCGGCATGAACTTCCGCGAGACGATGCGATTCGTCGTGCGTTATCACCAATTGGCGACGCCGCTGGTCAAGCTGCAATTCGTCGAGGAAAGCGCGCGCGCTGTCTGGAAAATCGACCCCGTACCGCACCCATCGATCGACTCACAATTGTATCGGTTCATCATCGAATTGCAGTTCGGCGTCCACGTGTCGTTGCACCGGGACGTTATGGGAGCAAGCTTTTGCCCGCTTGCCTATCATGTCGTGTTCGAAGCGCCTCCGTCAGACCCCAACTACGAAGCGGCCTTCGACGGTCCGATCTTCTTCGGACAATTGGAAAACGAAATCGTGTTCGACGCAGCCTGGTTGAACGGTGTTCCGCAACTCGGCAACGAAATTACCTACTCCACCGTGCTGTCGCTGTGCGACGATCTTCATGACACGTTGCAACGTCGGACCGGCGTCGCAGGCAAGGTGCGTTCCTTCATTCTCGCAAATCTCGGACGGCACGCAAGCCTGGAGGCGGCCGCCGCCCATTTTGATACACCAATACGAACGTTGCGCCGGAAATTGACGGAAGAGGGTACGTCGTTTCGCGAGATACTCGACCAACTTCGAATCGAAGTGGCGATCAAGTATCTGCGCGACACGCAGATGACCATCGATGACATCGCACACGCGCTCGGGTTCAGTGAAACGTCGAACTTTCGTCACGCATTTCGTCGTTGGAAGCAGGCGTCGCCACAGCAGTATCGTCGGCAATTGCGTTCGTCATCGAGCGACCCTGGGGATTGATGGCGCCGCGCACATCGCAGCGATCGACGGACCTTCTGCAACCTATGACAAACTCCGCCCCTTTATCGCTTCCGGCCGAAAATACCCCCATCATGACCGATTGGCACCTTCCGGTTTTCCAAGATCGATGCAGTCTTAGTGAACCGCATTTCGTGCGAGCGACACGGACGGTCAGTGGTCGCAAGCCCTGTCCCGTCCAGGGAACTCGCTCGCGAGGCGGTCATAAAATAATTCGCATCGGGGGAAACAGTGACAGGACGTCTCATTCGAGTCACGCCGTCTGCATATCAATATCCGCTTTTGATCAAGCACATGTTGCACTCATCGATGCTGCATGCTGCGGACCAGGAAATCGTCTATCGAGACCAGAAGCGTTTCACCTACAGCACGCTGAACGAACGTATCCATCGCCTGGCGGGCGGATTGGCCTCGCTCGGCGTCCGACCGGGCGACACTGTCGGTGTTCTGGATTGGGACACGCATCGCTTTCTCGAAGCATTTTTTGCGATCCCGATGATGGGAGCGATTCTGCAGACAGTGAATGTAAGACTGTCGCACGAACAGATCATCTATACGATCGAACATGCGGGAGCGACGACGCTTCTCGTTAACGAAGAGTTCCGCGAGCTACTTACCGCCATTCGTCCGCGCCTGACCAAGGTCAAGACGATCGTGCTCATGTCGGACAATGACGCTTTGGCGACCGGCGGAGGGGACATAGCCGGGCATTACGAGGATATGCTCGCCGCGGCTCCGACTCATTTTGATTTCCCCGACTTCGATGAGAACACGCAAGCGACGACCTTCTACACAAGCGGGACCACTGGCTTACCTAAAGGTGTCTATTTCAGCCATAGGCAGATGGTTCTGCATGCGATCACCGAACTTGCAGCTCTCGGCATCGCACCGACACAGGGGCGCTTCCACGCCGACAGTGTCTACATGCCGATTACGCCGATGTTCCATGTGCACGCTTGGGGATTTCCCTATTCGGCGACTATGGCGGGAGCGAAACAAGTCTATCCCGGTCGCTACATCCCGGATCTGTTGTTGAAGCTGATCAAGACCGAGGGCGTGACGTTCACGCATTGCGTACCCACGATCCTGCTGATGTTGCTGGACGCTCCAGCAAGCGCGGACGCCGACTTGAACGGCTTGACAATGGTCATTGGCGGTGCCGCGCTGCCGAAAGCGTTGGCGCTGCGCGCGATGGCTCGCGGGATCGATATCTTCACCGGATACGGGATGTCGGAGACCGGCCCCGTGCTGACGATCGCGCATTTGAAGAAGTCGATGCTTACCGGCGTCGCCGACGACGAGGTCAATTTCCGCACCAAGACGGGGCGTCCGATTCCGCTTGTCGATATCCGCATCGTAGATCCGGACATGAAAGATGTCGCCCACGACGGCAAGGCCTCCGGAGAGATCGTCGTGCGGGCGCCGTGGCTGACGCAAGGCTACTACGACAATCCGCCAGCCTCGGAAAATCTGTGGCACGGCGGCTATCTCCACACAAACGATATCGCCAACATGACGCCGCATGGCTATCTGCAGATCACGGATCGGCTGAAGGACGTCATCAAGACAGGAGGCGAATGGATATCCTCGCTCGAACTCGAGGACATCATCATGAAGGCGCCGGGCGTAAAGGAGGTCGCCGTTATCGGCGTCAAGGACGAGAAATGGGGCGAGCGGCCGGCGGCGCTTGTTGTGCGCGACTATCAGGCGCCTGTCGAGCCGACGGAGAATTCGATCAAAGCCCACGTCGGCAAAGTGGCGGATTCGGGGGTCATCTCGAAATACGCGGTCCCGCAGACGATTCTCTTCGTCGACCAGCTCGACCGCACGAGCGTCGGCAAGATCGACAAGAAAGCGCTTCGAAAGCGTTACACCGAAGACGAATAACAGCAGCAACGGCGCATTGTAACAATTAGCCGAAAATCGGGCGGGAACGAAATGAGCGCATTGACCATGGCTGGCCTGCGAGAGCGTATTGGCCAGGAACTCGGCGTATCGAGATGGCTGACGGTCGACCAGCAACGCATCGACGCCTTCGCTGAATGTACCGAAGACCGGCAATGGATACATGTCGACGTGGAGCGTGCAAGACGCGAAAGCCCGTTCAGGGGCCCAATCGCGCACGGCTATTTGACCCTGTCACTTGTCGGCTCGCTGTCAATCGACGTGGGTGTGGTGCCTAGCGACGCGGCCGCCGGCTTTAACTACGGCCTAGACAAGGTGCGGTTCCTCGCTTCGGTTCCGGCCGGGGCGCGCGTGCGGCTGCGGGTCGTTCTCGACGATGTCGAGGACAAGGGCAGGGGACAATTGCTGGTCCGGACGCGCAACACAATCGAAATAGAGAACGCGGACAAGCCCGCACTTATCGCCGAAGCGCTGGCCCTTATCATTCCCGCGAAGCAATCGAAGTGAGGGTCAACAGCATGCCCACACATGACAAAGAGAGCCCGTCCGCCTCCGAGCATCAGAATGATGACGCCGCACGCCATACGCTAGCGCTCAATCCGCTTATCGGCCTGGGAACACACGATTTCGTAGATGCCACGAAAACCGTCTTCACAGCAGTTGTAAAGCATCCAGAAGTCGCTGTTGGCCAATGGCTGAAATTCGTCGGCGACGTCGGCAAGATCGTAACTGGGAAAGCAGAGAATCGCGCTGTCGAGGGGGGAGATAAGAGGTTTGCAGATCCGGCGTGGAAATCGAGCCCACTGCACCGTGCGATATTGCAGAGCTACCTTGCTTGGTCGGACGCCGTGTCGTCTTATGTCGACAAAGTCGATCTCGACGAGCAAGATCGCGCCCGCGCCCGACTCCTTTCCGGAATTCTCGTAGACGCTCTAGCTCCCACAAACGCGCTATTCGGCAATCCCGCCGCGCTGAAGAAACTCGTCGATACCGGCGGCGAAAGCCTGTGGTCCGGTCTGAAAAACTACGTAACCGATCTAGTAGAGAACGGCGGAATGCCGTCGCAGGTCGACTCCCGGCCGTTCAAAGTCGGCAAGAATCTGGCGACTACGCCAGGCGCCGTCGTCTTTCGCGACAAAATGTTCGAGCTCATTCAATATAAGCCTACCACTGCGGAAGTCTGGCGCCGACCGATCGTCATCACTCCGCCGCAGATCAACAAATTCTACTCGCTGGATTTGACGCCGGAAAAGAGTCTCGTCCAATTCCTCCTGTCGGAAGGCTTCCAGGTCTTTTGCATTTCCTGGCGCAATCCAAAGCCGGAACACCGCGATTGGGGCCTCGAAGACTATGTGGACTCTGTCGCTAATGCAGTAGATGTGGCTTGCAAGGTCACGGGGTCGGACGACGTCTCAATGATGGGCGCTTGCTCCGGCGGAATTACCTCGTGCGCCTATGCAGCGCGTGAGGCTGCGCGCGGGTCCTCGAAACTCAAAACCCTCACTCTAGCCGTGTGCACACTCGATCCGGCGACGGCTGACGAAACAACGCTAGGCTCGTTGATTACTCCTTTTACAATCGAGGCCGCTCGCGAGCATTCGAAGGAAAAAGGGCTGCTTGATGGACGCGAACTTGCGAAAGTATTCGCCTGGATGCGCCCGAACGACCTGATCTGGAACTACTGGGTCAGCAACTACCTACTCGGCAACACGCCGCCGGCGTTCGATATCCTGTATTGGAACAACGACACGACGTCGCTGCCCGCGCGGCTGCACTCCAATTACCTCGACCTGGTCACCTTGAATCCATTCCGGAATCCCGGCGCGTGGAAGCTGTCCGGGACTCCGATCGACATAGGCGAGGTGTCAGTCGATTCATATGTGGTCGCTGGCGTTACTGATCATATCACGCCTTGGAAGTCCGTTTATCAGACCGCGCGGTTGCTGGGCGATTCGACGACTTTCGTTCTTTCGAATGCAGGTCATTTGCAAAGCCTGCTCAACCCTCCGGGCAATCCAAAAGCCACTTATGCTACCGGCGTCGCCGACGTCGCCGAGCCGGACGCTTTCGCAAATACCGCAGCCAAGAGCAACGGCAGCTGGTGGAATCACTGGAGCGCCTGGCTTGCCGAGCGTTCGGGAGACAAGGCGACAGCGGTCGAGACGGTCGGTTCGTCAGAATTTCCAGCCCGAGGGCCTGCACCCGGCACTTATGTCTTCAACGCGTGAGGAGCGACGGCCAAGGCGCACGACCTTGGCAGAGCTCGTCGCAATTCAAGATTCCCGAGGACTCACAATGAACGTACAAATGATGCGATCCCGCGGCCAAGAGCTGTGCGTCGCGGTGAAACCTGGCGCGAGAGATCGTCCTCCGTTGCTGCTGTTCAACGGCATAGGTGCAAATCTCGAGCTCGCCGAGCCTTTCATGCGAGCGCTCGGCGATGTCGAAGCCGTGATATTCGACGTTCCCGGCGTTGGTCGATCGCCCTTGCCGACGCTTCCGTATCGCCCGTCTACGGTGGTCGCTTGGGCCGCTGACATAATGGAACAGCTCGGGCATGATGAATTCGATGTCGCCGGCGTATCCTGGGGCGGGGCGATGGCGCAGCAATTTGCGCATCGTTTTCCGCGGAAGTGCAGGCGTCTCATTCTGGCGGCGACGGCGCCGGGTGTGCTTATGGTGCCTGGAAAGCTGCGTGTTCTTCTGAAGATGGCGAGCCCGCGCCGTTACATCGACAGAGAATACATGCAGTCGATCGCGGCCGAGATTTATGGCGGCATCTTCCGTCTCGAGCCCGAGCTGGCCAATGCCCATGCAGAGAACATGAAGGGTGCGTCGAATCTAGGTTATCTCTACCAGTTGCTTGCGGTCTCCGGCTGGACGAGCCTGCTTTGGCTGAACAAGCTCAGGCAGCGCACGCTTGTCGTTATGGGACACGACGACCCGATCGTGCCGATGATCAATGGACGTATCCTTGCGCGCATGATCCCGAACGCGCGACTGGAAGTCATGAATTGCGGACACTTATTCATTGTTTCGATGCCGTTCGAGACCGCCGCCTTGTTTCGGGCATTTCTCGAAGAGGCGTGAATGAACTCCATGTCCTCACATAACGGTCCAAGGCCGGCCAATTCGCAAATAGCTTTCAGGTCGACGGACGCGGATAAGCGGTCCGATCTCGCGCGCATGAAGACTGTGGCCATTACCTTGCTCGTGACGAGCGTGTTAATCGCGATGCTCTCGCGGACGTTGACCGAGCGCCACTGGATATTCGCTTACGTGGCGGCCTGGGCGGAAGCCGCAGCGATTGGCGGTCTTGCAGATTGGTACGCGGTCGTCGCCTTATTCCGCCACCCCATGGGGATCCCAATGCCCCATAGTGCGATAGTTGCGACTAACCGCGTCCGCATTGCGGAAAGCTTCGGTATTTTTGTACACGATCAATTTCTGCAACCCGAGCCAATCGCCGAACGACTGCATTCCGTCGATTTTGCCGCGCTGGCGGCGGAATGGATCGCCGACGGTCGTCGCAGCGCAGTTATGTCGGCATTCATTCTAAAAGTTGCGCCAGAAGCAGTCGTTGCGGTCGAGGAGACCGGTCTCAAAGACTTTATGGCGGGACGCGCGCTCGAACAGCTAAAATCGCTCGAATTGGCGCCTTTCGTCGCACGGTTCCTAACTGGCATAATTGAAGACGGACGTCATCAGCGTCTGTTCGATGAATTGCTTGTCGGACTGCACAGATTCCTTTCCGATGAAGAAACGCTGGACGCGATACGCGAAAAGGTGCGGCGTGAACTGCCGCTCACCTTCAACCTGCTCAGAGCCGATGCTTATCTCGTGCGGCGGTTCGTCACGCTCGTTTCCCAAGCAATAGATGAGGCCAAAGAAAATCCGGAACATCCATTTCGCCGCGACTTTGACCGGTTTGCCCAAGAGTTCGTCGAAAAACTTTCGACGTCTACCGAGTACGCCGAAAGGGCTGAGAAACTCAAGCAGGAGTTGCTGGCGCGACCGGAGCTTGGCGACCTCGCAGAAAGCCTGTGGCGAAGCTTCACAAAATTCCTGGAAGAGGACGCCCAAAGTGGAAGGCAGCTGTTGCAACGCCACATGGCGGACTTTCTCGTCGATGTCGGACGCAAACTCGCGCTGGAGCCGACGCTTCGCGCCGATATCAACGCCGGCGTTGTGAAGGCGCTACAGATATTCATCGAGGGCAACAGGCAGGAAGTCGCGCGCTTTGTTGCCGACCAGATCAAGAGTTGGGATATCGAGCGCATGACCGACATCATCGAACTAAACATTGGTCGCGACCTGCAGTACATCCGCCTCAATGGCACCTTTGTCGGCGGTCTTGCAGGTCTTGGCCTGTTTGCTCTGGAGCATGCAGCACACTTGATATGAAGTGAATTGTCGACGGACTAACGACAGGATCGATCGGCAGGAACAGGAGCAGCATATGATAGACGATGTCAGGAAATCCCTGGAGGATATGATCAAAAAATTTGGCTCAGATCTCGACTTGCCAAAAGTCGATATCGACAAGCTGATCGAGACGCATCAGAAGAACATCGACGCCCTTGTTCGCTCCGCCAAGGCGGCCAATGACGGCGTTCAGGCGGTCGCCGTAAAGCAACGCGAAACTCTCGAAGCTGCAATGAATGACGCCATCACGATGGCGAAGTCGCTGAAGCCGGGCGCAGACCCCAAGGAACTGCTTACGCAACAGCGTGAAGCGGTCGAGCGCGTGGTCGACAGCGCAATTTCCTCGACGAAGTCGATTGCGATGCAGGTGCAGACGCTGAACTCGGAGGTTTTCAAGATCGTCGTCGATCGCCTCGCGGGGAGCGCAAGTGAAATTCGCGCGAGTTTCAAAGTTGCACCGAAAGAGGGGCCCAAGGACTAGGACGATCGAAAGCGGTTGACGGCGTCCTTCGCCGTCGACTCTTTTCTTTCGTTAGCGAGCATCGCGATGAAGACAACGATCGAGATTGATTGCACGCCGTCGGAGGCCCGAGAGCTCCTTGGTCTTCCGGATGTTAGGGAAATTCAATCTAGAGTCATGAAAGATCTGCAGGAGCGAATGACGCTCAAGCTAGATTCGACGTCGCCCGACGCATTGCTAAGAGAATGGTTCACATTCGATCCGCAATGGCTCAAGCCATTCTTTGGGCGGGTCTTTAAGGACGGTTTTGGGGCGCCTGAGAATAAGGAGAGAGGGTAGTCATGAAGGTTCTCGTCGCTGTCAAACGGGTTGTCGACTACAACGTGAAGATCCGGGTGAAGTCGGATGGAACGGGCGTCGACCTTGCGAATGTGAAGATGTCGATGAACCCGTTCGACGAGATCGCCGTCGAGGAGGCGCTGCGGCTGAAGGAGGCGGGCAAGGCGAGCGAGGTGATCATCGTCTCGGTCGGGCCCGCACAATGCTCCGAGACCCTGCGCACGGGGCTGGCGATGGGCGCCGACCGCGGCGTTCTGGTGAAGGTCGATGGTCCGGTCGAGCCGTTGACGGTGGCCAAGATATTGAAGGGCGTGGCGGACGCCGAACAGCCCGGCCTGATCATTCTCGGCAAGCAGGCGATCGACGACGATTGCAACCAAACGGGCCAGATGCTGGCGGCGCTTTTGGGCTGGGGTCAGGGCACGTTCGCCTCCAAGGTGGAACTGACCGACGGCGGCGTGAACGTGACGCGCGAGGTCGACGGTGGCTTGCAGACGGTGGCGCTGAAGACGCCGGCGGTGGTGACGGCGGACCTGCGCCTGAACGAGCCGCGCTACGCCTCGCTGCCCAATATCATGAAGGCGAAGAAGAAGCCGATCGACGAGAAGACAGCGGCCGATTACGGCGTCGATCCTTCTCCGCGCCTGGCGGTATTGAAGACTACCGAGCCTGCGGCGCGCAAGGCCGGCGTGAAGGTCGGGTCTGTGGCCGAACTGGTCGGCAAGCTCAAGAACGAAGCGGGAGTGATCTGATGGCGACGCTGCTACTTGCGGAAGTCCATGGCGGCAAGCTGAACGACGCGACCGCCAAGGCGCTGACGGCGGCCGCCGCGCTGGGCGCGCCCGTGCACGTGCTGGTCGCGGCGCAGGGCGCGGAGGGGGCTGCGGCGGAAGCCGCGAAACTGGCTGGCGTCGAGAAGGTGCTGCTCGCCGATGACGCGCTGTACGGCCACGGGCTCGCCGAGCCGACGGCGGCGCTGATCGTCGGCCTGGCGGGCGGCTATGACGCGATCGTCGCGCCGGCCACCGTCTCGGCCAAGAACATCATGCCGCGCGTGGCCGCTCTGCTCGGCGTGATGCAGGTCTCCGAGATCATCGCGGTCGTCGCGCCCGACACGTTCGAGCGCCCGATTTACGCCGGCAACGCCATCCAGACCGTGCAGTCGAAGGATGCCAAGAAGGTGATCACCGTTCGCACCGCCTCCTTCAAGGCGACGGGCGAGGGCGGCACCGCGAGCGTGGAGAAGATCGCCGCAGCGGCCGATCCCGGCGTTTCGAGCTTCGTGTCGGAGGCGCTGGCCAAGTCCGACCGTCCGGAGCTGGCTTCCGCCAAGATCATCGTCTCGGGCGGCCGCGCCATGCAAAGCGCGGAGAATTTCCAGAAGTACATCGAGCCGGTCGCCGATCGCCTCGGCGCCGCCGTCGGCGCCTCGCGCGCGGCCGTCGACGCGGGTTACGCGCCGAACGACTGGCAGGTGGGACAGACCGGCAAGGTGGTCGCGCCGGATCTCTACGTCGCCGTCGGTATCTCCGGCGCGATCCAGCATCTGGCCGGCATGAAGGACTCCAAGGTCATCGTCGCCATCAACAAGGACGAGGAGGCGCCGATCTTCCAGGTCGCCGACTACGGCCTTGTCGCCGATCTCTTCCAGGCGATCCCCGAACTGGAAGAGGAACTCGGCAAGATCGGACGATAACGCAATTTGAATTTAGGTCGCCAGACTAAACAACAAGTCGAGGAATTGGAAATGCCCACCTACAAGGCCCCGGTCGCCGACACGATGTTCCTTCTGACGGACGTGTTTCCGATCGAAAATTATCGAAACTTGCCCCAGTTTGCCGAAGCGTCGCTTGACCTCGTCGAAGCGGTCTTGAATGAAGGGGGCAAGTTTGCAGAGGAGGTGCTGCAACCTCTTAATCTCTCAGGCGACGCGGAAGGATGTCGCCGCCATCCAGACGGCTCGGTGAGCACGCCAAAGGGCTTCAAAGGAGCTTACAAATCCTTTGTTGAAGCCGGCTGGTCCTCGGTAACTGGGGATCCGGAATTCGGCGGGCAAGGATTGCCCAAGACCGTGGGACTCGTACTGGACGAATATCTGATCGCCGCCAATCTCTCCTTTACAATGTACCACGGTCTCACTCATGGAGCGACCGAGGCTTTGCATGCGCATGCAAGCGACGAGATCAAGCAGCGCTATCTGCACAAGATGATCAGCGGCGAATGGACAGGGACGATGAACCTGACCGAACCGCACTGCGGGACTGATCTCGGTCTCATCAAGACCAAAGCGACGCGACGGGCTGACGGGTCGTTTTCCCTATCGGGGCAAAAGATATTCATCTCTGCAGGCGAGCACGACCTCGCAGACAATATCATCCACTTGGTGCTGGCCCGCATCGAAGGTGCGCCGGCAGGCGTCAAGGGCATTTCGCTTTTCGTCGTGCCGAAGGTTCTTGTCGGCGACAACGGGTCGCTCGGCGTAGGCAATAACGTTGCCTGCGGTTCGATCGAACACAAGATGGGCATTCACGGCAATTCGACCTGCGTTATGAACTACGACGATGCTCAGGGTTGGCTCATCGGAGAAGAGAATCGCGGCCTGAATGCAATGTTCGTCATGATGAACACGGAGCGGCTGATGGTCGCCATGCAGGGGCTTGCGCAGTCCGAGGTCGCCTATCAGAACGCCGCTGCTTACGCCAAGGAACGTCTCCAGGGCCGGGCTCTGACCGGCGCTAAGCAGCCGTCAAAATCCGCCGATCCGCTCATCGTCCATCCCGACATCCGTCGCATGCTGCTGGAGATTCGGTCTTTCAATGAGGCGGCACGGGCTCTTGCGATCTGGATTGCGCTCGCGCTCGACGAAGCGGAAGGCGCCCCCGACGACAAGACGCGTGAGGCCGCCAACGACCGCATAGGCCTGCTGACCCCGGTGGCGAAGGCGTATTTCACCGACATGGGCTTTGAGAACGCGGTCAAGGCGCAGCAAGTGCTCGGCGGTCACGGCTATATCCACGAGTGGGGCATGGATCAGTTTGTTCGCGACGCACGCATCACTATGATCTATGAAGGCGCGAACGGCGTGCAGGCGCTTGATCTCGTCGGTCGCAAGTTGCCCATGAACGGCGGGCGTGCTGTTGCGGCCTTAATCTCGGAAATCGACGACTATCTCGCAGAGAACGCAAGCGACCCAAAGCTGTCGCCTTATCTCTCGGCACTTGAGAAATCGCTTGGCCTACTGAAGCAGGCCTCTGCATGGATAGCCAAGCATGCGCCCGCTAATCCCGATAATGCCGGCGCCGCATCGGTCGACTATCTCCGGCTGTTTGCGCTCACCAGCTTGTCCTATATGTGGGCGCGCGTGGCTAAGTCAGTTCTTGCGCGACAGGCGGCCGGATCAAGTAACCCCGCACTCGACGCGAAACTGACGCTTGGCGTCTTCTTCAATGAACGCGTGCTACCGCAAGCCAATACGCACTTCGCATGTCTGACGACCGGAGCCGACTGCGTAATGGCATTAAGCGACGAAATGTTCTAGGGCTGCTCGACCGCTGTGGCAGTTGGATTCGTTGGGGAATCACGCAGAGCGGATAATTTGGAACGATTGCTTGGAGACGATCTATCAGGTCGGCGTCTCCCGTAGCGACGCGATCATTGTCCGGCGAGGTCAATGTCACATATCCATAGATATCGGACCCTCGGTCGAGGACCCGCCGTAAGACTTCGGATTGCCGGTTAGTCTCGCGAAGCGTCGATGCGAGCAAGCCCTGGGATTGGGAATTTGCCGCGCGAGAACTCGCTAAAGAAAATTTGCTGTAGACCGTGTTGCGACGGGATTCTCGCCAATGCAAATAGTCGGGGTTGTGTTGCGGAAAATGCTACGGCCGTTACAGCCGGAAGCCGCGCAAACCTCGCGGATACATTGAGTTGTAGGAGAAGAATTAGCCATTCTTGGATTTCGACCTATGGATATCACTACACTCCGGTATGCGCTTCGCGCCTCAGATCATTTGAGTTTTCGCGCGGCCGCGAGGTCGTTCGGCATAGGACAAGGCTCGCTCAGTCGCCGCATCCGATCGCTCGAGGACGAGATCGGCGTGTCGTTGTTCGAACGACACAGAAGCGGAGTGCGAGCGACGGCCGCCGGTCGTCAATTCCTGGCGCGCGTCCGCTCAGCGCTCGACGAACTTGACTACGCCGTCGAACGCGCGAGCACCGCGGGCCGCGCCGAAACTGGCTTGCTGCGGATTGGAGTCTTCCATTCTCTCACGTCCGGGCGACTGCGTGACATCGTCATAGACTACAGATTGCATTGGCCGGACGTATCGCTCGAATTCACAGAATCCGACAGTGAGGCGCAAATGACCGCGCTGCGCGAGCGGCAAATCGATGTCGGCTTCATTGTCGGCGCGGACCAGGTCTTGGGACTGGAGCACGAAGCCGTCTGGAGCGAACCAGCGTTCATTGCACTCGCTGAACGTCATACGCTCGCGTCACATGACGAGGTCGCATGGGCGGATCTTCTGAGACAGAGGATAATCATGCGCACTCGCGGCGACGGTTCGTCAGCCCTGAGTTGGCTCGCCGAGCGGCGAGGTCCGGATGGGACGTTTGCAGATGTGACGACCTTTGCGGTTTCGAGGGAGACGCTGCTTGCCTTGGTCGGCGCTGGTTTCGGGTCGACGGTCGTTGCGGAGTCGGCCACGACCATTCACGTTCCAGGCGTTGTTTTTCGGCGGATCAAAGTGCCGGACATTTTCATTCCATTTCGAATGGTCTGGTTTGCGGGCAACGACAATCCGGCGTTGCGCAGGTTTCTGAGCCACGTCAGGACGCATATCGCGGCGCCAAAACGGCGACCATGAAAGCCGGCCTGTCTTGTCAGTGTGGGCGACAGAGCTCATGGAATCGCTGCCGCGCGTTCGCGAGGGAGCGAGGCAATCGGCAATCATGACAGGCGTCTGTTACGCGCGACGCCGGGTTCTTGCGAATACCCGATCCGTCGCCATAAAGCGCATCAACATGGGCGCTATGAGCTTCGTCGGTTCGCTCACCGCTGCCCCGCTTTCTCGTCCGAGAATCTCGGCATAGGCGACGAGGTCGCGATGGACGGCCGCCGGCAACTCAATGGTGACCTTGACCGGCTTATCGTCGGACAGCGCGCCCAGTTTGAGTTTCGCCATTTTATATCCCTCAGCCGCGATAGGGTTCGAGCACGAGATCGCGATTGACGATGACGCGCACGGGGTAACCGGGTCGCATGGTCAGAGTCGGCTGGACGTTGAGATTGCGGCCGACGATCTGCTGACCCGTCTGATTGAAGCTCTGCGAGCCGCCGCGCCTGATAGCCTGAAGCAGGCCGTTCTCGTTGCTGCCGACACCGGCTTCGGAGCCGACGCTCAGCAGCGTCGACAGCAACGCCGCCTTGAACAGGGTTCCCCAATGACGATCGACTTCGTCCTCCAGCCCGGAATAGCCGCCGGCGTCTGCGCCCTGCTGGCGTTCGAGCACGATCGAACGGCCGTTCGGCATGATGAGGCGCGTCCAGACGAGTAGGACGCGTGACTGGCCGAAGGCGACCTGGCTGTCGTAGGCGCCGACGAGCCGCGCGCCCTGCGGAATCAGAAGCAAGCGGCCGGTCGGACTGTCGTAGACGTTTTCCGTCACTTGCGCTGTGATCTGACCGGGCAGGTCGGAGCGGATGCCGGTAATGAGTGCCGCCGGGATGATCGAACCCGCCTGCACCACATTGCGCGAAGCGGGTCTTTGGACCCGGTCGGGACTCGTCGTCCGGCGGTCGACGGATGCGTTGATGAAGGCGAGTTTTCGGTCCTGGCCATTCTGAGTGGAATAATCGTCTGCGCGTTGGTCGAGGTTCGCGCGCTCTCCGTCTGCAGGCGCGCCGTGGTCTCCAGCGGACGTCTGCCGAACGTTGGTCGATGCAAATAGCCGGCTCGTGCGCGCTGCCTCCATTTCCTGGGCGCGGCGTTGCTCTTCGGGGTCGACGACCGGCGCCTGCGCAATAGGATGTCCTTGAGCGGCGAGGATCGGACGACCGAGGTCGCCGGGTAGCGGCGGCCCGAGCGGCGGAGCATCGCGGGGAATTCCGGCATAGTCGCGGGGCAAGCCCGCGAGACCGTCAGCGGTGACCTTGTGGTCCGTTGAATAGAGTTCTTCAGCGATACGACGACTGCGCTTGTTCTGGAGAGCCCAGAGCACGGCGGCGCTGATGATAACGAGCGCGAGTGCCGTCCCGCCTGCCAGCACCTTTCGGGAAAGGCGGGTGATGCGCGGGCGTTCCGCCCGTAGACGCAGAGTGGAGGCCGCATTGTCCGGCTTGTTGGCGTCGACACTCATGACGACGGCCTCTCGTCGGTGCGCAGAATCCGGACTTTTTGCTGGGGATCGCCGCCGAGGCGCAATTCGGCCGCGGCGAACAGACGATCGACGATCAGCACATTGCCGTAAGCGCGATAGTTGACGAGTTCGGGCTTGCCGCCGGATCCGAGAACGAAGAGCGGGGGCATTTCGCCCTGTCCGACGCCGCCGGGGAATTCGATATAGACCTTGCGACCGTCGTCATACGCGAGCAGCGGACGCCAGGGCGGATCGTCACCCTCGATGCGATAGCGCAAGCGACGATCGGCCGGATCGGGAAGAATCGGAACGAGCGGGGCCTGCCGCGCCATTTCGCCGCGGTCGCTCGGATAGGTCCAGGCGATCGAAGGCATGTAGGGCTTTTCACGCGAGCGCAGCTCGAGGAGGTAGGTGCGGCGGTCAGTATTCAAGACAAGATTTGTGTCGATGCCCGGCCGGGTCGGTTTGACGAGAATATGGACGCGACGATCTTCGCCCGCGCCGCTCTCCGTGTCGCCGACGACCCAACGCACCGTGTCGCCTGCGGCGACCGGACCCGAGCCCGTGAGCTGTTCGCCCTGTTCGAGCGCGATGTCGGTGATCTGGCCGGGAGCGGCATAGACCTGGTAGAGCGCGCCGGGACTGAAGGGATAGACCTGCACGGCGTTGAAGTAGCCGCTACGACGCGGCTGCACGCGGGCCGCGTCATTGGCGGTTTCGACGCGCGCTTCGGGATCTTTCGCCTCCAATGCGCCGGCCTTGCCGCCGAGCGCCGGCTTCCAGGCGGGCGGGATATGAAAGGGCTTCGGCCGATCGTCCACAGGAACCGGCGGCGTCGACAACGACGGCATACTGTCGTCATAGGCGATGTGCGGCGGCTCGAAACTTGAGCAACCCGCAAGCGCTGAGGCGGACAGGAGCAGAAGCGGTACGACGAGTTTCCGCACGGGCGGAAGTGCCGACGCCTTCACGATATGCGCGCTGCTTGCGGTCACTGGTGCGGAGAGGATTTCCAAAGAAGAATTCACTGCCCGAGCTCCTTCGACCAGTTGAGCGCGTTGACAAAGACGCCGAGAGGATTCTTGCGCAGATGATCGGCGTCGCGCGGCGGCTGGATCGCGATCGAGAGAATACCCGTCCAGCGTTCAGTCGAAGCAAGCTGACCGTTCTCGTAGCGGCGCTCGATCCAGGCGATGCGAAAGCTCTCGGGCGAGGCGCGAATGACGGACGACACCTCGATCGCGACCTGCATCTTGCCGAGCTTGGCGAACGGATCGGCGTTGCGCGCAAAATCGTTGAGCGCGAGAGCGCCGCGATCGGTCACGAAATCGTAGGCGCGCAGCCAATCCTGGCGCAATACGATCGGATCGGACGGCAGACCGCGAACGTCCTCGATGAAGCGCGCGAGATGAAAGGCGATTTGCGGATCGGTCGGCTGGTAGTCGTAGGTCGCCGGCGAGATAGCCTGCGCCTGACCGAGGCGATCGATTTGCACGACCCATGGCGTCACGGAGCCGCGCGCGGACTGCCACACGACGACGGCCGCGAGCCCCGCCGAAAGCGCGAGGCAGCCGAAGGCCATGAGCCGCCAGTTCTTCGCCTGTACGCGGGCCGAGCCGATGCGTTCGTCCCAGGCCTGCGCCGCCTTTTGATAGGGCGTCTCGGGTTGCGGCGTGCGGCCGTAGCGAATGGTTGTCCGTGAAAACATCAGTTCTTGCCCTCGGAGAGATCGACGGAAGCGCCGGAGGCGCCGTGCTCGGCGGAACGGACGGCATGGGCCGCCGTGGAGACGCCGTGACCCAGGGAACGCGAACCCCTGAATCGTTGGGCCCAGGACGGCGGCGCGTCGCCGGAGGCGGGCGCGCCGGCGCCGGCCGCTGCTCCGCTCGAAGGATCGCCAGCAGGACGGCTCGCAAGGCTGCCACCGTTCCCCGTCCCGGCTGAGCCGCCGCCGCTGGAGGCGGCGACGACGCCGGAGATTCCAGAGCCCACGAGACGCGCGCCGCCCGCAGCGAGCCCTGCGCCGGCCGCGACCATGCCGCCGGCGGCGATTCCCGCGCCGACCGCGGCGCCTGCGCCAAGTTGGGGGCCGCCAGACACGAGTCCATTGGCGACGCCCGGCCCGAATATGCCGAGGCCGAGCAGAGACAGCGAAGCGAGGACGAGCGCCATGGCGTCGTCGATCGTCGGCTGCGCGCCGGTCGAGCCTTGCGTGAATTGCGAAAACAGCGTCGAGCCGATGCCGATGATGACGGCGAGCACCAGCACCTTGACCCCGGTCGCGATCACATGGCCCAGAACCTTCTCGGCGACGAAGGCGGTCTTGTTGAAGAGGCCGAAAGGAATGAGGACAAAGCCCGCGAGTGTCGTCAGCTTGAATTCGATGAGGGTGACGAAGAGCTGGATCGCCAGGATGAAGAAGGCGAGGAGAACCGTCAGCCAGGCGATGAACAAAACAGAGATCTGCAGGAAATTCTCGAAGAAGCTGACATAGCCCATGAGGCCGGAGATCGCTTCGAGAATGGGACGGCCGGCGTCGAGACCGACCTGCGCAATGCGACCTGGTCGCAGAAAGTCGACGGTCGAAAGCGATGTGCCCGAGGCCTTGAGTCCGAGGCCCGCAAAACTGTCGAAGACGATCTTTGCAAGATTGTTCCAGTTGCCGATGAGGTAGGCGAAGACGCCGACGAACAGCGTCCTGCGGATCATTCGCGCGATCATGGAATTGTCCGGCGCGAGCATCCAGAACAGGGAGGCAAGCGTCATGTCGATCGCGAGCAGGGTCGCGGCCAGAAACCTGACCTCGCCGCCGAGCAGGCCGAAGCCTGAATCGATGTAGGTCGTGAAGACCTCGAGAAAGCGGTCGATGACGCCTGTGCCGCCCATATCAGTCGGTCCATCCGGAGGTTGAAGGCTGCGCGCCTGGCTCGATGCGATGGTCGGCCTTCGGCGCCGGCGGGTTCGCGAGCAAAGCGGGATCGAAGTCGAATTCGGCTCTTGGGCGGCCGTTCGACAGGAAGCGCTTGCGGCTTTCGGCCCAGACGTGACGACAGCGGTCGAGCGCGGCTTCGTCGTCTGACGTGACTGACTTGCACTGCCGCAGTTTCTCGGCGAGCCGGTCGTCCGGAAGCGCAACAGCGGGGACCGACGAATCTTCTGGCCCGTCGCGCTGCGACAGGACCGCCACGCCGAACGCCGTGATGACGACGGCCGCGATCGCGGCGATCTTCGTCGCCGTCCGCTGTGAGACGAGCGGCTCCACTAGTGAAACATCCTGATGTCCTGGGGCTGATAGCCCTGACCCGGCGTCAGGAACCGTCGCATTTGTTCGCGTGCAGAATCCTGGGCGGCGACGCGTTGTGCGGTCTCGAGCGACTGCGCCCGGCCCTGCGCGGCGACGGCAGCGGTCAGATCGGCAAGCTGCTGCGCCTGGAGGGCGACGAGCTGATTGCCGGCTTGCGTCGCCTGCAGCGCGCCGGTCGCGGACTGGCTGGCCGAGACGAGCGCCGACATCTGCGTTCTGTTGGTGTCGAGATTGCCGACGATCTGCGCCTGGACGCGCAGCGTATCTTGCAGGCCTGCGACCGAATTCTGCCAACGCGCCTGCGCATTGGCGACGAGCGCTTGGCTCGACTGGCTGGCGGACGCCGGCGCATAGGTCGTCGAGAAAGCCCGGTCGATCTGCTGCACGTCGTAGGCGATGCGCTGCGCCTGCGACAGAAGGCTTTGGGTCTTCTGGATCGATTGCTGGATCTGCTGTAGCGACGAGTAGGGCAGGTTCGCGAGATTGCGCGCCTGGTTGAGCAACATCTGCGCCTGGTTCTGAAGCGAGGTGATCTGATTGGCGATCTGCCTCAGCGTGTTGGCGGCGGTCATCACGTTCTGCGCGTAATTGCTGGGATCGAACACCAGGAATTGTGCGCGCGACGGCCCCGTGGCGCAGGCGACCGAGAGAGCGAGAGCGCTCGCGACCGCGAGCCGACGAATATTGTTCATGATTGCGTTCCCTTCCAATCGAGATGCGGAAAGAGTTCTGTCGCCCACGAAAGGCCGCGTGCGAGCAACCAGCCCGCGACGAAGGCGTCGCGGCCGTGTTCGCCGAGGACGCGCTCGATGAGCGCTTGGTCGGTCTTCGAGGACGCCGCGCAAAATGCGAGCGTGACTTCGCTTAGGCCCAGTTCAAAGAGCCGATTGCCCCGGCGCGATTGGCAGTAATAGTCGCGCTTCGGCGTCGCGCGCGCGAGAATTTCAATCTGGCGATCGTTGAGGCCGAAGCGGCGGTAGATCGTGGCTATCTGCTGTTCGATCGCCCGTTCGTTCGGTAGAAAGAGCCGCGTCGGGCAGCTCTCGATGATCGCGGGCGCGATCGAGGAGCCGTCGATGTCGGACAGGGATTGGGTGGCGAAGACGACGGACGCGTTCTTCTTGCGCAACGTCTTCAACCATTCGCGGATCTGACCGGAGAAATTTTCATCGTCGAGCGCGAGCCAACCCTCGTCGATGATGAGAAGGGTCGGCCGACCATCGAGCCGCGCCTCGATGCGATGAAAGAGGTAGGAGAGGACGGCGGGCGCGGCGCCCACGCCGATGAGTCCCTCCGTCTCGAAGGCTTGTACGGAGGCTTCGCCCAGTCGCTCGGCCTCTGCGTCGAGCAGCCGCCCATAGGGACCGCCGAGGCAATATGGCGCGAAGGCGCGTTTGAGTGCCTGCGACTGCAGGAGAACCGAGAGGCCGGTCAGCGTGCGTTCAGCAACAGGCGCCGAGGCGAGCGAGGTCAGCGCCGACCACAGATGGTCCTTGGCTTCCGGTGTCACTGCGATTTTTTCGCGCGAGAGGATGGCGGCGATCCATTCGGAGGCCCAGGCGCGCTCGCCCTGATCTTCGATGCCGGCGAGCGGCTGCAGAGCGACATGCGCCGCGGCGTCTGAAAGCGCGCCGCCGAGATCGTGCCAGTCGCCGCGCATGGCGAGCGTCGCCGCCCTGATCGACCCGCCGAAATCGAAGGCGAAGATCTGTGCTTGTCCGTAGCGCCGGAACTGCAGGGCCATCAGCGCCAGCAGTACGGATTTACCCGCGCCGGTCGGACCGACGATCAGCGTGTGTCCGACATCGCCAACATGGAGCGAGAAACGGAACGGCGTCGAGCCTTCGGTCCGGCCGAAGAACAGTGGCGGCGCCTCGAAATGCCCATCTGTCTCGTCGCCCGCCCAGACCGCGGACAAGGGGATCATGTGCGCGAGATTCAGTGTCGAGAGCGGCGGCTGGCGGACGTTGGCGTAGGCGTGTCCCGGCAATGAGCCGAGCCAGGCGTCGACCGCATTGACGGTCTCGGGCATGCAGGTGAAGTCGCGACCCTGGATGACCTTTTCGACCAGCCGCAGTTTCTCGTCGGCGATGCGCGGGTCAGAATCCCAAACGGTTACGGTCGCCGTGACATAGGCCTCGCCGATCAGGTCGGAGCCGAGTTCCTGGAGGGCTGCGTCGGCGTCGAGCGCCTTGTTGTGGGCGTCGGTGTCGAGAAGGGTCGAGGCCTCATTGGTCATGACCTCCTTCAGGATCGCCGCGACCGATTTGCGCTTGGCGAACCATTGACGACGGATTTTGGTCAGCAACTTCGTCGCGTCGGTCTTGTCGAGCATGATCGCGCGCGTCGACCATCGATAGGGAAAGGCGAGGCGGTTGAGTTCGTCGAGAATTCCGGGCGTGGTCGTGCTCGGAAAGCCGGTCATGGTGAGGACGCGCAGATGCGCCTCGCCCAGCATCGGCTCGAGGCCGCCGGTCAGCGCCTGATCCGCCAGCACCGCGTCGAGATACATGGGCGTCTCGGGGACACGGACGCCCTGACGCCGGGTCGAGACCGTCGAATGCAGATAGGTCAGCGTCTCCGCGTCATCGAGCCATGCGCATTCCGGTACAAATCCTTCGACGAGTTGGAGGATGCGGTCGGTGCGGTCGAGAAAGCCGCGCAGGACCTCGCGGGCGTCGGCGCCTTCGCCGCGTTCGCGTCCCTCGTAGAGAAAGCGTTCCGCCTTCGCGGCGTCTTCGGCCGGCGGCAAGAACAGGAAGGTCAGGAAGTAGCTCGACTCGAAATGCGCGCCTTCCTCCTCGAACTGCGCCTTGCGTTCGGCGTCGACCATGGCCGAGGCGATGTCGGGAAACTCGGACGATGGATAGCTTTCGGCGACATGGCGCTGCGCCTCGACGAAGATCGCCCAACCCGAACCCAGACGCCGCAACGCGTTGTTGAGGCGACCAGCGACCGCGACGAGCTCGGCTGGCGTCGCGCTATCGAGGTCCGGACCACGAAAACGCGCGCTGCGCTGAAACGAGCCGTCCTTGTTGAGCACGACGCCCTTGGCGACCAGCGCCGCCCATGGCAGGAAGTCCGCGAGGCGTGCGGCGTCGGAGCGATATTCCTTTAAGCTCATCATAGCTGGCGCTCAGACGCTGAGATGGCCGGGAATGCGCAGGTGACGGCGCACGACATCGACGAAAAGCGGATCGCGTTTGGCCGCCCAAACCGCCGCGGCATGACCGATCGCCCAGATCAGGAGGCCAGGGATCCAGAGGCGCAGGCCGAGCCCGATCGCCGCGGCGAGCGTACCGGTGAGGATCGCGACGCTGCGCGGCGCGCCGCCCAAGAGAATGGGTTCGGCGAGCGAACGATGGACGGGGATGGCAAAGCCTGGGATCGTGTCGTTCACCGGACGAGCGCTCCGCCGCCGAAGGAGAAGAAGGAGAGGAAGAACGAACTTGCCGCGAAGGCGATCGACAGACCGAAGACGATCTGGATGAGGCGGCGGAAGCCGCCGGAGGTGTCGCCGAAGGCGAGCGTCAGGCCGGTGATAATGATGACGATGACCGCAAGGATCTTGGCGACCGGCCCTTCGACCGATTGCAGGATCTGATTGAGCGGTTGCTCCCAGGGCATGTTGGAGCCGGCAGCACGCGCAGGTGCGCTCAGCAAGGAGCTGACGGCGAGGACAATCGAGACTGGCGCCAGCCGGCGAAATTGGACGATCCGCTGAATCACTTCTGGTCTCCAATGGAATTGAGGACGTAGTCGCCGTTCGAGCCGAGCCCGCGGACTGCCACGAGTTCGGCCAGACGCCGCTCGGCGCCGCGTCCAGCGAGCACCGCCACGACTTCGATGGTTTCGGCGATCAGCGCGCGCGGCACCGTGACCACGGCTTCCTGGATGAGTTGTTCGAGCCGACGCAGCGCGCCCAATCCGGAACCGGCATGAATGGTGCCGATCCCTCCGGGATGGCCGGTGCCCCAGGCCTTGAGGAGATCGAGCGCCTCCGACCCGCGGACCTCCCCGATCGGAATGCGGTCCGGCCGCAGACGCAGCGACGAACGCACCAGTTCCGACAGCGAGACGATCCCGTCCTTGGTGCGGAGCGCCACCAGATTCGGCGCCTTGCATTGCAGTTCGCGCGTATCCTCGATCAGAACGACGCGATCCTCGGTCTTGGCGACCTCCGCGAGAAGAGCGTTCGTCAGCGTCGTCTTGCCCGTCGATGTGCCGCCGGCGACGAGAATGTTCTTTCGCGACTCGACGGCGTCACGAAGAGCAGCCGCCTGGTCCGCGCGCATGATCCCGGCTTCGACGTAGTCGTCGAGCGTGAAGACCGCGACCGCAGGCTTGCGAATGGCGAAGGTCGGCGCGGAGACCACGGGCGGCAGCAGGCCCTCGAACCGCTCACCCGTTTCCGGCAGCTCCGCGGAGACGCGGGGCGAGCCGTGATGCACTTCTGCGCCGACATGATGGGCGACGAGGCGGATGATCCGTTCGCCGTCGGCGTGTGACAGTCTCGAGCCCGTATCTTCGAGGCCGCCCGACAGGCGATCGACCCAGAGCTTGCCGTCGGGATTGAGCATCACCTCGACGATCGAGGGATCCTCGAGATAGCCGGCGATGGAGGGTCCGAGCGCCGTGCGCAGCATACGCGCGCCGCGCGAGATCGCTTCGAGCTTGAGGGAATGCGCGTTCAAGAGAGCCCCTGGTGAATTTGGATCGCGTTGCGCGTCCGCCGATGGGGCTCACTAAAACAGCGAGAATCCTGAGCTACGCAACAAGCGTCGCGGCGTCGTAGGGGTCTGGCGTGCGATGACAGGGGAACGGCGGAGCGGCGAAGGCGAGCTGCGCTATCGCTGATCGATTTTCGGTTCCGGATCGGACTGGCCCGAAATGTCTTCCGGAATTTCTTGCCGGAGCTTTGGTCCGCGCACGAGGCGACGTCCGAGCGCCGCGACGAATGAATCGTAGCGTTCGGCGCCTTTCGCGCGGGCTGCAGCTTGCGCCGGCTCGGGCAGCGCGGGCGTCGTATTCAGCCAGAAGCGAATGAACAGGGCGAGCGTCTCGACGGAAATCCCCGTATCCCGCTCCACGCGCGCCATGCGCCTGTCGATCTGGTCGAGGCGTTTGACCACGGCCGCCTCTTGTCGTTCGGCCGCGTCCGGGGACAGGAACGATGCGATGGCCGCCTCGGCGATGAGCGACAGGGATTGCTCACGTCGCGCCGCATAGTCCGACAACGCCCGCATCGTCGCAGGGTCGAGATAGACGGACAGGCGTTCCTTTTTCATCTGATCACATCATGCCATCGCCCGGATCGAGCGCCGCCTGCCGCGCCACACGGCGCATCGAGCGGTCGACAGTCCGTTGTCGCGCGACATCGTCGTCTGACTCGTCGGGAAGGTCGGGATCGAATTCATTGAGTTCGGGCGACATGAGCTGAGCATGGCGTTCGTGTAGGCTCGGCTCGCGATGGAGGCTCTCGCCACTCGGATCGTCGATCGCTTCGAATGAATGAGCGCCCTCGTTTGTGATCGGAACGCCGGGGGGCGCAGGCAGCTGGAGCGAACTCCAATCGTCCGACCTCGCCGTGACTTCGCGCGCGGTCGCCGCGGGCGGAGGCAAAATGCGCTCCCGAAACCGCTCGTCTTCGTAATATCGCGCCTTCTTCGCCCTTATCGGCGGCGCGCCGGCGACCATGACGATTTCGTCGGTCGGCGGCAGCTGCATGACTTCGCCCGGAGTCAGCAACGGCCGCGCCGTCTCCTGCCGCGACACCATGAGATGTCCGAGCCAGGGCGAGAGCCTGTGACCGGCATAGTTCTTCATCGCCCGCATTTCTGTGGCGGTACCGAGCGCGTCAGAAATACGCTTCGCCGTTCGCTCGTCGTTGGTCGCAAAACTCACCCTGACGTGGCAATTGTCGAGGATCGAATTGTTCGGGCCATAGGCCTTTTCGATCTGGTTGAGCGATTGAGCGATCAGGAAGGCTTTGAGCCCGTATCCCGCCATGAAGGCTAGCGCCGACTCGAAGAAATCCAGTCGGCCGAGCGCCGGGAATTCGTCGAGCATCAGGAGCACGCGATGGCGGCGGGTCTTTGCCTGCAAGTCTTCGGTCAAGCGTCGCCCAATCTGGTTGAGGATCAGACGGATCAGCGGCTTTGTCCGTGAAATGTCTGAGGGCGGCACGACCAAGTAGAGCGTTGCGGGCCGTGGGTCGTCCACCAAGTCGGCAATTCGCCAGTCGCAGCGGCGCGTGACTGCAGCGACCACCGGATCGCGATAGAGTCCGAGAAACGACATGGCAGTCGACAGAACACCGGATCGTTCGTTCTCGGACTTGTTCAAGAGTTCCCGCGCGGCGCTTGCGACGACGGGGTGCGGGCCTGCCTCGCCGAGATGCGCCGTGCGCATCATTACCGCAAGCGTCGTCTCTATCGGGCGTTTCGGATCGGACAGAAAGGCCGCAACGCCAGCGAGGGTCTTGTCGGGCTCTGCGTGGAGTACATGCAGGATCGCGCCGACCAGTAGCGAGTGGCTTGTCTTCTCCCAATGGTTCCGCCGTTCGAGCGAACCCTCTGGATCTACGAGTACGTCAGCGACATTCTGGACGTCGCGCACTTCCCATTCGCCACGCCGAACTTCCAGAAGCGGATTGTAGGCGGCCGACGCTACATTGGTCGGGTCGAACAGGAGGACGCGGCCGTGCCGTACGCGGAAGCCTGCTGTGAGTGACCAGTTCTCTCCCTTGATGTCGTGGACAACAGCCGAACCGGGCCATGTCAGCAGCGACGGCACGACCAGGCCGACGCCCTTGCCGGACCGCGTCGGCGCGAAACACAGGACGTGTTCTGGCCCATCGTGCCGGATGTATTCTTGGTCCAAACGACCGAGCACAACGCCTTCCCCGCCAAGAAGCCCAGCGGCGCGCACTTCCTTCGGCGTAGCCCAGCGTGCCGATCCATATGTCACGATGTCCCGCGCTTCCCGGGCGCGCCAGACGGACATCGCGATGGCGACCGCGATCGATGCGAACCCGCCTGAAGCTGCGATTGCCGCGCCTTCCAGGAAGATCGAAGGAGCGTAGGCGTCATAGGCGTACCACCACCAAAAGAATGCTGGCGGCAAATACATCGGCGCGCCCTGTGAAATCTCGAACCAGGGTCGACCAAGCTCCGGCTGAAAGCCGAGCCGCCACGCCGTCCACTGCGTTGCTCCCCACACTGTCGTGAGCACGATCAGCGATACGATGAGAACCTGGGCCCAGAGAATTTTGGTCGCCGACATGTTCCGAATTCTGCGCTGCACCGACCGTGAAGTCGGAAGCCGTCAGTCAAGAATGCAAGTGGTTTAAGGGACGGATCGCGCAGACGCGCGCGCCTTCGCGCAAAAAGAAAGTTCGTAGTGACAGTTCCTGCCGAAAAATTGCATAGCGGACCTTCCGGAGCACCATCGTAAGCGGAAGGGATGCGCCAGAAGCCGACCGAGACGTGCGCGCCGAAACCAGACACTCGACCGCGTTTAGTACTAACTCACGTCCTGACGAAGTAGCGGGAGTGCACCCGCTCCCCGCGCAGGAATGTCAGCACGTTGCGGACGGTCATCAAGGAGACCTCCCGGCGCGCCTCCTCGGTCACGCCGCCGACGTGCGGCGTCACGAGCACGTTGGGCAGGCTCCAGAGCGGATTGTCGGCGGTCGGCGGCTCGGGCGAGAAGCTGTCGAGACCGGCGCCGGCGATCCGGCCTTCCTTCAGCGCTGCGACCAACGCCGGTTCGTCCACGACCTCGCCGCGCGCCGTGTTGACTAGCAGCGCGCCGGACTTCATCAGACCGAACTCGCGCGCGCCGATCAGTTTGTTCGTCTGCGGCGTCAGGGGGCAGTGCAAGCTCACGACATCGGCTGCCGCCAGCAACGCCTCCAGCGTTTCGACCCGATTCGCGTGCGGACCGAAGGCATCCTCCGGCGCGAACGGATCGTAGGCGATGGTCGCGAGCCCGATCGGCTGGGCCATCGCGGCGCGCGCACGACCGATCTGGCCGATGCCGACGAGACCGAGCGTGCGGCCGCGCAATATCGGCAATCTCCCATAGCGTAGCACGTGGCTTAGCCGTCATGCGCAGCGAACCAATCAGGGCGGACCTCGTAGTGCTGCACAAGACCGGCGACTGTCGCCTGCTCGCGTCGCCTAAATGCAGCAATATTTCAAAACCGTGACAAGATGTCGGCGGCTAACCTGCGCCGGTCTTGGTAAGGTAGGCACTGAATTATTGCCCATTCGAGAACTTCACTTCCCATGCTCACCTGTGTCAGGAGAGCCCTGTGACGAGCGAGATCCTCTAATACCTCTGGATTCCGCATGACGCCCGCTGCAAAAAAGAGGGGAATGACGCTGCTCCCTTCGGCGCGAGCCAGGGCAGTACGGAGCGCGCGAACAGCGTCATTCCCAGCCAGCTGCAACTCTGTGAAAACTGGTATCGCTCGAAGTGACGCTATTAACGCTTCGGGCGTACTGGCGAGCCTTACCAAAGTCATCACTTCCCTTGACGTGACCTGGAACACGAGATCATCGATCCGCTCTGCGCGCCGCCTGTCGCTTTGCTCGGTTTCTGTCACAGATAATCTACCTCTCGGCCGCAAGTAGTATGTGATCGCACCGTAGCTGCTAGGCACATCGGTGGCGGAATGAAGCACTTCGGACATCATGCCCCACTTGGAGCGAATCTGCTGTGCTGTTGAGCCGACTGTTTGGGTAATGATTCCGCTGTGCTGGACAACGCCTCCATTCGTATAGACGACGCGATCGTCTACTTGCAAAGTGGCTGGCGTGTATTGTTCGTAGTCGTCTGCGAGAAACTGGTCCACGCTATTGAACCAGGCGTGTCGAGCCGCGTGAGCATACCCGTGGCAATTGTAGGTACAGGTAGCATCTCTCACAACCGATGCCGCTGGGAACTGTGCGTTGATCCATGAGGCGGCGTCGTCGATTTGCGCAGGGGTTAGTTCGCCGCTCACCAAGTGCAAGTCTGGCGCTACATTGCCCTTTGAGGTCCTAAAGTCAGTGTTGGCTGAATATTGTGGGTTTGGATCGGGCACGCCAGTCCTCCTTAATTCTCAATGGTAACAGCAACTTAGTGGTGTTTTCGGAAACGGAGCGTACGGCTGTCCGCCAGGGTCGACACTCACCATAATAGTACCCTTTCGATCGTGAGCAATCGCAAGTTTACACATTCATTTTGCACGCATAACATGGCTCGTTTTTTACTCCATACTGTCGTTGCGAGATCGCGCGATGGACAATGATAATGTTGCTCCGAAAGGTGGTTTGACACACGAGACTGTCGCTTCGCCTGCACTTGGGTCATCACCTTCGTGCGGTAGTCGACATCCACCCTTTTTGCCTACGCGCCGCCACGTCTTGGCGGGCGGCGTCAGCTCGATTTTCGCCGAGTCAGCACTGGCCACAGGTGGCAGCCCATTCTTGGACGTTAGGTACGAGGACCGCACGCGGCGCGGTCTTATTGTAACGTGGATCGATCCGGCCCTTTCTAAATCGCCACCGCCGTGGACTCTGAGGTCGTCGACTTTCACGGACCCGGACTTACCCAATGGCCGAGGCCGTTTCGTGCTGCGCCGTACGGAAGACGGCTGGCGTGCCGAGATTGCTCAGTGCGCGCTGCCTGGAGGCTACGAATACGCGCTACGCTTTGACTTCATATGGAACCCGGCTCGTGATCCTAGCACGGATCAACCCTCGATTCAGATAACGTTGCGCCGCAACGTGGATGTTCGATTGAAGCACGATCGTCTGATCGATTTCCTCAACGCTGACGACAATAACCCGGACGAAATTGTTGGCATCCTTAGCAAGTCGCAGGTCGCCGCACTGACACAGACGCTCTTCGGTAACTCCTTCGACATCACTAAAGCTAGTAGTGTCATGCTGGCATTTCGCCGCGAGTCCTACTGGGTTCTGCGAGCTGGAAACAAGCTGGCACACGGCCAAACGGAATCGCTTACCGCAAAGCAGAACCGCTTCCGTGCTCTCTCAGACGAAGGAATTTCGCTGCAGTTCAGAGAGGTATTTTTCACGACCTTCACGGGTACTGCTGGCAGCGACCTGTCGCATATTTTTACCCTCAATCCTAAAGCCAAGCGTCAAGACTGGCAGGACGTACGCGCCTTATTTGCAGGGGACGGCGCACCACCCGCTCCGGACGACACGCTTTCCGCTCCCCGATCTGGACGGGCCGATGCGGCCATCGCCAAGTCGGAGGCAATGGATGAGCGCGCGACGGCGATAAGCGCCGAGGAGAAACGTCGGCTAGCACCGCGCGTGCTTTACGCACTCGTCAGGCACGACGCGATCCAAGCAAAGGCCAATCCTCCAGACGCATGGAATGGGACGCTCACACTTGGTCGCCATGCGGGGGGAGAGCGAGCGAGTCTGACAATTCATGACGTCACACCGCGTGACGGCGCGTCGGATGATAAAACGGCTTCGTTCTTGGGTTGGAGGAATCAGGGCGATGGCAATCCGATCTTTGCCCTGCGGGCGCCATGGATGGTGCTCAGCGTTAAACGCGAAGCAACCGCATCCCCAACTGAGTTCCCGGACCTCTCCGGCTCGCTGTGGTGCGGCCGAGGCGAAGATAACGCGCTCCGCATCATCGCTTCGCTGACTCCCACCCGGCGCAGGATGTTTGTCGAAACGCGGTTTGGCCGCTTCACTGTCGCGCCGTTGCCGCCAATCGCACCACGGTCCGGGGTATCGGCACGCGTGCCGCCGATTCTTGTCGGCGGGACCGGTGCGCGCAATGCGCGGACCTTGAACCATCTCGCTGCGCCGGTCGCGTTGGAGCAGGCTGCGATTCCGCTGGTCAGCGAGCGTCTCGCCGAACGACAACGGCGGCGTGCCGACACCGGTGAAGACACTGCCGGCTCGGCAGCCGAGCGGGCAGGACAGTTGTTCAGCCAACTGACTTTCCACGAAGCAGAGTGCCTATTCCACATCGAGAAACTGCCGAGACGACACGTGTGGACGGGAACGTCAAGCCCTTCGACCGATCCGCCGCAAGGAGAGGCGCTCGTGCACATCGGCGCAACCAAGGAGCCGGCAGAGTTGTCGCTGCCCGCCCGCCTGTCACTTAATGCGGCGTCCCTGCTGGTACGACGGCCCGCGGATCTGCTGGCGCTGAATTTTCGCTTCCAGGATCTTGTGCTTGAATATGGCGAAGCAGGATGGTGGGTGGTTCCCGACCGGCGGCTCGCGGCCTCTTTGTTGCGCGCCGAGCCGAAACCCGACCCGACTGTCCCGCTGATATGCAACGACAAGGCTCCGCTTGCAAACGATCCTACTCGCTACGACCCTCGTCAAGACCCGCGCCCGCTTTTGGTGGTGGAATTCCCACCGCAGCACATTGCAGAGCGTGCGTACTTTCGTCAGCTGCAAGCCGATCCCGCTTTGCCTGTGCCGCCTAAAGGCACGGAAGTAACTGAAGCACAGGCAGAAAGCCTGCGCACTGGTGATGAAGAGACTCGTAGGAAAAGACGCGAGGACATTTCCAAAAATCAGACGGCCGGCTTGCCCGACGGCAACGAAGAACATGACGCATTTATCAGATTTTATAGCAGGTTCGGTTCGGCGATTGACGACGCCAACACTTTCAAGAACGGCACGAAAGCCCACATTCCGAAAGATCAACGCATCTATGTTGGGCCGGCCTATCTCGACCTCGAGGCAGCCCGTGTCGCGCGAAAACTCGCACGCGACCTAGCGGCAGAACAAATAGCGCAAGACACCAATTTGGATTCAGCCGACAAGCGCGCGCGTATGCTCAGCGCTCTGCCCGAGGTGCAGCTTTTGCCGCTTGTCATCGAAGACTTGCGCAAGGCGGTAGATCCCGGCACCCTCAGTGAAGGCTATCCCGAACCCATCGATTCGTATCCGAGCGAAACAGGCAAGGTCGAGAAGTATCTCAAGAACCGCGAAGCGCTGAGAGAAGCCCGCGATCCGGATTACAAGCGATTCCGTGAATTTTATGGTAGTTCCGCAAGTGACAGGAAAAACTCTCCCGGCCTGACCGACAAGCAAAAAAGCGCGATCGATAACTATCCGACCCTGCCCGGCCCGTTCTATGGTCGACGCAGCACGATCGCGCGCGTCGAAGTCATTGCAAAGAGTAGCCCAGCGAATGCTATCAAAGCCGCACGGGCGATCATCGCGACGATTGCCGCCTACGACCTCCAGGCCGCGGTTGACGAACCTTTCGAAATCCCGACAGAGGCGCGGGTATCCGGACCATCGCGCCTCGTGTTCCGCATTCCTGCTGATGATTTCGAAGGCGGACGTCCAGACGCTCGCGATCGAGCATCGGCAGGTGCCTTTCCGTTCACGATCGAGGCGTTGACGAACTGGGGTGCACTCGACCTTGCCGTTGTGCGGCGCGCCGAAAAGGTATTCGAGCCACTCGCCGGCGTGAAGAATCTGTCGACGCGGAGCGGCGGCAAGCGCAGCAATATCAAACTATCGGCCTCAGACGACGATCAGGAGATCGCCAATGGACGATTGCCTCCGCGCTGGGCGCGTCAGGAGACGCGTGACGAGGCCGCGAAGTTGCTGCACCAAGGGCTCACGCGCGGCGATGCGTGGGCGGTGCGCCATGATGAGCAACGTGCACTCGAAAGCGTGGTGAATTGCCCGACGCCCCTCGCGCGTCTCGGTTCGGTGACCGGTGCGCAACGAATGGCGGAAATCGCCGCGAGCGTCCGTCCGCCGAGCCTTTTTGAAACGTCCATCGAGCTGCCGTTCCGTTTGATGCTTTCTCCAGCGCAGGACGCGGCGTGGCGAACACCGCTCGGCTTGCCGGCTGCCGCCAAGCTGATCTCGGGGAAGGATGGAACGTACGCGCAAGCTGCGCCGGTGCCGCTGTGGTTTGCGCAACTCGAGGAAGCGCCTGGCTCCTCAAGCGTGCGGGCGATCTGGTCGCCCGACTTTCGTCCTGAGGCGCTGCTCGATCCCGCGATTGGCGCACCGCCACACGGCCCGTGGGCACCGTGGGCAATGGCACGGGAAGTCACGTCGCGAAATCCCTATAATTCGAACGAAGCATTGTTCGCCCCGCCGGGACAAACACCCGGACCGCCAAAGCCGCCCGAGCGCTTCCGTACCGGTCTTGATGTCGGTGACCGTCACGAGCTGGTCGGGCTGAGCTCGCTGCACGGCCTGCCGGTGCGCGGCCGCCGGAGGAAGGATGGCACGCTTGCTGACGGTAGCCAGATCAGCCCCCCGCCCGGTTTTAAGTTGCGTTATGCGCAGACCGAGTCTCTCGACACCGGACAACCACTGGATGACTACTCGGCCATCTACCGGCCCCGGACGCTGGGGGTGGACGAGCTCACTTTGACGGCGCTCGGCGGCAGCTTCGATGCGGATACGAACTTCGTCCCGCCTGCTTCCGCAAATGTGGTCCCGACCGGCAATTGGCTTCCAGATAAACCGGGCAATCCGCTATTCGATGCGTTTTCGATTGAACGCTGGCAGCAGAACACCCGACTTGGCCGCGATATCCGGGTCGAAGTCGCCTACAAGGGATTCCTGTTCCCGCTCGGGCACCGCGCCTCGCTTGTCAAGCTGACGGAGCGGCACTTCATGCAAGGGCCGGGCGGTCTTGAGGCCGGCCCGGTCGCCTTCCAGATTCAGAGATTGTTCCTGCGTATCGGTGCGCCGATCAAAAAATATCCTGCACTCTCGCAGCCGAACGGTGGGCGGCGCTGGCCCGTCGAGCAGCTGGAAATCCTGACCCGAGTTACACCAGACATCCTCGATCCGATGGCGGCGTCGCCCTCGGATGACAAGCCTCTTTACGATGAAAGGCCAAACGGTCGCATTTTCTTGCGCGAGCACGGTGGTGACCAACAAGTCCTGCCCGGCTTGGCCTTCTGGCCGAGGGTGCGGGCACGCAACGGCGGCGAGGTCAATTTCGAGCTGCAGATCGACTCGCGCGGCGCGCGCACGCGTCTCCCGCTGATTTTCGTAGACAACACAGCGGCAAACGACGTACGCGCGATGAAGGCGCTGAAAGACTATTATAATGCGCTGCAGGATAAGACTCAGGCTGATCCTCGCCGCGTCCTGCAGCTCGGCGGCAACAAATATCGCTATGCCCCCGAGAAGGAGCCCGACGGCACGAGCTTCGAAACAGAAAAATGGGTGCTCGAAGCGGAGGGGCAGGAGCAGAAGCCACCCGAGATCGGTCAATTACGGCGTATCAAATTCGACAACACCAAGTTCGATTTTGGCCCGCTACTGCAAGGCGTCGATCAGCCGCCGTTCTATCCGGTGAAGAACGAAGCATTCGTTCGCATCGCGCAGGTAGACCGGCTCGTCGGGCGTCCAACCGACACGATCCGGGTCTTCTTCGACGCCGAATATCAAGCTTTTGGCTTTCCGCAAGACACAGTGCTCGATCATCCAACGGGCGGTGCATTGGACCCGGTCGCAAAGACCGATGTCTACCTCGATTTTCGCACCCCGGTCGAGCTCGACCCCCGCACTTCCGGAGACCGGACCGGCGGTGCCGTACGGCCGAATACGACACTCGTCGCGATGTCGCGTAGCCGAGGGCCCGTCGGAAATAGCGCGTATCATAATGCGCTCAAAGCCCTCGCGCCAGTTGATTTCCCGGCCTCGACGGGGCTCGACAATCCGAAACCGGAGACGTTCTTCGGCGACGCAACAATTCTCGGCATCCTTGATTTGAAGGCGGCCATCAAATTCCTCGGCGGCGGCCTGTCGAGCGCGCCTCAATTCAACGAGGTGGCGCAATATACCTCTGCAATGCTCACCGACCTGTCAGACGAGGCGGCGAGCGATGCGGGAGCGGCAGTCGCGAAAGTGCGTGATCGGCTGCTAATCCCGATGCGGGAAGCGCTGCTGACGCTTGCAAGACAATTTTTCGAAGCCGTCAAGCAAAATGCCGCAGCGGAGTTCGACGAAGACGAAGCTTTGCTGCGTATCGAGCGCCTCTACCCGGATGTTGGCAAGTCCTATCGCGAGCTCCGGGGCGCACTGGAACAAGCGATCTCTTCCAGCGAGTCGACGCGTAGCGTCGAGGCGCTGCTTGGCGCTTTTGCAACGATCTACGGAGCGGGTCGGCGGTTTCTTGCTGCGATCGAACGGGTTGCCAACGATCCGCTCGCCCCGGTGCACGAGGCGCTGCGCGAAGCCTTCAACAGATTCATCGGTGATGTCATTGCGAGGGGAGCCGCGCTGCTGGAGGGCGTCACAGACGACCTCAAAAATCTGCAGCGGTTCGAGATTGTGCTGCGAAGCAAGCTCAACTCCTTGTTCTCTGACGTCCTCTTTAGGGCATGGCGTCACATTGTGTTCGCGCTGCCGGGAGCTCATGCGATCGCCACACTGTCCGCGCCGTTGCAGGTGAGGGTGGACGCGAAGGTGGAAGAAGTTCTCAGCAAGGCTGCCGCTGACGCCGACTTCTTCGGAGTATTACTGAGCAAAGACGACCCTGCTACAGCTGCGGCGGAGGCCGCAAAGGTCCTCGGCACGGCTTTCGACCAAGCATTGATAAGAGCTATCAACGATGCAAGCAGCGACGTGGAATTTCAAGGCGCGCTGAATGCCGCCTATAACGACTGGAAGCTCGCAGTTGGCAGCATCGCCGACGCAGACGCCGAGCGCATCAAGGGCATGTTCTACGATGTCGCCGCGCAGCAATTGCGAGCCTTGCTCGTCGCTGCGCGGGGCCTCGCCGGACACGCCGAGCCCAGCATTCGCAATGTCATCGGCGATCTGGAGCACACTGCCGACGCGGCGCTGGATCTGATCCGGCCACTGGTCGACGAAGGGCTCGCTAATGCGATCGCGCTGTGTGGAAAGCTTGCCGGAATTCTCAAATCATTTTCTGACTCGGTCAATTTACCCTCGCCAAGCGTGGTCGATCAGGCGCGTGCCGATATGAAAAAGGCGTTCGACGACGCCGGTAAGGCCGTAAAGAAGGTCGGCCTCGACGAGAAGGAAGTGCAAGACATCTTCAAGGCGCTCGACGACGGCGTCGGGACCCTAACGAATGTTCGCGATGCACTACGGCGTGCTCTCGATCAGCTTCTTCAGGTCCAGTCCAACGTTTGCAGCGCCGCTCCGGACCGCTTGCCGCTGGATGCGTTTGCGGCCCTCGGGCGGATGCGAAGCACTGTCTTGGACGCGGCGCATAGCTTCACCGCCGGGCTGTCGAGCCCGCATTTCCGCGCGACTGACCTCAGGGCGGTGCTGGCTAAGATTACCGGCAACAGCCCCGATTCTGTCGCCGCTCGCAAGGCGGTCATAGACGCGACCAAAGCAGGAGCGAAGGTCGTCGTCGCCTTTTGTCTGCTGGTCCGCGATGCAACGGCCTTGCGCGATACCGGCGCGAATGGGCCGCTGAAGAAGGTTAGGGACGATCTGGCCGCCGTCGGTAACGCCAAACTCGATGCGATCGTTGCAATCATCGACAGCGCAAAGACCGACGCGAACGCACGGAGGTCGGAGCTCGACAGCATCATTACAGACCTCACTACGAAGATCACGCAAACAGTCGTGCCGGGTGGGGAGCTAGTCTATCTCGATCAATTGCTCGCCCTTGTCGATAAAGTCCCGCCGCTCATCGACAAAATCCAGTCGACGATCGTTCAAGGTCTGGAGCGGGCGGTTCTTAACGGTCTTGCCGTCTTTCTCGTCGCCGGTGAGCCTTATCTCAAGAAAATGGTCTCGATCGCGTTCCAGGGCATGGGGCCAGTGTTCAAGTTCTTGAGCGACGCGCAAGCCACGCTCGTCGACGCCCGGAATAGCGTTTGGCTGGCGTTGGGCGGAACAAGCAGGGATTCAGCCGGCGGCACACCGATCGGGGGCGAGCTCAGCAATCTTACCTTCGAGAAAGTGAGGGCTCTGCTGCTAGTCAAGTGTTCCGCTCGGCCTGGCCTCACTTGTTCTGCTGGCGACCCTCATGTTCCGGATGAAGATTTCCTCACAGCTGAAAAGACTGAGCTTGCACGACTAAACGCAGTATTCGCTTCAAACGATCCCACGAAGCTCGACAACGCCACGCTAAACGCTGTCTTGATGCTGTTCCACGATTGGAGCATCAATCGAGGTTCATTACAAATACTGGCCAAGCAGCTTGCCGACGCTGCGGCCGCCGTGCTCAGCGGCGACCTCAAGCGCATCGTCGATCTAGAAGGCGCAAGGCGCCGCATCGAAGAGAAGATCAAGGAGCTGGTGCCGGCGAAGATCGTGCTCAATTATGACCTGCAGGCCGAGCTCCAAGACTTTCCGCCTTCAGGAACGCCGATTTTCCTGCCGCGTTCCGACAGTCAGATCACGCTCTCGGCCGGGGCTGTCTACAACCTGCTTGAGCCTACCGTTCCGCCGCAGTTTCGCGCGAGCTGCCGGCTCGATCCATTCGACATCAATCTGTTCAACGTTGTCACGTTGATGTTCGATGGCGCTCAGTTCATCAACGAGAGCGGCAAGGGCTCGGACTTCAACATCGTCTACAAGGATTTCGAGCTCGGCCCGAACGCGGCGTTCCTGAAACCGCTCCAAACATTGATGAACCCGGGCGGCAGCGGCCCCTACGTGCGACCGAGCCGAGAAGTTCCCGGCATTGAGGCGGGCTACAGCCTCGATCTCGGAATCATTTCGATCGGCACAGTTTCGTTCGTTAACGTCTCGATAAATGCCGCGTGCGTGTTGCCATTTAACAATGCGCGCGCCACGTTTGTCGCCTCTATCGGACGTGAAGACCGGCCAGTGCTTCTATCGATCGCTCCCTATACTGGGGGAGGGTTCCTCGCACTTTATGCCGACTCCCAGAAGCTTCTCGGGTTTGCGGCGTCTTTCGAGTTCGGCGGTGGCGGAGCCTTTAAGTACGGCCCGCTCAGCGGGCAAGGCCGAATTTGCACTGGAATATATCTGCGAAAAGTCGGGGATGATTGCCTCATCGAAGGCTTTTTCTACGCCGGCGGAGAAGCGCACGTCGCATGCTTCGCGATCAGCGCGACACTCGTGGTGCGCATCGGCCATCGTTCGGGCGGCAGTATGCAGGGCTCTGCCATCTTTACATTTTCTTTCTCGGTCGGATTCGCCAAGCTTCGGTATCAAGTCGGCGTGCAAAAGAGCATGGGGCAGGGTTTTTCTGGAGCCCGCGCGACGTCCGCCATGCGCACTGCTGAGGTTGCGTTTGCGCCGGAAAGAGGGCCGGCTGCCGTCGTGCGCTGCCGCGCCAAGGGGCAGCAGGAAGACTGGCTCGCCTATCAAACCTACTTCGCCAGCGATATTGTTGGATTTCCCTCATGACCGTAAAAATCCCCGTCAACATTGCCCCCCAGGTGGTTGCGGCCGGCATTCACGGTGATCGCGCGCGTATCACGCTCGTGCTGGTTCCGGTCTTCAATAAGGATAAGGCGGCACAAGAAAGCCCAGAATACGACCTTGCCGCGTGGCCTCATGCTGTTGAGAGGCTGCTCAAGAAGTGTCTAGGTTTTGAGATCATCCCTCTCAAGAAAGACCAGAGTTGGCGAACAGCTGCGATCTTTCAGTCGAAGTTTGAGAACCTCGAAATCAAGGATCTTCAGCGAATCGGTGTTCCTGCCGATGTCGGGAAGCTGAACGAGTATTGGCGCAGTGTTATGGGCAAGGACGATGGCTTCGCGGCCCTAAAGACCGCGCTTGATCCCGACTTCAAATCGGCGCTGCGAGATCCTCTCGACGCCGCGCTGCGTGATCCGGAAAGCAAGACCGGTCCGTTGATTCCAGACATCCATGGTACCTGGCGCGGCAAATCCGCCATTGAGCTTTCCTTCGAACGGGCCGCTCACACCTCGGCAAGTTTCCGTCGCGCGGCGATAAACACCAGGCCAGACGCTGAGTCCACCGATGCACTCAGCGTTCGCGTTGAAGAATACAAAGGGGGGCTCAGTCCGTGGCCGAAAAACGTACCACGAACGAATGCGTACTTAGCCGCGGCCACGGAGGACATTGACGCCTATGGAAAACTGAAGACCAGCCGGGGTCACGCAGATAAGTTTGCAGCGGCACGAAGGACGTACTTGGACACGAGTAAATCGTCGAGCGACGCCATCGATGCCCTGATGGGCGCCCACAACCTGCTCGCGACGCGCAGCCCGCTCGCGGCTGCGTGGCATTTCGGCGATCCATCCAATTTCACCGATAAGGTGAAGCGCAAGAGTCTTACGCGTACGGTTCTCAACGAGGCTGCTGCCGCGTACCGCCTGGCGTCGCGAACGCCCGTATTCACCGGCGGCCCGGTTCATCCGCCCGAGGACGACGATTCCACCGAGTTTGCACGCCGCCGCCTATTCACGATCCAGGCGAATCCTTCGCTCGCGCGGCTGTTCGGATTTGTCATCGATTTCGAGTGCGCTACGACCGTGCTCGAAAAACTGGTGGCGGATGCACACAAGTATCCCGAGATGGCGCTCGACTTGGACCCTGCAGCCGTGCAGGACGAACTTCCCGAGGCCGTCAAGCAGGACGCACGGTTCCTTCTGGTCAGATTTGCCACGCAGGGGAAGGGGTCGTCGGTATGGAGCACAGCCAAGCTGCGCCCGCGGCAAAATGCCAAAGATCTCGCTGGTCATTTCCTGCCGTGTACCCGGGAAGAAATCGACGCACGGGTGAAGAATAAGGATTCCGACGGGCGCGACCTCGCAGTGTTCGGACAAATCGACGGCATTGTTGATCTCGGACAGGCTTGGGAATCGGAACAACGCTACAACATACTTTCGCTCGACCCGGTGACAGCGATTGGCGGTGACGATGCGACGGAAAAGCGTCGCGCCGAAGACAAGAAGACTCTGGAAACCGAGAAAAACTTGCTCCCGGAGGTGCGGGCGCAACTTGCGGGACCGAGGCAGGCGACACAGCGAGGCGGCGGCCTCGCGCTTGTCGACCGATGGCGGCAACGGCACGGCATCGAGCGCTTTCTCGATTCGAGCGAGCAACGCAACCAATTCGATCCAAACGCAGATCCGAAAAGCTCCAACGTTGTGCTTGATGCTTCCGATCTTACTGCCGGGTACAAGCTCGATGTCGGCATTCGCCCGAACGACGACGTCAAAGCAGGTCGAAATTACTGGCACACACTGATGCACCGCAAGGTCGAGTATACGCCGACCAAGGCCGTGCCCCCGCATGTGCCGCCCGCAGAACTCGATGATGCGATCACCAAGCTCTATTCGGATCCAGACGCGCGGCGCGACGCCGACGACGCACAGTTGCAGGCACCGGCGGCGCTGCGCGACTGGCTAGGTGATCCCATCGGAATGAAGCACACTACTGTGTTCATGGAGGAGATCATCGGCGCTTGGCGCGGCGATCCGATCGGTCTTCATTGCGGCGTCGAAAGCCATCAGCTTGATACGAAGGACCTGCGGATCGATATCAACTATAGCCTGCCGACTGCGCCGGCCCTTACTCCGCCACCGTTGCGTTTCGGCTGGGGCTACCATTTCGGGCTGCGTGCTGCTTTTGCCGGCGGCGTGTCGCTGCCGCTCAACCGCGCCCTTGGGCATTATGAAAAGAGCCGCGACTCCACGCTTGCGATGCCAGCCGCACCGCTTGGGGGAACCCCCTTCCTTCGCCAAGAGCGGATTGAGGCACCCACGATCGTCATTCCGGATTGGCTGTTCGGCGAACTGGCGACTGAGACGACCTATACGAAAGTGACTCTGAAGGGGCGGTTCCCGGCTCCGCAAGCAAGCCGGATGGTGGTACGGAGCGTCGATGATGAGACGAACCGACGAATTATCGGGGTGTCAGACAAGCCGGAGGACCAGCGGCGTTCTCCGGGAATTGGATTTGATCGCCGCGTGATCTTGGCACCCGCGGTGTCTCTCGATTTTGCGGCGCTGCACGATGCGTTTCGCGGGAAGGGAGGCGACGACATCGAGACAAAGATCAAGATGTGCGAGCCTCGGGTGCTGCGTGATCGCGATAAGAGCGATCCGAAAGACACTGGCGACGACTTTGAAGTAGTCCCGATCAAAGGAGAAGAAGAAGAGGTCACGGAGCTCACGCCGGTTCCCGAACCGCTCAATCGATTGGACACGCGGGAGGGATTGAGGCAACGCTGGCAAAAGGTGCGCGTGGCATGGCGACCGTTTGTGATCGCTACTCGGCCGCGCGGCGGTCTCCGTGGCATCGATCACCATGCGGCATGGGGCGGATTTCCTATTTTTCGCGCGCGTGCGTCCGTCGGCGCAGTCGAGCCCGAAGAGAACCACGTCGTGGTGCCAACGCCGGCGCCGACCTCCGACGAAGGCGAAATACTGCATCGTATCAAAGGCAAAGGTCGAACGATTTTCGACAGCGACGCCCAGAAGCGGCGGGAGATACTTTGGAGCGCGGTCGGCGTGCTTCCAGGCAGCGGCGGCTCGATAGATCGCTCGGGGACGGCCGTGTTTCGGCCCTTGCCGAGCAGCCGCAAGGGCACGCCCGAACGTCAACCCTACTATCCCGATCCAGCTGCCGTGACATTGGTAATCCAGGTCGCGGTACGCGGCAAAGGTTTCGATAGAGATGAACGGCGCCGCTTTGGAACGGCAGCGGTGTCGCTCTACAATAATGAATTCCTTGGTTCTGCGCCGCCCGACTATCCGGATGCAGTACCGGTCGTCCTTGACGTCGTACGAGGCGATAGCACGCAGCCTTTGATAAAGGCCAATTCACGCGTCGATTATGGACGGATTCCGTTTAACCCATCCTCTGGCAAAATCATTCCGGCCGCGCATGTTGCGGTCACACTCGCACCGGGCGATGAGGCACGCATCCAATGCTGGTGCGTCCCAACCGACGCTTTCCTCACACACATCTGGGCCGGCACTCGAACAATGGCCGCGATGGCAATAGTGAAACAAAGCAACATTACCGACGGTGGCGTGAAGGCGCTCCGTACGACCAATGTTGATGAGGCGTTCCGGAAAGGCATAAAGTCTCTCACCTCCCTCACGCTTGATCCCGCCATTGCAATCGTCGCCGAGTCCAAGTCCACTCTTGCGGGCATTTCGTTGCCATCACCACTGCAAATGCGCGATTTTGCGAAGAAAATGCGCAAGCGCATGTTGGAAGAGCCCGTGCCTGAAATCGCCGCGGTTACCGAAATTGAAGCGGTACATGCCGTCGACCTGCCGCTGCAAAAGCCGAAGCCCGGCGATGGTCCGAAATGGCAGCTGTTGCGCGCTGACAAGAACACGATCGAAAATGTCATTTTAAGACCAGCAGATAAGTGCGACCCTGCAACGCAACCTCTGTGCGCGTCAGATAACTGGACGATAGAGCGACAACAGCCTAATGCGGTCGATGTCTTGATCGACGGATCGCTCATAGTGCACGGTCCCAGCACTGCTGCGGTCGAGCTCCGCGCAAGGGGCACTGCGGCGGCACGCGGACGGTTCGATGACGTCGAGCGGGGCCGTTCACGTGACGATCGGGAGCGGGGTTTGTGGCCCCGGCCAGATGCGCAAGAACCGATCAAGGCACAGCGGTTGTTCGGCTTTGATCCGGCCGAGGACGGTTCGGTTGCTTTTGAATCAGAAACCGTCACCTTGTTGCGTATTGAGGGATTTGCTCCCGGCAACGGCAAGCCCGGAGACGACAAGGTTCGCATCGACCTGCTTGACACTCAGCGTGCCGCGAAGGCGATCGAGCCGAAGCCAAGCGAGGAGATCCAGGCGTGGGATCAACCCTTGCGCGTGTCGCGCCCTGCCGCTTTTCCGGACACGCGCGCGCGCTTCATTGAGATATATGCTGTCGCGCTTTCGCGCCATGCGAACGCCTTGCGAACGCGGTACGACGAGCTTCCGGAAATACTCACTGAGCCGAAAGCCGTCTTATCGGGCGCGACGAAGGCAGAACAGAAGAAGGCCGAGGCCGCGATTAGTCAGGTGACCTTGGATAGACGCTGGCTGCCAGCGACCGCCCGGCCGGCCCGAATCGCACATCTAAGTTCGATTCCTTCGTTTGGGTGGAGCGATAACTCGTCCGCCGAGGCGAAACCGTCGGCCAACGCGAAGCTCCCGTCTGTGTTTGTTAGCCGCTCCGTCCAGGTCCGCGTTCGCGCCAAACGACCTTGGTTCTCCTCGGGCGAGGGGGAACGGCTTGGCGTCGTGATCTGGCCGCCAAATCTGTTTGGGTTGGATGCGGCGAGAGTACGTCAAGATCTGATCAAGCCACTGCCCGGCGATCGCATCGAGATCAATCTGCGTGCGCTGCCTGATGATGGAACAGCGATCCGCGAACTGCAGGATGCGGATCTCGGGTCTGGTGGAAGCTGGGTGACGCGCTGGGGTGCGGACCCGACCCGAGCTTTAGGAGACGTACAGGGTTGGCTCCTTTCGAAAGATAATTTCCCGGGAGTAATCGAAGACGCAGCGTTTTCAGATCCGCCGCATGAGCATCCCAAAGGTGCCGTTCTTGTGAGGAACGTGCTGATGCCGATTCCAGTGGACGCGGACGCAGGGGAGTTACGAGTCCCGCAACCACCTGGCGGCTTCATGGCCGTGTCGCTCATCACTTACACGCCCCGCTTCGATGCCGATCTGGAAATGTGGTACGTGGATATCAACATTAATCCGTGTGGGGCAGTGTACCCATTCGTGCGGCTGGGGCTCGTGCGCTATCAGCCCAATGCGGCATCAGGTTTGCAGGTTTCCGAGCCGGTTCTTGAGTGGGCGCAGATCATGCCCGAGCGGAAGCTCACCGCGACGGCCAAGTACACTGATAGGACGCGTCAGCAAGTCGAGGTCACGGCTATCGTCGAGGGCATTTCGTCAGGAGCAGGCAACAATAATGGCCACCCAGAATCGTCTCCGTCGCAGGCACCCCGCATGTACTTCAGCTTACTGCAGCGCCGCTTCCAGCGGGGCGACGAAATTTTGAGCTCTGAGATCATTTTCGATAAACCGCAAACACCCGAGCCAAAATGCGGCTCGCCCTGTGCAAGCTGGACCGCTGTGTTCCGCATGAGCTACGAAGAGTATCGAGGCTGCACTTGGTCGGTGCTAGTCGAGGAAGTCGACCTGCTACGGCCGGCGACCTACTCAGACGAACCGCGGTACGAGACGCTCAAGGATCAAGACTTCGCAAACACGGGACCACGTTTCGTCGCTCGGCTGCCGCTCGACAACCTGAAGATAATGTAAGAGCGAAGCCGCGCGTTTCTATCCGGGAGTATAATTTCATCTATCGGACAATCGTGAAGGAAATACGAATATATCTTGCACTTACGCCGGCTTCAGCCAACGTGAATTCAGTGTCCTTCTTTTTTACGAGTTCAACGTGCCGGCGTGTTTCAACCAGCTCTCGTTCCCCCTGCTCAATGTGGCCGAACTTGATTCAGCGGACGGGCTTCCGGCTGGCGTGGACAAGTGGTTGGTGGCAAGTCTGCTGCAAAAATCGATTCGACGCGGCGACGTACAGCTCGCTGGCCGAGGCGCTATCTCACTATATCGCTTAGTAGGACCTGCGATCTGGCGTCGGTTTGTCGTCATCGTATTCGAGGACGTCGGCGCGGGCTTCGAAGGCGCATTGAAATTCGCTGTTCACGCGGCCGAGCGGCGATCTCGTTACGCCAATGATTAGCGTGCGGTTCGGTACTTGGCGCGAAAGCTGGCCGACCTCCCGAAGGATCGGACCGCTGACCACATCGTTTCCATCGCTCTTCACCATCCTTCTACGGCGGCGGCGCGGCTGCAACTGCGCCGAACGCCGACAAGCGAACGCCTCACGGTTGTGCGGGGCGCGGCGGTACCCACGTCGGCCCGGGCGACTGCGGCTTTGCTGCTGGCGACGCGCGATGTGAACGGCTCGCGGCGCTTCAGTGCGCCGGGATTTGCCGATCTGATCGCGGCCTATCGCGAAATAGACGCTCCGACCAGCCTAATCGAGACAACCTTCAAAGCCGGTCGCCTGACCCGGGACGCCATCGCGATCTTTGCGCCGTTGATCCGACAGGCCGCATACGCGAACGGCTGCCCGCACGCCAACAACAACTCGCGCAGCAACGGCAGCAGCAATTATTGCAGCAGCTAGGTCCGCGCCGCTTCTGAGCCTCTCAACCACGGGCGTCAAACAATGCATGCGTCTCTGATTCGCCTCCCTCATATCGGACTTCTTCTGGTGCTTGGCGTAATGCCGGCGACTGCTGAAGGCGTTACAATGTTTCGGTTCGTCGACCGTCCCGGCGATTTCGTTGACCTTACCTCGCTGGCGCCCGACGGTGCCGCCGATGCGCGCTTTCAGCTCAGGATCGGAGGCTCTCCCCGCTCCATCAAGTATCTCAAGCTCGAAGAGGTCGACGCGGGAGGAGTCGCGATTTCGCGAAACCGTGTCTGGGACACAAAGCTGGATTCGTCAGGTACTTTCAAGTTGCAGATGTTTCGCTCCGACAACTCTCAGCCGCTGGGACCGTCGGGCGCCGACGGCCCCATCGCCGCGGCTACGCCGCTCGACGCGCAATTGATCGCCGCCGACAATCCCGATGGCGAGACATTTTTTCAGCCAGGCCGTCGTTTTCGACTCAGCGCAATTTTCAGCGACAATGCCGCAGGATTGACTTCTCTAGCGACAATTTACATCCCTGACGCTGCAGGCAATACGGCGTTCGGCTGCGACGTCGTCGAGAATGTCTGCAATGCCGAATGCAGCGACTTCTACAGGCTCGACTCGACCGGCCGGGCGGCAATGAAGGACCCGGCGCATACTGCCCGCATCGAGGCGCTGGTACAGCAATGCCAGACGACGACGTGCGCCGTGACGAGCCAATCGTGTGCGCGCGATCCCAAGACGTGGAACGTCGACCGTGTGATCGGTCTATTTAAGAAGCTCCCCAACAATCCGAAATATGGCGAACAGCGCTGATTCTATCTGCGGCGCATCTCGTCCTGACCGCGGTCGCTGATCAGCTCGGCCGCGCGATCCAGAACAACGACATCGAAGTCACGTCCAGCATCCAGTACACTGGTATCAGCAGCAACGAGATAAAAAGAGCGATGGTTAGCAGCCGTCGTTGCCTTACGGCCTTCCTTTCCTCAGGCGGCAGGTTCGCCTTCATCTCACACCCTCAACACGTGGGCGCCTGACACGCGCTGAGCGAACGCCGATCGACGAATGTCGCCGCGTATCGAAAATCTTGGCTGATGCGACTAGAACTGCCGGAAACTTGTTCCGCTACTTCCGGCAATTCGGCGGAAAGCAATCCGACGAGTTCTGAGCTCGGCTGCCACGACGGTCGAAATTATCGTGATCGCTAATGGCATTGCAGCGCCTCCCGGCTATCGCGATGACAACTCAGCTCGGCAGTGGAAGCAATGACAAGAGACAATTCGCCAAAGGCAGCCCAGCAAATGATGGTATCTGACAACTGTCCTGCATGAGCCGATAGGGTTTCGCCACGAATTTTACGTAGCGGACGGCATGAGCCCTAAAGAACTCCCGCCGAGAAGGTCCGCGTTCTGCTCGACCGCGGTTCGCGACTTCTCTTACTGGCGTTCTTGATCGTCGCTGAACCGCGGGCGTAGCGGAGACCAAGAAGCCTTAAAGCCGACGTTTCGAACGACGGCAACGGGTCAGGAAGAGCCGAAAGCGGTTGTCTGCGCGAGCGTCCGGTTTGGAAGCGTCACAGGCCTAAGCTGCGTTTCCGCGCAAAGCTCCAATCGATCCCGCTGTTGCCCCGAACGATCCCCGAAACATGCTGTCCGAGATGCTTGTCGAGCGAGGGCGTCCATGGGACGAGTTGAAACCCCAGACCATTGTCGATCATCGCGAAACGTCCTGACGCCAACGTGAGTCGACGTCTGTAAACGCCTGACGCGTGTTCGCCCTCGTTAGCTGCCTGGAACGGCTTGGAGGTTTCCGCTGCCAAGCGTGCGCCAGTTGCGCTGATCTCGCGGTCGCGCAGGGCTGTCAGCAGGTTCCGAGTAAAGACGACGCGCTGTCCTTGCCGCCCGGCAAATCCCTGATCGACAAGGTGCTCAGCGCGGCGCTCCATCGCGTTCTTCACCTCCGCTCCAAATGCGCCGTCGCCGAGAACTACCGGCTCACGGGAAAGCGCCTGACGGTCCAGCCAGGTCGCGCCATCTGCGGTGACCTGCTGCTCGACATCGAGGTCAGACCGGACCGCGAGCGCGATGCGAACGCGCCCACGAGCATCCTCGAATTTTCGCAGTTCGACGATCGAACCCGGCTGGCTGTCGCCAGCGGCGTCGAGGTCGGGCAACGCCACGTGATGAACACGACCGTCGACTCCGTCGATCACGGCGAAGGCGGTGCCTTGAAGCTCGTCGGCAAGGCCACGGGCGACCAACCGGCCGACAATCGCATCGCCAAAGATTTCGCCGGCGAGATCATATGAACCGGCGCGGCGTTCGATGCCGTGCTCGACAAGACTTTGGTGCATGCGCTTGATGACGTCGCCACGCAGGCCGAGCTCGCGCATGGTCGCTTCGGCCTTGTCCGAGATCGTCCATTGTCCCGGTCCGATCTCTTGAGCGAGGCCGTATTCTTCGAGCTTGCGCAACCGGCCGACCTTTTGGACATGAAACTCGTCCGGGGGGCCGCCGGAATGCGGCGCCATGTCGATGACGCCGTGGTGGTCAGCATCGCGACGAAGCTGCCGGTCGATATTGGTCCAGCGCTCCGAGTCGACCTGGCCCTCCAGCGAGCGACGAATATCGAGGTCAGTCCGAAGCCCCAGCTCCTGCGTGATGAGGTCGCGCGCACGGTCGCGCATGCCCGACTTGATGTAGTCGCGGGAAATGACGAGGTCTTCGCCTTCGTCGCGAACGCCGCGGACGATGACATGGATATGCGGATGCTCGGTGTTCCAGTGATCGACAGCGGCCCAGTCGAGCTTCGTGCCGAGGTCCTTTTCGACCTGTCGCATCAGGTCGTCCGTGAAACCGCGGAGGTCGGACATTTCGACGGCATCGTCCGGCGAGACGATGAACCGGAAATGATGCCGGTCGCTCTCGCAACGCTCGGCGAATTCCTTGCCATCAGCCTCCGCGCCCCCGGGGCCAAACAGTCTCGCCGTCTCTCCGTCCCGGGTCACGCCCTCGCGGCGTAGGTAGGCGAGATGGGTTCCAAGCGCCGGCCCCTTTCCGGAATGCCTGACCACGCGCGCCTTGACGACGGCGCCGCGTGACCGGGAGGTGAGAAAACGATTGGCCTGAACGGCGGCGGTTTGCCCACGCCCGAATGTCGAGCCCTTGGACAGAGTGATCTTGCCTGTCCGCGAAACCCTGCCGCCGGCTTTCTCCGCGGCGGCGAGCGCTTGGGCAATGAACGGCCGTGCGCGCTGAGCTCCTTTCGAGCGGATGCGGCCGGGACGGACCCGGAATTCCCGCTCCTCCTTCATGAGTTTCGCGCGCACATCGTCGAAAGTGGAGCGCGATCAGACAATTCAGCCTTTTCGCGATGCGCGCAGTAATGCTGCACATCGCAAATTGTGCCGGTAACCCATTGATCGCCCACACCCCGACCGCAGCGCACCTCGCGCTCTTTTATCCTGCCATCGTGCGGTCGTGGTCCCGGCCGATCCCAGTCCCTGCGCTGGCACGCGCTCTTGCCGCCGCTTGTACGAAAATGCGCGGATGCCGTCATTGTGCGCCCTCCGGTCGACTCCTCTGCGGAAAGAGATCGTCCGAGCGTGGAACAATTGCAGAGACGTCGACAGCGGCGCGGGCATTCAGATGGCGGTCGCGTGGTCGACTTGCCGCCAATCGACTGACCGCCGACGCGCTGTCGGCATGCCCAGCAAAGAGCGGCGCCTGCGTCCACGCGATGAGCCTCGAGATGCCGGACGCGAGCGAGTTGCCGTCGCCGCCGCCGATGATCGGCGCCAGGGTCGCGACGTAGTTCCGCGTTTCGGCCGGCAGGGAACGACCGTTCGACAGGAACTCCTCGTAGCGTCCGGGGCCGGCATTGTAGGCCGCGAGAAAGCCGGGCGCGCCGTATCGATCGTGCATTTCACGCACATAGGCAGCGCCCGCGAGAATGTTTTCTCTGATATCATAAGGGTCGGAGCCAAAGCCGTGACGCGTGCGCAGGTCGAGCCAGGTCGCCGGCATGATCTGCATCAGGCCCATCGCGCCCTTTTTCGACGTCGCGCGAACAAGGCCTCGGCTTTCGACGCGCATGATCGCACGCAGCCAATGCTCGGGTACGCCGAACCTCTGCGAGGCCTCGGCGATCGCCGCGGCGACCGAAACGCCGTGAGCTTGCCGTTCGATCGGCGTTTTCTCCGCAGCAAATGCGACGGACGAAACGCCTGTCGCGGTCTGGCCGGAAAGGAGAAGGAGGACCGCCGCATGGATGATTCGAGGCGAACGGACAGCGCGCCGAACGCGCGGCGAGAGACAGACGCGCCGCATGTCATTGCGTCCGATCGTTGCGATTTCGCGGACGTGCCCATTGCAGCGACCAGGAGCCATCACGTCGATCCGACTGGAAGAGAGTGGCGCGGATTGGCTCTGCGAATGTCGGATCGTCGATGACGACGGCGATGTAGTCGCCCGCCTTCTCGGCTGTCCGCTTCCAGCCCGCGCCGATCTCCGGACCGTCGCGGTCGTCGCCGAGATGAATGCGATAATCCGGCGCCTTGCCTGACGCATCCTTGTCGAGCGGAATGAAGATGGCCCGGACGTCGAGCGTCAGAAAATGGAGGTGACCGACAAGCCCTTTGTCCGTAGCGGTGAAACGGCCGATCTGCGTCATGATGTGCTCCTGTCTTTGTTGGGAGGTGAAAATTTCGCGGCAATCAGCGCGTCGCCGCGCGCCAGACGAAGCGGCCGTCGCCGGCTTCGTCGATCCACAGCGGCATTGCACGAGCGAAGATCGAAGAACGCGGAACTGCTCCGACGTAGCGGCCGTCGAAGCTGTCCGGAGATTGCCAGTTCATGAGGAAGATTTCGTTGGACGCGACGACACGGCAGCCCTGCCAGTTCGGCAGCGGACGGCCCATTCCGTCGTCTTTTCGGGCACGACCGAGGACGTTTCCGTCTATGACGATCGTGAGATCACTTCGGCAGACGGTCTGCCCCGGCAGCGCCGCCACGCGCTTCAGGAGGGGCACGCCGCGTGGCAAATATCCGCGCTCGGCGAGATAGGCCGCGAGCGGCTCCGTCGGCATGACAACCAGGAGATCGGAGACCGCCGCAACGTCGGTGGGCTGGAGAGCGTAGAGCCCGATCGGAACGCTGGCGCTGGCGTTCCACAGCAGAAGTTTTGGCGGCGCGACAGCGATTGATGCGATGACTCCGCCCACGCCGAATGCCGTCGCGACAAGCCAGCCAGCGCGCGTCATGGCGCGGTCTTCCGGCGCAGCAGCCAGGCCTTGTGGCGCTGCATCGTATAGGCGTGCGGGATTTCGCCGGCGGCCAGCCGATTGTGGACGTGACGCCAATAGTCGGGAGCGGCGCCCGCGGGATCGATGCCTAGATTTTCGACGGCGTCGACCAACCGCAACACGCTTTCGACCTTGGGCCAGCTGTCGACTTTCAGCAGAATCTCGCCGCCGGGACGGACGAACGGTAGCGTCTGATAGGCTTCGCCGCGACGAACGGCGCGCACGATGTCGATGCGCGAGATGATCGTGCCGAAATCGTTCGAGGCCCAGCGAACGAAAGCGAATATGCTTCCCGGTGCGAACGCGACGACACGGCGTTTGCGATCCAGGATCGTCGTCTCAACGGGATTGCCGAAGCGAATCCACTGCTCGATCCGTTTCTGAACCCATGTCAGTTCGACGCGGGTCAGGAGGTCGGGTTCGCCAGCCGATTGTGTAGGGACGTGCTGTTTCGCCGCTCGATCTGCGTTTGTCATCGGCCATCTCCGGGGTGTTCAGGGAATTCGCGGGTGAAAAGTTCGCGCAGCATGTCGGCGACGGTGACGCCGCGCTTGAAGGCGGCGACCTTGATCCGACCGCGCATGTCAGGCGTTACGTCGATCGTCAGGCGTGCGGTGAAGGCGGCGCCGTCGGCGCCGCGTGCGAGCGCGACGTCGGGCGCCTTGATCCAGCCTTCGGCGTCGCCGGGACGAGCGGCGAAGCCGCGTTTCGATCTGCGGGCGCTCATGTCGCGCCTCCGCCAAGGGCTGACCGTTCAACTGCCGATTTCGGTGCGGCGGCAACGCTCGACGACGTGATGGTCGCGACGCCGATCATGGAAAAATCCTGTCGATTTCGGCGGCGAGCGCGGAGATTTCGCGAGCGGCGGGACTGTCGCCGCCGATGTCGGAGACGAGACGGCCGGTGCGGGCGGCGTCGGCAAAGGCGATGCGCTGACCGATCCTCGCCGTGAGCAGCGGCGGATCGTGTCCGGCGAGCGCTTCTGTCGTTTCGCGTGCGATAATCGTGCGGGCGCCGCAGCGATTGAGGATGAAGCGTGCTGCAAGCTGGGGTCGGAATATCCGCGCCTCCGCGATCAGCTTCAGCATCTCGGCGGAGGCCCAGCCGTCGAAGGGCGAGGGCTGGGCGGGGATCAAGACGAGATCGGCCGCAAGGAGCGCCGAGCGCATGAGGCCGGCGATGCGCGGCGGGCCGTCGATGACGACATGATCGCAGGCGCGCGCGAGGTCGGGCGCTTCGCGATGCACGGTGTCGCGCGCAAGGCCGATGACGCCGAACGGCCGCTTCAGGCCTTCTTTTGCGCGCTGTTCGGACCAGTCGAGCGCGGAACCCTGAGGGTCGGCGTCGATGACGGTGACGCGCTTGCCGCGCCGCGCCCATTCGCCGGCAAGGTGGAGAGCGAGCGTCGTCTTGCCGACTCCGCCCTTCTGATTGAGGAGGGCGACGATCATGGCGCGCCCCCGCAACGATCGGGGGGATTGCCCCCAACTGCGCGAAAAGCGCGTTCCGTTAGACAGATTCCGAAGGAATCTAAGTTAGAAGAGTTACGGCGCGCGCAACCGCTTGGCGTTGCTCGGAAACGCGCCGATTTCGGTCCCCGATGGCACGAGGAATTGGTCCTCGATGGCACGAAGGATCTGGTCCCCGATGGCACGAGATGATTCACAGGGTTTCCCCATCGTGCGTCGGCTCGCGGCGGAATCGTCTGCGAAGAGCGGAAGGTGAGATGGCGGATCGCTTGAACGTCAGCCGTTCGGACGCAGGCTCGGCGCGCACGATCGCGAGCTGGTAGCCCGGCAAGGGCTGGCGTCGGACGATGTCGCGCAGGTCGTAGGCGAAGTGCTTCAGCGGCGAGAGGCTGCCGGATTTGGCGTGGAGATGCCCGAAATCAAAACTCCAGCCGTGTTCCTGACGTCCGCCGTGCTTGCGTACGAGACGATAGAGCCAGCGTTCCAGCCCGCCTGTCAGATCGAAATAGGCGCGATCGATGGTGAGAACGAGCGCATCGTCGAGAACGGCGGCGTAGAACCAGTCGGGCAGGATCATTTCGAGACCGAGTGGGCGACCGTGCGCATCGGCGCGTTCCTTCCACTCGTTGATCCAGGAAAAGCGATGGCGCCGGCGTTCGCTGATCTGACGGATGGAAGTTGCGACCGTCGTCGATTGCAGGCGATCGAGCGCCGCCTTGAGACGGTCGTAATCGCGTGACGAGACGCCGCGGCCGATGAAGGTCAATATTTCGTGCGGCGTCGCCGCCATCAGGCGGGAGGTGCGCAAACCCGCGTCGCGCGCCTCGACGATCTGCGAGGCGGCCCAGATCAGAATATCGGCGTCCCAGATGGTCGCCATGCCGTGTTCGGCCGTCGCCTCGACCCGGATCGATATGCTTCCCGTCCGGAAGTCGATGGGAACGACGCGCTTGGATTTGGCGAGGGAGAAGAACGGATAGGCCATCAGATCCTGCGCATCGCGCGGCGCGAGATCGCCCGGCAGCGCCCGGAAGAGATCGAGCTGTTCGCGCTCACTGGGGCGGACGGCTGACGACATGATCGCCACGTCTCAGCGCTGGCGGCCGGGGATTGCGACAGGCGTCGGTCCATGGCGCCGCGCCGGCAGGACGACGCCGGCGCCGGGGTCGGATGTCGATTGCTTCGCGCCGCGTCCGGCCCAGGCCTGCAGATCGTCGAGCGCATAGACGACGCGGCCGCCGAGTTTGCGATAGGCGGGCCCTGTCCCGTAGGTGCGGTGTTTCTCGAGGGTGCGTCCGGACAGGCCGAGGAAGCGCGCAGCCTCGGGGGTGCGCAGATAGCGTGGCGGCAAACCGGCGGCAGGATCGGCCATTCGAGAGCTCCATCATCGTGTGGCGTGCGCCGGCGTTCGGCGGCGTTTCGCTGGTCACGATGGCGAAGGGAGGGAGCGAGGGGGGATGACGAAGTGTTGGGGATGAAATTCGGCACCCCGATCGAAGCGGGCAATGCGTCAGCGCTCGCGGCGAAGAATCCCCAAAAGTTTGCGGTAGCCGCCGCGCATCATCTCGTAGCCGGTTGCAACCAGACGGATGGTTCGGCCGCGCAGATCGTGCGTCTTCCACGCGCGGTCGGGGATACGCATCGCGCCGAACAAGGCTTGGGCGATCTCGCGGTAGGTCGCGCCGTCGTTGCGGCCGTCGAGCGCGCGGAGCGCCTGAATCAGACGTTCGCGCCTTTGATCGGTGAGGGCGTTCGGGTCGTCGCCGAGCGCGCGCCCGGTGAGCGAGCGCCAGAGGCGGAGCGCAGCCTGCGCGCGAACATCGAAGCAATCGTCGAGCGGCAGATTGACGGAATAGGAGATGTCGGAGCGCGGCGTCTCGGCGAACCAGAGCCGATGCGCGACGCCGGAAATCTGCAAGACGACATGCCAGCCGTCGCCGGCGCGGCGAATGTCGGCGTCCACAAGGTCGATGCGGCTCAGAACGGGGACGCCGCTATCGAGCCCCGCCGGTTCGAGGCGCAGAACCGTCGGAAGCAGTTCCGGCGCCCAGAAGATTGTCTGTTGGGAGGAGGACCGCTCAGGGTCCAACGCGAAAGCAGACGCCCCACCTCCGTCTCATGGCGAGCGTAGCAGACGTTTCGAGCGAACCTGCGTCGACTGACGTTGCGTAATCCCTGCGGTAGTCCGGATTGCGCCGCAGATATTCCCATGCGAATGCCCCCGCATCGTAATGCAACGCTTCGTTGTAGGTATCCGCTGATCGCCAATCGAATTTCGCCATTCGCCGTATCTCCTTCGCGCTCACGCATTCAGGAAAGGAGCGGCATGATTTCGACGGAGCGACAGTTCGGGAAGCCCCGATTGGCGCATCGCGTGATGCGCGCGAGGCATCACATCGGATAATGTGCGATTCTACTTTGGATTTTCGCCGCGCAGCAGATGACGGTAGCCATGTTCCGTCATCCATTTCGCGCGCGCCAGATGTGAGTCGTGGGCGATGCGCGCGCGTTCCGGCTCGTGTTCCGGGTCGATCCGCAGGACGATCTTGGCGACCTCGCGCCAATCCGCGCCCTCCGCCTCGGCGTCGAGCAAGCGCATATAGGTCACGAGATGCTGTTGGTCATAGTCGGTCAGCATCGGGTCGGTCGGCGCATGGTCGGAAACAGTGGGGTCGAGCCGCGGCTTGCGCATGGGGGCTACGCCTTCCGCCTGAGACTACTAGCATCTCGATACGACAATAAGCCACGATTCGGCCTTAATCCAAGTCGCGAGGAGAGGTCGATGGCTCTTTTCCTCAGCCCGACTTTGCGGGCGCTGGTTGCGTTGGGCGATCGTTGTTGCTCACAAGGCGGCTGCTTGCAGCATGGCTGCACGGTGCAAACCGTCCGTTTGTAGAGAATACTCCGTGGTGGAATACTCAGCAAGACCGTGCTCTCCGACCTATGGAGATACGGGACGTGCTGGCGCTCAATTTGAGAAAGGCCCGACAGGCGAAGGGCCTGTCGCAGGAAGAGCTTGCGCACCGCGCCGGTATCGATCGGACCTATATCAGCGCGCTCGAGCGCAGCGTCTATGCCGCCGGCATCGACGTCGTCGACCGGCTGGCTCGCGTTCTCAACCTGGAAGCAGCGGACTTGTTGCGGCGACCGGCGTCGTCCGTCCGGGGCGCGATGCGCGCAGGCAAGAAGGCGTCGGCATCGTCGGAGGATCGCGAGGTCGGATCGACCGCTGACCACGGAAAGCCGCAGAAGCGGAAAGCCTGACCCGCGGCTCTACAAAGCAGCGAGTCGGGATGCGGCGGCGACGCGATAACGAACACAGATAGAAGGCCCCGCCCGGTGGCCCGGGCGGGGCTTGTTGCGATCAGTCGCCGTTCGCCTTGCGACTGCGCGACCAGATGAGGCTGTGGCCGTCGCCATCCTCGTCGGCGAACAGGTTGGCGTAAATCGGCGAAGTGAAGCTCGGATCGTCGAGTTTCAGACCGAGATAGTCGCGCCCCTCGTTGGAGCGCTTGGACCATGCGGCGCCGATTTCGGCGCGACCGACGAAGATCCGATGCGAGGGAGCGTTGTCAGCGCTGCGGTTGGTCTCGGGGACGATGCGGACGCCTTTCGCCTGCACGCTGAGAGTGACGATCTCGCCCTGGAATTCGTTGCCGACCTTCTTGAAGGAACCGATGGTAGCCATGTCGCTTCTCCTTGACTGCTTCGAGCCCGCGACCACCGCGGCCTCGATGGCGATCAACAGGCCGGAGGCGATCGACGCCGCACCTGCACAGGCCGAAGCACAGCGGAGGATGGCGGCCAGGCGACCCCCGCCATGGCGGGGGCTTGCTTTCTTGTCTCGCGAGGAATGGGCGCCGGGGCCCCGCGGCACGCGGGGTGCGCGGCCAGGGGAAGAAAGTCGATTGGCGCCATTGCGGTTCAGGCGATCGAGGCGCAGCCGACCTTCGGCCAGATCAAGCCAATCAGAGGCGAGGTGTTCGCAGGGCGACCTGCAGCAAGGCGAGGAATGGCCGATTTCGGCTCCAACAAACCGAAGGTCGTAAATTGCAAGGCGTGGAAGGCAATCTGTCGCAGGGGAGCGGATTCAATTCCCGAGCAAAGCGCGCGACGACGATCCCCTCAATCCTAAGACGATAGGCGAGCAAAATCCGACGGTTGGCACCAACTCCAGACTTGGCGCAAATGTTCGCAACGATTGTACTCCGCATCAGACGCGAACCGCTTAGTTGCACCAACGGCAGGCAATGTTCGGTGCCCGATAGAAGACGCTCGCCTTCGCGCCAAATCGGTCGTTGGTCATCAATTAGCGAAGATTGAACCTGCCGTTGACAGCAACTTTACCGAAGGCTCCTTATAATACCATGAGCGGTGATTCAGACACAGTGACTGCGAGCGGCGACACCGCCGCGCCATCGACGGATGGCGCGATCGCGGATTTTGCTGAAGTAGCGCCGCCGTTGCCAAGCTCGACCATGCTTTCGTCCACGCAGGTACAGAGCGGGCCGCCAATCGAACCACTGGTCCGCATCGTGACCTACGATCCGGCACAATGGGAGGCGTTCGTCGACGAGTGGGTCTCTAGCCTCAAGATGAAGTATCACAAGGTCCTACGATACACTGGCGCAAATGATCGCGGCATCGATGTCGCAGGATTTGAAGACAAGGATTATCTGCGGGGCGTGTGGGATAACTACCAGTGCAAGCACTACCGTGATGCCATCCCCCCGGGCACGGCATGGCCGGAGATCGGCAAGATGCTTTGGCACTCGTTTCGGGGCGAGTTCGCGCCGCCGCGCGCATACTTCTTTGTAGCCCCCCGCGGGACCGGAACAACCCTTACCCAGTACCTCACGAATGCTCCCGCGTTGAAGGCTGCCTTAATCGAGGCTTGGCCGAAATCCGTTGCCGACAAGATCACCTCAACACAGATTGTAAAGCTGGAGGGCAAGTTCGCCGAATATGTCGACGCCTTTGACTATTCAATCTTCCAACCCATGTCGCCACGCCAGGTGATCGAACAACACCGCGATACGCCTTACTTCATCGCGCGCTTCGGCGGCGGCTTGCCGCCGCGCCCCATCGTTGCCGCGCCGCCCTCAGAATTGGCGGACCATGAGAGCGTCTACGTCGCGCGTCTCCTCGCGGCCTATGCCGATCACACCAAGGCAAGCGTTCCTGACCTAGCCACCCTGAGGGCGTGGAGACCGCTGGAAGATCATTTCAAACGGCAGCGCGAGTGCTTCTATCACGCCGAGGCGCTGCGCGTTTTCGTCCGGGACAAGGTAGAGCCCGGCACGTTCGAGGGGTTGCAGGACGAAATCTACCATGGTGTAGCCGACACGGCCGACGGCGATCATGCTGACGGATTCGAGCGCGTTAAGGCTGTCACGCAGGCGGCGCAGGATGTTCCGCTCGCCGCCCACCCGTTGGGCGCGAGCGCCCTGGTTAAAGATAAGCGCGGCATCTGCCACCAGCTTGCCAATGAAGACCGTCTCAAATGGACGAAGTAGCACGTGACCGATTTTCGTTGACGTTCAACGGCCCGTTTGAGGCGGGCGTTCGAGCGGTCGCGGTTCTCGGCTCCGCATTTCCCCGCTCCTACGATATTCAGCGGCTAACGGCGTTCGACTATCTTCTCGTGCGGACGCATCAATTGGGTGGACCAGACGATCTTCATCCTGCAACGCCGATCCAGACTCCGGCCACGGAAGTCAGACGCCGCGTGGTTCAGGATGCACTGCATCTGATGATGACGCGCGATCTGGTCGTGCGCGTTATCAACGAGCATGGAATTTCTTACCGCGCCGGCGAGACTGCCGCGATGTTCCTCGAATCTTTGCGCACGCCATATCTCACAGCGCTGAAAGACCGAGCGGACTGGCTAGTTTATTACCTGGCGGATTACACAGATACCGAACTCGATTCGTTGATGCGTAGGTTCTTCGATACCTGGGTCGTCGAGTTCCAGAACGTCGAGCGCAGCCTCGGAGCATCCGAATGACGAAAGGTCTGCGCTTGCGGCATCTCAGCTTCCACGGACCGGCGCGCAAGTTCGCGACGATTGCCTTTGGCCCCGGCCTTAATGTCATCCATGGCGCTTCGAACACCGGAAAATCCTTCGTCATTGATTCAATCGATTTCATGCTCGGTGGCAAAGGGCCGCTGCGCGATATCCCGGAGCGGGTCGGCTATGACCGGATCTTGCTTGCGATGGAGACGCTGGAAGGACAACAGTTCACTCTGACGCGCAGCACCGAAGGCAGTGCGTTTCGCATCTACGACGGGCTTTATTCCGAGGCGCTGCCGGAAGGCGAAGGCACGACGCTTGCCGATATCCACAGCGACCGGAACGAGGAAAACCTCTCCGCGTATCTGCTGGCCAAGCTCGACCTCTCCCACAAACGGGTAAGACGGAACAAGCGCGGAGATACCAACAGCCTCAGCTTCCGGAATCTTGCGCGCCTTGTAATCATCAACGAGGAGGAGATAATCCAGCAGCGTTCGCCGCTGTCCGACGGCAACTATACAGCCGATACAACAAACACCTCGGTTTTCAAATTGTTGCTGACCGGCGTTGATGATTCCGCGTTTGCCACTGCGCAGTCGCGCACCCCGGAACAGCAAAGCCGCAGCGCTCAGCTCGACCTGCTCGATCAATTGATTGAAGGCTACAGCCGCCAAGTTAAAGAACTGGCCGGGCCGCCGGACGAACTCGAAGCGCAGCGCGAGCGTCTTGAGCAATCCATGCGCTCTCAGGGCGAGCTTCTCTCAGTCTCCGAAACTGCCTTTAAGGAAGCCGCCGCGCGCCGTAGGGATATTGCGCGCCGCGTGGAGGAAGGTAGAGATCGGCTGACGGAGATCACCGCCCTTCTGGAGCGCTTCACCTTGCTCGACGCACACTATCGCTCGGATACCGAGAGGCTATGCGGTATTGAAGAAGCGGGGAGCCTTTTTGGCGCTCTCGGCGCCATTGTCTGCCCTTTCTGCGGCGCGGCGCCCGAGCATCATCGCAAGGCCGAATGCGATTTCGATGTCGACAAGGCCGTCGCCGCCGCACGGTCCGAAATACGCAAGATCGAAGTGCGCCGAAACGAACTAGCGCAGACGATCGCCACGCTGCGGAAGGAAGCAGTGAGCTTTGAGCGGCGTATGCCGGGCCTCGAAGAGCAGCTTGCGGCGGTATCCGGCGAAATAGAACGGGTGGTGTCTCCCAATCTTCGCCAGCTCAGAACGGCTTACAGGCAGTTGGCCGACAAGGATGGCGAGGTGCGCGAAGCACTTGCGATCTATCGCGGTCTATCGGATCTAGAGCAACGCAAGGCTGCGCTGGAACGGGAAAGCGAGGCATCAGGGGATGGCGGCAACGGCCTCAGCGATGGCGACCTGCCTAGTACGACCGCCGACAAGTTTTCCGGAATCGTGCTCTCCACCTTAAGAGACTGGCATTTTCCGGAGATCGATCGCGTCCATTTCGAAGCCAAGACTCGCGACCTGGTCATCAACGGCAAGAACCGAACATCCTTCGGCAAAGGACTCCGCGCCATTACGCAGGCGGCGTTCACCGTCAGCCTGCTCCAATATTGCAGGCAATACGAAACCCCGCATCCGGGCTTCATTGTCCTCGACTCGCCGCTGCTTTCCTACCGGGAGCCGGAAGGAGATGAAGACGATCTTAGCGGCACAGACCTGAATTCACACTTCTACGAGTTTCTTGCGAAGCTGCCGGACGATCGGCAGGTGCTAGTCGTCGAAAACACTGACCCTCCGGCGGATATTCAGGCCTCCATCCAAACCGTCAAATTTACGAAGATCGAAGGCGTCGGCCGCTACGGGTTCTTTCCGGTCGATCAAAACGCTTCGGCCACATCGTTACGGCTGGACTCGTAGCGGCTACGCAACATTGCGCCGAGCTTCCGCGACCGGACGCCGCCAGGGCCCAGCTATCGGTCAGTTTTGGCCATTTTTGACACGCGGCTACGCCCAACCCCAGTCGATGATAGATCCGAGGACCGGCGTGTCATAGCGCTCAAACGAGCGAATGCGACGGATCCAATGGCGGACGCTCCGATCAGCGCGAGGACTTCGCACGATCCTGCGGCGGATAATCCGATCCGAGCGATGCCGAGGCTCGCATGATAGCCCGCGAAGGCAGCCGGCCCTGCCACCAGAAGCGCTATTGCTGAGCGCGTGAGCGGCGATCTCGTCGTGGCATACAGGAATTGTGCAACGCCGGACACCAACATTGCAGAGACCAGCCCGACAGTGATCGCGAGCGCGGCGCCTGCGCCATTTTGCGAGAGGAGAGCGCCGGCGGCTGCGCCGATGAAGAACGGCAGTGCCTGGACGGCGAGCATGAACAGGAGCCAGCAAAGCAAGCCGACGCCGAGGATGCTGAATAAAATGCCTGTGATGATCATGGTGGCGGTCTCCGTGACATGAGTGTCAAACGGTTGCGCCTCCACCGCCACCACGGCGCAAGGCGCAGCATATACGAAGACTTCTGTCCGCGGCAGTCGAATTTACGCGGACGGGCGCAAGCGACCGCAATGCGGAAAGCCGGAAAGACGGCGATACGCCTTTCCGGTTCTGCCATTTTCCGGGTCGCCGAGAGTGACGGCGCTCACACGCCGCCCTCGCCGAACTTCCAGACGGGAATGCCGAGCTTCCTCGCCTTGTCGGCAAGATTTTCTTGAATGCCCGTGCCCGGAAAAACGATGACGCCGATCGGCAGCGTCTCCAGCATCGCGTCGTTGCGCTTGAATGGCGCAGCCTTGGCGTGCCTGGCCCAATCGGGCTTGAAGGCGATCTGCGGGACCTTGCGATTGTCGGCCCAGCGTGCGGCAATGCGTTCGGCGCCCTTGGGCGAGCCGCCGTGAAGCAGGACCATGTCCGGATGTTTGGCGTGGACCTTGTCGAGCAGATCCCAGATCAGTCGATGATCGTTGAAATCGGCGCCGCCGGTCAGCGCGACCTTGGGCCCTGCGGGCAGAAGCACTTCATTGTCGGCGCGTTTCTTCGCGGCGAGAAAATCGCGGCTGTCGATCATGGCCGCCGTCAAGGCGCGGTGATTGACCATCGACCCCGCACGCGGTCGCCAGGATGAACCGGCGTGCAGCTCGAATTGCTCCGCCGCCCGATCGCGAAAAAATTCCATTGAATTGCGCCGTTCGATCAGCGTCTGGCCTTCGGCGGTCAGGCGCTCAAGTTCGATCGAGCGGATTTCGGAGCCGTCCTGCTCTTTCTGGCTGCGCTTCTGCGCTTGCTCGTTGTCGTCGAGGTCGCGTTCGATCCGGCTGATAGCGCGATGGAACAGATTGGCCGTCGACCATAGCAGGTTTTCGAGATCCGGTTCGAGGCGCGTATCTGACAATGCGACTACGAGCGCGTCGAATATGTCGGAGACCGCGCCGACGATTTGAGCTTCCTGCGGCAGCGGTCGCGGGTCGGGCTCGTCCTGAAAGGGGCGGTAGCCGTAGAGCTGCAGTTCGTCGAGCGCATGCGCGGTCGGGGATGAACGGAGCTGTGCGCCATCAGCTGTTTCGTCGTGCTCGCGCGTCATCGGACTCTCCTTCTCCGGATGAGGCCGCGCCCTCGCGGCCTTTCTGGCGAGAACAAGCCGTCGGGCGGGCCGGACCTGCACCCGGAGCGACCGGCGTGACTTTCGGCTCGATGAAGTTCCGCGATGGATCACGCCGAAATGGGCGCGGAGGGCCGAAGCGCAGCGGAGGATGGCGAAGGCCGGCTATTTTGTTTCGCGATGTAAAGCCGGGCGCGCGCCCGGCGACGGAAAATAGTCGGCCGCAGCCGTTGCCGGTCCGGGTCGCCTGACGGCCTCTCGCCCTCTCAGAAAGGCCGTGGCGCGGTCTTTTTCCGCGGAGCGAGGATCGAGGACGTTGCAAGCAAGGGCGCGATGAGGCGCCCACGTTCCTTGGCGAATCGGCTATACGGCGCACTCGATGAAACGCGCGACATCTTGCGGTGCCAATTGCACACGCACCGCCGACCGCAGTGCATCGCGACCAAGCATGCGCAGGTCTTCGTTGAAATCTCCGCATCGCGACGACAACACGATCGCCTCGATTCCGCGCTCGCTTGCGCGATCGGCCAGCGTTCTTGTCGCGCCGTCGCCCGCTTCATCGTCGTCGCGGGCGATATAGAGCCGTCGCAACCCGTTCGGCAACAGGACGGCGGCGAGATGCGCGGCCGAGAGCGCCGCGGCCATCGGCATATCAGGCAAGACGCATCTGAGCGATAGCATGGTTTCGACGCCTTCGCCGGCAGCCATGACGTCCTCGGCTACGCCGAAGCGAACGGCGTGTCCGAGCAGATCGCCCATCGCCCGACGCGGCGTGTCGATCGGCGCCTTGCCCAATCGTCGGAGATCGAAGCCCTCGGGATCGAGCCAGGTGCGCTGGACGCCCACGATCTCACCGTCGTTATCGGTGACGGCCGCGATCATCGCCGGCCAGGTCTCGGTGGGGCCAAAATCGTTCGGCCGGTAATAGCAGCGGGCATGGAAGCGGAGCGAGCTTGTTCGCCGCAAATCCGTAATGCCGCGGTTGCGCAAATACGCTTCTGCGAGCGTGCCCCAAATCGACCGCGACATGGTGAACAATCGTCGCGCTGCTTCCGGCGATCCTCTCAGCGCCAGCGATGCCGGTTGTGCCGCCCGATCGAATTGCGGATGCGGCGAGCGGAGGAAGGCGCGCGCCTCTGCAATCACGTCCTTGAACTCTGTGAGCCCCTTCGCCTCCCTGATGACATCGAGCAGGTCGCCATGCTCGCCGGTCGCGGCATCTGTCTTATGTTCAACTGCACATAAGACAGATTATGTTGCGTCGAGAGTTATGTTGCGCAGCCGCGTTTGGGCGCTGTCTCGCGGGCGATCGACGGCTTCTCCGCAACATAATATCAGTGCGCCGCGGGAGTGTTCGTGATGCCCCGCGACGCCTCCGAGCTGGCGCGCCGCCTCGCCCATGAGGCCGAGGCGGTATGCCGTCACTATCTCTTCAACGGCCGGCGCCAAGGCCGTTACTGGACGGTGGGCGACGTACGCAACACGCCCGGCCGGTCGATGTTCGTCCGGCTCAGCGGGCCGGACTCCGGTCCCGGCGCCGTCGGGCATTGGACCGACGCCGCCTCGGCCGAACATGGCGATCTTCTCGATGTCATTCGCGAGAGCTGCGGCCTTCGCGCGTTCCAGCACGTTGCCGAGGAAGCACGCCGATTCCTGTCGTTGCCGCGCTCCGAACCGGAGAGGACAAGGAAATCAGCCGGCAGGACGCCGCGTAGCGCCGTTGGTTCGCCCGAAGCGGCGCGTCGGCTGTTCGCTATGTCGCAACCGATCCGTGGCACTCTTGCGGAGGTCTATCTTCGAGGACGGGCGATAACATCGCTCTCCGGCGCCACTGCGTTGCGCTTCCATCCACGATGCTATTACAGGCCAGACGAGCACTCGCCTACCGAGATCTGGCCTGCGATGGTTGCGTGCGTCACCAACCTGACCGGACGACAGACCGGCGCCCACCGCACCTGGCTCGCCCCGGACGGTTCGGGCAAGGCGCCGGTTGAGACGCCACGACGCGCTATGGGCGATCTGCTCGGCCATGCGGTGCGCTTCGGCGCGCAGTGCGAGGTGATGGCCGCCGGCGAAGGCATCGAGACGATGCTGTCGCTGCGCTATGCGCTGCCTGCCATGCCGATGGCGGCAGCGCTGTCGGCCAACCACCTTGCCGCGCTTCTGCTCCCGCCGACATTGCGTCGGCTCTACATCGCGCGCGACGCCGATGCCGCGGGCGACGCGGCGCTCGCGACATTGACCGAACGCGCCGAAGCGGCGGGCGTTGAAGCGCTTGCCCTGTCTCCGCGCATGGGCGACTTCAACGAAGATCTTCGCATGCTCGGTCTCGACGAACTTCGGTCGGCATTGCGCGTGCAGCTGGCGCCGCAAGATGTGTGCCTTCTTGCACATGATTGAGCGGCATCTGCCCAACAGGACTTTGATCATTGCGCCCGGTGCGGAAGCTTGGGCCTCCACCCACTCGGAGGCGCAAGTATGTTTGAAGAAATTTTCTTTCCCCGAACCGCTGCCAAATATCGAGCAGCGCCCCTTGTCGGCGAGCGCGAACGATATCTCGTTCATCTCAAGGAGAGCGGCGCCAAGCGACCGACTTTGCGGAAATGCGCCAACGCTCAATTGAGCTTGATGCGCCTTCTGAACCTGGAAGAAGGCGGGAGCGTCAGTGTCGACCAGATCGAGGCGGCGGCGGCGATCTGGTCGCGGCCGAATGGACGGAGATGCATTCGAGAGGCATCTCGCAAGGCGCGCAAGCGGTTCGTCAGCCAGGCGATCGAATGGCTTCGCTTTTTGCTTCGGCTTGATGAGCGCGAGAAACGAAGCCATTCCCATAGCGCCGAGGTTGCGGCCTTCGAGAAATGGTTGCGCGATGAACGCGGCTTATCCGGCGCGACGGTTCAAGGCTACTGCGCGGCTGCCAATCGCTTCTTCTCTTGGCTGGTCGGAAACGATGTTGCGCTGAGCGCCGTGCGGATGCGCCACATCGACGATGCGGTCGCCACCGAGCACATGCGGGGAGCCTGGACTCGCCGGACCCTGCACGATTACGCGCAGCGTCTGAAGGCATTCTTCTTGTTCGCCGAAGCCCGCGGTTGGTGCTCGTCGGGGCTGGCCGCGGGCATCATGCCGCCCCGCTTCATGGCGGATGAGACCGTGCCCAAAGGCGTGAGGCGCGAGGATGTCGTGCGTCTGCTCGCGTCCATCGGTGGCGTTAGTGCTGTCGACAAGCGCGACCGCGCGATCCTCATGCTGTTTGTCGCTTACGGACTGCGGGCCGGGGAAGTCGTCGGATTGCGGCTCGACGATCTGGACTGGGAGAACGAGATCATTCGTGTTCGCTGCCCGAAGCCAGGACGAACCCATGTCTGGCCACTCACGCCAGACGTCGGCAATGCCATTCTGCGCTACATAAGGGAAGCTCGTCCGACCGGTCTCGGGCGCAGCCTCTTCTTCACATCGCATGCGCCTATCAGACCGGTCGGCAGAAAGACCCTCAGCAAGATCGTCCGTGATCGTCTCGCAGGAACAGGCGTCGTCACCGGCCGACGCGGTACACATGCCTTGCGGCATGCCGCAGCCCAGCATCTTCTGGATCAGGGCATGTCGATGAAAGTGATCGGGGACTTTCTCGGGCACCGCGATCCGTCGTCCACGGCGATCTACGCCAAGGTCAATCTCACCGCGCTCCGCGAGGTGGCGGCCCTCGATCTGGAGGGTCTGGCATGATGCTGCGCGAGGCCATCGAGCAATATATCCGTTGGAGACAGGCTCATGGCGCGAGGTTCTCAACCGGCGCGAACCTGCTGCGTCGCTTCCTCGAATACGCCGATGGAGATGCTGCCTGCGATACGGTCGTCACGGCACACGTCCTGGCCTTTCTGACCGATAAGGGGCCGCTGACCCGGCACCGTCAGAACAAGTATTACGTTCTTGCCGGCTTTTGGCGTCATGCGATCAGCCGCGGGCACGCGAGCCGGTCGCCGCTCCCTGACAACGAACCGAGAGCGCCGGTCCGCCCGCCGCCCTACATCTACTCGCGTGACGAGCTGCGGCGCCTCTTCGATCCCACGACCGTGGAGATGAGCCGACGCGGCGCGGCACAGTTGGACGCCGCGACGTTCCGGACTTTGCTCCTTCTATTATACGGAGCCGGGTTGCGCTTCAGCGAAGCCACAGGACTCACACTGGCGGACGTCGATCTGTCGGAAGACGTTCTGACCATACGCGCCACGAAGTTCTACAAGAGCCGCTTGGTTCCGATCGGGCCGCAGCTTGCAGCGGTGCTGGCGAGCTACATGGCTCCGCGGCGGCGAGGTGGCCTTGCGCAGGGCGAGACATCCTTCCTTCTGGCGAACCGCAATGGCACGCGGCTCGCCAGCAGCACCGTTCAATCGGCGTTCGATAGCTTGCGGCGTGTCGCCGGCGTCCACCGCACGGGAGGCGGGCGACGAAGCCCACGCCTCCATGATCTCCGGCACAGCTTCGCGGTCCACAGCCTGACCGCCTGGTATCGTGAGGGCGCCGATGTGCAGCGGCGGCTGCCGCTGCTCTCCACGTATCTCGGCCATGCCGACCTCGAAGGCACGAAGGTCTATCTGACGATGACGCCCGAGCTTCTGCACCAGGCGTCGCTGCGCTTCAAGCACTATGCGGAAGGAGGCGGCGATGCGTGAACTCGTAACCCTCGGCCCGTGGCTTCGACGCTTCCTCACCGAACACATCGTCACCGAGCGCAACCTGGCCCGGAACACCCGCACGAGCTATCGCGACACCTTCAGCCTGCTGCTCCCGTTCATCGGCGCCAAGGTGCGCAAGCCGGTGGACCGGCTGGCCGTCGCTGATCTGACGTCCGGACGAGTGCTTCAGTTCCTCGCGCATCTCGAGAATGAGCGCGGCTGCTCCGCCCGCACCCGCAATCAGCGGCTCGCCGCTATCCGCGCATTCGCCCGCTTCGTTGGCAGCCGCGATCCGACCCAGGTCGAATGGTGCGGTCACATCCGGACCATCGCGTCGAAGAAGTCCGTGACCGAGCCCGTCGGGTGGCTGACCAGGCCGGAAATGGAGGCCATGCTCGCCGTGCCCGACCGCACGACTGTGCGGGGCCGTAGCGAATACGCGCTTCTGCTCTTTCTCTACAACACCGGCGCGCGCGTGTCCGAGGCGATCAATCTGAAGGTGCGCGACTTGCAGATCGGGAGCGGCAATGGCGGGCATGATCTGGCGACCCTGCACGGGAAAGGCGGCAGGCTGCGGCAATGCCCGTTGTGGCCGGAAACCGAACGCGCCCTTGCCGGTGAGATCGGCGGTCGCGGCGCCGATCATGCCGTGTTCGTCAGCAGGCTCGGAGGGCCGTTTACACGCTTCGGAGTGTATCGGCTCGTCGAACGCTGCGCGGCCCGGGTGCAAGACCTGGCCGGCAGGACGATAACTCCGCATGTGATCCGGCACACCACGGCCTGCCATCTCGTGCTCGCCGGCGTGGACATCAACACCGTGCGCGCCTGGCTCGGCCATGTCTCGATCAGCACCACCAACATCTATGCCGAGATAGACCTCACGACAAAGGCGAGCGCGGTCGCCCTATGCGCGGTCGGTCAACCGCAACCGGGACGCTCGTGGAAGGAGGACAAGGACCTCATGGCCTTCCTGAAATCCCTGTGAGTCAGGAATTAGCTTGCAGCGTTCTGGTCATTCCCCGATGCATGAAGCGAACGATATCTTGCGGCGCCAACTGCACGCGCAATGCAGACCTAAGTTCGTCGAGGCCGAGCATGCGAAGATCTTCGTTGAAGTCGCCCATGCGCGGAGACAGGGCAAGCGCCTCGACGCCCGCCGCTTCGGCGCGCTCGGTCAATGCCGCGAGCGCCGCGTCGCCCGCGGCATCGGCGTCGCGGGCGATGTAGAGCCGACGCAGCGTCGGCGGGAGCAGAAGGGCGGCGAGGTGGTTGGCTGAGAGTGCAGCGGCCATCGGCATGGCAGGCAGCGCATAGCGCAGCGACAGAATCGTCTCGATGCCTTCGCCGACAACGAGGGTGTCGTCGGCCGCGCCAAAGCGCACGGCATGGCCGAGGAGGCCGCCCATGGCGCGTCGCGGCGTCTGGACCGGCGCCTTGCCGAGCGTCGCTTCGCTGAATCCGTCTGGCGCAAGCCAGGTGCGATGCGCGCCGGTGATGGCGCCGGAAAGATCGGTGACGGCGGCAATCATCGCCGGCCAGGTCTCGGTCGGCGAACTGTCATCCGGGCGATAGTAGCAGCGCGGATGAAACCGCAGCGCGTCTGCATCGTGGACAGCCTTGATGCCGCGATTGCGCAGGTAGGTCTCGACGAGCGTCCTGCGGATCGGCCGCGACATGCCGAACAGCCGACGCGCCGCTTCGGGCGATCCGGCCGGGACGGGTGTGCGAACGGGGTTAGGAGTTGGCACTGATACCGCGCGCGGCAGACTGAGAAAACGTCGCGCCTCCTCGACGACATCGCGAAAATCGATCAACCCGCGGCTCTCGCGGATGACGTCGAGGAGATCGCCATGTTCGGTCGAGGCGGCGTCGGTCCAATGCCCGGCGGCGCCGGGACCGGAGTCCGGTCCGCTGAGCCGGACGAACATCGACCGGCCGGGCGTGTTACGCACGTCGCCCACCGTCCAATAGCAACCCTGGCGCCGACCGTTGGACAGATAGTGACGACAGACCGCCTCGACATCACGAGCGAGGCGGCGCGCCAACTCGGAGGCGTCGCGGGGCATCACGCAATCCCCCGCAGCGCGCCGACATTATGTTGCGTAGAAGCCGTCGATCGCCCGCGAGACAGCGCCCAAACGCGGCTGCGCAACATAACTCTCGGCGCAACATAATCCGTCCATTTCCCTGCGGCCCGTTTGGCGGAATCCTGCAGCCTTACGAACATGGAGCGTCCTGATGCATTCCGAACGTCGCCGACGAGCCAATAGCGTCCGGCGCGACTGCCATTCGACAGATAGTAACGACAGACCGCCTCCGCCTGGGCGGCGAGGCGGCGCGCCAGATCATGCGGCAGCCCCGACATGATGCGTCTCCGAAAGAAAAGGCCCGCCGCTTTGGGCGGCGGGCCACAAGGTGCGCTCAGGACGGCTTATTCGGCCGCGAGCGTGCGGGGGGCGTCTTCGGTTCCGCTATTGTCGGTGAGATCGTCCTGTTCGCCGACAGCCGTTTCGCCGTCGTATTCCGCCGTTTGTTCGACGGCAGGTTCGACAGGCGCTTCTCCGGCCTGCGACGCCGGTCGCCCCGGCGTGCGCAGCGGCTCGGGGAGCCAGCCGGCGTCGGCGAGCAGCGTCTCGGCTTCCGCCGCCATCTCGCCCTTCTTCAGATGCTCGATACGGTCGGCGGCGCGTTGGCCCTTTCCTTCAGCGACCGCTCCGAGAATGCGGGGCTTGGTGACGCGCCCGAGGTAATTGTCGACCGTCGGCTTCCAGCCGGCCGCCGTCATGTCGAGATCAACCGCCTGAGCGAGTTTGTCGGCATGGACGAGCGCACGCGGCCGCCGGTTCCAGGCTTCGTGCACGGCGTTGACCGAGAGGCTGACGACGTGGGCAAACAGCAAGGCCTGACTGTCGCCATCCCATTCGCGAAGCGCATCCCAGAGATCGGTGGACTCCTTGGGCAGAGCCTTCGCCCAGCCCTCGTGTCGTGCGCGAATGGCCTCGGCGGAGACGCAATCGTTCAGCCCCGGCGACTGCGCGCCGAAACTGACGCTCTTCAGATCGAGCTCGAGACAGCTATCCGACGCGTAGTGATAGAAGACTTTCAGGGTCAGAGCGTGCAACGCCGCATGAAAGGCGACCTGCGGCTGTTCGCCAAGGGCGTGCCGCAGGCCGAGCGTCCGGTGCGCCGTCAGCTCGGTCATCAGCCGGTCAGAGATCGGCGACGGGCCTTCGTCCTCCTCCTCGGGCTCGGAGCGCGTTTCGTCCTCTGCGCCCGTCGTCGCGTCTTCTTCGGCGCCTTCGACGGCCGTCGTACCGCCGGTTTCGTCGCTCTCGACGCGATCGTCTTCCGGATCGGCGGCGATTTCGTCCTCCGGCCGGATATAGCCGCGCTCGATGCGCAAGCTACCGTCGTGCGCAATGCTGACGAAGGCGCCGGCGCGCGCGACCTCCGACGGATCGAACGCGATCGGACGCGTCTCGAAAGCTTCAAGCGCGGTCTCCAGTTCGCCGAGCCGGGCGTCGACCTCGTCCGGCAGCTCGTCGGCATCGGCATGTTCTTCCGACAGCCGGTCGAATTCCGCCTGGAAGGCGTCGCGTGCGGCCTGCTCGTCATCCGAAAGCGGCGTGGGCTCGCCGCGAAGGTGACGCAGGCCGAACGTGTGGCCGTAGCCAAAATCGGGCGCGACCTCGATCCACTTCCAGCCCTCGGCGCGAATCCCTTCCCCTTCGCGCTCCAGCTTCTCGGCGACCATGCGCTCGACGAGCGGCACATCCTGCAACCAGCCGCCATCGTCGCCCTGGAACAAGTCGCGCATGATCGGCCCACCGGCCTCGACATAACACTCGACGCCGATGAACTGCGCCCGCTTGTCGGAGGCGCGCACCGCGCCTTCCGTCAGCATGCGACGGATCATGTAGGGCTGCTTGTCGTAGGAGACCTTCAGCTTTTCGTAGACCTGCTCCTGGCGCTCGTGATCGCCTGACACGGTGAAGGCCATGAGCTGGTCGAGCGTCATGCCGTCGTCGGCATAGACATCGAGCAGCGCCGGCGACACGGACGCGAGTTTCAGCCGCTGCTTGACGACATTGACCGCGACGAAGAAGGCGGCGGCGATCTCCTCCTCGGACTGACCTTTCTCACGCAGCGCCAGAAACGCGCGGAACTGGTCGAGCGGATGGAGCGGCGCGCGCTGGACGTTTTCTGCGAGCGAGTCCTCTTCCGCAATGCCGCCCTCGCGGACGACGCAGGGCACAGGCGCGGTCTTGGCGAGGCGCTTCTGCTTCACCAGAAGTTCGAGCGCGCGATAACGCCGGCCGCCTGCGGGAATCTCGAACATGCCGGTTTCCTCGCCGGCGTCGTCCAGGATGGCTCGGACGCTGAGGCCCTGAAGCAGGCCGCGGCGGGCGATGTCGTCGGCGAGTTCCTCGACCGAGACGCCGGCCTTGACGCGCCGGACGTTCGATTGGGAGAGCACGAGCTTGTTGAAGGGAATGTCGCGCGAGGGCGACAGGGTGATCTTCTTGGCGGCAGTAGCCATAGCGATTTGCTCCGCGACGGGCGCCAAGAGACTCTCTCTCGGACCTGAACCCGTCACGAAGCGCAGCGCCGCCCTCTGTCTCTGAGAGCGACGCCGCGGAGGTAATCAGGAAAGACGGAAACCCGCCAGGCCGGAGATACGGAATTCCGCATCTCCGGGTTTGCGGAATTCAGGCGGCGCGATCGAACAGCTTCTTCGCCTTGGCCTCCATATCGAGCCGGGCGTCCTGGTGAGTCTTGTCGCGCGCAACCGCCGTGATGCCCTGCACGAAGTCGAACACGCTCTCGGGCTTGCGGCCCTCCTCGGTGAGCACCGTCTCGATGATCTTCGCCGTCTCGGCCTTCGAGAGCCCGCACTTGCGCAGAAACTCACTCCGATCGTCATCCGTGTGGGCGACGATTTTCTCGCGAGCCGCCTTGACGCCGTTGACGAAGGGCATGGGCGAGGAATTGGCGAAGCGGGTCAGCGCCGGCGCCGCTTCGTGCGCGAAGCGGGAAGCGGCGTATTTGGAGTGGCGGATCGTGATCTCTTCGAAATCCTCCACGCCCCAGAGATTGCGGTTCTGGCACACGGCGCGGAGATAGAAGCTGGCGATGCCCAGCGTTTTCGCGCCGACTTCCGAATTCCAGCAATAAAACCCTCGAAAATAGAGATCGGGCGAGCCGTCGGGCAGGCGTCCCGCCTCGATGGGGTTGAGATCGTCGACCAGGAACAGGAACACGTCGCGGTCCGACGCATAGAGTGTGGTCGTGTCCTTGGTGATGTCGACGCGGGGATTGTAGACGCCCGTCGACCAGTCGAGCACGCCCGGGACCTTCCAGCGCGTGTCGCCTGTCCCGTTGCCCGCGATACGCTGCACGGCTTCGACCAGTTCGTGGTCGTAGATGCGGCCGTAGTCGGGGCCCGTGACGGCGCGAAGCTCCACGTGGCCGTCATTGGTCTCCAGCGTCCTCATCTGCTCCACGCGATGCGAGGTGAGGCCATATTGGAGGTTGATGCCGGCGAGCGGCGCAGGAAGCTGACGAAGATAAGCCGCCGGCGCGCCAACCAGGCTCGCGAGCTGACCGAAACTCCAATGCGTCGGCGCGACTGGCGCATCCGATCCGGGCATAGTGAGCGTCAGACGTTCGACGTTGTCGCGGCTCGCCTCCACACGGATCGCCGCGCTTTCGACGATGCGCGTCCGGCTCCGCTTGGCCCGGCCATGCACGGATGCGTAGAGATCGGACAGCGACAGGTAACGCTCGTCATCCGGCCTCGAAAACCATTCCGAAGAGACACGCCCGACGCGCTCGCCGCGGCTCACATCCACCCTGTAGCCGCCGCTCGTGTCGCGGCGGCCGTCCAGAACCTGCATGTTCATGGGATCAAACTCCATGACGGACGCCGAAAGCCTCTCTCTCGGCTTAGCCCGTCACGGAAATCCCGTCCGCTCTCTCACTCTGGGAACTCTGCTGGGCCACCGAGGATCGACTCGATGAGCTTATGGGGCAATCTTCAGCTCTCAACATAGGAGGTAGGGCAGGGCGCGCGACGATCCGAGCCGGCTCTCCAAGAGCAACGCGAAGAACACATGATCGAGTTGGCGGTTGTTCCTTTGTGCTTTCATCGGCAAGTAGCGGGGCTTGGGTTCCTAATTCGCCTTCAAAACACCAGGCTTGGGTCGTCGGGCGACTGCGCCAGAAGCGCGGGCACGCGGCTGTGGTGAACGATCCAGTCGTGGGTCTCCGCGCTGATCCAGCTGGCGACCTGCAGCAACGACGCGTAGTCCGCCGCAAGATGTCGGTCAAAGATCGGTTCGTGATGCGCGATCCGGTTGCGGAAGGTGCGCAGATAGTCGAGCGGCGCGTGCGCCGCCTTGCGGCTCAATCGCGCGCGAGAGAAAGCCTTGAAGACACCCGCGCGCCAGATGGTCATCTCGTAATTGGCTTTCGCGTAGCCGGGCATACGGCCTCCCGGACCGAGAAGCGCGACCCAGAAGCCGAAGGAAAGCGCCGCCACCATGTGCGGCGGATCGTCCGGGTAGCCGTCCCGCCGCAAATCCGCACGCGCCCCAGAGACTCGCGCGATCGTGCCTGCGTCGAGGCTCGCGGCAGAATTGTCGTACCAATCGACGCCGTAGCGCACGGAAAGCTCGCGGTGCATGGCGTTACGCAAGGCGACTTCCAGCCCCTGGAGCGGACCGTAGAAGGCAGCGCTGACAGCGGTGTTCCAGGTGTAGAGCCGAACAGCTTTTTCACGATCGCCGCCAGCGCGTCCGACGTAGGTCGCCATTCGCTCCGGCGACAGCGAAGTCTCCAGAGCCTGGATGACCGCGTCGGTATAGGAGAAGACGTTCTTGACCACTGGCTCTCTGTCGCCCATATTATCGCCTGTAAGCCCTGGGTCCGCCTCTGCCGTTGGCATGCGCCCGGGGCTCAGCTTTTCCGGAAATCATTTTCGTCCGCCCTGGCCGCCGGATCATGCCGCCGCCCCGGGTGCGGGGGCGCCTTTCGCTGGCTTGTAGCCGCGTTTGGCCACCGCCCGTCGTGCCGCTCTGTTCGCTTCCTCGACCTGCTTGAACTCGGGCGCGAGGTCCTGAAGCTTCTTGACCAGGCCGGACAGGTCGTAGGTGTTGCTGAGCTTGCCGCCATTGCTTGCGCGCCGTGCGATCCGGCGCACCAGCCCCTCCTGCTCCAGTTCGGCAATGTAGCGTTGCACCTGCCTCTCGCTCAGACTCAATCGCTGCGACAGGGTTTCCTTGCTCGGAAACGGCTTGCGATCTTTGTCCCACCAGAAGTCGCAGAGCTGAAGCAGCACCGCGAGCTGCGTGGGGTTTAGATTCAGCCGTCGTTGCGCGCGCAGCAACAGCGAGGGCACCAGGCAAAAGCCAAGATCGATTACGGTCTGACCCCATTTCTCAGCGGAGGCCGTCTTGGTCGATTTCACGGGGGCCTCCGCCTGATCGGTTTCTGGTTGTTGTTCGGTGTCGGCGGTCATGTTACATCTCCGAGTGCGTCTAGAGCCAAGAAAATGCAGGTGGATGCGGCGATCTGCAAGACGTTGCGTCGGGACATATTTGTCCGCTCCTACGAGACATAATTGTCCATAGGTCCGGAGACAAGGGCGCCTCCCAAAGAAGACGCAACGTTCTAACCGGACGAAGCGCGATTGCGGATAAACGAGTAGTCGTTCGGTCCCGGTCATAAATGTCCGGTGGGGTGGCGGTTTTTGGCTCGATTCCGGCTTTGGCCTTGGCGTTCGCGCATGGGCCAGGTTCGAGTGACGCAACAAACCGCAGGCTTCAGCGCGAGTTGTGACGATTGATTTCGTGCCCCGCCGAGCAACCGCCTGGCCTTTCAGGCCGCTCTCCTAGGATTGAGCTCTTTTTGTCGCCGGCGGGACCGTTCGGTTTACGCCGCTCCGGTGGCGGAAGGGGCGGTAGTTCCCCAACCGAGTGCGTGAGCTGTAGTCGCCGTCATCGAAACCGAGCGGCTTGCCGTTCGCCCCGAGTGTGGGCGCTGGAGATTCGACGATGGGCGCGATCGAAGCAGGCTCCGACTGGATTGCGGCACGCGTCGACGCCGGACGCTGCGCGACGCCGACCAAGGAGAGCCGGTGTTGTGCCACGGCTTCGGCCGCCGCCCGGATGGGTTCGTCCTCTGCGTGGACGTAGCGCATAAACATGGTCACCGTCTTATGTGCCGTAAGCGTCATCCCGATTTTCACTGGCACACCGGAATTGGCGATATCGGTCGCGGAGCGATGGCGAATGCCATGCGTGCCGACATGGGGAAGTCCGGCGCGTTTCAGGATGCGCCTCCAGCCCTGATAGTAGGTATGGATAGACATGGCTTGTTTCGGGTCGAACACGGACGGGCAGACAAAGGGCGAATCTTCCAGGAGCGGCGCGCTTTCGAAGAGGCGCAATGCTTCCGCACTCATTGGCTTGGACATCCCACCGGTCTTGCTGTCCGGCCAAACGACACGTCGGTTGTCGAAATCGACCCAAGCCCATTCGAGGTTGATAATCTCCGACATGCGCGCGGCAAACTCGAATTGGAGTCTGATCGCCAGAAGGATGAAAGGATGTTCCAGGCCTTCGGCTTCCGCTCGGTTGAGATATTCGAAGAGCTTGCGCATTTCTGCATCGGTGATGAGGCGGGTCTTGCCACGCTCCGGATATTTCGGGATGTGGCGGCAAGGGTTTGAACCGTCCGGGCGCATACCCCAGACTTCGGCCATATTGAACATCCTGCGTAGCGCCGAGAGCACGCGATTTGCGTGTGTCGGCGTTTTCGACATCTTCTTCATCAGGTTCGCGATGTCGGCGCGACTAACGTCGGACGCCTTCATATGGCCGAGCGCGGGGAGGATGTGGCGCTTGCCGAAGCCTCGGTTCGAGCGGACCGTGGATGGCTTGTTCCGGCTTTCCGAATAGTCAGTGATGAAGCGGTTGAAGAGTTCCTTGATCGTCGGGGCCTGACGAAGCGCGATGCGTTTCGCGCTGGGATCGGCGCCGCGCCGAACCTCTGCTAACCAGTCTTGGGCGATTCCGCGCGCCTGCTCGACGGTGATTTCCCCGTATCGACCGATCGCTGGTTTCCGACGCTGGCCATTATTGGCGACATAGGCGACCATGAAGATCTTCCGGCCGGTCGGCGTGATCTTCACGAGGAAGCCCGGTATCGTCGTATCCCTGAGTTCGAAATCGCGGTCCTTCGGGCAAGCGGCGTCGACGATTGTTTTCGTGAGTTTGATCTTTGCCATTCCTGACCTCCGTCGAGGCTGGATTTCAGGTGCAGAATAGGTGCGCCTGGAAAGCCAACCGTGGCGTACATCCGGTTAGGTATGGATGGACCGATAGCCGAAGAAGTCTAGTATCGACAGACGGTTAGCGGACAATCGGATACCCTCGGATAGCCAAAGGATAGACGATGTTCGTCGGCTTAAAATCCCTCGGAGAAATCCATGCGGGTTCGACCCCCGCCGTCCGCACCAGTCGAAAGCCCAAACGAAACGGCCGCCCGCGCTGGAGAACGCGAGCGGCCGAATGCGGCACAAGTATCGAAGGGGCCTTCGAAACTTGAGGTCAGCTTGGGTTGAGTCGGGCAAAGAGTCGAGTCCGGCCGCCCTGGCGGCGCGGCCCGCCTCCCGACATGGTTAACGATCTTAACCTCCGCCCGGCCTATTCAGTCCCGGTTGATGTGGGCGAAAGCCGCCGTGTCGGGAAATTCCGAGAATTCCGAAATCAGGCCGTCGCGGAAACGCAGGAAATTCCAGGTGTGGACAATTCCGGTGCGTCCGGTGCCGCGATGACGAAGCCGCGAGACGCGCAACGCGCCGGCCCGGTCGCCGTCGATCACGAGCTGCAGGAGCGTGGTTTCCAGAATTTCGTATTCGACGTGGATGGCGCGCAAGGTGTGCGCAAGTCCTTCCCGTCCCTGTCCTTGCATCGAGGCGGGATACATGACGCAGGTGCCGCCCCTGTAGATGACGTCGGGCGCGAAACATTTCACGGTCGTCGCGAGATCGCCGCGCTGCATGGAATCAAGGACGGTCTCGACCTGCGCGACGATCGTCTCGCGCTCCGTGCGTTCGGCGGTCGAACCTCCTGGCAGCTGTTCGTTTCCTTGCATCGCGACCGTCAGTCCGCTTCGAGTTGCGCGGCGGCGATCGTGTCCGGATATTCCGAGAATTCGACCACGAGCCCGTCGCGGAAACGCAGGAAATTGCAGATTTCGATGCTGACGGTGCGGCCGGCGCCGCGATTGCGGATGTGCGCGGTCCGCTGCATCGCGACCCTTTCGCCGTCGACGATCAGCGAATTGATGGTCGAGCCCATGTTCTCGAAGGCGATGTTCACCTGGTTGGCCATCTGCGCGCAGGCGTCCTTGCCCTGGCGCGGGGCGTTGAGCGGATAATAGCGCCAGCTTCCGCCGGTGAAGACGATGTCCGCCGCCGCGTATTTCATCAGGCCGGCAATGTCGCCGCGGACTCGCAATTCGACGATGTCGTGGACGGCGCGCACGATGTCCTGGCGTTCTGTCGCGGCTGTGGAAGTCTTGGTCGGCATGTTCTTGGGTCTGTGTTCTGGCCGAACACTGAAGGCCCGCCGCAATACTGTCAATTTTAATCAAATCAGAGGCTTAACCGGCTCGGTAAACGCTGCGCGGCCCGTATTGCGCGACTTATAACTAAGTCACTGCTAAGCGCGATAAATCCAGTCGACGGCCTTCGCCAGGCCTTGCGCGCCCATCGCCTTCATCGCCAGGTCGCGCGCAAAGGCGGCGGGCCCGGACAGGTGATAGATTCGGCCCTGCCGGAAGGACGCGGCCTGAATTCTGTTGGCTCGCGCGACGCGGGCGCGCTGGTAAGCGTCGAGCGCCGCCGCCTCGTCCTTCGGGCTGGCGGCGAAAGCCAGTCCCAGCGCGTCGGCGTCCTCGATCGCCTGCGCGGCGCCCTGCGCGAGGAATGGCGCCATCGCATGCGCCGCGTCCCCCAGCACCGTTACGCGGCCGACCGACCAGCGTTCGACCGGCGCGCGCGTATAGAGCGGCCAACGCCGCCATTCCGGCGCGACGCCGATCAACTCGCGCGCCTCGCGCGTCCAGCCCTGGAAGCGCGATGCAAGGAAGGCCGCATCGCCATGCGAGGACCAGAAATCCGGCGCGTCGAGATCGGTCCATTCGTCCTGCACGATGGCGACAGCATTCAGGACGCTCGCGTTGCGCAGGGGATAGAGAACGAGATGCGCGCCGGGGCCGAGCCACAGCGAACCGCGCGCCTGCAGCAGTTCGGCAGGAACGGCGGAAGCCGGGATCAACGCCCTCCAGGACGTGCGGCCGGAATAACGGGGTCCGTCGGGCGTCGTCAGGCCAAGACCCTCGCGCACGCGCGAGCGCAGACCGTCGGCGCCGATCAGCGCAGCGCCGGAGAGGTCCGGGCGCCCCTCCACGTGAATTGTGACGCCATCGATGCCGGCGCGCCAACCCTCCATGCTGCAACCGAGCCGAACTTCGATGCGCGGATTGCGCGCGGCCGCGTCGGCCAGCGCGGTCAGGAGATCGGCGCGATGGGCGACAAGATAGGGCGCGCCCCATCGGCGTTCCGCATCGCCGACGGGCAGGCTGGCGATCACGGAGCCATTGCGCGCGGAACGGATGTCGACGCCTTGCGGCGCGGTCGCAAGGTCCTTCAGCCTGTCGAGGGCGCCCCAGTTGGCGAGCCGACGCGTCGCATTGGGTCCCAGCTGCAGGCCGGCGCCGAATTCGGCCAGCGCCGGCGCGCGTTCGAGGACGATGGCGTAACGTCCGGCCCGCGCCAGGGCGAGAGCCGCCGAAAGACCGCCCACGCCTGCGCCGGCAACGATGATCGGACGTTCGGGCACAAGCGTCGCCTTTCGGTCAGGCGGCCGGACGGTACTCGCATTCCGCCGGGTCGGCGTGGCCGTGCAGGGATGCGTCGAAGAGATAATGGGTCGAGCAGTACGGACAGATCGTCTCGGAGGCCGCGCCCATGTCGATGAAGATGTGCGGATGGTCGAACGGCGGGAGCGCGCCGATGCACATGAACTTCTTCGCGCCGACCTTCACCCTGGCGAGACCCGGCTGGTTGTGGAAATGCGGGGTGACGTCGTCGGCCATTCTGCCATTCCTTCGGGTTCCGGATCGAAGGCCGGTATCGCCATCGTCAGGCGAATTAGCCGGCGGCGCCTTGATATTGCATTGCGCCAGATCATGCTAGACCCGCGCCGGTCCTCCCCTTTGCAGCCGAGCAATGCATTCCTTCCAGTCCGGGCCCGTGCGCCTCGCCTATATCGACGAAAGTCCGACCGCCGCCGACCGTGGCGAGCCGATCCTGCTCGTCCACGGTTTTGCGTCCACCCATGCGGTCAACTGGGTGTTTCCGCTCTGGGTCAAGACGCTGACCGGCGACGGACGGCGCGTGATCGCGCTCGACAATCGCGGGCATGGCCGCTCGGAAAAGCTCTACGATCCGGACGCCTACCATACGGGCGTCATGGCGCAGGACGCGCTGCGCCTGCTCGATCATCTGGGGATCGAGCGCGCCGACGTGATGGGCTATTCGATGGGCGCGCGAATCTCCTCATGGCTGGCGCTGCATCATCCCGACCGGGTGCGCTCGCTCGTCATCGGCGGGCTCGGCATCCATCTGGTGGACGGCGTCGGCCTACCGGTCGGCATTGCCGACGCGATGGAGACGGACAGGCCGGACCTGCTCACCGATCCGCAGCAGAAGACGTTCCGCGCCTTTGCCGAAGCGACCAAGAGCGACCGCAAGGCGCTGGCCGCCTGCATCCGCGGATCGCGGCAGGTGCTGGAGCCCGAAGAGGTACACCGGATCCGGACGCCGACCCTGATCTGCATCGGCACGAAGGACGATGTGGCGGGCGACGGTCACGAACTGGCGCGGCTGTTTCCGAATGCCCGCGCCGTCGACATTCCGGGCCGCGACCACAACAAGGCGGTCGGCGACAAGGTCTACAAGCAGGCGGTGCTGGAGTTTCTGGCCACGCGGGGGTGAGATCGCCAGGCGGAGGCAATGGCGGTTTTCTACAGGTGGCGGATTCCGTCTCCCGCTTGCGGGGAGAAGGAACACGCGCCGCTTGAAACGCCTCTGAACAAGTCTTACTCTCCAATGTAAGAGTAAGGATTTCACCGATGCGCATCACCTCCAAGGGGCAGGTCACTATCCCCGCCGATATTCGCGAGCGGGCTGGTCTTCTGCCCAATACCGAAGTCGAGTTCGACTACGACGGGAAAGTCGTGCGGCTGCGGCCGGCGCGGAATCCCAAGGGTCAGACCCGCGGCGCGCGTCTGATCGCCCGCATGCAGGGCCGCGGCGACGGTCGCATGAGCACAGACGAGATCATGGCGCTGACGCGCGGCGAAGAATGACCGGCGTTCTGGTCGACAGCAATGTTCTGCTCGATATCATGACCCGCGACCCGCGATGGTTCGCGTGGTCGTCGGAAAATCTGAATCGACTGGCCAATCGTGTGCGGTTGGTGATCAACCCGATCATCTATGCCGAGGTGTCGACGCACCATTCGAGCATCGAACAACTGGACGACGCCCTGCCGCAGGAGTTCATCGCGCGCGAGCCGTTGCCCTACGACGCCGCATTTCTCGCCGCAAAATGCTATCTCGCCTATCGTCGCAGAGGCGGGGCAAGGCGTTCGCCATTGCCCGACTTCTTCATCGGCGCGCACGCGAGCGTCGCGGGCTACGAACTGCTCACGCGCGACGCATCGCGCTACCGCACGTATTTTCCGAAGCTGAAGCTTCTCACGCCGCAATAGCTCACACCGCCCGGTAGCCCTGCAGGCTCTGCAGAAAGCCTGGGCCGAAGCCCGTATCGGTCGCCGCTGCCGAAGAATCGAACAGGATCGCGTTGGTTGGGTTCGATCCGCCGGACGACGAGCCGCCGCCGTAATCGTACATGGCGGAAAAGCGCGACAGGAAGGCCTGCAGTTTCTTGGGGTCCTGGAAGTCGGCGAACTTGATCTTGCCCGACATGAGCTTGGCCTGCTGGTCGATCGGCTCGAGCCCGGTCATCGGCGAGATGTTCAACGCGGTCTGCACGACCTTCAGCAATTTCTTGTCCGCGAGGACGGAATAGGCGTCCTTGATCGAGGGCGCCTTGCGCTGGAAATACAGCGCCAGTTCGACGCCGGGGTTCTGCTTGCCCTGGTCCGTTTCCAGCGCATTTTCCGCGTAGAGGTCGACGACCTTCTGCACGGCCGCGGAAGTGGAGGCGGCGGTCGCGCCATTGTCCTTGAAGTCGAAAGCCTTCACGAAGGCGAGAATGTTCGGATCGTGCAGTTTCACCGCGAGCGCCGAGCTCGACAGCGCGCCCTCGTTCATGGCGCGCGTCATCAGCGCCTTTGCATCCGTGCGGTCGCCGAGTCCGAAGGCCTTCATCGCATAGTTGAAGAGGCGCGGGTTCCTGACGAGAGCGGCCGCCGATTTCGCCTCGCCGATGTGGGCCTTGTAATAGGCGGTGGCGGTCGAGACGGCCGGCGATTTCGAGGCGATCGCCTGCCATTTCGACAGCGCGCCGGCGACGGAGAGATAGGCGGACAGTGTGGTCATGGCCTGACGCTGCGTAAGATATTGATTTCAAATCGCATTGTTCACGTCAAAGCTTGCTGGTCCATTACTTCGATCCGCCGCCTTGATTTACCATGACGGCGTATCACCTCTGCGTGACGTGCGGCGGGCGCATCCTGTGATATGATGCGCTCCCCGTCGCAGGGCGGCAGGGGCAGGAGTTCCAGTCATGGCGGCATCAGGCCACGGCACTACGGCGACCATTGTGGAATTCGCCGGCAAGGACGCGCTTTTCGCGCGCATCCGCGCGGATGCGCAGGACGCCGTGCGCCGCGAACCCGACCTCGCCGGGTTCCTTTTCGCCAACGTGCTGCATCACGAAACGCTGGAGAGGGCGATCGTGCATCGCGTCGCCGCCCGTCTCGACCATCCCGACGTCGGCGCCGACGCCATCGCGCACGCCTATGCCGGCGTGCTGCAGGCCGACCCCGGTATTGCGGAAGCATTCCGCGCCGACCTTCTCGCCGTGTTCGACCGCGATCCGGCCTGCAAGCGGCTGATCGAGCCCTTGCTCTACTTCAAGGGCTTCCACGCGCTGCAGACTCATCGCCTCGCGCATGCGCTCTACAAGCAGGGCCGGCGAGACTTCGCCTTCTACCTGCAGAGCCGTTCGTCGGTCGTATTCCAGGTCGACATCAATCCGGCCGCGAAATTCGGCAAGGGCATCTTCCTCGATCATGCGACCGGCCTCGTCGTGGGCGAGACGGCGGAAGTCGGCGACGACGTGTCGATCCTGCACGGCGTGACGCTCGGCGGCACGGGCAAGGACGTCGGCGACCGACATCCCAAGATCAGGAACGGCGTGCTGCTCGCCGCCGGCGCCAAGGTGCTGGGCAATATCGAGGTCGGCCATTGCGCGCGCGTCGCGGCCGGTTCCGTGGTGCTCTCGCCGGTGCCGCACAACACGACCGTCGCCGGCGTTCCCGCCCGCGTCGTCGGCACGGCGGGCTGCGCCGAGCCCGGGCGCACGATGGACCAGATATTCGCCGACAAGAGCCTGGAAATCTGACCGGGGCCGCTTGAAGCGCGGCCCGCTTCGTGGCAACCGGGGCGTGAAATCCGGACCCCGCGAAGGAGAACAGGGTGCGCAAGGGCGAAATACCGAAGCTTCAGGCCTTTCTGCGCCGCTCTTTCGGCAATGACGACGTGCGCGTCGTCCCCGACCAGAAGGATCCCGAGAACGCCGCCGCCGTGCATCTGGGCGAGCGCCGCATCGCCACGATCACGGTCGACGACGAGGACGGCGATCGTTCCTTCGCCTTCGAAATGAAGATTCCCGTCGGCCGCGAAGTGCTGCAGGAATACCTGCGCAAGCTGTTCGAGAACGACAAGCTCAAGATCGTCGCGCGCGGCAAGAAGCTCGATTCGGTCGAACTGAACAGCGGCGAGGATTTTCTCGGCGTGATTTCCGCCGACGACGCCAAGCTCTCCAGCTTCACGCTGCAGATCGCCATTCTGGATTTCGATCTGGAAGACGACGGCGACTGATCGCTACCGCGCGATCATCGATTTCACCAGCGCGCGCGCGCCTTCCGCCAGCTTTTCCCATTGCGGCAATTGCGCGGTCGTGAAGCGCAGGTCGACGTCGAGTCCCCCTTCCCTGATGACCGCGATGCAGGTTTCCGGCAGGCCGTCCGGCGGGACGGTCGGGCGGGCGCAGCGCGCGGCGAAGGCGCGGCCTTCCGGCGGCGAGAAATACAGGTCCTCGCCCTCGTAGGGCGAGCCGTCCTGAAAGGCGCGCTTCAGCAACCCCTCGTCCGTCTCGGCCACTTCCGGTTCGAGGAAGCGCGCATAGAGGAGCGACGTCAGGTCAGCCGGGTCGACCTTGCGCTCCTGGCTGCCGATGGACAGGAACAGCAAGGCTGGCGGCTTGCCCTGTCCGCCCTGCGACGCGTCCAGCGCGGTCGTGGCGCCGCCGGCCGGCCGGAAGTCGGGAAAGGTCGCGGCCAGTTGCAGGGAGTCGAACCTGCCGCCGGCCCGCCCGCCGGGAAAACGGGCGTAGCCCGCCTGATAGACGAGGCGCAGGTCGCCGATGCGCGTTTCCACGTAATCGGCCGGGCCTGCCGCGGGACGACGAAACAGCAGGAAGGAGCCGACGCCGGCTGCGAGCGCCAGCAGCGCCGCGCAGGCGACGAGGACGAGGGAGACGGTGCGCGACATGACCGGCGGACTATGCCAGATTCGCGGCCGAGAGGATGTTTCATGAGCACGCCGTTCGTCACCGCGACAGACAAGAAGGATCTCGAGGAGGGCGAAACCTTCGCGCCGCGCTTCGACGCCAACGGGCTGATCGTCTGCCTGACCGTCGAAGCCTCGACCAACGAACCGCTGATGGTCGCCTACATGAACGCCGAGGCGCTGAAGCTGACGCTCGAGACGCGCGTCGCGCATTATTGGTCGCGGTCGCGAAATTCGCTTTGGCGGAAGGGAGATACGTCCGGGCAGACGCAACGCGTGGTCGAGATGCGCGTCGATTGCGACCAGGATGCGTTGCTGCTGCGCGTGGAAGCCGGCGGCGACGGCGGCGCCTGCCACACCGGCCGCAAGTCCTGCTTCTATCGCAGCGTCGACGCCGACGGCCGCTTGTCTTTCATCGCGCGCTAACCACAATTGAAGGCCGTGGCTTCAGGCCTAGTTCATTAAATGTCTGGCCACTTTGCCGGGCGAGCGTTGCAGGCGGGGGAGATTTCACTCTGCAGCGTGGGGCGGGAGAGCCATGCTGACGTTCATGCGTAAAGCGCAATCGATCTGGAACGACGAATCCGGCGCCAGCGCGCCGCCTGCGCCCGAGCGCATGGCGGAAGCGCCGAAGCCCGGCGGCCGGCGGCCGAAAATCGGGCTCGCGCTCGGCGCGGGCGCGGCCCGCGGCTGGTGCCATATAGGCATTCTTCGCGAACTGGACGCCGCCGGCTTCAGGCCCGACATCATCGCCGGCACGTCGATCGGCGCGCTGATCGGCGGCTGCTACGCCGCCGGCAAGCTCGACGACATCGAGCGCTTCGCGCTCGGCCTGACCAAGCGGCGCGTGCTGTCGCTGCTCGATCTGTCCTTTTCCGGCGGCGGACTGTTTTCCGGCGCGCGGCTGCGGGAACTGCTCGACGAGGCGCTGGCCGGCCGCACCATCGAATCGCTGCCGATTCCGTTCGCGGCGGTCGCCACCGAAATCGCGACGGGTCACGAGATCTGGCTGCGCAGCGGGCAACTGGCGCGCGCGCTGCCGGCGTCCTACGCGCTGCCCGGCCTGCTCGAACCGCAATTCGTCGATGGGCGCTGGCTGTTCGATGGCGCGCTGGTCAATCCCATTCCGGTTTCCGTTTGTCGCGCCATGGGCGCCGACATCGTGGTGGCGATCAGCCTGCAATCGGATTCGATGTTCCGCGGCACGGTCATCGGCGACCGCAACATCGGCGACGAGACGACGAATGCGCTGGCCGAAAAGGTCGAGGAAGTCGGGCGCATCTCCTGGCTCGGCGGCATGGCGTCGCCGACGGCGATGCTGAAGCGTCGCCTGCGTCGCAGCACGGGCGAGGGGCCGGGCGTCGCGTCCGTGATGCTCGACGCCTTCTCGATCACGCAGGATCGCATTGCGCGGTCGCGGCTGGCCGGCGATCCGCCCGACGTACTCATCAACGCGCGGCTCGAACAATTCGGCCTGTTCGATTTCCATCGCGCGCAGGAATTGATCGAGGTCGGCCATGAGACGGTGCGGCGCAAGCTGCCCGACATCATCGAGCATTCCGGACGCGTCGGCCTCGCGCCGGCTTGAACGCGGCGAAGCCTTGCGTCAGCATCCCGGGAAAACCGGGAGGAATACAATGCGCGCTGTCGTTGCGGCCGTCGCCACGGCGTGGATGCTCGCGACCACGACGCTTGCGCTTGCGCAGGTCCCGCCCACCGCTGGTGAACTCGCCGCGTATCGCGGCCTTCATGCGGCCGCCGCGGGCGGCGACGTCGCCGAAATCCGCAAGCTGGCCGCCGGTGGCGCGCCGCTCGACGCGCGCGACGCCAACGGGCGGACGCCATTGCATGTCGCGGCTTTTCGCGGGCAGGGCGATGCGGCGCGCGCGCTGATTGCGGCGGGCGCCAATTCCGGCCTGCTCGACAACCAGAAATACGATGCGGTGACGATCGTCTCGGTGAGCGACGACGCGCCGACGTTGAAGGCGCTCTTGTCGGCCGGCGCGAGCGCTAAGCTCGTCACGAGCATCTACGACGGGACGGCACTGATCGCCGCCGCGCATCTCGGCCATGACGGCGTCGTGCGCGAACTGATCCGCGCCGGCGCGCCGCTCGACCATGTCAACAATCTAGGCTGGACCGCGCTGATCGAGGCCGTGATCCTCGGCGACGGCGGCCCGCGTCACGTCGCGACCGTTCGCGCGCTGGTCGAGGCGGGCGCGAACCGCGACATCGCCGACAGACAGGGCCTCACGCCGCTGCAGCTTGCGCGCGCGCGCAACTACACCGAGATGATCTCGATCCTCGCGCGCTGAAGCGACAAGCGGCCCGGAACGAGGTCAGGCGTTGGCGATATACTCGCGCATCGCCCTGTGCTCGGTTTCCATCGCCTCGAGCCTGATCTTCACGACGTCGCCGATCGAGATCATGCCGGCGAGCCGTCCGTCGCGAATGACGGGAAGATGGCGTACGCGGCTGCGCGTCATCGTCTCCATCGTTTCCTCGATGGATTCGTCCTCGCTCGTCGATATGACCTTGGCGGTCATGTGGCGCGAGACCGGATCCGTCAACGCGTCGGCGCCGCCGGACGAAACGGCGCGCACGATGTCGCGCTCCGAGAGAATGCCCAGCACGCCGCCAGCGGCGTCGGACACGACAACCGCGCCGATGCGGTTGCGGGCGAGGACGTCCGCCGCCTCGCGCAGCGTCAGATGCGGTTGCGCCGTCACCACATCGCGTCCCTTGATGGCGAGAATTCGAGCTACGGTCATGTGCAGGCCTCCTGCCGACGTTCCTCGGGATTCGCGCAGCTTGCCGCCGTCTTATTGATGCGAGGATGCAACTGCCGCCGCGAACGCGCAAGCGCCAATTCAGGCTGTTGGTTTCCGGCCGGCCGGATCGAAAAGCGGAAAAAGCAGGAAGCCCGCGACGAAGCCTCCGATATGGGCTTGCCAGGCTACAGGCGCGTCGCCGACCGGCGCCCAGGCGCCGAACAGAAAGTTGCCAGCGAACCATACGGCGAGGAAGGCGAGCGCGCGCGGCTCCGTGAGCGTGGCGGCGAGCGGCGGCGCGGGGCGGCGGTACGCCGAAAGGTCGCGACTGCGCGCGGCGCCCGCGCCGAGGGGCGCGCCCGGCGCGAATGCGAACCGCACGGCCGCGCCCATGGCGCCCGACACTGCGGCCGAGGCGCCGATCACCGGCTGCAGTCCGAGCGGATAGACGAGGTAATGCGCGAGCGCGCCGAACAGCGCGGTGACGCAGAACAGCGTGCAGAAACGTGCGGGGCCAAAGCGCCGGCAGACCGCGGAACCGAAGGCCAGGAGCCACACGCCGTTCAGCGCGAGATGCGCGAAGGATCCGTGCAGCAGCGCATATGTGAGAACGGACCACCAGCGGACGCCGCCGCCGAGCAGCCAGGCCGCCTCCTCGCGATCGATCGAGCCCTGTGCGATGGCCTGCGCGGCCGCGCGCATCACGCCTTGCTGATCGAAGGGCAGGGTGAATTGCGCGGGCGTGAAGGCCAGCGCGGCGACCATTCGGAAGTCGTCGACCGGCGACAACACGAGCCGCAGCGCGTGGATCGCCGCGAGCAGGCCGAGGATCGCGAAGACGGCCGTGTTCGAGCGTGCGAAAGCGCGTTCCTGATCGAATGAGGTCATGGACGGGACCGGCCGGCGGGGGAAGCGGCGGAGCCACGCCCTTCCCCCCGATTGCAAACGGAAACCGGAAACGCGCCGTCCCGACATGGGACGGTCTGGAGACCTGGTCGCTCGCCCTTTGCGCGCCGGTCGATCATCGGGCCGGGAGCCGCACGGCCAAAGTCAAGTCGACGCAATGCACTAGTCCCATGTCCTCACCCGGCCCGCAACCGGAAGCGCAGATTAATACTAATTCGAGCCGGTGGCACGTCATCTGCTCCCTCGAACCCAAAGGCGGCGCGGGCCCCCGCGCCTGTGCCGAATGAAAACAAGCTTGCATTCGCAAGCGCTTGGGCACCGGGGTAGCGATGAGACAGCAGGCGACGCGGCAGCTTTATGCGTACTGGAACGCGATCCGCCGCGAACGGGCGGCGCCCGACCGCGCCGAGATCGATCCGGCTGCGATCCGGTCCATCCTCTCGGATACGTTCATGATCGAAGCCGATGGCGACATGTCTTTCAGGCTGCGCCTCTCGGGTTCGCGGCTCAACGCGCTCTGGCTTTCGGAGATGAAGGGCCAGTCTTTCGTCGGCCTGTGGGGCGAGGACGCGCAGAGCGTGGCGGCCATGATGTGGACGGTCATGGATGGCGCGGTTCCTGTCGTCGTCGGGGCCGCCGCGGCGCCGAAAGACCGCGAACCCGCGCAACTCGAATTTCTCCTGCTGCCGCTACGACACCAGGGACGCACGCATGCCCGCATCCTCGGCGCGATCGCCTGCGCCAATCATCCGGACTGGCTCGGCCTAATTCCGGTGGAGCGACTCGTGTTGCGGACGATGCGAATCATGTCGGCCTCGGACGCGCGCGTCGACCTGCCGATCCTGCGCGGAACGGCGGCGACATACGGACGCCGCAGCGGCCAGGCGACCTTGCGGTTGCTGCAGGGCGGACGCGCGCAAGGCTGAATCTCGCGCAATCCGGTCACCTTGCGGAAACCAGCGCCGCAAACGGGCGCCGCCACGCGCCCTTCCGTAAGCGGCCATTAACCATCCACGACATAGATTTCCGTCGACATTCGCCCCGATCAGGAAGTCCCGTTGGCCCACCCGCTTGCCAAGCCCGCCGCCAAGCCTTTCGAGCGCCGCCGGTTTCGCCGCGTCAAGGCGTCGATTCCCGGTCGCTACATGCTCGAGAACAAGCAGGAATATCCCTGCCAGACGATCGACATGTCGCCGGGCGGACTGCGCGTCGCAGCCCCGGTCAAGGGCGAGATCGGTCAGCGCGTCGTCTTCTATTTCGAGGATTTCGGACGGCTCGAAGGCACGATCGTGCGTCATGCGCACGACGGCTTTGCGGTCGAGATGAATCTCGCGCCCAACAAGCGCGAACGCCTCGCCGATCTGCTGACCTGGTACATCAACCGGGAAGAGGAAACCGACGACGCCGACCGCCGCCACAAGCGCATCACGCCGCGGCAGCGCGACGCCGAGATGCTGCTCGCCGACGGGACCCGCATTCCCGTGAAGATCGTCGACGTGTCCGTGTCGGGCGTCGGCCTGCAATCGCAGGCGCTGCCGGAAATCGGCACGCGCGTCGACATCGGCCGTCGCACCGGCAAGGTGGTGCGTCACTTCAACGGCGGCCTCGCCGTCGAATTCCAGCGGCTTATCCCGATCGAGGAATTCGACGAGGACATCGTGCTTTAGGCCTCAGGCCTCGATCACCTTCAATCCCGCGCCGAACCTTTTTGCACGCGCCGCATAGACGGCGGCGATCATGCGGCCGGCGCCGGCCTGCTTTTCGTCGAGCGTGCGCGCGACGCGCGCCGGCGCGCCGACGATCAGCGAATTGTCGGGAAATTCCTTGCCTTCCGTGACCAGCGCATTGGCGCCGACCAGGCAGTTCTTTCCGATCTTCGCGCCGTTGAGAATGGTTGCGCCCATGCCGATCAGCGCGCCTTCGCCGACGATGCAGCCGTGCAGGATGACGTTGTGGCCGATCGTGGCGTTGGCGCCTATGACCAGCGGAAATCCCGGATCGGTGTGCAGCGTGCAGCCGTCCTGCACGTTGGCGCCGGCGCCGATGTCGATGAGATCGGTATCGCCGCGCACGATGGCGTTGAACCAGACGCTCGCGTCCTCGCCGATGCGCACGCGGCCGATCACATGCGCGCCGGGCGCGACAAAATAGCGGCCCTTCGCCGGCAGTTCAGGCGTGAATTCGTCGAGCGCGTAGATCGGCATGGTCTTTCCTTCGTTGAGGCGCAGACCATGCCATGCCGGGCGGAGCGACGGAAGCTGGCGCGCTTACCCGCGCGCCATGCTCATGAACCGCACCTGCTCGGCCGGATCGTCGCGGAAGATTCCCGTGAAGCGGGTCGTGATGGTCTTCGCGCCCTGCTTGCGCACGCCGCGCATCGACATGCACATGTGCTCGGCCTCGACGAAGATGGCGACGCCGCGCGGCTTGAGATGCGTCTCGATCGCCTCGACGATCTGCGCCGTCATCGTCTCCTGCGTCTGCAGCCGCTTGGCGTACATGTCGACGAGGCGCGCCAGCTTGGACAGGCCGACCACACCTTCGCTCGGGTAATAGGCGATATGCGCCTTGCCCACGAAGGGCACCATGTGGTGCTCGCAATGCGAGAAGAAGGGAATGTCGCGGACGAGGACCATGTCGTCGTAGCCCTCGACCTCCTCGAACACGCGGTCGAGGATTTCGCCGGCGTCCTCGCCGTAGCCGCCGAACAATTCGCGATAGGCCTTGGCGACGCGGCGGGGCGTGTCGAGCAGACCCTCGCGATCGGGATTGTCGCCGGCATAGGCCAGCAGCACGCGCACGGCCGCCTCGGCTTCGTCCTGGCTCGGACGGCGGGCGGGCGCATGAGCGTCGGCCGGCTTCTTCAGCCGTTCCGCCAAGGTCTTGACCACTGCATCCATGCGGAGCCTCCGAACCCGTACCGTGGGCCTGTCCTTTACGTCGGCGCTTCGCCAAAGGATCAGCGCGACTATATAACGGGACAGAAGATAGGGGCCGCGCCGCCCCCGCGCCAGTGGTCAAGGTCCGAAAGCCCAATGCTCAGCGATATCTACAACACGCGGATCCTGGAACTCGCCGCCAATATCCCGCGCCTGGGCCGGCTGGAGCGGCCGGACGCCAGCGCGACGGCGCATTCAAGGCTCTGTGGGTCGACGGTCATCGTGGACCTCGCCATGCAGGACGGCAGGGTGGTCGATTTCGCCCATGATGTGAAGGCCTGCGCGCTCGGCCAGGCCTCTTCCTCGATCATGGCGGCCCATGTGATCGGCGCCACGGCGCAGGAATTGCGCGACCTGCGCGACCAGGTGCGCCGGATGCTGAAGGAGAACGGCCCGCCGCCGACCGGCAAATGGGCCGATGTGGCCATGCTGGAGCCGGTCCGGGACTACAAGGCGCGCCACGCTTCGACCCTGCTGACCTTCGATGCGGCCGCCGACGCCGCGACGCGGATCGAGGCAGGGCAGGCCGGGGCCGGCCAGGCTGCCGCCGCGCGCGCCTGAGATGGCCTCCGACGGATTTCGCTTCCGGGGGCCTGCCGATGCGCCGGCCTTTTTCGCGCGCGGGCTGATCCGTGGCTACCAGCTGACGCTTTCGGCGCTGGTCGGGCGGCAGTGCCGGCATCTGCCGACCTGCTCGGACTATGCGATGGAGGCGATCGGCCGTTTCGGCCTGTGGGGCGGCGGCTGGATGGGGTTTTCGCGCATCTGCCGCTGCCGGCCGGGGGGGACGGCCGGCTTCGATCCCGTACCGGCGCAGCCGCCGCCGGGCGCCGACGCCATGCATTTCTGGCGCTATGGCCGCTGGCGCGGGCCGCTCGCCTGCGACGAGCCGGGGTCGACGGGCGCCTGAGGAAGGCCGCGCGATTTGCCAAAAGCTTGCCGCGCGGCGGTTATTGCGCCTAAGTGCTGCAAGGCGGACAGGGCGAATCCGGCGGGATGTCGAAGAAGCAATTGCGTCTGATCATGCTGGGCCTTGCGGCGGCCCTGCTCATCGCCTGCGGCGCGGCCCTGCTGGCGCTCATCGGCGCGCAGCCCCCGCACACGACCGAGACGCCTCCAGCCCCCGCGCCCGTCGCCCCGCAGCTCCCGACCCCGCCGACGCCCCCGCAGGTCACGCCCTCATCGCCCGCCGCGACCGCTCAAGCCCCCGGCGCTCCGGCGTCGATTGCGCCGTCGGGCGCGCCGGCGGAAATCGTCGCCGCGCGCGCCGAAGTCGAGAAGAGGATCGCCGAAGCGCCCGAAGTCGCGCGCTTCTTCGATCGCCTGCGGCTGGCTCTGCCCGGCGAATACGAGACCGCCATCGGCGCGCTGGCGCGCCGGCGCATCGGCGGCGGCGACGACACACCCGATTATTATCTTTCCGAAGCGGTGAAGACGCTGCGCCAGTCGCGCGGCGCGCTCGCCGCCAAGGCGGACGGTCCGGCGCTCGCGAAAGTCTTCGCGCAGCAGCTCGCCGTCCTCAACGCCTTGTCGCAGCGCGACCCGAAGGCCTGCGTCGACTTCCTGTACGGCGGCGCGAGCGAAGCCTTCTTCAGATTCTCCGCCGACAATCGCGGGCTGGTTTCCGATCTCGCCACGGCCGGTCTGGAAGCGATCGTCGACGGCAAGCAGAAGAACATCGCCCGGCCCGCGCCGAACGAGGCGGATTTCCAGATGTTCGAGGCGGCGCTGAAGAAGGCCGGCCTGTCGCAACCCGAGATCGACGCGCTGCTCGACGGCAAGACGCCCGATCCGCCCCTGCCGGACGTGAAGATGTGCGCCGCCGGCCGCACCTATCTGCAGACGCTGGCGGGCCTGCCCGACCAGACGCGGATGCGCATCTATTCGCTGGCGATCGACCTGATGGCGCGGTCGTAGCCCCAGGAGAACGATTTTCTCCGGACTCCGGCAACTTTGGAACAGCCGCCTCCCGCCCCCCGATTGAGACAGGAGGGGGCGAAGCGTACCTGTAGCCCCAACGAAGCTGTCAGAATTCCGTCGTTTGGCGGGAATTTGGCGTTCCCGATCCGACCGGAGCCAACATGTCCGCCGTCCCCGCAAAACGAACGCCGCTGCCGGCGATCCTGATCGCCAACGACCTTCTGGATGGCGACGTCGTGTTCCGCACAGCCTCCGGCTGGACGCGCGATCCGCGCGAAGCGTCGGTCGCCACGGACCAGGACGCGGCCGACCGTCTCGAGGTCGAGGCCGTGCAGGGCATGAAGCGGCAGGAAGTCGTCGACGCCTATCTCATCGACGTCGACGTCAAGAACGGCGTGCCCGTGCCGCGTCATTTCCGCGAGCGGTTCAAGACGCTCGGTCCGTCCGTCCATCCCGAACTCGGCAAGCAGGCGCTCTTTTCCGCCTATGCGCGCGCCGCCGCGGAGTAATCCATGTATCGCTACGATGAATTCGACGAGCGTTTCGTCCGCGAACGGGTCGCGCAATTCTCCGACCAGGTGCAGCGCCGCCTTTCGGGTTCGCTGACGGAGGACGAGTTCCGTCCACTGCGCCTGCAGAACGGCCTCTACCTGCAATTGCACGCCTACATGCTGCGCATCGCCGTGCCCTACGGTTCGCTGACCGCGAAGCAGTTGCGGCAGCTGGCGCTGATCGCCGACAAGTACGATCGCGGCTACGGGCACTTCACGACGCGGCAGAACCTGCAGTTCAACTGGCCGAAGCTGCGCGATGCGCCTGCCATTCTCGACCTGCTCGCCGATGTCGAGATGCATTGCATCCAGACCTCGGGCAATTGCATCCGCAACGTGACGGCCGACCAGTTCGCGGGCGTCGCCGCCGACGAGATCGAGGATCCGCGGCCCGTCGGCGAATTGCTGCGGCAATGGTCGAGCCTGCATCCGGAATTTTCGTTCCTGCCGCGCAAGTTCAAGATCGCCGTGTCGGGCGCAGCCCGCGATCGCGCCGTGCTGAAGGCGCACGACGTCGGCATCCAGATCGTGCGCAACAGGGCGGGCGAGACCGGCTACCAGGTGCTGGCCGGCGGCGGCCTCGGCCGCACGCCGATGATCGGCAAGGTCGTGCGCGACTTCCTGCCGAAGGGGCAGCTGCTGCCCTATATCGAGGCGATCATGCGCGTCTACAACGCGGAAGGCCGTCGCGACAACAAGTTCAAGGCGCGCATCAAGATCCTCGTGCACGAGATCGGGCTCGATACGTTCCGCGAGAAGGTCGAAGCCGAATTCAAGGCGATCGACCTGCCGCCGCCGGAAGACGAGATCGCCGAACTCGCGCGCATCTCGGCCTACTTCGAACCCAAGAACTACGAGCGCCTGCCGGCGCGCTCGGAAAAGTTCGAGGCGGCGCGCAGGGCGAATCCGGCCTTTGCGGAATGGGCGAGCAACAATTTGTTCGCGCATCGCGCGGACGGTTATGCGGCTGTCACCGTCTCCCTCAAGCCGATCGGCGGCTCGCCCGGCGACATGACGTCGGAGCAGATGCGCTTCTTCGCCGATCTGACCGACCGCTTCTCGCACGGCGAATTGCGCGTCACCCATGCGCAGAACCTCGTGCTGCCGCATGTGAAGCAGGACGACCTGTTCGCGCTCTGGCAGGAGCTCGTGACGCAGGATCTCGCCACCGCCAACGTCGGATTGATCACCGACATCATTTCCTGCCCCGGCCTCGATTATTGCGCGCTCGCCACGGCGCGCTCGATCCCGATCGCGCAGGCGATCTCGACCCGCTTCGGCGACGCGGCGCGGCAGGCCGAGATCGGTCCGTTGCAGATCAAGATTTCGGGTTGCATCAACGCCTGCGGCCATCACCACGTCGGCCATATCGGCATTCTCGGCCTCGAAAAGCGCGGCCAGGAATCCTACCAGATCACGCTCGGCGGCGACGCATCGGAGAATGCGGCCATCGGCGAATTGCTGGGGCCGGGCCTGACCGCCGACCAGGTGCCGCCCGCCATCGAGCGCATCGTCGATCATTATCTCGCCAACAGGCTGGATGGCGAAGATTTCATCGACGCGGTGAAGCGGTTGGGAACCGCCGCCTTCAAACCTGCTTTCCTCGGAGCGCAACATGAAGCTGCTTGATCGCAACGGCGTTCGCGCCGACGATTTCGTCCGTTCGAGCGCGATCGGCGCCGAGCGGATCGACGCCGCGATCGTTCCCTTCGACGAGATCGCGCAGGCCAAAGCCTCGTCGAGCCGGCGTCTCGGCGTCGAGGTCGCGAACAATGCGACGGCGGAAGACCTCGCGCCGCACCTGTCGAAACTCGCGCTGATCGCCATCGCCTTTCCCGCCTATTCGGACGGTCGCGGCTTTTCGCTGGCGCGCCGCATCCGTCGCGCGGGGTTCAAGGGGACGCTGCGCGCCGTCGGGCCGCTGATCGCCGACCAGTTCCCCTATGCTCTGGCCTGCGGTTTCGACGAGATCGAACTGCCGGACGCCAGCGCCGAGCGTCAGCCGTGGGAACAATGGGAACGTGCGCTCGGCGCCATCACGACGCCCTACCAGCGTGGCTATTTCCGCCCGACGAGCATCCTGGAGCAGCGCAAGCTCGCGCGGCAGGAGGGGCGCAATGCCTGACGCCGCCCAGCTCGATCGCGACTTCCGCAGCCTCGATGTCGTCGGTCGCCTGAAGCGCCTGCGCGACAGCGTCGAGGGGCGCATCGTTTTCACGACGAGCTTCGGACTCGAAGACCAGTACCTGACGCATCTGATCTTCGACAACAGGATCGCCATCGACGTCGTCACGCTCGACACCGGCCGCATGTTCCCGCAGACATATACGGTCTGGACGAAGACCGAAGAAAAGTATCTGAAGCGCATCAGGCCCTATTATCCCGACGCCAGCGCGCTCGAGGCGCTGGTCGCCGACCAGGGCATCGACGGCTTCTACTACAGCGTCGATGCGCGCAAGGCCTGCTGCGGCGTGCGCAAGGTCGATCCGCTGAAACGCGCGCTCGCCGGCGCGAGCGCCTGGGTGACGGGCCTGCGCGGCGACCAGTCCGCCAATCGCGCGACGATGGATTTCGTCGCCTTCGACGCCGGCTTCGGCCTCGTGAAGGCCAACCCGCTGATCGATCTTTCGCGCGAACAGGTCGATGCCGCCGCGAAGGCCTCGGGCGTGCCGCTCAATCCGCTGCACGAACAGGGCTTCCCCTCGATCGGCTGCGCGCCGTGCACGCGCGCCGTCAAGCCCAGCGAGGACGAGCGCGCCGGCCGCTGGTGGTGGGAGCAGGACGGCAAGAAGGAATGCGGCCTGCACGTCACCGAGGACGGCTCGATCCAGCCGCGCGTCTCGCTGGCCGAAGGGGATCGCCCGTGGGCCGTCTGACGCATCTGCAGGCGCTGGAATCCGAATCGATCTTTATCCTGCGCGAGGTGGCGGCGACCTGCGAGAAGCCGGTGCTGCTCTATTCGATCGGCAAGGATTCCGCGGTTCTGCTGCATCTGGCGATGAAGGCCTTCGCGCCGGGCAAGCCGCCGTTTCCGCTCCTGCATGTCGATACGACGTGGAAGTTCCGCGAGATGATCTCGTTTCGCGACGAGACGGCCAGGCGCCTCGGCCTCGATCTGATTGTCCACATCAACGAGGAAGGCGTGAAGGCCGGCGTCAACCCGATCGCATCCGGCTCGGCCGTCCATACGGACGTGATGAAGACGCAAGGCCTCAAGCAGGCGCTGGACAAATACGGTTTCGACGCGGCCTTCGGCGGCGCGCGGCGCGACGAGGAAAAGAGCAGGGCGAAAGAGCGCATTTTCTCGCTGCGCACGCCGGACCACAGGTGGGATCCGAAAGCGCAGCGCCCGGAACCGTGGCGCGCCTTCAACACGCGCAAGCGCAAGGGCGAGAGCTTTCGCGTGTTCCCGCTGTCCAACTGGACCGAGGCGGACGTGTGGGACTACATCGCGCTCGAAGACATTCCAGTCGTGCCGCTGTATTTCGCCAAGCGCCGGCCGGTGGTCGAGCGCAACGGCGCGCTCATCATGCGCGACGACGAACGCCTGCCGCTGCTGCCGGGCGAGACGCCGCAGATGCGGCTCGTCCGCTTCCGTACGCTCGGCTGCTATCCGCTGACCGGCGCTGTCGAGAGTTCCGCCGCCACCTTGCCCGAAATCATCGCGGAGATGCGCGCCTCGCGGTCGTCCGAACGGCAGGGCCGCGTGATCGACCATGACGGCGCCAGCTCGATGGAGCTGAAGAAGCAGGAAGGCTATTTCTGATGGCCGCGCAGTTGAAGCTGGTCGAGCCGCCGACCGAAACGCGCGACGGCGCGCAGGCGATCGCCGCCCCGCAGCGCAGCCTCTTGCGTTTCTTGACTTGCGGCTCCGTCGACGATGGCAAGTCGACGCTGCTCGGCCGCCTGCTGTACGAGACCGGCGCCGTCTTCGACGATCAGCTGGAAGCGCTGGAGCGCGACAGCGCCCGCTTCGGCACGACCGGCGCCGACATCGACTATGCGCTGCTGGTCGACGGCCTCTCGGCCGAGCGCGAGCAAGGCATCACGATCGACGTCGCCTATCGTTATTTTTCGACAGGCAGGCGCGCCTTCATCGCCGCCGATACGCCCGGCCACGAGCAATATACGCGCAACATGGCGACGGGCGCCTCGACCGCCGATGTCGCGATCATCCTGGTCGACGCGCGCAAGGGCCTGCTGCCGCAGACGCGCCGGCATTCCTACATCGTGTCGATGCTGGGTGTGCGGCGGGTGATCGTCGCCGTCAACAAGATCGACCTCGTCGGCTACGACGAGAACGTGTTCCGGCAGATCGAGCGCGAATATCGCGCGCTCGCCGCGCGCCTCGAATTCGTCGAGACGCACATCATTCCCGTGTCGGCGCGGTTCGGCGACAATGTCGTGTCGCCGTCCGAAAACATGCCCTGGCGCACCGGGCCGTCGCTGCTCGGCCTGCTGGAGACGATAGAGGCGGCGCCGGCGCAGGACGAGACCTTCCGTTTCCCCGTGCAATGGGTGAACCGTCCGAACCTCGACTTCCGGGGCTTCTCGGGCACGGTGGCGAGCGGGTCGATTGCGGTCGGGGACCGCATTGTCGCGCTGCCGCGCGGCAGGTCCTCGAAGGTCGCGCGCATTGTCGGTCCGTCCGGAGATCTGGACGAGGCGGGCGCGGGACTCTCCGTGACGATCACGCTCGCCGACGAGATTGACGTCTCGCGCGGGGATGTGCTCGTGAAGGCGCCGACGCAGATCGCGCCACAACGCCAGTTGAACGCCCGGCTGCTGGCGATGAATGAGACGGCGCTCGCGCCGGGGCGCAATTACCTGGTCAAGCTCGGCGCCAATCTGGCCACGGCGCGGATCGTCGCGCTGCATCACGCCGTCGACGTGCACGACTACAGCGAGCAACCGGCGTCGAACCTGCCGATGAACGCCATTGGGCTGGCGACGCTGCGCTTCGAGACCGACGTGGTGGCGGCGAGCTATCGCGAATGCCCGGCGCTCGGCGGCTTCGTCGTCATCGACCCGCATACCAACGACACGCTCGGCCTCGGCGTGGTCGAGCCTGCGGTCGCGGCGGCGCCGAAGCGCCGCAGCGCGGGGGAGCGCGCCCTCGCGACACTGGGTCGGCTGCGCGTCATCGCGCCGGCGGCGACGCTCGCCGAAGCCGCGCCCGATCTCACCTGGCTCGGCGCCAGCGCCATCCTCACCGCGCTGATAGCCTTGGTCCTGACCGGTTCGTTCGGAATCGCCCTCGCGGTCGGCCTCGTCGACCTGGTCGTCCGTCCGGCCCTGCGGGAGGGCGTCGGGCAGGTCCTGGCCCGACTCGCTGAACGCCGCGCCCGCAAGGGCGCGGACGACATGACCCTGGACGGCGGCGGCATCTGACGCTTCGGCGCCGGTTGCGTCGCGGCAGCCATTTCCCTAAATAGCTCTCGCGCGCGCCCTCCCGCGCGCGGCTTACGTCGATTGGTTTCGGCGAGTGAGCGCAAGGAGCGAAAATGATTTCGGTGACCTTCCCCGACGGCGCCTCGCGCGCCTATGAGCCCGGCGTTTCGGGCCTCGACATCGCCAAATCCATCTCGCCGTCGCTGGCCAAGCGCACTGTCGCCATGGCGCTCGACGGCGTACTCGTCGATCTCGCCGATCCGATTACCCGCGATTCGAAAATCGAATTCGTCTCGCGCGAGGACCCGCGCGCGCTGGAACTGATCCGCCACGATGCGGCGCATGTGCTGGCCGAAGCCGTGCAGACCTTGTTCCCGGGGACGCAGGTGACGATCGGGCCGGTGATCGAAAACGGCTTCTACTACGACTTCTACCGCGCCGAGCCGTTCACGCCGGAAGATTTCGCGGCGATCGAGAAGAAGATGCGCGAGATCATCGCGCGCGACAAACCCTTCACCAAGGAAGTGTGGACGCGCGCCGAGGCCATTTCGCATTTCGAGAAGGCGGGCGAAGCCTTCAAGGTCGAACTGGTGGAAGCGATCCCGGCCGACCAGGACCTGAAGATCTACAGGCAGGGCGACTGGCTCGACCTGTGTCGCGGCCCGCACATGACGTCCACCGGCAAGATCGGCGAGGCCTTCAAGATCATGAAGGTCGCCGGCGCCTACTGGCGCGGCGATTCCAACCGTCCGATGCTCCAGCGCATCTACGCGACGGCCTTTGCGAAAAAGGAAGAACTCGACGCCTATCTGAAGCAACTGGAAGAAGCCGAGCGTCGCGACCATCGCCGGCTCGGCCGCGAGATGGACCTGTTCCATTTCCAGGAAGAGGCGCCGGGAGCGATCTTCTGGCATCCCAAGGGCTGGACCCTGTTCCAGACGCTGATCGCCTACATGCGGCGGCGCCTTGCGGCGGACTACCAGGAAGTGAACGCGCCGCAGGTGATGGACAAGGCGCTGTGGGAAACCTCCGGCCATTGGGGCTGGTATTCCGACAACATGTTCGCCATCCAGTCGGCGACGGCCTTCATCAAGCCGGAAGACGAGGAGGCTGACCGTCGTGTCTTCGCGCTGAAGCCGATGAATTGTCCCGGCCATGTGCAGCTCTTCAAGCACGGCCTGCGGTCCTATCGCGACCTGCCGATGCGGCTCGCCGAATTCGGCATCGTGCACCGCTACGAGCCGTCGGGCGCGCTGCACGGCGTGATGCGAGTGCGCGCCTTCACGCAGGACGATGCGCACATCTTCTGCACGGAAGACCAGCTCGCCGCCGAATGCATGAAGATCAACGACCTGATCCTGTCGGTGTACAAGGATTTCGGCTTCGGGCGGATCGTCGTGAAACTGTCGACGCGTCCGGAGAAGCGCGTCGGCACGGACGCCATGTGGGACCACGCCGAGGAAGTGATGGCGCGCGTGCTCGAGGACATCAAGGCCAAGCACGGCGACATCGTCGAGACGGCGCTCAATCCGGGCGAGGGCGCCTTCTACGGCCCGAAGTTCGAATATGTGCTGCGCGACGCCATCGGCCGCGACTGGCAATGCGGCACGACGCAGGTCGACTTCAACCTGCCCGAACGGTTCGGCGCCTTCTACATCGATCCGAACAGCGAGAAGGTTCCGCCCTGCATGGTGCATCGGGCGATCTGCGGGTCCATGGAGCGCTTCACCGGCATCCTGATCGAGCATTTCGCCGGCCATCTGCCGCTGTGGCTGTCGCCGACGCAGATCGTCATCGCGACGATCACGCAGGAAGCGGATTCCTATGCGGAAGAAATCGCCGCGGAAGCGCGCAAGCGCGGCCTGCGCGTCGAACTCGACCTGCGCAACGAGAAGATCAACTACAAGGTGCGCGAACATTCGCTGGCGAAGGTTCCCGCCATGATCGTGCTCGGGCGCAAGGAAGCCGCCGAACGCACCGTGTCGATCCGCCGCCTCGGCTCGCAGCAGCAGCAGTCGATGACGCTCGACGAGGCGCTCGCAACCTTCGCCGACGAGGCGACGCCGCCGGACGTGAAGCGGGGTTGATGCGCAGGAAGGGCGACCTTCCGCAGAAGGTCTGCGCCGTCTGCGGCCGGCCGTTCGCCTGGCGCAGGAAATGGGCGAAGGTCTGGGACGAGGTCCGCTATTGCTCCGACCGCTGCCGCGCGAGCCGCGGCAAGGCCTCGCCTGCGTCTTCGCCGGACCGCTGAACCAAAGCTTGGCTTCGCGCGTTTCCCTGGCCTGAAAGGGCAGGGGAAGCGATGACCGACAGGAACGAAGCGATCCGGCCCTCGCAGGCGCTGGCCGAGGACGAGCGCGAGAAGGCGCTCGAGATTTCCGAACATGCCGCGCCCGTGGTCTTCGAGGCGATCCGGATGGCGGGCGAGAACGAGCTGGCCCGGCCGGCCTCCTCGCTGTTCTGGTCGGGCGTGTCCGCCGGGTTCGCGATCAGCCTGTCCGTGCTCTGCAAGGGATTTTTCGAGGCGGTCCTGCCGAAGGCGGAATGGACGCCGGCGGTCTCGAATCTCGGCTATGCGGTGGGCTTCGTGGTCGTGATCCTCGGCCGGATGCAGCTGTTCACCGAAAACACGATCACGCCGATCCTGCCGCTGTTCTTTTCACCGACCGCTGAGAAGCTCGCGCGCACCGGCAGGCTCTGGGCGATCGTCTTCTGCGCGAACATGATCGGTTGTGCGCTGGCGGCTCTGGTGATCGTGAAACTCGGCGTCCTGCCGGAGCCGCAGATGCAGGGCGTGCTCGACCTGGCGCGCCATCATGCGCGCGCGGCGGCGCTGCAAAACCTGCTGCACGGCGCGCCGGCCGGTTTCATGATCGCCGCGCTGGTCTGGATGCTGCCCAGCGCCGAAGGCGCGGGCAAGCTCCTCACCATCCTGCTGATGACCTACATGATCGGCCTCGGCGGCCTTTCGCATGTGGTCGCCGGCGCCACGGAATATTTCATCCTCGTTTGGACCGGCGACATGGATCTTGCGAAAGCCGTGATCGGCGGCATCCTGCCTGCGCTGGCAGGCAATGTCGCGGGCGGCACGTTCCTGTTCGCGGCGCTCGCCTACGGGCAGGTGAAGGAAGAAGTGTGAGCGGCGTCGCTATGTCAGCGAATCAAGGAAACGCGCAGCGTCCCGCGCGATTTCGTCCTTTCGTTCCGCGCTGAATTTGGCATAGGCGCGATAGACGGGGCCGATGCGCGGATTGCCCTGCAGCTTCGTCTCGTTGCGCGCCAGGAAATCCCAGTAGAGATAGTTGAAGGGGCAGGCGCGGGGACCTGCCTTCTGCTTCACGTCATAGGCGCAGCCGGCGCAATAATCAGACATGCGGTCGATATAGGCGCCCGACGCGGCATAGGGCTTGGACGCGAGATAGCCGCCGTCGGCAAACTGGCTCATGCCGATGACGTTCGGCGCCTCTACCCATTCGTAGGCGTCGGCATAGACGATCAAGTACCATTCGTGGACCTGATGCGGATCGACGCCCGCCAGCAGCGCGAACAGGCCCGTCACCATCAGCCGCTGGATATGATGCGCATAGGCTTCGCGCTTCGTCTGGCCGATGCACCGGCGCAGGCATTCCATATCGGTGTCGCCGGTCCAGTAGAAGGCGGGCAGGGCGCGTGTCGCGCTAAGCGCGTTCTGCCGCGTGTAGCTTTCGTCGGAGAGAAAATAGATTCCGCGGACAAATTCGCGCCAGCCGAGGATCTGGCGCACGAAACCCTCGACGGCGTTCAGCGGCGCGCGCCCCTCGAGATATTCGCGTTCCGCCGCCCGGCACATGGCCAGCGGATCGAGCAGGCCGCAATTCAGATAGAGCGAACAGATGGAGTGATAGAGAAAATCCTGGCCACGTAGCATGGCGTCCTGGTTGTCGCCGAAACGCGGCAGCGATTCCCGCAGGAAATGTTCGAAGGCTTTTTCGGCGTCGGCGCGCGTGACCGCGAACCAGAAGGGTTCGAGATCGCCGAAATGATCGGCGAAGCGCGCGCCGACGAGCTCCAGGACATCGCGCGTGATCGCATCCTGCGCGAAGCGGAGCGGTCCCGCCATGAAGAGATCCGGCGAGGCGGGCTTTCTGTTCTCGGCGTCATAGTTCCAGCGGGCGCCGGCGGGCCTGTCGCCGTCCATCAGAAGGCCGGTCTTGCGCCGCATCTCGCGGTAGAAATATTCCATGCGCAGGCTCCTGCGGCCTTCGGCCCAGGCCGCGAATTCGCCGCGCGCGCAGATGAAGCGGTCGTCCTCGAACAGCCGCACGTCGGCGTCGAGGGCGAGCGGCCAGCCCTCCATCTCGCGCAGCAGGCGCCATTCGCCGGGGAGCGTCGCATAGAGGCGGCCGGCGCCATGGCGCTTCAGCGCGGCGCGGACCGCCTCGGTCATGGTGGCGGGAGGGTCCGGGTCGTCGAGGCGGACGTAGTCGACGGTCCGGCCGGCCGCCCGCAATTCCTCGGCGAAATGCCGCATGGCCGAGAACAGGAAGGCGATCTTCTTCTTGTGGTGGCGCACGTAGGTCGCTTCGGCGGCGACTTCGCAGATGAGGACGATGGCCCCGGCGGGCGCCGCCCGCAGCGCGGCGATGGCCGGGGCGAGCTGGTCGCCGAGGACCAGAACGAGGCTTTTCCGGCCCCCGGACCGGGCGGCGGGCTTCTTCTTGACCTTGCCGCAATCGGTCGCCATGCCTGTCTCCATGATCCTTATTCGTCTGATGGCGGCGATTGGAGCACTCTGGCTCCTGCCCGCCTTCGCCCAGACCTTCTCGCCGCTCGGCGGCCCGCCGCGCGGCCAGTTTCCTTCGGGGGAGGCCGGCAAGGGCGCGGTCTACCTGTCGGCCGTGCTGGCGCAAGGCGACATCCAACCGATCCGTTCCGGCGTAAAATGGCGGGTTTTCGAGGAGCAGGCGCAGGCGGACGGCTCCCACAAGCTCGTCGCCGAATCCGACCAGCCGACGCCGCAATTCACGCTGCCGGACGGCGGCTACATCGCCCATGCCGCCTTCGGCCTGGCCGGCGCCTCGCGCCGCGTCCAAATCGCCGGCCAGTCGTCGAGCGAAAGGCTGGTGCTCAACGCCGGCGGCCTGAAGGTCGTTTCCATGCTGGGCGATACGCCTGTCGCCCCCCAGAAGGTCGCAATCTCGGTTTTCGTGCCGGAGCGCGGCAATTCCGAAGCCAAGCTCGTGCTGGAAAAGGGCAGGCCCGGCGACATCGTGAGCCTTCCCGAGGGTTCCTACCACATCGAATCGACGTTGCTGGACACGGGCGGCGCCGGTTCCCTCGGCGCCTCCAACCCGACCAACTCGGTCGTGACCGCCGACCTGCGCGTGCAGCCGGGCAAGGTCACCGAAGCGACCCTGAAGCACCGCGCCGCGACCATGACGCTGAAACTCGTCAATGCGCCCGGCGGCGAAGCGCTGGCCAACACGAACTTTTCGGTGCTGACGCCGGGCGGCGACGTGATCCGCGAACTGATCGGCGCCTTTCCGGCGCTGGTGCTTGCCGAAGGCGAATATGTCGCCATCGCCCGCCACGATGGAAAGACCTACCAGGCGCCATTCAAGGTGGTCTCGACACTCGACCGCGACGTGGAAGTCGTAGCAAAATAGACCGATACAGACCGGGGCAGGGAATGCAGACCTTTTTCGTCGAGATCAAATGCGCGCTCGGGCGCACCTACGAAGTGGCGAGCGCGCTGGCCGAAGCCGAGATCGCGTCGGAAATCTATTCGATCGCCGGCAATTTCGACATTCTCGCGAAGTTCTATCTCGAACGCGACGAAGACATCGGCCATTTCGTCGGCCAGAAGGTGCAGGTCATTCCCGGTATCGTGGACACGCGCACGATCATCACCTTCAAGGCGTTCTGACATGCGCGCCGACCCGTTCCGGCTGAAGGCGGACGACGGCGTCGAGATATTCGTGCATCGCTGGCTGCCGGACGGCGATCCGAAGGCCGTCGTGCAGATCGCGCACGGGCTCGCCGAACATGCGGGCCGCTACGAGCGGGTCGCCGAAGCGCTGACGGGGGCCGGCTACGCCGTCTACGCCAACGACCATCGCGGCCACGGCCAGACGGCGAAGCCCGGCGAACTCGGCTTCTTCGCTGCGCGCGAAGGCTGGGCGAAATGCCTCGGCGACCTCTGGTCTCTCAATCGCCGGATCGCGACCGATCTGCCGGGCAAGCCGATCGTCTTCCTCGGACATTCGATGGGCTCGTTCATGGGCCAGCAATTCGCCGCCGAACATTCGGACGCGCTGGCGGGCTGCATCCTGTCCGGCTCCAACGGCGCGCCGCCGGCGATCGCCGGCGCCGGCCGGCTGATCGCGCGTTTCGAGCGTTTGAGGCTCGGCCAGCAGGGGCGCAGCCAGCTTCTGCAGAAGATGATGTTCGGCGAGTTCAACCGGCGCTTCGAGCCGGCGCGGACCGCCTTCGACTGGCTGTCGCGCGATCCTTCGGAAGTCGACCGGTATATCGCCGACCCGCTGTGCGGCTTCCCGTTCACGACGCAACTCGCCATCGACCTGCTGGATGCGCTCGGCCCCCTGACGAAACCCGAGACGACAGCGAGGATTCGCAAGGACCTGCCGGTCTATGTCTTCAGCGGCGCGCGCGATCCCGTCGGCGGCAATATCGACGGGCTGATCGACGCCTGGCGCCGCGCCGGCGTGCAGAAGATCGCGGTCAAGCTCTACGACAACGGCCGCCACGAAATGCTGAACGAAACGAACCGCGACGAGGTCACGCGCGATCTGCTGGCCTGGCTGGCGGAGAGCGTCTGAACCGGGCTTGACCCAGCCCAAAGACGTTTGCGGTCGCACGAAAGACGATGGTCACATGAAAAAGATTCTTCCGCTTCTCGCCTCCGCGCTTCTCGCCGCGGGGGCGCTCGCCGCTCCCGCAGTGGCGGCCGACGCCGACAACGGGCGCAAGCTCGCCGAACATTGGTGCGCCTCATGTCATGTCGTCTCGTCGGCGCAGAAGCAGGCGAGCGCCGACGTGCCGACCTTCGCCGAAATGGCGCGCCGCAAGGATGCGAAGCAACTTGCGTTGTTTCTAACGAAGACGCACGGGCAGATGCCCGACCTCTCCCTGTCGCAGCCGGAAGTCGCCGATCTCGTGCGCTGGATCGTGCTGCAGGGCCCCAATCCGCCGCCGGCCGACACCGGTCCCGAGCCCAAGGACAAGGGGCTCAGCGGCGCGATCACGCCGCAGAAATAGCCGGCCGCAGACCGGGCAATCCGAGTTGAAAAGACCGCGCCCGCGTCGATAATCGCGGCGCGGTCGCGATGGACCGCGAGGAGAAGCGACGTGCTGTTCTACGCCCCCGAGAAACGCGACAAGTCGATCCTGCGGCACGATCCTTTCAAGTCGATCATCGCGCCGCGCCCGATCGGCTGGGTCACGACGATGGGCGTCGACGGCGCGATCAATCTCGCCCCCTATTCGTTCTTCAACGCCTTCGCCGACCGGCCGCCGATCCTCGCCTTCTCGTCGGTCGGGGTGAAGGATTCGCTCGAATTCGCGCGCGAGACGGGCGAGTTCGTCTGGAACATGCCGACCTGGGACCTGCGGCACGAGATGAACGAGACATCCGCCACGCTTCCACGCGGCGAGAACGAGTTTCTTCACGCCGGCCTCGAAATGGCGCCGTGCAATTTCGTGAAGCCGCCGCGCGTCGCGAAAAGCCCGGTCGCCATGGAATGCAAGGTGACCGACATCCAGGAACTGAAGGATATCGAGGGCAGGGGCATCGACTACTGGCTGGTGCTCGGCCAGGTCGTCGGCGTGCATATCGATCGGGCGTTCATCGGCGAAGACGGCGTGTTCAAGCTCGCGGAGGTCAGGCCGATCGCCCGTTGCGGCGGTCTGTCCGACTATGCGGTCGTGGAAGATCTCTTCCAGATGGAGCGGCCGAAGTAATTCCTGCGGTCGCGAACCGGAGAAACCGCGTCTCGATGCCACTGCCTTCGCGCGACAGGTTGCGGGACATGCTGGTGGCGGAATGGCGCCACCTGTCCGCGTTCCAGCGCAGCGACCGTGTCTGGCAGATGCCGCTGGCGGCGGCGCTGGCGTCCGGTGCGCCGTTGATGATCGGCGCTTGGGTCGGCCGCATGGACTACGGGCTGATCTCCTCGCTGGGCGGCATCGTGTTCCTCTACGTGCAGGACACGCCGCTGTCGCATCGCATGGTCACGTTGATGACCTGCGCGTTCGGGCTCGCCGGAAGCTACGCCCTCGGCATGATCAGCCATTTCTTTCCGCTGCTCATGGTTCCCGCGCTGACCTTCATCGCGATTCTCGTGACCATGGTCGTGCGTCTGTTTCGCCTGCCGCCGCCGGGTTCCGTCTTCTTCATCATGGCGGCCTCGATCGGCATGTACGCCACCGGCGATCCGCTCGAGATTCCACTCAAGGTGGGCCTGCTGACGATGGGGGCGCTGCTCGCCTGCCTGATCGCCTTCTTCTACAGCCTTTATGTCCTGCGCCTGCAACCGGCGCGGCCGGCGGAGCCGCCGCCGCCGCCGACCTTCGATTTCGTCGTCTACGATTCCATCCTCATCGGCGTGTTCGTCGGCGCGTCGATGGCGATCGCGCAGGCGCTGCAGGTCGAGCGTGTCTATTGGGCGCCGGTGAGTTGCGCAGCGGTGATCCAGGGCGCCTCGCTGCGCGCGGTCTGGAACCGGCAGGTGCATCGTATCGTCGGCACCTGCGTCGGGCTTCTGCTCGCCTGGGCGTTGCTGCTGCTGCCGCTCGACGCCTGGAGCATATCCTTCGTGATGATGGCGCTGGCGTTTGCGACCGAGAGCCTCGTCGTCCGGCACTACGGTCTCGCCGCGGTCTTCATCACGCCGATGGCGATCTTTCTGGCGGAGGCGGCCTCGCTCGGCCACGGTTCGCCAACGACGCTGATCGCCGCGCGATTCCTCGACACGGTGCTGGGCTGCGGCGTCGGACTGGTCGGCGGCGCCTGCATACACAATGCGCGTCTGCGCGAAACGCTGGGCGGCCATATGCGAAGGCTGGCGTCGGCGCGTCTTTCCTAGCCGCGTCTTTCGGCCCGCTGCGTCACATTGCCGTCAATCGGCGCCGGCCAATCCGCCGCCGAAGATCGAGACAGCCGCCAGCATCGCGCCCACCGCGAGAAACAGCGCGAGCAGTCCGATAAGGACGATGCGTTCCTGTTTCCTGTCCTGGTCCATGCGGCGCGAAATCTCCCGGGCCGGGAGGCTCTAGCACGGGCCGCAGGCCCTCTCTTGTCCCGCGCGTGTCCGTCCGGGCGGGCCGCTAGAACATGTCGCGGCGGATGACGGACACGTCCGAAATCGCGACGAAGCCGATCTGCCGCGACAGGATCGAGAAGATGTCGTCGACGACGGCGTCGACGACGGCGGGATCGACGACGGAGACGATCGCCATCATGCGCCCGGCGTCGCTCACCTGTCCCTCCGACGACCATGCGCCCGCGTGGCCGCTGCCGGCGACGACCGGCAGGACCGAATAGCCGTGGACCTCGGGGCGTTGCAGCCGCTCGGTCAGCCGGCGCACGAGCGGCGCCTCGACGATGATCTCGATCCGCTTCTTCGAATAGGTCTGCATGGAAATCTCCTATGAAGCGATATGGCGCGCGGCGGCGATGTAGAGCGGGATGCCGACGAGCAGGTTGAACGGGAAGGTCAGGGCGAGCGACAGGGTGAGCGCGATGCCCGGATTTGCTTCGGGCAGCGCGAGCCGCATCGCGGCCGGCGCGGCAATGTAGGAAGCGGAGGCCGCCAGCGTGATCAGCACCGCAGCGCCGCCGGCCGAAAGCCCGATCGCCCAGGCGAGCGCGGCCGCGCAACAGGCGCCGACAAGAGGCATGGCGATGGCGAAGACGCCGAGCGCGGGCGTGATGTAGCGCCGGCCCTTGGCGAGGCCGCGGCCGGCCACCAGTCCCATGTCGAGCAGGAACAGGCACAGGAAGCCCGCGTAGGGATCGACGATGAAGGGCTTCAGCATCGTCATGCCGCGGCCGCCAGAAATCGCGCCGATCACGAACGAGCCGAGCAGCATGACGATCGAGCCGTTGAGCGCGATCTCGCGCAACATGCCGGGCGCTGCGCCCTTGCGTCCCGATGCGCCGGCGATCGCCAGCGCCGCGAAGATGGCCGGCGTTTCCATCGCCGCCGCGACCGCCGGAAAAAAGCCCTCGTAGGGAATGGCCAGTTGCGTCAGCACGCCCGTCACGGCGGCGAAGGTCACGGCGGAGATCGAACCGTAATGGCCGGCGATGGAGGCCGCGTCGACCGGCGACACGCGCGTCGTCGCGCGCAGGAGCGCATAGGCGACGAAGGGCAGGGCGAAGGAGAGAAGCACGCCGGCGCCGATGGTCGTCGCCAGCGGCCGCGTCAGCCCGTGATGGGCGACCTCGACGCCGCCCTTGAAGCCGATCGACATCAGGAGATAGAGGCTGAGCAATTTCGCGACGGCTTCTGGCACGGCCAGATCGGATCGCGCCAGCGCGGCCGCAAATCCGAGCGCGAAGAACAGCGCCATCGGCGAGAGCAGGTTCTGTGCGGCTATGTCGGCGAGCGCCATGAGGATTGCCTTCCTTCCTTGACAGGACGGGAAGCGGATAGGCCGCGCTTGTGCTTTTGTGAAATTGATTATAAAAACATCTATCATTGAATAAATTGATGGCTGAACATGCCGCGCCCAAAACCGAGCCTCGACCTCGACCTCGTGCGCTGTTTCGTCACGATCGCAGACCTGCGCAGTTTCACGCGCGCCGCAGACCGGCTGGGGCGACAGCAGTCGACGATTTCACTGCAGGTGCAGCGTCTCGAGGACGCGCTCGGCCGCAAGCTGCTGGAACGCACGCCGCGCGCGGTGAACCTGACCGCCGCCGGCGAGGCCTTTCTCGGTTCGGCGCGCCGGCTGCTCGAACTCAACGACGAGATCGTCGCGCGCGCCAGCGAACCGGAAATGCAGGGGCTGGTGCGACTGGGCGCGCCGGAGGATTTCGCGACGCTGCACCTGCCCGACGTGCTCGCGCGCTTCGCGGAGGCCTATCCGGCGGTCGGACTCGAAGTCACCTGCGATCTCACGCTCAATCTCCTGAAGCAGTTTCGCGCCGGCGCCCTCGATCTCGCGCTGGTCAAGCGGGAACGCTCCGTCGACGCGCGCGGCCTGCGCGTCTGGCGGGAGCCGCTGGTGTGGGTCATGCGAGACACCGACATGGCGACGCGCGCAAGGCCATTGTCGCTCGTCGTTTCGCCCGCGCCCTGCGTCTATCGCCAGCGCGCCATCGATGCGCTCGACAGGAAGCGCGTGCCCTGGCGCGTCTCCTACACCTGCGGTTCGCTCGCCGGCTCGCTCGCCGCCGTGCGCGCAGGCCTCGGCGTCACGGTGCTGCCGAAGGAAATGGCGCCGGACGATCTGCACACGCTCGACGGCGGCGTGCTGCCCGGCCTGCGCGATACGGAGATCGCCTTGCTCGAGGCCGCTCCGCTGTCGCCGCCTGCGCGTCGCCTGGGCGAACACATCGTGCGTTCGCTGGAGTGAGCGCGCAGATCAGGCGCTGACGCGCGCCAGCAGCTTCCTCGCGCGCTCCAGATGCGGCTTGTCCAGCATCTCGCCGTCGAGACCGATGACGCCGGCTTCAGGATTGTCGGCGAAAGCCTTGACGATGCGGCGGGCGCGCTCGATCTCCTCGGCCGGGGGCGTGAAGATCTCGTTGATGATCGGCACCTGGGCGGGATGGATCGCCATCTTGCCGGTAAAGCCGTCGCGGCGCGCCTCGATGCATTCGCGACGGAAGCCCTGCTCGTCGCGGAAATTCGGATAGACCGTGTCGATCGGCTGCACGCCGGCCGAAACCGCCGCGAGAAGCGTCATGTTGCGGGCGAGCACAAAGACCGGCGCGTGCAGGCCGTTCTCCAGGCGATTGGTCTCGGCGCCGAGATCGGCGGACAGGTCTTCCGCGCCCCAGGTCAGCGCGGAGAGCCTGCGGCTCGCGCCGCGATAGCTCGCCAGGCCGAAGACCGCGCTGGCGGTCTCCGTCGCCACGCAGCAGATGCGCGTCGAACCGTCGACGAGATCGTTCTCGGCCTCGCGCACCGCGAGCTTGGCGGCCAGATGCTGCACGTCGACGCCGCCCTGCGATTTCGGCAGGAGGATGCCGTCGGGCGCAGCCGCCATGATCCCGTCCAGATCGGCGTCGGTGAGCCCTGAATCCAGCGCATTGACGCGCACGTAGAGCAGCGGGCGCTTCGCGCGCTTGCGCGCTTCGGCCAGGAATTCGCGCGCCATGTCGCGCGCCTTCGGCTTGTTGGCGGCGGCGACGGAATCCTCGAGGTCCACGAACAGGCAGTCGGCCTCGCTTTCGAGGCCCTTGCCCATCTTCTTCTCGGAATCGCCGGGAACGAAAAGCTGCGATCTCATGGCCCTACGCCTTCGGCCGCTTGAGCATGAATCCCTGCCGCTTGCATTCGGCGACCAGAGTGCCGTCCTGCTTGTAGGCCTTGTGCTGGAAATCGACGATGCCGGCGTCGTTGCGCGACTTCGATTCGCGGGCGGCGAGAATCTCGGTCTCGACGCGGATCGTGTCGCCCTCGAAGAGGGGCGCGGGGAACTTCACGTCCGTCATGCCGAGATTGCCGATGGTCGTGCCGACCGTCGTGTCGTTGACGGAAATGCCGATCATCAGGCCGAGCGTGAACAGGGAGTTCATCAGCGGCTTGCCCCATTGGGTCTCGGTCGCGCAGAAATGCGCGTCGATATGCAGGGGCTGCGGGTTCAGCGTCATGTTGGAAAACAGCATGTTGTCCATCTGCGTGACCGTGCGGGTCAGGCCGTGCCGGAACACCTTTCCGGGCGTGAAATCCTCGAAATAGAGGCCGCCCCGGGGGTGGCGGGCGGAGGCTTGCTCGGTCATCGGTCGTTTCCCTTGCGTTTCAGCGCAGTATTTGCGGCTTTAAGCGTCCATTTACCATAAGCCGCGATGATCGGAAGCCGGTCGGGATCATCCCGACCCGGCCCGGGCGCTTCGCTGGAATGATCGTACGCAGATTCATGCAATGGGCGGCGACCGCTCCGTCGGCGGAACGCGCCGAGGGGGCTGGCGCCCTCGCCCGCGCCTTCCTCTACGCCGATTTTTCCGAGGAAGACCGTCGGGAGGCCGAAGTCGCGCTGACGGCGCTGCTCGACGACCCGTCCCCCTGCGTCCGCAAGGCGCTTTCCGAGAGCTTCGCCAGCGCCGCCGACGCGCCCCCGGCCATCGTGGCCGCGCTCGCCAACGACCAGTCCGACGTGGCGGCCCCGGTGCTCGGCCGCTCGCCGGTGCTCGGCGAGGGCGAACTGATCGATTGCGCGGCCATCGGCGACGCCTTTGCACAGGCGGCCATTGCCTTGCGGCCGGAACTGTCCGCGGCGATCTCAGCCGCGCTCGCCGAAGTGGCGGCGCGCGAGGCGCTGATCGCGCTGGCCGTCAATCCCGGCGCCGACATTCCCGAATTTTCGCTGCGCCGCATGGTCGAGCGGTTCGGCCACGACGGCGAATTGCGCGAGGCCATGTTGCAGCGCTCCGGCCTGCCGCCGGCCGTGCGCTCGGATCTCGTGTCGGCCACGGCCGATGCATTGTCGCAATTCGTCGTGGGATGCGACTGGCTCTCGCGGGAGCGCGCCGACCGCGTCGTGCGCGAGGCCTGCGACAAGGCGCATGTGCTGATCGCCGCCGATGCGGAGGCCGCCGCCGACTGGCGGGCCGCCCGCCAGCTGGTCGCGCATCTGCGCGTCTGCGGCCGCCTGACTCCGAGCCTGATGTTGCGGGCGCTGCTGTCGGGCAATTCCTGCCTGTTCGAGGCCGGCCTCGTCGAATTGTCGGGCCTGGCCGACCGCAAGGCGGTCTCGCTGATCCGCGACTGGCGCGGCCCGGGCTTCGCCGCCGTCTATGCCGCGGCCGGCCTGCCGGCGAAATTGCAGCCGGCCTTCCGCGCCGCGCTCGCCGCGCGCAACGAGTTCCTTGCCTCGTCAGAAATCGGCGCCGCGAAACTGTCGCGCGCGATGATCGAGCGTGTGCTGACCGCCTGCGAGGATGGCGATGCGCGCGAACTCGGCTCGCTGATGGCGCTGCTGCGTCGCTTCGACGTGGAAGCGGCGCGCGAGGAAGCGCGCGAAACCGCGCAGAAGCTGTTTGCGCCCGATCCCGCGCCACAGGTCGCCGGCCCAATGATCGACGACGCATTCTTCGCCGGGCCACGCCGGATCGTCATCGACCTGCAGGCGATCGAGGCGGAACTGGCGGCCTGAGGCGCGCCTCGCGCTTGCCCACAATTCCTTCATAATCGCCGGCGGGAGGATTCGCGCGGGTGGACAGCGTCGTCTTTTTCTCGGTGCTGGCCGCCGCGCTGATGCATGCGTCGTGGAACGCGCTGGTCAAGGGCGGCAGCGACCGTTTCGCCTTCATGATCGTGCTGACGCTGGCCGAATGCGTGCTCGGCGTCGCGCTCTACTTCTTCTTCCCGAGGCCCGATCCCGCCTGCCTGCCCTGGCTGCTCGCCTCGGCCGTGCTGCATGTCGGCTACATGCTGTTCCTGACGGAAGCCTATGCGCATGGCGATCTCGCGCAGGTCTATCCGCTGTCGCGCGGCTCGGCGCCGATGATCGTTGCTGTCGTCGGCGCCCTGTTTCTCGGCGAGGATATCGGCCCGACGAAGGTCGTCGCGGTCCTGTGCATCGGGCTTGGCGTGATGGTGATGTCGCTGCGCGGCGGCGCCGATTTCGGGCGCATTCCACCCAGGGCGCTCGCCTTCGCGCTGGGAACGGCCTGCTTCACGGCGAGCTACACGATCGTCGATGCGCTCGGGGCGCGCGCCTCGCATTCGGCCTCGGCCTACACGAGCGCGATGTTCGCGCTGTCGGGCGCGGGGCTCGTCGCAGCCGGCTTCGTGCGGCGCGGGCGCCTCGCGCTGTCGACCGACGCGCGCACTTGGCGCACCGGGTCGCTGGCCGGCGTCCTGTCCTTTCTCGCCTATTGGGTGGCGATCTGGGCGTTCACGCAGGCGCCGGTGGCGCTGGTGGCGGCGCTGCGCGAAACAAGCGTGCTGATGGCCATGCTGATCGGCGTCGTCTTCATGGGCGAGAGAGGCGGGCGCTGGCGCTGGAGCGCGGCCTGCCTGATCGCCGCCGGGGTCGGGCTGATGCGGCTATGATCCTGCGAAACGCGCTCGTCTGGCGACTCGCGGCGGCGCTGCTGGCGCTCACGCCCATCGCCGCGCATGGCGAAGAAGCCGTGCTGACGACGCTCTGCCGCTTCATCGAGACGTCGGCCCGCGCGGAGGCCTTGCCCGTCGACTTCTTCACGCGGCTGATCTGGCGCGAGAGCGGTTTCCGCACGAACGCCGTCAGTCCGAAGGGCGCGCAGGGCGTCGCGCAATTCATGCCGGGGACGGCGGCCGAACGCGGTCTCGCCGACCCTTTCGATCCGGAAGAGGCGATCCCGCACGCCGCCCGCCTCCTGTCCGACCTGCGCGCCCGCTTCGGCAATCTCGGGCTGGCGGCCGCCGCCTACAATGCGGGTCCGGGACGGGTGGATGCCTGGATCGCCGGACGCGGTCCGATGCCCTCGGAAACGCGCGCCTATGTGCTGGCGATCACAGGCGCGAGCGTCGAGGAATGGCGGGACCGCCAGCCGCCGCCCGCGCTGGCGCAGGGCGCGCCGGAGTCCTGCGAGAAGATCACGATCGCGCTCAGGCGCGGACGCGAGGCGCCGCTGCTCGAGGCGATCGCGCCTTTCGCGCCGTGGGGCGTGCAGCTCTCGGGCAATTTCTCGAAGGCGGTGGCGCTCGCCTCGTTCGAACGGGCGAAGTCGCGGCTCGCGACGGTGCTGCACGATGTGCAGCCGATGCTGATCGGATCGCGGCTGCGCAGTCGGGGCGCGCGCACCTATTATCGCGTGCGGGCGCCTGCGCAGAGCAGGGGAGAAGCGCAGGGATTGTGCGACCGCATCCACAAGGCGGGCGGCGCCTGCGTGGTTCTCAAGAGCTGACGCGGAATCGTCGCCGCTGTCGCGTGAGAGAAGCTAGGCGCCGAACTGCTCGGCGAGAATGCGCTCTTCCATGGAATGGCCGGGATCGTGCAGCAGCACGAGGTCGGTTTTGTGATCCATCTCGACCGACACGCGCGCGACATCGCGGAATTCGGCGTGATCGGCGACGGCGGCGACGGGGCGTTTCGGCGCTTCCAGCACCTCGATCAGCACTTTCGCGCGATCGGGCAGGAGCGCGCCGCGCCAGCGACGCGGGCGGAAGGCGGAGATCGGCGTCATGGCCAGCAGCGGCGCGTCGAGCGGCAGGATCGGCCCGTTGACCGACAGGTTGTAGGCGGTCGAACCGGCGGGCGTCGCGACGAGTATCCCGTCCGCGACGAGTTCCTCCAGACGCGGCTTGCCGTCGATGACGATGCGCAGCTTCGCCGCCTGGAAGGTCTGGCGCAGCATCGACACTTCGTTGACGGCGCGCGCCTGACGTTCGTGGCCGTTGACGTCGACGACCCGCATCATCAGGGGATGCACGCGCGAGACGGTGGCCGATGCGAGACGCTCGCGCAGACCGTCCTCGCGGAAATCGTTCATCAGGAAGCCGACAGAGCCGAAGTTCATGCCATAGACGGGAACGCTGCGGCCCATCAGCTTCTGCAGCGTCTGGATCATCAGCCCGTCGCCGCCGAGCGCGACGACCACGTCCGCGTCTTCGAAGGGCGCATCGCCGTAATGGGCGACGAGACGCGCGCGCGCAGTATCGGCCTCCGGCGTGCCGGAGGAGATGAATGCGAGCTTCTGGATGGATATGGGATGGGCCGCTTCAGCCATGGCGCGCTCGGGACTGCCGGCCCTTGATAGGCGCTCGACGGCCCGCGCGAAAGGGGCGCTCAGATAAAACGCGCGATCTCGGTGAACGGCTTTTTTTCGATGTCCGGGACCCGGCAGCCCGGCGCGGGGCGGCCGACGACCAGAAGGATGACGGCTTTCTCGTTGTCCGGCCGGCCGCAGATTTCGTTGAGAAAGCCCATCGGGGAGGGGGTGTGGGTCAGGGTCGCCAGCCCCGCTTCATGAAGGGCGGCAATGAGGAAGCCGGTCGCGATGCCGACCGATTCCGGCGCGTAATAATGCTTGATCCGCTCGCCCTTCGGGCCGACGCCCCAGCGCTGCTGGAAGATGGCGATGAGCCAGGGCGCCGTTTCGAGAAACGGCTTTTCCCAGTCCGTGCCCAGAACGCTGAGCGCCTCCAGCCATTCCTTGCCGGCGCGCCCGTCGTAGAAGGCCTTTTCCTCCTGCTCGGCGGCGGCGCGAATGCGCGCCTTCACGTCAGGGTCGCCGATCGCGACGAAGGTCCAGGGCTGCTGGTTGGCGCCTGACGGCGCGGAAGCCGCCGCCGCGATCGCCGCCTCGATCACCTCGCGCGCCACCGGTTCGGCTGAATAGTCGCGCACGGTACGGCGGGTCTTCAGCTTTTCGGCGAAGGCTTTCGCCCGCGACAGGCTTTCGTCCGGCGAGAGGGCCGCAAAGGCGAGCGGGATGGTCGCGTGATCGCCGGCCATCTCAGTCTTCCGGCGCGCCGGCTTCCCGCCGCAACATGAAATGCCCGTAGGCCGAGGCGATCGGCCGCGCCGGATCGTCCTGCCAGGCCTGCGCCTCGAAGGCGACGACGCGCCGGCCCTGCTTGACGATCGAGACTTTCGCGTACGTGTCCAGCGCGCGCCCCGAACGCAGGTAATTGATGGTCAGGCCGATGGGCTTGGGCGGCGACGAAACGCCGAGTTCGCGCGTGACGCCGTAGATCGCCGCGGTTTCGAGAAACGCGCCGGTCATGCCGCCGTGGATCGCCGGCAGGATGGGGTTGCCGATGATATGCGGCGCAAAGGGCATGACAGGCACGCCATCCTCGCCGATCCGGATGCCCAGGCACCGCGCGAACGGGCTCATGGCGAAGGGGCTCGACGGGTCTTCCGGCGCTTCCAGCGGCGGCGGCGCGCGATAATCCTTCGGCTTGTCGCGCAGCATGTTGGTGCGATTGGCGCCGGCCATGAAACAGGAAGTGGCGGTGGCGACGGGTTCGTCCTCGGATTCCTGGTAGGCGGTGGCGCGCACGAAGGCGATGGAGCGCGTCGTGCGGTAGCAGACCGAATGCGCCTTGATGTCGAGGCCGGGTGTCGCCGGCTTCTGGTAGTCGATGCGCAGGTCGAGGGTGGCGATGGCGCGCGATCCGTCTAGCGCAAGCTGCACCGCCATGCCGCAGCTTTCGTCCAGCATGGCCGTGACCGCGCCGCCGTGGATGACGCCGGTGTTCGTATCGCCGACGAAAACCGGCCGGTAGGGCAGGCTCGTCCAGGCTTCGCCCGGCGCGCAATCGTCGAGACGCAGGCCGCTGATGTAGCCATAGACGGAGCGGCGCTTGCGGATGGCCGCGGCGAGTTCCTCGAACGGCAGGGAGGGCCGGTCGGACGCTGGTTCTGACATGGCGGCCTTGTAGCAGGGTCGGGCCGGGGGGTGAAATTCTACCGGGGAGCGACCTCGAATCGATTGCCGCCGCCGTCGCGGCGCACGCGCCACGTCAGGAAGCGGTCGTGCGCGGCGAGGCAGCCGACCCACAATTCGTTCCAGATGTCGAAGGCGGCGGGATGCAGCGGCTCGAGGCCGCGCATCAGGCGCCAGCCGGTCTGCGCAAACTGCACCGGGCCGCGTTCGGCCGGCCGCGAACAAACTTCGTCGCCGGCCGCCGCCATCGCCACGAAGAATTCGGCAAACGCATCCGCGCCCGCCTGCGTTTGCCCGAGGATCGCGCGGCATTCGTCGTAGAAATGCATCCCGACGAGTTTCGCCGCGCCGCCGATCAGGAAACGCGCGTCATCGGGGCCGAACAGGTCGATGGCTTCGGGAATCAGCGAGCGCACGTATTCCATCGTGTAATTGCGCGCCGCCTTGTCGAGCCGCTCCTGCGGCCAGCTTGCGGCAGGCAGGACAGGCGCCCTGGCCGGATCGAAGGGCGGCGCTTCTTCGCTGCGGGAAAAACGCAGGCGTTCGTCGTCGCGCAGATCGCGGTCGTATTCGTAATAATAGCCTTCGAGCCCATCCTGTCCGTCAGGCGTCTGCTTGGTGCAGACGAAGCCGAGGCGTGGATTGCCGAGCGTGACGCCATTGTGCGCGTGCCAGCCGCGCAGGATGGCGCGCGACATGTCGCCGGTCACGCCGCAGATCGCCGTTCCCTCCCAGATCCAGCGCGGCGGCGCGTAACGCACCCACGCCTTGCGGTCGCTCTCGGGCATGTATTCGACGCGCACGCCGCCGATCTGGTTCGAGAGATAGTGATATTGCGCGCAGGCGACCGCATCCGGCAGGCCGGTCAGCCCGAGCTTTTCGAGACCGGGCCTGAAGGTCGCCAGATGCTGGCGGCGGAAGATGCGGAACAGAAGTTCGGATGCGTCTTGCGAGCCGCGCCGCGAGGCGACGCGCAGGAGCGAGCCGGTGAGAAAGGCGTGATAGAGGCGCGACAGTGCGCGCCAGCCTGGATTGTCGGTCATGTCTCGATCAACGTGAGGTGCAGGAAATTGTTGAAGTCGCTCTTTTCGTAATCGCCGAAGGCGCCGCCGTCGACGAAGCCGCGGCGGCGATAGAACGCGAGCGCAGGCTCGAATGCCTCTCCGCTGCCAGTCTCGAGGCTGAGCCGCTTCATCCCGCGGCGGCGCGCCTCGACGATGATGCGTTCGAGCAATGCTGCCGCGACGCCGCGGCGCAGCCATTCCGGACGCGTGCGCATGGATTTGAGTTCGCCCGCATCGCCCAAGTCCTTCAGCGCCGCCATGCCAATGGCCTCGCCGTTCTCGCGAGCGGTCCAGAATGTCACGCCCGGCGCCTTAAGGCCGGACAGGTCGAGCGCGAATACGGCGCCCGGCGGCGAATGGGCGTACATGCCGCGCAAATGCAGTTCGACCAGGGCGCGGGCGCTGGCGTCGGACAGGTCGTCCTCGGCGATGACGGGCATGGCTCCTTCTCTTTCCGAGCGCTTCCCTCGCGCCCCCGGCAGGATAGACTGGCGCCCAAACGAAACAAATGGAGCGAGGAAACGTGGCCGGAGTTCTGGAAGGGATAAGGGTGCTGGACTTCGGGCGCTACATCGCCGGTCCCTATGTGGCGACGCTGCTCGCCGAATTCGGCGCGGAGGTGATCCGCATCGAGAAGCGCGAGGGCAGCGAGGACCGCTACGTGACGCCGGTCGGCGAGGGCGACACGGGCGCCCTGTTCCTGCAGATCAACCGCAACAAGAAGTGCCTGACGCTCGATCCGATGACGCCGGAGGGGCAGGAGGTGGTCAAGAAGCTCGTCGCGACCGCCGACGTCGTCGTCGCCAACCTGCCGCCGCAGACGTTGAAGGCGATGAAGCTCGACTACGAATCGTTGAAAGCGATCAAGCCGGACATCATCCTGACGACGGCGACCGCCTTCGGCGGCCCCGGGCCGATGTCGGATCGCGTCGGTTTCGACGGAATCGGACAGGTCATGTCGGGCGCGGTGTACATGACGGGGCAGGGCGATCCGCCTTATCGCGCCGCCGTCAACTGGGTCGATTTCGGCACGGCGCTGCATTGCGCCTTCGGCACGCTGGCCGCGCTGATGGAACGCGACAAGACCGGGCGCGGCCAGATCGTCGAGGGCGCGCTGCTGGCGACCGCCGTCGCCTTCACCAACGCAACGCTGATCGAGCAGGCGGTGATCTCCGCGAACCGCGTTCCGACCGGCAATCTCGGACAGACGACGGCGCCCTCCGACATCTATCGCACCAAGGACGGCTGGGTGCTGTGCCAGGTGACCGGCGCGCCGCTGTTCAAGCGCTGGGCGAAGCTCATGGGCGAGGAGGAATTCTGGCTCAATGATCCGCGTTTCGCCGACGATCTGAAGCGCGGCAACCACGGGCCGATCATCAGCGAACGGATGGCCCGCTGGTGCGCGGAGCGCACGACACAGGAGGCGGTGGATACGCTCGGCAAGGCGCAGATCCCGAGCGGGCCGGTGCTGAGCCCGCAGGAGGCGCTGGACCATCCGCATATCCGCGCGGCCGGCTTCATGCAGGACGTGGAATTTCCCGGCCTGCCGAAGGCGGCGCCCCTGTCGCGGGCGCCGGTGCGTCTGTCGGCGACGCCCGGCGAAATCCGGCGCCGTGCGCCGACGCTCGGCGAGCATACGGATGAAGTGCTCTCGAGCATCGGTTACGATGGCGCCGCCATCGCGGCCTTGCGCGAGAAGGGAATTGTCTGAGTGGGGATCAGGCCGAGCCATATCGCTGCATTCGGCCTGCCGCTGATCGCCATGCTGGTCGCCGGCGTCTTTGCCGGCCCCGAACTCGACGGCCTGCGCGAATTCTCGTTCGACACCTACCAGCGGCTGCGGCCGCGCGTCTGGACGCCGGAACAGCCGGTCCGCATCGTCGATATCGACGAGGAATCGCTCGCCAAGCTCGGCCAATGGCCTTGGCCGCGCACGCGTCTCGCCCAGATCGTGAAGATCGCGAGCGACAATGGCGCGGCGACGGTCGGCTTCGACATGGTGTTCGCCGAGCCGGATCGCCTGAGCCCGGAGTTCTTCATCAGGGACCTGCCTGAAAAGACGCGCGAGGCCGTGGTCGGCGCCCTGTCCGGAGTCGTGAGCAACGACCAGGAATTCGCCGACGCGATCACGCAGGGCAATGTCGTGCTGGGCGGCATTCTCACGCACAGCGGGCCGAAGCCCGACCTGCCCACGAAGCAGGGCTTCGCCTTCGCCGGCGACGATCCGGCGCCGTTCCTGGCGACCTTTCCGTCCGGCGCCATGCCGCTGCCGCAACTGGCGGCGTCCGCGGCGGGAATCGGCATTCTCAATTACCTGCCCGGCCGCGACCAGGTGGTGCGCGAGGCGCCGCTGCTGGCGCAGCTCGGCGACAAGATCGTGCCGTCGCTGGCGCTCGAATGCCTGCGCACGGCGCAAGGCGCCTCGACGATCCTCGTGCGCAGTTCCAACGCCAGCGGCGAGACAGCGTTCGGCGCGCAGACCGGCGTCAACGCCATCAAGGTCGGCGACCTGGTGATCGCCGCCGGGCCGCACGCGGAGCGGCGCATCTATTATTCGAGGTCGCAGCCGGGGCGCTTCATCCCGGCATGGAAGATTCTCGCCGGCGATTTCAGCAAGGACGAACTGGATGGACGCATCCTGCTTGTCGGCGCGAGCGCGGCCGGCGTGCTCGACCAGCGCGCGACGCCGCTCGATCGCGTCGTGCCGGGCGTCGAGGTTCATGCGCAGATCATCGAATATGCGCTGGCCGGCGGCGATCTGGTGCGGCCGGACTGGGCGCCGGCCGCCGAGCTTTTCGCAGGCCTCGTGTTTGCGCTGGCGGCCAGTCTCGCGGCCGCCTTTGCGACGCCGTTCTTCGGCGCGCTGATCGGTATTGCGGCGATCGGCGGCGTCGGCGCCGTCGGCTGGTTCGCGTTTTCGAGCCATGGCGTCCTGCTCGATCCGCTTTATCCATCGCTGACCGTGGCGGTCTCGTATCTCGCGGGTCTCGTCGAATTGTTCCGCTTCGAGCGGTCGCAGAAGGCGCAGGTCAAGAACGCCTTCGGCCGCTTCGTGTCGCCCGCGGTGGTCGAGCGGCTCGCCAGCTCTCCGGACCGCCTGGCGCTCGGCGGCGAGGCGCGGACGATCACGCTGATGTTCTCGGACCTGCGCGACTTCACGACCCTCTCGGAAGGGCTGACGGCGAACGAGATCATCGCCTTCATGAACGACTATCTCACGCCGATGAGCGATCTCATCCTGGCCAGCGGCGGCACGATCGACAAATATATCGGCGACGCGATCATGGCCTTCTGGAATGCGCCGCTCGACGATCCCGATCATGCGCGTTCGGCCTGCCGCACCGCGCTGTCGATGCGCGTGGCGCTGGCTGCATTCAACAAGGTGCATTCGGAAATGAGCGCGGCGCAGGGCAAGCCCGTTCACCAGGTGCGGTTCGGCGTCGGCCTCAACACCGGCGATTGTTCGGTCGGCAATCTTGGTTCCGTGCGGCGCTTCGATTATTCGGCGATCGGCGATCCCGTGAACGTCGCCTCGCGCATCGAGGGCATCACGAAATTCTACCGTTTCGACCTGATGGCGAGCGAGGATACGCAGCAGGCGGCGACGGATTTCGCCTGGCTCGAACTCGACAGCGTCAAGCTGAAAGGCCGCGACCAGCCGACGAAACTCTACGGCCTCGTCGGCGATCCCGCTGTCGCGTCGACGCCGGACTTCCAGGCGTGGCGCGACCGGCACGATGCGATGCTCGCCAAGTACAGGGCGCGGGCGTTCATTCATGCGAGCGAAATGGCCTCGGACCTGAGCGGCGAGCATCCTGAATTCGCCGGCTTCTACCGGCACTTCGCCGTCCTGTGCGAGGAGGCGGACGCTATACCCGAGAGCGAGTGGAGCCCCGTGCGCAAGATGACGGAGAAATAGCCGGCTGGCGCCGCTCGACGACAGCGTCTATATGCCTCGCATGGTATCGTTCTCGCAATTGCTGCAGCAGGGCGCAGGCAATGCATCGCTGTTCGTGCCGACGGCGGTTCTGCTCGGCGCGTTGCACGGACTGGAACCCGGCCATTCCAAGACGATGATGGCCGCCTTCATCATTGCGATCCGGGGCACGCTGGCGCAGGCGGTCCTTCTGGGACTGGTCGCGACCGTGTCGCATACCGCCGTCGTGTGGGCGGTCGCGCTCGCCGGGCTGCATTTCGGCGCCCAATGGAGCAACGAAACGAGCGAGCCGTATTTCCAGATGGCCTCGGCCGTCCTGATCCTGGGCGTCGCCGGCTGGATGTTCTGGCGGATGCGGCGTGATGCGCACGAGGCGCATCACGATCGCGGGCATCATCATCACGATCACGATCACGATCACGGTCACGGTCACGGTCACGATCATGCCCACGATGCGGCCGGCCTCGCGGCGGAATACGACGATTCTCACGCCAGGGCGCATGCCGCCGATATCCAGCGACGCTTCGCCAACCGCCAGGCGACGACTGGCCAGATTATCATGTTCGGGCTGACGGGCGGCCTCGTCCCTTGCCCGGCTTCGATCACGGTGCTGCTGCTCTGCCTGCAGCTCAAGCAATTCGCGCTCGGCGCCACGCTCGTGCTCTGCTTCTCGATCGGACTCGCGGCGACAATGGTCGCCGTCGGCGCGGCGGCCGCGCTCAGCGTGCGACACGTCTCGGCGCGCTGGAGCGGCTTCGACGCGTTCGCGCGGCGCGCGCCCTATGCGTCTGTCGCGCTCATCACGCTGCTCGGCTTGTACACGTTCTGGTCGGGGTGGTCGGAACTCGCGACGCACGCCGCCTGAAAATCAGGGGATCAGCACGGCCGCGCCCTGCAGCCGCCCTTCGCGCAGGTCGGCGAGAGCCTCGTTGGCCTTCGACAGCGGATAGCGCGTCACGTGCATGTCGATGCGCATCTCGCCCGACAGCGCGAGGAACTCGCGCGCGTCTTCACGCGTGAGATTGGCGACGGAAACGACCCGGCGTTCCTCCCAGAGCAGCGCATAGGGGAATGCCGGTATGTCGCTCATGTGGATGCCGCCACAGACGACCACGCCGCCCTTGCGCAGGACCGAAAGCGCCGCCGGGACGAGTCCGCCGACAGGCGCGAAGATGATGGCGGCGTCGAGCCTTTCCGGCGGAGCCTCGTTCGAACCGCCCGCCCATTCGGCGCCGAGCGACAGTGCGAATTGTCTGGCGTCCTCGTCGCCCGGGCGCACGAAGGCGAAGATGCGGCGGCCCTGCGCGTGCGCCACCTGCGCGACGATGTGCGCCGCCGCGCCGAAGCCGTAGATGCCGATCGTTCGCGCGTCGCCCGTCATCTTCAGGCTTCGCCAGCCGATGAGACCGGCGCAGAGCAGCGGCGCCTGTTCAGCCGGATCGGCGCTTTCGGGCAGCGGGAAGCAGAAGGACGCGTCGGCTATGGCGTGCGTGGCATAGCCGCCGTCGCGCGTGTAGCCGGTGAAAAGCGGGTCGTCGCACAGGTTTTCGCGCTCCGACGCGCAATAGGGACAGCGACCGCAGGTGTGGCCGAGCCATGGCACGCCGATGCGCTGCCCGGGTTTCAGGCCGGCGACGCCGGCGCCGAGCGCATCGACGATCCCGACGATCTCGTGGCCCGGCGTGATCGGAAGCCGCGGCTTCGTCAGTTCGCCGTCGACGACGTGGAGGTCTGTGCGGCAGATTCCGCAGGCGAGGATGCGCAGGCGAATTTCGCCGGGTCCGGGCGTGGGCAGGGGACGTGCGACCTCCCGCAGGCGCGCGCCGGGCGTCGCAAGGCTCATCGCGCGCATTCCGTTCGAATTGTGCGGTTCGCTCATCTGGCGGCCTTTCACGACCCTTCCAGTTGCGCCGCTCGCCTCAGGCGACGCAAGGCGGCGCCGGGTCGCAGCATCAGTCGTTCGATCGCTCGGGATAGAGCGAAAGGAGCCCCTGTTCGCTCGCCGCGCAAATTCCGCGCTCGGTGACGAGCGCCGTGACGAGTCGCGCCGGAGTGACGTCGAACGCGTAGTTCGCCGCGGGCGATCCGTCTGGCGTGACCTGGACCGTCGCGATCTTTCCATCTTCGCCGAGGCCGGCGATATGCGTGACCTCGCGCGCGCTGCGCTGCTCGATGGGAATTTCCTTCACGCCGTCGCGCATGTCCCAGTCGATGGTCGAAGTCGGCATGGCCGCGTAGAACGGCACGCGATTGTCGACAGCGGCGAGCGCCTTCAGATAGGTGCCGATCTTGTTGCAGACGTCGCCGGCGCGCGTGACGCGATCCGAGCCGACGATGACGAGATCGACGAGGCCGTGCTGAATGAGATGGCCGCCGGCATTGTCCGATATCACGGTATGCGGCACGCCTTCCTTCAGCAGTTCGAAGGCGGTGAGGCTCGCCCCCTGGTTGCGCGGGCGCGTCTCGTCGACCCAGACGTGCAGGTCTACGCCCTTGCGCGCCGCCTTGTAGATCGGCGCCAGCGCCGTGCCCCAGTCGATGGTAGCGAGCCAGCCGGCATTGCAATGGGTGAGGATGTTGACGGGCCGGCCTGGAGCGCGGCGCGCGGCTTCCTCGATCAGCGCGCAACCGTGCTCGCCGATGGCCTCGCAGAAGGACACGTCTTCGTCGGCGATGGCGGCGGCTTCGCGCCAGGCGGCTTCGCGCCTCTGCGCGACGGGCGTCGCCAGAAGAAGCGCGCGCACGCGATCGAGCGACCAGCGCAGGTTGGAGGCGGTCGGGCGCGTCGCCAGAAGAATGTCGTAGGCGTTCGCGAGTTCCGCGTCGGAAGGACCTTCGATCGCCGCAAACGCGAGTCCGTAGGCGCCGGTCACGCCGATCAGCGGCGCGCCGCGCACGATCATGTCGGAGATCGCGCGAGCGGCGTCGGCGACGGATGCGAGCGCGCGGGTCTCGAAACGGTGCGGCAGCAAGGTCTGGTCGATGACGTGAATGCGCGCGCCGTCGGAATCGGGCCAAAGGGTGCGGAAGTTCCGGCCGTCGATGCGCATCGTCGAATCCCTGAAGTCGCCGTTCCTGCGGTTCTGGCCAAGGGGCGCCGAAAAGTAAACGACGCGGGGAAGATTAACCGGACCTTAAAATCGCCGACCTAGACATGGAGGCGACCGCCCCGCTTCGGGCGCGGGGAGGGCGAACCATCAGCCTCGAGGCGACAGCTTTCGACGAAGCCGCGCATTTCGACCGGCAGCGGACGCGGCGCGCCGTCTTCTCGTCGGCCACCGGCGCGCTGCAACGCCTGTTGCAGGCGGCGAGCACGCTCGTCGTCATGCCGCTGGTCCTGCATGCGCTGGGCGCCGAGGGGTTCGGCGTGTGGGCCGCCGCGGCCTCGTTCGCATGGATGACGACCGTCTTCGACTTCGGCGTCGGGCAGGCGCTGCTGACGCGCGTCGCCCGCGCCGCCGCCCGCGGCGAGATCGCGGCGATCCGCGCCGATCTCGGCGCCGGCCTTCTGGCGACCGGCGGCCTGGCGCTGGCGGCCGCGCTGCTGGCGATCGTCGCCATACCGCTCGTCGCGTCGGACGCGACGCGCGACGCCTATCTGATCGCCGCCCTGTGCCTCGCCGCCAATGCGCCCTGCGCGCTCGGCGCAGGCGTCTGGGCGGGCCTGCAGCGCGTCCACGTCGTCTTCGCCTGGGAAGCCTTCCAGACGATCTTCACGATGGCCGCCCTGTTCGGGGCCTCTCTCGTCACGCAGGACGTGCGCTGGTACGTGGCGGCGACGGCAGGCGGCCTGCTTGTTTCCAATGCGCTCTGCTTCGCGCATCTGCTCTTGCGCCGGCCGGATCTCGCGCCGGCGGCCTCGTGGCCCGACGCTGCCCTGTGCCGCGGGCTTCTGGCCGAGGGCGGCCCTTTCGTGGCGCTCGCCGCGGCGGCGATGCTCTGGGTCAACCTCGACACGATCGTCGCCCTGGCGCGGCTCGGCGCCGACGCGGCCGCCCAGATGGGCGTGGCCCAACGGGCCTGCGTGACCATCTACGGCCTGCTCTGGGCCGTGACGCAGCCGCTGTGGCCGGCGGTGGCGGAGGCCGCTGCGAGGGGCGATTACCCCTGGGCCCGCCGCAGCCTGGCGCGGATGGGGGGGATGGTCCTGGCGCTGATCCTCGCCGGCGATGCGATCCTGATCCTGTTCGGCCCGAAACTGATCGACATCTGGATGGGCGGCGCATTGCGATTGCCGCCCGAGGTGTTCTGGGCGATGGCCGCGTGGGCGCTCGCGCTCGGCCTCGGACGCGTGGTCGACGTCGCGCTCAACGGACTGGGCGCGGTGCGCTTCCAGGCCCGCGTGATGCTGATCTTCGGCGTGACCGCCTTCGCGATGAAACTGGTCGCCGCGCCGAACGCCGGCGTCGCCGGGATCATTGCGGCCAGCGCGCTCGCTTTCCTGCTGACGGCCGCGCCCGCCTACGTCATCTGGCTTTCCCGCTGGTCCGGCGCCGGCGGGGCGCCGGCGCGCAAAAGCTGACGCAAGCTTTTGCAGTCAGCGGCAAAAAGTCGCAAAATTAATCGAAATTAACCCGGCGACTTTTGCGCGCAACGGCATTTCTCAACTTTTCCCCCCGAAAATCATGTTTGTAGTGGGGGGCTTAGTGCTCGAGATGCGAAAAATGCCGTCTCTCCGGAATGCGCAGCCGTTCAAGCGGGCGACGCGCGCGGCATCGGACTTCTGGTCCGATCGGTCGGGTTCGCCGACGATCATTTTCGCCATGAGCGCGCTGCCGGCGATCCTGCTTGTGGCCTTTGCCGCCGACTATGCGCGGCAGACGCAGAACGTCGCGACGCTTCAATCCGCCGCCGATCAGGTCGCGCTGGCGCTGACGCGCACCCTGACGACATCGACCACCGCCAATTCGCTGCGCACGCCGGCGCAGACCATGCTCAGCGCTTACGCGCAGACCAACGCGGCCATCACGCTCGGCACGCTGACTCTGTCCAACAACAATTCGCAATTGTGCCTGTCTGCGACGCAGCCCATTCCGAACACGCTGTCGTCGAAGATGCTGCGCGGCACGCCGACGGTTTCGGCGACCAGTTGCGCCGCGGCGCAGGGCAGCGGCACGTTCGAGATCGCGCTCGTCATGGATACGACGGGTTCGATGGGCGACTACGTCAACAGCCAGACCAAGCTATACTGGTCGCAGCAGGCGGCCAAGAGCCTGATCGCCCAGCTCAATGTGTCGGGCAAGACGCCGATGGCGACCTTCTCGGTCGTGCCGTTCTCGACCTCGGTGAATGTCGGAACCGGCTACGCCAACGCGAGCTGGATGGATACGACCGGCGCCTCATCGCAAAGCTGGCAGAATTTCCTGCGTCCGTCTGGCGCCAGCTGGCTGCCGACGTCGCGGTTTGATCTCTTCAGCAAGATGGGCGCAACCTGGGCGGGCTGTGTCGAGGAGCGCGCCGATCCCTATCTTGTGACCGACACGGCGCCGAATTCGGCGACGCCCGCCACCTTGTTCGTGCCCTATCTCTGGCCCGACGAAGGCGACGTGGACGGCAACGGTTCGGCGACGCTGCCCGGCACAACATTCGGATACGGGCGCCGCTCGTATACTTACGATTCCTCGAACTGGGACCTCAACAGCTCGAACACACTGAACAATTATCTCTACGATTTCGGCGGATCATGCGCTGCCTCGAACGACGCCTATGAGGCGGCCGACGTCGCCGATGCGATCTCGCAGGGCAGCGGCTGGACCAAGGTCTGCAAGTACAAGAACGTCACCGGCGTGTCGTCGTCGGTGTCGCGCAACGGACCCAATTACGCCTGCAATTCGCAGTCGCTTGTCACGCTGACGCAGGATTCGACGACGCTCAACAGCAAGATCGACGCCCTGTCCGCCGGCGGCGACACGAACCTGCTGACCGGCTTCATGTGGGGCTGGCGCACGATCTCGCCCAACGGGCCGTTCACGAGCGCCACGACCGTGCCGAAGGCCTACAACACCTACGGCAACACCAAGGTGATCGTCTTCCTGACGGACGGCATGAACACCTGGCAGCGCACGGGCTCGAACTACGGCTCCGAATACAATGCTCTCGGCTATTTCGCGAACAACCGCCTGTCGGCCTACGGCGGCTCGACCTATCCGGCGCCGGACGGCTCGGTGAATTCGAGCGGCTCGACCACACGCTACAACTACCGCAACCAGATGGATGCGGCGGTGCTGGCGGCCTGCACCAACGCCAAGAACGCCGGCGTGATCGTCTATACGGTCGGCTTCTCGATCGCGGGCGCGGAAATCGACACCGCCGGCCAGAACCTGCTGCGGGCCTGCGCCACGGATTCGAGCCATTCCTTCATCGCGACCGACAGCACGAGCGTGCTGAGCTCGTTCGCGCAGATCGGCACCGGGCTCGGCAAGCTGCGCCTCGTCCAGTAGCGCTCAGCCGAAGGCGATCTTCAGCGCGGATTTCGCCTTCATCCGCGCGTGACAGCGCCGCACGAGATCCGGCGCGTCGTGGCATCCGTCACGCGCCGAGAGCACCAGGTTTTCGACGATTTCGGCCTCGTAGAGTTCGTCGGGAACGCCCGGATGGTCTTCGTGCGCGAGCGCGTGAAACGCCGCCTGCAGGACCGTCATTTCATCGGGAAGCCAAAGGCCGTGGCGGGGAACGAGCTGCATGACAACCTCCCGGCATGCCGCCGGGCGCAAGCGCCACGCTCCTCCAGCGAGCCCCTGCGCCCGCGGGAAAAACTAGTCCCCGGCGGACAAGGGTCAAGCAGTCCGATCAAATTCGAGAATGACGAAAGCTGGCGCGCGCGCCGTACAGGTTGGGCGCGGAGCGGGGCGATCCGCCATATTCGGGGGCGGCGGATCGCCCCTGCCGGCGACAGATCCGTATCGGCGCCGGTTTCGCAGCCTCATGTGCGGCAATCTTCGCGTCAATGACACTTGGGGACTTAAACATGACAGCGCGGGCCGACGTTCGGGCGGCCCTCGGCGCGGCCGGATTCAGCGGGGCGTTCCGCCCGGCGCGATTCTGGCCTTTCGATATGCACTGGGCGAAACGCCGTTGCGCTTGGAAAAGGCGCGGACGAAGGCGCTGGTGTCGGAATAGCTGAGCGCCAGGGCGATGCGCGCGACGCCGAGATCGGTGTGGTCGAGCAATTGCAGCGCCGTTTCATCCCTGATGTCGCCGATCAATTGCTGGAGGTTGTATCCCTCGCTGCGCAGGCGCCGCGCCAGTTGCTGCGGCGTGAAGCCGAGAGCCGCCGCGACCCTGTCGCGTCGCACCGGCCCTTCGAAGGTCATGACGCCGATCGTGCGCCGCACACGGGCGATAAGCGGCTCCTGGCTCTTCGGATTTTCCGCGGCGAGCTTCTTCAGGAAGCGGTAGAGATCGGCGTTGGCGTCGGGATTGGCCTCTTTCAGCCGCGCCGCGGGAAAGTCGATCGCCGCCTCGTCGGCGTTGAACACGAGCTTCGCCGCGCCGAAATGCGCCCGGTAGAGCGTGAGCTCGGCCGGCGGCCGGCGCGGGAAGCGAATTTCCTCGGCCTGCAGCTTCGCTCCGCAATAGCGCTTGAGCGCGCCGAACATCTGCGCCAGCGAGCAATCCGTGACGTGATGGGCGCCTTTGAGCAGCGGTGCGACATTGGCGTATTTGACGGAGGCGACCGCGCCGTCCGATTCCAGCGCGAAACTGCCGCCCTCGTGGATCAGGTGCATCAGGGCGACGCCGTCGAGCACGCCGGTCCTCAGATCGGGCGCATTGAAAAGGAGGTAGGACGGCAGGCCGAGGTCGGCCGGCCGCATGCCGAGCAGCAGGCCGATATGGTCGCAGCCGGCCGCCTTTTCCGCTTCGACGAGAATGCGATCGAGCGCATAGAGCGATAGCGCCCGCTCCGGGTCGTCCCAGCAGTCACCGTCGAGCCCCGCCTTCTGCATGAGCGCAGCCGGATCGAGGCCGAGAGATTTCAGGACCTCCAGAAACGCCCCGACGTTTCCTGCCCTGACGCTGGGTCCACTCAAGCGTACGCCCCCGGGAACGCCAAAGGCTCCCATCATTCCCGCCCCGTTCAGCGAGAACGAAACACGCTTCCAAGCTACAGCAGCGGACGGGAAAAATCGTTACCGGGAGGGGCAAATCCTTGACCGATCGGGACAAAATCGCCCGTGGCGCGCGCCGGGGGAGGCGCGCGCCAGGCCATGGAACGCAGCCGACATTAACTCGCGGCAATGTCGGAACCTCCGCGCGGTTCCGCCCGTATCCATTACCGAGACTTGAAAGCGCCCGGTCCTACCTCCCCGGAGCGCCAGACTTCAAAACCCCGGTCCTTGCGGCCGGGGTTCTTTTTTTGCGGATCGGGCCGGTCAGAACCGCATGATCGAGGCCAGTCCTTCGGCGCCCATCGTATCGATCTCGCGGAAAAAGGCTTCGCTCGCCAGCGGCGTCATGTCGAGATGCGCAAGCGTGATGCGTTCGCTGTCTCGGGCGCCGATGACGACGAACCACCGCTTGCGGCCATCGGGGATATGGCACGGATACCAGTGCGCGAGCGTGACGCGCCGTCCTTCGAGCAATTCGGCCAGATCGCCGATGAAACCGGGCGAAGCCTCGGAGCGGCGGCAGAGGTCGAGGTAATTGTGTCCCACGCAGCAGGACGGGTCGTCGAGGCCGTTTTCGCGTGCGAAAAGCCGCCAGCCATTGTTGACGTCGACGATGGTCCCTGCCGCGTCCAGCACGGCGATGTTCGCGTAGAAATGATTCAGGGCGCGGGACATGTCGTGACGATCATATGCGTTTCGAGCGACTTATAAGCGCATTTGCACGCTGTGGACATGAAGAAGCGCGCGAGGCTGCGCGCGCCGCGGCCGGGCCAGCGCGCCTGCCGCGACGTCGCAGCCCTGCGTTCAGAAGATCGTGTAGATGAACGGCGCCAGCACGGTGCCGTGCGAGAGGATCGCCAGCGCGCTCAGGAGCAGCAGCAGGGCGATGACCGGGAACATCCAGAGCTTCTTCTTGGCGATCATGAACGCCATCAATTCCTGTGCGATGCTACCCATGTCGAAATCTCCCGAGTCCTGTTGCGCCCGAGCCCGGCCGATCTGGAGCCGGGCGGCGCGGCCGATCAAAACTGTCGTTCGAGATTGCTCCGTCCCTCGTCGTCGCGCGCAATCCAGAAGCTGTCCGTCGCGGTCCTGGCGATCATCGGGTTCTTGCCGATCGCCCGCATGATCAGCCCGACGGGCGTGATCGCCAGGAAGTACACGATGCCCATCGTGACCGGCGTCATGAAGCGCCCGATCGCTTCGCCGAGGCGCATCCAGCCGCGCTGGACGGGTCCGAGCCGCGTGGGGACCAGCAGCCCCGCCACGAACAGCACGGCGCAGACGCCGCCCAGCGCCGTCGCCATGGCCATATGGTCGCGATACCACGCGATCGCGCCGAAAAACAGGAACGCGGCGCCGAGCGTGAATGCGAAGCGCAGGCCCTCCTTGCGGCTCAGTCGAGCTGGTATTGCCAACGCCATTCCCCCGTGTCGATCCAGTCTTCCTGTTCCTGCTTATGCAACAGATAGCCGCCCAGAACCAAGGCGTCGATATTCGTGCGCATGAAGCAGGTGTGGGCGTCCTTCGGCGTGCAGACGATGGGTTCGCCGCGCACGTTGAAGGACGTGTTGATGAGCACGCTGCAGCCCGAGATCTTCTCGAACTCCCTGATCAGGTCGTAATAGTCGGCGTTGATCTCGCGGGTGACGGTCTGCACGCGCGCCGAATAGTCGACATGCGTCACCGCCGGAATGTCGGAACGCGCGATGTTCAGCTGGTCGATGCCCCACAGTTCCTGTTCCTTGCCGGAAAGCGGCAGGCGCCGCTCGTCCTTCACCGGCGCGACCAGAAGCATGTAGGGCGAGTCCGTATCGAGATCGAAATAGTCCGCGACCTTTTCGCGGAGCACGCTCGGCGCGAAGGGGCGGAAGCCTTCGCGGAACTTGATCTTCAGGTTCATCTCCTGCTGCATCTGCGGATTGCGCGGATCGCCGAGGATGGAGCGGGAGCCCAAGGCCCTGGGGCCGAATTCCATGCGGCCGTTGAACCAGCCCACGACCTTTCCGCTGTCCAGTAGCCCGGCCGTCGTTTCCAGCAGCGTCTGGCGATCGAGCTTGTGATAGACCGCGCCGATCTCCTTCAGGAACGCTTCGATCTCGTCGTCGCCGAATTGCGGGCCGAGGTAGGCGCCCTGCATCGAATCCGCGCGGCCGTCGGCCGTGCGCGGGCCGTCGAACTGTCGATGCCAGATGAGCTGGGCGACGCCGAGCGCCCCGCCGGCGTCGCCGGCGGCGGGCTGGATCCACAAGTTCCTGAACGGGCCTTCGCGCAGCAGCCGGCCGTTGCCGACGCAGTTCAGCGCGACGCCGCCGGCGAGGCAGAGATTGTCGAGCTGCGTGTCGCGATGGATGGAGCGCGCCATGCGCAGCATGATCTCCTCGCACACTTCCTGCACGGAGCGCGCGAGATCCATCTCGCGTTGCGTGAGCCTGGATTCGGGAACGCGCGGCGGCCCGCCGAACAATTCGTCGAACTTCTCGTTCGTCATGGTCAGACCGTCGAGATAGCCGAAATATTCGGAGTTGAGCCGGAACGATCCGTCTTCCCTGAGGTCGAGAAGCTTGTCGTAGATGAGCCTGACGTATTTCGGCTCGCCGTAGGGCGCGAGCCCCATGACCTTGTACTCGCCGGAATTCACCTTGAAGCCGGTGTAATAGGTGAATGCCGAATAGAGCAGGCCGAGCGAATCCGGCCAGCGCATTTCCTTGACGATCTTCAGGTCGGCGCCGCGTCCCACGCCACACGATGCGGTCGCCCATTCGCCGACGCCGTCGATCGTCAGGATCGCCGCTTCCTCGAAGGGCGAGGGATAGAAGGCGCTGGCGGCGTGAGACTCGTGATGTTCGGCGAAGTAGAGCTTGCCCTTGTAGCCGCCGAGTTCCTCGCGGACGTTGTGCTCGGTCCAAAGCTTGTCCTTCACCCAGAGCGGGCCGGCCTTGAGGAACTGCTTGAACCCGCGCGGCGCGATGCTGAAATAGGTCGAGAGGATGCGATCGAATTTCAGGATGGGCTTGTCGTAGAAGCCGACGGCGTCGAGCTGGTCGCGCGCGATCCCGGCCTCGGCGAGACAATAGGCGACCGCGTGCGTCGGGAATGAAGGGTCGCCCTTGATGCGCGTGAAACGTTCTTCCGACGCCGCGGCGATGATCTTGCCATCCCGGATCAGGGCAGCCGCGCTGTCGTGGAAATACGCGGAAATCCCGAGAATTGTCCTGGCGGTCATTGCCACTCCGGGTGGTTGGTCCTGCTTTTTGTTTCACCTTAGCCCGGCGGCCGGCTTCGGCACAAAAAGCGGCGCGGGCATGCCGAAGCGGACGCCGTGGCGCCCGGCATGTTGGCCCGGCGGTCCGCTCATTCCAGCGCCTTGCGGACGAACGGTTCCGCCTCGACGAGGTAGCGGTACAGGATGGTCGCGCGGGCGCGCGCCACGACCTCGGTCGGATGCCCGTCGCCGGGGATCGTGAACAATGTGCCGGGCAGAAACTCGCCAAACGAAAGCGTATCGTCGACGACATCGACGCCGCCCTGGCGCAGGCGTTCCTGGATCATGGCGTCCGTAAATCCGGTCTGCGCCAGATAGGCGGCGCTTTCGGTGGAATAGAGCACGATGAGCCGCGCTCCGAATTTTTCCCTGACCAGTTGCGCGCAGCGGACGAGTTCGGCGATGTAGATTTCGATGTCGCGACCGTCGACGCCCGGCAGGCGCGGCGCAATCAGCTTCTGGTAGAAGGAGCTGCCGAGCACGATGTCGCTGTAGAGCCGCCGCAGGCCTTCGGCGCAGGCGCCCATGTAGACGAGCCTGCCGTCCTTCATTTCGTAGCGCGGCGCGCGCGCCGCATAGGGCGCGCGACACGATGCGCGCTCGGCCTGCCATGCCGCCGCCTGGTAGACGAAAATCTTCGTGCCGGTGAGGACGCGATCGAACATTCCGACTTCGAGCGGGCGCAGGAATTGCTGCGGGCCGTAGCCCGGATAGGCGAAGTTGAGCACCCGGATCTTGCGACCGGAAAGATCGGCGAAATATTGCGGCAAGGTCTGGTTGTCGGGCAGCCCCTGACCGAACGTCATGGAATCGCCGAAGAACGCGATGGCCGGGCCGCCCGGCGCCGACTCGGTCTTGCGGATCAGGTCCTCCGTGAACGTGTAGTTCACGTCGTAGATCGTCGAGCCGTCATTGTTGGTTCTCACCCCGCGATAGATTCCAGGCGCCGCCGGCCCCCAGCCCAGATCCGCGCGCGACACGGAGAAGCCCGGCGCGTCGCCTCCGCTCTTGTTCAGGAAAGCGGCGATGAAGATCTCGGCGACGAAAAGGCAGAACGCCAGCGATGCGACGGGGATGACGACGTTGCGCCATTTGTCCGGGACCGCGACGGCGATATCGACCAGCAGCAGGAAGAAGAGCAGTTCGTAGATCGCGCGCGTGTATCTCGTGGCTGGCAAGGCATCCAGCGCGAAAGCCGCCAGGGCGAGGGCGACTGGAACGACAAGGAAGACAACCAGACGTCGTTTCGCGACATTCGACATGCGGCACCGGAAAATGCAAAGACCCTTGCGCTTCTCGCCTCGAGGATAACCGTTGCAGCGCAAAATCGAGGCGAAGCGGGATTTGCAAAGCGACCGGCGCCGCAGTCAGCATGTCCCCCGTGAACTTGTCAACACGCGCCAAACGCAAGTGTTTCGTCGCGTGGCGCGGTCGTTTCTTTTGCGCTAGTCTTCGTGATCGCCTTCGAATGCCGGGCAGGTCCGTTACGATGTCTGCTGTCGCCGCCACGACGCCCCGCCTGTCGCCTTCGTTCAAGACCGACAGTCTGCTCGCGCCCGGCCCGAAGCAGTTGAACGTGCGGCGCGCCTATTATCATCTCGTGAATGTCGAGGAGCATCCCGAACTGCTGCCGCTCGTCCACGACGAGGTCGAACGGCGGCTGGAGTGCGCGCAGACCGCTCTCGCCGGTTCTCCCCTGTCGCAACACGGCGGCGCGGAAGAGCGTCTCGCAGGGCTGATCGACGATCTGGCCGAGCGGCGCGGCGCGAGCGTGCAGTTCGACGCTCTCGCTCCCGCCGATATCGAGCCGCCCCGCGCGCTGCATTATTTCACGCAATACATGCCGACGGCGTTCGTCGACGGATGCTGGCTGCAGAACGCCGTGCGCGTATCGACGGCGCACACGCGGATGGGCGCTATCCTGACGGGGCTCTACCAGCATCAGGCAGTCGGCTCCATCCACGATCCCGTCAGCGGCTTCGTCGCGGATTACCGGACCGCCGCGACGCGGCTGGGGCTGAAGCCCGCCGACGTTTCCTCGTACTCGTTCGCCGAGAGCAGGGGGGTCGACGAATCCGCTTTCATCCTGCCGCTGTTCCTCCTGTCGATCGCGCAGTTTCCGCGTTCGTTCATGGCCGAGATCGTCGGCGTCAACCTGGCGTGGCAATGCCTCGGCGCAGCCGCGTTCGGCCCGCAACTCGTCCGCAACGTCTGCAAGGCGTTCGAACTGCCGCCCTCGAGCGACGATGGCCTGACGCCGGAATATTTCGAGCGGTCGCGCGAAATGGCGATCGCGGCGGTGGACGCGTTGCTGAAGGAGGCGGGCGGCGCCGAAGGCGAGCGCGCCTGGAACGGCCTGCTGCGCGGCGTCTTCGCGACGATCGAGGCTGTGACGCAATGGCGCGAGAGCGCGCAGCGTTCCATGCGGACCGCCGATCCGCGCCAGCAGATGATCGAGCTCATGCGCGAGAAGGCGCCGCACGCCATCGGCTATCACGGCTCCAGGATGCTCGGCTCGCGCAGGCTCGACGATCATTTCCAGGCCGACCGCTTCGATGGCGAGGCGCTGCTCGACGCGCTCGCCCAATCCGTCTGGGTGAAGGCCGGAAAACCCGACAAGAGCGCGCTGCTCGGCCGCCTCATTTCGTTCGGCGGTCCGATGATCGGCGTCTTCTCGCCGGCCGAGCAGCAGATCATCCGCAACTGGATCGACAGCCTGCCGGAGGACGAGGACGCGCCGGAAGCTGCGAGGCGCGGACGCCCGGCGCCGCCTTCGCCCGTCGCCGAACTGCGCGTGGAGGGGCGCTCCTGGGACGCGGCCGAACTGAACCGCCGCAGCAAGGCGATCTACAGGAAATGCACGGTGCGGGAGCTGTACCACCGGCTGGTCAACATCGAATTCCATCCTGACATCCTGCCGGTCGCCGAACGCTATGCGACGGACCTGCTCGAACGCTCCATGGCGTCGCTGACGAGCGGCGACCGTCCGATCCCGTCGCTGACCTATCAACCGGCGGCGCTGAGGGAATGGGTCTACGCCAAGCACCGCGAGCAGGTCGATTCCTATCGTCCGCCGGACGTGCTGCCGAAGGTGGCCAAGGAGGCCTTCATCGAGGCGAACCTGCAACTGGCGCCGCTGATCCTGATCGACGGCGGCTGGCTGCAGGGGATCGCGTCGCCGGCGCTGATTCACACGCCGGTCGGACGCATTCTCTTCCATATCTTCATCGAGGAGATCGGCGAAGGCCGCGCCGAACGACATCACGCCAACATCTATCGCGATCTCCTGGACGCGATGGGCGTGCATGCGCCCCCGGTCGAATCGTGGGAATTCGCAAGCTGGGACAGGCTGCAGGACGAAGCTTTCGTCGTGCCGACCTTCTGGCTGGCCATCTCCTGTTTTCCCCGTCACTTCCTTCCCGAAATCCTCGGGATGAATCTCGCGGTCGAGCTTGCCGGCGTCGGCGGTCCCTACATGGAAGCCCGCGACACGCTGCGGCGCCTGCGCTATCCGACCTTGTTCGTGGACGTGCACAATGCCGCCGACAACGTCACCGCCGGCCATGCCGCGCTGGCGATGCAGGCGATCGAGATGCACCTGGACGAGGTCATCGAGCGCGACGGCCCGCACAATGTTGACCGGGTGTGGCACAGGGTCTGGTCCGGCGTTCGCGCGACCCTGCCGCAGATCGGCCACGGCCGCCTGATCGCGCACCGGATCAGGCAGAGAATCTTCGCGGAAACGCCGAAGGTCGTCCCGCTGATCTTCCCCTCGTGAGAGGCGGCGGCGCTTCTGCAGTCCACCCACGGTCACAGAACGGAAATGTGACCCCGTCATTTTCGATCTTCATGTCGCCTGATGTCTGATAATCGGCGCGGGCGGCCATCGAGACGCTCCAGCCGCGCGCGGAGGTTGTTCGGGCCATGATGCCGCTTCCTTTTCAGAAACTGCGCAACCGCCTCAAACGGAAGCTCTGGGGTTCCTCACTTTCCGCCGTGCCCGCGCCGTTTCGGGCAAGCGCCGTGCGCGACGGAAGCCTTGCCGCCGAGATCATGACTTATGAAAAGTCGGCGGGCGCCGCGCACGCCGCCGGCGCGCTTCCGCTGCGGACGCTTCTGCTCATCGAAAAGCTTCTTCCTGCCGGCGAAATTGTTTCGGCTGAAACCGGATGTGGGAAGTCGACGATCTTCTTTTCGCGGATCGCGGCGAAGCACAAGACCTTTTGCCTCGACGACCGCGATCTCGGCAGCGCCTCGAGCGTCGGTTACTTCATGGATTGCCCCGCGACGCGGTCGAATGTCGTCGAGACGATATTCGGGCCGACGCAACTGACGCTGCCCGCCTACGCAGAACATGCGCCCTACGACGTCGTCCTGATCGACGGCCCGCACGGCTTCCCGTTTCCCGAACTCGAATATTACTACCTCTATCCGTATCTCAAGCCGGGCGCGCTGCTGGTCGTCGACGACATCCATATTCCGACGATTGGCCGCCTCGCCGATTTCATCGCCGAGGACAGCATGTTCGAGATGATCGAGATTGCCGACGCGACCGCGATCTTTCGACGCACGGACGCGCCGGTTTTCGATCCGCTCGGCGACGGATGGTGGCTGCAGGATTTCAATCGGCGCCGCGTGGACTTTTCCAGGGAGGTGCAATTGCGCGATGGCAATCGGCGCGAACCGATAACGTTCGAGGGCCGCTTCTGAACGCCTGGCCACGGGGACGCCGCCGGTCGAACCCGTCGCGCGCCTGCGTCGCGCGTCATGCCTTGGGCAAGGTCATCGTTGCGGAGGACGGCCTGCAGTCCACGCTGCCGGTCGACGCCAAGTGAAAGCCGCCGGATGCTGGCGAAGGCGGCGGGGCCTGACGGCGCGACCGCGAAATGGTGCCGGGTGAGGGCACATAATTCTTGTCTGGAGTGGTCCGCGCCCGGCCTATTTGTACTATGAAATTATTGGTTCTACGAAACATTGATCCGTCCCCGTCCTATCTTGTCCGTTGCAATCCTAAAAGTAATGTGGGTATAAATGTGGGGTTGTCGCTCACTGGCAGAATTGTTCGGCTGGGCCTCAATCGGGAATCGAACCGATGCCCAAACTCACTGACAGAAGCGCCAAGACGCTTGGTGAGGGCCGCCACGACGATGGCGACGGCCTGCGCCTGATCGTCTCGAAGAGCGGCGCGCGGTCATGGATGCTGCGCTACCAGATGCAGGGCCGGCGTCGTGACATGGGGTTGGGCGCGTATCCTGAAATCAGCCTCAGGGAGGCGCGGGAAATCGCTGCCGACGCTCGCAAGCTAGCCCGGCAAGGCATAGACCCCATCGAAGCCCGGAAGGCCAGCCGGAAGGCCAATCGACCTGTTCCCACATTCAAGGACATTGCCGCGCTCGTCGTGGCCGACGCGCAAGCCCGCACGGCCAATGAGAAGGTGTCCTATCAATGGGAGCGCCATCTAGGCCCGGCCTACTGCGGCCCGCTGCTGGAACGGCCCGTCAACGAAATCACCACCACCGAACTTGCCGCCCACCTTCGGCCGATCTGGAAGGCGAAGCCGGAAGTCGCCCGAAAGCTCTATCCTGCCATCCGGCGAGTCTTTGACCGGGCGCGCGTGATCCTGAAAGCCGACCACGGCATCGCCATGTCGGAGAATCCCGCCAACTGGGCGGACTTCAAGGCGCAAGGCTTTGAGGCTCCGAAGCAACTGTCCCGGGGCCATCATCCGTCATTGGCCTACCCCAGATTGCCAGCGTTCATGTCGGCGCTGCGCGAGCGAGAAGCCACGGCGGCGCGACTGCTGGAATTCGTGATCCTGACAAATGTTCGGACCGATGCAGCCCTCAAGGCGAAGTGGTCGGAATTCGATTTGGATGCCCGGCTTTGGACGGTTCCTCTGGACCGCATGAAGGATCGCAAACACCGCAGCGAGCCATTCCGAGCGCCACTCTCGCCTCGCACAGTCGAGATGTTGCGGGAAATGGCAAAGGGGCGCGTCAGCGAGTTTGTCTTCCCGGGCAAGCGCCTGAAGCCGCTGTCCAACATGGCCATGTTGACCCTGCTCAAACGCATGAACAATGTCGACGGCGGCAAATGGGTCGATGACGCCACTCGCCGGCCCATCGTCGTTCATGGCTTCCGTGCGACCTTCAGGACGTGGGCGGAAGAAACGGCGCAATTCCCCCACGCCATTGTTGAGGAAGCCATGGGCCACGTCGTCGGCACGAGCGTCGAACGTGCCTATCGCCGCACCGATGTTCTCGAAAGGCGGCGCGCGCTCATGGATGCATGGGCGAATTATTGCGAGCCGAGCGCGGCAACGAACGTCGTGCCTCTCAAGAAATCGGGCGGATCAACAGGCTCGTGAGGGCGCACTCGGCCGGCGCGTGACTTGCTGCCGGCAGACCGCAAAGCGGACATTGCGAACGGAAAAGAAGGGCGGAAAGCGGACGGCGTGTCGGGGCAAAATCCTAGGCTTGACTGAACGACGGCGGCCCCCCCAGGATTGAGAAAAGCCTCAGGCTTCGACGTCACCGTTCAAACCGCGAGCAACCGTCGTGCCTTTGACGGCGCATTGGTGAATGCGCCATTCAGATGCGCGCGCCGCAACGATCGAAAGCGCTCACGCGTGATGGAAATCGCTCAACGTGAGCCCGAGACCGGTGCCGACGAGCACGATCTCCATGTTCGCGGGAGACACGTTGCTCGCCGAGACGAGTTCCGCCGTGTTGGTCGTATTCGCCAGGATCAGCGTGTTGCCGCCGACTTCCATGTAGCCGACGCTGTGGGCGACGAGCGCGACAGTTCCGGTGTTGCTCATCTTGCCCTGCCAGAACGGAACGCCGGAACTGGCGGAAATGCCGGCGATGTTGGTGAGGTCGATCCTGCTCAACCCGTGAATGAAGTCGGTGATCGTATCGTGGCTCGTTGGCGTACTGTCGGCGGCTGAGTTGTAGACGAACGTCGTTCGGGCCGTGTTTCCGGTCTGGACGGCCGCCAAGGCGGCAAACAAGCCCACGCCGCTGAAAACCAGACCAAGTTCCGTAACGAAGTCCTGGCCGAGGTTGCCGCTCCCGGCTGGCGTATTGCTTGTGCTGCCCGTCCCGGCGCTCAGGATGTCAGCGCCGAGCCCGCCCGTAATGGTGTCGCCGCCGCCATTGCCGATGATGAAGTCGTCGCCCGACGACCCGACCAGCTTGTCGGCCTTCGTGCTGCCGATGACGAAGACGTTGCTACTGGACCCGGGATTGCCGGCAGGATCAGTCGCGACCACCTTGAGGACGTGCGCAGACGTAGAACTTACTGTCGTCCCGATCGACCAAACGCCCCCGCTACTGACCGTCGAGCCCAAGAATGTCGCGCCGTCGTAGATCGAGATGGCGTCAATGACCTTGGTGTCGGAACTCGTCCCCAACATTGATACCGCACCGTTGCTCGAAGCGCCGCTCGTAATCTTCACGGTCGGGACGGTCGCATCAACGGTGAAGGTCAGGGCCGAACTCGCCACGCCGGTGTTGCCGGCGAGATCGGTCGCCGTGGCTGTCAGGCTGTGCAGCCCGTCGCTGAGGACGCCGAGCTTGTAGCTCCACTCGCCTGTTTTCCCACCGACGATCACAGTATCGAGTTTCGTGAGGCCGTCGTAGACAGTGACCGTCGCTCCGGCCTCTGCCGAACCAGTCAGCGTCTGAGCCTTGGTGTTGTTGGCCGCATTGACGAAGCCATTCACGACCGACGCATCCGCGAGACCAGTCGGCGCTGCCGGCGCTGTCGTGTCGATGATGATGCCTGTATCGGCGCCGGTAACCTTCGCAATGCCTGTCGCGTCTAAGGCCGAAGTGGGAATTGATGTGTTGAGCAGGACGGAGACGGTGCCGCCTCCAGAATTCGCGGTAATGAGATCGGCCTTGCTGTCGCCGTTCACGTCCGCCGCCGCGACGGAACGGGGATCGGTTCCCGTCGCGAAGGTCTGCCGCGTCTGAAACAACGTCTTGTCGCCCGTGCCGAGCAGGACGGAGACGGTGGTGCTGCCGGCATTTGCGACGATCAGATCGGGCTTGCCGTCGCCGTTCACGTCCGCCGCCGCGACGGAACTTGGAAAGTTTCCCGTAGCGAAGGTCTTCTGCGGCTGGAACAACGTCTTGTCGCCCGTGCCGAGCAGGACGGAGACGGTGCCGTCTCCAAAATTCGCGATAATGAGATCGGCGTTGCCGTCGCCGTTCACGTCGGCCGTCGTGATGGAAGCGGGACTTGCTCCCGTGGCGAAGGTCTGCTGCGTCTGAAACAACGTGTCGTTGCCCGTGCCGAGCAGGACGGAGACGGTGGTGCTGCCGGAATTTGCGACGATAAGATCGGCATTGCCGTCGCCGTTCACGTCGGCCGTCGTGATGGAAGCGGGACTTGCTCCCGTGGCGAAGGTCTGCTGCGTCTGAAACAACTTGCCGTCGCCTTTGCCGAGCAGGACGGAGACGAAGTTGCTGCCTACATTTGCGGTAATGAGATCAACGTTGCCGTCGCCGTTCACGTCCGCCGCCGCGACGGAACGGGCATATGCTCCCGTGGCGAAGGTCTGTTGCGTCTTGAACAACGTGCCGTCGCCCGTGCCGAGCAGGACGGAGACGGTGGCGCTGCTGTAGTTCGCGGTGATAAGATCGGCGTTGCCGTCGCCGTTCACGTCCGCCGCCGTGACGGAAATGGGACCTGCTCCCGTGGCGAAGGTCTGCTGCGTCTTGAACAACGTGCCGTCGCCTGTGCCGAGCAGGACGGAGACGGTGGCGCTGCTGTAGTTCGCGGTGATAAGATCGGCGTTGCCGTCGCCGTTCACGTCCGCCGCCGTGACAGACCAAGGACCTGCTCCCGTGGCGAAGGTCTGCTGCGCGGCAAACGACATTTGGCCAGGCGTTGCAATGGTCCCGCCATTCAAAGCGAGCCCGGTCACCCGCAGGTCGGCGGTGTCGTGGCCGGACGTGACCGAGTAGGTGAATTGCGGATTGTTGCTTGCATCGACGCCCGAATAGACCGCGACTTCGCCGTTGCTGAGCGTCAATTCGGGCGAACCCGTCACCGTCACCGGAACAAGGGTCTCCATCGTGAGAACGACTTTCGTTCCCGCGCCCAGGTGAGTTCCGCTGGGGGTCGATGACGAAATCCCGGTTATGTGATTGGAGGTATCGACGGTGAAGGTCAGCGCCGAGCTTGCATCGCTCGTATTGCCGGGCGAGGCCGTGTCCGTGGCGGTCGCGGTCAGGCTATGCGAGCCGTTCGCCAGCACGCCGAGCGTGTAGCTCCATGCTCCCGTCTTGGCGTCTGCAGTCGTCGTGCCGAGCTTGTGCGTCCCATCGTAGACCGTGACGGTCGAACCAGCTTCGGCAGATCCCGTCAGCGCCTGGGTCGTCGTGTCGGAGAGCGCGTTGACGATGCCGCCTGAGATTGCGCTGTCGGCCAGATTGGTCGGCGCGGCAGGCGGGGTGGTGTCGATAATGATGCCGGTGTCGAAGGCTTCGCGGACAAAGCCTGTTAGCAAAGCAGTTAGTTCCGGCCCGAAGGCTGTTCCGATCACCTTCAGATCACTCAGGTTCTGACCTGCCTTGACCGTGTAGGTGAAGGTAAGATTTCCGTTTGCATCGACGCCCGAAAAATCGGCTCTTGCGACCGGGACGAGAGCGTCGTCGCCCAACGTAAGCCAATCATCTACTTGAGGCACGACGGCAGGAGTGGCCAATTTCACCGTGAAAACGACGGTTGAGCCTACGCCAAGCACCGCCCCGCTGCTCTGCGAAACCGCGTATCCAGTTACGGAATTGGTCGTCGTCGTCATCAAGCCCCCCTTGAGCGCCACCCTTGCATCGTCTGGCTCTTGGTGAGGCGATTGTGCAGGCGTCGTCTTGAACGTTCCCGCAGTTCACCTCCGGCCAGTCCTTCCGGTTCGGCGCCTTCTACTCGCTGCCCGAAGCAACGTCGCAGCTTAAAGTAGGAGGGCTGGGCAGATCTTGGCAATTCAGGCAATTAGCTTGTCATTCTGCACAGGCTATGGCAGCGCGGCATGATGCGTTGGGGCTTTGAGGGGAAGGACGCGCGGTTCGCGCGGCGGCAGATAGTCAGCGACTGCAGGCAATGGCAGAGAACGGTCGATGGACGAAGCCGCTCCGCGGCAGGAGCTGCCCGATTGGGGGCGGCTGAGGTCTGACACTCGGGATTGCACGATCATGTGGGGTTTCTCTTGAACGGGAGAGCCCCATGGAAGACCACAGCAATGCCCAAGGATCCGTCAGCCCGCTTCGCCAGCGGATGCTCGAGGACATGACCATCCGCGGTTTCGGCGAGCAGACGAAGCGCGACTACGTCCGGCAGGTGCGTATGTTTGCGGCGTTCATCGACCGCAAGCCGGCCCTTGCCGAGCCGGAGGATCTGCGTCGCTACCAGCTGCACATGGCGGCCAGCGGCGCGAGCGCCTCCACAATGAACCAGGCCTGCGCGGCCCTTCGGTTCTTCTTCCATGTGACGCTCGGCCGCCCTGGCTTCGGCGATCGGATGGCGCGGATCTCGACGCCCGAACGCTTACCCGTCGTATTGAGCCCGGAGGAGGTCGCACTGCTGCTGGCGCATGCCTCGAACCTGAAGCACCGGGCGGCGCTCAGCGTCGCCTATGGTTGCGGCCTGCGCGTTTCCGAGATCGCCAACCTCAAAGTCTCGGATATCGACAGCGCCCGGATGCTGATCCGCGTCGAACAGGGCAAGGGACGCAAGGATCGCTATGTCATGCTGTCGCCCGATCTGCTCGCGCTGTTACGGCAGTGGTGGCGGGAGAAGCGGCCGAAGGGATGGCTGTTCCCAGGCCAACAGCCAGGCCAGCCGATCACCTCACGCCAGCTCAGCCGCGCCTGCGTTGCCGCCGCGGCGAGCGCGAGGCTCGGCAAGCGCGTCTCCATGCACACGCTGCGGCACAGCTTCGCCACGCATCTTCTGGAGCAGAAGGTCGATATCCGCGTCATCCAGACGCTGCTCGGCCACAGGAAGCTCGACACAACGGCGATCTACACGCGCGTTGCCCTCAAGACGATCCGCGACGTCGAGAGCCCGCTCGCGCTGCTCGCGCCCCCGCACTCCTGAAGACCGCGCCGTCATGGCGCGGCCTCGCCTCGAGGTCGCAGACGTCTTTCGTCGGCATGGGGAGGCATATCTTGCCGCCCACGCCGGCCGTCTGAGCCTCGGCCAACTCAAGGTCGTCTCGGCGATCCGGGCTTGTCGCACCGCGGCGCTCGGTGGCCATGTCGCGCGCTGCGACGGCTGCGGCCATGTCGAGATCGGATACAACTCCTGTCGCAACCGGCATTGTCCGAAGTGCCAGGGATTTGCCGCGCGCGCCTGGCTCGACAAGCGTCAAGCCGATCTACTGCCGCTCGCCTACTATCACGTCGTCTTCACCCTGCCGGCGGCGATCGCCGCAATCGCTTTCCAAAACAAGGCGGCGCTCTACGACCTGCTCATGAAGACCGCTGCCGAGACGCTGACGACGATCGCCGTCGATCCGAAGCGGCTCGGCGTCAGAATCGGATTCACCAGCGTGCTGCACACTTGGGGATCGGCGCTCACTCACCATCCGCACGTCCACATCATCGTCCCCGGCGGCGGCCTGTCGCCGGACGGCGAACGCTGGATCGCCTGCAAGCCCGGCTTCTTTCTGCCCGTGCGTGTCCTGTCGCGCTTCTTCCGTCGCCGCTTCCTGGAAGGCTTGCTCGCCCTTCATGAGGGCGGCCGGCTGACCTTCTTCGGCGACCTCGCCGGGCTCGCCAACCCCGGTGTGTTCAGAGCCCGTCTCGCGCCGCTGCGCCGCGCCGAATGGGTCATCTACGCCAAGCGCCCGTTCGGCGGCCCTCAGGCCGTCCTCGCCTATCTGTCGCGCTACACCCACCGCGTCGCCATCTCAGACAGCCGCATCGTCGCATTCGACGGTCATCGCGTCTCCTTCCGCTGGAAGGACTATCGCGCTCGGGCGAGCGCGCCGGGCGCATGGATCAAGACCATGACGCTGCCCGTCGACGAGTTCATGCGCCGCTTCCTGCTGCACGTTCTCCCCGATGGCTTCCACCGCATCCGCCATTACGGCTTCCTCGCCGGCGCCGCGCGCGTCAAGAACGTCGCGCGCATCAGACAGATGATTGCCGACGTCAGTGGCGCACCGCAGGCCCGACAGAACGTCGGCGAGCCGCATGCCGAACCGGCAGAAGCGGGTGTCGACGATGAGCGCGAGGAATCCTTCCCCTGCCGCTGCTGTGGTGGTCGCATGACCATCGTCGAGCGCTTCGCCCGCGGCGGCGCTCCGCAAACGTCGTTCGCAGCCGGATGGAGCGATACATCATGATCTGCCCGCGGACCGTCTGCCCCAACCACGATTCCGAACGCACGCAAATTACCGGCGCAACGCAGCCGCTCGCTTCATGCTCGACAAAATCGACTGCCCAGACGAGCTCGCCGAGCCGGCGCTTCGATCAACGCATCATCCGCAGAAATCATCCACGACCGAAGCGCGCCCGTCGCCGCGACACAACCGCAGTCGGCGACACACCGTTCGCGAAAGCCCCATAGCGCCGGCCAATCTGAAACGCCCAACCACTGGGCCGCGGCTTCCTCCATCGGAGGATTGCCGACGCCGGCCCGCGCGCCGTCACGCACATCCGGGTCGGGCCGGCGTCCGCAATCCTTCACGTTCTCGCCCATTAGCGCCAGCCCCGGAAACTGCCGTTCGGGCCGACGCGCCCGGCAGCGGGCCTTCCCAACCGCCGGAAGGGGCGGAAAGCGGACTGTCACTCCACGGCCTCAATGCTACACGAGCTCAGTGCGGTTCGAGAAATCTCTGCTCTGCACACGCCGACAAAAAAGCGCCGCTCCCGCGACTGCGGAAGCGGAAGCGGCGAAGTAGTCATTTGGACGATGGCGACAATCCGAACCTGATGCGCTTCTGATTCCGTCAGCGCACGACTACAACTCCCCGTCGGACCGGTGCACGATAGACGGGGGCAACGACCACTGGCGCACGGCGCACGGCGACAGCGCCGCGCGGACCCGCGCACGCGGCGCCACGGGCACCACGAACGCATGCGGCAGCTTCAGCAGGTGCGACAGTCGCGGCGCTCAGCGCTAAGAAGTCTGCTATGGCGAGAGTGAGGATCGCAAAGACTGATTTCTTCATTCGTATTTCCTCCACCTTCGAGCCGATTCGCGGAAGGCCGGCACAAAGTGCACAACGCAAATTGCAACGTCCACAGCAGAAGCTCTCGATCGCGACCTTAGGGACCTGCTGCGGCGCGTTTCGCACGAGCAGAATATGGCCATGGTCGTCGTGAGCAACGACGAAAAGGTCTTTTGAAGGTTCGACCGAATGCTGCACCTGCGGGACGATCGACTGGAGAACGAGAAAAGCCGCGCTCCAGTGTCGATCCCGGCTGAATAGAAACGACCCCCGAATGCGCTGACGCATTCGAGGGCCGAAATCGCCGATCGTTCCGGTTCAACGCTGGAAGCGAGAGCCGCCCCGGAAGGCGCCGCGCATCGGACCCGGGCCGAAGGCGAGCCCCGGGAGGATGTCCTGCGCTATCGGTTTCTGGGCGTCTGTCAGCCCCCCGAGCAGTTCTTTCGCTGCCGCCGAAACGGAATCCTGGTTCTTGCGCGCCTGTTCGCGCATTTGCGTCGCGAAGGCATTTCTATCCTGCGGCGTCTTGTCGGTCGTCGAATCCCAGAGCGACTTCATGTTCGCCACGGCCTCCTGGATGGTCTTCGAGTATTTGGTCCACGCTGGCTCCTGCGCCGTCGTGATGCCGATCTCCTTCTTGAGGCCGTCGAGCTGCGCCGGATCGGTCATGGCGAATTGCGGTCCGCCGCGCATCCAGCCGCCCCCCATCATTCCTCGGCCCATCATGCCCGGCCCGTAGCCGCCCATCATGCCCGGTCCCCAACCGCCGCCGCCATCGCGTCCGCCATGCATGAAGGGTGGGCCGTAGCCCGATCCGAAGGGCTGCGCCAACGCCAGTCCGCCGAACAGCAGGACGGCGGCGGCGCCGATCATAAGGCTCTTCCGGTTCATCGATCTCTCCTTGCTTTCGAAAAACGACTTGGTCGTCGCTTGGCGCGAATTTGCGAGGAGAGCGTCACCCGAGTTTTTCAATCGGCGGAGAAATTGTGACAAACTGTGACAATCGCGGCGGTTGCCGCATTTCGTCACACTTTTCGGCGCCCGCTGGATACGCGGCGTGGCGTATATGATGGACATGCAAGGCGCGTCGCACATCCTCATCGTCGACGATCATCGTGAAATTCGCGAGCTCGTCTCGCGCGCCCTGCAGAAAGACGGCTTCCGGGTCAGCACAGCCGGCGATGGTCGCGCCATGCGAAGCGTCTTGGCGGACGCGCGGATCGACCTCATCCTGCTCGACCTGATGCTGCCCGGCGAGGACGGACTGTCGCTCTGCCGCAGTCTGCGCGCCGAATCCGACGTCCCGATCATCATGCTGACCGCCAAGGGCGACGAGGTCGACCGGGTGGTCGGTCTCGAGCTCGGCGCCGACGACTACGTGGCGAAGCCCTTCGGTAGCCGCGAGTTGATCGCGCGCATCCGCGCGGTGCTGCGGCGCAACAGGCGACGCGGATCGAACGAACCCGCAGAACGGCCGAAGCGGTACGCCTTCGACCGCTGGACTTTCGATGTCGACCGTCGGGAACTGCTGGGCGCCGATTCCGTCGCGACACCCCTGAGCACGGGCGAATTTGACCTCCTACTCGTCATGGTGGAGCACGCGCAGCGCACGCTGAGCCGCGATCAATTGCTCGATCTCGCGCGCGGGCGGGCGGCGAACGCCTTCGATCGGAGCATCGATACGCAGGTTAGCCGCTTGCGCAAGAAGGTCGAACGCGACCCTGCCAATCCGGAAATCATCAGGACCGTGTGGGGCGGGGGATACCTGTTCGCGCCCGAGGTGCGCAGGGAATGACCCGCGACCGCATCCGGCGTGTTTTGCCGCGCAGCCTGTTCGGACAGACGCTGCTGATCCTGCTCGTCGGCCTGCTTGCATCGCATGCGATCGGCGCGTGGATCTACGCTGGCGCGCGCGAACAGGCCGTGCGCGCTATCGGCGGGTTCGCGGTCGCCCAGCGTATCGCCAATCTGTCGCGCCTGCTGGACGAGTCCCCTTCGGACTGGCGCCCGCGAATCGTGCAGGCGCTCAACGACCCGACGTTTCGGGTGTCGCTGGCGTCGAACCCGCCGGGTGCAGCGCCGTCTGATTCAACCGGCGCCGCGGATATCATCCGGGATGCTGTGCGCGATCAACTTCCCGATCGCGGCGACTGGCAGGTGCAGGTCTCGGTGGCCCGGTCGACAGCCGGCGCGTTCGGACCAGGTTTCGGCGGGCCGGGTTTCCGTGGGACGCCAGCCGATATGGCCGATCGAACGAGGGGCCGGATGGGTATGGGCTTCGGCGGCTCCGGCCTGGGAGTCTGGCGCGCCCTGCAGGCATCGGTCCACCTCCGCGACGGGCAGTGGCTCACATTTGCTACGGCGCTGCCGCAGACCGGCCCGATGCTCTCATTGCAGTTCGTGATCGCCTTTGCGATCATGGCGCTTATAGTTTTCGCGGTCTCCGTGTGGGCGGTTCACCGTGTGACGGAGCCGATGGGCCTGCTGTCGAAAGCGGCGGACCGCCTCGGCCGCGACGTCGCTGCCGAGCCGCTGGTCGAGGCCGGGACCAGCGAGATGCGCGATGCTGCGCGCGCGTTCAACCGCATGCAGGATCGACTACGCCGCCTGATCGACAGCCGGACGCACATGCTGGCGGCGCTGTCGCACGACTTGCGCACACCGTTGACGCTGTTGCGGCTGCGCACCGAGGATGCAGGAGCGCCCGGCGAGCGCGACAAAATGCTGGCGACGATTGCGGAAATGGACTCGATGATCGCCGAGACGCTGGCTTTTGCCCGCGATGAGGCCAGCGCCGAACCGCGGCGGCGCGTCGACATCGCCGCATTACTCGCAAGCGCCGTAGACGATATGGCGGACGCCGGTCTGCCGGTGGACATGAGTCCGTCTGCGGCCGTGCCCTATGAATGTCAGCCGAGCGCGTTGAAACGCGCAATTGCGAATCTGCTCGACAATGCGGTTAAGTATGGCGCGCGCGCGCATACTGCGGTCATCTCGACCAGCGACGCCGTCGAGATAATCATTGACGACGAAGGCCCGGGCATTTCGCCGGACGAGATTCTGAAAGTGTTCGAACCATTTTACCGGACCGAGACATCGCGCAGCCGCGAAACCGGAGGAGTGGGGCTGGGGCTGGCGATCGCACAAGCGATCGCGCAGGCGCACGGCGGCTATATCCGGCTCGCCAATCGAGCGGAAGGCGGCCTGCGTGCGCGGATCAGATTGCCGCTTTGATCGATCTATCAGCGTTCAGTCTCGTCGCCTCAAGGCAACTTCTCGATTCCCTCTTGCGCGGCGTCCCAACCGATCATGCTCTAATCGTTGCGAGGCTGCCGTGGGCGAATTCGGCGGCAATCTGTTCGCCAGCATGGGTCAGTTCGACCATCGGGGCGTGCGCGCCATGCTGTCCTGCGTCATCCAGCGTATGCTCGATGAATGCGCACCATCCCTTTTTCAAGCACTGGCCAAGCGGACCTGAATTTACCCGTCGCGGGCCGGACCTGAGCGACAGGAGAAGCCGTACTTCCTCTTCCCGGGGCTTTCGTGCAGGAGATTTGCGCCGGTAGTTCATGGGCGCTTTGGTGCGAGGCGTGAACCATGGTGCATAAATTATGACCTCATCCATCAGCTCCGGCGTCGCGATTGCCATCGCCGCATTTCATATACGATAATACGAATATATAGAGCGGCGACGCGAGACAAGGCTGATGTCGGAATTCGAGCGCTGGCAAGCCAGGTATGCAAACGAGGAAGTCGTTTTCGGCGACCGGCCGAACGTTTTTCTCAAAAGGCAGGCTGCGCTGCTCCCCTGGGACGGCCGCGTTCTGGCAGTTGCCGATGGCGGGGGACGCCACGGAGTGTGGCTCGCCGCCGCGCGTCGCGTCCGACACGCAGAAGGTCGAGGGTAGCTAGAGTTTCGTCTTGAATTCCGGACGACAGAAGCCTTACGGCAATGTCGGCTTTTATCTGATCGAGGCAAATATTCGAGAACTCATCCGCGCGACGCGCGACGGCGACGAGAGCTGGTGCTGAGTCGACTGAGAGGAGCGAGTGTTGGACACGGACGCGATCATCGCCTGCCCGCGCTGCGGCGGGCTCAACAAGGCCCCGCTCGCGCGCCTTTCCGAGGGCGAACGCCCGAATTGCGGACGTTGTCGAGAGCCGCTGTTCGACGGTCATCCAGTCGAATTGACTAGTACTGAGACGTTCGATCGTGTGATCGGGAAGACCAACATTCCGGTTCTGGTCGATTTTTGGGCCGGCTGGTGTGGACCTTGCCGGGCTATGGCACCGGAATTCGAGGCCGCAGCCCGCGAAGTTGAGCCGCTGGCGCGGCTCGCCAAACTCGATACCGAGGCCGTCCCCGATATAGCAGCCCGCTTCGGCATCAGGAGCATCCCGACGTTGATTCTATTTTCGAAGGGGCAGGAGATGAAACGCCAGAGCGGCGCGCTCAGCCGATCAGCGATCGTCGCTCTCGTTCGCTCTGCCTTCTGACACCATTCGGGAGAGTCGACCGAAGTGCGCCGATCGATACTCGCTCAGGGTGGGCCACAGATTGGTCGCTAAGCTTTAGCTGAGGCGCCGCCGCCTTTGCTTGCGCAGCACGTGGACCTAAGATTTGGATTAGCATTGCCTCGACCGGAAACTGCGAGGCGAAGTGAAATGTTGATCTTGGTATGGATCGTCACGATTCTAGTCGTTTGCTTTTTCCTTGCCGTCGCAGCCGGAACGCTCCCCGTCGACTACCTTGCATTCGCCTTCGTGTTACTTGCCATTTTGGCGGCTACTATCGGCAAGAGTATTGCGCGTTATAATCAGCGTCGGTGCGTTGGCCACAGATTTCGTAAGCACGGCAAAATCCACCGTACAGAATGAGAGACAGTCGCGCCGGCTGGCTATCAACCTAGCCTCACCCCCTCAGTCGTCGCGACATGTTAGCGTCGAGCCAATCGCCTTGCCGTTTCGACCTGCGCTATGGCAGCCCATGTGGGTCGGCAACAGAATTCGCACGCAGGGTCGAAGGTCCGCCTTCGGTCGTTCCTCCCGGTTGGCTTCCGACCCCGAACCTGTCGTTCGGGCGATGCGTTCGCGAAAGCGGACCTTTCCAACCGCCGAAAAGGGCGGTTTGCCGACCTTCCCTGGACTCGATTGGCTCGGCCGTTCCTGACCCATCGCGGAAATTCAGAGGGTCAGCTATCGGGACGTTTGGCGGAGGTCAGGCAAGGGCAGTGAGACCCGCCAACCGCGAATTTGGTTCTGGGTCCGGACGGGCGGGTGGAGGATATTTCCAGCCATCAGCATGGACGGGATCGGACGATTAAAGCGCGCGGGCGGCTCGACTCTCGAAAGCCGACGCAGTTGTGCGCTTGACCCCTGTCATGGCCGCAGCGGCGTGTGACTGCATAATGCGACCCCAACGCGAGAACCTCGCTGGAGGCGCAGGTCATGACGAACACTCTTCTGGAAAACGCCCAGCTGTTGAGAGGCAAAAAGGGTCTCGTCATCGGCGTTGCTAACGAGCACTCCATCGCCTGGGGTTGCGCAAAGGCTTTTCGCGCCCTAGGCGCTGACCTCGCAATCACATACCTCAACGAAAAGTCGCGAAAATTCGTAGAGCCGCTGGCGCGGGAGATCGAAGCCGCGCTTCTTCTTCCGCTCGATGTCCTGCAGGACGGCCAGCTTGAGGCCGTGTTTGCCAAGATCGAGGACACGTGGGGTCGGCTCGATTTTGTCCTTCACTCGATCGCCTTCGCGCCCAAGGAAACGCTCCACGGCCGCGTGGTCGACGTGGAGAAGGCGGGCTTCCTAACGACCATGGACGTATCCTGCTGGTCGTTCCTCAGGACCGCGCATCTGGCGGAACCGTTGATGAAGAACGGCGGAACGCTCTTCACTATGAGCTATTACGGCAGTCAGATGGTGGTAGAGAACTACAACGTCATGGGCGTGGCGAAGGCAGCGCTGGAGGCGGCCGTGCGTTATGTTGCCGCCGAGCTCGGGCCAAAAGGCATCAGGGTCCACGCCATATCGCCTGGCCCGCTAGCGACACGGGCGGCCTCAGGCATACCCGAGTTCGACGAGCTTCTCGAAAAGGCACGGACAAAAGCTCCTGCGCGAAGCCTGGTCAGCATCGACGATGTTGGAATGGCGACGGCCTTCCTCGCGCTTGACGCGGCGCGACTGATTACGGGCGGCGTGATCTACGTGGACGGCGGTTACCACATTATCGACTGACCGAAGCCCGAGGTCTTTTTTGGACCATCGCCCGGTGGGCGATGGTCCTTTCTGCAATCTTCACTTCCAGACGAGATACATGCCAACGTCGCCGGGAAGGCCGTTGGGCCAGTCGACAATGAGCACCTTCAGTTTGTACCCGAGCGGCTGCAACTTCTCCTTCCAGAATTCGTAGGCCTTGCGCGGCCGGCCTTGCAACGTGTCTGGCCATCCTTCTTCCGCCTGATTGATGGCGCGGCCATGGTCTGTGCAAAGTTCGCTCGGGAAGCGTCCGATCAAAATCTCTTCAGCTCCTGTCGTCGCCACCGTCTTCAAACGGGTAAGAAATGCGCGCAGTGCATCTTCGGGGATTGGCTCGTCGGACTGGAGCCGCTTGAGCAATTCCTGCTGGGCTTGATGCGCCTTGTTGTAAGCGGCCAGGGATTCTTTCGCCTTGGCCATCTCAACCTCATCAACATAAGCCTTGAGTTCGGCCACCGACATCAGCAGGTCGTCCTCGGGATGGGGATTGGCTGCAATTTTCTTTTCCTGCGACATGATGCTCTTCTCCGCTACAGCTGATTATCTTTTGTCTCTGCCCCGAGCTGTGATCGCGCTCGGGCGCTTCCATCAGTATTTCAAGGGGACCATCTTGAATGGATAATTCGGTTCGACGTAGTCCGGGTCTTTGTCGCGCTTCGGGAGCTTCGGCTTGTCGCGCGGGATACCCTCGTAAGGGATGCTGTCGAGGATGTGCCGGATGATATTCAGGCGCGCGCGCTTCTTGTCGTCGGAATTGATGACGAACCACGGCGCCCAGGGCGTATCGGTCGCCTTGAACATCGCATCGCGCGCCCGTGAATAGTCATACCACCGCTCGTAAGATTTGAGGTCCATGTCGGACAGCTTCCAGATCTTGCGGCCATCCTCCATCCGCGACTCCAGTCGCCGCGTTTGCTCGTCCTGGCTGACTTCGAGCCAATATTTTAGAAGGATTATACCGGAATCGATCATTGCGCGTTCGACGCCTGGCGTCGTCGAGAGAAAGGCCTCGACCTGCCTTTCCGTGCAGAAGCCCATGACGCGCTCGACGCCGGCGCGGTTGTACCAGCTACGATCGAAGATCACGACTTCGGACGCAGCAGGCAGGTGCGGAAGGTAGCGCTGCACGTACATTTGCGATTTTTCGCGCTCGGTCGGCGCAGGCAGAGCGACGACGCGGAATATACGCGGACTCACTCGTTCGGTCAGCGCGCGTATCGTCCCACCCTTGCCGGCGCCGTCGCGGCCCTCGAAGACGATGCAGATCTTCTTCTTTTCGTGACGCACCCATTCCTGCAATTTGACCGTCTCTTCGTGCAGACGGCGCAGTTCCTTATTGTAGTCGACCGTTTCGGGCGGTGGTGAGGTTTGAGAGTCGGGCGGCAGCGATCGCAGTGCGGCTGTTTTTTCCTTTTTGTGCTTCTTCTTCCCCATCGAAACCTCCAACATCCGATCGTCAGCCCCGGGCTACCGCGTGAAGAATGCTTGCTAAAAAGCCTCTTGTAGGGCTGCTGCGTGGGACAGAGGTCCGGAATTCATTAGTTCACGGACCGCCATGGCTATCCGCAATTCCTCGTTCGTGGGAATGATGAACGTCCGCACGCGCGCTGCCTCTCCCGTTATCTCATTAGCGGCCGCGTGGTTCTTCGCCTCGTCGATCCGTACCCCGATCCATGCGCAGGCTCTGGCCACCTCAAGGCGAGTCGCGGCGTCGTTCTCTCCGATACCGGCGGTGAAAACCAGCGCGTCGAGACCGCCCAGGGCGGCTGCAAGCGAGCCAATCTCTCGCTGAATGCGATATACGAAGAGGTCGATCGCCTCTCTTGCGCGCGGATCATCGGCCTCCCGTAACCTGCGCATGTCCGAAGAGACGCCCGAGACGCCGAGCAGCCCGCACTGCTTGTAGAGCAGATCCTCGACGCCCTTGAGACCAAGCCCGTAGTGGCTCATCAGGTGAATGATCACACCTGGATCCAAAGCCCCGCTGCGTGTCCCCATCATGAGCCCGTCGACCGCGGTAAAGCCCATGGTGCTCGCCACGCTGCGACCGTCTTGGATGGCGCAGAGGCTGGCGCCATTGCCGAGATGGGCGATGATGACACGCTTACTAGCAACATCTGGCGCGATGTCCGCAAGCCTTGCTGCGACGTATTCGTAGGAGATGCCGTGGAATCCGTATCTACGTACCCCGTCGTCCGTGTATTTGCGTGGGATAGCGAAGGTTTGCGCAACGGGAGGCTGTGTTCGATGGAAGGCCGTGTCAAAGCAGACTACTTGCGGCAGGCCGGGGCGCGCAGCGCGCAGCGCACGGATGGGCGCGAGATTATGCGGTTGGTGCAGCGGCGCGAGCGAGACGAAGGTTTCCAGTTCTTCCAGCAGCTCTGCCGTGACGAACCGGGGGCTGGAATGGCGGGGACCGCCATGGACGACGCGATGACCGACCGCGACAATTGCCCGGCCCGCCAGACAATCCGCGACACGCTTTGCCAGCAGCTCGGTCGCATCCTCGTGCTCAAGGGCGGCATCGAGCGGCTCGTCTGATAATGTCGCGCCCGAGCCGTCGAGCAGGCGCATACGGGTGTTGACGCCGATGCCGTCGATGTGTCCTCGCAAAATGAGTCGCGGCGACGTCACGTCCTCAAACGCCGCCAGCTTGATGCTCGACGAGCCCGCATTGATGACAGCGACGACTGACATGGATACTCCCGCCTTAGACAGGCTGCTCAGCGGATCGCCAGTGCGGCCTGGTTGCGCCGGGCCGCTGCGAAGAGGTTGGCGACAGCGCACGAAGCGAGCCGAGCCTCAAGTGAATCCGCACGGCTCGTGAGAATGATCGGGACCTTCGCGCCGAGCACGATGCCCGCGCAATCGGCTCCGGCGAGAAACGACAAACTCTTGGCCAGCATGTTGCCGGCTTCGAGGTCCGGAACGACCAGCACGTTGGCACGGCCAGCGACCGGCGAAACGATATTCTTGACGGCGGCCGCCTCCGGGCTGATCGCATTGTCGAGGGCAAGCGGCCCGTCGAGCACACCGCCGGTGATCTGGCCGCGATCGGCCATCTTGCAAAGTGCGGCCGCGTCGAGGGTCGAGGGAACGTCCGGATTGACCGTCTCCATGGCCGACAGGATCGCGACCCGAACCTCGGTCGCGCCGAGGGCGCGGGCAAGGTCGATGGCGTTCTGCGTGATGTCGACCTTGTCCTTCAGCGTCGGCGCGATATTGACGGCCGCATCTGTGATGAGCAGCGGCTCCGCGTGCGATGGCACGTCCATGATGAAGCAATGGCTGATGCGACGCGCCGTGCGTATACCGGTGTCGCGCGCCACGACGGCGCCCATCACCTCGTCGGTGTGCAGGCTGCCTTTCATGACCGCCTCGGCCTCGCCCCTGCGCACGAGTTCGACGGCCATGGCCGCCGCCGCATGACTGTGTGGCGCGTCGATGATCTCGATGCCAGCGAGGTCCAAGCCGAATTTCGCAGCGAGGTCGCGGATGCGCGCCTGCGGGCCGATCAGAACCGGCTTGATGAGGCCGAGTTTCGCCGCCTCCATCGCGCCTTCCAGCGAGACCTCGTCGCACGGGTGGGCGACGGCGACACGGATCGCGCCGGCGCCCGCCGCCCGTTCCATCAATTTCAAGTATTTTTCGCGCCGTTCGTTTCGCTCGACCGGTTTCATGCGCGCCGCCTGACCTTCGCCTCCGCCTGTTCCACGCCGAAAATGCGCTTCACCTCGTTCAAGCGTTCGTCGGTTTCCGGCCCAGGCTTGCCGCTCGCCCTCACGACGCCGTCGATGATATCGACGACAGCCGCCCGCCGGCCCGGATCGTCTGGCAGCATGGCCGGTATGGCGGCCATGGCGCGAGCCATGTCGGCGCGCAGCAGATCGGCCTGGCGGCGGATGATGGACTTCAGTTCCGCCATCGAAACGCGTTCATTCTGCGGAGCGCTGTCGCGGATCGCCACGAGAGCGTTGAATTGCCGTTCGTCGACGCCGCCGCCGCGCAGGACGTATATCAAGGCGCGAAGCCCCGCCTCCAGCAGGCCGCCCGCGTGGAATAGGCCTTCGAGATCGGCGCGGGCTTCGGCAAGGCCGAGATCGCGTTCGATCTTGCGGTCGTCGCCGGCATGCGGGGATTTCAGACCGACCGCGGCCTGCAACGCCTGCGACCCGTATGTGGCGTGGAACACGGCTTCGGTGACAGCCTCGCGCGTGGAGGCGAACATGTTCCAGCCGAGTTCGATCCAGCTGGACATCGCCTTTTCCCAGGCGACGAACGGGTTGTCGGCGGCGACGGGATGCCGGTCGGCGCGGACCTTTTCGGCCATCTCCTTGACCGGCGCCATCAGCGGGTTGCGGTCGGAGAAGGCCCCGAAGCGCATCCGATTCGGATGCATCTCGCGCAGGAATTGCGCGGTCGCCGGCGAGGTCATCGCCTTGACGGAAGGACTGACGAAAGCGCCATACAGACCCTGATTGATCTCGGATACGCGCGCCGCCGTCTCGAACTTGCGCTCGTCGATTTCGTCATTGCCGCCGAGCGCTCGAATGTCGTCGAAGGTCCTCGGCTCGATGCGCGCGACGTAGCCTCCGGTGACGAGTTCGGCGTTCTCGGTCTTGCCATCGATGCCCATCAGCACGAATTCGTAAAGCCCAGGCGGCATCGCGTCGATCAGGTTCATGTTGAGCGCGAATTCCTGATGCTCCTTCGTGGCGACCGCACCGGACACGAAGATGCCGAGGTGACCTATGCTCTGGTGCAGTGAATAGACAATGGTCTGTCCGTTGGCGATCAGATCATCGACGCTTCCGTACAGTTCGAGAATCCAGTCTAGGGCCTGTTGCGGCGGCGTGATGTCGTCGCCGAACGAGCAGAACACCACGATCGGCGACCGGATGCGGCGCAGGTCGATGCGCGAGCCATCGCTCGTGCGGATTTTGCCGGCCGCGAGGCGGTTGCCGACGAACAATTCGTCGACAATGAACTGCATTTCCTCCGCGTTGAGGACCACGGGAACGCCCCACCATTTCTCGAACTCGAGGAACCGCTGACCTTCCGTGTCGATATTGGCGTAGACGTTGTAGGGCTTCTTCCACCAGGTGTTGGCGGGATTGTTGGATTCGAAATTTGCGATCAGCGATGCGCCGTCGAATTTCCCGGCGCCGAGATCGCCCGAAAGCGCGGTCAGCCAGCTTCCTCCCAGCAAGCCGCCGAGATAGCGCATCGGGTTCTTGCCGCGCACGCCGGCCCAGTAAGACAGCGGTGACCCGACCAAGATGATCGGACCGGGAAGGTCCGGGTTCATCGCCGCCATCAGCATGATTTGCCAGCCGGCCTGGCAGTTGCCGACCAGCGTCGGCTTGCCGTCGGCGTCGCGATGCAGGTCGATCACCATGCGCACGAATTGCGCTTCGGCGCGGCAAACGTCCTCGATCGTCTGGCCAGGCATCGGCTCCGGCAGGAAGCCGACGAAATAGCAGGGATGGCCGGCCCGCAGCGCGACGCCGATCTCGCTGTCGTGCTTCATGCCGCCGATGCCGGGTCCGTGGCCGGCGCGCGGATCGAAGACGATGAAGGGACGCTTGCGCGGATCGACCGTCACGCCGTCCGGTGGCAGGATGCGGACGAGCACGTAGTTGACGGGCCGTTCGAGCGTGCGGCCGTCGCAGATGACTTCCGCCGCGAAATTGAGCACATGCGGCGCGAGGCGCTGAGTCTGCTGGTCGTAGATGTTTCCACGTTCGCGCAGGACGTCCATAAACAGGACCGAGCGCTCCAGCGCATCGCGCCAATACTCGAAGATCGGATTTGAGAAGCTACGCAGGGCTTCGGGCATGATGGACCCCTATCGGTCGATCGGCTTGTTCGGGCGCCGATCGGCGCACGTGAAAGCCCGGATTGCCCTGCGATGTGCCGGTCTCATCGCCCTTGGCTCGATCACGAGGCAGGGCAGATGATGGTCTGATAGCCCGTTGCCGCGCGCGACGCCTTGAGGCAACGCAACCGAACGGGCCTTTTTTGGTTGTCAGACGAGATACTTAGTAACCGTCAGCTTGGCTTTTCGCTGGATTTTGGAAGGGGTCGGTCGGAAATCCGACAGGGCTGCATCAATTGCGAGCCCAGGTTCCCGGTGCGTCGCTGTCTGGGCCGTTACCGTATTCGCGCAAAAACAACGAGGCGTCTGACTCTGACTTGAAGCGGTATTGCTTCGTGTCTTGCCGGTCGCCAGGAGACTCCAGCATCCACCGATGCCGGGCTTCGTCCAGATCGCCGGCATGCCATTGAGAATCGGCGTTAGCTTGTTCCCACATCTTGAGGGACTTTCGCAAAGCTTCCGACGGCTCGACAATAGTCACTGGGAAAGGGAAGTTCTCAAGGATGCTGGCGCCCGTTGTGCGCATTAAAGCGCTCCTGACAAACCGAGGTCTCGTATAGTTTCGACTACCAGCGAGCTGCAATATTTGCTTTGAGGCAACGCAACAAGCCGCCTTGGTTCGTCGCTAGGTGTGTATATCATGCGTCCGCTGCACCTGCGATCAGGGGTAAGACGAAAAACAGAAGCGGCTGAGTGATCGCCTATGCGATCACTCAGAACACCATCTAGGGCGCCGCTACAGGCATGAACGATACCGGCTTCGCGAAGGTCTGGGATCTGGCGCGGGGCGAGCGCCCGCTTCTGGCGCGAAGCGGCCTGCCGATCGCGCCTCGTCGAGAGTCCGGAAACGGTCGATGGACGAAGCCGCTCCGCGGCAGGAGCTGCCCGATTGGGGGCGGCTGAGGTCTGACACTCGGGATTGCACGATCATGTGGGGTTTCTCTTGAACGGGAGAGCCCCATGGAAGACCACAGCAATGCCCAAGGATCCGTCAGCCCGCTTCGCCAGCGGATGCTCGAGGACATGACCATCCGCGGTTTCGGCGAGCAGACGAAGCGCGACTACGTCCGGCAGGTGCGTATGTTTGCGGCGTTCATCGACCGCAAGCCGGCCCTTGCCGAGCCGGAGGATCTGCGTCGCTACCAGCTGCACATGGCGGCCAGCGGCGCGAGCGCCTCCACAATGAACCAGGCCTGCGCGGCCCTTCGGTTCTTCTTCCATGTGACGCTCGGCCGCCCTGGCTTCGGCGATCGGATGGCGCGGATCTCGACGCCCGAACGCTTACCCGTCGTATTGAGCCCGGAGGAGGTCGCACTGCTGCTGGCGCATGCCTCGAACCTGAAGCACCGGGCGGCGCTCAGCGTCGCCTATGGTTGCGGCCTGCGCGTTTCCGAGATCGCCAACCTCAAAGTCTCGGATATCGACAGCGCCCGGATGCTGATCCGCGTCGAACAGGGCAAGGGACGCAAGGATCGCTATGTCATGCTGTCGCCCGATCTGCTCGCGCTGTTACGGCAGTGGTGGCGGGAGAAGCGGCCGAAGGGATGGCTGTTCCCAGGCCAACAGCCAGGCCAGCCGATCACCTCACGCCAGCTCAGCCGCGCCTGCGTTGCCGCCGCGGCGAGCGCGAGGCTCGGCAAGCGCGTCTCCATGCACACGCTGCGGCACAGCTTCGCCACGCATCTTCTGGAGCAGAAGGTCGATATCCGCGTCATCCAGACGCTGCTCGGCCACAGGAAGCTCGACACAACGGCGATCTACACGCGCGTTGCCCTCAAGACGATCCGCGACGTCGAGAGCCCGCTCGCGCTGCTCGCGCCCCCGCACTCCTGAAGACCGCGCCGTCATGGCGCGGCCTCGCCTCGAGGTCGCAGACGTCTTTCGTCGGCATGGGGAGGCATATCTTGCCGCCCACGCCGGCCGTCTGAGCCTCGGCCAACTCAAGGTCGTCTCGGCGATCCGGGCTTGTCGCACCGCGGCGCTCGGTGGCCATGTCGCGCGCTGCGACGGCTGCGGCCATGTCGAGATCGGATACAACTCCTGTCGCAACCGGCATTGTCCGAAGTGCCAGGGATTTGCCGCGCGCGCCTGGCTCGACAAGCGTCAAGCCGATCTACTGCCGCTCGCCTACTATCACGTCGTCTTCACCCTGCCGGCGGCGATCGCCGCAATCGCTTTCCAAAACAAGGCGGCGCTCTACGACCTGCTCATGAAGACCGCTGCCGAGACGCTGACGACGATCGCCGTCGATCCGAAGCGGCTCGGCGTCAGAATCGGATTCACCAGCGTGCTGCACACTTGGGGATCGGCGCTCACTCACCATCCGCACGTCCACATCATCGTCCCCGGCGGCGGCCTGTCGCCGGACGGCGAACGCTGGATCGCCTGCAAGCCCGGCTTCTTTCTGCCCGTGCGTGTCCTGTCGCGCTTCTTCCGTCGCCGCTTCCTGGAAGGCTTGCTCGCCCTTCATGAGGGCGGCCGGCTGACCTTCTTCGGCGACCTCGCCGGGCTCGCCAACCCCGGTGTGTTCAGAGCCCGTCTCGCGCCGCTGCGCCGCGCCGAATGGGTCATCTACGCCAAGCGCCCGTTCGGCGGCCCTCAGGCCGTCCTCGCCTATCTGTCGCGCTACACCCACCGCGTCGCCATCTCAGACAGCCGCATCGTCGCATTCGACGGTCATCGCGTCTCCTTCCGCTGGAAGGACTATCGCGCTCGGGCGAGCGCGCCGGGCGCATGGATCAAGACCATGACGCTGCCCGTCGACGAGTTCATGCGCCGCTTCCTGCTGCACGTTCTCCCCGATGGCTTCCACCGCATCCGCCATTACGGCTTCCTCGCCGGCGCCGCGCGCGTCAAGAACGTCGCGCGCATCAGACAGATGATTGCCGACGTCAGTGGCGCACCGCAGGCCCGACAGAACGTCGGCGAGCCGCATGCCGAACCGGCAGAAGCGGGTGTCGACGATGAGCGCGAGGAATCCTTCCCCTGCCGCTGCTGTGGTGGTCGCATGACCATCGTCGAGCGCTTCGCCCGCGGCGGCGCTCCGCAAACGTCGTTCGCAGCCGGATGGAGCGATACATCATGATCTGCCCGCGGACCGTCTGCCCCAACCACGATTCCGAACGCACGCAAATTACCGGCGCAACGCAGCCGCTCGCTTCATGCTCGACAAAATCGACTGCCCAGACGAGCTCGCCGAGCCGGCGCTTCGATCAACGCATCATCCGCAGAAATCATCCACGACCGAAGCGCGCCCGTCGCCGCGACACAACCGCAGTCGGCGACACACCGTTCGCGAAAGCCCCATAGCGCCGGCCAATCTGAAACGCCCAACCACTGGGCCGCGGCTTCCTCCATCGGAGGATTGCCGACGCCGGCCCGCGCGCCGTCACGCACATCCGGGTCGGGCCGGCGTCCGCAATCCTTCACGTAAGTGCCCCTTGATCCACGGACGAGAAGCGGTCATTCGGCTGATCCGCCGGCAAGCGGCCATCGACAACGGGCGGGTTGGGCGGACAGCGGACCTTTGTCCGCACCGGTGAAGGGAATGACGGGTCGGTGCTAGTCGGAAACACGCTTCGCAGCAAACAGCGCGTCTACTCGATCACCTCGTCGGCGGCTGCGAAAAGCGCGGGCGGCACCACGAGGCCGAGTGTCCTAGCCGTCTTGAGGTTGATGACGAGTTCGAACTTGTCGGGATGTTGGATTGGCAAAACCGCCGGGCTTTCGCCCTTGAGAATCTTATCAACGTAGGTTGCGGCGCGGCGCGAAAGATCGGTGATACTTGGGCCGTAGGAGAACAATGCACCGGCGGCCGGAAATTCCTTCGTGGGCGATGCGAGCGGTATCCGATGTTCGAGGCTTAAATTCGAAATGTCAGCGCGATGCCCGGCAAAAAGAGCTGCATTTGATGTAATAAGTCCTCCTGCTTTCCACGCGGCCGCCGAATTGATTGCGCTTTTTATTTCGGCTGCGCTGAGGCAAACAAAAGACTTGGCTTCCATATCAAAAGTCTTGGCTGCGGCTTCTATTTCCTGAAATTGACGAATTTCCATACCTGTATCTGGCGCCAATAAATACCCAATGCGTTTCAGATTTGGGACAAACTCCTTAAACATTTGAAGTCGTTTGGCTATTGTGTCTAGGGACGCCAAAGTAAAGCCCGTTATGTTCCCGCCGGGCCGAGCAATATTTGTTACAATGCCCACCGCCACTGGATCGCCGATTGACGCCATCACGACGGGAACAGTTTTAGACGCTTTTTGAATAGACGAAACCGCAAGCGTACCCCAAGTTACAACTACGTCATAATCTTGCTTAACGATCTCGGCGGCAGTGCTGTCGAGCAACTCAGCTTTTCCGTTTGTTGATTTGAAATCCAACGTAAGATTGACACCAGGAAAATACCCAAGCTTGCGCAGGCCGTTTCGGAACGCGTCTATCAATTCCGTTCGGGTGTCGAGCGCCACGGTAAACAATCCGACGACGCGATGATTGTCCTTAGCGAAGCCGTGCGATGGTCGGATTATGTATGAACCGACAGAACCGACCGTGAAGGTGATGAATTCGCGCCTCTGCATATCTCCCCACGGATTGCAGATCATCTGCTTTGGTAGCTTAAACTTCAAGGCGACCGGTGTGGATCAGAGGCGGATCTTCGGCTACGGAATCTCGAAGGTCCGAGATCGGTCGTAGGACGAAGCCGCTCCGCGGCAGGAGCTGCCCGATTGGGGGCGGCTGAGGTCTGACACTCGGGATTGCACGATCATGTGGGGTTTCTCTTGAACGGGAGAGCCCCATGGAAGACCACAGCAATGCCCAAGGATCCGTCAGCCCGCTTCGCCAGCGGATGCTCGAGGACATGACCATCCGCGGTTTCGGCGAGCAGACGAAGCGCGACTACGTCCGGCAGGTGCGTATGTTTGCGGCGTTCATCGACCGCAAGCCGGCCCTTGCCGAGCCGGAGGATCTGCGTCGCTACCAGCTGCACATGGCGGCCAGCGGCGCGAGCGCCTCCACAATGAACCAGGCCTGCGCGGCCCTTCGGTTCTTCTTCCATGTGACGCTCGGCCGCCCTGGCTTCGGCGATCGGATGGCGCGGATCTCGACGCCCGAACGCTTACCCGTCGTATTGAGCCCGGAGGAGGTCGCACTGCTGCTGGCGCATGCCTCGAACCTGAAGCACCGGGCGGCGCTCAGCGTCGCCTATGGTTGCGGCCTGCGCGTTTCCGAGATCGCCAACCTCAAAGTCTCGGATATCGACAGCGCCCGGATGCTGATCCGCGTCGAACAGGGCAAGGGACGCAAGGATCGCTATGTCATGCTGTCGCCCGATCTGCTCGCGCTGTTACGGCAGTGGTGGCGGGAGAAGCGGCCGAAGGGATGGCTGTTCCCAGGCCAACAGCCAGGCCAGCCGATCACCTCACGCCAGCTCAGCCGCGCCTGCGTTGCCGCCGCGGCGAGCGCGAGGCTCGGCAAGCGCGTCTCCATGCACACGCTGCGGCACAGCTTCGCCACGCATCTTCTGGAGCAGAAGGTCGATATCCGCGTCATCCAGACGCTGCTCGGCCACAGGAAGCTCGACACAACGGCGATCTACACGCGCGTTGCCCTCAAGACGATCCGCGACGTCGAGAGCCCGCTCGCGCTGCTCGCGCCCCCGCACTCCTGAAGACCGCGCCGTCATGGCGCGGCCTCGCCTCGAGGTCGCAGACGTCTTTCGTCGGCATGGGGAGGCATATCTTGCCGCCCACGCCGGCCGTCTGAGCCTCGGCCAACTCAAGGTCGTCTCGGCGATCCGGGCTTGTCGCACCGCGGCGCTCGGTGGCCATGTCGCGCGCTGCGACGGCTGCGGCCATGTCGAGATCGGATACAACTCCTGTCGCAACCGGCATTGTCCGAAGTGCCAGGGATTTGCCGCGCGCGCCTGGCTCGACAAGCGTCAAGCCGATCTACTGCCGCTCGCCTACTATCACGTCGTCTTCACCCTGCCGGCGGCGATCGCCGCAATCGCTTTCCAAAACAAGGCGGCGCTCTACGACCTGCTCATGAAGACCGCTGCCGAGACGCTGACGACGATCGCCGTCGATCCGAAGCGGCTCGGCGTCAGAATCGGATTCACCAGCGTGCTGCACACTTGGGGATCGGCGCTCACTCACCATCCGCACGTCCACATCATCGTCCCCGGCGGCGGCCTGTCGCCGGACGGCGAACGCTGGATCGCCTGCAAGCCCGGCTTCTTTCTGCCCGTGCGTGTCCTGTCGCGCTTCTTCCGTCGCCGCTTCCTGGAAGGCTTGCTCGCCCTTCATGAGGGCGGCCGGCTGACCTTCTTCGGCGACCTCGCCGGGCTCGCCAACCCCGGTGTGTTCAGAGCCCGTCTCGCGCCGCTGCGCCGCGCCGAATGGGTCATCTACGCCAAGCGCCCGTTCGGCGGCCCTCAGGCCGTCCTCGCCTATCTGTCGCGCTACACCCACCGCGTCGCCATCTCAGACAGCCGCATCGTCGCATTCGACGGTCATCGCGTCTCCTTCCGCTGGAAGGACTATCGCGCTCGGGCGAGCGCGCCGGGCGCATGGATCAAGACCATGACGCTGCCCGTCGACGAGTTCATGCGCCGCTTCCTGCTGCACGTTCTCCCCGATGGCTTCCACCGCATCCGCCATTACGGCTTCCTCGCCGGCGCCGCGCGCGTCAAGAACGTCGCGCGCATCAGACAGATGATTGCCGACGTCAGTGGCGCACCGCAGGCCCGACAGAACGTCGGCGAGCCGCATGCCGAACCGGCAGAAGCGGGTGTCGACGATGAGCGCGAGGAATCCTTCCCCTGCCGCTGCTGTGGTGGTCGCATGACCATCGTCGAGCGCTTCGCCCGCGGCGGCGCTCCGCAAACGTCGTTCGCAGCCGGATGGAGCGATACATCATGATCTGCCCGCGGACCGTCTGCCCCAACCACGATTCCGAACGCACGCAAATTACCGGCGCAACGCAGCCGCTCGCTTCATGCTCGACAAAATCGACTGCCCAGACGAGCTCGCCGAGCCGGCGCTTCGATCAACGCATCATCCGCAGAAATCATCCACGACCGAAGCGCGCCCGTCGCCGCGACACAACCGCAGTCGGCGACACACCGTTCGCGAAAGCCCCATAGCGCCGGCCAATCTGAAACGCCCAACCACTGGGCCGCGGCTTCCTCCATCGGAGGATTGCCGACGCCGGCCCGCGCGCCGTCACGCACATCCGGGTCGGGCCGGCGTCCGCAATCCTTCACGATCCTCCCCGTTGGCTTCCCGCCAGAAAGCGGACACAAGGCCAATCTGTGTTTCGGCGTGCAATTTTGACCCCCTGACGGGGTGAATCGGCGTCCAAAATTGACCCCCTCGATATTGATCGATCTGGCAGCCTGCTCGTTTGGACCGAGCGAGCGGGCGGTGGGGGATGCTGATTGTGGAGACGATCGGCCGGATACGGCGTGAGCGGTTCGTCAAGGGCAAGTCGATCAAGCAGATCGCGCGCGATCTCGGCCTGTCGCGCAACACGGTCCGGAAGGTCTTGCGATCTGAGGAGACCTCGTTCGCCTACGAGCGCGAAGTCCAACCACGCCCGAAGCTTGGGCGCTGGACGGCCGATCTGGATCGCTTGCTGACAGCAAACACGAGCAGTTCGGCCCGGGAGCGACTGACGCTGATCCGCCTGTTCGAGGAGCTGCGGGCTCTAGGCTACGAGGGCGGGTACGACGCGGTTCGGCGATATGCCCGCCACTGGAGCGAAGAGCACGCCGGACAGACAGCGGCGGCCTTCGTGCCTTTGTCGTTTGCGCCGGGCGAGGCCTACCAGTTCGACTGGAGCCACGAGATCGTCATGATGAACGGCGCGACGATCACGGTGAAGGTCGCCCACATGCGGCTTTGCCACAGCCGGATGTTCATCGCCCGCGCCTATCCACGTGAGACGCAGGAGATGGTGTTCGACGCGCACGAGCGCGCCTTCGCCTTCTTCAAGGGCGCCTGCGCGCGCGGCATCTACGACAACATGAAGACGGCGGTCGACACGATCTTTGTCGGCAAGGACCGCCAGTACAATCGCCGCTTCCTGCAGATGTGCTCGCATCATCTGGTCGACCCGGTCGCCTGTACGCCGGCGTCTGGCTGGGAGAAGGGACAGGTCGAGAACCAGGTCGGCCTGGTACGCGAGCGCTTCTTCACCCCGCGATTGCGGTTCAAGACCTACGACGAGCTGAACGCCTGGCTTTTGGACAAGTGCATCGCCTATGCGAAGACGCATGCCCATCCGGAGCGCCCGGACACGACGGTCTGGGCGGCGTTCGAGGAAGAGCGTCCCCACCTCGTGCCCTACCGCGGCCGCTTCGATGGCTTCCATGCATTGCCGGCCTCGGTGTCGAAGACCTGTCTGGTCCGGTTCGACAACAACAAGTACTCGGTCAGCGCCAGCGCCGTCGGGCGACCGGTCGAGATCCATGCCTATGCCGACCGGATCGTGATCCGGCAGGACGGCCGCATCGTCGCCGAACATGCCCGCTGCTACGGGCGTGGCGAGACGGTCTACGACCCTTGGCATTACGTGCCGGTGCTGGCGCGCAAGCCCGGCGCGTTGCGCAACGGGGCGCCGTTCAAGGACTGGGTCCTGCCTGCGGCGCTGGAGCGCGTGCGGCGCAAGCTCTCCGGCAGCGACGACGGCGACCGTCAGATGGTCTCGATATTGGCAGCAGTCCTGACCGACGGCTTGCCCGCGGTCGAGGCCGCTTGTGCCGAGGCGCTTGCCGAGGGCGTCCACTCCGCCGACGTGATCATCAACATCCTGGCGCGCCGCCGCGATCCGCCGCCGATCGGTCCGATCGCGACGCCGGCGTCGTTGACGTTGCGTCACGCGCCAATCGCCGACTGCGCCAGATACGACCAACTCAGGAGGGCCTGACCATGGAGCGCACCGAAGTTCTCGACCTGATGGGATCTCTCAAGCTCTTCGGCATGCGGACCGCCTACGACGAGACGCTCGCCGTGGCGGTCAAGCGCAAGCACGAACCGCAGCGCTTCGTCGGCGACCTCCTGAAGGCCGAGATCTCGGAGAAGCAAGCGCGCTCCATCAAGTATCAGCTCACCGTCGCCAAACTGCCGCTCGCCAAGGACGTCGACGACTTTGCCTTCAAGGACACCCCGATCAACGAGGCGCTGGTCCGCGATCTCGCGGGCGGGGGCTTCATCGTCCAGCAGCGCAACGTCGTACTCGTTGGCGGCACGGGAACCGGCAAAACTCATCTGGCGATCGCCATCGCCCGCGCCTGCATCCGTGCTGGCTCGCGCGGCCGCTTCTTTACGACCGTCGATCTCGTCAACCGGCTGGAGGCGGAGACACGTGGAGGCCGGCAGGGGCGGCTTGCTGACTATCTCACGCGCCTCGACTTCGTCATCCTCGACGAACTGGGCTATCTGCCCTTCGCCCAGGCTGGCGGCCAACTCCTGTTCCATCTGATCAGCCGGCTCTACGAACGCACGTCCGTCATCGTCACGACCAACCTTGCCTTCGGCGAATGGCCGAGCGTGTTCGGGGACCCGAAAATGACAACCGCGCTGCTCGACCGGCTCACGCATCACTGCGACATCGTTGAGACCGGCAACGAGAGCTGGCGCTTCAAGCACCGCGTCTGAATCCCCGCGACCTCGGTCCCGCACGCGCGACGCCGCCGCAACCCCCACCAGCCGCGGCGACGCGCGCGCTCGCATCCGTGTCTATGACAAGGGGGTCAACTTTGGACGCCGATCAGGGGGCAATATTGCAAGCCGATTGACACCTAAGCGGCCCCGGATGGCGAGAGAGACGCTCGACCCTTTTTGGCGCATGCATTTACGCAACTCGCACCTAACAGCCGTAGCCAGATGCAATATAGTGTTCTTGCAAAGTTAACAAGTTTATTTGCATTTTACAGTCAAGCTTGCGACGCTCTAGTTGGCTCAACTTGAGCGTGGCCGTGCAAGTTGCATGAGTGATGAAAAAGCTTAGCGCCAATGGACTGTCGCGTAGGGCAATCAATTCCGGCATTGCAGTAGATGCATCACGTCGCGTGATATGGGCGGGGGGAGTGAACTGCACCCCGTTTGACCGGCAGGCGGAACGCACCGAAGTCGCTTGCTACAGGTGCGGTCGCGAACACTCGTCGCGCAGCGTTTCTTCGCTACGCTCTTAAGCCAAGGCGATTGTGTTGAGGACGACCGCCAACCGCGCGGATGCTGGGCTATCCAACGCATGGCCAACGCCGTCTGTGGGCAAATATGTGGGTAAGGAGGCGCAATAAATTTCTATTTAATTGAAATCATTGCGTTATTTTTCTCGGCTTGGTGCCGGGTGAGGGAATCGAACCCCCGACCTTCGGTTTACAAAACCGCTGCACTACCGCTGTGCTAACCCGGCGCGCCCCCCTGATTGCCGATCCTGCCGGCGAAATCAAGGCTTGGCGGGCTTGCCGTCCAGGGGCGGCGGGGGCTCCGTGTCGCCGACGTAGATGTCGCGATCCTTGGTCTCGGGAATGAAGACCAGACCCACGATGAAGGTCATGATGGCGACGGCGATCGGATACCAGAGGCCGTAGTAGATGTCGCCGGTCTGGGCGACCATGGCGAAGGAGATCGCCGGCAGAAGCCCGCCGAACCAGCCGTTGCCGAGGTGATAGGGCAGCGACACGGACGTGTACCGGATGCGCGTCGGGAAGAGTTCGACGAGCGCCGCCGCGAGCGGGCCGTAGACCATGGTCACGAACAGCACGAGGACGAAGAGCAGTCCGACGAGCCCCGCGGTCTGCGCGCGGAAAATGTCGAACGGCCCCGTCATGCGGACGATGCCGGGATCGTTGGCGGCGGGATAGCCGGCGGCCTTGAGCGCGGCGGAAATCTTCGCGCTGGTCTCGGCGGGACGCGTCTGGTCGAACGGATAGTCGACGCCGTTGATGCGCACGATCGCGCCGGTCGGATTGCTGGATGGCTCGGTGGCGTAGCGCACGCCCGACCGCGCGAGCAGGTCGCGCGCCATGTCGCAGGAGGTCGCGAAAACGCGTGTGCCTACGGGATTGAACAGCGAGCCGCAGCGATCGGGATTGGCGACGACGGCGACCCTGACCGTTTCGACGGCGCGCTCCAGCGCCGGATTGGCGAGCGTGGCGATCTGCTTGAACAGGGGCAGGAAGGTGAGCGCGGCGATCAGACAGCCCGACAGGATGATCGGCTTGCGTCCGACGCGGTCCGACAGCCAGCCGAAGACGACGAAGAAGATCGCGCCGAAGGCGAGCGACCAGGCGACCAGCAGGCTCGACGTGTAGCCGTCGACGCCGAGAATCGATTGCAGGAAAAACAGGGCGTAGAACTGGCCCGTGTACCAGACCACCGCCTGGCCGGCGATCAGGCCGAACAGGGCGAGCAGCGCGATCTTGAAATTGTTCCAGCGGCCGAAGGCTTCCGTCAGCGGGGCCTTCGACTGCGTCCCGCGCGCCTTCATGCGCTGGAAGGCCGGAGATTCGTTGAGCTGGATGCGGATCCACAGCGAGATCGTCAGCAGCACGAACGAGCCGAGGAACGGGAAGCGCCATCCGTACTCGGCGAAATCCTCCTCGCCGAGCAGGGAGCGGAAGAACAGGATGACGAGCAGCGACAGGAGCAGGCCGAGGGTCGCCGTCGTCTGCAGCCAGGACGTGTAGAAGCCGCGCCGCCCGTTGGGCGCGTGTTCGGCGACATAGGTGGCCGCGCCGCCGTATTCGCCGCCGAGCGCCAGTCCCTGCATCAGGCGGAATATCACGAGCAGGATCGGCGCCGTGACGCCGATCGTGCGCGAACCCGGAAGCAGGCCGACCAGGAAGGTCGACAGCCCCATGAAAAGGATGGCGATGAGGAAGGTGTACTTGCGGCCGACGAGATCGCCGATGCGCCCGAAGACGACGGCGCCCAGCGGGCGCACGATGAAGCCGGCGGCGAAGGCGAGCAGGGCGAAGATTTCGCGCGTCGTGCGCGGAAACTGGTCGAAGAACTGGTCGGCGATGATCGTGGTCAGCGCGCCGTACAGATAGAAGTCGTACCATTCGAATACGGTGCCGAGCGAGGCGGCGAAGACCACCTTCTTCTCGACCGGCGTCATGCGCCGCGTATCCGACGCCGGCGCCCCCGCAACCGCCGCGCTGCCTGCCATATCGTTCATCTCCTGCGCGCAGCCTCTCGTCTCGGGCGCCAAGCTCCCGCGCCTGCGCGCGAAGTCGCAAATCTATGGCGCCTGACGCCCGCGAACGACCGCGCCAAGCTATAACCTTCGTCTAATCGCATTGCGCCGCAAAAAGAAACCCCGCGCGGACGCGGGGTTTCGGGATGCGAAATTCGAGGCTGCGATCAGCGCCGGACGTCGTCGGCGTAGATGTCGCGGTCCTTGGTCTCGGGAATGAAGATCATGCCGATCACGAAGGTCATGACGGCGAAGACGATCGGGTACCAGAGGCCGAAGTAGATGTCGCCGGTCTGCGCCACCATGGCGAAGGCGGTCGCCGGCAGGAGGCCGCCGAACCAACCGTTGCCGATATGATAGGGCAGCGACATCGAGGTGTAGCGGATGCGGGTCGGGAAGAGTTCGACCAGCGCCGCCGCCATCGGCCCGTAGACCATCGTCACGTAGATGACGAGGATGAACAGGAGGCCGATGATGCCGCCCGTCTGGGCGCGGAAGATGTCGAAGGGATTCGTCATCTTCACGATGCCGGGATCGCCGGGCTTGGGATAGCCCGCCGCCTGCAGCGCCGCCGTCAGCGCCTTGCTGGCGTCGGCGAACTTGGCGGCGTCGAACGGCACGGCCGTGTCGTTGACCTTCACCACGACCTCCTTCGCCGCCGCGTCGAGCTGCGTCGAATATTTGACCGAGGACTGCGCCAGGAACGCGCGGGCGCGGTCGCAGGAGGTGGTGAAGACGCGGGTGCCGACCGGATTGAACAGGTCGCCGCATTCGGCCGGGTTGGAAACGACCGTCACCTTCACGTTCTCGATCGCCTTCTCGAGCGCCGGGTTGGCCAGCGTCGTGATGCCCTTGAAGATCGGGAAGAAGGTCAGCGCCGCGATCAGGCAGCCGGCCAGGATGATCGGCTTGCGGCCGATGCGATCCGAAAGCGCGCCGAACACGACGAAAAAGATCGTGCCGAGGAGCAGCGACCAGGCGATCAGCAGGTTCGACGTGTAGCCGTCGACCTTGAGGATCGATTGCAGGAAGAACAGCGCGTAGAACTGGCCCGTGTACCAGACGACGCCCTGGCCGGCGACGAGGCCGAACAGCGCGAGCAGGGCGATCTTGGCGTTGTCCCAGCGGCCGAACGATTCGGTGAGCGGCGCCTTCGACTGCGTGCCCTCGTCCTTCATGCGCTGGAAGGCCGGCGATTCGTTGAGCTGGAGACGGATCCAGACGGAGATGCCGAGCAGCACGACCGACACGAGGAAGGGAACGCGCCAGCCCCAGTCGGCGAAGTCCTTCTCGCCGATGATCGTGCGGGTGAAGAGAATCACCAGCAGCGACATGAACAGGCCGAGGGTCGCGGTGGTCTGGATCCACGAAGTGTAGAAGCCGCGACGACCCTGCGGGGCGTGTTCAGCGACGTAGGTCGCCGCGCCGCCGTATTCGCCGCCGAGCGCCAGGCCCTGCAGGAGGCGCAGCGCGATCAGGATGATGGGCGCCGCAATGCCGATCGAGTTCGACGAGGGCAGGAGGCCGACGATGAAGGTCGACAGGCCCATGATCATGATGGTGACGAGGAAGGTGTACTTGCGGCCGACGAGATCGCCGACGCGCCCGAACACCAGCGCGCCGAACGGACGCACAAGGAAGCCCGCCGCAAAGGCCAGCAGCGCGAAGATGTCGCGCGTCGCCTGCGGGAATTGCGAGAAGAACTGCGCGCCGATGATCGCGGCGAGCGAGCCGTAGAGATAAAAATCGTACCATTCGAAAACGGTGCCGAGAGAGGAAGCGAAAATCACCTTCTTCTCTTCGGCTGTCATCGGTCGGACCTTGTCCGCCGCGGCAGTCGACGCCATCGCCATGCGTATTCCCTCCAGATTTTGCTTTTCGCAAATTCATTGCGTCCGGCTGGCGCCGAACAGACATATGTTACCGGGCGTGCCGGGAAATGCGACGGAGTGTCCCGTAAAACCTTCGTCTAATGGAAAAGCCTCCGCTCACGCTCATAGCGGCCCAAACAGGGGGCGCGAGGCGACTTTCGTCAGACTTTCGACCAAGAGAACGCGCCACGAGATTCATGCTGCGGCCCGCAAATCACCAAAGTTGCATGGAGAGCGCCGCAACCATTCGTTAGCTTCCGGCCAACCGTTTCGATGCGGTCGATTTCTGGGAGGTATCTCGAATGGCAAGTTGGCAAGATATAGAGCGAAATCCGAAGTTCGAGCAGCTCGTCAGCAAGCGCAAGTCGCTGGGCTGGACGCTGTCGGCGATCATGCTGGCGATCTACATGGGCTTCATCTGCCTGGTCAGCTTCGCGCCCGGCTCGCTCGGCATCCCGATGATCGGCGTCATCACCTCGGGCGTCATCATCGGCGTGCTCGTCATCCTTTCGGCCTTCGTGCTGACCGGCATCTACGTGCAGAAGGCGAACGTCGAATACGACAGCCTGACCAAGGCCATCATCGAGGAGTCGAAGTGATGAAGCGCGCGCTTTCCCTGTTGACGGGCGCCGCTTTCGCCGCGCTTCCGACGGTCGCTCTCGCCGACGCCATCACCGGCGGCGGCGCCAAGTCGACGACCAACTGGTCGGCCATCGGCATGTTCGTGCTGTTCGTGCTCGTCACGCTCGGCATCACCGCCTGGGCTGCGAGCCGCACGAAGTCTGCCGCGCAATTCTATGCGGCGGGCGGCGGCATCACCGGCTTCCAGAACGGTCTGGCCATCGCCGGCGACTACATGTCGGCGGCCTCCTTCCTCGGCATCTCGGGCCTCGTCTACGCCTGGGGCTTCGACGGCCTGATCTATTCCGTGGGCTGGCTGGTCGGCTGGCCGATCGTGACGTTCCTGATCGCGGAGCCGCTGCGCAACCTCGGCAAGTTCACCTTCGCCGACGTCGCCTCGTTCCGCCTCAGCCAGACGCCGGTGCGCGTGATGGCCGCCTGCGGCACGCTCGTCACCGTGGCCTTCTACCTGATCGCCCAGATGGTCGGCGCCGGCACGCTCATCAAGCTGCTGTTCGGACTCGACTACTGGCTCGCGGTGGTGATCGTCGGCGTTCTCATGATCGCCTACGTGACCTTCGGCGGCATGGTCGCGACGACCTGGGTGCAGATCATCAAGGCCTGCCTGCTGCTCGGCGGCGCGACCTTCATGGCCTTCATGGTGCTGCTGAAGTTCGGCTTCAACCCGGCGGCCCTGTTCGCCAAGGCGGCTGAAGTCCATCCGCGCGGCGCCTCGATCCTCGGTCCGATCTTCGCGCCGGGCGCGCCGGTCTCGACGCCGTTCTCGGCGATCTCGGTCGGTCTCGCCCTCATGTTCGGCACCGCCGGCCTGCCGCACATCCTGATGCGCTTCTTCACCGTCGCGGACGCCAAGGCGGCCCGCAAGTCGGTGTTCTACGCCACGGGCTTCATCGGCTATTTCTACATCCTGACCTTCATCATCGGCTTCGGCGCGATCGTGCTGGTCTCGACCAACCCCGAGTTCCTCGACGCCGCCCTGTTCGAAAAGACCAAGAACGGCATCGCAGCGATCAAGGGCGGCGCGAACATGACCGCGATCAACCTCGCGGGCGCGGTCGGCGGCGACGTCTTCCTGGGCTTCATCTCGGCGGTGGCCTTCGCCACGATCCTCGCGGTCGTGTCGGGCCTGACGCTGGCGGGCGCCTCGGCGATCAGCCACGACCTCTACGCAACGGTCGTCAAGAAGGGCAACGCCAACGAGCAGGACGAAATCCGCGTGTCGAAGATCTCGACCGTGATCCTCGGCCTGCTGGCGATGGCGCTCGGCATCATGTCGGAGAAGATCAACGTCGCCTTCGCGGTCGGCCTGGCCTTCTCGATCGCCGCCTCGTGCAACTTCCCCGTCCTGCTCATGTCCATGATGTGGAAGGGCACGACCACGAAGGGCGCGGTCGTCGGCGGCTTCGTCGGCCTGATCACCGCCGTCGCTGGCGTCGTGCTCTCGCCGGCGGTCTGGGAACTCGTGCTCGGCAACCCGAAGGGTTCGGCGCCGATTTCCGCCGACAATCCGACGGCGATTTCCATGACGCTCGCCTTCGTGGTGATCTGGCTCGTGTCCAAGATGGACAACAGCGCCCGCGCCAAGGAAGACCGGGCGGGCTGGGACGCGCAGTTCGTGCGTTCGCAGACCGGCATCGGCGCGACCGGCGCCTCGGCCCACTAAGGCTCACGGCCGGGCGGCGACGCCCGGCCGCATTCAACTTCGCGCCTGCAGGCGCTAATCTCGCGGGCCGCATCATGCGGCCCGTTTTCTTGTCGAGACCCCGCGCTCCATGCCCAAGTCGTTCGATGCGTCCAATCCGCCGTTCGATCGCCTGCTGCCGCGCGAGATCGACCTTCTGCGCGAGACGCTGGACATCGGCTATTTCCGGCCCGGCGAAACCCTGATCGCGCAGGATGTGCCGGGCGAATTCCTCTTCGTCGTCATCAAGGGCACGGTCGAGGAACGCGACGGCGAGGAACTCGTCGCACTGCTCGGGCCGAAGGATTCCTTCGACAGCCGCGCCATCGTGCAGGGAACGAGCGCGCACGCCTTCGTGGCGCGCGACGAGACGCTCGCCTATCTCGCGCCGAAGGAGACGATTCTCCGGCTCATCAACGACAATCCACGCTTCGGTTCGTTCTTCTACCTGGACATTTCGCGCAAGCTCGAGGCCGTGGCCCGCGACCGCGACGAACGCGACACCGGCTCGCTGATGCGCACGCGCGTCGGCGACCTTTTCCTGCACCCTGCCGAATTCATCGACGCTGCCGAAACGATCGAGGCGGCGGGTCGGCGGATGCGCGACGTCAATTCCAATACGCTGCTGGTGCGCGACGGCGACAGGCTCGGCCTCGTCACCGGCATGAACCTGTCCAAGGCCGTCATCCTGCACAGGATGCCGATCACGGCCGCCATAGGCCCGGTCGCGCATTATGAAATCGTCAGCGTCGACGAGGGCGACTTCGTCTTCCAGGCCTTGCTCGACATGACGAAGACCAACAAGCGGCGCATCGCTGTGCGGCGCGGCGAGGAGATCGTCGGCATTCTGGAGGACATCGACCTGCTCGGCTTCCTCGCCGGCAACACGCAGGTCATCGCGGGACGCATCGATCGCGCGCGCTCGAAGGCCGATCTGGCGATCGCGGCGCGCGAGATCGCCGAGCAGGTGCGCATCCTGCGTCGTCAGGACGTGCGCGCCGAAGTGATCGCGGAAATCGTCTCCGACCTCAACCGCCGGCTCATTTCCAAGGCCTTCGCGCTGATCGCGCCGCCGGACCTGCGCAAGCGTTCCTGCCTGATCGTGATGGGCAGCGAGGGACGGTCCGAACAGACGGTGCGCACCGACCAGGACAATGGCCTGATCCTGGCGGGCCCGGTCGACGAGGCGATGCTCGCCGGTTTCCGCGCCGATTTCACCGCCGCGCTGGAGGAATTCGGTTTTCCGCCGTGCCCGGGAAACGTGATGGTGCGCAATCCGTTCTGGTCGAAGCCGCTCGACGAATATGTGGCGGACTTCCATCGCTGGGTGGCCGCGCCCGACGAGAACGCGGCGATGAACGTGGCGATCTTCTACGATGCGGCGGCGGTGTCCGGCCGCGTCGACCTGCTGAAGAAGGCGAAAGCCGCGCTGATCGAATCCATGCGCTCCGAGCGCGTCTATATCGCGCGTTTCGCACATGCCGTGGAAGCGTTCGAGACGCCGATCGGCCTGTTCAACAATCTCATCGAGAAAGATGGCGCTCTCGATCTCAAGAAGGGCGGCATCTTCCCGATCGTGCACGGCGTCCGCGCGCTGGCGCTGGAGCACGGCCTGACCGAGACGTCCACCGCCGAGCGGATCCGCAAGCTCGCCGAACACAATGTCCTGCGCGAGGAATTTTCGCGCGACCTGATCCAGGCTTTCCATTTCCTCAACCAGCTGAGGCTCGACAGCCAGCTCGCCGAGACGGGGCAGGGCGCGCTCGTGCGGGCCGCCGCGCTGACCAGCGCCGAACGCGACCTGTTGCGCGACTCGTTCAAGGTCGTGAAACAGTTCCGCGACTTCCTGCGCCGGCATTTCAACTTCGGGATGTTCTGATGATCCCGCGCGGCCTGCGCCGCCTCTACGACCGCGTCGCGCTGCGCGACCCGCAATGGCGGTTCCTGTTCGAACCGGGACCGGAGGACGAGGTCGTCGTGTTCGATTGCGAGACCACCGGGCTCGATGTGGCGCGCGACGATATCATCACCATAGCGGCGGTGAAGGTGCGTGGAAACCGCATCCTCACGTCGGAAAAGTTCGAGGCGGTGGCGCGGCCGGACGCCAGGATGAACCCGGCGGCGATCAAGGTGCACCGGCTTCTGGAAAGCGACGTGCGGGGCGGCGGCGCGATCGCGCAGATCATCCCGGACTTCCTGCGCTTCATCGGCGGCCGGCCGCTCGTCGGCTATTACCTCGAATTCGACGTCGCCATGGTCGAGAAATACGTGAAGCCGCTGACGGGCGTGCGCCTGCCCAACCCGATGATCGAGGTCTCGGCGCTCTATTACGACCGCAAGTACGGCAATGCGCCGCCGGGCACGCATGTCGACCTGTCGTTCGCCCATATATTGCGCGATCTGGGCCTTCCGGCGCTCGACCAGCACGACGCCTTCAACGACGCGGTCATGACGGCGGAAATGTACGTCGCGCTGAACGACCTGAAGGCGCGCGGCGTCAGGATTTCGCGCGAACGCGATTGAGGCATAGGATCGGTTCCGGGCGATGCACCCGGGGGGACAGGCCATGAGTTTCGATCCGCAGACGGGCAAGGACACGGGCTGGTTCGAGACCTTCCTGCGGACGACCTGGCCCTATCTCCTGATGCTGGCGCTCGCCCTGATCGGCATCGCGCTGTCGAGCGTCATGAAGCCCGGCCGGATGATCGCCTTCTGGGAGGCGCTGGTTCCCGCCTTCGCGCTGATCTGCTTCGTCACCCGCGAGAAAATTCCCGGCGAATCCTGGCTGCTGGCGGTCCGGCGCGACGGCCTGCACTGGCTGGCCGTGTTCCTGGCGATGCGGCTCCTGATGCTGCCGGACCTGTCGCAGATGCTGAATGCCGACGCGCTGGCCCTGATGCTGCTGACCGTGCTGGCGCTCGGAACCTTCACGGCCGGCAACCAGGTCGGCTCCTGGAAGATCGCCACCGTCGGAATCCTGCTCGCCGCCGCCGTGCCGGGCGTCGCGTGGCTGGAGCGCACGGTCCTGCTGATCGGCATCGTGGCGATCGCGGCGGTCTGCGCCGTGCTGTTCGTCAGGATCAGCCGGTCCTGAGCCTCACGCGGTCCGCAGCTTGCCGCGCGCCACGCTGAGCGCGACCGCGCAGGCGTTCGAGACGTTGAGGCTGCGGATGGCGCCCGGCATGTCGAGCCTGGCCATCACGTCGCAATTCTCGCGCGTCAGGCGGCGCAGCCCCGCGCCTTCCGCGCCCAGCACGAGCGCCAGCGGCTTCGACAGCGGCGTATCCTCCAGCGCCGCGGCGCCGTCGGAATCGAGACCGACGCGCTGGTAGCCCATCTCGCCCAGTTCCTCCATGGCGCGCGCGAGGTTGACCACCTGCACGACCGGCACATGTTCGAGCCCGCCGGACGCGGTCTTGGCGAGCACGCCGGAAAATTCCGGCGCATGGCGGTCGGTCAGCACGAGCGCATCCACGGCATAGGCGGCGGCGGTGCGCAGGATGGCGCCGACATTGTGCGGATCGGTGATCTGGTCGAGCACCAGCACGATCCCACTGCCGGATGCGATGTCGCCGAGATCGAGCGCCGGCAGGGGGCGGGCTTCCAGCATCAGCCCCTGGTGCACCGCGCCGGGGCCGAGGCGCCGGTCGAGGTCGACGGGATCGACGACATGCAGCGGCACGCGCGCCGCGTCGGCCTCGGCGCGGATGCGCTCGGCGGCCTGCGGCGTCGCGAACAGGTCGAGCAGTTTGCGCTTCTTCGCGACCAGCGCCTCGCGGACGGCGTGCGCGCCATAGAGCGCGACGAGGTCGCGGTCGGGCTTGCGGAAGGCCTGCGCGCCCCCGTCGGCATGCGGGCGGCGGTCCGGTCGCGCGGAACGGCCCTGTCTCCCGTCGTCTTGCCTGCCGCCGCCGTCTTTCTGATCCTGCCTCGCCCCGTGGGGGCGCCCGCGCCTGTCCCGTCGCATGTCCGATTCCCTGTCGCCACGCCCTGTCCCACGGGCCGCGATGGCGCGCAACGCCTTCTCCTTCTTAGCGGTTGACAGCGCGGCGCCCCGCCAGCATAAGGCGCCACGGAACGGCGGCGACGCCGGACCACGGGCCGGTCCGCCGCGCCCCGTGGGGGAATGTCCCGAGCGGCAAAGGGGGCGGACTGTAAATCCGCTGGCTAAGCCTTCGTAGGTTCGAGTCCTACTTCCCCCACCATCTTCAAATCATTCATGTTTCAAGCCGCCGCGGCCGAGGCGCGCCGCGCCTGCCGCCCGCCTTCGCACACGAAGGTTCAATTTCCCTCGAAGACCGGCTTCTGCTTGGCGACGAAGGCGCGATAGGCGCGGCCGTAATCCTTCGTCTGCATGCAGATCGCCTGCGCCTGGGCTTCCGCCTCGATGGCCGAATCCACATCCATCGCCCATTCCTGGTGCAGGCAGGTCTTGGTGATTCCGTTTGCGAAAGTCGGCCCGTCGGCGATCTCGGCCGCCAGCGCCTGCGCTTCGGCCAGCACCTGTTCCGGCGCCACCAGCCGGTTGAAGAAGCCCCAGCGGTCGCCCTCGTCGGCCGTCATCAGGCGGCCGGTGTAGAGCAGTTCCGAGGCGCGGCCCTGGCCGATGATGCGCGGCAGGATCGCGCAGGCGCCCATGTCGGCGCCGGCGAGGCCGACGCGCACGAACAGGAAGCCGGTTTTCGCGCGCGGCGTGCCGATGCGCAGATCCGAGGCCATGGCGATGATGGCGCCGGCGCCGCAGCAGATGCCGTCGACAGCCGCGATGATCGGCTGCGGGCAATGGCGCATCGCCTTGACGAGTTCGCCGGTCATGCGCGTGAAGGCGAGCAGGCCCGCCATGTCGTCTTCTTCCTGCATCCTGACGAGCGGCCCGATGATCTCGTGGACGTCGCCGCCGGAGCAGAAATTGCCGCCTTCGCCGGTAAAGACGACCGCCTTCACGTCGGAGGCGAATTCGAGGGAGCGGAACAACCGGCCGAGCTCGCCGTAGCTCTCGAAGGTCAGCGGATTCTTGCGTTCGGGCCGGTTGAGCGTGATCGTCGCGACCTTGCCGGAAACTTCCCATTTGAAATGTGTGGCCTTGTAATCGGCCGCCTTGAACTTCCGCATGTGCATCCCCTGCATTTCGAACTTCAGAACATGGTCAGGCCGCCGGATACGCTCAGCGTCTGGCCGGTGATGTAGCTGGCGTGATCGCTGGCGAAGAACACGATGGCGTCGGCGACCTCGCTCGGCCGGCCGAACCGCTTGAACGGGATCGCCTTGCGGAACGCCTCGAGATGATTTTCCGGCAGCGCCATCAGCATCGGCGTTTCCGTCGGTCCCGGACAGACGCAATTGACGTTGATCGAATAGCGCGCCATCTCGCGCGCCAGTCCCTTCGAGAAGGCGATGAGGCCGCCCTTGGCGCCGGAATAGACGGTTTCGCCGGACGAGCCGTTGCGGCCGGCGTCGCTCGCGACATTGACGATCTTTCCGGAACGCCGCGCGATCATCGGCTCCAGCAGGGCGCGCGTCAGCTTGACCGGCCCCATCAGATTGATGTCGACGACGCGATCCCAGAAGTCGGACGTGTTCTCCACGAACGGCTGGCCTTTTCCATATCCCGCGACATTGGCGAGCACATGCACGTCGCCGAGGTCGAGCGCCTTCTTCGCGAATGCGTCGATCGAGGCGTCGGACGCGATGTCGAGTTCGATGAAGTCGGCGCGCTTGCCGCAGGCGCGCAGCTTCGCTGCGGTTTCCTCCCCCTTGTCCCGCGCGATGTCGGCGACGATGACGTGCGCGCCGGTGGCGGCGAAGGCTTCGGCGGTCGCAAGGCCGATGCCGGATGCAGCGCCGGTCACGACCACTGTTCTCGATGTCGAACTCACTGTCCCGTCTCCCCTCGTCGCCTCGAATATCGCAAGCGCGCGCCTAGGCGTCGCGCAGCAGGTAGCGCTGGATCTTGCCGCTCGCCGTCTTCGGCAATTCGTCGACGTATTCGATCCAGCGCGGGTATTTCCACGGACCGATGCTGTTCTTGACGAAAGCCTTGAGTTCCTCGAACAGCGCGCGCTCCTCGCCGGGCAGATGTTCGTCGAGCACGACGAAGGCCTTCGGCTTGACGAGGCCGTCGGGATCCTCGGCCGGGACGACGGCCGCCTCCAGCACGCGGGGATGGCTCGTCAGCGCATCCTCGACTTCGTAGGGCGAGACCCAGATTCCCGAGACCTTGAACATGTCGTCGGCGCGGCCATGGAACACATAGGCGCCGTCGGGACGGCGGACATATTTGTCGCCCGTGCGCAGCCAGCCGCCGACGAAGGTGCGGCGCGTCTTCTCCAGCTGGTTCCAGTAGCCGGCGGCGATGGTGGCGGAACGCACCCACAATTCGCCGGGTTCGCCCTCGGCGACCGGATCGCCGGCGTCGTCGCGCAATTCAAGGTCGAAATTGCGCAGCGGCGTGCCCGATGCGCGGTAGTCGACGGCGCCGGGCGTGTTCGTCAGGAAGAGATGGCCACCCTCGCTCGAGCCGACGCCGTTGACGATGTCGATACCGAAACGCTGCTTCCAGGCTTCGCCGACATGCGCGGGCAAGGGTTCGCCGGCCGAGAAGCACAGCCGCCATTTTCGCGAGGCCGTCTCCGGCTGGCAGCCCGCGTCCGCGAGGATCGCCGCATAGAGCGTCGGCACGGCGAAGAACAATGTCGGATCGAAGGCGCGCAACGTCTCGAAGACGGTCCGCGGCGTCGGGCGTTCGGGATAGAGCACGGTCGTGGCGCCGACCCAGTTCGGACAGATCAGCGCGCTGCCGATACCGTAAGCGAAAAAGAGCTTGGCGGCCGAGAAGACGACGTCGTCCTCGCGATAGCCGATCCGCTCGACGCCGGCGCTCTGCGCCATGAAGCGCGGCGCGCCATGCACATGCATGACGCCCTTCGGCATGCCCGTCGTGCCCGACGAATAGAGCCAGTAGGCGACGTCGTCGACGCAGGTGCGCGCCGGCGCCGCGCCCTGCTTCTCGGCGCCGAGCAGCGCGTCGAAGCGCAGGCGACCCGGCGGGCCGCCGCCGACAACGACGATCTCGCGCAAGTGCGGCAGGCCCGCGGCCGCTTCCTCGACGGCCGGCAGCAGCGCAGGCGACACGAAGGCGACCTTGGCGCGCGAATCCTCGAGCAGGTAGCGATATTGATCGACGGTGAGGCGCGTGTTCATCAGGACCGGCGCGACGCCGGCGCGGATCGCGCCCCAGAAGAGTATCGGGAAATCGACGGTGTCCAGCAGCACGAGCGCGATGCGGTTTTCCTGCTCGACGCCGAGGCGCGCCAGCATCGGACCGACGCGCGCGGCTGCATCGCTCAATTCGCGATAGGTGATCGTGCGCGACGGATCGATGAAGGCGATCTTTTCCGCGCGCCCTTCGAGGACCTGGCGATCGATGAAATCGACCGCGACGTTGTAATCCCGAACGCTCATGTCGCGCCTCCCGCACGACGTTGCGAATGCGCAACGCTAGCCGCCGCGCGGATCGCACTCTTGATTTCGGTCAGGCGCCCCGCGTTTTGCTGCGTCGCGTCATGAATTTTCTTGACTTCGGTCAGGGAAGCGCGGCGCGGGCGTGCGATCCTTCATGTCGAGGGAGGAGCGCGCATGCACGGATCTGCAAGGCCGCGGAAGCGACTTCTGCGCGTCGAGGTCAACGGCCGCTGGCGCGAGGACGCCGTGGCGGACGGCGATCTTCTCATCGACTATCTGCGCGACCACGCCGGACTGACGAGCGTGAAGACGGGCTGCGACGGCGGCGAATGCGGCGCGTGCACGGTGCTGCTCGACGGCGTTCCCGTCTCCGCCTGCCTGACGCTCGCCGTGCGTTGCGAAGGGCGCAGCGTCGAGACGGTGGAAGGACTGGTGAAGCAGGGACGGCCGAGCCGCCTGCAGCAGGCCTTTCACGAAAAGCTCGGCGCGCAATGCGGCTTCTGCACGCCCGGCATGATCATGTCGGCCGAAGCGCTGTTGCGACGCAACCCCAAACCGGGCGACGACGAGATCAGGGCGGCGCTGTCGGGCAATCTCTGCCGCTGCACCGGCTATGTGAAGATCATCGAATCCGTGAAGGCCGCAGCGGAGGCCGCGTCGTGACGATCGTCTACGAGGCGCGCGGCGGGCGGGCGGGCGTTCCGCTGATTGACGGGATCGACAAGGTGACGGGCAGGGCGCTCTACACCGCAGATCTCGACCGCACCGGCGCGCTTGCCGGCGCCATCCTGCGTTCGCCGGTCGCCCATGCCGAGATCCTGGCGATCGACGTGTCGAAGGCGCGCGCGCTCGATGGCGTCGCGGCGATCGTCACCGGCGCCGATTGCCGCTTTACCTACGGCGTTCTGCCGATCGCGATGAACGAATATCCGCTGGCGCGCGACCGCGTGCGCTATCGCGGCGAGCCGGTGGCGGCGGTCGCCGCCATCGACGCGGAGACCGCTCAACGCGCGCTCGACCTGATCGAGGTCGAATACAGGGAATTGCCCGCCTATTTCGAATCGAAGGACGCGCGCGCGGCGGACGCCGCGCTCCTGCACGACAACAAGCCCGGCAATGTCGAACGCGAGGTGCATCACGATTTCGGCGACCTCGAGGCGGGCTTTGCGGCGGCCGATCTCGTGCGCGAGCATCGCGTCTCGTGCGCCGAGATCAATCACGCGCAGATCGAGCCGCACGCGTGCCTCGCTGACTACGATCCGTCCAGCGGGCGCCTGACCGTGCAGGACGTGTCGCAGGTCGTCTACTACCTGCACCTGATGCTGGCGCGCTGCCTCGAAATGGACGAGGCGCAGATCCGCGTCATCAAGCCCTTCGTCGGCGGCGGCTTCGGCGCACGGGTCGAGGTTCTCAATTTCGAGATCGTCACCGCCATGCTGGCGCGCGCGGCCGGCGGCAAGGTGTTCATGCAGCTGACGCGCGAGGAAACGTTCCTTACGCATCGCGCCCGTCCGCAGACGGACGTCGTGCTGAAGCTCGGCATGACGAAGGAAGGGAAATTCACGGCCTGCGCCTGCGAGGTGACGCAGCGCGGCGGCGCCTATGCCGGCTACGGCGTCGTGACGATCCTGTACGCGGGCGCGCTGCTGCAGGGCATCTACGACATACCGGCGATCAAGTACGACGGCTATCGCGTCTATGCGAACCTGCCGCCCTGCGGCGCGATGCGCGGGCATGGCGGGGTGAACACGCGCTTTGCCTTCGAGACGCTGGTCGACAGGATGGCGCGCGAACTCGGGCTCGATCCCTTTGCCGTGCGGCGCGCCAATCTGTTGCAGGCGCCGATGCAGACGATGAACGGGTTGATGGTCCAGAGCTACGGCCTCGCCGAATGTCTCGACGCGGTCGAGAAGGCGAGCGGCTGGAAGGAACGGTTCGGACGCATGCCGCCGGGCAAGGGGCTGGGCATGGCCTGTTCGCATTACGTGAGCGGGTCGGCGAAGCCGATCCACTTCACCGGCGAACCGCATGCGGTCATCCATCTGAAACTCGATCACGACGGCGGCGTCACGGCGCTGACGGGCGCGGCCGATATCGGCCAGGGCTCGTCCACCATGGTCGCCATCGCGGTGGCGGAGACGCTCGGCGTCGGACTGGATCTCGTCCGCGTCGTCTCCAGCGATACGGCCGTGACGCCGAAGGACAATGGCGCCTATTCCTCGCGCATCACCTTCATGGTCGGCAACGCCGCCATCGCTGCGGCGGCGAACCTCAAGGCGAAACTTTGCGCGGCGGCGGCGAAGCGCCTCGACGCGGCGCCGGAAGAGATCGTCTGCGAGGCCGGAATTTTCCGCGTCGGGCGCGGCGGCCAGGCGATGCTGTCGTTCAAGGAAGTGGTGGCGGCGGCGCTCGTCGACGAGGGCGCGCTGACGGTGAAGGGCGCGTTCACCTGCCCGGTCGAATTCCAGGGCGGCAAGCATCGCGGCGGCGCCGTCGGATCGACGATGGGCTTCAGCTATGGGGCGCAGGTCGTCGAGACGAGCGTCGACGAGGCGACCGGCCTTGTGAGCGTCGACAAGGTCTGGGTGGCGCTCGATTGCGGCCACGCCATCAATCCGCTCGCGGTCGCCGGCCAGATCGAGGGCTCTGTGTGGATGGGCATGGGACAGGCCCTGTGCGAGGAAACGCGCTACCTCGACGGTCTCGCCGCGCATGGCAGTTTCCTCGACTACCGGATGCCGACCATCGTGGAATCTCCCGACATCGAGACATTCATTGTCGAAAGCCGCGATCCCAACGGACCCTTCGGCGCCAAGGAGGCGAGCGAAGGCGCGCTCGCCGGCTTCCCGCCGGCGCTGGTCAGCGCCATCGGCGAGGCGGTCGGCGTCGATCTCGTAGCGATACCGACGACGCCCGACCGCGTGCTCGAGGCGATCGGCAAGAAAAGGCAGAAGGCGGCGGCCGCCGCACGCAAGGCGAAGGTCGCGTCATGAGCGTCGCACTTGCAGATATCCAGGTCTCGCAACCCGCCTCGATCGAGGAAGCGGTCGCACTGGCGAGCGCGCCGGATGCGCGCTACATCGCGGGCGGGACGGACCTTCTCGTCAACATGCGGCGCGGCATCGCGCAGCCGCGTCGCCTGATCGACCTTGCCCGCATCGAGGCGCTTAAGACGATTGCGATCGATGCGAAGGGCGCCGTCATCGGCGCGGGCGTCGAACTCGCGCGGCTCGTCGACAGCGACGAGATCGGCAGGCTATTTCCGGCCGTCGCGCAAGCGGCCGCCACGATCGCCGCGCCGGGCCATCGCAACGTGGCGACGCTCGGCGGCAATCTCTGTCTCGACACGCGCTGCATCTATTACAACCAGAGCGAATGGTGGCGCCGCTCCAATGGCTGGTGCCTCAAGAACCGTGGCGACACATGCCATGTCGCGCCGCAGGGCGAACGCTGCCATGCTGCGTTCAGCGGCGACCTCGCGCCTGTGCTGCTCGTACTCGGCGCGCAGGTCGAGATCGCCGGTCCGTCGGGGCGTCGCCGCATTCCGCTGGCGGGACTTTATGTCGAGGACGGGCGCGCGCATCTAACGCTCGCGCCCGGCGAGTTGCTCGTGGCGGTCCATCTTCCCGTCTCGGCGCCGGTCGCGGCTTACGAGAAGGTGAGGGCGCGCGGCGCCATCGACTATCCGCTGGCCGGCGTCGCGGCCGCGCTTGCGATGAAGGACGGGCGGGTGGAAAGCCTGCGCGTCGGGCTGACCGGTCTCAATTCCTGCCCGCTGCTGCTGGAGGGGACGGACGCATTCGCCGGACGCGCGGTGGACGAGACGCTGCTCAAGGAGGTTGACCGTCTGGTGCAGCATCAGTCGCAGCCGATGCGCACGACGCTGGCCGTGGCGCATTATCGCCGGCTCGCCGCCGCAGCGGTGGCGCGTCGGCTCGTGCAAAGGCTTGCCGGCGCCTGAAAGGCTACTTGCGCAACACGCCGCGCGCATTGGCGCGCTCGTCCGTCGCGAGCTGGCGAAGCTTGGCGATATCCTCGATCGTGACGCTCGAGGCGTTGACCGCGACGCCGACCGCGCGGAGGCGGGCGAAGGCGCGCGACAGGGATTCCGGCATCAGGCCCAGTTGGCGGGCGATCAGCATCTTGTCGTAGGGCAAGGCGAAGGCGCACCGGCCGCGCTCGATCGCGGTCAGCGACGCCAGGAATTCCGCGACGCGCTGCAGGCCGGTCTGGCCCTTCAGATGTTCAACCTGACGCACGAGATAATGCATGTGCTCGGAAATCGAGGCGACCATCGACACCGCGATGGCGGGATTTTCCTGGATGCAACGCACGATGTGATCGGCGGGCAGGCAGGCGACCCGCGCATCCGTCACCGCTTCCGCCGTCACGAGATAGCGGTTGCCGGTGAAGGCCGAGGCTTCCGCGAAGCTCGCGCCGGACGCGATCATCTCCACGACGGCTTCCTCGCCGGCGGGATTGTTCCTGTAGAGCTTCACCCAACCGGAAATGACGATGAAGATCGCCGTCGCCGGGTCGTCCTGGCGCACGATGATGTCGTGCGGCTTCAGGGCGCGCGCATAGGCCGGCGCGACGACATGCGAAATCGTCTCGGGCTTGAGCGCGTGAAAGGCAGCGACGCGGCTGACAATCTGGAGATCGCCGGCCGTGAGTTTCATCAGCGCTCTTTGAAAGGGTCGAGGCCGACGAGAGAAGCGCACGGCGCGCGTTCGCCGCGCACGCTGAGTTCGCTCGCCGGCGCGATGACCTGGTGCGGCGCCAGGTCATGTCCGTCCGCGCCTGCCTTGCGAGGGCAGGCGAGCGCGCCGTCGATCCAGCATCGCTCGTGGCGCCCGCACGGGACGATGCCTTTCAACGCGACCGACTTGTCGACGAGGAACAGCGCGTCCTCGCCGGCCTCGACCACATGTCCCTCGATGCGCGATTGCGGTCGGACGTCGTCGGCAGCCTTCTGGTGAACGGCGCCGAAGACATAGCCGAGCCTTTCGTGCCACAGGGTGCAGGCGTCGACTTCGACGACGACCTCGCCGGATGTCGGCGCAGGCGCCGGCGCGACGGCCGCCTGCATCGGCGCGGCCGGTTCCTTCCAGAGCCAGGTTTCAGGCTTGTCTGTCACGGGTTTCCTCCGCGCGTTCTGACGACGCCTCAACCCATTCAGCCGAGTGTGGGGGCGCGGCGGCGAAGCGCCATTGACCGAAATCAAGCGAGGACGGAAAATCGTCGCTGCAGTGCGATCAAGCCGAATGACACGTCCATCGAGTTCGGGCGCCGGCAGTGCGCGGCGGCTTCGGGCGGGAGACTTCGGCATATGCGGCTTGCAGGCAAGACAGCGTTGATCACTGGCGCGGGGCCGATGGGCGCGGCGATCGCCCGACGTTTCGCGGCGGAAGGCGCGAGCCTGGTCCTGACGGATATTTCCGGATCGCGGCTGGAGGAGACCGCAAGGGAATTGCGCGGCGCGACGCGCGTCGTCACGCACCGCGCCGATGTCGGCCAGCGCCAGGAAGCGCTCGCGGTCGCGGAAGCCGGGCTGGCCGAATTCGGCCGTATCGACATCCTGTGCAATCTGGTTGGCGGCATACGCGACGCGACGCTCTACCAGCCCCTGCTGTCGATGAGCGAAAAGCGGTGGGACGACACTTTCGCGATCAATCTGAAGCCGGCCTTCTATCTCATCTCGCGTCTGGCGCCCGTCATGATCGAGCACGGCGGCGGCAAGATCCTGAACGTGTCGTCGGTGAATTTCGCGGGCGAAGCCGGCAGCAGCGATTACGGCGCGGCGAAGGCCGCGGTCGCGTCGCTGACGCGTTCGCTCGCCATCGAACTCGCGCCCACGATCAACGTGAACTGCCTCGTTCCCGGCCTGATCGAGACGCGCGCGGTCGAGAAGCTCGACGCGCAATTGCGGGAGAGCTATCGCGCGCGCACGCTGCTGAAGCGCCTCGGGCGGCCGGAGGACATCGCCAATGCCGCGCTGTTCCTGTGCAGCAGCGAGGCGGACTATCTCACCGGCCATCTCCTGCCGGTGTCGGGCGGCTGGTCGGTCGGCCTCTAGCTCTCCGCGTCATCGGCGTCGCTGTCGGCGTCGCCCTCGTCCAGCCGCTTCATGTTCTCCAGGATCTTCAGGAGATAGTGCAGCGCGTGGACCGTGTCGTTGACCGAGAAATCCGTCAGCACCTGGTCGTAATAGGCGCGGATCTTCGGCTGGGCGAGCGCCTGCCAGACGTGGCGGCCGGTGTCCGTCATCGTCACCAGTCGCGACCGGCGGTCGCGTTCGTCCTGCACGATCGCCACGTGCCCGTCGCGCTCCATCCGGCCGACAAGTCCCGCAAGATTCTGCCGGCTGACCATCAGATATTGCGCGAGATCGCCGATGCTCATGCCGGCTTGCGCCTTGGGGCGCGACAGCGCGCCCAGCACCGCCCATTGCTGCGTGGTCAGTCCTTCCTGATGCACCGCACGCGTCCCAGTTTTATGCAACATATTGGCGCATTGATAGAGCCGGAAAAACAACCTGTTGGCCAATTCCAGTTTCGTTTCCGCTGTGTGCGCCGCAGCATTACTGGGTTTTTGCATCGTAGGCCCGCTTGCACGCCGTCCGGGTGCGTGGTAGATATGACAACATCTTGCATAATATGCTGCCGTTCAAGTGAAAGTTCGCGCAAAAAGCGACCGGCGGCAATCGGTTCGGGAGAGGGCGGACATGGCGCGTTTCAACGGGAAGACGGTCGTGGTGACCGGCGGCGGCGGCGGCATCGGCGGCGCGACGTGCCGCCGCTTTGCGGCCGAGGGCGCGCGCGTCGCCGTCTTCGACCTCAACCTCGCCGCAGCGGAAAAGGTGGCGGCCGACATACGCGGCGCCGGCGGCGCGGCCGAAGCCTTTCAATGCGACATCGCCAGCAACGCGGGCGTCGTCGCGGCGGTGACGGCGGCGGAAGGCAAGCTCGGCCCCATCGGCGTGCTCGTCAACAACGCCGGCTGGGACATTTTCAAGCCCTTCACCAAGACCGAGCCCGGCGAGTGGGAGAAGCTGATCGCCGTCAACCTGACGGGCGCGCTCAACATGCATCACGCCGTGCTGCCGGGCATGGCGGCGCGCAAGTACGGTCGCATCGTCAATGTCGCCTCCGACGCAGCGCGCGTCGGTTCGTCGGGCGAGGCCGTCTACGCGGCCTGCAAGGGCGGCCTCGTCGCCTTCTCCAAGACGATCGCGCGCGAGCACGCCCGCCACAACATCACCGTCAACGTCGTCTGCCCCGGTCCGACCGACACGGCGCTGCTCGCCGGCGTGACGGCGGGCGCCGCCAATCCGGAGAAACTCACGGAAGCCTTCACCAAGGCCATTCCGATGGGCCGCCTCGGCCAGCCCGAAGATCTCGCCGGCGCCATCACGTTCATGAGCTCGGACGACGCCGCCTTCATCACCGGACAGGTGCTGAGCGTGTCCGGCGGCCTGACGATGAACGGTTGAAGACGAAAGACAGCAGGAGGAATGACATGCAGTTCCAGGATCTCATCTACGAAATCCGCAACGGCGTCGCCTGGATCATCATCAATCGTCCCGACAAGATGAACGCCTTCCGTGGCACGACCTGCGACGAACTCATCAAGGCGTTCTACAAGGCTGGCTACGACAAGGAGGTCGGCTGCATCGTCCTGGCCGGCGCCGGCGACCGCGCCTTCTGCACCGGCGGCGACCAGTCCGCGCACGACGGCAATTACGACGGGCGCGGCACGATCGGCTTGCCGATGGAAGAATTGCATACCGCGATCCGCGACGTGCCGAAGCCGGTCATCGCCCGCGTGCAGGGCTATGCGATCGGCGGCGGCAACGTGCTGGCGACGATCTGCGACATGACGATCTGCTCGGAAAAGGCGGTGTTCGGACAGGTCGGCCCGCGCATGGGATCGGTCGATCCGGGCTACGGCACCGCATTCCTGGCGCGCGTCGTCGGCGAGAAGAAGGCGCGCGAGATCTGGTACATGTGCCGGCGCTATTCGGGCAAGGACGCCGAGGCGATGGGCCTCGCCAACCTCTGCGTGCCGCACGACGAACTCGACAAAACCGTGCAGGCCTGGGGCGAGGAACTCTGCGAGCGCAGCCCGACCGCGATCGCCATCGCCAAGCGCTCGTTCAACATGGATACGGCGCATCAGGCGGGCATCGCCGGCATGGGCATGTATGCGCTGAAGCTCTACTACGACACCGAAGAATCGCGCGAAGGCGTGAAGGCGCTGGGCGAGAAGCGCAAGCCCGAGTTCCGCAAGTACGTGAAGTGATCTGCAACGCTGCGCCTCGGCCGTCATGCCCGGGCTTGTCCCGGGCATCCACGCCGGCGCGGACAGCAAGAACCGAAAGCTGGCGGAAGCCGGCGGCATGCGCCGGGAACATAGACGTGGATGGCCGGGGCAAGCCCGGCCATGACGACAGGGACCGAGCATGGTCCGCGTCACGCGAGGCAGAAAAATGAATCCGTATGTCGACCAGGATCTCGTCGCGCTCGCCGATCAGGTCCGCCGCTTTGCGACCGAACGCATCGCGCCGGGATTTCAGGAGCGCGACCGCACGCGCGTGCTCGATCGTGGGCTGATGAAGGAAATGGGCGCGATGGGCTTCATCGCGCCGGAACTGCCGGAGGAATTCGGCGGGCTCGGCATGGGCTGCCTGGCGGCGGGCGTCATCTGCGAGGAAATCGCCCGCGCCGATCTCTCCATGTCCTATGTCAACCTGCTCGCCTCGCTGAACGCGCAGATCCTCTCGCATCACGGCAAGCCAGAGATCGTCAGGCCGTGGCTGACGAAGCTGCTGGCCGGCGAGGCGCTGATCTCGATCGCGCTGACCGAGCCGCGCGGCGGGTCTGACGCCGCCAACCTGCGCCTGAAGATCGAGCGCGCCGGCGACCATTACATCGTCAACGGCGAGAAGACCTCGATTTCGGCGGCCGACCAGGCCGACGTCTCCATCGTGTTCGGCCGCACCGGCGCGGCCGAAGCCGGCGCGCACGGCGTCACCGCGCTGCTCGTGCCGATGGACCTGCCTGGCATAACGCGCTCGCGTTTCGATTGCCACGGCCAGCGCGCGATCGGTCGCGGCTCGATCTTCTTCGAGAACGTGCGCGTGCCCGTCTCGCATCGCCTCGGCGACGAGAACAAGGGCTTCGTGCAGGTGATGCAGGGCTTCGATTTCTCGCGCGCCCTCATCGGCCTGCAGGTGCTCGGCGTCGCGCGGATCGCGCTCGAGGAGACATGGGCCTATGTCGCCGAGCGCAAGGCGTTCGGTCAGCCCATCTCCGCCTTCCAGGGCGTGTCGCATCCGCTCGCCGATCTCGACACGCAGGTCGAGGCGGCGCGACTTCTCTGCCTGCAGGCGCTCTGGCTGAAGGACAGGGGCGCGCCGCACAGCGCCGAAGCCGCCATGTGCAAGTGGTGGGGACCCAAGCTCGCCTACGATGTCGTGCATCAGTGCCTCCTGATGAACGGGCACGGCGGTTACGACCGCGGTCTCATGGAGCAGCGCCTGCGCGACGTGCTCGGCTTCCAACTCGGCGACGGCACCGCGCAGATCATGAAGACGATCATCGCGCGCGCCCGGGCAGGGCGCGCCGCCGTTCCTGCCTGACAAGCGAAGAACAAGGGGAGGGGAGAGACATGGAATTCGACGCCGTATTGCTGGCGCCACGCCGCGCCGAGAGCATCGCCAAGGGCTACTGGCGCGACCGCACGATCAACGACGATCTCGACGCCTGCCTTTCCGCCTGTCCCGACAAGGTCGCGCTGACGGCCGTGCGGCTCGACGGCGAGACCTCGCGACGCTTCACCTATCGCGAACTGGCGGCGCTCGCCGACCGCGTCGCGGTCGGCCTGTCGCGGCTCGGCGTCGGCCGCAACGATGTCGTGGCGATGCAATTGCCGAACTGGTGGCAATTCTCCGTTCTCTATCTCGCCTGCAGCCGTATCGGCGCGGTGCTCAATCCCCTGATGCACATCTTTCGCGAACGCGAACTGTCGTTCATGCTCAAGCACGGCGAGGCCAAGATCCTCGTCGTCCCGAAGACATTCCGCAATTTCGACCACGAGGCGATGGCGCGCGGCCTGCAGCCGGACCTGCCGGCCCTGAAGCGCATCGTCGTGGTCGATGGCGGCGGCGCCGATGATTTCGATGCGCTGCTGACGAAGCCCGCGTGGGAAAACGAGCCGGACGCGCAGAAGATCCTGACCGCGAACCGGCCCGGCCCCGACGACATCACGCAGCTCATCTACACGTCGGGCACGACGGGCGAGCCGAAGGGCGTGATGCACAGCGCGAACACGCTGATGGCGAACATCATCCCCTATGCCGAACGCCTGAAGCTCGGTTCGGACGACGTGATCCTGATGGCCTCGCCGATGGCCCACCAGACGGGCTTCATGTACGGCCTGATGATGCCGGTCATGCTGAAGGCGAGCGCCGTCCTGCAGGACGTGTGGGAACCGGCGCGCGCCGTCGACCTGATCCGCGCCGAGAAAGCCAGCTTCACGATGGCGTCGACTCCGTTCCTCGCCGATCTCACGCGCGTCGTGACCGAGAGCGGCAAGCCGGTCCCGATCCTGAAGACGTTCCTGTGCGCGGGCGCGCCGATCCCCGGCCCGCTCGTCGAACAGGCCCAGGTCGGCCTCGGCGCCAAGATCGTTTCGGCGTGGGGCATGACGGAAAACGGCGCCGTCACGCTCATCAAGCTCGACGACGACGACAAGCTCGCCTCGACGACCGACGGCTGCGCGCTTCCGGGCGTCGAGGTGAAGGTGGTCGACGGCGACGGCAATGCGCTGCCGGCGGGCGAGATCGGCAAGCTTCTGGTGCGCGCCTGCTCGAATTTCGGCGGCTATCTCAAGCGGCCGCAATGGAACGGCACGGATGCCGGCGGCTGGTTCGACACCGGCGATCTCGCCTACATGACGCAAGGCGGCTACATCCGGATCAGCGGGCGTTCGAAGGACGTCATCATCCGTGGCGGCGAGAACATTCCCGTCGTCGAGGTGGAGGCGCTCATCTACAAGCATCCGGCAGTGGCGCAGGTCGCCATCGTCGCCTATCCCGACGAACGTCTCGGCGAACGCGCCTGCGCCGTCGTCGTGCCGAAGGCGGGCCAGACCATCGATCTTGCGGGCATGATCGACTTCCTGAAGTCGCACAGGCTGGCGATCCAGTACATTCCCGAAAAGCTCATCGTCCGCGAGGCCATGCCGGCGACGCCGTCGGGCAAGATCCAGAAATTCCGCCTGCGCGACATGCTCAAGTCAGGCGAATTGTAGTCGCCGGCGTCGCCCGGCGCGCGTGCGTAACCATAACAGATCAAGAGAAACGGGGAGGGAATGATGAAGCGTTCAATCGATGCGGCGCTGCTTGCAGGCGCCATGTCCATCGGCGCCGCGGCGCTCTACGGCGGCGCGGCCTTCGCGCAGACGCCGGTGAAGATCGGCGTACTCAGCGACATGAGCGGACCCTATTCGGATTTCGGCGGGCAGGGCTCGCTCGAAGCCGCGAAACTGGCGGTCGAGGATTTCAACGCCGGCTCGAAAAAGCTGTCCGTCGAGATCGTCTCGGCCGACGCGCAGAACAAGCCCGACGTGGCGACGGCCATCGCGCGACGCTGGTTCGATACCGACAATGTCGACATGGTCGTCGACATTCCGACCAGCGGCATCGCGCTCGGCCTCGCGGGCCTCGTGAAGGAAAAGAACAAGGTCCTGATCGCCACGACCGCCGGCACGTCGGAGCTGACCGGCAAGTCCTGCACGCCGAACACGCTGCACTGGACCTGGGACACGTGGTCGAATTCGCACGGCACGGCCGAGGCCGTCGTCAGGAGCGGCGGCAAGAGCTGGTATTTCCTGACCGCCGACTACACGTTCGGCACGACGATGGAAAAGGAAGCCGGCGAGGTCGTGAAGGCCAATGGCGGCACGGTGCTCGGCTCGGTGCGCCACCCGCTCGACGCCAAGGACTTTTCGTCCTTCCTGCTGCAGGCGCAGAATTCGAAGGCGCAGATCATCGGGCTCGCCAACGGCGGCACGGATACGATCAACGCCATCAAGACGGCCGGCGAGTTCGGCATCGTGGCGGGCGGCCAGAAGCTCGCCGGCCTCGTCATCTTCATCAACGACATCCATGCGCTCGGTCTTCAGAAGGCGAACGGCCTTCTGCTGACGACCGCCTATTACTGGGACCTCAACGACAGGACGCGCGCCTTCGCCGAACGCTTCGCCAAGCGCAACAACGGCAAGGTTCCCTCGATGAGCCAGGCCGGCACCTATTCCTCGACGCTCGCCTATCTGCGCGCCGTCGAGAAGGTCGGCAATGCCAAGGACGGCGCCGCGATCGTGGCGGCGATGCGCGAGGCCGGAACCTACGACGATCCGCTGTTCGGCAAGACGAGCGTGCGCGCCGACGGCCGCGTCGTCCACGACATGTACCTGGTCGAGGTCAAGAAGCCCGAGGAATCGAAGAAGCCGTTCGACTATTACAGGATCGTCGCGACGATCCCGGCCGACCGCGCCTTCCGGCCGCTTTCCGAGGGCAATTGCCCGCTGGCGAAATAGCCGGGCGGGCGCTTTCCGGCTCCTGCCGGCCGGGCGGGGCCGGAGCCATTCGTGGCTCCGGCCGCGCGCGCCCGGCGCGAAATCCCCCACGCGCGACGAAAAATTAACCTTCACGCGACCTTAATGCCCTTCACGCAATGCGTGGGGAGTGGAGTCGCGCAATGGAAGCCATCGTCGGAGCTACGACCGAAGTTTCGCGCGTCATTTCAGCAGTTTCCACAGATTATTACGCCGAGCAGGCGCCTGCCGCGCTCGCCGGACGGCTCGCCCGCCTGCACCAGAAGGCGTGGGAAGCGGTCATGTCGGGCGAACGGGCGGGCGAAGCCTATGCCGAACTGCGCCGCACGGCCGAGAAGCTGTTCAACGCGCGGGAAGTGATCGAGGCGGCCGACCAGCACATCGTCTGGGCGCTGACGCCGGTGATCGCCGCGTCGCTCGCCTGCGCGCCCGGCGCCGACAGGATCAGCCTGCGCGAGGTCGGCGGCGCCATCTGGCGGCTCCTCAACGTCGCCACCGCCGAGCCGCGCCAGCCCGCCTACGCCGCGCGCCGCGCCGCCTGAGGCGCTGTTGCGGGCCGCCCCGCGGTTGCAATCGCGGGCCGGCTTGGGCATATCTGCCGCCAGAGGCCGTTGCGCTTCGCGGGTGTAGCTCAATGGTAGAGCAGCAGCCTTCCAAGCTGAATACGAGGGTTCGATTCCCTTCACCCGCTCCAGATTCGCGCCCCAAGGGCGCCGCTGATCCCCCGCTGGCGCCGCTCCCGCTCCCCCGCTAATCTCCCGGCATGACCAGCGCGGCCCGAAGAGACCGCCGGCTCCAGGGGAGAGAAACATGACCGAAGGTTCCAGCCCGGCGGGCGCAATGGCGTCCGGCGCTGACGCCAACGACAACAGCGGCGGCGCCGCGGCGCGCGCCGTGCCGCTCGACCGGCTGGTCGGCAAGGATTTTCCCGTTTTCGCGACGGCGGCGGATGTCGCCGCCTTCGAAAAGACTCCCTACGCCGAGCGCATTGCGGCGGCGAGCACCTACGACGCCATCCGCATCGGCGCCTCGGTCGATCCCAACGCGCCGGCGATCCAGTTCATCGCCAACGCCTCGCCGGACGACACGCCGATCGTCATCACGCACGGCCAGTTCGTGGCGCGAGTCACGCAGACGGCCAATGCGCTGCATGAACTGGGCGTCGGTCCCAACGATGTCGTCAGCTTCATGCTGCCGCTGATCCCGCAGGCCTTCTTCACTCTGTTCGGCGCCGAGGCGGCGGGCATCTGCAATCCGGTCAATCCGCTGCTCGAACCGCACCAGATCGCCGAGATCCTCGAGGCCGCCAACACGAAGGTGCTCGTCGCGCTCGGTCCGACGCCGGGCGCCGACATATGGGAGAAGGTGCAGAAGGTTCGCGGCCACCTGAAGAACCTGAAGGCCATCCTTGTCGTCGGCGGGCAGGCCGACGAGGCGAATGGAATCTATTCGTTCGACGCGCTGGTGGCGAAGCAGCCGCACGACCGTCTCGTCAGCGGCCGCAAGATTTCGGGCGACGACATAGCCGCCTATTTCCACACGGGCGGCACGACCGGCACGCCGAAACTCGTGCGGCACACGCACACGAACCAGGTCTATCAGGCCTGGGCGTGCAACCTGCTGCTGAAGGGCAAGCCCGGCACGAGCCTGCTGTTCGGCATGCCGCTGTTCCATGTCGGCGGCTCGCTGACGCAGGCGCTGTCGACGCTTTCAGGCGGCGGCAATCTGGTGATCCTGTCGCCCGCCGGCTGGCGCAATCCCGCCGCCATGCGCAACCTCTGGGCGCTCGTGCAGCGCTACAAGCCGACGGCCCTGTCGAGCGTGCCGACCATCCTGGCCGCGTCGCTCGCCGTGCCCGTCGGCGATTTCGATCTGTCCAGCATCGAGTTCATCGGCGGCGGCGGGTCGGCCATCCCGGTCGCCGTCGGCAGCGCGCTCACGGAAAAGCACAAGGTGCCGATCGTCGAGGTCTACGGCATGACCGAGACGTCGAGCGTGCATACGCTGGCCTATACCGACCGGCCGATCCGCCTCGGCTCGGTCGGCCATCCCGTGCCCTATGCGCGGGTGCGCGTCGTGAAGATCGATTCCGACGGGAATTTCCAGGGGGATTGCAAGCCGGGCGAGATCGGCGTCGTGGCCATGGCGGGGCCGGGCGTTTTCGGCGGCTATCTCAATCCGGAACACAACAGGGGCGCCTTCGTGGAGCCGGGCTGGGTCAATTCCGGCGATCTCGGGCGCCTCGACGAGGAGGGCTATCTCTGGATCACAGGCCGCGCCAAGGATCTCGTCATCCGCGGCGGCCACAACATCGATCCGGCGCCGGTGGAAGACGTGCTGTTCCAGCATCCGGCGGTGGGGCTCGCCGCGGTCGTCGGGCAGCCCGACGCCTATGCCGGCGAATTGCCGATCGCCTATGTGCAGCTGAAGCCGGACGCGAAGGTCGAACCCGGCGAACTCGAGGAATGGGTGCGCTCGAAAACGCCGGAACGCGCGGCGGTGCCGGTGGCCGTCGTGCAGATCGACGTCATGCCGCAGACGGCGGTCGGCAAGGTGTTCAAGCCGCAATTGCGCTGGGACGCGTCGCAACGCGTGTTCACGAACGCATTGTCCGGACTGGCGCAGGAGGGCGTCGCCTGCAAGGTCGCCGTCGGCGCGCATGGCACGCACGGCTCGGTCGCGACGGTGAACGTGACGGGCGTGCCGGAAGCGCAACGCGAGGCGGTGGCGAAGAAGATCCACGCCGCGCTCGATCCGTTTGTCATGCGGCACGAGATCGCCTGGAGCTAGGCGCTGAAAGCAGACGGGCCGGCGACGCCGGCCCGGTCCATGCGGCGCGCAGGGCTTATGCGAAACGCGGGAACAGGATGTTGTTCTCGGTGTGGATGTGCTCCATCACGTCGTCGGTCAGCTTGCGGGCGCCGACATAGAGCGCGCGCCAGGTCGTGCAGGCGTCCGCCGGCGGCGTGAAGTCCGTGGTGATCGCTTCCAGCTTGCGCAGGTTCTCGCCGTGGTCGTCGTGCTCGGACAGCATGACGGAGATCGGCCCGCCGATCATGGGATGGCCGCCCGAACGCATCATCGGGAACAGGACCTGCTCCTCCTTCTGCATGTGCGATTCGAGTTCCTCGCCGATATGTTCGATGAGGTCGGCGAGGCCGGCCGGAACGTTGGGATTGTCGCGATGCACGGCCTCGACGCGCCGCGCCATGCGGAGCAGTTCCGGGACCTCGCGACGATGCGTCTCGTGGTAGCGCGAAAGGATGTGGTCGATCAGGCCATCGACGTCCTGGGGCGTCTCGGCGGGGCGGGCCTGCGCTTCGAGCGCCTCGAGTTTTGCTGCCAGTTCGCCCGGATCCTTCTGGCGGGCGGCCATGGCGTCGGCGAGCGAGACCTTGCCGCCGCAGCAGAAGTCCAGCTTCTCCGCGCGGAAGAGCGCGGTGGCGCCTGGCAGCGCGGTGGCTATGTCGGCCAGCGTACGGCTGGCGAAATCGGTCGCAGGCATGTGACAATTCTCCCGTGGCGGACGTTCCGGCTAAGTGGTATCTACAATGCCACTTAGCGCTTTCGAATGTGGTATTGTCAATGCCACTTTAAGGACCGCCCGTGCGACTTCTTGCCTCAACCGACATTGCGCTCAGGGTGCTGATGGTTCTCGGGCGCGATCCCGACACGCAGATGAACGTCGAGCGACTGGCGAGCGAACTCGGCGGCCTGTCGCGCAACCACCTGCACAAGATCGTGCAGGAACTGGCCGCGCTCGGCGCGCTGCGGACCGTGCGCGGCGCCGGCGGCGGCGTGATCCTGGCGAAGCCGCTTTCCGAAATCCGCCTTGGCGCGCTGGTGCGCGACCTGGAATCGGACCAGGCGATCGTCGAATGCTTCCGCGAGGATGGCGGCTGCTGCGCGATCGAGCCGGGCTGCCGGCTGCGGTTCATGCTGCGCAGCGCGCGCGAGGCCTTCTACGAATCGCTCGACCGCCACACGCTGGCCGATTGTCTCGCCGCGCCGAACCTTCCGAAGAAGCCGGTCGCGCGGGCCGCCGCGAACAGGAAGGCCGGGCGCTAAAGGCGGCGGTCTTTTTCTTTTCCACTCGTCTTGGCTAGTCTGCGGCGCCCGCGCGCGGGCAGGGAGGATTCACGCGTGTCAGACGACGTCCACGGCCTCGACCGAGGCCTGACCAATTACGGCGACCGCGATTTTGCCCGCTTCCTGCGGCGTTCCTTCGCGCGCTCGCTCGGCGTGTCGCGCGAATTGCTGGACAGGCCGGTCGTCGGCATCGCCATGACGCCGTCGGGCTTCAACAATTGCCACCGCTACATGCCGGACCTGGTCGAAGCCGTGTCGCGCGGCGTGCTCGCCGCCGGCGCGATGCCCATGCCGTTTCCCACCGTCTCGCTCGGCGAAGTGTTCCTCAACCCGACGAGCATGATGTACCGCAACCTGATGGCGATGGACACGGAGGAGATGATCTCCGCGCAGCCGATGGATTCTGTCGTGCTGATCGGCGGTTGCGACAAGACGGTGCCGGCGCAATTGATGGGCGCGGCGTCGGCGAATGTTCCGGCGATCCAGGTCGTGACGGGGCCGATGTCGACGGGGCGGCACAAGGGACAGAGGCTCGGCGCCTGCACCGACTGCCGCGCCTTCTGGGCGAAATATCGCGCAGGGACGGTCGACGAGCAGGAAATCAAACAGGTCGAAGGCAGGCTGTCGGTCACGGCCGGCACATGCGCCGTGATGGGCACCGCTTCCACGATGGCCTGCCTTGCGGAAGCTCTCGGCATGTCGCTGCCGGGCACGGCCGCCATTCCGGCCGTCCATTCCGACCGCCTCGTCGCGGCGGAAGAAACCGGCAAGGCGGCGGTGCGTCTCATCGGCAGCAAGATCTCGCCGCGCGACATCATCACCCACAAATCGGTAGAGAACGCGTTGCGCGTGCTGCTGGCGCTGAGCGGATCGACCAACGCGCTCGTGCATCTGACAGCAATCGCCGGGCGGCTCGGCATCAGGATTCCGCTGTCGCGCTTCAACGAACTCTCCGACGAGACGCCGGTGCTCGTCGACCTGAAGCCGGTCGGCGAAGGTTATATGGAAGACTTTCACGCGGCGGGCGGCATGGGCGCACTGCTGCGCGAACTGAAACCGCTGCTGCATCTCGACGTCATCGACGTCGAGGGCCGAACGCTCGGCGACCGTCTTTCCGAACCGCTCGACTGGGTGGACCGCGCGATCATACGCAAGTTCGACGATCCGGTTTCGCCGGTCGGAGGCCTCGTGGCGCTGCAGGGCAATCTCGCCCCCGATGGCGCGGTCTTCAAGCGCGCGGCGGCGACGCCGGGCCTGTTCGAATCCGAGGGCAGGGCTGTCGTGTTCGAGGGCCTCGACGATCTGGCGCGGCGCATCGACGATCCGGCGCTCGACGTGCACGCCAGCGATTTCCTCGTGCTGCAGAATGCAGGTCCGCACGCCGCCGGGATGCCGGAAGCCGGCTACCTGCCGATCCCGAAGAAACTTGCGCAGGCCGGCGTCAAGGACATGGTGCGCATTTCGGATGCGCGCATGTCCGGCACGGCCTTCGGCTCCATCGTCCTGCATGTCGCGCCGGAGGCCGCCATCGGCGGTCCGCTGGCCGCCGTGCGCAACGGCGACCGGCTCCGTCTTTCGATCGCGCAAAAGCGCATCGACCTGCTCGTGTCCGACGAGGAGATCAGGCGTCGCCTGGCCGATCACAAGCCGCCGCCTTCGCCGCAGCGCGGATACAAGGCGCTCTACCGGCGCAGTGTCACCCAGGCGCCGGACGGCTGCGATTTCGATTTCCTCATGGGCGATTGAACCGGGCGCGGCAGCTTGCTTGACGCTCCTCCCCACGCATGTTTCGGTCGGGCAGGGAGACGCCGCCGGATGTCGCCGACGAGAGCGACAGGCCGCGTCGAGGAGACGCCATGATCGGACGCAGGGAATTTCTGGCGGGCGCGGCCGCGCTTTCGGTTGCGCCGGCCCATGCGCAAGCCAAGAACGAACTCGTCGTCAGCCGCCAGCCCGGCATTCTCTACATGGCGCTGCATGTCATCGAGAAGAACCGGCTGTTCGAAAAGCACGCTGAGAAGCAGGGAATTTCCGCGCCGGCCGTCAAATGGGTGTCCTTCGCCAACGGCGGCGCGCAGCAGGACGCGCTGATCGCCGGCGGCGTCGACATCGTCAACACCGGCACGGGCAACATGCTGCTCCTGTGGGACCGCACGCGTGGCGGCGTGAAGGGCATATGCGCCAGCACGGCGGCGCGGCTCACGCTCGTCAGCCGTGATCCGCGCATCAAGACGCTCGCCGACTACGGAACGGGCGACAAGATCGCCGTGCCGACCGTGAAGGTCTCGACGCAGGCGATCCTCTTGCAGATGGCGGCGGTGAAGATGTTCGGACATGACAAGTTCGATCATTTCGATCCGCTGACCGTGCAGATGGGCCATCCCGACGCCTTCGTGGCGATGAAGAACGCCATCCACGAAGTGCGCAACCATTTCGCCGCGCCGCCCTTCGATTTCTACGAGATCAGGCAGATCGAGGGCGCGCATGTCGTCACCGATTCCTTCGAGATCATCGGCGGGCCGCTGACCCAGGGCCAGTTCTTCACGACGACGAAATTCGCCGACGCCAATCCGAAATGGATCGCCGCTGTTCACGCGGCTGCCGAAGAGGCGCGGCTTTTCATCCTGGCCGAGCCGGAAAAGGCCGTGGAAGCGTACAAGGAACTCAACAACGACAAGACGGAAACGGCGGTCCTTGTCGAACTCGTCAAGACGCCGGCCATGGCGAACTGGGCGCTGTATCCGCAGGGCACGATGAAATTCGCCAATCACCTGAAGTCGATCGGCTCGCTCAAGACCGCGCCGGCTTCCTGGAAGGATTATTACCTGCCTGTCGTTCACGACCTGCCAGGAAGCTGAGGACGTTTTTCCATGACGAAGAAGACACCCGACCAGCTTCGCTCGGCGCGCTGGTTCGCGCCCGACGACCTGCGCTCGTTCGGCCATCGCTCGCGCATGAACCAGATGGGCTATGCGACCGAGGAATATCGCGGCAAGCCGGTCATCGCGATCATCAACACCTGGTCCGATCTCAACCAGTGCCACGCGCATTTCAAGCAGCGCGTCGAGGATGTGAAACGCGGCGTATTGCAGGCCGGCGGCTTTCCCGTCGAACTGCCGGCGATCTCGCTGTCGGAGAGCAAGGTCAAGCCGACGACCATGCTCTACCGGAATTTTCTGGCGATGGAGACGGAAGAGCTGATCCGCTCGCATCCCGCCGACGGCGTGGTGCTGATGGGCGGTTGCGACAAGACCACGCCCGGCCTGCTGCTGGGCGCGACGAGCGCCGGCGTTCCCTCGATCTTCGTGCCGGCCGGCCCGATGCTGCGCGGCAACTGGCACGGCAAGTCGCTCGGCTCCGGCTCCGACGTCTGGAAATACTGGGACGAGCGGCGCGCCGGAAACATCACCGACAAGGACTGGTCGGAGATGGAAGTGGGCGTCGCGCGTTCCTATGGCGTCTGCATGACGATGGGCACGGCGGCGACCATGACGGCGCTCGCCGATACGCTCGGCATGTGCCTGCCGGGCGCATCCTCCATTCCCGCCGCCGATTCAGGCCACATCCGCATGTGCGCGGCGGCGGGACGGCGCATCGTCGACATGGTGTGGGAGGATCTGACGCCGGCGAAAATTCAAACCGAGGCTGCGTTCCGCAACGCGATCGTCGTCGCCATGGCGATGGGCTGTTCGACCAACGCCGTCATTCACCTGATCGCCATGGCGCGTCGCGCCGGACATGCGATCGGCCTCGACGATTTCGACGCGGCAAGCCGCGATACGCCGGTGATCGCCAATATCAGGCCGTCGGGCGACACATATCTGATGGAGGATTTCTACTATGCCGGCGGCCTGCTCGGCATGATGACGCGGCTGACGGACAGGCTCGATCTTTCGCAGATCAATGTCAGCGGCAGGAGCTGGAAGGACAGCCTCGAAGGCGCGGCCGTCTACAACGACGACGTGATCCGCACGACCGACAATCCGATCTACAAGGAAGGCGCGCTTGCCGTGCTGCGCGGCAATCTCGCGCCGCAGGGCTGCGTGACGAAGCCGTCGGCGGCGGCGGCGAAATTCCTGAAGCATTCCGGGCCGGCGCTGGTCTTCGACGACTACGCCGATCTCAAGGCGCGCATCGATCGCGACGATCTCGACGTGACCGAGAACAGCGTGCTCGTCCTGCGCAACGCGGGTCCGCTCGGCGGGCCGGGCATGCCGGAATGGGGAATGCTGCCGATCCCGAAAAAGCTGGTCAAGCAGGGCGTGCGCGACATGGTGCGCATCTCGGATGCGCGGATGAGCGGCACGAGCTACGGCGCCTGCATCCTGCACGTTTCGCCGGAATCCTGGGTCGGCGGCCCGCTGGCGCTTGTGCAGACAGGCGACACCATCAGCGTCGACATCCCTGCGCGAAAGATTTCGCTCGACGTGGCCGAGGAGGAACTGGCGCGGCGCCGCGTGGCGCTGAAGCCGCCGCCGGCGCGCTATGAGCGCGGCTACGGCTGGATGTTCTCGCAGCACATCGCGCAGGCCGACCAGGGCTGCGATTTCGATTTCCTGCAGACGGATTTCGGCGGGCCGGTCAGCGAACCTTCGATCTACTAGATCGCCGCCAGCGCCTGCAGGCGTGGCGCGTCGACGATGCGAACGCGATCGCGCGCAACCTCGAGAACGCCGTCGCGGTAGAGTTTGGTGAACATGCGACTGACCGTCTCGATGGTCAGGCCGAGATGGTCGGCAATGTCCTGCCGCGACATCGGGAGCGGGATGAGATCGAGGCGGCGCGCGCCGCCGTCCAGCTTCTCCTGCAGGCCGAGGATGAAGCAGGCGACCCGCTCGATGGCGCTCCGGCATCCGAGATTGGCGATGTGCTGCTGCGTGCGCACGAGTTCGCGGCTGGTGATGTCGTGCAGGCGGCGCATCAGCGACGGCTGCTTCGCCACGAAACGTTCGAACTGGCCGCGCTCGAAACGGCAGGCCGTGACAGGGGTCAGGGCGTCGGCGCTGAAGGGATTGCGGTCGCCCGGCGCCATGCCGATGAATTCGCCGGGAACGGCGAAGCCGATCACCAGACGGCGGCCGTCAGGCAGGATGCGGGCGAGACGCACGACGCCTTCGGTGATGTTGTAGACAGTGTCGGCCTGCGTATCCTGCGCCAGCATCTGGCTGCGCGGTTCGAAGCCGGTCTGTCGCGTCAGCGATTCGAGTTCCGCCGCCGCCTTGCCGGCCAGCACGTTGCACATCGAGAAGGAACGGATCTCGCATTTGCCGCCGCGCAGCACATGACAGCACACGTGCAAGGGGTCGGTCGCTTCGAACCGTTCGTCATTGGCCAGTGAGCGCTGGATCGAGAACATGCGCGCGACAATGCATGGCGCCTCGAAATCGCGACTTGATCGGGCGCAAACCCGGGGCGCGAAATAAGCCTTTTCGATGAACATGGTAATGGTCGGGCCGCGACGGCGACACGGAAGCGAAGGCCTTGTCCGGGCGCGCAATTCTGCCCTGCGCGCCCCGCCGTTGACCGCCGCCTCGCGACCGGCGAGGCTCCGCGCAGACGCGGATTTGCGGAAGATCAAGAACAGAGGAAGCGCATGGAGACGTCAGCGGTCGTCACGTCGGTGGAGGGGCCTGTCGCGTGGATCAGGCTGAACCGGCCGGACGCCATGAACGCGTTGTCGCCCGAGGTGACGGCCGGTCTGGAAAAGGCGATCGGCCAGGTCGAGCGCGACGAGACGGTGCGCTGCGCCGTCATCACCGGCGAGGGAAGGGCTTTTTCGGCCGGCGGCGACCTCAAGGGCTTCCGCGCCAGCGTCGAGGCGAAGGCCCACGATTCCTTCGTCGCCAACCTCCATCATTTCCGGGGCGTGTTCCGCAGCATCGAGCAGTCGCGCCTGCCCTTCATCGCGGCTGTGAACGGCTTTGCTGTCGCCGGCGGGCTGGAACTGCTCCTGTGCTGCGACATCGTGCTGGCCGCCGAGAGCGCGCAGATCGGCGACGGGCATCTCAAGTTCGGCGTCGTGCCCGGCGGCGGCTCCTCGGCGCGGCTGCCGCGCAAGGTTCCGGAAAATGTCGCGCGCATGCTGCTGCTGACCGGCAAGCTCTATCCGGCGTCGCGCTGGCGCGAATGGGGGCTGGTCGACGAGGTCTATCCCGATACGCAATTGCACGGCGAGGCCGAGAAGCTCGCCCGGCATATCGCAACGCTCAGTCCGCTCGGCGTCGCGACGATCAAGAAGGTCCTGCTCGACAATCTCGACAGGCCGCTGGACGATGCGCTGGTCGGCGAGATCGAGGCGATGGCGGGCTATATCGAGAGCGCGGATTTTCTCGAGGGCCTGACCGCCTTCGCGGAAAAGCGCAAGCCGCGATTCACGGGCAGGTGAGGCGAGGCCCGGCATGGAGACGAAGAACGAGAGCCAGATCGATCCCGGCCTGTCGCGGCTGTCCGGCGGGCTGACCATCGGGACCCTGTTCCGGCAGCAGGTCTCCTTCAGCCGCGATCGTATCGCCGTGCAGGACGCGCGGCGCGCCCTGACATACGCGCAGCTCGACGCGCGCACCGACCGCCTGTCGCAGGCGCTGGCGGCGAGCGGCGTGACGGCCGGCGACCGCGTCGCCATCCTGTCGGAAAATTCCATTGAATATGTCGAGCTGGAAATGGCCGTCGCCAAGCTCGGCGCGATCCTCGCCTGCCAGAACTGGCGGCAGGCCGACGACGAATTGCAGCATTGCCTGCAACTCGTCGCCCCGAAGATCGTCTTCGTCTCGGAACGCTACGCCGACACGCTGAGGCGCATCGCCCACGGCGCGGCGCGCACCATCGCCATCGGCGAGGAATACGAGCGTTTCGTGGCGGGTGGCGAGGCCCGCGCGCTGCCCGATCCGGCGCAACCCGAGGACGGGCTCATCATCCTCTACACGTCGGGCACGACCGGGATGCCGAAGGGCGCGCTCATCAGCCAGCGCGCCATGATCGCCCGCGCCTGGCTCGGGCGCGTCGACTTCGCCTTTCCGCCCGACGCGAGTTTCCTCGCCTGGGCGCCGATGTTCCACATGGTGTCGACCGACAGCGTCTACGGCATGCTGATGAACGGCGGCACGGTGATCGTCATGGACGGCCTGAAGCCGGGCGAATTCGTGGAATGGACGACGCGCGCGCGCATCGGCCACCTCATCGTCATGCCGGGCATGATCGACCAGATCATCGCCGAGATGCGCGCGACCAATGCGCGGCCGCAACCGATCAGTGCGATCGGCTGCATGGCCGACCTCGTGCCGCGTCACCAGATCGCGGAAATCACCACGCTGATGAACGCGCCCTATTGCAATTCATTCGGCTCGACGGAGACCGGCTTCCCGCCGGCCAGCAGGCACATGATCCCGGTCGGCGAAGTCGCGCAGAGCCTGTCGAAGATCCAGAACTCGTTCTGCCAGATCAAGCTCGTCGACGAGGACGATCGCGAGGTCGCCGACGGCGAGCCGGGCGAACTGGCGATCCGCGGACCGACCCTGTTTTCCGGCTACTGGCGCAACCCGAAGACAAACGCGAAGGATTTCCGCGGCGGCTATTTCCACATGGGCGACGTGTTCGTCCGCAATCCCGACCGTACGCTCGATTTCGTCGACCGGCGCAAGTACCTCATCAAGTCGGGCGGCGAGAACATCTATCCGGCCGAGATCGAGAATGTGCTGCGCGGATCCCCGCGCATCCACGAGGCCGTCGTCGTGCGCAAGCCCGATCCGAAATGGGGCGAGACGCCGGTCGCCTTCGTCGTGCGGCTCGACCCGTCGCTGACCGCCGAGGACGTCATCGAAAGCTGCCGGGGCAGGATCGCCGGCTACAAGATCCCGCGCGAGGTGCATTTCGTCGAGGATTCGGCGCTGCCGCGCTCGGCCACCGGCAAGATCAAGCGCCACGAGCTGGAGGAGAAGTTGCATTGACGGGACGAGACGGCGTAACGCTGAGGCGAACGCGGTTCTGTCCCGGCACGCAGCGAGGCGCGCAATGGAATGGTACAAGGTCCTGCATCTGTTCGGCGTGATCGGCTGGATGGCCGGCGTGTTCTACATGCCGCGCCTGCTGGTCAACATCGCCGAAGCCCATCGCGACGGCGAGCCGACGCAGCGGCTGCAAGGCATGGCGAAAAGGCTGTTCCGGTTCTGCACGGGCCTGGCGGTCGTCGGCATGGCGGCCGGCATCTGGGTCTGGCTCGGCTACGGGATGGACGGACGCTGGCTGCACTGGAAGCTGGTCTTCGTCGTCCTCCTGGTCATCTACTGGTCGATGACCTGGGTCTGGCTGAAGCAGATGATGGCTGGCGAATACCGGCATTCCTCGGTCTTCTTCCGCGTCTATAACGAATTCTCGTTGCTGACCTTCGTGCCGATCCTGATCTTCGCGGTGACGAAGCTGCCCTGAAGGATCGTCTCTCCTGCAAAAATTGGCGGCAGCGCGGGCGGCCGCGATTCCCGTTTGCCGAGGATTTCGGCATGTCTCGCAAGCCCCTGCCGGCAGCCATTCGATGCGGCCGGCCTGTTCCGCCACGACCCGGAACCGGACGCTCCGGCCCGCCGACCCGGCCGGCTTGAAACTTGGCCCAAAGAGCCTTAAACGCTCGCCGCACTCCAAGAGTCCTCATTCCGGATCGGGTCCATGGCCAAGGAAAAGTTCGAACGCACTAAGCCGCATTGCAACATCGGCACGATCGGTCACGTCGACCACGGCAAGACGTCTCTGACGGCTGCGATCACGAAGGTTCTTGCGGAGACGGGCGGGGCCACGTTCACGGCCTATGACCAGATCGACAAGGCGCCGGAAGAGAAGGCGCGCGGCATCACGATCTCGACGGCGCACGTCGAATACGAGACGTCGAACCGCCACTATGCGCACGTCGACTGCCCCGGGCACGCCGACTATGTGAAGAACATGATCACCGGCGCGGCGCAGATGGACGGCGCGATCCTGGTCGTTTCGGCGGCCGACGGCCCGATGCCGCAGACGCGCGAGCACATCCTTCTGGCCCGCCAGGTCGGCGTTCCGGCCCTGGTCGTGTTCATGAACAAGGTCGACATGGTCGACGATCCGGAACTGCTCGAGCTGGTCGAGATGGAAGTGCGCGAGCTTCTGTCGAAGTACGAATTCCCCGGCGACGACATTCCGATCACCAAGGGTTCGGCGCTGATGGCGCTCGAGAACAAGAGCCCCGAGATCGGCCATGACGCGATCCTGAAGCTGATGCAGACGGTGGACGACTACATCCCGCAGCCGGAGCGTCCGATCGACCAGCCGTTCCTGATGCCGGTGGAAGACGTGTTCTCGATCTCGGGCCGCGGCACGGTCGTGACGGGCCGCGTGGAGCGCGGCATCGTGAAGGTGGGCGAGGAAGTCGAGATCGTCGGCCTGAAGGAGACGCAGAAGTCGACGGTGACGGGCGTCGAAATGTTCCGCAAGCTTCTGGACCAGGGCCAGGCCGGCGACAACGTGGGCTGCCTGCTTCGCGGCACGAAGCGCGAGGACGTGGAGCGCGGCCAGGTTCTGTGCAAGCCGGGTTCGGTGAAGCCGCACACGAAGTTCAAGGCCGAGGCCTACATCCTGACGAAGGACGAGGGCGGCCGCCACACGCCGTTCTTCACGAACTATCGCCCGCAGTTCTACTTCCGCACGACGGACGTGACGGGCATCGTGAAGCTGCCGGAAGGCGTCGAGATGGTGATGCCGGGCGACAACGTGTCGATCGACGTCGAGCTGATCGTTCCGATCGCGATGGAAGAGAAGCTGCGCTTCGCCATCCGCGAAGGCGGCCGCACCGTCGGTTCGGGCGTCGTCGCCTCGATCATCGAGTAATTCTCCCGAAGCGTTTCCGGCGGCGACGCCGCCAGAGCCGACGGATTGCAGAAATGAAAAGCGCGCCTGCGGGCGCGCTTTTTGTTTCCCGACTTTCACTGCGTGCCCACCCGCACAAATTGCGGACAGCATACTGCTATAATGCTCCCGCGGCGCGAATTGCGCGCCGGCTGGAGAGGCCATCATGATCGTCTCAACCACAAACGAGGTCGCCGGCTACAAGGTCGTGCGCCATCTCGGCCTCGTGCGCGGCATTACCGTGCGCTCGCGTTCGGTCGTTGGCAATTTCGTCGGCGGCCTGCAATCGGTATTCGGCGGCAAGCTCTCCGTCTATGTCACGCTCGCCGAGACGGCGCGGCAGGAAGCGTTCGACCACATGTGCGAGCACGCGTCGCAGGGCGGCGCCAACGCCATCATCGGCATGCGCTACGACGCCAACGAGATCATGGACGGCATCACCGAGGTGCTGGCCTATGGCACCGCCGTCTGGGTCGAGCCAGCCTGATTTCGCAATTCCCGGTTGCGCGATCCGGGCCGGCGGCCACGTTGACCCGGGCGTCACGTCGGTTAGGATTGTCCGACAATTCTGCCGGGAGGGCAGGGACCGGGAGGAATGCATGAAACGTAGAAACTCGGCGCGTCTCACCGGCGCGCTCGCCGGCGCTGCGCTGCTGGCCGCGCCCGCTTTCGCGCAGAACGACAAGCCGCTGAAGATCGGCGTGCTGACCGACCTGACATCCGTCTATTCCGACATCGGCGGCAAGGGGAATATCGAGGCCGCCAAGATGGCGATCGAGGATTTCGGCGGCCAGATGTTCGGCAAGCCGATCGAGATCGTCTCCTCCGACGTTCAGATGAAGGCAGACGTCGCCGCTTCCATCGCGCGCAAGTGGTGGGAATCGGAAAACGTCGACGCGATCATCGACATGCCGACGTCGGCGACAGCGCTCGCGGTGATGGAATTGTCGAAGCAGTTCGAGAAACCGCTCATCATCACCGATGCGGCTTCGTCCGACATCACCGGCAAGTCCTGCTCTCCCTATACTGCGCACTGGACCTACGACACCTATTCCAACGCGCAGACCGTCGGGCAAGCCGTCGTCAAGCAGGGCGGCGATTCCTGGTATTTCATCACGGTCGACTACGCCTTCGGCCATTCGATCGAGAAGGACGTGTCGGGCGTCGTGACGGGCGCCGGCGGCAAGGTGCTCGGCGCCTCGCGGCATCCGCTCAACACGGCTGACTTCTCCTCCTATCTGCTGCAGGCGCAGCAATCGAAGGCGAAGATCATCGGCATGGCCAACGCCGGCGGCGATCTCATCAACCTCGTGAAGCAGGCCGGCGAATTCGGCATCGTCGGCGGCGGGCAGAATCTTGCGGGCATCGTGATGTTCATTTCCGATATCCACAGCCTCGGCCTCAAGACTGCGCAGGGCCTGCTCATCACCGAGGGCTATTACTGGGACAAGGACGACCTCTCCCGCGAGTTCGGCAAGAAATTCTTCGCGCGCATGAACCGCATGCCGACGATGAACCAGGCGTCGACCTACAGCGCGACGATGCACTATCTGAAGGCCGTGAAGGCCGCCGGCACGAAGGACACCAAGACCGTCATGGCGAAGATGCGCGAATTGCCGGTGCGCGATTATTTCACGCAGAACGGCTATCTGCGCGAGGACGGCCGCATGGTCCATTCCATGCTGCTCCTGCAGGTGAAGAAGCCCGAAGAGAGCAAGTACCCCTGGGATTACTACAAGGTGCTGGCGGAAGTGCCCGGCGACCAGGTGTTCCGTCCGATGAAGGACGGCGGCTGCCCGCTGGTGGCCGGCAAGTAAGCGCGACGCGCCCTGGCGAAATGAAATGGCCGGTTCGTCCGGCCATTTTCTTTTGCTCCCTCTCGTAGTCCCGGGCGCAGATCCCCGTCGCAGCTCTAGAACATCGCGTGTTCGCCGCGGTCGACCGTCGCTTCGCCGCGCACGAGTTTCCCGTAGAAGCCGAACAGGGTTTGCGATCCCGTCGAGGGCGTGGCGTCGGCATCGTAGCGGCCCGTCGCGGGGTCGAGCAGGAGCATCGATTCCGTGGCGTAATAGCGCGCGATGCGCGCGAACTCGGCTTTCTCCGCGAGCGGCGGGGCGATCCGGCCGAGCGCGCCGAGCACGCCCGCAATCGCGTCGAACATTCCGACAGGAACGCTCCTGAATTTCGCCGGCTTGCCGAAAAGCTCGAACAGGCGTTCCCCCTGCTGGCGCGGCGTGATGGCAGGGCCGGGCCCGCCGATCGGCAGGACGCGGTTGCGTCGCGCGTCGTCGCTCAGGCAACCGGCGATGTAATCGGCGAGATCGTCGTCGCTGATCGGCTTGCACGCGGTCCGCGTTCCGTCGCCGAATAGCAGGAAAGCTTTGCCTTGCCGCACGCGCTCGATCTGGCCCGACAGCGACTTGAAGAAGGCGGTGGGGCGGACGATCGACCAGTCCAGGCCGGATTCGATCAGCTTCTTCTCGAAGGCGAGCTTGGCGCGCTGGAATTCGAGCAGCGGCTTCTGCACGCAGATCGCCGACAGCAGGACGAAGTGCGGAACGCCGGCGGCCTTCGCCGTTTCGAGCGCGTTGACCTGCGCATCGTGATCGACGGCCCATGCGTCCCGCGGCGCGCCGGTGCGCGAGGCGAGGCACGAGACGACAGCGTCGAATTTCTCGCCGCGGATCGCTTCGCGCACGAGCGACGAGGGATCGGCGACATCGCCGAAGCGCACGAGCGCGCCGGGAAACGAACCTGCGAGCTTTTCTCGCCGTTCCCCAGCGGCCGGCGCCCGCGCGAAGCACACGACCTCGTGCCCGCGCCGCACGAGGGCGCTGGCCGTTGCGCGGCCGATCGTGCCGGTCGCGCCGAGGAGCAGGATCCTCTTGTCCGGAGCTCTCGCGGCTTCGCTCATGCCGCCAGACTAGCACGCGTTGGCGCGGCTCAGAGCTTGGCGACGACCGCCAGCCGTTTCACCTCGCCGCGCAGGAAGGCCTGCAGGAAGGCGTCGTAATTGCGGAACGAGACGCAGCCGTTGGACTGGCCGGACGGTCCGAGCATGTAGGTATGGGCGAGCAGGCCGGAGCGGCCGTGCACGCTCGAATTGATCGGCGTCAGCCGGATGGCGCGCACGCCGTGGAACAGGGCCTCGCGCTCCTTGAGGTCGTAGAGCGCCGGCGGCGTCGCGCCGCGCATGCGCAGGTGCACGTTGCGCGGATCGTCCATGAATTGTCCGAGGCCGGAATGGGCTTCCAGCTTCGTTCCGCCCGGCAGATGCACGGTCTTGCTCGAAATGTCGTAGATCGCCGTGAACCTGTCGTAGGTCGCGCCGGCGCCCGAAGGCATGCCGCTGGCGTAGTCCCGCACGGCGCCGTCCTGCGGCGCGGCATAGGCGAGTTGCGGGCCGGCCGCATCCTTCTGGCCGCCGCCGAACAGCTTTTCGAGGAACGTGCCGCCATCGGGGCCCGGTTGCTGGGCGGGGGCGGACGCGGTGACGACGCGGCCCTTTGTCGGGGCCGCAGGCGCGGGCTTTTCGGGCGCGGCGGCGATGGCGAGATCGCCCGGGCGCGGCGGCGGGGCCGGGAAGGCCGGCAGGGCGGCGAGGTCGGCGGGACGCGGCGTCGGCAGCGGCGCGGCGAGGCCCGCCGTCGCACGGGTCGGGGCGGGCGCGGCGTTCTCGGCCGCCGTGATCTCCATGTCCTCGGCGTCTTCCTCGCTCACCGGGTCCGTAACCTGAACCTTCGGGTTCAGGTTGGCGAGCAGCACGTTGCGGGCGGCGTGTTCGGCGCGCAGCGCGACGTTGCGCCCGAAGGCCAGCGCCGCGGCGCCGTCGAGATAGCCGGGGTCGATCAGGCTGGCCTGCCGGACGTGCGGAATGGCGGGCGTCAGCGTGGCGCGGGCGGTGGCGGGCGTCTGCGCCGGGTCGGCGGCCGGGGCGCGCGCCACGACGACGGCGGGATCGGCGGCGCCGAGCAGCATCTGGCCGCCGACGAGGCCGGAAAGCCCGGTGAGGCCGAAACCGAAAACGACTTTCAGGAGTTTGCGGGAGGAGCGGCGGGGCCGGCGGATCGAATAATCCCTGGGCTCATAGAGGTCTTCATTTCCAAGCCGCATGGCCGACACGCTCTCCGTACGCGGACTCGACGAGCCGCGCGCTGAAACATCGCGCGCGACTGGGGCGGCGCGATGGCGCGGCCCTGATGACGGCAAATTGAAGCATTTTTGGGTTAAACCCCGGTTAAGCCGTCATAAATGGCTAACCATAAGGTCGCAGCGCCGCCAGAGACTTAGGCGAAGGGCCCTTCCACCGCCTCGAGGATGGCGGCCACTTCCCGGCGCCCCTCCGCGCCGAGCGGCTTCTGCGGCGGCAGGGGATTTCCGACGGCGTATCCCTGCGCTTCCAGCCCGCCCTTGATGCAGGCGGCGAGATTGTATTTCGCGAAGGCCTGGTTGAGCCGCCACAAGGGCCGCTGCAGGGCCATGGCCTCGTCCCATTTGCCGGCCGCGCAGCGCTCGTAGAGCGCGACGCTGGCGCGCGGCGCGACGCAGGCCGGCCCGGCCATCCAGCCCTTGCCGCCGATCAGCATGACGGCGGCGGGTATGTGGGCGGAGGCGGCGAATATCTCCATCCGCCCCTGCACGCGATCCATGATCGTCAGCAGGCGCCCCGTATTGTTGGAAGCGTCCTTCAGGTAGCGGACGTTGTCGATGCGCGAGAGCCGGTCGATCACCGGCAGCGACAGGTCGGCGCGCTGGAAATTGGGATTCGTGTAGAGCGTCACCGGCAGGCCGGTCGCCCCCGCGATGGCGGCGAAATAATTGTGGATCGAATCGTCGTCGAGCGGGAAATAGGCCTCGCAGACCGCCAGAATGCCGTCGGCGCCGAGCTTTTCCCAGGCGCGCGTCTGGCGCAGAGCCTCGTCCGTCGTGGTTGCGGCGACGCCCGCCACAACGGGCACGCGGCCGGCGGCGGCCTCGATCACGACCTCGATGACGCGGGCCTTCTGCTTGAAGGTCAGATAGGCGAATTCGCCGGTCGAGCCGAGCGGGGTGAGGCCGTGCACGCCCTTGGCGATCAGGTCGTCGCAGAGTTTCGCCAGAACCCCGTCCAGAACGCGCCCGTCCGGCCCGATGGGCGAGACGAGATAGGGAAAAACGCCGCGATAGGGCCGGTCCATGCGCTGCTCGATGTCCTGTTCCGATTCCGGCGGCATGGTGGGGGATGGCGGACAGGCCGGCAAGGACGCGCTGGCGGCAAGGACGCGCAAGCGCTTGCGGCTCAGGCGACCAGCGGTTATGAGAGCGCGTCCGCTGTGGCCCGGCTCTGCCGGCGGCCCGCAGGAGTGTAGCTCAGTTGGTAGAGCACCGGTCTCCAAAACCGGGTGTCGTCGGTTCGAGCCCGGCCACTCCTGCCAGCGGATGCGATCCTTCAAATCCCTGAAGCCGGAACCATCCGCGCCCGCCGCCGTTTGCCGGTGCTCTCACCCCGGAGCCCCGCATGACAGACATTTCGCAAGCCAGGATTCTCATTCTCGCGACCGACGGTTTCGAACAATCGGAACTCATGGTCCCGCAGCGCAAGCTCAACGAGGCCGGCGCGATGGTCGAGGTCGCCGCGCCGAAGTCGCGCCAGCAGAAGGATTCGATCCGTGGCTGGAACGAAAAGGATTGGGGCGAGAGCGTGAAGGTCGACCGCGATCTCGACGACGTGCAGGTAGACGATTACCAGGCGCTCGTGCTGCCGGGCGGCCAGATGAATCCGGACAGGCTGCGGCTCGAGCCGAAGGCGCTCGACCTGATCCGGCGCTTCCTGTCCTCGGGCAAGATCGTCGCGGCGATCTGCCATGCGCCGTGGCTGCTGGTCGAGACGGGCGCCGCCAAGGGCCGGCGCATGACATCATGGCCTTCCGTCCGGACGGATGTCGTCAACGCCGGCGGCAAATGGGAGGACAGCGAGGTCGTCGTCGACGACGGCATCGTGACGAGCCGCTCGCCTGCCGATCTCGACGCATTCGTTGCGAAGATCATCGAGGAAATCAGCGAAGGAAACCACGGCGCGCGGCGCGCGGCCGCCGAATGATCACCTGCGCGGCGCGATCATGCTCGCGCCGCCCGCCAGCGCCAGCAGGCCGAGCGCGACGAAGGAGAGGGTGAAATCGCCGCGTCCTGTCGCGACCAGGCCGAACAGCGGCGGCACAACCAGAACGCCCAGGAACATCGCGGCGGAGCCGAGGCCGGTCGCCTCGGTGCGCTGCGCGCCGCCGAGCCGCGCGAACTCGGCATAGGCGAGGCCGGTAAAGCCCGAGCCGCTCGCGCCGGCGAGAATGCACACGACGACCACAAGCCAGCCGGGCCAGCCGCCCGTCACGTAAGCGAAGGCCAGAGAAGCAAGGCACATCAGGAGGCCGGTGAAGGCGAGAAGTTTCGTCGGCGTCGCCCAGCGGTCGGCGATGAAGCCGAGCAGCGGCCGGCTGATCGCGCCGGACAATTGATAGGCGGCGAGCGCCGAGCCCGCCGCGACGAGACCGAATCTCGCGCTCTGCGTGAGGTGCACGGTCATGAACGAAATGAAGCAGAGCTGCACGCCTGTATAGGCGAAGCTCGCGAGAGTCAGGCGCCGGATGTCGGCCTTTTCGCGCCACAGGCGGAAAGGCTTCGCCAGCGCGCCGACGAACAGGGGCGAACCAGGCCGCCTGTCCGCGTCCCATCGCCGGCGCGGAATTTCCAGCGCCAGCGCCAGCGCCAGCACGGCGGGGATTTCTGCGGCCAGCGCCATCCGCCAGCCGAAACGCAGCGCCAGGGGCGGCACGATCAGGCCTGCGAATATGCCGCCGAGCGGCACGCCGATCTGGCGGATCGCCATGACGAGGTTGAAGATGCGCGCCGGCGTGTGCGGCACGAGCAGATGCGCGCTCGCCGGCGCCGTCGCGCCATAAGCGAGGCCGAGCAGCGCCGCGCCCGTCGCGAGCGCCAGTACGCCGCCGCTCGAACAGACCGCGAGCATGACGACCACCGCAGACAGCACGATCTGCACGACCCGCGTCGCGCCGTAGCGGAGCACGAACGAGGGCGCGAGCAGCGACGAGACGATGCCGACGCCGTAGATCAGCGCGACGAAGACGCCGACCATTCCCCCGTCGATGGACAGGTCATGCGCGATGGCCGGCGCGACGGCAGGCACGCTGAAGGCCGCCATCGTCGCCAGCGTCTGCATGGCGAGCGTCGCGACGAGCGGCCAGAACGGCGAACGGGATTCGTCTTGCGCGGGCAGGTCTCTTCCTCCGGCGCAGAGGCTAGCAGGGCAGGGCGGCTTGTCGATGCACGCGAACGCATGGGGCGCGCCTGCGGAAAGCGTGCGCGGGAGAGACGGGCGTTCGCGGCCCGATGCTCAATGCGCGGACGTCTCCGAGAACAGGCTGATGACCCCGACGCCGGCGACGATGAGGCCGATGCCGACGACGCCCGCCAGATCCAGCCTTTGGCCGAACAGCAGCAAGCCCGCGACCGAGACGAGCACGATGCCGACGCCCGACCAGATCGCATAGGCGATGCCGACCGGAATCTGGTCCAGCGTCAGCGCCAGCAGGTAGAAGGCCGCGCCGTATCCCACGACGACGATCGCCGAGGGGCCGAGCTTCGAGAAGCCGTCCGACGCCTTCAATGCGCTCGTCGCCACCACTTCGCTGACGATCGCCAGCAGCAGAAGCAACCATTTCATCCGAAAGCAACTCCATCCGGCGACGCTTCGGGCAGATTGCGCCCGATCCGTGAAGCAAGCATTGATCGTTTGCATAGAATGGAACGCCGGCGCTGCGACCGACCGCCGCAAGGCGCGTCGCTCACCGCCACATGCCGCGCATCCTGGCGGCGAGATCGACGCGCGTGTCGCGCGCTGCGGCGACAGCGGCGGAGCCGGGCCTGTAGAGCGGCCAGGAGACGTGGTCGAAATGCGCGAGCGCCGCCTTCGGGATGAAACGCGTGCGCGACGCATAGACGTGGCGGTCGCCCTGCGCGTTCTGGCCATGCGTGAAGAATCGCTGCGGGACCATGAGATGCAGGTCGTCCTTCGCGCGCGTCATCGCGACATAGAGCAGGCGGCGCTCTTCCTCGATTTCTTCCGTCGTTCCCGTGCCGAGGTCGGAAGGGATGCAGCCGTCGACGACGTTCAGGACGAAGACCGACTTCCATTCCTGCCCCTTGGCGGAATGAATGGTCGAGAGGATGAGATAATCCTCGTCGCGCAAGGGAACGCCGGCCTGGTCGCTGGTCGCGTCGGGCGGGTCGAGCGTCAGTTCGGTGAGGAATTTTTCGCGGGATGCGTAGCCCGCGGCGATGGCTTCGAGCTGCAGGAGATCGGCGCGGCGCGTGCTGGCGTCCTCGTGCAGGCGTTCGAGCAGCGGTTCGTACCAGCCGCGCGCCAGCGTCAGTTCGCCGGGCCAGCCGGCGCCGGCGCGAAGGTCCGCGATGGCGGACACGAAAGCCGGCCAGTCTTCTCCTGCGCGCGGCGGCGCCGAGGTTTGCGCGAGCGTTTCGAGCGGATCGACCGCCTCCGCCATGCGGTCGAGAATCTTTTGCGCAGCGGCCGGGCCGATGCCCTGCATCAATTGCAGCAGGCGGAAACCGGCGACGCGGTCGCGCGGATTCTCGACGAAGCGCAGCAGCGCCAGCATGTCCTTGACGTGGGCGCTGTCGAGAAACTTGAGGCCGCCGAATTTCACGAAGGGAATGTTGCGGGCGACCAGCTCGACCTCGAGCTGCGCGCTGTGATGCGAGGTGCGGAACAGGACCGCCTGCGATTTGAGGGTCTGCCCGGCCTCGCGGTTTTCCAGAACGCGGGCGGCGATGTAGCGCGCCTGGTCGCCCTCGTCGCGCACGACGACGAGTTGCGGCCGCTCTGAGGCCTCGCGCTCGCTCCACAAATTCTTGGTGAAACGCTCCTTCGCCTCGCCGATCACCGCATTGGCGGCGGCGAGCACCGGCTGCGTCGAGCGGTAATTGCGATCGAGCGTGACGATCCGCGCCGACGGCGTGAAGCCTTCGGGAAAATCGAGGATGTTGCGCACGGTGGCGGCGCGGAAGGAATAGATGGACTGGGCGTCGTCGCCGACGACGGTGAGGCCGAACCCCTCCGGCTTCAGCGCGCGCAGGATCGTCGATTGCAGGCGGTTGGTGTCCTGGTATTCGTCGACAAGCACATGGTCGAAGCGCTCGCCCATGTCGGCGGCGATGGCGGGTTCGGCTGTCGCCTGCGCCCACCACAGGAGCAGGTCGTCGTAGTCGAGCACGTTCTGGCGCTGCTTGGCTTCCACATAGGCGGCGAACAGGTCGCGCAATTGCGTCGACCATTCGCGGCACCACGGAAAATGTATCGCGAGCGCCTCGTCGAGCGGCTGCTCCGCATTGACGCAGCGCGAATAGATGGCGAGGCAGGTCCCCTTCAGCGGAAACCGCTTCTCGCTCTTCGACAGTCCGATTTCGTGCCGGACGAGGTTCATCAGGTCGGCCGAATCCTCGCGGTCGTGGATGGTGAAGGCCGGATCGAGGCCGATCTGCCCGGAATATTCGCGCAAGAGCCGAGCGCCGATGCCGTGGAACGTGCCGGCCCAGGCGAGGCCCTGCGCCAGCGCCGCCGCCCTGTCGCCCAGCGCGCCGCGGGCGATCGTCTGGACGCGGCGGATCATTTCGGTCGAGGCCCGGCGCGAAAAGGTCATCAGCAGGATGCGGCGGGGGTCGGCGCCGTTGACGAGCAGGTGGGCGACGCGATGGGCGAGCGTCGCCGTCTTGCCGGAACCGGCGCCGGCGATCACCAGCAGCGGCTGGCCGGGACGCGCGTCCCCCGGCGCCACGCCGTGCTCGACGGCCTCGCGCTGGCGCGGGTTCAGTCTGTCCAGATAGGCGGCCGGCATGGTTCCGAATCAGGGCTTTATGCCGTGGAGGGGACCATGTTTCGCGTTTTGTTCGCAAGCCGGCGGCGTATCGGGCGACCAGGCCGGGCCCGCGCAGCCGCCTCTCCAAGATTCTCCTTGGCGGAAACGGGGGGATCGGCTATGAGCCTTCCGTGGCGCGCGACCTCCGGTCCCGCGCCGCGATTGTTTTGGCGCGTCCGAATCCAACCCGACAGAGCCCGCGCCGGATCGGAATGAGCATGGCGAACCCGTTTCAGTTCCTGCAGGAAGTGCGCTCCGAAGGCGCCAAGGTCACCTGGCCGTCGCGCCGCGAGACCTTGATCACCACCGGCCTCGTGCTGGCCATGGTGCTCGTGGCGTCGCTGTTCTTCGTGGCGGTCGACCAGACCCTGCTGCTGATCGTGAAGACGCTGCTCAGCTTCGGCCGCTGATTTAGAGACCTCGCAATGGCAATTCGCTGGTACATCGTCCACGCCTATTCCAACTTCGAGAAGAAGGTGGCGGAATCCATCCGCGAGCAGGCCGCCCAGCGCGGACTGGCCGACAAGTTCGAGGAAGTGCTGGTCCCGACCGAGCATGTCGTCGAGGTCCGTCGCGGCCGCAAGTTCAATTCCGAGCGCAAGTTCTTCCCCGGCTACGTGCTCGTGAAGTGCGACCTGACGGATCAGGTCTACCACCTCATCAAGAACACGCCGAAGGTCACGGGCTTCCTCGGCGCCGACAACAAGCCGATGCCGATTTCGGAAGCCGAGGCCGATCGCATCAAGGGCCAGGTCGCCGAGGGCGTGGAACGTCCGAAGTCGACGATCTCCTTCGAGATCGGCGAAACCGTGCGCGTCGCCGACGGACCGTTCGCCTCGTTCAACGGCAAGGTCGAGGAAGTCGACGAGGGCCGCTCCCGCCTCAAGGTCGCGGTGTCGATCTTCGGCCGCGAGACGCCGGTCGAGCTGGAATTCGGCCAGGTCGAAAAGGTCTGAGCGAAAAGCATTTTCGCTCGACCTTGTCGTTCAGGTCCCGCTTTCCGACATTCGCGCCCGGCGCAGTCCGGCGGATCAATTTCGCGTGTCGGGACGCCGTGCGGGCCTCGCGCGTCGGCGCGCAGGCTGGTAAATCCGTTGCGCTGGGATTTCGTATCGACCGGAACCGGATTCGATCTTCTTGGGGGATGCACTGATGACCAGGCGCACTTGGACTGTGGGCGGCCTCGTGGCCGTCATCGTGGCGGTCGTCGCCGCGATCAACTATTTCCGCACGCCGAAACTCGAGCGGGCCGGCGCGATCGAGGCGCTGCTGCCGAGCGTCGTTCGCATCACCACCCATTCGATGGTCAAGGACGACAAGCCGGACGCCAAGCCGGGCGACATGAAGATCCAGGAGAGCTTCGGTTCGGGCTTCATCATCGACAAGGCCGGTTACGTCGCCACCAATCGTCACGTCATCAAGAACGCCTACGAGATCATCGTGCGCCTCAACGACGGTTCGCCGGTGCGCGCCAAGCTGATCGGCCATGGCGGCGACATCGACCTGGCGGTGCTGAAGATCGACACCAACAAGAAGCTGACGCCGGTCAAGTTCGGCGCGAGCGAAGATCTCTCGCTCGGCGACGACATCATCGTCATCGGCAATCCCTTCGGCCTCGGCACGACGGTCACGTCGGGCATTCTCAGCGCGATGAACCGCGACCTCGGTTTCTCCATGTTCGACTCGTTCCTGCAGACGGACGCGCCGATCAACCACGGCAATTCCGGCGGTCCGATCTTCAACATGAAGGGCAAGGTCATCGGCGTCAGCACCGCCTATTACACGGGCGGCAACGCCAAGGGCGGCTCGATCGGCCTCGGTTTCGCAATCCCCTCCGAACAGGCGCAGGAAATCATCGCCCTGCTGCGCAAGTACGGCTACCTGAAGCTCGGCTGGCTGGGCGTCGAAGGCGCCACGCTGACGCCCGAAATGGTCAACGCGACCGGCGTCAAGCTCGAGGGCGGCGCCATCGTCGCCGACGTGACCGCGGGCAGCCCGGCGGACGGCCTGCTGCAGGCCGGCGACATCATCACGGAAGTCGACGGCGACAAGCTCGAGGACATGCGCATGTTGCGGCGCGTGGTCGCCGGCTCGCTCGGCAAGAAGGTCAAGCTGAAAGTGCTGCGCGGCGACAAGTCCGAGACCGTCAACATCACGCCGAGCGAATGGCCGGGCGGCAAGGCGACGACGGAATCGCCGCTGCAGCCGATGGTCGATCGCGGCGGCGTCGCCAGCGATCTCGGCTTCGCCACGGCGCAGATCACTCCCGAAACCCGCGAGCGTTTCGAACTCGACGCCAACCAGCGCGGCGTCGTCGTGACGAGCGTCGAGCCGCGCTCGGCAGCCTCGGAAGCCGGCCTGCAGATCGGCGACGTGATCGAAACGATGCAGTTGAAGGCGGTGACCAATCCCGCCGAGATCGCGCAGCGCGCGGCCGACGCGCTGAAGGCCAAGCGCGACTTCGTCGCCATCATGATCCGCAGCCAGGGCAAGCAGCGCTTCGTGTCGCTGCCGCTGAAGTGGGAAGCTCCGGCGCAAGTCGCCGCGCAATAAAGCGCACGCCGCCCCAATGCGCGCGGCCGGAGACCGACGATGACCCCGGTCGCGCCGAACGGGCGCGACCCGCTCGTGAAACTCGTCGCTCCCGGCCGGCGCGCCGCATTCATGAAGCTCGTCGCGCCGAGCCGCCGCGACCTGCGCTTCGTCTCCGGCCTCGTGCTCTTCGCGTACCTCACCGGGCACCTCGTCAATCACGCGCTCGGGCTGATTTCTCTTTCCGCCGCCGAATACGGTCTCGAGATCGCGTCAGCGGTCTGGCAGGGGCCGGTCGGCACATTCCTGCTCTACGGCTCCGCGCTGGTTCACATGGGGCTGGCGCTGCATGCCGTTTACGAGCGGCGCACATTGCGCATGCCGTTCCGCGATCTCCTGCGCATCGTGCTCGGCCTCAACCTGCCGGTGCTCCTGATCGCCCATGCCGCGGGAACGCGGCTGGCGATGGAATTCTACGGCTATCATCCGTTCTACACCGACGTCGTGCGCGATCTCTGGACGGCCGGTTCGCAGGGCAAGCAATTCGCGCTGCTGGCGCCCGGCTGGATCCACGGATGCCTCGGCCTGCATGCGGCCTTCGGGCAGCGCAAATGGTGGCGCGCGGCGCTGCCGGTCCTGTTCGGCATTTTCATCGTGCTGCCGATCCTGTCGGCGCTCGGCTTCGTCGACATGCATCGCGAGATCGTCCGCTTCAATCCGCCGGGCAACAACGGCGCCGGATTTCCGCGCGAGAATGTCGTCGCCATCGCCGCGTGGCGCGATCGCGCGGTCAACATCTATCTGGGCCTGGTCGCATTCGCATTCATCGCGCGCGGCGTGCGCTGGCTCTACGAGCGACGGCGCGATGCGGTTGTCGACATGACGTTTCCTGCGCGCATGATCCGCGCCCCGCGCGGCTGGAGCGTGCTGGAAGCAAGCCGCGCCAACAATCTCGGCCATCCTTCCGCCTGCGGGGGCAGGGCGCGTTGTTCCACCTGTCGCGTGCGCGTGACGGAGGGTCTCGAAAATTGTCCGCCGGCGACGGGCGACGAGGCCGCGACCCTGAAGCGGATTTCGGCGGCAGGCGACGTTCGCCTCGCCTGCCAGCTCAGGCCGACGGGCCCTGTCTCCGTTTCGCCCCTGCTCGGCGCAAACGGCGCGCTTCTGGCGACCGCGACGCGCGAAGAACCCTACGCTGTGCTGGTCGTCGACCTGCTCGAACGCGAGGCGCTGGCGCGCGCCCTGTTGCCGCAGGATCTGCAATGGCTGCTGTCGGGACTTTATCGCGCTGTCGAGGACGCCGTGCGGCAGGGCGGGGGAACCGTGCTGCATGTCGGACAGGACCAGGCCTGCGCGGTTTTTCCGGCCATACGGAATTCGGCGCGCGCCTGCGCACGCGCGCTCGAAGCCGCGCGTACGCTGGAGAAGCAGATCCTGAAGATCGCCGTCGACGTGAACACGAACTGGAAGGCCTCGATGCGCGCGACCATCGCCCTGCATCTGGGGCCGGTGCTGATCGACCCGGGCCAACTCAACGCGCCGGGATCGAAGATCGCCGTGGCGGTCGGGCCGGCCATCGACGATATCAATCGTATGCGCGCGAGGCTCGCGGAATTGTGCGGGGGCACCCTCGTGTCCGACGCGCTCCTGACGACCGCCGGCGAAGAACCGGAAAATTTCGGCGAAGCGATCGAGGCGGGGCGTGTGAGGGCGAGACTGCTGGCGACACACGTACCGCAATTCGCAAGGCTTTGAGCGTTCGCCGATCGGCGCCCGTCGTTTCTACGAGATGAACGATCTGATCGCCCGCGCTACTTCCGCAACCTGCGTATCTTTCAAACGTCCGGCCTTGCGGAGAATCCTGCCTGGTTCCAGACAGGCGATCTTTATCGGCCGGATAAGCGAAGGCGCGCCGAGGCCCGCGAGATCGAGATCCCGCACAGGGATATCGTGCGCCGTGGCGCGATGCGTGGCGCTTGTGATCATGACGAGCCAAACGAGGCCCTGCGCATTCACGGCGTCGTTCGACACCACCAATGCCGGTCGCCGCTTTTCGGCGAGTTGATCGGAATAGGGGAATGGAACGACCACGACGTCGCCCGGCGCGAAGCCTGCCGCTTCAGAGGTCGGCATAGGCTTCGTCGTCAGCCGCGCTCGACCATTCCGAGAAGGTCGCGAACGGGTCGTCCTCGGCCTGACCGAGGTCCTTTTCGATGCGGATGCCCTTTTCGTCAATCAGATACCGAAGCCTGTCCCCGGGCTTCACGCGCAATTTTTCACGGACCTCGCGCGGAAGGACCGTCTGGCTCTTCACAGAAACCCTCGAATAGACCGCTTTGGGCATTTCCGGCCTGCTGATCCCACCATGCGCAGTTAATGCCTTACATCTTACCGTCTTACCGTCTTTCGTCAACCTGACGGGCCAATCGTCGGAAGTGACTTGCGCCAAGGCGCCCGGTTCTGTACATCGCCCCCGAGCCTCCTTCTCGGGGGCTCTTTCCGTTCGCGCGCGCGTGAACGGTCCCACCGTGGGAGACATACCCGGGCGCCATCCGGGAGGCCATGTCCGACCACGAACTGCAACCGATGGCGGCTTCGCTCCCCGAGCGCGGCCCGTCGTCATTCGTTGGAGAAAGCAAATGGCGAAGAAAATCGCCGGCTATATCAAGCTGCAGGTGCCCGCCGGCGCCGCCAACCCGTCGCCGCCGATCGGCCCGGCGCTCGGTCAGCGCGGCCTCAACATCATGGAATTCTGCAAGGCCTTCAATGCGAAGACCCAGCAGATGGAAAAGGGGATGCCGATCCCCGTCATCATCACCGCCTATCAGGACCGCTCCTTCACCTTCGAGATGAAGCAGCCGCCGGTCTCCTTCTTCCTGAAGAAGGCGGCCAACCTGAAGCTCGGCAAGAAGCCTGCTTCCGGTTCCAAGACCCCCGGCCGCCAGGTCGTCGGCAAGGTGACCAAGGCGCAGGTTCGCGACATTGCGGAAAAGAAGATCGTCGACCTCAACTGCTCGTCGATCGAATCCGCCATGTCGATGATCGAAGGTTCCGCCCGCGCTATGGGCCTGCAGGTGGTGGAGTAAGACCATGTCGCACGGAAAGCGCATTATCAACGCCCGCGAGGGCATCGAGCGGACCAAGCTCTACCCGATCGACCAGGCCGTGAAGCTCGTCCGCGAGCGCGCCAAGGCCAAGTTCGACGAGACGGTCGAGATCGCCATGAACCTCGGCGTCGACCCCAAGCACGCCGACCAGATGGTCCGCGGCGTCGTGAACCTGCCGAACGGCACGGGCCGCACGCTGAAGGTCGCCGTCTTCGCCCGCGGCCCCAAGGCCGACGAGGCCAAGGCCGCTGGCGCCGACATCGTCGGCGCCGACGAACTGGTCAACGAGGTGATGGGCGGCAAGATCGAATTCGATCGCTGCATCGCCACCCCGGACATGATGGGCCTGGTCGGCCGCCTCGGTAAGGTGCTCGGCCCGCGCGGTCTCATGCCCAATCCCCGCGTGGGAACGGTCACGATGGACGTCGCCGGCGCCGTGAAGGCGTCGAAGGGCGGCGCGGTCGAGTTCCGCGTCGAGAAGGCCGGCATCGTGCAGGGCACGGTCGGCAAGGCCTCGTTCGACGATTCGAAGCTGGTCGAGAACATCAAGGCCTTCGTCGATGCGGTCGCCAAGGCCAAGCCGACGGGCGCCAAGGGCACCTACATCCAGCGTGTGGCCATCTCCTCGACGATGGGTCCGGGCGTGAAGGTGGAAGTCGCCAGCGTTTCGACGCCGCAATAAGCAGCGAATCGCAGCCAATCGGCAGGCCGTCCCGGAGCGATCCGGGGCGGCCTGTCGCTTTTGCGGGAAGGATTTCGCGGCTTCGTCGAAGCAGGCGGGGCAAGGTCTGCGGCTCCGGGATCGCCGGATGGCGGGCAAACGCCAAAAATCCGACGATTGCCCCTTGCCCTCGCAGGGGAACGCCGCTAAACAGGCCGGCGCTGGCACGACTGGATGGTGCCGGCAATCCAATTCAAGCTTCCGTACGGGGAATAAGCAAGACCATTGGTCAGCATATTTTTTCGTACGGCGGATAGGCCGGCGGACCCGGGGCGTAGTCCCGTGTCCGGTCGGCCATGTCCTGTCCGAGACTGCCGGCGCATCGGGATTTCGCCCGAGGCTTAATCGGTCCGCCTCCCTCGCGGAGAAAGATCGGCCTGCATAGACGGGGAAGAGCGAATTCCAGGGCCGAGCGCCAACGCGCAAAGTCCTTGTTTGGTTCGAACCCTCTGATCCACGGAAGACCCTCCAGGGTCCTTCGGGAGGACAGGCACGGAGCCGCCTTTCGCAAGAGGGACGGCATGCAGCAGAGCGGGAGCCCTCCGGGTCTTCCGCACATGGAGAAGAGCACCGTGGACAGAGCGGAGAAGAAAGAGGCGGTAGCGGCGCTGAACGAGGTCTTCAAGAAGACTTCCGTCGTCGTCGTCGCCCATTACTCCGGCCTGACGGTGGCCCAGATGCAAAATCTGCGGAAGCAGATGCGCGATGCTGGCGCCACGGTTCAGGTCGCCAAGAACCGCCTGGTCAAGATCGCTCTCGACGGCACGGACGCCGCCTCGATCGGAGCCCTGATGAAGGGTCCGACCCTGATCGCCTATTCGGACGATCCGGTGGCGGCGCCGAAAGCGGCCGTGGCTTTCGCCAAGGACAACGAGAAGTTCGTGATCCTGGGCGGCGCCATGGGCGCGACGGCTCTCAATACGGACGGCGTCAAGTCGCTTGCGACCCTGCCGTCCCTCGACGAACTGCGCGGCAAGCTCGTGGGCCTCATCCAGGCGCCCGCGACCAAGCTCGCCCAGCTCTCGACGGCCCCCGCGGCGAAGCTCGCCCGGGTGTTCGGAGCCTATGCCAGCAGAGACGCGGCCTGACGGCCGGGTTTGCAATACAGACAATCGAACCTATCTAAAGGACACTTCAAATGGCCAATCTCGAAAAGATCGTCGAAGAACTGTCGTCGTTGACGGTTCTGGAAGCCGCCGAACTCGCCAAGCTTCTCGAAGAGAAGTGGGGCGTCTCGGCCGCGGCCGCTGTCGCCGTCGCCGCCGCTCCGGCTGGCGGCGCCGCCGCGCCGGCTGCTGAAGAAAAGACCGAGTTCACCGTCGTCCTGGCCGCCGCCGGCGACAAGAAGATCGAGGTCATCAAGGAAGTCCGCGCCATCACCGGTCTCGGCCTCAAGGAAGCCAAGGACCTGGTCGAAGGCGCTCCGAAGCCGCTCAAGGAAGGCGTGGCCAAGGACGAGGCCGAGAAGATCAAGGCGACCCTCGAGAAGGTCGGCGCCAAGGTCGAGCTCAAGTAATGGTCTCCGCCGCGCGAGCGGCGGCCTGAGTTGCAATAGGTCCCGGGAGTTTCTCCCGGGGCCGTTCATGCGTTTTCGGGGGCTGTTTGCCCCAATTCGCCGGAAATCCTTACGGGTGGCCGGCGCGCGGAGCCCGGAAAGGCTCCGGCCCGCAGGCGCAAGTGCGGGGTGGCGAGCGGCCTGGCAAATCGCCGTGGCCCGCCTGGATGAGAGGTGCGAGGAGCGACATGGCGCAGACGTTCACCGGCCGGAAGCGTGTTCGTAAATTCTTCGGGCACATCCGCGAGGTCGCGGAGATGCCCAACCTGATCGAGGTCCAGAAGGCCTCCTATGATCAATTCCTGCTGGTCGACGAGCCGAAGGGCGGCCGTCTGGACGAGGGTCTGCAGTCCGTCTTCAAGTCGGTCTTCCCGATTTCCGATTTCTCGGGCGCGTCGTTGCTCGAGTTCGTGAAATACGAGTTCGAAGCCCCGAAATACGACGTAGACGAATGCCGCCAGCGCGGCATGACCTTCGCCGCGCCGCTGAAGGTGACGCTCCGCCTGATCGTGTTCGATGTCGATCCCGACACCGGCGCGAAGTCCGTCAAGGACATCAAGGAGCAGGACGTCTACATGGGCGACATGCCCTTCATGACGTCGAACGGCACGTTCATCGTCAACGGCACCGAGCGCGTCATCGTCTCGCAGATGCATCGTTCGCCCGGCGTGTTCTTCGACCACGACAAGGGCAAGAGCCATTCGTCGGGCAAGCTCCTGTTCGCCGCCCGTATCATTCCCTATCGTGGTTCCTGGCTCGACATCGAGTTCGACGCCAAGGACATCGTCTATGCGCGCATCGATCGCCGCCGCAAGATTCCGGTGACGTCGCTCCTGTTCGCGCTCGGTATGGACGGCGAGGAAATCCTGTCCACCTTCTACAAGAAGCTGACGTACACGCGCGTCGGCGAGAACTGGCGCATGCCGTTCGACGCCGATCGCCTGAAAGGCACGAAGGCGACCGTCGACCTGATCGACGCCGATTCCGGCGAAGTGGTCGTGGAAGCCGGCAAGAAGCTGACCGTGCGTTCCGCACGCCAGCTGGCCGAGAAGGGCGTGAAGGCGCTGCGCGTCGTCGACGAGGACCTGTTCGGCCAGTATCTGGCCGAAGATCTCTATGATCCGAACACCGGCGAGATTTTCGCGGAAGCGGGCGACGAGATTACTGCAAAGACGCTGCCGCAACTGCTCGAACTCGGCTTCGACGAACTGCCGATCCTCGACATCGACCACATCAACATCGGCCCGTACATCCGCAACACGCTGGCCGTCGACAAGAACTCCTCGCGCGAGGAGGCCCTGTTCGACATCTACCGCGTGATGCGTCCGGGCGAGCCGCCGACGATCGAGACGGCGGAAGCGATGTTCCATTCGCTGTTCTTCGACGCCGAGCGCTACGACCTTTCGGCGGTCGGCCGTGTGAAGATGAACATGCGCCTCGACCTCGATGCGCCTGACACGATGCGCGTCCTGCGCAAGGACGACATCGTCGCCGTCGTGCGCGCGCTCGTCGACCTGCGCGACGGCCGCGGCGAAATCGACGACATCGACCACCTCGGCAACCGCCGCGTGCGTTCGGTCGGCGAGCTGATGGAAAACCAGTATCGCCTCGGCCTGCTGCGCATGGAGCGCGCGATCAAGGAGCGCATGTCGTCCGTCGATATCGACACGGTCATGCCGCAGGACCTGATCAACGCGAAGCCGGCGGCCGCCGCCGTGCGCGAGTTCTTCGGCTCCTCGCAGCTCTCGCAGTTCATGGACCAGACCAATCCGCTGTCGGAGATCACGCACAAGCGTCGTCTCTCCGCGCTCGGACCGGGCGGCCTGACGCGCGAACGCGCGGGCTTCGAGGTGCGCGACGTGCATCCGACGCACTACGGCCGCATCTGCCCGATCGAGACGCCGGAAGGTCCGAACATCGGCCTTATCAACTCGCTCGCGACCTTCGCGCGCGTCAACAAGTACGGCTTCATCGAGGCGCCCTATCGTCGCGTGCACGACGGCAAGGTTTCGACCGAGGTCGTCTACCTCTCCGCCATGGAAGAGGCGAAGTACAATGTCGCGCAGGCCAATGCGCCGATCGACGCCAAGGGCATGCTGACGGAAGACCTGGTGGTCTGCCGTCGCGCCGGCGACGTCATGATGGCGCCGCGCGAGAAGGTCGAGTTCATGGACGTGTCGCCGAAGCAGCTCGTTTCGGTCGCTGCGGCGCTGATCCCGTTCCTCGAGAACGACGACGCCAACCGCGCGCTCATGGGTTCGAACATGCAGCGCCAGGCCGTGCCGCTCGTGAAGGCCGATGCGCCGCTCGTCGGCACCGGCATGGAAGCGATCGTGGCCCGCGACTCGGGCGCCGCAATCGCGGCGCGCCGCACGGGCGTCGTCGACCAGATCGACGCGACGCGTATCGTCATCCGCGCGACGGAAGAGAACGATCCGGCCAAGCCGGGCGTCGATATCTATCGCCTGATGAAGTACCAGCGTTCAAACCAGTCGACCTGCATCAACCAGAAGCCGCTCGTTCGCGTCGGCGACATGGTGAAGAAGGGCGACATCATCGCCGACGGTCCCTCGACCGATCTCGGCGACCTGGCGCTCGGCCGCAACGTGCTCGTCGCGTTCATGCCGTGGAACGGCTACAATTTCGAGGATTCGATCCTCCTCAACGAGCGCATCGTCAAGGACGACGTGTTCACGTCCATCCACATCGACGAGTTCGAGGTGATGGCGCGCGACACGAAGCTCGGCCCCGAGGAAATCACGCGCGACATTCCGAACGTTTCGGAAGAGGCGCTGAAGAACCTCGACGAAGCCGGCATCGTCTACATCGGCGCGGAAGTGCAGGCGGGCGACATTCTCGTCGGCAAGATCACGCCGAAGGGCGAAAGCCCGATGACGCCGGAAGAGAAGCTTCTGCGCGCCATCTTCGGCGAGAAGGCTTCGGACGTGCGCGACACCAGCTTGCGTGTGCCGCCCGGCGTGCAGGGCACGATCGTCGAAGTGCGCGTGTTCAACCGCCACGGCGTCGACAAGGACGAGCGCGCCCAGGCGATCGAGCGCGAGCAGATCGAGCAGCTCGCCAAGGACCGCGACGACGAACTCGCGATCCTCGACCGCAACGTCTACGCGCGTCTCGCCGACGTGCTGATCGGCAAGACCGCCGTGTCCGGCCCGAAGGGCTTCAAGAAGGACACGCAGCTCGCGCGCACCACGATCGAGGAATTCCCGCGGTCGCAATGGTGGGCCTTCGCCATCGAAGACGACAAGCTGATGGGCGAGATCGAGGCGATGCGCAAGCAGTACGACGAGGCGAAGAAGGGGCTGGAAAGCCGCTTCCTCGACAAGGTCGAGAAGCTGCAGCGCGGCGACGAACTGCCGCCCGGCGTGATGAAGATGGTCAAGGTCTTCGTCGCGGTGAAGCGCAAGATCCAGCCCGGCGACAAGATGGCCGGCCGCCACGGCAACAAGGGCGTGGTCTCGCGCATCGTGCCGCAGGAAGACATGCCCTTCCTCGCCGACGGCCAGCCGGTCGACATCGTGCTCAACCCGCTCGGCGTGCCGAGCCGCATGAACGTCGGGCAGATCCTCGAGACGCATCTGGGCTGGGCCTGCGCCGGCCTCGGCAAGCAGGTCGGCGAGGCGGTCAACGCCTACATGAAGTCGAAGGACGTCAAGCCGCTGCGCGCCAAGCTCGAAGACATCTACGGCAAGGAAGAGAGCCTCTCCGGCCTCGACGAACGCAGCGTCGTCGAACTCGGAGAGAACCTGCGCCGTGGCGTCCCGATCGCAACGCCCGTCTTCGACGGCGCGCGTGAAAAGGACATCGTGGAGATGCTCGGCAAGGCCGGCCTCGATCCGTCGGGCCAGGTCACGCTGTTCGACGGCCGCACGGGCGAAGCCTTCGACCGCAAGGTCACGGTCGGCTACATCTACATGCTGAAGCTGCATCACCTCGTGGACGACAAGATCCACGCCCGTTCGATCGGCCCGTACTCGCTGGTCACCCAGCAGCCGCTCGGCGGCAAGGCGCAGTTCGGCGGACAGCGTTTCGGCGAAATGGAGGTGTGGGCGCTCGAAGCCTATGGCGCCGCCTACACGCTGCAGGAAATGCTGACGGTGAAGTCGGACGACGTCGCGGGCCGCACCAAGGTCTACGAAGCGATCGTTCGCGGCGACGACACGTTCGAGTCGGGCATTCCGGAGAGCTTCAACGTGCTCGTCAAGGAAATGCGTTCGCTCGGCCTCAACGTGGAACTCACCACGAGCCTGCCGCCGCCCAGCAATGACGAGCAGCCGCCGGCCGAAGCCGCCGAGTAACGCGTCGTACGCTTTTCCAGGCGGATCGAATTCCGCCGCATGAAGATTAGGAAGGCGTTCGCGCCTTCCTGCTCCAACACCAGGCGAATGCGCTCGAAGCGCCGCCGCCCCAGGAGAAGAACATGAACCAAGAGGTCATGAATCTGTTCGGTCCGGTCGTCCAGCCGCAGACCTTCGACCAGATCCAGATTTCGATCGCGAGCCCTGAAAAGATCCTCTCGTGGTCTTTCGGCGAGATCAAGAAGCCCGAGACGATCAACTACCGCACGTTCAAGCCGGAACGCGACGGCCTGTTCTGCGCGCGCATCTTCGGGCCCATCAAGGACTACGAGTGCTTGTGCGGCAAGTACAAGCGCATGAAGTACAAGGGCGTCATCTGCGAGAAGTGCGGCGTCGAAGTCACGCTGTCGCGCGTGCGTCGCGAGCGCATGGGTCACATCTCGCTCGCCGCGCCCGTCGCGCACATCTGGTTCCTGAAGTCGCTGCCGAGCCGCATCGGCCTGCTGCTCGACATGACTCTGAAGGATCTCGAGCGGATCCTGTATTTCGAATCCTACATCGTGCTCGATCCGGGCCTGACGCCGCTCAAGGACCGTCAGCTGCTGTCGGAAGACGATTACCTGCGCGCCCAGGACGAATACGGCCAGGACGCGTTCACGGCGATGATCGGCGCCGAGGCGATCCGCGAAATCCTCAAGGGCATGGACCTCGAGAAGATCGCCGCGCAGCTCAAGGTCGAGATCGCCGAGGCGACCACCGAACTGAAGCCGAAGAAGCTCGCCAAGCGCCTCAAGATCATCGAGGCGTTCATCCAGTCCGGCAACAAGCCGGAGTGGATGGTGCTGACGGAAGTCCCGGTCATTCCGCCGGACCTGCGTCCGCTGGTGCCGCTGGACGGCGGCCGCTTCGCGACGTCGGACCTGAACGACCTCTACCGCCGCGTCATCAACCGTAACAACCGCCTGAAGCGGCTGATCGAACTGCGCGCGCCGGACATCATCATCCGCAACGAGAAGCGCATGCTGCAGGAGGCCGTCGACGCGCTGTTCGACAACGGCCGCCGCGGTCGCGTCATCACCGGCGCCAACAAGCGTCCGCTGAAGTCGCTCGCCGACATGCTGAAGGGCAAGCAGGGCCGGTTCCGTCAGAACCTGCTCGGCAAGCGCGTCGACTATTCCGGCCGCTCGGTCATCGTCGTCGGTCCGGAACTCAAGCTGCACCAGTGCGGCCTGCCGAAGAAGATGGCGCTCGAACTGTTCAAGCCGTTCATCTATTCGCGCCTCGACGCCAAGGGTTTCTCTGCCACCGTCAAGCAGGCGAAGAAGCTGGTCGAGAAGGAAAAGCCGGAAGTCTGGGATATTCTCGACGAGGTCATCCGCGAGCATCCGGTTCTGCTGAACCGCGCGCCGACGCTGCACCGTCTCGGCATCCAGGCCTTCGAGCCCGTGCTGATCGAGGGCAAGGCGATCCAGCTTCACCCGCTGGTCTGCGCCGCCTTCAACGCTGACTTCGACGGCGACCAGATGGCCGTGCACGTGCCGCTGTCGCTCGAAGCGCAACTGGAAGCGCGCGTGCTGATGATGTCGACCAACAACATCCTGCACCCGGCGAACGGCCAGCCGATCATCGTGCCGTCGCAGGACATCGTGCTCGGCCTCTACTACCTGTCGCTCGATCGCGACGGCGAGCCGGGCCAGTTCCGCAAGGGACCGAAGGGCGAGCCGATCGGCGGCGTGTTCGCCGACATCGGCGAGATCGAGCATGCGCTGGCCGCCAAGGCCGTGACGCTGCACGCCAAGATCAAGGGACGCGCCTGGACCTACGACGAAAAGGGCCAGCGCGTTTCGAAGATCTTCGACACGACGCCCGGCCGCCTGCTGCTCGGCCAGCTGCTGCCGAAGCATCCGAAGATTCCTTTCGACGTCGCCAACAAGCTGATGACGAAGAAAGAGATCTCGAACATGATCGACACCGTCTACCGCAACTGCGGTCAGAAGGAGACGGTCATCTTCTGCGACCGCATCATGGCGCTCGGCTTCCGCGAAGCGTTCAAGGCGGGCATCTCCTTCGGCAAGGACGACATGGTCGTGCCGCCGACGAAGGAGAAGATCGTCGAGGACACGCGCGCCGCCGCGAAGGAATACGAGCAGCAGTACAACGACGGCCTGATCACGCAGGGCGAGAAGTACAACAAGGTGGTCGACGCCTGGTCGAAGTGCTCTGACAAGCTCGCCGAAGAAATGATGCAGGGCATCTCGGCCGTCCGCAAGGACGAGTCGGGTCGCGACAAGCCGATCAACTCGATCTACATGATGTCGCATTCCGGCGCGCGCGGTTCGCCCACGCAGATGCGCCAGCTCGCCGCCATGCGCGGCCTGATGGCCAAGCCGTCGGGTGAGATCATCGAGAGCCCGATCATCTCGAACTTCAAGGAAGGCCTCACCGTTCTCGAGTACTTCAACTCGACGCACGGCGCGCGCAAGGGTCTTGCCGACACGGCGCTCAAGACGGCGAACTCGGGTTACCTGACCCGCCGTCTCGTCGACGTGGCGCAGGATTCGATCATCACGACCTTCGATTGCGGTTCGACGAACGGCATTCGCATGCGCGCCATCGTCGATGCGGGCCAGGTCGTCGCTTCGCTCGGTTCCCGCATCCTCGGCCGCACGACGGCGGAGGACATCAAGGACCTCGACGGCAAGCTGATCGTCGCCGCCGGCAAGCTGATCGAGGAGACCGACATCGCCGGCATCACCGCCGCGCAGATCCAGGAAGTGAAGATCCGCTCGGTGCTGACCTGCGAAGCCAAGAACGGCGTCTGCGGCGCGTGCTACGGGCGCGACCTTGCGCGCGGTACGCCGGTCAACCTCGGCGAGGCGGTCGGCGTCATCGCGGCGCAGTCGATCGGCGAGCCGGGCACGCAGCTCACCATGCGCACCTTCCACATCGGCGGCGCGGCGCAGATCGCCGACCAGTCGTTCATCGAGTCCAACTTCGATGGCGTCGTGAAGATGCGCAACCGCCATGTGGCGCGTAACTCGGACGGCGACCTGATGGTCATGGCGCGCAACGTCGCGATCGTGATCGTCGGGCCGGACGGCCAGGACCGCGCGGTGCATCGCGTGCAGTACGGTTCGCGCCTCAAGGTCGACGAGGGCGACAAGGTCAAGCGCGGCCAGCGCCTGGCGGAGTGGGATCCCTACACCCGCCCGATCCTGTCGGAAATCGACGGCGTCATCGGGTTCGAGGACCTGCTCGAAGGCCAGTCGATGAGCGAAAGCGCGGACGAATCGACGGGCATCACCAAGCGCATGGTCACCGACTGGCGCCTGAACCTGCGTTCGGCGTCGCTGAAGCCGGCGATCGTCATCAAGGGCAAGGATGGCAAGATCGCCAAGCTCGCCCGCGGCGGCGACGCGCGCTACATGCTGCCGGTCGACTCGATCATCCCGGTCGAGCCGGGCGGAACCGTCAAGGCGGGCGACGCGGTCGCGCGTATCTCGATGGATTCGGCCAAGACCCGCGACATCACGGGCGGTCTGCCGCGCGTGGCGGAGCTGTTCGAGGCGCGTCGTCCGAAGGATCACGCGATCATCGCGGAAATCTCCGGCACGGTGCAGTTCGGGCGCGACTACAAGAACAAGACCCGCATCGCGATCGTTCCGCACGAGGAAGGCGGCGAACCCGCCGAGTACCTCATCCCGAAGGGCAAGCACATCCACCTTCAGGACGGCGACATCGTCGAGAAGGGCGATTACATCGTCGACGGCAATCCGGCGCCGCACGACATCCTGGCGATCAAGGGCGTGGAGGAGCTTGCCGCTTACCTCGTCAACGAGATCCAGGAGGTCTACCGGCTCCAGGGCGTTAACATCAACGACAAGCACATCGAGGTGATCGTTCGCCAGATGCTACAGAAGGTCGACATCGTCGAGCCGGGCGACACGGGCTACCTGCCGGGCGAGCAGGTCGACCTCAGCGAGTTCGAGGCGATGAACGAGAAGGTCCAGTCGGAAGGCGGCAAGGTCGCCACCGGCACGCCGGTCCTGCTCGGCATCACCAAGGCCTCGCTGCAGACGCGCTCCTTCATCTCGGCGGCGTCCTTCCAGGAGACCACCCGCGTCCTCACGGAGGCGGCGGTCAACGGCAAGGTCGACACGCTCGAGGGCCTGAAGGAGAACGTCATCGTCGGCCGCCTGATTCCGGCCGGCACCGGCGCCGCCATGACGCGAATCCGTCAGGTCGCCACCTCGCGCGACGACCTGATCCTGGCGCAGCGCGCCGAGACGTCGCAGGGCGGGGCGCCGCAGATCGCCTCCGACCCGCAGCCGGCGACGGCGCGCCGTTCAGCCGGCCGCGGCTGAACCCACGGAAAAGATTACGCTTTTCCTAACGAGGCCGCCCGATGAGGGCGGCCTCTTTCGCATGGGGGCCGAGCGCGCGAAAAACCTGAGTCATTTCAGCGCTTTTCGGATGGTTCCGGGGTTGACTGGATTCGGGGCTGCGCATATAACCCGGCCGTTCTCGACAGGCCGTAGGCCCATGAATATCGCGAGCGACTCGCAAGCGATGCTTCGGTTCTAAACGCTGTCGGCCTCACCTGTGACCTAGAAGTCATTTGGCGACAGCCCGTTATCGGGTCTCTCGCCATTCAGGAAGGCAAGATCGCGGCCCAGGCCGTGGTCCTCTGCACGCACGGCGCCTGAAGCCATCCGGCTGAAGGCGTCGATTCGTTTGCGCATGTTCCGCATCCGCGGCGCGTTCGCGAGCGACCAGTTTCAACTTTTCGCTTCAGAAGGGCGAAGGATGCCGACGATCAGCCAGTTGATCCGCAAGCCGCGGCAACAGAAGACCTACCGCGAAAAGGCCCGCCATCTCGGCGCGTGCCCCCAGAAGCGCGGCGTTTGCACGCGCGTCTACACGACCACTCCGAAGAAGCCGAACTCGGCGCTCCGCAAGGTCGCCAAGGTGCGTCTGACCAACGGTTTCGAGGTCATCGGCTACATCCCGGGCGAAGGCCACAACCTTCAGGAGCACTCGGTTGTCATGATCCGCGGCGGCCGCGTGAAGGATCTTCCGGGCGTCCGCTATCACATCCTGCGCGGCGTGCTCGACACGCAGGGCGTCAAGGACCGCAAGCAGCGCCGTTCGAAGTACGGCGCGAAGCGTCCGAAGTAAGTTTCGAGGAGACCGAGATGTCCCGTCGCCACAGGGCTGAAAAGCGCGAAGTCATTCCGGACGCCAAGTATGGCGACGTTGTCCTCGCGAAGTTCATGAATTCGATCATGTACGACGGCAAGAAGTCGGCCGCCGAACAGATCATCTACGGCGCCTTCGACCAGATCGAGGCCAAGGCCAAGGCCGATCCGCTCGGCGTGTTCAAGGCTGCGCTCGACAATGTCGCGCCGGCGATCGAAGTGCGTTCCCGCCGCGTCGGCGGCGCCACCTACCAGGTGCCGGTCGAAGTTCGCCCCGAGCGTCGTCAGGCGCTGGCGATCCGCTGGATCATCTCGGCCGCCCGCGGCCGCAACGACAAGACGATGGTGGAACGCCTTTCGGCCGAACTGCTCGACGCTTCGAACAACCGCGGCAACGCGGTGAAGAAGCGCGAAGACACCCACCGCATGGCGGAAGCCAACCGCGCCTTCTCGCATTACCGCTGGTAAGCGAACAAAGTTTCGAGGACACCCGAGATGCCCCGCAGCCATCCGATCGAAGACTACCGAAATTTCGGTATCATGGCGCATATCGACGCCGGCAAGACGACGACGACGGAACGCATCCTCTATTACTCCGGCAAGAGCCACAAGATCGGCGAGGTGCACGAAGGCGCCGCGACGATGGACTGGATGGAGCAAGAGCAGGAGCGCGGCATCACGATCACGTCCGCCGCGACGACGACCTTCTGGAACGGCAAGCGCCTGAACATCATCGACACGCCCGGGCACGTCGACTTCACCATCGAGGTCGAGCGTTCGCTGCGCGTGCTCGACGGCGCGGTCTGCGTTCTCGACGGCAACCAGGGCGTGGAGCCGCAGACGGAAACCGTCTGGCGCCAGGCCGACAAGTACAACGTTCCGCGCGTCGTGTTCGTCAACAAGATGGACAAGATCGGCGCTGACTTCTTCCGTTGCGTTTCCGACATCGTCACGCGCGTCGGCGGCCGCCCGGTCTGCATGCAGCTGCCGATCGGTTCGGAGTCGAACTTCAAGGGCATCGTCGACCTCGTCCGCATGAAGGCGGTCGTGTGGGAAGACGAAGGTCTCGGCGCCAAGTACAATGACATCGAAATCCCGGCCGACCTGCTCGAGCAGGCCAAGGAATACCGTCTGAAGCTGATCGAAGCCGCCGTCGAACTCGACGACGACGCCATGGCCGCCTATCTCGACGGCCAGGAGCCGGACGAAGCGACGCTGAAGCGTCTGGTCCGCAAGGCCGTGCAGGGCATCGTGTTCCATCCCGTGTTCTGTGGCTCGGCCTTCAAGAACAAGGGCGTCCAGCCGCTGCTCGATGCGGTTGTCGACTATCTGCCGTCGCCGGTCGATCGCGAAGCGATCAAGGGCATCGACATGGACACGGGCGAGGAAATCGTCCGCAACCCGTCCGACAGCGAGCCCTTCTCGATGCTCGGCTTCAAGATCATGGACGACCCCTTCGTCGGCACGATCACCTTCTGCCGCGTCTATTCGGGTTCGGTCACGTCGGGCACGACGGTGCTCAACTCGACCAAGGACAAGAAAGAGCGCGTCGGCCGCATGTTGCTCATGCACGCCAACAATCGCGAGGACATCAAGGAAGCCTACGCCGGCGACATCGTCGCGCTTGCTGGCCTCAAGGAGACCCGCACCGGCGACACGCTCTGCGACCAGCAGAAGCCCGTCATCCTGGAGCGCATGGAATTCCCCGATCCGGTGATCGAGATCGCGATCGAGCCGAAGTCCAAGGCCGACCAGGAGAAGCTCGGCATCGCTCTGGCGAAGCTGGCGGCGGAGGATCCGTCCTTCCGCGTGTCGACCGACCACGAGAGCGGCCAGACCATCCTGAAGGGCATGGGCGAACTGCATCTCGACATCAAGGTCGACATTCTCAAGCGCACCTACAAGGTCGACGCCAACATCGGCGCGCCGCAGGTCGCCTATCGCGAGAAGCTGACCAAGCGCACCGAGATCGACTACACGCACAAGAAGCAGACGGGCGGCACGGGCCAGTTCGCGCGCGTCAAGATCGTGTTCGAGCCGAACGAGCCGGGCGCCGGCAACACGTTCGAGAGCTCGATCATCGGCGGCGCGGTGCCGAAGGAATACATCCCCGGCGTCGACAAGGGCATCGCCTCGGTCACGAGCTCGGGCGTGCTCGCCGGCTTCCCGGTGGTCGACATGAAGGCCACGCTGATCGACGGCGCGTTCCACGACGTCGACTCGTCGGTGCTGGCGTTCGAAATCGCGTCGCGCGCGGCCACCCGCGAAGCGCTGCAGAAGGGCGGTTCCGTCCTCCTCGAGCCGATCATGAAGGTCGAGGTGGTGACGCCCGAAGAGTATACCGGTTCGGTCATCGGCGACCTCAATTCGCGCCGCGGGCAGATCCAGGGACAGGACATGCGCGGCAACGCGGTCGTCATCAATGCGATGGTGCCGCTCGCCAACATGTTCGGCTACGTGAACCAGCTGCGCTCCTTCTCGCAGGGCCGCGCCGTCTTCACGATGCAGTTCGATCACTACGAGCAGGTTCCGGCGGCAGAGGCCGCCAAGGTCCAGGCGAAGTACGCCTGAGCCTGATACGAAACACACACGGACGTTTGGAAGGAGCTGGCTATGGCCAAGGAAAAGTTCGAACGCACTAAGCCGCATTGCAACATCGGCACGATCGGTCACGTCGACCACGGCAAGACGTCTCTGACGGCTGCGATCACGAAGGTTCTTGCGGAGACGGGCGGGGCCACGTTCACGGCCTATGACCAGATCGACAAGGCGCCGGAAGAGAAGGCGCGCGGCATCACGATCTCGACGGCGCACGTCGAATACGAGACGTCGAACCGCCACTATGCGCACGTCGACTGCCCCGGGCACGCCGACTATGTGAAGAACATGATCACCGGCGCGGCGCAGATGGACGGCGCGATCCTGGTCGTTTCGGCGGCCGACGGCCCGATGCCGCAGACGCGCGAGCACATCCTTCTGGCCCGCCAGGTCGGCGTTCCGGCCCTGGTCGTGTTCATGAACAAGGTCGACATGGTCGACGATCCGGAACTGCTCGAGCTGGTCGAGATGGAAGTGCGCGAGCTTCTGTCGAAGTACGAATTCCCCGGCGACGACATTCCGATCACCAAGGGTTCGGCGCTGATGGCGCTCGAGAACAAGAGCCCCGAGATCGGCCATGACGCGATCCTGAAGCTGATGCAGACGGTGGACGACTACATCCCGCAGCCGGAGCGTCCGATCGACCAGCCGTTCCTGATGCCGGTGGAAGACGTGTTCTCGATCTCGGGCCGCGGCACGGTCGTGACGGGCCGCGTGGAGCGCGGCATCGTGAAGGTGGGCGAGGAAGTCGAGATCGTCGGCCTGAAGGAGACGCAGAAGTCGACGGTGACGGGCGTCGAAATGTTCCGCAAGCTTCTGGACCAGGGCCAGGCCGGCGACAACGTGGGCTGCCTGCTTCGCGGCACGAAGCGCGAGGACGTGGAGCGCGGCCAGGTTCTGTGCAAGCCGGGTTCGGTGAAGCCGCACACGAAGTTCAAGGCCGAGGCCTACATCCTGACGAAGGACGAGGGCGGCCGCCACACGCCGTTCTTCACGAACTATCGCCCGCAGTTCTACTTCCGCACGACGGACGTGACGGGCATCGTGAAGCTGCCGGAAGGCGTCGAGATGGTGATGCCGGGCGACAACGTGTCGATCGACGTCGAGCTGATCGTTCCGATCGCGATGGAAGAGAAGCTGCGCTTCGCCATCCGCGAAGGCGGCCGCACCGTCGGTTCGGGCGTCGTCGCCTCGATCATCGAGTAAAGGAACCGCGAGCCTTCAGGCTCGCTGACTGAAGAGGGGCTGCGGATCGCAAGGTTCGCAGTCCAGCGGTTCCCAAAGGGAAGAAGACATGAACGGCCAGAATATCCGGATCCGCCTCAAGGCCTTCGATCACCGGATTCTCGACACGTCGACGCGCGAGATCGTCTCGACCGCGAAGCGGACGGGCGCGCAGGTGCGCGGTCCGATCCCGCTGCCGACCAAGATCGAGAAGTTCACGGTCAACCGTTCGCCGCACGTCGACAAGAAGTCGCGCGAACAGTTCGAGATCCGGACCCACAAGCGCGTTCTCGACATCGTCGACCCGACCCCCCAGACCGTCGATGCTCTCATGAAGCTCGACCTGGCGGCCGGCGTGGACGTCGAGATCAAGCTCTAAGTTTTCACCGGCGCCTCTGCCTCCAGAGCAAGCGCCTCGAAGGAAGAACCAAATGCGATCAGGCGTTATCGCACAGAAGGTGGGCATGACCCGCGTCTTCACGGACGCAGGCGAGCATGTGCCCGTCACCGTGCTCAAGCTCGACGGCTGTCAGGTCGTCGCCCACCGCACGAAGGACAAGAACGGCTACACCGCCCTGCAGCTCGGCATCGGCCGCGCCAAGGTGAAGAACGTGGGCAAGGCCGAGCGCGCGCGCTTCGCCGTCGCCCAGGTCGAGCCGAAGATGAAGCTCGCCGAGTTCCGCGTGAACGACGACGGCCTCATCCCGGTCGGAGCCGAAATCACCGCCGACCATTTCGTGGTCGGCCAGTTCGTCGATGTCACCGGCACGACGATCGGCAAGGGCTTCGCCGGCGCGATGAAGCGCTGGAACTTCGGCGGTCTTCGCGCCTCGCACGGCGTGTCGGTCTCGCACCGTTCGCATGGTTCGACCGGCGGCCGTCAGGACCCCGGCAAGACCTTCAAGAACAAGAAAATGGCTGGCCACCTCGGCGCCGAGCGCGTGACGACGCAGAACCTGCGCGTCGTGCAGCTGGACGTCGAGCGCGGCCTGATCCTGGTCGAGGGTTCGGTCCCCGGCCATCGCGGCGGCTACATCTTCGTGCGCGACGCTGTGAAGCGCGCGCTGCCGAAGGATGCTCCCAAGCCCGGCAAGTTCAAGGATGCTGCGGCCAAGGCCGACGGCGCCGCGGCTGCCTCTGAAGAAAACAAGGAGGGCTGAGCCGTGAAGATCGACGTGCTGTCGCTCGACGGTCAATCGGCCGGTTCGATCGAACTCAATGACGAGATCTTCGGCCTCGAGCCGCGCATGGATCTCATCCACCGCATGGTCCGCTGGCAACTCGCCAAGCGCCGCGCGGGTACGCATGCCGTGAAGAACCGCGCTGAAATCGCGCGCACCGGCAAGAAGATGTACAAGCAGAAGGGCACCGGCGGCGCCCGTCACGGCTCGGCCCGCGTGCCGCAGTTCCGCGGCGGCGGTCGCGCCTTCGGCCCGGTCGTTCGCGATCACTCGCACGACCTGCCGAAGAAGGTGCGCGCGCTGGCCCTGCGCCATGCGCTGTCGGCCAAGATGAAGGACGGCGGCGTCATCGTGTGGGACAAGGCGGAAGCCGACGGCAAGACCAAGGCGCTGAAGGCGACCTTCGAGAAGGCCGGCCTGAAGAGCGCGCTGATCATCGACGGTGCCGCTCCCGAGCAGAAGTTCGCGCTCGCCGCCCGCAACATTCCGCAGATCGACGTGCTGCCTGTCCAGGGCATCAACGTCTACGACATCCTGCGCCGCGAAAAGCTCGTGCTGACGCGCGCCGCCGTCGATGCGCTGGAGGCGCGTTTCAAATGAGCAAGGATCCGCGCCATTACGACGTGATCGTCGCGCCGGTCATCACCGAAAAGGCGACGTTCGCTTCCGAGCTGAACAAGGTCGTGTTCAAGGTCCGCAAGGACGCGACGAAGCCGCAGATCAAGGCGGCCGTCGAGGGCCTGTTCGACGTCAAGGTCGAATCGGTCAACACGCTCGTTCGCAAGGGCAAGACCAAGATTTTCCGCGGGACCCGCGGCCAGCAGTCCGACGTCAAGAAAGCCGTCGTGACTCTCGCCGAGGGCCACAGAATCGACGTCACGACGGGTCTGTGAGCGGGCAGGGAACGGAACAATGGCTCTGAAGACTTTCAAACCCATCACGCCGAGCCTTCGCCAGCTCGTCATCGTCGACCGTAGCGAGCTCCACAAGGGCAAGCCGGTCAAGGCGCTGACGGAAGGCAAGAGCTCGAAGGGCGGCCGCAACAACCACGGCCGCATCACCGTGCGCTTCCGCGGCGGCGGCCACAAGCAGTCCTACCGCATCGTCGACTTCAAGCGGCGCAAGGTGAACATGCCGGCCAAGGTCGAACGGCTCGAGTACGATCCGAACCGCACGGCGTTCATCGCGCTGATCAAGTACGCCGACGGCGAACTGTCCTACATCCTGGCGCCGCAGCGCCTGTCGGTGGGCGACGAGGTCGTGTCGGGCGCGCAGGTCGACGTGAAGCCGGGCAATGCGATGCCGCTCGCGGCCATCCCGGTCGGCACGATCGTCCACAACGTCGAGATGAAGATCGGCAAGGGCGGCACGATCGCCCGTTCGGCCGGCAATTACGCGCAGATCGTCGGCCGCGACCAGGGCTACGTGATCGTCCGTCTCAACTCGGGCGAGCAGCGCCTGATCCACGGCCAGTGCTTCGCCTCGATCGGCGCGGTGTCGAACCCGGATCACATGAACACGTCGATCGGCAAGGCCGGCCGCCAGCGCTGGTTCGGTCGCCGCCCGCACAACCGCGGCGTCGTCATGAACCCGATCGACCATCCGCACGGCGGCGGCGAAGGCCGCACCTCGGGCGGCCGTCATCCGGTCACGCCGTGGGGCAAGCCCACCAAGGGCAAGAAGACCCGCACCAACAAGCAGACCACCAAGTTCATCGTGACCTCGCGTCACAAAGCCAAGAAGAAGGGCTGATCATGGCTCGCTCGCTCTGGAAAGGCCCGTTCGTCGACGGCTACCTTCTCAAGAAGGCCGATGTCGCGCGCGGTTCCGGCCGTTCCGACATCATCAAGATCTGGAGCCGCCGCTCCACGATCCTGCCGAATTTCGTCGGCCTCACCTTCGGCGTCTACAACGGGCACAAGCATGTTCCCGTCGCGGTCACCGAGGACATGATCGGCCACAAGTTCGGCGAGTTCGCGCCGACGCGCACGTTCCACGGCCATGCCGCGGACAAGAAGGCGAAGAGGGGCTGACGATGTCGAAGGAAAAGACGCCCCGCGCGCTCAAGGACAACGAAGCGAAGGCCGTTGCGCGCATGCTGCGCGTCAGCCCGCAGAAGCTGAACCTGCTGGCCCAGCTCATCCGCGGCAAGAAGGTCGATCGCGCGCTCGCCGATCTGGAATTCTCGCGCAAGCGCATCGCCCTCGACGTGAAGAAGACGCTGGAAAGCGCCATCGCCAACGCCGAGAACAACCACGATCTCGATGTCGACGACCTGGTCGTCGCCGAGGCCCATGTCGGCAAGGCGCTCGTCATGAAGCGCTTCCACGCCCGGGCCCGCGGCCGCGCCGGTCGAGTCGAGAAGCCGTTCGCCAATCTGACGATCGTCGTGCGCGAAGTCGAAGCGGCGAAGGCCTGAGGAGAAGACGATGGGTCAGAAAGTCAATCCGGTCGGCCTGCGCCTCGGCATCAACCGCACCTGGGATAGCCGCTGGTTCGCCAACACCGGCGAATACGGCAAGCTCCTGCACGAGGACATGAAGATCCGCGAGATCCTCATGAAGACCCTCAAGCAGGCCGCCGTCTCGAAGATCATCATCGAGCGTCCGCACAAGAAGTGCCGCGTCACGATCCACTCGGCGCGTCCGGGCGTGGTGATCGGCAAGAAGGGCGCCGACATCGACAAGATCCGCAAGACCGTCGCCGCGCTGACGGATTCGGAAGTCGTCATCAACATCGTCGAGGTCCGCAAGCCGGAAGTCGACGCGACGCTGGTGGCCGACTCGATCGCCCAGCAGCTCGAGCGCCGCGTGGCCTTCCGCCGCGCGATGAAGCGCGCGGTTCAGTCGGCGATCCGCCTGGGCGCCGAGGGCATCCGCATCAACTGCTCCGGCCGTCTCGGCGGCGCGGAAATCGCCCGTCTCGAATGGTACCGCGAGGGCCGCGTTCCGCTGCACACGCTGCGCGCGGACGTCGACTACGGCGTCGCCACGGCGCACACCGCCTACGGCACCTGCGGCATCAAGGTCTGGATCTTCAAGGGTGAAATCCTCGAGCACGATCCTATGGCCCAGGACAAGAAGATGAACGAGGCCGACCACGGCGGCGGCGACCGTCGCCCGCGTCGCGACGACGGCGATCGGCGTGATCGCCGTGACCGCCGCGAAGCCCGCGAAACCGCGGCCTGAGGCTGAGAGAGCACGACAATGCTGCAACCGAAGCGAACCAAATTCCGGAAGGCCTTCAAGGGCCGCATCCGCAACGTGACGAAGGGCGGCGCCGAGCTGAACTTCGGCCAGTTCGGCCTCAAGGCGATGGAGCCCGAGCGCATCACGGCGCGTCAGATCGAGGCGGCCCGCCGCGCGCTGACCCGTCACATGAAGCGCGCCGGCCGCGTCTGGATCCGCATCTTCCCGGACGTGCCGGTTTCCAAGAAGCCGACTGAAGTCCGCATGGGTAAGGGCAAGGGCTCGCCCGAGTTCTGGGCGGCCCGCGTGTCGCCCGGCCGCATCATGTTCGAGATCGACGGCGTGCCGGCCGACCTCGCGCGCGAGGCGCTGACCCTGGCGGCCGCCAAGCTGCCGATCAAGACGCGCTTCATCCAGCGCATCGCCGAGTAAGGGGGCGCAGATGAAGAGCAAGCAGAGATACGCCGACCTGAAGGTCATGACCGAGGACCAGCTCAACGAAGAGGTCCTCAAGCTGAAGAAGGAGCAGTTTAACCTGCGCTTCCAGCGGGCCACAGGTCAGCTCGAGAACACGTCGCGCGTCCGGGTCGTCCGCAGGGACATCGCCCGCGCCAAGACGGTCGCCGCGCAGAAGCGCGCCGAAGCCAAGAAGTAAGGTCGAGAGCAATGCCGAAGAGAATTCTTCAGGGCGTCGTGGTCAGCGACAAGCAGCAGAAGACGGTGGTCGTGAAGGTGGAGCGCCGCTTCACCCATCCGCTGCTCAAGAAGACCGTGCGCCGCACCAAGAACTACCATGCCCACGACGAGAAGGGGCACAAGGTCGGCGACGTGGTCTCGATCGAGGAGACCAAGCCGATCTCGCGCCTGAAGCGCTGGATCGTCGTGGACGAAGCAGCGAAGGCCTGAGGCCTCCGACATTAAGCAAAAGGAAGCGCAAGCTTCCTTCAGGCGAAGTCCGGGGCCTGCTCCGGAAACCGATCTGAACGAAAGGCTCAGGCCATGATTCAAATGCAGACCAACCTCGACGTGGCGGACAATTCCGGCGCGCGCCGCGTGATGTGCATCAAGGTGCTCGGCGGCTCGAAGCGGAAGTACGCCGGCGTAGGCGACATCATTGTCGTCTCCATCAAGGAAGCCATTCCGCGCGGCCGCGTGAAGAAGGGCGACGTGATGAAGGCGGTCGTCGTTCGCACCGCGAAGGACATCAAGCGCGCCGACGGTTCGGTGATCCGTTTCGACACCAACGCCGCTGTCCTCATCAACAACCAGGCCGAGCCGATCGGCACCCGCATCTTCGGACCGGTTCCGCGCGAATTGCGCGCCAAGAACCACATGAAGATCATCTCGCTGGCGCCGGAGGTGCTGTAATGGCCGCCAAGATCAAGAAGGGCGACAAGGTCGTCGTCATCACCGGCCGCGACAAGGGCCGTTCCGGAGAAGTCGTGCAGGTCATGCCGACCGAGGGCCGGGCGATCGTGCGCGGCATCAACATGGTCAAGCGCCATCAGCGCCAGACCATGCAGCAGGAAGGCGGCATCATCACCAAGGAAGCCTCCGTCCACCTGTCCAATCTCGCGCTCACCGATCCGAAGGACGGCAAGCCCACGCGCGTCGGTTTCAAGACGCTCGATGACGGCCGCAAGGTCCGCTTCGCGAAGCGCTCGGGAGATCTGATCGATGGCTGACGAAAAGAAGACGAAGGCGCCGAAGGGCGAGGCCAAGCAGGATTCGCCGCGCGATTCCGCCAAGGTCGCCAAGCCGAAGGCCGAGAAGGTCGCCAAGGGCGAAGGCAAGGGCAAGGCGCAGAGGGCGCCCGACGGCTACACGCCGCGCCTGCGCAAGATGTACGACGAAGTCGTGCGCGCCAAGATGATCGAGGAGTTCGGCTACAAGAACCCGCTCGAGGTTCCGCGCATCGACAAGATCGTGCTGAACATGGGCGTGGGCGACGCCGTCAACGACACCAAGAAGGTGACGACGGCGGCCGGCGACCTCGGCCTGATCGCGGGCCAGAAGCCTGTCGTGACGCGCGCCCGCAAGGCGATCTCGACCTTCAAGGTTCGCGAGAACATGCCGATCGGCGCCAAGGTCACCCTGCGCAAGACCCGCATGTACGAGTTCCTGGACCGCCTTGTCACGATCGCGCTGCCGCGCGTCCGCGACTTCCGCGGCCTGAACCCGAAGAGCTTCGACGGCCGTGGCAACTACGCCATGGGCATCAAGGAACACATCGTGTTCCCCGAAATCGACTACGACAAGGCGGAGTCGGTTCTGGGCATGGACATCATCGTCTGCACGACGGCGAAGACCGACGAAGAAGCCCGCGCGCTGCTGCGCGCGTTCAATTTCCCGTTCCGGCAGTGAGCTAAAGGCTCAAACGCGGAAACCAGAAGGCGAAACATATGGCCAAGAAAAGCGCTGTAGAGAATAACAAGCGTAAGATGCGCCTCGTGAAGCAGTTTGCCGGCCGCCGCGTGCGGCTCCAGGCGATTGCCGACAACAAGGAACTGAGCATGGAGGAGCGCTTCGAGGCGCGTCTCAAGCTCGCGCAGCTTCCGCGCAACTCGGCTCCGATCCGTGTGCGCAACCGTTGCGAGGTGACGGGCCGTCCGCGCGCCTATTACCGCAAGCTGAAGATGTCGCGTATCGCGCTTCGCGAACTGGGCTCGAAGGGACTTGTCCCCGGCCTCGTGAAGTCCAGCTGGTAAGGAGGCGCCCATGTCGATGACCGATCCGTTGGGCGATATGCTCACCCGCATCCGCAACGCGCAGATGCGTCGCAAGTCCAAGGTTTCCACGCCGGGCTCGCGCCTGCGCGGCAACGTGCTCGACGTCCTCAAGGACGAAGGCTACATCCGTGGCTATTCGACGACCGAGTTCGGCAACGGCCGCACGGAGTTCGAGATCGAGCTGAAGTATTTCGAGGGCGCCCCGGTCATCCGGACCATCGAGCGCGTCTCGAAGCCGGGCCGCCGCGTCTATGCCGCTGTCGACGCCATGCCGCGCGTCGCCAATGGCCTGGGCATCACCATCATTTCGACTCCGAAGGGCGTCATGGCGGACCACGCGGCCCGCGACGCGAACGTCGGCGGCGAAGTTCTCTGCAAGGTCTTCTGACCAAGACCGCGAGGAAAACGAAATGTCTCGTATCGGCAAGAAGCCAGTGGCGATCCCGTCCGGCGTGACCGTGAAGGTCGATGGCCAGACCGTCTCCGTGAAGGGCGCCAAGGGCGAACTCAAGTTCGTCGTCCCCGACGACGTCGAAGTGAAATTCGAAAACAACTCGATCTCCGTGAACCCGCGTCACGAGACCAAGCGCGCCCGCGCGCTGTGGGGCACCTCGCGCGCCCAGGTGAACAATCTGGTCGTCGGCGTGACGCAGGGCTTCGAGAAGAAGCTGGAAATCACCGGCGTCGGCTACAAGGCCGCTGTCGCCGGCAAGAACCTGCAGCTCTCGCTCGGCTACAGCCACGACATCAACTATCCGATCCCGGCCGGCATCGCGATCGCGACGCCGAAGCCCACGGAAGTCACGATTTCGGGCATCGACCGTCGTCAGGTCGGCCAGGTCGCGGCGGAAATCCGCGCCTATCGCGGCCCCGAGCCCTACAAGGGCAAGGGCGTCAAGTACGCAGGCGAATTCATCTTCCGCAAGGAAGGCAAGAAGAAGTAAGGATCGGCCATGGCCAAGGACAACAAGGCTCAGGATCGCCGCGTCGCGCGCGTTCGTCGCGCCATCCGCGCTCGCGCCTACGGCAAGCCGCGGCTTTCCGTGTTCCGCTCGTCGAAGCAGATCTACGCGCAGATCATCGATGACGACAAGGGCGCGACGATCGTCGCCGCCTCGACCATCGAGAAGGACACGCGCGCAGGCCTGAAGACCGGCGCGACGGTCGAAGCGGCCAAGGCGGTCGGCAAGCTCATCGCCGAGCGCGCTGTCGCCAAGGGCGTCAAGAACGTCGTGTTCGATCGCGGCGGCTACATGTATCACGGCCGCGTCAAGGCGCTGGCCGAGGGCGCCCGCGAAGGCGGCCTCGAGTTCTAAGGCGTCTCTCCCGCGTCTGCGGGCGAGCAAAAAGTTCGAAGCGAGCGGACGCGCAATGACGCGTGTTCCGCGCAAGTGACGGAAAGAGAGAATGGCTGAACCCAGGCATGAGGGCGGTCGCGGCCGCGGTCGCGAACGCGACCGTGAGGAGCGCGATTCGGAATTCGTGGACCGCCTCGTCCACATCAATCGCGTCGCCAAGGTGGTGAAGGGCGGACGTCGCTTCGGCTTCGCCGCGCTCGTCGTCGTCGGCGACCAGAAGGGCCGCGTCGGCTACGGCCACGGCAAGGCGCGCGAAGTGCCGGAAGCGATCCGCAAGGCGACGGAAGCCGCCAAGCGCGCGCTGATCCGCGTTCCGCTGCGCGAAGGCCGCACGCTGCATCACGACGTTCGCGGGCGCCATGGCGCCGGCCGCGTCATCCTGCGCGCCGCGCCCGCCGGCACCGGCATCATCGCCGGCGGCCCGATGCGCGCGATCTTCGAGACGCTCGGCATGCACGACGTCGTCGCGAAGTCGCAGGGCTCGTCCAACCCGTACAACATGATCCGTGCGACCTTCGACGCCCTCAAGCGCGAAGACTCGCCGCGCCAGGTCGCTGCGCGTCGCTCGATCAAGGTCTCGACCCTTCAGGCTCGTCGCCCCGGCGCCGACGCCGAAGCGGCCGACGCCTGATAGGAGGCGCAGATGTCGAACAAGACGATCGTCATCGAGCAGACGAAGAGCCCGATCGGCCGCCCGGCGTTTCAGCGCCAGACGCTGAAGGGCCTCGGCCTGAACAAGATCGGCCGCCGCTCCGAACTGAAGGACACGCCTGACGTTCGCGGCATGGTGGCCACGGTTGCGCACCTCGTGCGCATCGTCGAGCCGAAGTGAGGGCGCGCCGATGAAACTCAACGGCATTTCCGACAATCCTGGCTCGTCCAAGAACAAGATGCGCGTCGGACGCGGCATCGGTTCCGGCAAGGGCAAGACCGCGGGCCGCGGCGTGAAGGGTCAGAAGGCCCGCACCGGCGTGGCGATCAAGGGCTTCGAAGGCGGCCAGATGCCGCTGCATCGTCGCCTGCCGAAGCGCGGCTTCTGGAACCCCTTCTCCACCGACTACAACGAGGTCAACATCGGCCGCGTGCAGCAGGCGGTGGACGCTGGCAAGCTCGACGCCGCCAAGACCGTCACGATCGAGGCGCTGGTGGAAGCCGGCGTGATCTCCAAGCCGCGCGACGGCGTGAAGATCCTCGGCGTCGGCGAGCTCAAGGCGAAGCTTTCCTTCGAAGTCGCGGCCGCGTCCAAGTCGGCGCAGGCGGCGATCGAGAAGGCCGGCGGTTCGGTCAAGCTGCTCGCAGCCGCTGCCGAGGCTCCGTCCGCCTGACGCGCGTTCAATTGCGCGCAGAGGTAACTATATCGACGGAGCGCGGGGCCTTGCGTCCCTCGCTCCGTTCTTGTTTCAGCGCGGCCCTTCCGGCCGCCGCATCGCAGGTTTGAGGACGCCCCATGGCATCGGCAGCCGAACAGCTCGCGGCCAATATCAACTGGTCGGCCTTCTCCAAGGCGGACGAACTCAAGAAGCGCATCTGGTTCACGCTGGGCGCGCTGATCGTCTATCGGCTGGGCACCTACATCCCGCTGCCGGGCATCGATCCGGACGCCTTCGCCAATTCGTTCTTCGGCCAGTCGAAGGGCATGCTCGAACTGTTCAACATGTTCGCCGGCGGCGCCGTGCAGCGCATGGCGATCTTCGCCTTGAACATCATGCCGTACATTTCGGCGTCGATCATCATCCAGCTCCTGACGTCGGTCTTCCCGCAGCTCGAAGCCATCAAGAAGGAAGGCGAGCAGGGGCAGAAGCTGCTGAACCAGTACACGCGCTACCTTACCGTCGCGCTCGCCGCCTTCCAGGCCTACGGCATGGCGGTCGGCCTCGAGGGGCAGCAGGGCGTCGTCGTCGAGCCTGGCTGGTTCTTCCGCATCTCGACCGTGCTGACGCTGATGGGCGGCACGATGTTCCTGATGTGGCTCGGCGAGCAGATCACCAGCCGCGGCATCGGCAACGGCTCGTCGCTCATCATCTTCGCGGGCATTGTCGCGGCCTTCCCGTCGGCCATCGCCAACACGCTGGAACTCGGCCGGCAGGGCGCGATCTCGACCGGCCTGATCCTGCTGGTGATCGTGCTGTCGATCGTCGTCGTCGCCTTCATCGTGTTCATGGAGCGCGCCCAGCGCCGCCTGCTGATCACCTACCCGAAGCGCCAGCACGGCAACCGCGTCTATGAAGGGCAGACCTCGTTCCTGCCGCTGAAGCTCAACACGTCGGGCGTCATCCCGCCGATCTTCGCGTCCTCGCTGCTGCTGCTGCCGACGACGATCGCCAATTTCTCGCAGAACGCCAATGCAGGCGGCATTCTCGGCACGATCGCGCAATTGCTCGGCCACGGCCGGCCGCTCTACATGCTGATGTATGTGGCGCTGATCGTGTTCTTCGCCTTCTTCTACACGGCGATCGTCTTCAACCCGACCGACACGGCCGACAATCTCAAGAAGCACGGCGGCTTCATTCCGGGCATAAGGCCCGGCGAGCGCACCGCCCAGTACATCGACCAGGTGCTGATGCGGATCACCGTCATCGGCGCGGCCTATCTGGCGATCGTCTGCCTCATACCCGAATTGCTTATTTCCCAGGCCGGCATGCCGTTTTATTTCGGTGGTACGTCGTTGCTGATCGTGGTCAGCGTCACGATGGACACGGTGGCGCAGATCCACGGCCACCTGCAGGCGCACCAGTACGAGGGCCTCGTCCGCAAGGCGAAGCTCCGGGGGAGGAAGAAATGAGGCTGATACTTCTCGGACCGCCGGGCGCCGGCAAGGGCACACAGGCTGCGCGCCTCGTCGAGAAGTATGGAATACCTCAACTATCCACCGGCGACATGCTGCGCGCCGCCGTCAAGGCGGGCACGCCCGTCGGCCTGAAGGCCAAGGCGGTGATGGACGCCGGCGGCCTCGTCTCCGACGAGATCGTCATCGGCATCATCAAGGACCGGATCAAGGAAGCCGACGCCGCCAAGGGGTTCATCCTGGACGGCTTCCCACGCACGGTGGCGCAGGCCGAGGCGCTGACGAAGCTGCTGGCCGGCGAAAAGATGAAACTCGACGCGGTCATCGAACTCAAGGTCGACGAGAAGGCGCTGCTGGCGCGCATCGAGAACCGCGCCAGGGAAACGGTCGCCGCCGGCGGCACGGTGCGGGCCGACGACAATCCCGAAAGCTTCAAGATCCGCCTCGACGCCTACCGCGAGCAGACCGCGCCCGTCTCGGCCTATTACGCCTCGATCGGCGAACTGAAGACGGTCGACGGCATGATGCCGATCGACGAGGTGACCAAGGCGCTGAACGGGATTTTGGGGTAGGCGATCCGCTCCGTCATTGCGAGCGCAGCGAAGCAATCCAGAGCCCTGACCGGGCTCTTGATTGCTGTATCGTTTCACTCCTCGCAATGACGGCCAGCAGCCTCAGGCGAAATCGCCGTACAGGTCCCGCCAAGTCGGGTTCATGGCCTCGATCAACGCCAGCTTTCTCTTTCGCGATCCTGCCTTGATCTGCTTTTCGCGGGCGATCGCTTCGTCCATCCGGTCGTATATTTCGTACCAGACGAGCAGTTTGCACCCGTAGCGCTTCGTGAAGCCGTCGAGCACGCCTTCACGGTGTTCGAAGGCTCGGCGCGGCAAATCAGAAGTGACGCCCGTATAGAGCGTCCCATTGCGCTGGTTAGCCATGATGTAGACGGCGGGCTGTTTCACCGGTAGCCAATCTGTCAACGCGAATATCAATCATACCCGTCATTGCGAGCGCAGCGAAGCAATCCAGCGGGCTGACCCGGCTCTGGATTGCTTCGTCGCTTTGCTCCTCGCAATGACGGCAGGGTCGTATTCGTCTTTGAGCCAGGGAAAGCGCAAGAATCGCTCGTAGTGGCGTGACAGGTCGAATTTGGCCCTCTTTTCCCCTTGACCCCGCCCGCCATCCCCCCTACACACCCGCATCCGCTGTGAATGTCGGCCCAGACCCTCTCACGAGGGCCGTGGGCGTTTGCGTTTTCGGGCGGTCATAACCATATCCCGCATGGGCCGGCCTCCACCGGACGCGGGGTTTTCAGAACCGAGGGCGCGGTGCAAGCCAGAGCCTTCCGACATGGAGCGAACCAGTGGCCCGTATAGCCGGCGTCAATATTCCGACCAACAAGCGCGTCGTCATCGCCCTCCAGTACATCCACGGCATCGGCGCGAAGAACGCGTCCGAGATCTGCGAGAAGGTCAACATTCCGGCCGAGCGCCGCGTGTCGCAGCTGACCGACGCGGAAGTGCTGCAGATCCGCGAGACGATCGACCGCGACTATCTCGTGGAAGGCGACCTGCGCCGCGAAGTCGCGATGAACATCAAGCGCCTGATGGATCTCGGCTGCTACCGCGGCCTGCGCCATCGTCGCCAGCTGCCGACCCGCGGCCAGCGCACGCACACCAACGCCCGCACCCGCAAGGGCAAGGCGAAGCCGATCGCCGGCAAGAAGAAATAATCGTCCGCTCGTCATTGCGAGCGTAGCGAAGCAATCCAGAACCGCGCCAGTCTCACTGGATTGCTTCGCCGCTTCGCTCCTCGCAAAGACGGCCAGACTTCCATCCCGCTACGCGGGGACTACCTGGGCGGCGTGACCGCGACGCCCGCAACTCCCGAGCGCCTGGCACCACGGGCGCGCCAGAAGGAAACGAAAGCACATGGCAAAAGAAGCTACCCGCGTTCGCCGCAGAGAGCGCAAGAACATCGTCTCGGGCGTCGCGCACGTCCATTCGTCGTTCAACAACACGATGATCACCATCACGGACGCGCAGGGCAACACGATCTCGTGGTCGTCGGCCGGCACGATGGGCTTCAAGGGCTCGCGCAAGTCGACCCCCTACGCCGCGCAGATGGCCGCCGAAGACGCCGCCCGCAAGGCGACGGAACACGGCATGCGCACGCTGGAAGTCGAGGTCTCGGGTCCGGGTTCGGGCCGCGAATCGGCGCTGCGCGCGCTGCAGGCGGCGGGCTTCACCGTCACCTCGATCCGCGACGTCACGCCGATCCCGCACAACGGCTGCCGTCCGCGCAAGCGTCGTCGCGTCTGATTTCGTTTTTTCGAATTCGTGCGTGGGGCCGACGGGCCCCGTGCGCGCAACATCGGCTGAAACGCGCCCAAGCCATGGTCGACGGACCGATACGCCGGCGCAAAGCAGCGAAAGGCAAGAAATGACCATCCAGAAGAACTGGCAGGAACTCATCAAGCCGAACAAGCTCGAGATCGCGCTCGGCGACGATCCCAAGCGCATCGCGACCATCGTCGCGGAGCCGCTGGAGCGCGGGTTCGGCCTCACGCTCGGCAATGCGCTGCGCCGCATCCTGCTCTCGTCGCTGCAGGGCGCCGCCATCACGTCCGTCCACATCGACGGCGTGCTGCACGAGTTCTCGTCCATTCCGGGCGTGCGCGAGGACGTGACCGACATCGTCCTCAACATCAAGGACATCGCCATCAAGATGCAGGGCGAGGGCCCCAAGCGCATGACGCTGAAGAAGCAGGGTCCGGGACCCGTGCTCGCCGGCGACATCAGCGCGCCGGGCGACATCCAGATCCTCAACCCGAACCTCGTCATCTGCACGCTCGACGACGGTGCCGAAATCCGCATGGAATTCACCGTCGCCACCGGCAAGGGCTACGTGCCGGCCGAGCGCAACCGCGCCGAGGACGCGCCGATCGGCCTCATCCCGGTCGACTCGCTCTACTCGCCGGTGCGCAAGGTCAGCTATCGCATCGAGAACACCCGCGAGGGCCAGGTTCTCGACTATGACAAGCTGACGATGACGCTGGAGACCAACGGCGGCGTGTCGCCGGAGGACGCGGTGGCCTATGCCGCGCGCATCCTGCAGGACCAGCTCAACGTGTTCGTCAATTTCGAGGAGCCGCGCCGCGAGGAGGCCGCCGCCTCGATCCCGGAACTCGCCTTCAACCCGGCGCTGCTCAAGAAGGTGGACGAGCTCGAACTGTCGGTGCGTTCGGCGAACTGCCTGAAGAACGACAATATCGTCTACATCGGCGACCTGATCCAGAAGACGGAAGCCGAGATGCTGCGCACGCCGAACTTCGGCCGCAAGTCGCTCAACGAGATCAAGGAAGTTCTCGCCCAGATGGGTCTCCATCTCGGCATGGAGGTCACGGGCTGGCCGCCGGAGAACATCGAGGAGCTCGCGAAGCGCTTCGAGGAGCACTACTGATTTTGCCGCCGCGCCCGCTGGTCGGGCGCGGCGACAAAGAGAGCGGCCGTTCCTTGGCACGGCGGCCGCAGACCCGAAAAGGAGAAAGCCATGTACCACGGACGCGCAAAGCGCCGCTTCAACCGCACCGCCGAACACCGCAAGGCGATGTTCGCCAACATGAGCCAGGCGCTCATCAAGCACGAGCAGATCGTCACCACGCTGCCGAAGGCCAAGGACCTGCGTCCGGTCGTCGAGAAGCTGGTCACGCTCGGCAAGCGCGGCGACCTGCACGCCCGCCGTCAGGCGATCGCGCAGATCAAGGACGTGGCGCTCGTCAAGAAGCTCTTCGACGTGCTCGGGCCGCGCTACAAGGACCGTAACGGCGGCTATACGCGCGTGCTGAAGGCCGGCTTCCGCTACGGCGACAATGCGCCGATGGCGGTGATCGAATTCGTCGACCGCGACGAGAGCGCCAAGGGCCAGGATTCGGGGCCCGTTGAGGCGCAGGAAGAGGCCGCGGCGTAAGCCCGGCCCTACCGGAGATTTCAGAAGGGCGGACGCTTGCGTCCGCCCTTTTTCGTTGAGGCGGCGATGCAGGAATGGCTTGAACTTGCCCGTGCGAAGACCGCCGCCGGCGACGAACTCGTCCTGCGCGAAAGGGCGGGCGTCTATGAAATCCGCTGCAACGGCTGGGACCTTATGTCGAACCGCGCGCACGCCTCCGAAGAGGCGATGGCGCGGCTGGCGCTGGCGGCGATCGGCGGGCGCGTCGCGCCGAAAATCCTGGTCGGCGGGCTCGGCATGGGTTTCACGCTGCGCGCCGCGCTCGACGCCGCGCCGGCCGACGCGCAGATCGAGGTCGTGGAGTTCCTGCCGGAAATCGTCGCCTGGAACCGCGGGCCGCTGGCCGGGCTGGCCGGCCGGCCGCTCGACGACGCGCGCGCGACGGTGCGGACCGGCGACGCGGTGGCGGCGCTGGCGGCCGGGCAGCGGCGCTGGGACGCCATCCTGCTCGACATCGACAACGGACCCGGCGCGATCATGCTGGCCGCCAACGCCCGCCTCTATGCGCCGGAGGGCATTGCGCAGGCCCGGGCGGCGCTCGCGCCCGGCGGCGCGCTCGCCATCTGGTCGGCGGACAGGGCGGCGGCCTTCGAGGGCATGCTGACGGCGACCGGCTGCGGCTGGCGGGTCGTCGAGACGGAAGCTGCGCCCGGACGTGCGCCGAGGCACGCCATTTATCTCTTGCGCTGATATGTGCAGTTTCGGCGTCCCTGACGCCGTCGCAATCTGCGACTATATCTGTCTGCATTCGCGCCGCCCGGCGGCGCCAACGGGGAATTTTGCATGAGCCTGATTTCGAGCCTCGCGCGACCGGCTGCGGCCTGCCTGATCGCGATGGGCTTTGCCTGCGGGGCGTCCGCCCAGACCGGCCAGGAGCGCGGCGTGCCGCAGACGCGCGCCGAGGCGCTGCTGTCCTTCTCGCCCGTGGTGAAGAAGGCGCAGCCATCCGTCGTCAACGTCTACGCCTCGCGCACCGAGAAGGTCGCGCGCAATCCGCTGTTCGACGATCCGATCTTCCGCCAGTTCTTCGGCGACCGCGCGCCCGGCGCGCCGGGCGGCCAGACCGCGCAATCGCTCGGCTCCGGCGTCGTCGTGGATTCGAGCGGGCTCGTCGTGACGAACCATCATGTCATCGAGGGCATGACGGACGTGAAGGTGGCCTTGTCCGACCGTCACGAATACGAGGCGGAAATCGTGCTGCGCGATCCGCGCACCGATCTCGCCGTGCTTCGCCTCAAGAACGCCGGGTCGCTGACGCCGATGGAACTCGGCGATTCCGACGGCCTCGAGGTCGGCGATCTCGTGCTGGCGATGGGCAATCCGTTCGGCGTCGGCCAGACGGTGACGCAGGGTATCGTCTCGGCCCTGGCGCGCACGCAGACCGGCATCAGCGACTACGGCTTCTTCATCCAGACGGACGCCGCCATCAATCCCGGCAATTCCGGCGGCGCGCTCGTCGACACGAAAGCGCGTCTCGTCGGAATCAATTCCGCGATCTTTTCCAAGAGCGGCGGTTCGATCGGCATCGGCTTCGCCATTCCCGTCAACACGGTGAAGGTGGTGATCGCCGCCGCCAAGAGCGGCACCAAGCAGGTGCGCCGCCCCTGGCTCGGCGCCACGCTGCAGACCGTGTCGAAGGAGATCGCGGATTCGATCGGCCTCGACCGGCCGGTCGGCGCCCTGGTCGCCGATACGGTCGCCGGCAGCCCGGCCACGGAAGCGGGCGTGAAGCGCGGCGACGTGATCGTCTCGGTCGACAACCAGCCCATCGACGATCCGGAAGCCCTCGGCTACCGCCTCGGCGTGAAATCGCTCGGCGGCCAGACGACCATCGGCGTGCTGCGCGGCGGCAAGAAGACGACCCTGACGATGGATCTGCGGCCGGCCCCCGACACGCCGGCGCGCGATCAGTTGAAGATCGGCGGCAACTCGCCCTTCGCCGGCGTCACGATCGTCAATCTCAATCCCGCCGTCATCGAGGAATTTTCGGTCGAGGGCCTGAGTTCAGGCGTCATCGTCGCGGATGTCGCGCCGAACACGCAGGCCGCGGCTGTCAATTTCCAGCGCGGCGACGTGATCATCGCCGTCAACGACACGAAGATCGGTTCGACGAGGGACCTGGAGAAGGCGACGTCCGGCGGCCGTCACTATTACTGGAAGATCACGCTCGGTCGCGGCGGCCAGGTGATGACGACGGTGGTGGGCGGATGAAAAACGCCCTCCGCAGGCGCGGAGGGCGCGTCGTTACGACAGCGCGTCGGGCCTCAGGCGGCGCGACGCGATTTCCCGGCCGCGGCGACATTCTTCGCGGCGGCGGATTTGTTGAGGCGGCGCTTGATCGACGACCAGAGCGCGCGCACCTCGTCGGCGGCGACGCCGGACGGCGCGCATTCCGTCACGCCGAGACCAGAGCGCGCGGCTTCCTGGAAGTCGACGCGAGCCGAGACGAGCGGAGTGAGAAGCCCGCCCATGGATTCCAGCGCCTTGGCGCCGAGCTGGACGCGTGCGTTCTGCTGCGCCGGCGGGCACTGGTTGAGCAGGAAGGCGTATTCGCGGCCGAGCGACTTCACGGTCTTGCGGGTGGTCTCGCTGGCCCAGAGATCGAAGGCGTTGGGACGGGCCGGCACGATGCAGAGATCGGCGACCTTGGCGGCGGCCGCCAGGATGCCTTCATCGGCGCCGGGCGTGTCGATCACGACGAGCGTGACGCCCTTCTTCTCCAGCGCCGCGACGACGCTCCTGAGCTTGCCGGCCGGAACGAATTCGACGGGAATGTCCTTGGCGCGACGCGCCTTCGCCCATTTCACGAGCGAGGCGAGCGGGTCCATGTCGATAATGAAAACGCGCTCTCCCGCATCATGCGCGGCGACCGCAACGGAGGAGGCGAGCGTGCTCTTCCCCGAGCCTCCCTTTTGAGTAACGAAGGCGATTGTTCGCATCGTGTAATGACCTGGTTGGCATTGATCGGAAACGCAACGCCTGGACAACATGCCCGAAATTCATCGATTCGTAATGATCGGCCACATGCGCGACCGCAAGAATAATCAGGCTGTTGCACGCGCAACACGTTTTGCGACGTGCTGCATCGCAAGAATACCGGGGAGTTGGCGGCGATGAGCGACCTTTTCGAGAGCGCCGGATTCGAATCCGATGCGCCGCGACCGCTCGCCGATCGCCTGCGTCCGCAATCGCTCGCCGAGGTCGCAGGACAGGATCATCTGCTCGGTCCCGATGGGGCGCTGACGCGACTCATTCGCTCCGGCTCGCTCGGAAGCCTTGTTTTCTGGGGGCCTCCGGGCACCGGCAAGACGACGGTGGCGCGGCTGCTCGCGCACGAGACGAGCCTCGCCTTCGTGCAGATCTCGGCGATCTTCACAGGCGTCGCCGATTTGAAGAAGACATTCGAGGAAGCGCGTCAACGTCGACGCATGGGGCAGGGCACGCTGCTGTTCGTCGACGAGATCCATCGCTTCAACCGCGCGCAGCAGGATTCCTTCCTGCCGGTCATGGAGGACGGAACGGTCACGCTGATCGGCGCGACGACCGAAAACCCGTCGTTCGAACTCAACGCAGCGCTTCTGTCGCGCGCCCGCGTGATGACGTTTCGCGCGCTCAACGAGGAAGCCATCGGCAGGCTGCTCGATCGCGCCGAAGCGGTAGAAGGCAGGAACCTCCCGCTCGATTCCGACGCGCGGGCTTCGCTCGTCGCGATGGCTGACGGCGACGGTCGCGCATCGCTGACGCTGGCGGAAGAAATCTGGCGCGCCGCGAAGGAAGGAGAAATCTTCGACCGCGCCCAGCTCTCGGAGGTCGTGCAGCGGCGCGCGCCCATCTACGACAAGGCGCAGGAAGGGCATTACAACCTCATCAGCGCGCTCCACAAGACGGTGCGCGGCTCCGATCCGGATGCGGCGCTCTATTATCTCGCACGCATGTTCGAAGGCGGCGAGGATCCCCTGTTCATCGCGCGTCGCGTCGTGCGCATGGCGATAGAAGACATCGGCCTTGCCGATCCGCAGGCGCTCGTCGTCGCCAACGCCGCCAAGGACGCCTACGATTTTCTCGGCAGCCCGGAAGGAGAACTGGCGATCGCGCAGGCGGTCGTCTATTGCGCGACCGCGCCGAAATCGAACGCCAATTACATGGCGTTCAAGGCGGCGCAAAGACTGGCGCGCGAACATGGTTCCCTGACGCCGCCGAAGGTCATCCTCAACGCGCCGACGAAGATGATGCGCGAGGAGGGCTATGGCGAGGGCTACGCCTACGATCACGACGAACCGGACGCCTTTTCGGGCCAGGACTATTGGCCGGAAAAGCTCGGACGCCAGACGCTCTATGAGCCGGTCGAGCGGGGTTTCGAGCGCGAGATCGGAAAACGGCTCGAATACTGGGCGAAGCTGAGGAAGGAGCGGGGCTGACCCGTCTGTCGTCCCGCGGGTACGAAGTCGGCCATTGCCGACTTCGACCAGAAGCGGGGACCCAGTTCCCCAATTTCCCAAGGCATGGGAACTGGATGCCGCTTCCGCGGGCATGACGCCATCCCATGACGCTTCCCATGACAGGCCGGCCTCTTTGCGCTACCAAGGCCCCATGAATTCCTACCTGCTCGTCTTCCTCGGCGCCGGCGCCGGCGGCGCGCTTCGGCACGCGGTCAACGTCGGTTGCGGCCGGCTGTGCGGGACCGATTTCCCCTGGGGCATCCTCGTCATCAACGTGACGGGTTGCTTCGTGATGGGGCTGATCGCCGGCTGGCTCGCCTTCAAGAGCGAGGTCGCCTGGTCGCAGGACCTGCGGCTGTTCCTGACGACAGGCATTCTCGGCGGCTACACGACCTTTTCGGCTTTCTCGCTCGATTTCGCGACCCTGTGGGAGCGCGGCGCGCAGGGGCAGGCCGTGATCTACGTGCTCGCCTCCGTCGTCCTGTCGCTGGCGGCGGTGTTTCTCGGGCTCGGCATCGTCAGGGCTTTCTCGTGACCAACGGATCGCAGAAGCGGCGGACTCGCGTCGCGCAGAAGCACGCCGACAAGCCGGCCATAAAACCCGCCGCCAAACCGGCCGCGCCCGTGCGGACCGGCGTGCAGACCCTGAATGTCGAGGCCGACGAAGCCGGCATGCGGCTCGACCGCTGGTTCAAGCGGCGCTTTCCCGGTCTCGCGCTGTCGCATCTGGCCAAGATCGCCCGCAAGGGCGAGGTGCGCGTCGACGGCAAGCGCGTCGACACGGCGACGCGGCTGGAGGAAGGGCAGGCGGTGCGCGTGCCGCCGCTGACGCTGGAGGCGCCGGCTGCGCCTGCCGTGAAGCGCGTCTCGCCGGAAGACGCGCAGGCGATCCGCAACATGGTCCTGTTCGAGGACAAGCACGTCATGGTGCTGAACAAGCCGTTCGGCCTCGCGGTGCAGGGCGGCTCGGGCACGAAGCATCATATCGACGGAATGCTGGCCTCGCTCGCCGACGAAAAGGGCAATCGCCCGGTCCTCGTGCATCGTCTCGACCGCGACACGTCCGGCGTGCTGCTGATCGCCAAGAGCCGGAAGATGGCCGCCGACCTCGGCGAAATCTTCCGGTCGCGTCGCGCGCAGAAAATCTACTGGGCGCTGGTCGAGGGCGTGCCGAAGCCGGCGCAGGGGCGCATCTCGCTCTATCTCGCCAAGGGCGCGGCCATGGGCGACGAGCGCGCCGGGCCGGGCGCTTCTCGCGGTCGGCAGATTTCAGCGTCGCGCTCTGACGCTCGCAAGGACATGGAGAAGATGCGCGTCGCCAGGCATGGCGAGGACGACGCGCAGCATTCGCTGACCTATTACGCCATCGTCGACAAGCTCGCGCCGAAATGCGCCTGGCTGTCGATGAAACCGCTGACCGGCCGCACCCACCAGTTGCGCGCCCATGCCGAGGCGATCGGCCACCCCATTTTCGGCGATCCGAAATACGGGCACGAGGATCATCGCCGCCGCGACGCCATGCACCAGATGCCCGACAGCCTGGAGCGCAAGCTGCACCTGCTGGCCCGCCGCCTCGTGCTGCCGCATCCGGCGGGCGGCGTGATCGACGTGACGGCGCCGCTGCCGCCGCACATGCAGAAGACATGGGACATGTTCGGGTTCGATACGAAACAATACGACCCGATCGTCGACGCGCCTGAAGAATAGAACGGGAGGAATTCGATGAAGAAGATTGCCGCGCTGTTTGCGCTCGCCCTCACGGCTGCGCCCGCTGTCGCGCAGGAGCGCCTGCCGACGATTCCGCCCGCCCAATACAACGAAGAGCAGAAAAAGGCGGCGCAGGAATTCGAGGCGGCGCGCAAGGTTCCGGTGTTCGGTCCGTTCGAGCCGCTGATGCATTCGCCCGAAGTCATGACGCAGGCGCGCTCGATGGGCGATTATCTCCGTTACAAGTCGGCGCTCGGCAACACGCTTTCCGAACTCGTCATCCTCGTCACCGCGCGCGAATGGTCGCAGGATTACGAATGGCACGTCCATTATCCGATCGCGCTGAAGGCCGGGATCAAGAAGGAAATCGCCGACGCCATCGCCGATGGCAGGCGGCCCGTCGGCATGAGCGAGGACGAGGAGATCGTCTATGATTTCTCCACCGAACTGCACAAGAACAAGCGCGTCTCCGACGCCACCTTCGCGCGCGCGGAGAAGAAGTTCGGCAAGAAGGGCGTCGTCGACCTGACCGGCATCAACGCCTATTACACGCTGCTCGCCATGCAGATGAACGTCGCGCGCTACAAGGTCCCGGCCGGCGGCCTGACCTTGCCGCGCTTCCCGGATTGATGCGCGACATGCCGCTTCTGATCTTCGATGTGGACGGCACGCTGGTCGACAGCCAGGACGTGATCGTCGAGGCGCAGAAGCGGACCTTCGCCGCCCACGGCCTGACGCCGCCCGACCGCGCAACGTCGCTGTCGGTCGTCGGCCTGTCGCTGCGCGAAGCCTTCGAGGTCCTGGCCGGCCCCGATGCGCCGATCGACAGCCTCGCGGAACATTACAAGTCGCAGTTCAACGCGCTGCGCGCCGACAGGTCGCTCGAGCCGCCATTCTTTCCCGGCGCCGAGGCGACGATCGCGCGCTACGCGGCGGACGAGAATTTCATGCTCGGCGTCGCGACAGGCAAGTCGCGGCGCGGCGTGCGCCACCTTTTCGCGCGCGCGGGTTGGGATGAATTGTTCGCCACCGTGCAGACCGCCGACGACCATCCCTCGAAGCCTGCGCCGGACATGATCCACGCGGCGCTCGCCGAGACAGGCAGCGCGGCGGCCGACGCCTTCATGATCGGCGATACGAGCTTCGACATGGCGATGGCGAGGGCGGCGGGCGTTCGCGCCATCGGCGTCGCCTGGGGCTATCACGAGCGTGACGCGCTGATCGAAGCGGGCGCCGAGCGGGTCATCGAAAGCTTTGCCGAACTGGACGCGCTGTTGTCGAGCGACCGACCTGTTCCCTCTCCCCGCATTGCGGGGAGAGGGCTAGGGTGAGGGGCGCGAGCTGCGTGCTGCCTTGCTTGCCCCTCACCCCGACCCTCTCCCCTTGAACGGGGAGAGGGAGAAGAACCGACCGCCATGCCCGACGATCTCTCCTCCGACTTCTTCGTTGCGCCGGCCGAGCGCGATCCCCTGCGCGCCGCGCAGGAGACGATGCGCAAGGCGCTGCCGAAGCGCTTCTACAAGGACGTTTCGGTCGCGCCGCGCGACGGCGCTTTCGCTATTCTCCTCGACGGCAGGCCGATGCGCACGCCGGCCGGCAACGCCTTCGCCCTCCCGACGCAGGCGGTAGCCGACCTCGTCGCGGCGGAATGGCGGGCGCAGGGCGAGACGATCGATCCGGCGACCATGCCCGTCACGCGGCTCGTCAATTCCGGGCTCGACGGCGTGGCGCGCGATCCTGCCGGCGTTGCAGCCGACATCGTCAAGTATTCGGGCTCGGATCTCGTCTGCTACCGGGCGGGCGAGCCAGATTCGCTCGTCGCCGCGCAATCGGCGTCCTGGGACCCGGCCCTTTCCTTCGCGCGCGAAAAACTCGGAGCGCGTTTCGTGCTGGCCGAAGGCGTGATGTTCGTCGACCAGCCGACCGAGGCGACGAGCGCCTTCGCACGCGCCGTCGCGCCGTACGAAGCGTCGCCGCTGAAACTTGCGGCGCTGCATTCGCTGACGACGCTGACCGGTTCGGCGCTGCTTGCGCTCATGGTCGCCGAAGGCGCGCGCGAGGCGGAGGAAGCCTGGGCCGCCGCGCATGTCGACGAAGATCACCAGATGCGGCTGTGGGGCGCGGACCACGAGGCGCTCGCCAAGCGCGCGGCGAGGTTCACGGACATGAAGGCGGCCGCCGAGCTGATGATCGCGCTTCGATAGTCACGGCAGCGGCAGCGCCGTCGTCTCCTTGACGCGGTTCATGGCGATGGACGTCCGCGTATTGGCGATGCCCTTGATGCGTGTCAGGAAGTCGATGAGGAAGCGATGGAATGCTTCTATGTCGCGCGTCGCCACCTTCAGCAGGTAGTCGTAGTCGCCGGTCACGCGCGCGCATTCGAGGATTTCCGCGCGCGCGATCGCTGCCTTCTCGAAGCGTTCGGAGAATTCCACCGCCTGCCGCTCGAGCCTGACCTCCACATAGGCGACGAATCCCGCGCCGATCGACGGCCCGTCGAGCAGCGCCACATAGCCGCGAATGAAGCCGGCTTCCTCCAGCGCCCGCACGCGGCGATGGCAGGGCGAGGACGACAGGCCGACCTCGCTCGCCAGCTGCTGGTTCTGGATCGTCGAGTCGCGTTGCAGGCGCGCGAGGATCTTCCGGTCGATGGCGTCGAGGCGAAGGGAATCGAATTCCATGAAAAGCCCACCCGGAGACATTGGATTGCGCCGAAGCGACGCATTGCGTCCAGAATAGTCTGAAATTGCGCGGGAAGCGAAGCAGGATTGTCAGACTAGGAACAAGGGGTCCGCAATGCCGAAGAAAAAGCCAGCCAATGTTCGCGCCGTCGACGTCCTGCTGGACATCCTGCGCGACGAGGGCGCGACCACGATCTTCGGCAATCCCGGCTCGACCGAAATGCCGCTGATGGATGCGCTGGTCGATGCGCCGGACTTTCGCTACGTGCTCGGCTTGCAGGAGGCGACCGCCGTGGCCATGGCCGACGGCTACGCGCTGAAGACGGGCAGGCCCGCCTTCGTCAATCTTCACGCGGCGGGCGGGCTCGGCAACGCCATGGGCGTGCTTGTCGCCTCCAAGGCGAGCGAGACGCCGCTGGTCGTGACGGCCGGACAGCAGGACACGCGGCATCTGTTCTCCGATCCCTGGCTCGCGGGCGATCTCGTGGCCCTGGCGAAGCCTGTCACCAAATGGGCGACGGAGGTCCGGCGCGGCGCGGACGTTGGCGCGGCGCTGCGGCGCGCCTTCGCGATCGCGGCGACGCCGCCGCAGGGGCCGGTGTTCCTGTCGCTGCCGATGGACGTCCTCGACCAGGAGGTGGAGGCGCGCATCCCGGCGCGCTCGCAGCTTGCGGCGCGCGCGCCGAGCCCCGGCGCCGGCGATCTGGCGGCGCGGCTCGCCGCCTGCGATCCGGCGCGTGTCGCCGTGCTGATCGGCGACGACGTGCCGGCCGACGCGGCCGAAGGCGCCGTCGCGCTGGCGCATGCCGGCGGCTATGTCGTCTATGGCGCGCAGCTCACCTCGCGCGCCGCGTTCCCGGCGCATGATCCGTGCTGGGGCGGCATGCTGAAGCCGGATTTCGCCGCGATCCGCGAAAAGCTCGCCGATGTCGAGGCCGTGCTGATGATCGGCGGCCGCGCCTTCGTGGCCTATCCCTATCGCGAGGAACGGCCGATCCCGGAGACCGCGAAATTCTACCACGTCGCCGGTTCGCCCGAGGCGATCGGGCGCGAATTCCCGGCCGATCTCGCCGTGACCGGCGATGTTGGGGCGACGCTGGAAGCCGCCGCCGCGGAACTTGCCCGCCGTATCGACCAGAAGAAGGCGGCGGCCCGGGTCGCCGCGCTCGGCGCGCACAAGGCGCAGGTCGAACGCGAGGCGCGCGAAGCAATCCTGGCGGAATCTTCCGCGCGTCCCATTTCGCCCGATCTGGCAGTCCTCAGCGTGCTCGACGCGCTGCCGGAAGGCGCGCTGATCGCCAACGATTCAGCGGCGACCTTCGGGCGCGTGCAGGCGATCATGCGCACCGAGCCCGGCCTCTATTTCTTCTCGCGCGGCGGCGTTCTCGGCTGCGCCATGCCGGCTGCGGCCGGCATCGGGCTGGCGCACGAGGGCTGGGTCGCCTGTTTCTGCGGCGACGGCGGGGCCATGTATTCGCCGCAGGCCTTGTGGTCGGCCGCGCATTACAAGTCGCGCGTCATCTTCTTCGTCTTCAACAACGCCCGCTACAACGTGCTGATGAACGTGGCCAAGGGGCTCGGCGCGAAGAATGCGCTGGCCGGCAAATATGTCGGCATGGACGTGGTCGAACCGCGCGTGGATTTCCAGGCGCTGGCGAAAAGCATGGGCGTGCCGTCGACCCGCGCCGACGATCCGCAGGCTATCGCGGAAGCCATTGCAGAGGCCACGACGCGCGAGGGGCCCAGCCTGATCGAGATCGCCATCGCATAAGCCGGGTTTGACTCGGCGAGTCCCGGCTCCATCTAATGCGCCAAAAGGGAGGGGCGCATGAAATACGGAATCATCGGGGCGGCGTTTGCCGCCGGCGCCGTCCTGCTCGCGGGCGCGGCGGCGGCGCAGCAGAAGACGGCGGACCGGCTCTACATCCTCAATTGCGGCGAAGGCGTCGCCGGCGATATCGCGCGCTGGACGCCGGGCGCGACCGGACCGCGCGATTTCGTGGACAATTGCTACCTGATCCGCCACGGGCAGGACTGGCTTCTGTGGGACACGGGCGTGCCGGATTCCGTCGCCGACATGCCCGAAGGCCTGCCGCCGCCAGACCCGGCGGCGACGCGCTGGAAGCGGCCGAAGAAGCTTCTCGCCCAACTCGCCGAACTGGGCGTGAAGCCGGGCGATCTCAAATACGTCGCCGTCTCGCATTCGCATCCCGACCATATCGGCAATGTCGAACTGTTCCCGCAGACGATGCTGCTCGTGCAGAAGGCCGAACACGAATGGCCGGCGCCGCTCGGCATGCGTTTCAAGGCGGAACATCCGGCAACGAAGCTGACGGGAGACCACGACGTGTTCGGCGACGGCAGCGTCGTGTTGCTGTCGACGCCGGGGCATACGCCCGGCCATCAGTCGCTGCTGGTGCGGCTGCCGAAGACCGGCGCGCTGGTGCTCAGCGGCGACGCCGTGCATTTCAGATCGAACTGGGACAATCGCGTCACGCCGACGATGAACACGGACCCGGGCGCCACGCAGGCGTCGCTTCAGAAGATCGCGGACACGCTCGCGAAGGAAAAGGCGCAGCTCTGGATCAACCACGACAAGCCGCAGCGCGACAGCCTGAAGATGGCGCCGGAATATTACGACTGACGCGCCTTTTCCCTCACCGCTTGCGGGGAGGGTGTCGCCAAAGGCGACGGGTGGGGTTGGCTCAATCATGCGAGCGCGCAGCTCAGCAATCCCACCCGCAATGCGCCGGTGCGCATTGCGACCTCCCCACGAGTGGGGAGGTAGGAAGGGCTTTCAGAGCAAGGCGCAGCGACCTCTCACTTCGCCTTCCCGATCCGCCCGAGATGCGTGTCGCCGAACGCCGATTCGTATTTCAGCCCGTAGCCGAGCGCGCGATCGAAGCCGATATGCGCGGTCCAGAGCAGGGCGAGCGCCTGTAGCGGCGTTGAGGCGTTGAAGAAGGCGAATGCCGCCAGCGCCAGCGGGCCGACATAGGAATGCAGCGCGTTGTAACAGATCGCGCCGATGCGCGGTCCGGCTAGATAGGCGGCGAAGGACAGGTCGGGCGCAAGGAAAAGAACAATCAGCAGCGGCCAGCCCACGCCGAGCGTCGCCATGCCGCCCGTCCGCCAGAACAGCAACGCCGAGACGGCCAGCGCCGCAAGTCCTTCCGCCCGCAACAGAAGCCGCGGCCATCCCTCCACCGAACCCGCCATCGCTTTCCCGATCGTCGTGATAGTCTGCCGGCACGATAAGCGCATCGGGGCGTATTTGCATGCTGGCGTTCAAACACATTCGCGCGAAGGCCGAGAAACGTAAGGGCGGCGCCAAGGCGCTCGCGAAATTCGTTCCGCCGCCGTGCGACAACAGGAAGCTCGCAAAGACAGGCGACGACCGCATCCTCTCCGAAATGACGAAGCGCGTGTTCTGCGCCGGCTTCGTCTGGCGGGTGATCGAGCAGAAATGGCCGGGCTTCGAGGAGGCCTTCCTGCATTTCGAGCCGAAGCGCCTGCTGTTCCAGCCCGACGAATATTGGGAGGGGCTCGCCCGCGACACGCGCATCGTCCGCAATCCGCAGAAGATCAGGTCGGTGCGCGAGAACGCGGCTTTCGTCAGCGACGCGGGCAAGAAGACGAAAGGCTTCGGAAAACTGCTGGCGGAATGGCCTGAAGACGACCAGGTTGGGCTCACCGAATTCCTGGCCAAGGGCGGCTCGCGGCTCGGCGGCATGACCGGGCAATATTTCCTGCGCTTCGTCGGCTTCGATTCCTTCATCCTGTCGCGCGACGTGGTCGCCTGCCTGCGCGAAGCCGGCGTCGAACTGTCGGAGAAAGCGTCGTCGAAGAAGGACATGCGCGCCGCGCAGGCGGCCTTCGCGACATGGCGCAAGGAGAGCGGGCTTTCCTACGTGCAGCTCTCGCGCATCTGCGCCATGTCGACCGGCGAGAACATGGACCCGGCGACGCTCGCCGCCCGTGGCGCAGGCGAGGACTAGAAACAATCGGCGGCTCCGACCCGCTTGCCTTCGCCTGCGCTGTTCTGGACAATTCGAGCGGGCAGGAGAACAAGAAGATGCAGGCGATCGACATGGCGCAGATGCGCCGCCGCGTGGTCGTGTCGTCGACCATCGGCAATGCGCTCGAATGGTTCGACTTCACGGTGTTCGGGCTGTTCGCCGGCGTCATCGGCAAATTGTTCTTTCCCGCCGAGGATCCGCGCTCCTCGCTGCTCTCGACCTTCGCGATCTTCGGCATCGCCTTCGCCGCCCGCCCGCTCGGCGGCCTTGTGTTCGGCCTCTACGCCGACAGGTTCGGGCGCAAGAAGGCGCTGGTCGTGATGATCACGCTGATGGCGATCGGCACCGGCATGCTCGGCTTCCTGCCGACCTATGCGGCGATCGGCGTCGCGGCGCCTCTGCTGCTGCTGCTGGCGCGGCTCATCCAGGGCTTTTCGGCCGGGGGCGAATTCGGTTCGGCGAGCGCCATGCTCATCGAATTCGCCAAGCCCGGCCAGCGCGGCTTCTACGGCGCGTTCCAGATGGTGTCGCAGTCGCTGGCCTTCGCCATCGGCGCGGGAATGGCGATCGCGCTTGGCAAGAACCTGTCGCCGGAAGCCTTCGCGAGCTGGGGCTGGCGCGTGCCGTTCATCCTCGGCATCCTGATCGGGCCGGTCGGCTATTACCTGCGCGCCAAGGTCGACGAGAGCCCGGAATTCAAGGCCTATCTCGCCGAACGCGCGGCGGCCGCCGTCCCGGTGAAGAAGACGACGCTCGGCCGGCTTTTCTCGGAACATCCGCGCGAACTGATCGCCTCGTTCTGCCTGATCGCCGCCGGCACCGCGATCAATTACGTCGGCGCGGTGTTCCTGCCCGCCTTTGCGGCGACCGATCTCAAGCTGCCGCTGATCGACGCGCAGATCGGGCTGTTGGGCATCAGCCTCGCCAATTCGGTCCTCGTTCTCGGCTTCGGCGCGCTGTCCGACAGGATCGGCCGCCGCGCGGTCATCGTGCCCGGCCTGATCCTGTACTGCATCCTCTACTACATCCTGCTGCGGCGGCTGGTCGCCGAGCCGACGACGGCGCATCTGTGGCAATTGCAGGCAATGGGCGTGATCCTCGGCGCGCTGGCGGGCCCCATGCCGGCCTTCATGACCGAAATCTTCCCCGTCGGGGTCCGCTCCACGGGCGCATCGCTCATGTACAATTTCGCGGTCATGCTGTTCGGCGGGCTCGCCCCCTTCATCAACCAGTGGCTGGTGCAGGCCACCGGCGACAAGACGTCGCCCGTCTACTACATCTTCTTCGCCGCGGCGGTCGGGCTCGTCGGCATGGCGGTCTACCGGCGTCCGCCCGCCCGGCCAGCGGGTTAGGCCGGTCCTGCGACGAAGAGGGGAGGGCGGCCCGGTTTGTGCAGGGCGCGGGCCGTGCTAATCAGCCCGCCGACCCTTTCGCACCCGCAGCACCGGACCTCCGATGAAACACATTATCGAAGCCCTCGACCAGCGTCGCGAAGCCGCCCGTCTCGGCGGCGGCAAGAAGCGCATCGAAGCCCAGCACGCGCGCGGCAAGCTGACCGCCCGCGAGCGCATCGAATTGTTGCTCGACCACGGGTCGTTCGAGGAGTTCGACATGTTCGTGCAGCACCGCTGCGCGGATTTCGGCATGGACAAGGGCGAAAAAATTCCCGGCGACGGCGTCGTCACCGGCTGGGGCACGGTCAATGGCCGCGTCGTCTATGTCTTCGCCAAGGACTTCACCGTGTTCGGCGGCTCGCTGTCGGAGACGCACGCCCAGAAGATCACCAAGATCCAGGATATGGCGCTGAAGAACCGGGCGCCGATCATCGGCCTGTTCGACGCCGGCGGCGCGCGCATCCAGGAAGGCGTGGCGGCGCTCGGCGGCTATGGCGAAGTCTTCGTGCGCAACGTCATGGCCTCGGGCGTGATCCCGCAGATTTCGCTCATCATGGGCCCGTGCGCCGGCGGCGACGTCTATTCGCCGGCCATGACCGATTTCATCTTCATGGTGCGCGACACGAGCTACATGTTCGTGACCGGCCCGGACGTCGTGAAGACGGTCACCAACGAGACGGTGACGGCGGAAGAGCTCGGCGGCGCCTCGGTCCACACGACCAAGAGCTCGATCGCCGACCGCGGCTACGACAACGACGTCGAGGCGCTGTTGCAGATGCGCCGCCTGATCGACTTCCTACCGGCGTCCAACACCGACGAAGTTCCGGAATGGCCGACCTTCGACGACAGCGAGCGCTACGACCATTCGCTCGACACGCTCGTGCCCGACAATCCGAACAAGCCCTATGACGTGAAGGAACTGATCCACAAGGTCGTCGACGAGGGCGATTTCTTCGAAATCCAGGAAGCTCACGCCAAGAACATCGTCGTCGGCTTCGCGCGCATGGAAGGCCGCACGGTCGGCATCGTCGCCAACCAGCCGATGGTGCTGGCCGGCGTGCTCGACATCGACGCCTCGCGCAAGGCGGCGCGCTTCGTGCGCTTCTGCGACTGCTTCAACATTCCGATAGTCACCTTCGTCGACGTGCCGGGCTTCCTGCCGGGGACGGCGCAGGAATACGGCGGCCTCATCAAGCATGGCGCTAAGCTTCTGTTCGCCTATGCGGAGGCGACGGTTCCGAAGGTGACGGTCATCACGCGCAAGGCGTTCGGCGGCGCCTATGACGTCATGGCGTCGAAGCACCTGCGCGGCGACGTGAACTATGCATGGCCATCGGCGCAGATCGCCGTCATGGGCGCCAAGGGCGCGGTCGAGATCATCTTCCGCCAGGACATGGGCGATCCGGAAAAGATCGCGCAGCGCACGAAGGAATACGAGGACCGCTTCCTGTCGCCGTTCGTGGCGGCCGAGCGCGGCTATATCGACGAGGTGATCCAGCCCTACGGCACGCGCAAGCGCGTCGCCCGGGCGCTGGCCATGCTCCGACACAAGGAGTTGGAGAACCCCTGGAAGAAGCACGACAACATTCCGTTGTGAGCGTGTTTTCCCTCTCCCATGAAATGGGAGAGGGTGGCCCTCGCGAAGCGAGGGTCGGGTGAGGGGCTTGCGGATGCGACGAACTTCTTCGTATCGGCGCCGCCCTCATCCGTCGCGCATTCGCGCGACACCTTCTCCCGCGCCGCGGGAGAAGGGAAAGCGGCCCCTCAATTCCCGCCCAGATCCTTCGCTTCCGGGAAGAACAGGTCCGCGAAATTGTCCGGCTTCTTCTTCATCAGGCCGATCATCGACATGAAGTCCGCCATCTTCTGCACGCCACGGGGCTGCAGCGTGAATTCGTTGCCCGGCGTCTTCATCGCCGCGACCGTGTTTTCGACACTGTCCTTGTCGCCTGAATTGGCGAGATAGAGTTCGGCCGCCTGCTTCGGATTCTTGACGACGAAATCCGTCGCCTCGGCGAAGGCCGCCATCACGGCCTTCCAGGCGGTCGGGTTGGCGTCGCGAAAGGCGGATGCGCCGTAGACCACCGACGGCGTCACCGAACTAGCGTCCATGATCGAAAAGGCGTCTGCGACCTCGTGCACGAGGGGATTGGCGAGTTCGCGTTCCTGGAAGGGCGTCGAGGTCCAGTGGCAGTTGATTTCGCTCTTCGACAGCATCTGCGCCATCGAATCGGGATGGGCGCGGGCGACGGTGAGGGAATCGAATTTCGCCCATTCGCCTTTCCCGAAGGCCTTGACCGCCGCCATCTGCAGATAGATCGCCTGCGGCGAGGTCTTGACCGCGGGCAGGGCGATACGGTCGGTCGGCTGCAGGTCCTTGATCGCCTTCAGATCGGGCCGCACGGTCACGAGCTTCTGGTTCGAGGCGTTGATGCCGAAGCACATCTTGATGCCGCCGCGCGTGCGATCCCACAGGAGAAGCGCGCCGGGCGATCCGCCGCAGGCAAATTGCAGCGAGCCGGCGAGCAGCGCATCGGTGACAGGCCCAGTGCCGGCGAGACGGACGAAATTGGCCTTGAGATTCGGCAGGCCGAGTTTCGCCGCCTGCTTCTCGATCAGCTTCTCGCGCTGCATGATGTCCTGCTGGATGTAGAGCAGGCCAAACTGCTGCGCGATGTTGACCTCCGACGCTTCAGCATGGGCGCGGCGGATGAAGGGCGCGGAGATCGCCGTCGCGGAAATCGCGGTCACGAGGGCGCGGCGGGTCGGCGTCGGGCGGAAAGAGGCGTCGGCAGTCATCTTGGTCTCCCTGGGGACCGCGATCAGACCACAGATTGTTTCCAGATTGTAGCTGAAGGGCGAAAAGGCCAGCCGCTTCAGTGCGGCGGCAGGGGAAAACGCCAGCCCGCCTCGACCGGAACCTCGACGACGCCTGCGGCGAGCGCCGCGGGGCTGATCCAGACCGCCTGCGGTTCGCCGACCGGGCGCACGCGCTTCAGGCCGGAATAGAGGCGGTCGCCGCCCTGGGTTACGACCAGCGCGCCGGCAGGCAGGATCCGGCACTGGCCGGCGCCGAGCGCGGCGCGCATCAGGCGGTCGTACTGGTCCTGGACCCAGAAGGCGCGTGAGAGCAGCGCGCGGTCCGTGCAACCAATCGTGTCCGCAGCGACCAAGCGCGCGCCGGCGGCGCTCGCCGGTCCCGCGAAAACGCAGGCCGACAGGATGGAAGCGCAGGCGATAGGAAGCTTCATTGCCTCCTTTTACGCGTCCGGACGCCAGCCCGCCAGCCGATCAGTTTTCCTCGAGAGCGCGATAGCGGACCCAGATCGACCGCGCCTCGCCCTGCGCGCGCACTTTCGAGAGGCCGGCGACGATGTCGGAATCCTCGATCGCCACCAAAAGTCCCGGCCGCAGCCGCATGCATTCGCCTGACGCCAGCGCCTCGCCGACGAGCGCGCCGGCCGCGTCCATCCGTTCGTCGTCGCGCATGTCGGCGGCGCGCCGCAGCACGTCGCGGTCGAAACATCCGATGGTGGGCATTTGCACGAAACGAGCCTCGAGCGCCTGCGCGCTACCAGCTGACGCGAGCGCGAGCGCGGCGGCGGAAAGAATATTTCGCATGGGCCTCTCCTCTGCAAAGGGAGAGACTTGCCCGCCAACAAGGCCTCCGTGCGGAGGGATTGCGGCGGCTGGAGCGTGGCGCTACCGACGCGCCGCCTTCTCCACCGCCCGGAACGCGCGCAGGAAATTGCCGCTTGCGAGCTTGCGCAGGTCGCGATCCCTCCAGCCGCGCCGGATCAGTTCGGCGAAGATGTGCGGGAAGCAGGATACGTCCTTCAGGCCCTCGCCCTGCGGGCCCCCGAAGAAATCCGAGCCGATCCCGATGCAATCCGCGCCGACGCGCAGCTTCAGATAGTCCAGGTGGTCGCAATATTGCGACAGCGTTCCGCGCGGCCAGGGGCCGGCCGATTGTTCGCGCGCGGCGATGGCGCGCTCGCCGTCGTCGACGCTGCCGTCGTGACCGCCGAACGCGTCCTGCATCGACTTCAGCCAGTCCTGCGATTTCTGGCAGATGAAGTTGGGGACGAAGGTCGCCATGACAACAGCGCCATTGTCGGGAATGCGCGCCAGCACGTCGTCGGGCACGTTGCGCGCATGATCGCACAGCGCGCGCGCGTTGCTGTGCGAGAATACGACGGGGCTGCGCGAAATATCGAGGACCTGGCGCATGACGTCGTCGCTGACATGCGCGCAATCGACGATCATGCCGAGATCATTCATGCGCGCGATCACATCACGGCCGAATTCCGAAAGACCGTTCGAGCGCGGCGCGTCGGTGGCGCTGTCGACCCAGTCCAGCGTCGCATTGTGGCAGAGCATCATCAGCCGGACGCCGAGCGCATAATAGGCGTCGAGCGCATCGAGCCGGTTCTCGATCGCCGCCCCGTTTTCGATCGCGATGAAGCTGGCGATTTTATTCTGGCGGAAAGCGCGCGCCACATCCCGCGCGGCGAGCGCGGGCAGGAAGACATCGCCGTGGATTTCGTTCATGCGGCGCACCAGCGCGATCTGCTGGAGCGCGAATGTCGCCGGATTCTTTTCTCGCGGCGGCACGAAGGCCGCCCAGAATTGCGCGGCGACGCGGCCCTCGCGCAGGCGCGGAATGTCGGTGTCGCCGGAATTGCGACGCTGGTCGAGCCGGAAGGCCGCAACGTCGCCCTTCGCCTGCGCATCGGCGCGGATAACGATCGGCAGGTCGTTGTGCCCGTCGACCAGCGGCGTCGATTCGAGGAGGCGGATGGCGTGGGCGAGGGCGGAATCGGTCATGCAGGCGAACCGTATTACGAATGCATTGTGGGCGCTCGCTCCCGCTCGCGAGGAGGCGGAGCGGTGGCCAGCCATGCCAGGCGGGCAGGCAAGGCCATACGATTACCTCGCAGGTCATTGCCTGCCGGCGGCAAGCTGGCAAATTGCCGACACGGGAGGACGCAAATGATCGACGTGAACATCATGCCGCTGGCCAGGCTCATGGGCATCCGGCTGCTGGAGCAGACGCCGGACCGGGTCGTGGCCGAAATGGAAGTCCGCGAGGATCTCTGCACGACGAATTCGATCCTGCACGGCGGCGCTTTCATGGCCTTCGCCGATACGGTCGGCGCGGTGGCTACGGTGCTCAACCTGCCGAAGGGGGCCGGCACGACGACGGTCGAGAGCAAGACCAACTTCCTGTCCGGCATCAAGGCCGGCGAGGTGGCGCGGGCCGAATGCACGCCGGTCCACAAGGGGCGGACGACGCAGGTCTGGACCACGCGGATTCTCAGGCCGGATGGCAAGCTGGCGGCGATCGTCACGCAGACGCAGCTCGTGCTGCCGCCTAAGAACTGAACGATCCGGCGCCCGATTCAGAAAAAGCGAACCTTTCCCTTTTTCAGGGCCTTAACCGTTAAATCGGCTTCTTCGGCCACATTCAAGTTTCGGCAAACATGCCGGCGCGATCGTCTCCCTGCGCCCCGTGCCCCGGGGCGAACGGAGACCGCCAGTGACCGACCGCGCCGCCGCCCCCGCCTTTCGCACGCCCGAGGAACTGGACCAGCGCCGCGTCGCGCTGCTGGCCTTCGGCAAGTCGAAGAATATGGACGCTCAGGCGGTGCGGCGCTTGCGCTTCGAATTGTTCCGTGGCGACGCCATCAGCCGCGACGAGGCCGACGCCCTGTTCGAAATCGAGCGGACGCGACCGGAATGTCTGGAATGGAGCGAATTTTTCGTCGATACGATCCTCGACTACCTGCTGTGGCAGCAGCGCCCGAGCGGCATGCTCAACGAGCCGAAAGCCGAGTGGCTGATGGGCCAGGTCGACCGCACCCAGACGCTGGCGTCGTTCGCTCTGCTCGTCGCCGTGCTCGAGGAGGCGCACAGGACGCCCGGCTGGTATCTGGCCGCCGTTCGGGGCCGCGCCGCCAAGGGCTGGGCGGCGCCGGAAATCGCCCGCGCCGCTTGATCACATTGGACGTATAGACGCAGGCTCCGGCCTCCCGTAAAAGCGCGCTGACCTCTTCGTGCCGCCGCACGGCGGCTTCCAATCGGTGGGCGCATGTTCAAGAAGATCCTGATCGCGAACCGCGGCGAAATCGCCTGCCGCGTCATCAAGACAGCCCGCAAAATGGGCATCAAGACCGTCGCGGTCTATTCGGACGCCGACAAGGACGCGCTGCACGTCGAAATGGCCGACGAGGCCGTGCACATCGGCCCGCCGGCCGCCGCCGAATCCTACCTCGTCATCGAAAAGATCATCGACGCCTGCAAGAAGACCGGGGCCGAGGCCGTGCATCCGGGCTACGGCTTCCTCTCGGAGCGGGCGGCCTTCTGCCAGGCGCTCTCCGACAACGGCATCGTGTTCATCGGCCCGAACGTGCGCGCCATCGAGGCGATGGGCGACAAGATCGAATCCAAGAAATTCGCCAATGCCGCGAAGGTCTCGACGGTGCCGGGCTTCCTCGGCGTGATCGACGACGCCGCGCAGGCCGTCAAGATTTCCGACGAGATCGGCTATCCCGTCATTCTCAAGGCCTCGGCCGGCGGCGGCGGCAAGGGCATGCGTATCGCCTATTCGCGCGACGAGGTGAAGGAAGGCTTCGAGCGTTCCAAGTCCGAAGCGAAATCGTCGTTCGGCGACGACCGCATGTTCGTCGAGAAGTTCATCGTCAATCCGCGCCACATCGAAATCCAGGTGCTCGGCGACAAGCACGGCAACGTGATCTATCTGGGTGAGCGCGAATGCTCGATCCAGCGCCGCAACCAGAAGGTGATCGAGGAAGCGCCGTCGCCGCTGCTCGACGAAGAGACGCGTCGCAAGATGGGCGAGCAGGCCGTCGCGCTGGCCAAGGCCGTCAATTACGATTCCGCCGGCACGGTGGAATTCGTCGCAGGCCAGGACAAGAGCTTCTTCTTCCTCGAGATGAACACGCGCCTTCAGGTCGAGCATCCGGTGACCGAACTCATCACCGGCATCGATCTCGTCGAGCAGATGATCCGCGTCGCCGCCGGCGAGAAGCTGGCGATCAAGCAGAGCGACGTGAAGCTGAAGGGCTGGGCGGTCGAAAGCCGCATCTATGCCGAGGATCCGACGCGCAACTTCCTGCCGTCGACCGGCCGCCTCGTGAAATACCGGCCGCCGGCCGAAGGCCATGCCGACGGCGTCACCGTCCGCAACGATACGGGCGTGTATGAGGGCGGCGAAATCTCGATCTACTACGACCCGATGATCGCCAAGCTGGTGACGCACGCCGGCGACCGCCTGACGGCGATCGACGCGCAGGCGCGCGCTCTCGACGCCTTCTATGTCGACGGCATCCGGCACAACATTCCGTTCCTGTCGTCGCTGATGCAGCACGACCGCTGGCGCAAGGGCGCGCTGTCGACGGGGTTCATTGCCGAGGAATATCCTGACGGCTTCTCGCCGCTGGTCGCCGAGGGCGAAAAGGCGCATGCGATGGCCGCCGTCGCGGCTGCCGTCGATCACGTCGCCAACGAGCGCAAGCGCCAAATTTCAGGCCAGATGCGGACGCAGCGTCCGGTCGAGTTCCTGCGCGATCGCGTCGTGCATCTCGGCGCGCAGCATTTCGAGATCACGATCGACACCGGGGACGATTGCATCTTCGTGAGGTTCCCCGGCGGCCACGCGCATCGTCTGGAATCGACCTGGGTTCCGGGCGAACCCGTGTGGAACGGAACGATCGACGGCGAGCAGATCGCCGTGCAGGTGCGACCGATCCTCAATGGCTATTCGATCGCCCACGGCGGCGTTTATGTCGACGCGCGGGTATATACGCGGGCGGAGGGCAGCCTCGCAGCGCTCATGCCCGAGAAGAAGGGCGCCGACACGTCCAAGTCGCTGCTCTGCCCGATGCCCGGCCTCGTCAAGGCGATCAACGTCAAGGAAGGCCAGGAAGTGAAGGCGGGCGAACCGCTCTGCATGGTGGAAGCCATGAAGATGGAAAACGTGCTGCGCGCCGAACGCGACGTGACCGTGAAGAAGATCAACGCCAAGGAAGGCGATTCTCTCGCCGTCGATGCCGTGATCATGGAATTCGCGTAGGCGTCACCAGGGCCGTACGAAGGCGACGATCGCGAAGGCGACGACGACCAGCGCAATGCCGGTTGTGAGGACGAGCAGCACCGGCACGCCCCAGTGCCCCTGCTTTGCCTGTTCGTGCGTCTCGACGATCGGGCGTTCCATCTGAGCCTCCGTTTCCGGCCCCAACGCCGGTGGAAGCCGTTTGTTTCGGGGAAGGGCTCAGTCGCCGCCGCTGCAACCGCCGCCGCATCCCCCATCGGAACCGCCGTCCGAACCACCGTCTCCGCCGCCGTCGCTCAGGCCCCCGCCGGAATCCCCCATGCCCGATGTGGAGCCGTCGACGGAGGAATCGGCGAAGTCTCCGCCGCAATGGCCGCTGGCCGAACCCGTTGCGCCGACGCGCTGAGCCGCGCAATCGGCCGTGTAGTAGAAGCCGCCGGGAATGTTCAGCTTGCGATCGAGGGCGAACAGCAGCGGCAGGCGCGTCGGCCTCACCGGATTGATGTTCTCTTCGCGGCAGGTCCACCACCAGACGCGTCGCAGACCCTCGTTGGACTGGCGTTGCGCCGGCGCGAGCGCGAGGGCGGGCGTGTGATGAAAAAATCCGCCGAACGCCTCGTCGCAGAAGTCCGAATAGGCGCGCGTGTAGAGGATGAATTCATGCCAGAGTTCGTCGGCTGCCTGTGAAGGCATGGCGACGTAGCGCTTGCCGCTCGACAGATAGGCGAGAAAGAACTGGCGCAGCCCTTCGGAGACGAGCGCGCTCTCCTTTCGCGAGAAGCCTGGGTATTTCGCCTGCAGCTTGTTGAGCAGACCCGGCGGCCAGGCGAAATTGCGGATGAACTCCGCCCGGCGCAGCCGACGCATCTGGAACCAGAACCAGAATGCCGCGACAGCCGACATGAGGGCGGCCAAAGTCGCAACCAGCGCAAGCTTGGTCATTGTGGTTTCCCCAGCGCCTCGTCAATCCGAAGGCAGGCTTGCGCAATTGCTCCGCTTGCGCCGTGCCGCGCGACACAGCAGTAATCTCCGATGCCTCTCTATTTCGCATACGGGTCGAATATGGACGAAGCGGCCATGCGGGCCCGCTGCCCGAAATCACGCGCCGTCGGCTTGGCTCGGCTGGCGCGTCACCGGTTTGCTCTGATGGCCGACGGCTACGCCACCGTCGTGCGCGATCCGAATGCGCAGGTCCAGGGGCTCCTTTACGATCTGGCGCTGTCCGACATCCCGGCGCTCGACCGTTACGAGGATGTCGCGCGCGGCCTCTATGTGAAGGCGAACCAGCCGGTGCTGCGCGCCGAAGGATCGCCGGCCCGCGCGCTGGTCTATATCGGGCGCGCGCCGGCGGTCGAGAATCCCAAGCTCCGGCCTGGGTACATGGAAAGCGTCATTCGCGCCGCGCGGGTCGCCCAATTGCCTGAAGCCTATGTCGATTTCCTGCTGGGCCTGATATCAGGCGGGCAGAAGGCGGCAGCCCGGCCGCGCGCGATCAAATGGGTTCCGAAGGAAAAAGCGTGAGCGCAACCACAACCGCCGTTCTGCCCGATGTCGCGAGCCTGCGCGCGCAGGTGCGGGCATGGCGCGCCAAAGGCGAGCGGGTGGCGCTCGTGCCGACGATGGGCGCGCTGCATGCCGGCCACGTGTCGCTGGTCGAAGAAGGCCGCAGGCGCGCCGAGCGCGTCGTCGCGTCGATCTTCGTCAATCCGACGCAATTCGCCCCAACGGAGGATTTCTCGAAATATCCGCGGACGTTCGATACCGACATTCAGAAGCTCGGCGCCGCCGGCTGCGACGCGTGTTTCGCTCCGGGAGTCGAGGACATGTATCCGGCCGGTTTCTCGACGGTCGTGACGCTCGAAGGCCCGGCGAAGGTCGATCTGGAGGATCATTTCCGTCCGACGCATTTCGCGGGCGTCGCGACCGTCGTCGCCAAGCTGCTCAACCAGGCGCAGGCGGATTGTGCGATCTTCGGCGAGAAGGATTTCCAGCAGTTCAAGGTCATCACGCGCATGGCGCGCGACCTCGACATTCCCACCGAAATCGTCGGCGCGGCGACCGTGCGCGAGGCGGATGGCCTCGCGATGTCTTCGCGTAATGTCTATCTCTCGCCCGACGAGCGCCAGCGCGCCACCGCCATGTATCGCGCGCTCAACCACGCGGCGGCCAAGATCCGCGAGGGCGAGGTGATCGGCCACGAGATGACGGAAGCCCGCGAGATCCTGGTCGAGGCGGGCTTTGCGATCGACTATGTGGAAACGCGCCATGCGGAAACGCTGGAACGCATCGCGCGCCGCGCCGACGGCCCGATCCGCCTGCTGGCCGCAGCAAGACTCGGCAAGACCCGCCTCATCGACAACATCGCCGTCTGAACGATGGCGCGCGCGCATCTGATCGTGACGGGCAGGGTGCAGGGCGTCGGCTTTCGCGCCTTCGTGGCCCGCGAAGGCCATGCGCTTGGGCTCGCCGGCTGGGTGCGCAACTTGAGGGACGGCAGCGTCGAGGCCGAGTTCGAGGGGGCGGATGAAAAGGTCGCGCGCCTGCGCCTAGCTTGCGCGCAAGGTCCTGTCCACGCGAAAGTATTCCGCACGGAAGAACTGCCGCCTGGCGCAGATGCATTGCCGGAAATATTTCAGGTTCGTGGCGACGCCTGACGCGTTTACGTCTTTTTGACGCGAAATTGGGAAATTGCCCCGGTTATTTTTCCGGGGACGGCGGCATGCCCGCGACATTTCTTTGGTTCCTGTTCGACTGGCGCGGACGCCTCGCCGCCTCGCCCTATCGGATCGCGATGCTGGCGCTTGCCGCCACGGTCGGCGCGCTGCACATCGTGCCCTTCCGCAATCCAAACCTCCTGATGGGGATCGCTTCGGCGCAGCTTCTCATCCAGGCGGCGCTCGACGCCAAGCGGCTGCACGACATCGGCCGCAGCGCGAGCTGGGTGGCGCTGACCAGCGTCGTCGGGGTCGTCATCGCCGCCAAGCTGCACATGTCCATGCCCGGCTTCGCGGAGGCGAGCGCAGAAAGGCTGGTCGAGCTTGTCGGGCCGCTGGCCCATGACCCGCTCGTCGCGATCGCCTTTTCAGGACTGGCGGGCGCCGCGGCGCTGCGTTCGACCGTCCTCGCGCCCCTGCGCTCGAGCGAGGCGGGCGCCGCCTACGAATACGATCCGCTGGCGCGCGTGAAGAAGGCCGGCGAGGACGAGACCTCGACGCTCGACGCCGATGCGCTGATCGCGCGGGCGCTGGAGGACAGGCGGCTGCAGGAAACAGCAGCGGCCATGCGTCAGGCGGCGGCGCGCAGCGCCGCGCAGGTCCAGAACGCGCCACGCAAGACGTTCGGCCGGCGCGGGGCCTAGAGTCCGACTGTCTTCCCGAAGATTTCCTCGAAGGCGGCGCGCAGCGCCACATCGGCGTCGGTCATCGTGACCGGGAGGCCTAGATCGGCCAGCGACGTGACGCCGAGATGGGCGTCGCTGACGCCGCAGGGCGTGATGCCCGAAAAATGCTGGAGATCCGGTTCGACGTTGATGGCGATACCGTGGAAGGTCGCCCATTGCCGGATGCGGATACCGATTGCGGCGATCTTGTCTTCCGCGGTCGCGCCGCCGGGACCGGGCGCCTTTTCCGGCCGGCGCACCCAGACGCCGACGCGGTCCTCGCGCCTTTCGCCCCGCACGTTGAAGGCCGCGAGCGTCGCGATGATCCACGCTTCGAGGGCGGCGACGAAGGCGCGCACGTCGGGCCGCCGGCTTTTCAGATCGAGCATGACGTAGGCCACGCGCTGTCCGGGCCCGTGATAGGTGAACTGGCCGCCGCGACCGGTCTGGAAGACCGGGAAACGGGCGTCAAGCAGGTCGGCGGGTTTGGCCGACGTGCCCGCCGTATAGAGCGGCGGGTGCTCCACCAGCCAAACGCGCTCAGGCGCGTCTCCGCGCGCGATGGCCGCCGCGCGGCCCTCCATTTCGGCGACCGCCGCCTCGTAGGGCGTCAGGCCCTCGGACACGACCCATTCGACCGGCGGCGCGCCTTCCCTGGGCAGGAAGCGGACGGCGAGGGCGTCTCTGGAGAGGGCGGCGGTCATGAGCCTCGTCTAGCGAAAGCGCCTCGAAATGGACAGGGAAAAGCCGGGCTTGTCAGGGCAGGGAGGCTTTGCTAGACGACGCACGCCGATGCGCCGGCTCCGTCCGGCGCATTTGATTTGCGGTCGTGGCGGAATTGGTAGACGCGCTAGCTTGAGGTGCTAGTTGGGCAACCAGTGGAGGTTCGAGTCCTCTCGACCGCACCAAGCACCCAGGCATCCAGGCGCTTGAACGAAAGCCCGGTCCGAAAGGACCGGGCTTTGTTTTTGCGCCCGTCGGCGGGGGCGCGGAGGCGTCCGCAGCCTGTGGATCGACCGTTTTGCCGGGCCTTTGTCCGTGCCGGAATCGGCTACCATCGCCCCGCGGATTCTACGTGCCGATTTCGGAGGGGGCATGAAGAGCTACAATGCGATCGGCGCGGCCATCATCGCCCTCTATGCGCTGGGCTGCGCGCTTGCCGCGCCCGCGGCGATCGGCCCCTTCTGGGGCCTCGTCATAGGCGCGGTCTATTTTGTCGCCTGCTGGTTCGTGGCCGGCGTCTATCTCGCCGACGTGCTGCATCTCGGCATCGCGCACCGCGCGCTCGATTTCAAACCCTGGTTCATCAAGGCCGTCACCATCGTCAACAATGTCTTCGGCATCTATGTCGGACCGACCGACTGGGTGAACCGCCATCGCCTGCATCACCGCCATTCCGATCACGACGGCGACCCGAACAAGCTGTCCGACGACGGCTTCTGGAAGACGCTCTATCTCTGCGTTTTCCCCTATCGCTGCATCGACAATCTCGCGACCGACCCGATCTGCCAGTCGCTGACGTTCCGCGTCACGTCGCATCCGCTTTTCATCGTCGTATCGCAGGTCTTCAATTTCGCTGCTCTGACCTGGGCGGTGGGAAGCTGGGGCTTCGCGGCCGTGATGTGGATCGGGATGCGTGTCTTTGCGCTATGGGTGAACATGATCCAGAACTACTGGACCCATACGCGGACCTTCGGCTATCGCCGCTACGAGGACGAGCGCGACAACGCCATGAACATCGGCGAATGGCTGCCGGTCACTGCGACCTTCAGCGCGTGCTTCCAGAACAACCATCATCATTATCCCAACCTGCTGCGGCTGAGCCACGCCGACAGCGAATATGATTTCGGCTTTATCACGATCAGATGGCTGAAGGCGCTGGGCGTCGTCACGGCGACGCCGCGCGGCGAGTTCATCCCCGAGGACGTGAAGCTAGCCCGGCTGGGTTTCTGAGACGCGGCGGTTCGAGCGGTAGAACGGCTCGATCGTCTGACGGATGAAGCCCTTCGGGATTTCCTCGCCGGAAAGGCCATATTTCTCGGGCCACGTGTCCGGATAGTAGTAGGTGCCGAACAGGCGATCGATCCACGGAAAGTGGATGGCGAAATTCTTGTCGATCGCTTCCTTCTGCGACGAATGATGCCAGTGGTGGTAGCGCGGCATCACCAGGAACGGCTCGAGCCATTTCACGCTCGGACCGAAATTGCAGTGCGTCCAGGTCGCATGCAGCGTCACGAAGATCAGGTAGGCCAGGATGATTTCCTGCGAGAAGGCCAGCATCATCGGGACGAGGATGGAGCCGCGCACCAGCGTGTCGTCGACGAAGTGCGAGCGGGAGCCGGCGATCCAGTCGAGCGCCGGCGAGGAATGGTGGATGCTGTGGAAGCGCCACAGGAACGGAACCTTGTGCAGCGCCATGTGCACCGTCCATTCCGCGACATCGGCGACGAGGACGGCCAGAAAGAACTGCACGAGCCAGGGCAGTTCGGCGATGGCGCCGGCGACCGAGGGGATCGCCAGATATTTCGTCGCCATCGTCGCCGGCAGCAGCACCAGGAACGACAGGACCTGGATCGGCAGGTGCGTCGACAGGAAGTAGATCATGTCGAGCGTCCATTGCGGACGGAACGTTCCCTGTTTCGGGTTCTTCGGCCAGAAGCGCTCCAGCGGCACGTAGATCGCCGCCATTGCGAAAAGATCGAGCAGGAACCAGTCGAGGCCGATGGCCGGGCCGTCCTTCAGCGGTTCATTGATCGGCACGCTTGCGCCGCCCCACGCGAGCGCGGCGGCCGCCAGCAGCATCCCCGTCAGGGCGAGCGCCTTCTTGCGGCGGAGCAGCGCAGAAACCGCGCCGAGCACCAGCGCCAGCACGATGGCCGCCTGGATGCCTCCACGGATGACGGGCATAGGATAATGCGCGCGCAGTTCCGGCGAACTGAGGATTTGGGGGAAATGCAGGCACAGCACGCCGCCGAACGCGAGAACCCCGAAGAACGCCGCCAGCACGCCCGACCACCAGCCCGTGCCGAACTGCTTGGATTCGCTATCGCCGAAAAAGGCGTTGACCTTCTGCTCGAGCATATCTGGGACCCCCGAATGGCTCCAAGACTAGTATTTCCGGGGTTTAGGAGTTCTCAATGCCCGTTTTACCCTCCACAAGGCGGGGCGTTGCAAGAAGTTTCGCCGAAAGCGCAAAGGCCCGGTTCTCGCGAACCGGGCCTTTCGGGGCCTGCCAGGGGCCTCACGACCGGCGATCAGTTCGCCGCGAAGCAGTAGACCAGCCCGCCGCTGCCGGTCATGGCGAGCGTCGCCATGCTGCAGCCGCGGCTCGGGTGCGACGAATTCCAGGACTTCATGGGCGGCGAATCATTGAGGCCGAGCCGGTCCTCGTGGCCGACCATGGCGGCGCCGTCGGTCCCGCCCTTGGTCCAGTTGCCGCAGGTCATGTCCTTGTCGGCCGGGAGAGCGCGGCCCTGCGCGTCCGAGCCGGTGAGAATGTCGTGGACGTTGTTGTTGTAGCCGGCGCCGGCGAGCTTGGTGCCGCGCTCCGTCAGGCTCGTGTCGAGGCTGAGTTTCGGATCGCCATGCAGGTCGTCGATGCTCGTGGCGATGACGATTCCCTTGGCGTTCTGCCATGGCCCCTTGCCGATGCGGTCGCGCGCGTTGACCGCGCCGGCGCCCTGCGTCGACAGATAGGCCTTCCAGCTTTTCGCGCCGGCGCCCGCGGCGGTCGCCAGCGTCTGGCACAGCTTGTCGGCGCCTTCGAGGCCGCCGAGGTTCGCGCCGTCGGGACCGGGCTTGGAGCTGACGAAGAAGGTCATGTCCGGAAATTGCGGCTGCTGCTGCTGGGCGAACGCCGATCCGCCGGAGATGGCGGCAAAGGCTGCGGCGACGGCGAGAATTCGTGTTTTCATTGGTTTCCTCCCTCGGGAGCGCCATGAGACTTGGCGGACCGGCCGGCAGGCAAGTCGCTGATGTTCACGTTGGCGTGAGGAGGCGTCCGAGCAGCGTTTGCGATTTTGCAATTCTGCAACCCCGCCATCCCGGCTGCGCCTTGCTGGCGGCGCGGCGGACGCGCGACAATGTCCGCTGAGGAAACCGAACAAGGAATCAGACATGTCCCGTCCCGTCGCCGTGGTCACCGGTTCGTCCGCCGGCATCGGCGCCGCCACCGCCATAAAATTCGCGGAAAGCGGCTACAACGTCGTCATCAACTATTCACGGGACCCCAAGCCGGCCCTCGAAGTGGCGACCGCCTGTCGAAAGGCCGGCGCCGAGGTCGAGACGATCAAGGCGGACGTGTCCTCCGACGCCGATTGCCGGATGATGGCCGAGATGGTCGCCAAGCGCTGGGGATCGGCGCGGGCGCTGGTCAACAACGCGGGGCGGACCAAGTTCGTGGCGCAACGCGACCTCGACGGATTGAGCGCCGAGGATTTCCAGTCGATCTATTCCGTCAACGTGATCGGCGCCTACCAGATGTCGCGCGCCTTCGCGCCTTTGCTGCGCAAGGAAAAGGGCGGGGCGATCGTCAATGTGTCATCCATTGCCGCGGTCATGGCGCGCGGCTCCTGCATCGCGTATATGGCGTCCAAGGGCGCGCTCAATACTTTGACCATGGCGCTGGCGCGCGCGCTCGGCCCCGACATCCGCGTCAATGGCGTTGGTCCGGGCATGATCGAAAGCGACTGGCTGAAAAACGGCTACGGCGCCGAGACCTACGAGGCGATGGGCCAGCATTATCGCGGAACGTCGGCCCTCGAGGCGACGATCGCGCCGAAGGATGTCGCAGAGACGATTTTCGCGCTCTGCACAGCCTTTCCGAAGACGACTGGCGAGACCGTTCTGGTCGACGCCGGCTACAGATTGCAGAAGGCATAAATACCACCCAATGACATATTTGGCAGATCATATCGCCGGCGTTCCCGTGACGATCGGCGGGAGCGTCGCGCGGCGCGGCAACGCATTTTCGATGTGGGCGGCGCGCGTTGCGCTCAAGCTGATGAACTGGCGACTGCAGGGCGGTTTTCCCGACATGCCGAAGATGGTGCTGATCGGCGCGCCGCATACGAGCAACATGGATGGCGTGGTCGCGATCCTGACGCTGACGGCGCTCGGACTGCGCTCCGGCACGATGATCAAGCACACGGCGTTCAAGGGCGTGATGGGACCACTGCTGCGCTGGTTCGGCGCGATCCCGATCGATCGCGGCCGGGCGGGCGGCGTCGTCGCGCAGAGCGTCTCCGCTTTCGACAAGGCCGACCGCCTGCTATTGCTGATCGCCCCGGAGGGCACGCGCACAGGCGCGCCGGACTGGAAGCGGGGCTACTGGATCATAGCGCGCGGCGCGGGCGCGCCGATCCTGCCGGCGGCGATCGACTATGTGAAGCGCACCGTCACCTTCGGCCCGCCCGTCACTGCGAGCGACGATTACGACGCCGATTTCCGCAAGATCCTCGACTTCTACAAGACATATGGCAATCCGCGTCATCCCGGCCGCGCATCGGGGCCGATCTGCGCGGCGCTCGGTCTGCCCTTCAGGCCCGGCGCGCGCAGCGACAGCGACAGCGCCGCCGACTAGGCGGAGAATATCCGGAGGAACGATGTCGAACGTCACGACCACGCATGGCGCAGGCCACAACGAAGTCCTCTACGAGATCGAGGACGGCTGCATCGCGCTCATCACGCTCAATGCGCCCGAGCGGATGAACACGATCTCCAGACAGATGCTGAACGAGTTGACGCGCCTCCTGGTGAAGGCCAACGAGGACGAGGCTGTGCGTTGTGTGATCCTGACCGGCGTCGGCCGCGCTTTCTGCGCGGGGCTCGATCTGCAGCAGTCGCGCAAGGGCGAGGGCATCGGCACGGCGTCGGGTTTCACCAATCTCGACCTGCGCAACACGCCGCCGACGGTGATGTTCGACATGGACAAGCCGACCATCTGCGCGGTGAACGGCGGCGCGGCCGGCTACGGCATGGACACCGCGCTCGGCTGCGACATCCGCATCATGGCGGAAAGCGCCAAGATGGCGGCGGCCTTCGTCAAGCGCGGCGTCGTGCCGGAATCCGGCGGCACCTGGTTCCTGCCACGCATGATCGGCTGGGCGAAAGCGTCGGAGCTGATCTTCACCGGCCGCACGCTTTCAGCGCGCGAATGCGTGGAATGGGGCATCGCCAACGAAGTCGTCCCCGACGCCGAACTGATGGGTCGCGCCCGAAAGCTGGCGCGCGAGATCGCCGGCAATGCGCCGCTTGCCGTGCAGGCCGCCAAGCGCATGATGCGCATGGGCCTGAACGAAACGTTCCGCGACCACGTGCATCACGTCTATCTGCAGCTTCTGCCTTTGTTCAGGTCGGACGACATGAAGGAAGGCGTGCGCGCCTTCATGGAAAAGCGCGAGCCGAAGTTCGAGGGGAAGTAGGCTTCCGCTATTGGCTCGATCCTAAGTTGGCGCGCGCCGCATCCGGTTTGGGCAGCGGCGCTTTCGGCCACATGCGTTCGAGCGTGCGTTCGGTCTCGGAAGTCCAGCCCGCCTTCGCCTCCTCGAGCGGCGTCGGTTCTCGGCCGGGAACGATATGCACGAGTCGCCAGCCGCGCGTCTTCATTTCGGCGAGCAGGTCGGGAAGCATGTCGGCGGTCGAGGGGATCGTGTCGTGCAACAGTACGATTCCCTTGCGTGCTTTTTCCATGCGGCCGACAAGCCGCTCCAGTTCGGCCTGCGCGGTCATCGGCTCCCAGTCGGAGGCCCAGAGATCGGCGCCGAAGATCGTCACGCCGCGCGCGTTCAGCCATTCGTCCAGCTTCTTCGTATCCCCGAAACCCGGGAACCGAAAAAATTTCACGCGAGGCTCGCCCGAAGCCGTTCCGTAGGCGGCCACATCGTCGGCGGCGAACCCCCTGTCGATGTCGGCGCGCGCGGCCTCATCGGACAGGTTGCGCAATGTGACGGCGGGATGGGTCATCGAATGATGGCCAACGGTGTGACCGGCGGCGATCTCCGCCCTGACCGTCGCTGGCGCGGAAGCGGAATTGCGGCCGATGAGGAAGAACGTCGCCTTCGCGCATTGCGCGGCCAAAGCCTTCAGCACCTTGTCCGTCGTCGGTGGATTTGGGCCGTCGTCGAAGGTCAGGACGAACTCCCCGTCCTGCAGCGCCAGCGTTCTTGGATAGGTCTTCAGGCCGACAGCCGTCGCCGGTCCGCCGATCTCGACCGTTCGGGACACGCCCAGCGCGTCGGGTCCGCAGGACGCGGCCACGGCGGGCAGGGCAGGCGCTACGGCCAGAAGGAGGGCGACAAGGGCTGTTCGGTTCATCGGCGCACAAAAGCGGGTTCACAGGGCGAGAATATGGGCTAAGACGCCCCGGGCGTCTCATAGCGTGGAATCATGACCGAAGACCTCGCCGACAAGCAAAAATCCGAGCGGACGGCCTTGCGGGACGAGGACGGGACGCTGCGTCCGGATTTTATCGAGGCGGTGGAGCAGGCGATCGCGGCCGGCGGCGCCGAAAAGCTGCGCGAGCTGGCGTCCGGCCTGCACGAAGCCGATCTCGCTGCGCTGGTCGAGGCGCTGCCGGCGGACAGCCGGCCGAAGCTCGTCGAACTGATGGGAGAGGATTTCGACTTTGCGGCGCTGACCGAAGTGCCCGATGCGATGCGCGAGGAGATCCTCGAGGGGCTTTCACCGGAGACGGTGGCCGAGGGCGTCAGCGAACTCGAAAGCGACGACGCGGTCGAATTGCTCGAGGATCTCGACCGCGACGAGCAGGCCGAAATCCTGGAAGCGATGCCGGCGCAGGAGCGCGTGGCGCTGCGCCGTTCGCTCGACTATCCCGAGAAATCGGCCGGCCGCCTGATGCAGACGACGGTCGTCGCCGCGCCGCCGACCTGGACGGCCGGCCAGACGCTCGACCACCTGCGCGAAGGCGACCAGGAGGAACTGCCGGATTCCTTCTTCGAGGTCTTCGTCGTCGAGGGCGACAGGCGTTTCCTGGGGACCGTATTCCTCGACGTTCTGGCCCGCGCCAGGCGCTCGGCGCCCTTGTCGGAGATCATGCTGGCAGATCGCCGGCGCGTGCATGTCGACGAGAACGAGGAAGAAGTGGCGCGCAGGTTCGAGCGCTACAACATCGTCTCGGCGCCCGTGGTGGACGCCGACGACCGGCTGCTCGGCGTCATCACCATCGACGATATCGTCGACGTCATCCAGGAAGCGGCCGACGAGGACATCAAGGCGCTCGGCGGCGTCAGCCGGCGCGAGGAATTCGGCGATCCCGTCATTTCGATCGCCCGCCATCGCTTCGTCTGGCTGTTCGTCAACCTGTTCACGGCCTTTGTCGCCTCGGGCGTGCTGAGCCTGTTCGAGGTCAGCCTGCAGAAGATGGTGGCGCTCGCCATCCTCGCGCCCATCGTGGCGAGCCAGGGCGGGCAGGCGGCGACGCAGACCATGACGGTCGCCGTGCGCGCGCTGGCCACCCGCGAGATGGCGCGGTCCAGCGCCTGGCGGATCATCCTGCGGGAAATCCTGGTCGGCTCGATGAACGGACTCGCCTTCGGGATCATCACCGGCATCGCCGCCGCCTTCTGGTTCGGCATCAACGCGCTCGGCTTTGTCATCGGCGCCGCCATGCTCACCAATATGATCGCGGCGGCCTTCGGCGGCGTGATCGTGCCACTGACGCTGGAAAAGCTGGGGGTTGATCCGGCGGTTTCCTCGGGGGCCTTCGTGACCACGGTGACGGACGTGGTAGGCTATTTCTCCTTCCTGAGCTTCGCGACGCTTTATTTCGGTCTAAGCTGAGAGATGTCAGGATGTTAGCGGCTCTTGCCGCGCATTAACGACTCGTTACCCCGACAGGGATAATTTGCGCCGATGATGCGTAGATTTTCAGACCGCCGGCCGGGCGTCCTCATGTTCGCCGCACTCGCCTCCCTCGGTTTAACGCTGGCCGGGTGTGGCAGCGGCGTCGATTCCCAGATCGGCCGTTCGCCGCGCATGTCGACGGGTTCGCTCGCGCCTGCGCCGCCGCGCAAGGTCAAGCCGAGCGAAGCCCTCGATCACGCGCAGAAATTCGCCGTCCACGGAATCGACGTTTCCAAGTACCAGGGGCCGATCGACTGGCAGGCGGTCGCCTCCAGCGACGTGCAGTTCGCCTGGATCAAGGCGACCGAAGGCGCGGACCACATGGATGCGCGCTTTCGCGAGAACTGGGACGGCGCGCGGGCGGCCGGCGTGCCGCGCGGCGCCTACCACTTCGTGTACTGGTGCCGGCCGTGGCGCCAGGAGATGGCATGGTTCAAGGCGAACGTGCCGGTCGAGAAGGACGCGCTGCCGCCCGTCCTCGATGTCGAAGCGACGCCCGAATCCAAGACCTGCAAGCGCACGCTCTATCCCGAGGAAGCGGTCCCCGAGATGCGGGAGATGCTGCAGGAGATGGAGCGGCACTACGGCAAGAAGCCTGTCATCTACACAACCGTCGATTTCTACGAGGCGATCCTCGCCGGCGGCGCGCTCAGCGAGTACCCGATCTGGGTGCGATCGACCAAGCATCATCCGAGCGTGCGCTATGGCGACCGCAACTGGCACTTCTGGCAGTATCAGTCGGACGGCTCCGTGCCCGGCATCGGCACCGCGGTCGACCGAAACGTGTTCCGCGGCGACGAGAAGGAATGGCAACGCTGGCTGGCCAGCAACTGAGCGCGGAAGCGCTTGCTTAATTCGGCGCTAACCGTGGTGTGAGACAAAGGGTCGCGGAGTGTTGCGTATGCTGATCCAGCTTGTCCGTCAGTATGAGGATCGTCGCGGCGAACAGGAGCGACGCAGGGAGCGCAGCGGCTGGCTTTCGCTGTTCTGCCTGCTGGCCTTCGCCACATTCGGCTGGCGCTTCATCGCCGGCGCCTGAGCGCGAAACCTGGATCCACGCGGCCCCTGTCGGGCGAAACATTCGCTCGCGCGCCGGCGCCTGCGCCCGCATCCATGAGCGGGAGCCGATTGCTTTCGCGGAAAATTCCGTTTCATCTTCGGGCGCCGGGCTAGCCGGCGTCCGGGGACAAAAGATGGCCGACCGCACCTTCCTCTCCTGGCCGTTCCTCGACGAGAGGCACGCGGCGCTCTACGACCGCGTGGAGACATGGGCGAAGGCGCATGCCGCGATCATGCACGGAGAGGACGAGTCCAGCGCGACGGCCGCGCGCGTGGTGCGCAATCTCGTCGCCGAAATGGGCAGGGAGGGTTTCCTCGCGACGGCCACCGGCGGCGTCGGCGGCGCCCCGTTCGGGCCGCTCGACGCGCGCTCGCTGTGCATCTGCCGCGAAGTGCTGGCGCGCTTCGGCGGCCTCGCCGATTTCGCCTTCGCCATGCAGGGCCTCGGCACCGGCCCGATCGGCCTGTTCGGAACGCCGGAGCAGAAGCAGAAATATCTGCCGGCAGTCGCCGCGGGCAAGGCGGTCTCCGCCTTCGCGCTGTCGGAGCAGGCGGCCGGCTCCGACGTCTCGTCGCTGGCGCTCGCCGCCACGCGCGACGGCGCGGGCTGGCGGCTGGACGGCGAGAAGACCTGGATATCCAACGCCGGCATCGCCGACCTCTACGTCGTCTTCGCGCGCACCGGCGAGGCGCCGGGCGCCAAGGGCCTGTCGGCCTTCATCGTGGAAGCGGGCGCGCCTGGCTTTTCCGTGCCGAAGACGATCGACCTGATCGCCCCGCATCCCATCGGCAAACTGTCGTTCGACGGCGTGAAGGCGACGCAGGCCGATCTGATCGGCCAACCCGGCGGCGGCTTCGCCATCGCCATGGGCACGCTCGACGTATTCCGCTCGACCGTCGGCGCCGCGGCGCTCGGCTTCGCCCGACGCGCCATGGACGAGGCGGTCAGGCACGCGACGGGTCGCAAGATCTTCGGCGGCTCGCTCGCCGACCTGCAGATGACGAAAGCCAAGATCGCCGACATGGCGCTATCGATCGATGCGGCCGCATTGCTGATTTATCGTTCGGCCTGGACCAAGGACGTGAAAGGCGCGCGCGTGTCGCGCGAATCCGCCATGGCGAAACTGTTCGCAACCGAGGAAGCCCAGAAGGTGATCGATTCCGCCGTGCAGATCTACGGCGGCCTCGGCGTGACGCGCGGCAATATCGCCGAGAGCCTGTATCGCGAGATCCGCGCCCTGCGCATCTACGAAGGCGCGAGCGAGGTCCAGAAGATCGTCATCGCGGGCCGCGTGCTCGCCGAGGCGTAAGACTCCCGCAAGCAAGCGTACGAGCTATTTCAGCCCGCTCGCCAGGAACTGCCTGAGTTCCGGCGTCTGCGGGCTGGCGAACATCTGTTCGGAGGGACCGCTCTCCCACACCTTGCCCTTGTGCATGAAGATGGTGACGTGGGCGACGCGGCGCGCAAATCCCATTTCGTGCGTCACCAGCATCATCGTCATGCCGGCTTTCGCCAGCCCCTCCATGACGCGGAGCACCTCCTCGGTCAGTTCCGGGTCGAGCGCCGACGTCACCTCGTCGAACAGCATGACCTTGGGATGCATGGCGAGCGAGCGGGCGATGGCGACGCGCTGCTGCTGGCCGCCCGACAATTGCTCGGGATAGGCGTCGATCTTCTCCGACAGGCCGACCTGTTCCAGCACCTTGCGCGCGGTGGCCTTCGCCTCGGCGAGCGGCTCCTTCTTCACGACGCGCGGGGCGAGCGTGATGTTCTCTTCCACCGTCAGATGCGGAAAGAGGTTGTAGCTCTGGAAGACCATGCCGACGTCCTGCCGCAATTCGCGCAGCGCCGACTTGTTGTTCTCGAGCACATGGCCGGCCACCTCGATGCGGCCGGACTGGATCTGCTCGAGCCCGTTGATGCAGCGAAGCATGGTCGACTTGCCGGAGCCCGAACGGCCGATGACGGCGACGACCTGTCCCTCCTCGACGTCGAGAGAGACGCCGTCGAGCACGGTCAGAGCGCCGAAGCTCTTGGTGACGTTCTCAAGCGCTACGACCGGCATTCATTTTCCTTTCGAGCGCCTGGCTCCAGAGCGACAGCGGATAGCACAGCACGAAATAGATCAGCGCAACGGCGGCGAAGACCTTGAACGGCTGGAAGGTGGCGTTGTTGACGAACCGGCCGGCCTGCGTCAGTTCCACCATGCCGATGATGGACGCGATCGACGTCGTCTTCACGACCTGTACGAGAAAGCCGACGGTCGGCGGCAGCGAAATCTTGGCCGCCTGCGGCAGGATCACGTAGCGCAATTGCTGCCAGCGCGAGAAGGCGAGCGCTTCGGATGCTTCCCATTGCTGCTTCGGAATCGCCTCGATGCAGCCGCGCCAGATGTCGCCGAGAAAGGCGCCGCAATAGACGATGAGCGCGATCGAAGCGGCGATGAGCGGCGGGATGTCGAAGCCGAACAGGCCGAGACCGTAGAAGACGAGGAACAGCACCATCAGCACCGGCGTCGCCTGCATCAGTTCGATATAGACGATCGCCAGCCAGCGCAGCGTTTTGTGCTTCGCAGTGCGCGCCAGCGCCACGAGGAAGCCGAGCGCGCCGCCGCCGGCGAAGGAGATGAGCGACAGAAGGATCGTCCATTCCGTGGCGCGCAGCAGGATGAGGAACTCGTTCCAGCCGAAATTGCGGATCATCGCGCGCCTCCGAAGCCAAGAAAGCCGTCAAGGCGGCGCCTGCGTCTGAAGACGAGTGCGGCGACGAGCGCGAAGGTTCCGCGAAAGAGAAAGGCCAGCGCGATATAGATCGGCGTGACGATCAGATAGGTCTCGAAGGAGCGGAACGTCTCGGAATCGACGAGGCTCGCCATCGACGAGAGTTCGTTCGCCGAAATGGTGCCGACGACGGACGAGGCCAGCATGATGAGCGTGAATTGCGAGGTCAGCGCCGGATAGACCGTCTCCAGCGCCGGCACGAGGATGACGTAGCGAAAGATCTGCAGCCGCGACAGGCCGAGCGCCGTTCCCGCCTCGATCTGCGTCTTCGGGATCGCCTCGACGCCCGCCCGCAGGATTTCGGTGGCGTAGGCGCCGAGATTGACCGTCATGGCGATCAGCGCCGCCTCGTTGGCGCCGACCTTGAGGCCGGCCGAAGGCAGTCCGAAATAGATGAGGTAGAGCTGCACCAGGAAGGGCGTGTTCCTGATGATTTCCACATAGGCGGAGACGAGCGCACGCACCCACGCCGCGCCGCTCGACTTGAGGAACGCGCCGACCACGCCGATGGCCAGCCCCAGAACAATCGCGCCTGCCGACAGTTCGACCGTCAGCAGCGCGCCTTGCGCGAAGCGATCGAGCGAGGCGAAGACCGCGTCGAAATCGAATTCATGCATCATCGACGCGGCCTGCGCGTTTCGTCAGAACACCGGCAGTTCCGGCAGCGGCGTGCCTATCCACTTGCGGTGGATTTCATCCAGTTCGCCGTTGACCTTCACGTAGTAGAGGAAATTGTTGATCCACTGCTTGAGTTCGAACGCGTCCTTGCGCACGGCTATCGAATTCGGCTGCTGGGTGAAGACGAACTTCAGCTCCAGATTGGCCTCCGGTCGCTGCTTCATCAGTTCGTTGGCGATCGTATTGGGCGTGGCCGTCGCATCGACCTGGCCGGCGATCATCGCCTGCGTGGCCGTCGCGTCGTCGTCGAAGCGCACGATCGTGATGCCGGGGATGTTCATGCGGGTGAGCGCCACGTCCTGCGTGCCGCCGCGCGGCACGCCGACCTTCTTGCCGCCGAGCCCCTTCAATTCCTTGATCTCGGTCGTCTTGGGCGCGACCACGCCCATCTGGAAGGCGCTGTAGGGCATGGAGAACATGACGGCCTTGGCGCGCTCCGGCGTCGGCGCGAGCGTCGCCACGAGAATGTCGGCCTTGCGGGATTCGAGCGAGGGGATGCGCGCCGGCGCCGTCAAAGGCACGATCTCGACCTTCACGCCGAGATACTTGCCGAGCAGATTGGCGACGTCGACGTCGTAGCCTACGGTTTCGCCCTTGTCGTTGACGGTGCCGAAGGGCGGGGCGCCGGAAATGACGCCGATCTTCACCGTGCCGGCCTTGGTCAGTTCCTGCACGCTCTGGGCGCGGGCCTGCGGCGCGGCGAGGCCGATCGTCAGAAGCGCAAGAAGCGCGACGCGTTTCGAAATCATACCCGTTCCTCCCGATTGTTTTGCCGATCATCGCCCGCCCGTCGCCCGCGAGCAAGGATGCAAGCATTTCAGTTGTGTGTATCGTGGCGCGGCAGGCGGCGAAGGCCTAGACTTGCGCCGCATGATCGAAAACCAGTTCAGCCGCACGGCCCGGGGCGCGGCGCTGCATCGCGCGGCGCACCAGACCTTCGAACAAGGCGCGATCTTTCAGGACCCTCTCGCCTGCGCCATCCTCGGGCTGACGCCCGTCGAGGCCGCGGCGGAGGCGGCCAATGACGACCATGGCCGACGGATGCGGCTGTTCGTGGCCGCGCGCGCACGCTTTGCCGAGGATTGTCTCGCTCAGGCCGTCCGCCGCGGCGTCCGGCAGGCCGTCGTGCTCGGCGCCGGCCTCGACACGTTCGGTCTGCGCAATCCGCACGCGGGTCTCGGGCTGCGCGTGTTCGAGGTCGATCATCCCGACACCCAGGCCTGGAAGCGCGAGCGGCTGGCGGCGATGGGGCAGCGCCTGCCCGAAAGCCTGACTTTCGCGCCGGTCGATTTCGAGCGCGACAGCTTTCTCGAAAGGCTCGCGACGGTCGGTTTCGATATGGAGCGGCCGGCATTCTTCGTCTGGCTCGGCGTCACGCCCTATCTCACGCGCGAAGCCACACTGGCGAGCCTCGCGGCCATCGGGTCGATCCCCGGCGGCGAAGTCGCCTTCGATTATACGGAAGGCCGCAAGCCGCACGAGGGCGAGGGACTCGCCTTTCATGACCGGCTCACGGAACGCGTCGCCGCGCTCGGGGAACCGATCGTCGGCGCGCTCGATCCGCAGGACCTCGCGAAAGAGGCGGCGGCGCGCGGCCTGACCGAGCAGGAGGACCTCGATATATCGGCCATTCGCGTCCGCTATTTCGGCGCGCCGCCCGACCCGGCGCAGCGGACCTCGTCGGGCCATCTGTTCCGGGCGCGGCGCCCGGATTGAACCCGGCCCGAGGATTGGCGCAGGGCGGGCGTGCGGATAGGCTCGCCGGAAGATCCGGGGAGGATGCATTGCTCACACGTCGAAGCGCGCTCGCAGGCCTGATGTCGATCCCGCTTTCATGACGATCACGATCTGGGGACGGCTGACGTCCATCAACGTGCAGAAGGCGATGTTCTGCATCGAGGAGATCGGCCTGCGCTGCGAGCGCATCGACGCCGGCCTCGCATACGGAATCAACAAGACGCCGGATTACCTGGCGATGAACCCGAACGGCCTGGTGCCCGTGCTGCGCTATGGCGACCTGATCCTGTGGGAATCGAACGTCATCGTGCGCTATCTCGCGTCGCGCCATTCGGCGGGCCTGCTGTGGCCGTCCGATCCTCGGGACCGCGCCCGCGCCGACATGTGGATGGACTGGCAGCAGACCTCGCTCTGGCCCGCCATGCATCCCGTTTTTCATGGCCTCGTGCGGACCCCGGGTTCGAAGACTAAGGAAGAGATCGCGACCGGCATCGAGAAGGCGGACGCGCTGTTCGCGATGCTCGACAGCCATATTGCGCGACACGGCGAACTCGCCTGCGGGCGCTTTACCATGGCCGATTGCGTGATCGGTCCGGCCGTGCATCGCTGGCTCTCCATGCCCGTCGAGCGGACGCGCCGGCCGGCGCTCGAAGATTGGTATGCGCGGCTCATGGAGCGGCCCACGGCGCGCCGCACGATGATCCTGCCGCTGGCATGAATGGAACACACATGACGATACCGATCATCGAGGCCAATGGCGCGCGCATTCCCGCGCTCGGCTTCGGCACCTGGCAATTGCGCGGACGACCCTGCGTCGATGCGGTGAAGGCCGCGCTCGATATCGGTTATCGCCACGTCGACACGGCCCGCATGTACGGGAATGAACGCGAGGTGGGAGAAGGCATCCGTGCGAGCGGCGTGAAGCGCGACGACATCTTCCTCACGACGAAGGTCTGGCGCGACGACATAGCGTCCGGCGCGCTCGAAAGATCGGCGGAAGCGAGCCTGCGCGATCTCGATCTCGGCCCCGCGGACCTGCTGCTTATCCACTGGCCGAACGCCGCCATTCCGCTGCGCGGTTCCATCGCCGCGCTCTGCAACGCCAGGAAGCGCGGCCTCGCCCGCCATATCGGCGTGTCGAATTTTCCGAGCGCGATGCTCGAGGAGGCGATTGCGCTTTCGACAGAACCGCTGGTCGCCAACCAGTGCGAATATCATCCGCGTCTCGACCAGAGCGCGGTCATTGCAGCGTGCCGGCGGCATGGCCTCGCCTTCGTGTCCTATTCGCCGCTCGGGCGCGGCGACCTGATGAAGGATGCTGCAATCGGCGCCATTGCACGCCGACTCGGCCGCACCGCGTCGCAGGTCGTGCTGCGCTGGCATGTGCAGCAGCAGGGCGTGGCGGCGATCCCGCGGTCGGGTACGCCGTCGCATATCGCCGAGAATTTCGCTATTTCCGATTTCACGCTGTCCGGCGACGACATGAAGGCGATCTCGTCGCTTGCCAGCGCCAAGGGGCGACTCGTCGACATGGGCTGGGTGCGCTGGGACTGAAGGGGCGGGCACGAATTTGTTCTTCTACGTCGCCAAGACCCTCGGCGTATTTGTGCAGGGCACGAACCTGCTGTTCGTCCTGCTGATCGCCGGGGTCGCGCTGATGTGGACACGACGGCGACGGACGGGACGCATCGTCGCGACTCTGGCGACCGTCGCGCTGGCGCTCGTCTCGTTCACGCCGATTGGAACGCTAATCGTGCGGCCGCTGGAGGACCGCTTTCCACAGGCGACGCTCGCAGAGCCGCCGACGGGGATCATCGTGCTCGGCGGGGCGATGGACGAGGCGATCACGCGTCTGCGCGGCCAGTTCGCGCTGAACGATGCAGCGGAGCGTCTTACCGTTCCCGTGGCGCTGGCGCGGCGATACCCGCAAGCGCGGCTGGTGTTTTCCGGCGGCAGCGGGCGGCTGCGGCCGGACGAGATGTCGGAGTCCGACGTCGCCCGCGATTTCTGGCTGTCGATGGGCGTGGCGGCCGAGCGCATGAGCTTCGAGGACATGTCGCGCGATACCTACGAGAATGTCGCGTTCACGAAAGAGATCGTCAAACCGAAGCCGGGCGAACGCTGGTTGCTGGTCACGTCGGCCATGCACATGCCACGCTCCGTCGGCATTTTCCGCAAGCTCGACTTTCCCGTCATTCCCTATCCCGTGGATTACCGCACGACGGGAACGAGCGCCGATTTCGTCGGATTGCGCCAGCCGGGCGGGGCGATTCCCGTCTTCGACGCCGCCGCGCACGAGTGGATCGGCCTCGTCGCCTATTGGGCGACAGGCAAGACGGCGGCGTTGTTTCCGGCGCCCTGACCTCCGTCAACCAATTCTGAAGGCTTGAGAAATCTCAATGCATCGTCCGCTGTAGAGGCTAGGCTCAAGTCGATCTACGCTTCACGCGCTTCTGGCTGGGGGGCCGCGCGATGAAACTGCGGGGAACACGGCGACTGAGCGAAATCGCAGCAATGGGCATCAGGGAGGCTCGGCTGTTCTGTCCCGACTGCAAGAACATCTCGGCGGTCGGGTTTGCGCGGCTTCATGGCGGACCCAACGCGACCTTCGACCAGGCGACGTCGGTTCGCATAGTGTGTCCGGAATGCGGATCGCTGCGCACGCGCTTCCTGCCGCTCGCGCTCGAAGAGAGATATTTCAGCTAGGCAGGCTGGCGAAGCCGGCGAATTGCGCCAAGGCAGGGCGGACGCGAAAAAAGCCCCGGTCGAGAGACCGGGGCTTTCATTTCGCCTCATAGCCTCAAAGCGCTTTCAGCGCCGCGTTCAGCGTCGCGCTCGGGCGCATGGCGGCCGATGTCTTCGCGAAGTCCGGCGCGTAATAGCCGCCGGTATCGACAGGCTTGCCCTGGGCGCCGATCAGTTCGGCATTGATCTTGGCTTCGTTCGCCGTCAGCGCGTCGGCCAGCGGCTTGAATTTCGCCGCCAGTTCCTTGTCCTTGGTCTGGTTGGCGAGCGCCTGCGCCCAGTAGAGCGCGAGATAGAAATGGCTGCCGCGATTGTCGATCTGCCCGACCTTGCGGGCGGGCGAGCGGTCGTTCGCTAGAATCTTGCCATTCGCCTCGTCGAGCGTCTCTGCGAGAATTTGGGCCTTCTTGTTGCCGGTCGTCTGCGCCAGATGTTCGAGCGACACGCCGAGCGCCAGGAATTCGCCGAGTGAATCCCAGCGCAGGTAGCCTTCCTCGTTGAACTGCTGGACGTGCTTGGGGGCAGATCCGCCTGCGCCCGTCTCGAACAGGCCGCCGCCCGCCATCAGCGGAACGATCGACAGCATCTTGGCCGACGTGCCGAGCTCCATGATCGGGAAGAGGTCGGTCAGATAGTCGCGCAGCACGTTGCCGGTGACCGAGATCGTGTCCTGGCCCTTGCGGATGCGCTCGAGCGAGAATTTGATCGCGTCGACGGGGCTGAGGATGCGAATGTCGAGGCCCTTCGTGTCGTGGTCCTTCAGATAGGTCTCGACCTTGGCGATGATCTGCGCGTCATGCGCGCGGGCCTTGTCGAGCCAGAAGACGGTCGGCGTATTGGAGAGGCGCGCGCGGCGCACGGCGAGGCCGACCCAGTCGCGGATCGGGGCGTCCTTGACGGTGCAGGCGCGGAAGATGTCGCCGGCTTCGACCGGGCGCTCCAGCAGAACCTTGCCATCGTCGGCGACGACGCGCACGATTCCGGCGGTCGGAACTTCGAACGTCTTGTCGTGCGAACCGTATTCCTCGGCCTTCTGCGCCATCAGGCCGACGTTGGGCACCGATCCCATGGTCTTGGGATCGAAGGCGCCGTTCTTTTTGCAATCGTCGATGACGGCCTGGTACATGGTCGCGTAGCAGCGATCGGGGATCGTCGCCTTCACGTCCTGCAGCTTGCCTTCGGCGTTCCACATCCGGCCCGAGTCGCGGATCATGGCCGGCATGGAGGCGTCGACGATCACGTCGGACGGCACGTGCAGATTGGTGATGCCCTTGTCGGAATTCACCATCGCGAGGCCGGGCTGCTTGGCGTATTCGGCCTTGATGTCGGCCTCGATCGCGGCGCGCTCGGCGTCCGGCAGGGTCGCGATCTTCGACAGGAGATCGCCAAAGCCGTTGTTGAGATTGACGCCGAGCTTCTTCAGCGTGTCGGCATGTTTCGCCAGAACGTCCTTGAAGAAGACGGACACGGCATGGCCGAACATGATCGGGTCGGAGACCTTCATCATGGTGGCCTTCAGATGCAGCGAGAAGAGCACGCCCCTGGCCTTCGCATCGGCGATCTGCTCGGCATAGAAGGCGCGCAGCGCCTTCGCGCTCATGGTCGTCGCGTCGATCACCTCGCCCGCATCGAGGGCTGTCTTGGCTTTCAGGACGGTCGTCTTGCCGTCGGCGCCGACGAGTTCGATGCGCACGTTGGTCGCCGCCGGAACGGTGGTCGAGATTTCAGAACCGTAGAAATCGCCCGACGACATGTGCGCGACATGCGACTTCGAGTCCGCCGACCACGCGCCCATCTTGTGCGGGTTGTTGCGTGCGTATTGCTTGACGGCGCCGGCGGCGCGGCGGTCCGAATTGCCTTCGCGCAGCACGGGGTTCACGGCGGAGCCGAGTACTTTCGCGTAGCGCGCCTTGATCTCCTTTTCCGCATCGTTGGCCGGCGAGTCTGGGTAGTCGGGGATGTCGTAGCCCTTGGCCTGCAATTCCTTGATCGCGCCGACAAGCTGCGGGATCGAGGCCGAGATGTTCGGCAGCTTGATGATGTTGGCTTCGGGCCTGAGAGTGAGCTTGCCGAGTTCGGTCAGTTCGTCGCCGATCTTCTGGTCGGCCTTCAGCTTCTCGGGGAAATTGGCGAGGATGCGGCCGGCGAGCGAAATGTCCTTCAGCTTCACCGAGACGCCGGCCGCGCCGACGAAGGCCTCCACGATGGGCAGCAGCGAGTAGGTCGCCAGCGCCGGGGCTTCATCGACCTTGGTCCAAACGATTTCCAGATTCGACATTTACTTGTCCTCGCCACGCCCCGGCCGTGTCCCTCGCGGACAGCGGACGGATGACCTCCTCGGGTGGCAATTCCCTATCCATTTCGGCCGGCCGCCTCAATTGGATTGTTGTCGCATCCGGCGCGGCCAGGGCGAACCCGCCCGGTTTCGGAGCGTTGGAAAGGCCCTGGAGGACGCCGATGGTCGCGAAACCGGGAAAAATGTGGTCGCAGGACGTGACGGAGCATTCCGACGCGCTCGATCTGGACGAGGGCGTTTTCGCCCGGAACGACCCGAAAAAGATTGCCGCCTCTCTGGAGCGGTCGGCCCGGCGCAGCCGCCGCCGCAAGGCCGATCCCTTTCGGTCGGCCATGTCCATGCTCACCTTATACATTAACCGGGCGGGGAAAGGCCTCGGCGCCAAACGGCGCGCCGTGCTCGAAAGGGCAAAGGACGAGTTGCGCGCCCGCTTCGGGCGCGAACGGAAGAAATAGAAACGCCCGGCTTTCGCCGGGCGCGGCCGTTACATAGCCGTCGTCTTCTTCGCCTTCCGGTGCTTCTTCTTCATGGCGTGCCCTTTCTTGATCGGCGCGGACTTGTCCGACATGGCGTCGCCCGAGGGCGCGTTGTTCATCTGCGCCCCGCCGCCGGGGCTGGTATTCGTCTGTTGCGCCATTGCGCCGGAGCCTCCGGTCAGCGCCAGTGCGCCAGCCAGGGCGAGGCCTGGAATGAATTTCCACATTTGCAGCTCCTCGGTTCCGCCCCCGTGACCGAACTTGCGCGCACCGGGCCGGTTCCGGCGCCGCCGCCGCCGGGTCGCCGCGCCACGGAAATGTGATAAAGGCGCCAGCATGAGGAACAGGCGATCATGACCGGCGCGGGGACGGATTCGACGCGGCCGGCGCGCGAGGGCGGGCCGGCGATCGTGCTGGTGCGGCCGCAACTGGCGGTCAACATCGGCATGTGCGCGCGCGCCATGGCCAATTTCGGGCTGAACGACCTGCGCCTCGTTTCGCCGCGCGAGGGCTGGCCGCGCACCGGCGCCTATCGCAAGGGCGCCTATGCGGCCGCCGCTGGCGCGGTCTATCTGCTCGAACAGGCCAAGCTCTATTCGACCGTCGAGGAGGCGGTGGCCGATCTCAACTTCGTTTATGCGGCCACCGCGCGCGAGCGCGGGCAGGCCAAGCCCGTGCTGCTGCCGCGCGAGGCGATGGCGGGCAGCGCCGCGAAGATTGCCGCCGGCGAGAAACACGGCATATTGTTCGGACCGGAGCGTACCGGCCTCGACAATGACGAAGTGGCGATCGCCGACGCCATCCTGACCTTTCCGGTCAATCCTGCCTACGCCTCGCTCAATCTCGCGCAGGCGGTGCTGCTGTCGGGCTACGAATATTTTTCATCCGCGCACGGGCAGGTCGCGCCCTTCGAGGTGATGGAGCGCTCGCCGCCGGCGCAGCGCGAGATGGTCCTGTCGTTCTTCGAATTCCTCGAAGGCCATCTGGAGGACCGCGGTTTCTTCCGTCCTGTGTCGAAGCGGCCGGTCATGCAGCGCAACATGCGCAACATGTTCCATCGCATGCAGCTGACGCAGCAGGACGTGCGCACATGGTGGGGCATGATCGTCCGGCTCATCGAGGGGCCGCGCGAAAATCCGCAGACGCGCAAGCGCGTGAAGCAGAAGAAGCCGGCCGCCACGGAATAGCGCGGTTTCGATGTGAACGATCCCTGATATAATACCGCGCCAAGGGAGATCGTCATGAGCGAACATTTCGACGTGCTCGTCGTCGGCGCAGGCCTGTCGGGCGTCGGCGCGGGCTACTGGCTGCAGAAGCAATGCCCGGGCAAGTCCTATGCGATCATCGAGGCGCGCGGCCGCAAGGGCGGCACCTGGGACCTGTTCCGCTATCCGGGCATCCGCTCCGATTCCGACATGTTCACGCTCGGCTACGCCTTCAGGCCGTGGACCGATCCCAAGGCGATCGCCGACGGCCCGTCGATCCTGCGCTACATCGACGAGACGGCGCGCGCCTACGGCATAGACGAGAAGATCCGCTACAACGAGCGCATGGTCTCGGCGTCCTTCTCGAGCGAGGAGGCGCGATGGAAGGTCGAGGTAAAGACGGAGGCGGGCGCGAAGACCTACACCTGCGGCTTCCTCTACATGTGCACCGGCTACTACCGCTACGAGAGCGGCTACACGCCGGACTTTGCCGGCATGGGCGACTATCGCGGGACAATCGTGCATCCGCAGGCCTGGCCGGCCGATCTCGATTATTCAGGCAAGAAGGTCGTCGTCATCGGATCGGGCGCGACCGCGATGACGCTCGTGCCGGAAATGGCGAAGACGGCCGGCCATGTGACGATGGTGCAGCGTTCGCCGACCTATGTCGTGGCTCGTCCCTCCTCGGACGCCATTGCCGATTTCCTGCGCGCGAAACTGCCGGCGCAGCTCGCCTACAATCTGGTGCGCTGGAAGAACGTCGCCTTCGGCCTCTATTTCTACAATCTGTGCAAGCGCAAGCCGGAAAAGGTGAAGAATTACCTGCTGAAGTTGGTGCGCGAGCAATTGCCGTCCGGCTATGACGTCGAGAAGGATTTTACGCCGCGCTACAAGCCGTGGGACCAGCGGCTCTGCCTCATCACCGACGGCGATCTCTTCCAGGCGATCCGCGAGAACCGCGCGAGCGTCGCAACCGACACGATCGAGCGCTTCACCGAAAGGGGACTGAAGCTGACCGGCGGCAAGGAGATCGAGGCCGACGTGATCGTGGTGGCGACCGGGCTGTTCCTGCAGCAGTTCGGCGGCGCGGAACTTGCTGTCGACGGCCGCAAGGTCGAACTGTCTAAGACGCTCAACTACAAGGGCATGATGTTCTCCGACGTGCCGAACCTCGCGGCGACCTTCGGCTACACGAACGCGTCGTGGACGCTGAAGGCGGACCTCATCGGCGAATATGTCTGCCGCATCCTCAATGCGATGGAAGCGAAGAAGAAACGCATCGTCGTCGCGCGCAACGAGGATACTGACATGCCCGTCGAGGATTTCGTCGATTTCTCGTCCGGCTATTTCCAGCGCGCGCTCGACACGCTGCCCAAGCAGGGCGCGCGCAAGCCGTGGCGGCTCTACCAGAACTACCTGAAGGACCTGCTGTCGCTGCGCTATGGCGACGTCGAGGACGGCGCGTTGCGTTTCGAGGACGCGAGTCCGAAAGCTGCGCCAGCGCCAAGGGAAAAAGAGGCGGCGTGACGACCGCTGGCGTCGCTGCTCCCACCGTGTTTTCCCGCCGCTCCCTTCTCGTGGCGGGCGCAACGCTGCCCCTTGCTCGCGCCGCGCATGGCCAGGCCTTCGATACGGATGTCGTGATCGTCGGCGCGGGCGCGGCCGGACTGGCCGCCGCCCACGAACTTCGAACGCTCCAGCGCGATTTTCTCCTGCTCGAGTCCCGCGAGCGCGTGGGCGGACGGCTCTACACCGAGACGTCGCTCGGCGCGCCCTACGACGCCGGCGCGCTCTACATCCATTTCGCCGAGCGCAATCCCTGGAGCCTTGTCGCGCGCGACCTTGCAGTCGAGACAATTCCCGACGCGCCGCGTGGAAGCTTCCGGAATTTCATCGACGGGGTCGAGGTCCCGCGCGAGGCGGCCGGCGCGCGCCGTCAGAAATTCGCGCAATTGTCGGCGCTGCTCGATGGCGACGACGTGGCGGACGTGTCGATCGCGCAGGTCGCGGCCGATTCTGGAGCCGATCTCGGCGAGGCCGCGGACGGACTTTCGCGCTTCGCCATCGGCGACGAACCGCAGCGCATATCGGCGCGCGACTATGCGCGCCTGTGGTCCGGCGGCGACCTGCTGCTGCCCGGCGGTTACGGAATTCTGGCGCAGAAATACGGCGCCGATCTTCCCATTCGGAAGAATGTGCGTGTCGAAGCGATCGACTGGTCGGGCCAGGGCGTCTCTGTCGCCACGAGCGCCGGAACGATCCGCGCCCGCTCGATCATCGTCACCGTCTCGGTCGGCGTATTGAAAGCTGGCGGCATCCGCTTCACGCCCGATCTGCCGGAGACGATACAGGCCGCGCTCGACGGCCTACAGATGGGGGCTCTCTCCAAGGTCGGATTGTCCTTCGATTTCTCGAAATTCGATGTGCCGCCCGGCGATATCTTCACGCGGGAGGCGGGCGGCGGGGCGTTCAATTTCGACTGCAAGCCATTCGGCCGCGACATTGTCGTGGCGGTCTTCGGCGGCGATTTCGCGCGGACGATCGCGCGCAGCGACGAAGACGCCGTCAACGTGGCGCTCGACTCCTTCGTGCGATGCGCGGGTTCTTCCGCGCGGACCGCGTTCAGGGGCGGCAAGGTTCATGCGTGGTTCCGCGATCCGAACGCGCTCGGCTGCTATTCGCATTGCCTGCCCGGGCGCGCCGATGCGCGCGAAAAGCTGGCCGCGCCGGTCGCAGACCGGATCTTCTTCGCGGGCGAGGCGACGGGCCTGACCGGCGGCGCGATGACGGCCGGCGGCGCGGCGCTGGCGGGACAGGCGGCGGCGAAAGCCGCCGTGGCGGCGCCTCCCCAGCCCCGGCGCTGACAGCGATCCGCGCACGGGACCGCGCGTCTTCTCGCCATCATCCGGTCACGCTGACGAGGCAAGGCAGGCCGCCCTGTCGCAAAAACGCGACGACGCCAGATAAGAGACATGACGAACGCGCCGCAGAGCCAGCCCGCTGCCACGGGCGCCGAGACCCCGCCGGCGCCGACGCAAGCGTTCGGTCGCATGTTTCCGGCGCCGGTGCGCGCCTTCGTGCGCGCCAGCGAGGTCGGCCTCGCGCTGGTGGCGCTGGCGGTCGGACTGGCGAGCGGCCTGCTCGTTTCGGCGATGAGCCTTTTCTCGCAGGCCGCGCATGAAATCCTTTTCGGCCTGCCGCATGGCCAGCGCCTCAGCCTCGCGGAGGAACTGGTGGCCTGGCGAACGGCGCTGGCGATCGCCGGCGGCGGCGCGTTGGTGGGCCTGCTTGGATTGTGGGCCGGCAAACGGTTCGCCAACCGCATGGCCGACGCCATCGAGGCCAATGCGCTGCACGGCGGACGCATGTCGGTCGGCGGCAGTCTCTACATCACCGCGCAGACGCTGATCTCGAACGGTTGCGGGGCCTCGGTCGGGCTCGAGGCGGCCTACACGCAGCTCTGCTCGGCATTGTCTTCGGCGCTCGGCCGCAGTCTCGGCGCCCGCCGTAACGACATGCGCCTGCTGGTCGCCTGTGGCGCCGCCGGCGCGATCGCCGCCGCCTTCAACGCGCCGCTTGCCGGCGCCTTCTACGCTTTCGAGGTCGTGCTCGGCGCCTATAGCGTCGTGTCGCTGGTGCCCATCGTCGGCAGCGCCGTGGTCGCCAGCCTTGTCGCCGCGCGCTTCGTCGATCATCGGCTTCTGCCGATCGAGGGCGCAATCACGCTCGACCACGGCGCGCTCGCGCATGTCGTGGCGGTGACGCTGATCGCCTCGGCCGCGAGCGTCGCGCTGATGAGCGCCGTCGCCGCCTGCGAGCGCCTGTTCAACGCGACGGTCCGCCCCGCCTGGCTGCGGCCGGCGGTCGGGGGCGCGCTGGTGGCCGGGCTCGGCATCCTGACGCCCGCGGCGCTGTCGTCAGGCCACGGCGCCCTGCCGATCGCGGTGGCGCCGGCCATGCCGGCGATCGCGCTCCTGTCCATCGCCGTGCTCAAGTCGGGCGCTGCGGCGATTTCGCTCGGCTCGGGGTTTCGCGGCGGCCTTTTCTTCGCCTCGCTGTTCGTCGGCGCGCTGATCGGACGCGCCTACGGCGACGCGAGCGCGGCCGTGACGTTCGTGCCGGCGGCCAACGCGACGGCGATGGCGATCCTCGGCATGGCGGGGCTCGGCACCGGCATCGTCGGCGCGCCCTTCGCCATGACCTGCCTGGCGCTGGAAATGACCAGCGACTTCGGCGTGACGCTGAGCGCCCTCATCGTTTCGGCAGGGGTGTCGCTCGTGATGCGCGAGACCTTCGGCTATTCCTTTGCGACCTGGCGGTTTCACCTGCGCGGCGAGACCATTCGCGGCCCGCACGACGTCGGATGGGCCCGCGACCTGCGCGTGGCGCGCCTGATGCGGCGGGACGTTCGAACGCTGACGGCCGACACGAGCATTGCCGAGGCGCGCGCGCTGACGCCATTGGGCGCGGCCAAGGAGGCGATGCTGCTCGACGCGCAGGGCCGCTATTGCGGGTGCGTGCTGGTGAGCGATCTGCACGCGACGCCGCAGGAGGCGGCCGAACCGGTCTCGACGCTGGCGATCCTGCAGGGCGTCTTCTTGACGCCGGGCGAGACGATCCGGCAGGCGCTCGATCTCTTCCAGGAGAGCGAGGCGGACGTGATCGCCGTCGTTTCCGATCCCGTACAGCGCAAGGTGCTGGGTCGCCTGTCGGAAGCCCACGCCTTGCGCCGCTACGGCGAGGAACTGGAGCGCCGCAACAAGGCCTATGTGGAGAGGTGAGGGGAGGCGGCAGGCTTGCCATCAGCGCTCATTGCCGACTGCCCAATCCGGTCAAAACAGGCTATCCCTCTGCGCAATGCCAGCGCCCCGCATCCTCGTCTTCGATTCCGGTCTCGGCGGCCTCACCGTCTTTCGCGAGATCGCGAAGACGCTGCCGCATGCGGATTTCGTCTATGCGGCCGACGATGCGGGCTTTCCCTACGGCGACTGGAGCGCCGACGATCTCGTCTGGCGCGTCGTCGCCGTCATGCGCCGTCTCGTCGCGGAAACGCGGCCCGACGCCGTGGTCATCGCCTGCAATACGGCGTCGACGCTGGTGCTGCCGCATCTGCGCGCCGCCTTTGATCCGCTGCCCTTCGTCGGCACGGTGCCGGCGATCAAGCCCGCAGCCGAACGCTCGCGCTCCAAGCTGATTTCCGTTCTGGCGACGCCCGGCACGGTGGCGCGCGACTACACGCGCGATCTTGTTTCTTCCTTCGCCGCGCATTGCGAGGTCGAACTCGTCGGATCGAGGAGCCTCGCGCGGCTGGCGGAGGAATTCATGCATGGCGCGGCCGTGCCGGACGACGCGATCGCCGCCGAGATCGCGCCGTGCTTCGTGACGCGGGATGGCGTGCGCACCGACGAGATCGTGCTGGCCTGCACGCATTATCCGCTGCTGATGGAGCAGTTCCGCCGTCTCGCGCCCTGGCCGGTCGACTGGATCGATCCCGCGCCGGCGATCGCGCGGCGCGTCGCGCAGGTGCTGGGCGAGCGCGTCGAGGCGGCCGAAGCGCAGCGCGGGGCCGCGATCCACGCCGCCATCTTTACCAGCGGTCGCAAGCCCGACGCCGCGCTCGCACGCGCGCTTTCGGGCTTCGGACTCGCGGCGATCGAATTCGCGTCCATGCCGGTCGAGCGGCAGGGCGCGCTCTGACAATCAAACGGAGGAAAAGAACATGCCGCTCAACAGGGGATTCGTGCTGGCCTCGCGCCCGAAAGGCGCTGCGACCGAAAGCAATTTCCGCCTCTTCGAAAAGCAGACGGAGGCGCCCGGGCCGGGGCAGATCCTCGTGCGCAATCTGTGGATGTCGCTCGATCCCTACATGCGCGGGCGCATGGACGAGGGCCGCTCCTACACGGCCAACCAGGCGCTCGACCAGGTGATGGGCGGCGGCGCGGCCGGCGAAGTCGTGGAATCGAACGATCCGAATTTCAAGCCGGGCGACAAGGTCGTGGGTCCCGGCGGCTGGCAGCTCTATGCGACGGGCGAGGGCAAGTTCTGGCGCAAGGTCGATGCATCGAAAGTGCCGCTGCAGGCCTTTCTCGGCGCGACCGGCATGCCGGGCGTGACGGCATGGATCGGGCTCAACCGGATCATCCATCCCAAGGCCGGCCAGACGATCGTCTGTTCGGCGGCGACCGGCGCCGTCGGCACGGTGGTCGGCCAGCTCGTGAAGGCGATGGGCGCGCGCGCCGTCGGCATCGCCGGCGGGCCGGAGAAATGCGCCTATGCGGTGAAGGAACTGGGCTACGAGGCCTGCGTCGATCACAAGGCGCCCGACTTCAAGCAGCAGCTTGCGGCTGCGACGCCGGACGGCGTCGACGGGCTGTTCGAGAATGTCGGCGGTCAGCCCTTCGAACTGACGATGGCGCGCATGAACGATTTCGGGCGCATCGCCATCTGCGGCCTGATCGCATCCTACGAGGGCGCGGAACGCACGACCTTGCCGGACATGCGCATCATGCTGGTGCGCCGTCTGACCATGCAGGGCTTCATCCAGTCGGAATTCCGCGATGCGCAGGCGCCGGCCATGGAGGAACTGACCTCGCTGGCGGCCTCCGGCAAGCTCAAGTGGCGCGAGACGGTGGCCGAGGGCATCGAGAGCGCGCCTGCGGCCTTCCTCGGCATGCTCAAGGGCAGGAATTTCGGCAAGCAGCTCGTCAAGCTCGCCTGAGGCGCAGGCGTTCCGGAACGAACGCGCCCCCGCGGCGTTGGCCTGCGGGGGTGCAATCGGTTTCGGAGCGATCCATGAAACTTCTCAAGCCAGCGCTTGTCTGCAGCGCTTTCCTCTTCGCCGCCCCCGTGTTCGCGCAAGGCGTCGGCGGCGGCGTCTCCGGTCTCGGCGGCGCCAAGGAGCAGATGTATCCGAGCACGGTCGGCGCGGATCCGCGTCCCGATCGCGAAACGATGCGCGCGCGCAGGCCGGCCTTCCAGTCGATCCAGGCGCGTCACGGCTACTGGCGGCATCGCCATTACGTCCGGCACAGGATGTTCCACTGACCTGTTCGAGGGGCGCTTTTGCGCCCCTTCTCTTTTCAGCGGCCCTTTTCCATCGACTGCATCTCGGTTGCGAATTTCACCCAGGGCTGCGCCGACCGCGTCCAGATCTGCATGGCGGGCTTGATCGCGGAGGGATCGTCGAGCGAGCCGGCCTTGAGGACGGCGACGCTGGGGCGCGCGCTGGACTCGCTCATGATCGACGAGCCGCATTTCGGACAGAAGCTGCGCTTCAGGATATTGCCGCTGTCGGCCGTGTCGTCGTAGGCAGCCATGTTCCCGGTCAGGTCGATGTCGGCGCGCGCCATGACGAGGTTGGTCGAGAAGGCCGAGCCAGACGCCTTCTGGCAATGCGTGCAATGGCAGACGACGGTCAGTTGCGGCGCCGATTTGAGGGTATAGCGGATCTGGCCGCAGAGGCAGCCGCCGGTCGCAGATGTCATTTTCGATCCTCCCGAAGGCATTCTGACGCGCGCCGGAGCGCAGTCAATGCGAGGTCGGCCGCCGCTCGACACCGCCGGCGCGCCATGCGACGCTTCCTCCAGGCACTAGGCGGCGAAAATCGTGGCGAGCGGCATCCTCACCTGCAGCGCCTGTCAGGCGGCGAACGCCGCCGGCAACCGTTTCTGCGAAAATTGCGGATCGGCGCTGGGCCGCACGTGCGGGCGCTGTGGCGCGTCTATGCAGGCGACCAGCCGGTTCTGCGGTCAATGCGGCGCCGCCGCCGACAGCCCGGCCGCCGCCGCGCCCCCGCGTGTCGCGCCGCTCGACGGCGCAGGCGAGCGCAAGAGCATTTCCGTCCTGTTCGCCGACATCCGCAACTCGACGGCGCTGATAGAGGGCCTCGATCCCGAAGACGCCGCCCGCAAATTCGAGCCGATCATCGAGGCGATGAAGCAGGCGGTGCACCGGTACGGCGGAATCGTCAGCGAGGTGCTGGGCGACGGCATCAAGGCCCTGTTCGGCACGCCGACGCCGCACGAGGATCATGCGGTGCGCGCCTGTCTCGCCGCACTCGCCATGCAGGAACTGGTCGGCGAAGTCGGCGACGCGGACATCGGCGTACGCGTCGGAATCCATACCGGCGAGGTCGTGGTCAGGAACGTGCAGACCAGCCTGACCACCACGCTCGGCGCAATCGGGCCCGCCGTGCATCTTGCGAGCCGCATGGAGCAGCTCGCCGAAGTCGGCTTCGTCTATTGCACCGCCGACACATACAATCTGGCGCGCCAGTACATCGAGGCGCGGCACGTCGGCGCAATGCCGGTGAAAGGCGTTTCGGCGCCCGTCGACGTCTATCACGTCCTGTCGCTGCGCAGCGCGCCGGCCAGCGAGGCGTTCCGTGGCGAATCCGCGCTCGAACCGCTGGCCGGACGCGCAGCGCATCTCGAACAGCTTCACGCGGCGCTGGCGCAAGCCGAACGCGGCGCGGCCTGCGTCGTCGGAATCGTCGGCGAGGCCGGCATCGGCAAGAGCCGCCTGTGTTTCGAATTCGCCGAACATTGTCGGCGCAGCGGCGTGTTCGTGCTCGAGGCGCGGGCGGCGCCTTTCGGCCAGTCGATGCCGTTCCAGCCGATCCTCGAACTGCTGCGCGACTATTTCGGAATCCGCGCGATCGCCGATCCGCAGGCGGCGATCGCGAAAACGTCCGAGCGCCTCGCACTGATCGGCGCCAGCGCCGACCAGCGGGCGCTCGTGCTCGACTTCCTCGGGCTGGCGCAGGACGCCGCGCTGCGGAAGCTCGATCCTGCCGTGCGCAAGAACCGGCTGATCGAATTCGTCTGCTCGCTGTCGCGGACCGGCGCCGGCGACCGTCCCGCGCTGGTGCTGATCGAGGATGCGCACTGGCTCGATTCCGGCAGCGCCGAGATCATCGATGCGCTCGCCGATGCGATCTTCCAGACGCGCACCATGCTCGTCGTCAATTTCCGGCCGGGGCTGACGCTGCCGTGCATGCAACGCAGCCATTACCGGCAGGTGGCGCTGGCGGCGCTGGATCGCCCTGCCGCCGAAGCGATGGTGGCGCACGCGCTCGGCCATGACCGGTCCACAGGCGAATTGCGACGCGAACTCGTCGAGCGCTCGCAAGGCAATCCGTTCTTCCTGCAGGAACTGGTGCGCGCGCTGATCGCCGGCGGTGGACTGGCTGGCGCGCCGGGCGCCTACAAGGCCGTGTCGAACGCGCAGCTCGCAAGCCTGCCGGCGAACGTTCACGCCTTGCTCGCGGCGCGCATCGACAGGTTAGATCCGATTCCTCGCCAGGTCCTGCAGATCGCCGCCGTCATCGGTCGCGAGGCGCCGCTCGCCGTCCTTTCCGAAGTTTCGGGCGTCTCGCGCGCCGAATTCGGCGACGTGCTGCGTGTGCTGCGACAGGCAGAACTCGCCTTCGACACGTTGCGCGGCGGCGATGCGATCCTCAATTTCCGGCACCCGCTGATCCAGGACGTCGCCTATCGCGGTCTGCTCTCGGAGCGCCGACGGACCCTGCATTCGGCGGTAGCCAAGGCGATCCAGAGCCATTTCAGCAACCGCCTCGACGAATATGCGGGATTGCTCGCCTTCCACCTCGAACAGGCGGGCGCGTTGCGCGAGGCGGCGCAATTCCTGATCCGCTCGTCGATCTGGGTCGGCGCCAACGATCCGAAGCAGGCGCTGGCGGCATGGAAGAAGGTCGCCGAAATCCTGCGCAAGCAGCCGGCCGCCATGGACACCGATTACATGCGGATGATGGCCTGCGGCCAGGTCGTCAATTTCGGATGGCGCGAAGGCATGGGCGCCGACGAGGCGCGCGGCTGGTTCGAGGAGGCCGCCGGCCTTGCGACGGCCCACAAGAACATGCGCGCCAACGCGCTGATCCACGCCGCCTACGGGCGCATCCTCGCAGCGACGGGTTCTGCCGACGAATATGCGCAGAAGGTGCGCGAGGCGCAGGCGATCGCCGGCGAAGCAAGCGACGGTAGCCTCGAGGTGACGCTGTCGGCGGTGCTGTGCCAGGCGCTGAGACTGTCGGGACGATTGCCGGAAGCGCTCGCAGTGAACGAGGCGGCACTGGATCGCATTCACGAACTCGGCAAGTTCGAACGCGACATGCTCGGCTTCGACGTCGAGATCTGGCTGCTGGCGCTGCGCGGCCGGATGATCGTCGAACTCGGTCGCGGCGAGGAGGCCGTCGAAACGCTCGACCGGGTCATCGGCATGGATCCGGGGAAAATCGATCCGGCGCATCGTTTCATCCCGCATCTCGCCCATGTGGAGAAAGCCTGGAGCGAGAAGGATGCCGCGCTCGCCGCCGCTCATGCAGCGAAGGCGCTCGAGATCGCCGAGGCGAGCGGCACGCCCTATGTGCGCGTCTATGCGCAATGGGCGCAGGGGCTGGCGCTGTCGACCGCCGGCGAACATGCGCAGGCGGCCTCGCTGCTGCGCGAGACGCTCGATTATGCGCGCGAGAAGAAGGCCGGGCTGGAAAACGAGGCGCGGCTTCTGTCAGACCTCTCCAGCGCGCGGCTCGCCATCGACATGGCGCCGCGCGCCTACGAACTTGCGCAGGAGGCCGTCGCGGTGGCGCAGAAACGCAATGCGCGCGCGGAAGAATGCCGTGCGCGAATATCGAAGGCCGCCGCCGCGCGGGCGCTGGGACGGATGGACGAATACGATGCCGATCGGGCGGAAGCCGCCCGCCTCATGGATGAGACGGGCGCGCGCCTGTTTGCGCGGGCGCTGAAGGCGCTGGAAGGGTGAGCAGACGCCGCGCCGGCGGGCGTGCGAACGGCCGGGATCAGTCGCCGCCGCCGTGCCGACGCTTGTCGTTGCGCGCCATGCGCCGCTGCCCCTCGATGCCCGCGGCCAGGAGGCCGAGGCTCACCAGCAGGAATTCGTACGGAATGCTTGCGGCCGACGTGCGCTGCTGCATTATCTGGAGAAACAGGATGAACAGGAACAGTCCGCCGGAACAGACCCCGGCGATGATGAAAAAAGTATTCAGAGAAGACTTGTCCATTGGCGCTTCCGATGACTCTGCGAGGCCAGGCCGGCGTCCCCGGAACTGAAAAAATTGCAAAAACAATGGTATTCGACCGAATGGCCGCCCGCGTCGGGCGACCGGAAAACATCAAAACACCGGCGCTTGCGGAATGCAATCGTGACGTAACGTAAGTATTGAGAAGATTTCGCGAGGCCTGATTTCTTCGGGCCCTGCGCGCAGCGCGAAAGACCCGCGTCCCGCCCGCGGCCGGCCGCCAGGGCCGCGGCTGTCTCCAGATTTGACTTGAGGCTGCCTGGTCGATAGGAGAACCGCGTTCCGGTCCGCCCTGCGGATCAGATCGTTCGCACCCGTGGCCGCTCCCGCTCCGCATCTTGCGCAGGGTGAGCAGCCTGTCGGTTCCGGTTTCGGCCGAAACAGAGGAGGGCGCGTTCTTCCACCGGGCTTTCAGCCCTCTGCGGTGGGAGGATTGCGGATCAGGCCAGGCGCCTTCTAGGCTGCCTGCGTCCCGTCGTCCTGTCGCCGCGACTTTACAGGACCGACATGACCAAACGCGCAGAATCCAAGTACAAGATCGACCGCCGCATGGGGCAGAACATCTGGGGCCGTCCGAAGTCCCCGGTGAATCGCCGCGAATACGGCCCCGGCCAGCACGGCCAGCGCCGCAAGGGCAAGCTCTCGGACTTCGGCACCCAGCTCAAGGCCAAGCAGAAGCTCAAGGGCTATTACGGCAACATTTCGGAGCGCCAGTTCCGCAAGTATTACGCCGAAGCCATCCGCATGAAGGGCGACTCGGGCGACAACCTGATCGGCCTGCTCGAGCGCCGGCTCGACGCGATCGTCTATCGCGCCAAGTTCGTGGCGACCGTGTTCGCCGCCCGCCAGTTCGTCAACCACGGGCACGTCAAGGTCAACGGCCGTCGCGTCAACATCGCCTCCTACCAGGTGAAGGTCGGCGACGTGATCGAGATCAAGGAATCCTCGCGCCAGCTCATCCCCGTGCTGGAAGCGCAGAGCCTCGCCGAGCGCGACGTTCCGGATTATTACGAGGTCGACCATTCCAAGGGCGTCGCCAAGCTGACGCGCATTCCGCTGCCGAACGAGGTTCCCTACGCTGTGCAGATGGAGCCGAATCTGGTGATCGAGTTCTATTCGCGCTGATCGCGTTCAGGACTTAGCTTTCAGGACTCGGCGAACGCCAGTTCGCACAAACTTAAAAAGGCGCGATCACAGCCATGTGGTCGCGCTTTTTGTTTGCGCGCAGTCCGCACGGGCCGTCGCGTCAGATGGGACGCCTGTTTCCGGCGCTCAATGCAGCAAAGTGTAATAGTCCGGCTTACGGTTTCTAGGGTGCGGCGCTCAAAAATGGTTGATACGTCAATCGCTTGGAGTCACGACGTATCCCAAATCCCGGAGGCGGCCTGTCCGACTCGCTTGTCTGGAGATGTTCCCATGTGTCGCGCCTGCTTCAATCCGCTTGTCCTGCGCAACGAGTTCTTCGGCGGCGCGGGTGGCGGGCTTTTTGGAGACTGGTCCATCCGGCCCGACAGGCGCAGCTTCATGGCGCTGTCGGCCGCGGCCGCGACGCTGCCGATCGCGTCCGGCGGACATGCCGCCCACGCAGCGGAGTCCGGCGCCGAGACGCTGTTCAGGGGCGGGAGGATCATTCCCATGCCCGGCCAGGCGGCCGTAAGCGCACTCGCGACGGGCGGCGGCAAGATACTGGCGCTGGGCGCCGAGGCCGAGAACCTCAAGACGAAGAATACGAAGATCGTCGATCTGCAAGGCCGGACGATGATGCCGGGCCTGATCGATCCTCACCATCACACGGTTCTGGCGTCCGTGGTCTTCGAGCTTCTCAACGACGTCGGCTACCTCAAGTTTCCGACGCGCCGCAAGCTGATCGACGAATTGCGCTCCATCGCCCAGCGGACGCCGCCGGGCCAATGGATCGCCTGCTCGAACTTCGACAATATCCTGCAAGGCGGCGACCTGTCGCGGGACGAACTGGACCAGGTGTCGCAAACGCACCCGATCTTCGTCTGGTACACGAACGGCCATGACGCCTGCGTCAACAGCATGGCCTTGAAGGTCGCCAACATTCCCGACGACATCGGTTCGCTGCCGGGCGGCGGCCATTTCGGCCGGGATCCGCAAGGCAAGCTCAATGGCCTCGTCTATGAGGAAAGCGCGATGCTCAAGGTCGCGCTGCCGGCGATTCCGAAGATCACGCCGCAGATCGCCGCCAAGGCCGTGAGCGACTACCTGCGCAGCGTCGCGGCCGTCGGCAACACGACGGTGCACGAACCGGGCACGCTCAAGTCCGAGTGGATCGCTCCCTTCGCCAAGCTCTCGAACAGCCTGGCTTGTCGCACCAGCGCCAGTCTGATGTTCGAGGATATGAAGGGCTTCGATCCCTATCGCAGCCTCGGCGTCGGAGCGAAGTCGACGCAGGTTCCCAATTCGCTGTTCTCGCTCTACGGGGTCAAGATCGTCGGAGACGGTTCAAACCAGACGGAGACCGGCGCGCAGACGCTGCCGTATCTCGGCACGACGGACAAAGGCGCGCCGAATTTCAACGCCGCGCAATTGAAGGAGATGGTGGCGCAGGTGAAGGCCGCGGGCCTGCCGGTGCTGATCCACTGCAATGGCGACTACGCCATCGACATTGCTCTCGACGCGATCGAGGCGGCCTATGCCGGCTCCGTCGCCAGCGGCGTGAACCGGATCGAGCATTCGACAATGGCGAGGCCCGACCAGGTCCTGCGCATGAAGAAGATCAACGTGCAGCCGAGCTTCCTGATGAACCATGTCAGGTTGTATGGCGCGGCCTATCGCGACCAGATCTTCGGGGCGGACCGCGCCGCCTTCACCGATCCGGCCGGCGCCTGCTTCCGGGCGAGCCTGCCTTTCACGCTGCATACGGATTCGCCGTGTTCGCCGCCCGGGACGCTGGCGCTCGTCAGCACGGCGGTCACGCGCGAGTGCGTGGTCGACAATTCGACGATCGGACCCGGGGAATCCGTCTCTCTCGACGAGGCGCTCAGGGCGGTCACGATCAACGCAGCGCGGCAGATCGGGCAGGGCGACCGGATCGGTTCGCTCGAAAAGGGCAAGGAAGCCGATCTCGTCATTCTCGAGAGCGATCCATACAAGACGCGACCTGAAAAGATCGGTGACATCAAGATCAGCGAAACATGGGTCGCGGGCGTCAGAAAGTATCGGGCCTGACCGTTCTGCATCGCGAATGTCCGGTCGGTCGCGGCGCTGACGCATGACGGCGCGGCGCCTGCGCGGCATTCTCCCGGCGTGCGCGCCTTGCGTCTTCGGCGTGTCGGCGGCGCTCGTCTGTCTCGCCACGTCCAGTCGCGCCGAGGTCGGGGCAGGGGATGCGGCGCGCGCCATCGGCGGGACTGCCGGTTGCTATTCAAGCGTCAATGCCTGGCTGAAGGCGAAGCCCGCCGATTGCATGCTCGGCGCGCCCGAACTCGCCATCTATGGACAGATCGACGCCGGCGCCTCGTACCAGACGCACGCAGCGCCGTTCAATCGCTTCTATCCGAGCGCCGTGCAGGCTGTCGTCAGCCCGCAGAGCCGAGGTCCCGGCTTCCTGCCGTCGCCCAACAATCTCGACCAGACCGGCATCGGCGTCCGGGCGAACATTCCGGTTTTCTCGGACGTCAAATTCATCGCGGACGGCAATGCGGGATTCGATCCGTTCTCGCTGCGGCTGGCGAACGGGCCGAAATCGCTCGTCACGCAAAACGGTTTGCCCAGCAATTGGCAGCAATCGGCCTCCGACTCCAGCCGCGCCGGGCAATTGCTCAACAGCCGCGGCTATGTCGGCGTCTCCAGTCCGACATTCGGCGAAGTGCGGATCGGCAGAATGAACTCGCTCTCCAACGATGTGGTCGGAGCCTACGATCCGGCAGGCGGCGCCTACGCTTTCAGCCTGCTCGGCGCGAGCGCGACGTTCGGCGGCGGCATGGGCGTGACCGGTCTGGCGCATACCAACACGGCGATCCGCTATTCATACGACTATTCGGGCGTCGTGCATGTCGCCGCGATGACGCAGGTCGGCGGCTTCGCGCAAGGCAATGCGGCGACACACGCCTACCAGTTCAATCTGGGCTTTTCCCACGCGGGGCTGGCCGCCGACGTGGTGTACAGCCGGGCGCGCAACGCGATCGCCCTGTCGAGCTTTTCAACTCCCTGGACTCCGGGATGGACGCCCCAGGCGTTGCAGGCCGCCTACGCAAACGTCAGCGCCGTGCTGGTCAATGCGCGCTATGGATTCGGCGCGCTGACGCTGTCCGGCGGATACCAGCATGCGACCCTGTCGAATCCGGGCCGGGCCGACCAGTTCCGCGACATGACGCAGGCGGTCACCGCACAGGGCGGCGGCTATTTCGTCAATCCCTACGTGAATGACGCCGTGACTGTGAGCGCCTACACGACGAACAAACGCGTTCAGGTCGCATGGCTGGGCTTCAAATACGCCGTGAGAACGGATCTCGATGTCGGCGGCGGCGTGTGGCGCGCATGGCAGAACAATTACGCGCTTCCGACTGCCTCCGGCTGCGTGAACGGGTTGCCCTACACGATTGCGGGAACGGGAGCCGGTTCGGTCTTTCCCGCCGCCTACGGCAAGGGCGCCGCCAACGGCGCCTGCGCAGGCGCCACCAACGCCGCCTCGCTGTTCGCCGTCTATCGGCCGCTCGAACGGCTGGACCTCTATGCAGGCGTCATCTACTCGAAGGTCAGCGGCGGCATGGCGAACGGCTTCGTCCGCGACGACAATCTGGCGATCAGCGCGGGAACGAGACTTCGTTTCTGAAAGGGCGGCGCGCAATCGACACGAACGATCCCGCCGCGCCGAAGGCGCCACGCCGGATTTGATCCGACGCATGGAACGGCTGGCGCGAGCTGGTCTATTCGGCGGAAATCGGATCGGGAGAAATCGATATGTGGCGTCTTGCTGTTCTCTTGTGGGTCATGGGCGGCACCGTTCTGGCCGGCATTCTCGTTACCGTTGTCCTGCTGGTTCCCGCATGGTCCGGCGCGCTGGCGATCAAGTACATTCCGGTCGCCGCGCTCGTGGGCGCGCTCGTCGCCATTCCCATCGCCATCGGGGCCGCCAAGGCGATCTCCGCGCGCACGGCTGGCGCCTGAGAGGGGTCAGCCCTTTATCTGCCCGAGGAAATGCGTGAAGCGCATCAGCCCCTCCGGCCAGGGACCATGTCCGCTTTCGGCGTTGATGTGCCCTGAGGCGCCGGCGTCGACGAGCGTCGCGCCGAGCGCGCTCGCGCGTTCGGTCGATTCCTCGTAGGTCGAATAGGGATCGTCGCGGCTGGCGACGAGCAGCGCCGGAAAATCGAGCCGCCGCACCGCATGCGCGGCGAAGGCGGGATCGACGTCATCCATCGTGCGCAGGACGCGCGGGCTCGCCGGCGCAACGAACATGGCTGCCGCGATGTTGTCGAGGTCGGGCGCGCACAGGAGTCCCGCGACCGCGCCCATCGAATGCCCGACCAGCACGACCGGGCGCTGCGCCTTTGCGGCGGCCTCCGCGATCCGCGCGCTCCATTCCGCAAAGACGGGTCTGTCGAAATCGCGCTGCTCGACGCGATGTGCGGTGGAGAGTTTCGCCGTCCATCGCGCATACCAATGGTCCGGCGTGCCGCCGCCTTTGCCCGGCAGAATGAGGATGTCGCATTCGGAGGCGCGCATGTCTGTCTCCCGCCGACGCGGATCTCGGCTTCGTTCTCCCGTAAACGATAGTGGAAGCGGCGCGGCGTCGACGCAAGCCGATCACGCGCCCGCCACGTTCTGGTCACGCTTGGGTTTATGATTCACCTCCGGGGCGACCGGAGGACAGAGATGCCGAAATACGAAGGCGGGTGCCTGTGCGGCGCGGTGCGCTACGTTTGCGAGGCGGAGCCGGCGGCGCAGGGCGCGTGCCATTGCCGCGACTGCCAATATGCCGCGGCCGGCGGGCCGTTCCATGCGCTCGGCGTGCCGACCGACGCGGTGCAAATGACGCAAGGCGCGCCCGTCGCCTACGCCAAGCTTTCGGAAGCCGGCAATCGCGTCACCCGCTTTTTCTGCGCGGCGTGCGGAACGCACCTGTTCCTGCGCAGCGCCGCGCAGCCCGACCAGACGTCGGTGTCGGCGGGGACGCTGGACGAGCCGGCGCTCTACGCGCCGCACGGGCATGCCTGGGTGGAATCGGCGCCGCGCTGGCATCGCCTCGAAGCCGACCTGTCGCGCCTGTTGCGGCAGGTGGCGTGATCCAGGCAAAACACAGCCGGCGACCTGATAGACCGGGCGCCGGCTGCCGTGCTTTCGGGAAGGTCAGTCTTCCAGACCGCCCATGTGTTTCTGGGCGTAGAGCTGCACGCCGATCTGCTTGATGAGCTCGAACTGCGTCTCGAGGAAGTCGATGTGCTCTTCCTCGTCGTGCGCCAGTTCCTCGAAGAGCGCCATCGTGACGCGGTCGTTGACCGAGTCGCAATATTTGGCGGCTTCGAGATAGAGCGCGCGAGCCCCGATCTCGGCATCGAGATCGCATTTCAGGATTTCCTCGATCGTCTCGCCGATGCGCAGCGGATCGAGGCTCTGCATGTTCGGGAAGCCTTCGAGGAACAGGATCCGCGCCGTGAACTTGTCGGCGTGCTCCATCTCCTCGATGGATTCGGCGCGCCACTTTTTGGCGAGTTCCTTGTAGCCCCAGTTGTCGAGGATGCGGTAGTGCAGCCAGTACTGGTTGATCGCTGTCAGCTCGCTGCGCAGGCCGCGGTTGAGATATTCGATGACCTTGTCGTCGCCCTTCATGACTTCCCCATTTCGCCCTTCAGGCGATGTGTCAGGCAGCTCTGGCGTCGGCCGCGGCGCCCTCTGTAGCACACATGCAATTCCCGGACCCGCAGCCGCAGGTGGCCGATTGCTCGACGCGCAGGATCGAGGCGATCGTCGGCGCGCATTTCCCGCATTGCGCCTTGCAGCCGAGCCTCGGATAGACGTCCGGCACGCGCACGGCCCCGCCGGACGCGCGCGCGCAGCCGCGAATGGCGTTGTCGGTCAGGCGGTTGCAGGAACAGACGATCATGCGCGGCCAATTTGGAATTGATCTAAACTAGCTTTGATTTCATAGGCTTAGCATGGATTTCGCGGGTCGCCAAGCCCGTGGTCACACCAGCAGGGGAAACGCGTTCGGCGCGGGCGGCGGAGGCGCCGCCGGAAGCGGACCTGGGGGATGGCCGGGATGGGCGGTGGGCTCAATCGGTGACCGCAACACGCTACTTTTCATCGGAGAAGGAGCTTGGGTGATGAAGCAGCGGCGTCGCATCTATTACTCGGCGGCCCAGCGGGCTGAGATTTGGGATCGTTGGCAGGCTGGCGAGTCGATGAGTTCGATCGGGCGACGGTTCTATCGAGAGTCTTCGTCGGTGTTCTCGGTGATCTCGCCGACGCGGCGGCATTCGACCTCCTGCCCGTCGTCGGGCTTCGGGTGCGCTCAGTCTCGGCGAGCGGGAGGAGATATCCCGGGGACTCAGCACTGGCTGTTCGCTAAGAGGGATCGCTCGCCTGTTGGGTCGATCGCCGTCCACGATCAGCCGCGAGATCCTGCGCACGGCGTGCCGGATCGCTATCGGGCGGCGCGGTCCGACCAGGCCGCATGGGATCGGGCCTTGCGTCCCAAGCCCTGCAAGCTGGCTTGCCGGCCCTTCCTGGCCCGGACAGTATCCGGCAAGCTGCGGCGAAAATGGTCGCCCGAACAGATCGCTGGCTGGCTGAAGCGCGCCTACCCCGGAGAGCCCCAGAACCAGGTGTCGCACGAAACCATCTATCGCAGCCTTTTCATCCAGGCCCGAGGTGTTCTGAAGAAGGAGCTTCTCGAGCACCTCAGGGCTAGGCGGACTATCCGCCGCTCTCGGCATGCCAGCCTCAAGCGAAACGGACTCGGCCAGATCAAGGATGCGGTCTCCATCAGCGAGAGGCCCGCGTCCGTCGAGGATCGCGCTGTCCCCGGCCACTGGGAAGGTGATCTGATCGGCGGGTCCAGGAACAGCTACGTCGCTACGCTGGTCGAGCGACACTCGCGCTATGTGATGCTGGTCAAGGTCGCCAACAAGGACACGCAAAGCGTCGTCTCGGCCCTGATCAAACAGTCGCGGAAGCTGCCCGGCGAACTCTATCAGTCGTTGACCTGGGGTCGAGGCAAGGAGCTCGCCGATCACAAGCGCTTGGCCCTGGCTTCAGACGTCGAAGTCTACTTCTGTGACCCTCGATCGCCATGGCAGCGAGGCTCCAACGAGAACACCAACCGCCTGCTGCGCCAGTACCTGCCGCAGGGAACCGACCTGTCCCTGCACAGCCAAGCCAAGCTCAGCGCCATTGCCCGACAGATAAACCAACGGCCAAGAAAGACCTTGCTCTATCAGACCCCGGCCGAGAAGTTCGCCGAGTGTGTTGCGGCAATCGGTTGAACCCACCGCGGATAGCGGACGGTTGCGCCGTCATTGCGACCGTAGCGAAGCAATCCAGAGCCGAGTACCGGCAACACTGGATTGCTTCGTCACTGTGTTCCTCGCAATGACGGCTCATGGTCGACCGCCGCCGCAAGCACCCCGCCGCAAAACAGACCTTCCGGCGACGCGCCCGCCCTCACGCCTTCCCGAACACTCGCAGGAAGATCGTGTCCACATGCTTGGTGTGGTAGCCGAGGTCGAACAGGTCCTCGAGTTCCTTCGCGGACAGTTTCGCCGACACGTCCTTGTCCTGCTTGAGCAGCGTCAGGAAATCGCCTTCGCCGCGCCAGACCGGCATGGCGTTGCGCTGGACGTATGAATACGAATCCTCGCGCGAAACGCCCTTCTGCGTCAGCGCCAGCAGCACGCGCTGCGAATGGACGAGGCCGCCGAGGCGGTCGAGGTTCTTCTGCATGTTGGTAGGATAGACGAGCAGCTTGTCGATGACGCCGGTCAACCGCACCAGCGCGAAGTCGAGCGTGATCGTCGCGTCCGGCCCGATCATGCGCTCGACGGAGGAATGGGAGATGTCGCGTTCGTGCCAGAGCGCGACATTCTCCATCGCCGGAACGGCCATGCCGCGCACGAGGCGGGCGAGGCCGGTGAGGTTTTCCGTCAGCACGGGATTGCGCTTGTGCGGCATGGCGGAAGAGCCCTTCTGGCCCTCCGAGAAGAATTCCTCGGCTTCCAGCACTTCCGTGCGCTGCAGGTGACGGATCTCGATGGCGAGGCGCTCGATCGACGAGGCGATGACGCCGAGCGTCGCAAAGAACATGGCGTGGCGGTCGCGCGGGATGACCTGCGTGGAGACGGGCTCCGGCTTCAAGCCGAGCTTCCTTGCGACATGCTCCTCGATGCGCGGGTCGATGTTGGCGAAGGTACCGACCGCGCCTGAAATCGCGCAGGTCGAGATTTCTTCGCGCGCATCGACGAGGCGTTTCCGGCAACGCGAAAACTCGGCGTAAGCCTGCGCCAGCTTGAGGCCGAAGGTGACAGGCTCGGCATGGATGCCGTGCGAGCGGCCGATGGTCGGCGTCATCTTGTGCTCGAAGGCGCGGCGCTCGATCGCGGCAAGCAGGCGGTCCATGTCCTTAAGCAGGATGTCGGCGGCGCGCTGCAATTGCACGGCCAGACACGTATCCAGCACGTCGGACGAGGTCATGCCCTGGTGCACGAAGCGGGAATCGGGGCCGATGAATTCGGCCAGATGCGTCAGGAAGGCGATCACGTCGTGCTTGGTGACGCGCTCGATCTCGTCGATCTTGGCGACGTCGAATTTCGCCGCCGAGCCCTTATCCCAGATGTTCTTCGCAGCCTCTTTCGGGATGACGCCGAGTTCGGCCAAAGCCTCGCAAGCATAGGCCTCGATCTCGAACCAGATGCGAAAGCGCGTCTCCGGTTCCCAGACGGCGACCATTTCGGGGCGGGAATAGCGAGGGATCATCGTGTCGTTCCGTAGGGCGCGGGGGCGCATTGCGAATTGCCGCCACGATCTGCGCGCAACGCCCCGCCGGGTCAAGCCGTGCGGACCGTCGGACCGCCGAGCGGCGTGGAAAAGCGTCGTCATTTCGGGTTAGCTCGCCCGACGGCGCCGTCGGGGCTGGAATCATGGAGATCGTTTCGGTATGGGATTTTTGCGCCCGGTGGCGACGGCAGGGTTTGCGGCGAGTTACGCCTGCGCCGCCCTGGCGGCGGACGTCTCCCGCTACACGCGCGTCAATGACCGCGCGGCCTGCCATTTCACGCAGACCAAGGCCTCGAAGGATGGCCCGGAATCCTGCGAATATGTCTGCGCCGGGCCGGTCGCCGGGGTCCGGACGAAACTCCTGTCCTGCTACGACTACGAGCATCTACTGGTCGAGGCGGATGGAAAATGGCTCAGCACCTGGGCCGCGATGACGCAGGTCGGCGGCTTTTCCGGGCTCGCCAACAAGAACGGCACGGTTGAGTGGGTATTTGCGGCGGGCGGCGAGCCCGCGCGGGCAAGCCTCAAGGGCCTGATCGCGCGATTCCAGGGCGTCGACGCCGAGAGCGACAAGAGCCGCAATGCGCTGGCGGTCATCTCGCTCAGGCCCGGCGAAATCTGCTGGAAGGGCAATTATCCGACCAACGACGCCGCCCGCGCGGCGATCGACGGCGCTTGCAAGGGGCCCCTGGCGGAGGAGGGGAAGTAGGGGCGGCAGCGGGCGCTCAATCGCTCCGCGGCAGGCCTAGGCGGATCACGCCGCGGAAATCATCGGGATCGGCGGGCTTGCCCTTGCGATAGATGACGAGGCGACCCTGGCGAGCGAGGCCCTTGGCGGTCGTGCGCACCGGCGAGAGCCAGCGGCGCCAGGCCAGATCGTCCTCGCCGCGGTCGCGTGCGATGGCCTTGGCCGCGTCTGTCGGACAGATGGTCTTGCCGGCGCGTTCCGTGACGAGCGCGAGGATCGTCGCCTCGACGTTGTCGGCAGGACGCTGCTTTTCCGATTCTTCGACCATAATGTGTGATTGCTCGGCCAGCAGCGGCCCGTCAAGGCGCGCAGTCAGGCCGCGTCCGTCGGCGTGTCGTCGGCGAGGGCCGCCAGCGCGTCGGAATCGAACTGGCGGCGGAAAATCACCACCATGATGAGCGCGGTCGTGATGATGAAGACGACCGGCCCGAGGAACCAGCCGAGATAGGCGAAGGACACGAACAGGGCGCGCTGGCCCGACACGAAATGGCCGGCCGCAACGCTGTTCATACGCGCCGCCGCGGCAGCCGCCTTCGCGCGGCCCTCGGCGTCCGGCGAGCTTGCCGGCGGCGTCGCGCCGATGAGAATCGCGGCGTAGTTGAACAGCCGGTAGGACCAGGCGAACTTGAAGAAGGCATAGCCGTAGATCACGAGCAGGCCGATGACCTTGGCCTCCCACATGCCGCGCGACACGGGCAGCGCAAAGGGCAGGTCGGCGAAGACGCGCAATACATCGTCGGTCGAACGCAGGAGCGTCGCCGCGCCGCCGATGGCGATCAGCGAGGTCGATGCGAAGAAAGCCGTGCCGTTCTGCAGCGTGCCCATGATCGCCGTGTCGACGATTCGCACCTCGCGGCGGCTCATCTCGGTCATCCAGGCGTGGCGGCGCTGCACCATCAGCGCATTGAGGCCCGGCCGCGTGCGGTGGCGGCGGCGCACATAGGTCGTGTAGCCGAGCCACGAACAGATGAAGATGACGAGGGCGGCCGCGTCTGCGATGTATGCGAACATGGCTCCTCGGCTGTTGCGGCCGAACAGGCGGCGGTCGCCGAATGTGCGTCAGCGCGGCCGTTTCGGCAATGCCGGCCAGGCGGGCCGGTGCGCGCGGAGAGTTGCATTTTCCGCGCGGCTCCCCTCAAACTCGCTCACGAGGAACGTCGAGGAATCCTATGGCCCAGCACATCACCAAAGGCATCAAGCAGCTTTGCGACGAGGCGAACGCGGCGGTCGAGACCCTGTCGGTCGAGGATGCGATCAAGCTGCACGGCGACGAAGGCGTCACCTTCGTCGACATCCGCGATCCGCGCGAACTGGAGCGCGACGGCCAGGTGCCCGGCGCCTTCCATTGCACGCGCGGCATGCTGGAATTCTGGATCGATCCGGCGAGCCCCTACGCCAAGCCGAAGTTTCAGGAGGACAAGAAATTCGTGTTCTTCTGCGCCGGCGGATTGCGCTCGGCGCTGGCGGCCAAGACGGCGAAGGATATGGGCCTGACGCCTGTCGCGCATGTCGCGGGCGGCTACGGCGCGTGGAAGAAGGCCGGCGGGCCGACCGTCGCCTGGACGCCGAAGCACAAGGACTGAGACCATGACCGACCAGACCGTCGCCGCGCCCAAACCGATCGACTACGCCGACATGCGCCGGCGCATCAAGGCGATCCTGATCGGATCGGTCGGCAATCTGGTCGAATGGTACGATTTTTACGCCTATTCGGCCTTCGCGCTCTATTTCGCCGGTTCGTTCTTTCCCAAGAGCGATCCGGTGGCCGAGCAATTGTCGGCGGCGGCCGTGTTCGCCATCGGCTTCATCATGCGGCCGATCGGCGGCTGGCTGTTCGGCTACATCGCCGACCATTACGGCCGCAAGAACGCGCTGACGATTTCGGTCCTGCTCATGTGCTTCGGCTCGCTGGTCATCGCGGTCACGCCGACCTATGCGACGATCGGCATCGCCGCGCCGACCATCCTCGTGGTGGCGCGCATGCTGCAGGGCCTGTCGCTGGGCGGCGAATACGGCGCCTCGGCCACCTATCTTTCCGAAATGGCCGATCCGCAACGTCGCGGCTTCTATTCGAGCTTCCAGTACGTGACGCTGATCGGCGGCCAGCTCGCGGCGATCATCGTGCTCATCATCCTGCAGAAGCTGCTTCTGACGCCCGACCAGTTGAAGGCGTGGGGCTGGCGCGTTCCCTTCTTCATCGGCGCCATCCTCGCCGTGATCGCCTATGTCATGCGCTCCAACATGCACGAGACCGATCATTTCGAGGCGGCGAAGACGATCGCGAAGAAGACCAGTTCGCTGAAGGCGCTGTTCCAGCATCCCAAGGAAGTGCTGCTGGTGGTGGGCCTGACGATGGGCGGCACGACGGCCTTCTACACCTACACGACGACCATGCAGAAAATCCTGCGCCTGCAGGTCAAGCTGACCGACGACCAGACGACAACCGTCGTGTTCGGCTCGCTGCTGTTTGCGACGCTGCTGCAGCCGATCTACGGGGCGATTTCCGACAAGATCGGCAGGCGCCCGCTGCTGATGATGTTCGGCATTCTCGGCACGCTCTGCACCATCCCGCTGCTGACCATGCTCGCCGGCACGAAGGACCCTTGGGTCGCCTTCATCATCGTCTGCGCGGCCTGGATGATCGTCGCAGGCTACACGTCGATCAACGCCGTCGTGAAAGCGGAACTGTTCCCGACCAACGTGCGCGCCATGGGCGTCGGCCTGCCTTACGCCATCACCGTCGCGGTGTTCGGCGGCACGGCCGATTTCGTGGCGCTGAAGATGCAGGAACTCGGCCATCCCGAATGGTACTACTGGTACCTGACGGGCGTGATCTTCCTGTCGTTCCTCGTCTACGCGACGATGCGCGACACCAAGAAGGACAGCGCCATGGAGCGGCATTCTTGAGCCTCACCCTCGTCATCGGCAACAAGAGCTATTCGTCCTGGTCAATGCGGCCGTGGATGCTGCTCGAGGGATTTTCCATTCCCTTCGAGGAAGTGGTCATCCCGCTCTATGTCGAGGGATCGAAGGAAGAGATCCTGCGCTATACGCCGTCGGGCAAGGTGCCGGTGCTGATCGACGGCGCGACGCATGTCTGGGATTCGCTGTCGATCTGCGAATATGTCGCGGAGAAATTCCCCGACCGCGCGATCTGGCCGCGCGCGCCGGAAGCGCGCGCGCTGGCGCGCTCGATGAGCGCGGAAATGCATTCCTCGTTCCAGGCGCTGCGCCAGCAATGCGGCATGGTGGTTCACCGGAAGAAGGGGCCGGTCGATTTCACGCCCGACACGCTCGCCGACATTGCGCGCATCGAGGCGATGTGGGCTTTCGCGCACAACAAGCATGGCATGGACGGCCCGTTCTTGTTCGGCGCGTTCTCGGCCGTCGACGCAATGTTCGCGCCGGTCGTCTGCCGTTTCGATGTCTACCAGCCGACGCTTTCGCTGCCGACGCGCGCCTACATGGACGCCATGATGGCGACGCCCGCGTGGAAGAAATGGATGGATGGCGCCGCCGCCGAGACGTGGCGGATCCCGCGCTTCGAGACGCCCTGAGCTATTTCGTCACGCGCTGCTTCCACAATTCCCAGGCGCGTCCGGAAATCTGCGCGTTCACCTTGTCGGCCAGTTCCCCCTCTTCGCGTGTAAGAGTCTGGATCGGGCCGCCGAGCAAGATCGCTTGCAGGAGCAGCTTGGCGTCGACCTCCGTATAGACCCCGCGGAAGACAGCGATCTGCAGGGACGTCGCAACCGCGACGGAGCCATGGCCGCGCATCAGCACGACGGGGCGGTCGGCGAGCTTGTCGGCGAGCGCCGCGCCGATCTCGGCATTGCCGACCAGCATGTTGGTCTCGCCGAATTTCTCGGCGATGTCGAACACCGGCGCGCCTTCGGCAAGGAAAGCGGCGTTGTGGAAGACGGCGGCCATCTGCGTCTTGGTGACGCCGAACGGAATGACCGCCGGGGAATGCGAATGCACGACCGCCATTACGTCGGGCCGCTTGCGATAGATTTCGCCGTGGATGAAGCGTTCAAGAAACGGCGTGCGCCCCTGCGCGTCGACCGGATTGGAATTTTCGTCGAATTCCATGATGTCGGCGGCGGTAGTCAGCGCCGGCGCCAGCGAGCGCGACATGAAATAATGCTTCGGATTGGTCGGGCTGCGCGCCGAGACGTGGCCGAAGGCGTCGACCACGCCCTGATCGGCCAGGATGCGGCTGGCGACCGCGAGGTCCTCGGCGATGTTCGCCGCAGGCGCGGGCGCCTGCGCTGCGACGGGCGCCGCGGCTGCCGCCCAGAGGAGCAGGGCGGAAAGGGTCGCACGCAATTTCATGGCTGCCTCCGGGGCGGCGCATTGGCCTGATTTCGCGGACAGGCTATCAAAGGCGCGGCAACAGGCAACGCGCAGACGCCGAACCGTCGCGCGCAGAAAACGAGGGCAGGGAACATGTCGCAACGCAAGGTGGCGCTGATCACGGGCGCAACGGCGGGAATCGGCAAGGCGTCGGCGCTGGCGCTGGCGGCGGCCGGTTGGGATCTGGTCCTGGCGGGGCGCCGCAAGGAACTGCTCGACCAGGTTGCGGCGGAAGCCGAGAAGCTCGGCGCAAGGGCGGTCGGCGTCGTCACCGACGTCGGCGATCCGGCTTCGGTGAAGGCGTTGTTCAATGTGGTGCGCGAAAAATTCGGGCACCTGCATTTCCTGTTCAACAACGCCGGCGTCGGCGCGCCGCCGATCAACATGGAAGACCTGACCTACGAACAGTGGAAGTCGGTGGTCGACACCAACCTGACCGGCCCCTTCCTGTGCACGCAGGAGGCCTTCAAGATCATGCGCGACCAGAACCCGGTCGGCGGGCGCATCGTCAACAACGGCTCGATCTCGGCCCATGCGCCGCGACCGAATTCCTCGCCCTACACCTCGACCAAGCACGGCATCACCGGCCTGACCAAGGCGACCGCGCTCGACGGCCGCAAGTACAACATCGCCGTCGGTCAGCTCGACATCGGCAATGCCGACACCGACATGGGCGGCCGCATGAAGGCCGGCGTGCCGCAGGCGAACGGCCAGATCGCGCCGGAAGCGGTAATGGACGTCAAGCACTGCGCCGACGCCATCGTGCACATGGCGAGCCTGCCGCTCGACGCCAACGTGCTGTTCATGACCGTCATGGCGACAAAAATGCCTTTCGTCGGCCGCGGTTAGGCCCGCGGCGGCGCGTTCCTTGCTCCAGCCTTCCTGAGCGTCACGAGAGCGGCCGGGCGTTTCGACGCCGGCCGTCGACGTGTCCGGTTTTGGGACAGGTGTGCGCGGGGCGGAGCGGGCGTAATGGATCTGTTGCGTAACGAGACGGTGGCGCGCCGCATGGATGCGGGCAGGGCGGCAGGCTTCGATTACCTGCGGATCGGCCTCGCCATCGCGGTCATCGCCTTCCATTCGGTCATCACCAGCTTCGGGCCCGGCGCGGACAAGGCGATCGCCCACGGCTGGATGCGCCCCTTCATTCTCGCCATCCTGCCGATGTTCTTTGCGCTGTCAGGCTTCCTCGTCGCCGGCAGCCTCGAGCGCTGCCGCAATCTCGGCGAATACGCCGCGCTGCGCGTGCTGCGGATCGTCCCGGCGCTGTTCGTGGAAGTCTGCGTCGCCGCCCTCATTCTCGGACCGCTGATGACGGTGGACACGCTGCGCGACTATTTCGCGAGCCCGAAACTGCACGCCTACTTTCTGAACACGATCGGGCACATCCACTTTCAATTGCCGGGCCTGTTCCTCGACAATCCGGATCCGGACATGGTCAACCGCCAGCTCTGGACGATACCCGGCGAACTGAAGTGCTATTTCGTGCTGATGGTGCTGGCGGCGGTCGGCGTCGTGCGCCGCAGCGGCCTGCTCGTCGCCTTCATCCTGCTCTGCGCGCTCGCCCTGCCTTTCGTCGATCTTTTCCTCAAGCACGAGCGCGTCGCCGAACTGAACACCGTGACGATGAACACGCTGGTGCTAGCCTTCCTGTGCGGCGTCTCGGTCCACGCGCTGCGCGACAAGGTCCGCATCGGGCCGGCGCTGACGCTCGGCGCGGCGGTCGTTTCCTACGCGCTGCTGAGCGTGCCCGAGATGCAATATGCGGCGATGGCGCCGCTTGCCTATCTGACGGTCGGACTCGGCCTCGCCGATGCGCGGCGCACATGGCTTTCGGACCTCGGCGACTATTCCTACGGCCTCTATCTCTACGGCTATCCGCTGCAGCAGACCTATTCGCACCTGTTCCCCGACCACAGGGCACCGCTCCTCAACATAGCCTTCACCCTGGCCACCGCCGGCGTTCTGGCGGCGCTGTCCTGGCGCTTCGTCGAAAAGCCGGTGCTGCGGCATCGCGAAACGGTGCTCGGCCTGTTCTCGCGCTTCGGCAAGGCGCAGCGCGCCGCGACCACCGCATTCGGGCCGCGCTGAGCGGAGATTTCCACAGGGCGTCGCGCGCCGGCTGACCTCGGCCTGCGGCGCGCGCTATAGAAGCGCATGGCCCTGCACCTGTTGAAGCTTTGCGTTGGCGCGGAATCGATCGTCGATCTCGAGGAATGGATCGCCGAGCGCATGGCCGCGAAGAAGAAGCGCGGCGAACCGCAGGAACATATCCACACCACCCGCATGACGCCGAAGCGCATCGAGGAACTGCTGGACGGCGGCTCGCTCTACTGGGTCATCAAGGGCCAGATCGCGGCGCGCGAGAAGCTGCTCGACATCCGGCCCTTCACCGACGCCGAAGGCATCGGCCGCACCGACCTCGTGCTCGACGGTAAGGTCGTCCCCGTCATGCCACGCCCGTTCCGGCCCTTCCAGGGTTGGCGCTATTTGCAGGCGAACGACGCGCCGGCCGATCTCGGCCGCGCCTCGGCGGTGGCTGAAATGCCGGAGGAATTGCGGCGCGAGTTGCGGGAGATGGGGCTGTTGTGAGCGCGGCAGCGGGGACGACGTCCGGAAGTGGCCGGTAGCTGCCTCTCTCCCTCTCCCGTGGAACGGGAGAGGGTGGCCCTTGCGAAGCAAGGGCCGGGTGAGGGCGCTCCGATTGCGATCAGACTCAGTCGAGGCACGACACGTCCCTCATCCGACCCTCGCCGACGCGAGGGCCACCTTCTCCCGCAGGCGGGAAAAGGAACGCGCCCGGCAAGTTCGGCTTCCCGCCCTTGGCGGACCTTGCTTGATGGTCCCCCGGCCGATCCCCCCACACCCTGCCTTTCGTCACACTTGCGCCGGAGGCGGGCAGGGACGATCTAGGGAGGGCTTCGCAGCGGAAGCCCCCGAACCGGAATCCCCATGGGCCAGGTCCCCGAAAAGAGCGGCGTGTCCTCCGCCGTCGACGCCTTTCTCGACAAGGCGGCGCGCGTCCCCGCGCCGTCGGGCGACCGGGGCCGGCTGATCTTCGCGCTCGACGCGACCATGAGCCGCCAGCCGACCTGGGATCTCGCGCAAGGGCTCCAGCAGCGCATGTTCGAGACGGCGGGCCATCACGGCGGGCTCGACGTGCAACTCGTCTATTTTCGCGGGTTGATGGAGTGCCGCGCCTCGCGCTTCGTGTCGCAGGGCGCGGGGCTGGCCGATTTCATGTCGAAGATCGACTGCCGCGGCGGTCACACCCAGATCGGCAAGGTGCTGTCGCATGTGCGCGACGAGGCGACGGCGGCGCGCGTCGGCGCGCTGGTCTATATCGGCGATGCGATGGAGGAAAACGCCGACAGGCTTTGCGCGCTGGCCGGCGAAATAGGCTTGCGCGGCGTGAAGGCGTTCATGTTTCATGAGGGAAGCGACCGCACGGCGGGCGCGACCTTCCGCGAGATCGCGCGGCTGACGGGCGGCGCCTACGCCGCTTTCGACGCGGGCGCGCCGCAGAAGCTCGCCTCGCTGCTCGGCGCGGCGGCGGCCTATGCCGCCGGCGGCCTGGCGGCCCTGCAATCGGAAGCAGGGAACGGCAATGCCAGCGCCCGCCTGCTGATCGAGCAGATGGGCGGCAAGACGAGTTGAATGCGAGGGCAGGCTGAACGAGAGAGAGCCTGAAAACGAGACCGTGAAAGAGAAACCCGCTTGCCGCAACTTATCATCGCCGTCGCGATCCTCGTGCTCGTCTGGTACGGCATCCGGCTCTTCGCGCGGACGCCGCCGGCGACGATCGCCAAATACGTCCGTGGCGCGGGCGGCGTGTCGGCGCTCGGCGCGGGCCTGTGGCTGCTGACGCGCGGCGCCGCGCCTGCGGCGGCGATGCTCGGCGCTCTCGGGGCCTTCCTGCTCGGCCTGTCGAAATTTCCGGGCGATTTTCCGCCTGGCTTCGGTTTCGGCGGGGCGCGTCCGAAACAGACCTCTCGCGTGCGCTCGGCGATGATCGAAATGGAACTGGATCACGAGAGCGGCGCGATGAGCGGCTCGGTGCTGGCGGGACCGCTCGAAGGACGCACGCTCGCCTCGCTGCCGCGCCAGACCTGCGAGGAACTTTACCGGCAATGCCTCGCCGACGATCCCGACGGCGCGCGATTGTTAGAAGCGTATCTCGACCGCCGGTTTCCCGGCTGGCGTCAGGCAGGAGAGGGCGAGGCCGACGCGGGGGGCGCCGGACGTCGCGGCAGCGCCGCCATGACGGAGGATGAGGCGTATGAAATTCTCGGCCTTCACAAGGGGGCGAGCCGCGAAGACGTGGCGCGCGCGCACCGAACGCTCATGAAGAAAATTCATCCCGACCAGGGGGGGTCGACGGCCCTGGCTGCCCGAGTCAACGAAGCCAAGGATGTCCTGCTGAGACGCCATCACTGATCCACTCCGGCACGCATTTCTCTCGGCCGCGCAGGGGCGCTGCGCGGTTACCCAATCAGTTCTTCATCGCAAAGCAGGCGAAGCCCGAGCGCTTCAGTTCGCGGCAGGCGCTTTCGGCGGCGTTTTCCTGCAGACCGGCGAAGCGGGCGCGATAGAGCGTCTCGTGGCCCTTCTGGACCTTCTCGGTGAAGGCCTGGGCGGAGGCGACGGCGCGGCTCTTGCCCTTGGCGCGGCTGAGAAGATCGTTGGCCTTGGCGGCGTCGTCGGTGGCGCCGATCTGGATGATCCAGCCCGGGCGGACGGACGCGGGCTTCGTGTCCGCCGCCTTCGTTTCGGCGACATGAACCTTCTTCGGCTCGGCCTTCGCTACAGCGGTATGGCCGGACTTCGGCACCTCGGCCGGGTGGGCGGCGGGTTGCGCGCCCTTGGCCCAGCGCAGGCTGGACGGCGTCGTGGGGGCTGCGACCGGCTGGGCGCGGCGCGACGTGGAGCCGTCGACTACCACGACGGGGGCGGCGCGGGTCGCCGTCTTTTCGATTCCGGCGTCCGGGATGCGCGCGGCGCCGGAGACATAGGCCGGCCGCGGCTTGTCGGCGCGGGCGATGTCGGCCGGCGGGGTCGGGACGGAAAGCTGCAGGCTGCGCGGCGCTTCGGCGGCGCGGACAGGCGCCGGAGCCGGCGCGGCGACGGGGGCCGGGCGAAGCTGGATCGGCTCGGCGCGGGCGACGGCGGCTTCGACGCGGGCCGGCGGCTCGATGCGGGCCGGCTCGGCGACGATTGCAGGGCGGACGGGCTCGCGGACCGGCGCGGCATCCTCGCTGGATTCCGAAATGGCGGCGACCGAGCGCGAGGCGGCGCCGTCGTCGATGTGTTCCTCGATCAGGCTCGCCATGCGGCGATCGCGGGCGGCGCCGGTGCGGCCGCCGAGCACGACGGCGACGATATGATGGCCGTCGCGGCGCACCGAAGTCAGGAGATTGAAGCCAGACGCCGCGGTGTAGCCGGTCTTGATGCCGTCCATGCCCTCGACGCGGCCGAGCAGGTGGTTGTGATTGCGATGGGAGCGGCCGCCATAGACGAAGGCGCGGGCCGAGAAATAGCGGTAATAGCGCGGGAAGCGGTCCTGGATGGCCCGGCCGAGGACGGCGAGGTCGTGCGCCGTCGTGATCTGGCGCGGATTCGGCAGGCCGGAGGCGTTCTCGTAATTGGTCCTGGACATGCCGATGGCGCGCGCCTTGCGCGTCATCATCTCGGCGAAGCCTTCCTCGGTGCCGCCGACCGCCTCGGCGACGGCCACGGCGATGTCGTTGGCCGACTTGGTGACGATCGCCTTGATGGCGTCCTCGACCTCGATGGTCGAGCCGGGGCGCAGGCCGAGCTTGGACGGCGCCTGGGCGGCGGCGTGGGCGGAGACCGGAATGTCGGAATCGAGACGGAAGCGGCCCTTCTCGAGCTGTTCGAACAGCAGATAGAGCGTCATCACCTTGGTCAGCGAGGCGGGATGGCGCAGTTCGTTCTCGTGCGAGCCGTAGATCGTCTTGCCGGTGTTGGCGTCGACCACGATCTCGGCGGACATCGGGGTGAGGTAGCCGCTGGCGCTGGCGCGAGCCACGCGGGTGGCGCGGCGGACATGGTGCCGGCGGATATGGACATAATGCCGGACGTGGACATGGCTGCGGACGTGGTGTCCGTGCCCGCGCCTGTGCCGCGCCTCGGCGGGCGAGGCCATGCTCAATATGCCCAGGGCCAGGGCGACCCCTGCGAGGACCGAACCGAAACGCTTGGACATGACGCCACGCAAACCCATCTGACCGCCTCGTGCAGCGAAATCGTTCCGTTTCGGCCCCGGACGCGCCGTTGCCGAATGATCACAGGGCCAAAAGGTAAGCGATCGCGGTTACCCAGCGGTTAAATCGATGAAAATCCTCCTCATGGTGCGCTGCAACATTTTCGCTTGACATCCATTGTGCACTGCACATATAAAGGAGCGTCACCGGGACCGGAGATGGTCCCAAGGGCGCTTCCAACGGGGGGCGCAAACCAGAGGATCAGCCCATGTCGTACGATTTCGAAGCTTTCCAGAAGTTCGGCAAAGAGCAGCTCGAGGCCAGCCAGGCCGCTTTCGCTGAAGTGACCAAGGGCCTGCAGGCGATCGCCGCGGAAGCCCAGGACTATTCCAAGAAGTCGCTCGAGAGCGGCTCGGCCTACGTCGAGAAGCTGCTCGGCGTGAAGAAGCTCGACGAGGCGATCACGCTGCAGTCCGAGTACGCCAAGCAGAGCTACGAGGGCTTCGTCGCCCAGGCGACCAAGTTCGGCGAGATGTACGCCGCCGTCGCCAAGGAAGCGTTCAAGCCGGTCGAAGGCGCGATCGCCAAGGTTCAGGCCGCCGCCAAGTAAGGCGTCCGCCAAGTAGTACGCGTACCGGCGGTTTTTCCGCCCGCGTCTGAAAGCCCGGCCTCGCGCCGGGCTTTTTGCTTTTCGCGGCGATCGAAGCCGTCTGCCGTCACATCGGGCAATTCGCGCGAAAGGTCCGCAGTCGTGCCTTGCCTTTGCCGCAGCGACGGAGAAGACTCTTGCCTGTCCGTGACTCGGCGCGGGCAGGCGATGCCGGGACGAACGGCAAAAGGAGCGCGGCATATCTAGCGGAACCGGAAAACTGGCCTATTTGCTGCATCATGGGATTGTGGACGCGAGCGGTGCGCGACCTCCGGCCTGCCTCAGGGCCGGCGCGGGATGGCGCAAGCTCGCAACCGAAAGGTTGGCGGAACGGCGATGAACGACGGCGTCGTCAGTGCATCTACTCCGACCAGGCGCAACGGCGACGGACCGCCGGGGTCTGGAACGCAGGTCATTACGCGGACGCGCACGCAGACTCGCAAGCCGAGCATGTATCGCGTGCTGCTGCTCAACGACGATTACACGCCGATGGAATTCGTCGTCACCGTCCTCGTCAAATATTTCTCGAAGAACCGGGAAGACGCCTGGCGCATTATGATGCACGTGCACCAGCAAGGCGTCGGCGAATGCGGCGTTTACACGTACGAAGTCGCCGAGACCAAGGTCACGCAGGTGATGGATTACGCCCGAAAGCACCAGCACCCGCTGCAATGCATCATGGAAAAGAAGTGAGGTAGGCCCATGCCGTCGTTCTCGCGCAATCTCGAGCAATCCCTGCACAGAGCGTTGTCGGCGGCGAACGAACGCCGGCACGAATACGCCACGCTCGAGCATCTGCTGCTGAGCCTGATCGACGACCTGGACGCCGCAGCCGTCATGCGGGCCTGCTCGGTGGATCTCAACGCGCTGCGCAAGACGGTGCGCGACTACATCGACACCGAGCTCGACAATCTCGTCACCGACGGGCGCGAGGACGCCAAGCCGACGGCCGGTTTCCAGCGCGTCATCCAGCGCGCCGTGATCCATGTCCAGTCGTCGGGCCGGGAAGAGGTGACAGGCGCCAACGTGCTCGTCGCGATTTTCGCGGAGCGCGAGAGCCACGCCGCCTATTTCCTGCAGGAGCAGGACATGACGCGCTACGACGCGGTCAATTACATCAGTCACGGCATCGCCAAGCGGCCGGGCGCCTCCGAATCGAAGCCGGCGCGCGGCGCGGAGGAGGAATCCGACAAGTCCGAGCAGCGTGATACGCGCGAGGCCAATGGCGAGGGCAAGAAGAAGGAAAGCGCGCTCGACGCCTATTGCGTCAACCTGAACAAGAAGGCCAAGGACGGACGCATCGACCCGCTGATCGGACGGGAGTCCGAGGTGCAGCGCACGATCCAGGTTCTGTGTCGCCGCCAGAAGAACAATCCGCTCCTGGTTGGCGATCCGGGCGTCGGCAAGACGGCGATCGCCGAAGGCCTGGCCCGCAAGATCACCAAGGGCGAAGTGCCGGAAGTGCTCGCGAACGCCACCGTCTTCGCGCTCGACATGGGCACGCTGCTGGCCGGCACGCGCTATCGCGGCGACTTCGAGGAGCGCCTGAAGCAGGTGATGAAGGAGATCGAGCAGCACAAGAGCGCGATCCTGTTCATCGACGAAATCCACACGGTGATCGGCGCCGGCGCCACGTCCGGCGGCGCGATGGACGCCTCCAACCTGCTCAAGCCCGCGCTGGCGCAGGGCACGCTGCGGTGCATCGGATCGACCACCTACAAGGAATACCGGCAGTATTTCGAGAAGGACCGCGCGCTCGTCCGCCGGTTCCAGAAGATCGACGTCAACGAGCCTTCGGTGCCCGACACGGTCGAGATCATGAAGGGGCTGAAGCCTTATTTCGAGGAGTTCCACAAGGTCCGCTACACGACCGAGGCGATCAAGGCGGCCGTCGAACTGTCGTCGCGCTACATCCATGACCGCAAGCTGCCGGACAAGGCGATCGACGTGATCGACGAGACCGGCGCGAGCCAGATGCTGCTGGCCGAGGCCAAGCGCAAGAAGACGATCGGCGTGAAGGAAATCGAGGCGACGATCGCCACCATGGCGCGCATCCCGCCCAAGACCGTGTCGAAGGACGACGCCGAGGTGCTCGCGCATCTCGACGAAACCCTGAAGCGCGTCGTCTATGGTCAGGACGCGGCGATCTCGGCGCTGGCGGCGGCGATCAAGCTGGCGCGCGCCGGCCTGCGCGACGGCGAGAAGCCGATCGGTTCGTACCTGTTCTCGGGTCCGACCGGCGTCGGCAAGACGGAGGTCGCCAAGCAGCTCTCGGTGGCGCTGGGCGTCGAACTGATCCGCTTCGACATGTCGGAATACATGGAGCGGCACACCGTCAGCCGTCTGATCGGCGCGCCTCCCGGCTATGTCGGCTTCGACCAGGGCGGCCTCCTGACCGACGCCGTCGACCAGCATCCCCATTGCGTGCTGCTGCTCGACGAGATCGAGAAGGCGCATCCGGACCTGTACAACATCCTCCTGCAGGTCATGGATCACGGCAAGCTGACGGACCACAACGGCAAGCAGATCAGCTTCCGCAACGTCATCCTGATCATGACGACCAACGCCGGCGCCTCCGACGCGCAGCGCAACGCCATCGGCTTCGGCTCGACGCGGCGCGTCGGCGACGACGTCGAGGCGATCAACCGGATGTTCACCCCGGAATTCCGCAACCGGCTCGACGCCATCGTGGCGTTCGGCCATCTGCCGCGGGCCGTCATCTCGCGCGTCGTCGACAAGTTCATCATGCAGCTCGAGGCGCAGCTCAGCGACCGCAACGTGTCGATCGAACTGACCGACGAAGCGCGCAACTGGCTCGTCGACAACGGCTACGACGAACTGATGGGCGCGCGTCCGATGGCGCGCGTCATCCAGCAGACGATCAAGACGCCGCTCGCCGACGAATTGCTGTTCGGGCGCCTGAAGAACGGCGGCACCGTTCGTGTCGTGGTGACCGCCGACGAGACCGGCGCGAAAAAGCTCGGCTTCGTCTATCCGGAAGGGCCTGTTCTGCCGCGTCCGGAGCGCGAGATCGTCGGCGCCGCCCGCAAGCGCAAGCCGAAGGCCGAGCCCGAGGTTCGCCGCGCCAGGGCGAAGAAGGGCGACAACGACGGGCCCGGCGACGAGGGCGGGACGCCGGTGCGCAGCGTGCCCGGCGTGCCCCTCAAGGGCTGACCGCGAGAGCAGGCAAATCCGCGGAGGTCCACCTGGCAGGGCCGGTATGGAAAGCGAGCGCCCGGACCTCGGTCCGGGCGTTACTTTTCATTAACCGCTCCGGCGCGACGCCCGACCAAGTTGCAATTGGGCGCCCGACGGGAAGGCCCGCTTAACCTCCGCGCGGCCATAGTGCGGCGTCCGCAGGAGTGCCCCCATGGTCGATCCCTCGTCAGCGCCCGACGCGTCCGCACCGGAACGCCGGGACGCCAGGCAGGACCAGCAACGCAGATCCGCCGTCGTGGTGGCCGTCAACGGCGCGCGCGCCACGGTCGCCGCGGCCATGTCGGATCTCAGCGAGGCCGGCGCGCTGTGGTCGATCGGCGATCTGGTGGCCATCTACGGGCGCAAGAGCAGGGTGATCTGCCTCGTCCAGGACATGGCCGCCGCCAACCAGCGCTGGGAACCCGGCGTCGAGAATTACGTCCACGCCAACGTGGAGATCCTCGGCGAGGTGTTCGACGGCGAGGACGGCCGCCCGGTGTTCCGTCGCGGCGTCTCCAATTATCCTTCGCTCGGCTCGCCCGTCAGCCGCATCCGCCAGACCGATTTCGTCGCCATCTACGACCTCGGCAAGCGCAAGGCGACGGTCATCGGCCAGCTCGTCCAGGCTCAGATTCCCGCGGCCATCGACGCGGACGCCATGTTGCGACGGCACTTCGCTGTCGTCGGCACGACCGGCGTCGGCAAGTCGACCAGCGTCGCCATCTTGCTGCGCGCCGCGCTCGCTGAGCGTCCGAACATGCGCGTGGTCATTCTCGATCCGCACAACGAATATTCCGCGGCGTTCCGCAAGGAGGCCTCGACGGTCGAGGCGCGCAGCTTCGAACTGCCGTTCTGGCTTTTCAATTTCGAGGAATTCCTGGAAGTGGTCTATCGCGGCGCGCCTGCGCCCGTCGACGAAGCCGACTTCCTGCGCGAGGCGATCGACGTGGCGCGCGAGGCCTTCCATGGCGGCGGCTCCGCCGCCTCCCTCGTCAAGAAGACCTACCGCGCCGAGGATCATTCCGCGCCGGACGCGCCGCGTCCGTACCGGCTTACCGATGTGCTGGCGCATATCGAAACCGAGATCGGCAAGCTCGAACCGCGCTACACGCGCTTTGCGCTGCGCAGCCTCAAGACACGTCTCGAGGCGCTCAATCGGGATCCCTCGTTCCGCTTCATGTTCGGCAAGGCTGCGGTCGAGGCCCATCCGAATTTCGTCACCCGCGGCCTGTTCCATCTCAACGATGTCGAGCGTCCCGTCACCATCCTGCGCATGGCCGGCATCCCGTCCGATGTCGTGAACGCATCGGTGTCGGTGCTGTCGCGGCTCGCCTTCGACCTGTGCGTCGGCAGTCGCGGAGCGCAGGAAATCCTGCTGGTCTGCGAGGAGGCGCATCGCTACGTGCCGGCCGATTCCGGCTTCGGCTTCGGTCCGACGCGACGGTCCATCGCCCGTATCGCCAAGGAAGGCCGCAAGTACGGGTGCTTTCTCGGCATCGTCACGCAGCGGCCGGCCGAACTCGATCCGACCATCCTGTCGCAATGTTCGACCGTCTTCGCGATGCGCCTGTCGAATTCCGCCGACCAGGCGATCATGCGCTCGGCCATTCCCGACAACGCCGGCGGCGCGCTCGAATTCATCTCGGCCCTCAACAATCGCGAATGCATCGCCTTCGGCGAGGCGGTCGCGACGGCCATGCGCCTCATCTTCACCGAGCAGCGTGACGAACTGCTGCCGCGCATGTCGCTGGACTGGGAAGAAGGCGTCGGAGCGCCGCAGGCCATCCCGACTCCGGCGGCGGCCGAAACGAAGGACGCAGAGCCGATCTCGGCCCCGCAATACGCCCCGACGCGTGTGCGAGCCAACGAGTCCATTCCCTCGACCCGCGACTGGCCGTCGAGCGAGCGCGTCTTCGGCATGGCGCGGCGCTGACGCGGCGCTTTACTGGCGAACGGCGTAGGGCGAGTTCAGCGCGGTCACCTTGAACGATCCCGTGCGGATGCGGCGCACGACCTGAGCGACCGAATTCGCGGCCTGCTTCAGCACACCCAGCGGATTCTTGCCGTGCGCGCCCGCCGGCGCATGGGAAACAGGGCGCGCCGCCGGCCGCGCCCTCGGACGCGGCGGCGGCAGCGGGGCGGCGAGAAGCGGCGCGTCGAAGTTTTTCAGCGCAGCCGGCGCGATCAGCGGCGCCGCCTCGAACGCGTTCTCCAACGGCCGGGCGTCGACCGGTTCGGCGCGGAGCTTTTCCTGACGCCCAGGCTGCAGGTCCAGAGCGGCGAGGCGCGTCTGGCTCACGGCGGCGCCGGCCGGCGGCTCGACTTCCGCGAACCTGATCGAGGCCGGCTCTGACCTGGCCGGCGGCGGCGCCTCGTTTTCCGATGTCGTCGCCGGCGACGGGGCGACGATCTTCTGGCCGGGCGCGAGCCGTCCGAGCGCCGCGCCCCCCAACAGGCTGAGCGCGACGATCGCCGCGAGTTTCCAGCGTCCGGCTGCGACGGGGGGAGCATTCCTGCGCGAAGCGGCCGCGGGCGGCGCGAGGCTGAGCGCGGCCCCGGGGGTGGCGGCCGGTTCCATGGCCGCGATCAGCGGCGGGCCGAGCGTCTCGAGCGCGACCGGCGGCTCGCCGAACAATTCCTGCAGGATGCGGCTGCGCCAGACCGACAGGCAGATCGCGGGCGACGCGAAATAGCCGCCCGAGCGCTCGACGAGCGCCGCGCCGAGGCGTTCGCAGACGTCCTCGCGGGCGAATTGCCCCGTCTCGTCGTGCAGTTCTCCGCAAGGCACATAGAAGGCGGCGGCGATTTGCAACGCCATGTCGTAGATCGTCGTTCCGGACCGTCTTTCGACCGTCAGCGGCGCATGCGCGCCGAGAAAGAAAGCCCGCAGGAGTTCGTGGCGCGTCGACCTGTCGATTTCCAGCGGCAGGCCAGCCCGCGTCGCGGAAATGTCGAAGGAGAGCGGCAGGCTCGCCGGGGCAGGTTCGTGAAAGACGGAGAAGCGGAAGTCGACGCCGCCCGCGCTGAATGCGTGGATGCGGCCCGGCGGCTCGCTTTGCCCTGCCGCGCGGATGAGCGGCGGGAGAATATGGTCGCGGCCGGCAAGGTCGTGCAGCGCGCGGCAGGCCGCGCGCAGGTCTCCCGGATCGATCACAGGCATGGTCCTGCCCTCAGCTCCGAACCGGCGCCTCCCAGGCCTGGGGGCGCCGCCTTCGGCTTGCCCCTGCCGCCGCCGCATCCTCACGATGCTGCATCAGCTTAGGGCGCGTCCCCCGCTTTCGGGAATACGCCGATGAAGCCGCACCCCTGTGGAAAAGGGGGATAAGTCCGCCCTGCGGAACAAAAGTCGCCTTTGGCGCGGACGCGGCCGGCGCGCGAGGCATTGCCCTCATGCCACGGCCGCCGTCGCTTCCGCCTGCCGATGCGGATAGTTTCCCGGCATGACAAACCCGCCGGCACAGGACGACGCTGCTGACGACGCCGCTCCTCCGGTGACCGGCGCGCTGTGGCGCGGCTGGTATGCCGAGGGGGTTCGCCAGGCCATGTCCGGCCCGGCCTTCTTCGTGGCGATCGCGATGATCGGGGTGGGAGGATTGGCGAAGGTGGCCGGCTTTCCGGCCGGCGCGGCCTTCCTTTCGACGCTGACGATCTGGGCCGGCCCGGCGCAGGTTCTGTTCTTCGGCTCAATCGCGGCAGGCGTGGCGCTGCCGGCGGTGGCGCTGTCAATCTCGCTGTCCTCGATCCGCTTCGTGCCGATGTGCCTGACGGTGCTGCCGATGCTGCGGACGAAGCGGACGCGCACGCTGACCCTGGTCATCGCCGCGCATTTCATCGCGGTGACGGTCTGGGCGGAATCCCTGCGGCGCCTGCCGGAGATCGAGCGCGAGGCGCGGCTGCCGTTCTTCTTCGGTTTTGCGACGGCCTGCATTCTCAATACGGCGGCCTTCACGACGCTCGGCTATTACATGACCGCCGAACTGCCGACGCCGCTGGCCATCGGCGTCCTGTTCCTGACGCCGGTCTATTTTCTCTCGACGCTGGTGCGCAACGCGCGCCAGCCCATCGACTGGCTGGCCATGCTGTTTGGGCTGGCGCTGTCGCCCATCACACAGGCCTTCGTCGGCGGCGGCTTCGATCTGCTCGTGCTGGGCCTCGGCGGCGGCACGGCGGCCTGGGCGGCGGGCAGGGCGCTCGAAAACCGGAGCGCGGAGCATTGAGCTTCACGATCTCCGACGGCGGCCTCGCCCCTTATCTCGCGCTGATCGTCTTCGGCTTCCTGCCGAGCGAGGTCTGGCGCTGGCTATCGGTCGTGCTGGCGCGCGGCCTCGACGAGGGTTCGGAAATCTTCGTCTACATCCGCACCGTGGCGAGCGTGTTGCTGATCGGCGTGGTCGGCCGGCTGGTGCTGAGCCCGGCCGGGCAACTGGCGCAGGTGCCGCTCGCCGCGCGCCTCGGGGCGCTGGCGGTCGGGGGCGCAGCCTTCATGGCCTTCCGCCGCTCGGTGCTGGCCGCGGTGCTGGCGGGCGAAGCGGCCATCGTGCTGGCCGGATGGTGGTTTGTCCGCTAGGGCCCCGGCACGCCCTGCCGGATCGCCGCCGAGAAGGCGACGCTGTCGAGACCGTCGCGATATTTCGGCGCGACCGCGCCCAGTTCGCGCAATTTTGCGATCGGATAGTCGGTGTCGAGCAGGCCCTCGCTCCAGGCGAGGTCGGGCAGGTAGCCCGAGACCAGAACCCGCCAGTTCCACGGCGGATCGAAGCCGACCTTGCGCACCATCGAGAAGATGACGGTCGTGCAATTGCTGGTGACGGTGTTGTAAAAGGCCGGCGTCTGGCGCAGTTCGGACGAACGGGCCAGATATTCCAGAAACAGCGGGCGCGCGCGGGCGGGGTCGATCCTGAGCTTGAAGAGGTAGGGCTCTTCCTTGCGGACATGCCGCAGGCCGAGCACGTCGCGTTCGTCCGCCGCGATGAAGATAAGCTCGTATTTCTTGAACAGGCCGGGCAGGGCCTCGTAGGGTTCGCCCGGTCCGTGCCTGACCTCGATCGAAAATGCCAGATGGCGGCCGTCCTCGAAGCCGAAGCTGACCATCGTATGGGCGATGGCCGGACCGGCGTCCCAATAGACGGCGATCAGGTCGGTGGAGACGAGCTTCGACAGGTCGTAGGTCCGGGTCTCCCAGCGCGGCGTGAAATCGCTCTCCGAGCGCCAGACGAAATCGCGGACGTTCGTGACCGTGATCTTGTCCCCGTCGCGCGTCATGTACGGGATTTCGGCCAGTTCCGGCGCCCATGCCCGGCCACCCGCCGGCTTTATGGCAGTCCACCAGCCGGCCAGCGCCAGGAACGCGATGCCAAAGACCGGAATGGCGCGGCGTGCGCCGGGCAGGAAGGTGACGCCGAGCGCGGCGGCCAGGGCGAGCGCGAGGAACAGCCACGACCAGAGGTCGCCGCCATGCGGGGCCGGGTGGTGGTAGTGCAGCGCGCCCGCGCCCCACAGGCCGCCGGCCAGGAAGAGCAGGGCGAGCGCGCCCCGGCCGAGGCCAGACAGCAGGCGGCGGAGGGTCACTTCAGCGCGGCGCGAATCTTCGCGGCGTTGGCCTCGATCTCCGCCTTGTCGCCCATGATGCCCGGCGGGCGCAGCGACACGCCGGCCCAGCGCGGCAGGATGTGGAAGTGGATGTGGAACACGACCTGGCCGCCCGCCTGTTCGTTGAACTGCTGGATCGAGATCCCATCGGCTCCAAGACCCGCCTTGGCGGCGATGGCGACCTTCTGCACGCGCTGGATCAGGGGGGCCAGCACGTCCGGCCGGATGTCGAAGAGATTGCGGGCGGGCGCCTTGGGAATGACGAGCGTATGGCCGTCGGCGCGCGGCATGATGTCCATGAAGGCCAGCGCGACCTCGTCCTCGAAGACCTTGGTCGCCGGCATTTCGCCGCGCAGGATTTTTGCGAAGACGTTGTTGGGATCGTATGCGGTCGAAGATGCGGTCATGGGCTGCCTCTCTCGTCCTGCTTTGCCAAGGCCGGGCGAGGCCGGTCAAGGGGCAGGAGGCGCGGAACGGCGCGGCGCAGCCGTTCAGTCTTCATTCAGCCGCCTTGCCGGACCATGCCTGCGTCGGGAGTTTCTGGAGGGAGATCAGACCCATGAATATCAAGAACACGCTTCTGGCCGCCGCGCTCGCCGGCTCGGGCGCGCTGGGCGCGGTCTCCGCGCAGGCGATGCCGCTCGCGCCCGTGTCCGGCGCCGCGCCGATGATCGAGTACGTCGCCATGGGCTGCGGCCGCGGCTGGACCCGCGACGCCTTCGGCCGGTGCGTGCCGATGGTCGTGCGGCCGATGTACGTGCGTCCGCGCGTATACGTCCGCCCCGTCTATCCGGCGCCGCGTCGCTACTACTACCGCCGCTACTGGTAGCGCGCAGAAGGCGGCGTCCGCGCCGGCTCGATACATGGAAAGACGAGGCGGCTTTGCCGCCTCACGCCTTCTTGAAGGGCGCGTATTCGCCATAGGCCTCGATATTGGCGGCCACCTGCCGGCGCTCGGTCTCCAGGTAATCCGCCACCGCCCGGCCGAGCCGCTGGTCGGCGAACAAATGGGCGGAATAGGTCGGAACCGGCCGGTAGCCGCGCGCCAGCTTGTGCTCGCCCTGCGCGCCGGCCTCGACCCGCTTGAGCTTGCGCGCAATCGCGAAGTCGATGGCCTGGTAATAGCAGGCCTCGAAATGCAGGCAGGGGTGGTCCTCGATCGCGCCCCAGTTGCGGCCGTAGAGCGCGTGGTCGCCGATCAGGTTCAGCGCGCCGCCAATGTAGCGCCCGCCGCGCCGGGCCATGACCAGCAGCACGCGGTCGGCCATCCGCTCGCCCAGCAGCGAGAAGAACAGGCGGGTGAGGTAGGGCCGGCCCCATTTGCGCGAACCCGTATCCATGTAGAAGGCGAAGAAGGCGTCCCAGTGGGCTTCCTTGAGGTCGCTGCCGGTCACCCATTCGATCTCGACGCCGGCCGCCAGCGCCGTCGCCCGCTCCTTGCGGATGGCCTTGCGCTTGCGGGAGGCGAGGTCGCCGAGGAATTCCTCGAACGAGGCGTAGCCGCGGTTGAAGAAGTGGAATTGCTGGCCGGTGCGCTGGAGCAGGCCGGCCGCGCCGAAGGCCTCCCATTCGGCGCGGGTGGGGAAGGTGACATGGGCGGAGGAAGCCCTGGTCTGGCGCATGACGGCGGCCAGGCCCGCGATCAGGATGTCGCGTTCGGCGGTCCCGGTCCCGTCGGCCAGGAGGAGTCGGCGCCCGGTCACCGGGGTGAAAGGGACGCAGGATTGCAGCTTCGGGTAATAGTCGCCGCCGGCCCGTTCGTAGGCGTCGGCCCAGGCGTGGTCGAAGACATATTCGCCCTGCGAATGCGACTTCAGCCAGGCCGGAACAGCCCCCAGAAGGCGCCCGTCGGAATCCTCGAGCAGCATGTGGGCGCCGCCCCAGCCGGTCTTGGGGGTCGCCGAGCCGGATTCTTCCAGAGAAGACAAAAAAGCGTGCGTCAGGAATGGGTTGAATGGCTCCTGTTGAAGTGTCGGATCAATCGGTCCCATCGCCTCGTCGGCGTCGGCGCTTGCGGGCGAATCCGATTCAAGCGGCTCCGAAACTGAATCCGGTTCGCGAGCCAAGTCTTTCTCGGACTTGAGAGATTCTGGATTGGCGCAGGCGTCCCAGGCCGCTGGATCAACGGCGGAGAGTTTCGGGACGATGCGGAGCGTCGGTTCGGCGGGCACGACAGAAGGATAGGCCGCTAACGCTGCAGTGCAACGCCTTCAGGGAACGAATCCCTCGAACACGATCTGGTCGGCCCAGCGGCCGGCGCGGGTCCGCTGCTCCGGCGTCCGCACGGTCCAGGTCATGACCGGCAGGCCGAGGCCGACGCGGCAGAGGTGGGGAGCTGCGTGGGGCAGGTCGTCGACCCGCCAGGACAGGAAGTCGGGCCGGGTCCGCTCGTAATGGAGCAGGTTCGGCAGCTCGACCTTCTTTTCGTCCGACAGGCTCTTCCATTCGCCGTGCTCGTAGCGCGCCTCCGCCACGACGCCGAGCGGGACGCCCGGCAGGGCGGCGGCGCGCAGGCAGACGATCGGGTCTGGGTCGAAGCTCTTGATGGCGACCGGGTCCGACCGGCCGGACAGGACCTCCGCCACGCGGCGGGTCAGGCGCAGGTCGCCGTCGAAACGGCTCTTGATCTCGACGACCAGCGGGACGCGACCGGCGATCAGGTCGAGAAAGGCGGGCAGGGTCGGGATCGTGTCGGTGGAATCCTTCAGCCGGGTCCGGCCGAGTTCGGCGGCCGTGCGAGCCGCGACCGGGCCGGTCTCGCCGGTCAGGCGGTCCAGCGCGAAATCGTGAAAGACCATCGCCTCGCCGTCGGCCGAAAGCTGGACGTCGCATTCGATCGCAAAACACCGCTCGACCGCCGCAAGGGCGGCGGCCGGCGAATTCTCGATCCGGCCGTCGGTCCGGTCGTGCAGGCCGCGGTGGGCGATGGGACGCGCGGTCAGCCAGTCCGGGCGGAGATTCAAGGCGTGACCTCGAACATGGCCTCGACCTCGACGACGGCGCCCAACGGCAGTTCCGCGACGCCGATGGTCGAGCGGGCGTGGCGTCCGGCCTCGCCGAATACGTCCACCATCAGGTCCGAGGCGCCGTTCATGACCGGGGCCAGATCGGTGAAATGCGGGCGGCAATTGATGAAACCGCCGAGCCGGACGACGCGCACCACGCGGTCGAGGCTCCCAAGCGCTGTGCGAGCCTGGGCCAGAACGTTCAGGGCGCAGAGCCGGGCGGCCTCGCGGCCCTCGGGCGGGTTCACTTCGCCGCCGAGCTTGCCCTTGTGATGCGGGTCGATCGCGCCGGTCTCGCCGAAAGGCAGCTGGCCGGACACGATCAGCAGGTTGCCGGCGACCACGCAAGGGACGTAGTTCGCCACAGGCGCGGCGGCCGGCGGCAGCGTCAGCTTGAGTTCGCGGAGCTTCGCTTCGATGCGCTGCGCTGACAGATCGGCCATAATCGCCCCAATTTTGTTCGGTACTGCCGGCCCTTCCGGCTAGCCATGACTCGGGTGTCGCGAGTAATCTGCAAGTCGGCTGGGCAATTCGTAAATATGCCGCGCGCACAAGGCAAACGGCGCTCCCTGGAGGATCTGTGGGGATGAGATTTCCGGCTTCGACGCGATTCGTCCTGACGCTGGCCTTTGGCGCGTCTGTCGCCTCGATGGCTTTGGCCGCCTCGACCGAGAATGCCGCGCTGCCGGGTCCGGGGCCAACGCTCGCCGCCCATCGGGCGATCTATGACCTGACGCTCGCTTCCTCGACCGGCAACAAGTCGCCGAACACGGCGAGCGGCCGGATTGCCTTCGATTTCTCAGGGAATCCCTGCGAGGGCTACGTCCAGAACTTCCGCCAGCTGACCGAGGTTCAGCCGCCGGAAGGCCCGACGCGCGTTTCCGACATGCGGTCGACGACCTACGAGGACGGCGACAGCCATAACTTCCGGTTCCGGGTGGAATCGAAGGTCGACAATTCCGGCGTCGAGGACGTGGACGGCCGCGCCGCCAAGTCGCGCGACGGGGCGCTGTCGATCAGCCTGTCGCGTCCGCGCCTGACCAAGCTCGACCTCGACCAGACCGTCCTGTTCCCCACCGAGCACATCCGCCAGATCCTGATCGCCGCCCGCGACGGCAAGAAAACCTTGGAGACCAAGGTGTTCGATGGATCCGACAGCGGCCAGAAGGTCTACCAGACGCTGACCATCATCGGCGGAAAACTGACGGGCCAGGCACCCGAAAAGGCCGCCCAGACGCCCGAACTCGCCGATTTGCCGCGCTGGCCCGTGGCGATCTCCTATTTCGACGAGGACAAAAAGGACAGCGCGCCGGCCTATGTCCTGTCGTTCGACCTCTACGAGAACGGCGTGTCCCGCGCCCTCAAGCTCGACTACGGCGATTTCGTCCTGGCCGGCGAAATGAAGAAGCTGGAATTCCTGCCGGTCACCGCCTGCAAGAAGTAGGGGCGGGCGAACTGTCTGCGTGTCATTCCCGCGAAAGCGGGAGTGTCTGCCGCTTTGTCATTCCCTCGAAAGCGGGAATCCAGTTCCCGGGGTCTGAGGCATCTTGCGGCAGCGCCGGCAGCGGATTGTCCGACTCTCGTCTTCCAACATTCGGGAACTGGATGCCCGCTTTCGCGGTCATGACACCCGAGCGCGCGCGGGCGGGCTCGACTACTTCCCCGCCTTCCCCAGCCCGATCCCCTTGACGACGGCGCCGCCGCCGAATTTGGCGCGGATGGCGTCCATCGCCGTTTCCGCCGCCTTGACGCGGGCGGCGTCGGGATCGGCGAGGTCGGCCTGGTCTGCGTCCGAATCCTCGACGAGATCCCCGACGCCGACCCCGATCAGCCGGTAGCGGGTGCGGCCAATCTCCGGCTCCAGCATGTCCCGGGCGATGGGGAATATCCGAGCGGCGAGTTGCGTCGGCATCAGGCCGGAGCGCGAGCGCGTCTTCGTCTTGAAATCGGCCGTCTTCAGCTTGAGCGTTACAGAACAGCCTGCGAGGTCGGCCTTCTTCAGGCGCGCCGAGACCTTCTCGCACAGCTTGTGGAGGATGGGCGTCAGCGTCTCCGAATCGCCGATGTCGGTCTCGAAGGTCGTTTCGGCCGAAATGCTCTTGGCCTCGCGGTCGGGGCTGACCGAGCGATGGTCGATGCCGTTGGAGAGCCGCCACAGGCGCTGCCCCTCCGGGCCGAAGCGGCGGATCATGTCGACCTCGGCGCGCGCCTGGATATCGGCGATGGTGGAAAGGCCGTCCGCCGCCAGCCTGTCGGCGGCGACCTTGCCGACGCCCCAGATGCGCCCGACCGGCATGGGGGCGAGCAGGCCCTTCGCCTCGGCCCTGCCTACGATGGAGAAGCCGCGCGGCTTGTCCATGTCGGAGGCGAGTTTCGCAAGGAATTTGCAATAGCTGAGCCCCACGGAGACCGAGATGCCGATCTCGCTTTCGATGGAAGCGGCGAAGCGGGCCAGCGTGATCGCCGGGCTGCCGTGATGCAGCCTTTCCGTGCCCGCCATGTCGAGAAAGGCCTCGTCGATGGACAGCGGCTCGACCAGCGGCGTCAGTTCCAGCATCCGGCGGCGGACTTGCCGGCCGACCTCGGAATATTTCGCCATGTCGGGCTTCAGGATAATGGCGTCCGGGCAGAGCGCGCGCGCTTTGAACATGGGCATGGCCGAGCGCACGCCATAGGTGCGGGCGATGTAGCAACAGGTGGAGACGACCCCGCGCTTGCCGCCGCCGATGATCAGCGGCTTGTCTCGGAGCGACGGATCGTCCCGCTTTTCGACCGCCGCATAGAAGGCGTCGCAGTCGATATGGGCGATCGAAAGCTCGTCGCGCTCGGGATGGACGAGCAGGCGCGGCGAGCCGCAGGCCGGGCAGCGCTTCGCATTCGCCGGCGCGGTCGTCAGGCAGTCCCGGCAGAAGGGCGCCGCCGTCGCGCCCATGTCAGGGATTGTTCCAGTATTCCGGGCCGGCGAGCGCCCGCCGGGCGGAATCGACCGTGTCCGGCGCGAGGCCGGCGTGTTCGGCGAAGGCGAGGAGGTCCGGCTCGTGGCCGCAGACATGGTCGAGCACGGCGAGCAGGAAGCCCGGCCGGGCGGCGGCCTGCCGGAGCCCCGAAGGATCGAGGCCCGTGAGCGCAAGAAAGCGGTCGAGCCGGTCCGAATCGGCGGCGATGAAGCCGAGGGCCGAAATGGCGATTTCCTCGGCGCCGGCTCGATTTCCCGTTCCTGGCGAAGTTCCTGACTTTGCGGCAGGTTTGGGATGGGGCCGCGCCTCCCGGGCCACGCAATTTTCCTTTCGTAAATGTCTGTCGTCTAGAGTGCCCGGAACTGGCGACTTTGACGAGCAGGATTCGCGCTTACCGGGTTTGTGACTGACGCCGCATGAAGGACAGCCGAATTCCATGACGAAGACCGTACTCATCGTCGAGGACAACGAGCTCAACATGAAGCTCTTCAACGACCTCCTCGAGGCGCATGGCTACCAGACCCTGCAGGCCCGCGGCGGCGTCGAGGCTGTCGAACTGGCCCGCAAGCACCATCCGAACCTGATCCTGATGGACATCCAGTTGCCGGAGGTCTCGGGCCTCCAGGTGACGCAATGGATCAAGGACGACGAAACGCTGAAGTCCATTCCGGTCGTCGCCATCACCGCCTTCGCGATGAAGGGCGACGAGGAGAAGATCCGGCAGGGCGGCTGCGAGGCCTATCTGTCGAAGCCGATCTCGGTCGTGAAATTCCTCGAGACGGTCCGCAATTACGCTTCCGACGTTCAGGGGTGACCGAGTAAATGACCGCGCGCGTACTGGTCGTCGACGACCTTCTCCCCAACATCAAGCTCCTCGAAGCCCGGCTGACCGCCGAATATTTCGACGTGCTGACCTCGACCAACGGCCCGGAGGCCATCGAGGCCTGCAGGGCGGGGCTCTGCGACATCGTCCTGCTCGACGTCATGATGCCGGGCATGGACGGATTCGAGGTCTGTACGCGGCTGAAGGCCGACCACACGACATCGCATATTCCGGTCGTCATGGTGACCGCGCTCGACCAGGCGGCCGACCGCGTGCGCGGCCTCGATTGCGGCGCCGACGACTTCCTGACCAAGCCCGTCGACGAAGTCGCGCTGATCGCGCGCGTGCGCTCGCTGTCGCGGCTCAAGGTGACGATGGACGAGTTGCGCTCGCGCGCGGCGGCCTCGGCGCGGCTCGGCCGCTCCGATCCCTTCGTCAACGCCTCCTCGGCGGACGGCCATCACGGCCGCGTGCTGCTGGTCGACGATCGCCCGGCTTCCAGCGATCGCATCGTCGCAGCGCTGCGCGGCGAGCAGACGGTCGATGTCGAGCCCAATCCGCAGGAGGCCCTGTTCCGCGCCGCCGAGCATCCCTACGACCTGGTGATCGTCAGTCTCGGCCTCGCCAATTACGACGGCCTTCGCCTGTGCAGCCAGCTGCGCTCGCTGGAGCGCACGCGCAGCCTGCCGCTGCTGATCGTCGCCGATATCGAGGACCGCCCGAAGGTTCTGCGCGGCCTCGACCTCGGCGTGAACGACTATCTGGTGCGGCCGATCGACCGCAACGAACTGGTGGCGCGCGTGCGCACGCAGGTCCGTCGCAAGCGCTACGCCGACAGCCTGCGCGACAATGTCGAGCAGGCCATCGAGATGGCGGTCGTCGACGGCCTGACCGGGCTGAACAACCGGCGCTATTTCGACATGAACCTGTCCATGCTGCTCGACCAGTCGGCGCAGGAGGGCAAGCCGCTGTCGCTGCTGGCCCTGGACATCGATTATTTCAAGAAGATCAACGACACCTGGGGCCACGACGCCGGCGACGAAATCCTCCGGGCGCTGGCCGCGCGGGTGAAACGCGCCGTGCGCAGCGTCGATCTCGTCTGCCGGCTCGGCGGCGAGGAATTCGTCATCGTCATGCCGGACACGCCGCTGGACGTCGCCGGCCGGGTGGCCGAGCGCGTGCGCCGCACCGTGGAGGCCGAGCCTTTCGCGGTGAAGCAGGGCCAGACCTCCATTCCCGTCACCATCTCGATCGGCATCGCCGACCGGGGGTCGGACGCCAATCCCGACCTGATCTACAAGTCGGCCGACAAGGCGCTGTACGAATCGAAGTCCGGCGGCCGCAACCGGGTGACCGCGGCAGCCGCCGCCTGAGCCGGCGCCCGGCGATGTGACCGGGCGGCCCGTTCACCTCAATTCTTTTCCTTAACAAAGGGTTTAGCCCTCGGCTCGACCTTGAGCGATTGCTTTTCCCATGGGGCCGGGTAGGTTTTCCGGGCCGAGCGGGTTTGCATCAGGCGGCGCGGTCTAGGACCAAAGGACCAGGCAGCGTCAGTTCGCGTAGCGGTGCGTATCGGCGACTTTGGAATACCCTGCGGAGTGCTCAGGTCCGCCGCATCTCCTGGGTCCGTGGGGTCGGCCGGTCGTTGGCGGTTTAGGAGTGGCCTCCTCGATACCGTCAGCGGCCGGCCACCTTCGTTTCGGCCGTATATCTTTTGAAATCAATTGACTGCGCCTGTCTAGGCGCAACAAAAAAGGGCGCTCGCGCGCCCTTTGTCGATTCCGGCCGAGAAGCCCGAATTACTTGATCTTGGTTTCCTTGAACTCGACGTGCTTGCGGGCGATCGGGTCGTACTTCTTGAACGACAGCTTGTCCGTCTTGGTGCGGGCGTTCTTCTTGGTGACGTAGTAGAAGCCGGTGTCCGCCGAGGACTGCAGCTTGATCTTGATGGTCGCGGCCTTGGCCATTGTCTCGTTCCGGTGATTGGCGCGGCGTTCGCGCAATGAAAACGAGCCGGGGAACGCGTGGCGTCCCGGCCCGGAAGCTCGCGCGCAAAATACTCAGGGACCGCCGATTGTCAATGCGGGCGCGCGCCTGCCAAGGTCGGGCATGGTCCTTGTCTTCGGTTCCGTCAATCTCGACCTGATCTTCGACCTGCGCGCGCTGCCTGCGCCGGGAGAGACGGTGCTGGCGCGCGGCATGCGGACGGAGCCCGGCGGCAAGGGCGCCAACCAGGCCGTCGCAGCGGCCCTCGACGGGGCGCGGGTCGCGCTGTTCGGGGCGGTCGGGCGGGATGGATTTGCGGACGAGGCGCTCGCCGGGCTGCGGAGCGCCGGCGTCGACCTGTCGGGCCTTGCGCGGGTCGACGCGCCGACCGGCGTCGCCTCGATCGCCACCGACGAGGCCGGGCGCAACGCCATCGCTGTCGCGCCGGGCGCCAATCTTCTCGCGCGTCAGTCCACTATTCCCGACGCGGCGCTGCGCGGCGCGATCCTGCTGCTTCAGATGGAATGCGATGTCGCCGAGACGGCGGCGCTGATCGAACGCGCGCATGATTGCGGCGCGCGAACCATTCTCAATCTCGCGCCGGCGGCGCAGCTGCCGGACGCGACGCTTCGCAAGACGAGCCTCGTCGTCGTCAACGAATCCGAAGCCGAATTCCTGGCGCGTCAGTTCGGGGTTGTCCCCGACGCAGCTTCGCTCGCGAAAGCGATCGGCGCCGGCATCGTGCGCACGCTGGGCGAAGCTGGCTGCGAGGCCTTTGTCGACGGCGCGCCTCTGCGCATCGAGGGCTGCCGCGTCGACGCCATCGACACGACGGCGGCCGGGGATTGTTTCGTCGGCGTGCTGGCCGCCGGGCTCGATCGCAGGGAGTCGCTCGAGCGCGCTTTGCGTCGCGCCAATGTCGCTGCGGGGCTCGCCTGCACGAAACGCGGCAGCCAGCGCTCGCTGCCGCGCGCCGGCGCAATCGACGCGGCGGCGCCGGCCGGCTGAACGCGCTCATGCGTCCTTTCATCGCGGCCATGCAATGCCGCTTGTCGCTATCGCCGCGCTTGCTGCTATTCTGCCTGAAACAAAGCAGACAAAAAGCAGACGGGGAGATTTCATGCGCCGGATTTCATTCGCAGCCATTGCCGCTGTCGCCCTCGTGGCGACAAGCGCCGTTCGCGCCGAGAAGAAATACGGGCCGCAGGGCGTGTCCGACACCGAGATCAAGATCGGGCAGACGATGCCGCACAGCGGCCCGGTCTCCGTCTACGGAATCATGGGCCGCGTCCACATGGCCTATTTCCAGATGGTCAACGAGCGCGGCGGCATCAACGGCCGCAAGGTGACGCTGATCTCCGCCGACGACGCATTCTCGCCGCCGAAGACGGTGGAGCAGACGCGCAAGCTGGTCGAGAACGACGGCGTGTTCATGATGTTCGGTTCGTCGAGCACGGCAGGCCAGTCCGCCGTGCAGAAATATCTCAACGCCAAGAAAATACCGCAGCTCATGCTGTCGACGGGCGCCTCGAAATTCAACGACCCGAAGAATTTTCCGTTCACGACGCCGATCCTGCAGCTCTATTCGACGGAGGGCGAGGTCTACGCGCAATACCTGATGGACACGAAGCCCGACGCCAAGGTCGCCATTCTCATGCAGAACGACGATTTCGGCCGTGACTACGTGAAAGGCTTCAAGGACAAGCTGGGCGACAAGGCCGCGAAGATGATCGTCAAGGAGGCGACCTTCGAGGTCGTCGATCCTACCGTCGACTCGCAGGTCCTGGCGCTGAAGGCGAGCGGCGCGGACGTGCTGTTCGACGCCAGCCTCGGCAAGACGACGGCGCAGGTCCTGAAGAAGCTGTCGGAGATCAGCTGGAAGCCGATGACGCTGGTCGTTTCCAATTCCGTCAGCATGCCCGTGCTGCAGGCCGCCGGCCTCGACAATGCGAAGGGCATCATGACGGCGACGTCCACCAAGCGCTCGGGCGATCCCGACAATGCCAACGATCCCGACGTCGTCGCCTACAAGACCTTCATGCAGAAATACCTGCCCAACGAGGATCCGATCAACGAGATCGGTTTCAGCGCCTATTCCTGGGCGGTCGTGCTCGAGCAGCTTCTCAAGGATTGCGGCGACGAGCTGACGCCCGAGAACATTGTGGCGAAGGCGACCAACATGAAGGACGTGCGCGGCCCCTCGCTGATGCCCGGCATCACGTACAACACGACGCCGACGGACTACTCGCCCGTCAAGAAGATGACGATCCAGAGTTTCGATGGCGCGAAATGGCGGCCGATCAAGGAAGTCTCGGTGAAATGACGGCGATCAGCGCGCCGGCCGGTTCGCCGTCGTCATGACGAGATAAAGCGCAAACAGCGCCGCGACGCCGCCGAACAGGCCGTAGCGCGGCGAGAAATCCATCGCCTTGCCGAGCGCCGGCGGCCCGACGATCATGCCGCTCGCGTAGAGCATGACGAAGACGGAATTGGCGGAAGCGAGGTCGGCGCCCTTGTAGCGCGCGCCGAGTTCCGCCAGCCCCAGCATGTAGAGGCCGCCGGCAAAACCGCCCCAGACGAACAGGGCGATCGAAAACGCGAGGAAATGCGCGCCGAGCGCGAGCAGGACCAGCGCGCCGACGAGGCCGATCAGCGCGATGACGACGATCAGCCTGTTCCTGTCGAAACGATCCGACGCGATGCCGACCGGCACCTGGAACACGACGTTGCCGAAGGCGAAGACCGTGACGAGCATGGCGCCGGTCTGCGCGTCGAAACCATTGCGCAGGGCGTGGACGGGCAGGAGACCCATGGCGCTGGTCTCCACCGCGCCGAACAGCAGCGCCGCCAGCATCAGCGCGGGCGCGCGCGTCAGCAGGCTCAGCGCCGGCGCGCCCGCCTTTTCGGTGAAGCCGGGAATGCGCGAGCCGGCCGCGAGAATGGGCGCGCCGGCAATCGCAAACAACGCGACGGCGACGAAGAACGGCAGTCGCCCATCGGTCCCGACAAGCCCGAGAATGGCCGGCCCTGCGGCAAATCCCAGGTAAAGCGACGTGGAATAGACGCCGACCCAGAAACCTCGCCTGTCCTGCGGCGCCAGCGCGTTGATGGCGTATTCGCTCACCACGAACAGCACGGTCAGCGCGCAGGAGAACACGAAGCGGATCGGATACCACCAGTAGATATTGTCGATGAAGGCGATCGCTGCCAGCGAAGCGATGCCTGTCGCCAGCGCCAGCATCAGGATGTTGCGAACGCCCAACAGGCGAACGAGCGCCGGGATCGCCGGCGACACGAGGATGGTCGCAAGACCGGACATGGCGACGCCGAGCCCGTTGGCTTCGCCGGAAAAGCCCGCCGCTTCCATGCGCACGGAGATCAGCGGGATGGTCAGCGACAGGCCGACGCCGACAATCGAGATGGCGGCGATGGCGCCGACCAGCGGAAGAAGAGGGGATTTCATCGGGCTGCGCCGATGTCATTCCCGCGGGCAAGCGCGAACCCGGTTCGCCTCACAATTCCTCGCGAAACCACGTCCGGCGCACTTCGTAGTAGAAGGACGCGGGCAGGTCGTGGCTCATGCCGTCGATCAGCCGCTGCTCCAGTTCCTTCAGCACGACGCCGGTGATGTGCGGCAGGTCGAGCTGCTGCGCTTCCTTCAGCGGCACCCACACGAGTTCGACAAGCTCCGTGTCCGGGCCGATCACGCCCTCGACGCGATGGGTGATCCATTTTGCGTCGAGGCAGAGGAAGCTCGAATCGAACCGCTTCGGCCGCTTCGGCGGCGTGATGGCGCGGGCGATGAAATGCACGTCCGAGAGATCGGGCACGATGCCGTGCGACACGAAATCCGACCAGTCGCCGGGCGGCGCATGGTCGATCTTCCCCTTGCGGCCGAGCAGCAGGCCGGTCTCCTCGAAGGTTTCCCGGATGGCGGCGAGCGCCAGCGCGCGCGGCAGCGACTTCTGCTGCTTCACGCGCCGCTTGCCAAGCTTTTCCTCGACCTTGGGGTGGAGTGGCGCGGCGGCCGCCATCTTGCGGTCGGCGGCCTCGATGCGCCCGCCGGGAAAAACGAACTTGCCCGGCATGAACTTGTGCCCGGCATGGCGCTTGCCCATCAGCACCTTGGGAACCGGGCCAGCATGGTCGAGCAGGATCATGGTGGCGGCGAGCTTCGGCCGGACGTTCGGCCATTTGCGCTCGCGATCATGGTTGGTCATGAACTTCGCGCTCTCGTGCGAAGAACTCGCCTTGGGGGCCGCATTCTCGGTCATTGTCCGTCCGGGCTGATGTTTCCGGGCGACAGTTTACGGGGCGGCGCCCGGGGCGCCAATTCAGGGCCGCCAATCGCTCCCCGCATGGCTGCTAGCGGTGCGCGCCGTCGAATCCGTGCATCCGCAAGGCCCATTGGTAGCCGACGAGCGCGCCCTTGATCAGCGGCAGCAGCCAGAGCGAAGCCAGTACGATGAAGCTCGTCCACAGGAGCGCATGGACCCAGAGCGGGGCGTCGGGCCAGCGCTCGTCGAAGGCGAGCAGCAGCGCGACGACGAAATGGCCGATGATGAAAATGGTGAAATAGGGCGGCGCATCGTCGGCGCGATGGTGATGAAGCTCCTCGCCGCAGACCGCGCAATTGTCGGCGACCTTGAGATAGGACTTGTAGAGCTTGCCCTCGCCGCAGGCGGGGCAGCGACACATGAAGCCGCGCCGCATGGCGAGCCAGGTGTCGCGCCTGGCGCCGCGATCAGCGTCGCGTCGAAGATTGGCGTCCGCGGGCCGGGCGGCGGCGTTCATCTGAAAGTCCCCATCGTTCACTTGCGCCGACCCTTGTAGCCTTTTGGTCCCTTGCGGGAAGAGGACGCATTGTCGCGGCCGGGCTTGGCCTTCCTGCCACGGATGCCCGACGTGCGCATCGTGCGTCCCTCGCTCAGGATTTCGAAACGCATGGCGCCGGCGAGCGGCGCCACTTCCAGAAGGCGCACGTCGACATTGTCGCCGAGACGATAGGCGCGGCCGGAACGCGAACCGATGAGCGCGGCATGCGCCTCGTCGTGCCGGAAATATTCGTCGCCGATCGTCGAAGCGGGAACGAAGCCGTCCGCCCCCGTCTCGGCAAGCTTCACGAACAGGCCGGAGCGCGTGACGCCGGACACGCGCGCAGTAAAGCTCGCGCCGATCTGGTCTGCAAGGAATCCTGCGATCAGCCTGTCGATCGTCTCGCGCTCGGCGGCCATGGCGCGACGCTCGGCTGCGGAAATGCGGGCGGCGATTTCGGCGAGTTCGTCGAGGCCCGTGTCAGGCAGGCCGCCCGGACCCAGATGCAGTGCGCGCACCAGCGCGCGATGCACGACCAGGTCGGCGTAGCGGCGGATCGGCGAGGTGAAATGCGCGTAACGGCGCAGGTTCAGCCCGAAATGTCCGTAGTTTTGCGCTGTATATTCGGCCTGCGCCTGGCTGCGCAGCACGACTTCGTTGACGACGTGCTCGTGCTCGGTGTCGCGCACGCGCGCCAGGATCTCGTTGAACTGCTTCGCGCGCATCGTCTGGCCCTTGGCGAGCCGCACGCCGATGGTCGCGAGAAATTCCGACAGCGCGTTCAGCTTCTCGACGCTCGGCTCGTCATGCGCGCGATAGATCAGATGCTGCCGCTGTTCCTCCAGCGTCTCGGCGGCAGCCACATTGGCGAGGATCATGAATTCCTCGATGAGGCGATGCGCTTCCAGCCGCGGCGGTATCTCGACGCGGTCGACCGTGCCGTCCTCCTTCAGCCTGATCTTGCGCTCCGGCAGGTCGAGGTCGAGCGGCGCTCGTTTTTCACGCGCCAGCGTGGCCGTGCGGTAAGCCGCCAACAGCGGATCGAGCGCGCTTTGCATCAGCGGCGCGCAGGTCGCGTCCGGCTTGCCGTCCCATGCCTGCTGCGCCTGCTGATAGGAGAGCTTTGCGGCGGACCGCATCATCACGCGATGGAACGTGTGGCCGATCTTCTTTCCGTGCTTGTCGATCCGCATGCGCACGGCCAGCGCCGGCCGATCCTCGTCCGGACGCAGCGAGCAGAGATCGTTGGAGATGCGCTCCGGCAGCATCGGCACGACGCGGTCTGGGAAGTAGACCGAATTTCCTCGCGCGAGGGCCTCGCGGTCGAGTTGCGAATGCGGTCGCACGTAACAGGAGACATCGGCGATGCCGACGGTGACGACGTGGCCGCCCTCGTTGTCCTTTGCATCGTCGGGTTCGGCGAAGACCGCGTCGTCGTGATCCTTGGCGTCCGGCGGATCGATTGTCACGAGCGGAACCGAACGCCAGTCTTCACGGCGGAAGCCTTCGGCCTCGATCTTCGTTTCCCTTGCCTTCTCGGCTTCGGCGATGGTCTCGGGGCGGAAGGCGTCGGGAAGATCGTGCGTGGCGATGGCGATCTGGCTCACCGCCTTTTCGGTGCCGACCGCGCCGATGATTTCGCGCACGCGCGCGGTGGGAAGTCCGGCGAGGCGCGTGCGCAGAATGTCCACCGCGACGAGATCGCCGTCGCGCGCCTCGCAGCGATCGGCTTCGGCGACGGCGAGTTCGCGTCCGACCTGCTTGCGCTCGATCGGCTCGATGCGTCCGCCCGTCCCGCGAGAATTGACGCGGAAGACGCCGAGCACCCGCGATTTCTGGCGCGTCAGCAGCTTGATGACGCGGCCGGTATAGGCGGGCGCGTTCGGTTCGGGATCGCGCTCGCGTTCGGTGCGCACCAGCGCGCGGTCGCCGACGCCGGGCACGGGCATGCCGGGCTTCTGGCGCTTGGGCATGTGCAGCAGGATGCGCGGCGTCGGGCCGAACTGGCTCGTGTCCCATTCGACGGGACGCGCGATCAGTTCGCCGTCGAGATCGCGGCCGGTGACGTCGCAGAGCACGACGGGCGGCAGCACGCCGGGCTTCACCAGCGCCTTGCCGCGTTTCTCGACCGCGCCCTCGTCCCGCAATTCGCGCAGGACGCGCTTCAGGTCGATCTTGTCGGAACCCTTGATTCCGAAGGCGCGCGCGATCTCGCGCTTGCCGATATTGCCCTCGTGTCCGCCCGCGCGCTCGCGCGCGATGAAGGCGAGGATTTCCTCGCGCGAGGGCAGGGCCGCCTTGTCGGGTTTCTTGCTCAGCTTGTGGCCTTCACAGCTTTTTCACCATCGTGATCGTGTCGCTCTTCTCGTAGCCGAGCTTCGCATAGAAAGCAGCGACGCCAAGATTTTCCGTCCGGATCATCACATGCAATTTTGGGGCGCCGCGCTCTTTCAGCCAGTCGGCGGCGGCTTTCATCATCTGCGCGCCGAGCCCCCTGCGCTGCTGCGCCTTCGATACCGCCAGGTAATAGACCCAGCCGCAATGGCCGTCCGAGCCGGTCATTGCAGTGGCGACGAGTGCGCCGTCGATGCGGCCGGCGAGTACGGTCGAGGCCTCCCTGCCCAGCGCCAGCGCTATGTCGGCGCGCGGATCGTTCCACGGGCGGGTGAGGCCGCATTCTTCCCACAACGCCACAGCGGATTCGATTTCATCGGCGCGGAGCGGGGAGATGGGGAGGGTCAGGGTGGCTTCTCCTGTCATTCCCGCGCAAGCGGGAATCCAGTTCCCAATCCTTGCGCGTGAGGGAACTGGGTCCCCGCTTTCGCGGGGACGACAGCTTCGTCACTTCTTCTTCGCTGTCTTTTTCGCCGTCGCTTTCTTGGCCACGCCTTTCTTGGCCGTCGCCTTCTTCGCAACAGCCTTCTTCGCGGGCTTGCCGCCCTCGAACGGCGTCTCGTCGGAAGCCTCGATCGTCTTGGTCTCGATCTTCTCGGCCTTGGATTTTGCGGGCGCTTTCTTGGTCGTCGGCTTCTTCGCAGCCGCGCTCTTCTTGCCGGGGCCCTTCTTGCCGGTCGCCGCGGCGCGCGCGTTGACGAGTTCGACCGCGTCGGCCAGCGTCACCGTGTCGGGCGACATGCTCTTGGGGATCGTCGCGAAAACCTTGCCCCAGGCGACATAGGGTCCGAAGCGGCCTTCGCGCACGACCAGCGCGCCGCCATCCGGATGCTCGCCGAGGCCGCGACCGCTGGCGTCGCCGCCGGTCTCCTGCTTGGTCTTGATGATCGCCAGCGCTTCGGCGAGCGTCAGCGCCTCGAGGTCGGCGCCCTTCGGGAGGGTGGCGTTGACCTTGCCCCAGTTGACGTAGGGCCCGAACCGGCCGGCCTTGATGGCGACGACGCCGCCTTCGGGATGCTCGCCCAGTTCGCGCGTCGTCGTTCCGCCGCCGAAGCGGCTCGCGCCGGACTCCTTCTGCACGATGAGGTCGATGGCGCGGTTGGCGCCGATTTCGAGCACGTCGTCGTCGCGGCCGATGTTGGCGTAGGTGCGGCCGTGCTGGACGTAGGGGCCGTAGCGGCCGATGCCCGCCAGGATCGGCTCGCCGCTGGTCGGGTGCCTGGCCACCTCGCGCGGCAGCGAGAGCAGCGCCAGCGCCTTCTCGAGCGTGACGTCGTCCGGCTTGAGGCCCTTGGGCAGTGAGGAGCGCTTGGGCTTCTCGTCGCCTTCCTCGCCCTTTTCGCCGAGCTGGATATAGGCGCCGAAGCGGCCGTCGCGGACCGTCACTTCCGCGCCGGTTTCCGGGTCGTTGCCCAGAACCTTGACGCCTGGCCGGTCGCCGTTGGCGATGGCTTCCGCCGACATGGGCGACAGCGTGCGGGTGAAGCGGCATTCCGGATAGTTCGAGCAACCGATGAAGGCGCCGAACTTGCCGATCTTGAGCGACAGCTGGCCCGCATTGCAGGAGGGGCAAGCGCGCGGTTCGCCGCCGTCGGCCTTCGCCGGGAAGATGTGCGGCCCGAGCAGGTCGTTGAGCGCGTCGAGCACCTGCGTCGTGCGCAGGTCCTTGGTCGCGTCGATGGCGGCGGTGAATTCCTGCCAGAAATCGCGTAGCACCGCCTTCCAGTCGATCTCGGAATTGGAAATGCGGTCGAGCTTTTCCTCCAGGCCGGCCGTGAAATCATATTCGACATAGCGCTGGAAGAAGCTTTCGAGGAAGGCGACGACGAGACGGCCCTTGTCCTCCGGGACGAGCCGCTTCTTGTCGAGCTTCACGTAGTCGCGGTCGCGCAGGACGGCGAGCGTCGAGGCGTAGGTCGAAGGCCGCCCGATGCCGAGTTCCTCCATCCGTTTGACCAGCGTCGCCTCGGTGAAGCGCGGCGGCGGTTCGGTGAAGTGCTGCGTCGCCTCGATCTTCTCGCGCGTGCAGGTCTCGCCGGCGGACATCGGGGGCAGGCGGCCGGATTCCTCGTCCTCGGGATCGTCGTCCTTGCCTTCCTGGTAGAGCGTCAGGAAGCCGTCGAAGCGAACGACCTGGCCCGAGGCGCGAAGATCGATGGTGCGCGCGCTGGCCCTGGCCTCGATGTCGACCGTGGTGCGTTCGAGTTCGGCCGATTCCATCTGGCTGGCGATCGTGCGGGTCCAGATCAGCTCGTAGAGTTTCGCCTGCTCGATATCGAGCATTTTCGCGACGCGGGCGGGCAGGCGGGCAAGGTCGGTCGGGCGGATCGCCTCGTGCGCTTCCTGCGCGTTCTTGGCTTTGGCCTGGTACTTGCGCGGGTTCTGCGGCACGTAGCGATCGCCGTATTCCTTGGCGATCACCTTGCGAGCGCTGGCGATGGCCTCAGGCGCCATGTCGACGCCGTCGGTGCGCATATAGGTAATAAGACCGACCGTCTCGCCATCTATGTCGACGCCTTCGTAGAGGCGCTGGGCGAGCTGCATGGTGCGGGCCGGCGCGAGGCCCAGCTTTCGCGAGGCTTCCTGCTGCAGGGTCGAGGTCGTGAAAGGAGCGGCCGGGTTGCGACGGGCGGGCTTGGCCTCGACCGAGCGGACCGTGAAGGTCGCAGCTTCCATCGCCTTCCTGAAATCTTTGGCTTCCGCCCCGGCGCCGATGTCGAGCCGGGAGATCTTGCGTCCGTCGGCCCCGACGAGGCGTGCGAGGAAGGGCGCGCCGGCCTTGGTCTTGAGGTGGGCGACCAGCGACCAATATTCGCGGGCGACGAATTTCTCGATCTCGAGTTCGCGGTCGCAAACCAGCCGCAGCGCCACGGATTGAACCCGGCCGGCCGAGCGCGCCCCGGGCAGCTTGCGCCAGAGAACCGGCGACAGATTGAAGCCGACGAGATAATCGAGGGCGCGGCGGGCCAGATAGGCCTCGACCAGCGCTTCATCGACCTCGCGCGGATGTTTCATCGCGTCGAGAATCGCGTCTTTAGTGATCGCGTTGAAGACGACGCGCTCGATTTTCTTGTCCTTCAGCACGCGCTTGTTGCGAAGTACTTCGAGCACGTGCCAGGAAATCGCCTCGCCCTCGCGGTCCGGGTCGGTCGCCAGGATGACCTTGGAGGCGTTCTTCACCGCCCCGGCGATATCGGAAAGCCGCTTGGCGGCCTTGCCGTCCACTTCCCACTTCATCGCGAAGTCGGCGTCCGGCTCCACCGAGCCGTCCTTGGCGGGAAGGTCGCGCACGTGGCCGAACGAGGCGAAAACCTCGTAGTCACGGCCAAGGTATTTGTTGATCGTCTTGGCCTTGGCAGGCGATTCGACGATGACGACGTTCATGTAGGGTGGTTCCTGTCCGGGAGCGCCGAGGCGAACAAAAGGTGACCATTGTGCGGCGACGGGGCCGGAACATGGGGGAGAGGGTCCGGGCTGTCAAATCCGGCCCCGATTGGAACCCTTGGCCACACACCTGTGCCTTTACTGTTAATCAACAGATGTGTGGAACGGTCGACGTCCATAATATTTGCGGAATCTCGATGTCTTCACGTCATTGCCTTGCGCCGGCTGCCTGGCTCTGGCTGGCGTCTGCGGGAACCGCCTTCGCGGCGGAGGACGCGTCCGCGCATTGGGCGCTCGAACTCCAGCGTTTCCTCCTCCGGTTCGGCGTGTGGCAGACAGGGCTGCATCGGCTCGACGACGGTTCGCTGTTCGGGCTGGCGTGCTGCGTGATCCTGACCGCCTTCATGAGTTCGGCGGCGGGCCTGCTCATCTTCAAGGCTCGCGGCGCGAACTTCACGGTCGGCTGGCTCGTCGGCCTGCCGGTCGCGATCGCCGCCATGCTTCTCTATTGCAGGTACAAGCCCTATCCGGCCTACGACGACCTGTCCTGGATGTTCGTCGCCGTCGGCGCGGCCCAGATGGCGGCGCTGGCGCTGATCCGCATCCTGCGGGGCATGTTGCGGGAGGATCAGCCCGAGGCGGCGCAAGGGCGTCCCGAGAAGTCCGCGACGCCGCCAGCCAGGAGCAGCGGCTTCGGCAAGGCGAAGCGCGGCGGTCCGCATGCGCGCCAGGCGCCGGCCCCGGACCCGCAGCTGATGCGCGACCGCATGAAGCTCGCCACGCGCGGCGGCCCGAGCAAGAGCTGATCGGCCGCACCCTGCGATGCGCGTATTCGGTGGACGATAGGCGACAGGCCCTTGCGGCCGGGAGGCGTTTACCGCATAGACCGGGTTGATGTCGCACCGGCCGTCCTTTCCTCATCGCCATCTTCTCGGGATCGAAGGATTGTCGCGGCCGGATCTCGAGGCGTTGCTCGATCTGGCCGACGAAGCGGTCGAGATTTCACGGCAGGTCGAGAAGAAGCGCAGCACCCTGCGCGGTCGCACGCAGATCAACCTTTTCTTCGAGGCGTCCACCCGCACGCAATCGTCCTTCGAACTGGCGGGCAAGCGGCTCGGCGCCGACGTCATGAACATGTCCGTCGCCAATTCCAGCGTGAAGAAGGGCGAGACGCTTATCGACACGGCCATCACGCTGAACGCCATGCGGCCGGACCTGATCGTCGTCCGTCATTCGCAGGCAGGCGCCGTGCACCTGCTGGCGCGCAAGGTCGATTGCGCCGTCATCAACGCCGGCGACGGCGCGCACGAGCACCCGACGCAGGCCTTGCTGGACGCCCTCACCATCCGCCGCAACCGGGGCGGCATCGAAGGTCTGACGGTCGCCATCTGCGGCGACATCCTGCATTCGCGCGTCGCGCGATCGAACATCATTCTCCTGACGGCGCTCGGGGCGCGCGTGCGCGTCGTGGCGCCGACGACGCTTCTGCCGGCGGGCATAGACCGCATGGGCGTGGAAGTGCATCGCGACATGCGGGCGGGCCTCAAGGACGCCGATATCGTCATGATGCTGCGCCTGCAGCGCGAGCGCATGAACGGCGCCTTCGTGCCGTCCGTGCGGGAATATTTCCGCTTCTACGGCCTCGACGCCGAAAAACTGAAGCTGGCCAAGCCCGGCGCGCTGGTCATGCATCCCGGTCCGATGAACAGGGGCGTGGAAATCGATTCCTCGATCGCCGACGGGCCGCAATCGCTCATTCGCGAGCAGGTCGAAATGGGCGTGGCCGTGCGCATGGCGGTGCTCGAGGCGCTCGCCGGCAATATTCCGAACGGATGAGCGCGCGCGCCCGGAGACAGAGCCATGGTCCGGATCATGCGCATGGCGGCCTTTCTCTTCTCCGCCATAGGTGTGCAGATCGCCAGCGGGATCGGCGCGGCGGCGCTGGCGCTGTCCTTCCTGCTCGGCTTTCTTCGTGCGCCGTTCGTCTGGCTCCTGCCGCCGGTTCTGGCCGGCGCGGCGGCGGCGGCCTGGCTTTTCGAGGGGGTGTCGACGGGCGGCAAGGTCGTCAACGCCGAATCGAACTTCTTCTTCGTGTTGATCGTCTATGCGGTCATCTCGATCTGCGGCTATGCGTTCGGCCGGTTCGCCGCACGATGGCGCAGGGCCTCTAGGGGATGAGAATGCCGTTCAACGCCCAGTCTCCACTCGCGCTGGTCAATGCGCGTCTCGTCGATCCCGTGAAGGGGACTGAATCACGAGGTGGCGTTCTCGCGCGCGATGGCTTCATCGTGGCGGTCGGCGCCGACGTCACCGCGCAATCGCTGCCCGCCGACGCGCGCGTCGTCGATTGCGCCGGCGACGTGGTCGCGCCGGGCCTGATCGACATGCAGGCCTTTGTCGGCGAACCGGGCGCGGAACACCGCGAGACGATCGCCAGCGCCACGGCCGCCGCGGCGGCGGGCGGCGTCACGACGATCCTGGCGCGCGCCGACACCAATCCGCCGGTCGACGATCCGGCGGTCGTCGATTTCCTGAAACGTCGCGCCCGCGACACCGGCAGCGTTCGCGTGCTGCCGACAGCCGCGCTGACGCGCGGTCGCGAGGGCAGGGAGATCGCCGAGTTCGGCCTGCTGATGGAAGCCGGCGCCGTGGCCTTCGGCGACGCCGGACACAGCCTGCGCAACGCCCAGGTGATGCGCCGCGCGCTATCCTATGCGCGCGACTTCGGCGCGCTCATCATCCATTACGCCGAAGAACGCGATCTCGCCGAGGGCGTGATGAACGAGGGCGAGTTCGCCTCGCGTCTCGGCCTGTCGGGCGTGCCGGCGGAAGCGGAATCGATCGTTCTCGAACGCGACATGCGCCTCGTCGCGCTGACGGGCGGGCGCTATCACGCCGCCCTCGTCTCGACCGAGCAATCGCTCGACATCGTCCGTCGCGCGAAGGAGCAGGGTCTGGCCGTCACCTGCGGCGTCTCGATCAATCACCTCACGCTCAACGAGAACGACATCGGCGACTATCGTACCTTCCTGAAGGTGCGCCCGCCGCTGCGCCGCGACGAGACGCGGCGCGCGCTGGTCGATGCGGTGGCCAGCGGATTGATCGACGTGATCGTCTCGGACCACGATCCGCAGGACGTCGAGACGAAGCGCCTGCCGTTCGCCGAAGCCGAATTCGGCGCGATCGGCCTCGAGACCATGCTGAGCGCCGGCCTGCGGCTCGTGCATTCCGGCGACCTGACGCTGCCGTCGCTGCTGCGCGCCATGTCGTCGCGACCGGCGGAAATTCTCGGCCTGCCGCAGGGCCGGCTCGCCCCCGGAGCGCCGGCCGATCTCGTGCGGTTCGATCCGGACGAGCCTTATGTCGTTGACCCGGAAATGCTTCATTCGCGTTGCAAGAATACGCCGTTCGACGAGGCGCGGATGCAGGGACGGGTCAAGCTCGCTCTGGTTGCCGGCGCCGTCGCCTACGAATAGGCTCGCGACATGAATGCCGTCGGTCAATCCAGCGCAATGGTCGCGTTCGCCGCGCTCGTCTTCGGTTATCTCTGCGGTTCGATTCCGTTCGGCATACTGCTCACCAAGGCGTTCGGCGCCGGCGACCTGCGTTCGATCGGCTCCGGCAATATCGGCGCGACCAACGTGCTGCGCACGGGCCGCAAGGACCTCGCCGCGGCAACCCTGCTGCTCGACGCGCTGAAGGGAACGGTTGCGGTTCTCGTTGCCGGCCGCTTCGGCGAAACCGCGGCGATGGCGGCAGCGCTCGGCGCCTTCATCGGACATCTCTATCCCGCGTGGCTGAATTTTCGCGGCGGCAAGGGGGTCGCGACCTTCCTTGGCGTGATTGTCGCGCTGGACTGGCGCGCCGCGCTTGCCTTTGCGATTGTCTGGCTCTCGGTGGCGTTCGCGACGCGCTACTCGTCGCTCGCCGCGCTCGTTGCGAGCGTTGCGACCTGGGTCGCGCTTCTGCTGCTCGGCCAATCGTCGCTCGCCGCGCTGACCTTCTTCCTCGTCTGCGTGCTGTGGTGGAAGCATCGCGAGAACATCCTGCGCCTTCGCTCGGGAACAGAGGGCAAGATCGGACAGAAGGGATGAGCGTGCGCCTGACCGACGCGCAGAGGCTCGACTGGCTCCAGTTGATCCGCTGCGACAATGTCGATCCGCGCACCTTCCGTGCGCTCATCAACAAGTACGGCGGCGCCGGCGCAGCGCTGCACGCGCTTCCCGATCTGATCCGCCAGGCGAAAGGCGAACGCGCCATCCGGATTTTCCCGCGCCAGGAAGCCGAGCGCGAGATGGAAGCGGCGCAAAAGCGTCGTGTCGCGTTCGGCGAGGCCGACTATCCCGTGGCTTTGCGCGCCATCGACGCCGCGCCGCCGTTGCTGGCGGTGCGCGGCGACCTGCGGGCGCTTGCGCGTCCGGGCGTCGCCATCGTCGGTTCGCGCAACGCCTCGGCGGCGGGGCTCGCCTTTGCCGACCGGCTGGCGCGCGGACTCGGCCGGGAGGGGATCTCCGTGGTTTCGGGTCTCGCGCGCGGCATCGCCGCCGCCGCGCATCGCGCCAGCCTTGCGACCGGCACGATCGCTGCGCTGGCGGGCGGACATGCGCGACTGTATCCGCCCGAGCACGAGGAACTCGCCGCCGCCGTCTGCGAGACCGGAGCGCTCGTTTCAGAAATGCCGCTGGAATGGGAGCCGCGCGGCCGTGATTTTCCCCGGCGCAACCGCATCGTGTCGGGTTTTTCGCTGGCCACTGTCATCGTCGAGGCGGCGCGACGCTCGGGTTCGCTCATTACCGCGCGCTTCGCGAGTGAACAGGGCCGCGAAGTGCTGGCTGTTCCGGGATCGCCGCTCGATCCGCGCGCGAAAGGCGCAAACGACCTGCTGCGCGAAGGCGCATCCCTCTGCACGCAGGTCGAGGACGTGATGAATGCGGTCGCGCCGATGATCGCGGGAGGCGCGCCGCGCGACGACCTGTTCGGAGAAGAAGCGCCGCCGCGCGCCACCGATCCCTTGCGGGACGAGAGCGACATCTTCGGCGCGAATCCGTCGCCCCGAACGCTCGCGGATCACGAGATGGACGAGGAATCCGCGTCGCCGCCGGTCAGGATGGCGGTCGAGGGCGACAGAACCGAAATCGTCGCCGCATTGCTCGGCTCGTCTCCCGTCGGCGTCGACGAACTCGTGCGCGCCGCGCAACTCCCCGCGCCGGACTTTCACATGGCGCTGCTCGAACTTGAGATCGCCGGCAGGCTCGAACGTCACGGCGGCAACCGCGTCTCGCTCGTCGCCTCCTGATCACGGAATCGTGGCGCGCCGTCGCGAGCCATGTTGTTTGGGAGGACAGGAGCGCGCCCGGACCGCCTCGGTGATCTGCATCTCGGCTTCGACGCGCGCCATGTTCAGGAAATAGGTGAGCATGGGGCGGCGCAACGCGCCGGCGATCGCGGCGAGTTCGCCGGACATATCAGCGATATAGCGAAGTTTGTTCTCAAATGAATGCGGCCTTTCGGCCTTCGCCAGGTCGTCCATGGACTGCCCCGTTCGCGCGGAATTCGCGCTTCCTACCCCGGTAATGCGATCAACTATCGGTTGTTTAAAGCAAAATTGCAACCAAAAAGGTCGCATGGTCCGGTATTGCTTTTGCCGGAACCATCCAGCGCTCGCGCGGTTGCTCAGGCCTGTCGCAACAATGAGGAGCAGAGAATGAATCATCGCATCAAGGTTATCGCTGCGCTCGTGGCGCTCGCCGCCGGAACCGGGCTGACGGCCGCCGACGCAGCGCCGCATCGGCGCTCGCGTCACGCCATCCAGCATCATGCGATGCGCCAGGCGCCGGTAGAGTCGCAGGGTTACGGCTACGCGCCACGCGCGGCCTACGACAACGGATTCAATCCTCTCGCGCCGGTCGCCGGCGTGCTCGGCGCTGCGGCGACCGTCGCCACCGCGCCGATCGCGATCGCGACCGGCAATGCGCCATTCGGCTACGCGGACGGATATGCGCCGGCCTATGGCGCGCCATACGGCTACGGGTACGGCTATGACGACGAGGGACGCGGCTGGCCGAAGCGCGGGCCCTTCTACGAAACGTGGTGACCAGCGGGCGGGACGCATCCGCGTCCCGCCTCTTCTTGTTCAGGAGGGACGAATGACAAGATCGTTGAAGCTGTTGTGCGTATCTCTGGTCGCGTTCGGCGCGACGACGGCCGCATCGGTCGCCATGCCCGTTTCGCGCGCGGGCGTTTCGGCGCAGGGGCTCTTCCAGGACGTCGCCTACCGCCGTCACGGCCGCCGCTACTACACAGGCCGTCGCGCCTACAATCCGGGGCCAGCGCTCTTCGGCGCCATGGCCGGTGTGATCGGCGCCGGCATCGCGGCTTCGCAGCCACATTATTATTATAGCGATCCTGCCTACGGTTATCCCGCTTACGGCGGATACGGTTACGGCTATCCCTACGGCTACGGCTGGTGAGACGACAGGGCGCGCAGGCGATCCAGCGCGCCCTGCAAGATGTATGCAGCCGCCATGCGGTCGACCACTTCCGCGCGCCTGGCGCGCGATACGTCCCGAGCGATCAATTCGCGCGTGACGGCGGCAGTCGACAGCCTTTCATCCCAGAACACGAAGGGAAGGTCGGTCTTCGCCGCCATCGATCGAACAAAGGCGCGCGTCGCCTGAACGCGCGGCCCTTCGCTGCCGTCCATGTTGAGAGGCAGGCCGATGACGAAAGCCGCGACCTGGAACTCGCGCGCCTTGGCGAGCATGGTTTCGGCGTCCTTCGTGAATTTCGTGCGCGCGATGGTGAGCAGGGGAGAGGCCAGCCGTCGCTCGACATCCGAGAGGGCGAGTCCGATCGTCTTCGTGCCGAGGTCGACGCCCATCAACCGGTCGAACCGGCCGAGCCAGGCGGCCGCCGTTTCGAGCTTCTCTATATTGCCCTGATTGGCGCTCATCGCGGCGTATTTGCGACTGTTCGGCGGGACCGTCAAACATTGTTTCTTCACGAATGGTTTGCACTCTGCGGCCGATGTCGGGGATTGGCGGACAGGAAAACCGGGGCGAGCCATCGCGCGAGGAGCGCGCGGGTCCGTGGGCCGCCATCGGACTCGTCGTGGCGTTGGCCGGACCGCCGCTGCTGGCCTCGGCGCCGATGCAGAAAATCTACGCGCAATTCGATCCGGCCTTCGGCATATTTCTCGGACAGGCTTTGCTGTGGTTGGTGCTGGGCCTGGCGCTGGCCTGCCTCGTCGTCGGCGAAAAGCTCCCGCTGTCGAGCGTCGGCATCGTGGCGCCGCGCTGGCGTTCGGTCGGCTTAGGCCTCGCCATCGGCGCCGGCGTCTACGCCTCGCTCCTCGCGATCGTGTCGATCCTCCTGCACTTCCATCTGTTCGAGATCGGCACGAAGCAAGTGGAGGCGGTGACGTCCTGGCCGCTTTGGTTGCGGCTTTTCGCGCTCGTCACAGCCGGCGTCGTCGAGGAAGCCCTCTACCGCGGCTACGCCATCGAACGGCTGACGGCGCTCACCGGCCGTCGATGGCTGTCGGCGTCGATCGCGCTCGCCGGCTTCTCGATCGCCCATGTCCCGTTCTGGGGGCTGGGCGCGCTCGCGACCCCGCTGGTCGGCGGCAGCTTTTTCACGCTGATCTATCTCTGGCGGCGCGATCTCGTGGCCTGCATGGTCGCCCATATCGCCGTCGATTCCGTCGGTCTGATCGTCGCCCCGGCGCTCGGGGTGCAATGAGCCTGCGATCGGCCTGAGGAAAGAGCGCGGATTTCTCTACGCCTCCATTCGGCGAGGTCGCCCGCGCCCTCCGTCAGCGTGCAGGGCAGCCGCGTTGCGTTGCGAAAGCCCCGGATGCTATAGGGCGCGCACGAATTTCGCGCGCCTGTCGCGCCGGCCGGGAGCATCCATGTCTGTCGATCAGGGGACCGTTCGCCGCATCGCGCATCTCGCGCGCATCGCGGTCGAAGACAGCGAGGTCGAACATCTTCAGGGCGAGATCAACGCCATCCTGTCCTTCGTCGAGGCGCTGGGCGCCGTCGATGTCGAAGGCGTCGAACCGATGACCTCCGTCCTGCCGATGAACCTGCGCATGCGCGCCGACAAGGTGACCGACGGCTTCATCGCCGACGACGTCGTCGCCAACGCGCCCGAGCGCGAGGACAATTTCTTTGTCGTGCCGAAGGTCGTGGAGTAGGACATGACCGACCTGACGCGCCTCTCGCTCGCCGCCGCCCGCGACGGCCTGCGCGACAAGAAATTCACCGCGACCGAACTCACGCGCGCGCATATCGCGGCGGTCGAGAAGGCGCGCGCGCTCAAAGCCTATCTTGTCGAGACGCCGGAACTCGCGCTGAAGGCGGCCGCCGACAGCGACGCCCGGCTCGCGAAGGGCGAGGGCAGGCCGCTCGAAGGCCTGCCGCTCGGCATCAAGGATCTCTATTGCACGCAGGGCGTGCCGACGACAGCGGCCAGCCGCATCCTCGAAGGCTTCACGCCGCATTACGAATCCACCGTCACCAGCCAGCTCTGGCGCGATGGCGCGCTGATGCTCGGCAAGCTCAATCTCGACGAATTCGCGATGGGCTCCTCGAATGAGACCAGCGCCTATGGTCCCGTCGTATCGCCATGGCGTCGCAAGGCCGGCGAAGGGTTCGATGCCGCGAAGATCGTGCCCGGCGGTTCGTCCGGCGGTTCGGCCGCCGCCGTCGCCGCGCATCTGTGCCTGGGCGCGACCGCAACCGACACCGGCGGTTCGATACGCCAGCCGGCGGCCTTCACCGGCACGGTCGGCATCAAGCCGACCTACGGACGCTGCTCGCGCTGGGGCGTCGTCGCCTTCGCCTCCTCTCTCGACCAGGCCGGGCCGATCGCGCGCGACGTGCGCGACGCCGCCATCATGCTGCGCTCGATGGCGGGTTTCGATCCCAAGGATTCGACTTCGGTCGACCTTCCCGTGCCCGACTATGAAAAGAGCGTCGGCGCGTCGGTGAAGGGCAAGAAGATCGGCATCCCGCGCGAATACCGGCTCGACGGCATGTCCCAGGAAATCGACGCGCTGTGGAACCAGGGCATCGCGTGGCTGAAGGAGGCGGGCGCCGAGATCGTCGAGATTTCGCTGCCGCACACGAAGCACGCGCTGCCCGCATATTATATTGTCGCGCCCGCCGAAGCGTCTTCCAACCTCGCGCGCTACGACGGCGTCCGTTACGGGCTGCGCAAGCCCGGCAAGGACATCGTCGGCATGTACGAGAACACGCGCGCGGCGGGATTCGGCGCCGAGGTGCGGCGGCGCGTGATGATCGGCGCCTATGTGCTCTCGGCCGGCTATTACGATGCTTATTATGTACGCGCGCAGAAGATCCGTACGCTGATCCGACGTGACTTCGAGAGCGCGTTCCAGGCGGGCGTCGACGCCATCCTGACGCCGGCGACGCCTTCGACCGCCTTCGCCATCGGCGAGAAGGGTTCGAGCGATCCCGTCGAAATGTACCTCAATGACGTGTTCACGGTGACGGTCAATATGGCGGGACTTCCGGGCATCGTCGCGCCCGGCGGTATCGCCGGCGACGGACTGCCGCTCGGCCTGCAACTCATCGGCCGTCCGTTCGAGGAGGAAACGCTGTTCGCGCTCGCGGCCGCCATCGAGAAGTCTGCGCCGAAGATCGAACTGCCTCAGCCCTGGTGGGAATGACGAGGCCTGAACGCGATCGCGACGGCTTCAAGCGTTCCCGGCGCGGGCGAATCCACGCCTGAGGCCTTCCCGCCAGACGCCAGTCCTCTCGGCGTAGACGGTCGCGCCGAGCGCGAAGGCCTTCTCCACCAACCTCGCGCGGCGTTCCGCCATGGCGTAACGCGCCTTCTGCATCGCAATCCGTGCATCGGAACCGGCGGCGGGGCTTTCGTGCAGCCACGCACCCAGCGCATCGAGGTCGGTGATGTCGCCGAGCAACCGGCGCAGACGGTCCGCGCCCTCCGCCCGCCGCCGCATGTCCAATATATCCACGCCGAGAAATTCGGCCTGGTATTCATAGTCGACCACAGCCGTCCGCCAGTCGTGCAGTTCCTGGGTGCCGCCTGTGCGCGCCCGCTTCATGCGACGGCGTCCGCGCCGGTAGGCGCGCGCTGCCGCATCGACGACCTGATCCACATCCGCCTGCGCGTCGCAGAGGCGCCAATCGCGCAGTAGCGCCGCAATCTCGGCCGAGGCGGCTGCGCGGTCGGCTCCGAACGCGTCCGGCGACGAAGCGGATGCGACGGCGACCAGGAGCGCCTGCGTGTCGTCCGACAGGCGGTTGTGCAGCGAGCGGATGGTCGAGGTCCGCACGTCGGCGTCGCGCGCGGCGCCGAAGCCGCGGCGGGCGTGCGTGGTCGCATGTCGCGTTGCGCGCGCCAGCATCTCCAGACGGTCGGGGGCGAGGCGCGCGAGCGAGCGCGCCCGCTTGGCGGCGCGCCGGGCGAGATGAACCTGTCGTGGACCGGGGGATGACGCTTCGAGGGCGGAAGCTATCTCCGCCAGGGCCTCGAGCAGCGCCGTGCGAAGCCTTTCGCCCGGCCTTGACGGGTCCTGCTGCTCGATCGCCGCCATACGCATACGCTCCGTCCACAGAAGGCGGTCCCCGGACCGTCACAGTCAAGCCCGCACGCCTTTACGGCGGCTGTACCCTTTCGCCGAGAAAGGCGCTAAAACCCGGCCGACTCCGAAATTTGCGCAGGAACGACCGCGAAATGACCGCCCATTCCAAACCCTCGAAACTGATCAAGGGCGCCACCGGCGACTGGGAAATCGTCGTGGGCATGGAAATCCATGCGCAGGTCACGTCGCTCTCGAAACTGTTCTCCGGCGCGTCGACCGAATTCGGCGGCGAACCGAATTCGCACGTCTCGCTGGTCGACGCCGCCATGCCCGGCATGCTGCCAGTCATCAACGAGGAATGCGTGAGGCAGGCGGTGCGCACCGGCCTCGGCCTGAAGGCGCAGATCAACCTGCGTTCGGTGTTCGACCGGAAGAACTATTTCTACCCCGACCTGCCGCAGGGGTATCAGATCTCCCAGTACAAGAACCCGATCGTCGGCGAGGGCGAGGTCATCGTCGACGTCTCGCCGACGGAGCAGATCCGTGTCGGCATCGAGCGGCTGCACCTGGAGCAGGACGCGGGCAAGTCGCTGCACGACCAGTCGCCGGATTCCAGCTTCGTAGATCTCAACCGCTCCGGCGTCGCACTGATGGAGATCGTCTCGAAGCCGGATATCCGCTCGGCGGAGGAGGCGCGCGCCTACGTCACCAAGCTGCGCACCATCCTGCGCTACCTCGGCACCTGCGACGGAAACATGGAGCAGGGGTCGCTGCGCGCCGACGTCAACGTCTCCGTGCGCCGCCCCGGAGAGCCGTTCGGCACGCGCTGCGAGATCAAGAACGTCAACTCGATCCGCTTCATCGGGCAGGCCGTCGAGGTAGAGGCGCGCCGTCAGATAGGCATTCTCGAGGACGGCGGATCGATCGATCAGGAGACGCGCCTCTTCGATCCCGGCCGCGGCGAGACGCGCGCGATGCGCTCGAAGGAAGAGGCGCACGACTATCGCTACTTTCCCGACCCCGACCTGCTGCCGCTGGAATTCGACCAGGCCTTCGTCGACGCGCTCGCGTCGTCGCTGCCGGAACTGCCCGACGCCAAGCGCGCCCGCTTCATTGCCGACTACGGCCTGCCGCCGTACGACGCCGGTGTGCTCGTCGCCGAGCGCGAGACCGCGGATTTCTACGAGGCCTGCGTTCGCGCAGGCGGAACGAAGCGCGACGCGAAGGTCGTCGCCAATTGGGTGATGGGCGATTTCGCTGCGGCCGCGAACGCCGCCGGCCTCGACATCGCCGAGACGCATGTGAAGCCGGAGGCGATCGCCAGCCTCGTCGACCTGATCGGCGACCGCACGATCTCCGGCAAGATCGCGAAGGACGTGCTCGCGCTGATGTTTGGGGAGGAGAAGGGCGCCGATCCGCGCGACATCGTGGAGCGTCGTGGCCTGAAGCAGGTGACGGACACCGGCGCGATCGAAGCGGCCGTCGATGCGATCATCGCCGCCAATCCCGACAAGGTCGAACAGGCGAAGGCGAAGCCGACAATGCTCGGCTGGTTCGTCGGCCAGGTGATGAAGTCGACCGGCGGCAAGGCCAATCCGCAGTCGGTGAACGACCTCCTGAAGACAAAACTCGGCATCTGATCCGCATCGAAGCGCGCGAATCGAATCGGCTCGATTCGCGCGATTCGCTCGAATCGAGTCTCTCGATGCGTTCCGGCGGAGGTCCGTAAACGCATTTTTTTGTCTTCTCACAAAAAAAATTTCCGCGTTGTCGGGGCGCCCGCTCGCGTTGTCGCGGATGGGCGCGGGCAGGCGGGAATCCGGTCGGCGGCGGGGCGAAACGCGCAACGTCCGAAGTTGCGCATCATGGGCGCGCGCCGGGCGCGCAGGTTACTCGCGCCCGTATGCGCGAAAGGGAAAGCGATTTGCGCGCGTTGTCACAAAATGCGCAGAAATCCAAGGCTTTCAAAGCTGATTTCGATTTCTCGACAGTAGTCGCACGCGATCTATTTGATCGGAATGCAGGCGTGCGCGCGCATCCATTCTCCGGGAAATTCGCGACCGTATCGGTCATCGCGCGGCGTGTTTTCGTCGATGTCGAACGCATTGGCAGTATGGTTCTTCAAGGCGTCGCATAGAGGTCGTGGAGCGCGTTTCTTGGCGCGTACATGTCTGCATTCGCGACATCGTCGCGCGCCGCACACTTGCACAAGTGGTTAACCTCGGTACGTTACTCAAGCCTCTTGCCGGCTCGCGAACAACTGCCGGCGAACTCGATAAGGGGACACAAGATGGCGAAAGCAACCACGAAGCGTAAGCCGGCCAAGAAGGCCGCGAAAAAGGGTGCGCGTAAGTCAGTAAAGAAGTCCGCCAAGAAGGCGGTGAAGAAGACAGCGCGCAAGAGCGCTTCGAAGAAGGCCGCCAAGAAGGGCGCCAAGAAGTCGGTCAAGAAGGCCGTCAAGAAGGGCGCAAAGAAGGCCACCAAGAAGGGCGCCAAGAAGGGCGCCAAGAAGGGCGCCAAGAAGGCCCGAAAGGCCGCCAAGCGTCGCGCACCGGCCAAGAAAGCCGCTGCTCCGGCTCCGTCGGAAGGCGCCTAAGGTCCTCTGACGCGGGCGCGCGCCGCGCGCCCCGTTCGGTCGTGGGTTCTTCTGCGATCGTTTCATCGTCCTCCTGATCTGACGGTCAGGAGGACGTTTTCATTTGCGAGAGGCGCCCGTCCGCTCGCGCGCGACCCGGGCCGATTGCCAATTCACGCGCCGGGTCTGGTCAGGCATTGCGTTGCAAAAGCTCGCCAGCCGATTTCGTCCTTGCCCGCCATCTTCATCGCCTCCCATTCCCTGCCGCAGGCGCGCATGCGCGCGCGACTGGCTGTCGGCAGCATCGGCGGGTGGTCGGGATCGATCGGCGGCAGCACATCGACGGGGGGGGGCGCTTGCGCCGGCGATTGGGGCGCGGGGGACGGCGGAAGATCGGCAGGGCGCGGCGGCGGCATCGGCGCGCCTTCGAACTGCGCGAAGGCTGCGGGCGCGCCGCAGGCGGCGAGCAGCAGGCAGCCGAAGAGGAACGAGGCGCGTCGGGCCGGTGACATCGGCGCATCATATCCTCATCGGCCGCCGAAGCGGAATGCGCTGCCTCAGCGCACCAGCATGAGAAGGATGATGAGCGGGATCGGTATACCGATCAGCCAGAGAAGAATTGGCATGCGAAACTCCTTACAATGTGGTGGAAGCGCGGTCGCGAACGCGTCCGCCCTCAGTCGCGGCCAGCGATGACGCGAAGGCGCCGAGCAGCAATGAACCGGTCAGCCAGAGCGCCATGCTCGAAGTGGCCTTGCGGGCCGCATCGAGGTCGGACTTCATGCGCATCAGCGTCGCATCGAGCCGCGCGTCGGCATCCGTCTCACTGACGCCAGAGCGAGCTGCGATCAGCCTGACGGCGTCGGCGCGATCCTCCTGGGCGGACACGACGCCCGGGACCGTTGCGCCTGTCAGGTAGCGGGAAAGTTCGCCACGCGTCGCATCGTCGGCGCTAGCGGGCTGTGGCGCGGCGGTGTCGCGGCGGACAAGGTGATCGACATAGCGGTCGCCCGGGCTCGTTGCGGTCATGGCGGAACGCTGCGCCGGTTGCGCCGCCCCGGAAGCGCCGCCGCCCGTGATCAAGGTCGCCGGCGCCGACAGGATCGCAAAGCCGACGATCGCGGCAAATGCCCACGCGAGGAAACCGTGCGCGGTATCCCGGAAAAATATTTCGTCCGTGTGCAGCCCCATCCAGCGGGTCCGCAACCGGCCGGCGATATGACCACCGACTGCGGATGCGATCATCGCCACGACGATTAAATAAATACCGATGCCGATCTTGAATGTTGTTGGCGATGGCCCGCCACCCCACGGTGAAATCACCGTCAGTCCCACCCCGACGCCAAAGGACAAAAGAAGAAGTGTGAGGACCGCATTGGCGGTCGCACCGGCCGCGATCGCGCCCCATGAGACGGCGGACGTGTTTCGCCCGCCCGGCGAAGCCACGCGCGGGTCGACGATTTCTGCATAGGTCTGGTCTGTCATTTCAGCCTCCCTTTCGGATGCGGAAACGCGAGGGCATGGCCCTTGTTCCTTGGGCGCCTGCGAGGAGCTGGCGCCCTGCGCTGCGGCCACGGCGAACTTCGCGCGTTGGCGCGATTGGCTTGTGGCAGACGGCATCCTCGCGCTGCAGACGAAGTCATCAGGCGACAGACGCGAAGGATTGGCTCCGGAAAGGAAAAAACCCCGGCGCTTTCGCGCCGGGGCTCTCTGCGTTCAGATCGCTTAGGAGATTTGAAAGCGCGGTACATGCGGACTCGGCCGCGGACCAGGTCGGCCCAGCTCTTGAAGGCCGGTAGGCCGTTCGCGACGAGCGCGACGTCAAAGGCAAGGCCAACCGGACGGCTGGTCACGCCGTGCTGCCACATGACCTCGGCTCCGATGCCGAAGTTCTTGACCGGGTTCCACCCGAGTCTACTTGACAGAGTGAATTCCTGGTAGTTCGTAACTCCGGCGAGTTCGCGATCTTGTTCGAACGCAGCGCCGAACGCACGAAGCGAACCGGCGTCATTCCGGTGACGCAGGAAATCGAGGGCATCGTGCGAGAAGCCCTGCGCATCGCGGGCTACCGCCTGTCGCTGGAGCACGTGTCGCGTGCCGATATCGCCCTGTTCCCGGTCGGGGCCATCTCGCACATGTGGCGCGGCCTGCTGACGAAGTTCGACATACGCGACCTGCGCTTCCACGATCTGCGCCACGAGGCGACGAGCCGATTGTTCCAACGCGGCCTCACTGCTGCGAAGGTGATGAGCATCACCGGCCGCAGCGCCAACGACATGGTCGACCGCTACGCGCATTACTCGAGCCTGCTCGTCTTGCAGCTGCTCGAGGCGAAAAGCGCGCCGACGGAACGAGCGCCATGCTCGGTTCGCTCGCCGCCCAGATCGCGCGGTTCATCGAGGCGGGCGGCGACCGCGACCATTTGTAGGGTCTCCTTGCGGAAGCCGCCGCAATTTACGCCGCAGGGTTCGAGGGGCTCGACGGGCGGAGCCCGTGGCTCAGCGCGAACGAGGAAAATTCGAGGGCTCGAAGGACGGCCTGGGTGGAAAGTGGCGGGCCACGACCGATAGCGATGAGCACTACGTTTACGCCATAGCACTATGACGGTGCTACCCCGCCATGCTCGGAATGAAGATCATTTCCGGCCAAGAGACTGGTCGCCGGAGTATGGGCGCAAGTGGGGTTCGACTTCGCTGGAGAAAACATCGGCACACAGTCGTTGATTGATTTGACCAATTCCGGCGACAACTTTTCGGCAAGCGTCGGCGTGATGACGACGCCGTGAAGCTGCGCGCGCAGATCGTCCCACCGCTTCATCAACACCTTCCAGTTGTGTTCGTCGTAAGTGCCTTGAAAGATGACCGGGCGGATTTCGATTCTCGGTAGCGCATCGGCAGGCACATCCGGCGAGGCTGCATCGAGCTTCTTCTCCCACAGGCTGTTGATTCTATCCACGCGCCCGATTTGCTGCTCCACGATGCCGGGGTTCCATTCGGCGTGAAGCAAGATGACGGTGCGGCAGGCTTCGTGCAGGTTCAAGCCTTCGCGCCCGACGACGGACTGCGCGACCAACACCTTGGGATGGCTGTGCTCGCGGTTGAAGGCGAGTTGAAGCAATCTGCGGGTAGGCGGCTCGGTGCTGCCGTTCATCAGGCGGGCGAATCCACCTTCGTTACGGCCATATTCTTCTTCCATGCGCTGCAAGATTTCTTCGCTGAACTGATTGGCTGCATTTCCCTCAGCTTCATCGTCGTTTGCGACAGTATCTTTGTCTTGGTCTGACGCTGCGGCAACGACATCCTTGAATGCGCGCACAATGTCGTCATCGCTCGGCCCGTCTGTCGCCAACATTTCCCGTATCGGGCGGGCAAGTAAGGTGAGGGCGTGCTCCTTTTTCTTCTCGTCAAGAGCAGCCAAGCTTTGGGACAGGGCATTTCGCAATCGCGTGCGGAATCTTTCGCGCTCGTTCTCCAACTTCTTGTATTGTTCATCCAGTCGCGGGTTGACTGATTCCAGTGATTCGGTTTTACCCAACTGACGCAGCGCGGCAGAAACAGCATCCCATTCGTTTTGATGAAGCGTTGCTTGCGGCCAAGGGCGTCCAGCATCAAGATTGCGCAGCATTTCCCGCGCATTGAGTAGGCGAACCAGTGCCTGCATCGGGCTGGTGAAGCGCCCGAAGACCAGCACTTTTTCGCCTTGCCCGCATACAGATTCGATGGCCTCGATTGCGGCAAGAATTGCCGGATGTTCATACAGCGCAGCTTCGCCTGCCTGCTGCTCTTGACCCCCTCGCAAAGCGCGGGACATCAGGCCTTTCCACCATTCGATGCGCTGCAATTTCTTGTTAGGCTCGCGGGTTTCGGCAGCATCGGTCTGGGCATCATGGTCATTGGGGTCTTCTTTTTCGTCACGCAATGGTTCGTCCATCAGTGCCGAGATGCCATGCCCATTGCCCAAAGTCAGCCGCAATCGCTTGGCCGTTTGGTCGTCCACGCCGCGCGCGACGAACGAAAGAGCCTCGGCCGCGCAGACGGCTTGCTTCCATGCGGGCGAGAGCTTTCCAGTCTGCACGGCGATGTCGATCAAACTGCGGTAGTCGCTATGCCCCCCGTCATTACGTTCAGCGAAATCTTTTACGGATTCAACTTCTCGCTTATCACGCCGCAGAAGGTACTTGCCGAGTTGTGACTCGAAGCAACGTGCCGCCTTGACGTACTGATTGCGCGTTTTTTCATCCTGCGGAGATTGGCGAACACGATTGACCGCGCAGTCGTATTTGACAATAGCGTCCTTTGCCTGAGCGTCATTCCCGGCACCAATTCGTTCTAGGGTTGTATTCCAATTATTGACTGCATCCAGATCAATGGGTGTTGCGCTCATTGCCAAGCGCCTGCCACTTGTACCAACTAAAATCACATGCTTCAGTAGTCTTTCAAGATTGCTTTCAGCGCCACGGCTCTTGTGTGCCTCGTCTATGACCACCAAATCGAACTCACCAAGCCCGAGTCCAATGACTTTTTCCAGTGCTTCTCGAAACTTAGTATCGCCACCGGTCTTGCGGTAGTTGGCAGGATTGAAGAACGGAGATTCATTTCCCCATTGATTGAATCCGTCTTGGTTGGCAAGAGATTCAAGTGTTTCAGAATTTCCATTTTCAAGTATCCAATTTGCGGCGGTCACAATCTCTGGCTTGTATTCTCTTTGCTGATTTCCTGCGCCGCGTGGCATCCGACCGCTCTCTCGAAGGCGCGCCTGCGTAAGCGCCATCGTCTGCGGCAGCAGCGACCACTTCGAGTTGTCCCTAGTGTTACTTTTTACCTGCCAGTTACAAAAGGCATGTGAAAAAATCAAAGTCTTGTAATTAGCCCATGGTGCGTGATCTTTTGGTTTTGGATTTTTTCCCCTTGTGATACTACTCCAAGCATACAAATAGGCGTCCAAGCTGCGGAGAATTTCCGGTACGCCTTCTACATGCGATTTCCGCAACTCATCGCCCCACTGAAAGCCCAAGCCCGGCGGCACGAGGATGGCGACTCGGCCACCAGCATCAATGACGGCCTTGGTAACGGTGGTGGCGATACGCGTCTTGCCCATGCCCACTTCGTCGGCAATGATGATGCCGTTGTTGGGCATCCGCGTGGCAACGGCTTTCAAGCTCGCACGCTGACCGTCGTTGAGTTCAATCGTATTGTTATTCGCAAGGTTACACAGGTTCGTTGCGACTTTCTGCCAATCAACCATTGCTGTTTCCCAAACCCGCCAAGTCGTTCACGCCCCAACTGGCTTCAATTCGCCCCAACGCTTCCTCATATTGCTTCCCTGCATCGGATGAGCCATCTTCGGCATGCACTGGCCTGAATGACGCATGGCGCAAAGGGGCGAGCGGGTTCAACTTTAAGTCCTTGGCGAAGTATTCGACGGCCTTGCTGCCTTTGGTCAGCACCAGCGTTTGTTCCAGACGGCGACACCACAGCGGCCAGTCATACTCGGGGATTTCAGTTTGCTTGGCGGCGATATTTTCAACCAGTCCCATCATCTGCCGGACGGGATAGCTGGCCGCCGGGCTGCCGTTGGCGCTGGCGAGCGAATTGGCGTTGCCGCCTTCATCGGCGCTGCCGTCCAATTCGTCGGGGTCATCCACCTCAGGCGGATTGGGGAAGTCGGCCAGTTGCAGCCATACTTCTTCCATGTTCTCGATGGGCGGCAATTTGACCGCCGCAATCCGGCCAAAGGCATCCGTCACGGGGATGACACCTTCGCGCGATTCGTTGCCATCCTGCCAGCGGCAACGCACTTGCTGTGGCTGAGAGCCAGTCCAACGATAGGCTTTATCGTTTCGCTGAACTTCGCCGCCCGCAGCGTCCACGATGGCGAAGGGTGGAATGTCGCTGGCATCATCCGGCAAGCGCAGTTCGCATGAGGCTTCGCCATCATGCCAAACCAGCCATGCGACCGGCGGTGCGAAGTAACTTGGCGGCTCTGGCTCCCAGCCTTCTCCCGGCTGCAAGCCTTCATTGGTCTCGAAAGATTCGCCCCAATGAATAGGCAGTAGATTGGTGACGATGCAGGTGGGATCAGTCTTCTTGCCGCCTTCCCAAAGCAATCCATCCACCCCGAACACAACACCCGCTTCCAAGTTGCCGCCGTTCGCGCTCATCTTCTGCGCGAAGCCCGGACTGGTCAGGTTGCCGGAGCCAAAACAAACCCATGCGCTGTTGCACTGGCTTGAATTGTTGCGGCTGTTGGCGCTGAAAAGAAACTTGGCGTGAAGTTTTCGCTCTGCGTTCTTGTCGTTCATCCATTCAGGCGCTTTGGCTGGCCTGACTGTGATGTCCGTCCCTTTCAGCTTTGCGATGGGCTTTTCTTTCTTGCTCTGCGGCTGCCTGATGTCAACAGCAGCGGCGACAGATTGGCAGGCTTTGCTGTTCACGAACAAATCAAGCTCTGGATTCTTTGTGAGCAAGTTCGCCTTCTTGAGCGTGGTAATGATGCTTTGCGGAACTGTGGGAACGGCGTTGGCGTTTTCGCCGCCTTCGTAGAACCCAGACCCCAGCGCCAGATAGTTGCGACTTGCTTTGCCAGTCTTATTGACCAAGCCCGGCAGTTGCGCGAGGAGGGATTTTGCTCTGTTGTCGAAGAATCGAGGCGTAGTGCCTCTAGCTTTCTTGATGCACTCGGCAATCCAGTAGTCCACTTCTTTCTGGGCGCGCTCGGCTGGCTTGGATTGCAGCAAACGAACATCGAACAAGCCGCCTGCGCCGTCGCGCAGCCACTGCATCAGGCTGTTCGTAGCCTTGATGTCCGCACAAGCGGCTTTGGTCTCGTCATCGGCTTGGGGCAATTGCTCGTTGCAAACATCTGCCGACCAAGCAAGGTCAAGACTTTCTTCCAGCGTTTGCCGCGTCCAGTTGCCTGTGGAAACGAGCAAGCGAACACACCACTTGCCTTGCTGTTCTGCGTCCACGCCGCGAAAACCCAGCATGGCAACCTTGGCATGGACAAGGCGGCAGGGCTTCTTCTCCAAGTCTGCAAACGGTAGATGCGCCACGCCCGGTGCATCCTGCATCGTGATGGGTGGGTTGTGGTCATTGAGGAACAGCGCCAACGAAATGCGGCCTTGGCTGGCGCGCTGCATTTTCGTGTGGCCGGTGAAGCGTTCTGTGGCATCGTTCATGAAAGACGCATCGGCGGAAAAGCCAACCATCCAGCCGAAATGCCCGATGTAGCCCTCCGGCGGATCGAAGTGCTGGGCCAAAGATGGCAAGTGGAAATCCCTGCTCATCCTGCACCCTCGTTGTTATCCGGGTTCAGCCAAGCACCCAACTCGTCATTCAAATCAAGATTCAGGCGATACAGGTTGCGAAAGCGGTAGGACAAGCCCGGTGGCACAGGCGTATCGCCAGCAGGTTCTTGGGTCGGGTCGGCTTCTCGAACTGCATTGCCCTGAAAAGCCGGGCCGCGCCGGATTTTCTCGCCATCCCATCGCAGCACCGTTTCATCACGCTGAACCAGAGCGCGCAAGGCATTCACCGGTTCGGCGACGCACTGACCACAGAAATCAACAGCGTCCCGTCGCACTGTGTATTTGAAATTCAAGAATTTTTGGGAGGCATCTTTCAACGCTTGAAGTTTAGCTTTCGCCTTCGCCGCGCCATTCTCCAGACTGCAATCTTGCCCCATGCCAGCTTCCACGGCATCCAATGCAGCGACGGCCAAATCATGCAATGGCAGAAACAAAGCACCCGCCTGTATATCGCGCCAATGGGTATCTTCAATTTTCTCCGGTCGCTGCAATTCACCTGATGCAGTTTTGGCTTGCCCGCCTTTCAGCGCCTCGATCCATGCAAGCGCGTTGTGGCGTTCGGTGTTGCCTTGCTTCAGGCGTTCGCACAACAGCCGCTTGGCTTCGTCTGGCATTGCCACAAGTGGCGACAAAGCATTGGATAGCGCATCTGTATTCACGCGGTTGTCATGCCCAAGCACCCACTGCATCAGGTGTGAAACGACATCCCGCTTATGTGGTCTGTAATCTTGGCAGGCAGCTTCAACAAAATTCAGCCCTTCTTGCGTGGGTGTGAATGAGTTGAACCGCTCCCCCGTCGCGGTCACGAAACCAAGCGCGGGTAGCGGCTGCACCGTCTGCATACGCATGGGCTGCATCAAGTAGAAGCCTGGTTTTCGGGCACTGGTAAAGACAAAATCCTCGGCCTGCTTGCCACTCAGTTTTTCCTTGCCGCGCAGGCGAGGATCGGAAGCCGAATTGTTCTTGAACGCCGACCAGCAGGCCAGCGCCTCGATTGCGTTGGCAACCTGAATATTGCTTGCATTGAACTTGGGATTCTGCTGCTTGGCCCGCTCCGCCACGACGACGCCCAGCAACGCCAGCATCAGTTGCTTGCCATACCAGACACCACCCAAGCCGGGCACGGCGCGGTCGTTGAAATAGCGGACGACGGACGCCAGCCCCAGCGTGCGCGTGCGGCGCGCACTGGAAAGAGTTTCCGGGCCGAGCAATCCCCAAACAAAATTCATTTCATCGCCACCCTCTTCACACTTCACACGGTCAAACAAAGATGCTCGGCAAGCTTCTCTCGGAAAAACAGGTCGTCTGCGCGCAGATCGAAGTCGAGTGAGATGCGCGAGACATTTATTTCGCTCGGGGCAGGCGAAAACCAGACGCTAGTCATTTCTTCGCCCCTGGTGGCACGATGTTTGCCGCAGCCACTTTCTGTAGGTGATCATTCAGAAGCGTGGACAGTTTCTTGGGCGCCAACACGGTCAGATGACCGCCCCACGTAAACAGGTGCCAGCACATCTCCAATCCGCCACCAGCCTGAAACCGCACGATCAGCGATCCATCGGCCTGCCCTTCGAACTGCTGAGACGGGTGAAACAGGTACTCTTTGGCGTCGTCGGCGGCTTCCGGCGAAAATTTCCACACGACATCGAACGGCTCTTCCTGGAAAACTCCGAACGATCGCTCCGCATATTCCTGAAGCGAGAAGCCACGTCTGCGGGTAAAGCTCTTCTCCAACAGTTCGACCCGTTCGATGTTCGACAATGCGAAGTTCCGAAAGTCACGCGCCTGTTCGTTTTCGCTCCAGGCGACGAGATAATGCCGATTGCCATAAATGAAGCCATACGGACGTACGGTGTCGTATCCCGTCTTGCCGGATCCCCGGTACTTGTAATGAAGCTTTACTTTCCGGCTTGCGAGAATCGCCTGCCGGAGAGCCGCGACAATGTCGGAATCGATCCGTGGTCGCGGGCCGGGGCGCATGGCAATGCCTTCGGCTTCGGTGAGCACTTCGAGATCGGGCGCCACCCGTATGAGCGCGTCGGGCCTCATCAATGCACGCAGCTTGGAAACGGCCCGTTCGGCGTTCTCGGCTTGCACCAGCATGTTTTCTCGTCGCAGCAGAGAAACGCCGGCGGCCAAATCGGCGAGCTCCTCGGCAGAGACGGCGGCAAAGCCGGACACGGTGCCAGTGGGAAGCCGCCATCGCTTGGGAAGCTCGCCGGGATTGGCCTGCTGCATCTGTGGGAAGACGCGCTCTATGGCATCCCTGAGCCGCTCGGCCGTGCGTCGGCTCAGCGGCTGGTCCGAATATCGCCGTTGGATGTCTTCGAGCGATAGCCCCTCGGCCGTCCCCTGCATATCCAAGGCGATCCGAAGGATCGTATCGGCTTTCTCGTAACGCACAGGCCCCCCGACGGCATCCGGTCCTGGCCCGCGCGGCGCCTTCTCGCCGGCCGCGATCATGGTTCCAGAGTTCCCAGCGCAACGATATGCCACAAAACCGCCAAATTGCGAGCATCGGCCTCCGCACGGTGTCGGCGGGGCGCCATCTTGGCGGCCAAGGCCTTGGCGCGGGCATAGGCGGCCTCATCCAGCCCGCTATCGACAGCGGCTTGCGAGATCAGAACCCTGGCGTCGGTCCTCCGGATCGTGAAAGTCGGTTCAAAGCCGGCAGCATCGAACAAGAGCCGCAGCCATGTTTCGTCCTGCGGCGCATCGGAAAACAGCTCCCGCCCGCCCAGCGCCGCATTCATGCGCTGGGCGGCTTCCCACACCGGACGGCCGTCCCGCCACAATTGTGCGAGCGCAATACCATGCAATTTTTCGGCTGCCCGATCCCAACTCTCCTTGACCGGCCAATCACCTGGCGGCTTGATGAGATGGCTTTCGGAAACGACCACGCCCGTTGCGGCATCGGTGAACGCCCAACCGACCTCGATCGGATAGCCTTCCAGATCAGATGCTTCGCAGTCGTAGAAGACCGGCATAGGTGTGGCCATGGTTGAGCCGCGCCGACAATCAAGCACGGGCAGCAGCGAAGCCGATCTGCCGCACCCGCGTTCCCTTGGCCTCGGCTTCCTCGTCGAGCCAATCGGCCAACACCGATGGATCGGCGACGCCGAGCAAATCGCGCTTGCGGCGCACGGTCGCGAAGTCGCCCGGAGTCAGGTCGTCGGCAAGTCGCTGCGGTGCGACGATGCCGAAGAAGCGTTCGAATGCGAGCGCAGCCTGGGCAGGATTGAGCGGCACGAACCGCAGCTTCAGGGTGAAGCGGCGAAGCGACGCCTGGTCGAGCCGATCCATGAGATTGGTCGTACAGACGAACGGCAGCGGGTGGCTTTCCATCCAGGTGAGCATCTCGTTGACCTGAGTTACTTCCCAACTCCGCACAGCTTCGCGCCGGTCGGAGAGCAGCGAGTCCGCTTCGTCGATGACCAGCATGGCGCGGCGTGCGCGAGCCGTCTGGAAGGCGGCGGCAATCTGCTTCTCGCTTTCGCCGACCCACATCGACAGAAGGTCGCTCGCCCGCTGCTGCATGACCTCTATGCCGAGTCGGGCGGCGAGGTAGCGGGCAAATTGCGACTTACCGGTGCCAGGCGGCCCGGAGAGGCACAACGACCATTGTCGTGATGCTCCAGGGAGGACGAGTCGCTCCGTCAACCCAGCCAGATCGCCGTCACAATTGACCAGCACCGGATCGAAATCGCTTGCATCGGCGTCCGGAACGCCGGGGCCGATCCCGAGAAGCTGCAAGACGCCACCCATCGCCTCCTCGATTGCGGCCTCACCGCCGCCGGACAGCATCGCCGCCCGCGCCGCATTGGCGGCGACGGCCGGCGGCGCTGAATAACGGCTTGAAAGACGCTCAACCGCATCGTCGCCGAGTTTCAGTCCGGTCTCGTCCAACACCCGGTTCCAGATGCGCGCCCGTGCCGATCGGCCTGGAGTCTCCACTTCGACGGCCAGGGTCATGCGCCGCAGGACGGCCGGATCGATCGCTGCAACATCGTTGCACGTCCAGATGATGGGTACGGGATTCTGCTCGATCATGCGGTTGAGGTAGACCTTCGATCGGTCGCGGCTGCGACCGAAGAACGGCATCTCCGACGCCAGAACGTCCTCCGCCTCGTCGAGAAGAACGAGCGCACCGGCGCGCTTGGCCAGGAGCCGCTGGGCGAGCTTCAGCGCCGCAAGGCGCTCCCCCCGTGTCGGCTCGCCACCCTGATCGTCCGTCTCCCCGATCGACCAGATGCTCATGCCAACGTGCCCCGCAAGCGTCTTGGCAAACTCGGTCTTACCCGTACCGACCGGGCCGTGAAGAAGGAGATTGATACCGCCGGTGCCGTTCTTCCCGGCGCCGGCCATCATCTTTGCAGCCAGTTCGCGTACCGGCCCCAAGTGGTCGAAGTCTTCCCAGGCCAGGGGCGTCGCAAGCGGCTCTCCGATCAGCGCAGCGACCCATTCCTCACGCGAAGCATAGGAGCAGTGCATGACCTTGCGCAGCGGCCGAGCGAGTTGGAGATAGCCGGACTGCCCTGCCAGCCCGACACTGCAACCATACTCGCTCAGACAGATAAGGCCGCTTTCGATGAGAAGGCCATCGGCCGCAGTTCGCCGACGCGCCTCTCGTCGCTCGATGCCGAGCAATGCCGCCACGGCAGCCGCGGGACCGTGAAGCCGATGCAGAACCTCGTCAGCGAACTGTTCGAGATCGTTGTTGCGTTCGTAGCGCAGGAGCAGAAGAAGGATCTCGGTATCGATGTCATCCAAACCGAATTCGTCACGCGCAAAGAAGACGTTCAGCTCCGAGCCGTCATCGTTCGACGGCATGGAAGTATATGCCGCAAGAATGCACCGCAATTCCCGCCGCCGACGGCCCATGTTCCTAGCATCGAACGAGGCATTGTCATCGAATTCAAGGTCCTCGATGTCTCCTTCCACAGCGCCTTTCAGCCTGTCGAGCCGCTGCAACATGACGGACTCCAGCATTCCCGCCGCCGGGCTCAGGGCACAATTACGGACGTACCACCCGAGCTGCTGCCGCGCCACGTCGCTCGCAGTCCAAGCCTCAAGCCTGAGCCTTCGGGACAGCCTCTTGCTCCGACGCATCGCATTTCTCCAGTGTTTCTCTGCGTCAGACCATGACGGCCGCATACGTCAGAAATGGACGTGTCAGTGATCGGAGCCGATTTTTCGCCAGGCTCTTTGCGGCGATATGGACAAGCGGCGGTGCATGATCGCAGCGGCTGTCGCCACGTTGATCGGTCTGCCCATCCCTAGCGCGTTCCCCTGAGTGTCGCCGCCCAGAGATAAGAGGTCGGATCGGCTGGATGCGTCCGAATCTGACGCATGGTGGCGGTATCACTCTGGGGAATAGCCAGCCGGAGCCCCCGTCAAGCATAACGAGCAGAACAAGAGCAATCTCACCCCCATCCGCCTTGCGGCCGGCGAGTCGCCCGCACAGCATCGCGAGATGCTGGCCGAGCTTTCGCGCCGCCTCGACCGGCCCCACACCTTTGCCAAGGAACAGTTTGTGCGCTGGAAACCCGGTCTGCGAAACCGGAATCTGCCCAACTATGGCGAGCCGGCCATTGTACGCACGGTGCTGCCATGTCCGATCCTGAACCCCGAAGAGAACTCCAGCAGCCCCTATTTCCGCGAGCCCATGTCCCTGGTCATCGGCGTGTTCATGGAGGACGATCTGGTGGAGTTCCATGTGGACGCCCGGCGGTTCGAGCCGTTCGAAGAATGAAGGGCACGGCGGGCATATCTCCGTCAGCCCTGCCGCGCCGACAGGCAGTGAAGCAGGATCGCGGCAACCGTCGCCACATTGATCGAATTGCCCATGCCCAGCATTGGAATGGTCACCGCCACGTCGGCCATGGCAATGATGTCGGGTGATAGTCCATCCGCCTCGGACCCCAGCACCAAGCAGACGGGGAAGACCGGTGCCAGCGCCTCCGGTGAGACGCCGGCGCTGGTCAGTTCGACGGCGACGATCCGGGCGCCAGCCGATTTTGCCGCCGCCACAGCAACGGCCGCGTCCTCCGCATGCTCCCAAGGCACCCAATTCTGGGTGCCTCGCGCCGCTTGGACCAGCTTGCGCTTGCGCAGATCGACGGCGATTCCGCCGATGATCAACCGGTCCACCAGGAACGCATCACAGAGCCGGAAAATGGCGCCGATATTGTAGTTCTGCCGGACACGATCCAGCACGACCGTAATCGGCCGGCGCGGCACCGTCGCGAATGCCACCCGATCAGGTTTTGCCCCGCGCAGTTCCACGCGAGACAAGGGGTGATCTCCCTTTGCTCCATTTTTCTCAACCATGGTCGCTGCAAATCCTGGAAGAAAACTTGGTGGCGATCATGGTCAGGTAATGCGCCAAAAACGGACGTATCAGCGGTTTTCAAACAGCAATCGGCATGGAGTGCCGACTCCAAAATGAGATAAGCTTTTGCGTGATCTCGGTGTCCGGATGACACGGACTCCGCCTCCGGCGTGAAAGCATTTTGAATGTCCACCACTGTTTACCTGACGAAGTCGCGCTACACGGCTGGGCTGCAATGCCTGCGCCGTCTGTGGCTCAACGTCCACGAACCCATCACCTGGGACGAACCCGAGTCCGGCTCGTCGGAGGACATAGGGATCGAAATTGGCAGGATGGCGCATTTGCTTTTTCCGGGCGGAGTCGTGGTCCAGGAAAAGCCGTGGGAGCACGCCGCAGCCGTCACGCGCACCGCTGCGCTGATGGCCGACCGTTCCGTCCCGACGATCTTCGAAGCCGCCTTTGAGCATAACGGTGTCCGGATTCGTGTCGATGTGTTGGAACGCCGGGCGCGCGGCTATTGGGGGATGTATGAGGTAAAGAGCAGCGGCGGGGTCAAAGACCATCACTACGACGATGTGGCGGTGCAGATTTACGTCCTCCTCGGCGCGGGCATTCGCCTGTCATCGGCGGAGGTTCTGCATGTGAACAAGGACTATGTCCGCGGCCGAAAGGGAATATCCTGGCCGAAATTCTTCAGTCGCGTCGATGTTAACACTGAAGCGATGCGGCGCCTCGACGGCATCGAAACACGGCTCAAGAAGCAACGCACCTGCTTGTCACGTCGCCAAGCGCCGGCGGTCGAACCCGAGGCCCATTGCCATGCGCCCTTTTCGTGCGAGCATTGGGATCGTTGCACGCAATCCAAGCCCGCTGATTGGGTCTTCCACATGCCACACTTGAGCATGACGCGGCGTGCCGAACTCAAGACCTTAGGTGTGGAGTCGATCGCGGCGATACCCGATGACTTTCGGCTTTCGGCGCGTCAAGTGATCATCCGGGATGCAATACGGAACGGCAAACCCTTCATTGCGGAGGACCTTCCAGAACGTCTCGATGGCTTCGGGCCGCCCGCTTTCTATCTCGACTTCGAAGCCTTCATGCCTGCTGTACCGCTCTATTCTGGCACGCGGCCGTACCAGGTCATTCCATTCCAATGGTCGCTTCATCAACGCGATTCAGACGGAAAAATTCGGCATCGCGACTTCCTGGCGGAGGCGGACTCCGATCCGCGCCGGCCCTTCGCCGAGACGCTGATCGCAGCGCTCAGAGGGACCAAACTGCCGATCATCGTTTACTCACCTTACGAACGAGCACGGCTGACGGAACTCGCCAAACATTTTCCAGATTTGGCAAAGCCGTTGCACAGCATCATGCGGCGACTGGCCGACTTACTGCCGGTCGTGCGCAGCGGCGTCTATCATCCGGACTTCGATTTCAGCGCCTCGATCAAGACGGCTGCGCCCGCGCTTTGCCCTGATGTCACCTATGAAGACCTCCAAGAAATCGCCGATGGCGGCGCCGCATCAACGGCCTTCTGGTTGATGGCGAGCGGACGGACGGACGCGGAAACGTCCGAGCGTTTGCGCCGTTCGCTGCGGGAGTATTGCCATCGGGACACGTGGGCGATGGTCCGATTGCACCAGGCTCTCGACGCGCTTGCAGCGCCTTCTCGCTGAACTACGAATGGCCTTTGGCGTACAAAGGTCTAGCCTTCGCGCTGCCCCGACGCTGCGATTGTTATGCACACCTGGGTCAGGATAGCCTGCATTTGCGCGGCCGGGCGATGGTGGGCGGCGCTGCGATATTTGAGGTCTACGCGCCGCCCGCCATCGGTCACGCCCGATCCAGCGGCGGCTGAATTCTGTCATGCGCGCCTGCTGGACGCTCCTCCTCAAACGCCCGCTTCCCCCTCGCGGCCCAAAGGCTTCGTGCGTGTTCACCCTGATCGCTATGGAGCTTGTCGGCCATCCAGAGCAGGGCACCGTAGATCATGGCGCGATCATCGCCGGTCAAGTCCACGATCCCGGCTTTGACGATGAGGCCGCCGAGTTCGATCAGATGCCGCGTCCGCTTGCGACGTTCGACCTGCCAGGTGCGCATGTCATGCTGCGCCCGCGCTGCCTGGTGCCGGTTGCGCGATGCCCGGTTGCGTTTGAGCGCGGCTCTTGTCCCGGTCAGTCGCAGGCGCAGATCGCCGTGCCCGCCCTTGAAAGAACGCGGCCCCACGCTTCGCCCATGCCTCCCTCTTTTCAGCGTCTTTGGTTTCGGCCAGCACGATCAGCGCGCCCGCCAGTTCGTCGGCGCTGAGGGCATCGGCTCCGGTCGAAATGACCAGTTCGCCAAGCTGCTGCACCTTGCGGGCTTTCAGGTCTCGTGCCTTGTCTTCGAGCGATTTCAGTTCCGCGTCGAAGTCCCGTGGCTTGCGCATCATGTCCTCCATAAGCTGTCGATGGGGCGATGATAGTTGAGCGCCGGCCCCAACGCTGTAAGGTTGCCGGGACGGGCTGAAACGGCGCGAGCAGTCCCGAGAAATTAGTTTCGAGGGCGCGCTTATACGTCGTTCCGACGTGCGCGTGAGGGCAGTATCTGGTCGGTCGCCATGGCGATCTACCATTTCTCCGTTCAGGTCATCGGACGTGCGGCGGGCCGCAGCGCGGTCGCGGCCGCCGCCTACCGTTCGGCCTCGCGGCTGCGCGACGACCGGCTGGGCCGCGATCAGGACTTCTCCAACAAGCGCAGCGTCATCCACTCCGAGGTCATGCTGCCGGAGAACGCACCGGAGCATTGGTCCGACCGCGAGCGCCTTTGGAACGATGTTGAAGCCCGCGAGGTCCGCAAGGACGCGCAGCTTGCCCGCGAGATCGAGTTCGCCATTCCGCGCGAGATGACGGAGCGCCAAGGCGTCGAGCTGGCCCGCGACTTCGTGCAGGCCGAGTTCGTGGACCGGGGCATGATCGCCGACCTCAATGTACATTGGGATAGGGCCGAGGACGGCCAGCCCAAACCCCACGCCCATGTCATGCTCACCATGCGCAGCGTGGACGAGAACGGTTTCGGCCAGAAGGTGCGGGACTGGAATCGCACCGAGACGGTGGAGCGTTGGCGCGAACGCTGGGCCGATCACGTCAACGAGCGCCTTGCCGAACTTGACATCGACGCGCGGATCGACCATCGCAGCCTTGAAGCCCAGGGCTTCGGCCTTGAACCGCAGACCAAGATCGGCGCGCCCGCGCAGCGCATCGAGGCGGCCGGACTTGAAGCCGACCGTGCCGAGGATCACCGCCGCATCGCCCGCGAGAACGGCGCGCGCATCGTCACCGATCCATCTTCCGCCCTGGATGCGATCACGCGGCAGCAATCGACCTTCACGCGCCGCGACATGGCGATGTTCGCGCATCGGCACAGCGACGGGATCGACCAGTTCAACGAGGTGATGGGCGCGATGCGCGGCGCGCCCGATCTTGTCGAACTCGGCAAGGACGATGCCGGGCAGGTCCGCTTCACCACCCGCGACATGATCGAAGCCGAACAGCGTTTGCACCGCGCCGCCGCGATGATGGCGGATCGGGAACGTCATGAGGTCAGCGGCAGTGACCGCGGAGCCGCATTGGCCCACGCGGCGGATCGCGGCCTTGTTCTGTCCGGCGAGCAGGCCGACGCTCTGGCGCATGTCACGGACGGGCGCGGTCTCGGCATTGTCGTCGGCTATGCCGGGACGGGAAAGAGTGCGATGCTGGGTGTGGCGCGCGAAGCCTGGGTGGATGCCGGTTACACCGTGCGCGGCGTGGCCCTGTCCGGCATCGCCGCCGAAAATCTGGAAGGCGGATCGGGCATCGCATCACGCACCATCGCCAGCATGGAGCATGGTTGGGCGCACGGCCGCGACTTTCTCACATCCCGCGATGTGCTTGTCATCGACGAGGCTGGCATGGTCGGCACGCGCCAGTTGGAGCGCGTGCTGTCCCACGCCGCCGACACTGGCGCGAAAGTCGTCCTGGTCGGCGATCCGCAGCAGTTGCAATCCATCGAGGCCGGCGCGGCCTTCCGCTCGATCCACGAGCGCCACGGCGGCGCGGAGATCGGTGAGGTGCGCCGCCAGCGCGAGAACTGGGAGCGTGACGCCACCCGCAATCTGGCGACAGGGAGGACCGGCGATGCGATCCATGCCTATGACAATCACGGCATGGTCCATGCCGCCGAAACACGCGAGCAGGCACGCGGCGACCTGATCGACCGTTGGGACCGCGAGCGGCAGGCGAACCCCGACGCCAGCCGCATCATCCTCACCCACACCAATGCCGAGGTGCGGGAGTTGAACGAAGCCGCCCGCTACCGGATGCGGACGGCGGGCGATCTGGGCGAGGACGTGCGCGTGATGGTCGAACGCGGCGAACGCAGCTTCGCCCCCAGCGACCGCGTGATGTTCCTGCAAAACGAGCGCGGCCTTGGCGTGAAGAACGGCACGCTCGGAACTGTTGTCGAGGTCAGCACGCAATCCATGGCCGTGCGCACCGATGATGGCCGCGATGTCGCGTTCGACCTGAAGGACTACAACAAGATCGACCACGGCTATGCCGCGACGATCCATAAGGCGCAGGGCATGACCGTGGACCGCGCCCATATCCTGGCGACGCCGGGCATGGACGGCCACGGCAGCTATGTCGCCCTCTCGCGCCACCGCGACGGCATGGACCTGCATTACGGCCGCGACGACTTCGCCAGTCAGGACAAGCTCATCAACGTCTTGTCGCGCGACCGCTCCAAGGACATGGCGAGCGACTACGAACCCGCCCGTGACTACGCCGAGCGGCGCGGTATCACCTTCCGCGAGCGGGTGGAGCGGGTTGTCGAGATCGTGCGCCAAGTTCCCGAAAAGGTGCGCGGCATGTTCGACGGGCTGCGCCTGCCGGCCGAAGGCGGACAGGGGCCGGAAAGGAAGGTGGAGGAAGACCCGGAGGCGGCGTTGCGCCGCGCCCGTAGCCGGGCGCTCGTCCGCCATGCCCGCGCCGTCGATGCGATCTTCGCGGCGCAGGAGCAGGGCGGCAAGGCCAGCCCCGATCAGATCAGGGAATTGCGGGAGGCGCGCCAGCGGTTCGAGGAGGTGCGCCCCTACGGCTCGCATGATGCCGAAGCGGCCTACAAGAAGAACCCGGAGCTTGCGACGGAGGCGGCGTCAGGCAACACGCGGCGCGCCATCCGCGCCCTGCAACTGGAAACCGAACTACGCACCGATCCCGGCCTGCGCGCCGACCGCTTCGTGGAACGCTGGCAGAATCTCCACAGGACCAGCGACCAACGGTATGCGGCGGGCGACTATGCCGGCCATAGGGCCGCGCGGGCGGAGATGGGCAACATGGCGCACAGCCTGGAACGCGATCCGCAAATGGAGTCCCTTCTGGCTGGCCGCAAGCGCGAACTCGGCATCGCATTCGATTCGGGGATGGGCGTCGGCCGCGACCTCACCCTCACGTTTGGGCTTGGCCGGGGCCGGGGTCTCGGGCTGTAGAACCATCCTATTTACCGCCTTCTCTTCGCCACACGACTACGACGCCTAAATATCTATTGCATAACAACAAATCATTGCTCTTGCCTGACTTGGAAGTTCTCAGAAACAGTCAGCAGGAGGCATCGCGGCCATGCGCCAACCAGACCGCATCATCCGCATGGACACCGTCCGCGACCGGACGGGTCTCTCAAGGTCCACCATCTACCGCAAGATCGCCGAGGGTACGTTCCCGCCCCAGATCAAGATCAGCATCAACGGCGCGGGCTGGCGGGAATCCGACATTGACCGATGGGTCGCCAACCCCGTGGCATGGCGGCCAGGAAGCGGGCGCGGCCTAGATGCCGTCTGATCGCGGCGCGCGCTCCCGCGCCCGGCGCGTCAGGCCGCCCACGGCATCCGAGCAACTTGAGGCGCTGTTGGGCTATCCGTGGCCGTTCCCCGGCAGGCCGCCCAAGCATGACCTCTCCACATGGACCGTCACCGACGACTGGCCCCATCCTGTCCCGGTCACAGAGGCCGAGATCGAGGTGTTCGAGCAATGGTTCGGCGACCTGTTCGACGAGTTGTTCGGTTCCGGCGGCTGACGCTCCAAGCGTCGAAATCGACGTTGAAATCCACCCTCCAATAGATTATTTGTAGTCACATATGGCTACATATGGAGGCGCAACATGCTGACCATCAACCTCAGAGACGCCAAGGCTGGATTTTCCAGCCTGGTCGATGAAGCCGTCAAAGGAGAGATCGTGACTATCACTCGTCATGGCAAGCCCGTTGCGGCCCTGGTTTCGGTCGAGGCGGCGGAGATCGCGCGCAAGGCGCTCGATCGCAAACGGGCGGGCCTTGTCAGCTATCTCAGGACGTTCCCAGGCGGAGAGTTCCCGCGCAACCGCAAACCATCGCGAGATGTCGAGCTTTGAGCGGCTTCCTTCTCGACACCAACGTCGTCTCCATGCTGGCGCCGTCGAAGTCGGAAGCGTCCGCAAGCTTCCTCACCTGGCTGGACCGCATGGACGCCGATGGACGGCTATTTCTGTCGGTCGTCTCCATCCATGAGATCGAGAAGGGAATCGCGCTCCTCGACCACAAGGATGCAACGGCGAAGGCCGCGAGCCTGAAAGCATGGCTCAGTGGTCTCGTCTCCACATACGATGACAAGATCATTGGCTTCGACGCGCAGGCCGCCGCAATCGGCGGGCGGCTGGAGGCAAAGGCGCTTGCGGCCGGTCACGACCCCGGCATGGCCGATGCCGTGATTGCCGGTATCGCCGCAGCGCATGAACTCATTGTTGTCACCCTCAACACGAAGCATTTCTTGCCGTTCGGCGTCGCCGTGTTGTCGCCTGACGAGGCGGCTGCACAAGGAGGCCCGGCATGACCGCTTCCACAATTCCTCTGCGCGCCGCCCTTTATCTGCGAGTTTCGACCGCGCGGCAGGCCGAGCATGATGTTTCCATTCCCGACCAAAAGCGGCAGGGCGAAGCCTATTGCCAGGCACGCGGTTATCAGCTTGTCGAAACCTTCGTGGAGCCAGGAGCCTCGGCCACCAATGACCGCAGGCCCGAGTTTCAACGGATGATCGAGGCGGGAACGTCGAAGCCCGCGCCCTTCGATGTCGTCGTCGTGCATTCGTTCAGCCGGTTCTTCCGCGATCACTTCGAGTTGGAGTTCTACGTCAGGAAGCTGGCGAAGAACGGCGTGAAGCTCGTTTCCATTACGCAGGAGATGGGCGACGACCCCATGCACGTCATGATGCGGCAGATCATGGCGCTGTTCGACGAATACCAGTCCAAGGAAAACGCCAAGCACGTCATACGCGCGTTGAAGGAGAATGCGCGGCAGGGCTTCTGGAACGGTTCGCTTCCGCCTATCGGCTATCGCGTTGTCGCAGCCGAGCAGCGCGGGGCCAAGACCAAGAAGAAGCTGGAAATCGATCCGCTCCACGCTGACACGGTGCGGCTGATCTATCGCCTCGCACTGGAAGGTGACGGCACCACCGGCCAGATGGGCGTCAAGAACATCGTCTCCTATCTGAACCGCAACCGCATCTTTACGCGCGATGGCGGGCGTTGGGGCATCGGACAGGTTCACCGTATCCTGACGCGCCGCACCTATAGGGGCGAGCACGAGTTCAACAAGCGGACGAAGACCAAGGAGTTGAAGCCGGTCAGCGAGATCGTCACCGTCCCGGTTCCGCCGATCATCGACCGCGAGACGTTCGACGCCGTGCAGAAGCTCCTCAAGGCCCGGCATCCCAGGGTGACGCCATCCGCCGTCATCAGCGGCCCGACGATGCTCACCGGCCTGATCCATTGCGCCAGGTGCGGCGGGGCCATGACCATTCGCACCGGCAAGGGCGGGCGCTACAGCTACTATGCCTGCTCGATGAAGGCCCGGCAGGGACCAACTGCCTGCGAGGGCATGGCCGTGCCGATGGACAAACTGGACGGTCTGGTCGCCGACCATCTTGAGCAGCAGTTGCTCCAGCCCGAACGGCTGGAAACCATCCTCGCCGCCGCGCTCGACCGCAGGGAGGAGCACGCCGAACGCCGCCGTGAACACATCGCCGAGCTGAACAAGCGCGTGACGGAATCGGAAGCGCGCCTCAAGCGCCTTTACGACGCCATAGAGGCGGGCGTGGCCGATCTGGACGACCCGGCGCTCAAGGATCGCATCGACGGCCTCAAGGCCATCCGTGATCAGGCCAAGGCCGATGCCGACCGGGCGCAGGCGATGCTCCAGAACTCGGGACAAAAGGCGGTGACGCCGCAGATGCTGCGCAAGTTCGCCAAGACCGCGCGTCAACGCATCCGGCTGGAAGGTGGCGGATACCGTCGCGACCATCTGCGCGCGCTCGCCCAGCGGGTCGAGGTCGCCGAGGGCGAAGTCAGGATCATGGGATCGAAGTCCCGGCTGCTTCAGACGCTGCTGGCGAACGGTGGCGTAAACTCAGTGCCCACTCAGGGACTGAAGTGGCGGAGACGGAGGGATTCGAACCCTCGAAGCCCTTGTGGGGCTTGCTCATTTAGCAAACGAGTGCCTTCAGCCTCTCGGCCACGTCTCCTGCGCGCCTCAAAGGGCGTGCGCGGGCTGATATGCCCGAGGCCCGATTGATTGGCAAGCGCGGGGGTAGCTATGGAATCGGCAGCGCGGCCGGCGCGGCAGCCTCGCGGCGGCGCTTGCTGGAATAAGCCTGCGCGCAGGACGGCCTGCGGTCGTGGCGCAGCCATAACATATGTTAATTTCATGAATTATTTGGCCTTTCGCCGGCTCTGCTGCGGTGCCAAGCAGGTGTGGCCTTCCTGCAACGCCAGCTCAGAATGCGCTTTGAAGGGCCTGATTTGGTTTCAACCGTGGCGAAAAGAAGGGTATGAACGGAATGCGAGCAGGGTCCGTTCCACCCCGTTCGGTTGCGTATCGACCTCTCGAGGGCGGCAGGCAGCAGAGAAGTGGATCCGGAGCCTTGTGTTCCGTTTAGTAAAAGCAAGAGAGTTCCACCGCCCTGCATGGGCTTCTTATCTGGAGGTAACTAATGAAGGTCGCCAAGAGCCTTCTGCTTGGTTCCGCCGCGGTCCTCGCGACCGTCGCAGGCGCCCAGGCCGCCGATCTTCCCACGCGGAAGGCTGCGCCTGTTCAGTACGTGAAGATTTGCGACGCCTACGGCGCCGGCTTCTTCTACATCCCGGGCACGGATACCTGCCTTCGTGTCGGCGGCCTAGTGCTTGCTGACTGGGCCGTTTCCAATACTCCCGATCGCCTGCAGGCATCGGGCGCTGCGACGGTTGCGGGTATCAATGCTGGCACCGCCGGCGCGTACGCCGGGCTCGGCTTCGGTCTCGGTGGCGCTCTGCCGTCCTCCATTACCCAGGGCAAGAACCGCGACGCCGTCGCTTCACTCGCTCTCGGCCGCGTCGAACTCGACGCCCGCACCCAGTCGCCTTGGGGCACCGTACGCGCCTTCCTCCGTGTTGAATCGCAGTTCGGTTCGGGCCAGACGGCCGCCACGGGCGCCGGCGGCGGCGGTTACAACGGCTTCCCGGCTTACGCAGGTTACGGTTCGTATGCGTCTGGTAAGGAAATCACCTATCTGAACAAGGCGTTCATTCAGTTCGCCGGCATCACGATGGGCCGCATCCAGTCGATGTTCGACTTCTATGCGGACGCGGTCGGCTACACTGGTCTGCGTGGCTCCAACCAGACGGTCAACGGCCTCGCCTACACGCTCACGATGGGCGGCGGTTTCTCGGCGACCCTGTCGCTCGAGGATTCCGTTTCGCACCGCTCGCAGACCGCCTCGACTGTCCTGATCGGCAACAGCTTCATTACCGGCGCGGCTGTGTCGGTTGGCGCGTCGGGCGCTTCCGTGGTCGGCATCCCCGGCACCGCAGGCGCTGCTTCGGCCCAGCTGAATGGCACGCGCCTGCCTGACATCGTCGCCAACCTTCGCCTCGACCAGCCCTGGGGCTCGGCGCAGGTGATGGGCGCGATTCACCAGATCCGTCAGGGTCTGTACAACGTCGGCGGCGCGGCTGCTGGCGGCTTTGCGACCGGCCTCGGTGTTCCCTCGGCAGTGAGCCCGACCCCGGCGCTCGGCCTGTTCAACTTCAACAACACAAGCTCGATCGGCTTTGCCGTCGGCGCGGGCGTGAAGTTCAACCTCGACATGCTCGCCCCCGGCGACGTGCTGTGGCTGCAGGCGATCTACGCCAAGGGCGCGATTGGCTACACCAACGGCTCGAACATGGCCTTCGTGAACGGGTTCAACAACACCAACGGCTACGGCATCGGCTTGGCGCGCGTTTCCTCCGGCAACGGCTGGAACGGTTCGGGCTTCGGCGACGTCGATTGCGTGTGGACGATGGCGGGTTCCTGCGACAAGTCGCAAGCCGTCGTCGTGACCGCGGCGCTGCGCCACTACTGGACGCCCACCATCAGCTCCACGCTGACAGGCGCCTGGTGGCGGACGAGCTACTCCGCCAACGCTCTCAACCCAGCGGCGGCTGGCGCGGCGTTCATCAACACCGGTGCCGTTCCGTTCCTGTCGGGCTGGACGAACTACCAGGAGTTCCAGGTGGCTACCGGCCTCGAGTGGAACCCGGTCAAGAACTTCGGCATCGGCGCGGAAGTCACTTGGCAGCACGGCATCACCAGCCGTCCGGTTGGCTTGGCTTCCGATCTGCTGCTCCAGGCGAACGGCCTGCCGGCCTTCAAGAGCTCGGCTGACTTGGTCCGCGGCCGCGTCCGCATGTACCGCGCTTTCTGATCTCCTCAGAGATCTGAACGCAAAGAGCCCCGGCGCGAAAGCGCCGGGGTTTTTCTTTGCGCCTGTCGACGCCGCACTTGCAGGCGGGAAATCGAACTGGCAAGTCCTGCCGGTCTCTTCGTCGACGGCGCCTAGGCGTCCGCGCACTCCGGAAGGCCAAGATGTTCTGGCAGGACTACAGCGCCGCCGTTGCGGCGTTTCAGCAAGGCGATTATCGCCAGGCCGAGAAAATGTGCCGGCGGGCATTGCGCACGAACCAGTCGAACCTGCCGGCGCTCAATTTGCTGACGGCCTGCCTGATGGTCGCCGGCAAGTTCGCGGAAGCCAAGCCGTTCGCAACGAAGTCGGCAGCGCTCGATCCGAGATCCGATTCGACGGTCTACAATCTCGGTCTGATCTGCATGAACCTCGGTCAGAATCGCGAGGCGTGCGAAGCGTTCTCGACTTCGCTGGCACTCAACGGCAAGATTCCCGATACGTGGAACAACAGGGGTGTCGTCCTCAACAACCTCGAGGAATTCGAGCGAGCCATCGCCGATTTCGACGAGGCGATCCGTCTCAACGCCAATTATTTCCCGGCCTACGCGAATAAGGGCAAATCGCTGGTCGCCCTCGATCGGCTGGATGAGGCGCGCGCCTGCTACGATCGCGCCCTGACGCTCAATCCGGCTATTGCCGAGGCCCGACTGGGCCGCGCGCGCGTCGCGTCGATGCAACGACGGTTTGCGAATGCGCTCGCCGATCTCGACGAAGCCTTGCGGGCGAATCCAGGCCATGTGGAAACGATGCTCGAGCGCGGCAACGCGCTGCGGGACCTGCAGCGCTTTGCAGAAGCCTATCAGGTCTACGATAAGATCCTGGGCGACAATCCCCGCTACGCGGAGGGCTACAACAGTCGCGGCCTCGCGCATCACCTCGTCAAGAATTTCGCCGATGCGATCGCCGACTACGGAAGGGCGATCGCGCTAAAATCCGATTACGCGGAAGCCTTCTCCAATCGCAGCGCTGCGCTGCGCGAGACCGAACGCCTGACCGAGGCGCTGGCCGACAGCGAAAAGGCGCTCGCGCTGAAACCCGATGTCGCCCCGTCGTTGGTGAACCGCGGCGCGGCCCTGTACGATCTCGGCCGCATTCCCGAGGCGCTTGCCGATTACGACAAGGCGGTCGCGCTCGCGCCGGAATTCCCCGAAGCATACCTCAATCGTGGCGTTCTCCATTACGACACGGGTCGTCTGGACGACGCGCTCGCCGATTATTTGACCGCATCACGCCTCAAGGAATTCTCAGAGCCGCATTTCTACACGAGTCTCTTGTTGTTGGGTCGCGGCGATCTTTCGAACGGCTTCCGGGAATACGAGCATCGCAAGACGACACGCGATCTCAGCGGCAATCGGCTTTATAACCGGTCGATGTGGACGGGCGCCGAAGACCTGCGCGGCAAGGCGATCCTGCTGCACCACGAGCAGGGCCTCGGCGACACAATCCAGATGTGCCGCTACGCGTCGATGCTCGAGCGGATGGGGGCGACCGTGCTTCTGGGGCCGCAAAAGCCGCTGGCCCGCTTGATGTCGACGCTCGACGGCGTCGCGGAGATCGTCGATGCGGACGCGCCTTCGGTTCCGTTCGACTATCACATTCCCATCATGAGCCTGCCGCTCGCGTTCGGAACGACGCTCGACGCCATTCCAGGTAGCGTTCCGTATCTGCGCGCGGAGCCGGAGCGAATCGCGCGCTGGCGCGAGAAGATCGGCGACCACGGGTTCAAGATCGCGATCTGCTGGCAGGGCTCCACCACGCGATTGGCGCGCGGTCGCTCCTTTCCGCTCGCCGCTTTCGAGCGCGTTTCGAAAATCCCTGGCGTGCGCCTGATATCTATTCACAAGGGCGCCGGCGAGAGCCAGTTGAAGGATCTTCCCCAAGGCATGTTCGTCGAGACGCTTGGCGACGATTTCGATTCCGGCGCCGATGCGTTTCTCGATACGGCCGCCGTGATGAAATGCTGCGATCTCGTCATCACCTGCGATACGGCGATCACCGTGCTCGGCGGCGCGCTCGGCGTGCCGACGTGGATCATGCTGAAGCTCGTTCCGCACTGGTTCTGGATGCTCGATCGGCCCGATTCCCCGTGGTATCCGACGCTGCGCCTGTTTCGTCAGAAGGTGTACGGCGACTGGAGCGATCCATTCCGGGAGATGGAAACAGCGCTCGCTGAAAAGATGGGCGAACGATGAATACGACCGTTGCGGACAGCCTGCCCACTCCGACCATCCCGGTTTCTTGGGGCGAACTGATCGACAAGATCACCATCCTGGAGATCAAGTCCGATCGACTGCATGACGCTGCGGCGCGCAACAATGTCGTGCGGGAACTGCAGGCGCTTCTGCCGCTCGCCGCGCCGGCCATGCAGGGGCAAGGAATAGAATTGTTGAAGCAGAAATTGCGCGCTTTGAACGAAGCCATCTGGGAGATCGAGGATGCTATAAGGGAAAAGGAGCGGGAAAGATCTTTCGACCACGCCTTCGTCGCTCTTGCGCGCTCGGTCTATCGCACCAACGACGAGCGGGCCGCGATCAAGCGGCGGATCAATGTCGAATTGCGTTCGCACTTTCTCGAGGAAAAGGGCTATTCGAGCTATTGAGCGCGCGTTGTGTCCCGCGGACCAGACGGTACCGGCGGCGGCTGTTGACGCAAAGGGTCAAGGCCGCGGCACCGCGCGCAATTCCCAGGGTTGCGGCGAGTGCGTAACTTCAGGTCCTACGCTGGCATGATCCGATCCTGAAAGGGCGACGAATGAGGCTTATCCTCGCGATCGTTCTCGTCTCGACGGCAGCGGCCGCCGCTGCCGATCTTCCTTCGCGCAAGGCCGCGCCGGTCTCCTTCCTGCGCGCCTGCAACGCATTCGGTCCCGGTTTTTTCGTGATTCCGGGTTCGGACACGTGCGTGCGGATTGGTGGCGTGGTCGAGGCGACGGCGGCTGTCTCCAATACGCCAAACCGCTATAATTTCAGCAATTCCGGATACGAGATTTCGAAGTACCTGACCGGCGACGGCCTCGGGTCGTCTCCCAATAGCCCCGGCGCGATGCCTTCGGCGGTCGTTTCCTCGCAGATTCGCGACGCCGTCTCGTCGCAAGCGGTCGGACGCATCGAACTGGACGCGCGCACGGCTTCGCCGTGGGGCGCAGTCCGCGCCTTCGTGCGCATGGAATCGCTGTTTGGCGCCGGCGCGACAGCGAACACCGGCGCATTGCCGAGTTCGCTCGTCACGATGCCGCCATCCAGCGGCGGCTGGAATCCCAGCACGGGACCGACGGCGGTCGCCCTGCCGTCCTACGCGGGCGCGACGGCGTCGCGCGAGACAACTTGGCTGAGCAAGGCATTCCTGCAATTTGCCGGGCTGACCGTCGGGCGCGCGCAGTCGATGTTCGACTTCTACGGCGACTCCATCGGCTACACGGCGCATCCCGGCTCCAACCAGACCGTCAACGAAATCGCCTACACGCTGACGCTCAGCGACAGCGTGTCCGCAACCCTGTCGATCGAGGACCAGGTTTCCCATCGAAGCAACGCGGTCTCGGTCGTATCTCTAAGCAACGCCTGGATAAGCGGCGCTTCCTGGCTCTACGCGAACAATGGCTTGTCGCTGTTCAGCGTCGGTGGCAGCGCCACGCCCTCGCCGCAGATCGACGGCACACGCATTCCCGACGTCGTCGCCAACCTGCGCGTCGATCAGGCCTGGGGAGCCGCGCAGATCATGGTCGCGACGCACCAGAGCCGCACCAGCCTCAATCCGATCGGCGGCGCCGCCGAGGGCGCCTTCGCGCCGGCCGTCAATTTCGGGGTGGCGGGTAGCCCGCAGCCGCTGTGGGGGCAGGGCGTGATCGCCAGAAATTCCTCGCTCGGCTTCGCCGTGGGGGCAGGCGTCATGTTCAATCTCGACATGCTCGCGCCGGGCGACCAATTGTGGTTGCAGGCGATATGGGCGCGTGGGGCGGTCGGCTACACGAGCGGCAACAACTTCAACTTCAACAACGGCGTCAACACCTCCAACAGCTACGCCTACGGACTGGGTCGCCTGTCTTCCGGAAACGGCTGGGCCGGCGGCCAGGACTACGATTGCGTCTGGACCTACGCGGGCGCCTGCAAGCCCTCGCAATCCTTTGCCGCGACGGCGGCGTTCATGCATTTCTGGACCCCCGCCGTCTCGTCCTGGCTGACGGGCAGCTATTACGCGGTCGCCTATTCGAGCGACGCGACCAATCCCATTCCCGGCGCGATCGCCCTCGGCTCGACCCATGCCGGCATGGGCATGACCAACTACCGTCAGACGATCGTGACGGCCGGCGTCGAATGGAGCCCCGTGCGCGATTTCGGCATCGGCGTCGAGATCGGCTGGACGCACGGCATGACGAGCCGGCCCATCGGGCTCGCCTACCAGCCGACGCTCGCCATGAACGGCTTCGGCTTTTCCGGTTCCGCCGACCTCGTTCGCGGCAAGCTCCGGATGACACGCGCCTTCTGACCCGGAATTGCTACGATCGGGCGGCTTGGAGAGCGCGGTCCGGCTCTCTATGCTCGGTCAGCCGCCATCGGCGGCCTTTGATTTCGCAGTTCCTTCGTCGACGGATTTCGACATGCATCGCCCCGCGCGCTGGCTTTCCGGTTTCATCCCGCTTCTTCTGCTGCTCTTTGCGGCCCTCGGCACGAAGCTTCCCGAGATCCGCGCCGATATCGCGACGCGCACAGGCGCCGCCGTCGCGCCCTATGGTCTGGGCGGCGAGGCGATCGTCTCGGGACGCGACGTCCGGCTGGAAGGCGCGAGCTTCTCGGAAGAGGGGCGGGCGAAAGCGATCGAGGCGGCGCAAGGCACGCCCGGCGTTCGCAAGGTCACGGACGACACCAGCGTGATCGCGCTCAGGAGCCCCTATACGTTCGAAGCGCGGCGCGAGGGCGGCGCCATCGTGCTGAAGGGCTACACGCCCAATCCCGACGTCCGCAAGGCGCTGGCGGGTGAGGCGGCGCGCCTGGGAACGGTGTCCGACCAGAGCGTCTTCGCGCGCGGCGCCGCGCCGTCGTTCCAGGCATGGGCCACCGCGTCGGTCGCGGCGCTCGCCAGCCTGTCGCCCGGCGAGGCGCGGCTCGTCGACAATGCGCTTTCGATCAGCGGCGACGCGCCCGACCAGGCTTCCTACGCGCGGACTCTTGCGGCGCTCAAGACGCCGCCGCCAGGACTGTCCATATCGAAAGCGGAGATCAGGCCGCCGCTGATGTCGCCCTATCTCTGGTCGGTGGCCAGCGACGGCAGGACGACGACGATCGAAGGCGCCGCGCCCGGCGAGGACGCGCGCGCCGCGCTGCTGGCTGCAGCGCGTTCTGCTTTCGTCAATCCGAACGTCGTCGACCGGATGCAGATTTCACGCGGCGCCGGCGAAGGATTCGCCGGCTGGACGCGCGCCGCGCTCGGCGCGCTGGCGCGGCTCGGCAAGGGCCGCGCGAGCCTTTCCGACGCCACGCTGACGATCTCCGGCGAGGCGAACGATTTCGCCGCCTACAATTCCGCGCTCGCCGCCCTGAAGCAATTGCCGGCTGGCCTGAAGCTGGCGCAGGCCGACATCGCGCCGCCGGCCGTCTCGCCCTTCACCTGGTCGGCGCGATCGGACGGCAAGACGATCACGCTCGAAGGCTACGTTCCCTCGGAGGAAGCGCGTGCTGCCATCCTCGCCGCAGCGAAAGCGGCCGCGCCCGGTTTCGAGATCGTCGACCGTATGCAGGTCGCGCGCGGCGCGCCCGCCGATTTCCTCGCGCGCGCGACGGGCGTCCTGAAGGCTTTGGCGCAGCTCGGTTCCGGCGAAGCGAAGCTGTCGGACGGCGCCCTGAGTTTCGCCGGTCAGATGAAGGCGGGGCAGACGGCGGAGGATTTCGCCAGGAGCGCCCAAGGCTTTCTGCCGCCCGGCCTGACGATTCCGATGGCCGGCCTGCGCGCGCCCGAACATCATCCCTACATCTTCCAGGCGAAGAAAGGCGTCGACGGCGCCATCGTCATATCGGGTTACGCGCCGAGCGAAGCCCTGTTGCAGGCGGCGATGGCGTCGGCGCGCACGGCCGGCACGAGCGTTTTCGGCGGCGCGACTCTCGCGACGGGCCTGCCGGCCGACGTCGATTTCGGCGTCTCGACGGCGCTGGGTTTCTTCGCGCTCGGCGCGCTGCGCAACGGCGAACTGATCCTGGAAGAAGACGGGCTGACCATTCGCGGCGCGGCCGATGAAATGGGCGCGCTGCGCATCCGCACGGCGCTCGCCGGTCTCGCGGCGGGCGTGCGCATCAAGCTCGCCGACATCATCGCTTCCAACGGCTCGACCGCCGCGCCGTCGCCCGCCAATCCGGCCGTTCCGGCGCCGCGCCGGCCCCTGAACCCTGTCGAGCAGGCCTGCCAGCAGAAGCTGCTTGAACAGGTTGCGTCGCGGAATGTCCAGTTCGCCACGGGTTCAGCCGAGATCGAGAAGGAATCGCAGGGGCTGATCGACAGTCTGGCGAACGTTCTGAAATCATGCCCCGACGTGAAGGTCGAGGTCGGCGGCCATACCGACAATTCCGGAGATCCGGACATGAACAAACGGTTGTCGCTCTCGCGCGCCCGCGCGGTCGTCGATGCGCTGGCGTCGGCCGGCGTCGCCGCCGAAAGACTTAGCGCTGCGGGATACGGCGAGGAACGTCCGATCGCCACCAACGATACGGCCGAAGGCCGCGCGCAAAACCGTCGTACCGAATTCGTCGTGCAGTGAGGGCGCCATGACGTATCTGATCTCGCAATACTGGATCTTCATCGCGCTGGCGCTGCTGCTGGGGCTGTTCGTCGGCTGGTCGACCCGCGGCGGCGCGCAGGAGCCCGCCCCATGGCTCTATCCGGCGCTCGGCGCGTGGGGCGTCGGCCTGCTGCTTGCGGTCGTGAAAGTCGTTCCCGGCGCGCTTGGTCATGCGCTGGAAGTCGCGCTGCTCCTGTTCGCAGCCTACATCGTTGGTTGCTTCGCTGGCAGCGTCTTCGGCGAGACGCGCGACGACGGCGGATTGAAGGCGTCCGGCGCCGGCGCCGCGGACGCCGGAATCGCGGGCGCAAGCGCCAACGCAGGCGGCGCCGCGGCGGCGCACGCCGAGCGATCGGTCGCAGCGGAGGAAAGCGCAAGGTCGAACGCGCCGCGCGTCGCGATGGTCGCGGACGCAGCGGAGCCGCATGCCGCGCAAGGCGAGGCGGCGAAAGACGAGGCGTCGAAAGAGGATCTTGTCAGCGAGACGGTTCCTGCGCGCGCGATGACGGATGGACGGCGCAGCCTGACCGCGCAGCAGAAGAAGGACGCCGAGCGCGCGGCGCGACCGGCCGCGGCATCGGCGAATGCGAGAGCGGATGCGCCGAAGGCTTCGTCGGCGCCCGAAGCAGCGGTGGAAGCGGCGCGGCCCGTTGCGCGCCTGATCGCGCCTGCGCACGCGCCGATGACCGACGGCGCGCGGACGCTCGCTGTTCTCAAGCGCAAGGAAGAGGAACGCGCGCTGCGCCGCGCGGCGGCGGCCGCGCAGGCCAAAGCGACCTCGACGACGGCAACCGAGCCTGCGAGCGCGGCGGCTACGACGACCGACGACCGTCCCGCCGACGATACGGAGGCAGGCGCGCCCGCCGACGATCTGAAGCTCATCCGCGGCGTCGGACCGAAGAACGAAGCGATCCTCAATGGGCTCGGCGTGCGTCGCTTCGGGCAGATCGCCGACTGGTCCGACGCGAATGCGCGCTGGGTCGGCGCGCACATGAGCTTTCCCGGTCGCGTCGAGCGCGAGCATTGGGTGGCGCAGGCGAAATTCCTGGCGGCGGGCCTCGACACCGAACATTCCGCCGCTGTGAAATCTGGTCGCATCATCGTCGACGAGAGCGCCGATACGCCGCTCAGCGAGGACCAGGCGCGGGCATTGGCGGCAAGCCTGCCGGAGCAGGCGGCGCGCGTGCACGGGGAGGAGAGCCATGCAGGGGCCCGCCCGCTCGGACTTGCGAATGCGCGGGGCGACAGCGCCGACAATCTGAAACTCATCAAGGGAATCGGCCCCCAGAACGAGGCGCGCCTGCATGCTTTGGGCGTCTGGCATTTCGACCAGATCGCCGCCTGGACGCCGGAAAACGTCAAGTGGATCGGTTCCTACCTCGCATTTTCCGGACGCATCGACCGTGAGAACTGGATCGAGCAGGCGAGGGCGCTGTCCGGCGGCAAGCCCGCGGCCAGGGATCCGGCGTCGCGGCTGATCTGATCAGCCGTTCTGCTCGACGAATTCCCCGATGCGCGCGATGGTCGGCGCGTCGATCAGCAGCGGCGCGTGGCCCTGGCCCGCGACGACATGGCCCTCGCAGGTCGCACAGCGTTTCTGCATCTCGGCGAACGTTTCCTCCGACAGGATGTCGGACATGGCGCCGCGGATGGCCAGCACCGGGCGTTGCGCCAGCGCCTCGAACAGGGGCCACAGTTCGATGCGCTGCATGTCGGGCCCGACCGCATCCAGCGTCCGCATCAAGCCCGGATCGTAGCGACCGGCGAACACGCCGTCTTTCTCCGAAAACGTCATGCGCGCATAGGCGAGCCAGTCGTCTTCCGACAGCGCGGGGAAATGCGCGCTCATCGTCGACTTGATGGTCCTGACCGCGTCGCCCCAGTCGCGCGGCGCCGGCAGCTTGCCGACATAGGCCTTGATGCGCATGAGGCCGAGCGGTTCGACTACAGGGCCGATGTCGTTCAGCACGGTCGCGGCGATCAGGTTCGGTCGCGCGACGGCGATCGTCATGGCGTGCAAGCCGCCACGCGACGTGCCGACGAAGAGCGCGCGCTCGACGCCGGCCGCGGTCAGCACGCTCAATATGTCTTCGTTCTCGACGCGCAGGTCGTAGTTCGTCCACTCGTCGTCCCAGGCGGAGAGGCCGCGCCCGCGATAATCGAGCGCCAGCACGCGGCGGCGGGCGCGCCCCTCTAGCGCAAGCGCGCGCGCCAGCGGGACGAAATCGTCCGTATTGCGCGACAGGCCGGGCAGGCAGACGACCGGAACGCCCGGATCGAGCGGCGAACCCCATTCCGCATAGTGCAGTCGAAGGCCGTCCGGCGCGGAAACGAAGCGGTCGATCGGGCGGGTTTCGGGCACGCGGTGTCCTGTCTGTTCAGTCGGCGAAGGGCCAGACGCCTTTCGGGCGCTTGGCGTAGGGAAGGGCGTTCCAGTCCATCGTCATGCTGCCGGGCGTCTGCACGTAGAGGACCTTTGCCGCCGAGGGCGCGTAGGCAGCGTAAAAGTGCTGCGAAGATTTGACGTCGACGATTTTCTTCGCGCGCCAGTCGACCCCGAGCGGTGTGAACAGGTCGCCCATCGCCTGGTTGCGGTCGGTGTTGATGACGATGTCTATGCCGCCGACGCGGACGGCCGCGGAATCGCCCATCAACGAGATCGCCTGCGGCCCGCGCCCGAAGACGTTGATCATGCGCGCGTCGCGCACGCATTTCAGCACGATCGCCTCGACGTCCAGCGGATCGCCGGACGCCGGCGAGGTCTTGCCGCCTATGCGCAAGGGGAGCCGCGCGCCCTCGCCGGCGGCGAAGCAATGGGCGACCGCGCCGGGATCCCACAATGGCCCCAGCGCGACATTCCCGACGCCGCGCTCGATCAGCCGGCGCAGCATGAAGGTGGAATCGCCTGCCGCGCCGCCGCCGGGATTGTCGGCGGAATCGGCGATGACGACGCAGCCCGGCGTCGAGAGCGCCGCGTCGATGGCCTGATCGACGTTCATGTAGTCGGCGAGCGTATGGTCGCGCATGGCGATGACTTCGCGGCCGAGCCTTTCGGCGAGCGCGTCGCCGTCGGTCTTGCGGTCGTCGGTCACCACGAGGACTTTCGTGCCGAATTCCGGGCAATCGCCCCACGGGAATCCATGGACGAGGGAAACGGAGAGAACGCCGTCCCTGCCTTCCAGCGCGCTCATGCGGTCGACGAAGGAACGCGTCGGCTCGCGCGATGTGTGGAAGACGGAGATCATCCGCGGATCGAACACCGACATGACGGGACGGATGCGTTTCTGCGCCGTCGCAATGGACAGGTCCACCACCTCGACGGCGCGCTCGTAGATGTCGGTGTGCGGATATTCTTTGAAGAAGACGAGCACGTCGGCGCTGTCGACCTTCTGTTTGGTCAGATGCCCGTGCGGGTCGAGTTCGGCGCCGATGACGACGTCCTTGCCGACGATCCCGCGCACGCTGGCGAGCAGGTCGCCCTCGGCGTCGTCGTAACCGTCGGCGATCATCGCGCCATGCAGGCCGAGCGTCACGATGTCGACGGGCAGGGCGGCCTTCAGGTCGGCGAGCAGGTTATCGCGCAACGTCTCGTAGGCCCGACGCGTCGTGGTCCCGCCCGGCGTCGCAAAGCCGCCGCGCCCGCAGATCACCTCGTGGCCGTCGCGTTGGCCGCGTTCGCGCGCGGCGCGGATGATCTGGGAAAAGGCGTGCTTCATCTCGTCCGGCGGGCCGCCGGGCTTAGGCTCGATCTTCTCGAACTCGGCAAGGCCCGTGGGCAGCGGCGCGAACGTGTTGGTTTCGGTTCCGAGGATGGCGGCGAATATGCGCATGGCGGGATTGAAGCCGGGAAGAGGCGCGAAGGCAATTGCCCGCGCCGCGCGCGCGTGCGAGCCTTCCCGCGGCCCGCAAGTGGCCATTGAGGAACGTCAGGGGAAGTCATGTCTGGCCAGACATTCGGCGGCAGGATCGGCCGCACGATCAAGGATTCGCAGCCCTGGTGGCCAGATGAGGTCAAGGCGCCGCCGGGCGCGCCCAATATCCTGATCGTGCTGTTCGACGACGTCGGCTTTTCCGATTTCGGCTGCTATGGCTCGGCGATTCGCACGCCGACCATCGACCGGCTGGCCGCCGAGGGATTGCGCTACACCGGCTTCCACACTACCGCCATGTGCTCGACGACGCGCGCCGCGCTGCTGACGGGGCGAAACCATCACGCCGTCGGCGTGGGCTGCCTCGCCAATTTCGATTCAGGCTTCCCCGGCTATCGCGGCAAGATCGCCAAGGAGGCCGGCACGCTCGCCGAGATGCTGCGAACGCACGGCTACCGCAACTACATGATCGGCAAGTGGCATGTTACGCCGCTGACCGAGAGCGGGCCGACCGGCCCGTTCGACGGCTGGCCTCTCGCGCGCGGCTTCGACAGGTTCTACGGATTTCTGGACGCCGAGACGGACCAGTACGCGCCGGAACTCGTGCAGGACAATACGCACATCACGCCGCCGGGCACGTTCGAGACCGGCTATCACCTGACTGCCGATCTCGTGGATCAGGCGATCCGCTACATCGCCGACCATACGGCCGACCGGCCCGACCAGCCGTGGCTGACATGGGTGGCGCTTGGCGCCTGCCACGCGCCGCACCAGGCGCCGGCCGACCTGATCAAGTCCTACGACGCGCAATTCGCGCACGGCTGGGACGAGGAGCGCGGGCGCAGGCTTGTGCGGCAGAAGGAACTCGGCGTCGTACCGGAAAATACGCGGATGCCGGCGCGCAACGATTTCGTGCGCGACTGGGACGATCACAGCGAGGACGAAAGGCGCGTTTTCACGCGGCTGCAGGCCGCCTACGCCGCCATGCTGGACCATGCGGACCAGCATCTGGCGCGGCTCGTCGATTTCCTGGAGCGCGCAAACCTTCGGGACGACACGATCGTCATCGTCATGTCCGACAATGGCGCCAGCCAGGAGGGCGGGCCGCTCGGCATGTTCAACGCCATGGGCCCTTACAATTTCCGCTTCGAGACTATGGACGAGAAGCGGAAGCTGATCGATTCCATCGGCGGACCGAAATCGCACACCAACTTTCCGCTGGGCTGGGCGATGGCGGCCAACACGCCGCTGCGCCGCTACAAGCAGAACACGCACGGCGGCGGCATACGCGATCCGCTCGTCATTTCCTGGCCGAAGGGCATTCGCGCCCGCGGCGAACTGCGGCATCAATTCGCGCACGCCAGCGACCTCGCGCCGACGCTGCTCGACATTGTCGGCGTCGCGCCGCCGCAGCAGATCAACGGCATTTCGCAGCAGCCGATGACCGGCGTCAGCTTTCGCGCCAGCCTCAACGATCCGGACGCGCCGCAGCGCAATCGCCCGCAATATTTCGAGATGTTCGGGCACCGCGGCATCTGGCGCGCCGGCTGGAAGGCGGTCGCCTATCATCCGCCGACGACGCCGTTCGACAGCGACAGGTGGGAATTGTTCCATCTCGACGCCGACTTCTCCGAGACCAACGATCTCGCGGCCGAAAAGCCGGAACTGCTGGAGGAACTGAAGGCGCTGTGGTGGAAAGAGGCGGAAGCCAATCACGTGCTGCCGCTCGATGACCGCTTCGGGCCGCGCTTCGCGGAAAACGCCAAGCGCTATCACGGCGCGCGGACGAAATTCACGCTGCACGCCGGCATGGGCCACGTGCCGACCGACGTCGCGCCCGACGTTCGCTCCCGCTCCTACACGATCGAAGCGGACGTGAGCGTGCCGGCCGGCGGCGCCGAAGGCGTACTCATCGCGCATGGCGACGCGACATCGGGCTATTCGCTGTACATGCGTGACGGAAAACTCGCGCATGTGCTGAACATCGGCGGGACGCAGACGGTCGTGACTTCCGACAGCCCCGTGCCGACGGGCGACCGGAAGCTCGGCCTGCGCGTCACGCGCGTGACGCGGATCGTGCCGCCGCAATTCGGCGTGGGGCAGGGGACGAGCCGCTACACGCTGCTGATCGACGGCAAGGAGGCGGGTTCCGTCGATACGCCGCTCGGCTTCGTGACGCTGATCTCGTGGTCGGGCCTCGACATCGGGTTCGACCGGTCGAGCCCGGTCGGCGATTACGCGGCGCCGTTCAAGTTCACGGGCGAATTGCGCAAGGTGACCGTCACGATGGACGACGACCAGAAGCTCGACGGCGATGCGGTCGGCAATACGGAGATGGCGCGGCAGTAGGGGGGAACGAAGCCGGCGCGGGCCGCGTTGGCGGGCATCCGACACCCCAAAGGATCGTCGAATGCTCTCGGCAAGAGATCTCACCGCCTTCGTTCTCGCGGCCGCCATGATGCTCGGACCGCTGGTCGCGGCCAGCTACGGCGCGCGGCATGCAGATCCTCAAACCGTAAAGCAGAGCGGCGCAATGCCGCCGGGCCAGACGAAACCGCCGGAAGCCGGCAGGTAGCGGGCTACATCCGCGCTTCCTTGCGCAGCGGCTCGGCGGCCTTCGCCATGTCGCCGCCGATCCGCGCGCGATAGACGGTGTAGTTTTCCATCACCCTCTGCACGTAATTGCGCGTCTCGGCGATCGGAATAAGTTCGATCCAGTCGATGGGATCCACGCCGGGCGTGCGCGGGTCGCCGTGGGCGGCGATCCATTCCTTCACACGTTTGCCGCCGGCATTGTAGGCAGCAAACGTCAGGATCAGAGAATTGCGCTGCTCCTTCAGGAGATCGCCGAGATGCGCGGCGCCGAGTTGCGCATTGAATACGGGATCGCTCGTCATGCGGCCCGCGTCAAAGCCGACGCCGACGCGCTGCGCGGTGCGACGCGCGGTCGACGCGATCATCTGCATCAGGCCCATCGCGCCCGCGCTGGAGACGGCCTTGGGATCGAAGGCGCTTTCCTGTCGCGCTATCGAATAGACGATCGGCAGGGACGCCGAATCCGAGAAGGCGGTGAATTGCGGCACGCCATAGGTCGGGAAGGCGAGCTCGTCGATCGGGAAGCCGCGCTGGCTGGCGAGCTTGCCGAAATTGAGCGCGACCTTCGCGTCGCGGTCCAGCACGACGACCTGCGCCATCGCCGCCATCTGTTCCGGATCGTCGAAGGACTTCGCCGCAGCATAGACGAGCGGGGCGGCAAGATCCTTGGCGCCGGCTGCGTAGAGCAGTTCGACGGCGCGCACGCTTTCGGCGCGCGCGGCGCCTTGGGCCCGCGGCGGCGCATAGCGCACCGGCATATCGGTCTGGCCGAGACGCAGGCGCGCGAGCTGGCCGTAGAAGGCCGTCTGTTCGAGCGCAGCCTTCTCGTAGAAGCCTTTCGGATCGGCGCCGGCGGCTTCGGCCGCGCGTCCACGCCAGTAGGCGGCGCGCGCGCGCGAGATGGGCGTGCGCGCCAGCGCCATCGCGGAATCGAAATGCGGGATGGCGACGGTCGGCGCGTTCAGGAATCGCAAGGCGATCCAGCCGGCGTGGAACTCGGCTTCGACCTGCTGGTCGTTGGCCTGCGCTGCATTGCCGGAGGCGACGCGATAGGCGGCGTAGGCGTCGCCGGCGTCGATCAGCTTGCGCGCGAGGTTGCGTCGTTCGGCCCACCAGGCGTCGCCGTCGATGACCGAGCCGATGTCGCGCGGCGCCTGCTGCATCACCACGGCAGCGTCGGCATAACGCTTGGCGGTCGTCAGGTACTGGATGCGCGCGAAATAGAAGCCCGCGTCGGTCTTCACCGACGGCGGCGCATCCGAGAACATCTTGTCGGTCGCGACATCGTTGTTGGCGGCGGCGCGCAGGCGAACGAGCGCCAGCTGATCGGCGCCGGCCATCGCGCCGGCGCGCAGGGCGGCTGCGTTCTGCTCCTTGTAGAGAAGACGATCGGACCGATACTTGCTGTCGGCGCTGGTCAGCGCTGCGCCGAACAGTTTGAGGAAGATCGTTTCCTGGCCGTTGGTGAGATTGTCCTCGCGCCAGATTTTCCGCGCGAGCGCATTGGCGCGGTCGTTCTGTTCCTGGGCGAGCAACGCGCGCGCCAGCGCGAAACGGCCGAGCGGGCTGGACGGCTCGCGGTCGGCGAAGAACTGGACGACCTTCTGCGGCGGCGGATTGGCGGCGTAGAGCGCCTCCTCGGCGTTCCGGCGCAGCCAGTCGTTCATCGGCCAGTCCGGATGATCGGCCGTGAATTTCGCAAGACGCTTCCAGCCGGACTCGACCGGATTGTGACGCAGCGCCGTCCATTCGAGCGCGGTCGAGACGAGCGGGTCCTTTGCCTGCGCGGCGGCGGCGTCGCCGGCCGCGAGGTCGTTGCGCCGATAGGCGTCGAGGCCCTCGCGCAGTCCCGTGAGGTCGAGGCCAAGCCTCTCGGTCGGTTCGACGATGCGGCCGGGGTCGGCGGGATCCGGCATGCGTGCATAGGCGCTGACAAGCGGCGGCACGAGCGGATAGACGCGGCGCTGAACCGGGGCGGCCGCCTCGATGGCGGCCGTGGGGTCGAGCGTGGCCTCCTGGACGACAGGGGCGGGCTTCGGGACGTCGCGCGGATCGAAAAGGAAACCCTCGGGCACTGTCTGGGTCGGCGCGAGCGCGACACGCGCCACCTCGCCGCCGTGCTGACGCGCGAAGGGCGTCGGCGCGAGCAGGCAGGCCCCGGCGAGCGCGGCTGCGGCCGCGCGGCCCCCGGTCCTTCTTATGCGCGATCTGGCGTCTGCTTCCGTCACCTGGCCCGACCTCGATCGGAAGGAACCTGCGCCCCTTCGCTTAACGAACCGTCAACCAAGACGCCGCGGCCCGTGAGCGGCGGCGGCCCGAGCAGCCCCTTTCCCCTGGCACGGACTGCGGCTATGTGTCTTCTCCCTCACAAAGCCCGCCGATTGCGGCATGGATGGGGCAGGCGATTTTGGGCGGCCGGACGGCCGCAGGGACGGAATGATGAGCGGAACGGCGAATTTCAGGGGATCGATGCCGGCACTGGTGACGCCCTTCAAGGATGGCGCCTTCGACGAAGACGCGTTCCGCAAGCTGGTGAACTGGCAGATCGAGAGCGGCCAGCATGGCCTTGTGCCGGTCGGCACGACAGGCGAAAGCCCGACACTGTCGCACGACGAGCACCGCAGGGTTGTCGAGGTCTGCATCGCCGAGGCGCGCGGCCGCGTGCCCGTCATCGCCGGCGCCGGCTCCAACAACACGCGCGAGGCGGTGGAACTGGCGGTTCATGCCGAGAAGGCCGGCGCGTCGGGCGTGCTGGTCGTGACGCCCTATTACAACAAGCCCAACCAGGAAGGGCTCTACCAGCACTTCAAGGCGATCGACGCGGCCATCGGCATTCCGATCGTCATCTACAACATCCCGCCGCGCTCGGTGATCGACATGAGCGTCGACACGATGAAGCGCTGCTACGAATTGAAGAACGTCGTCGGCGTGAAGGACGCGACCGGCAATATCGGCCGCATCTCGCTGCAGCGTCAGGCGATGGGACCGGACTTCGTGCAATTGTCGGGCGATGACATCACGGCGCTGTCGTGCCTCGCCGTCGGCGCGCACGGCTGCATCTCCGTCGTCGCCAATGTCGCGCCCAAGCCGACCGCCGACCTGATGAACGCCTGGTTCGCCGGCAAGTCGGCGGAAGCCCTGAAGATCCAGGACCGGCTCGTGCCGCTGCATGCCGCGACCTTCCTCGAGGCCGGCGTGACGGGCGCGAAGTATGGTCTGAGCCTGCTCGGCCGCGTGCGCGAAGAGGTTCGGCTGCCGCTCGTCACCTCCACCGACGCAACGAAGAAGGCGATCCACGCCGCCATGGTCCATGCGGGCGTGCTGAACGCCTGAAGGTTTTTGAATTGGCCGAAAAACCGAAATCGAACTTCAAGGTCGCCTCGGACAATCGCAAGGCGCGCTACAATTACGAGATCGGCGAGAAGTTCGAGGCCGGACTCGTGCTGACCGGCACGGAAGTGAAGTCGCTGCGCACGGGCAAGGCGACGATCGCCGAGAGCTACGCCAGCGTCGACCGCAACGGCGAGGCCTGGCTCGTCAATGCCACCATTCCCGAATACGAGGGCGGCAACCGCTTCAACCACGAACCGAAGCGTCCGCGCAAACTGCTCATGAAGCAGCGCGAACTGGCTAAGCTGTCGCAGGGCGTGCAGCGCGAGGGCATGACCATCGTGCCCCTGAAGATCTATTTCAACGATCGCGGCCGGGCCAAGCTCGAGATTGCGCTGGCCAAGGGCAAGCACCTGCACGACAAGCGCGAGACCGAGAAGAAGCGCGACTGGGCCAAGGAAAAGGGTCGCCTGCTGCGGGCCAAGGGCTGACTTTTCGATGCTGTGAAACTGTGATACTGTGGACTTATGAAAAATATCACAGTGTCAGTAGACGACGAGACCTACCGGCGCGCACGCATCAAGGCCGCCGAGCAGGACACATCGGTTTCCGCGCTGGTTCGCAGGTTCCTTTCAGACCTCGGCGCTTCCGAAAGCGAGTTCGAACGCCTGAAACGCCTCGAGCAGGAGGTGCGGGCGCGGATCAAGGCCTTTGATGCGACCGACCGTCTGCCGCGGGACGAATTGTACGAGCGGCGTGGATGACGACACGTCGGTTTCTGGATACGAACATCCTGCTCTATTCGATCAGCACGGCGCCCGACGAAGCATTCAAGCGCGATCGGAGCGTCGAGATTCTCGAAGATGGACGCTGTGCGCTCTCTGCACAGGTTCTGCAGGAGTTCTACGTTCAGGCGACGCGGCCGAGCAAACCGCGCCGCATCGAGCACGATCACGCGGCCCAGTTGATGGAATCGTGGTTGCGCTTTGAAGTTCATGACCTCACGCCTGCACTGATATTTTCGGCCCTCGCGATCAAGACGCGATTCAAACTGTCCTATTGGGACGCCGCCATCGTCGCCGCCGCGCAGGCGATGCAATGCGACACGCTCTACAGCGAAGACATGAGCCACGGCATGAAGTTCGGCACGCTTGAAATCGTCAATCCGTTCCTATGATCAGCCCGGCTTCTTCTCCGACTGCCGCTTCACCTCGCAGACCTGCAGCTTGTATTCGGAATAGAATTCGCGCCGTCCCTGGATCTGTCCGGCGCGATGCTCGGGATGCTGCGCCCAGCCGCGCTGACTTTCCTCGTCGGCGAATTCGACGATCGTCACGCGTTCGCCGTCGTCAGCCGTGAACACCTTGTGCGAGATATAGCCGGGCATGCCGCGCGCCAGTTCGCTCATGCGCGCAGCCATCGGATCGTAGGCCTCGCGCGAGTCGGGCATCAGTCGCGAACGGAAAACGGTGACGATCATGGATGCGGTCCTCTCGAGGGCCGCGATCTTACAGGGATCGCAATGCTGGAAAAGCTTAGCCGTGCGCCTGCGCCTGCCGGCTCTTGAGGGTAGCGGCCTGCGAGAGCAGGCGCTGCGCCGCGTTCGTCATGGGTTTCTCGATCCAGCGCCAGACGACCAGCGCGAGAGCGATCGAGGCGAGCGAACTCAGCGCCACGAGCGGCCAGTAGCCGAGCCAGGTCGCCAGATGCAGCGCGGTCCACGCCTTGCGCAGCGCGATGAGCGCGAGCGGATGAAATAGGTAGAGCGCATAGGACGCGTCGCCGATCCGCGCGAGTCCGCGTACGATCCGGCTTTCGCGCGGCGCGGGTCCAAAGACAGCCGCCGCCAGTACGACCGCCATGGGAAAACCCCAGGAGAACAAGCGCAGGAATCCGTTCGGGTCGACCGCGTCGATGGGCGTGCTCGAGGAATCCATCGGATCGAGCGCGAGTGCGACAAGTCCGGCTGCGCCCAGCGCCAGCGCGCCGGTCGCCGAGAGCCTCAGTCCGCGCCGCCAGAGCAGCGCCAGGCCCATGCCCAGCGCGAATTCCAGAACGATCGGATCGCTCCAGAAGGCGAGCGCGACATTGTGCGGATCGGCCAGCGTGTTGAACACGACCAGAGCAGCGAGCGTGGCGGCTACGGCGGCGACCGCCTTTCCCCGTTCGAGCCAGATGAAACAGGCGAAGAGGGCGTAGAAGAACATTTCGTATTCGAGCGTCCAGCCCAGCGACAGGACAGGACGTGGAGCGGCGTCGAGCACGCGCGGGAACGGCATGAAAAGGTAGGATGCGACGATTTCCCCAAGGCCCGGCGCCGGAACGCGGCCGGCTGCAGCCCCGCGGAGCGCCGCGACCAGCGCGATCGTCGTCGCAAGCCAGTAGAGCGGCACGATGCGGGCCACGCGTCGGGAAAGGAAGTGCGCGGCTCCGCCGGCGACGGCGAAAAGCTTCTGCGAGGAGACGACCATGACGAAGCCGGAGACGACGAAGAAGAGGTCGACGCCGGCCGACCAAGGCAGGAGGAAGGAAGTGTTGAAGCTCGCCCCGGCCTCGAGCGCGGTGCGCGCGGCGTCGTTCTGGACGTGATGAAACACGACCATGCTGGCGGCGACGGCGCGCAGGATCTGGATGGCGACGACTTGCTGCATGGGCCCTTTCGCAGGGGCCCAGAAAAGCAGAAGCGTCTTAATGGGATATTGCCGGATTCGGTCAGCCGGCCCGCTCGAGGATGGCCCTCGCCCTGGCGAAGACGTCCCTGAACATGTCGGTCGTCAGGACGCCGGTGTTCGTGTTGTAGCGCGAGCAATGATAGCTGTCGACGAGCGCCAGGCGGCCGTGCGGGCCGTCGATCTCGAAACGAGCGCCATGTCCGAACGGATAGGCCGACAGCTTGCCGCCGAGCGTGCGAACGGCGCTTTCATGGGCCACACGGCCGAGCGCCACGACGACCCGCAGGTCGCGCATTTCGGCGAGCGCGGCCTCCAGGAACGGCCGGCATTGCTTCATCTCGGCGGGGAGAGGCTTGTTCTGCGGCGGCACGCAGCGCACGGCGTTGAGGATGGCGGCGTCGACCAGCTTCAGCCCGTCGTCGGGGCGCGCCCTGTAGGCGCCTTTCGCGAAACCGTATTCGAGCAAGGTGGCGTAGAGCAGGTCGCCGGCATAGTCGCCCGTAAAGGGACGGCCCGTCCGGTTGGCGCCCTGCAGGCCCGGCGCGAGCCCGACGACGAGCAGCCGCGCCCGCGAACCGCCGAAGGCGGGCACGGGCGCGTTGAACCAGTCGGGAGACTTCTTGCGGGCCTCTTGCCGGAAGGCGACCAGCCGCGGGCAGCGCGGACAGTCGCGATCCGGTTCGGCAGCCCCGGAAAACGAATCGGACCTGGAAACCAAATCAGGTCTGGTCGCCGTAGGCCGGCGCAGAGGTCGTCACGCGGCGTTCGAACTGGCGCGGGGCCCGCTCGACGCGCTCGGCCGGGTCGCGGCCGATCTTGGGGACGAGATTGACGATGTCGACGAATTCGTCGGCCTGTCGGCGCAATTCGTCGGCGACCATCGGCGGCTGCGTCGTGATCGTGGACACGACCGAGACGCGGACGCCCTTGCGCTGCAAAGCCTCGACCAGCGACCGGAAGTCGCCGTCGCCGGAGAACAGCACGATATGGTCGAGGTGCTCGGCCATCTCCATCGCGTCGACCGCGAGTTCGATGTCCATGTTGCCCTTGACCTTGCGTCGGCCCATCGAGTCGACGAATTCCTTGGTCGGCTTGGTGACGACCGAATAGCCGTTGTAATCGAGCCAGTCGATTAGCGGCCTGATGGCGGAATACTCCTGATCCTCGACAAGCGCCGTATAGTAGAACGCGCGGACGAGGCGTCCCTTGCTCTGGAACTCGCGGAGCAGTCTCTTGTAATCGATGTCAAAATTCAACGCCTTGGCCGTGGCGTAGAGATTTGCGCCGTCGATGAAAAGAGCAATTCTTTCCTGATCAGCCATCTGTTTCTCAAATCGGGTTCCGCTCGTCCTCCCGAACGGACGAATCGTCGTTGAATATGCCCGCCGCCGAAGAACCCTCAAAAACCTCGGGCCGGGGTGAAGCCTTCCGGGCTCCACTTACCAGGCGCCCCCATGCGCCCGAATGATGCGCCAAATTCGTCCTTCCCGTGCGCCACGTCAAGGCTATATTGCACGTTCCGTAGGCTTGAGCTTTGAATTTATTGTGTAAAATTCTATCTTACATATTTGAATAGATTGAATGTGTACCCGGATTCCCCAGGTATGGCCTGCTCTTGGCCGTGACGCCGAATGTTGCGGAACCCGGCCCGAGCGTGTATGCAACCGCCTCCTTCCTTACCCTTCCAAGCAGGAGCCGACCCGCCATGGCGCGCGTCACAGTCGAAGATTGCATCGAGAAGGTCGAGAATCGCTTCGATCTCGTCCTGCTCGCCGCGCATCGCGCCCGGATGATTTCCTCCGGCCAGCAGATCACTGTCGATCGCGACAACGACAAGAACCCCGTCGTCGCCCTCCGCGAAATCGCCGACGCGACGCTGACGCCGGAGGATCTCGAGGAAGATTTCATCCACTCGCTGCAGAAGCACGTGGAAGTCGACGAACCGGAAGCCGAGGCGGTCCCCGCGCTCGTCAGCGCCGAATCCTCCGTCGATACGGGCACGGGCGAAGTGCAGTTCGACCGCATGACGGAAGAAGACCTGCTGCGCGGCCTGGAAGGCCTGGTGCCGCCCGCCGAGACGGAAGACGACGGCGAGTAATCGTTTTGGCGCGCCGCGACGCCGGCGCGCTTGTTTCATCCCGCCGCCGGCCCGATAGTTGGAATCGGGCAGCGGTCAGGGTGATTTGCAGATGATGCGGCAGTACGAACTCGTCGAACGCGTGCGGAGGTACAATCCTCACGCGAACGAGGACCTGCTGAACCGCGCCTATGTGTACGCGATGCGCGCGCATGGCGCGCAGACCCGGGCATCCGGCGACCCTTACTTCTCCCATCCCCTGGAAGTCGCAGCGATCCTGACCGACCTCGGGCTCGACGATGCGACGATCGTCGCCGCCGTGTTGCACGATACGATCGAGGACACGGAGGTCACGCGCGAGGAAATCGATCGCGTGTTCGGTCACGACATCGGCAGGCTCGTCGATGGTCTCACCAAGATCAAGAAGCTCGACCTGGTTTCGAAGCGCGCCGAGCAGGCGGAGAATTTCCGCAAGCTGCTGCTGGCGATCGCCGACGACGTGCGCGTGCTGCTGGTCAAGCTGGCCGATCGCCTGCACAACATGCGCACCCTGCATTTCGTGCCGCCCGACAAGCGCAAGCGCATCGCCGAGGAGACGCTCGACATCTATGCGCCGCTCGCGGGCCGCATGGGCATGCAGGGGATGCGCAACGAGCTCGAGGAACTGGCGTTCAAGCACCTCATGCCGGAAGCCTTCGAGACGATCTCGACGCGCCTGAAGGAACTCGAGAAGAAGAACGGTTCGATCATCCGCCGCATCGAACAGGAATTGCAGCAGGAACTCACACAGCGCGGCATCAGGGCGCAGGTCGAGGGCCGTCAGAAGGCGCCTTATTCCGTCTGGCGCAAGATGGAGCGCAAGTCGATCGCCTTCGAGCAATTGTCCGATATCTACGGCTTTCGCATCGTCGTCGACACGGTCGAGGACTGCTATCGCGTGCTGGGCGTCGTGCACACCAAATGGCCGACCGTGCCGGGCCGGTTCAAGGATTACGTCTCGACGCCGAAGCAGAACGATTATCGCTCCATCCACACGACGGTCGTCGGACCCGGGCACCAGCGTGTCGAACTGCAGATACGTTCGAAGGAAATGAACGAGATCGCGCGCCTGGGGATCGCCGCGCACGCGCTCTACAAGGATTCGCCGGTCGCCGACGTCGAGACGCTGAGCCACGAGAGCGGCGCCTATCGCTGGCTGCAGCGCACGCTCGAACTGCTCGCCGAAGGCGACAGCCCGGAGGAGTTCCTCGAGCATACCAAGCTGGAACTCTTCCACGACCAGGTGTTCTGCTTCACGCCGAAGGGCAGGCTGATCGCCCTGCCGCGCGGCGCGACGCCGGTCGATTTCGCCTATGCCGTGCATACGCGCGTCGGCAATTCGGCGGTCGGCGCTAAGGTCAACGGCCGTATCGCGCCGCTGCTGTCGGAACTGAATAACGGCGACGAAGTGGAGATCGTGCGCGCCGAAGGCCAGTCGCCGCCGGCTGCATGGGAGACGCTGGTCGTCACCGGCAAGGCGCGCGCGGCGATAAGGCGCGCCACGCGCGAGGCGGTCCGGGCGCAATACAAGGGTCTCGGACGGCAGATCGTCGCGCGCGCCTTCGAACGCGCCGGCAAGCCGTTCGCCGACGAAACGCTGAAGCCCGTTCTCTCGCGACTGGCGCGCGCCTCCGTCGACGACATCTATGCCGCGGTCGGACGCGGCGAGATGTTTTCGGGCGACGTCGTGAAAGCGGTTCATCCGGAGTTCACCGAGGAACGGCGTCCGGCGCCGGCGCAGGTGAAGAAGGAAGCCGGCTGGTTCAGCCTGAAGCGGGCGCAGCGCCTGCTTTTCAAGGCTCCGGCGGGCGAGCAGCCGGAAAAGGCGCTGCCGATCCGCGGCATCCGGGCCGACATGCCCGTGCGCTTCGCGCCCAACGGCGGGGCGGTGCCGGGCGACCGCATCGTCGGCATCATCACGCCCGGCGAAGGCATCACGATCTATCCGATCCAGTCGCCGGCTCTGTCGGCTTTCGACAATGAGCCGGAACGCTGGCTCGACGTGCGATGGGATCTCGAGGAATCGAAAGGCGACTTCTTTCCGGCCATGCTGAAAGTGACGGCGATCAACGAGCCGGGCACGCTCGGCGCGATCGCCACTACGATCGGCGAGGCGGGCGCCAACATCTCCAACATTGCCTTCGAGGTTCACTCGCCCGATTTCCGCGACGTGATCCTCGATCTCGAAGTAACGGACCTCAAGCAATTGACGAGCGTCATTTCGCAGCTCAAAGCGAAGCCGGTCATCAGCAAGGTCGAACGGATCAACGGATGAGCATGGGCGGACGACTGCGTCTTGGCGTCAACATCGATCACGTCGCGACCGTGCGCAACGCGCGCGGCGGCGCGCGGCCGGATCCGGTTCGCGCGGCGCTGCTGGCGATCGACGCCGGCGCCGATGGCGTCACCGCGCATCTGCGCGAAGACCGCCGCCATATCCGCGACGACGACATGCGTCGCCTGAAAGCGGCGATATCGAAGCCGCTGAATTTCGAAATGGCTGCGACCGAGCAGATGCTGGACATCGCGCTCGACGTGAAGCCGCACGCCGCGTGCCTCGTGCCGGAGAAGCGCACGGAACGCACGACCGAAGGCGGCCTCGATGTCGTCGGCGGCCATGCCCATCTCGCGCCCTTCGTGGCGGAACTGGCGCGCAGCGGCGTGCGCGTGTCCCTGTTCATCGAACCCGAGTCCGAGGCCCTGAGCGCCGCCGTGTCGCTGCGCGCGCCGGTGGTAGAGCTGCACACCGGCGCCTGGTGCCACGCGGTGGAGACCGGCGACGACGTGAAGGCGGAGGCCGAATTCGAACGCCTGCGCCGCGCCGCGCGCCGCGCCGACGAACTCGGCCTCGAATGCCACGCCGGCCACGGCCTCGATTTCGACACGGCCCGGCGGATCGCCGGACTGCCGGAGATCGTCGAACTTAACATCGGGCATTTCCTGATCGGCGAGGCGATCTTCGTCGGGCTTGCCGAATCGGTCGCCCGCATGCGCAAAGCAATGGACGAGGGACGCAAGGCGGTCGGGCGCGCATGATCATCGGTTTTGGCAGCGATCTTTGCGACATCCGGCGCATCGAAGAGGCGCTCGAGCGGTTCGACGGCCGCTTCACGAAGCGCTGCTTCACCGAGCTCGAGCGGACCAAGTCGGACGGACGCGCGTCGCGGGCCGCCTCCTACGCTAAAAGGTTCGCCGCCAAGGAGGCCTGCGCCAAGGCGCTGGGCACCGGCATCCGCCGTGGCGTGCACTGGAAGGACATGGGCGTGGTCAACCTGCCGACGGGCCAGCCGACGATGAAGCTGACGGGCGGGGCGGCCGACAGGCTCGCCCAGATCACGCCCGCCGGCCACGAGGCCCGGGTCCACCTGACGATCACCGACGAGTTTCCGCTGGCCTATGCGCAGGTCATCATCGAGGCGACCCCGTCGCCGGCGTCGTGAAATCGGCGGATTAGGCCCCTATATCGGCGCTTTCCGGCCGCCGCGCCGTCGCGCCGCGGGCCCCCCTCGGCATGACGAACCGGGCGCAGCGTGCTAGAGAACCCCGCGATTTGGGACAGAAAGAGAGATTCATGAGCGAGCCGCTCGGCCTCGACGCCGAAAAGTCCAAGCCGCAGAAGCGCGCCGAGGGCGGTTTCGGCGAGACCGTCAAGGTCGTCATCCAGGCTCTGCTGATTGCGGCGGTCGTGCGTACGCTGCTGTTCCAGCCGTTCAACATTCCCTCGGGCTCGATGATCCCGACGTTGCTGATCGGCGACTTCCTGTTCGTCTCGAAATATTCCTATGGATATTCGCGCTATTCGATGCCGTTCAGCCCGGACCTGTTCTCTGGCCGCATCCTCGCGTCCAAGCCCAAGCGCGGCGACGTGGTCGTGTTCAAGCTGCCGCGCGACACGTCGCAGGACTACATCAAGCGCGTCATCGGCCTGCCGGGCGACCGCATCCAGATGATGAAGGGGCGCCTGTATATCAACGGCCAGATGGTTCCGCGCGAGCCGATCGACAAGGTGCGCACCGAAGACCGAATGGGCGAACAGGTCGAGGTCGCGACATATCGTGAGACGCTGCCGGGCGGCGTCGCGCATACGATCATCGAGATCGAGGGCGACACGGGCTTCAACGACAACACGGGCGTTTTCGAAGTGCCGCCGGACCATTATTTCATGATGGGCGACAACCGAGACAATTCCACAGACTCGCGCGTGCCGCCCGAACACGGCGGCGTCGGTTTCGTGCCGGCGCAGAATCTGGTCGGCCGCGCCGAGATGATCTTCTTCTCGGTGCGCGACGGTTACGCGGCCTGGCAGGTCTGGGCCTGGCCCTGGTCCGTGCGGTTCGACCGGCTGTTCCAGCCGGTGCGGTGATGCCGCGCAAGGCGCCGCAAGATCTGACGCCCCTTGAAGCGCGGATCGGCCACAGGTTCCTGAATATCGGACTGCTGCGGCTGGCGCTGACGCACGTGAGCGCCACCGGCAAGCGCGTCGATAGCTACCAGAGACTCGAGTTTCTCGGCGACCGCGTGCTCGGCCTCGTCGTCGCCGACATGCTCTACGAAAAATTCCCGGATGCGCCGGAGGGCGACCTGTCGCGCCGGCTCGCGGAACTGGTGCGGCGCGAGACGTGCGTCGAGATTGCGCTCGAATGGGACGTCGCGCCGCTGATCCGGCTGGGGGAGGGCGAGGCGCAATCCGGCGGGTCCAACAAGGCGGCGATCCTCGGCGATATCTGCGAATCCATTCTCGGCGCGGTCTATCTCGACGGCGGTTTCGCCGCTGCCGCCGCGCTCGTGCGCAGGAGCTTCGGCGCGCGCATCTCGCAGGAAACGCCGGCGACGCGCGATCCCAAAAGCGCGCTGCAGGAATGGGCGCAAGGGCGTGGGCTTGCGACGCCGGCGTACCGGCTCGAGGAACGTACGGGTCCCGATCATCAGCCGCGCTTCCGCATCGCGGCAGTGGTTGCGGGCTTCGATCCCGCAACAGGCGAAGGATCCTCGAAGCGTCACGCCGAGCAGGCGGCGGCCGAGGCGTTCCTGGCGCGCGAAAACATCATTCCGGCGGTGAAGGGCGCGTCATGAACGAGGGCAACACACGCTGCGGCTTCGTCGCGCTGATCGGCGCGCCCAACGCCGGCAAGTCGACGCTGATGAACGCGCTGGTCGGCGCCAAGATCTCGATCGTGTCGCGCAAGGTGCAGACGACGCGCGCCCTGGTGCGCGGCATCGCCATCGAGGGCGACGCGCAAATCATCTTCGTCGACACGCCCGGCATCTTCGCGCCGAAGCGCCGTCTCGACCGGGCGATGGTGACGTCGGCCTGGGGCGGGGCGGGCGACAGCGATGTCGTCGCCATGCTGGTCGACGCCAAGAAGGGGCTCGACGCCGAGGCGGAAGCGATCCTGGAGCGCCTGAAGGACGCGCCGCGCCGCAAGGTGCTCGTCCTCAACAAGATCGACCTCATTCCGCGCGAAAATCTCCTGAAGCTGGCGCAGGACGTCAACGCAAAATGCGCCTTCGCCGAGACGTTCATGATCTCGGCCGCGAAGGGCGACGGCGTCGACCATCTGAAGCAGCATCTGGCGGGCATGATGAAACCCGGTCCCTGGCTCTATCCGGAGGACCAGGTGTCGGATGCGCCGCTGCGCTCGCTCGCCGCCGAGATCACCCGCGAAAAGGTATTCGAGCGCCTGCACGACGAACTGCCTTACGAGGCGACGGTCGAGACGGACCTGTGGAAGACGATGCCGGACGGTTCGGCGCGCATCGAGCAGACGATCTATGTGGCGCGCGACGGCCAGAAGAAGATAGTCATCGGTGAGGGCGGCCGGATGATCAAGTCGATCGGGCAGGCCGCGCGCAAGGACATTGCGGAAGCCGCCGAGCAGAAGGTTCACCTCTTCCTGTTCGTGAAGGTGCGCTCCAACTGGGCCGACGATCCCGAACGCTATCGCGAGATGGGGCTGGAGTTTCCGCGGGGATAAGGCGCTATTTCGACTTCGTCAGCAGCGCCCGCTCGATCGCCTGTCGCATGAAACGCTGGTAAGGGATGCCTTCGCGCGCCGCGCGACTGCGCACCGCTTCGAGCAATTGCTCCGGCAGACGCAGGCTGACGGACCTGTCCTTGCGGCGAAGTTCAAAGCGCATCGCCTTCATCGCCGACAGATCGTACTCGCTCAGGTCGGCGGTTTCGACGAAGCTTTCCGCTTCGGCGTCGCTGGCGAGTTCAGGGAGCTTCTTTTTCATGCGCCTCGATCTCCTTGCGGTGCATGTAGCGCGCGCTGATCGGGCGCAGCAGCATTTCCCCACCGCGTTCGCGCAGGGTGAAGACAACGAACACAGCGCGGCCGGTCGCAGTGCGTCCAATCGCATGGAACCGCTGCTCGCGCGCTGAGTGAGCCGGATCCGGCGTGACGAAGATTTCGCCACTCAACGCCGTCTCGATTTCCGTCAGCGAGAGTCCGTGCTTTCGACACTTGTCGATGTTCCCTCGGTCCCAATCGAAGCCGTCGAACTTCATGCAGCCTCAAATGAATATACAAATGTATATGCAAAATGGAAATGGGGCAGTCGAAGCGCCACCCCTGCAAACTCTCACAGTCTAGCAGACGTCGCGCCTGCCGCCTCTGGACCGCCTCTCCGCCCGCGCCCATAAACGCGCATGGACTGGACAGATCGCGGCCTCGTCATCGGCCTGCGCAAGCATGGCGAGACGAGCGTCATTCTCGAGGTCATGACCGAGGCGCACGGCCGTCATCTCGGCGTCGTGCGCTCCGGGCGTTCGCGGTCGATGCAACCGACGCTCCAGCAGGGCAATACCGTAACGGTTGCATGGCGGGCGCGGCTCGAGGAGCACATGGGCGCCTTTGTCGTCGAGGCGCACGATCTGCGGGCCGGGCGCCTGATGGCCAGCCCGATGGCGCTGCACGGGCTGCACTGGCTCGCGGCCCTGCTGCGCCTCCTGCCCGAGCGCGACCCGCACGAACAGATCTATCGCATGGCCGAGGCGCTGGCCTCCCATCTCGACGATCCGGAGATCGCGCCGGAACTGGTCGTGCGCTTCGAGATCGCCATTCTCGCGGAACTCGGCTTCGGCCTCGACCTGGAGACCTGCGCGCTGTCCGGCGCGCGGCAGGATCTCGCCTGGGTGTCGCCGAAGACCGGCCGCGCGGCGGAACGGTTGGCCGGAGCGCCCTGGGCGGACCGGCTGCTGCCGCTGCCGGGCTTTCTGACGGCCGATGTCGGGGCGGGGGCTGTCGGGGAGGACGAAATAGAGGCGGGTCTGAGCCTCGCCTGGCATTTCCTGCAGCGGGACCTTTTCGCCCCGCGGGGGCTGACGCATCTGGCGCAGGCCCGGGAAAGTTTCGCGCGGGAGGCGCGGCGGGCGCGCGGCGCGCCCTGATCGTTCAGCGCGGGCAGATCTGGGTGACGTGGCGGCTGATTCCGTAGCCCTCGTCCAGCGCGACATCGCCGGCGCAGACGCTGAGCGCCGGACGCTCGGGGCTCGCCATCACGTCTGTCGCCGGCATGCCGATCCAGGCGATCGCGCCGAGCGCCACCGCGATGAGGAGACCAAGGGCTGAAACAAGCTTTTCCATGACAACACCATCGGGCGGACGCCATCGTCCGCTCACATACATCAGAAATTTCGAGACAGGACGCCGTGCGTTGCCGCACCATTCGTCCGAGTCGCCCCCCAAGGCACGACCTTCATGCCAAGTTGACGCCGATCAAACTAGTGCACGGGCGCAACAGTTCCGCGAAACCGTCCGCAGCGCGAACAATTAAGGAAAACAGGGGTCCCACAGGCCGGCCTTGCTCCGACTCGGACGACCAGCTACCTGCAGAACATGGCAAGAACAGTCGATCCGCCGCCGCCGCCCGCCGAGGCGCTGCCCGTCAACCTGCGCGAGGCGCTGGAAGAGCGCTACCTCGCCTATGCGCTGTCCACGATCATGGGGCGCGCCCTGCCGGACGCCCGCGACGGCCTGAAGCCGGTGCATCGCCGCATCCTGTACGGGATGCAGATCCTGCGGCTGTCGCCCGACGCCGCCTTCAAGAAATGCGCGAAGATCGTCGGCGACGTGATGGGTTCGTTCCATCCGCACGGCGACCAGGCGATCTACGACGCGCTGGTGCGTCTCGCCCAGGATTTCTCGTCGCGCTACCCGCTGATCGACGGCCAGGGCAATTTCGGCAATATCGACGGCGATTCGGCCGCAGCCTACCGCTACACCGAAGCGCGCATGACCGATGTCGCGCGCCTGCTGCTGGAAGGCATCGACGAGGATTCCGTCGATTTCCGCGACAATTATTCCGGCGACCAGCAGGAGCCGATCGTGCTCCCCTCGGCCCTGCCGAACCTGCTCGCCAACGGCGCGCAGGGCATTGCGGTGGGCATGGCGACATCTGTGCCGCCGCACAATCTCGCCGAACTCTGCGACGCCGCGCTCTACCTGATCGGCAATCGCAAGGCCGATGTCGACCTGCTGATGCGCTTCATTCCCGGTCCCGATTTCCCGACCGGCGGCATCATCGTCGACCCGCCGGCTACCATCGCGGAAACCTATCGCACCGGGCGCGGTTCGATCCGCCTGCGCGCGCGCTGGTTCAAGGAAGAGGGCGCGCGCGGCGTCTGGAACGCGGTCGTGACGGAAATTCCCTACGGGGTGCAAAAGAGCCGGCTGATCGAGAAGATCGCCGAACTGTTCAACGAGAAGAAGCTGCCGCTGATCGCCGATATCCGCGACGAATCGGCCGAGGACGTTCGGATCGTCATCGAGCCGCGCGCCCGCACGATCGACGCCGAAGTGATGATGGAGAGTCTGTTCAAGCTGACGGAGCTCGAGACACGCGTCGGCGTGAACATGAACGTGCTGGTCGACGGCGCCGTGCCGCGCGTCGTCTCGCTCGGCGACGCCATCGGCCAATGGCTCGACCACCGGCGCGAAGTCCTGCTGCGCCGCTCGCGCCACCGTCTGGCCGAGATTGAGCACCGGCTCGAACTGCTCGCCGGCATGATCGTCGTCTTCCTCAACCTCGACGAGGTGATCCGCATCATCCGCGAGGAGGACGACGCGAAGGCCGAACTCATGAAGGCTTTCAAGCTCACCGAGAAGCAGACGAACTACGTGCTCGACACGCGGCTGCGCAGCTTGCGCAGGCTCGAGGAAATGGAGCTGCGCAAGGAGCACGAGGAACTCACCAAGGAGAAGGGCGAGGTCGAAAAGCTCATCTCCGACGAAAAGCTGCAGTGGAAGACGATCACCTGGCAGATCCGCGAATTGAAGAAGAAATTCCCGGCGGATTCGAAGATCGGCAAGCGCCGCACGACATTTGCGGAAGCGCCTGCGACGGCCGAGATCGATCTCGCCGAGGCCCTGATCGAGCGCGAGCCGATCACGGTGGTCGTATCGGAAAAGGGCTGGATCCGCGCGCTGAAGGGCCATGTGCAGGACCTCTCCAACCTGCAGTTCAAGGGCGACGACAGCCTGCTGGCCTCGTTCTTCGCCGAGACGACATCGAAAGTCCTGGTGCTCGCCTCGAACGGCAAGATCTTCACGCTCGACGCCTCGAAGCTGCCGGGCGGGCGCGGGCACGGCGAACCGATCCGGCTGATGGCCGACATCGACGAGGGCGCCGACATCGTCACCGTGCTGCCCTATGCGCCGGGCCAGAAGATGCTGGCCGCGACATCCGACGGGCGCGGCTTCGTCGTGTCGCAGGACGAGATGATCGGCGGCACGCGCAAGGGCAAGGTCCTGCTCAATCCGGATGAAGGCGCGCGCGCCTGCCTGCTGGTTCCCGCCGACGGCGATCATGCGGCGATCATCGGCGAGAACCGCAAGCTGATCGTCTTCCCGCTCGACCAGGTGCCGGAAATGGCGCGCGGCAAGGGCGTGCGCCTGCAGCGCTACAAGGACGGCGGCATTTCCGATGCGCGCGTCTTCGTCATGAAGGAAGGTCTTTCCTGGCAGGATGCGGCGGGCCGGACGTTCAACGTTCCCAAGTCCGAACTGAAGGACTGGATCGGCAATCGCGCCGACGCCGGTCGTCTGCCGCCGCGCGGCTTCCCGAAGAACAACCGGTTCGGGTGAGGCGATGGCGAAGCAGAAGCGCGATCTTCGGCTTCCGCCTCCCTACCTCAAGCGCATTTGGCTCGACCCCGATCGGGTCGCCGATCGGCATGTCTATCCGTTCTGCATTCCGTTGTTTCGCGACGCCGGTTTTGAACTGACCTTCGATCGGGCCATCACAATCGTCGTCGGCGAGAACGGCAGCGGCAAGTCCACGTTGCTCGAAGGGATTGCCGCGCTCGCGGGCTACGATCAGGCGGGAGGAGGCAAGGGGTATCGACCGGTCGACCATTCCCGGAGCATCGAGACGACGGCGGAGCCGCTCGGTCACGCCTTGCGCGCGAGCTGGCTGCCGAAAGTCACCGACGGCTGGTTCTTCCGCGCCGAGACGTTCTTTTCCGTCGCGCGATACCTGGACGAAGCCGGCTCGGGCGCTGATTTCCTCTCTCACTCGCATGGCGAAGGTTTCCTGCGATTTTTCGAGGAACGCTGCCAGCGCCCGGGAATGTTCATTTTCGACGAACCGGAGGCGGCGCTTTCGCCCACTCGCCAGATCGAATTTCTGAGACTCCTTCGCAAGATGGAGATGGCCGGGCATTCACAGACGATCATCGCAACACATGCGCCGATCCTTATGGCCTATCCCGGGGCGAGACTCCTGCACCTGAGCAAACACGGTCTCGCGCCGGCGCGTTTGCAGGACCTCGAACATTTCCGGCTGTTGCGCGAGTTCGTCACGGATCCCGCTACGTTCATCGATGCGATGATCGAAGCCTGATTTCACGCCTTCCGTTTTGGATTGCGCCCCGACCCCGCCAGGACCGCAGGCTTTCACACCACCAGGTCCCAGCCGCTGAGGCCGAGCCGCTCCTGCGGCAGGAAGCGCGACTTGTAGCTCATCTTGCGCGAGCCCTCGACCCAATAGCCGAGGTAGAGGTGCGGCAGTCCGAGCGCGCGCGCGCGTTCGATGTGGTCGAGGATCATGTGGACGCCGAGCGAACGCGAAGCCTCGTCGGGTTCGTAGAACGAATAGACCATCGACAGGCCGTCGGACAGGACGTCGGTCAGGCAGCAGGCGAGCAGCCGGTTTTCGCCGTCCGCGCCGCGCGCGCGATATTCGACGACCTGCGTCTCGACATGCGAATCCTCGACCATCATCGAGAAGTCGAGCACGCTCATGTCGGCCATGCCTCCGTCGCCGTGGCGGGAATCCACATAACCGCGGAACAGCGAATATTGATCGCTCGTCGCCTGCGCCGGCGCCACGCTCGCCACGAGATCGGCGTTGCGCGCCAGCGTGCGACGCATGGTGCGGCCCGGGCGGAAATCGTCGACCAGCACGCGCACCGACACACAGGCGCGGCAATTCTCGCAGGCCGGCCGGTAGGCGATGGTCTGGGAGCGGCGGAAGCCGGATTGCGTCAGGGCCTCGTTCAGCGCGACCGCGCGACGGCCTATCAGATGCGTGAACACCTTCCGCTCCTCCCGGCCCGGCAGATAGGGACAGGCGGAGGGCGCGGTCAGGTAGAATTGCGGTGCGTCGCGCGGTTCTCGGGTCACGGTCGTGCGGTCATGTCCGGTTCGAAAAGGGACGCTGGCCAAGGCCGCCGCCCCGAATCCTCGTGCAGAATCGTAACCCGCCAGCCGAGTCGCCGGCCAGAGAAATCCGCGTCACGGGCGCCGGACGACGACGATTCCGGCCAGGATATCGTGAAGGCAACGCTTGTCCTGCGTGATCAGCGAGGTCAGCAGCACGAGGCCGCCGGTGACGTACCAGGACAGCCAGAACAGCACGCCGTGCACGGCGGCGTTGATGAAGGGGACCTGCGTTCCGGCGGGCGTGCGCGCCTCGAGGTCCATCATGCGCATGCCCCAGGTGCCCATCTTGCGGCCGGAAACCGTCATGCCGTTGTAGAAGAAGGCGACGAAGGGCAGCAGCGGCGGCAGCAGCAGCCAGGCCAGGCCCAGCGTCGCCACGCCCAGCACGAGAAAGATGACCAGCGTCAGGCCATAGACGAAGACCAGGTCGAACACGAAGGCGACGATGCGCCGTGTCCGGACGGACGCCAGCGCCTCGCGCGGCAGGGCAGGGGCGTAGCCCGCCTGCGGCTGGGGAGGAATGTAGCCCGTCGTATTGCTCATGGTTCCCATCTCCGTGGCCCGAATGGTCCGGCCCCGGAAATGTGGTAGAGCCGGACGGCGTAAACAAGGCCGGAAAAATCCGGATCCGGGGAGGCATGGACAACGACAAGCCCAAAGGGCTGTTCTGGCTGGCGGTTACGATCCTGATCTGGGGCGCCTACATGCCGGTCGGCAAGGTCGTCTCGACGGCCATCGACCCCTACTGGATCACCGGCATCCGCTACACGTTTTCCGGCGCCTTCCTGGCGTGCATCCTGATCTATGTCGAAGGCTCCGCTGCGCTGCTGCCGCCGCGGAAGGACCTCGTCACGCTGATCGTCCTCGGCGCGCTGGGGTCGGCCGGCTTCGGCCTGTTCTCCTACCTCGGCGTGCGGCTGACCCGGCCGGAGCACGCGGCCGCGATTTCCGTGCTCACCCCGATCAACGTCGCCGTGTTTCGCGCCTTCCAGGCGCGCGCCCTGCCGCCGCGCGGCGTGGCGATCGCGGCGATCACCGTGGTCGTCGGCGCGATCCTCGTCGTCACGCGCGGCAATCCGGCGGCGCTCCTGTCGGGCGGCAGCATGGTCGGCAATCTGCTCGTGCTGATCTCGTCCCTGTGCTGGACCTTCTACACGATCAAGGCGCAGACGATGGTCGGCTATTCGGCGCTGCGGCTGACGACGCTCACCTGTTCGCTCGGCGCGCCGGTCGGCCTGGCGCTCGCCGCCGTCCTGACGACGCAAGGCATGGCGAATCCGCCCGTCTTTGGCGATTTCGTGAAAATCTGGCCGCAGATCCTCTACCTGTTCATACTCGTCTCGGCCGTCTCCATCATCACCTGGAACATCGCCGTGCGCGCGGTCGGCGCCCAGACTGCGACGCTCGTCTCCACCTTCACGCCGGTCATCCCGTTCGCCTGGGCATGGTGGAACGGGCAGGTTTTCACGCCGGCGGAAATTGTCGGCGTGCTGATGATCATCGGCGCGATTCTCGCGCACAATCTCAACGAGCAGCGCAAGGCGCGGGCGATGGTGGCGGCGCCTGCCCGGGACGAGATCGTCGAGACCTGATCGCAGACGGCTTGCGCCAGAGCCGTTCCTGCCGTGAAATCGCCCTCCGCCACAGGAGCCTCCATGTCCATTCGCCAGCGCCTCGACGAGATCCACGCAGAAATGACGGAATGGCGGCGTGATTTTCACGCGCATCCGGAAATCGGCTTCGAGGAAAAGCGTACGAGCGAGATCGTCGCGCAGAAGCTGGGCGAGTGGGGCATCGAGGTGCATCGCGGCCTCGGCGGCACCGGCGTCGTCGGCGTCATCCGCGGAAAGCACGGCGCGCAGGGGTCCAACCGCGCCATTGGACTGCGCGCCGACATGGACGCGCTGCCGATGGAGGAGGGCAATTCCTTCGCCCATCGCTCGCAGAACCCCGGCCGGATGCACGCCTGCGGCCATGACGGCCACACCGCCATGCTGCTCGGCGCGGCGAAGGTGCTGGCCGAGACGCGCAACTTTTCCGGCACGGTGCACCTGATCTTCCAGCCGGCGGAGGAGGGGCTGGCAGGCGCCAAGGCGATGCTCGACGACGGGCTGTTCGAGAAGTTTCCGTGCGACGCCGTCTACGGCATCCACAATTCGCCCGACATGCCGCTCGGGCAGGTGAAGGCTCTGACCGGCACGGCGATGGCGGCGATCGACTATTTCAGCGTGATCCTGCGCGGACGTTCCTCGCATGGCGCGCATCCGCAGCAGGGCATCGACACGGTGACGATGGCCGCCCAGGTCATCAGCGCGCTGAATTCCATTCCCTCGCGCCAGGTCGATGCGCTGGAATCGTCGATCATCAGCATCGGCCAGATCCACGGCGGCACGTCGGACATCGTGCTGCCGGAGACCGTGGAACTGCGCGGTTCGGTGCGCACTTTGAAGGCCGCAGTGCGCGACCGCGTCGAGGAATTGTTCAAGCGCACCGTGAAACTGACCGCCGAAGCGCAGGGCGGCAGCGCGGAGATCGACTATCGACGGGCCTATCCCGCGACCGTGAACGCCGCCGCCGAGACCGACCGGGCCAGCGCCTGCGCGGCGGCCGTGAACGGCGTCACGCATGTCGAACGCGACGGCCGGCCGCTGCTGGCCGGCGAGGATTTCGCCTTCATGCTGGAGCGCACGCCGGGCGCCTACCTGTTCTTCGGCCAGCGCGGCGCAGACAAGGGCGGCGTGCCCGTGCATAATCCCGGCTACGATTTCAACGACGACCTGCTGCCGATCGGCGCGAACTATCTCGCCGCAATGGTCGAGCAGGAACTGGCGTAAGAGGGCGCGCAATGAACGAGATGTCGAAAGCCGCGGGAGCCATCCCGTTCCTGAATTCGCATGGAAACGTGCGCGTGACGCGCGACGTGACGTTCGGGGTCGGCGGCGTCGACCATGAGGCGGGCAAGGGCCCTGCGCGCTACCGGCCGCTCAAGCTCGACGTGTACGAACCGGAAGGCGCATCGTCGCGGCCGCGCCCGGCGCTGATCCTCGCTTTCGGCGGCGCGTTCCATCGCGGATCGAAGGAGACCGACGAATTCGGCGATGCGGAAGGCATGAGCACCCCGATGGCCGAATATGCGAAGCTGTTTGCCGGGCGCGGCTACGTCTGCTTCTGCATCGACTATCGCCTGACGCAGGAAAAGCCCGATCCCGGCGTCACGCCGACGATCGCGCCCGACGAGCCGATGAACAAGGACCGCGTCAACGTCGTGCGCGGAATGCTGGGCCTGCCGCCGGCCACCGACGACGAATTGCGCAATGGCATCGAGGGCGCGACCGACGACATGGTCAAGGCGGTGACCTTCGTGCGCAGCCGTTCGCGCTTCTACAATGTCGACATCCATCGTATAGCGCTCGGCGGCTTCTCGGCAGGCGCCGTCATCTCGCTGCTTGCGGCCTTCATCGAGCGCGTTCCGGTCAAGGCTGTCGTGTCGGTATCGGGCCGCATCTCCGAAGCCGCCAGCAAGACCGGCATGACGGGGGCGGCGGACGAACCGGCGGTGCTGATGTTCCACGGCGATCGCGACCTGCCCGTCATTGCCGAGGGCGCGGCCCCGACGAAGGCGCACATGCAGAAGGTGGGCCTGAAGCATCGCTGCATCCAGCTCGCCAATTCCACGCATTTCTATCCGAAGACGACGCCCGTTCGCGCGTCGGACGGCGAACCGGCGAGCGACGTCGAGACGACGATGGCGAAATTTCTTTACGATGCGCTCGATCTGAGGGGCGCTGCGTGAAACGCGTCCTGGTATCTTGCGCCGCGCTGTTCGTCGCCGGCGCGGCCCTGGCCGAGGACAGCAGGCCTGTCGACCGCGCGAAAAAGCAGGAGCAGGCGCGACGCTGCGCATCTGAAGGGCCGGGCTTCATCTATTCGAAGGAGGCCGACGCCTGCATCCGCGTCGGCGGCGCGGTCGGCGGACAATATTCGACGGGTTCGACGGGCGGATACGGCCGTTAGCCGAGCCGCGAAAGCGGCGAGGTTTGGCTCTTTGGCGCGGAACCTGTAGAAGGCGCCGCAGGAGAGGCCGCCTGCCGCCTCGCGCGCAGCGCCCCATGCCAAGGCCCGTCGGGCCCAAGAACGGACAAACAACAGACGTGGATGTGTTCCAGACCAGCCCGGCGCTGGCTCGCGCGCTTGCAGAGCGCAATTACGCCGATCCCACCCCCGTGCAATCCGCCGTGCTGGCGCCGGAAGCCGAGGGGCGGGACATTCTCGTTTCCGCGCAGACCGGCTCCGGCAAGACGGTCGCCTATGGCCTGGCGGTCGCGGCCACCATTCTCGGGCAGGCCGAGCGGTTGCCGCAGGCCGGCGCGCCGATGGCGCTGATCGTCGCGCCGACGCGCGAACTGGCGCTGCAGGTGGCGCGCGAACTGGAATGGCTCTACGCCAACGCAGGCGCGCGCATCGTCACCTGCGTCGGCGGCATGGACCCGCGCGCCGAACGGCGCAGGCTGGCGGAAGGCGCGCATATCGTCGTCGGAACGCCGGGACGCCTGCGCGACCATATCGAGCGCGGCGGCATGGACATTTCGGCGGTCGCGGCCGTCGTCCTCGACGAGGCCGACGAAATGCTCGATCTCGGCTTTCGCGAGGATCTCGAATTCATCCTGGGCGCGACGCCGGAGGTCCGGCGCACGCTGATGTTCTCGGCGACGATGCCGAAGGGCATCGCCAACCTCGCGCGCCGCTACCAGCACGACGCCCTGCGCATCGAGGTCGCCGGCGACGAGCGCGGCCACGCCGACATAGACTATCGCGCCGTTCGCGTCGCGCCCAAGGAAACCGAATACGCGGTCGTCAACCTTCTGCGCCATGTCGCGGCGCAGACGGCGATCGTCTTCTGCAACACGCGCGAAGCCGTTCGCCACATGCAGGCGACGCTGCTCGAGCGCGGATTTGCGACCGTGCTGCTTTCGGGGGAACTGAGCCAGCACGAACGCAACCAGGCCATGCAGGCTTTGCGCGACGGACGCGCCAGCGTGTGCGTTGCGACCGACGTAGCGGCGCGCGGGATCGATCTGCCCAATCTCGGCCTCGTCGTACATGCCGAACTGCCGCACGACGCGGAAACCCTGCAGCATCGCAGCGGCCGCACGGGCCGCGCCGGCCGCAAGGGCGTCAGCGCCATCCTCGTTCCCGTCGCGCGGCGCGGGCGCGCCGAGCGTCTCTTCCGCGAGGCCGGCGTCGAGGCGATCTGGAGCGGGCCGCCGACGGCCGACGAAGTGCGCCAGCTCGATCGCGAACGGCTGCTGCGCGATCCGCTTCTCAACGAGGAGCCAAGCGCCGAGCATCTGGAAACCGCGCGCCTGCTGCTGGCGACGCGAAGCGCGGAACAGCTCGCCGCTGCGCTGGTGCGACTCTACACGGCGCAATTGCCCGCGCTGGAAGACGTCGCGGATCCCGGCGTCGAACCCGATTTCCACGAGCGCCAGCGGCTGGCGGGGCGCGCGGAGCGGCCGACGCGCTCCAATCTCGAGGGCGGTTCGGCGTGGTTCCGTCTCGACATCGGCCGGCGCAAGAACGCCGACCCGAAATGGCTGCTGCCGATGCTGTGTCGCAAGGGCGAGGTGACGCGGCAGGATATCGGCGCCATCCGCATCTTCGATCAGGAGACAAAGGTCGAGATCGCGGAGGCCGTCGCGTCGCGCTTCCTGAAATGCATGCGTCGTCCAGGCGGCGACAATATCCGCGTCGAACGGGTCGGAGACGAGACTGAAGAACCGCGGCGCGAGCGGAAAAGCCTGGCTCCGAAAAAGGCGAAATCCGCGCAGTCGCCGCGGCCGGACAGCACGCCGTCCCGCAAGCCCGAAAGGCAGGCGGCCGCTCCGGGCGAACCCGGCTACATGAATCGCAGGATGCGTCGCGACGCTGCGCGACAGAAGAAGGAAGGCGAGAGCAGATGAAATACGGCAGGCTCGGCCGCACCGGCCTTCAGGTGTCGCGCATCTGCCTGGGCTGCATGAGCTACGGCGCGCCGGATCGCGGCGCGCATCCGTGGTCGCTGCCCGAAGCCGAAAGCCGTCCCTTCATCAAGCGGGCGCTCGAACTCGGCATCAATTTCTTCGATACGGCCAACGTCTATTCCGACGGCACGAGCGAGGAAATCGTCGGGCGTGCGCTCAAGGATTTCGCGCGCCGGGACGAAGTCGTCATCGCAACGAAAGTCAACGGCCGCATGCGTCCGGGTCCGAACGGCGAGGGCCTGTCGCGCCGCGCCATCATGCACGAGATCGACGCGAGCCTGCGCCGCCTCGGCGTCGATCATGTCGATCTCTACCAGATCCATCGCTGGGACTATGCGACGCCCATCGAGGAAACGCTGGAAGCCCTGCACGACGTCGTGAAGGCGGGCAAGGCGCGCTATATCGGGGCTTCGTCGATGTATGCGTGGCAATTCGCCAAGGCGCTGGCGATTTCGGAACGCGAGGGCTGGACGCGTTTCGTGTCGATGCAGAATTACGTGAACCTTCTCTACCGTGAGGAGGAGCGCGAAATGCTGCCGCTTTGCGCGTCCGAAGGCATCGGCGTCATTCCGTGGAGTCCGCTGGCGCGCGGCCGCCTGACGCGCGACTGGGACGAGACGAGCGCGCGCACGGAAACCGACGAATTCGGCAAGACCCTCTATCGCAAGACGGGGGAGGCCGACCGCAAGGTCGTCGAACGCGTCGCGGAAGTGGCGGCGGCGCGCGGCGTTCCGCGCGCGCAGATCGCGCTCGCCTGGGTGATGGCCAAGCCCGTCGTCACGGCCCCGATTGTCGGCGCGACGAAGTTGCAGCATCTCGACGACGCGGTGGCCGCGCTCGACCTCAAACTGTCGGCGGATGAAACCGCGCGGCTGGAAGAGCCGTATGTCCCGCATGGCGTCGCGGGATTTGCCTGAGGCAAACGATCTGCTGATGCGTTGGAGCGGCCGCGACCGATGGCGGACATTCGGTTGAAAGCGCGCGTTACCTCCCCGCTCGCGGGGAGGTCGATCATCCGCGCAGCGGATGTCGGGTGGGGCAAGCCTGGCGTTGCTCCGAATTTCTCCGCTTCTGCGGCGAGCGACCCCACCCGTCTCGCTCCGCTCGACACCCTCCCCGCGAGCGGGGAGGGATGGCGCCGCCATTGACGGCTATCCGCCCGTAGCGGTCATACGAGCGCGGTCCTACCCCACGCCGTCCGTCTTCAGCTTCTCGGCGATGCGTACCGCGAAATAGGTGAGCACGCCGTCGCAACCTGCGCGCTTGAAGGCGACGAGGCTTTCCATCATGGCCTTCTCGCCGTCGATCCAGCCGTTGTTGGCCGCCGCCATGATCATCGCGTATTCGCCGCTGACCTGATAGGCGAAGGTCGGCCGCTGGAACGTGTCCTTCACGCGGAAGATGATGTCGAGATAGGGCATGCCGGGCTTGACCATCACCATGTCGGCGCCCTGTTCGAGATCCAGCCCGACCTCGTGCAGCGCCTCGTGCGTGTTGGACGGATCCATCTGGTAGGTGCGCTTGTCGCCGATCAGCGTCTTGTTGGTGCCGACGGCGTCGCGGAACGGGCCGTAGAAGGCCGACGCGTATTTGGCGGCGTAGGACATGATCTGCACATGGCCGAAGCCCCCGGCGTCGAGGCCTTCGCGTAGCGCGCCGACGCGCCCGTCCATCATGTCGGAGGGCGCGATCACGTCCGCGCCGGCGCGCGCCTGGTTCAGCGCCTGCTCGACGAGAATATGCACCGTCTCGTCATTGAGGATTTCCTCGCCTTCCATCACGCCGTCATGGCCGTGGCTGGTATAGGGATCGAGCGCCACGTCGGTGATGATGCCGAGATCGGGCGCAGCGTCCTTGATGGCGCGGCAGGCCTGGCAGACGAGGTTCTGGTCGTTCAGCGCCTCGGAACCCATCGGGTCGCGCAGGTCCGGATCGGTGTAGGGGAACAGCGCGATGGCCGGAATGCCGAGCGAGGCGGCGTGTGCGGCGGCCTTCGCCGCCTCGTCGACCGAATAGCGGAACACGCCGGGCATGGAAGCGACGGGAACCTGAACCTTCTCGCCGGCGACGACGAACAGCGGCCAGATCAGGTCGTTGGCGGTGACGACATGTTCGCGCACGAGCCGGCGCGACCAGTCGGTGCGCCGGTTGCGGCGGGGGCGGTGCGTCAGATCGAGCGTGCGGGCGAGCGTGTGCTTGGCGTCCATGGGTCTCTTCCCGGGGGTTTTGCCGGCACATTAGGGCGGGGCGGGGAAGGGGGCAATCGGGCGACAGCGAACCGGCGCCCGGAAGACGCGCGCCGCCCAGGGCGATTGCCGAACGCCGTCCCGGCCACTATGCCTTGCGCCATGACGAATACCGCCAACGACGAAGTTATCTGCCGCAGGCGCGGCGCGATCGGCCATATCACGCTCAACCGCCCGCAGGCGCTGAACGCGCTGACGACCGGCATGGTGCGGGGCATCGCCGCGGCGCTCGACGCCTGGGAAAACGATTCCGATGTGAAATGCGTCGTGGTCGAGGGCGCGGGCGAAAAGGCTTTTTGTGCAGGCGGCGACATCAGGCTGCTGTGGGAGCAGGGGACGGCCGGCGACCACAAGGCCCAGCTCGATTTCTGGCGCGAGGAATACATCCTCAACGTGCGCATCAAGCTCTATCCGAAGCCCTATGTGGCGATCGTCGACGGCATCGTCATGGGCGGCGGCGTCGGCGTTTCGGAACACGGATCGCACAAGATCGCCGGCGACGGCTTCCTCTACGCCATGCCGGAGGTCGGCATCGGCTTCTTTCCCGATGTCGGCGCCACCTATTTTCTGCCGCGCCTCGAAGGCAAGGCCGGGACCTATCTGGCCTTGACGGGCGCCCGCGCGAAGGCGGGCGACGCGGTCGCGCTCGGGCTTGCGGACGCCCATGTGGCGCGCGACAGGATCGCTGCGCTGGTCGCTGCGCTGGAAGCCGGCGAGGATGTCGATGCGGCCATCGCGCGCTTTTCGTCTGCCGCGGCGCCCGGCCCGATCGTCGAGAACAGCAGCGTGATCGACGCATGTTTTTCCGGCGCGAGCGTCGCCGACATTCTCGGACGCCTCGACGCCGACGCGTCCGCATTCGCACAGGAAGCTGCGAAGACAATGCGGACCAAATCGCCGACGAGCATGGCCATCGCGCTGCGCCAGATGCAGATCGGCGGAGCGATGACGATCGCGGAGGCGATGCGCACGGAATTCCGCATCGTCTCGCGTATCTGCCGCGGCAAGGATTTCTACGAAGGCGTGCGCGCCACCATCGTCGACAAGGACGGCAAGCCGGTCTGGTCGCCGGCGCGCGTCGAGGATGTCACGCCTGCGATGGTGGACGCCTATTTCGCCGGCCTCGGCGAAGACGAATTGCCGGTCGGGGAGGCCGTGGCTTGATCAACCGGCCCGACGCGCCCGATCCAGGCGCAGCCATCCGGCTGGGCGAGAAGGCGCGCGATCCCAACGAGACGCGCTGGGGCTTTCTGCTCGTCCTGTTCATGCGGACGGTTGCAGGATTGTGGACCGTGCAGGGCCTCGGTCACTGGTACCGCCTGCTCGCCGATTCCGTTTCCATCGTCGACGCCGCGACGCCGTCGGCGGCGAGCCTCGTCGTTTTCTTCGCGGTGATCGATCTTCTGGCGGCGGTCGGCATGTGGCTGGCTACGCCCTGGGGCGGCGTGCTCTGGCTGCTCGTGACGCTGTCGCAGATCGCGGTGGCGATCGCCGTGCCGTCGTTTTTCGACGGCGGCTACATCGTCGTCGCGCTCGATGTCCTGCTGATCGCGATCTATCTCTTCCTGACCTACGAGGCCGGCCGCGAGCCCAGCCGCCGCTCCGCGCCGCGCCGGCTGGCGACCCGCATGTGGCAGAATTCCTGGCGCGTCTGGGAGCGTTTCGGTCGCTGAGGAATGCAACGGATTTTCATCGTAAATCTTTGTTTTAATTCACTGACGATTCACCCCGTTTCACGCGTTTCGGGTAAACGCCGGATTCAGCCTGTTATTTAAACTGGTCTTCATTCGCCCCGCCTAAATTGCACGTAACGAAGCCGGAGAACCGGCCGGAACATCCAACGGGGTAATAATCATGAACCAGGCCGCCAAAGCTGAAATGTCCACTGCCCGCGCCGAGCGCATGGGCGAGATCCGTCCGGTCTATCTGGAGTCCCTGACCCTGGTCGAGCGGCTGCATCGCCGCCTGCTTGACGTGATCAAGGACGAATTCGACCGCCGTGGCCGTTCCGACATCAACTCGGTGCAGGCGCTGCTGCTCTACAACATCGGCGACAAGGAACTGACCGCCGGCGAGCTGCGCACCCGTGGCTATTATCTCGGCTCCAACGTTTCCTACAACGTCAAGAAGCTGGTCGAGATGGGCTACCTGCATCACGCCCGCTCGCGCGTCGACCGCCGCGCCGTGCGCATCTCGCTCACGGAATCGGGTCGCGAGATCCATCGCGTCGTCGCCAGCCTCTATGACAAGCACATCATGACGGTCGAGCAGATCGGCGGCATTTCCTGCGACGAGTTCAAGCAGGTCAACCAGGCGCTGGTCCGTCTGGAACGCTTCTGGACCGACCAGATCCGCTATCGCCTCTGATTTTTCCCTTGTTCGCGAGAAGCGGCCCGCCGGCGTCCCCTCCGGCGGGCCGTTTCATTTTCGCCACACCAGTGGCGTCAGGTCCCCATCCTGCTGCAAATGCGAAGGCCGGCCACAAATTCGCCGGCATGTTCGCGCTCTCTTAACCCTGAACATGACAGGGTTCGTTCGTTAGGGTAGAACGCGCCAAACCTCGAAAATCCGCCGATCCGGACCCACGCCGCCCCAAGGGCGGCGCGCCGGTTTCGGCCCAAGGTTCCGGAATACAGATGTCCAGCACGAATTCGACCAAGCTTACGCGTCGGGCCTTTGCCGGCGGCGTGTCACTCGTCGGTCTGTTCGCCGGTCTCGGCGTGACGGGGGCGCTCGCCGCGCCGGGCGATGGTTTCGGCCAGGCCGAATGGGCGCAGCGCTACGATTCTGATGCGCGCCTGACCGTCCCGCGCGCCAGCACGCCGCTGCTTTCGCCCGAATCCGTCAACGCCACGGAAGCCGCGATCCAGCGCTACCAGCAGATCGTGGCGGCCGGCGGCTGGCAGCCGATCAACGGCCCGACGCTGAAGGTCGGGTCGCGCGGTACGGCGGTCGTCGCGCTCCGCCAGCGCCTGATGCTGTCGGGCGATCTGGACGCCGCCGCCGGCGCCTCGCCGGTGTTCGATTCCTACGTGGAAGCCGGGGTGAAGCGCTTCCAGGCCCGCCACGGCCTCGGCCAGACCGGCGTCGTCGCCCAGCAGACCTACGCCGCGATGAACATTCCCGCGCAGGTGCGCCTGCGCCAGCTCGAGACGAACATCGTCCGCCTGCGGTCCTTCGCCAACAATCTCGGCCGTCGCTACGTGACGGCCAACATCCCCGCCGCGATGGTCGAGACGGTCGAGAACGGCCAGATCCAGACGCTGCACGCCGCCGGCGTCGGCAAGATCGACCGCCAGTCGCCGGTCATGCAGGCGCGCGTTCTCGACATCAATTTCAATCCTTACTGGACGGTGCCGGCCTCGATCATCCGCAAGGACCTGATCCCCAAGATGCAGGCCAATCCTGATTACCTGACCGAGAACAAGATCCGCATCTACAACAAGGACAATGTGGAGCTGCAGCCGAGCCAGGTGAACTGGAACTCGCTCGAAGCGACCAATTACCGGTTCAGGCAGGACCCGGGCGGCGACTTCAATTCGCTCGGCGTAGTGCGCATCAATATCGCCAATCCCTACGGCGTCTACATGCACGACACCCCGGCCAAGGGCGTGTTCGGCGACGACTACCGCTTTGTTTCTTCTGGCTGTATGCGACTCCAGAACGTCCGCGACTATGTGGCCTGGCTGCTCAAGGAAACGCCCGGCTGGGATCGCGACAAGATCGACCAGGCGATCGCCTCGGGCGAGCGTCTCGACGCCAAGCTGAACGAACCGGTTCCGGTCTACTGGGTCTACGTGACGGCCTGGGGCACGCCCGAGGGCATCGTCCAGTTCCGCGACGACATCTACCAGCGCGACGGCCTCGGCCAGATCGCCGCCTACCAGGCCGCGACCGGCAATGCGCCGGCCGCCGCCCCGCAGGCCCAGCCGGTCGCGGCCTCGCCGGCCGGCGGCGGACGCCTGCAGCCGATGCAGGACGACGACGACTGAGGGGCGTCACTCGACGAATTTCAGAAACCCGCCGGAAACGGCGGGTTTTTTGTTGGCCTATTGCACCGGCCGGAATATCCGCGCGGGCGACCGCGACCAGAAGATGGCGCCGGCCTTGCCGAAAATATTGGCCGCCGGGACGAAGCCGAGGCCGCCGCTCTCGCGCGCCATGCGGGAATCGACAGAATTGTCCCTGTTGTCGCCCATCAGGAAATAGGAACCCGCCGGCACGACATATCCGGGCGTGTCGTCGAGCGGGCCCGCATCCCCCTCCGCCTCGACAATGCGGTGGGGCGAGGCGCCGGGCAGCGTCTCGACATAGGCGGGCGCGGGACGCGCCTCGCCGCCCAGGGCGCGCAATTCGACCGAGCCGTCCGCAGCGCGCGCGACCGCCGCGCCGTTGAGGAAAAGCCGGCCGGCCTTCATCTGCACGCTCTCTCCGGGGAGGCCGACGATCCGCTTCACATAGACCGTTCCCTCGTCGCCCGGCTTGCGGAGCACGACCACGTCGCCGCGCTTCGGCGCAAAGGCCCGCGTGTCGGCGAAGAAGTAATCGCCGAGCTCCAGCGTCGGGACCATGCTCGTGGAGGGCGTCGAATAGCTCTTCCATTCCCGGTCGAAGATCAGGGACTGGACGCCGGTGACGGCGACAGCCAGCAGGCCCGCGAACCAGGCCGACCGCCGCCAGCCGACAGGCGCGGGCGACTCGCGCCACAGGAGCCGCATGGCCGACAGCGCGGCGAGGATCGCCGCAACGATCCCGAAGGCCATGAGGCCGATTGCAACCGCGACCGGACCGGGCGTCGGCGCGACGCGGTCCATGAGGATGGCCAGCGCCGCCCCGGCGACGAGCGTGATCGCCAGCAGCGACGCGCCGAAACCCCAGCGGCGGGCCAGGATATGGCCGAGGCCGGGGAAGGGGACGGAGATCAGCCCGCCCCAGATCGTTCGGACGAGGCGATTGCGAAGGAGGTTCATCTGGAGGGTCCGGAATCGGTCATGACGCAGCTTAGCCCCAGCGCGCCCGACGCGCGTGCGGCGCCGCACGGATGCGTGATGGGCGCGAGCCTTCCCCCGACCCGTCCCCCGTGCTACATGCCGGCCTTCGCTTCAGCCGGCAGCCGATTCCACGCCTTTCCGGGCGACGGCTTCGCTATTCCGGCGCTCCGGATCGAGAAAGGGTCGCGCATGAGCAACAACGCAGCCGAAGTCCACGCGCCGAAGTCCAATTCCTTCTTCTCGGCGTCGCTCGCCGACGTCGATCCGGAAATCGCCCGCGCCATCGAACTCGAACTCGGTCGCCAGCGCGACGAGATCGAACTGATCGCTTCCGAAAACATCGTGTCGCGCGCCGTGCTCGAGGCGCAGGGCTCGATCATGACCAACAAGTACGCGGAAGGTTATCCGGGCAAGCGCTATTACGGCGGCTGCCAGTACGTCGACATCGCCGAAAAGCTCGCCATCGAGCGCGCCTGCCGCCTGTTCGACTGCAAGTTCGCCAACGTCCAGCCGAATTCCGGTTCGCAGATGAATCAGGCGGTCTTCCTGGCGCTGCTGCAGCCCGGCGACACGTTCATGGGCCTCGACCTGAATTCCGGCGGCCACCTCACGCACGGTTCGCCCGTCAACATGTCGGGCAAGTGGTTCAAGGTCGCTTCCTATGGCGTGCGCAAGGAAGACCAGCTGCTCGACATGGAGGAGATCGCCGAGAAGGCGCGGCAGGTGAAGCCGAAGCTGATCATCGCCGGCGGCACGGCGTATTCGCGCATCTGGGACTGGAAGCGCTTCCGCGAGATCGCCGACGAGGTTGGCGCCTATCTGATGGTCGACATGGCCCATATCGCAGGCCTGGTCGCCGGCGGCGTCCATCCCTCGCCGCTGCCGCACGCCCATGTCGTGACGACGACCACCCACAAGTCGCTGCGCGGCCCGCGCGGCGGCATGGTGCTGACCAACGACGAAGAGATCGCAAAGAAGGTCAATTCGGCCGTCTTCCCCGGCCTCCAGGGCGGCCCGCTGATGCATGTCATCGCCGCCAAGGCGGTCGCCTTCCAGGAGGCCTTGCGCCCCGAATTCAAGCTCTATGCGCGCCAGGTCGTGGAAAACGCCAAGGCGCTCGCCGCCTCGATCAAGGCGGGCGGCGCGGACATTGTCGCCGGCGGCACCGACAACCACCTGATGCTGGTCGATCTGCGGCCGAAGAACCTCACCGGCAAGGCGGCGGAAGCAGCCCTTGGGCGCGCCCACATCACCTGCAACAAGAACGGCGTGCCGTTCGACCCGCAATCGCCGTTCGTGACCTCGGGCGTACGCCTCGGCGCGCCGGCGGCCACCTCGCGCGGCTTCGGCGTCGCCGAGTTCAAGAAGGTCGGCGAACTGATCGTCGAGGTTCTTGACGGGCTGTCCGCCAATGGCGAGGCCGGCAATGCGGCGATCGAGGGCGCGGTCCGCGAAAAGGTCAGCGAACTGACGAAGCGGTTCCCGATATACTGAGGGCCTGATTCCCTGTTCCCTCTCCCCGCTGGCGGGGAGAGGGTTAGGGTGAGGGGCCTGTCGTATTGGAAAGCTTTCGCCGCTCCGGCCGGCCCCTCACCCCGGCCCTCTCCCCGTAGACGGGGAGAGGGAGAATAGCCGAGGCCTCCCCTCATGCGCTGCCCCTATTGCGGTTCGCTCGACACGCAGGTGAAGGATTCCCGTCCGACCGACGATTCCTCCGCCATCCGGCGCCGGCGCGTCTGCCCAGATTGCGGCGGGCGCTTCACGACCTTCGAGCGCGTGCAATTGCGCGACCTGATCGTCGTGAAGAAGTCCGGCCGGCGCGTGCCGTTCGAGCGCGAGAAGCTGATGCGCTCGCTGTCGGTGGCCTTGCGCAAGCGGCCCGTCGATCCCGACCGCGTCGAGCGCATGGTCAACGGCGTGGTGCGGCAACTGGAAAGCGAAGGCGAATCCGAAATCCCCAGCGCGCGGATCGGCGAGCTCATCATGCAGGGGCTGAAGTCGCTGGACGATGTCGCCTATGTGCGCTTCGCCTCGGTCTATCGCGATTTCCGCGAGGCGCGCGATTTCTCCAGCGTACTGGACGAACTCTCAAGCGACGACGACGACGAGGCGGCGATGAAGGCGCGCAAGCGCGCGCCGGGGAAGGTATGAGAAGCATCCGGATTTCCTTCCCCGCTCGCGGGGAAGGTGTCGCGCGAAGCGCGACGGATGGGGCTCGAAGGAATTTTGCGTGCGCTTCGAATGCGGTCCCCACCCGCCCTGGCGCTACGCGCCAGGACGACCTCCCCGCGAGCGGGGAGGTATGGCGGGTTCACTTGCCATGAGCATCGCCTTCACCGACGAAACCTACATGCGCGCGACGATCGCGCTCGCGCGGCGCGGGCTCGGTCGCACGGCGGAAAATCCCGCCGTCGGCGCGCTGGTCGTGCGCGACGGCGTGATCGTCGGGCAGGGCTGGACGCAGGACGGCGGGCGGCCGCATGCCGAACCCGTCGCCTTGGCGCAGGCCGGCGAAGCGGCGCGCGGCGCGACGCTCTACGTGTCGCTGGAACCCTGCAGTCATCACGGAAAATCGCCGCCCTGCGCGGAGGCGATCATCGCTGCGGGCGTGAAACGCGTCGTGTCGGCGCTCGAAGACCCCGATCCGCGCGTCGCCGGCAAGGGCCACGCCATGCTGCGGGCCGCGGGCGTCGATGTCGTTGTCGGCGTGTGCGCGGCGGAAGCCTTGCGCGGAATCCTCGGACATGTGCTGCGCGTGACGCAGGGCCGTCCGACCGTCACGCTGAAACTCGCCGAGACGCTCGACGGATATGCGGCGGGCGACCAGCACGATCCGCGCCTGTCGATCACATCCGCGCCCGCCAATGCGCGTACGCATGTAATGCGCGCCATGCACGATGCGATCATGGTCGGGATCGGGACTGCGAAGGCCGACGATCCGCTGATGACGGTGCGCGCGGCGGGGCTCGAATATCGAAAGCCCTTGCGCGTCGTGCTCGACGCAAAGGCCTTGCTTTCGTCGCGCTCGCGGCTGGCGACGTCGGCGCGCGAAACGCCCGTGCTGCTTCTCGCCGGCGCGTCTGCGCAGGCCGAAGCGCTGCAGGCGCAAGGCGTGGAGATCGCGCCCGTTGCGCTCGATGCGAAGGAACGTATCGACCTGCACGCGGCATTGCGCGAACTGGCGAACCGAAAGATTACACGTGTGTTCAGCGAGGGCGGCCCGCGCATCGGCGCCGAACTGATCCGCCTCGGACTGGCCGACGAAATCGTGCTGTTCACCGGACCGAAGCCGCAGGGCAGGGGCGTGAAGGCGCTCGATGCTTCCGCGCGCGCCGCGCTCGCCGATCCTGCGCGCTACCGGCAGGTTGCAGACGACATGCTCGGTCCCGACCGGATGCGGCGATACGAAAGGGTTCTGTAATGTTCACGGGCATCGTCACCGACGTCGGCGAAGTTCTGTCGGTCGAGCCACGCGGCGACCTGCGTCGGCTGCGTATCGCCTGCTCCTATGATCCGGCGACCATCGACCTCGGCGCCTCGATCGCCAATTCGGGCGTGTGTCTCACCGTCGTCGATCGCGGCAACGACGGAACGCGCAACTGGTTCGAGGTCGACGCCGCCGCCGAGACGCTGGCGAAGACGACCGTCGGGCTGTGGACGGTGGGGCGGCGTGTCAATCTGGAGCGCGCATTGAAGATCGGCGACGAACTCGGCGGCCATATCGTGACGGGACATGTCGACGGCGTCGCGCGTATTGTCGCGCGCAAGGATTTCGATGGCATGGCGCATTTCGAGATCGCCGCCCCGCACGAACTCGCGAAATTCATCGCGGCCAAGGGTTCGGCGGCGCTCGACGGAACGTCGCTGACGGTGAACGAAGTTTCCGGCAACAGATTTACCATCCTGCTCATCCCGCACACGCTCGCGGTGACGACCTGGGGCGAAAAGGGGGCCGGCGATCCGCTCAATATCGAGGTCGACCTGATGGCGCGCTATGCGGCGCGGCTGGCGGAGGCGGGTTAGCGGGCGAAACAAGCCGGCGCTTGCCTCAACCCCCCGCGGCCTCTATTGAAACGCCTCGAGTTTTGAGGATCCCATGGCCGAGCCGCGTCGCGCGCAAAATCTGGATGAAACGCCGGTCGACGGCGCCAAATTCCTCATCGTCGAGGCGCGCTACTATGACGACATCGGCGGGATGCTGCTCGACGGCGCAATGGCCGCGCTCCAGAAGGCCGGCGCAACCTGGGACATCGTCAACGTGCCGGGCGCGCTGGAAATTCCGGCCGCCATCATCCTGGCGAGCGACGCCTCGCGCGAACCCTTTGCCGGCGCCATTGCGCTCGGCTGCGTGATCCGCGGCGAGACCTATCATTTCGAGATCGTGGCGGGCGAATCCTCGCGCGCGCTGATGGACATTTCCGTCTCGCTGCCCATGCCGATCGGCAATGGCATCCTCACCGTCGAGAACGAGGAGCAGGCGATCGTGCGCGCCGATCCGAAGCAGGGCGACAAGGGCGGCGACGCGGCTCGCGCCGCGCTCGCATTGTTCCGCATCTCCCAGCGAGGCGACGTCTGATGGCGCGCGGCGAAAACCGTTCGGCGGCCCGGCTGGCGGCGGTGCAGGCGCTCTACCAGATGGACGTGACCGGCAAGGGCATCGCCGAGATCCTCGCCGAATTCGAGACGCACTGGATCGGCCGCGAGATCGAGGGCGACGAATACAAGCCGGCGGAAGTCGCCTACTTTCGCGACATCGTGGAAGGCGTGCTCGGCGAGCAGATTCCGATCGACCGGCAGATCGACGAGACGCTCGCGGAGGGCTGGCCGCTCAAGCGCATCGAGGCCGTCATGCGCGCAATCCTGCGCGCCGGCGACTACGAATTGCGCAAGCGCGCCGACGTGCCGGCCCGCGTCATCGTGTCGGAATATGTCGACATCGCCGGCGCCTTTTTCGATCGCGAGGAAGCCGGCATGACCAACGCCGTGCTCGACAGACTGGCGCGCAAGGCGCGCGCCGAAGAGTTCGCGCGCTGACGCGCGGCTAGTTACGTTCGCGCGCTGACGCGCGCCCGTGCATAATGTCCGCATGAACCGCCCGTCCGAAGACGATCTCATCGCCCGATATTTCGCGCCGCTGGCCGGGCCGGGCGCGCTCGGCCTGAAGGACGACGCGGCGCTGCTCGTCCCGCCGCCGGGAAACGAGATCGTGCTCACCGTCGACGGCCTCGTGGCGGGCGTGCATTTCTTCGCCGACGATCCGGCGGACGCCATCGCGAAGAAGGCGTTGCGCGTCAACGTTTCCGATCTCGCCGCGAAAGGCGCCGCGCCGCTCGGCTTCCTCCTGACGCTCGCGCTTCCGCGCGACTGGCGCGCCGAATGGCTCGAGAGCTTTGCACGCGGACTGGGCGAGGACGCGGCGCGTTTCGATTGTCCGCTGCTCGGCGGCGACACGGTTTCGACGCCTGGCCCGCTGACGCTTTCGGTGACGGCGTTCGGCGCCGTTCCCGCGGGACGCATGGTCCGGCGCACGGGCGCGCGGGTCGGCGATGCGCTCTATGTGTCCGGCGCCATCGGCGATGCGGCGCTGGGGCTCCTGGCGCGCCGGGGGACCATGGATGGCGATGGCAAAGTCTTCCTCATCGACCGCTATCTCCTGCCGCAGCCGCGTCTGGCGCTTGCGCCGGCGCTGCTGGCGCATGCATCCGGGGCGATGGACGTGTCGGATGGTCTCGTCGGCGACCTGACCAAGATGATGCGCGTGTCAGGCGCGAGCGCGCATGTCGATGTCGCGCGCATACCGCTCTCTTGCGCAGCCCGAGCGATGATCGAGGCCGATCCGGCGCTCCTTGCGACGGCGCTCACCGGCGGCGACGATTACGAAATACTCGCCAGCGTGCCGCTCGCGAGCGCGGTCGCGTTCGAGGCCGCCGCCGGAGCAGCCGGCGTCGCCGTGACGCGCATCGGCGAGGTCGTGGCGGGCGATGCGCCGCCGCTCTTGCGCGACGCGCGCGGAGAGCCCATGCGCTTCGAGCGGGGCTCCTGGAGCCATTTCTGATTGCGGCGGCGGGGACTCCCGCTAGTTTGGCCGCAACGAATTCAGGAAGGAAGCGCGATGGAATCCGCGGCAGCGCAGCAGCGCGAGGCCGACCGCGCCGCCAAGCGGCTGGCGCTGCGGCTGGCGGCGGCGGCCGCGCTCGCCGGCGCCAACGCCTCGGTGGTCTACGCCACGGCCTCGATCATCGGCGCCGGCATGGCGCCCAGTCCGGGCCTCGCGACGCTGCCGCTGACCGCCTTCGTGATCGGCATGGCCTGCGGCACGCTGCCGATCGGCGCCATCGCGCGCCGCTACGGCCGCCGCACGGCGCTGCTGACGGGCGCCTTCTTCGGCGCGCTCTGCGGCGTGACGGCGTCGGTCGCGACGTTCGCCTGGAATTTTCCGCTGCTCTGCCTCGCCACCTTCTGCGGCGGCGTCTATGCCGCCGCCTCGCAGTCCTATCGCTTCGCGGCCGCCGACGGGGCGAGCCCGACGCTGCAACCGCGCGTCATCTCCTGGGTGATGGCCGGCGGCGTGCTGGCGGGGATCATCGGCCCGCAACTCGTCCAGCACACGATGGACCTCGTGCCGCAGCACCTGTTCGCGGCGACCTATCTCGGGCAGGCGGCGGTCGCGGTGCTCGCGATGCTCGTGCTGGCCGGCGTCAAGCCGCCGCCGATCGTCGAGACGTCGACCGAAGGCGCGCGACCGCTCGGCGAGATCGTTTGCCAGAGCCGGTTCGTGGTGGCCGCGATCTGCGGCACCGTCTCCTACGGGCTCATGAACATGGTCATGACGGCCGCGCCGCTCGCCATGAAGATGTGCGGTCTGCAATTGTCGGATTCCAACCTCGGGTTGCAATGGCACGTGCTCGGCATGTACGTGCCGAGCTTCTTCACCGGCGGTCTCATCGTCCGTTTCGGCGTGGCGCGCATCGTCTCGCTCGGCCTGGCGCTGGAAATCGCGGCGGCCATCGTCGACCTGTCCGGCCAGAGCGTCTGGCATTTCTGGACCGGGCTGGCGCTGCTCGGCATAGGCTGGAACTTCGCTTTCATCGGCGCCTCGTCGATGATCGTCGCGCTGCATCGCCCGCAGGAGCGCACGAAGGTCCAGTCCTTCAACGATTTCATCATCTTCGGGACGATGGCGGTCGGCTCCTTCGCCTCCGGGCAGATGCTGGCCGGCGGCGGCTGGAGCATGGTCAACTGGATCGTCTTTCCGCTGGCGGCGACGGCGCTTGTCTCGCTTTTGTGGTCGCGTCGGGAGCCTGCGCCCGCCGGCGCGTCGACGGCCGCCGAAAATGCCTGAAATGCCCGGCTTTCAGCCTTCCGACTCATTGCGGCCATAATTCATTTCTGGCAAGAAGCGCGCGGCCCTCGGCCGGATTTTGGCCGGGCAGGGAAGCGCACAGGTCGACATAACCGACCGATAAAGAAGCACAGGCGGTGTCATGACTCTTTGGCTGATAATTCTCGGCGGACTTCTGTCCGTCCTCTACGGGGTCGTCACGATCTCGCAAGTCATGTCGGCGAACGCCGGCAACCAGCGCATGCAGGAGATCGCCTCCGCGATCGCCGAAGGCGCCCAAGCCTATCTCAACCGCCAGTACACGACGATCGCCATCGTCGGCGTCGTGATCTTCGTCGCGCTCGGCTTCCTGCTGTCGTGGCCGGTCGCCATCGGCTTCCTAATCGGCGCGGTGCTCTCGGGCGCGGCCGGCTTCATCGGCATGAACGTCTCGGTGCGCGCCAACGTGCGCACGGCGCAGGCGGCCTCCGAATCGCTCGCCAAGGGCCTAGACATCTCGTTCAAGGCGGGCGCGGTCACCGGCATGCTGGTCGCCGGTCTCGCGCTGCTGGGCGTCGCGGGCTACTACATGGTCCTCACCTCGGGCATGGGCAAAGCCCCGAACGACCGCGTCGTCATCGACGCGCTGGTCGCGCTCGGCTTCGGCGCCTCGCTGATCTCGATCTTCGCCCGTCTCGGCGGCGGCATCTTCACGAAGGGCGCCGACGTCGGCGCCGACCTCGTGGGCAAGGTGGAAGCCGGCATTCCGGAAGACGATCCGCGCAACCCGGCGACCATCGCCGACAACGTCGGCGACAACGTCGGCGACTGCGCGGGCATGGCGGCCGACCTGTTCGAGACCTACGCGGTGACCGTCGTCGCCACGATGGTGCTCGGCTCGATCTTCTTCGCGGGCCAGGCCGGCCTCGTGAACTCGATGGTCTTCCCGCTCGCGATCTGCGCGATCAGCATCGTCGCTTCGATCATCGGCACCTATTTCGTGAAGCTCGGCGCCAACAACTCGATCATGGGCGCGCTCTACAAGGGCCTGATCGCCGCCGGCGTGCTGTCGGTCGTCGGTCTCGGCGTCGTGACCCACCTGACCATCGGCTGGGGCGAACTCGGCGTCGTCGCCAAGCAGAGCATCACGGGCAAGGCGCTGTTCATCTGCGGCGTCATCGGCCTCGCGGTGACCGGCCTGATCGTCTGGATCACCGAGTACTACACCGGCACGGGCAAGCGTCCGGTCGTCTCGATTGCCCAGGCGTCGGTCACCGGCCACGGCACGAACGTGATCCAGGGCCTCGCGGTCTCGCTGGAATCGACGGCGCTGCCGGCCATGGTCATCGTCGGCGGCATCATCTCGACGTACCAGCTCGCGGGCCTCTACGGCACGGCGATCGCTGTCACGACCATGCTTGGTCTGGCCGGCATCATCGTCGCGCTCGACGCCTTCGGCCCGGTTACCGACAACGCCGGCGGCATCGCCGAAATGTCGGGCCTGCCGAAGGAAGTCCGCCAGTCCACCGACGCGCTCGACGCCGTCGGCAACACGACCAAGGCGGTCACCAAGGGCTATGCGATCGGTTCGGCGGGCCTCGGCGCGCTTGTGCTGTTCGCCGCCTACACGAACGACCTCGAGGCCTTCTCGAAGTCCGGCGTGCCGTACTTCAAGGGCATGGGCACGGTCTCGTTCGACCTGTCCAACCCCTACGTGGTCGCCGGCCTGATCTTCGGCGGCCTGATCCCCTACCTGTTCGGCGGCGTCGCCATGACGGCGGTCGGTCGCGCGGCAGGCTCGGTGGTCGAGGAAGTCCGTCGCCAGTTCAAGGAAAAGCCTGGCATCATGGCCGGCACGGACCGTCCGGACTACGGACGCGCCGTGGACATGCTGACCAAGGCGGCGATCAAGGAAATGATCATCCCGTCGCTGCTGCCGGTGCTGGCGCCGTTCGTCGCCTATTTCGGCGTGCTCGCCATCTCGGGCTCGAAGGCCTCGGCCTTCGCGGCTCTCGGCGCCATGCTGCTCGGCGTGATCGTCAACGGCCTGTTCGTCGCCATCTCGATGACGTCGGGCGGCGGCGCCTGGGACAACGCCAAGAAGTCTTTCGAAGACGGTTTCGTCGACAAGGACGGCGTGAAGCACCTGAAGGGTTCCGAGGCGCACAAGGCCTCGGTGACCGGCGACACCGTCGGCGACCCCTACAAGGACACGGCGGGCCCCGCCGTGAACCCGGCGATCAAGATCACCAACATCGTCGCGCTGCTGCTGCTCGCCATTCTGGCGCATTGAGCGGACGACGTAGCGAACCACGAAGGGCGGGGGAAACCCCGCCCTTTTTTCTTGGGCAGACCCGCAACTACGGTCGGCTATCTAGAGGGCATGGAAATGCGCCGTCGAGCGTTGCGGGCTTTTGCAAGACTGGACCGTCGGTCCTATAATCTGCAATTCTTACGGGCCTGACTCGATGTCTGAGCATCCTCGCATTTCCCTCGACCCCGACGTGGCGGCGGGCAAACCGGTCGTACGCGGTACGCGTCTGTCGGTCGAATTCATCATCGGCCTGATGGCGGACGGGTGGTGCGAGTCCGATATCATCGCCAATTATCCCGGCCTGACACGCGACGACGTGCTCGCCTGCCTTGCATACGCGCGTGATGTTGTCGGCTCGGAAAGAGTTTTTCCGAGCGCCGCGTGAATGCGATTTCTCGCAGACGAGAATTTTCCGAAAACGGCAGTCGAAGAATTACGCCGACACGGCGCCGATGTCGCCTGGGTTCGGCAATCCGCCCCCGGCATTTTGGACCGCGAAGTTCTGGCTTGGGCGGAGCGTGAGAAGCGTGTACTGCTCACCTTCGACAAGGACTTTGGCGAGTTGGCGCGCTCGTCGGCGATGGCAGCATTCGGCGTCATCCTGTTTCGTGTGGCCATGCCGAGACCGCCCGATGCCGGGCGAGCGCTGGCCGAACTGATCCTGTCGCGCGGCGACTGGCGTGGACGATTCAGCGTTGTCGAGCCGGGACGTGTCCGAATTCGGTCGACGTCAGCCGACAGGTAGCAACGATCAGGGGAACGACTAAATGGAAACCCGCGACGCGAACGGCGCGATCCTCAACGAAGGCGACAGCGTCACCATCATCAAGGACCTGAAGGTGAAGGGCGCGTCGGCGACGCTGAAGCGCGGCACGGTGTTCAAGAACATCCGCCTGACCGACGATCCGCGCGAGATCGAATGCCGTTCGGCGCAGATCAAGGGGCTGGTGCTGAAGACGGAGTTCGTGAAGAAGGTCTAGCGCCGGGCCGCACGCCGTGATTTGTTGCGGGGGGGTCAAATATTCGGACCCCTTTTTCTTTACTGGATTTCAGTGATCTATTTTTAGTGGGGTATTTTCGTGCGTAACACATTGATCCTGCTTTGCAGCGCAGTCGCCGCGCTGTCGTCGGCCGGTTGCGCCACCGTCACCAAGGGCACGACCGAACAGATCACCTTCAATTCGGAACCGCCCGGCGCGCAGGCGCAGACCTCTATCGGCCTGCAATGCCCGTCGACGCCCTGCACGTTCGAGGTGTCGCGCAAGCAGGAATTCATCGTCACCTTCTCGATGCCCGGCTACCAGAGCCAGCAGGTGTCGGTGCAGACCAAACTCGGCGGGTCGGGAGCGGCCGGTTTCGCCGGAAACGTCCTGCTCGGGGGCGTCGTCGGCATGGGCGTCGACGCGGCGACGGGTTCGACGATGGACCATTTCCCCAATCCGGTCTTCGTGACGCTGCAGCCCGACCGACAGAAGAATGTTGCGCCGCCCAAGCCCGGCAAACGCAACAGGACGCCGGCCCGATCGCCCGTCGAGGCGGAAGAACCGACGTCCTGACGCTGACAAGTCCGCCAGCTTACATTTCCGAGCAGACCTTGGTCGTCTTGATCGCGCTCTCGGCTTCCGTGCGGGTCTTGTAGACCGTGCCGTCGCCGGCGACCGTCACCGTCGTCGTTCCGACCGGTTTCTTGTCCACGATCATGCATTTCTTCGCAGCCGAGTCGCGCACGATGTAGAACGCGCCGGCAGTCTGGGCGTTGGCGCAGGAAAGCGACGCCACGAGAGCGGCCGCGCCGAGCAGGATAGTCGTCTTCATGAGATGTCTCCCTCTTCGCGAGCCTTGCGCCCGCGCGGGGAAAACATGTGCGCGGCGCGGCGGTTCCCTCAGACCGGCGCGAGGGGCCGCCCGGCGCCATCGGGCATCGTCACGCCGATGCTGTCGCCTGCGGCCACGTCTCCGCCGACCACGACGATCGCCATGACGCCGGATTTGCGCACGAGCGCGCCCGTGGCGTCCCGGCCGAGACAGGCCGCCATCAGCCCGGGCCGGAAACGGTCGATCTGGACGCAGGGGTTCCTCAGCCCGGTCAGTTCGACGATCGCCCGATCGCCCAGCCGCAGGCGCGCGCCGGTCGGCAGGGACAGCAGGTCGACGCCGCGCGTGAGCACGTTTTCCCCGAGGTCGCCCGCGCCGATCGCGCCGAAGGCCGGCGCGAGCTCATCGAGGAATTCGGCGTGGATGAGATGGACCTGGCGCAGGTTCGGCAGGTCGGGATTTTTCATGGCGCGCGAGCGGTGCTGCACCTTCTCGCCGAAATGGCCGTCGCCCTCGACGCCCAGGCCGGCGACGAGACGGATGGACAGCGCAGGGGTCTTGGAAAAGCGATGTCCGCGGCGACGCGAGACGGCGACGACCCGGGGGCGGTCGCCGCCCGCAGGCGTCACTGGAACTTCAGCAGGTTGGTCAGCATGTTCTGGACGAAGCCGACATCGCCGCCGGCGGTCGGCGTCGTGCGGTTCAGATAGTCGAACACCTTGCCGTCCTGCAGGCCGTAATTGGCGATGCGCTCGATCTTGCCGTTCTGGAAATAAACGGCGAGCACGCGCTGGTCGGTCACGGTCGGGTTCAGGAAGGCGACCTTCCGGTCGACGGTCTGGCTGATGTAGTACCAGGCGTCGCCGCCGACCGTCGACGTGGTCGAGGGGGTGCCGAGCAGGGCGAGAGTCTTTTCCTTCGGCGTGCCGGGCTTGAGGTCGGCGAGCAGGCGATCGTCGAGCTGATAGCCGCGCTGCACGACGCCATTGTAGCCGAGCTTGGGCATGTCGACGCTGCCGTTGCAGCCGGCCAGCGCCGCGCCGAGCCCGAGCGCCAGCGCCAGATGCGCCGCCCGGGAAGAGCGCCTGGTATGCCCCAAAGCCATCGACAAGCTCCGCCGCTTCATTCCGTGGGCCGCAAGACCCACGTTTACCCGGTCGCCGCGAGACATTATGTCAGGCTTGCATCCGCGACCGGCGATGCCTAACCCCCGTGACGGCCAATTGCAAGCCGCCGCGGACCGCGCGGTTCGATCAGGAGTTCGGGCTCGCCCATGATTTTCAATCTGTTCGCCCGAAAGCCCCGATCGCCCTCGCCCGACGCCCTGTACGGGCGGATCATGGCGGCGGCGCGGCAGCCCAGGCTTTTTCTCGGCCGCTATGGCGCGCCCGATACGCTGGAAGGCCGCTTCGACCTGCTGGTGCTGCACCTGTTCCCGGTCGTGCGGCGTCTCGCCGACATGGCGCCGCCGGCGCCGGATCTCGCCCAAGCCCTGTCCGACCATGCGTTCCTAGCTCTCGATCGCGCCTTGCGCGAGATGGGGGTCGGGGATCTGGCCGTTCCCAAGCGCATGAAGAAGCTCGGGTCCGACTACAACGGCCGGACGCAGGCCTATGCGGCGGCGCTGCCCGGCGGCGAGGATGCGCTCGCCGCGGCCATCGCGCGCAATGTCCATGGTTCGGCCGATCCGGAACGTGGCCGGGCTCTGGCCCGCTACATGCTGGCCGTCGTCGCGGCGCTCGAGGGCGTCTCCTGCGCCGATTTCGAGGCCGGTCGCATCGCCTTTCCCGACCCCGACAAGCTGGGCTGAACAGCCATGACCGATCCGAAGCCGGAACCGATCTGGACCCACCCCCTGTCCGTGACGGACGTGCCCGCCGAGGGCGGGCTGGACGTCGAACTCGTCGCGGACGACGCCGTCCGCAAGCGCCTGGCGGCGGAGAACGGGCTCGTGGCCCTGGCGACGCTCTCGGCGCGGCTGCATGTCAGCCGTCGCGGCAGGGGAGGGCTGTATGTGACCGGCGACGTGCGGGCTGGCGCGACCCAGACCTGCGTCGTCTCGCTGGAGCCGTTCGACGTGAACATCGCCGAAAAGGTCGATGTGGAGTTCGAACCGGAGCGCGAAAAGCCGGCGCCGCAGCCGCGCAAGGCCGGCCGCAGGATCGGTCGCGGCGCTGCGCCCCCGATCGGGGAGGACGACGAGGGGATGGACGACCTCGACACGCCGGACGCGATCGTCGACGGCCGAATCGACCTCGGCGCCCTGGCGGCGGAATTCCTTACGCTCGGCGTGGATCCCTATCCGCGCAAGCCCGGCGTCGCCTTCGACGAGCCGAAGGCCGAGCCCGAACGCGCCTCTCCGTTCGCCGGACTCGCCGCGCTCGCGGATCGGCCGGAGAAGAAGACTTAGCCGGCGCAAAAGCTTCTTGCCATGTCGGCCTAAGCGGCTATGGTCCGCCGCCCGACCGCTGGCGGGCGCATCGGAGTTTCGCCTGAGATGACCAAAAGCGTACGGATCGCGCTCGACGCCATGGGCGGCGACTTCGGTCCGTCGGTCGTCGTGCCGGGCGCGGCGCGGGCGCGCGATCGCCGCCCGGACACGAGCTACATCTTTTTCGGCGACGAGAAGCAGATCAGGCCGCTGCTCGATCAATATCCGAAACTCGCCGCGGTCTCCGAACTGCGCCATACCGACGTGGTCGTGAAGAACGACGACAAGCCGAGCCAGGCCTTGCGCGCCGGCCGCCGCGGTTCGTCCATGTGGCTTGCCATCGAAGCGGTCAAGAAGGGCGAGGCCGACGCCGCCATTTCCGCCGGCAATACCGGCGCGCTGATGGCCATGTCGAAGATCTGCCTGCACATGCTGCCCGGTATCGAGCGCCCGGCGCTTGCCGCGATCTGGCCGACGCTGCGCGGCGAATCCATCGTGCTCGACGTCGGCGCGACCATTGGCGCGGACGCCGCGCATCTCTTCGACATGGCGATCATGGGATCGACCATGGCGCGCATCTTCTTCGACATCGACCGCCCGAGCGTCGGCCTTCTCAATGTCGGCACCGAGGACATCAAGGGCCTCGAGGAAGTGAAGGCGGCCTCGCGCCGGTTGCGCGAAACCAGCCTGCCCAACCTCGACTATCGCGGCTTCGTCGAGGGCGACGACCTCGGCAAGGGCACGGTCGACGTCGTGGTGACGGAAGGCTTCACCGGCAATATCGCGCTGAAGACGGCGGAGGGCACGGCAAAGCAGATCGCGCAATACATGCGCGACGCGTTCCGCTCGTCCTTCCTGTCGAAGATGGGCGCGGTGCTGGCCAGCGCGGCGTTCAGGGCGCTCAAGGAAAAGATCGATCCGCGGCGTGTGAACGGCGGGCTGTTCCTCGGCCTCGACGGCGTGATCATCAAGAGCCACGGCGGCATGGACGAGGTCGGCTTCGCCGGCGCGATCGAAATCGGCTACGACATGGTCCGCCACGGACTGCTCGAGAAAATTCGCGAAACCATCAGCCTGTCGAGCGAGGGCGCGACGCCGCCGCCCGCTGGCGGCGAAACCGGAAACTGACGGCGAAGGCCATGAATTCGAACGACAAGAAAAACCTTCGGACCGTCGTGCTGGGCGTTGGCGCCTATCTGCCCGAGAAGGTGCTGACCAACGCCGACCTCGAGAAGATCGTCGACACCACGGACGAGTGGATCGTGCAGCGCTCCGGCATCCGGGAGCGCCATATCGCCGCCGAAGGCGAGACGACCTCGATGCTCGGCATACGCGCCGCCGAAAAGGCGCTGGCGGCGGCGAACGTCGACGCGCAATCGATCGACCTCGTGATCTGCGCCACTTCGACTCCGGACTACACATTCCCGGCGACCGCCACGCAGATCCAGGCTGGACTAGGCATCACGAAGGGCGTCGCCTTCGACCTGCAGGCCGTCTGCTCCGGCTTCGTCTTCGCCGTCACGACCGCCGACAAGTTTCTGCGTTCGGGCTCGCACAAGCGGGCGCTGGTGATCGGCGCCGAGACGTTCTCGAACCTGCTCGACTGGAACGACCGCACCACCTGCGTGCTGTTCGGCGATGGCGCGGGCGCGATCGTCCTGGAAGCGCAGGATGAAACGCCCGAGATGCGCGGCGTGCTGTCGACGCACCTGCGCTCCGACGGCCGGCATCGCGAGAAGCTCTATGTCGATGGCGGACCTTCGAGCACGAAGACGGTCGGCCATCTGCGCATGATGGGCAAGGACGTGTTCCGCCACGCCGTCGGCAATGTTGCGGACGTCATGATCGATTCCTTCCGCGAGTCGGGGATCGACGCCAAGACCCTCGACTGGTTCGTGCCGCACCAGGCCAATCGCCGCATCATCGACGCCTCGGCCGAAAAGCTCGGCATCGCGCCCGAGAAGGTGGTGACGACCGTCGAACGCCACGGCAACACGTCGGCGGCCTCGATCCCGCTCGCCCTGGACGTCGCCGTGCGCGACGGCCGCATCAAGCGCGGCGATGTCGTAATGATCGAGGCGGTGGGCGGCGGGTTCACATGGGGTGCCGCCATCATCCGCTGGTAGTCGGGCAAGTCGCTCGTTCCCATTGCGATTCCCGGGGCCGCGGCCCGGCCCGCGAGGGATGTTGATTTTCCGGCCCACACCTTGCCTAATGGCGCGTGCGCCGGGTTTCCCGTGGGGGCGGGAGTGAATTTCTGGTCGGACCGCGCGCGGAGTTTGGACGAGACCTCGTTTTCGGCCTTGTCGCATCGGATTGCTTTTTTCGATTGAGACGACCCATGAAGACTGACGCTGACGCATCTCCCGGTTCGCACGCGAAAGAAGATTCAGGGCGTACGGTCACGCGCGCCGACCTCGCCGACGCGATCTATCGCGCCGTCGGACTTTCGCGCTCCGAATCCGCCGACATGGTCGAGGTGGTGCTCGGCGAGATTTCCGACACGATCGCGCAGGGCGAGACGGTGAAGCTCTCGTCCTTCGGTTCGTTTCTCGTGCGCTCGAAGGGCGAGCGACTTGGCCGCAATCCGAAGACCGGCGTCGAAGTGCCGATCTCGCCGCGTCGCGTGATCGTCTTCAAGGCATCGAACGTCATGAAGGCGCGCATCAATGGGCAGGATCCGAACGGCGTCGCCGACGAGGACTGACGCGGCAGGATCGGCGCTGCCGCGAATCTGCGCGACGCGCTAGGATGGGCGCGCCCGAATCGCAGACGCGCGAGCACCGCCCATGGAAAAAGGCCCCGACGCGTTCCGTACGATCAGCGAACTCGCCGACGAACTCGACCTGCCGCAGCACGTGCTGCGGTTCTGGGAGACGCGTTTCTCGCAGATCAGGCCGATGAAGAGGTCCGGCGGCCGGCGTTACTACCGGCCCGAGGACGTCGAACTCGTGCGCGCCATCAAGACGCTGCTCTACGGGCAGGGCTACACGATCAAGGGCGTTCAGAAGCTTTTCAAGGACAATGGCGTGCGCGCCGTGGTGGGAGCCGCCCGGACCGGGCGGCCGCTGGGTCCCGTCCAGGAGGCGCTGGCCTTCGCCGAGGCGCCGCCCGAGCCGGCCGCCGTCCCAGCGACGCAGGAGGCTGAAACCGGCGAGGCGGCGCCGGGCGCCGAAGCTCTGGCCGACCTGATGGCGCAGTTTCCGGCGGAACGGCTGCGCGAGATCGTCGCGGAACTGGCCGAATGCGCGCGGATCCTGCGGGCGGCGCGCGCCTGAGGCGCGGATTGCGCGAGCAGCATTGCGCAAGCGGTAATGCACGTTGCGCGACGCAGGCGGCTTCTCTATAAGCGCCGGCAGTCGGAGTGTAGCGCAGCCCGGTTAGCGCACTTGTCTGGGGGACAAGGGGTCGTGGGTTCGAATCCCGCCACTCCGACCATCTACCTATTTGAAATCAAATCATATTCTCGGGTTGCCGGGAGTGCGTCTTCGGCGCTCCAAAGTGAACAAAAAGGAACCAAAGGGTATCTTCGGAGACAAGAAGTCCCGCAAAAGTCCCGCAGAAATCCCGCGCACGTACCATCATCGTTCCCACTAGCCTCTCGCTGCCAATTGCGGACGGCGCGTGGCTCGATTGGCGGAACGCCGTTGCAGCACCTTGCCAGGCAGTACGCGCCGTCCCGCCTCGAATCGCCTGTCGGCCTCTCGCTTCCGGCTTTCCCTTTTGCAGGGGAGGATGTGATCGGTGCGATAGACCGCCTATCACGAGCAGCATGATGAGAGTCGGATATGCACGCATCGGCCCGCTGGCGCCCGCGGCGCGTCTTCAGAGCCAAGTCGATCAGCTGCGCCAATTCGGCGCTCATCGAATCGCTTGCGAGCAGGAGCCTCTCACACGCGCGAGTCTCCTCGCCGAGACTATCCGCGGCCTATCACCTGGTGATGAACTCGTTATCGTACATCTCGGCGCCATCGCTGCTGACGCGAACGGTCTTTTCGATGTCCTGGCGCAACTCGCAGAAAAGGGCGCTAAGCTCCATGCGCGCGCGATCGGCGTCACTTGTGATGTTCTCTCACCTATCGTCGCAAGCCTCATGAGGGAGTTGGCCCGCGCCGGGAACGAGGCGAAGACGGAAACGACTGCAACCGGCGCGGCGCCGTCGACGGCGGCGGTCAAGCGTGGCGGCAAGGGCACCGCGCAAGCACATACCGATCGTGTAATCAGCCTCGCAGGCGAAGGAATGACTCGCGAAGCGATTGCCAGCTACCTGGGTATTGGCGTGGCCAGCGTCTATCGCATTCTCAAGGCGGCGCGTGACAGATAAGCGAAGTGGGTCGTCGCGGAGGCGTCTGGCCTGCTTCTCGATGCGGCAGCTCTCCATGTTGATCGCTTCGAGGATGCCCTTCGACAGATCCTTATCACGTGGCGCAGGCAGTTTCGGCGTCAGGAAACTGAAGAAGATCGAGAGCTTCTCCTATTCGGCGTTCGTGTATGGGAGGATCTAATCCCGGCCCGCTTGTGGAGATCGTGAATGCGGAGCCTTTCAATGCCGCCCGCTTTGTCACCAGGAACGCGTCCGACCGACCAGGACCTCGAAGGCGGTCGATCATAGGAGGAGGCGGTTCTGTCGACCGATCTTGGACCAGATCGAGGCGGCGCCGAACGTCGCCGCCAGCTCGACGGGTGCGGCCCGACGCGGCGCGCTTGACCATTCAACTGTTGTCGACGAGGAGACCCTCGCGGCTATGGATGAATGTCGAGGGTCGTTCCCGCCGCGTGATGTCGCGGGCGGTCGCGAGACCCTGCAGAGCTCGCTCGAGTTTCTCCTCATTCAGCCTGCCGGAGAAGGTTTCGTGGAGCAGGAAAAGCGCGGCGGTGACCACGACGTCGTCGAGGCAATAGTCGGCGATCTTCTCGAATTCGCGCTGCCCGACGAGTTCGTCGACCTTGGATCCGTCCATACCGGGGGTCTTGGAACCGATCCGGAACGTTTGCGCGGCCTCGTCGAGCGTCATCCGGCCGCGGCCACGGGCTGCGAGCGCGTCGCACAGGTCCAGGTGATGTTCGGCGAACGGCCTGAACCCATAATGAGCGAGATGCGCGCCCTTGAGCCGGTAAAGCATGGCGCGGGCGCGGACGACGGGCAGGTCAAAGGCGAACGAGTTGTATCCGACCAGCGTCGGCGTCATGCAGTCGACGTAGGCGACGAATTTGGAGACGAGTTCCTTCTCGGTCTGGTCGCCCACATGCAGGCTCGCCATTTCGAGGACCGACCACGCGCCGGCATGGATGTCGTAAACGAGCGCGGTTGCCGCGATGGCGACGATCCTGTGGAAAGCGGCCTTCGGGAAGTCCTCGCCGATAATGGAGCGCACTGCGTCCTGGTCTCCGGGCGGCAGCTTATGAGCACGGGCGACTGCTTCTTCGTCGAGAATTGTTTCGATATCGAAAACGATGCGGGGCTTGGGCATTTTGCTTAACTCCTGATTGTGGGAGGTGGACGCCCTGCCGTGATGGCGGCAGGACATCGTTTCTTTCCGGGGGTCTGAGAGCAGGCCTCTCGTGGAACCGCTCGGGGCCAAAACAGAAAGACGGCGGCTAGGGCCGCCGTCTGTGGGGTTTTCGGCTCGCAGGCGGCGGCGCCGATTTCACTCCGCCGGCGTCGGCTCCATGCCCAGCAGTTCGAGGACCGCGTTTTCGGCGATCCGGATCAGCCTGTCGGCTCCGGAGTAAATCGAAAAGCCGACGATCTCGTGGGTCGGCATCACCGCCCAGTTCGGATAGCGGGTAAAGCGCTGAAGCAGCGCCGGATCGATGCCGAGAAACGCGCAATGATTGCGCGCTTCGGGCGTCATCGCCCAGAGATCCAGGCCCCCCTTGCGGACTTCGCGGTCGAAGATTTCGTCGAAACGCTCGGCCGAACAGCCGTCAGGCATGCGCACGATCAACGCGCGCTCCCGGATCGACACGGGACTCTCGGACGAGGGTCCCCGCACCGGATAGAGATGGCTCGGGAACCAGCCATCCCAGCCGTCTTCGCGCACGTAGTCTCCGTTCTGGAAGAAATACGCGCCGACTTCGTCGCGCCGCAGTTCGAAGGCGCGCCGCGCCAGGCCGTCCTCCGAACAGGTCGAGGCCTTGTAAGCCGGCAGATGGACACGGTGCGAGAGGGCGCCCAGGCCCGGGCAGCCCCCCGCGTAGAGGAGCCGGATCTCGCCGGGACGGAATAGGTCCCGGAATTGCGGCGAACGAAATGCCTCGGTATGCGCGAGTTCGAGATCGCCTCCGCCGACCTTGGGCCACTGGGTCGGCAAAAGCCGCGATTTGCGCTTTTGTTTTGCCGGCAGTCGCGGCTGGCGAGGTTCGCCGAGCCCGACCGCTGCGGCGGCCGTCTTCCACGAGCGGGGCAACGTTGCGGCCCCGCCGCTGGTCTTGTCGTTCATTACATCTGTCCTTTTCTGGGGTCCCAAAACATTCGAAACCCGCAGAAGGCGGACCATTCTCCTGTCTCGTCGGCGCACACGGCGCCGCTATCAATGTGCATGCACGCGGAGGTCGCGGGCGGGCGCCATTCCTGGTCTTTTTCGGGGGGATCCGGGCGTCGTTTTCTTCAACCCGGCAAAGGGTTGGTCACGATCGCCGGCTTCGAACCGGCGAGGTGGTCGAGACGATGCGCGTCTTGAAGTATTCCTGGACCAGCGTCGCCCCGGAGCGGCTTGGTGAGGGTCGACCTGACGAGAAGGCCGGGCGGGAGAGGTCGGCCTCGGGAAAGGCGACGGCTCGCGACGAGGCGGGGACCCTCTCGTCAAGACTGGCGCGCTATGCGGCGAGCTCATCGGGACCCGCCGCGGCGCCGGCGACGGCTTCGGAACCGCGTTGGTCGATTGCTGTGGTCTGAGGCCGTCATTCTCGGCTGGAGACCCGACTTTCTGTCGGGCTCGATGGGGCAAGAGGTCGAACTGCGCAATGGCGCGATGAGGCGCCGGGGTGGGAAGCGGGACGCAGCCGCCAGCCCGACGAAACGCCTCCATGCGATTGCGGGGATCCGCAGGAACTAAATGAACGGGACGCGCCCCAACGTTCGCCGACCGGTCGCAGGCGGCAGCCAGACCGGGAGCCGAACGATGGAGCGGCCCGAATGGGCAGAGGGGTGTGGCGCGATTGAGCGCCGCCAGCGAGGCCGATTTCATTCGGACTTCGCCGACCGTCGCGGGGCGCCGCTCCCATTGATCGCCACCTTCTTGTGGCGCCCGACCGGCTGAGGTCGGGGGCGGTCGGCTGTGCCGATCCGCTGGGGTTCGAAGGGGCGTGCCCCTCGCCCGCTGTTTTTTGAGCTGAGCTAACCGGGGCGGAGCCCAACGGTTAAGTTCCAGCTTAAAAAACAGATAGCGGGTTACCACTTTCCAAGTGAAGCACGACAGCCTATATTCATTGGACCGTAGCAAAAAATTTTCCCCGGCGCAAATCCCATGTCCGACGAGTTCATCTCCGTCCGCCTCGCGCGCATCCCCAACATGCGCGAGCTCCAGGCCGCCGCCGCCCATGCCAGCCGGCTCGACAAAACCTCGATCAAGAGATTGCGGCCGGGCGCGGATTCCTCGCTCAATTATCATCACAGGCCCTGGATCGGAGCGCCCCGACCGGGCGCGGTTCCGATTGATTATGTCGCTGATTTCGAGACGATGCTGCGCCGGCGCGGCATTCCCGTCCGCGCCAATGCGGCGCCGGTCGCCCATTGCATCGTCCAGGTCTCGCCGGCCTGGATCAAGCGAACCGGCGAGCTGCACGATCCCGAAAATCCCCGAAACCGCCAGTTCTTCGAATTCTCGATCGCCTTCGCCAGACATGCCTTCGGCGAGGATTCCGTCCTCGCCGCCCGCATGGACCACGACGAAACCGGCGGCGGCACGGTCGACGTCTTCGTCTGCGCCGAGGCGCGGACGAAGACGGGCAAGCCCTTCCTTTCGATTTCCCCGGCGTTGCGTCGGATCCAGAAGGGCCGCCCCGAAGCCCGCAACACTTTCAGCGCCCTGCAGGATTGCGTCGCCGAATACGCCAAGGCCACTCTCGACGCCAACCTCAAGCGCGGGAAGCTCAAGGAAGGTCG